>CAVUBI010000001.1:0-2204060 GCA_963739815.1 uncultured Gammaproteobacteria bacterium
AGATCCAGGAAACTTCCAAGCGCATCAAGCGGTTGGGCGAATCCTCGCAGGAGATCGGCTCGATCGTCGAGCTGATCAACGACATCGCCGAGCAAACCAACATCCTGGCATTGAACGCGGCGATCCAGGCAGCTTCGGCCGGTGAGGCGGGCCGCGGTTTCGCGGTCGTGGCGGACGAAGTGCAGCGCCTGGCGGAACGCTCGACCAGCGCGACCAAGCGCATCGAGACGTTGGTGCAGACGATTCAGTCCGATACCAACGAAGCGGTGAACTCGATGGAACAGACCACCGCCGAGGTGGTCGCCGGTGCACGCCTGGCGGAGGACGCCGGCAGCGCACTGGGCGACATCGAGCGCGTTTCGCACGATCTGTCCGCGCTGATTCAGAACATCTCCACCGCGGCGCGCGAGCAGTCCGCGGCGGCGACGGATATCTCGGTGTCGATGAACGCGATTCAGGAAATTACCTCGCAGACTTCGCAGGGCGCGAGCCAGACGGCCGACTCGATCGGCACGTTGGCGCAGCTGGCGAGTGATCTGCGACGCTCGGTGGCGCACTTCAAGCTGCCGGGTTGACATCGGCCGGGCCGATGTCGGCCCGATTGAGACAAGCACAAGACGGGGGGCAGTCTCGCTGGTTGCAGGATGCTTGCGTTGTGCAACCGTTGAGAGAGGCGCATGAGACTTCAAGACCACATCGATTTCACTACGCTGCAGTGGGTCAAGCCGGAGCTCGACGACACCTTGTCGATCGCCCGCGAGGCACTGGAGTCCTACGTCGACAATCCGGGCAAGCGCGACTACATGCGCACCTGCGCGGATCACCTGCATCAGGTGCAAGGCACCTTGCAGATGGTCGAGCTGTACGGCGCAGCTATGGTGACGGCGGAGATGGAGACGCTGGCCATCGCGTTGCTCGAAGATCACGTCACCCATCGTGAGGAAGCCTACGCAGCACTGATGCGCGGCCTGATGCAACTGCCCGATTATCTCGAGCGACTGTCCGGCGGCCATCGTGATGTACCGGTAGTGCTGTTGCCGTTGCTCAACGACCTGCGCGCCAGCCGCGAGCAGGAGCCGTTGCCCGAATCGGCGATGTTCCATCCCAACCTCGACGCATTCCTGCCCGAACAGGCGCCCGCGGCGATGAGCGAGGCATATGCCGACGCGCGTCGTGGCGAGCTGGTCGATTTGCGACTGCGCTTCCAGCAGCAACTGCTCGGCTGGTTCCGCGGGCAGAATGCCGCGCAGCAACTGGTCGGCATGCGCAAGACCCTGCTGGCGATCACCGCACGCTGCTATCACGTGCACGGTCGGCGCCTGTGGTGGATTGCAGCCGGCGTGCTGGAAGGCTTGGAACAGGGCGCCCTCAAGAGCCAGGCGGGAGAAATACGCCAGCTGATCGGCAAGGTCGACCGCAACATCCGTCTGCTGATCGAGCAGGGTGAAAACAGCCTGCGCGGTGCCGAGGCGGACGACGTCGCCTGCAAACTGCTCTACATCGTGGCCCAGGCCAGGCAACGCAGCCCGCAGATGGAACTGCTGCGCACCACGTATGCGCTGGACAGCCTGCTACCCGACGCTGGCGAACTCGAACACGCCCGTGGCTCGATGGCCGGGCATAATCGCGCGCTGCTCGATTCGGTGTCGCGCGCCCTGAAGGACGACCTGCTGCGCGTCAAGGAAGCACTCGACCTGTTTCTGCGGCAGCAGGATGGCGATCCGGCTCAGTTGGGTGTGCAAGGCGAGGTGCTCGAGCGCGTCGGCGACACGTTGGGCATGCTGGCGCTGGCGGTGCCGCGCCGGGTCGTTTCCGAACAGCGGCGTGTCCTCGACGAGATCGCCAACCGCATGCGTGCGGCCGACGAAGAAACCCTGCTCGACGTGGCCGGCGCCTTGTTGTACGTCGAGGCGTCGCTGGACGATCACATCGAGAGCCTGGGTTCCGAAGACGAACAGGGTACCGGCGACGCCATGCGCAGCCTGCCACGCAGCGAAGCGCTGGGCGTGGTCACTACGCTTATGCAGGAAGCGATCAGCAATACCGGCCAGGTCAAGGATGCGATCGTTGCGTTCGTCGAATCCGGTTGGGAACACAATCGCCTTTCCGGCGCGCCATCTCTGATGGACGAAGTCGCCGGCGCCATGCGCATGTTGTCGTCGCCGCGCCCGGCCGAACTGGCCCAAGGCGTCGGCCGCTTCATCGGCTATGAGTTGCTGGAAGACCGACGCGTGCCGAGTGGTGCGCAGATGGATCACCTCGCCGATGCACTGGCGGCGCTGGAGTATTACCTGGAAGCGGCGCGTGAACATCGTGGCGGTCTGGAACACATCCTCGACGTGGCCGAACACAGCCTTGGTCAGCTCGGTTACTGGCCGGTGCCGGCCGCCCGCGCAGAGTCCAGGCTGGCCGTTGCTGCGCCGGAAGCGGTCGAGCAGGCAGGGTTCGGCCACGAACAGCATCCGGACTTGTCCGAGTCCGTCAGCCTTTTGCCGGGCAACGACCTGGGTCACTTGTTCGTGGGCGACAGCGAGCCGCTGTCTGTGCCTGTCCATGACATCGACGGCCTGCGCCTGGCGCAGACCGAAGCGACCCCGTCGGCGATGCTTCAGAGCGACGCATCGGATGAGCAGGATGACGACTGGGTCGAGATCGAGGAAGAGGTCATCGAGCAAGTGCCGGTGCGTGACGCACTGGCCGCGAATACCAGCTTCAACATCAACGCGGAAGGCATCGACGACGACATCCGCGAGATCTTCCTGGAGGAAATGCAGGAAGAGATCGACAACCTGCGCAATGCCGAAAAAATCTGGCTGACCGATCCGGCGCAAACCTCGTCCCTGGTAAGCATCCGTCGCTCGTTCCATACCCTCAAGGGGTCGGGCCGGTTGGTCGGTGCCGGCGTGCTGGGTGAATTTGCGTGGAAAGTCGAGGACATGCTCAACCGCGTGCTGGACAGCAGCATCGAGCCAAACGTGGACGTGCAGGCACTGGTGCGGCATGCAATCGATGCGCTGCCGCAACTGCTCGCCGCACTCAAGGGCGAGGGTGCGCCCAATGCGCCGCTGAGCGCGATCATGCATACGGCCGAGCAACTCGCTGCTGGCAAACAGGCGCGCCTGGAAGACCTCGCGCCGCAGGCTACGGAAACGATCCGGCGTCTCGTGCGCCGGCGCGTGCCGCGTGCCGATGCGGCCGCGCGGGCCATTCCGGTTGCCGGTGTGACCGATGCGGATAGTGTCGGCGCTGCCGACGAGTCGGTCGACGATACGGCATTTGTGATGGCGATGCCGGTGATGCCGCCGGTGGATCCGGTGCTGCTGGAGATCCTGCGCAGCGAGGTCGCGCAGTACCTGCAGACGATCCGTGCAGCGATCCAGCGCAGCGATGACGAATTGCCGATTGGCGAAGAACTGCTGCGCGCCGTGCACACGCTGCATGGCGCCATTGCCATGGTCGACATCCCGTTGCTGACGCAGGTGCTGTCGCCGCTGGAGGGCTTGTTCAAGCGCCTGCGCGCGGCCGGTTTGCCGCTGTCGCCCGATGGCGTTCGCCTGCTTGGTCAGGCGGTCGGCGTGGTCGATCACGTGATGGGCCAGTTCGACGCGGCGCAGCCGCAACTGCCGAACGCCGACGCGCTTACTGCGCAAATCGTCAGCATGCGCGACCACTATCCCGAGTCGAGGATCGCGCACGTCGTGTACGAGCCGCAGGTCGAGGAAGCGGACACGCAGGCCGCTATCGAAGCCGATCATGCGGGCCTCGACGAGGTGACCATGGCTGCCTCGCTGACGGCCGGCATGACTGAAGCCCTCCAGGCACAGGCAGATGCCGATGCCGATGCGGCTCACGGTGGCGACCTGTCCCAGGATCATCTGGACGACCTACATCACGCCGAAGTGACGGCTGAACTGGCCGCAGCATTGGATGCGTTTGAGCCCGAGCAGGCCAGCGCCGAGCGCGCAGCCGCTGAGCGGGCTGCCGCCGAGAAGCTGGCCGCCGAGAAGGCGGCAGCGGAACAGGTCGCCGCCGAGCGGGCTGCCGCGGAGCGGGCTGTTGCCGAGAAGCTGGCCGCCGAGCAGGCTGCGGCGGAACAGGCCGCCGCCGAGAAGCGGGCGGCCGAACAAGTCGCTGCTGAACAAGCTGCCGCGGAACAGGTTGCAGCGGAACAGGCTGCAGCGGAACAGGTTGCTGCCGTCCCGGTCGTGGAACAGCCGTCGTATGCCTTGGCCGGATCGGGTCAGATCGACGCCGATCTGCTCGAGGTGTTCATCGACGAGGCGCGCGAGATTCTCGATCACGCTGACGACGTGCTGGCGTTGTGGCATGCCGAGCCGAGCGATCTGGCGCACGTGCCCGAGCTGCAGCGCGACCTGCACACGCTCAAGGGCGGGGCGCGCATTGCCGGGCTGATACCGGTGGGCGACCTCAGCCATGCGATCGAGACGCTGCTCGAGAAGCCGATCCGCGACGCGGCGAAGAGCGGCACCCTGATTGCTGCGCTGGAAGCCGGCTTCGACCAGTTGCACGCCTTGGTGCAACAGGTGTCGCAAGGGCATCCGCTCGATTACCCGCAAGCCATGATCGACCACCTGCTGGCCATGGCCGGCGAGACGGCGCTGGCCGACGATGTGGTGCGCGGTGATGCGTCCATGGCGGGGCCTGCGCCGGTGCAAAATGCGCCGGTCCCGACACCGACGTCGACGTCGAAGACGCACGTTGCGGGCGACCTCGAGTTGCCCGAGCTGATGCCGGAGATGGAGGAGGAAGTTCGCTCCTCGCAGGAACAGATCCGTGTCCGCGCCGACTTGCTCGACAGCCTTGTCAACCATGCCGGCGAAGTGGCGATCTACCGGTCGCGACTGGAGCAGCAGGTTGCCGGCTATCGCTTCAACCTGGTCGAGCTGGAACAGACCGTGGCGCGCCTGCGCAGTCAGTTGCGCATGCTGGAAATCGAGACCGAGGCGCAGATCATCGCGCGCTTCCAGCGCGAGCATCGCGAGGCTGGCATGGCCGCGTTCGATCCGCTCGAACTCGATCGTTACTCGCAGTTGCAACAGTACTCGCGCGCACTGGCCGAGTCGGTGTCCGACTTGGTGTCCATCCAGAACATGCTGGATGAGCTGACCCGCCAGGCCGAGACCCTGCTGATCCAGCAGTCGCGCGTCAGCACCGAGCTGCAGGACGGCTTGCTGCGTACGCGCATGCTGCCGTTCGACACGATGGTGCCGAACCTGCGTCGTACCTTGCGCCAGGCTGCGCAAGAGCAGAACAAGAATGCCCAGCTCTACGTGGACGGTGCCCACGGCGAAATGGATCGCAACCTGCTTGACCGCATCAAGGCACCGTTCGAGCACATGCTGCGCAACGCGATCGCGCACGGCATCGAGACTCCGGCCGAGCGCCGCAAGGCGGGCAAGCCGGCCGAAGGTTCGGTGCACATCACCGTTGCGCGCGAAGCCACCGAAGTGGTCGTGCGGGTCAGCGACGACGGTCGCGGCCTGAACCGTGAAGCGATCCGCAAGCGCGGCATCGAACGCGGCCTGCTGCGGGCCGAGACAAAGCCGACCGACAATCAGCTGCTTTCACTGATCACCCAGCCGGGTTTCTCCACCGCCAGCAAGGTCACCCAGCTGGCCGGTCGGGGCGTGGGCATGGACGTGGTGGCGAACGAGATCAAGCAACTCGGCGGTTCGTTGTCGATCGAATCGGAAGAAGGCAAGGGCAGTACCTTCATCCTGCGTCTGCCGTTCACCCTCGCGGTGACCCAGGCCATTCTTGTGCGTATCGGCGAGGCGACGTTCGCGATCCCGATGACCTCGGTGCAAGGCGTGGCGCGGGTCAATCCGGAAGACCTGGCGGTCTTGCTGGCCGAGGACGAGCCCTCATTCCAATATGGCAACGAAGCCTATGGCATCCACGACCTGGCCGAATTGCTGGGCTTGCCGCCCGGCTTGCCGGCCGAAGGCGAACAACAGCCGCTGCTGCTGACCCGCGCGGGCGATCTGCGTGCGGCGATACGCATCGACGCGGTGCTCGGCTCGCGCGAGATCGTGGTGAAGTCGGTCGGCCCGCAGATCAGTTCGGTGCCCGGCCTGCTCGGCGCGACGATCATGGGCGATGGCTCGGTGCTGATCATTCTGGATCTGGCTCCGCTGGTCCGCCACGGCATCATCCGCCGCGATCAGCGCCTGTCCGAAGGTCTGAGTGCGGTGCAGACGCCGGTTATCGAAGAGGTCCAGGTGCGGCCGCTGGTGATGGTGGTGGATGATTCCATCACCATGCGCAAGGTCACCGGTCGTGTGCTGGAACGCCACGAGTATGAGGTCAGCACCGCGAAGGACGGCGTGGACGCGCTGGAAAAACTGCACGAGCGCGTGCCGGACCTGATGCTGCTGGATATCGAGATGCCGCGCATGGACGGCTACGAGCTGGCGACCCTCATGAAGGCGGATCCGCGGTTGCGCGACGTACCGATCATCATGATCACCTCGCGCAGCGGCGACAAACACCGTCAGCGCGCATTCGACATCGGCGTGGATCGCTACCTCGGCAAGCCGTACCAGGAAGCCGAACTGCTGGTGCAGATTGCCGAAGTGCTGGAGCAGCGAGCGGTGGAGCCGATTCATGACTGATCTGGTACCGGCGGTTGCCCTGCTGTTCGACGACAGTGACCTGGGTGGCCAGTTGCGTGAGGCACTGCACGAGCGTGGCGCACGGATCGTTCACGAGGGCGGCATGTCCACCCTCAGTCGCGAGTTGTTACAGCGGGTTGGCGCGGATGTACTGGTGGTCAATCTGGATGACAGTGCCGACGATGCACTCGATCGACTTTACGAGGTGATCGACGACAACCACCCGCGGGTCGTCTTCAACGATGCGCAGGCAAGTCGCACGCTGACCGGCTGGGACCGTGCGCGCTGGGCGCGCCACCTGGCGGTCAAGGTGCTGGCGATGGGGGACATCGATCCGCCGCGACCCGAAGATGCACGTGAGGTCGAGACGTCGGCGGCGATCCCGCCACTGCCGGCTGTGACGGTACCGGTCGAGGCGCCGGTGGCCGCGGCCGTGGAGCCCGCCGCGGAACCGGCACTCGAAGCGGAACCTGTGCCTGCGGCCGTGCCGTCGGAACCGGAGCCGGAGCCCGATTTCCTGTCGCGCGACGGTCGCGGCGACCTGCACGAACAGACCGCCTCGGAGGAGTCGGAGAACCTCGCTGCGGAACTGGAAGCCTTGCTTGCCTCCGACGAGTTGCCAGCGGATGACGAAGAAGCCTCCGGCCCGGGCCTGCGCTTTGGCGCCGACGACGAACTGCCGCCGCTGCACGACGGCAATTTTGTTGCGTCAGCGCCCCTGCCGGAGCAGGACGACCCATTGAGCGACGAGTCGTTGTCCGTGGCGGCGAGCGACGTTCCGTCCGTGACCGCGTCATCGGCATACGAGCTCGACCATCTTCAGTTGTCGGCGCTGACTGATCCAGCGGACGCCACCATCCCCGCGGCAGCAGCCGAACCGGTCGTGGCAAGCGCTACGCCATCCGTGCGGGCGCCTTCGGGCTGGGCCCTGGTGGATGATGACGCGCCCGTGGCCGCTCCGGTGGCCGACGAGAAACCCAGCGCGGCTGCCTTCGGTATCGAGAAGTTGAGCGCGGCCGATTTCCTTGCGCCGGATGCCGAGCCGGTCGACGCAGACATCGTGCCGATGATGAGCCTCGAACTGGTGTCGATGGAGGAGGCGATCGCTCCGCAAGCCTATGTGCACGACCACGAGATGGTGCTCGACGAGCTTGGCAGCGCGCTGAGCCGGGTCGTGTGCCTGGGTGCGGCCGTCGACAGCATCGACTCGGTGTGTGCCTTCCTGGCGGCATTGCCGGCTACCACACGGCTGACTTTCCTGCACACCCAGCACCTGGGCGGACAAGCGGACATCGCGCTGGTGGGCAAGCTGGCCGCGCATTGCGCATTGCCGGTGCGGCTGGCCAGCCAGGGTAGCCGCGTCGGGCAGGGTGAAGTGTTGGTCGTGCCAGCGGGACAGCAGGTGCGCCTGCGCCGCGACGGCAACGTCGAATTGCAGGCGGACGCGACGGATGCCGCGGAGGCGTCGATCGACGCCACCCTGACCACCGCGGCGAACGTGTTTGGCCGTGACGCGCTGGCGATCGTGTTCGCCGGGCGCGGCAATGATGCGGTCGCTGGTGCGCAGGCGATCCATGATCGCGGCGGCCAGGTGTGGGTAGAGTCGTCGTCCGGCGATCATTTTGCCGACATGGTCAGCGGAATCTTCGCCGAACGACTGGTCAGTTTCTCCGGTACGCCGTCCGAATTGGCGGCGCACCTGATCGAGGTGTTTCCATGAGTGATCCGCTGCCGCGTGAAATCCGCTGCGTCCTGGTGCCGGTAGGCAACTTGCGTCTGCTGTTGCCCAACGCCACCATTGCCGAGGTGATCACCCAGAGCCGGCCCGAGCCGGTAGCCGGCGCCCCGGAGTGGCTGCTGGGCCGGATCGCCTGGCGTGGCTGGCGCGTGCCGCTGGTCTCGTTCACCCAGTTGGCTGGCACCGAGGAGGGCGACGCCGAGCTGAGCGTGCGCGTCGCCGTGCTGAAGGCGCTGGGCGGCAACCCCAAGCTGCCGTTCATCGCTGTGCTGACCCAGGGCTTCCCGCGCTTGACCACGCTGAACGCCGAGCTGATCATCCCCACCCACGACGGCAAGCCGCTGCCGCCGGGCGTGCGTGCCCATGTGTTGGTGCGCGATGACGTGGCGATGATCCCGGATCTGGAGTGGATCGAGGCTGAGCTGCTGGCTCTGCTCGACGCCGCGGAGCTGGCCGAACCGGCCGAGGCCGCGGCGTCGATCGACTGGCCCGACGCCGAAAACTGAGTCAGCCCGGTCGGCCGGTAGCCGCCTAGCCGTCGCCGTGCAGCGCCTGCAGCGCCGCCAGTGCGGCCAGCCCTGCCGTTTCCGTGCGCAGGATGCGCGGCCCCAGCCGGAGTCCCTCGAAACCCGCCACCATGAGCGCTGCGATATCGCGCTCACCGAGCCCTCCTTCCGGGCCGACCACCAACACGCCGCCTGCCTCGCTGAAGCGAAGCTCGCGCGAAGCGCGCGTGGCTTCCGGCAGCAGCGCCAGCCGCAACGCGCCGTCCGCGGCCAATCCATCCAGCCACGTCGGCAGCGGGAGCGCCGGCACGATTTCCGGCAGCCGCGCACGACCACTCTGCTCGCAGGCGCTGGCAGCCACCGCGCGCCAGTGGGCCAGCCGCTTTTCCGCGCGGACCGGGTCCAGCTTCACTTCCGAGCGCTCGGTCAGCAATGGCACGATGCGGGCCACGCCCAGCTCGGTCGCCTTCTGCACGATCAGGTCCATCTTCTCGCCACGCGCCACCGCCTGCGCCAGGGTCAGCGACAGCGGCGATTCGTTCTGCAAGGGCTGTGCCGACACGATCCGCAGGCTGACCTCGCGCTTGCCGACGGTGACGATCACGGCGGCGTAGTCGTTGCCGTTGCCGTTGAACACGGTCAGCGGGTCGCCAGGATTCATGCGCAGCACGCGCGCCACGTGTTCGGCGGCCTGCGACGGCAGGTTCAGCTCGGCGGCGACCGCAAGCGGCTGGTCGACATGAATACGGATCGTGCGCATCGGAGGGCGGAGTCGGGATGGCCGTCCAGCATAGCGCGGCGCGTGGCGATGCGGCCCGGATGAACGCGCGCGAGATGGCCGCACACTGCCACTTGCATCCGGCGATGCAGCGCACCAGCATGGGTTGCATTCCCCATGCGTGCTCGCCGTATCCGTCATCTGCGAGCGGAGGTCACATGTCCAGCCATATCCTCGTTGCTGCCCTGCTGCTGGCTGTTGCGGGCGCCGGCACCCTGGCGCAGGCACAATCCGTTGCGGACTCGCCGCTACCCGCTCAGCCGGAGGCGCGACAGGCCAACCGGCCAGACGACCGCAACTGCATTCGCGATACCGGCAGCCGGATTCGGGTGAAAAAAGGCCAGTGCCTGCCGGTGGCCGGGCGCAGCTACAGCCAGCAGGATCTGCAGCGTACCGGTGAGCCCAATCTGGGTTCGGCGCTGCAGAAACTCGACCCCGCCATCACCGCGCGCGGACACTGACGGCGCAAAGTTTCAGCCGGCCACGGCCTGTTCGATGCCGGCGATCGCGGTATCCACAAGCAGGTCGATCTCCGCCTCGCTGATCACGTACGGCGGCATGAAATACACCACGTTGCCGAGCGGCCGCAGCAGCGCACCGTGCCGCAGGCCGTGCAGATAGACGCGCAGGCCACGCCGCTCATGCGCGGGGTACGGTCGCCGAGTGGGCTTGTCCGCGACCAGTTCGATCGCGGCGATCATGCCGGTCTGGCGCACGTCCGCAACGTGCGGGTGCGCGTGCAGCGGCGCCAGGCGTCGAGCCAGGTGTGCGGCCAGCTGGCGGTTGCGTTCCAGCACCGGTTCGTCGCGGAAGATCGCCAGGGTCTCCAGCGCCACCCGGCAGGCCAGCGGATTGCCGGTGTAGCTGTGTGAGTGCAGGAAGGCCTTGCCGGCGTCGTATTCGGCGTAGAACGCTTGGTAAATGGCGTCGCGGGTGAGTACCGCCGACAGCGGCAGGAAGCCCCCGGTGAGCCCCTTCGACAGGCACATGAAATCCGGTGACACCGGCGCCTGTTCGCAGGCGAACAGCGTGCCGGTGCGACCGAAGCCAACCGCGATTTCGTCGGCGATGAAGTGCACCGCGAACTCGTCGCACAGCGCGCGCAGCCCGCCGAGATAGCTCGGGTGGTACATGCGCATGCCGCCGGCGCATTGCACCAGCGGCTCGACGATCACTGCGCAGGTCTCGTGCGCGTGGCGTTCGAGCAGCGTGCGCAGTTCGCCCAGGCGGCGCGTTGCGATCTGCTCGGCCGACTCGCCCGGTTCGCCTTCGTAGGCATCCGGCGACGGCGCCAGGAACGGCGTCAGCAATAGTGGTGCATAAGTCTTGCGGTACAGAGCCACGTCGCTCACCGATAGCGCGCCGAGCGTCTCGCCGTGGTAGCTGCCGCTCAGTGCAATGAAGCGGGTTTTTTCGCCATGACCCTGATTGAGCCAGTAATGAAAGCTCATCTTCAGCGCCACTTCGATCGCCGATGAACCGTTGTCGGCGTAGAACACCTTGTCCAGCCCGGGTGGCGTGACGCGCACCAGTTCTTCGGCCAGTTCGATTGCCGGTTCGTGCGTGAAGCCGGCGAAGATCACGTGTTCCAGCGTACGCGCCTGCTCGGCCAGCGCCGCGGCGATGCGTGGATTGGCATGGCCGAACAGGTTGGTCCACCACGAACTGATGCCGTCCAGGTAGCGCCGGCCGTCGGCGTCGACCAGCCAGGCGCCCTCGCCGCGCACGATCGGCACCATCGGTACGCTTTCGTGGTCGTGCATTTGCGTGCAGGGATGCCAGATGTGGCGCAGGTCGCGGGCGGCGAGTGCGGCGTTGCCGCTTGCGGGATGGGTCATGCGGCTATGATCGGCGCTGCGCGACGGGCACTCAAGTCCGCGCATGGCGATTCCGGGAAAACCGACACTTGAAGTCTCTTGCGAAAATGCCTGCTCGGCCTGGGCGTGCTGGTGCTGGCCGCGGCCGTGTTGCTGTGGTTCCTGCCGGCGCGTTGGGCGTTGCCGTGGATCGAGCCGCAACTGCATGGTCTGCGCTTGCAGCAGGTGCAAGGCAGTGTGTGGGACGGCCGTGCCGCCGAAGTCGTGGCGGCGGGCGGGCAGCCGTTGGGGCGGCTGCAATGGCAGCTGTCGCGCCGCGCGCTGTTCGGACAGGTACGGTTGGAATTGCACTTCGCGGGACCACAGCTCGCTTTTTCCGGCGGCGTGCAGCGACTCGCCGATGCGCGTGTCGGCATCGACGATGTCGACGCGCAGGTGCAACTGGTGGCATTGGATGCCCACGTGGCGTCGCCGCTGGGCCAGCCGCGCGGCGAGCTGCAGTTGACGATCGAACACGCCATGCTACAGGGTGGCTGGCCGCTGCAATTGCGGGCCCATGCGCAATGGCCGGCGGCGGTCATGCATACCCGCCATGGCGACGTGGCGCTGGGCGCGCTACAGGCTCTGGTACAGGCCCAGGATGGGGTGGTCCGCGCGCAGCTGAGCGACGACGGCCATGGCCCGCTGCGGGTCGATGGCGAATTGCAGTTGACTCCGCTCGGCTGGCGACTGGACGCGACGCTGCAGGCTCGGCAGACTGACCCGGCTTTGCGCCGCTGGCTGGCTGGCGCGGGTACGCCCGCAGCGGACGGCAGCGTGCACGTTCGCCGCCGCGGCGGCCTCGCGCCGCCATCACCCACTCACTGAAGGACGCGACGAACATGAATCCCGATATCGCGGTAACGGCCCTTGCGGCTGCACGCGAAGCCGCTGCGGCGGCTGCCGAGGTGATCCGGCATTACTGGCGGAGCGGTGTCGACGTGGAGCTGAAGTCCGATGCGACGCCGGTGACGATCGCCGATCGCGAAGCCGAGCAGGCGATTCGCAAGGTACTGCAAGCGGCCTTGCCGCAGGCGTCGATCTACGGCGAGGAATTCGGCCTGGACGGTGAGCGCGGCGGCCTGTTGTGGCTGGTCGACCCGCTCGACGGCACCAAGAGTTTCGTGCGGCGCACGCCGTTCTTTTCCACCCAGATTGCGTTGATGGATGGTGACGAGCTGGTGCTCGGCGTGTCCAGCGCACCGATCTACGGCGAGACGATGTGGGCCCGGACAGGCAGGGGCGCGTGGCTGGACGGCGAGCGCGTGCGGGTGGCGGGCACGACCGAGATGGCGCAGGCCTCGATCTCCATCGGGAACGTCAGGACGCTCACCACCGATGCGCGCTGGGACGTACTGGGTGGGCTGATCCGCGACAGCAACCGGATCCGTGGCTACGGCGATTTCTGCCACTACCACCTGCTGGCGCGCGGCAGCCTGGATCTGGTGATCGAGTCGGACGTGAACATTCTCGACGTCGCCGCGCTGGCGGTGATCGTGCGCGAGGCCGGCGGCGTGTTCACCGACCTGGCCGGCGCCGCGCCGACGCTGGATACGCGCAGCGTGCTGGCCGGCACGCCGGCGATCCACGCACAGGCCCTGCAGCGCCTGCGGGGGTGAGTGCCACGCGCTAGAATCGAAAGATGCCCAAGTTACCGATCGTCCACGCCACGCGCGATGTCACCGACAGCCATTTCCTGCAGGTCGAGCAGCTCGACCTGGAGTTTGCCAACGGTGTGCGGCGCACCTACGAGCGGCTGAAGGGTAGCGGCCTGGGCGCGGTGATCATCGTGCCGATGCGCGATGATGAAACGGTGTTGCTGGTGCGTGAGTACGCTGGCGGACTCGGCCGCTACGAACTCGGCCTGCCGAAGGGCCGGCTGGACCAGGACGAAACGGCGGAACAAGGCGCCGAGCGCGAGCTGAAGGAAGAGATCGGCTACGGCGCGCGCAAACTGAAGATCCTGCACAACTTGTCGCTGTCGCCGTCGTACATGACGCACATGGCGCACGTGGTGCTGGCGCAGGACCTGTATCCCGAGAAGCTGGTCGGCGACGAGCCGGAAGAACTCGAAGTGGTGCCGTGGAAGATGTCCGAGCTGCACACTTTGCTCGGGCGCGACGACGTCACCGAAGGGCGCTCGATCGCTGCGTTGTTCATGGCCCGCGAATACCTCGCCGGGCGTTTCCAGCGCACATGAGTACGCCACCTGCGCTGGCCCGCCAGGTCGGCGAGATCGCCCGTGCTGCCGGCACCGCCATTCTCGAGGTCTATCACGGTAATTTCGTCGTGCAGACCAAGGCCGACGCCTCGCCGGTGACCGCCGCCGACCTCGCGGCGCAGCGGGTGATCATGGCAGCGCTGGGCGCGCTCGTTCCGGCGTTGCCGGTGCTGTCGGAAGAAGCAAAGGTATCGCCATGGTCCGTGCGCCGGCACTGGGCGCGTTACTGGCTGGTCGATCCGCTCGACGGTACCCGCGAATTCGTCAAGCGCAACGGTGAATTCACCGTCAACATCGCGCTGATCGACAATCACCGCAGCGTGCTCGGCGTGGTGCTGGCGCCGGTGACCGGCGAGCTGTACGTCGCCGAACATGGCCAGGGCGCGTGGTTGCAAACGCAGGCCGGCGGCGATTGGCAACGCCTGCGCACGCGGGCACTGGCGCGGCCACCGGTGGTGGCTGGCAGCCGCTCGCATGGCGGCGCACAGGGCGAGCGCCTGCAGCAGTTGATCGGCAGCGATTACCAGCTGCTGCCGCTGGGCTCCTCGTTGAAGTTCTGCCTGATCGCGCGCGGCGAGGCGGACATCTATCTGCGCCTCGGCCTCACCAGCGAATGGGACACCGCCGCCGCGCAATGCGTGCTCGATGAGGCTGGCGGCGCGGTGCTCGATCTCGTGGGCCAGCCGTTCCGCTACAACCGTGGCGAGTCGCTGCTCAACCCCGAATTCATCGCCGTCGGCGACGGCGGCATCGACTGGCCGGCACGGCTGCAGGCGCCATGAGCGAGCCAGTCCGGCACAGCCTCGACGACCTGCTCGCGATCATGGCGCGGCTGCGCGATCCCGAGCGCGGTTGCCCGTGGGACGTGCAGCAGGATTTCGCCTCGATCGCGGCCTACACGATCGAAGAGGCTTACGAAGTGGCCGATGCGATCGATCGCCGCGATTGGTCCGAGCTGCGCGACGAGCTGGGCGACCTGTTGCTGCAGGTGGCGTTCCACGCGCAGATGGCGGCCGAGCGGGGCCTGTTCGACTTCGCCGATGTGGCCCATGCAATCAGCGCCAAGATGCTGCACCGTCATCCGCACGTGTTCGGCGACGTGCGCTACGCGGATATCGACGAGCAGAAACGGGCGTGGGAAGAGATCAAGGCCGCCGAACGCGCGGCCAAGGGCGTAGCGGCCGACGACAGCGCGCTGGCGGGGATCTCCACCGGCCTGCCGGAGTGGAAGCGCGCACAGAAACTGCAGCAGCGCGCTGCCGCCACCGGCTTCCGGTGGCCCGGCCCGCGAACCGGTATTGGACAAGCTGGCCGAGGAAGTGGACGAAGTCCGCACGGAGTTCGCCAACGGTGCCGATCCGGCGCGGCTGGAAGACGAGATCGGGGACGTGCTGTTCGTGATGGTGAACCTGGCGCGCCATGCCGGCGTCGATTTCTCGCAGGCGTTGCGGCATGCCAATGCGAAATTCGAACGGCGCTTCCGCCAGATGGAGCAGCTGGCGGTCGCCGACGGCGCGGCGTTCGGCGAACGCACGCTGGGCGAGCAGGAGCAGCTGTGGCAGCGCGCCAAACAGACGGAGCGCAAACCCTGAAACTGCGCGATGGCGCCAGGCCATCGTGCAGGTCGGGGCGGACTTTCGTGGAAGTTACTTGGCCGCCGGTGCCGTCTTGTCGGCACGGTGTTGCTGCCAGGTGGCGCGCATCTTCTCGCGCTCGGCACGCATCTTCGCCTCGTTGGCCAGGTTTTCGTCCAGCCCCTTGCGCAGCGTGGCGATCGCCTGGTCGACATTGGTCGGCTGCGCCTGCAGACGGGCCAGGCGCTTGTAGACGTAGTCGCGCACGTGCGGATCCTGCGACTTGGCCAGCACGTCGTTGTAGACCGACGCCATCTCCTTGCTGCGGCCGGCCTGCATGTACAGTCGCTCCAGCTCGTGCAGGTCGCCGATCACGCCGTTGCGCTGGTGGTCGAAGCCGAACTCGCGCATGCCGTGGTCGCGGTCGCCGCGGATCACGCGGACGTCCTTGCTGACCACCGCATGAGGTGCTGACGGCGGCGGGAGCGGCGCATTCTGGGCCATCACGAACGAGGCCGATCCGGCGATGAATACGGTCAGCGCGGAAGCAAGCAGGGTTTTGCGGTGCATGGTGTGTCTCCCGGGTAGGTAGACTGAAGAACGCGGTCGGCTCCCGCAGGTTGACCGGGGGCGTTCATGCGCTCGTCATGCTTGCAACCCTTTAGCCGCCGGCCGCATCTCAGGCAAGGTCGACCACTCGAGGAAAGTTCCATGCGCCGTCTTCTGACCGCAGCCCTGCTGCTCGCTCCGATCGCCGCCTTCGCCGCCAGCCCGTGCAAGTACGAGGCACCACGCAACCTGCAGCTGAACCTGGCCGGCGTGCGCAGCGTGCAGATCGACGTGAACAGCCACGACCTGCACCTGACCGGCAGCGACAACGCCAAGGGCCTCACCCTTAACGGTCGCGCCTGCGCCTCCGAACAGGCGATGCTGGACAAGCTGCAGGTCACCCAGCGGCGCGAAGGCGACCAGCTGCTGATCGATATCGGTGACACCGGCGGTTTCAGTTTCCGCCTGTTCGGTGGCAGTTCCTACACCAGTCTCGAGGTCACCGTACAACTGCCGGCGAACCTGCCGGTCACCGTGCGTGTGGGCTCCGGCGACGCCGACATCAGCGGCGTGCAGCAGCTGCAGACTAATGTGGGCTCGGGCGACCTGCACGTGCGTCAGGTGTCCGGCAAGTTCGGCACCAGCGTGGGTTCGGGCGACGTCGACGCCACCGGCATCGGCAGCCTGGACTTGGGTTCGGTAGGCTCCGGCGACTTCAAGGCCGACGGCATCAAGGGCGACGCCCGCATCGGCAGCATCGGCTCCGGCGACGTCAGGTTGCGCAACGTCGGCGGCAGCGTCCATGCCGATACGCTGGGTTCCGGCGACCTCGATGTGGGCGATGTCGGCGGCGATTTCAGCCTCGGCGCCAAGGGTAGCGGCGACGTCAACCACTCCGGTGTGAAGGGCAAGGTCAGCGTGCCGCACGACGACGATTGAGCGCGGTCGTCAGCCCAGCCAGCGCCAGACCAGGTACACCAGCGGCGCACACACCAGCAGGAACGGAATCGACACCAGGTGCAGCAGCCGCAGGCCATGCGGCTGTTTCGCCAGGCGCAGCGCGATCAGGTTCGCCAGCGAACCGATCGCCACGCCGAAGCCGCCCACGTTCACCGCCACGGCCAGCGCGATCGCGTCGGGCGTGCGTTCGAGCAGCAACACCGTCGCCGGCACGTTGCTGATCAGCTGCGAGGCGATGATGCCGCTGGCGTACAGCGTCAGCGGCTGGCCGAAGTCGAGCCGGTCCAGCGCCTGGTGTACCAAAGGCAAGTTCGCGAAATGGCCCAGGCTCAGGAAGATCGCGGCGAACGTGAGCAGCAGCAACCAGTCGATCCGCGCCAGGCTCGACCGCGCCAGCAGCGCGAACAGCGCCAGCAACAGCAGCGCGCCCAGCGGCGCCTGGCCGTATTCCATCAGCAGCACCATGCCGACCAGTGCGGCGATCGAGCACGCGCCGAGGCGGCCTGAAGCCACAGCACCGTCGATCCGTTCGGGGCTCAACGCCACGCGATCGCGCGGCAGCCACAACCAGGTGAACGCCGCCACCAGCGCGAACATCACCGCCGCCGCCGGCAGCATGGCCGCCGCGAAATGCAGGAACGACAGTTGCGAGTGCTGCCACAGCAGCAGGTTCTGCGGGTTGCCGATCGGGCTCAGGGTGGAACCCGCGTTCACCGCCAGCGCCTCCAGCACCACCATGCGCAGCACCGGCAGGTTGGAGACGGCGCCGATCACCAGGGTGAGCGGTACGATCAGGAACAGGC
Organism: uncultured Gammaproteobacteria bacterium; assembly: GCA_963739815.1. GTDB lineage: Bacteria > Pseudomonadota > Gammaproteobacteria > Xanthomonadales > Rhodanobacteraceae > Rhodanobacter. The sequence goes on from CAVUBI010000001.1 coordinate 17,621, forward strand.
TCACGTCGTTGGTCAGCACCATCGACAGCAGCGCCGTCGCGGACACCAGCAGCAGGCCCAGGCCGCGCAGCGAATGCGCGCGTGCCACCACGACCACGGCCGCGTGCTGCACCAGACCGCTGTCGCGGATGCCCTGGATCGCGATCAACAAGCCCATCAGGCCGGCCAAGGTCGGCAACTGCAGCCAGTGCCGGTAGCTCGCCAGCGGCTGCGGGTCGATCATCGCCAGCACGATCGCCAGTGCCGCGAACAGCGACAGCAGCCATTCCTCCTTGAGGCGCTGTCGAGTGCGGCTTGCAATCATCGGGAGGTCCGGTGGGGCGTCGACGTACTTTATCAGCCCGTCCTCCGATGCCGACTCAGCCTTCGCGCAACAACCGCATCGGCGGCGTGCGGCTGACCTTGCGGGTGCCGGCCAGGCCCAGCAGCATCACCACCAGTCCAGCGCCGACGGCACCGCCGACCAGCGGCCACAGCGGCGGCACGAAGTTTTCGATGTGGAATATCGCTTGGCCCAGCCACAGTCCGGCGCCGGCGGCGCCGAGTGCGGCGGTGAGGCCGGCGACCAGGCCGAGCAGGGCGAACTCGCAGGCGGCAGCCACGCGCAACTGCGCGCGGCGAGCGCCCAGCGTGCGCAGCAGCGCGGCTTCGTGGCGGCGTTCGGCGGCGCTGGCGGCCAGCGCGGCGGCCAGCACCAGCGCGCCGGCGAGCAGGCTGAAGCCGAGGATCCAGCGCACCGCATTGCCCACGCGATCGACGATCTCGCGCACGCGGTCGAGCAGCGAGTCGACGTCGACCAGGCTGAGGTTGCTGTAATCGCGCGACAGCTGTGCCAGTTCGGTGGCATGCCCGCGCGGCAAATGGAAGCTGGCCAGCCAGGTGTGCGGCAGCTCGCTGGCGTGGGCCGGGTCGAGCAGCAGGAAGAAGTTGACCCGGAACGAACTCCAGTCGACCTTGCGCACGCTGCTGACCTTCGCATCGATGCTGCCTTCGCCGACGTCGAAGCGCAGCGTGTCGCCGATCTTCAGCGCGAACATGTCGCGCCACATGGTGTCGATCGACACCTCGGCCTGTGTCGGCTGCGCGCCATGCCACTGACCGGCGATCACCTGATTCGACGGCGGCAAGGCATCGGCCCACGACAGCCGCAGCTGGCGGTCGGTCCAGTCCTTCGCGCGCTCGTCCGCGAAGGCGAGTTGGTCGATCGGGCGGCCGTTGATCGCGGTGAGTTTGCCCACCGCCAGCGGCAGCATGTTGAGCTGGTCGCCGCCGGTCCTGGCCAGTGCCTGCTCGAAGCCGGCGCGCTGGTCGTCCTGCAGGTTCAGCGCGAACCAGTTCGGCGTATCCGCCGGCAGCTCCTGGCGCCAGCCCTGCAGCAGCGCCGGCGCCACGATCGCCAGCAACAGCAGCGCGCACAGGCCCAGGCTGAGCGCGGTGGCCTGGATCACGCTCAGCGCGGGTCGCCGCGCCAGCGCGGCAAGGCCCAGCCGCAATGCCGGGTGCGCGCCCGGTGCAATGCGCCGGGCCAGCCACAGCAGCAAGCCGGCCAGCAGCGCCGCGATCAGCGCCACGCCGAGCAGACTGGCGGCGAGGATGCCGGCCAGGGTGAGTGAGCTGCTCTGGCTCCAGATCAGGCCCAGCGCCACCAGCGCGGGGATCAGGTACAGCGCATCGAAACGGCGCACCCGCCGCTGCATGCTCTGGCGAAATACAGCAACAGGAGCGACTTCGGCCAGCCGCGCCAGCGGCGGCAATGCGAAGCCGACCAGCACGGCGATGCCCATGGCGGCGGCGGCGAACGACGGCGCCAGCGGCAGCACGGTCGGCACGTTGCCGAACAACTGGCTGGCCAGCAGCCAGGCCAGTTGCGACAGGCCCAGCGCGAGCAGGATGCCGAGTGCGGTGGCCGGCACGGCGAGAGCGCCCAGCGTGCCCAGCAACAGACCCAGCACGCGCCGGCGTGGCGTGCCCAGCGCGCGCAGCAGGGCGACTTCGGCGGTCTTGCGCCGTGCGTAGCGCTGCGCGGACAACGCGATCGCGATGCCGGCCAGCAGCGCCGACAGCAGGGCGGTCAGACGCAGGAACGCACCGGCGCGGTCGAATGACGTGCGCATGCGTTCCTGGGTCTGCTCCGGCGTGATCAGCTGGGCGCCTTGCGGCAGCGCGGTCGTCTGCGCCCAGTCGCGCCAGGCCTGCACGGCAGTCGGCGTGCCGGCCAGCAGCAGGCGGTGGCGGGCGCGGCTGCCGATGCCGAGCAGGCCGGCCTGTTCGGCATCGGCCAGATTCATCAGCGCGCGCGGCGCCAGCGCCAGCAGCTCGCCGCCATCGGGTTGGCGCAGCAGTTCGGCGGCGATGATCAGGTCGCGTCCGCCGAGTTGCAGCGGCTGGCCGACCTGGAGGCCCAGCGCCACCAGGGCGCGATGGTCGAGATAGACCTCGCCCGCGGCCGGGGCGTGGCCGTTGCGCGTGCGGCCGGCGGCATCGCGCAGTTCCAGTTTGCCGCGCAGGGGATAGCGTGCATCGACCGCCTGCACGTCGAGCAACTGGGTCTGCTGGTGGGCGAATGCCACGCTGGGAAAGCCGGCGGTGCGGGCGAGTTGCAGGCCGTCCTGGCGCGCCTTGTCGGCGAACGCCTCCGGCAGAACCTGCGGCGACGACACGCCGATGTCGCCGCCGATCAGTTCGGCGGCGCTGGCCAGCATGCCGCGCTCGATCCGCGTCGCCAGCGTGGCAACCACGCCCAGCGCCACCACTGCCAGCACCAGCGAGGCGGCCAGCGTGCGCAGTTCCGGCAGGTGCCATTCGCGACGCAGGCTGCGCAGGGCAAGCAGCAGCATCTTCATGCCTGCACGTCCGTACCGGACGAGACGACGCGGCCTTCCTCCAGCTCTATCCGGCGATCGCAGCGCGCCGCCAGGGTCGCGTCGTGGGTGACCAGCACCAGGGTGGTGTGGTGGTCGCGGTTCAGCGCGAACAGCAGGTCGCAGATGTGATGGCCGGTGCGCTGGTCGAGGTTGCCGGTGGGTTCGTCGGCAAACAGCACGCGCGGGCCGTGCACGAACGCGCGAGCGATCGCCACGCGCTGCTGCTCGCCGCCGGAAAGCTGGGCCGGGTAGTGCCGCCGGCGCGCAGTCAGCCCCACCGCTTCGAGTGCTTCGCGTGCGCGTGAGCGCGCCGCGCTGCTGCCCTCCAGCTCCAGCGGCAACATCACGTTTTCCTCGGCGGTGAGCGCGGGCAGCAGGTGGAACGACTGGAACACGAAGCCGACCAGCTTCCTGCGCAGGTCGGCGCGCGCTTCCTCGTCCAGCAGTTGCAGGGCGTGGCCGTCCAGTGTGAGGCTGCCGCTGTCGGGCGTGTCCAGCCCGGCTAGCAGGCCGAGCAAGGTGGTCTTGCCAGAGCCGGACGCACCGACGATGGCGAAGCTCTCGCCTGGCCGCACCTGCAGGCTGACCTGGCTGAGGATCTCCAGTCTTCCCTCGGGGCCATTGACCGACTTGCTAACATCACAGGCTTCAAGAAGCGGCCGGGAAGAATCACTCATGCGTCGATGCCTGTGGTTGCTGGTTTTTTTGTGTGGCATCGGCAGCGCCCATGCGGCGGCGCCGAAGACCGTACTGGTACTGGGTGATTCGCTGTCCGCTGCGCACAACATACCGGTCGAATCCGGCTGGGTGCATTTACTGGATGCGCGTCTCCACCAGATGGTACCGAAGTGGACCGCGATCAATGCCAGCATCAGCGGCGAGACCTCGCTGAGCGGGCGCAACCGTCTGCCCGCGCTGCTGGCGAAATACCGGCCACAGGTGCTGGTGTTGGAGCTGGGTGCCAATGACGGCCTGCGCGGGCTGCCGCTGCCGGCGTTGCGCGCCAATCTGGATGCGATGATCGTGGCGGCACAGCAGGCGAAGGTACGCGTGCTGCTGGTCGGCATCGAGCTGCCGGTGAACTACGGTCCGCACTATCGCGATGGCCTGCGTTCGGTTTATGTGGAACTGGCGTCGGCGCGCAAGCTGGCGCTGGTGCCTTTCCTGCTCGAGGGCATTGCGCTCGATCCCGCGGCCATGCAGGACGACGGGCTGCATCCCGTGTCCAGCGCGCAACCGCGCGTGCTCGATAACGTATGGAAGCCACTGCTGCCGCTGCTGCGCTGATCGCAAACCGAACCGGCTCTGAACCGAATCGCGCTGCTTTCACACCATCATCACCTCGCGACCGTTTAGATCTTCACATAGGTGAAATCACGCTAGGGAGGACAATATGACCATCCATGATGAACAATCAGGGTTGATTCTGCTGGTCGAGGACAATCGCCAGATCGCCGAGATGGTAGGTGAATTCCTGGAGCGGCGCGGTTATTCGGTCGACTACGCCGCTGATGGCGTCAGTGGCCTGCACCTGGCGGTGTCCAACAGCTACGACGTGCTGGTGCTGGATCTGATGCTGCCGGGCATGGACGGGCTGGAGCTTTGCCGCAAGCTGCGCAGGGAAGCCAAGCGATCGACCCCGGTGTTGATGCTGACGGCGCGCGACACGCTGGAAGACAAACTGTGCGGCCTCGAGGCTGGCGCCGACGACTACCTGGTCAAGCCATTCGAGGTACGCGAGCTGGAGGCACGGCTGCGTGCGCTGATCCGTCGTGATCGCCGCCAGGTGTCCACCGAGATGCTCAGTGTGGGCGACATGACTCTGGACACGGCCACCTTGCGGCTGACGCGCGACGGCCAGGAATTGACCGTGTCGCCGATCGGCCTGAAGCTGTTGGCGATCCTGATGCGCGAGTCGCCGCGCGTGGTCAGCCGGCGCGACATCGAGCGCGAAATCTGGGGAGATACGTTGCCCGATTCGGACACCTTGCGCTCGCACCTTTACAATCTGCGCCGGGTCATCGACAAACCCTTCGCGCGACCACTGCTACACACGATCCATTCGGCGGGGTATCGTCTCGCGGATCTCGAATCGGAAGTAGCCTCTTCGCCCCAGACGGCCTGATATCGATCACGGCGCATACAGGTAAACGCACACAGGTAATGGATAGCAGGGTCAATGCAGTCACGTTTCGTGTGGGCGCCTTCCGTCGGCGTGTCGCGTGGGTGCTCGCCCTGCAGTTCCTGATCGTGGTGATCATCTGCATCCTGGGCATCTACAACGTCGCACATACTGCGGTGGTGATCGCGGTGATCGTGCTCACCACCGGGCTGGCCTGGTTCGCCCTGCGGCGCGAGTGGCGACCGGTACGTGCGCTGGCGCGGCTGGTCAACCGCTGGGATGGCCAGCTGCTGGATCCGGAATCGTTGCGCCTGGAGCAATTGTCCGCCACTACCGATGCCGACGTGGCGGCGCTGGCGCGCGGGCTGCACGGCTTCGCCACCCGTCTTGCCAGTTACAACCAGCGTGAGCGCAACTTCACCCGCGACGCCAGCCACGAGCTGCGCAGTCCGCTCACCGTGATCAAGATGTCGATCGACATGCTGGCCGAAGAAGCGGATCTCAGCGAGTTCGGCATGCGTTCGGTGCGTCGGATCAAGCGCGCGACGCGCGAGATGGAAGTGCTGGTCGAGGCCTTGCTGATACTGGCGCGCGAGACCGACAACGCCAGCGACGACGAGCACTTTGTCGTCAACGACGTGTTGCGCGAGGCGCTGATCTCGGCGCGTGAACTGCTGGCCGGCCGGCCGATCGAACTGCTGCTGGAGGAGTCCGCCCGCTTCGCGCTGCAAGGCTCTCCGCAGGCATTCTCGGTGCTGTGCTGGCAATTGATCCGCAATGCCTGTCAGCAGACCGAGCAGGGCAACGTGGTGATCAGCGTCTTGCCCGGGATGGTGAGCGTGCGCAACCTGGCTCGTGGCTCGGGGCCTGACGACCCGCCGCCGCGGCGGGTACGCGGTGCCGACCGGCATGGTTTCGAACTGGCAATCGCCCAGCGGATCAGCGATCGTTTCGCCTGGCCGCTGGAGCTGACGACGCGGCTGGACCACGAGAACATCGCGCGTATCCGATTCCCGCACCCGCTGGCCGCCGACTTGCCTAACCTGAATCTCGGGGAGTTGTAGGAGCGCACACAGGGTGCGCTCCTACGGATATCAGCCGGCTTGCAGCGTCGGGGCAACGGCAAAGGCGCAGCCGGTCTTCGCCTTCACGTCGTCGAGGCTGACGCCTTCGTTGAGTTCGATCAGGGTCAGGCCCTTGCCTTTCTCCACCGAGAACACGCACAGATCGGTGATGATCAGGTCGACCACCTGCTTGCCGGTCAGCGGCAGGTCGCACTGGTCCTTGATTTTCGGCGAGCCGTCCTTCGCGTTGTGCTCCATCAGCACCACCACGCGCTTGACGCCGCTGACCAGATCCATCGCGCCGCCCGGGCCCTTGACCATCTTGCCCGGCACCATCCAGTTCGCCAGGTCGCCGTGCGCGGAAACTTCCAGGCCGCCGAGGATCGACAGGTCGATATGGCCGCCGCGGATCATCGCGAACGACTCGGCGCTGGAGAAGAACGCCGAGCCGGGCAGGGTGGTGATGGTCTGCTTGCCGGCGTTGATCAGGTCGGGGTCGAGCTGATCCTCGGTCGGGAACGGGCCGATGCCGAGCAGGCCGTTCTCCGACTGCAGCGTGACATTCACGCCGTCCGGGATGTGGTTCGCCACCATGGTGGGAATGCCGATACCGAGGTTCACGTAGAAGCCGTCCTGCAGCTCCTGCGCGGCACGTTTGGCCATGGCTACGCGGGTCGGATTTTCCTTGCCGGCAGCGACGCCGGCGATCGTGCGGAACTCGATCCGCTTCTCGTACTTCGCGCCCTGCACGATGCGGTCGACGTAGATGCCCGGCACGTGGATGTTGTTTGGATCCAGCTCGCCGACCGGCACCAGATGCTCCACCTCAGCCACGCAGACCTTGCCACAGGTGGCGATCATCGGGTTGAAATTGCGCGCGGTCTCGCGGAACACCAGGTTGCCGTGGGCGTCGCCCTTCCATGCCTTGACGATCGACAGATCGGAATGGATCGCCTCTTCCAGCACGTACTCCTTGTCGCCGAAGCGCTTGGTTTCCTTGCCTTCGGCCAGCTTGGTGCCAAACGCGGTGCGCGTGTAGAAGCCGGGGATGCCCGCGCCGCCGGCACGCAGCTTTTCGGCCAACGTGCCTTGCGGAGTCAGATGCAGTTCCAGCTCTCCAGCCAGCACCTGGCGCTCGAATTCCTTGTTCTCGCCCACGTAGGAGGCGTAGACGCGTTTCACCTGATGCGTCTTCAGCAGCGGACCCATGCCGAAATCGTCCACGCCGGCATTGTTGCCGACGATGGTCAGGCCCTTGGTGCCGGCTTCCAGCAGCGCGCCGATCAGGTTTTCGGGGATGCCGCACAGGCCGAAGCCGCCGGCCGCGATCGTCATGCCATCGAACAACAGGCCATCAAGGGCTTTCGCCGCGCTCGGGTAAACCTTGTCCATTGCTGTGCCTTCCTGCAGGGATAGTCAGCTGCCAAGGATACGCCGGATTGGCTCTGGCCGGCCTTGTACCAAGGTCGCAGGCCCGATCCCGCGCGGGGAAATAAGGGCTTGACGGCATCAATTACGCGTGTAAACATTAATTCACTTACACGTGTAAACGGTGACTCATGAGCATCAGTGAAGCCGAGGCGGTCGTCATGGATGTGTTGTGGCGCGAAGCGCCGCGCACGGCCGAAGAAATCCTTGCCGAAGTCGGCCCGGCGCAGCAATGGCAAGAAGGCACGGTGAAATCCCTGCTCAATCGCCTGCTCCGGAAAAAGGCCGTGCACGCCGAACGCGACGGCCGCCGTTACCTCTACACGCCGCTGCTGACGCGCGAACAGTACGTGCAGCAGGAAAGTAAAGGCCTGCTCGACCGCCTGTTCGGCGGCCGCGTGGCACCGCTGGTGGCGCACTTCTCCGAACAACGCAAGCTGTCGAAGAAGGACATCGCCGAACTGCGCAAGCTGCTGCAGGAGCTCGACGATGAGCAGCATTGAATTGGCCGGGATCGACTGGCTCGGACGCGGCTGGCTGCTGATCCTCGCGTTTAGCGCGGGGGCCCTGTGCGTGGCGCTGCTGCGCCGGCCTTGCCGTCGCGTGTTTGGCGCCGAACGCGGGTTCCAGCTGTGGCTGCTGCCGCCGCTGGCGATGTTGGCCAGCCAGCTGCCGCATCTTGCCAGCACGGATCACGCGTCACTGCCTTCGCTGGTGTACGTGATCACCTCGGTGGCTGACGCGGCACCAGTTCATGTCAGCGCATCGGCAAGCCCGGATTGGCGCAGCATTGTCGTACTGATCTGGCTTGCCGGCATCGTGGTGAGCATGGCACTGGCCGTGATGGCGCAGTCTCGCTATCGCGGCCGTCTGCATGGTGCCACGCCGATGCCTGACGTGCCGTCGCGCTGGCCAGTGCTGCGTGCCACCAACGCCGATGTCGGCCCGGCGCTGGTCGGCGCGTGGCAAGCCCGCATCGTGCTACCCGTCGACTTCGAGCGTCGCTACGACGCCGGCGAGCGGGCGTTGATCCTTGCCCACGAAGCGATGCATGCGCGGCGGCGCGACGGTTGGTGGTGCCTGCTGGCATGGATCATCACCGCCTTGTTCTGGTTCCACCCGCTGGCTTGGTGGGCACTCGCCGCCCTGCGTCACGACCAGGAACTGGCCTGCGATGCCGCCGTCCTGCGCGAGAACGGCACGCAACGGCGCACTTATGCGCGTGCGATGTTGAAGACCCAATCCGCGCAATTTGCGCTGCCGGTGGGTTGCCCCTGGTCACCTCGTCATCCACTCACGGAGCGTGTTGCCATGTTGAAAATGCCTTCACCCAACCGGCCGCGTCGAAACGCCGGGATGATCGCCGGCTTCGCACTCGCCATCGTCATGGCCGGTTCGGTCTATGCCGTCACTGCGCCTCAAGCGCCGCATACGATCCAGAAAGGCCAGAGTACCGATTACCAGTTGGACATGATGATCGAGCTGGCGACCGACGATGGCCACAAGCGTCATACGGAGGCTGCAGATTTCGCGTTGTGCGTGGCGCCCGGCGAGGCTGCGATGGCAAGCGTTGGGGACTTCCAGGTGGAAGCCACGGCTGTACCTGATGGTGGTGGGCAGGTACGCATCGACCTTGCGGTGACCCGAAGCGGCCTGTCGCCGGTTGCGCATAACGTGTTGCACGCCGTGCTTGGCAAGACGCGGCATTTGGCGGGTACTACAGAGGATGGCAAACATACGTATGCCATCGATCTCACACCGCAGGCAGGTTGTCCCGCGCGCGTGGTTGCCGAGGCTTCACCGGTGAAGGTTACCGAGCACGTCAAGAACGGTACGGCGCGCATGGTGGCGGAGTCGATAGCGGCGAAAGCGGGCTGGACGCTGGTCAACCCGGACGCATTGGGCAGTGCGCCCGTCACGCTGTCGTTCAATGACATGTTGGCGGGCACGGCGTTGCAGCAGGTGGCCGATCTGGTCGGCATGAAGCTGGTGCTGGACGGCAAGCAGGTGCGCTTCGAGCCGAAGTGACAGGCAGGGCTGGCTATACTCTCCCGGTCACCGACCGGGAGAGTATCGTGAAGCCGCGCCACCTGTTTGTTGCCCTTGCCACCCTTGGAATCAGCGCCATGAGCCACGCCGCCGTCTCGCCCGTGCTGGTGATCCATGGCGGTGCCGGCGTGGTCAAGCGCGACATGACGCCGGCGAAGGAGCAGGCGGCGCGCGCGGCGATGACCCAGGCGCTGCAGAACGGCTACGCGCAGCTCAAGGCGGGCAACAGTGCGCTGGATGCGGTAGCTGCCGCGATCACCGTGCTGGAGGACGCTCCGGAATTCAATGCCGGCAAGGGCGCGGTGTTCACGCATGACGGCAGGAACGAGCTGGATGCGGCGATCATGGACGGCAGTACGCTGCGCGCCGGCGCGGTGGCCGGAGTGCAGCGGGTGAAGAATCCGATCCTGCTGGCGCGCACGGTGATGGAGCAGTCGCCGCATGTGATGCTGTCCGGTGCGGGTGCCGAGGCGTTCGCGAAGGAGCATGGCATCGCCCTGGTCGATCCGGCGTATTTCCGCACCGAGGAGCGCTGGCAGCAGCTGCAGAAAGCGCTGAAGGAAGACGCGGCGAAGCAGCCGCATGCGGACGTCGAGACGGCCAAACACTTCGGTACGGTCGGTGCGGTGGCGCTGGACACGCAGGGCCGTCTCGCCGCCGGTACCTCCACCGGCGGCATGACCGACAAGCGCTGGGGCCGCATCGGCGATTCACCGATCATCGGTGCCGGCACCTACGCCAACAGCGGTTGCGCGGTCTCCGGCACCGGCTGGGGCGAGTTCTACATCCGCACCGTGGCTGCGCACCAGATCTGCATGAAGGTCACCCAGATGCGCGTGCCGCTGAAGCGCGCCGCCGCCGAGGTGATCAACCAGGAAATTCCCTCGATGGGCGGCAACGGCGGCGCGATCGCGCTGGACGCGGAAGGCCACATCTCGATCCCGTTCAACACCGACGGCATGTATCGCGGCTGGATCGGCGCCGACGGCGTGCCGCACGTGGCGATCTACGGCGACGAGGACGACGGTACCGCGGAGTTGCCGGCGCCGGCCGATAGCGTCGCGCAGCCCTGAGGCGGGTCAGGGCAGGAGTTTGTGCAGTTGCGCGGGTGTCAGCGCGCCGCTGAGGCCGCGTCGGCTGCCGTCGGCACGGATCACCAGCACGCGCGGGGTCTCGCCACCCCAGTTCGGGTCGAGCAGGAAGTTGATGCGTTCGGGCGAGGCTTCGGCGTAGGCGCGCGCGGGATAGCCGTCCATCTTCATGCTGCGCAGACGTGCCTCGATCGCCTGGCGCAGTTCGATGCTGTCCGTCGTCACGGTGACCAGTTCGATGTTGCCCGGGTCGGCACGTTGAACCCTGGCCAGCGCTTCGAGGTTCGGTTCGCAGTAGGCGCAATCGAGCGACCACAGCGCGATGATGCGCGTGCCGTGCGCCGGCGCCTGCAGCAGGGCGGGGACGTCGGCGGCGGCCAGCGGCTGCAGCGACGCTGCGCTGGCCAGCGCCGGCAGCCACAGGGCGAAGGCGAGCAGCAGGCGTTTCATCGCGGCACCTCGACCAGGCGAAAGCCGGTGGCGGTATTCCAGGCCACGAAGGCACGCCCCTGTTTCAGCAGCAACTGCGGCGAGCCGGCGGCACCGCTGCTGCGGGCGATTTCGCGAGCGGCGTCGAAGTGCGCGCCATTGTCGGTGGAACGGCGCAGCATCAGCGCGAAGCCATCGGCGCCGACCTGGTTCCAGGTGACCCATACGGTGCGCTCGTGCACGGCCACGTCGGCGTGGCCGGCACCCGCGCCGGCGATCGCCAGCGGATGCTTCGGAGCCTGGCCGGGATTCAGTTGGCCGTACCAGATCGTGGGCTTGCCTTTCGCTTCGTACCACACGGCGTGACGGACGCCGTCAGTGCCGATCGCCAGGCCGGGGCCGTGGTGCGGGCAGCCGGCGATCTGCCAGTCGCTGAAGGTGGCGCGTGCGACCTGGCTGGTCTGGCCGTCCGTACGCAAAACGGCATATGCATGGTCACGGATGTTGTCGCCGTAGATGCCGCGGAAGAACGCGGCGACCTCACCAGCGGGCGTGCGCGCCAGTGCGATGCGGCAGCACTCGCAGCTCTGGTCGACCAGCTTGCGTTCGGGCGCGAAGCTGGCGCCGCCGTCGTCCGACCAACTGTAGTAGATCGCTGCGCCAAGGTATGGCTTGCCGGCGGTGCTGGCCGCGATCACGTCGCGCTTGTCGATCCAGGCGATCACGATGCGGCCGCGACCGTCCACCGCCAGCGCATCGAAGCGATGGGTGATTTCGGCGCGGTCGTGGTGCACGGTCAGCGGGTCGCTGAAGTGTTCGCCGCGATCCGACGACCGGGCGAACCGCACGAAGCCGGTCCACGGCGCCGCACGCGGTTGCGACCAGCTCACGTAGATTTCGTCGTGCGGGCCAAACGCGATCTTCGGGCGGTTCTCGCCTTCGGCGTAGATCCGCTCGGCCGTGGCGTTCACTTCGACCGGTGCGCTCAGCGTGCGGCCGTCGTCGTCGGAATGGCGCAGCCGCACATGGCCATCCGCGGCGTCCACGACGTACAGCCGGCCGTGGCTGTCGAACGCGGCGCTGGCGCCCAGCTCGGGGCCTTTCGGCATCTCCATGCGCATGCCGTCGTGCGCCAGCAGCGCGGGCGAGAGCATGCAGAGCAGGACAATCAGCAGACGATGCATCACAACTCCCAGCGCAGCTCGCCGAACCAGGTGCGGCCGGCGTAGGGATGGTAAACCCAGTATTTGGCATTGGTGAGGTTGTCGACGCCGAGCGCCGCACTCCAGCCCGGGGCGAACTGCCAGCGCAGCTTTGCATCGGCCACGGTGAAGCGGCTCACCGCGCCGTAGCTGTCCACGTAGTCACTATTGTCCAGCGAGCCGTACTGGCGGCCGGAATGGCGGATGCCGAGCGAGGCGTCCCATTGCGGCGCAAAGCGGTAGTCCGCGAACACGCTGGCGCGGACCTTCGGGATGCGCGGAAAATACTTGCCGTTCGCCAGCGGGTACTGGCGATCCTGCAGCGTCTTCGCGTGATTGAGGGCGAGGTTGGCCGCGAGGTCGAAGCCGTCGAGCCACAGGTCGGTGAGGCGGAGTTCGCCCTCGATGCCGCGGCTGCGCACCTGGTCGATGTTCTGCACACTGGTGACGGTGGGCGTGACCGTGATGTCGGTCTGCGCGTACAGCGAATCGGCGATGCGATCCTGATACAACGAGACGCGCCAGTGGCCATGATCCAGGTGACGGGTGAGGGTGAGGTCGGTCGACTCGTCGCGCTCGGGTTTGAGGTCGGGGTTGTTGTTGACGATCGCGTTGGCCGACAGGCTGCCCTGGAACAGTTCCGTCACGGTCGGGTAGCGCACGGCCTTGCCGTGGGCCAGGCGCAGCTCCCAGCCATCGGCGAGATCCCAGTTCAGTGACGCCTTGGGCGAGAAGTCCGTGCGCTGTCGATTCGCGTAATGCGCGGTGCCGTTGGCGTTGCCGAGCCGCCCGTCGTAGGCGCGCCATTGCTCCAGCCGGCCGCCCACGGTGAGCGCCCAGGCGTCGGCGAAGCTCCACACGTCCTGCGCATAGGCGGCGCGCGTCCGGGTGCGTCCGGTGAAGGCGCTGACCAGGCTGCCGTCGGCGTCGCCGCGCCAGCGGCTGGCACCGCGCACGCGGGCGTCCAGCACGTAGCGGTCGCCGTGCACGCCGGCGTACAGCATGTGCTGCTCGCCGACGGGGCCGGAGCTGCGCAGGTCGAACGTATCCCAGCCGGAGCCGGCCTTGTCGGCGATGGTGCCAGGTCCGCCGGTGGGGATGCCGGGTTCGGCAAGACTCGCCGTGGCCGCTTGCGAGCGCAGGAAGTCGTAGTGGCTGGCCACCGCGGTCCAGCGCCAGCCGCTGTCGAGGTGGCCGTTCAACTCGATGCCGTACAGCAGGTGCGTGTCGCGGGCGGAGTTTGGCGCCAGGCCGCTGGCCGGCAGCGTCCAGGTCTGTCCGCCCGCGCTGATCACGCCCCCCCTGACCGGGTTGCCGTCGGCGTCGCGGATCAGGCTGCGGGTGCGGTCTTCGGCGCGGTTGTGCCACCAGCCGACGGTGAACAGCGCGGCGACACGATCGGTGAGATCGACGCCGACCTTCAGCTTGGCCTGGTCCTGCACCGTGTGTTCGATGCTGTTGGCGCCATACACCAGTCGCGGCGAGCCGTTCGGGTTGCGGTCCAGCGTGGCGCCGTCGACCGGCACGGCGACGGCGGGATCGCCGCCGGCTTTCGCGGTGGCGTATTGCATCGGCTGACCGTGGTTGTCGAGTCGGCTGAACGCCAGCAACCAGCTCCAGCGGCCGTGCCGGTCGCCCAGCGTGGCGGCGGCCTGGTGGCCGTTGTAATGGCCGCCGGCGCCGTAGGCGTCACGGTAGTCCTGGCTGAAGAACTGGGTGCTGGCGCTGGCGGTCAACCGCTGCGGCAGCACGGTGTGGATCAGTACGGTGGTGCCCAGCGAATTGCCCGGATACAACGCAGAGTAGGGACCGTAGAGAATATCGACGGCGCCGATTTCCTGCGGAGTGACCATGCCCCAGCGTGGCGCGCCGTCCCAGCCGTTGCTCATCAGGTTCGAGAGCAGCAGGCCGTCGGCGTAGAGCAGGCTGCGTGCGCTCTGCAGGGTGCCGGCGTTGCGGCCGCTGATTACCGCGTTCGGGTCGCCGATGTAGCGCTTGCGCACCATCATGTTCGGCGCGTACTTCAGCGCGTCGGCGCTTTCGGTGAGGTTCTGCTGCTGCAGTTTCTGTCGCGTGATGCGCACCTGCACGCTGGGTGTCTCCATCACCATGGTGTCGCTGGCGTGTACCGAGACCGGTGACAGGGTGGTGGTGGCGGGTGCGGGGTCAGTGGCCAGCGAGGGATGGCTGGATAACGCGAGCGCAACAGCGCAAAGAGCGAGCGGCAAGACGTTCAAATGACACTCTGGATGGGGATCTAGGGTTGCAAGAATAGTCCGCTGTCGTGCACACGACAGATGGCGCGTTGTCGCAGCGGGGTTCGGCGATGAGATGCGCCGGCACGGCGAAAGGTGCCGACAGCGAATACCGGGCGGACATTGCCCGGCGGCTCCTGCGGTTTCGGAGAAACGCGCGGGACAGTGTCCGCTTTCATATTCCGATGAGCGGTTCGGCGCTCACTCTTCACGATCGGGGCGTTCCCGCACCGGGTGCTTGCTCAGTTTGCGTTGCAGCGTGCGGCGGTGCATGCCGAGGCGGCGGGCGGTTTCGGAAATGTTGCCGTCGCATTCGGTCAGTACGCGCTGGATGTGCTCCCATTCCAGCCGGCGCAACGCCAGCGGTTGTTCGGGGGCCTCCGGCACGTCGCCATCGTCGGTGTCGTTGTCGCCATCGAGCAGGGCGCGCACCACGGCGTCGGCATCGACCGGCTTGGCCAGGTAATCGTGCGCACCGCGTTTGATCGCCTCTACCGCGGTGGCGATCGAGGCGTAGCCGGTGAGCAGCAGTACGCGCAGGTCGGGCACCAGTGTGTGCAGCTCGGGAATCAGGCGCAGGCCGTTTTCCTCGCCCAGTTTCAGGTCCAGCACGCAATAGCGCGGGTTGTGCCGGCGCGCGAGGGCGCGTGCTTCGTCGAAGTTGCTGGCGGTGATGACCTCGAAACCACGCGAGCCCAGAGCGCGCGCCAGCACGCGCAGGAAGGTGGCATCGTCGTCGACCAGCAGCAGCGGGCGGGCCGTGGCGGCGTAGGGCAACTCGGTCATCGGCAGTGTTTCCTGGCAGTGGATCAGAGGCCCATTCTTGCCGGAAGCGGCGGTACTTGCACGCCCGGCGGGCTATTTTTCGGCAATCACCGCCAGCGGCAGGCGCAGGCAGACTTCGGCGCCGTGTTCGGCATTGCGCGCGATCAATTCGCCATCGAGCCGTTCGGCGGTGGCTTCGGCCAGGGCCAGGCCGATGCCCAGTCCGGTCTGTTTCTGCGAGTAACCGATCAGGGTCAGTTCGCCGGTGGCGTCAAAACCGGGGCCATGGTCGAGCACGCTGAACTGGATCCAGTCGCCGTCGCGCGAAACCTGCAGCGCCACCGCGTGCGATTGCTTGATGGCGGAGGCATCGATGGCGTTATTGAGCAGGTTCAGCAGCGCGTGACGCAGGCCGGGCGGGGTGCGCAGCACGATCTGTGCGGTGGCTTCGTCCAGCGTCAGAGCCAGTTCGGCCTCGGGCCGCAGCAGCTGGAAGCGTTCCTGGCAGCCGTGGATGAAGGCGCGCACGCTGAGCCGCTCCGGCTCCTGCGACAGCTGCGCCTTGCCGAAGGTGACCATTTCGCGAAGGATCGTGCGGCAGCGGTCGACCTGGCCTTCGAGCAACGCCAGGTCTTCGGCCAGCGTCGCATCGTCGGCGTGCTCGCGGCGCAGTTCGGGCAACAGGGTACGCATGGTCGACAGCGGCGTGTTGAGCTCGTGCGCGGCCCCGGCGGCCTGGGTGGCGATCGCCAGGATGCCTTCGTCGCGCAGCGCGCGCTCGCGTACGCGCTGCACTTCGAGCTGCTGCAAGCGCAGCACGTGAGCCAGCCGGCTGATGAAGAAGCTCAGCAGCAGCGCCATGATCACGAAGTTCACGCCCATCCCCGCCACGTGCAGCGAGAACCGGCTGGGCGACCCCGTATGCAGCGGCAGCGGCAGCGGTACGTGCGAATAGAGCAGGATCAGGTAGGCGACGCCGGCCAGCGCGGCCACCGCCAGCACGGCGCTGGCCGACAACGCCGCGGCACTGAGCGCGATCGGCACCAGCAGCAGGGTAATGAACGGATTGCTGGCGCCGCCGGTGAAATACAGCAGGTAGCCGAGTATCAGCGTGTCGAACGCAATGTGGCCGACCGCCTCCCATTCGCGCAGCGGCCATGGCTGGGCCAATCGCCACGCAGCGAACACCGAGAACACCGCGAGCAGGCCGATGCCGAGCAGCAGCGGCAGCAGCGGGATACCCAGGCGCATCCACCAGGCGCAGACGAGGACGGCGGTGCTCTGGCCGGCGATGGCGCAGATCCGCAGCCAGGCCAGCGTGCGGGTCAGCGCGAATGGGCCGATGCGTGAGGCGGAAATCCGGTGTGGCATGGCGCTCTGTCGGGCTAGCGGACCCACCGTGCACGGCACGATGGGCCGGTCAGGTCACGGTGTGTCGAACTCTTCGCTGCGCACCGGCGGCAACGGCTTGTTGTTGTTGGCCGCGTCGGAGTGGCTGGCCGACAGCTTCTTCATCAGCGGCAGCATCGCCAGCGCGATCACCGTGCAGGCAATGCCGGCGAAGCCGAGCTTGTTGAACAGCGCGGTATAGATCGGCAGTGACACCAGTGGATCGGTGATGTCGGTCGGGATGCTGGCGAAGTTAGCCACCACGCTGCCCAGGTACTGCGAAATGCCCGAGGCCACGTAGTAGGCACCCATCATGAAGCCGCCCATCCGCGCCGGCACGTAGCGCGCGATCATCGCCAGGCCAAGGCCGCTGACCAGCAGCTCGCCCAGCGAGTACAGGCCGTAGCCCCAAACCATGATCCACGATGAAACCTGGCCGTTCACCGCGAAACGGGCGCCGACGCCGTAGATGAAGAAGCCGATCGCCACCGCCGCGAAACCCCAGGCGAACTTGGACGCCACCGACGGATTCTTGTCGACCTTGCCCATGGTGTTGTAGATGAGCACCAGCACCGGGCTCAGCAGCACGATCCAGATCGCGTTGAGCGACTGGAACTGCTCGGGGATCCAGTTGAACAGGTGCAAGCCGAACAGGTTGAACGAGAGATCGACGTTGCGCTGCGCGAACAGGTTCAGCGACGTCGACATCTGCTGGTAGAAGATGAAGAAGAAGATCGTCTGGCCGGTCAGTACCAGCGCGGCGACCAGGCCGGCCCGCTCGTGCTGCTCGCTGCTGCGGATCAGGTGCACGAAGATGCCCAGGATCACCACGCCGGCGGCGTACACGCACCATTTGGCGACCGTCTGGTCTTGCAGGATGAAGGCGGAAACGAACACCATGCCGATTGCGGCCAGCAGCACCAGGCCGAGGCGCCTGACGTCCACAGGCTTGTCGTCGGCCGGCGAACCGATGTGCGCCAGCGTGCGGTGCATCAGCGTGTAGTTGATCAGGCCGAGGATCAGGCCGATCGCGCAGACACCGAACGCGGTGTGCCAGCCCCAGGCGTCGCCGTATGTCGCGCCCACGTAGTCGCGGATCCACGGGGTCAGCAGCATCGAGATGGTCGAGCCGATGTTTACCGCCATGTAGTAGATGGTGAAGGCGCTGTCGATCTTGGTGTCGTCGCCCTCGTAGATCTTGCGTACCAGATTGCCGGCGTTCGGCTTGAAGAAGCCGTTGCCGACGATGATCACGCCGAGCGCGATGTACAGGAAATAGGCGTTGTTGGTGGGGATCCACAGCATCGCGTAGCCCAGCGTCAGCACCACGGCACCGAGCAGCATGGTGCGGCGGGTGCCGATCAGCTTGTCGCCGACCCAGCCGCCGATTGCCGGCGTGGCATAGATCAGTGCCGCCGCGGCACCCCAGATCAGGTTGGCCTTGCTGTCCTCGAAACCGAGCTTCTTCACCATGTAGGTGACCATCAACACCTGCATGCCGTAGAAGCCGAAGCGCTCCCACATTTCAATCAGGAAAACCGTGCTGAAAGAGCGGGTCTGCGAGGCGGGCGGATTCTGGGTTGCCATATCTTTTCCGTGCGTGATTCAAACCATGGCAGCGTCGTGTCACGTGCTGCGCCATGCGGCCCTGAAGGGGTCACAACCGACGAAGCGTAACCTATTCACCCACCGGGTGTAGCTGCCCCGCGCATGCAAGAAATTGCGATTTTTCGCCCGCCGCTCTGCGATACGGGGAAGGCGGCAGCGCGTGGGGCTTGCGCAGGAGGCGCTTGTGGCATCATCACTGGCCGTATCCGCCGTTCGCAGGGAGTTTCGCCGACCATGTCCATCGTTGAACTGACAGCGTCGAACCGTCGGTCGCCGACCGGGTGGCATCGGTAGTGGCCGCCGAAGGTTTCCGCGGCCCCCGGCAGGTCTGGAACGCGTTCCTCTGGTCGATGAAAGGCCTGCGTGCCGGCTGGAAGCATGAAGCCTCGTTCCGGCTCGAGGCCAGCCTGGCGGTGGTGCTGGTTCCGCTCGGCCTGTGGCTGGGCGACGGCGGACTGGAGAAATTCGCCCTGATCCTGGGGCCGCTGCTGGTGCTGTCGGCCGAGCTGCTGAATTCGGCGATCGAGGCGGTGGTCGACAAGGTCAGTCCGGAATTCAACGAATTGGCCGGCCGCGCCAAGGACATGGGTTCGGCGGCGGTGTTCGTGCTGCTGGTGCTGGTGGGACTGGGCTGGGCGTTGATCCTCGGACCCCGCCTGTTCGCCTGACCGGCCGCGTTCACCTCGCGCCAACACGGTGGCGGTGATCGGCGTGGGATGATGAAATGCCCTTCCACCGGAGCGGAGCCACCTCATGAAACTACTGCGCAATCTCGTGCTGTTGCTGCTCGCCTTCGGCCTCAGCGGCTGTGGTTACAACGCCATCCAGAAGCAGGACGAGGCGGTCAAGGCGGCCTGGTCCGAAGTGCTGAACCAGTACCAGCGTCGCGCCGATCTGGTGCCGAACCTGGTCAACACGGTCAAGGGTTACGCCCAGCACGAAGAGAAGGTTTTCATCGAAGTGACCCAGGCCCGGGCCAAGGTGGGCAGCCTGCAGGTCAATGCCGATTCGCTGAATGATCCGCAGAAACTGCAGCAGTTCCAGGCCGCGCAAGGCGAATTGGGCAGCGCGCTGTCGCGGCTGATGGTGGTCAGCGAGAACTACCCGCAGCTCAAGGCCGACGGCCTGTTCCAGAACCTGCAGGCGCAACTGGAAGGCACCGAGAATCGCGTCACCGTGGCGCGCAACCGCTACGTGCAGTCGGTGCAGGAATACAACGGGATGATCCGCACCTTCCCGAACAACATGACCGCGAAGATCTTCGGCTACAAGGTGAAGCCGAACTTCACCGTGGACAACGAGAAGACGATCTCCACCGCGCCGAGGGTGGACTTCGGTACCGCCGCGCCGGCACCTGCCGCGACGCATTGATGATGCCCCGGCGCTTCCCGCGCCGCTGGCTGCTGCTGGCGCTGCTGCTGCCGGTGCTGCTGCACGCGGCCGCTGCCGTGCCGAAACTGGCACGGCACATCACCGACCTCACCGGCACGCTGACCACGCAGCAGGTCGACCAGCTGGACGCGCAGCTGACGGCGCTGGAACGCGCCAAGGGCGCGCAACTGGTGGTGCTGATGGTCGGCAGCACCGGCGAGCAGGACATCGAGGGCTATTCGCTGGCGGTGGCCGAGGCGAACAAGGTGGGTCGCAAGGGTGTCGACGACGGCTTGCTGCTGCTGATCGCGAAGGACGATCGACGCGTGCGCATCGAGGTGGGTTACGGCCTGGAAGGTGCCATCCCCGACGCCGCCACCGCGCGCATCACGCGCGAGTACATCGCGCCGAAATTCCGCAACAACGATTACTTCGGCGGCATCAGCGACGCGGTCGGTGCGCTGACCCGACTGATCGACGGCGAGCCGTTGCCGCTGCCGGTGCGGGGATCGCCCGGCGACGAGCGTTCCGGCCTCGGGCTGGAGCAGGGCCTGATGATCGCCGTGTTCGTGGCGCTGTTCCTGCGCGGCATCTTCGGCCGGGCCAAGGCGTGGCTGCGCGCGCCGCTGGGTGCCGTGGCGGTCGGCGGGTTGCTATGGCTGCTGATCTCGATGGGCGCTGGCATCCTCGGTGCGTTGATCGGCGGCGTGCTGATGCTGATGCCCGGCGGCGCCGGCCGCTCGATCGGCGGCGGTGGCTGGGGCGGCTTCGGTGGCGGCGGTTGGGGTGGCGGCAGCGGCGGCGGAAGTTTTGGCGGCGGCGGCTTCAGCGGTGGCGGCGGCAGCTTCGGCGGCGGCGGTTCTTCGGGGAGCTGGTGATGGCGCGCATGCAGCGACTGTGGGCGAATCTTTTCGGCGGCTGGTTCCAGCTGTCACGGCGCTTTCCGGCCGCACTGCTGGACGAGATGGCCGCGACGATCGCCGCGGGCGAACGCCATCACCTGGGCGAGATCCGCTTCGCGGTCGAATCACGACTGCCGCCGCTGGCCGTGCTGGATGGCTTCGACGCCACGATCCGCGCGCAACAGGTATTTGCCCAATTGCGGGTGTGGGATACCGAACGCAACAGCGGCGTGCTGTTCTACGTGCTGATGGCCGAACACCGCATCGAGATCGTCGCCGATCGCGGCATCGCGGCGAAGGTGACGACGGACGAATGGGATGCGATCTGCGCGCGCATGCGGGAATGCTATGCGCGCGGCGCGTGGCGCGAGGGCAGCCTCGCCGGCATCGCCGCCGCGAACGCGTTGCTGGCGCGGCATTTTCCCGGCGGCGGCAAGGCCAATCCCGACGAGCTGGCGGATCGGCCGGTGTTGCTCTGAGGGAGGAACGCTTCGCGGATAGCCCGGTTGCCGAGCGTCGCGCGCAATCGGGCATGCTCGAAAAACAAGGAAGGCGCCGAAGCGCCTTCCCAGTCCAGCCTGCCTCGATGATCAGCGAGCGGACGCGCCGGGCCCGATGTTCTTTTCCAGAAATGCCTGCAGCCGGTTGTAGAACTCGATGTTGTTCTCCTCGCTGTAGAAGCCGTGACCCTCGCCCGGCTTGCTCAGCCACTCATACGGCTTGTGTGCGGCATCGAGTGCGGCGCGCATCGCCTTGGCCTGGGCGAACGGCGCACGCTTGTCGTCTTCACCGTGAACCAGCAGTACCGGCACATCGATCTTGTCGGCCAGCCTGGTGGGCGAATTGGCGTCGAGGTCAGCGTCATCCTTGCCGATGACTGTGTTCAGGTAGCTGCGACCGGATTTCCTTTCGCGGATGTCACCTTTCTTGTACATCATCTTCAGATCGTAGATGCCGGCGTAACCGATCGCGCACTTGAACAGGCCTGGCGCGCGGATCGTTGTCATCATCGCCGAGTAGCCACCGAAGCTGCCGCCGTACACGCAGACCCGTTTCGGGTCAGCATAATTTTCGCTGATCGCCCACTGTACGCCGTCGATCAGGTCCTGCTGGATGCGGGTGCCCCATTTCAGGTAACCGGCTTCCTTGAAATCCACACCGCGGCCGCCGGAGCCGCGGTAGTTCACCTGCAGCACGAGGTAACCACGGCTGGCCAGAAACTGTGCGTCGGTATCGTAGAACCAGTCGTCCTGCACGTCGATCGGTCCGCCGTGCGGCAACAACACCATCGGCAGGTTGGCCTCGGGGACGCCACGGGGCAGGGTGAGGATCGCTTCCAGCTCCATGCCATCGCTGGCTTTGAAGCGCAGCGGTCGGCGCTCGGCCATTTTCGCCGGATCGATCCACGGCTTGGAAGCGAACAGTTTCAGTACCTTGTAGCTATGCGTGTCGATCAGGTAGTAAGTGCCCGGGTCGCGGTCGCTGCTGACCGAGAACATCAGTTTGCCGCCGTCTTCGCTGAAATCGATGAAGTGCACGTAGCCGGCGAATTTCTGGCTCAGTGCCTGGTGCAGCTTTGCCATCGCATTGTTCGGATCGATGTATTTGACCTTCGGCACGCCGGTGGCCAACACCGTGGCAAACGGCTGATAAGGCAGCGGTGTCCATTCGATGCTGCCAATGGCGCTGAAGCTGTCACTGGCAAGTACTTTGCGGTCGCCCCCTTTCTCATCCTGTTCCACCAGTGCGGTAGGGCCGCCGTCTGCGTTGTAGCTGGCGTAGACGCGCTTCTGGTCGGGCGTGAAAAAGATCGGTGTGAAACTGCCGCCGACCTGGGCCGCCGTCAGTTTCGTCCATGCGCCACCGTCTTGATGGTAAACGACGTACTCGTAGTCGTCGTTTTCGCCATAGGCATAGTGCGCCTTGCCATCGGCGCCGACCATGAAACTCATGCCGCGAACGCTGATCTCGCCGATCAGATGGCGGGAGTTCTTGCTCGCGTCAATGTCATACAGCGTGCTGCGGTTTTCATCGTCCCAGCTTCTCGCGGCCAGATAGAAGTGCCCGTTGACCGGCTGTGGCTGGCCATCGACGAAACCCCACCCGCGGTCGATGCCGCGGGTGGAGGCGCGCGTACCGAATTTGCCCCGGAAGCCGTACAGGTAATCCTGGTGCTTGCCATCCAGGTCGGTGGCGATCACTTCACCAGTCAGCCTGGCTTTGCCGATCGAGCCGTATTGCTGGCCCTTTTCCACCACCAGCCGCGTATTGCTGACCCAAGTGATGCCGGCGGCTACTTCGTACTTGGGCAGACGCAGCATGCTCACTGGCTGCTTCATGTCGTCCACCTTGTAGACCGCCAAAGCATGCGAGGCGCCATCGGGGTCATTCACGTTCACGGCGAGATACTGGCCGTCTGGCGACAGCCTGGGCATGGTCAGGTCGACGTGCCGAGCGAAGTCCTGCGTCGGAATCAGGTCGGCCGCAACCACGGCGATGGGCAACAGCAGGCAGGCGGCGGATAGCACGCTCCGCGCGAAACGGTAAGTCATCGATTTTCCCCTGGCACGCCCCATCAAATGACGCCGGTTGCCTGGAGCATGGCAACCTGGCTGGATCCGTGGATCCCCAACGACGGCCGCCTGGTCCCGCTTCCCCCGGCAGGCGTGTCTGCAGGGATTCTAGCGCGCACATCCGTAGCGTCGAAAGTGGTGGCCGAGGTGCCCCGGCCCGTTACACTTGGGCTTTGTTCGCAGACCGGTCGCCATGTCACCGCCTTACATTGTCGATATCGATCCCGTTGCCTTCGAGCTCGGTCCGATCCAGGTGCACTGGTACGGCCTGATGTACCTGCTCGGTTTTTTCTTCGTGGCGGTACTCGGCGAATACCGCCGCCGGCACGGACGCCTGCCGGTCAGCCGCGACGCGCTGGGCGATCTGCTGTTCTACGGCATGCTCGGGGTGATTGCCGGCGGACGCATCTGGTACATGCTGTTCTACGCCGACATCGACTGGATCTGGACCGCGCCGCAGACCCTGTTCAAGGTGTGGGACGGTGGCATGAGCTTCCACGGCGGCCTGCTCGGCGTGCTGGCCGCCGGCTGGTGGTGGTCGCGCAAGCAGAAGCTGCACTTCTTCGACACCATCGACTTCGTGGCGCCGCTGGTGCCGCTCGGGCTGGGCCTGGGCCGGCTCGGCAATTTCATCAACGGCGAGTTGTGGGGCAAGCCCAGCGACGTGTCATGGGCGATGATCTTCCCGCAGGCGCCGGACCGGCTGCCGCGGCATCCCTCGCAGCTGTACGAGATGCTGCTGGAAGGCGTGGTGATGTTCGTGGTGCTGTGGCTGGTCTCGCTGAAGCCGCGCCCGCGCTACCTGGTATCCGGCTTGTTCGCGTTGCTGTACGGCTGCTTCCGTTTCGCGGTGGAGTTCGTGCGCGTGCCCGATCCGCAGCTCGGCTATCTGTTCGGCACGCAGTGGGTGACGATGGGGCAGATGCAGTCGCTGCCGTTGATCGCGATCGGGCTGGTGCTGCTGGCGATGTCGCGGCGCGCGCCCACTTTGCCGCTGGCCGCGCCCGGCTGAGTCCTTCGCAGGAGCCCGCTTGCGGGCGATGCTCTTCTCGCGAGACGTCAAAAGCATCGCCCGCAAGCGGGCTCCTGCCGCGTCGGCTGGTCAGAAATTGCGGTCGCCGCCGAGGATGTCGCCCAGCCCACCGAGGATCGAACCCTCGCCACGACGCTGGCCGCCACCTTGTGGTGCCGCGGCCAGCATGCGCCCGGCCATGCGCGAGAACGGCAACGACTGCAGCCACACCGTGCCCGGCCCGGTCAGCGTGGCGAGGAACACGCCTTCGCCGCCGAACAGCATGCTCTTGATGCCGCCAACGGGCTTCACGTCCATGCTCACCGTGTCGTGGAACGCGACCACGCAGCCGGTGTCCACGTCGAGCCGCTCGCCGGCTATCAGCTCACGCTGCACCACGGTGCCGCCGGCGTGCACGAAGACCCAGCCGTCGCCTTCGAGCTTCTGCATGATGAAACCCTCGCCGCCGAACAGGCCGGTCAGGATCTTGCGCTGGAAGAAGATGCCCAACTGCACGCCGCGCGCACCGGCCAGGAACGCATCCTTCTGGCAGATCAGCCGGCCGCCGTGGTCGGACAGCTTCATCGCCATCACCGTGCCGGGGTAGGGTGCGGCGAACGCCACCTTCGCCTTGCCCTGGCCGGCATGCGTGAACACCGTGGTGAACAGGCTCTCGCCGGTGATCACGCGCTTGCCGGCGGACATCAGCTTGTCCATCAGGCCGCCGCCGCTCTGACCGCCGCTGGAACCGTCGCCGAACACGGTATCCATCTGCACCGCGGATTCCTTGTACATCAGCGCACCGGCCTCGGCGATCGCGCTTTCGCCGGGGTCCAGCTCGATCTCGACGAACTGCATGTCGGTACCGACGATGCGGTAGTCGATCTCGTCGGCGCGGCCGCTGCCCATCGACGCCGGGATCGGCGGCGGCGCCAGCGGCGTGCCGCCGAGCTCGGCCACGCTGCGGATCGGCTTCCATTCGGCAAACCCCTCGCACCAGCAATAGCCATCCGGCTGGCGCTGCGCCTGTGCCCGCGCTGCCGCGTCGTCGAGTGGGCCGATCCGGTCGGTGTTCTTGCCGTAGCTGAAAAACCACTGCGCCATGATCCATCTCCTGGTGGAAAGGCCCGAGTCTAGGCTGGGGAGATGCATTGCGGGAGTGACCGTTGTCATGCCCCACGGGCTAGAATCCGGCGATGCGCGCTTATCTCGACCTGCTCCGCCACGTCCTCGACCACGGCACAGAAAAGACCGATCGCACCGGCACCGGCACACGCAGCGTGTTCGGCTGGCAGATGCGCTTCGATCTCAACGAAGGCTTTCCGCTGGTCACCACCAAGAAGCTGCACCTGAAGTCGATCGTGCACGAGCTGATCTGGTTCCTGCGCGGCGATACCAACATCGCCTACCTGAAAGAACACGGCGTGCGCATCTGGGACGAATGGGCCGATGCCAACGGCGACCTCGGTCCGGTCTACGGCCAGCAGTGGCGCGCGTGGCCCACCGCCGACGGCGGCGTGGTCGACCAGATCGCCTGGGTGATCGACGAGATCAAGCGCAATCCCGATTCGCGGCGGCTGATCGTCAGTGCCTGGAATGTCGGCGAACTGCCGAAGATGGCGCTGTTGCCCTGTCACACGATGTTCCAGTTCTATGTCGCCGACGGCAAGCTCAGCTGCCAGCTGTACCAACGTTCGGGCGACATCTTTCTCGGCGTGCCGTTCAACATCGCCAGCTATGCGCTGCTCACCCACATGATCGCCCAGGTCTGCGGACTGGGCGTGGGCGACTTCGTGCACACCCTTGGCGACGCCCACCTGTACAACAACCACCTGGAGCAGGCGCGGCTGCAGTTGACCCGCGAGACCTGGCCGCTGCCGCAGCTGAAGCTCAATCCCGCGGTGCGCTCGATCTTCGATTTCCGCTACGAGGACATCGCGATCGAAGGCTATCAGCCGCACCCGGCGATCAAGGCTGCCGTCGCCGTATAGGCATCCGAAACGGCGGGTTATGCGGCGCCTGAAAAGCGCAAGATTCGAGCGTACCGCCAGGACGGCTGCGGAGCGCTGCGCGCTGTTAATATCCCGAGTCAGACAGCGCCTGCTGGCGCGGACCATTCCCACAGACCCAGCTGAGCAAGGAGTCGCCATGGCCGTTTCGCTGATTGCCGCACTCGACGAAAATTTCGCCATTGGACGCGGGGGGCAATTGCCCTGGCACCTGCCCGATGACCTGCGCCGGTTCAAGCAGCTGACCGTCGGCAAGAACGTGCTGATGGGTTACAAGACCGCCCTCTCGATTGGCCGCGCGTTGCCGGATCGGGTCAACCTGGTGTTGTCACGCCGGCACGAGGCTCCGTACCCGGGCCAGATCACCGTGCGCTCGATCGAGGAGGCGCAGGCGCGCTGCGGCAACACCGGCCTGATCGTGATCGGCGGCGGCCTGGTGTTTGCCGAAGCCTTGCCGCAGGCCCGCCGCATGTACCTCACCTGGGTCAGTGCCGCGATCGATGGCGCCGACGCGTTCTTCCCCGGCATCCATTTCAGCGACTGGACCGAAGTCTCCCGCGTGCACCACAAGGCCGATGCCCAACACGCCTACGACTTCGACATGGTCGAATACCTGCGCAACAGCTGATGTCCGCGCCGGCCGAGCCCAAGCCGGTCATGCACGTGATGGCCGCTGTCATGCAGGATGCACTCGGGCGAGTGTTGCTGGCGCAGCGGCCGGCCGGCAAGCATCTGGCGGGCATGTGGGAATTTCCCGGCGGCAAACTCGAACCCGGCGAGACCCCGCTGGAGGCACTGGCGCGCGAGCTCGACGAAGAACTCGGCATCCGCCTGCAACGGGCCGAGCCGCTGGCGCGGGTGCCGTGTCGTTACCCCGATCGGGAATTGCTGCTGGACGCCTGGCGAACCGGTCAATGGGAGGGCGAACCGCAACCGCGGGAAGGGCAGGCGCTGCAGTGGCTGATGCCGGAGCAGATCGATCCCTCCATCCTGACCACCGCCGATCGCGCGATCCTGCAGGCCTTGCGATTGCCTGCGCGCTATTCGATCACCCCGGTCGACGTACCGCCGGAACAGGTTGGCCGTTGGTTCGAACGTATTGGTCAGGCCCTCGGGCGCAGCCCGCAACTGGTGCAATTGCGCCTGCCGCTGTGGCCGCGCGAGATGGTTCGTGAACTGGCGGCAAGCCTGCTGCCGCTGGCCCGCCGGCATGGCAGCCAGCTGCTGCTCGACAGCGACATCGACGGCGCGCGAATGCTGGGGATCGGCGTGCAACTCAAGAGCAGCCAGTTGGCGGCATTGCCCGAACGGCCCTTGCCGCTGTCGCAACTGGTTGGCGCCAGTTGTCGTGACACGAAATCCCTGGCTCACGCTGAACGCCTGGCAGTGGACTTCGCCACGCTGTCTCCCGTCACCGCCAGCCGCAGTCGCCCGCAAACCGCGCCACTGGGATGGTCCCGCTTCCGTGCGTTGGCCGAAGCGGCGGCCGTGCCGGTCTACGCGCTCGGCGGCGTCGCCCCCGCGCACGTCGCTCAGGCTCGTGAAAACAGCGGTCAGGGTGTCGCCGGCGTCCGTGGGTTCTGGCCCGGCTGAACACACGCCACGACAGGGCGGCACTACGGAGCGTGGCGTTGCGAGGCGAGGCTCAGATAACGCTGGTGGAGTTCGGTGACGGCGTTGTCGAGGGTGGATTCGTCGCCATGGTTCTCGATGACGTCGTCGGCCAGCGCGAGGCGCTCGGCGCGACTGGCCTGGTGGGCCAGCATGCGTCTGGCGAGGGTTTCGTCGATACCGTCGCGGGCGATCAGACGAGTGATCTGCACCGACTCCGGCGCGTCGACCAGCAGCACGCGATCGACCCAGCGGTAGTGTTCGATGTTCTCGGCCAGCAAGGGGATCGCCAGCAAACAGTACGGCCCAGCTTCGGTCGCGGCGCGGTCGTGCAGCCATTCGCGCACGCGCGGATGGATGATCCCCTCGAGCGTCGCGCGCGCGGCCGGGTCGGCAAACACGCGCCGGCGCATGGCCGGGCGATCCAGTTGGCCGGCGTCGTCCAGCACATCGTCGCCAAATGCGTCGACCACGGCGCTCAAGCCGGCGGTACCCGGGGCGATCACTTCGCGGGCGGCCACATCGGCGTCGTGCACATGCACGCCCAGTGCCTCGAAGCGTCGCGTCACTGCGGATTTGCCGGCAGCGATGCCACCGGTCAAGCCGATCACCAGGGCGCGCATCGGTCCGTTCATTGCATGCCGGTCAGCTGCATATAACCCTGCAGCAGGCCGTGCCCGGCGACGAACCAGACCCAGCCGGCGGCGGCAATGAACGGGCCGAATGGCATCGGGATCTCGCGGTCATGCTTGCGCAGGGCGATCAGGGTACCGCCGACCAGGGCACCGATCAGCGATGACAGCAGGATGATCGGCAGCAGCGATAGCGGTCCCATCCACGCGCCCAGCGCCGCCAGCAGCTTGAAATCGCCGTAACCCATGCCCTCCTTGCCGGTGAGCAGCTTGAACAGCCAATACACGCTCCACAGGCTCAGGTAGCCGATCGCCGCGGCGAGGATGGATGCGGGCGCGGTGACGAACATCGGCAACAGCGACAGCAACAGGCCCAGCCACAGCAGCGGAAAGGTCAGCTGGTCGGGCAGCAGCTGGGTGCGGAAGTCGATGCCGGAGAGGGCAATCAGGGTCCAGGTCAGTACCAGTCCTGCCAGCGCCGCCCACGACGGCCCGAACTTCCACACGATCACTGCGCTCAGCACGCCGCAGAGCAGCTCTACCAGCGGGTATTGGATCGAGATCTTCGCCTGGCAGTAACGGCAACGTCCGCGCAGCAGCAACCAGCCGAACACCGGGATGTTGTCCAGCGCCGACAACGGATGTTTGCAATGCGGGCAGTGCGATGGTTCGCGCACGATGCCCGGCGGCAGTGGTGTCTCGTCGACATCCAGCTCCAGCACCTCGCGTGCTTCCCGCCGCCAGCCGGCCGCCATGCGTTCGGGCAACCGCAGGATCACCACATTGAGGAAGCTGCCCACCAGCAGGCCAAGCACGCCGGCGAGGATGATCCAAACGGTGAAGGGAAGATCGGGCATGCGTCAGCCTTGTGTCCTGGGCCCCGCGGTAAAGGGGAAGCCGGTAGGGTACGGCGCTTCGTGTAGGAGCGCACCCCGTGCGCGATGGTTTGATGTTGATTACCGCGAAAAGCACCGCGCACGGGGTGCGCTCCTACAACGAGAACGGCGGGCCATGCCCGCCGTTCTCGTGACGCGTCCTGGGAAGCCTAGAACGTGCCGGCGAGTTTGAAGATCGGCAGGTACAAGGCGACCACCATGCCGCCGACGAGGGTGCCCAGCACCACCATGATGATCGGCTCGAGCAGGGTGGACAGGGTGTCGACGGCGTTGCTGACCTCTTCCTCGTAGAACTCGGCGACCTTGAACAGCATGTTGTCCAGCGCGCCGGATTCTTCGCCGATGGCGGTCATCTGCACCACCATGTTCGGGAACAGGTCGGTCTGCTTCATCGCCAGCTGCAGCTGGTGGCCGACCGAGATGTCGTCGCGCATCTGCCTGACCGCGTCGCCGTAGACCACGCTGCCGGTGGCGCCGGCCACCGCATCCAGCGCCTCGACCAGCGGCACGCCGGCGCGGAACGTCACGCCCAGCGTGCGGGCGAAGCGGGCGATCGCGGAGTTGCGCACGATATTGCCCATCACCGGCATTTTCAGCGCCATGCGGTCGAGGAAGTGGGCGAATTTCACCGAGCGCTTCTTGGCGATGACCAAGGCGGCGATGCTGCCGCCGATCACGCCGATCACCACCCACCAGTAGCTCTGCATGAACTCCGAAGCGGTCACCAGCAACTGGGTCGGGGCGGGCAGCTGCGCGCCAGCGTCCTGGAAGGTCTTGGCGAACACCGGCACCACGAACAGCAGCATGATCAGCACGACCATGAACACCACGGCCAGCACCATCATCGGGTAGAACAGCGCCTTCTTGATCTTCTTCTTGATCGCTTCCGTGCGTTCCTTGTAGGTGGCCACGGTGTCCAGCACGGTATCCAGCACGCCGGAGGTTTCGCCGGCATGCACCAGGTTGCAGTACAGCTCGTCGAACTGCACCGGGATAGCGGGCCAGCGCCTCGTGCAGCGCCGAGCCGCCCTCGATGCTCTGCTTCACGTCGATCAGGACGTTCTTGAAGCGGACGTTTTTCTGGCCGTCGGCAATGATGTCGAACGCCTGCACCATCGGCACGCCGGAAGCCATCATGGTGGCGATCTGGCGGCTGAAGATCGCCACGTCGCCCGGCTTGATCGTGCTGCCGGTGGAGCCGAACAGCGGCTTGGAGCGTTCGCGCACGGTCTGCGGGTTCATGCCCTGGCGGCGCAGCTCCGCCTTGACCAGCGAGGCGTTCTTCGCCGGCATGTCGCCTTTCATGCGCTTGCCGCGCTTGTCCAGCGCGACCCACTCGTAGGTGGTCAGCTTGCTGACTTCGGCGCGTTGGGCGCCCAGCGCGCGTGCCTTGTTTGCGGTTGCGGTAGCCGTGGCCATGCGCATCTTCCCCCTGTGATCCAGTCCCGGAGCCGCCCAAAGCTGGCGGCTGGCAAGGTATTTGTACAGCTTATGTCATTTATGCGGCGCCAAACCGTGGCGCCTGACGCAAGTTCACTGTTACGGGCATCGCAGATCCGCCCGTTTTATTCCTTGGTGACGCGATCGATCTCGGTCAGGCTGGTCAGGCCCTGCTTGACCTTCAGCAGGGCCGACGCGCGCAGGTCGTTCACGCCGGCCGCGCGGGCCACCTCGCCGATCTGCAGCGCATTGCCGCCTTGCAGGATGATTTTCTGGATGTCCTCCAGCATCGGCATCACCTGGTAGATGCCGACGCGCCCCTTGTAGCCCTCGTTGCAGCCATCACAGCCGACGGCTTCGTATACGGTCATGCCGGCGTCGATGTCGGCCTGGGTGAAGCCGGCATCCAGCAGCACTTGCGGCGGCAGATCCATCGGCTTCTTGCAGTCATGCAGGCGCCGGGCCAGGCGCTGGGCGATGATCAGCGTGACCGACGAGGTGATGTTGTACGGCGCGATGCCCATGTTCATCAGGCGCGAAATGGTCTGCGCCGCATCGTTGGTGTGCAGGGTGGACAAGCACCATGTGGCCGGTCTGCGCCGCCTTGATCGCGATCTCGGCGGTTTCCAGGTCGCGGATCTCGCCGACCATGATCACGTCCGGATCCTGGCGCAGGAACGAGCGCAGCGCGCTGGCGAAGGTCATGCCGCGCTTCACGTTCTGCTGCACCTGGTTGATGCCCTCGACGCGGATTTCGACCGGGTCTTCCACCGTCGAGATGTTGCGCTCGGCGGTGTTGAGCATGTTCAGGCCGGTGTACAGCGACACCGTCTTGCCCGAGCCGGTGGGGCCGGTAACCAGCACCATGCCGTAGGGCTTGTGGATCGCATCGATGTAGAGCTTCTGCTGCTCCGGCTCGTAGCCGAGTTTCTCGATGCCGATCTTGGCCGACGAACCGTCCAGGATACGCAGCACGATCTTCTCGCCGAACAGGGTCGGCAGGGTGCTTACGCGAAAGTCGATCGCGCGGGTCTTGGACAGGTTGAGCTTGATGCGGCCATCCTGCGGCACGCGCTTCTCGGCGATATCCAGCTGCGCCATCACCTTGATGCGCGAGGAGATGCGGTTGGCCATCTTCATCGGCGGATTGGCCACCGCCTTCAGCATGCCGTCCATGCGCAGGCGCACCCGGTACTGCGTCTCGAACGGTTCGAAATGGATGTCCGAGGCGCCCCGGCGGATCGCGTCCACCAGAATCTTGTTGACGAACTTCACCACCGGCGCGTCGTCGTTGGCGTTGGCGTCGACGCCGCTGCTCGACTCGCCCTCGTCGTCGCCGCCCTCGATGTCCAGTTCGTCCAGTTCGCCGCCGCCCATGTCGGGCATGGTGTTGCGCATGTTGTTGAGCAGGGCTTCGATCGTCCGCTGCAACGAGCCGCGCTCAACCAGGATCGGCTCGACCATGCAGTTGGAGTGGAACTTGATCTCGTCCAGCGCATGCGACTGCATCGGATCGGCAATGCCGACGATACAGCCGCTTGCCGCGACGGAACAACGGCAGCGCCTGGTGCTTGCTGATCAAGGCCTCGCTGATCAGATCCAGTGGCATGGTGGTGGGGTTCAGCGCCGCCACATCCATCATCGGCATGCCGAACTCGGCCGACGCGATCCGGGTCAATTCGGCACTGTCGACCAGGTTGTGATCCAGCAGCCAGGCGCCCAGCGTGGCCTTCTGCTGGCCGCTGTCGGCCATGGCCTTGCGCACCGCATCCTCGGACATCACTCCTTCGGACACCAGTCGGCGCGCCATGCCGGACAAACCCGTGAGCGACGGTTGCAGTTGAGATGACATAAATGACTCGACCTTGCCCCTGTATGTGGTTGAATCTACCGCAGTCGAGCCCGCAGGTCACTCATTCCCTGCAAGCGAAGCCATGCAGGTTGATGCAGCGCACAAGCTGATCAGGCCACGGCAAGTTCTGTTCGGCAGCCGTGAACGAAGAAGGTCGGGGAGACGAAGGCGCCTGCTCATCCAGGCAAATGCAGCGGCAGGCGGTCGACCATCGGCCCTCAGGTCAGGAACAACTCGCATTACCAGAGCCAGGATCATCCAAACCACAACCTTGGCCTCAACCGTGCCCCGGCCTTCACGCTATCATCGCCGTTCACCCGGGGGAGTCGTCTGTTGAACCGTCTAAGCATCATTCTGCCCGCCAAGAACGAGGCGCCCGCGCTGGCGTCACTGCTGCCGCGCCTGCGCGCGGCCCAGCCCGAAGCCGAGATCATCGTGGTCGACGACGGCTCCACCGACGAGACCCGCAGCATCTGCAAGAGCAGCGGCGTCACCTGCCTCAGCTCGCCGTATTCGATGGGCAACGGCGCGGCGATCAAGCGCGGCGCCCGCGCCGCCACCGGCGACATCCTCGTCTTCATGGATGGCGACGGCCAGCACGACCCAGCCGACGTCGCGCGATTGCTGATCGAGCTGGAGCGCGGCTACGACATGGTCGTCGGCGCCCGCGACTGGGGCAGCCAGGCCGGCGTCGGCCGCGGCCTCGCCAACACCTTGTACAACTGGCTCGCCACCCGCATGACCGGCCACCCGATACTGGACCTCACCTCCGGCTTCCGCGCCGTGCGCGCGGACAAGTTCCGCGAATTCCTGCACCTGCTGCCGAACGGCTTCAGCTACCCCACCACCAGCACCATGGCGTTCTTCCGCAGCGCCTATCCGGTCGCTTACCTGCCGATCAAGGCGGCGCAGCGCGTCGGCAAAAGCCACATCAGGCCCCTGCGCGATGGCATGCGCTTCCTGCTGATCATCTTCAAGATCGCCACGCTGTATTCGCCGTTGAAGTTGTTCGTGCCGGCGAGTGTGGTGTTTTTCCTGCTCGGCTGCGCCAACTACGCCTGGACCTTCATGCACGACGGCCGCCTCACCAACATGAGCACGCTGCTGTGGAGCGCGGCGGTGATCGTGTTCCTGATCGGGTTGGTATCCGAGCAGATCACTGGCTTGACGTATCGACGCGATGCCTGACGACCGTCACTCAACTCCGCTGACTTTGCTGGTGACACGTAATTTTCCGCCGCTGCTAGGCGGCATGGAAAAGGTCAATCAGCATCTGCTTGCTGCCTTGCAGCCGACCTGGCGCACTGCACTATGTGGACCGGCCGGGTGCGCTGAATACGCGTTGCCAGAAGTGGAGGTGAAGCAGAGCAGGGTGAAGCCCCTGCCGGCGTTTTTGGCCATCACCCTGTGGCATGCGATTCGCTTAGCGTGGCGACGCAAACCCGAGTGGGTCATTGCCGGCAGCGGTCTCACTGCACCGATTGCCTGGTTGGCAGCGCGATGTGCCGGGGGCAGGGCGGCCGTCTATCTTCACGGGCTCGACATCGTGGCCCCCAGTCACGCGTACCAATGGCTGTGGCTGCCTTTCATCCGGCGCTGTGACCTGGTCTTGGTGAACAGCGCCAACACGGCACGATTGGCACAAGGTCGTGGGGTGCGATCCGACCAGATTGCACGTGTTGCATCCGGGGACCGATCTGCCCGCGCTGGATGCCAACGAGGCGCACGCGCTTCCGCGAGCGTCATGGTTTCGGGCAGCGGCCGCTGCTGCTTTCGGTGGGGCGGCTGACCCAGCGCAAGGGGCTGGCCGAGTTCGTGGCGAAGGCGTTGCCGGTCGTTGTTTCCCATCACCAGGACGCGTTGCTGCTGATCATCGGCGATGAAGCCAGTGATGCCTTGCATACGCGGACAGGGTCGGAGCGCGAGCGCATTCTCGCCGCGGCCCGCGATGCCGGCGTCGAGAGAAACCTGCACTTTCTTGGGCGTTGCGACGAGGCAACCCTTGGCGCGGCCTACCAGGCCGCCGATCTCCACATCTTCCCCGTGCTTGAATTGCCAGGTGATGTGGAGGGTTTTGGCATGGTGGCACTGGAGTCGGCGGCACACGGCCTGCCCACCATTGCCTTTGCGGTGGGTGGCGTGTCCGACGCAGTTCAGGACGGACAGACCGGTACCCTGGTCGAGCCGGATGACTATGGCAGCCTGGGCGAGGCCGTGATTCGCCAACTCGCGCAGACACATGGATCGACTACAGCCGTCTGTCGCGATTTCGCGGCCGGCAAGGCTTGGCCGGTCTTCGGCGAACGCCTGCGCAAGCTGCTGGGTGCGTCAAATGTCTGATACCTCATCGAGCAACCATGGCGGTGGCGCAGGCGACACGTCGGTGGTGCGTCAGCCCCACGCCGTACTCGATCTGCCATCACGTCGCTTCAAGGGATTGAAGATCGAGCGGCTGCTGGATCTGGCCAATCGCCCGCAGCCGATACGCATGCTCGAAGTCGGCACAGGTTCGGGCGGCATCGCGCATTATTTCGGCACGCACCCGCAGTTACATTGCGAAGTCGATGCCGTGGACGTCCATGACAACCGCCTGGTCTCCGAGGGTTATCGTTACCACCAGGTGCAAGACACGCAATTGCCGTTCGCCGATGAGTCCTTCGACGTCGTGCTGACC
Organism: uncultured Gammaproteobacteria bacterium; assembly: GCA_963739815.1. Lineage (GTDB taxonomy): Bacteria > Pseudomonadota > Gammaproteobacteria > Xanthomonadales > Rhodanobacteraceae > Rhodanobacter. Next base: position 52,859 of record CAVUBI010000001.1, read on the forward strand.
AATCATGTCATCGAGCACGTGGGCGACGAGCAGGCGCAGCGCGCACACTTGGCGGAACTGCGTCGAGTGTTGCGCCCCGATGGTGTGGGTTACCTCGCCGTGCCCAATCGCTGGATGCTGGTCGAACCGCACTACAGGCTCGCCTTTCTGAGCTGGTTGCCGCATGCGTGGCGCACGCCGTATCTGCGTGCCATGGGCAAGGGCGAGCGTTTATGATTGCGAGCCGCTGCAGATGAGGCAGACTTGAACACTTGCTGGGCGATGTCGGATTCCACCATTGCAATCTCTGTGTGGATGCGATGCGACTGACCTTTGAGATCGAACGACCGGCTTCAATTGCTTCGCGTATCTTGCGCAAGACGCCAGATGGCATGCTGAAACCGCTGCAGAGAATCATTCCAACCCTGATTTATTGTTTTTCACGTTGAAACGTGTGGCCAGACATCGTTCGTAGTCGAGATGTATGTGACAGAGGTTTCCTATGAGTGATCATACGACCTCACCGACAACGCCGCGCGCACCCATCAACAACGATTTGATGGAGGTCAGTGATGCGGCTCGGCTGGTGAAAAGCCCCTTAGTTAGCGTGCTGATGGTTGCGTACAACCAGGCGGACTACCTCGCTCACGCGATTGAGGGCGTGATCTCGCAACAGTGTGATTTTTCGTTTGAACTTGTCATCGGTGAAGATGCTTCCAGCGATGAGACCAAGGAAATCGCGCTGGATTACCAGCGGCGCTATCCAGCGATTATCAGGGTCGTCCATTCAACCGCGAACGTCGGGGCAGGTGCTAACTTCCAGCGTATTGTTTCAAAAGCGCGTGGTGAATATGTGGCATTTTGCGACGGCGATGACTATTGGTGTGTAACCTACAAACTGGCGGGCGAGGTCGAACTCATTCGGCACAATCCAGATGTTGGGGTTGTTCACACGGACTGGGTTCGATCACGTGTCGAGGGTGGCCGGTGGATCGTAGCTTGGGACAAATACGTGCACCGGCGTGTTCCAAGAAGTCCTCGAAGGAGAACCTGTTTCAGTACATTTCATTACCCGAAAATTTTGCGTAGCTGCACTGTGCTCTTTCGACGTAGCACGGTGCTGGATTGCGCTGTTTCGGAGCTTGGCTGCAAAGAGTACAAGTTTGGCGACGTCGTGCTGGCGGCATACACCGCATCCCGTTGGAAGGTCGCCTATCTGCCGGAAGTGACGGCTGTCTATCGAGAGAGCCCGAATTCGGCACTACGCTCCGGCAAACAGGCCAGGTTAGATTTCCTCAAGTCCAGCTTGGAGTTTGACACCGATGCACGGCGTTTCTTCGCCGATAGGCCGGACTATCCACGGGCTTATCGGTGGGAGGTGGCAGTGGGCCTGTTCCTTTGGTCGATTAGTGCACGAAATGCTGAGACCGCCAAGTTTGCACTTGCCGACATCCGAGCCCATTTCGGCGTGATAAGTTTCATTGTAGCGGGCTGGCAAACTCTCGTGATGCGCCGCCCCACCTTGCATCGCCAGCGGCGTTAATCGGTCTCAGGCACATCTGTCCACGAGACATCGATCAGATGATCGCGAGTTTCGTACTGCGCAGCTTGAACAGCCTAATGACGCGACTGGGTATCGGGAGGCTCGGCCAAAACGCGGTGCTGTCCACAATGGGGCTGGGTGCTCGCGCGGTCATCCAGGCGGCCTATCTCATTGTGCTTTCACGCTGGATGGGCCGCACGGCTACGGCCTTTTTGCCGGTTCGGTGGCCGCGGCGATCATTATTTCGCTGGTTTCTGGCTGGGGCATTTCTTACGTACTGACGCAGGAAGTGTCGCGCGATCCAACAAAGTCGCACGGGCTGTGGGCAACCGCGATTTGCAGGTTTCGCTGTCCGGCGCCTTGCTCATCGGCGTGCTCATGCTGATATCGAGCGTGACGATGGTTGAACGAGTGGATATCCAATCAATGTTGCTGCTGGGTTTTGCAGAGCTCATCGCGTTACCGCTGGTGCAGGTCGCTACCAGCCTGTGCCTTGCCCTTGACCGAGGCGCGTCGGCAGCGGTTTTTATGTGCCTGGTCCCGGTGTTTCGTCTTGTCGCGATGTTCGTAGCCCTGATGGTCGGCTTGGCGGGGACGCCCGCCCATGTCGCATCCCTTCACTTCGCGGGCTCGGTTGTCGGTCTGCTCGTCGCGATCTATCTTATAACTCAGGTCGATGGTGCGCCAGCCTGGCGCAAGCGGCTGCCATGGTGGAACGCAACAGCTGACGGCACCCGCTATGCCGTCGGATCGTTGGTGGGTACGAGTTACCAGGAAGTGGACAAGGTGTGCTGTTGCAGATACTTGGCGCGACCGTTGCCGGTACGTACACGGCTGCGTTCCGGGTGATGAGCGTATTTGTACTGCCGGTTGCCGCATTGATGGGCGCCGCGTTGCCGCGCCTGTTCGCAGCGCATGGAACTCCCAGCGGTTCCAAGCTGCTGAAGGCGGTCACGTTGGCCGCGATCAGCTACGCGGCCGTGGCTTCGATCGCTGCGGTGATCTCCGCGCCGCTGATACCACTCATCTTCGGCCCCGGCTACGCGATTACCACAAAATATTTGCTGATGCTTTCACCTTGGGCGTTTGTGTTTGCGCTGCATCAGTCTGCAGCCATTGGCCTGACGGCGTCAGGCCATCAGGGCGCACGCGTGGTAGTGGAATCGCTTGGTGTTGCGCTGGTTGTCGGAATGAATCTGTGGCTGCTGCGAACAGTTGGTGTTGGCGCGGCAGTGCTGGCACTGCTGGCGGCTGAAGTGTTCATGGCTTGCGGCTGCTGGTTGGTGATGCGGCGACGTCGGCGTTTGTAGTCAAAAGACGTGGAAGTCAGCACATCAGCCCTGTAGACTTCAAGTCGCCTGAAAGGTCATGGGAAGTTATGGGCAAGCCCGCCACTTGGCTACTGGATCATCAAGCCGGAATTTATTCACAATCCGGTGAAGATCGGGATCATCGGCAAAATATTGGAGACACTCCCCGACAGGGACAACTGGTGTGTCGAGTTCGGTGCGCTGGATGGAGTTTCGCTGAGCAATACTCGGAACCTCATCGAGCATGCCAGCTATTCGGCTGTACTGATTGAGGGGAGCACGACCCGCTTCAAGGAGCTTGAGTCTAACTATTCGCATACTGAAAAAGTGACGACGCTAAACCGTTTTGTCGGGTTTGAGGTGAACGATAACCTCGATCATGTTCTCGCGGGCACATCGATTCCATCCAATTTTGACTTTCTGTCGATCGACATCGACGGCAACGACTACCATGTTTGGAAATCGTCATCACGGTATTCGCCAAAAGTCGTATGCATTGAATTCAATCAAACCATTCCCAACGAAGTCAAATTCACACAACCGGCAGACGCCAAAGTGACTCAGGGTTCGAGTCTGTCGGCACTGGTTGATCTAGGTAAGGCAAAAGGCTACGAACTGGTTTGCGTTGAGGGCGTCAACGCGTTTTTCGTGAAGGCGCACTACTTTCCGCTATTTGAAATTGACAACAACAGCGTGACCGCACTTCGCGTTGATCTCAGTGCCGTGACCTATCTGTTTATCGGCTACGACGGCACTATTTTCCTTCGTGGCCAAAAGACGATGCCTTGGCACTGTAAATTGCCGCTGAGAGCATCGAGCATGCAGCGTTTGCCAAAACCTCTCAGAAAGTTCTCGGATAGCTACAATCTCGTCGAGCGACTTGCATTCGGAGTGTATCTGTTGTTTTCGTCTCCGCGAATTTTGGTTAGCGAGGTCAGGAAACGATACCGGGTCAAGAAGCTCTGATCCCGAGGTTTCCCCACGAAATTGACCGTGCCGAAACATTGGCTTGATCGTCTAGTTCATTGCATTCCCGGCAATGCGCGCAGTTCGTCCCGGTTGGCGTCCAGTCGACCGCCAAAGTTCAAGGTTTCCAGCTCTTTCAGACCTAGTCGAGCCTCGGCTTTTCGACCCTGCGCTATCAGCATGCGGATCAGGGTGATCTGATACGCCGGCTCATTCGGGCTGGCCTTGACGGCTTCCTCAGTCATGCGCTCACCGAGGACATGATCTCCAGCACATTCCATGCGTAGTCGCCGTAAGTGGCTAGCAGGCGGGCGCTCGGGTCGGGATGTGACAGCGCTGCCATGAATGCTTCCATCATGCGCTCGCTGTGGCAGGTCGCAACGATCTTCGCGTGCGCATTGGGTCAGTGCACCCAGCGAGCTTTCGTCCTGCACGCCGGGTCTGTGTGCCTTGAGCTTGGCAATCATGCTGTCCCACCAGGCATCCTTCAGCGGCAGGTGCATGCGCGCATTCATGAAGATCAGCGCCTGCTCCGGCAGGATCGAGGAGTCGGGCAGTGGCGGCGGCCTTTTCCAGCGGCGCGTAGGCCAGTCTGGTGAAGGGCGAGGCGGGGTCGTAGTGCGAATAGATGATGTAGGTGCGGCCCAGCTCGTATTGGGCGCGCGGTGATTGCGGCGCGCGCGAGGCCAGGTCCTCGGCCAGTCGCAGCGGATTGCCCCAGGCATAAGCGGTGATGGCGGTGAGCGCGGTCCAGCACAGCAGCAGCCCGGCAAGCAGCACGTGACGCGGCAGCGCGAAAGGCTGGCTGCGCGGAACGGCGAGCAGCGGCACGATCGCCAGCAGCAGGCCGAAGCTGGCGAAGTAATTGCGGTGCTCGTAGATCAGCTCCAGCGGCAGGATGGTGCCGGTGAGCAACTGGCAGCCAAGGAACAAGGCGATGCCCAGCGCGGCCAGCGGGCGGCGCGAGCGCAGCCACAGCATCAGACGCGATCAGGGCGGCAAGAAACACGATGCTGGCCAGCGTGGTCCATGGTGTCAGCAGGCCGGTCGAGATCCGGAAATCATCGTGATAGAACGACAGCGCGTCGGGTGTGGGCAGCAGGGTCCAGCCGATGTAATCGACCACGATGCGCGCCTCGCTGAGCAGGCGCGTGCCCAGGGTGAAATCGCGGGTGGCCCAGGCTTCCGGTTTCAGGATGCCTGGGCAGCAGCCATGCCAGGCCGACGACCATCGGCATGACCAGCACCAGCAGGAACAGGCTGATGATGCGGAAATCAAGGCGCCGGGTTTCTGCGCTGCCTTCCTGGGGTGACGTTGTTGGTTCCTGCGATTTGCGAAACCGAAACAGCGCCCATTCGATCAGCAGCGCGTACAGCGGCAGCATCACCGCAGTTTCCTTGGCCAGGATGCCGATGGCGGTCGGCATGGTGATGCTGACGACGCAGAGGATGAGCCCGTGGATATCGGATGAAAGGCGGCTCCATTCCCACCCTCCCTTGCGAGCAGGGCAGAGCAAAGGATCGCCGGTAAGGCAGAGTCCAGCATGCGGCGGCGCCCGGCGACGTAGCCGATCAGCCCGAGCAGCACGAACAGGTTCGCCATGCTCTCCATGCGCTGCACGACGTACAGCACGCCGGTGAGGTTGATCGGCAGCAGCATCCAGCCGGCGGCGATCAGCGCGGCAACCATGTTGGAGCGGTCGGGCGGGTCCTTCAGTGGGAGCCGACCGGAGCAGCAGCCTGGCCAGCAAGAACACCAGCAGGCCGTTCAACAGATGAATGACCAGGTTGGTCAGCTTCATCCAGTACGGGTCAAGCCCTGTGGCCAGGTAGTTGGCAGCGAAGCTCAATGAGGCCAGCGGACGCTTGAATTCGCTGGCGGGCGACGACAGCGCGGCGCGCACCAGCGACGGCAAGCTGGCGTCCGGCGGTTGCACGCCGTGGTTGTCGACGATGTTGGGGTAGTCGTCGAACAGAGAAGCCGCCGGAGAGGCCGGGCCAGTACACGGCGATGGTGACGAGCGAAGGCCGCCGCCAGCAGCCATCCATGCCGAGACAAACGCGTAAGTGCTGGGCGCATCAGTGGCTCGTGTCCTGGTCGGGGTTGGGCTGCGCGGTATTCGCGCCGGTCGCCTCGACGTCGAGGTTCAGTTGATGTCGCAGATGGGCCATTTCGTGCGGCCAGTAGTTTTGCCGGGTGCAATACCCACTCGTGCAGCATCGGCATGCCGAAGCCCGGCGGCATGGTTTGGTCTTGTACCCGTTCATAGTGATCGAGCAGGTGCAAGCCCTTGTGCCGGGTAGCCAGCGGCGCCCAGCGTGGCGGCCGCTTCAGCGCCATGCCGGGGCGTACTTGCAGGTCGAGTGCGCGGGTGAAATCTGCCAGTGCGGCGTCCGGGTCGTGCTGCGCCAAAGCGATGCGGCCGCGCAGGTATGTCAGGTCCTGCTGCGGCCCGGCGGCGCTCAGTTTTGGATTGTGCAGCCCGGCGTCAACCAGGTCGAGCAGATGCGGTCAGGGTCAGTCCGGGGCAGTTGCCTGCAGCGACGACAGGCAGGGTGCGATCGAACCAGTGGGCAAGCAACGTGCCGGGATTGGCGCTGCTCTGCATGGCTTGGCGCGCAGCGGCGATATCGCTCGGATTGACGGCGCCGAGCAGGCAGCGCGCGCCGATCAGGTTGAAGGCAAGTTGTACTTGATCAGGCTGGGCGGCGAGCAATGGCTCCAGCCGGTGCACTGCGTCGAGCGGTCGCCCGGCTGCATTTCGATCTGCGCGGCATTGGCTTGCGCGCGTGGCGAATGCGGATTGATCTGCGCCCAGATCAGCGCCTGTGTGTGCTGATTGCCCCACACCGCGGCGCGTGCATGGGTCATCAGTGGCCAAGGCCAATCGGCAGCACGATCATCAGGGCGCGTTTGAGTGTCGACAAGCTTGTCGGGTATCCGCCAACCACAGCCCGAGTGGCCAGAACATCAGCATGGCCGGCACGTAGTTGCGGTGTTCGAAATACAGCTCCAGCGCTAATCGAGGTGGACTCCATCAATTGCCCGGCGAAATAGAACAGCACCGCCAGTGCCAGCGCGGGATGACGCTGGCGCAGCCAGCCACGCGCCAGCCGATCAACAGCGAGTATGGCGAGCATTGCCGGCAGTGTGGTCGCAGGGTGCCACAGCGAGGTCGATGCGATGTATTGATCGTTGAACAGTCCGCTTGAAAACGGCCGCGGCAGCCACAGCAGCGCCAGGTAATCCAGCAATACGCGCGGCTCGGTCAGCAGGCGCTGGCCGATGCGTCCAGGGGCGAATACCGCGATCTCGCCGCTGGCAATGCCGTGTATCCCGGTCCATGACCAGATAGGCGCATGACGGCAAGGCTGGGAATGACGGCAAACAGCCACAAGAAATCGACGGTATGCACGCTGCGCCGTGCCGGCCGGAATCGGTTGTCGTCGCGCCAGCACGATGGCCTCGACCAGCAAGGCGTATAGCGGCAGCAGCGCGCCATTGGCCTTGGCCAAGACGCCGAGCAAGGTAAATCCGCCCAAGCCCACAGCGCTCCAAAGTAGCCCGCTACCCAGCTTGTCCGTTGGCCAGTTGCTCGCGCCCGTGCAGCCAGAGCAACAGCCCGGCCAGTACGCAGGTCGCCGGCAGCATCGCTTCGCGCTGCACGATATACAGCGTGGTGGATACCAGCAGTGGATGCAGCAACCACAGCGCGGTGCCGAGCAAGGCGGCTGTGCGATAGCGCGACACTTCAGCCGCCAGCATGCGGCCAAGCTGGGCCAGCAGCGCGTACAGCAGCACGCCATTGAGCAGGTGCAGGATCAGACTGGTGCGCTTGAACGGGTAGGGACGGCCGGCCAGTCGCGCGCGTCGAGCAGAAAGGTCAGCAAGGTCAGTGGACGGCCGGTGGGGTCGGCGATGCCGGAGGTGATGTAGCGCCAGAACGTCGGCCAGTTGTCGACCGGGCCGGTGGCGCCGAGGGCGGGCAGGTTGGCGAAGTCGTCGAACAGGAAGCCCCCATGCAGACCCGGGGCAGTAGGCCCATCCAGTCAATAGCAGGGCGGCCAGTAGCGATGAAAAACAGCAGGTGCTTGCGTAAGATCGACATCGGGCTATTTCAGTAGGGTCGTCACAAAAAGAAAGGCCGCACATGGCGGCCCTTCGAGATGCATCAGCAGCGGCTGATGGGTATCAACGGCAGGAGGTCGGCAGGTACTTCGGTTGATCGCAGTCGCGCCGGATTTGCAGGTCCATGGATGCTGCCAGCGTTGGTGGACGGCGACAGCACAAGCTCGGCGCCATTGATTGCCTGGTTGGCCTTCTGCGGAGCGGCGTTGCTGAACGTAGCCGTGATGACACCCGTAGCGGCCGTCACCGTCAACCTGGCTCACATAGCTTGCCGGTGATCGACCCCGGAGCTGCAAGACCAGCCGATTCGTTGCTCGGCCGGGAAGGTGCCCGTGATTGCTGTAGAACTCGGCGACCGCGGTCTTGGCGCCGTCGGTCAGAACCGCACCTTCCGACACCTGCGTGCGGATCAGGTAATCCTGGTAGGCCGGGATGGCGATGGCGGCGAGGATCGCGATGATCGCGACCACGATCATCAGTTCGATCAGGGTAAAGCCTTTCTGCATGCTCTTCATGGTGGTTCCTCTGTTTTGGTTAGCTAACCGTGTGATGCCCCCTGAGCCCCAGTCCCTTTATCCCCCTAGGTGGGATCGGACCCCATCTGCATGGTCGGAACGACCAGGAAGCTCGCGGCAAAGTGAAGCAGCTTGTGTGCCACGTCTGCCGCAGGTGTATTCCCTCACATCCTTGGGCTCTGGGATTGTGCCCGTCGGTCACGAAAGCCCGCAAGCCATTGGTGGATAGGCCTACGATGTGCTCTGAAATGTGATCTCGTGTGGCATGACAGCGGACTGTCGTGACACGGCACTTAGTGACGTCATTTGTCAGTCTTGTATCGCTGACGGTCAGATGGTGTCGAATACTGGCGAGCTTACTTGCGGCAAGATGTTGGCAGATACTTGCCGTCCACCGTGCTGGGCGTGCAGGTCCAGCTGATGCTGCCGGCCTGGGTGATCGGAGAAAGCACCAGATACTTGCTGCTGTCGCTGATGCTGGCTGTTGGCCTTGGCGGCCATCGAAAGCACTGTGATCGGCCGTCTGGTGACAGTCCACGCTGGAAACATAGCTGCCAGTGATCGACGTGCTTGTGGCTAAACCGGCGGATTGATTGCTTGTGGAAATCGCCCGGTGTTGGAAACGAAATCCCATTCGGCGGCCTTGGCGCCGCTAGCCAAGGCTCATGCCTTCGGTGACCTGTGTCCGGATCAGGTAATCCTGATACGCCGGGATGGCGATGGCGGCAAGGATCGCGATGATCGCCACGACGATCATCAGTTCGATCAAGGTGAAACCGGCGGAAATTCGCTGGCGCAACATGGTGGACTCCCCTGTGAGTGCACCGGAGACAGGCACGTTTTGTACCAAATGTGAAGACGGAGTGTGCGCTACTTCACAACGGTGAATTTGGCCGTTGAAGCCTCGCTGGCGGGTCTGCGGCCCACCTTGACCGATTCGGGCTTGCTTGCGTCTCGACAGGCCTGCGCTTTACCGTCACCGCTTTGACCACCCAAGGAACCACCCATGAAACCTCTGATTGCCGCGCTGCTGCTCGCGCTGGCGGCGGCGCCCGCGATGGCGAGCGATGCCGTGGACACCACGTTCGTCAAGGCCGAGGGTTCGCACGCGTTCAATGTGCGCGACCTGGTGATGATGGATCGGGTCAGCGACCCGCAGCTGTCGCCGGATGGGCGCCATGCGGCGTTCGGGCGTGCGCAGCACCGACTACGACGCGAACAAGGGTGTCGGCGCGATCTATGTGCTGGATCTGCACAAGGGCGGCCAGCCGGTGAAGGTGGTGGAGAAGGGCAGCTCGGCGCGCTGGTCGGCGGATGGGCGCAGCCTGTATTTCGTGGCGCCGGCCAAGGGCGTGGCGCAGTTGTGGCGGGTGGGCCTGGGCGGCAAGGGCGGACTGAACCTGGCCAAGCATGCTCCCGCCGTGCAGGTCAGCCACGGAGTGCTGGACGTTGGCGGCTACAAGCTGTCGCCGGATGGCAAGCAGGTGTTGCTGTCGTATGAGGTATTCACCGACTGCACCACGCTGGCGTGCACCCAGCAGCGCGTCGACGCGCGCGCGAAGGACAAGGCCAGCGGCACGCTCTACAACAAGCTGTTCGTGCGGCATTGGGATACCTGGGCCGACGGCCGGAGAAACCAGTTGTTCGTGGCCAGCTTCGATGGCAAGGGCCAGTTGTCCGGTGAGCCGAAGCTGCTGAGCCGCGGCATCGATGGCGACGTGCCGAGCAAGCCGTTTGGCGACGAGAGCGAATTCAATTTCGCGCCGGATGGCAAGACCGTGTACTTCAACGCGCGCATCGCCGGCACTACCGAGCCGTGGTCGACCAATTTCGATGTGTACAGTGTGCCGGCGAATGGTTCGGCTCTGCCGGCGAACCTCACGGCCGAGAACAAGGCGTGGGATGCCTACCCGGTGGTCTCGCCGGACGGCAAGACGCTGTACTACCTGGCGATGAAGACTCCGGGTTTCGAGGCGGACCGCTTCGCGATCATGGCGCTGGACCTGGCCAGCGGCAGCCGACATGAGGTGGCGCCGGACTGGGATCGTTCGCCCGGCGGCCTGACGCTTTCCGCCGACGGCAAGACCCTGTACGCCACCGCCGATGACAACGGCCAGCATCCGCTGTTCGCGATCGACGCGGCCAGCGGCAAGGTCAGCCAGCTGGTCGGTGACGGCTCGGTAGGCGGCTTCTCGCTGGCCGCCGGCAAGCTGCTGCTGACCCGCGACGACCTGAAGCGGCCGGCCGACGTTTACCTCGCCGCCGCCGACGGCAGCGACTTGAAGCAGGTCACGCATTACAACGCGGCGGATCTGAAGAACGCGAAGGTCGGTGATTTCGAGTTCTTCACCTTCAAGGGAGCGAACGACGCCACCGTGCAGGGTTATGTGGTCAAGCCGGTCGACTATCAGCCGGGCAAGACTTACCCGGTCGCCTTCATCATCCACGGCGGTCCGCAGGGCGCGATGGGCAACGGCTGGAGCTACCGCTGGAACCCGCAGACCTACGCCGGCCAGGGCTTCGCGGTGGTGACGGTGAACTTCCACGGTTCCACCGGCTATGGCCAGGCGTTCACCGACTCGATCTCCGGCGACTGGGGCGGCAAGCCGCTGGAAGACCTGAAGCTGGGCTGGAAGGCCGCGCTGGACAAGTACAGCTTCCTCGATGGCGACCGCGCCTGCGCGCTCGGCGCCAGCTACGGCGGCTACATGGTGTACTGGATCGCCGGCGTGTGGAACCAGCCGTGGAAGTGCCTGGTCGACCACGACGGCGTGTTCGACGCCCGCGCGATGTACTACGACACCGAGGAGCTGTGGTTCGAGGAGCGCGAGAACGGCGGCACCCAGTACGAGCACCCGGAAAACTACGAGAAGTTCAACCCGCTCAACCACGTCAAGGACTGGCGCGTGCCGATGCTGGTGATCCATTCGGCCAAGGATTTCCGCATCCCCGATACCCAGGGCCTGGGCGCGTTCACCGCGCTGCAGCGCCGCGGCATCCCCAGCCAGCTGCTGCACTTCCCCGACGAGAACCACTGGGTGCTGAAGCCGCACAACAGCGTGCAGTGGCATGACGCGGTGAATGGCTGGTTGAAGCAGTGGACCGCCAAGGACGCGCCGAAGGCTGCTTCCCACTGAGTGGTTCGGTGTGACGAAAACGGCGGCCTTCGTGCCGCCGTTTTTTATGCGCGAACGCTTCCTTTTTCATGTTTCTGGTCTGGCGCGCGGGCTCTTCTTCGCGGTGCTCGCTCTATCGGGATGAGCGAGGTGTCAGCGCAGCAGCGCGCGCAAGCGGCTGCGGGTGAAGGCGCCGAAGCGAAGTTGTTCGCACAGGGCTTCGAGCTGGTCCGGCTGGCGGCTTTGACGCTGCAGTGTTTCGACCGTGCTGGCGCCGGGGGCGTCCAGTGCGATGCGGGTGAGGCGGCGGTACAGGCGGGCCTGTTCGGCATGTTCGCGCAGTTTGGCGGCGCACGCGGCGGCGCCGCGCAGGCGCAGGAAGGCGACTTCGTCGATGCGGTCGAGCAAGGTGTCGAGGCTGCCGAAATGGCTGAGCAGGGCGGCGGCGGTTTTTGCGCCGATGCCGGGCACGCCGGGAATGTTGTCCACGCTGTCGCCGCACAGCGCGAGGTAGTCGGCAACCTGGTGCGGGTGCACGCCGAGTTTCTCGTGTACACCGGCGGGCCCCCAGCGCAGGCCGCGGGCGTAATCCCACTGCTCGTCGTGTTCGCCCAGCAGCTGGCCGAAGTCCTTGTCGGCGGAAACGATCACGCTGGCCCTGCCCAGGGCGCGCAGGTTCCACACGGTGCTGCCGATCAGGTCGTCGGCCTCGAAGCTGTGGTCGATCATCAGGTGCACACCGAGCGCCTCGGTGATCGCGCGGCACTGCACGAATTGCCGCTCCAGATCGGGCGGCGGCAGTTCGCGGTTGGCCTTGTAGGCCGGGTAGATCGCGTTGCGGAACGAGCTGGTCAGCGAGGCATCGAACGCCACCGCGATGTGCTCGGGCTGCACGCGTTCCAGCAGTTCGCACAGGAAACGGGTGTAGCCGTGCACCGCGTTGACCGGGTGGCCGTCGGCGTCGAAGAACTCGTTCGGCATCGAGTGCCAGGCGCGGAAAACATACATGCTGCCGTCGACCAGATGGACGGCTGGACGTCCGTTTGCTGGCGTGTTCACGGCGCCCAGGTGCTCAGCAGGTCGGCCAGCGCCGGGCGGTCGCGGTCGGGCACCTCGATCTGCGGCGTGCCCAGGTGGACGAAGCCGACCACGTGTTCGTGTTCCGCCAGGCCGAGGATGCCCGCCACCTCGCGGTCGTACGCGGCCCAGCCGGTCAGCCATTGCCCGCCGTAGCCCAGCGCATAGGCGCCGAGCAGGATGTTGTAGGCCACGTTGCCGGCGCACAGTTTCTGTTCGATCTCCGGCACCTTGCTGTCGGCATGCAGGCGGGCGACCACGGCGATCACCAGCGGCGCGAAGGTGTAGCGCAAGCGCTCCTTCTCCAGCTTGGCGTCGGACATCTCCGGATGGTTGCGGGCCGCGATCGCCGCCAGCCGCTCGCCGAACGCCAGCTTCGCCTCGCCCTGCAGGCGGATCAGCCGGAACGGCACCAGCTTGCCGTGGTCGGGCACGCGGATCGCCGCCTCCAGCAGTTCGCGCAAGGTCGCCTCGTCCGGCGCCGGCGCACCGAGCTGGCGCGAGGGCACGGAATGGCGTTGTTGCAGCAGGGACAGGGCAGCGGGCATGAGCCGGTTCTTTCTGCGGGAGGACGCCCATGCTAGCTGGCGGGCCGGCGGGGCGCGACTTTCAGGCCGACAGCGGCAACTTGAACGAGCCCGGCAGCAACGCGGCCACGCTGGTTTCCTGAGTGTCGCCGTGCAGGTTGGCCAGCAGCACCGGCATGGCGTCGTCGCACAGTTCGGCCATCACCTGGCGGCAGGCACCACAGGGGCTGACCGGGTTGTCGGTGTCGGCAATCACGGCCAGGGCCAGGAAATCGCCGGGCTGGCAGCCGGCGGCGATCGCGCTGAACAGGGCGGTGCGTTCGGCGCAGTTGCACAGGCCGTAGGAGGCGTTTTCCACGTTGCAGCCGCCGAAGTGGCGGCCGTCGCGGGTCAGCAGGGCGGCGCCCACCAGGAAGTTCGAGTACGGCGCATAGGCCTGCTCGCGCGCCTGGCGCGCCACGGCCAGCAAATCGGCGAACGAAGTGTTGGATACGGGCATCGGGATCTCCGGCAAGGACCCCGGGCAGCGCAGGCCGCGTGTGCCGGTGGGCCAGCTTACTCTTTTCGGCGGGCCCCGATCAAAACCCGCGCGGCAAGCCGTTAAGATGTCCGAACCACCGTCGAAGGGACCGCACCATGCCGATCACCGTAGCCGCTTTGCGTGAGACTGCTGCCGGGGAACGGCGCGTGGCGATCACGCCCGAGATGGCGAAGAAGCTGCGCAGCAAGGGCTTGCGCGTGCTGCTGGAACACGACGCCGGGCGCGCCGCCGGATTTCCCGACAGCACGTACGCCGACGGGGAGTTTGCCGATGCCGCCGCGGTACTGGCGCAGGCCGACCTGCTGGCCTGCGTGCTGCCGCCGGACGATGCCGTTTATGCCGGCTTGCGCGAGGGCTGCGTGGTGGTTGGCCAGTTGCGCCCTTACGGTGCAGCGGCACGCGTTGCCGCCTTGGCTGCGCGCAAACTCACCGCGTTCTCGCTGGAGCTGTTGCCGCGCACTACCCGCGCCCAGGCGATGGACGTGCTGAGTTCGCAGGCGGCGGTCGCCGGTTATCGCGCCATGCTGATCGCGGCCGAGGCGTCGCCGAAATTCTTCCCGATGCTGACCACCGCGGCCGGCACGATCCGGCCCTCGAAGGTGCTGGTGATCGGCGCCGGCGTGGCCGGCCTGCAGGCGATCGCCACCGCGCGCCGGCTCGGTGCGCAGATCGAGGGCTACGACGTGCGCCCGGAAACGCGCGAGCAGGTCGAATCGCTGGGCGCGAAATTCCTCGACCTCGGTGTCAGCGCCGCCGGCAGCGGAGGCTATGCGCGCGAGCTGTCGGCGGAAGAGCGTGCCGCGCAGCAGCAGGCGCTGGCCGACCATCTGAAATCGTTCGACGTGGTGGTCAGTACCGCGGCGGTACCCGGGCGACCGGCGCCGAAGATCCTCAGCACGGCGATGGTCGAGGGCATGAAGCCGGGGGCGTTGATCGTCGACCTGGCCGCCGAGGGTGGTGGCAACTGCGAACTGACCCGACCGGGCGAGCGGGTCGAACATGGCGGCGTGGTGATCCTGGGCCCGCTGAACCTGCCGGCCGGCGCGCCGCTGCACGCGTCGGAGATGTATGCGCGCAACGTGTACAACTTCGTCGAGCTGCTGGTGCGCGACGGCGAACTGAAGCCGGATTTCGACGACGAGCTGGTGGCGAAGAGCTGCCTCACGCCACGCCGGCGAGACGCGCTTCACCGCATAGGGCGGGCACGGCCTGCCGTACCTTGTCGTTCAAAAGCCGGGGTGCAGGCCGGCCCCGCGGTGGTGGTGGATCAGGGGCGGTCGCGCGGCGGCGGTGGCGGGCGATCGCGGAGGATCTGCGGCGGTGGGCGATCGTCGCGTGGCGGTGGGGGCGGCGCGCGCAAGTGACGCTCATCCCAGTGCTGGCGTTGGGTGGGGGGCAGGGAGCGCCACTCGCGGATCAGTTTTTCGCGTTGTGCCGGCGGCAGCTGCTGGAAGTGTTCGAAGGTGGTGTGCAGTTGTTGCCGCTGCTGGGGCGGCAGTTCCTGGAATTTCTGCATGTTTTCGCGCGCCTGCTGGCGTTCGGCCGGGGTCATCTGTTGCCAGTGGGCAATGTTCTGGCGTACTTCCTCGCGTTGCGCCGCAGGCAGGTTGACCCAGCGTTCGGCCCGTTTCAGCATGCGCCCCTGCTTGTCCGCAGGCATGCTGTCCCACTTCTTTTCGAGTGGCGCCAGCACTTCGCGTTGGGCCGGGTCGAGGCTGTGCCACGGCCGTGGTGCGTCCTGTGCGTGCAGCGGCGCCGCGGCGATGGCGCCGAGCAGCGTGGCCAGCAGCAGGATCAGGATGGTGCGAAGGGTGTGGGTCATGGCTCTCAGCGGGTCGCCGTCCGGTTGTTGTTGGCAGCCAGCCAGCCGTAGAAGTCGAGGTTCTGATAGAGGCTCGGATCGGTCTGGTCGGCGTCGGGCGGAAGATCGCTGTCGAGGTCGACACTGGTATCGATGGCGGCGCCGATCGCCTGTGTCGCCGTGCTGGCGCGGTGTTGGGGCAGCGGTTGCCACACCATCATCGTGGCCAGGGCGATCACGGCGAAGGCGCCGGTCGGGATCAGCCAGCGCACGGCGCGGCGCGTCGGCGCCTGTGCCGCTTCCAGGGCCTGCCGCCGGGCCGCACGCAGGCGTCCGGCGGTGGCCGGATCGAGCCGTTGGGCAGCGTCGTTCCAGAGTTCGCGGGCGCGCTGTTCGAATCGATTGTCAGGCGTGGTCATCGCCAGTCCTCCAGTTGGTCGCGCAGATGGTGCATGGCGCGTGACAGATGGGTTTTCACGCTGCCTTCGGAGCAGCCCATGGCGTGAGCGGTTTCCGCCACGTCGAGTCCTTCCAGCATGCGCAGCATGAAAGCCTCGCGCTGGCGCTGCGGCAGCTGCCTGACGGCGGCGGCCATGTCCGCGTACGACTGCACGTCGTGCAAACGGTCGAGTGGGCTCTGACCCGGGTCGGCCGGCTCCCATGCGGGCATCTCGTCGCCGTCATTGTCGCGTCCACCGCCGAGCCAGCCGACCACGATCGAGCGCACCTTGCGGCGCCGCTGCAGATCGACGATGCGCCGGCGCAGGATGCCCCAGAACAGTGGGGCCCATTCCGTGGCAGGTTTGTCGCGGTAGTGCCTGACCAGTCGCAGCATGGCGTCCTGTACGGCATCCATGGCGTCCTCGCGGTGGCGCAGTTGCAACTCGGCCATGCGGAACGCGCGCCGCTCGATCTGCGCCAGGAACGCATCCAGCGTGGCGGGTGTCTCGCGGCTGTTGCCCAGCAGGTCCGTGTCGAGCGCGCCGACCACGCTGTTCATGGACATGTTGTCCGCATCGTCGGGTGAAGCATCCTCGGGCTCCGGCGGCAGTACTCCAGTGTTCAACGCGGCAGGCCCCGGCAGGTTGACCGATACCGGCGACACGGCGATGCACCGCACGCACGGGATGGTCGACCTGTTTCGAGGTTCCCGTATGATGCAGGCACAACTGAGTCCTGGCGGGGTGGGGTCATGATCGACGGTTTCCTGGCACTGTATATCTTCATGCTGGCCGCATTTACCGGCTATGAAATCATCGCGCGGGTGCCGGTGATCCTGCATACGCCGCTGATGTCAGGGTCCAATTTCGTTCACGGCATTGTGCTGGTGGGGGCGATGATCGCGCTAGGCCATGCGCAGACCCCGTTCGAGATCACGATCGGTTTCATCGGCGTGCTGCTGGGCGCCGGCAATGCCGCCGGCGGCTACGTGGTGACCGAGCGGATGCTGGAGATGTTCAAGTCCAGCAAGCCGGATGCCGGCAAGGGAGCCAAGTGATGAGCTGGCTGCCCACCGTGATCAAGGCCTGTTATTTCCTCGCCGCCTTGCTGTTCATCCTTGGCCTCAAACGCATGAGTTCGCCGCGTACCGCGCGCGGCGGCATCGTCTGGGCCGGTTACGGCATGCTGCTGGCGGTGCTGGCCACGTTTTTCCTGCCGGACATGCACAACCGCGGCCTGATCGTCGCCGCGGTGCTGATCGGCGTGGCCGCCGCGTGGTGGACCGGACGTCGCGTGGCGATGACCGCGATGCCGCAGATGGTGGCGCTGTACAACGGCATGGGCGGCGGTGCGGCGGCGGCGATCGGTGCGGTCGAGCTGATCGGTTATGCGCGCGGGCTGGGCTTGCTGCATGCGGTGCCCGATACCTCGCCGCTGCGGCCGGAAGCGTGGGCCGTGAACGGCCTGCCGCCGACGCTGTCGCCGGTCGAGCTGGCGCTGGGCGTGCTCGGCGCGCTGATCGGCGCGGTGAGTTTCTCCGGCTCGCTGATCGCCTTCGCCAAGCTGCAGGGCTGGCTGGACAAGCGCTTCGTGTTTGCCGGCCAGCGCGCGGTCAATCTATTGCTGCTGGTGGCGTCGATCGCCGTGGGCATCATGCTGGTGATGGGTCACGCCAGCATGCCGCTGATTGCGGCGTTCTTCGCTCTGGCGCTGCTGTTCGGCCTGATGATGACGCTGCCGATCGGCGGCGCCGACATGCCGGTGGTGATCTCGCTGTACAACGCGTTCACCGGACTGGCGGTGGCGTTCGAGGGTTTCGTGCTGGGCAACGAGGCGATGATCATCGCCGGCATGGTGGTCGGCGCCGCCGGCACGCTGCTGACCCAGCTGATGGCCAAGGCGATGAACCGCTCCATCGGCAACGTGCTGTTCGGCAGTTTCGGCGCGGCCGGCGGCGAAGCGCAGGCGATCGAGGGCGCGCAGAAGCCGGTCGACGCGGCCGATGCCGCGGTGATGATGGCCTACGCCGAACGCGTGGTGATCGTGCCCGGTTACGGCCTCGCCGTGGCGCAGGCGCAGCACAAGGTGTGGGAGTTCGCCCAGCTGCTGCTCAAGCGCGGGGTGAAGGTGAAGTTCGCGATCCACCCGGTGGCCGGCCGCATGCCCGGCCACATGAACGTGCTGCTGGCCGAGGCCGGCGTGCCGTATGACCTGATCGCCGACATGGACGACATCAACCCCGAATTCCCGGCTACCGACGTGGCGTTGGTGATCGGGGCGAACGACGTGGTCAATCCGCTGGCCAGGACCGACCCGGCCTCGCCGATCTACGGCATGCCGATTCTCGACGTGGGCAATGCGAAACACGTGATCGTGATCAAGCGCGGCAAGGGCACCGGGTTCGCCGGCATCGAGAATGCGCTGTTCTACGCCGACAACACGCGCATGCTGTATGGCGATGGCCAGGCCGCCGTGGGTGAGCTGGTGACCTCGCTGAAGGACATCGACGGCTGACCCGGCCGCGCTTTCTGCGTTCCCGCCGTCGTGGGTTCGAAGCCCGGCTCAGGCATGACGCGGCTTGCGCCAGGCCAGCCCGGCAGCCAGCAGCGTACCCAGCCCGGTCCACATCAGATCCGCCGGCGACAGTGCCATCCGCGTCAATTGCCACAGCAGGCCCAGGCCGGCCGTGTGCATGGCGTCGACCAGGCCCAGGCCCATGTTGCCGGCGATCAGCACGCCGGCAATCAGCAGGTTGACGTACAGCGCGGCCAACAGCGTGCCGCATGCCGCCAGCAGCGCCGCAGCGGCCCCGGCCGGGCGGATGCAGCCGCGCACGGTCCATGCCAGCAGCGCGCCGAGTGGCAGGGCCAGCCAGGGCAAGGGGTGGCGCAGGTACAGCGCAGCCACCATCCACACGGCACCGGCGGCCAGTCCCAGCATGGCAGTGCAGAACAGCGCGAACACGAACCGCGACAGGGTGCGCATGCTCATCGTCGACCACGCGTGGGAAGGGCTGGGAACATGCGGTTGTCTGCCGGGCAAAGCGGCCATCATAACGTGCTGCCAGCGGCTGGACAGGTGGGCTTTGCTTGAAGTTCAGTGCCGCCGCCCTGATCTGGAACAAGCGGCCGCGCGCAGCGGGCGGCATAATAGACCACCTGGGTTCGACGCAAGGCCGTACCCGCAGACACAGGATTTTCCCGAGGTATGAGCGGTTTCAGTCTGAGCAGCGAACCTTTCACCCTGTTGCGTGACTGCAAAGCCGTGATGGTCCCGCAGGGCGACGAGGTCAGCCTTCCGGCCGGCCAGATCGGCTACATCACGCAGGCACTTGGTGGCAGTTTCACCGTGTATGTGGAGGGCAACCTGTTCCGCATTGCCGGTGACGATGCCGACGCGCTGGGCAAGGAGCGCCCGGCTCCGATCGAGGTACCGGATGACGCCACCAATGCGGATGTGGAAAAGCTGGCCTGGGACCAGTTGCGCACCGTGTTCGATCCGGAGATTCCGGTGAACGTGGTGGAACTGGGCCTGGTCTATGACCTCAGCCTGGAGCAGACCGAAACCGGTCAACGCAAGGTCTATGTGAAGCTCACGCTGACCGCGCCCGGCTGCGGCATGGGCGACATCCTGGTCGACGACGCGCGCACCAAGCTCGAGATGATCCCCACCATCGCCGAAGCCGACGTGGACCTGGTGTTCGACCCGCCATGGACGCATTCGATGATGTCCGACGCGGCGAAACTCGAAACCGGGATGCTCTGAGCCCGAGTCACAGCGTCACAGGCGGGCCGTGCCCGCCAGCCCGTCGTCGTATCGACCACATGCAGTTGCGCGCAGCGCGCCGTGCTTGCCTGCGCGGCAGCTCATGGCGGGGGTCGCCCGCTGCATATGTATTCAGCCGGACACGGCCATGAGCACAGTGGACGCGACAGACGGGCTGGGAGCAGCGCGCGACCGCACGAGTCGTACTGATTTCGGCGGCGGCGCTGGGCGGCTTCCTGTTCGGTTTCAATACGGCAGTGATCAACGGCGCGGTCGATGCGATCCGCGGCGGCTTCACACTCGATGCGGCACAGACCGGCTTCGCGGTGTCCTGCGCGCTGCTCGGGTCGGCGCTGGGCGTGTGGCTGGCCGGCGTGGCCGGCGGTGCGGCGGTCGAGCCTGCGCTGAGCGGCTGACGGCGCCCTGCGCCCCGGAGTCACGCCCGGCTTATTTCGGCGGCGTCCTGCGAAACGCCCGCAGCCAGAATGCCAGTTCGAACAGCACGCCGGCGAGAATCAGCATGGTGCCGAGCAACGGGGCGCCGAAGAACAGCGGGCCGAGGCCCAAGCCATAGGCGGCGACGGCGGCGAGGAAGATCGCGAAGGTGATCAGGTAACGCATGCCAATTCCTTTACCTTGTGCTGCGCGCGGTTGCGCGGGCGCCGGAGTCTGCCGCTTCACAGCGACCGGCCGTCGTAGTGCTGGACCGGGATCGCCGACAGGTCGATGCCCTCGATGCAACGGATGTTGATGGCGGCCATGGCGTTGCCCTTCGGGTCAGTGCCTTCGCCGTACGGATGCATGCCGCAGACCGGGCAGAACCGGTGCTTGATGACATGCTTGTTGAACGTGTAGCTGCTGGCCGCGTCCTCGGGCGTGAGGAGATGAAGCTTCTCGCGCGGAACGAACCAGAGCAGCGAACCCTTGCGCTGGCAGATCGAGCAGTTGCACGCCAGAGCGCCCTCGATCCCGCCCTCCACCTCGAAGGCAACCCTGCCGCAGTGACAGCTTCCCTTGTAGTTCATGGGTGATCTCCCGAAGTCCGCGTCGTGGTCAGAGGCTCGATGGCGAGCCCGCGATGGATCGAGCCATGATGATATCCCGCTGTGGATCCTTGCCCAGGGGAAAGACGTGATCGCCGACCTCGACGAATCCGAATTTCCGGTAGAACGAGATGGCTCTCGGATTGTGCTCCCATACGCCAAGCCAGATGAGATCCGACCCGCGCGCCTCCATTTCCCGCAGGCAGCCCTGCATGAGGTCCTGCGCGATCCCCTTGCCGTGCCAGGCATCGACGACGTACAGCCGCTGGATTTCGCCCCGGGATCCGGCCGGAATGCACTCGGGCGCGCCATCCCAGCGCAGTTGTGCAAAACCGACCAGCCCTTCGTCGCCATCGCTCAGCAGGGTAAGCATGTGCGGGCTGGCAATTTCGCCTGCCTGGATCGCTTCGCTGTAATTGAGGCGGCAGTGAAGGTCCATGTCTTCACGCGTATTCATGGCACCGAAGGTGCTCCGGAACGTCGCTTCGGCAAGCCGGGAGAGTGGTCTTGCATCGCTGGAGCCGGCCTTTCGCATGACGGGCAACGGAATCTCCTGAGGGCAACCGATGCCTGCCGGCCTCGATCGGGACATGGGCGTCGATGTTCCGTTGCCGGTCGCTCGGGCGTCAAGCGGAGCAAGGTGATGCCCAACCCATGCTGGCCGACGGGATGCTGCCCCGGGCGCGCCGAAGTCTTCGGGCGCTTTTGCGCTGCATGAGGTCGTGCCGCTTCAGGTGACGGTAGGTCGGGGCTTTTCGAGGCCGCGTCGATGCGCCGCTGGCCGTAGTAGTTGCGGTTACCCTGGTGCTCGGCTTTGCCGCGCTCGAAGCCGGTTTCCGAGCGAGAGAGGGGGAAGACGAGGGTGAACAGCAGCGTTGGCGTCGATGAAGCCGTCGCCGCTGGCGGCGAGGTGGGCCATGTCATGGTTGTCGTAGAAGGTGACCAGCTCGTACGGGTTCTGGTACGGGCCGCTGGTGAGGTAGAGACGGTCGAGCAGCTTGGCGTAGCCATTGCCGGGGTGTTCGAACACCTCGGCAATGCGGCCACGCAGGGGCAAATCGAGCAGGCTGATGCCGCCTTTCTGCGCTGGGCTCACGGCAAGTCACCCACCCGCTAGTCGCCGAAGGCGAGCCTCGAACGGCTTTGTTCCCGCAGGAGCGCAGGGTGCGCTCCTGCAGGTCGGGTTTTACTTGCGCTCGGCGGCGCTGGCGTCGCGAATGCCGCGGAACTCGGAGTCCTCGCTCCAGTTCGGCCACTGGTCGGAGTTCGCCAGGTCGTTGCCCACGCTGTAGAGCACCTTGCAGGTCGCGCGCCATGCCGGTGAAGGTCCAGCTGGCCTGCCATTCGTCGGCGGGCTGGTGATAGCGCTTGGCGGTGTAGTCGTCCTCGGCAGCCTTGCCGGCGGCCAGGCCGCCATCGACCCAGTCGTTGCCCGAGCCGAACGACACGGCCGGCACGCCGCGCTTGGCGAACGAGAAGTGGTCGGAGCGGAAGAAGTGGCCGGCTTCCGGCTTCGGATCGGCGGTGTAAGCTCATGCCGTATGGCTTCGCCGTCGGCGATCAGGTCATCCAGCAGGCCGAGCTTCGCGCTGCCGGAGATGGTGAAGTTGCGCGCCGGGCCGTGCGGATCGAGCGCGTCCATGTTGAGCACGCCGACGGTCTTGGCCAGCGGGTAGAGCGGGTTCGGCGGCGTAGTACTCGGAACCGAGCAGGCCTTTTTCCTCGGCGGTGACGTTGAGGAACACCACCGAGCGCTCGGGTTTCGGCCCTTGCGCGAACGCGCGGCCGATCTCGATCAGCGCCGCGGTGCCGGTGGCGTTGTCGACCGCGCCGTTGTAGATGCGGTCGCCCTTGGCATCGGGTGCGCCGACGCCGAGATGGTCCCAGTGCGCGCTGTAGATCACCGTCTCGTCGGGCGCTTGCTGCCCTCGACGCAGCCCGACGATGTTGTGCGAGGTGATCACGCTGGTATCGACCTTGAAGCTGGCCGAGAAGGTCTCGCCCTTGAGCGTCACCGGCTTGAAATCGCGCGTCTGCGCCTGCTTCTTCAGCGCGTCGAAATCCAGCCCGGCATGCTTGAACATCTGCACCGCCAGGTCGCGCTGGATCCAGCCTTCCAGCTCCGGATGCACCGCAGCCGGGCTTGTCGCGCACGATGTCGAACATCGCGTTGGTGTTGGAGTTCTTCACCGTGGCCCAGCCGTAGGAAGCCGGCGCGGTTTCGTGGATCACCAGCATGCCCAGTCGCGCCCTGGCGCGCGGCTTCCTCGAACTTGTAGGTCCAGCGGCCGTAGTAGGTCATCGCCTTGCCGCCGAAGTCGCCGTGGCCGGTTTCGAAGTCGGGGTCGTTGATCAGCACCAGGGCGATCTTGCCGTGCAGGTCGACGCCCTTGAAGTCGTCCCAGTTGCGCTCCGGCGCCTTGACGCCGTAGCCGACGAACACCAGCGGCGCGTTGGCGATGGCTACCGTGGTCGACCCGTCCATGGGGGCGCGAACGGCGATCTGCTCGCCCTGGGTCAGCGCTTTCATGCTTGCCGCCGAGGGCCAGCTTCAGCGTCGGCGTGCCGACGATCGCGCTGCGCCGCAGCGGCACCGCCTGGGTCCAGCTGCGCTTGCCGTCCTTGAGGTCGCCGCCGGGTTGCAGCCCGGCGGCCTTCATCTGCGCGACCACGTAGTCGATGGTCTTCGCCTCGGCCGGCGTGGCCGGGCCGCGGCCCTCGAAGGCATCCGAGGACAGCATCTTCACTTCGGCAGACAGCCGGTCGGTGCTGAACGTCGGCCCGGAGGTTGGCGTATTGGCAGCCTGCAGCGCCGGACACGCGGCGATGATCAGGGCGGAAAGGAGCAAGCGCTTCACGGGCAGTCACCTGTCGGAGGGAAGGAGTCCTCCGATACTAGTGAGCATCCGCCTGATGGTCTATCGGTCGGCGCTACTCGATACCGATCACCTTGCCGCTGCTGGCGTCGATCTTCAGCTTGACGTCGTTGCCGGAGGAATTCTCGGCCTTGGCCTTCCACATGCCGTCGTCGAAATCCACGTCGTGCACATGGGTGTAGCCCTGGGTTGCCAGTGCGGCACGCACGTCCTGCTTGCTCAGTGTCGATACCTGTTCGTCCGGATAGACCTGACCGGTGCTGGCGTCGATGCGCAAATCCACGCGATCGCCGTTCGCGCTCTTTGCCTCGGCGCGCCACATGCCGTCCTCGAACTTCAGGTCGTGCACCCTGGTGTAGCCCTGGGCGGTGAGCTTGTCGTGCACTTGCGGCTCGGTCAGCGCCTGCTGTGCCATGGCGAGGCTGGAGGCTCCCAGCGACATCGCGCCGAGCGCCAGCGCGAAAGCCAGCGAAGTGGTCGCAGGTTTCATGGACAGTCCCTCGTTGCTTGCGGAGGACCGAGTCTTTGCCGGGCCATGCAAACGCGCGGTGAACACGCGGCGCTGGCGTTCATCGTGGCGTGCGTTTCATTCAGGCGCGGGTTTGCCCGGATGCGCGCGCGGCGCGTCGAACCAGACAGCGCTGCGGTTGACGATGCGCACCACGGACAACATCACCGGCACCTCGACCAGCACGCCCACCACCGTGGCCAGCGCCGCGCCCGAACGCAGGCCAAAGATGCTTATCGCTGCCGCTACCGCCAACTCGAAGAAATTGCTGGCGCCGATCAGCGCGGCCGGACCGGCTACGCAATGCGGCACCTTCAGCCAGCGGCTGAGGCCGTAGGCGATGCCGGCATTGAGATAGACCTGGATGACGATCGGCACCGCCAGCAGCGCGATGATCAACGGCTGTGCCAGGATCGCCTCGCCCTGGAAGCCGAACAGCAGAACCAGCGTGGCCAGCAGGGCAGCCGTCGACCACGGCTCGATACGGTGCAGCGTGGCTTCCAGGGCGGCCGATCCACGTCGGCGCAACAGCCAGCCACGCCACAGCTGCGCGACGATCACCGGTACCACGATGTACAGCAGCACCGACAGCAGCAGCGTGCCCCACGGCACATGGATCGACGCCACGCCCAGCAGCAACGCCACGATCGGCGCGAACGCGACGATCATGATGGTGTCGTTCAGCGCCACCTGGGCCAGCGTGAAGTTCGGCTCGCCGCCACACAATCGCGACCACACGAACACCATCGCCGTGCACGGTGCGGCCGCCAGCAGGATCAAGCCCGCGATATAGGCATCGTGCTGATCGGCCGGCAGCCACGCGGCGAATACATGGCGAATGAACAGCCAGCCCAGCAACGCCATCGAGAACGGCTTGATCGCCCAGTTCACCAGCAAGGTGATGCCGATGCCACGTACCTGATGGCGCACGCCGGCGAGTTG
The DNA here is from genome assembly GCA_963739815.1 of uncultured Gammaproteobacteria bacterium. GTDB lineage: Bacteria > Pseudomonadota > Gammaproteobacteria > Xanthomonadales > Rhodanobacteraceae > Rhodanobacter. Next base: position 77,938 of record CAVUBI010000001.1, read on the forward strand.
CGCGAAGTCGACCCGCAGCAGCATCGGCACGATCATCAGCCACACCAGCACGGCAACCGGCAGGTTGATGTGCTGCAATTCGGCGGCCGCCAGCGTTTCGAACGCCGTCGGAAAGACATGCCCGAACGCGATTCCGACGACGATGCACAACGCCACCCACGCGCTCAGGTAGCGCGCGAAAAAGTCCAGTCGTGGCGCTGCGGGAGTGCTGGCTTCACTGCTCATGGTCGAGTTCCGTCTTGCCGATGGCGCGTAGCTGCTGCTGCATGGCGAGCCGGTCGAGCTTGTCCAGCGGCAGCGCCAGCAGCAGGTCGATGCGCTGGCGCAGCATCATCCAGGCCGACTGGAACGCGCGCCGCCGCTCCGTCTTCCGTGCCATCGACGGCGGCCGGGTCGGGCACGCCCCAGTGCGCCGTGACCGGCTGGCCGGGCCAGATCGGGCAGACCTCGCCGGCGGCGTTGTCGCAGACGGTGATCACGATGTCGATGGCCGGCGAGTCCGGCTGCGCGAACTCGTCCCAGCTCTTGCTGCGCAACGGTGCGTCGTAGCCGAAGGCCTGCGCCAGTTCGGCGGCGACCGGCTGCACCTTGCCGCTGGGGAAGCTGCCGGCGCTGAAGGCCTTGAACCGGCCGTCGCCAAGCACGTTGAGCAAGGCCTCGGCCATCACGCTGCGCGCGGAGTTGCCGGTGCACAGGAACAGCACGTTGTACGGTGGAGTGGGCATGGTCGTCTCAGCAGCAGTTCGTGCCCGGGCCGCATGAAGTGGAATCGGCGCCGGTTGCCGGGCCGCAGCAAGCGGCACCGCCTTCGCCCGGTGCGCCGGCATAGGTGGTCGCCTCGCCGTGCGTGTGGAAGCTCTCCCAGCGCACGCCCTGCGGATCCTCCGCCCAGAATTTGTCGGACTGCGCGTAGCAGCACGTGGTGCCTTGCTCCGCCAGCGCGACCGCATCGGCTGCCTGCAGTCGCGCACCGATGGCGGCGAGCTCGGCCGTGTCGTCGGCCTGCAGGCCCAGGTGATCCACGCCGGCCTTGCGGCCGCGTTGCGAGATCGCGAAGTTGATCCGCGGATCGTCCAGCATCCACTTCGCGTAGTCCGGCTTCAGCACGCTCGGGGCGGCGCCGAACAGCGTGGTGTAGAAGCGGATGCTCTGGTCGAGCTGGTCGACGTTCACGTGCACATGGAAGCGCTTCATTTTTTTTTCCTTGCCGGTTGGCAGGTCGTGGCGGGAGCACAGTCGGCGGTCATCGAGCCTGCGCAGCAGTTTTCGGTGAGGAAGCCGAGCAAGTCGTTCATCTGCGGATAGTTCGCGCGGCACTGGATCACCCGTCCGCGCCGCTCGTCGCTGACCATGCCGGCGCGACGCAAGATGTGCAGGTGGTTGGTCAGCGTCGCCCCGGCCAGTCCGGTCGCGGCGGCCAGTTCACCCACGGCCATGCCTTCCTCACCAGCCTGCACCAGCAGGCGATAGAGGTTCAGGCGGTGCGCCTGGGCGAGTGCGTTGAGGCAGGCGAGGGCGTCAGCAGATTTCATATTTCCAGAATTATAGAAATAATGACGGAAGTCAATCCCCGATGTGACGGCCGGCGTGCCTTGACCGTCCGCCAGTTGGTTATAGTGCCAGTCCGATTCGGAGATTCGAGGTATCGATGAGCGATCGTGGTCAGGCCCCGTTTCGTCGTCCCGGCGAACGTTCGGGACCGCAGGGCACCCGGTTTTTCTCCACCGAGGCATTGCGCCAGTACGCCAGCGATGTCGCGGACGGATCGGATGGCCGGATCAGCGTGCACGAACCGGTACTGGAGGGCAGCAGCCCCGGCATCGAGGGTCGCCGCTATGTCCTTCGCCCCGGCCGGCAGGCGATCGGCCGCCGGGTCGACAACGAGATCACCGTCGACGACCTGAGCGTGTCGGGCTGCCATGCCTGGATCACCAATCAGGACGGCCACTGCGTGATCATGAACACGCTGTCCACCAATGGCACGTTCGTGAACGACAGGCGGGTCCACGAAGCGGGCTTGCGACATGGCGACCACATCCGGCTGGGACAGGCCGAGTTCGTCTTCCTCACCCGCGAGCACGATGTGCCGGAGCCGGCATCCCGGCGCTGGATCGGTATCGTCGCCCTGTCGCTGGCGGCCACCGGCGCAGTCGCGTGGTGGTTGCTCCGGTCGCCGTGAACGAGGGCGCCCTTCCGTCCCATGTCGGCCGCTATCGCGTCGAGGGCATCCTCGGCCAAGGTGCGATGGCCGTCGTCTATGCCGGTTTCGACCCGGACATCGAGCGCAAGGTGGCGATCAAGTGCCTGCACCGCGAGGTCGCCGCCGATCCTGCGTATCGGCACAGGTTCCTGGTCGAGGCGCGCGCGGCCGGCCACCTGACCCACCCGCACATCGTCACCATCTTCGACGTCGGCGAGACCGACGATGGCCGGTCCTACATCGCGATGGAGCGTCTCTCGGGCGAGACGCTCGCCAGCAAGGTCGCCCGCGAGGGGTTTCCACCGTTGCCGGCGATCATCGACCTGGCGGGCCAGCTTGCCGCCGCACTCGACTACGCTCATGCGCGCGGGGTGCTCCACCACGACATCAAGCCCGAGAACATCATGCTGGCCGATAGCTGGAGTTACGCCAAAATCAGCGATTTCGGCATTGCCGAACGTCGCGGGTCGCCGCGCGACGCCGGCGGGCTGCCCGCGGAAATCGGCGGCACGCCGGCCTACATGGCACTGGAGCGGCTGCGCGGCGAACGCAGCGACGCGCGCAGCGACCTGTTCTCGCTGGGCGTGGTGTTGTACTGGCTGATCGTCGGCAAGTTGCCGTGGCCGGAGATCGGCAACGTGCCGCAGCTGGTCAGGAAGCGCCTGCGCCAGCCGCGCCCGCCGATCCGGCCACGCGACCCGGCCACGCCGTCGATGCTGATCAGCATTGCGCGCACCTTGCTGGCGCCGGCTGCCGAGTCGCGCTACCAGCGCGGCGCGGAGGTCATCGACGACCTGCGCCTGGCGGCCCGTGAATACGAACGCGAGCGCGAGACGCCACTGGCGAACCGGATCATTTCCCTGCGCCTGCGCTGGGCCAGCAGCCTCGGTGCGATCCTGAGCCTGGTACTGATGCTGGGGCTGGCCGCGATCTATGCCAAGCAGCATGCCGCCGTGACCGGCCTGGCCCTGGATTTCGGCAGCTCGATGGGGCGCATGGTTGCCGGCGAATCGGCGGAAAACCTGCTGCTCGGCGATCACGCCGCCACGCGCGCCCTGGTCACGGATATCTCGCGCAACCGACAGATCCACTACCTGGCGATCGCCGATCGCAGTGGCGACATCGTTGCGAGCACGCGCCAGGAGGAGATCGGCCGCAAGCTGTCTGTTGCAGAAGGACAGAAATATCTGCCGCGACCGGACGCTATCCGGAGCTATCTCGCCCAGGCTACGGGCGACCGGGCGTCGGACGGGATGCTGCTGTTCGACGTGCCCATCCATTACCAGACGAAGACGGTGGGCGAGTTGCGCCTCGGCATCAGCAACACGGAACTGCGCGCGGCGCAGAAAACCACGCTGTGGGTGATCGCCACCGTGCTGCTGCTGACCCTGGCTGCCGTCGTCGGTGCGGCTTATTGGCTGTTCCGTCGACCGCTGATGATGCTGGGCCTGCTGGGCGATGCGCTGCTTCGGGTGGCCCGAGGCGATTTCGCCCATCGCATCCGGCTGGCCCGCCGCGATGAGTTTGGCCGGTTGTTCGCCACCTTCAACCTGATGAACAGCACGCTGCAGACCCGTCAGCGCCGGGGCGGCGAACCCGCGCCGCCGGTCGACGGTGCGGACGACGTCACGCGACCCACGCGCATCATGTCGACGAAAGATTGAGTCACTGCCGCATGGACCGGATCAACCGGCATGCCCGATCCGTCCGCCACGAATCAATACTGTTTGAGCCGCTGCTTGAGTTCGAGCGCCCGCGCCCGATAGACGACAGCCGGCTCGTAACCAGGCTCGATCGCCAGCACGCGATCCCACAGCACGATGGCCGGATCCAGTTGCTGGTCGCGGTACAACACGATCGCGCGCTCGTGGTAGGACTCCACCAGCTGGCTGCGCAAGGCCGCCGCCCCGGCGCCGGCCGGTTTCAGGCGCGGGTCGATGGCCAATGCCTCGCCCAGGCGGGCGAGCGCCTGGTCTTTGCGTCCCTGTTCGAGCAGGGACACGCTCTCTTCCTGCAACCGCTGCGCTTTCGCGCTGCCGGATTCGGCATTGGGAGCAGTGGCCGCGGCACCGGCTGCCGGCGTTCCCGCCGCCGCCGCCGCACCACTTGCGGACAGCGGAATGCGCAGCGTCTGGCCGATGCGCAACAGCGAAGGATTGGTCGAGTCGTTGTAGCGGGCCAGGATCAGGAATTTGTTTGCATCGCCGAGAAAACGCTCGGCCAGCGTGCTGTAGGACTCGCCCGGCTGCACGACATGTGCACGCCAGCGACTGCCCAGCCAATGCACGGGATCGGCTGTGAGCTGACGCAGCATGCCCTGTGCTGCCCGATCGCCCGGATGCTGCTTCAGGTATTGCCGCAGCGCTCGTTCGCCGCTGACGTAGTGGCCTGGCTGCAGCTGGGTGCCGATGATCGCCGCCAGCGAGAGGTCATCGGAGATGGCCGCTGGCGCGCCCGGTGCCGCCGGCATCGTCGATTGCACCGGAGTGACCACGACCGAGGAGTAGCCGCCCAGCGGAGCGCAGCCGGTCACACCCAGCACGGTCAGCGCGGTCATGATCAATCTTGCCGATGGGCGCCATGAGCGGGTGGGTTGCGTCGATGGCGGGTGTCCCGACAGGTCCATGTCCGGTCCTTCAGGCCGTAGCAACGGCGTGATGACACATGGCGTTGCGGCGGCTAGTCGCGCACTGACACGTCCGGCCTGCGCACCGCGGCCACATCTGGCCGACAGCAGCCGGTGGCAATCCATGAAAATCGATTCGCTCGAGCATGATCCGGCAGCTCCCCTTTGCAATATCCGTCTCAGGAACGGACCGCGCCGTCGGCGGAGGGCAGTATAGCTGCGGTCGCGCGAGTTGCCGCGCTAGCGGGAGTTGCGAAGCAGTCGACGAAATCAGGGCTTTTTCCGTGTACGCCGCGGCTTTGCCTGCGCTGCCGCAATGAGCTCCTGCAGATAGGCGATGCCTTCCTCTTCGGGAAAGAACGCCACGACATCGGCAACCGTCAACTCGTGGCGCTTGCGCAGCACCAGAAATTCCTCGCGCGCCATCGCCAGCCGCTGCGCCGCGAGCGCCTTCTTGCCGAGCGGCTTGGCCGGCTGCTGCTTTTCAACCTTGCGTTCGAGCTTGGCGAGCTCTTCCTGGAACTGGCGGAAGTCGTAATTCTGGGAGGTCATGAAGTAGGGGCACTATCGATGGGTGACCCGATTTTCGCACGTCGGTGCGTTGCGGCGCAGACGCGGCGCCTTCGCTACAGGCCATGCCTGCGTGCCGGCAACGGTGCTTTCGTTCGAGGCCGGTGTCAGCCCGCCCGGATTCGAACCATGACGAAACGCCGGACAGCGCACGCGGTAGGCCGAGATCGAGTTGCAGCGATGGCGCATCGCGGCAAGGTGTTGCACTCGCCGCGGAAACGATGGCTCAGGCCGTCACCCGTTGCCTGTCGCGACGAGGCATCGGCGCAGGGACGTTGTTCCGCGAATTGCGTGCGGCGCTGTAAGCCTGCGAAAACAGCGTGGCGAACCGTTCGCCCGCACCCGTCGGGCGTCGCTGCGGGGATGCCGGATCCTTCTGCACGACGGTGAGGCGGAGGGGCGCCTTGGCCGCGAGGGGCGGTGCGGCGGTCTCGCCGGCGTAGCTTGCCAACGTCTTGCGGCATCTCGCATATCGCTGCCGCAGCCGGTCGGCCAACAGCCGTTGCGTACTGCCTGCGATGTCCTGCTTGAGATCTTCATCCATGGCGGCTTCTCGAAAAAGTGGTTCGAGCATGGCAAAGCAGCATCCGTGCCAATGCAAACTGTGATAGCCATCACGCAACAGAACGGATGGAGCATGGTACCAGCACGCGTCGCGCCTCGGTGCAGAACGGCCCGGTATGGCGGGCCTGGAGGCGCACCGGCCAGGTTCCGTCGGGTCGGATTTTCCCCGTGGCGAGCCGGTGCAGGCGCTGCCTGAATCTGCGCGGCGGAACACCGTGCTTTCCCGCCGATGGAGGATCAACCATACAAAAGTTGTCGACGAGTGACCCGAAACGGCCAGCTGCCGCGGTCGCAGCCTCGAACTGCCGCTAGTGGCGGGTTGCTTGCCCGTCGATCCGTGACTGCCGCAGGCTCGTCCGCTCGTGCCGCCAAGAGCGCCGGCGGGAACACGATGGAAAGGTTGTCACGCGCTTGCGCCCCTGGAATACCCGCCGCGGAAACAGCCCTCCTCAGCCACCAACAAAAACGGCCTGCATCGCTGCAGGCCGTTGCTGCACATGGTGGCCGGGGACGGAATCGAACCGCCGACACGGGGATTTTCAATCCCCTGCTCTACCAACTGAGCTACCCGGCCGGGAACCTGGCGATCAGGAACAACCGCGGGGGCTGTTGATGATGCGTGGAGCCGCGCATTAGACCGAATGCGCGGCGTTTCGTCAAGACTCGGAGGGCGGTGGGGTGAAGCCGGTGGCCTGGTCGAAGTCGCCGCCGAACAGGAATTTCTCCATCTGTTCGCCGAGGTATTTGCGTGACTTCGGGTCGAGCGGGTTGAGCCGGTATTCGTTGATCAAGGTGGTCTGGTGGGCCAGCCACTGCTGCCAGGCGGGCCTGGAGATCTCGGCGTAGATGCGCTGGCCGAGCGGGCCGGGCCAGGGGGCGAAGTCGAGGCCTTCGGCGTCGATGCCGAGCTTGGTGCAGTGGATGGTACGGCTCATGGTTCGAATCCTGGTGGGGCTGTCACGGTGATGGGTACAGCTTGCGGATCTGCTCAGGTGTTGTCGTTGATCTGCAGCAGGAGGTTGCGCACCGGTGCGGGCAGGCCGAGTGCGCCGAGTTCGCCGGCGCTGCACCAGCGCAGCTGTGGATTATCGGCGATGCCGCGCTGCGCTGTCGCGCGGTCGAACAGCAGCGGCTCGATGTCGAGCCGGTAATGACTGAACACGTGGGTGAACGGGGCGAGAGCCTGCGCGTCGTCGATCCGCGCGTGCTGTTGCGCGATGCGCCAGGCGCCATCCGGGTCGCTTGCCTCGGGCAGGCTCCACAGGCCGGACCACACACCGTGCGGGCCGCGTCGCTCCAGCAGCACGCGGCCGTTGCGGTCGCGCAGGATCAGCATCACGGTGGCGCGGGTGGGAATGGATTTGGGCGGCTTGCGGCTGGGCAGTTGCGTGGTGAGATCGTCACGATGGGCGACGCAGTCAGCGGCCAGCGGGCAGTCCTCGCAGCGCGGGCGCGAGCGTGTGCATAGCGTTGCACCGAGATCCATGATCGCCTGGGTGTAGTCGGCGACGCGGGTGGCCGGCGTGTGCGCCTCGGCGTGCTGCCACAGTTGCTTCTCCACCGCGCTTTCGCCGGGGTGGCCGTGGATGCCGTGATAGCGGGCAAGTACGCGCTTGACGTTGCCGTCGAGGATGGCGAAGCGCAGGCCGTGTGCCTGCGCCAGGATCGCGCCGGCGGTGGAACGGCCGATGCCGGGCAGCGCGTTCAAGGCGTCGAAGTCGCGCGGCAGTTCGCCGCCATGCTGGTCGACGCAGATCTGCGCGGCGCGGTGCAGAAAGCGTGCGCGGCGGTAGTAACCGAGTCCGGACCACAGCGCCAGCACGGTGTCCTCTTCGGCGGCGGCGAGATCGCGCAGGGTCGGCAGGGTGGCGACGAAACGCTCGAAGTAGCCGGTCACGGTGGCGACCTGGGTCTGCTGCAGCATCACTTCGGACAGCCATACGCGATAGGCGTCGCGCCGGCCGTCATCGAGGGCGTATTGCCACGGCAGGTCCTTGCGGCCGTGCCGGTCGAACCAGCGCAGCAGGCGGGTGGCCACGGTGGTGCTCATGGTTGTTTGCTGGCGGCGGATTGCGCCGGGTTGGGCGCGCTGCTGGCCGGTGCGGGTACGGCGTCGCCGGCCTGGATGGCAAGCCCTTCGATGCGGATGCCGGCGGCCTCGATCCGGGCGATCTCCGCGTGGCCGCTGCCCGGGGGTACGCTCAGTTGCGGCCCCTGCGGGCTATCCAGCCCGCTCCACCACCGGGCCAGCGCCAGCGGTGGCAGGCGCAGGTCGGCGTGATTGTCGGGGCCGTCGAGTTTCAGCGCCAGCAACAGCGGATGGTTCTGGTCGGCCGGGGTCAGCAGCAGCGAGACGTCGTATTGCCCGACGCTGGCCTGGTCGAGTTTGCCGGCGAGGCTGGCGGCCGCGTCGGCCGCACCGTGCCAGTGCGCGCGGCCGGTGAGCGTCAGCGTGGTCGCGCTGCCCTGTGACAGGTGCAGGCTGACGTTGTCCAGCTGCAGCGCATTGCCTTCGATATGCGGCGTGGCGGACAGTCGCAACTGCAGTGGCGTTCCCGCAGCGGTAAGGGCGGACAGGCTGAGCGGAAACGGCTGGCCGGAGATCAGGCTGCCGGCCTCGAGCGAGACGTTGCCGAGCAGCACTTCGTTGCCGCGCACCACGCTGCCGCGGCTGATGCTGACGCCGGTGTCGATGCGCGGGATGTTCGGTGGCGTGCCCTCGGGTTGCGCAGGCAGGGCGGCGAGCCACTCCTGCAGGGCGTCGAGATCGACCCGGGGCGATTCGATCTGCAGTTGCGAGATCACCGTGGGGCCGCCGAGCAAGGTGTGCCATGGCAGGACCAACTGGCCGTGGGCGGCCAGCAGGATCGGCACGCTGGCGCCTTCGGCGTTGAGCGTGATGCCGTCCAGGTCCAGCGCCGGGCGCGGGAACAGGGTGGGGCTGGCCGGGCTGGCCAGATTCAGTTCGAGCCCGGCTGCGCGCGCCTGGGTCTGCAGCATGCGGGTGAAGCGCTCGGGCTGCAGCAGCAGGTAGACGGCGATCACCGCGGCCAGCACCAGTGCCAGCACCAGGCCAGCAGACACCAGCAGGATCAACCGCAGTCGGCGCGACATCCGATCAGCTCCGTCGTCGCGGTTCAGTCATGGCGCCCGCACCTCGCCGAGGTTGGCCGGGAGCAGGCCATCGACGAAGGCCTCGGCTTCAAAGCTGCGCAGGTCGGTGGCGGTCTCGCCGAGGCCGACGTAGCGGATCGGCAGGCCGAATTCGCGCGCCAGCGCGAACACCACGCCACCCTTTGCGGTGCCGTCGAGCTTGGTCACGACCAGGCCGGTGACGCCGACGATCTGGCGGAACTGGCGCACCTGGCTGATCGCGTTCTGGCCGGTGGTGCCGTCGATCACCATCAGCACCTCGTGCGGCGCATCGGTGTCGAGCTTCTTCAACACGCGGGCGATCTTGCCCAGTTCGTCCATCAGGCCGCCCTGAGTGTGCAGGCGGCCGGCGGTGTCGGCGATCAGCACGTCGGTGCCGCGCGAACGGGCTGCCTGCAGGGCATCGAAGATCACGCTGGCCGAGTCGGCGTCCTGGCCTTGCGAGATCACCGGGACCTGGTTGCGTTCGCCCCATGTTTTCAATTGCTCGACCGCGGCGGCGCGGAAGGTGTCGCCGGCAGCCAGCATCACCGCGCGTTTCTCATCCCGCCACCGGCGTGCCAGCTTGCCGATGGTGGTGGTCTTGCCGGCGCCGTTGATGCCGACCACCAGCACCACGAACGGCTGCTTGCCGCGCACGTCCAGTGGCTGTTCGACCGGTTTGAGCAGGGCGACCAGCGCCTGGCGCAATGCGGCCAACAGGGCCGGTGCGTCGGCGAACTCGCGCTTGTGCATGCGCTTGCGCAGGTTCTCGACCAGCTCGGTGCTGGCCTCGACGCCGACGTCGGCGGTGATCAGGGTGGTTTCCAGTTCGTCGAGCAGGTCATCGTCGAGCTTGGGGTTGCGCACGAACAGCGAGCCCAGGCTGCGCGAGAACACATTGCCGGACAACCGTTCGCGCCAGCTGCGCCGGGTGGGTGCGGCTACGGCTTCGTCGACTGGCGCGGCGAAGCGCTCGGTGTCCGGCTGGATGTCGGCGGGTGCGGGGATTTCCGCCAGCGCTTCGTGCAGCGGCAAACCGTTGCTTTCCGGCGCGATGACGTCGGCCGGCGTCTTGGTGGCTGGCTGTTCCGCGTCTTTTCCGGCGGGCTTTTTCTTCCAGAACTTGAGCATTGCGGCCGTGATTCAAAGACAATGGGCGGCATGCTAACACTCCCACCTGTACTGCCCGCTGAGGGCCCGGCCGCCGAGGATGCGGCGGCATGAGCGGCAAACGTCAGGCCGGGTCGGGGCGGATCCGCATCATCGGTGGCAGCTTGCGCAATTCGCGGCTGGACGTGCCGGAACTGCCGGGCCTTCGGCCCACGCCCGAGCGGGTCCGCGAGACCTTGTTCAACTGGCTGGCCCCGGTGATCGACGGCGCCCGCTGCCTGGATTTGTGCGCCGGCACCGGCGCGCTCGGCGTCGAGGCATTGTCGCGTGGCGCCGCCGGCGTGCAGTTCGTCGAACGCGATGCGCGGGCGGCGCAGGCGTTGCGCGACAACCTGGCGCGGCTCAAGGCCGGCGCCGGACAGGTGGCGGTATTGGAAGCGGGCCTGTTCCTGCAGGGCGCGGCGCAGCCACAGGACGTGGTGTTCCTGGACCCGCCGTTCGCGCTGGAGCTGTGGCCGGTGCTGGCCCGGCAGCTGGAGCAAGGCGGTTGGCTGGCGGCACTGGCGTGGATATATGTGGAGTCGCCGCGCGGCCATGTGCCGGCGCTGCCGCCGAACTGGCAGCTGCACCGCGAAGGGCAGGCCGGCGAGGTGCGTTTTGCGCTCTATCGGCGCGCGCTTCCGTTAAGCTAGGGTCAATATCAGCTGCCGCTTTCGTCTTGTGAGAAAACCTTTGGGCAATCCGCGTCTGGCCATCTACCCGGGCACCTTCGACCCGATCACCAACGGTCATACCGATCTGGTGACGCGCGCGGCGCCGCTGTTCGACCGGGTGATCGTGGCGGTGGCCGACAGCTCCAGCAAGGGTCCGGGCTTCAATCTCGCCGAGCGGATCACCCTGGCGCGGCTGGCGTTGGCCGATCTGCCGAACGTGGAAGTTCGCGGCTTCGATTGCCTGCTGGCTACGCTCACCGAGGAAGTCGGTGCCGGCGTGATCATCCGTGGCCTGCGCGCGGTATCGGATTTCGAATACGAGTTCCAGCTGGCCAGCATGAATCGGCATCTGATCCCGCAGGCGGAGACGCTGTTCCTGACGCCGGCGGAACAATACAGTTTCATTTCCTCCTCGCTGGTGCGCGAGATCGGCCGCCTTGGCGGCGACATCTCCAGTTTCGTGCATCCGGCGGTGCAACAGGCCATGCGGCAGCGCTGGCAAAAGAGCCGGACCGGCTCCAACACACAACCCGAAACAGAAGGTGATAACCATGCGTAAGTTCGCTCTCATTGCTGCCGTTGCACTGACTGCCAGCCTGGCCCTGAGCGCCTGTGGCAAACATGAGGACAGCCAGCAGGCCGACCAGCAAACCAGCCAGCAGGCGACCAAGCCGACCGATCCGAACGACGTCAAGGCGTGGAATGCCTATCTCGGCCAGATCGTGCAGAACAACATGCAGGGCATGAAGGCCGATCGCCCGTACCCGTACCTGGTGCCGGCCGGTGACTCCGAAGATGACGTGGCCCGTCGCGGCCGCCAGCTGTCGAACGTGCAGGACACCGTCGCGCGCGGCGTGCTGCCGGGCAACATGCTGGTGTTTGCCGGCCCCGATTCGGCCAAGACCGCCGACCTGGTGGCCGAGGCATTCAAGGATGCCAAGCCGGGCGCCTTCAAGGACGTGATCATCCTGTTCATCGGCGACCAGGCCGACCAGCAGCGTGTCGACGACGTGCTGAAGCCGACCGGCGCCACGGTCCGTTTCGTCGCGATGTAAGCATGACTGCCGCGCCGGCCCTGCCGGCGCGGCATGCACCACAGCGCCCTCCCGCTGCGCGAGGGTGACGGGTGACCGATCGCCGCGGGGATTCCGGTGGTCGCCGCGCCTCAGGCGTCACCCCCATGCATGTAGTATCGACGCCATGTCCCTGAAAATCCTCGATACCTGCGTCAATTGCGACGTCTGCGAGCCGGCCTGTCCGAACCATGCGATCTCGCTGGGCGAGGAGTTTTACGTGATCGATCCGGCACTGTGCACCGAGTGCGTCGGTCATCATGACGAACCGCAGTGCGTGGTGGTGTGCCCGGTCGAATGCATCATCAGCGATCCGGATTGCGTCGAATCGCCCGAACAGCTCGATCTCAAGTACCGTCACCTGATGGCGAAGGGACCTGCCGCATGAGCTTTTCCAGAAACCGGCGCCTGCCATGGTTCCGCGCGTTGTCGCTGGGCCTGTTGCTGGTCGGCGGCAGTGCGTTCGCCGCCGATGGCGCATCGAAGACGGCGCCGGCCACGCAGGCCGCGTCGCAGCGGCCCGGCCACGCGGCGATCGCCAGCGCGAACTTCCATGCCACCGAGGCCGGCCTGGAAGTGCTGGCCAAGGGCGGCAACGCGTTCGACGCAGCGGTGGCGGTGGCGGCCACGTTGTCGGTGGTGGAGCCGCAGAGTTCCGGTATCGGCGGCGGCTTCATGGCCATGTTGCACCGGGCGAAGGACGGCAGGAATATCTTCATCGACGCGCGCGAGACCGCGCCGGCGGCGGTGAATCCGAAGGATTACCTCAACCCCGACGGCAGCCCGAACCGCGACACCGCGCTGAAGGGGCCGCTGTCGGCCGGCATCCCGGGCCAGCCGGCCGGGCTGGTGCTGATCGCCAAACGCTACGGCCGCCTGTCGCTGCAGCAGTCGCTGGCGCCGGCGATCCGCATCGCCCGCGACGGCTTCGAACCGGATGCGCGCCTGCGCAATGCGATCGCCGAAGAACACAAGGACCTGCAGCGCTGGCCGGCGTCGGCTGCGAAGTACCTGCCGAACGGCAAGCCGCCGGCGGAAGGTGCGATCTGGCGCGACCCGGACCAGGCGCGCACGCTGGAACTGATCGCCGCGCACGGTGACGGCGGCTTCTATCACGGCGAGACCGCGCAGAAACTCGTGGCCGCGGTGCAGGCGGCCGGCGGCAACTGGACGCTGGCCGACCTCGCCAACTACCAGGCGAAGGAGCGCACGCCGATCACGGTCGACTACCGCGGCTACCAGATCGTCACCGCACCACCGCCATCGTCCGGCGGCGTGGCCATCGCCGAGATCCTCAACATCTTGTCCGGCTACGACCTGACGAAGATGGATGCCGCCACGCGCGTGCACTACATCGTCGAGGCGATGCGCCGCGCATTCCGCGACCACAACGATTACCTGGGCGACCCGGATTTCGTGAAGATGCCGCTGGACATGCTGCTGTCGCCGTACTACGCCGACGGCCTGCGCCAGGGCATCCTGCCGGACAGGGCCACGCCGTCGTCGATGCTGCCGCGCGCCGAGGCGCCCGAGCCGGGCATGCACACCACGCATTTCTCGATCATCGACGCCGACGGCAACATGGCCGCGGTGACCTCGACGGTGAACTACACGATGGGTTCCAGCTTCGTTGCAGCGGGCACCGGCGTGCTGCTGAACGACGAGATGGACGACTTCGCGCTGGTGCCGAACGAGCCGAACGTCTACGGCCTGCTCGGCAGCGCGGCGAACGCACCGAAGGGCGGCAAGCGCATGCTGTCGTCGATGACGCCGAGCATCGTGATCGGCGCCGATCGCACCGCGGTGATTGGCTCGCCCGGCGGCTCGACCATCATCACCCAGGTGCTGGAAGGCATCCTGCATTTCATCGACGGCGAGAGCGCGCAGCAGATCGCCGCACACAAGCGTTTCCACCACCAGTACCTGCCGGACGTGGTGAATGTGGAAGAGGGCACGTTCGACGCCGCCACCAGCGATGCGCTGACGAAGATGGGCTACACGCTGAAGCCGCGCGCATCGTGGGGTTTCATGAACGTGGTGACCTGGGATCGCAAGACCAACAAACTCGACGCCGCCAGCGACCCGCGCCGGCCGTCGGGGCTGGGCAAGGTGCAATAGGTCACACCATGAAACTGTTCTCGCTACTCGGCAACTCGCAGCAACTGGATGGCGGCGCCATGTTTGCTCGGCCCATCCATGGGCCTCGCCCTGCGGGCCAGCCTTCGGCTGTCCAAATCCGTTCCGGACGGATTTGTGCTCGGCCCATCCATGGGCCTCGCCCTGCGGGCCAGCCTTCGGCTGTCCAAATCCGTTCCGGACGGATTTGTGCTCGGCCCATTCATGGGCCTCACCCTGCGCTGCGCGCAGGGCCGCCTGCGGCGTCCGGATTCGTTCCCGACGAATCCGTGGCAACGGAGTACTGATTTCGCCATGAAACTGTTCTCGCTACTCGGTAACTCTCAGCAACTGGATGGCGGCGCCATGTTCGGCAACGCTCCTAAAGCACTATGGTCGCGCTGGATCGCGCCGGATGCGGAGAACCGGATTCCGCTGGCCTGCCGCTGCCTGCTGGTGAAGGATCTGGACGGGCGCAACGTGCTGTTCGAGACCGGCATCGGCGCGTTCTTCGAGCCGGCGCTGCGCGAGCGTTATGGCGTGGTCGAGTCGCGGCATGTGTTGCTCGATTCGCTGGCCGAGATAGGCCTGACCGATGCGGACATCGACGTGGTGGTGCTGTCGCATCTGCACTTCGACCATGCCGGCGGCCTGCTGGCGGCGTGGGAGGAAGGCCAGCCGCCGCGGCTGCTGTTTCCGAATGCGCATTTCGTGGTGGGCGCGGAGCATTGGCGTCGTGCGCTGAAGCCGCATCCGCGCGACCGCGCCTCCTTCGTGCCGGAACTGCAGCCATTGCTGGAAGCCAGCGGTCGGCTGGAGCTGGTCGACGGCGACTATTCGCGGACCCTGGGCGAGTCGGTGCGCTTCTTCTTTTCGGATGGCCATACGCCGGGCCTGATGCTGGCCGAAGTCGGCGGCGTGGTGTTCTGCGCCGACCTGATCCCGGGCCGCTTCTGGGTACACCTGCCGATCACCATGGGCTACGACCGCTGGCCGGAAAAACTCATCGACGAGAAACGCGTGTTCCTGGAAGACAAGCTGGCGCGCGACGTGCGGCTGTTCTTTACCCATGATCACGACTGCGCCCTGGCGCGGGTGACCCGGGACGAGCGTGGCCGTTTCGGCGCGACCGACGGGCAGCGCGTGCTGGTTGGCGTGTCACCACCTTTTTCGGCGGGAGTGGCTTGATGGATCGGGGCAAGGGAATGGCCATGCGCGGCACGGCGATGAGCGTCGTCGGTGCGTTGCTGGTGCTGGCCGGTATCGCGCTGGCCGCGATGACGGCGCACAGCCTGCTCAACTATCGCGCGGCGGCCAGCCTGCATGGGGGCGAGGTGGTCGATCTTGGCGCGGATGCCCAACCGCAGCCCGGCCAGCATGGCTACATGGTGCGGGTTGTCGGCATACCGAAAGTGGTGGAAGCCCCGCGCGACCCGGAGTTCAACCTGAGCGTGAATACGCCGGTGCTGGTGCGTCACGTGGAAATGTTCCAGTGGCGCGAGTTGCGCATCGGCGGCGTGGTGCATTACGAGATGGACTGGGTCGATCACCTGATCGATGCCGGCAACTTCCAGGAATCGAAGGGGCATGCCAATCCGGACAGCTTTCCGCTCAGCGGCAAGCAGTTCGATTCGGGCCTGACCTTCATCGGCGGGTTCAAGCTGGGCCCCGTGCTGCTGCACGCGCTGCCGGGCGCGCAACCGGTGACGCCGGATCCGGCGGCGTTGCCGGAGAACCTGGCGGCCAGTTTCAGCCGCTACCAGGATTACCTGGTGACCAGCGCGCGGCCCGGCGATCCGCGGCTGGGCGACGTGCGGGTGAGCTGGTCGGAAGTGCCGTTGCAGCAGGTGACCATCGTCGCGCGCATCGATGGCGATCGCCTGGCGGCGGCGACCGATGCCGCCGACGGCAAGGGTTATGTCGTGCAGCTCGGCGATACCACGGTGCTGGATATTTTCCCGGAGCTGCCGATTCCGCCGGAGTTCGTGTGGAGCTGGCGGATTCTGGCCGTGTTGCTGGCGTCGCTGGGCGTGTTCGTGTTGCTCATGGCGCGGCGCAATCGGCGCGACGTGGCGCTGGCGCTAGGACTCGGTGCGCTGGCCGTGGGCATCGTCTCCGGCGTGCTGTGGCTGGGTTACAGCGTGCGCACTGCCGGCATGTGGCTGGCAGTGGCAGCGTTCGGTGCGGCGCTTACGTGGTGGCGACTGCGCCGCACGCGTTGAGCACGCGTCACCGCGGCTCCCGCTGCTGACCTCGGCGCATCGCCGACCGGAAGGCTATTCGGCGGCTGCCTTTCCGCTGGCGGTGGCATAGACCTGATCGGCCCACTGCGTGGCTCCCAGGTAGATCGTGGCCATCCGCTGGATGCGTTGCGGCATGGCGTGCTCGCTGGTCAGTTCGCCGGCTTCCCAGGCGAGGATCTGTTTCAGCAAAGGGGCGAACGGGCCGCCGCGGCCGGTCAGCGCGTCGCTGATCTCCGGCACCAGCCTGAGATGGGTCAGCAGGAATTCCATCGGCGCGCACATCAAGGTGTCCAGCAGCGAGAACAGGCCGACGGTGAACGCCATCTCCGAATGGCCATTGGGCATGCCGCTGGCCAGCTTCTCGCACATGTGGGCGCGGATCAGCGCGGCCCGCAGCAGCTCTGGCGGACGATCGTCCATGCTGCACATGGACATCGTGTCGATCCAGTTGCGCATGCGCGTGACGCCGAAGAAGATCGCCGCCTGCTGCACCGATTTCAGTTGCCGCGGCAGCGCAAAGTAGGCCGAATTGACACAGCTGAGCAGCTTGTAGCTGAGCACCGCATCGTCGCGAATGATGTTGCCCAGCTCGACCGGGCCGGGATTGCTTTCCTGCAGCACGCGCATCAGCCGCAGCATGCTCAGCCGGTTGGCGGTCAGCATGGGCACGGCCACGGGTTGCGGCACCAGCAGGAAGCGCCCCTGGATCGCCTCAAGCGGCAGCTCCAGGCAACGCTCGTAGGTCTGGTGATCGTTGACCTGGCCGGCAACCACCCGGATGCCCCGCGTGTGCAGGTGCTCGGTGCGTTCCTTCAGACTCTCCGGCGACAGCCGATTGGCGTCCAGCCGCACGAGCTGCACCATCTGCAGCAAGGCTTCCATCTGCAGGGTGCTTTCCGGATCGGACTCGGTCGCGTCGAGCATGAACTGGCAGCCGCGCTGCGCCATCTGCTGCAGGCGCTTCATCAAGGGAGCGTCGGTGGCTACGTACGGCTGCAGCACTACGCCAAGGCGCGGCTGATGCAGCAGGACGTCGGCGTCTTCCGGCAGCAACTCGGCCGGCATGTTCAGGAAGGCGCGGTTGCCCCGTACCAGCCGGGTCAGGGCGCCATCGGTGATGGTGGCCAGCACGCTTTGCAGCAGGGTCTGCTCATCGCCGGGTTCGCGATGGAACACGATCTCATAGGCGAACAGCTGGCGTTCGCGGTCGAGCATCGGTACGCGCAGTACCGGCAGCGGCGCCGACACTTGCATGGGTGCACCCTCGCTGCCCTGCTTGCCGGGGGTGCGGGAGAGCGCGGGGGATGCTTGGAGGTTGCTCATGATCAGTCATCGCGATTGAGGCGAAGGCATGCCGGGGGCTGTCTCGCGGTCTGTGGGGAAGACCGTCTGCACAGGCAGGCGGCGGTGCCGTCTCTCTCAGTCCAATGTCATGCCGCGGCCAGTGCGTGCGAGCGCGGGCTGGCATGCAACTCGCCCGAGCGCCCGTAAAGCTCGCTTTCGCCGGCACGTCCGGTCAATACCGCCAAGGCCTGACGCACCAGGTTCAGCCGCTGGTTGACCGCGCTGCCGTTGCGCTGGTTGAGCAGCTGGCAATGGCGCAGCGATTGCACGATCCCGGTCCAGACCGGTTCCAGTTCGGAATGCGTGGCCGTCTGTTCGCGCCCCAGTTGCTGGCGCTCGGCGTCGAGCTGTTCCAGCTGCAGCATCAGGGCCTGCTTGCGCGCGCCGGCTTGATCCAGCGCCTCGCTGTTGCCGGTGACCAGGGCCGCGCGCTCGGCCTCGAGTACCTGCGCGAGTTGGTCGACGGCCTGCCGCATGTCGCCCAACACCGCCGTGAGGGCATCGTCGAGTTCGTGCTGCAGTTGTGGGGTCATGCCTTGCCCGTACCGCCGAGCTGCTGTTCCAGGGCGAGCATGCGGTCGGCAATGCGCCCGGCATCGATTTTGTAGCTGCCGTCGGCCAGCGACTGGCGTATCTGCTCCACCCGCTGCATATCGATGACGGCAGTGTCGTCCGGGCGTGCGGCCTGCTGCAGCGCAAGCGCCGAATCGGTCAACTTGAGCTGATCGTCGGCCTTGGGCGCCGCGACAGCAGGGCTCGCCGCGGCGGCCGACGCCGTTCCCGAGCCGTTGCCCGAACTGCCAGTGGCCTTGGTGAATTGCGGCAAGCCGTTGTTGGAAATGGTCGTGCTCATGGGTGCGTTCTCGCTGCGGTGTTTCCCTGTAACTGGTGGATCGGCCGGTTTCGCGGAAACTTTAGGGCTGACAGGAAAAAAAGGGAGAGTAGCGGTGTTGGCGCCTGTCCGTCGCGGCTCATGGCAGCGCCAGCACTTCGCCGGGGGCGCTGACCATCGCATCGACCACCTTGCCCGAACTCTCGTTGCGTACGCGCAGGCGGGCGCCGTTGTCGCCGCTGCCCAGCGCCACGCCATCGGCGCGCACCTCGATGCCGCCGAGCCTGGCCACCATCTGCACATGATCGCCGGCGCGCACCATGCGCCGCCCGCCCAGCGCCCCGGGGGTGAGCACGCTGCCGCCGGCCAGGGCGCGGTTCAACGTGCGCCCGGCAACCTGGTCGAGATTCTCGATATAGCCGTAGCCGAGGCGGGTGACATCGCGTTCTTCGGCGCGCACGTCTGCCTGGCTCAGGCCGTCGCCGCGCAGCAGCGGATGGCTGGCCACCAGCACGGTGCGGAACAGCTGCAACTGCAGCGGCACCCGCACCGTCCAGCCGCCGGCCTGCGGGCACTGCACCCGGACGCTCATGTGCGGCGAAGGCTGGGCATTTTTGGCGACGATGGCGCGCAACGGTTCGCGGCACGGAGTCAGCTGCAGGCGCAGGTCGAGCGGTCCGGAGCTGACCACGACCCTGCTGCCCGGCAAGGCATAGTGTTCGCGCAAGGCCGACTCGGCCGCGGCGCGCACGCCGTCGGATGTTTGCATGGCTGCAGCGGTCGCGGCTGCATGGGCGTGGCCGAGCCACAGCATGCCGAGCCATAGCAGGGCGATCGGCAAACCGATGGCGGAACGGCGATCGCTCATGCGTCCGCCAGCAGGGCGCCGAGTTGCCCGAGCAGGGCTTCGCGGCCGGATTCGAGCTGCTGCGACACTTGGGTGGCCTGGTCGAGCTGGCCGTCGCACAGCAGCGTGACGAAGCGGCTGCCCTGTTCGCAAAGCTGCGTGCCGGTGTTGGTCAAGCCGGCGGTGGCGGGGCTGGCGTCGTTCAGCGACGCCAGGCGAGCGATGCTGCGGTTGATCGCATGCGTGTCGAACCAGCGCCGATCCAGCGCGCCGGGTTCAAGCAGGGCCAGCTCCATCGCCTGGCGCAGGTTCAACGCGCCCTCGCGCACGGTCAGGCTGAGGCTGGCCGGGTCGTTTCCGCTGATGCCTTCCAGCCAGTCCAGACCCAGCCGATGGGCCAGCAGGGCGGCGCGATGCAGGGATTCGGATTGGCGCCGGGCCTCGTTGCCGCGGCGCTGCAGCGCGCCGAGTGCGGCCTGGGCCGCCGTGGCGCGTGCGTGCTGCGTATCGTGATTCTGTTGCAGCTTCTGGATGCGCTCGCCGGCGGTGCGCAACGCGACGCTGCCTTCATCCAGGGTGGCGCCGGACCGGCCGACGCCGGCCTGTGCCCGTTCCAGCTGCTGCAGGCCGTGCTGCACGTCGCCGTTCAGCTGCAGCGAGAAATCGCCGATCGAGCCGGTGACGGTTTCAATCTCGGTGGTGGCGAGCGTGGTCTTTTCGGCCAGCTGCTTGACCTCGTCGGCGACCACGGCAAAGCCCCGGCCCGCCTCGCCGGCACGCGCGGCCTCGATCGCCGCATTCAGCGCAACCAGGTTGGTCTGGTGGGCAATTTCCTGCACCACGCCGGTAAGCTTGCCGATCTGCGCCACCTGTTCGGCCAGCTTGCTCTGGTTGCGATTCATCGCCGACAGCGCGCTGCGCAGCAGTCGCAACTGTCCATCGAGCTCGCTGACGTTGCCTGCGCCGGCCAGTCCGGCCCGGTTCGCCTGCTCCAGGTCGGCACCGACCTGCTGCAGTGCCGTCGAGATACCGGCGCTGCCATCCGTCAAGCGATCGACGCTGCCGCGGCTGTCACCGGCGGCCTTGTCCAGCGCGGCCTGTTCGCGCGACAACTGTTGCACCGCGCCGAGCACCAGGCTCTGCTGTTCCACGGTTTGCAGCGCCACGGCGGGTGGCCGGTTGGCGACGCGGTCAAGCAGCGGCGCCAGCGTGCGCGCCGCACGCGGATACTTGCGGCGCAGCGCGGCGACCCGTTCGTCGTTGCCTGCGGCCGCAGCCTCCACCAGGGCGACGAGGTGCTGGTTCCAGATCAAGCTCATGGGGTGAACGTCACCTTGGGTATGGAGCGGGAGTGCAGAAGCTGCATCGTCAAGAATCTTCGAAACTTGAGGAAGCAAGTCGCATGCCACCCAGCCGAAGCCGCGATCGCCATCGATAATGCTCAAGCACGCCGCGTCGCGGCCGATAGCTTCCGCGTACGGCCGCTCGGCGGTAACGCACTCGAGGAGCCCGCATGGGCAGCACGTTGCTGGAAAAGGTGGAACGGCATACCCGGCTGGCCGGTCACAACCGGGTGGCGATGCTGCTGTTCCGGCTGGGCGATGAGCAATTGTTCGGCATCAACGTATTCAAGGTACGCGAGGTGCTGCGCCGCCCGCCGCTGGAGCGCATGCCGGGCGTGCACGCGTTGCTGGCCGGCAGCTGCGACTATCGCGGGCAGACCATTCCGGTGATCGATCTGGCCGCTGCACTCGGCTACGCGCCGCTGCGCGACGTCGAGTCGGCGCACCTGATGGTGACCGAGTTCAGTCGTTCGATGCAGGGCTTCCTGGTGGCGGACCTGCAGCGCATGGTGCAGTGCGCGGGTGAAACGCTGGTGGCGCCGCCCAGCAACCTGGGCTTCGGCGCGCGGGTCAATGCGGTGACCCGGATCGACGGTGCGCTGATGGCGGTGGTCGACGTGGAGCATGTGCTGGCCAGCATCGACGCGCCGCCGGCGGAGCTGTCCGTGCAGATGCAGCGCGTGGCCGGCGCCCGTGCGCTGGCTCCGCGACGGGTGATGCTGGTCGACGATTCGCTGATTGTCCGTCGCCGGCTGGTCAACCTGTTCAAGCAGATGAATATCGAATGCGTGGTGGCGACGGATGGTCGCGAGGCGCTCGATCGCCTGCTGGAACTTGCTGCGGGCGATCCGGCCGAAGGGGTCAAGCTGGTGGTGTCCGACATCGAGATGCCGCGGCTGGACGGCTACGCGCTGACCCGGGCGATCCGCGAGGCGCCCAGCCTGCGCCAGCTCAAGGTGGTGCTGCACAGCTCGCTCAGCGGAATCTTCAACGAGGCGATGGTGAAGGAGGTCAAGGCCGACGCCTTTGTCGCCAAGTTCCAGCCGGACCTGCTGGCGCATGCGGTGCTGGAGCTGTTGCCGGAGCCGCTGGAGGCGTCGGCGGACTGACTCCGCCGCGGTTCGCGCCGGGAGGCGTCAACAATCCGTCTTTTCGCCGGCGCCACCCGCGTGGCGCCGCGACGCTGGCCTCTGCGGCCCAGTCACAGCAAGGGTTTCTCCCTGGTGGCATGCAATTTGCCTCAAGCCTCCGTGCTGCAACTGCACGCGGAGCGAAGCGATGTCCCTGACCCCTGACAACCTGTTCGGCATCCACACCCAGGCATTGGACCTGTGGCAGCGCCGTACCGAGGTGCTGGCCAACAACCTGGCCAATGCCGACACCCCGGGCTATCTCGCCCGCGATGTCGATTTCCGCAAGGCGCTGGCCGCCGCCGGCGGCGGTTCTTCGGGCAGCTTGCCGTTGCGGACCACTGGCCCCGACCAGATCGGCAGCGCGGGGCAGGCGGCCGATGCGCTCGCCTACCGCGTGCCGACCCAGCCGAGCATGGACGGCAATACCGTCGACGCGCAGACCGAGCAGGCTGCCTTTGCCGCCAACGGCGTGCACTACCAGGCCAGCCTCTCCTTCATCACCGCGCAGATACGCATGCTGCGCACCGCAATCAGCGGAGGCCAGGGCTGATGTCGCTCTTTTCCGTTTTCAACGTCGCCGGCTCCGGCATGGCCGCGCAGTCGCTGCGGCTGAATACCGTCGCCAGCAACCTGGCCAATGCCGACAGCGTGGCCAGCACGCCCGAGGCCGCCTACCGCGCGCGCGAGCCGCTGTTTGCCGCGGTGAAGAATTCGCTGGCCGGCAACGGCGGTGCGCCGGGCGAAGGCGTGCAGGTGCTCGGCGTCACCGAGAGCCAGGCCGCTATCCCGAGTCGTCACGAACCGGGCAATCCGCTGGCCGATGCCGACGGTTACGTCTACAGCAGCAACGTCAATCCGGTCGACGAGCTGGTCAACATGATCTCGGCCTCGCGTTCGTACCAGAACAACGTCGAGGTGATGAATTCGACGCGCCAGCTGTTGCAGAAAACGCTGGACCTGGGCAAGTGAGGCACGCACCGGTGAGGCGCGCGCGAATGAATCCCCGGCAGATGAGGAGCGCGGCATGAGCGACATGGGTATCGCAGGCGTCGGTTCGAACGCCGCAAGGGCAGCCAGCGCGGGCAAGGACAAAGCCCTGAGCCAGGCCGACTTCCTGAGCCTGCTGACGCAGCAGATGCGCAACCAGGATCCGACCAAGCCGATGGATTCGTCGCAGATGCTCGGTCAGTTGGCGCAGATCAGCCAGGTCTCGGCCACGCAGTCGCTGCAGACATCGTTCGACGCGTTGAGTCAGTCGATGCAGGGCAACCAGCTGCTGCAGGCCAGCAGCATGGTCGGGCGCAACGTCACCGTGCCCTCGGCGGCGGGCCAGCTGCAGGCCGGCGGCCTCGATGGTGCGGTGAACGTGCCGGATGGCGGCGGCACGGTGCTGGTGCAGGTCACCGACGCCGACGGCAACGTGCTGCGCACGCTGAACCTGGGCACGCCCACGTCGGGACTGGTGGCGTTCCACTGGGACGGCAAGGGCGACGACGGCACGGCGCTGCCGACGGCAACCTACGGACTGAAGGCGCAGGCGGGCACCACTGCCGTGGCCACCTATGTCAGCGGCAAGGTCAACGGCGTGGGCATGACCGGCGGCGATGGTGCCTATCTGGATGTGGACGGTTTTGGCGGGGTCCTGCTGAGTCAGGTCGCACAAATCAACTGATGGCCCCACCGGGCTTCAACATAGAGGAATTACTCCGATGCCTTTCAACATTGCATTGAGCGGTCTCAACGCGGCCTCGAAGGATCTCGAGGTCACCGCCAACAACATCGCCAACACCGCCACCACCGGCTTCAAGGGCTCGCGCGCCCAGTTCGCCGAACTGTTCAGCGCCGCCGGCCCCAACCTCAGCTCCAGCCAGACCGGCAGCGGCGTGCGACTGACCAACGTGGCGCAGCAATTCACCGCCGGCAGCGTCGAGACGACCAACAACAGCCTGGATTTCGCCATCAGCGGCGATGGCTTCTTCACCTTGCACGACGGCAAGGGCTATTCCTATACGCGCGCCGGTGCCTTCCAGAAGGATCAATCCGGCTTCGTGACGAACGCCAACGGCCAGCGGCTGCAGGTGTTCCCGGCGCTGTCCAACGGCACGTTCGACAACAGCACGCTGACCGACCTGCAGTTGCTCACCTCGCAAAACGCCGCCAGGGCCACCAGCGCCGTGCAGATGTCGCTGAACCTGCCCTCCGATGCCGTGGCACCCGCCACGCCGTTCGACCCGTTCAACGATCCGACCAGCTACAACCAGGCCACGCCGTTCACTGCCTACGATTCGCTCGGCGCCACCCACAGCGGCACCGTTTATTTCGTCAAGGATCCGGCCGCCAACGTGTGGAACGCGAACCTGTATGTCGACGGGGTCTCGACCGGCGCCTCGCAGCCAGTCACGTTCAACAGCAGCGGCGCGCTGGTGGCGCCCGCCAACGGCAAGCTGGCCTTTCCGGCCGTGACGGTCAGCCCGGGCTCCAACCCGATGCAGCTGACTCTGGACATGAGCAAGGCAACCCAATTCGGCAACACCTACGCCGCCAGCGCGATCAATACGGACGGCTATCCGACCGGCATCCTTTCCAGCATCGACGTGTCGCGCGAAGGCGTGGTGCAGGCGAAGTATTCCAATGGCCAGACCACCGCGCTGGGCCAGCTGGCGATGGCGCAGTTCTCCAACGAACAGGGCTTGCGCCAGGTGGACAACACCAACTGGGCGGCGTCCTACGACTCCGGCACGCCGGTCATGGGCGCGGCCGGCAACGGCACTTACGGCAGTGTGCAGGCCGGTGCGCTGGAGGCGTCCAACACGGCGGACCTCACCGCGCAGCTGGTCAACATGATCAAGGCGCAGCGCAACTACCAGGCCAATGCGCAAGTGATCTCCACCGACAACCAGCTGACCCAGACCATCATCAACATCCGCAATTGACCTCGCGCGAACGCGTGAGGTCATCCCGGCGCAGGCCGGGATCCAGTGAAAGAGCCGTCCCGGCGCTAGCCGGGACACAACCTCAAGGCAAAACGCTGGATTTCGCCTGCATCGGAGTGACGAGTCAAAGTACTCGAGGTTTCCCATGGATCGCTCGCTTTACGTAGCCATGACCGGCGCCACGCAGATGATGCGGGCGCAATCGGAAGTGGCGCACAACCTGGCCAACGCCGACACGGTCGGTTTCAAGGCGCAGCTGTCGGCGTTCCAGCCGCTGGCGGTGCAGGGTCCGGGCCTGCCCACGCGGATCAACGGCGTGGCGCAGGGCCTGGGCGTGGACATGCGCGAAGGCGGCCAGGTCGAGACCGGCCGCGAGCTGGACGTGGCGGTGCAGGGACAAGGCTGGATCGCGGTGCAGGGCGCGGACGGCAGCGAAGGCTATACCCGTGCCGGCGAGCTGCGGCTCACGCCGGAGGGCTTGCTCACCGATGCCCGCGGCAACCTGGTGCTTGGCGACGGCGGCCCGATCAGCGTGCCGCAGAGCGCGCAGATGAACATCGGCGCCGACGGCACGGTTTCCGTGGTGCCGATGGGGCAGGGGCCGGAAACCATCGCCGCGGTCGGCCGGATCAAGCTGGTCAATCCGGCAGCCGGCCGGCTCGCGCTGGGCAGCGACGGGTTGATGCACCTGAGCGACGGCGGCACGGCGGACGCGGATCCGGCAGCCACCCTGAAATCCGGCGTGCTCGAATCCAGCAACGTCGACCCCGCGCAGACGCTGGTGCAGATGATTCAGCTGTCGCGCCAGTACGAGTTGCAGATCCGCGCCATCCGCAGCGCCGACGAAAACGCGCAGTCGGCCTCGCGCCTGCTGCAGATGACCTGATCCACACCCTTTTCATAAAGACATCCAGACGTCCAGACGGAGTCCATCGACATGTTCTCATCCCTGTGGGTAGCCAAGACCGGCCTCGATGCGCAGCAGACGCGCATGGACGTCATCTCGAACAACCTCGCCAACGCCAATACCACCGGCTACAAGAGCGCGCGCGCCTCGTTCCAGGATCTGGTCTACCAGAACCTGCGCCAGCCCGGCGGGCAGACCACCGAACAGACCCAGGCGCCGGCCGGCCTGATGCTGGGCACCGGCGTGCGCGTGGTCGGCAGCGAGAAGCTGTTCACCCAGGGCAACATCGAGCAGACCGGCAACTCGCTGGACGTGGCCATCCAGGGTCGCGGCTTCCTGCAGGTGACGATGCCCGACGGCAGCATCGCCTACTCCCGCGACGGCTCGCTGCACATGGACCAGAACGGCCAGCTCGTCACCGCCAACGGTTACGCGGTGGACCCCGCGGTGAGCATTCCGGCGAATGCGCAAAGCATCACCATCGGCAGCGACGGCACCATCAGCGTGAGCGTGCCGGGCCAGGCCGCGACGCAGCAGATCGGCACCGTGCAGCTGGCCGACTTCATCAACCCCGCCGGCCTGCAGCCGAACGGCGACAACCTTTATCTGGAAACCGCCTCCAGCGGTTCGCCGCAGATCGGCCAGCCCGGCCTGAACGGCCTGGGCACGCTGGCGCAGGGCGCGCTGGAAAGCTCCAACGTCAACGTGGTGGAGCAGATGGTCAACATGATCGAGACCCAGCGCACCTACGAGATGAACTCCAAGGCGGTGTCCGCGGCCGACTCGATGCTGCAGTTCCTCACCAACAAACTCTGAGGCATGCCGTGATGCTGCGACCGTTGCCGTTTTCCACTCGTGCTGTGCGCGCTGGCCCTGCTGGTTGGCTGCGCCAGCGGCCCGCGCGTGCACGACGATGCCGAGTGGGCGCCGACGCCGCCGCCCGCGCAGCAGATCGCGCCGGCGCAGGCCGACGGCTCGATCTACCACGACCAGCAGAACATGGAGCTGTTCGCCGATCCGCGCGCGCACCGCGTCGGCGACATCCTCACCGTGGCGCTGGTGGAGAGCACCCAGGCCAGCAAGAAGGCCACCACCAGCACCAGCAAGACCGACAAGGCCAACATCGCCTCGCCCACCGTGCTCGGCCAGAACCTGTCGATCGGCGGCAAGGTGGCGAACATCGGGCTGGACGGCGAGCGCAGCTTCGACGGCGCCGGCTCCAGCACGCAGAGCAACCAGCTCGTCGGGCAGATCACCGTCACCGTGGCGCAGCGCCTGACCAACGGCAACCTGGTGGTGCGCGGCGAGAAGTGGCTGACCATCAACCAGGGCCAGGAGCTGGTGCGCATCTCCGGCATCGTGCGTCCGCAGGACATCGGCCAGGACAACGTGGTGCCGTCCACCCGCGTCGCCGACGCGCGGATCAGCTACACCGGCCGCGGCACGCTGGCCGACGCGAACACGCGCGGCTGGCTGTCGCGCTTCTTCAATTCCAAGTGGATGCCGTTCTGATGAACATGCCTCGATTCCTGCAGCGGCGTGCAGCCGGCGTATTCGCCGGGCTTGCCATGGTGCTGTGTGCACTGAGCGGCCCCGTACGTGCGGACAAGATCCGCGACCTGGTGCAGGTGGCGGGCGTGCGCAGCAACCAGCTGATCGGCTACGGCCTGGTGGTGGGCCTGGATGGCTCGGGCGACCAGACCACGCAGGCGCCGTTCACCACGCAGAGCCTGGAGAACATGCTGCAGCAGTTCGGCATCACCGTGCCGGCCAACGCGCGGCCGCAGCTGAAGAACGCCGCCGCGGTGATGGTGACGGCGGACTTGCCGCCGTTCGCCAAGCCGGGCCAGACCATCGACGTCACCGTCGCCTCGATCGGCAACGCCAAGAGCATCCGCGGCGGCCAGTTGCTGATGGCGCCGCTGCGCGGCGCCGACGGCAACGTCTACGCGGTGGCGCAGGGCAGCGTGGTGGTCGGTGGCATCAGCGCCCAGGGCAAGAGCGGCTCCAGCGTGCAGGTGAACATTTCCGCCAGCGGGCGCATTCCGAACGGCGCCTCGGTGGAGCGCGTCGTGGCCTCGTCGTTTGCCGGCGGCGGCGACCTGATGCTCAACCTCAACACCGCCGATTTCACCACGGCCACGCGGATCGCCACGGCGATCAACCAGGCTTATGGCGCCGGCACCGCGCAGCCGCTCGATGGCGGCTCGGTGTCCGTGCGCGGACCGCAGGATCCGGCGCAGAAGGTGGCGTGGCTGGGTGCGATCCAGAACCTCGACGTGCAGCCGGGCGATGCGCCGGCGCGGATCGTGGTGAACTCGCGCACCGGCACCGTGGTGATCGGTTCGGACGTGCGGGTCAGCGCCGCCGCGGTGGCGCACGGCGCGATCCAGGTGACCATCGGCGAGCAGGCGCAGGTCAGCCAGCCGGCGCCGTTCAGCCAGGGGCAGACCGCGATCGTGCCCAGCAGCAGCGTGCAGGTCAGCGAGGAGGGCGCGCACATGTTCAAGTTCGGTCCGGGCGTGAGCCTGGACACCATCGTGCGCGCGGTGAACCAGGTCGGCGCCACGCCGAACGACCTCATCTCGATCCTGCAGGCGCTGAAGCAGGCCGGCGCGCTGCATGCCGATCTGGTCGTCATCTGACCCGGTGACAAGCCCATGACGCCGATCAACAGCACGTCGCCCGCCCTCGATACCTGGACCGAATTGTCCGGCTTCCATCAGCTGCGCGCGCAGGCGCGCAGCGACGACGGCAAGAGCGCGCTGCCGGCGGTGGCCAAGCAGTTCGAGGCGATCTTCACCCAGATGATGCTGAAGTCGATGCGCGACGCGAACGCCAGCATGGGCAGCGACCTCGCCGGCAGCGAGCAGGTGCAATTCGTACCGCGACATGTTCGACCAGCAGCTGTCGCTGAGCCTGGCCAATGGCCGCAACGGCCTCGGCATCGCGAAGATGCTGGTGCGCCAGCTTGGCGGCAAGCCGGATGCCGCCGAGGCAACGGCTGCCGATGCGCATGGCCTGCCGGCGTCCAGCGCCGGCGTACTCAATGCCAACGTCCGCGCCTTGCTGCAGTTGGGCGCGAATCGCGACGCGGCCGGCGGCACCGGTGCAGCGGACGATGCCTTCGGCATCGCCATGCCCTCCACGGCCGACGCCGGCCCACCGTGGCGCGACACGCTCGATCGCATCGCGCAGGGTGCGCTGGACGTGGCCGGCACGGCGGCGAAGCTGCTGCCGGGGGGCGATCCGGTGAGCTTCGTTCGCGCCCTCGCGCCGCATGCCGAAGTGGCCGCGAAGAAACTCGGCGTGTCGGTACGCGCGCTGCTGGCGCAGGCGGCGCTGGAAACCGGCTGGGGCAAGCACCTGCCCAGCCATGGCGATGGCAGCAGCAGCTTCAATCTGTTCGGCATCAAGGCCGGCAGCAGCTGGGATGGCGACAAGGTCAGCGTGCCCACGCTGGAGTACGAGAACGGCGTGGCGGTGCGCCGCCGCGACCAGTTCCGCGCCTACGACTCGCCGTCCGATTCGTTTTCCGATTACGCCCGCCTGCTGAGCGACAGCCCGCGTTACGCGCAGGTGCTGGGCCAGGGCGAGAACATCGCCGGCTTTGCACGTGCCCTCGTGCGCGGCGGCTATGCGACCGACCCGTCGTACGCGGCCAAGATCACCGCGATCGCCAACAGTCCGCAGATGCGCGAGGCGCTGGCGGCGCTCCAGCAGCCCGGGGCACTCAAGTGAAGATCGGTCCGGCCGTTACCGTATCCATGCACTGCGTCATTCCCGCGGTGCTCCTGGCGTTGAGGATGTTCCATGGCTGACATGCTTTCGACCGGCGTGTCCGGACTGCTTGCCGCGCAGATCGGGCTCAGTACGGTAAGCCACAACGTGGCCAACGTGAACACCGACGGCTACAGCCGCCAGCTGGTGTCGTTCGGCGCCCGGCTGCCCGAGGGGCAGGCCAACTACTACGTCGGCACCGGCGTCAACACGGTGGCGGTGCAGCGTGCCTACAGCCAGTTCCTCAACAGCTCGCTGTGGTCGGCCAGCTCCGGGCAGGGCCGCGCCAGTGCCATGGACAGCCTCACCGGCCAGCTCAACAACCAGTTGTCCGGCAGCAGCAATCTGCAGACGTCGCTGGACAGCTTTTACGGCGCGGTGCAGGACATGGCCAACGCGCCGTCGGACGCGGCTTCGCGCCAGGTGCTGCTGGCGCGGGCGGGCGGGCTCGCCAGCACGTTCCGGGCGTTGTCCGGCCAGTTCAACCAGCTTTCCGGCCAGGTGCAGCAGCAGATCGGCGACACCGTCGATTCGATCAACAGCGACAGCCAGTCGATCGCCAGATTGAACGGGCTGATCCGCTCCTCGCAGGCCACCGACGGCACGCCGCCGGCCGACCTGCTCGACCAGCGCGATGCGCTGGTGAAGAAGCTCGCCGGCCAGATCGGCATCAGCGTGGTGCCGCAGAACGACAACACCATCGGCGTATTCGTCGGCAACGGCCAGGCGCTGGTCACCGGCACCGAGGCGCACGCGCTGGGCACCGCGCCGAACACGTACGACGCCACCCGCTAGGAAGTGGTGGGCGCGGCCTCGGGCAACGTGCTCAGCGGCCGCATCGGCGGCGGCACCCTGGGCGCGTTGCTGGATTTCCGCAGCAACGTGCTGGATCCCGCGCAGAACCAGCTGGGCCGCAGCCGCGCAGGCAATGGCCAGCGCGTTCAACGCGCAGCATGCGCAGGGCACGGACTTGCAGGGCGAAGCTCGGCGGCACGTTCTTCAACGTCGGCCGGCCCGACCGTGCAGGCGGCCAGCACCAACAGCGGCAGCGGCACGCTGGATGCCAGCATCGGCAACATCGGTGCGCTGGCCGGCAAGGACTATGTACTGAGCTACGACGGCAGCAACTGGAGCATGCGCGACACCAACGGCGCCAGCGTCGCGCTGGGCGGCAGCGGCACCAGCTGCCGATCCGTTCACCGCTGCCGGGCTGAGCCTGGTGGTCGGCGGCAGCGCGAATGCCGGCGACAGCTTCCGCGTGCAGCCCAGCCGCAACGCCGCCGCCAGTTTTTCGGTGGTGATCGACGACCCCGGCAAGATCGCTGCCGCCGCGCCGCTCAAGGCCAGCGCCGCGATCGGCAACACCGGCACTGCGGCGCCGGCCATCAGCATCAGCGACGGCAGCGACGCCAATCTGTTCAACAGCAGCTCGGTGGTGTTCACCTCCACGACCAGCTACAGCGTCGATGGCGGCCCGGCGCAAACCTTCACGCCCGGCCAGCCGATCGTCCACAACGGCTGGAGCATGCAGCTCAGCGGCGCGCCGCAGGCGGGCGACAGCTTCGGCGTGCAGGCCAACAGCAATGCGCAGGGCGACAACAGCAACGCGTTGATGCTGGGCAAGGTCGCCAACCTCGGGCGTACTCGATGGCGGCGTCACCAGTGCGGGCCGCGCCTATAGCCAGCTGGTCAGCCAGGTCGGCAGCGCCGGTGCGCTGGCCAAGGACGACCTGACCACGCAGACCGCGGTGTACAACCAGGCGATGAGCTTCGCAGCAAAGCGTATCCGGTGTGAACCTGGACGAAGAGGCCGCCAACCTGTTGCGTTACCAGCAGGCGTATCAGGCTTCCGCGCAGGTCATCAGCACCGCCAACAGCATCTTCAGCGCGCTGCTCGGCGCGGTGCGAGGGGTAAGCCATGCGAGTTTCCACCAGCTGGATGCAGCAGCAGTCCGTCGGCAGCATGATGGACCGGCAGAGCGACCTGTCCGATCTCAACATCCAGTTGAGCACCGGCAAGCGCATCAACCAGCCATCCGACGATCCGGTGGGCGCGGCGCGCGCGCTGGACCTGACCCACCTCACCGCCGACGCCGCGCAGTACCAGCGCAACATCGGCACCGCCAACGCGCGGCTGGGGCTGGAAGACCAGACCCTGTCCAACGTCACCGACGTGCTCGGCCGCGTGCGCACGCTGCTGCTGCAGGCGGCGAACGGCTCGCAGACCGACGCGACCCGTGGCGACATCGCCGCCGAGATGGTGCAGTTGCGCCAGCAGTTGCTCGGCCAGGCCAACAGCAAGGATGGCCAGGGCGACTATATTTTTGCCGGCAACCGTACCGGCACGATGCCGTTCGTTGCACAGAGTGGCGTCAGCTACCTCGGCGACGACGGCCAGCGCATGGTCGCTGCCGGCCCCGGTCTGCAGGTAGCCACCGGCGATCCCGGCAGCGCGGTATTCGCCGACATCCCCACCGGCAACGGCACGTTTGCGATCAGCGCCAATGCGGCCAATACCGGCAATGCGGTAGCCGGCGCCAGCAGCGTCAGCAACCCCAACGCGAATCCTTCGGCATGGGATGGCGGCAACTACAGACATCGTGTTCACCGCTGCCGATACGTATGAAGTGCGCGACGGCGCCGGCACGGTGCTGGACAGCGGCAGCTACGATGCAGGCAACGGCGGCAGCATCACCTTCCGTGGCGCGCAGGTGGCGTTCAGCGGCACGCCCGACGCAGGCGACACCTTCGCGCTGGGCGCGTCCGCGAAACAGGACGTGTTCACCACGCTGGGCAACATCATCAACACGCTGCGTCAGCCCAATGGCGGCGGCGCGGACATGCAGAACAACATCAACACGCAGTTCGCGAATCTCGACCAGGCGATCGACAACATCAGTCGCACGCGCGGCATGGTCGGTGCGCGCATGAATGCGCTCGATCAGCAGCGCGGACTCAATGACGATCTCACTCTGCAATACAAGAGCGCGCTGTCGGACGTGCAGGATCTGAACTACTACGACGCGATCAGCCAGCTCGGTGCGCAGACCACCGCGCTGCAGGCGGCGCAGCAGACGTTCACCCGAGATCCAGGGTTCAAAATTGTTCGATTATTTGCGTTGACAAGGCTCAAGTTTCGGTGTTGTGGGTCGAAACAGATCACAAGGCGGATGCATTCATTGGTGAATCCCGCCGGATTGTCTGAGCCGACCACAGTCGGCACACCACCCCGATTCGGAGAATTCCCATGGTCATGAGCGTCAACACCAACATCAGCTCGCTGAATGCCCAGAAAAACCTGGCCACCTCGCAGAGCAAACTCGCCACCGCGATCGAGCGTCTGTCTTCCGGCATGCGCATCAACAGCGCGAAGGACGATGCCGCCGGCCTCGCCATCTCGACCCGCTTCACCACCCAGATCAACGGCCTGAACCAGGCCGTGGCAATGCCAACGACGGCATCTCGCTGGCGCAGACCACCGAGTCGGCGCTGAACGAGGTGACCAACAACATGCAGCGCATCCGCACGCTGGCGGTGCAGTCGGCCAACGCCACCAACTCCGACAGCGACCGCGCCGCACTGGACGCCGAAGTGCAGCAGCGCCTGTCGGAAATCACCCGCATCTCGCAGCAGACCACGTTCAACGGCCGCCACGTGCTGGACGGCAGCTTCGGCACCGCCGCATTCCAGATCGGCGCCAACGTCGGCGAGACGATCTCGGTCAACCTGAGCCAGGGCGCTGGTGCCGCAGGTCGGCAAGATCGCGTCGGCGCCAGGCGGACCTCAGCGGCATGTTCACCGCCGCTCCAGCGTGACGGCAGTCGTCAGGTACGGCAGCTGGTCACGGTTGCCTCGGCGTCGGCGGCCACCGACTGTCACCTTCGCTGGCAAGAGCATCACCGTGGCCGCAAACGGCAGCGGAACCTACGCCACCATGGCTACCGACGTGATAGCCAGCTCGATAGCAACGCCACGGCGGGCATGTACACGGTCACCGCCGCTGCAGGTGGCCTCACGATCACGCAGAACGTGGCGAGCACCGACGCGATGGCCGTCACCGCCGGCACCAATGCTGCGGTGGGCACGGTCACGGCCGGTGTCACGGTGTTACGCGGGCGATGCCACCCCGCTGGTGCTGGGTAGCGGCGATCACCCTGCAGCCGGTTCGGCACGGCAGTGGGCATCGAACGGCACCTTCAAGGACGCCAGTGCACTGGTCGACGCGATCAACACCAAGGGCATCGCCGGCGTCTCGGCGTACTACGACAGCGTGCGGCCAGTCCGATGCACTTGAACTCGCAGGCAGCGTTGACGGTCGGCGGCGCCAAGGCCGGTACGGGTACGGGCAACCTGGGCTTTTCCGGTGCCGGTGCCACGCCGATTGCGGTTGGCAGCGACCTGGCCGGCCAGCGATGTCAAGACGGTGTCCGGTGCCAACGACACCATCAGCCGCATCGATGCGGCACTGGCCACCATCAGCTCCATGCGCAGCGACCTGGGCGCGGTGCAGAACCGCTTCACGTCCACCATCGCCAACCTGCAGACCATTTCGCAGAACCTGAGCGCGTCGCGCAGCCAGATCCAGGATGCCGACTTCGCCGCGGAAACCGCGAACATGTCCAGCGCGAACATCCTGCAACAGGCTGGTGTCTCGGTGCTGGCGCAGGCCAACGCCTCCACCCAGAGCGTGTTGAAGCTGCTGCAGTAACTGGTTTGACCCGGAACGGCCGCGGATCCTCCGCGGCCGTTTCCCCTATTTCAGGAAGCCACGCACATGGCGATCACCGTAGGCTCCACCACACCCACCACGGGTTTGCTGACCTCGATGGGCGTGGGTTCCGGGCATCGACGTGGACAAGCTGGTTACCACGCTGGTGGCCGCCAAGAAGGCGCCGCAGCAAAACCAGATCACCAACCAGGCTGCACGCGGCCAACACCCAGCTTTCCGGCCTGGGCCAGATCGGCGCGGCGCTTGTCCGCACTGCAGTCGGCCATGGCTTCGATCACCGACGGCAGCGCGTTCAACGCGCGTACCGTGAGCAGCAGCGACAAGGATGTGCTGAGCGCCAGCGCCAACGGCAATGCCGGTCGGCCGGCAGCTACAACATCGAGGTGAACCAGCTGGCCAGCGCGCTCAAGGCGTCGTCCGGCGCGTTCGCCGACAGCAGCACCAAGGTCGGCACCGGCACGCTCACCTTGACGGTGGACGGCAAGTCGATGAACCTCGAGCTCGACGACAGCAACAA
Organism: uncultured Gammaproteobacteria bacterium; assembly: GCA_963739815.1. Lineage (GTDB taxonomy): Bacteria > Pseudomonadota > Gammaproteobacteria > Xanthomonadales > Rhodanobacteraceae > Rhodanobacter. The sequence continues at coordinate 112,652 of CAVUBI010000001.1, forward strand.
CTCGCTGGCGCAGGTTCGCGATGCGATCAACAAGGCCAGCGACAATCCCGGCGTCACCGCCACCATCGTCAACGGCACCGATGGCGCACACCTGGTACTGAGCGGCACCCGCACCGGCGCAGCCAATGGCTTCACCGTCAGCAGCAGCGGCGGCGATGGCGGCCTGGCGGCACTGCACTACGACGCGGCCGCCGTCAGCGGCAACGGACTCAACGTGATCACCGCGGCGCAGGATGCCGAATACACCATCGACGGCCTGGCCGGCCACAGCGCGGGCAACAGCGTCAGCGGCGCCATCGATGGCCTTACGCTGAACCTGGCCAAGCTTGGCGAGAGCCGCGTGACCGTGGCCAACGACAGCAGCAAGGCGCGTCAGCGCGCTGACCAACCTGGTCAATACCTACAACAGCTTCGTGGGGATCTACCAGAACCTCACCAAGTACGACGCCGTCAGCGAAACCGCCGGCGCCATGATCGGCGATGCCACGATCAATGGCATCAACAGCACGCTGTCGCGGATCATCGGCGGCAGCAGCCAACGGCACCGCGCTGTCCTCGCTGGGCATCAGCTTGCAAGTGGATGGCACCTTGCAGGCTGGACAACGACAAGCTGACCAAGGCAATCGGCGACGGCGGCAAACTGGTCAGCGGCCTGTTCGGCGGCGACAGCGGTTTCGCCGCGCAGTTGAACACCCAGCTGGATCAATGGGTCGGGACCAACGGCGTGCTGGCCAGCCGCACCGACAGCATCGGCCAGCAACTGAAGGACCTGAAAAACCAGCAGGCCACGCTGGACAGCCGCATGGACGCGCTCACCGCGCGCTACCAGGCGCAGTTCACCGCGCTGGACACGCTTGATGAGCAAGCTCAACAGCACCAGCAGCTATCTGCAGCAGCAGTTCGACGCGCTCAACAACATCAACAAGAAGTAATCCGCAACACCTCAAGGCAGGAGATCACGATCATGGGATTCGGCTATGGCGCAGGCGCCTATCAGCAGGTTCGTTCGCACGGCGGCGTGGAATCGGCCGATCCGCACGGCCTGATCACGCTGCTGATGGACGGCGCACTGGAGCGCCTGGTGAAAGCCCGTGCGCACATGCTGCGCGGCGAGGTGGCGGCCAAGGGCGAGGCCATTTCGCGCTGCATCAAGATCTTCGACGAACTGCGCGGCAGTCTCGATCCCAAGGCCGATCCGGCGATGGTCGGGCGGCTGGACTCGCTGTACGACTACATGAGCCGCCGTTTGCTGCAGGCCAACCTGCGCGATGACGCCACCCTGATCGACGAGGTCAGCCAGTTGCTGCAGCCGATCCGCGACAGCTGGGTGCAGATCGCGCCCGTCGCGCAGCGTGCAGCGGCCCGGTGAAGGCGGCGATGGGCATCCTGGAACAAGCACTGCAGCTGACCCGGCAGATGCTCGACGCAGCGAGTGCGCAGGACTGGGTCCGGTTGATCGAGCTGGAAGAGGAGCGCGAACCCCTGCTGCTGTGCCAGCATGCGTCCGACCCGGACAGCCTGGCGCAGATGGACGAGATACTGGCGTACGATCGCGAACTGCGGGCGATGGTCGTCAGTGCACGGGATCTGGCCGCCGAACAATGGCAGCGCGAAACCGACCGCGGCCGCGCGATCGACGCGTACCGGCAGCCGTGACGCGCAGGTTGCCGGTTCGTCCCTTTCGAGAAACCGCCGGCAGGGCGGTTTTTGGCATCTGGCCGCGCCGCGGAGCCGCAACATGACCACCAGCAGCTGGAATGATTTCGAACAGCGGGTAAGCAGCGAAGAAAACCTGCACGTCGACAGCGAGCCGCTCGTCTGGCCGCCGTCGCAGGCACAGCTGCTGAGCCTTGCCGAGCGCAACGCGAACACGCTGGCGGCGATCGCCGCGCTGGAAGAGCGCCGTGCCGACGGCGGCGACGACGACAGTCCGCTGATGCAGGAAATGCTGCGGATGGACGCCAAGCTCACGGCGCTGGTGGATATCGTCAATCACCTGCTGGTACCCACCGACACGTTGCCGCCGCGCCAGTCGCTGCGTTTCAACGCGGTCGGTGCGTTGCTGCCCGCCGCACTGGTGCCGCCGGGCGATGCACTGTTGCTGCGATTGCGCTTCGACCTCTGCCGCAGCATGCCGCTGGTGCTTGCCGCGCGCGTCGAACGTCAATTCGACGATGGCCGCGTGTTCGTCGTATTCGCGCCGCACGGTGACGTGCAGAGTGACGCAATCGAGCGGCTGGTATTTCGCCATCACCGACGCAAAGTGGCAGAGTGCGCGTCAGTCGACCGGTTGAATTGCACCGAGGTCGACAGTGCTCATGTGATGCAGTTCGCACTTATGCGATGCGGTTTGCGATTCCCCGTGATGCCGCGCACACCTCGATCGCGGGCAGCGTCGCGTCAGCGCTTCGATCCAAACGTTGTCGTTTCATGCGGTTACGCCAAACCCCCGCGTATGTCGTGGCCATTTGCAGTCACGCATTTCCGACATGTGACGTTTTGTCGTCGCCGTGGCCCGCAAAAGTGGCCCTCTTATTGCTCATGGTTCATCAGCCCGGCGACGGAAAGTCGGCACCGATGAAAAGGCAGTCCCGCTGGAAGCATGGGTCTGCCGAATGTGCGGTAAGGAGAAAGTGGTGGAAAAGTTCGACTTCCTGGTTATCGAGTCCGATCAGGCACGTGTGGGTCCTGTGCTCTCGGCGCTCCAATTCCTGGGTTATCAGGCCGCTGCACGGGGCCAGTTGCGACGAGATCGACGAATCCGTCCACGCCTGGCGCGCGGTGTACGTCGGCAGCGTCGACGACGCCGTCGAGGCCGAACGCCAATTCGCCCTGCTCGGATCCTTCGCCGACCATGTGCCGGTGTTGCTGGCCAGCGATTCCCCCTGGATTGAGCGCATCACCGCCCCGGCATCGCCGTTTGCCACTCGGGCGGCCACGCTGACTTTCCCGTTGCGCTACGAGAAGATGGCCGAAACCCTGCGCAATATCTATGCGCGCCTGGTGGGCGGGCAGTCCAGCGGCCTGCGCTTCGTCGGCAACTCGGCGCCGATGGTGCGCGTCAACGGCCTGATCCGTCAGGTCGCGCCGTTCGATTCGAGCGTGCTGGTGCTGGGCGAATCGGGCACCGGCAAGGAAATGGTGGCGCGCGCGATCCACGAGCATTCGCCGCGCCGCGACAAGCCGTTCGTGGCGATCAACTGCGGCGCGATCCCGGCGGAGCTGCTGGAAAGCGAGCTGTTCGGCCACGAGAAGGGCGCGTTCACCGGCGCGATCAGTGCCCGCAAGGGCCGCTTCGAGATGGCCGAGGGCGGCACGCTGTTCCTCGACGAGATCGGCGACATGAGCCTGCCGATGCAGGTGAAGCTGCTGCGCGTGTTGCAGGAACGCGCCTATCGAGCGCGTCGGCGGCAACAAGACCCAGCGTTGCGACGTGCGCATCATCGCCGCCACGCATCGCAACCTGGAGCAGTCGATCGCCGACGGGCAGTTCCGCGAGGATCTGTTCTATCGCCTCAGCGTGTTCCCGCTGGAGCTTGCCCTCGCTGCGCGAGCGGCTGGAGGACATGCCGACCGCTGATCACCGAGTTCAACCAGCGCCTCGCCCGTCGCGGGCTGGGCGTGGTGCGCTTCAGCGCCAGTGCGATGCAGGCGCTGCGGGCGCATGCATGGCCGGGCAACGTGCGCGAACTGTCCAACCTGGTCGAGCGCATGGCGATCCTGTTTCCGCACGGCGAAGTGCGCAGCAGCGACCTGCCGGAAAAGTATCGCGGCCAGCAGGCGGGTGCCGAAATGCGCGGCGCGGCGCTGCTGGCGCTGATGGAAGACGAGCTGCAGCCGGGCGAGGGCGGCGTGCAGCCGGTGGGCGAATCGCTGCGCCTGTTGCCCGAGAACGGCCTCGACCTCAAGGATCACCTGGCCGACATCGAAGTCGGCCTGATCCGCCAGGCGCTCGACGCCACCGGCGGCGTGGTGGCGCATGCCGCGCGCCTGCTGCACATGCAGCGCACCACGCTGGTGGAGAAGCTGCGCAAATACGGCTTGCAGAACAGCCTGGCGGCGTAGGGGTGAAGCGGGGGGACGGAGAACAGGGAGCGAGTGCCTTGCGGCAACCCACCGCGCCACGCATCGCCACCTGCGTCCTTGCTGGTCCGTCTTGGCTTTCAACCCATGGCACGGCTCGTGCTTTTACCCACTAGCAAACCCGTCACGCGCCGGGATTCCGTCATGAGGTAACCAGCGACATGAGCACGATCGACGTCAACAACCTGCTTTCCCAGATGCGCCAGATGACGGCGCAGGTGCGCCCGGCGGAAACCGCGTTCAAGGCGGCGCCCGTCGGCGGCCAAGCCGATTTCTCGGCGCTGCTCAAGCAATCGATCTCCGCGGTGGGCCGCAGCCAGATGGAGGCGGGCAACATGGCCGCGAGTTTCGAGCGCGGCGATCCCGGTGCGGATCTCGGCCGCACGATGATCGCGGTGCAGAAGGCCGACCTCTCGCTGCGCACCATGGTCGAGGTACGCAACAAGATGGTCGATGCGTACAAGGACATCATGAACATGCCGGTCTGACGCTTCCGCGTCAGTCCCGATTCCGCCCTTAATCAACGAGCAGCAGCATGGCAGACAACGCCATCGCGACCACCGGCAACGACGGTTCGCGCCTGGATCCCCTCAAGCAGATCGCCCGCAATCCGGCGACGCGCCAGCTCGTGCTGTTGGTGGCGGTGGCCGCGGCGGTGGCGCTGGGCGTGGCCGTGGTGCTGTGGTCGCGCGGGCCGAACTACGGCCTGCTGTATGCCGGGCTGGAGCAGAAGGATGCGGCGGCGATCACGCAGGAGCTGCAGGCTGCCAACACGCCTTATCAGCTGGGCAACGACGGCTCGTCGATCATGGTGCCGGCAGCCGACCTCGCCGCGCTGCGGCTCAGGCTGGCCGCCAAGGGATTGCCGCAGGGCAGTGCCGCCAGCAGCGCGCTGCCGGCCGCCGATTCGCCGTTCGGCATGAGCGATCTGGCCGAACGTACCCGCTACCAGCAACTGCTGGAAACCGACCTCGGCGCCACCATCGGCGGGTTGCAGTCGGTGCGTGCGCGCGCGCGTGCACCTGGCGTTGCCGAAGCCCTCGGCATTCATCCGCGACAGCCGCGAAGCCAGCGCCTCGGTGCTGGTCACGCTGTATCCGGGGCGCCAGCTCGATGCCGGCCAGGTGGCGGCGATCGTGCATCTGGTCGCGGCCAGCGTGCCGGAGCTGGATGCGCGCCAGGTCTCGGTGATCGACCAGCAAGGCCAGCTGCTGACCACCGATCCGGACAGCCCGGGCGCGGTGGGCGACAACCGCCTGCGCATGGCCACGCGCATCGAGAACACCTACGCGCAGCGCATCGAGGAACTGCTGACGCCGCTGGTCGGGCCGGGCAGGGTGCGTGCGCAGGTGTATGCGGATCTGGATTTCAGCCAGAGCGAAAAAGCCACCGAGACCTTCGGTCACGATCGGCCGGCATTGCGCAGCGAGCAGACCAGCAGCGAGCAGCGCGGCTCGGGCGCTGCCGCGGGCGGCGTGCCCGGTGCGCTCAGCAACCAGCCGCCGGCGCTGGTGGCGCAGCCCACCGCGGCCAAGCCCGATGCCGGCAAGGCCGCCACGGGCGCGTCCACGGCAGCGACCACGACGACGAACTCCGGCGAAAGCTCCAGCAGCGCCACCCGCAATTACGAACTCGATCGCACCATCAGCCATGTCAGCGATCCGGCTGGCCGGCTGGCTCGCCTCACCGTGGCGGTGGCGCTGGACGACAAGCTGGTCGCCCCGGTGACCGATCCGGTCAGCGGCACCACGGCGGCGTCCAAGAGCGTGCCGTTCAGCGCGCAGGAGCTGCAGCGACTGACCGAACTGACCAAGAATGCCGTCGGCTTCAACGCCGCGCGCGGCGACAGCGTCAGCGTGGTCAACCAGGCATTCCACCGCGGCCCTGCCCTGGAAGCACTGCCGGAGACGCCGCTGTGGCAGCGGCCGGGTGCGCTGGATCTGTTCAAGCAGGGCATCGGCGTGCTGATCGCGCTGCTGGTGGCATTCGGCCTGCTGCGTCCGCTGCTGAAGGGGATTGCTGCGCGGCGAAACCGTGCGCGCGCGCGCTGGCCGGCGCCGATGCCGAAAATTTCCGTGCGTGTCGACGACGACGAGCCGGCCGCCAATGAACCGGCCCGGCTCGGCGCCGCGCCGCCGCTCGCGTACGAGCAACGCATCGGCCAGGCCCGGCGCATGGTGGGCGAAAACTCCAAACAGGTGGCGCAAGTCGTGAAGAACTGGGTGAGCGAAGATGGCAACTAACCGTTCCGATGCGCCCGATCAATGGCGCGCAGCGCGCGGCGATCCTGCTGCTGACGCTGGGCGAGCAGGATGCCGCCGAGGTGCTGAAGCACCTCAGTGCACGCGACGTGCAGGCGGTCGGCAGCGCCATGGCAGCGCTCACCAGCGTGTCGCGCGAGCATGTCGAACACGCGCTGGACAAACTCAACGAAGACATGGGCCGGCAGACGTCGCTGGGTGTGGGCACCGAGGAATACATCCGCAAGATCCTGGTCAACGCACTGGGCGAGACCAAGGCCGGCGGCCTGATCGACCGCATCCTGCTCGGCCGCAGCAGCAAGGGGCTGGAATCGCTGAAGTGGATGGAGAGCCGCGCCATCGCCGAGATGATCAACCAGGAGCACCCGCAGATCATCGCGCTGGTGCTGGCGCATCTCGAACCGGATCAGGCGGCCGAGGTGATCGGTTACCTGCCGCCGCGCGTGCGCTCCGACGCGGTGATGCGCATCGCCACGCTCGATGGCGTGCAGCCGCATGCGCTGAACGAGCTCGACGAAATCATGGAGCGCCAGTTTTCCGGCAGCAACAAGAAACTCAAGTCCGCCAACGTCGGCGGGCTCAAGGCCGCCGCCGACATCCTCAACGCGATGGAAAGCAGCCGCGAAACCGAGCTGATGACCGCCATCCGCAGCCACGACGAGGCGCTGGGCGGACGCATCGAGGACCTGATGTTCGTCTTCGAGGATCTGGCCGAACTGGACGATCGCGGCATGCAGGTCCTGCTGCGCGAAGTGCCGTCGGGCAACCTTGATCACGGCGCTCAAGGGCGCCGAGCCGGCAAGTGCGCGAAAAGATCTTCGCCAACATGTCCAAGCGCGCCGCCGACATGATGCGCGACGACCTGGAAGTGAAGGGCCCGGTGCGCCTGAGCGAAGTCGACGCCGCGCAGAAAGAGGTGCTGGCGATTGCCCGGCAAACTTTCCGATGCCGGGCAGCTCAGCCTGGCCTCCGGCGGGGATGAATACGTCTGATGGCCGCCGCGATCCAACATGCGACAGCGGATTTCCAGCGCTGGGAGCTGCCGAACGTGGGCACCCGGTCGACCGCGGCGCAGGCGGCCAACACGCCGCCGCAGCCGACCGTGCGCGAACTGGCGGCGCTCGAACAGCAGGCCCGCGAAGAGGGCTACGCCGCCGGCCGTGCCGAGGGCCTGGCCGCGGCGCAGCAGCAGTTGCGCGAACGCATGGCGCAGCTCGATGCGCTGTATGACGCCGCGGCGCGCCCCTTGCTGGCACTCGACGAGCAGACCGGGCAGGAGCTGGTGCGGTTGGCGACGATCGTGGCCAGCCGGGTGGTCGCGCGCGAACTGCAGCTGTCGCCCGACCTGATCGCGCGGGCCGTGCGCGAAGCCGCCGCTGCCCTGCCAGCGGCCACCCGCGAGCTTCGCGTGCACGTGCATCCGGACGATCTGGCCTTGCTGCAGGAACTGGGCGCGGCCGAAAGCCACTGGCAACTGCTCGCCGATCCGGCGCTGGCGCGCGGCGACTGCCAGCTGGAGAGCGAGCGCTCGCGGCTGGATGCACGCGTGGAAACCCGCCTGGCGGCGGTGATCGATGCAGTGCTTGGCGACGATGCCGAGTGCGCCGGAAGCGATGCATGAGCGCCGACGTCGCCGACGCCGCACGTCGTACGCGCTGGCAGCAGCAGTTTGCGCTGGCGCGCCGTGCGTGCCGAAGCGGCGCGCACGCTGACCGTGGAAGGCAGCCTGCGCCGGGTGGTCGGCCTGACGCTGGAGGCGGAGGGTTGCGAGGCGCGCGCTCGGTGCACGTTGCCTGGTCGACACGGCCGACGGCGCCAAACTCGAAACCGAAGTGGTCGGCTTTGCCGACGAACGCCTGCTGCTGATGCCGGTGGGCGACATGCATGGCGTGTTGCCGAATGCGCGGGTGCGCCCGTGCGCGCACGGCGGCGGCTTGCCGGTCGGCCATGCAGTTGCTCGGCCGGGTGATCGGCGCCGACGGCGTGCCGCTGGACGGGCTCGGCCCGCTGGAATCGGACGAGCATGCCGCGCTCAAGCGCGAGCCGATCAATCCGATGGCGCGCAAGCCGATCGACGCCCCGCTCGATGTCGGCGTGCGCGCGATCAACGCGCTGCTCACCGTCGGGCGCGGCCAGCGCCTGGGCCTGTTCGCCGGCTCCGGCGTCGGCAAGTCGACCCTGCTCGGCATGATGACGCGCTACACCAACGCCGACGTGGTGGTGGTCGGCCTGATCGGCGAGCGCGGCCGCGAAGTGAAGGAATTCGTCGAGCAAACGCTGGGCGAGGAAGGCCGCCGTCGCGCGGTGATCGTCGCCGCGCCGGCCGATGCGCCGCCGCTGAAGCGGCTGCGCGGCGCGCAGTACGCCACCGCGATTGCCGAGTGGTTCCGCGACCGCGGCATGCGCGTGCTGCTGCTGATGGATTCGCTGACCCGTTACGCCCAGGCGCAGCGCGAGATCGCCCTGGCGATCGGCGAGCCGCCGGCGACCAAGGGCTACCCGCCGTCGGTGTTCGCGATGATGCCGGCGCTGGTCGAACGCGCCGGCAACGATGCCGAAGGGCGTGGTTCGATCACCGCGTTCTATACCGTGCTGACCGAAGGCGACGACTACCGCCACGATCCCGATCGCCGACGCGGCGCGCGCGATCCTGGACGGCCATATCGTGCTGTCGCGCGATCTCGCCGAAGCCGGCCATTACCCGGCCATCGACATCGAGGCGTCGATCAGCCGCGTGATGCCGGCGGTGGTGGCGCGCGAACATCTGCGCGCGGCGCAGCGTTTCCGCCAGGTCTATTCGGCCTATCGCCAGCAGCGCGACCTGATCGCGGTGGGCGCTTACCAGAAAGGCTCCGATCCGCAGGTCGACCAGGCGATCGAGATGTGGCCGCAGCTGCGCGCGTTCCTGCAACAGGAAGTCGATGAGCCGATGACGCTCGAGGAGGCCATCGCGAAACTCGATGCGCTCGCCGCGCAGGTGGCTGCATGAGCTCGCGCGCGAGCCAGCTGCAGCCGGCCGTGGAGCAGGCGCAGCAGCGCAGCGAAGATGCGCTGGTGCAACTGGCCGCGCAACAGCAGTCGCTGGCCAGGGCCGAGCAGCAGCTCAGCGAGCTGCAGCCGCTACCGGCAGGAATATGCGTCGACCGGCGACGGCGCCCTGAGCGTGGCGGCGCTGCTCAACCGTCAGAAATTCGTCGAGCGGATCGATCAGGCGATCGTGCAGCAGACCGCCGAGGTCAGCCGCCAGAACCGGCAACTGGAACAGGTGCGCGACACTGGCGGCAGGCGCACGCGCGCGAAAGCGCGCTGGACAGCGTCGTTGCCCAGCATCGCGAGCAGGAGCGCCGGGCCGAGGATCGCCACGAGCAGGCCGAGATCGACGAACGCATGCAGTACCGGCGGCCGCGATGAGCGGCATGACCGGAGGGCCGCGCCGCCCGTACCCCTTTCGCGCGCGTGCCGCTGGCCGCCGCCTGCCAGCCCATTGAAGGAGCGCCCACAGCATGACTGCCCACGCCCTTGGTTCCACGCCGCCCACGCCGCCGGCATCGCGCAGCACGCCTGCCGGTGCCGCGCAGGAACCGGCAGCGCCGGGACATTTCGACCGGCAACTGCATGCCGCAAGGCAGCGCAGCGCGTCGCGCGATTCCGGCGTTGACCACGGCAAGGAGCACGACCCCTCGACGCGGGAGCCGAATGTCCCCGGACGCGAGTCGACACTGCAGGCCCGGGCCGAGGCGACGCCGGCGTGCGATCCCAAGATTCCGACAGCGGCTCCCGGCAATGCACAAGCGATGGCGTCGGCGGCAGCGATGTCCGTCGCCGGAACCATGGACAGCATCGTGCCGGACGGGCAGGTGCCGAGCGAAACCGCCAGCGTGGACGAGCAAGGCGCCGCTGCGCTGGCCGGCGCCATGCTGGCATTGATCGGCCCGGCGGTGGCCGGCGTGTTGCGGTCCGCCGCCGCGGCCGGAGTCGCCGCTGCGCCCGCGCAGGCGGGCAAGATCGAGGCGAGCGGCAACGTGGCGGCCATGCTGGCGTCCGGCGCTGCCGCGGCGACCGCGAATCCGGCGCCCGCCGTGATGGCCGGCATGCTGGCCGCCGCGGACGGATTGTTGCCGGGCGCCGCGGCCGCGAAGGAGGCCGTCATCGCACGATGCTGCGCCGACAGTCGCGCTGACCGCGCCGTCGACCGCCGCCGCACCCGCGGCGCCGCCCGTGCTGTCGCTGCCGTCGCCGGTGGGCAGCCAGGCGTTTGCCCAGGAACTCGGCCAGCAGGTGGCCTGGCTGGGCGGTCAGGACATCAAGCAGGCGCGCATACGGCTGCATCCCGAGGAACTGGGTTCGCTCGACGTGAAGATCAGCGTGACGCACGGTCGCGTCGACGTGGCGTTCACCGCGCAACATCCCGGCGCCGTGGCGGCGGTGCAGCAGAGCCTGCCGCAGCTGGATCACATGCTGGCCCAGCACGGCCTCTCGCTGGGCCATGCCGAGGTGGGCCAGCACGATCGCGGCGAGCGCCACGGTCACGCCGCCGAGCGGGATGCCGCAGCGGACGACGCCGGCGAGATCCACGGCATCGGCATGCCGACGCCGCTGCGCCAGATCGGTCTGGTCGACGCGTTCGCCTGAGCGCCCGCAGCGGCGTGCGGACCATCCGCCCGTGTTTTCGATGACCTGAAGCGCCGGCCACGCAAGGCGATGCCGGCGCGCACGCGCGCGTTCGCCCGCCTTGCCGTGATCGCGTCGCGACGCCGACATGGCGGGCGTCAATAAAGCGCCGCGAGCTCTTCCCCGAGGCTTGCGCAGCGGTCGCAAGCCCAGTCACAGCAACACTCCTCGACGATGGCACGTGGATTGCATTCGACGGGTTGGCGCGACGTCAGTCGCATCCATCCATCCAAATGCAGGACGAGGTTTTCATGGTCGAGGACGAACAGCCCGAAGCGGTGGTGGAGCGCTCCGGTGGAGCGCAGCAGCCGCAAGCCGCTGGTGATCGGTGTGCTGCTGGTGTTGCTGGCGGCACTGGGCGCCGGTGGCTATGTCTGGCAGTCGCGTTCGGCCGCGCACGCCGCCCCGGGCCGGACCAGCGCGCCCGAGATCAGCAAGACCGAGCTCTACCTGCCGCTGGACCCGGCGTTCGTGGTGAATTTTCGCGATGCCGATTCGCTGCGCTACCTGCAGGTGGGGGTCACCCTGATGTCGCACGATCCCGAAGCGATCAACGTCGCGAAGGCGGCCGATCCGGTGATGCGCGACGCGCTGGTCGCGCTGTTCAGCAATCAGGACTTCACGATCATCAGCGATGCCGCCGGTCGCCAGAAACTGCAGGAGCAGGCGTTGGTCGCGGTTCGCAAGGTCGTCCAGGCGCGGCTCGGCCGCCCCGGCATCGATGCGCTGTACTTCACCAGCTTCGTGATGCAGTGATGAGGAAGCCACGCGCATGAGCGACCTGCTTTCCCAGGACGAAATCGACGCGCTGCTGGACGGCGTCGCCGGCGGTGCGGTCAGCCACCGGCAACGACGAACCGTTGCCGCCCGATGCGGTGATCTCCTACGACTTCACCCAGCAGGACCGCATCGTGCGCGGCCGCCTGCCCACGCTGGAGATGGTCAACGACCGCTTCGCGCGGTTCTTCCGCACGGCCATCTTCAGCGTGTTGCGCAAGACCTGCGAGGTCTCGGTGCTGGGCGTGAAGATGGTCAAGTTCGCCGAGTACGTGCACAGCCTGGCGGTGCCGAGCAACCTCAACCTGGTGCGCATCAAGCCGCTGCGCGGCACCGCGCTGGTGGTGTTCGAGCCGCGCCTGGTGTTCACCGTGATCGACAATTTCTTCGGCGGCGACGGCCGCTACCACGCGCGCATCGAGGGGCGCGATTTCACCGCCACCGAGAACCGCGTCATCCAGATCATGCTGGAGGAGCTGTTCGGCGCGATGACCGAAGCGTGGGCGCCGGTGCTGGAGCTGCAGTTCGAGTATCAGAATTCCGAGATCAACCCGCAGTTCGCCAACATCGTCAGCCCGACCGAGACGGTGGTGGTGTCGCGCTTCCACGTCGAACTCGACGGCGGTGGCGGCGAGATCCACCTGACCCTGCCGTACGCGATGGTCGAGCCGATCCGCACCTTGCTGGATGCCGGCGTGCAGAGCGATCGCGTCGATCGCGACGACCGCTGGGCCGAAACTGCTGCACGAAGAAGTGCTCGATGCCGAGGTGAGCCTCAGCTCGTTGCTGCTGGAGACGCAGCTCAGCATCGGCGAGTTCCTGCATCTGCGGCCGGGTGACGTGATCCCCGTGCAACTGCCCGAGCTGGCCACCGTCTACGCCGAGGACGTGCCGGTATTCCGTGGCCGCTACGGCCAGTCCAACGGCCGCAACGCCGTTCGTTTCCATGTCCAGGCCGGTCGCCGCGAAAGGCTTCTGGCCGGCGATCATTCCACAGAGAAGAGCCCCGCATGAACCAGTCCACCGATGGCGCCTTCGCCGACGCCGGCGAGCGCGTTGAATTCGATCCGCTGCACGGCGCCGCCGCGGCCGGCGGCGACGTCAACCTCGACATGATCCTGGATGTGCCGGTGACCCTGGCGATGGAGGTCGGCCGCACCCGCATCAGCATCCGCAACCTGCTGCAACTGAACCAGGGCTCGGTGGTGGAGCTGGACCGCGCCGCCGGCGAGCCGCTGGACGTGTTCGTCAACGGCACCCTGGTGGCGCATGGCGAGGTGGTGGTGATCAACGAGAAGTTCGGCATCCGCCTGACCGACGTGATCAGTCCGGCCGAACGCGTGCGCAAGCTGCGCTGATGGGCACGCTGGCCCTCATGCTTGCCGCGGCGCCGGCGGCCGCATCGGAATTCAATGCCGCCGGCGAACTCGTGCGCGTGGTGCTGAGCCTGCTCGGCATCATCGGCCTGATCCTGGCCGCCGGCTGGCTCACGCCGCCGCATGCAGCGCCGTCACGGCGTGGCCGGCCGGCGCATCCGCTGCGTGGAAACATTCGCGGTGGGCGCGCGCGAGCGGCTGCTGCTGCTCGACGCCGACGGCAAGCGCCTGCTGATCGGCATGGGGCCGGGCGGCATGCGCACGCTGCACGTCTACGACGGCGCACGCCGCCGAACCTGCAGCGGCCGACACCGCCCGCCGCCTTGCCGATGCCCGCCTTCGGCGAGCTGCTGGCACGCTGGAAGCGCGGCTCATGAAGACGTGGCGCTGGATCGTCGCCGCCTCGCTGCTGCTGTTGCCGCTGGCGGCGCTGGCCGGCGCGCGCCGGGCATTCCGCTGGTGAACGTGCAGAGCGCGCCGGGCGGCGGCCAGAACTGGACGCTGTCGCTGCAGGTGCTGGCGCTGATGACGGCGCTGACGCTGCTGCCGGCGATCGCGCTGATGATGACCTCGTTCACCCGCATCATCATCGTGCTCGGCTTCCTGCGCCAGGCGCTGGGCACGCAGTCGACGCCGCCGAACCAGGTGCTGCTGGGACTGGCGCTGTTCCTCACCTTGTTCGTGATGTCGCCGGTGCTCAATCACGGCCTACGTCGACGGCGTGAAGCCGTATATGGACGGCCAGATCAGCTGCCGAGCAGGCGTTGCCGGCCGCGTCGGCACCGTTCAAGCGCTTCATGCTCGACCAGACGCGCGACGCCGATCTGCAGCTGTTCACCCGGCTGGCCAAGGAAAAGCCCTATGCCAGCAAGGCCGACGTGCCGTTCAAGGTGGCGATGCCGGCGTTCCTCACCAGCGAGCTGAAGACCGCGTTCCAGATGGGCTTCCTGCTGTTCATCCCGTTCCTGATCATCGACCTGGTGGTGGCCAGCGTGCTGATGTCGATGGGCATGATGATGGTCTCGCCGATGATCATCTCGCTGCCGTTCAAGATCATGCTGTTCGTGCTGGTGGATGGGTGGACGCTGCTGCTGGGCACCCTGGCCGGGAGCTTCTACACGTGACCGCGCACGTGGCTGGCTCGAAGCCTTCTGTAGGAGCCCGCTGGCGGTGCGATGCTTTCCTCGTTGCAGTTCAGAGCGAAGAGCTTTCGTCTGCCTGCGGCAGCCGAGTTACTTTTCTCTTGCGTGGCCAAGAGAAAAGTAACCAAAAGAGAAGGCCACCCCGCTTGGCGCTTGCCGGGCATCCTGCCCGGCAAGTCCGTGAGCCGGGGCCGGGCTTTTCGACAGCACATCCTGTGCTGGCGAAAAGGCATCGGCATCCTGCCGATTCCCGCTGCGCGGCCTGTCGACCCCGACTCACCGCCGCACAGGGGCCCCGGGTAGAGCAGCGGGCCATCCTGGCCCGCACTCGGTGCGCAGCGGCTTTGCCGCTGCGAAAGCAGGGAGTCGGTTGAGCGGAGGATTTCGTGGTCGATCCGATTAGTTTGTGCTCGCTTGTGCTTCTGCTTTTGCTCTTGTTGCTTTTGATCTAGCTTTTCGAGGAGTGCGCGCAGGATGCGCGCTGCTCTACCGGGGCCCCTGTGCGGCGGTGAGGGGCGGACGACAGGCCCGCAGGGTGATCGGCAGGGATGCCGATCATTTTTCGCTCGGACAGGAGTCCGATCGAAAAACCCGGCCGGCCCTCACGGACTTGCCGGGCAGGAAGCCCGGCAAGCGCCAAGCGGGGTGGCCTTCTCTCTTGGTTACTTCTCTCTTGGCCACGCAAAGAGAAAGTGACTCGGGCGCCGCAGGCGCACGAAAGCTCTTGCCTCTGGAGCTTTTTGCTCGAACGCAAGCGCAGAGCATCGCGCACAAGTGCGCTCCTCCAGTTGCAGGCGCGACAGCTCTCCGCCGCTGCCGCAGGCGAAGCAGCGCCACCGGAGCCATCGCATGACCCCCGAATCCATCATGGAGATCGGCCAGCACGCGCTGTACGTGGCGATGCTGGTGGCGGCGCCGCTGCTGCTGACGGCGCTGGCGGTGGGTCTGCTGGTGGGCGTGATCCAGGCGGCCACGCAGATCAACGAGATGACCTTGAGCTTCATTCCCAAGCTGATCGCGATGGCGCTGGTGGCGCTGATCGCCGGACCGTGGATGCTGCGCCTGCTGGTGCAGTACACCACGCAGCTGATCGAGAGCCTGCCGGGGGCGATCAGATGACAGCGCTGGATCTGGCGCAGCTGCCGATGTGGCTGGGCAGCCTGTTCTGGGCGATGGGGCGGGTGACCGGGTTGTGCCTGGTGGCGCCGGTGTTCAGCGCCACCGTGGTGTCGGCGCGCATCCGCGTCGGGCGTGGTGGTGGTGCTGACCCTGGTGCTGGCGCCGCTGGCGCCGGTGACGATCGATCCGTTGAGCGGCGACGGCGTGGCGACGATGGCCGGGCAGGTGCTGATCGGCGCGGCGGTGGGGTTCGTGCTGAAGCTGGTGTTCGAGGCGGTGTCGTTCGGCGGCGAGCTGGTGGCGCAGAGCATGAGCCTGGGCTTTGCCGAGGTGGTCAATCCGCAGGCCGGCGGCAGCTCGACCGTGCTGAGCCAGTTCTACCTGCTGCTGGTGACCTTGCTGTTCGTGGCGATGGACGGCCATTTGCGCCTGATCGCGCTGCTGGCCGACAGCTTCCACAGCCTGCCGCCGGGGAGCCGGTGATCAATGCCAACGGCCTGCATGCGGTGGTCGCTTTTGCCGCGGCAGCTGTTCGCCGGTGCGGTGCGCGTGGCGTTGCCGGCGATGACGTCGCTGCTGGTGGTGAACATCGGCTTTGCCGCGATCAGCCGCGCGGCGCCGTCGATGAACCTGTTTGCGGTGGGCTTTCCGATCACGGTGTCGCTGGGTTTCATCGCCTTGTGGCTGTCGCTGCGCAGCCTGCCGGGCGCGTTCGAGGCGCTGCAGAGTGATGCCTGGTCGCTGATGCGCAATCTGATGGGGAGCTAAGAGCCTGCTCATGGTCTCCAGACATTCCGCGTTGTCACCGAGTGGCCTCCAGGGGGTGGTGCGTGGTGCAGGCCTGCCTGGCCGGCAGGCCAAGCCGCGCGCCGCCGCATGGGGGCCACTCGGTGACAACCCTTCGGGCCGGGTCTGTTTGCCCGCATGCCCGCGTCATCATTCAGTCGTGGACGGACGTCCACTCCTTCGTTCTTCCTTGGCCTGCGCGCAAACAGCTCCCGGCGCGGAGTGCCTGGAGACCATGAGCAGGCTCTGACATGTCCGACGACAGCGACCAGGAAAAAACCGAACAACCTACCGAAAAAAAGCCTGCGCGAATCCCGCGAGAAGGGCGAGGTCCCGCGATCGCGCGACCTGTCCGGCGCGCTGGTGGTGCTGGCCGGCGTGGCGGCGCTGATGAACAGCGGCGAGAGCGCGTTCCTGCATGCCCGGCAGATCTTTTCGCTGGGCCTGGGCTATTCGCGCGAGGCGTTGTTCTCCGACGCCTTGCCGGGGCGCACGCTGCATGCGGCGATGAGCGAGGCGCTCGAGCCTGTTCGCGCCGGTGGCGGTGGCGACGATGCTGGCGACCCTGGCCGCACCGCTGCTGCTGGGCGGGCTGAATTTCAGCGCGCAGGCGCTGCAGCCGAAGTTCGAGCGGCTCGACCCGATCAAGGGGCTGGGCAAGATTTTCGCGATGCGCGGCCTGGTCGAACTGGGCAAGGCGTTGCTCAAGCTGATCTTCATCGGCACGGTGCTGCTGCTGTTGCTGCGCCACTGGCAGGGCGAATTGCAGGCCACCGGCCGCGGCTCGGTGATGGCCGGGATCGCGCAGTCGATCGGCCTGCTCGGCCGCGCGGCGCTGTGGTTCGGCTCGATGCTGGCGCTGATCGGTGGCATCGATGCGCTGTACCAGAAGTACGACCACGGCAAGAACCTGCGCATGACCAAGCAGGAGATCAAGGACGAGATGAAGGAGAGCGAGGGCAACCCCGAGATGAAGGGGCGCATCCGCCAGGTGCAGCAGGCGCAGGCGCGCCGACGCATGATGGAGGAATTGCCCAAGGCCGACGTGGTGGTGGTCAACCCGACCCACTTTGCCGTGGCGCTGCGCTACGACGACGGGCGCATGGGCGCGCCGCGGGTGATCGCCAAGGGCGTCGACGTGCTGGCCCAGCAGATCCGCCTGGTGGCGGGCCGCCATCGCATCCCGCTGGTCGAGGCGCCGCCGTTGGCACGCGCCTTGTATGCAACGACTGAACTGGGTCGGGAAATCCCCGCCGCGCTGTACGTGGCGGTGGCCCAGGTCCTGGCCTACGTCTACCAGCTGAAGCAAGCCACGGCGCAGGGCGAGACACCACCGGCAGCGCCAACCCCCGAGGTCGATCCCGATCTCGATGGGGCCTTACCGCGAATAACGACGAGTCAAATCCATGACGGGTGCAGACGTACTAGGCAACTTCAAGCACCTGGCGCGACGGGGTATTGGCGCGCCGGTGATGATGCTGGTGATGCTGGCGATGCTGATGTTGCCGCTGCCGCCGTTCCTGCTCGACATGCTGTTCAGCTTCAACATCGCGCTGTCGCTGGTGATCCTGCTGGCGGTGGTCTACGTGATGCGGCCGCTGGAGTTCGCCGCGTTCCCCACCGTGGTGCTGATGGCGACCCTGCTGCGGCTGGCGCTGAACATCGCCTCCACCCGCGTGGTGCTGCTGCATGGCCACGACGGCCCCGGCGCCGCCGGCAAGGTGATCGAGGCGTTCGGCGAGTTCGTCATCGGCGGCAATTTCGCGGTCGGCCTGGTGGTGTTCGCGATCATCACCATCATCAACTTCGTGGTGGTCACCAAGGGCGCCACCCGCGTGTCGGAAGTGACCGCGCGCTTCACCCTCGACGCGATGCCCGGCAAGCAGATGGCGATCGACGCCGACCTCAACGCCGGCCTGCTGACCCAGGAGCAGGCGCGCGAGCGCCGCCAGGAAGTGCGCGAGGAAGCGGACTTCTACGGCTCGATGGACGGCGCCTCGAAGTTCGTGCGCGGCGACGCCACCGCCGGCATCCTGATCCTGATCATCAACATCGTCGGCGGCTTCTTCGTCGGCGTGATGCAGCACGGCCTGTCGGCCGGCGAAGCGGCCAGGACCTACACCTTGCTGACCATCGGCGACGGCCTGGTGGCGCAGGTGCCGGCGCTGATGCTGTCGGTGGCGGCGGCGATCATCGTCACCCGCGTGTCCAAGTCGCAGGACATGGGCAAGCAGGTGATCGGCCAGGTGTTCGGCCAGCCGCGCGCGCTCGGCGTGGCGGCGGTGGTGCTGATCGTGATGGGCGTGATCCCGGGCATGCCGAACATGGCGTTCCTGCTGCTTGGCGCCGGCCTGCGGCGGCGCGGCGTGGATGCTGCTCAAGCGCGAGCGCGACACCCGCGCCAAGCTGGCCGAATCGATCGCCGAGGCGCCGCGCGCCGACGGCCGCCGGCCGAACGGCTGGAACTGGGCTGGGAGGATGTGGCCAGCGTCGATCCGCTGGGCCTGGAAGTGGGCTACCGGCTGATTCCGCTGGTCGACGTGCACCAGGGCGGCGAGCTGATGGGGCGGATCAAGTCGGTGCGCCGCAAGCTGTCGCAGGAGCTCGGCTTCCTGGTGCCGGCGGTGCATATCCGCGACAACCTGGACCTGGGCCCGAACACCTACCGCATCACCCTGATGGGCGTGCCGATGGGCGAGGCCGAGGTGCACAACGAGCGCCTGATGGCGATCAATCCCGGCCAGGTGCACGGCACGCTTGCAGGGCATCGCCACGCAGGACCCGGCGTTCGGGCTGGAGGCGGTGTGGATCGAGAGCGGCCAGCGCGAGCTGGCGCAGAGCTACGGCTACACCGTGGTCGACCCGGCCACGGTGATCGCCACCCACCTGTCGCACATCCTGCAAGGCCACGCGCACGAGCTGCTCAGCCACCAGGACGTGCAGCAGCTGCTGGACCGGCTCGCCGCCACGCGCGCCGAAGCTGGTCGAGGACCTGGTGCCCAAGCGGCGTGTCGCTCGGCGTGGTGGTCAAGGTGCTGCAGAACCTGCTGGCCGAGCGCGTGCCGATCCGCAACATGCGCAGCATCGTCGAATCCTTGGCGGAGCACGCGGCGCAGAGTCAGGATCCCGGCGTTCTGACCGCCGCCGTGCGCGTCGCGCTGGGCCGGCAGATCGTGCAGGAGATCACCGGACTGGGCACCGAAGTGCCGGTGATCACGCTGGCGCCGGAGCTCGAACAGATCCTGCTCGGCTCGCTTTCCGGTGGCGGTGGCGTGGCCGGCGCCGCGGTGGAACCGGGCCTGGCCGACCGTCTGCAGCAGAGCGTGGCCGATGCCGCGCGGCGCCAGGAATTGAGCGGCGAACCGGCGGTGCTGCTGGTCGCGCCGCTGCTGCGGCCGTGGCTCGCGCGCTTCACCCGCCACGTGGCACAGAACCTGCACGTACTCGCTTACAACGAAGTGCCCGACAACCGTCGGGTGCGATTGGTACAGGCGCTGGGACGTTGAGGCGAGGAGAGGCGTGATGGTTCTGGTGAAGCGGGAACGCGAGACGGGGAACGGGGAACGCGCAGTTCGTCGGGTGCCTGTTGATGCCCGTCTGGAACGTGCCGCACCGGTTCGCCTCGGCGTTAATGTTCCCCGCTCCCTGCGACCCTTGGGAGTCCCCTTGCGGGATTCTCCGTTCCCCGCTCGCGGAGCAATCACACATGAAGATCAAACGTTTCGTGGCCGCCGACATGCGCCAGGCCATGCGCGAAGTGCGCGAGGAGCAGGGGCCGGAAGCGGTGATCCTGTCGACGCGCCGGCTGGATGAAGGCATCGAGCTGATCGCCGCGATCGACTACGACGAGGCGCTGATACGCGAAGCGGCCAGGCACGGTGCGCCCGCGCCCGACAGCGCACGACAGGCCGAGGCAGTCGCCGCGAGCGTGCCGCCACCTCGCGTCGCATCGATCGAACCCGCGCTGCGCGCCGTCGGCCACCGGAACCGCGCCGCCGCCCGCGGCGAAGGCCACGCTGGCGATGCACCCGCTGATGGAGCGTGCCGCACACGACACTGCGCAGCTGCGCAGCGAACTGGGCAGCCTGCGCGAGATGCTGCGAGGTGCAGCTGTCGAGCCTGGCCTGGAACGACATGGAGCGGCGCCAGCCGCTGCGCGCGCGCGTCCTGCGCGAGATGACGCGGCTGGGCATCGAACCCGACGTGGCGCGCACGCTGGTGGCCGAGCTGCCCGACCAGCTGAACGCCGAACAGGCGCGTTACCTGCCGCTGGGCATGCTCAGCCGCAGCCTCGCGGTGAGCGGGCGCGGCCTGTCCGGCGACGACCGCGGGGTCACCGCGCTGGTCGGGCCGACCGGCGTGGGCAAGACCACCACCATCGCCAAGCTGGCGGCCCGCGCGGTGATGCGCCAGGGCGCCGACCAGGTAGCCCTGGTCAGCACCGATCACTACCGCATCGGCGCCGCCGCGCAACTGGAACACTACGGTCGCCTGCTCGGCGTGCGCGTCTATCCGGCCTACGACGCGGACAGCCTGCGCAAGGTGCTGGAGATGCTGCACGGTCGCCACACCGTGTTGATCGACACCGCCGGCGTGGCCGGCAGCGATCCGCGCCTCGTGCAGCAGCTGGAGATCCTGGCCGACGCCAGCGACCTGCGCGCCTGCCTGGTGCTGGCTGCCAATGCGCAGGCGCAGGCGCTGGACGATGCGGTACGCGCGTACCTGCCGCTGAAGCCGCACGCCTGCATCCTGACCAAGCTGGACGAGGCGCCGAATCTGG
Source organism: uncultured Gammaproteobacteria bacterium (assembly GCA_963739815.1). Taxonomy (GTDB): domain Bacteria; phylum Pseudomonadota; class Gammaproteobacteria; order Xanthomonadales; family Rhodanobacteraceae; genus Rhodanobacter. Next base: position 133,647 of record CAVUBI010000001.1, read on the forward strand.
GTGGCGCGTTGTCGGTGCTGATCCGCCACCGGCTGCCGCTGGACTACACCACCGACGGCCAGCGCGTGCCCGAAGACATCGCCACCGCAGACGCGCGCGTGCTGGTATGCCGCGCCGCGCAGTCGCTGAAAAGCCGGGCGCCCGACGACAGCCTGATGGCCGAACGCTTCGGCCTGGCGGTGGCCAGCGCATGAGCGGAGTACTTGCAATGGATCAGGCTTCGGGGCTGAAGCAGATGCTGTCGGCGATGGTCGCGCGGCCGGCAGCGGAAGCGAGCGCCAGCCCTCAGGCCAGCCACCAGGCCAGCAGCCTGCTGACCGCGGCGTCCGCAAGTCGCCGTCATTGCCGCGCGATCGCGGTGGCCGGCGGCAAGGGTGGCGTCGGCAAGAGCACGGTCGCGGTGAACCTGGGCATGGCGTTGTCGATCGCCGGTCACGACGTGATGTTGCTGGATGCCGACATGGGACTGGCCAACGTCGACGTGATGCTTGGCCTCACGCCGTCGCGCCATATCGGCCACCTGCTGGACGGCGACTGCACGCTGGAAGAACTGCTGCTGCCCGCGCCACACGGCCTGCAGGTGGTACCGGCCGGTTCCGGTACGCGCCGGCTGGCGCAGCTGGACAACGGCGAGCACGCGGCGATCATCCGCGCCTTCGACGAACTGGCGCAGCCACCGGAGTACCTGCTGGTGGATACCGCCGCCGGCCTCTCCGACAACGTGACGATGTTCGCTGCGGCCGCCGCCGAGGTGATCGTGGTGGTGTGCGACGAACCCGCCTCGCTGACCGATGCGTACGGCCTGACCAAGGTGCTCAGCCGCGATTTCGGCGTGCGGCGCGTCCGCATGGTCGCCAACATGGTGCGCAACGAAGGCGATGCGCGGGCGCTGCACCAGAAGCTCGCGCGGGTCAGCGACCGTTTCCTCGACGTGGTGATCGACTTCAGCGGATGGGTGCCGCACGACGAACGTTTGCGCCAGGCCATCCGGCGACAATCCGCGGTCGTCGACCTGTGGCCGTCCAGCCATTCGGCGCTGGCATTCAAGAAACTGGCCGGTGCGGTCGATAAATGGGCGGACCCCGAACGCGCAGGCCTCGACCGCATCGCCTTTTTTGGCGGCCGGACAACATCGGCGGAGAGGGTGCCGAGATGAATGTGGCTTCGGAGTATCTGCAACTTTCCCGCGAGAGCGCCGACGAACTGGTACGTCGGCACGCGCCGCTGGTGCGGCGGATCGCCTATCACCTGATGGGGCGGTTGCCGGCCAGCGTCGACGTGGGTGACCTGATCCAGGCAGGAATGATCGGTTTGCTGGAAGCGGCGCGTCACTTTGCCCACGATCAGGGGGCCAGCTTCGAAACGTATGCGGGCATCCGCATCCGTGGCGCGATGCTGGACGAACTGCGCCGTACCGACTGGACGCCGCGCTCGGTGCATCGCAAGACCCGCGAAGTGGCCGAGGTGGTCCGCCAGATCGAGACCGAGACCGGCGCCGAGGCCGACGATGCGGAAGTCATCCGGCGGCTCGGGATCAGCGCGGAGGAATACCACCAGGTGCTCGCCGACGCCGCCTGCGTGCGCCTGCTCAGCCTGACCGCGTCGGAAGACGGCGAGGAAGGCAGCGTGCTCGACGTGGCCGACGAAGGCAGCCTGGGGCCGCAGGAGAGCATCGAACACGACGGCATGCGCGAGGCGCTGGCCGAGGCGATCGGCGACCTGCCCGAGCGCGAACAGATGGTGATGTCGCTGTACTACGAACAGGAATTGAACCTCAAGGAGATCGGCGCCGTGCTCGGAGTGAGCGAATCGCGGATCTGCCAGATCCACGGACAGGCAGTCATCCGGCTACGCGCAAGACTTACCGGCTGGCGCGGCTGATCCGGCCCTCATAAACATCCCCGCGGCCGCACACCGGCCTGTACTGCACGTGGAGAAAGCGTTTGGACAAGAACATGAAAATCCTGGTGGTGGACGATTTTTCCACCATGCGGCGAATCGTCCGCAACCTGCTGGTCGAGCTGGGTTTCAGCAACCCGCTGATCCAGGAGGCCGACGATGGCGAGAGCGCGATCGCGATGTTGCGCAGCCTGCCGTTCGACCTGGTGGTGACGGACTGGAACATGCCGAACATGACCGGCATCGACCTGCTGCGCGCGATCCGCGCCGAGGAGTCGCTGAAGGCCATGCCGGTGCTGATGGTGACCGCGGAGAACAACCGCGACCAGATCATCGCCGCCGCGCAGGCCGGCGTGAACGGCTACATCGTCAAGCCGTTCTCCGCGGTCACCCTCAAGGAAAAGCTCACCAAGATCTTCGAACGGATCGCCGCCAGCGGAGCCAGCGCATGACCATCATTTCGCCCCTCGCCATCGACGATACGTTGCCGGCCGAACTGCGCGAGCTGCTGAACAGCCCCGATGGCCCCGCCTTCGAGCAGGCGCTGGACGTGATGGTGCGCCAGCGCGAACAGCGCCTGTTCCGCGCGCTCGGCCAGCTCGCGCGCGACCTGCACGACGCGGTGCGCCGGCTCGGCGGCGAACTGGCGCAGGACGGCGTGCCCGGCATCGTCGCCGACGCCCGCCAGCACCTGCAGGATGCGCTGGAGATGAGTGCCCAGGCGGCCCACCGCAGCCTCGATTTCGCCGAACGCATGCGGCCTCAGGCCGAGTCGCTGGCGCACAACGCGGGCGAAGTCCTCAAGTGGACCAACGGCAACGATGCCGCCGCCGTGCTGGCGCGCGAAGCCGTGGATTTCGCCGGCAGCTGCCGCGACGGGCTGGCCGACATGGTGCTGGCGCAGTCGTGGCAGGACCTGACCGGACAGCGCATCAAGAAGGTCGCCAGCTTCATCGGTACGGTGGAATCGTCCCTGCTCGAACTGGTGCGGCTGACCGGCGCGCTGGCCGGCGGCGAGGCGCCGGTGAGCGCGGTCAAGGTTTCCAGCCAGGACGACGCCGATCGCCTGCTCAGCGAATTCGGGTTCTGAGAGCCGCTCATGGACGCGGAATTCGACAGAGAGCTGCGCCAGGATTTCCTGGTCGAGGCCGGTGAACTGCTGCAGCGCCTTGGCGAACAGCTGGTCGGGCTGGAAGTCGACGCCGAAGGACAGCGAGCTGCTGAACGCCGTGTTCCGCGCCTTCCACACGGTCAAGGGCGGTGCCGGATTCCTCGCGCTGGAGCCGATGGTGGTGTTGTGCCATCACGCCGAGGACCTGCTCAACGAGGCCCGCAACGGCAGCATCGTGCTGGGTGCCGGGCACATGGATGCGCTGCTGGAAACACTCGACCTGCTCAACGACATGATGGCGGCGGTAGGCGCCGATGCGCCGCTGGCGATGCCGCCGGCGGCCTTGCTGCAATCGCTGTTGCCGCGGGTCGTGCCGGTGGCGGTGGCCACGCCGGTGGCCACGCCGCCGGCGGCGGAAGGCGGAGCCATCGACGACAGCGAGTTCGAGGCCCTGCTGGACAGCATGTACGGCACCGCCGCGCCCGGCACCGTCGAACCGGCGGCGCCGGCCATGCCGGCGGCGCGCTGCGACGATCGCCGACGACGAATTCGAGGCCCTGCTGGACACGCTGCACGGCAAGGGCGGCCAGCCCGGAGCGGTAGCGGCCGCTGCGCCACCGGCCGCCGTTCCGGCGCCGGCCGCGGAACCCGCGCCGCCGCACGCCGCCGCGCGCCACGCCGCGCCGGCGGAGAACACCGTGCGGGTCGATACCGCCCGCCTCGACGCCCTGGTCAATCATGCCGGCGAACTGGTGCTGGTGCGCAATCGCCTGCTCAGCCTGGCCGACACGCATCGGCAGCGAAGCCCTGGCGACCGCTGCCGGCGAGCTGGACCGGGTCACCGACGAGTTGCAGACCGCCGTGATGGGCATGCGCATGCAGCCGGTGGGTCGCCTGTTCCAGCGCTTTCCGCGCATCGTGCGCGACCTGGCCCGTCAGCTCGGCAAGGAAGTGGAGCTGGTGCTGGACGGCGAGGGCACCGACCTCGACCGCAGCCTGGTCGAGGCGCTGGCCGATCCGCTGATCCACCTGCTGCGCAACGCGCTCGACCACGGCGTGGAGATGCCGGACGACCGCGAGCTCGCCGGCAAGCCGCGCAAGGGCCGCGTGTGCCTGTCGGCCAGCCAGCGCGGCGAGCGCATCGTGATCGCGGTGAGCGACGACGGTCGCGGCATGGATCCGGACGTCCTGCGCCGCAAGGCGGTGGAGAAGGGCCTGATCGACGCGACTGCAGGCCGCACGCCTGACCGACATCGAATGCTATGAACTGATCTTCCGCCCCGGCTTCAGCACGGCCGCGACGGTCTCGGACATTTCCGGCCGCGGCGTCGGCATGGATGTGGTGAAGACGCGCGTGGCCGAACTGGGCGGCACCTTGCAGGTGCGCTCGGCGCTGGGCCACGGCAGCGAGCTGGAACTGACCGTGCCGCTGACCCTGGCGGTCCTGCGCGTGCTGATGGTGCGGGTCGGGACGCGCCTGCTCGCGCTGCCGCTGGGCAACGTCGAGGAGGTCTTCGAACTCGACGACGGCCAGGATCGCCTGCTCGACGGCCGCCTGGTTGCCCAGCATCACGGGCGCGCGCTGCCGCTGGTCGACCTGGTCGGCTGGGCCGGTGCGAAGGCGGCTGCGGGTCGGCACGTGGTGGTGCTGCACATCGGGCACCTGCGGCTGGGCTGCCTGGTGCATGAAGTGCTCGGCCGCGAGGACGTCATCGTCAAGCCGCTCGGGCCCGCTGTTCGACGGCGTGCCGGGTATCGCCGGGGCCACCGTCACCGGCGACGGCCGGCTGGCGCTGGTGATGGATCTGGCCGGCCTGGGCGACGACGCCGGGCAACCTTCCACTTCACTGCAATCGACCGGCTGATCGTCATGGACAGGATAAGCATCATCGGGACGATCCTTGGCTTTCGTGGTCATCATCGTCGGCACCGTCCTCAAGGGCTCCACCGTCGGCGCGCTGTGGAATGCCGCCGCGTTCGTGATCGTTTTCCTCGGCACCCTGGCCGCCTTGCTGGTGCAGACCCAGGGCAAGGTGCTCAAGCGCGCGGTGAAAATGCTGTCGATGGTCTACCGGCCGCCGCTGCATCGGCCGGACGACCTGATCAGCCGGATCGTCGGCTGGAGCGAGATCTCGCGGCGGCAGGGGCTGCTCGGACTGGAGCCGCAGATCGAGTCGGAGCCCGACCCGTTCGTCAGCAAGGGGCTGCAACTGCTGGTCGACGGCGGCGAGCCGGAGGCGATCCGCAGCGTGCTGGAAGTCGACCTGGAAACCCGCGAGGCGATCGACCTGGCCGGTGCCAAGGTGTACGAGATGGCCGGCATCTACTCGCCCACGCTGGGCATCATCGGCGCGGTGATGGGCCTGATGGCGGTGATGCAGAACCTGGCCGACCCGAGCAAGCTCGGCCACGGCATTGCCGCCGCCTTCGTGGCCACCATCTACGGCGTGGCGCTGGCCAATCTGTTCATGCTGCCGATGGCGGCGCGCCTGAAGGGCCTGATCAGCAAGCAGACGCAGATGCGCGAGATCCTGATCGAGGGCCTGGTGTCGATTGCCCAGGGCGACAACCCGCGGCAGATCGAGGCGCGCCTGCAGGGTTACGTGGCATGAGAAGGCGCAAGCACGAGGAACACAGCAACCATGAGGCCTGGGCGATTCCCTACGCCGACCTGATGACCTTGCTGCTCGCGTTTTTCGTGGTGATGTATGCGGTCTCGGTGGTCAACGAGGGCAAGTTCCGGGTGATGTCCGAATCGCTGATCGAGGCGTTCAACGGCTCCAGCCACGCCATCGCGCCGCTGCCGCCGACGCGGATCCGGCCGCACAACGTTTCTCCGGCGATCGCCGCCCCGGCGGGGCAGTCGGGTTCGTCGATCGTGCCGATCGCCGTACCGATTCCGCCGCATCCGGTACCCGCCAGCGGGGGCACCGGGCGCGAGGCGGGCCGCCAGGCGAAGCAGCAGGAAACCCTCGGGCGCATCGAGGACCAGGTGCGCAAGGCGCTGCAGCCGCTGATCGACCGCAAGCTGGTGGTGGTGCGGCACAAGCCGGACTGGCTGGAAATCGAGATCCGCACCGACATCCTGTTTCCCAGTGGCGTGGCCCAGCTGTCGGATCCTGCCAATGCCGTGCTGCGCGATCTGGCCGCGATCCTGGCGCAGTTCGCCAATCCGTTGCGGGTGGAAGGATTCACCGACGACATGCCGATCAACACCTCGCTGTATCCGTCGAACTGGGAACTCTCGGCGGCGCGGGCCGCCAGCGTGGCGCGCCTGTTTTCCCTGAGCGGCATCGCGCCGGATCGGCTGGGCATCATCGGCTGGGGCGAAGTGCGCCCGATCGCCGACAACGCCACGCGCGGAAGGCCGCAACCAGAACCGAAGGGTGCTGGTGGTGGTGATGGGCAACGGCCCGGCGTCGGAGCGCGAACACAGCGACCCCGATCACGTCGGCCAGATGGCCGGCCTGGCGGCCGCGCCGGTTCCCGACCAGCTGCCCACGGTGCGCGTCACCAGTTCGGACGAATCGCGGCGCGCCGCCGAAAGCGCCCCGCAGACAACCTCGCCGGCGCCGCCGCCGGGCCAGACCGCACATGCGCCAACGGCCGTCGACGAAGCACCCGGTGGCCTGGTCCGCCGCCCCAACTCGATCCGGTCAGCCTTATGAGCGGATCCACCGATCGCGGAGCCCTCGCATGAATGCCCCCCTCGCCGCCACCGACCCGGGCAGCCAGCACTGGCTGTCGTTCCGCATCGGCGCGCAGCTCTATGCCGCCTTGCTGGCCGAGGTCAGCGAAGTCATCCGCGACGGCGATCTGACCCCGGTGCCTGGCGCGGCCGCCGACTTGCTGGGCGTGCGCCACTTGCGCGGGCGCATCGTGCCGGTGATGGACGGGCGCCGGCGGCTCGGCCTGCCGGCGCTGCCGCCGGCGGATCCGGCCACGGTGCGCATCGTGATGTTGTCGCACGCCGGCCAGCAGGTCGGCTTGCGGGTGGATGCCGTCAGCGAGCTGCTGATGCAGCGACGGCATGGAAATCGCCCCGCCGCCGCCTGGGCGGGTGAGTCGCAGCGAGGATCCGGTGAGCGGCGTACTGGCCTGGCAGGGCGGCTTCGTGGCCCTGCTCGATGTGCGCCGGCTGTGCCGGCTGAGTGGGGAGATCGACCATGTGGCTTGAGGTGGGGGTCGCCGTGCTGCTGTTGCTGGCGCTGGCGCAATCGTTCGCGCTGTTCCAGCTGTGGCGCCACGCGCGCCGGTTGCAAAAAAGGGTCGACGGGCTCTGGCATGGCCTGGCCCAGGCCGGCACCGATGTGCCGACGTCCATGCTGGTGACGGCGCTGGGGCGGCTGGAGCGGCAGATGGGCCTGATCGCACAGCAGGCGCCGCAGGTCAGGCAATCCTACGAGCTGGCCCAGCAACTGGCGCGCGAAGGCGCCGATGTCGAGCAGTTGATCGCCCGCTGCGGACTGTCGCGCGACGAGGCCAGGCTGGTCCTGCAGATGCATCCGACCGGCGCGTGAGCGCGCGGTGGCTCGACGCCGTGCGCTGCAATCCGGACGGCTATTCTTCCGCCGCGTCGTAAACGGCGGCCAGCACCGACGCCGCGGCGGCGTAAAGCAGGGCCGGGACATCGTCACGCAGCCGCAACGCCACCAGCAGGGCGGCGATCTGCGGATCGTGGTGCAGCGGCAGTCCCAGCGATTGCGCACGTGCCCGCAGGGCCTCCAGCGACTCGGCCGGCATCGCCTTGATCTCGGCGCTGCCGTTGGCCAGCCGCAGGCTGACCCGGCGCGGCGGTGGCGAGGACGGCGTGTTCATGCGGTGGCCTGCAGCAGCACGGCGCTGTACCGGCCCAGCGGCTGCGGCAAGCCGACCTGGCAGCTAAGCTGGTCGAGCAGGACGCCACAGGCGGCCAGCCGTTGCCGCAGCGGGGTGAACTGGCGCTCCAGCCGCTGCGCGGTTTCCGCCCGCTCGGCCCACAACCGTACCGACAGCCGCGGCTCGTGCAGTTGCAGTTCGCCCTGCACCGGACCCAGCGCCGGCAGATCCAGCGCGAAGCCCAGCGTCCAGCCGTGGCTGCCATCGGTCGCGTCGATGGCGCATTCCAGCTGGATCTGCAGGATGTCACGACCGCCATCGCCCTGCAGCGGGATTTCGATCATCCAGGCCGGCAGCGTATTGGCGCCGGCCTCCAGCTGGGCCACTTCCACCCTGGCGAGTGCGGCCTTGACGTCGCCGTGCAGGCGATCGAGCAGGACATCCACGCCTTCGTCGACCGGCAGCGGCAGGCGTGGCTGTGCCTGCGGGCCGCGTTGCAGCAGCGGTGGCTGGGCGTCGCTGCGGGCCGGTGCGGGCGGTGGCGCCGCCGCGCGCTGGTCGAGCAGCCCGGCCAGGCGCAGGAGCGCGCCCTTCCAGTCGTCTTCGGCCAGCGCGGCCAGGTTGCTGTGCGGATGGGCAAGCCGGGACTCGAAGAACATGCCGCTGCGGCTGATCGCTTCGCGCAATCCTTCGCCGCGAGTGATCTCGGCCGGCGTGCGCAGGGATTGTTCGAGCAGCGCCAGTGCCGTGCGCAGGCCCGGCGGCAGCTCGCGCAACACCGGCCGCTGGGCCAGCGCGCCGAGCGTCGACAGCAGCGGCGCGTAGCCGTTTTGCTGGGGCAGGCGTTCGCGCAGGGCGCGCTGGAGCGTCGGATCGGCAGTCTGCGAGAGTATTTCCAGCTGCGGTTGCGCACCCATGCTCAATACGCGCACCTGGAACTGTGCCGGCAACTGGCTGCTGGCGACATCCGCTTCCACGGTCAGGGCGCCGATCTGGATCACCAGCAGGCCTTGCGGGCTCGTTCCCAATGGCCGCGCCGACAGCACCGCACCAATGCGCCAGCTCTGCGCCGTGGTGCCGGATGCGGCACCTGCCCAGGTAAGAGCGGCAAGGCTGGTCGGTTGGATGATCAAGTCGGTTCCTGCAGGTGCGTCGTGCTGCGGAATGGGGTCGTCTTGCAGGGCATCGGCCGCGCGTCGGCAAACTTGAGGATGTCGTGCGACGCGGCGGTCCGCTGCCTGGCGTGGCCGAGTCACGCCGGCGCTAAAGCGATCGCCTGGCCCGCCGATAAAGCCCCTGTCAGCGCAGATAGCGCGAGTGGAGTCGTGGCATGGCCGGCAAACGGGCGGCGAAGGATACCCAGGCACAGCAGGCGGCTGCGCCGGCAGACGCGGGTCCGGCGGTGGTGGTGCTCCCGCCGGATTGCCGCATGGCTGCCCTTGCCGGATTGAAGGCCGAACTGGAAGGCGCATCGGCGGCGGACGCCATCGTGCTGGACGGACAAGCGGTGGAGCGCGTCGATACCGCCGCCCTGCAACTGCTGGTGCTGTTCCGGCGCGAACGGGATGCGCGCGACGGCACGCTGGCCTGGCAGGGTGCGAGCGACGTCCTGAATGAAGCGGCTGGCCTGCTCGGGCTGGCGAAGATACTGGAACTGCCGGCGGCAACGCTGGCCTGAACGAGGTGGCAGCATGGCAAAGATTCTTGCGGTAGACGATTCGGCTTCGATGCGCGGCATGGTGGCGTTCACCCTGCGCGGCGCCGGCCATGAAGTGGCCGAGGCCGAGAACGGTCAGCTGGCGCTGGACGTCGCACGCAGCAGTTCGTTCGACCTGGTGCTGGCCGACGTCAACATGCCGGTGATGGATGGCATCGCGATGGTGCGCGAGCTGCGCGCGATGGATGCCTACAAGGGCGTGCCGATCCTGATGCTGACCACCGAGTCGCACACCGAGAAGAAGATGGAAGGCAAGGCGGCCGGCGCCACCGGCTGGCTGGTCAAGCCGTTCGATCCGGAACAGTTGCTGGCGACCGTCAAGCGCGTGTTGGGCTGAGAGTCAAGGGAAAACCCATGAGTGCGGTCGATCTGACTCAGTTCCACAAGACCTTCTTCGAGGAAAGCCGTGAAGGGCTCGATGCGATGGAAGCGGCGTTGCTGGCGCTGGATTCAGGTTCCACCGACGCTGAGCTGGTGCACACGATTTTTCGCGCCGCGCACTCCATCAAGGGCGGCGCCGCGACGTTCGGCTTTGCCGATGTCGCGGCGTTCACCCACGTCGCCGAATCGCTGCTGGAGGAAGTCCGCAGCGGGCGCCGCGCGGTGGAAGGCGAGCTGATCGACCTGTTGCTGCGTTCGGTCGATTGCCTGCGCGTGATGCTGGATCGCTCCAGCAGCGGCCAGCCGGTGGCCGACGCGGACAGCGAGGCGTTGCGTGGCGAACTGGTGCGCCTGGTCAGCGGCGAAGCCGCCGCACCCGCCGCGGTCGTCGCGCCGGAGGCCGCGGCGGCCAGCGGGTGGCATATCCGCTTCGTCGCGTTGCCGCATCTGCTGCAGACCGGCAACGATCCGTTGCGGCTGTTCCGCGAATTGCAGCAACTCGGCCGACTCGAGGTGGTGCGCGCGTTCGTGGTCGATGGTGCGCCCGCGCAGTTCGCCGGGATCGATCCGGGCCTGTGCTACATGGGCTGGGAACTGCGCCTGCATGACGTCGCGTCGCGCGCCGGCATCGACGCGGTATTCGACTGGCTGGACGGCGACTGCGAGCTGGCCATCGCGCCACTGGAAGACGCGGCCGCCGTTGCCGCGGCGATCGCACCCGTGGCGAGCGAGCCCGTGCCGGCAGCACCGGCGGCGCCGCGGCCGGTGCGCGAGACGGCCACCGTCTCCAGCGAGGGCAGCTCGATCCGGGTCGGCATCGACAAGGTCGATGCGCTGATCAACATGATGGGCGAACTGGTGATCACCCAGTCGATGCTCAGCGACATCGGCGAGAAGTTCGAGGCGTCGCAGCTGGAGCGTTTGCGCGAGGGGCTGCTGCAACTTGAACGCAATACGCGCGAGCTGCAGGAAAGCGTCATGCGCATCCGCATGCTGCCGATCGGCTCGGTGTTCAACCGCTTTCCGCGCCTGGTGCGCGACCTGGAGCGCAAGCTCGGCAAGCAGGTCAGGCTGGAATTGCATGGCGAGCACACCGAGCTGGACAAGACGGTGCTGGAGAAAATCGGCGATCCGCTGGTGCACCTGGTGCGCAATGCGATCGACCACGGGCTGGAATCGCCCGCACAGCGCAAGGCTGCCGGCAAGTCCGAGGCCGGCACGCTCAAGCTCGTTGCGTACCACGAAGGCGGCAATATCGTGGTGCAGATCAGCGACGACGGCGCCGGCCTCAATCACGCCGCGATCGTGGCCAAGGCGCAGCAGCGCGGGCTGATCGGCGCAGGGCAGGAACTCACCGATGCGGAAGTGGCCGAGCTGATCTTCCAGCCCGGCTTCTCCACCGCGGACAAGGCCACCGACCTGTCCGGGCGTGGCGTCGGCATGGACGTGGTACGGCGCAACGTGCGCGATCTCGGCGGCAGCGTCGGCGTGCGCAGCGTCACCGGCAAAGGCAGCACGTTCACCATCGCGTTGCCGCTGACCCTGGCGATCATCGATGGCCTGGTTACCGCGGTGGGCTGCGAGCGCTACATCGTGCCGCTGATCTCGATCGTCGAATCGCTGCGGCTGCGCCCGGAAATGGTGCGCAAGGTTGCCGGCGGGGCGAGGTGTTCCACTTCCGCGACGACTACGTGCCGATCATGCGGCTGCACCATGCCTTCTCCTGCGCCGATGCGGTTACCGACATCGAGCGCGGCATCGTGGTGGTGGTCGAGGAATACGGCCGCCGCGTGGGCCTGCTGGTCGACGACCTGCTCGGCCAGCAACAGGCGGTCATCAAATCCCTGGAAGCGCATTACCGACGCGTGCAGGGCATCTCCGGCGCCACGATCCTCAGCGATGGCTCGGTGGCGTTGATCGTCGACGTGAGCGGCGTGGTGCGGCTGGGACAGCGCAGCAAGGCCGCCTGAAGAAAGAATCCGACGATCTGCTGGCGGCGCGCACCGACGGTGTCCGATGTCTCGCGCGCTGCAGCAAGCGCGCGCGATTGATGCAGGTGCCGAAGCGCCTTGCGCGGCCTCGGCATGGCGAAGTGAGCGGCGGCTTTGCCTTCCGATCGCGGCGCTGTCGGGGCCTTCCTGGCGTGTGCGGGCCACTCAAGTTTCGACCGGCAGCGCCGACACAGTCATGGCAGCAGGGCCTTTGCGAGCACTCATCACCAGGTAGCAGACACATGTACGAAAACAACCAGGATGCGGTACCGGTATTGCAGCAACTTACCTTCGATCTGGCTGGCGAAGAGTACGGCGTCGAGATTCTCGCCGTGCGCGAAATCCGCGGCTGGTCACGGGTGACGCGCATCCCGCAGACGCCGGCCTACCTGCTGGGCGTGCTCAACCTGCGTGGCGCGATCGTGCCGATCATGGATCTGCGCCTGCGTTTCGGGCTGGAACGGGAAAGCTACGGCGACAGCACGGTAGTGATCATCGTGGCCCTCGGCGAGCGCCTGTTCGGCATCGTGGTGGATGCGGTTTCCGACGTGATCGATATCGATCCGGCGTCGGTCAAGCCGGTGCCCGACATGGGCGCGGTCGTGGATACCCGTTACCTGAAAGGCCTTGCCACCCATGTCGAGCGGATGGTGATGCTGCTGGACGTGGAAAAACTGATGCGTCCGGAGGACGTGGAAACTCTGGATGCGGCGCTGCCGGCCATCCAGGAAGTTGAAGTTGCCGTCTGAACCGGGAATCGAGATGAAGATGAAGAATGTGATTGCACGCCTGTCCCGCCTGACCACGTTGACCGTCAAGGCCCGCCTTATCGGCGTGCTCGGCCTGTTGTGCACGATGCTGCTGGTGGGCGCCTGGATGGGGCTCGGCGGCATGGCCCGGGCGAACGAGAGCGCCCGCCAGATCTACCAGGAAGAACTGCTCCCGCTGACCAGCATCAACGAGGTGGCGCGCGGTGAGCTGAATGGCTTCATCTCGCTGAGCGAGGCGGCCTTCCACATGAGCGACAAGGCCATCGTCCAGCAGAAGCTCGACGAGGTCGCCAAGGCCCAGCTGGCGAATTCGGCGCTGCTGAAGAAGCTGGGCGCCAGCGCGATGTCGCCGGCGGTCAAGAAGCAGTGGAGCGCATTCGAGAGCGCCCGCGGCGACGTTAACGCGTCGATGGCCGAGATCACCGATGCACTGAACCAGGCCGACGAGGGCACCAACGCGCTGCTCTATTCCGACGTGCTGCCGAACATCACGATCATGGACATGGAGATGAAAAAGCTCATCACCATGAAGGTCGACGAAAGCCGCCAGCAATACGAATCGGCGGTAGCCAGCTACCAGCGCATCCGCGTCATGACGTTCGCTGCCCTGGGCGGCGGCATGTTGTTCGCCGTGATGATGGCGTTCTTCATGATCCGATCGATCGTCGGCACGCTCAACCGCACGGTGCGCGTGGCCAACGCGATCGCACAGGGACAGCTCGGGCACAACATCGTCACCCACCGCAAGGACGAGCTGGGTCGCCTGCTCGAAGCATTCCGGTTGATGGACGAGCGGCTCACGCTGACCGTCGGCGAAGTGCGTCGCGGCTCCGATGCGGTCAGCACGGCAGCACAGCAGATCGCGCACGGCAACGACGACCTCAGCCAGCGCACGCAGGAACAGGCCTCCAGCCTGGAGGAAACCGCTTCGTCGATGGAGGAGATGACCTCCACCGTCAAGCAGAACGCGGAGAACGCCAGCCATGCCAACCAGCTGGCACGCGGTGCCCGCGAACAGGCCGAGCGCGGTGGCGAAGTGGCCGGCAAGGCGATCATCGCGATGAGCGAGATCAACGCGTCCAGCGGCAAGATCGCCGACATCGTGGGGCTGATCCAGGAGATCGCCTTCCAGACCAACCTGCTGGCGCTGAACGCCGCAGTGGAAGCGGCCCGTGCCGGCGAGCAGGGTCGCGGCTTCGCCGTGGTGGCCACCGAGGTGCGCAGCCTGGCCCAGCGCAGCGCCGGCGCCGCAAAGGAGATCAAGAGCCTGATCAACGACAGCGCGGAAAAGGTGCGCAGCGGTTCGGAGCTGGTGAACCAGTCCGGCAAGGCGCTCGCCGAGATCGTCGACAGCGTGAAGAAAGTCACCGACATCGTGGCCGAGATCGCCGCGGCCAGCCATGAACAATCCGCCGGCATCCACCAGGTCAACAACGCCGTGATGCAGATGGACGAGATGACCCAGCAGAACGCCGCCCTGGTCGAGGAGGCCGCCGCCGCTGCCCGCGCCATGCACGAGCAGGCGGGCGAGCTGACCCGGCAGGTGGGCTTCTTCAAGCTGGACAGCGGTGACGCGACGGTGGTCGCGCCGTACGAGTCGACGCGCGCGCAGACCGTGGCCGCCGAAGCCGCGGCCGTGTTCGCTGCGGTGCGCAACACCGCGCCGGCACCGGTGCGTCCGCCCCGTGCGGCCGTCGAAACTTCCGCCGCTCCGGGCGCGTGGAAGGAATTCTGAAGTGAGCGCGGCGCCCGACCTGTCCGATGAAGGCGCCACTGTCCTGGGCGGTGGCGGTCCCGTGCTGGGCGATGCCGAATTCCTGTATCTGCGCACCTTCGTGCTGGAACACTGCGGGATCGCCCTGGGCGATCACAAACGCCAGCTGGTCCAGGGCCGTCTGTTCCGCCGTCTGCGCGCCCTGGGTCTGTCGAACTTCGGCAGCTATTGCGAACTGCTGCGGCGCGATCCGCAGGCGGAACTGGGCGAGCTGGCCAGCGTCATCAGCACCAACGTGACGTCATTCTTCCGCGAGGTCCACCATTACGACCTGCTGGCCGACGAGCTGTTGCCGCGCTGGCTGCACGGGAAGCGCCGCGAGGGCGACCGTCTGCGGATCTGGTCGGCGGGTTGTTCCAGCGGCGAGGAACCCTATGCTTTGGCGATGGTGCTGGCCGAGGCGCTGGAACGGACCGGCAGCCGGCTGGACGCGAAGATCCTGGCCACCGACCTGTCGCCGCAGGCGCTGGAAATCGCGCGCAAGGGCGTGTATCCGCTGGAGCGGATCAACGGCATCAGCGAGGAACGTCGCCGCCGCTGGATGCTGCGCGGCGATGGCGAGTACGCGGGGCTGGCGTGCGTGCATCCGCGTCTGCGCGAACTGGTCACCATCGAGCCGCTGAACCTGCTGCACCCCTGGCCGATGCGTGGCCCGTTCGACGCGATCTTCTGCCGCAACGTGGTGATCTATTTCGACCAGCCGACCAAGCGGCGCCTGTTCCAACGGTACGCGGACCTGCTGCCGGCTGGCGGCTACCTGTTTCTCGGTCATTCCGAATCGCTGCACGGCATCAACGAAGAGTTCGAGCTGATCGGGCGCACCGTCTACCGGAAACTGGGCGGATGAACTTGCTGACCGACCGGCGTGCGGGTGCCTCGATCCGCGCCGCCGTGTTGCCTGGTTTCGAGCATTTGCGCCGGTACTGGGACCCGGCCCAGTCGTGCATGACCGTGAAGGTGCTGCCCGGCGAGTTCTACGTGAGCACGCAGGACGAACTGGTCACCACGGTGCTCGGTTCGTGCATATCGGCCTGCATCCACGACGCGCGTCGCGGCATCGGCGGCATGAATCATTTCATGCTGCCGGAACCACGCGGCGAACGCGACGGCTGGACGGCCACGGCGGGCCGCGCGGCACGTTATGGCAGCGATGCGATGGAGCAGCTGATCAACGCGATCCTGGGCGCCGGCGGGCAGCGTGCCGACCTGCAGGTCAAGATCTTCGGCGGCGGCCGCGTGCTGGCGCAGCTGACCGACATCGGCCGGCGCAACATCGAATTTGTTCAGCGCTACATCGCCACGGAAAAACTGAACCTGTGCGCATCGGATCTCGGGGACGTGTATCCGCGCCAGCTGCAGTTTTTTCCCAGCAGCGGCCGGGCACGCGTGCGCATGCTGCGCCGTCACGATGACGTGGCGCTGGTGGCCGATGAGCGCATTTACCTCAAGCGTTTGGCAAATGACCCGATAAAGGGTGAGGTCGAGCTTTTCTAGCGGCGGCCCTGGCACCGCGGAAACCCGGCGAGGCCGTCGTCGAATGCGGCGCGGCTTGAGCTTCCTGGCAACGAGACGGATGGCAATGGAAAGAGTGCGTGTTCTGGTAATCGACGATTCGGCGTTGGTGCGCAAGCTGATGACGACGATGCTTGCCTGCGATCCGGAGATCGAGGTGGTCGGTACGGCCGCCGATCCGCTGATCGCCCGCGAGAAGATCAAGCAGCTCAATCCGGATGTGCTGACGCTGGACGTCGAGATGCCGCGCATGGATGGCTTGACGTTCCTGGAAAACCTGATGCGGCTGCGGCCGATGCCGGTGGTGATGGTGTCGTCGCTGACCGTGCAGGGTGCCGAAGTGACGTTGCGCGCGCTGGAACTGGGCGCGGTGGATTTCCTGGCCAAGCCCAGCAGTGACCTGGCCAGCAGCTTTGGCGAGAGCGCGCTGGAGATCTGCGCCAAGGTCAAACTGGCGGCCAAGGCCACGCCGCGCGCACGCACGGCGGTGCGCAAGCTGGAAGTGGCGCCCCGGCTCTCGGCCGACGCCGTGCTGCCGCGTTCGCAAACCGCGGGTACGCGCGGCGGCAGCCCGATCATCGTGATCGGCGCTTCGACCGGCGGCACCGAGGCGGTCCGCGTGTTGCTGGAGGCGATGCCGCCGGATGCGCCACCGATCCTGGTGACCCAGCACATCCCGGCCGCATTCAGCGGCCCCTTCGCGGAGCGCATGAACCGGTGCTCGGCGATGCGCGTGTGCGAGGCCCAGGATGGCCAGCCGATCCAGACCGGGCATGCCTATATCGCCCCCGGCAACCGCCATCTGCTGGTGATGTGGGACGGCGCCAAATACGTGTGCCGTCTGCACGATGGCCCGCCGGTGAACCGGCACAAGCCCAGCGTGGACGTGCTGTTCCGTTCGATGGCGGCCAGCGCCGGGCCCGGCACTCTTGCCGCCTTGCTGACCGGGATGGGCGACGACGGTGCGCGCGGGTTGCTCGAACTGCAGCAGGCCGGCGCCACGACCCTGGTGCAGGACGAAGCCAGCTCGGTGGTGTGGGGCATGCCCGGCGCTGCCTGGAAACTTGGTGCGGCAGACGAGATGCTGCCGCTCGATCACATGGCTGCGCGCCTGCTCACGCTGGCGCGCCGGACCCACGAGGGTGCTTCGCGCACCTGACTTTCGGATATCGGCTCATGGCTGTGCTGTCTCGATTTGCGCGACATTTCGTCAACCGCCCGCTCGGCGGCTGGCTTGCCAGCACGCTGGCGTTGTTGCTGTCCCTGTGCTGGCACCCGGCCTGGCTGGCACCCTTGCTGATTGCCGCGCTGACCGCCGTGTGGATCGTCGAGAGCCGGCGGCACCTGGTGATGACGCCGGCCGCCGCGGCCGCCAGCAACACGGCCCCGGTGCGCGAAGCACTGGAGGATGTCCGCGGCGCGCTGGTCGACGAACTGGGTCACGCCACCCGCGAGCTGCACCAGGGACTCGACCTGCTGGCCGATGCCGTGTCCGAACTGGGCGGCGGTTTCGACGGACTGTCGCAAAAGACCGGGCTGCAGCAGTCGTTGCTGAAACAGATCATCGACGCGCAGAACGGCGGCGTGTCGGTGCAGGATTTTGCCGCCCGCACCGGCGACCTGCTGCAGCATTTCGTCGGCATGATCGTGCAGATGTCGCGCGAGAGCCTGCGCATCGTCTATCGCATCGACGGCATGGCGAAGGAAATGGATGCCGTGTTCGGCCTGCTGAAAAACGTCAACACGATCGCCGAGGAAACCAACCTGCTGGCCCTGAACGCCGCGATCGAGGCTGCGCGTGCGGGCGAGTCGGGCCGCGGCTTTGCGGTGGTGGCCGGCGAGATCCGCAACCTGGCCAGCAACTCCAACCAGTTCAACGAGCAGATCGGCAGCCACGTCGAACGCGCCCGCACCGCGATGGAGCAGCTGCGCGGTCTGGTCGGCACGATGGCGTCGCAGGATCTCAACGTGGCGCTGTCCGCCAAGGGCGGCATCGACGCGATGATGGCCCACGTCACCGAGAGCGATGCGCGCACCAGCGCGGTAGCCGATCAGGTGGTGGAAATCAATCGCGGCCTTGGCAGCGACGTATCCACCACGATCCGCTCGCTGCAGTTCGAGGACATCCTCAGCCAGCTGTTGCGGCAGACACGCACGCGGCTGCTCGACCTGCAGGAAGTCGTGGGCGAATGTACGCGTGACATCGAGGAGCTGGCCTGTGCGCCGGTCGATGCCGACATGCTGGCCGAACGTGCGCAACGGGTACGCAGCCGCCTGGCGATCCAGCGCGAGAAGGCGCGCCTGCGCTCGCGCGGCCCGGCCCTGCAGAGCTCGATGGACGCCGGCGAAATCGAATTGTTCTGAGGAGTACAGCATGATCGTCCACCACGACGCCGAGCACGACTGCCTGACCCTGCAATTGGGCGAGCGCTTCGATTTCAGCATTCACCGCGATTTCCACGATGCCTGCCTGGCCAACCAGGCCAGCGCACGCAGCTACGTGATCGATCTCGGCGAAGTGACCAGCATGGACAGCTCGGCGCTTGGCATGTTGCTGCTGCTGCGCGAACACGCCGGCGCCGACCGCGCCGAGATCCGCATCGTCAACGCCGGCAACGACCTGCGCAGCACGCTGCGCGTGGCCGGGTTCGACAAGCTGTTCGTGTTGCACTGAGCATCCGCGCGAAGCGGCGGATGTCGCCCGAAAGCATCCTTGGGGTCGGGCCTGCTTGCCGGCTCGTCGTCCGGGCGTGGACGGACGTCAAACCTTCCGCTCCTCTTGCCCTGCACGCCAACAGCTTCCGGCGCCAGGCATCACGGGGCTTGGAACAGGCTCCAAAGGCGCCGCGAGATAACGGAAACGGCGCTTTGCCGTCGCCGCGCCCGGAGCACATTCCACGGCACTGATCCGGATGCGGTGCTCCGCAACGCAGATGGCCCCTTGCGGGGCCATGGTGCTGCACTCGCGCTGGAGGGATGGCTTACCAGGCGCGCACGGCAATCACGCTGACCGTATAGCTGGCCATGTCCGACTGGAAGCGGAAGCGTCGGCCAAGATCGAACTTCGCCGCTTCGCCAGGGGCGATGTTGGTGGTGCCGGCCGGCCAGCCCTGCTTGGCCTGAAGCACCTTGCCATTGGTATCCTTGGCTTCGATGCTGATCTGAGCCGCGGCGGGTTCCGCGCAGTTGTTCACCAGTTCGCCGCTGAGGCTCAGCCGGGTCGCGGCGCCGGTATTGCTGGAGGACGGCTTGAAGTCCTTGATGGCGAAATCGGTCGGTGCGCAGGCGGCGTGGCCTACCACCGGAAGGAGCAGCAGCGAGGCGGAAAGGAGCAGGGTTTTCATGGGCATGAATCCATAAGTCCGGGGAATCGAGTGGTACCGGCCAGGACAAACGGTGGCCGACATCATCAGGATCGGCCGGATCGGCGGAATCTTTAGGCCTGGGTGCCTTCCCTGCGGACCGCATGCTCGCCGGTGGGCGCGCTCGGCCCCGCGGAACGGGAGCTATGGGCGACCGTGCTCGATGAACCACAGCCCGGCGAACAGTTTCGGGTCGATCGAGTAGCCTTCGGCGGCCCGCGCGAACAGCCACGCGCCGGCCTCGCTGCGCGGTACTTCATGCACCACGATGTTCTCGGTTTCGTCGCCGCCGCCGGGGCCGACTTTCTCCAGGTCCCATGCGCGCACGAAGGCGATCATCTCGGTACTCATGCCCGACGATGACGGCCCGCGGTGGACGAACTCCACGCGTCGGCAGCGATAGCCGGTTTCTTCTTCCAGCTCGCGCCGGGCCGCCAGCAGGGCGGTTTCGTCGACCTGATCGGCCAGGTCGCCGACCAGGCCGGCCGGCATTTCGATGGTGTTCTGCAGGATCGATACGCGGTACTGCTCGACGAACAGCACCTTGTCCGCCGGGGTCACCGCCAGGATGATCACCGCCCCACCGGGGTTGTTGCGCTCGGCGTATTCCCAGCGGCCGCGTTTGCGCAAGCTCAGCCAGCGGCCTTCGTGCAGGGTTTCCACCGGCGCGTGGGCGTCGGCGGGGATGCGGTTTGCGGAGTCGTCCATCGCTGTTGCAGGTTCGGGAAATCGACGGACATGTTGACCGCTCCCGCCGGCAGCGACAAGCCGGATCGTCGCTCCCTACAGCCAGCGCGCGCGCTTGAGGCCGGTATAGATGCCGCCCACGATGCCGCCCATCACCACGATGATGGCCGGGTAGGCCCAGGGTTGGTGGAGTTCGGGCATGTGCTCGAAGTTCATGCCGTACCAGCTGGTCAGCAGGGTCGGTGCGGCGAGCATGGCGGCCCAGCCGGCGAGTTTCTTCATCACCTCGTTCTGGCGCAGGCTGACCAGCGACAGGTTGACGTTGATCGCGGCGGTGAGCATTTCGCGCATCGCGCCGATCGCCTCGTTGACGCGGAAGGCGTGGTCGTAGACGTCGCGGAAATACACGCGCAGTTCGTCGGGGATCAGGTTCGGATGCAGCCGGATCAGCTGGTTGATGATGTCCTGCAGCGGCGCCACCGCCAGCCGCAGCGTCATCAGGTCGCGCTGCATGTCGTACAGGCGGCGCACCGTGCTGCTCTTGAACGTCTCGCCGAAGATGTCGTGTTCCAGTTGCTGCACTTCCTCGCGGAAGTCGCGCACGATCGGCAGCAAGTTGTCGACGATGAAATCGAGTACGCCGTACAGCGCATAACTGGGGCCGTTCGCCAGCAGCTCCGGCGCGTGTTCGCAGGTGCGCCGCGCTGGCGCGTAGGACTGCGAGGAGCCGTGGCGCACCGTGACCAGGTAGCGTGGGCCGAAGAAGATGTGGGTTTCGCCGAACGCCAGTTGGCCACCGATCAGCTGTGCGGTCTGCACTACCAGGAACAGCGAGTCGCCATAGGTTTCCAGCTTGGTGCGCTGGTGCGCCGCGTGCGCGTCCTCGATGGCGAGGTCGTGCAGGCCGAATTCGTCCTGGATCTTTTCCAGCAGCGTCTCGTCCGGTTCGTACAGGCCGACCCAGACGAAGGTATCCGGTTCGGCCAGCACGTCGCTGATCGCGTCGATGGTGACTTCGCCGATCCGCTGGCCATCCTTCCGGTAGGCGATGCAGTTGACCACCATGGGCTGGTCATGGGTGGACGGTGCGCTCGGCGGCGTGATCGGGTTCATTCACGCATCATGCCCCGCGCCCGGGGGCGGGGCAATTGCGCTCAGCGATTGCGCCGCAAGCCCCATGCCAGCACCAGCCAGCACGGCAGGGCGAACAGCAGCCACGGCTGGTTCTGCTGCACGGTACCGGGCAGCAAATGCAACGACACGGCGGTCACGCAGGCCAGCAGCTGCAGGGCGATCACGCCGTCGATGAAACGCGAGGCGGCGTAGCCGCGGCGCGAACGCCACAGCGTCGGCAACAGCAGGAAGGCCAGCGGATTGAACAGCAGCAGGTTCGCGTTGGCCCACGCCGAGTGGTGGGTGGTCAGCGTCCACAGGGCCAGCAACACCAGGCCGACGATGCCGGCAGCGAGCAGGTAAAGCATGCCCAGCACGGCGTAGCCGGTCGGCCACCAGCGGCGGCCGAGGGCGACGAGCGCGGCCAGCAGCAAGCCGGCCAGCGCCAGCGGAGGACGCAGGTCCGGCGCCGTGGACGGTGGTGCCTGCAGGCGGTTCGGCGAGACGAGTTGCTCGGTCTGCAGCAAGGGCTGTCGGCCACCGTGGCCGTCGTCGACGCGCACCCCGCGCAACTGCGCCTGCAGCACCTCGGGCAGGAAACTTTCCTGCCAGGCATCCAGCGGCTGGTCGGCATACGGCCCCAGGCCCAGGTCCATGACCAGCATCAGCCACGGCTGCGCACTCATCAGCCGGGCGGTCTGCTGGCGGTAGGTCATGCCGCCGGCGCGTGCCTGCGACTGGGTCTTCAGCACACCGCCCAGCGCCTCGTCCAGCGCGTCGCGCACGCGGGTGGTGCAGTTGTCGACGTAGTAGTCGTAGTTGTAGCCGGCGTTTTCCGGGCGCAGGTTCCATAGCAGGAAGTCGCGCAAAGCCGAGGCCTGTTCGGCGGTCAGCGCCAGTTGCTGGCGGGTGACCGAGCGGCCGCTCTCGATGTAGAAGCTTTCGTCGAGCCGGCTCGGAGCCGCGTCCATCAGGTAGCGCATGCGGCCGCGGGCGAAGTTCAGGAAGAAGTTCTTCTCGCTGAAATCGAACACGCCGTAGTTGAAGTTGACAGCCTCGCCCGAGACCGTGTCGCGCAGCTCGATCGCGTCGTGGCCGAAGCGTTCCCAGTAGGTTTCGCCCGGGCCGTAGGTGACCAGCGAAACTTCGAGGTTGGTGCCGGGGGCATTGGCGACGCTGGCATGGGCCGGTGCCAGCGTGGCCAGCAGCAACAGCACGAGTAGCAGGAGGTTGCGGCTGATCAGGTTCATGCGGCCTATCGATGGCTGGGCGTGCGCTTCTACTGCTTGACCACGCGGAACGCCTGCACGCGGCGGTCGTCGGCTTCGGTGACGTGGAACAGGTAGTCGCCGATGGGGATTTTCTCGCCCACTTCCGGCAGATGGCCGAACTCGGAGGTGACCATGCCGCCCACGGTGTCGTATTCCTCGTCGGAGAAATCCGTGCCGGCCTGTTCGTTGAAATCCTCGATCGGGGTGAGCGCACTGACCAGCCAGTCGCCGCCGGGCTGTTCGTGCATCAGTTCGGGCTCTTCCTCGTCGTCGTGCTCGTCGTCGATCTCGCCGACGATCTGTTCCAGCACGTCCTCGATGGTGACCAGGCCGGCGACGCCGCCGTACTCGTTGACCACCAGCGCCATGTGGTTGCGCGACAGCCGGAATTCCTCCAGCAGCACGTTCAGGCGCATCGACTCCGGGATCAGCACGGCAGGGCGCAGGATCGCACGGATGTCGAAATGTTCGGCGGCGCTGAAGTACTTCAGCAGATCCTTGGCCAGCAGGATGCCGAGGATTTCGTCCTTGTCCTCGCCATGCACGGGGAAGCGCGAGTGGCCGGATTCGACCACGGCGGCGATGATGTCCGGCAGCGGGGACTCGGCCGCCAGCATCACGATCTGCGCGCGCGGCACCATCACGTCATCCACGCTCAGTTCGGTAACCTTGATCGCACCCTCGACCATGGTGAGGGTGTTCACGGACAGCAGTCCGTTGCTCTGGGCGGAGCGCAATTCCTCGATCAGTTCGTCGCGGTTGCGGGGTTCGCCGGAAAACATGTGGCCCAGACGATCCCACCAGGTTCGGTGGGCCGGGCCGCTGGTACTGCCAGGGTCGTCGCTCATCACTCGTTGGAATTCAGCCCGAAACCGGGCGGAAGCTCGATTCTAGCGGAAAAATCGTGACGGTTCAGGGCGCAGGAGCACGGCGTCCGCACGGGGTGTGCACGATGTTCCTGCATGCGGTGATGGCGAGCATCGCACACAGGGTGCGCTCCTACGCGTACGGGTCGGCGATGCCGAGGCCGGCCAGGATGCGGGTTTCCAGCGCTTCCATTGCCTCGGCTTCGGCCTCCTCGATGTGGTCGTAGCCGAGCAGGTGCAGCACGCCGTGGATGGTCAGGTGAGCCCAGTGGTCGCGCGGCGATTTGCCTTGTTCGGCGGCCTCGCGCAGCACCACCGGGGCGCAGATCGCCAGGTCGCCGATCAGCGGCAGGGCCACCCCAGGCGGCAGTTCGACGGGGAACGACAGCACGTTGGTGGCGTAGTCCTTGCCGCGATAGTCGCGGTTGAGCGCGCGGCCTTCGTCGGCATCGACGATGCGGATCGCCAGCTCGGCGGCCTTGCGCCGTTTCGCGCCGCGCAGCGCCG
Source organism: uncultured Gammaproteobacteria bacterium (assembly GCA_963739815.1). Classification (GTDB taxonomy): domain Bacteria; phylum Pseudomonadota; class Gammaproteobacteria; order Xanthomonadales; family Rhodanobacteraceae; genus Rhodanobacter. The sequence goes on from CAVUBI010000001.1 coordinate 157,426, forward strand.
CCTCGACCCAGCGGCGGAAGCTGGCCGGCGCGGGCAGGCCGGCGCGCGGCACGGCATAGCCGACGGCGAGCACGAGCTGGCCGCTCATTCGCCGTCCTCGTCCTTCTGTTCGAACGCCTCGTAGGCGCGCACGATCTTCGCCACCAGCGGGTGGCGCACCACGTCGCGCGAGGTGAAGAAGGTGAAGCTGATGCCGCCGACGCCGCGCAATACTTCCACCGCCTGGCGCAGGCCGGAACGGGTGGTGCGCGGCAGGTCGACCTGGGTGACGTCTCCGGTGATCACCGCCACGGTGCCGAACCCGATGCGGGTCAGGAACATCTTCATCTGCTCGACGGTGGTGTTCTGCGCCTCGTCGAGGATCACGTAGGAATCGTTCAAGGTGCGCCCGCGCATGTAGGCGAGCGGGGCGATCTCGATCACGTTGCGCTCGAGCAGCTTGGCCACCTTCTCGAAGCCGAGCATCTCGTACAGCGCGTCGTACAACGGGCGCAGATAGGGATCGACCTTCTGACTGAGGTCGCCGGGCAGGAAGCCCAGCTTCTCGCCGGCCTCGACCGCCGGGCGCACCAGGATCAGCCGCTGCACCCGGTTCGCTTCCAGCGCCTCGACCGCGCTGGCGACGGCAAGATACGTCTTGCCGGTGCCGGCCGGACCCACGCCGAAGTTGATGTCGTGGCTGGCGATCGCGTGCAGGTAGCGCGCCTGGTTCGGGCCGCGGCCCTTGATCACGCCGCGCTTGACCTTGATCACCACTTCCTGGGCGCCCTCGGCGTCCGCTTCGGCGATCGCGTCGACACCGGACTCGGCAAGGTGCAGGTTGATCTTCGCGCCGGTCAGCGCCTCGTCCCCGGTGGTCGCGTACAGCGCACGCAGCACTTTTTCGGTGGCTCGGGCCGGACCGTCCTCGCCGATCACCTGGAAGATGCTGCCGCGGTGGTTGATCTCCACGCCGAGGCGCAGCTCGACCTGGCGCAGGTGTTCGTCGAATGGTCCGCACAGGTTCGCGAGGCGGGCGTTGTCCTCGGGATCGAGGGTGAAGTCGCGCTGGTTGAGTTCGCTCATAGGGGCGCGAGAGTAGCGCGGCGGCGCCGGAAGAGCCATGAGATGGCCGGCCGCGGGGTGTGGTCGGGCCGGTTGCACGTAATTAAATATTAAATTAATTTGCGCGCATGAATGCCACGAACAAGCCGGCAAAAACCGGGCGTCGCGCCGGTCGACCCAGCGGAGACGACCTCGATCGGCGCGCGCGCCTGCTCGATGTCGCGATCGCGCAGTTTGCGCGGGTGGGCATCGGCGCGACCTCGCTGCGAGCGATCGCCATCGAAGCGGACGTCACGCCGGCGATGCTGCATTACTACTTCGGCGACAAGCAGCGGCTGGTCCGCGCGGTGATCGACGAACGGCTGCTGCCGGTATTCGTGCCGCTGCGTGCGCAACTGGAACGCGCCGGCGACGATCCGCAGGCACTGATCGAAAGCTTCGTGCACGGCATCGACATCGTGGTGGCGCGCCACCCGTGGCTGCCGCCGCTGTGGGTGCGCGAAGTGCTGTGCGAAGGCGGCGCGCTGCGCGAGATATTGTTCGCCGAGGGCGTACCCGGCGTGCCGCAATTGCTGGCCCGGCGTTTCGCGGCGGCGCAGGCGGATGGACGGCTGAACGCCGGCCTGGATCCGCGCCTGCTGGTGGTCTCGCTGGTCGGCCTGACCCTGTTTCCTGCTGCCGGTGCGCCGATCTGGCGGCGCGTGTTCGGTGCCGAGGGGCTGGCGCCCGCGGCGATGTCGCAACACACGCTCGCGTTGCTGGGCCGTGGCGTCGGCGCCACGCAATCGGGAAGAGCCGCATGAACGTCGTACGCACGATTCGCCGCCTGTTGCCGCTCATCCTGCTCGCGGTGGCCGCTCTCGCCGCCTGCAGCAAGCCGCCGCCGCAGGCGCTAGGCACGCTCGAATACGATCGCATCACCTTGCCGGCGCCAGCCGCCGAACGCGTCGTGGCGATCGACGTGCGCGAGGGCGAACGGGTCAAGGCCGGGCAAGCGCTGCTGCAACTGGATCCCACGCATACGCAGTCCGAGCTCGCTGCCGCCGAGGCGCAGGCGCAGCAGCAACGCGAGGTGCTGGCCGAGCTTCAGGCCGGACCACGCGGCGAGGACATCGAGCGGGCGCGCGCGAACCTCGCTGCCGCGCAGGCGCAGGCGCGCGAGGCGCGCGCCTATTACGACCGTCTGGTTCCGTTGAAGGGCAAGGGTTATGTGGCCGCGGCCGATCTCGATCGTGCCCGCGCCGCGGCGGGCAATGCCGAGGGCCAGGTGGCCGCGTCGCGGGCCGCGCTCGACGAGCTGCTGCACGGCACCCGTCCGGAACAGATCGCCCAGGCGCAGGCTGCCGTTGCAGCGGCCACCGCGCAGGCCGGCGCGCAGCAGGTGCTGCTGGGCAAGCTGGCCATCGTGGCGCCGCGCGCCGGACGCATCGACAGCCTGCCGTACAAGCTGGGTGACCAGGCGCCGATTGGTGCGCCGGTGGCGATCCTGCTGGCCGGCGACGCGCCGTATGCGCGCATCTACGTGCCCGAGCAGCAGCGCGCCAGGGTGCGTGTCGGCGACGCGATCCAGGTCTTCGTGAGCGGTCGCGACCAGCCGTATGCCGGCAAGGTGCGCATGATCCGCAGCGAGCCCGACTTCACTCCGTACTACGCGCTGATCGGCGACGACGCGGCGCGGCTGAGCTATCTGGCTGAGGTTACGCTGGGCGCGGACGCGGTCGAGCTTCCCGCCGGTTTGCCGGTGCGCGTCGAGTTCCACGAGCCCGCGAAGTGACTGCCGACGCCGCCAATATCGCGATCCGCGCACGCGGCCTGACCCGGTGCTTCGGCAAGCTGGTCGCGGTGGATCATGTCGATCTCGAAGTACCGGCGAAGCGCGTCTACGGCTTCCTCGGCCCGAACGGCTCGGGCAAGTCGACCACGATCCGCATGCTGTGCGGGCTGCTGACGCCGACCGCCGGCGAGATCGAGGTGCTCGGTCTGCGCATTCCGGCGCAGGCCGACGCGCTGCGTCCGCACATCGGCTACATGACCCAGAGATTCTCGCTGTTCGAGGACCTCAGCGTGCGCGAGAACCTGGAGTTCCTGGCCGCGATCCAGGGCGTGCCGAAGGCGAAGACGAGACGCCGCATCGACGAACTGATCGGGCAATACCATTTCGGTGACCGGCAGCAACAGCTGGCCGGCACCTTGAGCGGCGGCCAGAAGCAGCGCCTGGCGCTGGCCTGCGCGGTGATCCATGAGCCGGAGCTGCTGTTCCTGGACGAGCCGACCAGCGCGGTCGATCCGGAATCGCGCCGCGACTTCTGGGAGAAGCTGTTCGAACTGGCCGATGCCGGCACCACGCTGCTGGTCTCCACCCACCTGATGGACGAGGCCGAGCGCTGCCATCGACTGGCGATTCTGGATCGTGGCGCGCTGGTGGCCGACGGCACGCCGCATGAGCTGACCGCACAGCTGGAGGGGCGCACCTTCACCGTCGAGACGGCTGATCCGCGGCGAGCCCAGCGCGCGCTGGGCAGTGTGTCCGGCGTGCTCGGCGTGGCCCAGGTCGGCAATACCTTGCGCGTGCTGACCGCCGCCGACGCCGGCGACGTGGCACAACGCATGGGGCAGGCGCTGGCCGCGGCCGGACAAACGGCCGAGGTCGCTCCGGCGCCGCCGAATCTCGAAGACGTATTCGTTGCCGCCACCCGCAGGGGCGACGGCGACGAGGCGCGCGTCGCATGAACTGGCGTCGGCTGTGGGCGATCGTGATCAAGGAGCTGCGCCAGCTGCGCCGCGACCGCATCACGCTGGCGATGGTGGTGGGCATTCCGGTGATCCAGCTGGTGCTGTTCGGCTATGCGATCAACACCAACCTGCGCGGGCTCGACGCCGGCATCGTCGACCAGGCCAACACCGCCGGGTCGCGTGCGCTGGTGATGGACATGCTGGCTACCGGCGTGGTGGCGCCGGTGGCCAGGGCGGAGACGCCGCAGGAGTTGATGGCGATGATCCGGCGCGGCCGGATCAGCATCGGCATCGTGGTGCCGCCGGATTTCGAGCGCCGCCGCATCGATGGCCGCGCGGTGGCGCAGATCCTGGTCGACGGCAGCGATACGGCCGTGCAGGGCGCCGCCGCGCAACTGATGCAGGTGCCGATCGACAGCGCCGTGCCCGACACGCGCGCGCCGCTGACCAGCACGCCGGCCGAAGGGCGGATCAGCGTGGTCGGCTTCTACAACCCGCAACGGCGCTCGGCGGTCAACATCGTGCCCGGCCTGATCGGCGTGATCCTGACCATGACGATGGTGCTGTTCACCGCCATCGCGATCGTGCGCGAACGCGAGCGCGGCAACATGGAGCTGCTGATCGCCACGCCGCTGACCAGCGCCGAGTTGATGGTCGGCAAGGTCTTGCCGTATGTGGTGATCGGCCTGGTGCAGACCAGCGTGATCCTGGCGCTTGGGACGTGGTTGTTCGAGGTGCCGATCCGCGGCAGCGTGCTCGATGTCTACCTGGCCTCGGGCTTGCTGATCCTGGCCAATCTTGCGCTCGGCCTGCTGATCTCCACGCGCGCGCAGTCGCAGTTCCAGGCGATGCAGATGACCTTTTTCGTGTTCCTGCCGTCGATCCTGCTGTCGGGTTTCATGTTCCCGTTCGCCGGCATGCCGAAGCTGGCGCAGTGGCTTGCCGAGGTGTTGCCGCTGACCCATTTCCTGCGCCTGATCCGCGGCGTGATGCTGCGCGGCGCGGGGCTGGGGGAAATGTGGGGTGACGTACTGGCGCTGGCGGCGTTCGTCCTGGTGATGATGGCGCTGGCCATCCTGCGCTTCCGCAAGCGGCTGGATTGAGCCGTCATGCCGTGTGCGGCCGCCCGCTCACAGCGTGCGGTGCATCACGTAGATGTCGGTGGGACCGAGTTGCGCGTGGCGGAATGCGCCGGGTACGGTGCCCACGATGCGGAAGCCGTGGCGTTGCCACAGCCGCACCGCGGTGGTGTTGCTGGCCACCACGCAGTTGAACTGCATCGCGGTGAAGCCGGCCTGGCGCGCCTGTTCCAGCGAGTGTTCGCACAATGCCGAGGCAATGCCCTGGCCGCGCGCTTGCGGCGCCACCATGTAGCTGCCATTGGCCACGTGATCACCCAGGCCGATCTGGTTCGGCGCCAGCCGGTAGCAACCCAGCACCTCGCCGTCGCGTTCGCAGACGAAACATCGCGACGGCGACGTGGTCCACATCGCGCACGCCTGATCCATGCCCAGATCGGGTGGGTACATGTAGGTATCGCCGCCAGCGAGGACCGCCTGGAACAGCGGCCATACCCGCGCAAACTCGTCCGCACCGATTTCCCGGATCACCGGATCGCTCACGAAGCCAGCACCACCGGCTCATCGGCCAGCTTCACGCGGCCACGCAGCGAGTTGCTCATCGCGTCGGTGATCGCCACGTCGACGAACTGGCCGATCAGGCGCGGATGGCCGGCGAAGTTCACGTAGCGCATGTTCTCGGTGCGACCGCTGAGTTCGTTGGGGTCGCGGGTGCTGGGCTTTTCCACCAGCACGCGTTGCACGCTGCCGACCATCGCCTGGTTGATCTTCTTCGCGTTCGCGTTGATCGCGGCCTGCAGGCGCGCCAGCCGCTCGTGCTTCACCGCCATCGGCGTGTCGTCGGCGAGTTTTGCCGCCGGCGTGCCGGGGCGGGCGGAGAAGATGAAGGAGAAGCTCTGGTCGAAGCCGACATCGTCGATCAGCTTCATGGTCTTCTCGAAATCCTCGTCGGTCTCGCCGGGGAAGCCCACGATGAAATCCGACGACACGCAGATGTCCGGACGCACCGCGCGCAGCTTGCGGATCTTCTGCTTGAATTCCAGCGTGGTGTAGCCGCGCTTCATCGCGCTGAGGATGCGATCGGAGCCGGCCTGCACCGGCAGGTGCAGGTAATTCGCCAGCTGTGGCACGTTGGCGTAGGCCTCGATCAGCGAGTCGGAGAACTCCAGCGGATGCGAGGTGGTGAAGCGGATGCGGCCGATGCCGTCGATCTGTGCGATCGCGTGGATCAGTACGGCGAGATCCGCAATGCCGCCGTCGTGGGTGGGGCCGCGGTAGGCGTTGACGTTCTGGCCGAGCAGGTTCACTTCGCGCACGCCCTGCGCGGCAAGCTTGGCCACTTCCACCAGCACGTCGTCGAAGGGGCGGCTGATTTCCTCGCCGCGGGTGTACGGCACCACGCAGTAGCTGCAGTATTTCGAGCAGCCTTCCATGATCGAGACGAAGGCGGTCGGGCCTTCCGCGCGCGGCTCGGGCAGGCAGTCGAATTTCTCGATCTCGGGGAAGCTGATGTCGACCTGCGGCAGGCCGCTGGCGCGCTGTGCCTCGATCAATTGCGGCAGCCGATGCAGGGTCTGCGGGCCGAACACCAGGTCGACGTAGGGCGCGCGCTTGACGATCGCCGCGCCTTCCTGCGAAGCCACGCAGCCACCCACACCAATCAGTACGGGCTTGCCGTCCTTCTTGTGCTGCTTCCAGCGGCCGAGCTGGCTGAACACCTTTTCCTGCGCCTTCTCGCGGATCGAGCAGGTGTTGATCAGGATCACGTCCGCCTCGGACTCGTCCTGGGTCAGCTCCATGCCGTGCGAGGCCTTCAGCACGTCGGCCATCTTGGCCGAGTCGTACTCGTTCATCTGGCAGCCGTGGGTCTTGATGAAAAGCTTGCCGCTCATGGCGTGGGGTACCGTGGTTCGTGCGGAGTCCGCTGAACCGCGCAGTCTACCCCTGCGGCCCCGGGGCCGCCAGCTGATGCGCGACGGATCAAGGACTTGCGCTGGTCGGCGACGCGGAAGCAGGAGGCCGGTCAACGCGGCCCGGGAACGCGCTGGCTCGTGACCCGTCCCATGGCCATGGTGGCTACGGAACGTTGCGCGGCGCACGAAATGACCAGTGCACACTTGGCGTTGGCGGCGCATGACGGCACACTGCGCCGCATGTTCGACGTCGCAAACCACGGGGGAAGCGTCGATCGGTCCGTCGGGGGCTTCCCATTACGTTCGATCCTTTGCGGGGTCGCGTTCGGCTGCGCGCTGCTGTGGTGGCCGACCGCACGGGCCGGCTCCTGTATCAATGCACCGGCGCCAGCGGCGAGACGGTATTCAGCAGCAGCAAAGTCGGGTATCACGGCTGCAAGGCGATCAGCAGCTATGCCGCACCGCACGTCACGACGCCGGGCGCCACCGCCGCGGGTATCGCTGACCGGGGTGACCGGCTCGGTCGCGACCACGGCGCGCGACCTCTCGGCGGGCGGTACCGAATCGACCTCGTTGACCGGCGTGCGCGGGACGGTCGAGACCAGTGCGCGGCGCATCGGCGAGGCCCAGGCAGAACAAACGTCACTGGCCGCGGTACAGGGCTCGGCCGAGACCCGTACGAAACTTCCCGTGGCTGCGGCCCGTGTGCCCGGACAATGGAGCTATCGCGAATCGCACACGGTCGCGGCAACGGCGGCGCCGGTGGCGGATGACTCGGCGGACAAGGTCCTGCGCGGCGCGGTGTATCGCATCGTGCGCGCGGACGGCAGCGTGGAGTACACCAACCTGCGCCCGGCCGGCCGAAAGGGTCATGCGGTGACCATGCTGTTCACCTATATCGCCACCTGCGCCGCGTGCAACCTGCATTCGACGATCCGCTGGGGCAGCGTGTCGCTCAACCTCACGGCGTATGCGGACACGATTCGCGCCGCCAGCGTGGAGTACGGCGTCGACGAGGCCTTCCTGCGCGCGATCATCCACGCCGAGAGCGCGTTCAATCCGCGCGCACTGTCGCTCAAGGGCGCGCAGGGGCTCATGCAGTTGATGCCGGGTACGGCCAGCGACATGGGTGTGCTGGATGCCTTCGATTCCGATCAGAACATCCGTGGCGGCGCGCGCTACCTGGGCCTGTTGCTGCACAATTTCGACGGCAACGAGCAGTTGGCTGCCGCCGCCTACAACGCCGGACCGGGCGCGGTGCAGCGCTACAAGGGCGTGCCGCCGTATGCCGAAACCCAAGTCTATGTGGAACGGGTGGACACCCTGCGCAAGCGCTATGGCGCAGCGATCCATCCACCGCTGGCATCAAGCGGGCCTGGCTGATCAGTTGTCCAGGATGTCGCTCGCATTCATCGGCGGCCGCAGCGCCAGGGTGATCTCGACATGGAACGGGCTGCCGTTGCGCAGTCCGGAGATCTTCACCTCGCTGCCAGGCTTGATCGCGGCCTCGTGCCGGCGCAGGTCGGCCGGGTCGAGGATGTCGTCGTTGCCGATGCGCAGCAGGATGTCGCGCGGGCGGATGCCGGCCAGCGCGGCTGGGCTGCCGGGATAGACCGCCGTCACCTGGGCGCCGCGGGCCGCCGCCGGCAAGCCGCTGTTGGCGGCTACCGGCACGAAGGCGTAATCGGCACCGATCCAGCCGCGAACTACGTGCCCGGTGGTGATGATCTGGTCGAGCACTTTCTTGGCGGTGGTCACCGGGATGGCAAAACCGATGCCTTCGGCGCCGGCCGCCTTGCCGATCAGCAAGGTGTTGATGCCGACCAGTTCGCCCTTGGCATTGACCAGCGCGCCGCCGGAGTTGCCCAGGTTGATCGCCGCGTCGGTCTGGATGAAATCCTCCGCGCTGGAGCTGTTCAACTGGCGACCGATCGCGCTGACGATGCCCATCGTGACGGTCTGGTTGAGACCCAGCGGGTTGCCGATCGCCAGCACCACGTCGCCCGGGCGCACTTGCTGCTGGTCGGCCATCCGGATCACCGGCAGGCTGCTGGCGTCGATCTTCAGCACGGCCAGGTCGGACTCCTCGTCCGCCCCGACCAGGCTGGCCTTGGCGATGCGGCCGTCATACAAAAGCACCTGGATGTCGGCGGCATGGGCGATCACATGATTGTTGGTCAGCACGTAGCCCTGGCCCTGGGCGCTGACGATGACGCCCGAACCGAGGGTCTGCTCGCGATGCTGGAAGATCGTGGGCTGGCCGCCGAACAGTTGCTGCAGCACCGGGTTGTCGTACATCCGCACGGCCTGCTCGGTGACGATCTTGTTGGCGTAGATGTTGACCACCGATGGCGCCGCGGCCGCCACCGCGTCGGCATAGGAAACCGGCCCGCTGTCGACGCGAGGCTGGCCGACCGGCGCAGTCGGTGCCGAGGTCAGACCGAAACGCGCGCGCAACCGTTCGCCACTGCCGGGCCAGAACAGGCCGACCACGAAGGCCATGGCCAGGCCCAGGATGGCGAAGCGGGCGATGAAGAGGAATGTGCCGGCGGCATGTTTCATGTCGAAAGGGAGTCCCGGCGGATCGTGGCGAGTGTTGTGGCGGATGGACTTCGCCGTGATGCGGTTTATTGTACGGGGCGGGGGCTGACGCTACACTAACGCGATTTTTGCAGGCACCAAAACGCCTGTGTCTCAATGGCAAGCTAAGTAATCCGGAGAGCCTGATGGCGAACGAAGTCGTCGATCACGGCCGCCGCCGTTTCCTGACAGCAACCACTGCGGTGGTTGGTGGTATTGGAATCGTGTCGGCAGCTGTGCCCTTCATCAAGTCGTGGGAACCCAGCGCGCGAGCCAAGGCCGCTGGTGCTCCGGTTACACAGTCGTTGGCCAAGATCGAGGCGGGGCAGATGCTCACCGTGTCGTGGCGCAGCCTGCCCGTGTTCGTGCTCAACCGCACGAAGGCACAGCTCGACACGCTGCCGATGGTCGACTCGCGCCTGGTGGATCCCAAGTCCGACGACTCCTCCGCCAGCCAGCAGCCGAAATACGCACAGAACGAAGTGCGCTCGATCAAGCCGGAGTGGCTGGTGATCATCGGTATCTGCACGCACCTGGGCTGCGTGCCCGACTTCGTGCCCGAGATCAAGCCCGAGCCATTCGACCCGGACTGGAAGGGCGGCTTCTATTGCCCCTGCCACAAGTCGCGTTACGACCTTGCCGGTCGCGTCTATGCGGGCGTGCCGGCACCGAAGAACTTGCCGGTGCCGCCATATCATTTCATTGACGACAGCACCATCCAGATTGGCGTGGATCCGAAGGAGGCTGGCTAATGGCCAACGTATTCACGAGCATCGGCGATTGGGTCAACGAGCGCGCGCCGGGCATGATGCCGATGTATCGCGCGCACATGACCGAGTACTACGCGCCGAAGAACTTCAACCTCTGGTACTACTTCGGTTCGCTTGCGCTGCTGGTGCTGATCAACCAGATCGTCACCGGCATCTTCCTCACCATGAACTACAACCCGAGTGCGGCGGGAGCCTTCGACTCGGTCGAGTACATCATGCGTGACGTGGAGTGGGGCTGGCTGATCCGCTACATGCACTCCACCGGTGCCTCGCTGTTCTTCGTGGTGGTGTTCCTGCACATGTTCCGCGGCATCATGTACGGCTCGTACAAGAAGCCACGCGAACTGGTGTGGCTGCTCGGCATGCTGATTTTCCTGGTGCTGATGGCCGAGGCCTTCATGGGCTACGTGCTGCCGTGGGGCAACATGTCGTTCTGGGGCGCCAAGGTGATCATCTCGTTGTTCGGCACCGTTCCCTACATCGGCGATGCGCTGGTGGAGTGGATCATGGGCGACTTCCTGCCGGCCGACGCCACCCTCAACCGCTTCTTCGCGCTGCACGTGATCGCGTTGCCGATCGTGCTGCTGCTGCTGGTGGTGCTGCATATCGCCGCCCTGCATGAAGTGGGCTCGAACAACCCGGACGGCGTGGAGATCAAGAAAGGTCCCAAGGGCAATCGCTGGGATGCGCTGAAGCCGACCGACGGCATTCCGTTCCACCCGTATTACACGGTGAAGGATCTGGTCGGCGTGGGCTTCTTCCTGCTGGTCGCCGCGTTCATCATTTTCTTCGCGCCGACCTTCGGCGGATGGTTCCTGGAACACGACAACTTCATTCCGGCGAACAACCTGGCGACGCCGTCGCACATCAAGCCGGTGTGGTACTTCACCCCGTTCTACGCGATCGTGCGCATGATCCCGTCGTTCCTCGGCTCGGCCGTGTGGGGCGTGCTGGCGATGTTCGGCGCCATCGCGGTGCTGTTTGCCATGCCCTGGTTCGACCGCGGCAAGGTCAAGTCGATCCGTTATCGCGGCACCGGTTTCAAGGTGGCGCTGGGGCTGTTCGTGGTGTCGTTCATCGCGCTGGGTGCGGTTGGCGCGGGCGTTACCGCGGAGCTGATCCCGGCATGGTTCGGCGACGTCGACGTGACGTTCTGGGAAAACCTGTTCGGCCGCGTGATGACGCTGGTCTACTTCGGGTTCTTCGCCTTCCTTTGGGCTTACACATATTTCGGCTGGGAAAAGACCAAGCCGGTTCCGGAACGGGTGACCACGCATGACTAAGCGGCAGCTGCTAATGAAGCGATACATCTTCCCGGTGGCGTTGGCGTTCAGTCTGATCGTCGGCAGCGTGTCGGTGCATGCCTCGGAGGGGGGCGGACTGCCTGACGCCGGTACCAACCTGCAGGACCAGGCTTCGCTGCAGCGCGGCGCCAAGCTGTTCTTCAACTATTGCGTCGGCTGCCATTCGCTCAAGTACATGCGTTACGAACGGATCGCCACCGACCTTGGGTTGTCCGAACAGGAGGTCATGCAGAACCTCAACTTCACCGGCGCCAAGTTCGGTGAACCCGTGGTTTCGCACATGCCCCAGGATGCGGCTGCCAAGTGGTTTGGCAAGGCTCCGCCGGATCTGTCGCTGGAAGTACGTGCCAAGGGCGCCGATTGGGTCAACGCCTACCTCAACGCGTTCTACCTGGATCCGAGCCGCCCGCTGGGCTGGAACAACACGGTGTTCCCGAACGCGTCGATGCCGTTCCCGATGTGGGAATTGCAGGGCTTGCAGACGCCGGTGATGGCCGAGGCCAAGCCGGGTGAAGATGCCACGGTCGAGAAGCTGGTGCTGTCGCAGCCGGGCAAACTGACCCCGGCGCAATTCCAGCAGGCAACCCGCGACCTGACGACCTTCCTGGAATATGCCGCCGAGCCGGCCGCCTTGCAGCGTCATCATTACGGCATCTGGGTACTGCTGTTCCTGGCATTCTTCACCTTGCTCGCTGCGATGCTCAAGAAGGAATACTGGAAGGACGTCCACTGAGCCTGGTCGACACTGTCCGATCGCGGCGGCCATGAGCCGCCGCGATCGTCTCACCGATGGGGAAATGCGCATGGTTCCAAGCGCCCGCTCGCGTACCGTATTGACGCTCTACACCACAGCCGATGACGTGCAATGTCATCGCGCCCGGCTGGTACTGGCCGCCAAGGGAGTCAGTTACGAACGGGTACTGGTGGACGCCGTCAGGCCACCGGAAGATCTGGTCGATCTCAACCCCTATGCCAGCACGCCGACCCTGGTCGACCGTGACCTGACCCTGTTCGATACATCGGTGGTTTGCGAGTATCTGGACGAGCGTTATCCGCATCCGCCGCTGATGCCGATCGATCCGCAATCGCGTGCCCGGCTGCGGGTGGCGGCGGTGCGCATCGAGAAGGACTGGCTCACCGAGATCGACATCATCCGCGCCGGCGGTCGGCCCGCCGATGCCGCGCGCAAGCGATTGCGGGGACACTTGCTGTCTGCGGTGCCGTTGTTCAAGGCGGCGAAATTTTTCCTCAATCCCGAGATGAGCCTGGCCGACTGCCTGGTAGCGCCGGTGGTTTGGCGGTTACCCTGGCTGGGCGTGGATCTGGGGCGCGAGGGCAAGCCGCTCATCGATTACGGCGAGCGTTTGTTCCATAGCCAGGGTTTTGCGCGCAGCATGACCGAACAGGAAAAGGCGATGCGGCAGGGCCATGAGCAAGAATGAAACAGTTCCGATGAGTTCCAATCGCCCGTATCTGTTGCGGGCGATCTACGACTGGATCAGCGACAACGATCTGACTCCGTACATCCTGGTCGATGCCGGCATCGCTGGCGTCCGGGTTCCGCCGCAGGTGGTCAAGAACGGCCAGGTGGTGCTCAACCTGGCGATGCGCGCGGTGGCGAATCTGGATCTCGGCAACGAGTGGATCAGTTTCCAGGCGCGCTTTTCCGGGGTCAGCCAGACGATCCAGATTCCGGTGTCGGCGGTACTGGCGCTGTACGCGCAGGAAAACGGGCAGGGCATGATGTTCCCGGCCGAAGAGGAAGGTGGCGAGACACCACCGCCAGTACCCGAGCCTGATGGCACACCGCCGACCGCCGGCGATGGGGACGGCGACAAGCCGAAGCGCAACGCACCCCACTTGCGGGTGGTCAAGTAAGCCGCGCTCAGTTCAGGCGATTGTCCGCGCGCGCACGCGGGCGCAGCGGCACCACGTTGCTGCTGCCTTCGGGCAGGCCGGGTGTTGTCGTCACGACATCATCGTGGGGCAGCAATCCGATCGTCGGCAGGCTCAGGCTGGTGAGTGCATCGCCGATCATCCACAACCGGCCCGATTCGCGGTCGTGTCCGTCGATGCTGACCTCGAAGCCGTAACAGCGTTCGATCATGCGCAGGCCGTTGACGCGGCGCAGGCGCACTGCACGCAGGCCAACGGTCTCGTCGAGCAATTGCAGGCCGTGCTGATGGCACTGCCGCCGCGCTTCGTGCACGGCCCGCTCACGTGCCGTGCTGAGCTTCAGCCACAGCCCCACGACGGCGCCGAGTGCCAGCAGCAACAGGAGGTTGGAAAGATCGCTCATCCATACAGTGTGTGGGCGAGGTCACCCTGGTGCAAGCTGGCGATCAGTCCAGTCGCAGGCGCAGCGACAGGTCGATCGCCCGCACATGCTTGGTCAGCGCGCCGACCGAGATGAAGTCGACGCCGGTGCGAGCGAATTCGCCGATCGTGGTCAGGTCGACGTTGCCGGATACTTCCAGCGGCACGCGACCGGCGGTGTGGCGTACGGCTTCCACCATCTGCGCCAGCTCGAAATTGTCCAGCATGATGCGATCCACGCCGGCCTGCAGTGCCTGCTCGAGCTCGTCGAGATTCTCCACCTCGACCTCGAGCGGCAGGTGCGGGTGCAGTTGCCGCGCAGCCTGTACCGCGGCGGTGATGCTGCCGGCGGCGACGATGTGGTTTTCCTTGATCAGGATCGCGTCGTACAAGCCCATGCGCTGGTTATGGCCGCCGCCGCAGCGCACCGCGTACTTCTGCGCCTGGCGCAGGCCGGGGATGGTCTTGCGGGTGTCCAGTACACGTACTGCGGTGCCGGCGACGGCAGCGACGTAGTCGGCGGTCGCCGTGGCGGTAGCCGACAGCAATTGCAGGAAGTTCAATGCCGAGCGTTCGGCGGTGACCAGCGAACGGGCGTGCCCGGACAGATGACAGATCACCGTGCCCGGAGCGACCCGCTCACCGTCATGGACTCGCCAGTCGATCTGCACGGCCGGATCGAGCCGACGGAAGCAGGCGTCGAACCAGGCCGTGCCGGCGATGACCGCCGAGTCGCGGCAGGTCAGCGCGGCGCGGGCGCTGGCGTCGGCCGGCAACAGTCCTGCAGTGGCATCGCCCTGGCCCAGATCCTCGGCCAGGGCGCGTTCGATATCGGTGGCGATCTGGGCGGCATCCGGTGCCGTGGACGCTGAAGCGTGGCTCATTCGGTGTCGTTGCCGTCACTGGAGGGAGTTTGCCCGGGCAAGGTGGCGTCGGGCTGGCTCAGTTTGCCCACGATCGCGGTCATCGCACGGTCGAACAATGCATTGGTGGCGAGTACGCGCGCCTGCCCATCGGCAATCAGCACGGACAGCTCCTGCGGCGAGTAATCGGCCACTTTCAGACCACGCCGGTTGACGAACAGGTAGCGGCCGCTCATCGGGCTGATCCACGACAGCTTGGCGCGCGCCATGGCTTCGTCAGGCAGGCAGAATTCCAGCCAGGTGCCCGGCTGCAGTGCCTGTACCTGATGCCACTCGGGACTGTCCAGCGGAACCTCGGCGACCTCTTCTTCAATGCTGTCGTCTTGCGCGGCATTCTGGTCGATGACCGGCTGGATGCTGTCGGGGATCGCCAGCATCGCGGCGTCCTCGTCGACGGTAACCACCTCGCTGGTACCCAGCGTCTCGCCGAGTTGCTGCCGGTAATAAGTGTGCAGCTGGCCCAGCAGGCGTTCGACGTCCTGTTCCTGAAATGCGACGTTGGCCAGACCCTGCCGCAACGCGCGCTCGATCCCCGGCAACATGTGGCGCAGCGCCTGGCGGCTGGCCGGATCCGTCACGGGCTGCGTGCTGGCGATGAATTCGTCGATGAAGCGCAGAGCACTCTTGAACTCGGGTGAATCCTCGCCCTGGCGCAGCAAGGCAAGCACCAGATGGTTGGCCCAGGCCCGTGCCAACACGCCGTGCACCAGTGGCGGAAGCTTGTGCTCGCCGATGCGGTCGAGGATTTCACGGGCGGCACGGCGGCGCGCCTGTTCGAGTTTCTCGCGACCACGGGTGGATTCGGCCACGCGCTGTTCGGCCAGCTCGGAGCGGCGCTTGTTGACGTCCTGGAACTGCTGCAGGTCGGCCAGCAGGCGTTCGAAGATGCCCATGTCGTCGTCGAAGTCATGCAGCAGCTGATCGACGATGGACTTCACTTTTTCGTGCAGGCGATGGTCGCGATCGGATTCTTCCGACCAGCCCTTGGCCTGATCGGCCAGGCAGTCCAGCAGCCGGCGTGCCGGATGCTGGCGGTGTGCGAACAGCTTGCGGTCGAGGATGGCGGCCTTGAGGTAGGGAATCTGCAGCCGCGCCAGCATCACCTGCATCGCGGCCGGCAGGTTGCGATCTTCCAGGATGAACTCGAACAACATGCCGACCAGGTCGATGGTGTCCTCGTCAATGGTGGCGACATGGCTGGGCTTTTCGCCGCGCAGGGCGCCGATCTGGGTCAGCAAATGGCCCTTGAGTTGCAGCACTTCGCGGCTGAGCTGGGCGGCATCGTCGGACTGCGTCTGGGGCAACGGACCGGCGCTGGCGATCTGGCTCTGCAGCACACTGAGCGCGCCGAGCAGCTCGTTCGCCGAAGGCAACGGGCCGCTGGGCATCACATAACCGCTGCCGCTGGTGCCGGACGCGGGGCCGCGGCGCGCGCTGAACAATGCGTGCAGGGTCTGCAGCAGGTCGCTGGGAATGTCGCCTGCCTCATCTCCTGCGGCGGTGCCTGCCTGGCTGTCGACCGTACCGCTAACGGTAGCAGCGGCAGGCTTCGCGCGGCCCGTGCGAACCACTTCGTGGCGAAGTTGCGGCAGTACGCCGGCGCGCGCCAGTTCGGTGTTGATTTCCTGGTAGAGCTCTTCCAGCGACGAGAGCACGTAGCGGTCAAACAGTTTGTAGATGATCAGCTTGACCCGCATGTCCGCGCTGAGCTCGTGCAACGCCTGGCGGAAGGCCTGCGCGAGGATTGCCGGCGCCACCGGGTTGCTGGCGTCGTCGATCTTGTAGCCACCGCAGATCACTGACAGCCGCTGGTTGACCGCGAACAGGTCACGCATCAACCGCGATTCGTGCTTGCCGATCATGCTGGTGATCGCCAGCGATTCCTCCAGCTCGTTGTCGGCCACCAGCGACAGCTCGACTGTCCCCGTCAGCCCCGAGGAAGCGTTCGCGGATGGCTGCGGCGGGTGGGCCAATTCGCCGACATTGCGGTTGATTGCACCGAGGAACTGGCGTTCCACTGCCGGCCGGCGCTTGCGCACTTCGCGCATGCCGTCGAAGTAATGCATCTGGGCGGCGTTGTTCTCGGCCTTTTCGGCCAGGTCGAACAGCGCATCGTCGACGTGTTCGAAAGTGTTGCCGATCCATTGCTGCAGGCGCTTGCCGGCGATGCTGCGCACGGCGTTCAACAACTCTCCCACGCGCTCGCTGGCAGGATCCAGGCGTTGGGTCAAATTGATGACTCTGGATGGATCATTGGCTTCGTTCATCGCCAAACCCCTGTAGCCGTTGCGGTACGCGGCGGAACCAGAATGGCGCGCGCAGATGTCGACGATAAGGCAAAGCGGGCATCCGTGCCATTCCCCCAGGTAGCCGGCCAGCGGCTGCCCTATGCCGTGGGCAGCTCAGGCAACTGCAGGGTTCCGATGCCTTCCTCGGGCAACATCACCGGAATGCCATCCTCGACCCGGTAAATCACCTTGTGATCGGTGGTAATCAAGGCCTCTCCGACCCGCTCGCGCACCGGCACGCCGGCAACGGTATCGACCTTGCCGGCGGCAATCGCATCGTTCAGCGCTTCGAGTGCGCGCTTGCCCAACGGTTGCAGCGGCATTTTGCTGACCGGGCAGCACAGGATGTCGAGTAGACGCTTGTCCATGGATGGTTCGGGTGTGCCAGGTGGGGGAAAGCCCGTACAATAGCCGTTTTTGGACAGTCCGGCCATGACAGGTACAAGCAGATCGCCCCGTGTTGGCGTCGTTATGGGCTCGCGTTCGGATTGGGAAACCATGCAGCACGCGACCGATGTGCTGACCGAGCTGGGGGTGGCACACGAGGTCCAGGTGGTTTCCGCCCACCGCACGCCGGATCTCTTGTTCAGTTACGCCGAACAGGCTGTCGGGCGCGGCATCCAGGTGATCATTGCCGGTGCCGGCGGTGCTGCCCACCTGCCGGGCATGCTGGCGGCCAAGACGCGGTTGCCGGTGCTGGGTGTGCCGGTACAGTCGAAAGCGCTCAACGGGATGGATTCGCTGCTGTCGATCGCGCAGATGCCGGCGGGCATTCCGGTCGGTACGCTGGCGATCGGTCGTGCCGGTGCGGTGAATGCCGGTCTGCTGGCAGTGGCCGTGCTGGCGTTGCACGATCCGGCGCTGGCGACGGCGCTGGATCACTGGCGCGCGCGACAGACCCAGGCCGTGCTGGAACAGCCGGATCCGCGGCTATGAACGAGCGGTCACAGCCTGTACTGGGTGTGCTGGGGGGCGGGCAGCTGGCGCGGATGCTGGCGCTGGCGGCGGCGCCGCTGGGCGTGAATACGCTGGTGGTGGACGGTGTTGCCGATGCGTGCGCCGGGCAGGTGGCGCCGCTGGTCGTGGCCGACTGGACCGACTACGCCGCGCTGGAGGCCTTTGCCGCCCGGGTCGACGTGGTGACCTTCGATTTCGAGAACGTGCCGGCCGAGACTGCGCGCTGGCTGGCCGAACGGGTGGCCGTATTCCCCGCGCCACACGCACTGGCGGTGGCGCAGGATCGGCTGGCCGAGAAGACCCTGTTCCGCGAGTGCGGGCTGCCGACCCCGGACTTCGCCACGGTGGACACGCGCGAGCAGCTGGATCAGGCGCTGGCGCAGGTCGGCGCACCGGCGATCCTGAAGACGCGGCGGCTCGGCTATGACGGCAAGGGCCAGTTCCGGCTGAAACACGTGACCGATGCCGATGCGGCATGGGCCGCGCTGGGCGCGCAGGCGTCGAAACACGGCTTGATCCTGGAAGCGTTCGTGCCGTTCGAGCGGGAGTTGTCGGTGCTCGCCGTGCGCGGGCGCGACGGCGATTTCCGCGTCTGGCCGCTGACCGGCAACTGGCATGTCGACGGCGTGTTGTCGATGAGTCTCGCGCCGGCTCCGGATATCGGACAGTTGCAACGGCGCGCCACGGCGCTGGCACGTACGCTGGCCGAGCGGCTGGGCTACGTGGGCGTGTTCGCGCTGGAGTTGTTCGTCAAGGACGGCGAGCTGCTGGGCAACGAGATGGCGCCGCGAGTGCACAACTCCGGCCACTGGACCATCGAGGGCGCGCACACCAGCCAGTTCGAGAATCATGTACGCGCAGTGCTCGGTCTGCCATTGGGCGATACCGGGGCACGTGGCGTATCGGCGATGTTCAACTGGATCGGCGAGCTGCCGGATGCGGTACCGGTGCTGACTGCGGTGGATGCGCACTGGCATGACTACGGCAAGCAGGCACGCCCGGGCCGCAAGGTGGGCCACGCCACGGTATGCGCGCCGGATGCCGCGCAGTTGGCGACCCGGTTGGGCGGGATTGCCGGGGCGCTCGAGCGTGGCGCGCAGGTTTCGCCAGTGCTGGGCGCGCTCCTGTAAAAAAACGGAGCCGTCGCCGGCTCCGCTTTTTTGCATGATGACAACGCGGGCTCAGGCCAGGTTGCTGGCCGCGAATTCCCAGTTCACCAGGTTCCAGAACGCTTCCAGATACTTCGGGCGGGCGTTGCGATAATCGATGTAGTAGGCGTGT
Source organism: uncultured Gammaproteobacteria bacterium (assembly GCA_963739815.1). Classification (GTDB taxonomy): domain Bacteria; phylum Pseudomonadota; class Gammaproteobacteria; order Xanthomonadales; family Rhodanobacteraceae; genus Rhodanobacter. The sequence goes on from CAVUBI010000001.1 coordinate 176,614, forward strand.
TCCCACACATCGGTGGTGAACAGCGGCTTGTCGCTGCCGGTGATCGGGGTCGCGGCGTTCGAGGTGTTGACGATGCCGAGCGAGCCGTCCGGGCGCTGTACCAGCCAGGTCCAGCCCGAGCCGAAGTTGCCGGCGGCGGATTTGCTGAATTCTTCCTTGAACTTGTCGACCGAGCCGAATGCCTTGGTGATCGCATCGGCCAGTTTGCCGGTCGGTGCGCCGCCGCCTTTCGGGCTCATCGAGTTCCAGTAGAACGTGTGGTTCCAGACCTGCGCGGCGTTGTTGAACACGCCACCGGAGGATTTCTTGATGATGTCTTCCAGCGCAGCGCCGGCAAACTCGGTGCCTTCGATCAGCTTGTTGAGGTTGGTCACGTAGGCCTGGTGGTGCTTGCCGTAGTGAAACTCCAGCGTCTCCGCGGAGATGTGTGGTTCCAGTGCATTCTTTTCATACGGAAGCGGGGGAAGTTCGATCGCCATGATGAGGCTCCTTAGCGGTGGCTGTGGCAGAAAAGGTCGGCGCGAGGGACGGCAGCCGATGGGTGACTGATACAATACCGGTCTGCCTGTATTGTAAAGATTAAACACCGAATTATGGACATCAACGAAAAAATCAGGGTGATGCTGGCCGAGCATCCCATCGTGCTTTTCATGAAAGGCACGCCGGAATTCCCGATGTGCGGCTTTTCCAGTCGCGCCGCCCAGGCGCTGACTGACGCCGGTGCCGTGTTCCATGCGGTGAATGTGCTGGCCGACCCGCAGATCCGCGCCGCCTTGCCGCATTTTTCGAATTGGCCGACGTTCCCGCAGCTGTTCATCCAGGGCGAGCTGATTGGTGGCTGCGACATCATCGAGGATCTGAAATCCGCCGGTGAGTTGACCCGCATGGCCAATGACGTGGCCGGGGCGGCGCCTTGAGCGCGTTGCCAATCTGTCGACTGCCACTCGACTGGCAACCGGCGGCCGATACGCTTGCTGGCCGCGTGGTATTGGTGACGGGTGCCTACGGCGGCCTCGGTGGTGCGGTGGCACGCGCGGCTTCGCGCGCGGGTGCCTCGGTGGTGATCACCGGCAAGCGCAAGCGCCAGCTGGAACAGCTGTACGACGCCATGCTGGCCGAAGGCCTGGCCGAGCCGGTGATCCATCCGCTGGACATGGAAGTGGCCACACCGCGCGAATACGCTGCGCTGGCCGAGGGGCTGGAGCGCGACTTCGGTCGGCTCGACGGCATCGTGCACGCGGCAGTCAGCTTCGGCGGGCTGACTCCGATCGCCATGCACAAGCCGGATGCGTGGTTGCGCGCGATGCACGTCAACGTGAACGCGCCGTTTGCGCTGACCCAGGCTTGCCTGCCGTTGCTGACCCAGGCCAGCGACAGTGCGGTGGTGTTCGTGCTGGACAATCCGCAATTGCTGCAACGCGCGCACTGGGGCGGCTACGGCGTCTCGAAGGCGGCGCTGGAGCGGTTCGTGGCGATCCTGCACGAAGAGACCGATCACGGCCCGTTGCGTGTCCATGCCATGCTGCCGGCGCCGATGCGCACGGCGTTGCGCCAGCTGGCGTACTTCGGCGAAGACGTCCTGCAGCGGCCGTTGCCGGATGCCGCGGCGGCGGCGGCGATCTACCTGCTCGGCGCGCAGGGGATGGCGGCACGGGGTGCGGTACTGGATTTGCGCGCCGACTGAACGGCTACCGGCGGCGCCAGCGTGGTGGCCGCACAACGAGGGCGGAGATGACATGGAAGCGCAGATGACCACATTGTCGGCGGGCATCCTGCTGTTCCTGATCATGGATCCGCTGGGCAATATCCCGTTCTTCCTGAGCCTGCTGAAGGAGGTGCCGCCGAAGCGCCGCCGTTGGGTGATGGTGCGCGAGTTGCTGATTGCGCTGGGCGTGCTGTTGGCATTCCTGTTCGGTGGCCAGCACATCCTCAAACTGCTTCAGCTGAAACAGGAATCGATCAGCATCGCCGGTGGCATCGTGCTGTTCCTGATCGGCATCCGCATGGTGTTTCCGCCGGCAGATGGCGGCGGCATATTTGGCAAGTCCGGCGGTGGCGAGCCGTTCATCGTGCCGATGGCGATACCCGGCGTGGCGGGGCCCTCGGCGATGGCAGCCCTGTTGCTGCTGACCAACACCCAGCCCGGCCGTACCGCGGACTGGGTGGTGGCGTTGCTGCTGGCGTGGCTGGCGACGTCGGCGATCCTGCTCAGCGCCACCTACCTGTTCCGCTGGCTCGGCGAGAGCGTGCTGACGGCACTGGAGCGGGTGATGGGCATGCTGCTGATCGCGCTGTCGGTGCAGATGTTCATGGCCGGCGTGGCGTCGTTCCTGCACATGAATGTTTGAAACGGCGATGCTGCCAGGATGTCGCAAGCGACGCTTCGGGTGATCGTGCTGCTGTCATAATCGGCCGCCAGGATGGGGGGAATCCGAGGAGGCAGACATGCTGAGCATCGAACAGTCCCTTGTCGATCGATTGCCATGGTTGGCGGAGTACCCGCGTTTGCGCCGGCCGATGGCGGGCGTGCTCGGGCGGCTGGCCGACGAAGACGGCTTCAACCGCGTGCTGGAACGGGCCGGTGCCGCCGAGGGCTTCGACTTCGTCGACCGTGTGCTGGACGTGCTCGGCACCAGCCATCACGTCAATCTTGGCGATCTCGAGAATGTTCCCGCCGCCGGCCCGCTGCTGGTGGTGGCCAACCATCCGCTGGGCATGCAGGACGCGCTGGCGGTGCTGCAGTTGATCGGTTCGGTGCGCCGCGACGTTCGCGTCCTCGGCAACGACTGGTTGGCGACGGTGCCGCAACTGGGTCCGCTGCTGCTGCCGGTGGACGTATTTGGCAAGGGCGCCGCCTCGCGCCTGCGCGGCGTCTATCGCGCGCTGGAACGCGGCGAGGCACTGATCGTGTTCCCCGCCGGCGAGGTTTCGCGCATGCGCCCTGGCGGCGTGCGCGATGGCCGCTGGTCGGACGGCTTCGCGCGACTGTCGATGCGCAGCAAGGCGCCGGTGCTGCCGGTGCACATCTCGGCACGCAATTCGGCGATGTTTTATGGCTTGTCGATGCTGGCCAAGCCGTTGAGCACGGCGATGCTGCCGCGCGAGGCGGTGGCGCCGGGGCGGCGGCGCATCGGCTTCAGCATCGGCGCGCTGATCAGCGCCGATGAACTGGGGCAGCGCAGCAGGCATTCGTCGACACAGGCCGCCCGGCTTATGCGGCGACATGTCTATCGGGTTGGCCAGCATCGTGGCCTGGTGTTTGGCGGACAGGCACCGCTGGCCTTGCCGGAATCGGCCGAGCAGGTTGCCGAGGAGCTGACGCGGTGCGAGAAACTGGCCGATCTCGGCGATGGCAAGCAGGCGTGGTTGTTCAAGGGCACAGTCTGACAGTGCGGTGATGCGCGAGATTGGCCGGCTGCGCGAGCTGACCTTCCGCAAGGTCGGCGAGGGCACCGGCGCCCGGCGTGACCTGGACAGCTACGACCCGCATTACGAACACCTGGTGCTGTGGGACCCGCAGGCGCTGCGCATCGTCGGTGCCTATCGCTTCGGTCACGGTGGGCGGCTGATTGCGCGAGCGCGGCATGGCCAGCCTGTATACCTCCAGCCTGTTCAACTACTCGCCGGCACTGGAGTCACGCCTGGCACAGGGGCTGGAGCTGGGGCGCAGTTTCATTGCACCGGCGTACTGGCGTTCGCGCGCGCTGGATCAGCTGTGGCAGGGCATTGGCTTCTATCTGCAGCGGCATCCGGAACTGCGTTACCTGTTCGGACCGGTCAGCATGTCGGTAAGCCTGCCTCGGGAGGCGCGCGAATGGATCGCGGCGGCGCATCAGCACTATTTCGGTGCGTCCGGCCTGGCGGCGGCGCGACAGCCGTTCGAGGTTTCCGCTGAAGTCCTGCACCGCGTGCGCCAGGAACTGGATGGTCTTGATGCCGTTGCCGGCCTGGGCCGACTGAGACATCATCTGGACGCGCTTGGGGTCAGTCTGCCGGTGTTGTACCGGCAGTATGTCGACCTGGTCGAGCCCGCTGGAGTGCAGTTCCTGGCCTTTGGCGAGGATCCGGATTTCTCCGGTTGTGTGGATGGCCTGGTGATGCTGGACTTGGCAAACCTGAAGCCGGCGAAACGTGCGCGCTATCTCGGCAAACGTGACTGATCCGGTATAGGCAAGGTAGGGGATGTCGGGCAACATGGCACGGTAGAGATGGCGGGGGCTATCTCTATCTGTCTGATTTAAAACGATTCGCGTTGCGATCATGCGCAGCTTTACCGCATGCGATCGACGTGTAAGTGTTATGAAAATGTCATACAATGCCGTTAAAATCGCTTAACAATCGCCGCAGACGGGAAGGTCCGGCGAACTGACGTTTTGGGGGTCCACGCTCCGTGGGACCGCGGCAGCACCACAACCGGGATCACGCATTGCGCCTGACATGTGTCGGGCGAGGTCGCGTTTTGATTCCTCAATCAAGATTTTTTTCGTTGCGAGCCTGAGGGTCGATCAAGAATGAACAGCCGAATTCGCGCCAAACTCCTGCCGTTTGCCATAGCCTCGTTGCTGGCGGCATCGGTGCCCGCCATTGCGCAAGACACCTCGTCTTCGATCAGTGGCCGCGTGCTCGACGCCAGCGGTCAGCCGGTGGCCGGCGCCACCGTCGCAGATTGTGCATGAGCCCTCGGGCACGACCAAGATCACGACCACCGATGCCAGCGGTCGCTATGCCGCAAAGGGCTTGCGCGTGGGTGGCCCCTTCGATGTCACCGTGTCCAAGGCCGGTCTGGCCCAGGCCGAGCAGGGTCAGGTGTACCTGCAGTTGGCTCAGGAGACCCCGGTCAACCTGACCATGGGGGCGGAGCAGGCGCAGAACGTTCAGAATCTTTCCGGTGTGACCGTTTCGGCCAATGCATTGGCGCAGACGTTCTCCTCGGACAACAAGGGCATCTCCACCAACATCTCGCAGCGTGAAATCGAAGTGACGCCGACCCCCGGGCGCTCGATCCAGAACATCGTGCGCCTCGATCCGCGCATCGTGATCTCCGATCGCGATCGCGGCGAGATCTCCGCGATCGGCCAGAACAGCCGCTACAACAACATCACGGTCGACTCGGTCAGTGCCAACGATCCGTTCGGCCTGAACGCGAATGGCCTGCCCACCCTGGGCACCCCGATCTCGCAGGATACGATCCAGGAATACAACATCTCCACGGCCAACTACGACGTGGCCACGCGCCGCGGTGTCGGCGCGATCGTCAATGCAGTGACCAAGAGCGGCACCAACGATTTCCACGGTTCCGCGTACTACGCGTTCCAGAACCGCGACCGGATGATTGCCGACTACAACGGCAAGCCGTACGGCGGCTTCCGTCGCGCCTGGACTGCCGGCGGTACCGTTGGCGGCCCGATCATCAAGGACAAGCTGTTCTTCTTGCCTCGTACGAGAAGAGCAAGCAGATCGGCCCGGCCTCCCAGTACGGCGTGCAGGGCTCCGGCGCGACCACCGAGATCCGCGGCCTGACCCAGCAGAACGTCGACGACATCACCGCGGCTCGCCAAGGCCAAGGGTTTTGATGTCGGCGGTCTCGGCGGCGGCCAACACCGAATCTGCAGGACAAGCGTTACCTGGCCAAGATCGACTGGAACATCACCAACAACCACCGCGCCAGCTTCACCTACAGCCAGACCAAGGAAAACAAGCCGATCATCACCGGCAACAACAACATCCTGGTGCTGTCCAGCGGCTGGTACAGCACCAACGTCGACAACAAGAGCTACGCGCTGCATTTCTATGATGACTGGACGGATGTCTTCTCCACCGACACCACCCTTTCCTATGCCGACTTCCAGCAGAACACGCGGTCCGTACAACGGCGTCGCCACAGCCGGAGATCCGGTGTGCCTGAACGGTACCAGCGGCTGCACCAGCAGCAGCAGCTCGCCAGGCGTGCAGTTCGGCACCGAAGTTCCAGCCAGGCCAACATGCTGCGCGTGAAAACGCTCAAGGCTGCATGGGCCGGCAGCCTCTATCTGGGTGACCACACGGTCAAGGGCGGCTTCGACTTCCAGCGTGGCCAGTACTACAACCTGTTCCTGCAGACCGCATTCGGCAGCTATCAGTTCAATACGCTCGCCGATTTCAATGCCGGCAACTACTACCAGTATCGCTTACAACGCCCGGCCGCTGGCCTTGGCCTGAACGATGTCGCCGCCAACTTCGAACTGGAGGAATACGGCGTGTTCCTGCAGGACACCTGGCAGGTGAACTCGAACCTGTCGGTGCAGTACGGTTTCCGTGTCGACATTCCGTTGACCAGCGACCAGCCGTTGTACAACCCGTGCTATGCCGCCGCTCCGGGCAGGCTGTCGTCGCCGCCAACTGCGTTTCGGCCAAGGGTGATTTCGGCCGCACCAACACCAGCACCATCGATGGCAACCGCCAGGTGCAGCCGCGCGCGTCGTTCAACTACACCTTCGATACCGAGCGCATGACGCAGTTGCGTGGCGGCGCGGGCCTGTTCATCTCCAACCCGCCGAGCGTGTGGCTGGGCAACATCTACCAGAACTCCGGCGTGACCCAGGTGCAGTACAACTGCGGTCCTACCCAGAGCGTCTGCAACAACAAGGGCGGCAATGTCCTGCCGCCGTTCAGCGCCGATGCGAATGGGCAGAATGGCGGCTCGGCACCGATTCCGGGTGCCAGCGGTGCGCAGATGGCGGTCAGCACGGTCAGCGACAACTTCCAGCTCCCGAGCGTGTGGAAGATGTCGCTTGGCTTCGATCGCGAGCTGCCGTGGTGGGGCATGGTGTTCAGTGCCGATTACGAGCACATCAAGAACCGCAACGCGATCTTCTATCAGAACCTCAACATCGGTGCGCCCACGGGTGTACTGCCTGATGGTCGGCTCACGTTCTACAGGAACCCGGCTGGGTGGCAGCACCGGCACATACGGCAGCGCTCGAATGCCAATCCCGGCATTTGGCGACGCAGTGATCAACCTGGCCAACAGCGACCAGGGCAGCGCCGACAGCCTCAGCCTCGCACTGAAGAAGCCGTTCGCAGACGAGTGGTCCGGCATGGTCGGCTTCACCTGGAGTCGCGCCACGGAAGTGAACCCCGGTACCTCGAGTGTGGCCCGCTCCAGCTTCAGCAACAACGTCTGGGTGAACCCGAACGAGAACAAGGCGAGCACCTCCAGTTACTCGATCCCGAAGCGCGTGATCGCCTCGCTGACCTGGCAGCATCGCTTCTTCGGCGACTATGCGACCAGTGCCACCGCGTTCTATGACGGTCATTCGGGTACCCCGTACAGCTGGCGCTATGGCAACGACGCCAACGGCGATGCGTTTCACCTCGGACCTGGTCTATATCCCGAACAAGGGGGATATCAACTTCGCAGCGGGTACCACGCAGGCACAGCAGGACTCAGTTCTGGGCGTACATCGACAGCAACAAGTACCTGAGTGAGCACAAGGGTGAGATCGCCAGCCGCAACGGCGCCCGCGCTCCCTGGATCAACCAGATCGACCTGAGCTTCAGTCAGGAGATCCCGGGCCTGTTCAAGGGCAACAAGGGCGTGATTCGTCTGGACATCTACAACCTCGGCAACATGATCAACAAGAAGTGGGGTGTCGATCATCGCGCCAGCTTCCCACTGGTTCGCAACCTCGCCGATTTCGGCGGCGTGGGTGCCGATGGCAAGTACATCTATGACATCAGCAAGGCGGCCTACAAGGACAGCAACGGCAACTACAGCCCGCTGCCGCTGCCGCGTGCAGACGAGTTGAATGGCCCGACCCAGCGCTGGTCGGTGCTGGCCACCGTGCGTTACACCTTCTGAGTAATCCGTCACTCGGAAACCTTGGCCGGCGCTCGTGAGGGCGCCGGCCTTTTTATTGTCCGGCGCGAGTGCGCGGATCTGCCGGGCAATACTTGACCCTGTCCAAGGTATGGCCTGAAGCTACGCGGTCTGTCTTGCACAAGGGCAGCATCCGATGCACGAACATGGAGATTCGATGAACACAAATCGCGCCCACCTTTCCGGCACCGCTCATACAGTCAGCGCGCGGATCTCACCCATCGGCGGTCTGGACGTCCTGTCCCGCAATGAAGTGGCGCGCTTGCGCGGCGCCAGCGGCTCGGGCCTGCATGCGTTGCTGCGCCGTTGCGCGCTGGCCGTGTTGACCTCGGGCAACATCAGCGACGATCCGCGCGCGATCCTCGAGCAGTACCCGGATTTCGACATCCAGGTGCTGCAGCAGGATCGCGGCATGAAGATCGAGCTGTCGAACGCTCCAGCACAGGCGTTCGTGGACGGCCAGATCATCCGCGGCATCAACGAGCTGCTGGTCGCGGTGGTGCGCGACATCGTCTACGTGTCGACCCAGCTGGAACAGGTCGGCTTCGACCTGGATGCCTCCGCCGCGCTGACCCAGGGCGTGTTCGAGATCCTGCGCAATGCGCGCATTCTGAAGCCGCAGGTCGATCCGAACCTGGTGGTGTGCTGGGGCGGCCATTCGATCTCGCGCGAGGAGTACGACTACACCAAGCTGGTCGGGTACCAGCTCGGGTTGCGCGGTCTGGACATCTGCACGGGTTGTGGCCCGGGCGCGATGAAGGGTCCGATGAAAGGCGCCACCATCTCGCACGCCAAGCAGCGGCGTCGGCACAATCGTTACATCGGCATCACCGAGCCGGGCATCATCGCGGCCGAATCGCCGAACCCGATCGTCAACCACCTGGTGATCATGCCGGACATCGAGAAGCGGCTTGAGGCGTTCGTGCGCCTGGGCCACGGCATCATCGTGTTCCCCGGCGGCGTCGGCACGGCGGAGGAAATCCTCTACCTGCTCGGCATCCTGCTGCACCCGGACAACGCCAGCACGCCGTTCCCGCTGATCTTCACCGGGCCGCGCCAGTCGGCCGCCTATTTCGAGCAGATCGACCGCTTCCTGCGGCTGACCCTGGGTGACGAAGTGGCACGGCATTACCAGATTGTCGTGGATGATCCCGAAACGGTGGCGCGCACGATGGTCAAGGGCCTCGAGAAGGTCCGGCACAACCGGCTCGATACCAAGGACGCGTTCTTCTTCAACTGGGCCCTGCAGATTCCGCTGGAATTCCAGCAGCCGTTCCGCCCCACCCACGCGGCGATGCGCGGGCTGCAACTGCATCACGGCCGCCCGCGACACGAGCTGGCGGCGGACCTGCGCAGGGCGTTCTCCGGCATCGTCGCCGGCAACGTGAAGGAAGAGGGCGTGCTGGCGATCGAACAGCACGGTCCGTTCGACATCGACGGCGATACCGACATCATGCAGGCGCTGGACAAGCTGCTGCAGGCGTTCGTCCAGCAGCATCGCATGAAGCTGCCCGGCGGTACCGCATACGAGCCGTGTTACCGGGTGCTGAATGCCTGAAAAAACCACGGCGATCGACTCGACGGCTTGACAGCCTGCGGCACGCTCAGCAAACTACGCAGCTCCCGCCCGAATAGCTCAGCTGGTTAGAGCACTTGACTGTTAATCAGGGGGTCGCTGGTTCGAGTCCAGCTTCGGGCGCCAAATGCGAGCAAGGGTCGGCAGTGATGCCGGCCCTTGCCTTTTTCGTGGCATACAAAAAGCTGCCCGAGCGTGCCTGGGTGCGACGTCATCGACAGGCGGAACCCGCTGTGTCGATGGCCGTCTGTGCGTATCATCGCGGAATATTTCCCGCAGGTGGATGTAGCGGCCATGGCCGGCAACGACTGCCTGATTCGATTCACGTGATCCGTACAGGTTTCCCATGCTTCACAAGAATCCGACAGGCCGTTTGCCCGAGCCGCCCAACCCGATCGCCGACGATGGCGACGAGACGCACTTTTGCCGCACCTGCGCATTTTCCGGCGCGTGCATCGCGGAGGGCTACGGCAAGCCCGAGCTGGTCGAATTGCATTGCCTGGTCGAGCATGTCGGTCCATTCCGCGCGGGCGAGCACATCTTCCGTACCGGTGATCCGTTCCGCTCGATCTTCGCGGTGCGTGCGGGCACGGTGAAGACCAGCATGGTGGATGCCGAGGGCCACGAACAGGTGCTCGGCTTTTACCTGCCCGGCGAGGTGATCGGTCTCAACGCGATCTATCCGGACCGGTTTCCGTGCGACGCGGTGGCGCTGGATACCGCCTACTTCTGCCGCTTCTCGTTTCCGGCAATGAGCGCGCTGGCCACACGCATGCCGGCGGTGCAGCAGCGCCTGTTCCGGTTGATCAGCAAGGAGCTGGGCATGGCGACCCTGTTGGCTGGCGATCACCATGCCGACGCGCGCATGGCCGCCTTTCTCACCGACCTGGCCACGCGTTACGAAGAGCGTGGTTTTTCCGGCACGCGCTTCCACCTGAGCATGTCGCGCGGTGATATCGCCAACTATCTGCGGCTCGCGGCGGAGACCGTCAGCCGCGTGCTTGGCCGTTTCCGCCAGCAGGGATTGATCCAGCTCGAAGGTCGCGAATTGTTGTTGCGTGATCCCGTCGGCCTGCGTGAAATCGGCAGGAACCTGTTGTCGCGATGAATGGCGACCCGGTACCTGCGGCGGCTTGACGCAGAAGCCATATCCCGTCGCCAAACCTGACGTAAATCAAGCGCGGTTGATGGCGTCTCCCTAGGCTTCCGCTCAGAAACCACAGGGAGAAACCCATGTCACGTTCGTTGTTCACCATCCTGGCCGCGGTCGGCGCGCTGGCACTGGCTGGCTGCTCCGGCAAACCGGACGCCATGTCACCGGTCGGCGCGGCGGCAGCCAGCCCCGCGGCGCTCGCCGCGGTCCATGGCGACTTCGGCCCGCCGCAGGGCGAGCCGATCCACGCGGTGCTGACCAGCCCGCCGCACGTGCCGCCACCGGTCAACCGCAACTACCCGGCGAAGGTGATCGTCGAGCTGGAAGTGATCGAGAAGGAGATGCCGATCTCCGAGGGCGTGAGCTACACGTTCTGGACCTTCGGCGGCACCGTGCCGGGCAGCTTCATCCGGGTGCGCCAGGGCGACACGGTGGAGTTCCACCTGAAGAACGCGCCGGACAGCAAGATGCCGCACAACATCGACCTGCACGGCGTGACCGGTCCGGGCGGCGGTGCGGCGTCGAGCTTCACCGCGCCGGGGCACGCCTCGCAGTTCACCTTCAAGGCGCTGAACCAGGGCATCTACGTGTACCACTGCGCCACCGCGCCGGTGGGCATGCACATCGCCAACGGCATGTACGGCCTGATCCTGGTCGAGCCGCCGGAAGGCTTGTCGAAGGTCGATCACGAGTACTACGTGATGCAGGGCGACTTCTACACCACCGGCAAGTACCGGCAGAAGGGCCATCAGCCGTTCGACATGGAGAAGGCGATCGAGGAGCACCCGACCTACGTGCTGTTCAACGGCAAGGAAGGCGCGCTCACCGGCGACAACGCGCTGACCGCCAAGACCAACGAGACGGTGCGCCTGTTCATCGGCAACGGTGGCCCCAACCTGATCTCCAGCTTCCACCTGATCGGCGAGATCTTCGACAAGGTGCAGCCCGAAGGCGGCACGGTGGCGCAGCACAACGTGCAGACCACGCTGATTCCGGCGGGCGGTGCGGCCACGGTCGAGTTCCACACCGACGTGCCGGGCAGCTACGTGCTGGTCGACCACTCGATCTTCCGCGCGTTCAACAAGGGCGCGCTGGGCATCCTCAAGGTGGATGGTCCGGAAGACAAGGCGATCTACTCGGGCAAGGAAGTGGACTCGGTGTACCTGGGTGATCGTGCCGAGCCGAACCTGCAGGCGGTGAGCACGGCGGCGGCATCGCGGGCCTCCGGCAAGCTGACCAAGGACGAGCAGATCGCGGCGGGCAAGCAGCTGTTCACCGGCACCTGCTCGGTGTGCCACCAGGCGAATGGCGAAGGCCTGGCCAACGTGTTCCCGCCGCTGGCCAAGTCGGACTACCTGGCGGCCGATCCGAAACGGGCGATGACCATCGTGACGCACGGGCTGACCGGCAAGATCAAGGTGAATGGCCACGAGTACGACTCGGTGATGCCGCCGATGGCGCAGCTGACCGACGACGAGGTGGCGAACATCCTGACCTACGTGCTGAACAGCTGGGACAACCCGGGCGGCCAGATCAGCAAGGAAGAGGTCGCCAAGGCCCGCGCCGAGGCGGCGCCGGCTGCGCCCGCGGAGCACTGACGGTAAGCGTGCTGACATCTGGCCGTCCAGACGGCCAGATGATCTGAATGGAACGACGCCGCCTTCGGGCGTCGTCGTCGTTCTGCGCCGGGCACGACCGTGGCGTGTTGTCACAGCATCGTTTTGCATCGGCCCGACTTGATCGCGGTCAGGTGGTCGCCGTGTGCGCGGATCGAGACTGCGCCGACTTCAAGGGAGCAACACAATGAACCGAGCACGCAACTGTCTTTCGATGGCTTGTCTGATGGCAATCCTGGCGACGCCCGCCTGGGCGGCAAGTGGAGCCGATGCCGCGGCTGGACCGGATCCGGCGGCCGGCCCGTCGCTGCAACTGACGTGGGATGCCCGCCTGCGCCACGAGCAGGTCGATGATGATGCCTTCAGTCGCCATGCCAGCGCCGATACCCTGCGTCTGCGGCTCGGGCTGCTCGCCGGGTTCGGGCATGGCTGGAGCGCCCTGGTCGAAGGCGCGGGCGTGGCCAGCGCCGATGATCGCTACAACAGCGGCGCCAACGGTCACACCCACTATCCGGCGGTCACCGACCCGCGTGGCAGCGAATTCAACCAGTACTGGCTGCGCTGGCAGGGTGAACGGTTTGGTGCAACCGCCGGTCGTCAGCGGCTGCTGCTGGACAACCAGCGCTGGGTCGGCAACAGCGGCTGGCGCCAGCACGAGCAGACTTTCGACGCGCTTGAATTGCAGTGGCGACCGCTGGCGGCGCTGACGTTGCGCTATGACTGGCTCGATCGCGTGCACCGGGTGGCCGGTCGTGACGCGCTGAACCCGCAGGCGCGCGAGCGCAAGCTGGATACCCACCTGTTCAACGCGGCCTGGGTCCGGGGTGCGCAACAGTGGGCGGGCTATGCCTATCTGCACGAGGACCGCGACGTGGCCAGCGCCTCCAGCGCCACCTACGGCGTGCGCTGGAGCGGCAAGGCGTTGCGTCAAGACAATGGCCTCGGCTGGACGCTGGACGTGGCGCGCCAGCATGACCATGCCAACAACCCGCAGCACTTCGCGCACAGCTACTGGCTGCTGGAGCCGAGCTGGACGCAGCGCGGCCTCACCGCGAAGCTGGGCTGGGAACATCTCGGCGGCAACGGCCGGCACGCGCTGCAGACGCCGCTGGCTACGCTGCACGCGTTCAACGGCTGGGACGACCAGTTCAACGTGACCCCGGCCGGCGGCCTGGAGGATCGCTACGCCAGCGTCAGCGGCAACTTCGGTCGCGACGGCGCGGCCGGCAAGCTGGGCTGGACGGTGGCCTGGCACGACTACCGCGCCGATCGCGGCGGCCGCTACGGCAGCGAGTGGAATGCCTCGCTGGCGTTTCCGTTGGCCAAGGGGCTCAGCGGGTTGTTGAAGGTGGCCGACTATCGCGCCGACGGCTTCGGTCGCGACAGCGCCAAACTGTGGCTGCAACTGGAGTGGCGTGGCCAGCAGGCGCTGGCCGGCGCACGTTGAACAAGGCCGCCATGCGGACGGATGCGTTGACCCAGGTCAGCGCGTCCGTTCCGCCGCTGCGTTCAGATGACGCCATGCAAACCCGGCCATCCACTCATCACCGCCCCGACGGTGCGGTACTGCCCGAACTCGACCTGCGCTGGCTGCCGTCGCCGGAGCCGATGCTGCGCGCGCTGGTGGCGGCCGATGCGCTGTTGCCGGGCCAGGCCGTGCAGGTGCTGACGCCCTTGCTGCCGACACCTTTGCTCGATGCACTGGCCGCGCGTGGCATGCAGACCACGGCGTTCGCGCTGCCGACCGGCGGCGCGCGCGTATTGATCCGTTGCCCGGGCGGCGATGACACAACTTCGTCTTGAGCAGGCCCCGGCTCCCTCGTTGCCGCGGCGCTTCCTGCTGGGTGCGCCGTGCTGGGGGATGCTGGCCGGCGTGTTGCTGATCGTCGATGCGGACAGCGCACTGCGCATGCGCTGGAACCCGGCCACGCTGGCCCTGGTGCACGTGTTCACGCTGGGCGTGCTGGGCAACGCGATGTTCGGCAGCGTGCTGCAGTTCCTTCCCGCTGCGGCTGGCGTGCGGGTGCGCGGCAGCGCCGCGCTCGGGCCGTGGCTGCATGTCCTGTTCAACCTCGGCACCTTGCTGCTGGTGGCGGGACTGCATCAGGGCTGGCGTAACGCCCTGGTTGCCGCCGCCGTGTTGCTGCCGCTGGCCTTCGTGCTGCTCGCAACGATGACCCTGCCTGGCCTGCTGGCAGCGGCGGGGCAGCGCCTGCTGCGCGCGGGCTTTGGCGTGGCGATCGGGGCTGCCGCATTCACCGCGCTGCTCGGCGGCGCGCTTGCACTGGGTATCGTCGGGCTGCTACTGCCATGGCCCTTGGCTGCGCTCGCCGATGTGCATGCGAGTTGGGGCGTGCTGGGCTGGGTGGTCGTGCTGATGGCCAGCGTGGCGCGGGTGGTGATGCCGATGTTCCAGGGTACCGGCACGGTGCGCGAACCGGTGCAGGCGGCGTGGCTGGGCAGCGTGTTGCTGATGTTGTCCGGCGCAACGTGGTGGCGCCTGACCGATGGCGGCGGCACCTGGCTGGCCGGCACGATGGCCGCGCATGCGCTGTTGTTCGCCGTGGCAGCGCTGTGGCTGCAATGGCGTGCGCCACGACCGCGCCGCGGGCCGCTGCTGTGGAGCTGGCGCGCCGGACTGCCGGTGCTGGCGCTGGCCGCGCTGGCGCTGCTCGCGGACGTGCGCGGCGGCATGCTGGCCGGAGCGCTGGGGCTGGGCATCGCGCTGCCGCTGCTGGTCGTCGGCATGATGCTGGAGATCGTGCCCTTCATCGGCTGGATCGAACTGCACCGGCGCATCGGCCGTGGGGTGCAACTGCCTGGCGTGCAGCGGCTGCTGCCCGTGCACGAGAAGACCCGCGCGTTGCTGGCGCAGGTGCCGCTGCTGCTGTTGCCGGTGGCCGTGTGCTGGCCGTCGGCGTGGCTGGCGCGTGTCGCCGGGCTGGCGTTGGTGCTGGCGTGGGGCTGCGCATGGTGGACGCTGCGCGGCGTGCGCCGGCGCGCGAATCATTTCCTGTCGACCATGGAGCCTCGCCCATGAGCGCCAGGTTGCCGGCCGATTTTGTCGGCTCCACCACCGCCATGGGCAAGTGGCTGGCGCGCGAAAAACCGGCCAGGGTGGCGATGGTCACGGAGTGCTCGATGGCCGACAACCTCATGTCGCAATTTCCGCAGACCGAATTCATCAAGCCGTGCAATCTGTGCCCGCACATGCAGCGGATCACCTTGCAGAATATCTACGCCTGCTTGCGTGACCTGCGGCACGCGATCGAGATTCCCGCCGACGTCGGCGTGCGTGCACGCGCGGCGCTGGAACGCATGCTGGCCGTCGGGCGGCGCGAAAGCGTGTGAGACACGCGCACCTGCCGATCGTGGTGGTGGGCGGCGGCGTGGCCGGGCTGGCGACGGCGCTGGCGGTGGCGCCCGCGACGGTACGACTGCTGTGTCGCGTCCACGATGGCGGCGGCAGCGCCAGTGCGCTGGCCCAGGGCGGCATCGCCGCAGCACTCGATCCGCAGGACAGTGTCGCCGCGCATGCCGCCGATACGCTTGCCGCCGGTGCGCATCACAACGACGCGGCGATGGTGCAGTGGCTGACTGCCGAGGCGCCTGCGGCCATCGCGTGGCTGCGGGCGCAAGGGGTGGCCTTCGATCGCGATGCACAGGGCCGCCTGCAGCTGGGCCGCGAAGGCGGCCATGGCGCGGCGCGCATCGTGCACGCCGGCGGCGATGCCAGCGGCGCCGCGCTGGTTCGGGCATTGCGCGCCAGGGCACAGGCGGCGATGCATGTGCAGTGGCGCGGCGGTGTCGATGTCGATGGCCTGCTGCTGCGCGAAGGGCGCGTGGTGGGCGTGCGCACCCGCGACGAGCGTGGTCGCCATGAGCACGTCGAGGCGGCGGCCGTGGTGTTGGCCACCGGTGGCATCGGAGCGTTGTACGCGCGCACCAGCAACCCGCCGGGAGCCGATGGCGCAGGTCTCGCGCTGGGCCTGGCGGCGGGGGCCGCGGCACGTGATCTGGAGTTCGTGCAATTCCACCCCACCGCGCTCGACGTGCCGGGCCACTGCCTGCCGCTGATCACCGAGGCACTGCGCGGTGCCGGCGCCCGCCTGCATGATGCCGATGGCAATGCGCTGATGGCGGGAGTGCATCCGCTCGGCGATCTGGCGCCACGCGACGTGGTGTCGCGGCGCGTGGCCGGGGTGCAGGCGGCGGGTGGTCGGGTCTGGCTCGACGCTACCGGCGTCGATGGCGACTGGGAACAGCGCTTTCCCACCGTGCTGGCGGCGTGCCTGGCGCATGGATTCGATCCCAGGCGCAGCGCACTGCCGGTGACGCCGGCGGCGCATTTCCACATGGGCGGGCTGGCCACCGATGCGGACGGACGCACCAGCGTGCCGGGCCTTTATGCGGTGGGCGAGGTGGCCTGCAACGGCGTGCATGGAGCCAATCGCCTGGCCAGCAATTCGCTGCTGGAAGGCGTGTCGTGCGGACGCCGGCTGGGCAAGTTGCTGGCGGGCGTTGCGGCAGCGGCGCCCGGGGACGGCCCGCTTCGCGTGGTCGAACGTGGCGAAAGCCTGCCGCCCGCCCAGCTCGCGGCGTTGCACGCATTGCTGTGGCATGCGGCCGGTCCGGTGCGCGAAGCAAGCGCCCTGCGTGATGCATGGCGGGTCTGCGCGGCGCTGGCCGAAGCCGGCTGGCAAGCGCGTCTGGCCAAGACGCTGCTGCGCGCGATGCGCTTGCGCCGGCAGTCGCTGGGCGCCCATTGGCGGGAGGATCGCGGCTGTCCACGCTGAGGTCGCCGGCCTGCGTGTCGTGGCTGGATTCAATGCGCGCGCGTACGGCGGCACGGTTGATCGGCGTCAAGACAGGGCGGCGCTCAGCTGGCACACTTGGCGTTCCTCATCCCGCGAGTATTTCATGACACGTCCTTCCTCCTTCGACTACGAACAGCTGCGTGCCTGCGGTCGCGGCGAGCTGTTCGGCGACGACAATGCCCGTCTGCCTTCGCCACCGATGCTGATGTTCGATCGCATCACGCAGATTTCCGAGGAAGGTGGTGCCTACGGCAAGGGTTTGATCCATGCTGAAATGGACATCCATCCGAAGCTGTGGTTTTTCGACTGTCACTTCATCGGCGATCCGGTAATGCCCGGCTGCCTCGGGCTGGATGCGATGTGGCAGCTCAGCGGTTTCTTCCTGCCGTGGCTGGGCGAACCCGGCCGCGGTCGCGCGCTCGGCGTGGGCAACGTGAAGTTCTCCGGCCAGGTGATGCCGACGGCGAAGCTGGTGCGCTACGAGATCGACATCCGCCGCGTGATGCGCGGCAAACTGCGACTGGTGATTGCCGATGGCAAGACCTTCGTCGACGACCGCCTGATCTACGAGGCCAGCGACATGCGCGTCGGCCTGTTCCAGTCCACCGAGGGTTTTTGAGATGCGTCGTGTTGTAGTGACGGGCATGGGCGTCGTGTCGTGCCTCGGCAACGACCTGGAGACCGTGACCCATGCCTTGCGTGATGGCCGCAGCGGTATCCGGGTGATGCCTGAATATGGCGAGCTCGGCTTGCGCAGCCATGTGGCTGGTGTGCCGAATATCGATCTGGAGGCGGTGATCGATCGCAAGCTGAAGCGCTTCATGGGCGACGCGGCAGCCTATGCCTATGTGGCGATGCGTTCGGCGATGGCCGATGCCGGATTGGAAGCGGAACAAGTTCGTCACCCGCGCATCGGCGCGATTGCCGGTTCCGGCGGTGGTTCGCCGCGGTGGCAGATCGAAACCGGCGACCTGTTGCGCAACAAGGGTGTGCGCAAGATCGGCCCATACATGGTGCCGCGCACGATGTGCTCGACGGTGTCGGCGACGCTGGCCACGACCTTCGGCATCCTGGGTCTGAGCTATTCGATCTCCGCCGCCTGCGCCACCTCGGCGCATTGCATCGGTGCCGCCGCCGACCTGATCCGCCATGGTGCGCAGGACGTGATGTTCGCCGGCGGCGGCGAGGAAGAACACTGGGGCATGACCGCGCAGTTCGATGCGATGGGCGCGCTGTCCAGCCATCACAACGACACGCCGGCTACCGCCTCGCGTCCCTACGACACCAGTCGCGACGGCTTCGTCATCGCCGCTGGCGGCGGCATGCTGGTGCTGGAAGAGTACGAGCATGCCAAGGCACGCGGTGCGCGCATCTATGCCGAGCTGGTCGGCTACGGCGTCACCTCCGACGGTGCCGAGATGGTTGCGCCGTCAGGCGAGGGCGCGGTTCGCTGCATGCAGATGGCACTGGCCAACGTCAGCGCGCCAATCGATTACCTGAACACCCACGGCACTGCCACGCCGCTGGGCGACATCGTCGAGCTCAATGCGGTACGTGAAGTGTTCGGCGATGCGGTGCCGCCGCTGTCCTCGACGAAGGCACTGACCGGGCATTCGCTGGGTGCAGCCAGCGTGCACGAGGCGATCTACAGCCTGCTGATGCTCAACGAGGGCTTTGCCGCCGGTTCGGCTCATATCGAGGAACTCGATCCGCGTGCCGAAGGCTTCCCGATCGTGCGCGAAAGCCGCCCGGCGCAACTGGCCACGGTGATGTCGAACAGCTTCGGCTTCGGTGGTACCAACGCCAGCCTGGTGTTCGCGAAAGTGTGAGTGGTGATGTCTCCTTGCGGCTGTCGGACCCGGCAGCCGCATCCAGCTTCCCCCAGCGAGCGTCGCCGGCGCATGTCGGAAACACCTGCGACATCGATCTCACGCGACAGCCTGCTGCCGACTTCGACCTGACGATCGGGGCGGGCCGATCCACGCCGGCCGATCGAAGCCGGTTAGTCAGGTACGTCGGTCAGTCACGTCGATCGGAGCTGTACGCCGGCTCCGGTCGCATGCGCGGCTCGCCTTGCCGGCAGCCGCGGCGGGCAGGAAGACGGAGCAGTCCGAGAACTTTCGCGTGACCGTCGGGAGCGTGTGGCCAAGTGTCGCGGCGCAGGTCGGGGTTCGTGCATGTACCCGGCCTGCCCGAATGCCGTTCACAACGCGTGTCGCGATGTTGACGTGGGTCAGGCGCGGTCGCGCGGTGGCGCGCTAGCCTGTCCCCATCCGCGGCACCCACGCCGCCTGCTGGAGTATCCCGCATGAAACCCGTGACTACCGTTCTGGCGCTGGCATGTGGCCTTGGCCTGGCCGTGGCGGCGCAGGCGTCGCCGCAGCACTCGCACGAAAGCCATGCGGCACCTGCCGTCGCCTCCGCCGCAGCGGCACCGGCGCAGCGCTGGGTGCCGGACGCTCCCTTGGGCGAGGGCATGCGCCGCGCGCATGCCGCGGTCGACGCGTTGCGCCACTACGAGATGGGCCACATGAGTGCGCCGATGGCGGTCGACCGCGCCACCGAGGTGGAAGAGGCCGTGACCTACATGTTCGCCAACTGCAAGCTGGCGCCCGAGCCCGATGCCGCCCTGCACGGCATCCTGGTACCGCTGCTGAGTGCGGCGCAGGCGCTGAAGACCGACCCGAAGAAGGTCGGGGCGGTGGCCGACATGCGCGCGGCGATCGCGCACTATCCGCAGTATTTCAATGATCCCGGCTGGGACAAACCGGCTCCCGTCATGCGCGAGATGCATGACGAGCCGTGACCCCCCGGGAGCATGTCAGCTCACGCGGGCGGGGCGGGAATGGCCAGACCATCGCCGTCCGCATCGGCCAGCAGTTGCCGGTGCACCCGTTCGAGTTCCGCCAGTAATTGCGCGCGCGCCTCGGCGGCGAACGGGTTCTCGCGCTGGATCGCGGCAAACAGGTGGCCGGCGTCGCCGCGTACCGCCGCCAGCATGTGCTGCATGCCCTGGAACGATGGCGGAGCCATCGGCGTGCCGTCGTCCGCGCCGATGTCGATCAGCCCCTTGGCGATGAAGAATGCCAGCGCGTGGGTCATCGCCATGGCGCGGTCATGGGCTTGCGGCTCCTGCTCGATCACGTCGCAGTCCAGTGCACGAAACAGTTCGCCGGCGCGTGCAGCGGTCTGCGGATGATCCGGGGCGGGACAGATCACCACCCGCCGCGGCCGCTCGTCGCGGGCCAGGCTGAGCGGGCCGAAGAGCGGATGCGTGCCGACGTGGGGAATCTCCGCGCCGAGCAGTTCGTCCATCGTCGCGCACGGATGCATCTTCACGCTGCCGACGTCGAACACGGTCTGTCCGGCATGCAGCATCGGACGCAGCGCGAGCAGGGCGGCGCGCAAACGCGGCACCGGCATCGCCAGCGCGATCCACCGCGCCGCACCGAGCGCGTCCGGCATCGACGTGGCGGCCACCGCGGCGGGGATCTCCGCGTGCGGATCCCAGACGCGCACATGATGGCCCGCCTGCAGCAGCAGGTCGGCAAACGCCTTGCCGAAGCGGCCGTAGCCGAGCACGGCGAACGTCGTTGGCGTTGGCGCCGGCTCGCGCGGCCCGGCGGCGCTCATACCGTGAGCGGTGGGCGGCCGCTGGCCAGGGTGGTGCGCAGCGCGGCCGTCCACGGGGCGAGGTCGATGTCGCGGGCGGCCAGCCACGACGGATCGAACAGGGTTTGCGCGTAGCGTTCGCCGCGATCGCACAACAGGCTGACGATGCTGCCGCGCTCGCCGCGGGCGCGCATCGAGGCGGCCAGCTGCAGGCAGGCGACCAGGTTGGTGCCGGACGAACCGCCGTAGCGGTGGCCGAATGAGTTCCTCCAGCAGCCAGGCGCCGGCGATCGAGGCGGCGTCGGGCACTTCGACCACGCGGTCGACCACGTCGAAGATGAAGCCCGGCTCGACGCGCGGTCGGCCGATGCCTTCGATCAGCGGTGGGCTGGCTGGCCACGCGCCTGCGGTGTCGCGGGTGCGCCAGCCGTGCACGAAGCCGCTGCCGGCCGGTTCGGCCACGCACAGCTGCGTGTGCAACCGGCGGTAGCGCAGGTAGCGGCCGATGGTGGCCGAGGTGCCGCCGGTGCCGGCGCCGCAGACGATCCACGCGGGTTCCGGTTCGGCTTCGAGCGCGAGCTGGCCGATGATCGACTCGGCGATGTTGTTGTTGCCGCGCCAGTCGGTGGCGCGTTCGGCCAGGCCGAACTGATCCAGGTGGCAGGCACCGCGCGCGGCGTGCTGGCGGCGCGCGCGTGTACTTGCGCGGGATCGTCGACCAGATCGCATTCGCCGCCCAGCGCCTGCACGTCGCGGATCTTGCCCGGCGCGGTGCAGGCCGGCATCACCGCGACGAACGGCAGACCGAGCAGGCGCGCGAACCAGGCCTCGGAGATCGCCGTGCTGCCGGAGGAGGCATCGACCACGGTTTGCCCGCCGCGCAGCCGGCCGTTGCACAGCGCGTACAGGAACAGCGAACGCGCCAGGCGATGCTTCAGGCTGCCGCTGGGATGCGCGGCCTCGTCCTTGAAGTAGAAGTCGATGCCATGGAAGCCCGGAAAGTTCAGCTTGAGCAGGTGGGTGTCGGCCGAACGCGCCGCTTCCTGCCCCAGTTTCGCCAGCGCGGTGTGCACCCAGCGCCGGTCGGTCTCGCGTTGCGGGTTGACCAGTCGCAGGACACTGTCCATCGAAGACTCCGTGTTCATGTCTGAGTAGAGGCGGCGCGATGCAACGCGCGCACGCGCCGGCCGAGGAAATCGAAATAACGGTCGATGTAGCTGATGCCGTTCTCGTGGTCGATCAGGTACGGGTTCATCAGCGTGTGGCGCAGGATCAGCAGGCAGTCGTCACCGGCAACGAAGCTGGCCGGGTCCAGCCCCAGCGCGCCGAGCGATGCGCGTGGTCTGCGCCGCGCCGAGCATCTCCGGACGCAGGCTGGTCACCGAGCCGAAGAACTCCTTCAGCTGCAGCGGCTGCCGTGGATCGCAGCGCAGCTCGTCGTGCAGTGCGCGCACGAACGCGTTCGCCGTCGCCACCGAGGCGTTGCCGTGCGGGTTGAGCGCGAGGCAGACCAGGTTGCTGTCCGGCGCGAACGGCACCAGCGCGCGGACGCAGTCGGCCAGCTCCAGCGCGAAGCGTTGCGCGCGGGCGTGGAAGATCTCGGCCGCGCGCACGGTGGCGCGCGGCAAGGCGCCGAAGTGGGCGTGATCGAGCGGC
The DNA here is from genome assembly GCA_963739815.1 of uncultured Gammaproteobacteria bacterium. Lineage (GTDB taxonomy): Bacteria > Pseudomonadota > Gammaproteobacteria > Xanthomonadales > Rhodanobacteraceae > Rhodanobacter. The sequence continues at coordinate 198,902 of CAVUBI010000001.1, forward strand.
AGCACCTTGTGGGTCACGTAGACCGCCGCGGCCGCTGCGCCGGATTTGGAGCCTTCCGGGATGAACTGGCCGAGGCTGCGATAGCGCGCCAGATAATCCTTGGGCGTGCCGGCATGGAAGACATAGTCGGCGCGTTCGGCCAGCAAGGCCATCGCGCGGTGGTCGCGGCAGATGAAGGCGCCGCTGCCATACGGAAGGTAGCCGAGCTTGTGCGGGTCGACGGTCACGGAGTCGGTTTCGCCCAGCGCGGCAAACGCGGCGTGCACGGCCGGCGTGGGGAATTGCACGTAGTCGGCGGCGACCTCGTCGCGCGGACGCAGCGAGCCATCCTCGTTGCGGAACAGGGTGGCCAGGTAGCCGCCCCAGGCGGCGTCGACGTGGACCGCGAAGTCCAGCCCGCGCTCGCGCGATGCCTCACGGGCGGCCAGCACCTGGTCGATCGGGTCGATGGTGCCGTACTCGGTGCCGCCGAGCACGGCCACGCACATCAGCACCGGTTGATGTTCGCGCGCGCAGCGTTCCAGCGTGATGCGCAACGCGGCCGGGTCCAGCCGCATGCCTTCGGTGGGCAGCAGTTCCAGCTGGTCGCGGCCGAGGCCGAGCAGCTTCAGGCCCTTGCTCCATGAGTAGTGCGCGGTGACCGGCGCCAGTACCCGCGGCACCTTCAGGCCCGGATGCGCGGCGAAGAAGCCGACCAGGCCGCGCTGTTCGATGCGTTCGCGCTCCACGCGCTGCAGCCAGCGCGCACGCTCGGCGGGCGTTTGTGCGGCGAGCCAGGATTGCCAGGCCGTCAGCAGGGCGATGCCGTCTGCCTGCGCCAGGTTGAAAGCACGCCAGTCGTCCGCCGGCACGGCCAACTCCGGCACGCCGGCCGCGCGCAGGGCGACCGGGAACGCCTTCAGCGCCAGCGCCAGGCGCAGCGCCTGGTAGTTCGCCAGGGTGCCGCCGGAGGTGAGGTGGCCGAACGCGCAGGCGTCCTGCGCCGGGTCGTGCGGGTAGCCGAGCATGCGCGCCAGCTGCAGGCCGGCCTGCACTTCCATGTCGACGGTGACCGGGGCGGCGTCCTCGCTGACGTTGTTGGGGTTGTACGGCAGCGTGAGCATCTGCGCGGCCAGCCCGGGCAGCAGCAGGTCGGAGGCCATGTGGCCGATGTAGCGCGGGCTGTGGAACGGCACCGACTTCTTCAGCGCGGCGGAGAGCTGGTGCAGCTCGCGGCGCATGCGCGATTCGAAGGCGAGGTAGTCAGGGTGATGCGCGGCGGCGGTGGCGATCGCCGGCGGATCTTCCGGATGGAAGTTGCGCCGCCAGTAGACGTGGTCGCGCAGGAACTCCACCAGCAACTTTTCCAGCAGCGCGTCGTTCTCGCCGTAGGGGCCGAGGAAGCACGCGTCCAGCGTGTGGTCGCGCGGCTCGCGGTGATCGAACGGTTGCGCGGCGCTCATGCCAGCCACCCGTGCAGCCAGCCCAGCGGATGATGCATGCGCGCCACTCCCAGCATGTAGATGTAGGTGACCAGCGCCGCGACGAAGAAACCCAGTCGCGCACGCGGCGTGCGTGCCCGCTTCAGCGCCAGCGTGGCCAGCAGCACGTAGAGCACCAGCAGCACCAGCTTGGTGGTGAGCCAGCCGTTGGCGAACAGCGCGCCGGGCAGGATGCTCAGCAGCATCAGCGCGGCAGTGAGCAGGGTGGTGTCGATCGCGTAGCTGAGCCAGCGCACCGGCATCCATTGCGCGGCGCCGACATGACCGGCCTGCACCAGCAGGCCACGCAGCGCGAACAGCACGCCGCTGGCCAGCACGCAGGCGATGTGTACCCATTTGATTTGCGGATAGAACTCGAGCACCGGATTTCCGTTACGTTTTTCCATCGTGCCAAGAGGATCAGGGCGCGCCTTGCGGCGCGCCCTGACGTGGGTCATGACGGCGGTCTGTCACGCGCCCTCGGTTTGCCCTTGCGGCAGCGGCAGCTTCGCCGTCCGGCGTTTCGGTACCAGCCACAGTGCAGCGACGAACACCGATATCAGCAGGGCACCGACGGCGAACAGGGTGTCGCCCGGCACGCGCATCCACACCAGCATGTGGATCAGCGGGCGATCCATGAACTCGGCCGAGCGGGCGAACCAGTAGCCGTGTTCCAGCACCGCCTTCAGCTGCAGGATGCCCAGCGGCAGCAGGGTCAGCGCGGCCATCAGCGACAGGCCGATGTTGAGGCTCCAGAACGAGCCGCGCAGCCAGCCTTCGCGCCAGTGGGCTTCCGGCTTGATGCCGCGCAGGCAGAACAGCATCAGGCCCATGCCGAGCATGCCGTACACGCCGAACAGCGCGGTGTGGCCGTGCGTGGCGGTGAGGTTGAGGCCCTGCATGTAGTACAGCGCGATCGGCGTGTTGACCAGGAAGCCGAGCAGGCCCGCGCCGACCAGGTTCCAGAAGCTCACCGCCACGAAGAACATGATCGGCCAGCGGTAGCGTGCCATCCACGGCGCGGCATGCTGCTTCTTCCAGGTGTCGTAGGCTTCCAGCCCGATCAGCGCCAGCGGCACCACTTCCAGCGCCGAGAAGCTGGCGCCCAGCGCGATCACCGCGGTGGTGGTGCCGCTGAAGTACAGGTGGTGCAGCGTGCCCAGCACGCCGCCGGCCATGAACACGATGGTGGCGAACAGCACGTTGGTGGTGGCGCTGCCCACGCGCAACAGGCCCAGGCGGACGAACAGGTAGCTGATGACCGCGGTGGCGAACACTTCGAAGAAGCCTTCCACCCACAGGTGCACCACCCACCAGCGCCAGTACTCGACCATCGCGATGTGCGTGTGCTCGCCCCACATCAGGCCGGCGCCGTAGAGCAGGCCGATCGCCACGGTGGACAGGAACAGCAGGCCCACGATCGAGGCGCCTTCCTTCTTGCGGTTCATCGCCGGCCACAGGGCGCGGCCGACCAGGAACAGCCAGAGCATCAGGCCGATGAACAGGAAGATCTGCCAGAAGCGGCCGAGGTCGGTGTATTCCCAACCCTGGTGGCCGAACCAGAAGTTGTACTGCAGGCCCATCTTGTCCATCACCGCGAACCACTGGCCGGCAAACGAACCGACCACGATCACCAGCAGGCAGACCCACAGGAAGTTCACGCCGAGCCGCTGGAATTTCGGCTCATGGCCGGAAATCAGCGGGGCGATGTACAGGCCGGTGGCCAGCCATGCGGTGGCGATCCACAGCACCGCCAGCTCGGTGTGCCAGGTGCGGGTGAGGCTGTATGGCAGGTAGTTGGCCAGCGCGAAGCCGTAGGCTTGCTGGCCTTCCACCTGGTAATGCGCGGTGGTGGCGCCCAGCAGGATCTGCGCCAGGAACAGCGCCAGCACGGTCCAGAAATATTTGCCGGTGGCCTTCATCGACGGCGTCGGCTTCATTTCGGTCAGCGGGTCGCGCGTCGGGATCGGCGGCAGCGGTTCGTGACTCACCTGGCGTGCGTGATGCCAGCCGAGCAGGCCGATGCCGAAGATCAGGAACAGGATGCTGAACATCGACCACAGGAAACTGGTCGGCGTGGCGGTATTGCCCACCATCGGGTCGTACGGCCAGTTCTGCGTGTAGCTGATGGTGCTGTCCGGCCGTTCGGCGGCGGCGGCCCAACTGGTCCACCAGAAGAATGCGGTGACCATGCGGCGATGTTCCATCGTGGTGATGGTGTTGTCGCGCATCGCATAGACTTCGCGCAATTCGGCGGTGGCCGGGTCGTTGCTGAACAGGCTCATGTAGTGCGCGGCCACTGTTTCCATCGCCCGCGCACGCAGTGGCGACACGGTGATCGTGTCGCTGGCCGCGTCGTAGGTGTTGGTGCGCAGTTCCGGCTGCATGCGTGCCTTCAGCGCCGCCTGCTGTGATGCATCGAGCGAGTCGAACGAGCCGGCACCTTCGTCGCGGGCCAGCAGCTCCAGCATCGCGACGGCTTCGCGGTGCAGCCAGTCGGCACTCCAGTCCGGTGCCAGCAGCGCGCCATGGCCCCAGATCGAGCCGAGCTGCTGGCCGCCGATGCTTTGCCAGACCTGCCGGCCTTCTTCCATGTCGGCGCGGGTGTACAGCGTCTGGCCGTCGCTGGTCACCACCGCCGCGGGCAAGGGTGGCGCCTGTTGATGGATCACGCTGCCGATCCACAGCAGCGTGGCGAAGGACGCGGTCAGCAAGACCGCCAGTCCAAGCCAGAGTTTTCGGGTGGTACTCATCGCGCATCTCCCTGAAAGGTGCGCGCATGCTCGTCGACGGCGCCGCCGGCGATGTTGATGCAGGTCAAGCGACCACCAGGCCGTCATGGGCGGATTGTCGCGGTGGCCTTGCCGGCGGGTGATTCCGGGCGCAGGCGTTCGCGCGCGCCAGATGGTGAGGATCCCGTGGCGCGAGCTAGTGCTGCATCAGCACCGGGATGGTGGATTCTTCCAGCACGCGCCGGGTGGCGCCGCCGAACACGCGTTCGCGCATGCGCGAACGGCCATAGGCACCCATCACCAGCAGGTCGGCGTCGATGGCCGCGACCTCCTGCAGCAAGATTTCGCCGGCCATCGCGGACGACGCGCGGACGTAACTGGGCCTGGACGTGATGTCGTGGCGCAGCAGGTAGACGAACGGGTCGAAGCGCGGACGTCCTTCGTCGCCGTCGCGCAGGTCGCCGTCGACCAGGGTCACCTGTTTCGCCGCCTTGAGGAACGGCAGCGCGGAGTGGATCGCGCGGATCGCCTCGATGCTGCCGTTGCAGCCGATCACGATGCGTTCGAAGCGGATTTCCCGGTTGTGCCCCGGCGGCAGGATCAGGCACGGCAGGTGGCAGGACAGGATCGCCTCGCCGAGGGTGTCGAGCAGGCCGGATGCCACCACCATGTCGCGCTCGATCACCGCCAGGTCATGCCGCGCGCCGAGCCAGCGCAAGCTATGGGCGATGCCGGACCCGGCCACGATCCAGTCGGCGTTGCGTACGCCGGATTGGCGCGCGAAGGATTCGAAGGCAGCATGCTCGTCGGCGAACGCGGCCCGCGGCTCGAGCAGCAGGCCGAGCACGGTGGGTTCGCCGCCGGCTTCGGCACCGCTGAGGTTCCGCAACGCGGGGTCGATGTAGCAGCCGGTCAGATTGCTGCCCCAGCGCGAGGCGATGGCGACGCCGGCAACGACGGCGGCGCTCCATGGGCTGGTCGAGGTCGCCAGCGCGAGGATGTCGCCCGGGCGCGTCACGCGCGGTGTCTGTTCGGTGCGTGTCATGGGGGTTGCCGGCTGCGGCGAGGACCTAAAGGTCGATGGAGTGGATGACCAGGGTGGCATCATCCGGGTTCATCCGACGCTGGAAACCCAGGTAGCCGGCCAGCTCGCGCATCGGTTCGTTTTCGGCGGCGTCGATCGAGAACATCGTGCGGAACCCGTTCCTGCGCGCGATGGCGATCAGGCGCCTCATCAGCAGCACGGCAAGTCCGCGATGACGCCAGTCGTCAGCCACCGTCACCGCGCACTCGCACTGTTTTTCGTCGCCGCTGGCGCTGTAGCGGCTGACGCCGACCTCGCGCAGTTCGCCGTTGTCGTGGGCGAGCGCCACGAAGGCCATCCGGTCACGGGAGTCGACGTCCATCAACTGGTCGAGCAGGGCCGGGCTGGCTTCCTTCAGATTCCCGAGGAAGCGGAAGCGGCAGGCCTGCTCGGACAGGCGCTGGATGAAATCCGTTTCGCGCTGGCGGTCCTCCGGGCGCAGTGGGCGTATCAGCACCGGGCTGCCGTCGTTCAGGGTCTCGATCCAGTGCGTTCCCTCGATCGCACCGAATGGCTCGGCAGGCATGGCTTTGGCTGGCGTGGGGGTGTGGCCGGCATGATGGGCGTTGGACATGAGCTTGGTCCCGTGGCGGATGAATCGCGATCGATTCCCATGCCGGAACGGACGACCATGGCGGCATGGCTCCTTGCAGGGTTCTGTTCTACGCCGGCCTACGATGGCTCGACTTGACCTCGGTCAATCCGGCTTGAACGTGAAAAGCCGGTTTCAACCGGCGCCGCGCTGTTTCGGCGTCGCCACGGCACTGCGGCAGAGTTCGGCAAGCAGGTCGGGGCGAAGGATGCGCACGGATTTGCGGTTCACCTCGAGCACGCCCATTTCTTCCATGCGCGTGAACAGCCGGCTGACCGTCTCGACCACCAGCCCGAGGTAGTTGGCGATGTCGTAGCGCGACATCGAAAGAGTGAGCGCACTGCCGTCGCGCTGCAGGCGCTGGTAGCGCTCGGCCAGACCCTTCAGGAAAATCGCCAACTGCTCCTGGGCCTGCTGCCGGCCCATCATCACCAGGTGGCGGTGTTCCTCGACCACCTCGCGGCTGATCACCCGCATCAACTGCCGGTGCAGCGAGGGCACCTCGCTGACGACCTGTTGCAGCCGGGCGTAGGGCAGCTCGCAGACGCTGCTGCGCTCCAGCGCTTCGGCCTGGCTGACGTGATGGTTCGAGGCCAGTGCGTCGAAACCGATGATTTCGCCGGGCAGGTGGAAGCCGAGGACCTGCATGTCGCCAGCGTCATCCTGCACGAAGGTCTTGAGCGAGCCGGAGCGCACCACGTAGAGCGCATCGAAGGTATCGCCATCGCGGTAAAGCACGCCGCCGCGATCCAGCGTGTGCTTGTCGCGGACCGTTGCATCCAGCCGTTCCAGGTCGTCGTTGCCGATGCCCGCGGGCAGGCACAATTCGCTCAGGGCGCAGGATGAGCAACTGCGTCGCAGCAGGTTCAGGTCAAGCACGGTGGCGGCGGGGGCCATCAATGTCTTCACATGGCTTGAGGCGGGCTTTCGTGGACCCCTCGGCGGCCGGGGCAGATGGCCGCACCTTAGCATGGCAACGCGTTAACTCTTCGCGCATTTGACTGTGGTCAAGTAGCGCATGAGCCGGTTCGCCTCAGGCTGTCGACATGGGCCGGATCGGTGCGCGATAACAGTTGCGCCGACGCCGTCGAAAACGCCGTCTGCGGAGATCGCCATGACCTGGAAAAACACCACCGACCGTTACGGCTCGCTGTCGATCGGCATGCACTGGCTGATGCTGCTGTTGCTGGTCGCCGTGTATGCCTGCATCGAATTGCGCGGCTTCTACCCGCGCGGCAGCGATCTGCGCGAGGGTCTGAAGACCTGGCACTTCATGCTGGGTCTCGGCGTGTTCGCATTGGTCTTCGCGCGGTTGGCAATCCGCTTCGCGGCGGGGGCGACGCCGCCGATCCGGCCGGTGCCACCAGTGTGGCAGGAGCGTCTGGCCGGGCTGATGCACCTGGCGCTGTACGTTTTCCTGGTCGCGATGCCGCTGCTCGGCTGGTTCACCCTCAGCGCCATCGGGCAAGCCGATTCCGTTCTTCGGCCTGCAACTGCCGGCGCTGGTAGGGGCGGACAAGGCGCTCGCCGGTTCGCTGAAAGAGATCCACGAAACCATCGGCACGGTCGGCTATTACCTGGTCGGTCTGCATGCAGCGGCCGCGCTGGTGCATCACTACGTGAACCGGGACAACACCTTGCTGCGCATGTTGCCGCGGCGTGGCGGGCAGGTGCCGTAAGCGCGTTGGTGCCGCGGGTACCCGCGGCGGCCGCTTCTGCCGGATCGAGTCCGGGGCGGTTGGTCGGCGGCGGTGGTGCTGTTTCGCTCATCCCCCGATCCGATGCCGTTCCCGCCGGTGTCGCGGCTCAACGGCAAACCAGCACCGGCACTTCGCCGTTGAGGATCACCTTGTGCGTCTCGCTGCCCAGCAGCAGCCGATCGAAGCCGCGCCAGCCGTGCGAGGCCATCACGATCAGGTCGCACTGCTGCTTGCGCGCAGCATCGACGATCGCGGAATAGGGGCGTGCGTCCGTCTCGTGGCTGCCCTCGCAAGGAACGCCGGCAGCCTGCGCGCGCTGGCGCACGTCGGCCAGGTAGCGCTCGGCATTGGCGACGGCCTCCCTGGTATATGTCGGTTCGTTGGCCTGGACGAGCTCGGCAAAGTAGACGGAAGCGGGGAACGGTGCGATCACGTGGAACGCGTACACGCGAGCTCCCAGCCGTGCGGCCAGCTCGATGCCGACGTCGACCGCACGCAATGACAGCTCGGAACCGTCGGTGGGCAGCAGGATGTGCTTGAACATGGCGAACTCCTTGTTGCTCTGGATGATCAGCGGCAGGTATAGCCGCCATCGATGACCAGCTCGCTGCCGGTCACGAACTTCGACTCGTCGGAGGCCAGGTAGACCACGCCCCAGGCGATGTCGTCCGGGTCGCCCATGTGACCCAGCGGATGCAGCGCCCCGACCTCGCGGCGGTGCTGTTCGGGGTCACCGCCCATCGACGCGATGTGCTGCTCCACCATCGGCGTCCAGATGAAGCCGGGATGGATCGAGTTGACCCGGATGCGATCGGCCGCGTACAGCAGCGCGTCGGTCTTGCTCATCAGTCGAACCGCGCCCTTGGATGCGTGGTACGGCGGCGAGTCCGGCGCGCCGACCAGGCCGTAGATCGATGACAGGTTGATGATGCTGCCGCCGCCGGCGGCACGCAGCGGCGCGATCGCGTGCTTGGTGCAGAAGAACACGCCTTTCACGTTGACGGCCTGCACCCGATCCCATTCGGCCTCGGTGAGTTCATGTGTCGGCTTGTTCGGTCCGGCGATGCCGGCGTTGTTGACGAGGACGTCCAGACGTCCGAACGCGGCCACGGTGGCGGTGATCGCCGCCGCCACGTCCGCTTCCACCGCGACGTCGGCGTGGAAGTAGCGTGCGTCGCCGCCGAACTCCGCGGCCAGCTGTTGCCCCGGCTCGTCGTGCAGGTCGACGATGGCCACCCGGGCACCGGCTTCCAGCAGTCGGCGCACGCAAGCGGCGCCGATGCCTACGGCAGCGCCGGTCACCAACGCCACTTTGCCGCTCAATCTGCCCATGACATGCCTCCTCAGCGGATCAAGCCATAGCATGTGCGCGCAGGGATGCCCGGGTGTTGATCGGGATCAAGTGGATGCCATGCCGGCGTGTCGGGCTGCCTGGGCGAATCAATGCATCCGGGCGCAGGAGGCGATCTGGTCGGCACTGGCCGGGGCACCACGGATGCGGCCGGCGTTGGAAACCACCACGGCGAGCGCGTGATTCGCGCTGGATGGCTGGCAGAACAGCAGGGTGAGGTTGCTGCCGCTGGCGCTGCCGTCGGGACGGAAGCGCACGATGTGGCGGCCGGTAGTGCTGACGATGACCAGTTTCCCACCGTAGCGGGGGCCGCTGTACAGCGGGCCGTTGTCGGGTTGGTCGTTGCGGTCGGCATCGTGGCCGAGCAGCCAGCCGTGCTCCCAACGTTCATCATCGCTGCAGTGGCTGCCGTCCATGGTTGGGCAGAACAGCGTGCGTTTGCCGCTGAACACCGCGGCCTCCCGCGCGTGCCGCAGTGCTGCGATGAAATCGGTCTGCGCTACCTGCAGCTGGTTGCGACCGAGCAGTTTTCCCATCGCCGGTACCGCCATGCTGGTCATCATGGCGATGATCGCGAGCACCATGATCTGCTCGATCAGGGTCATGCCCCATTGCCGGCGTGAGGGCCTGGCCTTCCTGGAGATCGTCACGGCGTCGCTTCCTGCGCGGTCGGGGTGTTCATGCTAGGACGCTGGCATCGCGTCACCAGTGGCAGGCGGAGGGCGCGGTTGTCGGTTCCTGCTGACGTATGCTGTCAGCAGGCCTGATTTAAAATGCCGCATCCCGCCCACACCTGTAGTCAATGACCGACCGCTTCCAACTCGTCGCCCCATACCAGCCCGCCGGCGACCAGCCGCAGGCGATCCAGCGTCTTTCAGGCGGTTTCGAGGCTGGCCTGGCCACGCAGACCCTGCTCGGTGTGACCGGCTCGGGCAAGACCTACACCATCGCCAACGTGATCGAACGCATCCAGCGTCCGACCATCGTGATGGCGCCGAACAAGACGCTGGCTGCGCAGCTGTATGGCGAGTTCAGGGAATTCTTTCCGCACAACGCGGTGGAGTACTTCGTCAGCTATTACGACTACTACCAGCCGGAAGCCTACGTGGTGGCGTCGGACACCTTCATCGAGAAGGATGCCTCGATCAACGAGCACATCGAGCAAATGCGGTTGTCGGCGACCAAGGCGCTGCTGTCGCGGCGCGACTCGATCATCGTGGCCACGGTGTCGGCGATCTACGGCCTGGGCAATCCGGAGGATTACCTCAGCCTGCGACTGATCCTGGCCAAGGGCGAGCGGATCGACCAGCGCAAGCTGATCCACCAGCTGACCGAGCTGCAGTACACCCGCAACGAGATGGAGCTGCGCCGCGGCACCTACCGCGTGCGCGGCGAAATCATCGACGTGTTCCCGGCCGAGTCGGAGACCGAGGCGCTGCGCATCGAGCTGTTCGACGGCGAGGTCGAGGACATGGCGCTGTTCGACCCGCTCACCGGCGAGACCATCCGCAAGGTGCAGCGCTATACGGTCTACCCGCGCACGCACTACGCCAGCACTCGCGAGAGCGTGCTGAACGCGATCGAGACGATCAAGGTCGAGCTGAAGGAGCGGCTGGAATATCTGTACAAGGAGAACAAGCTGGTCGAGGCGCAGCGACTGGAACAGCGCACCCGCTTCGACCTGGAGATGATGGCCGAGGTCGGCTACTGCCAGGGCATCGAGAACTACTCGCGGCACCTGACCCGGCGCGCGCCGGGCGAGCCGCCGCCGACGCTGTTCGACTATCTGCCTGCGGACGGTCTGCTGGTCGTGGACGAATCGCACGTCACCGTGCCTCAGCTCGGTGCGATGTACAAGGGCGACCGCTCGCGCAAGGAAACCCTGGTCGAGTTCGGTTTCCGCCTGCCGTCGGCGATGGACAACCGGCCGCTGCGCTTCGAGGAGTGGGAGGAGCGCGTGCCGCGTGCTGTCTACGTCTCCGCCACACCGCGCGCGTACGAACTGGACAAGTCCGGCGACGCGGTGACCGAACTGGTGGTGCGCCCGACCGGCCTGGTCGACCCGGAAGTGGAGGTGCGCCCGGTGCGCACCCAGGTCGACGACCTGCTCAGCGAGGTGCACAAGCGTGTGGCGATCGGCGACCGCGTGCTGGTCACCACGCTGACCAAGCGGATGGCCGAGAATCTCACCGAATACCTCGCCGAGCACGACGTGAAGGTTCGCTACCTGCACTCGGACATCGAGACGGTCGAGCGCAGCGAGATCATCCGCGACCTGCGCCTGGGCGAGTTCGACGTACTGGTCGGCATCAACCTGCTGCGCGAAGGGCTGGACATGCCCGAGGTGTCGCTGGTGGCGATCCTGGATGCCGACAAGGAAGGCTTCCTGCGTTCCACCGGTTCGCTGATCCAGACCATCGGTCGCGCCGCCCGCAACGTGCGCGGCAAGGCGATACTTTATGCCGACAACGTCACCCGCTCGATGCGGGCGGCGATCGACGAGACCGCCCGCCGTCGCGAGAAACAGATGGCCTGGAATGAGCAGCAGGGCATCACCCCGACCACCATCGTGCGGCGTATCGCCGACATCATGGAGGGCGCGCGCAGCGAGGCCGGCAACCGCCGCGGCAGCAAGTCGTCCGCGCGCGGCCGCGCCGCCGTGGCAGAACAGGCCGCCGACTACGCCGGGCTCAGTGCGCCGCAGGCCGCAGGCATGCTGAAGAAGCTGGAAGCCCAGATGTACAAGCACGCACAGAACCTGGAATTCGAGGATGCCGCCCGGCTGCGCGACCAGATCCACCAGTTGCGCGAACAGGCCCTGCGCTGAGCCGGGGCGGGGCATTCGGGGGGATATTGTCCGGCGCCAGCCACTCCCGTATACTGCGCGGCTCGCGTAGCCGGTTCGGCGTACGACGGGCGGTTAGCTCAGCGGTAGAGCACTACCTTGACATGGTAGGGGTCACAAGTTCGATCCTTGTACCGCCCACCAATTGAAAAACACAAAGGCCACCTTCGTCGGGTGGCCTTTGTGCTTTTGGGCGAGCCATTGCAAGCTGCGATTTCACCGTGCGTGCCCGTCCCGCGCTCCTTCCCTGGGCAGCAGGGTCCGGTTGCGTGCTCGGAATTGCACTACGATGCATTCGGGTCGCAGGCTTTATCGATTTTGAAAGTCAAGCCTGAATTCAGGGTATTGCGAACCGCGTCATGCGGATGTACTTTCAGGAATGGAACTCGCGCCCCTGCTAGAGGGCATGTCGTATCAAACGAGTTCGTGCTGCACAAAGACTTCTATCGTTTGCGTGGACTGCGTACCAGTCACCACGCCAATGGCGACACGATGTAATAGCGTGCGATTGAAATTAGCTCGTCAGGAACGGATGAGGCTTGGGTCGATCGAGCCTTTCGGGACTGAGGCGCAGTAGTACCGAAACATTTTCAGTCGGGGCGAACAAGGACGCCTCGTGTCTGTGCGCATGGAATGAAAGGGGGAGGGGCGATCAGGGTTGCGGACGCGCTCGGTAACAGGGGCTGCCCGGCTTTTGCGTCGATGCTCGAGACGCAGCGGCCAGTGCCGGGTTCGAGGCGCCGCAATATTCAAAAATCTTCGTATTTGACGCTGCCGAGGTTTGACGCGCGGCCTGGTTGCCCCGGGCTGCGGCCGGCATGTCGCCTCTGTGGCGCCACACAGGTTCGATAGTCGGTGTCCCGTCGCCAGCCGCTGCAGCTGGGCACTCGTTGTATCGCACCTGTTTCAGCGGCGGCAGCTGGTTCAGCGACCTCAGTCGCACTGAAACCGATCGGTCCATTTGAATCCGTCAAGAGCACTTAACTCGTGGAGACATCGCATGGCCAAGCAAAGTAGTCAGAAGTTCATCGCACGCAATCGCGCACCGCGCGTGCAGATCGAATACGACGTCGAAGTTTACGGCGCACAGAAAAAGGTCCAGGTGCCGTTCGTGATGGGCGTGATGTCGGATCTCTCCGGCGCCAACGCGGGTGAGCTGCCGCCGATCGAGGATCGCAAGGCGCTCGAGATCGACGTCGACAACTTCGACAGCCGCCTGAAGTCGATGAAGCCGCGCGTGGCCTTCGCCGTGCCGAACACGCTGACCGGCGAAGGCAATCTGAACGTCGACATCACCTTCGAAAGCATGGACGACTTCTCTCCCGCCGCCGTGGCCCGGAAGGTCGGGCCGGTGGCCAAGCTGCTGGAGGCGCGCACCCAGCTCGCCAACCTCGGCACCTACATGGACGGCAAGGCCGGCGCGGAGAAACTGATCGCGCAGGCGCTCAAGGATCCGGCGCTGCTGCAGTCGCTGGTGTCGGCGCCCAAGCCCGGCGATGCCAACAAGGACGGGGAGTAAGCAACCATGGCAACCGAAAAACTGGCCGAACAGAGCGGCGCCGTACAGACTCTCGATGCGGGCGACTTCGCCTCCCTGCTGAACAAGGAATTCAAGCCCAAGAGTGATCGGGCGAAGAGATGAAGTCGAGTCCGCCGTCCGCACCCTGGCCGAGCAGGTGCTGAGCAAGTCCGACATCGTGTCCGACGATGTCACCCAGACCATCAACGCCTACGTCGCCGAGATCGACCGCAAGCTCAGCGAGCAGATCAACCTGATCATGCACCACGCCGACTTCCAGAAGCTGGAAAGCGCCTGGCGCGGTCTGCATCACCTGGTCAACAACACCGAGACCGATCAGCAGCTGAAGATCCGCGTGATGAACATCTCCAAGAAGGATCTGGGCAAGACCCTGAAGCGCTACAAGGGCACCGCCTGGGACCAGAGCCCGATCTTCAAGAAGATGTACGAAGAGGAATACGGCCAGCTCGGCGGCGAGCCGTACGGCTGCCTGGTCGGCGACTACTACTTCGACCACAGCCCGCCGGACGTCGAGCTGCTCGCCGGCATTGCACAGGTCGCCGCCGCCGCGCATGCGCCGTTCATCGCCGCGGCCAACTCCACCCTGATGGGCATGGACAGCTGGAACGAGCTGGCCAATCCGCGCGACCTGGCCAAGATCTTCTCGACGCCGGACTACGCCGCCTGGCGCTCGCTGCGCGAATCGGAAGATGCCAAGTACATCGGCCTGACCATGCCGCGCATCCTGGCGCGCCTGCCTTACGGCGCGGAGACCGACCCGGTCGAGGAGTTCGACTTCGAGGAAGACACCGCCGGCGCGGATTCGTCCAAGTACACCTGGCCGAACGCGGCTTATGCGATGGCGGTGAACATCAACCGCTCGTTCAAGGAGTACGGCTGGTGCTCGCGCATCCGCGGCATCGAATCCGGCGGCGCGGTGGAAGGCCTGCCGGCGCACACCTTCCCGACCGATGACGGCGGCGTGGACATGAAGTGCCCGACCGAAATCGCCATCACCGATCGCCGCGCGGCCGAGCTGGACAAGAAGGGCATGATGCCGCTGGTGCATCGCAAGAACTCCGACATGGCGGCGTTCATCGGCGCGCAGTCGCTGCCCAAGCCGGAGGAATACGACGATCCCGATGCCACCGCCAACGCCGCACTCGGCGCGCGCCTGCCGTACATGTTCGCCTGCTGCCGCTTTGCGCACTACCTGAAGTGCATCGTGCGCGACAAGATCGGCTCGTTCAAGGATCGCGAGCAGATGCAGCGCTGGCTGACGCAATTGGATCATGCAACTACGTGGATGGCGATCCTGCCAACTCCAGCGAGGAAACCAAGGCCCGCAAGCCGCTGTCTGCCGCCGAGGTGGTGGTCGAAGAAGTGGAAGGGGCTCCGGGGTATTACACCTCGAAGTTCTTCCTCAGGCCGCATTACCAGCTGGAAGGCTTGACGGTGTCGTTGCGGCTGGTTTCACGTCTGCCATCGGCGGCGAAAGCCTGAGTGAGTTCATCCGGCCTGGGCGGCGGCTGCCGGCACGCGCGTGCCGCCGCCCATGTCTCGCCGGAGGGACGTGTCAGGTCGTTTGTGTGATGTTGGGGGTTTGTCGCTGGAAGTGAGCATCCGCTGATTCGGGCCGTGGCCTGCGTCGCCGGTTCCGGTCATCAATCAAATGGTTCAAGGAGAAGTTTCATGGCATTCGACATGCACATCAAGTTTGGCTCGGGCAAGGTCAAGATCGAGGGTTCTTCCAAGCACGCCAAGCACAAGGGCGAGGTGCCGATCCTGGCGTGGTCGTGGGGCGCGAGCAAGACCGGTGACCTGCACGGCGGCTCCGGCGCCAGCGGTGGCAAGGCCAACGTGCAGGACATTACCGTCACGAAGTACGTGGACAGTGCTCCAACGCACTGCTGGATGCCGTCTGCACCGGCGGTCGCATCGACCAGGCGTGGCTCTACATCACCAACGCCACCGGCGAGCAGACCGACTTCCTCACCATCGAGTTGAGCGAAGGCATCCTGGTCACCATCGATGTCCACCGGCGGCAGCGGCGGTGAGGACGGCTCACCGAGAACATCACCTTGCACTTCGGCAAGTTCAAGTACTCGTTCCAGCCGCAGGACGACAAGGGCGGCAAGGACGGTCGGTGTCGAAGGAGTTCAGTGTACAACATGCAGCAGGTCGGCGAAGTCCTGATTGTTCCGCGGCCAGACGAAGTCACCCGTGCATTGCAGTCCCCTGTCGTCTCCCGCCGACTCCGGACATCAGCCTGAATCGTGAGATAATGACTCCCGAAAGCATGCTGAAAGAAGGTCGGCTGGACGAGGCGCTGCAATTGCTCTCGGCACAGGTGCGCAGCAACCCGGCAGATGCCAAACGCCGGGTTTTCTTGTTCCAGCTGCTGGCCCTGCTGGGGCAATGGGAGCGGGCTCAGAACCAGTTGAATGTCAGCGGCGAGCTGGATGCCGCTCAATGCGATGATGGTCGGCGCCTACGGCAAGGCGCTGCAGGGCGAGCTGGTTCGTGCCGACGTTTTCGCTGGTCAGTCGCATGCCGTCGATGATCGGCGAGCCGGAGCAATGGCTGGCCTTGTTGCTGCAGGCGCTCAAGCTCGACGCGGAAGGACAGGCACGCGCAGGCTGCGGCGCTGCGTGAACAGGCGTTCGACCAGGCCGAACGCCGTGAGCGGCAACATCGATGGCGAGCCATTCGAATGGATCGCCGATGCCGATCCGCGCTTCGGCCCGTGTCTGGAGATCATCATCAACGGTGGCTACTCGTGGGTGCCGTTTTCGCGCCTGAAGCAACTGAAGTTCGAGGCGCCCACCGATCTGCGCGACAAGGTATGGGCGCCGGTGCAGGTGACCTGGTCCAACGGCGGGCAGGCGGTCGGTTTCATTCCCTGTCGCTACCCGGGATCCGAACGGGCCGACGACAGCGGCCTGGTACTGGCGCGCAAGACGGAATGGGTCGATGCCACGGCGGATCTCCAGGTCGGCTGCGGCCAGCGGATGCTGGCGACCGATGCGGGCGAGTATCCGCTGCTCGATGCCAGGCTGATCTCGTTCGATGCCAATTGATCGAGGCGGGGGCCTGCCATGGCTGAATTGACCACCCAGGAAAGACTCCAGCCCTCGCTGCTCGACCGGCTTACCGACGACGAACCCGGCAAGGCCGAGGAGAGCCGCGAGAAGCGCGTGATATCGGCCACGCAGGTTGCGTGATTGTGTAACGCGCGACATATCCTGGCTGCTGAATTGCGTGCAATCTGGAAGCGAACGTGGACCTGGGCGACTACCCGGAAGTGTCCCGTTCGGTACTCAATTTCGGCATTCCCGATCTCACCGGCGTCGCCTTGACCGGGATCGACTCGAGCGCGCTTCAGCGCCAGATCAGGGAGGCCATCCTGGCGTTCGAGCCGCGGCTCACGGCGAATACGCTGCGGGTGACCGTGAAGCCCAGATGCCGCCCGGATGGATCAGCAGGCGTTGATATTCAACATCGAATCGGAAATGTGGGCCCAGCCGATTCCGCTGAATCTCTATCTGAAAACCGAAGTCGACCTGGAGACAGGCAACTTCAAGGTATCGGAGGGCTTCGGCTGATCGCCCATGGACCCTCGTCTGCTGCGCTACTACAACCGGGAGCTGCAACACGTCCGCGAAATGGGCGGCGAGTTTGCACGCGAATACCCGAAGATCGCCGGTCGCCTTGGCCTGGAAGGATTCGAGTGCGCCGACCCCTACGTCGAGCGACTGCTGGAAGGCTTCGCTTTTCTGGCGGCGCGCGTGCAGCTCAAGCTCGATGCGCAGTACCCGGTGTTCACCCAGCACCTGCTGGAGATGATCTACCCGCATTATCTGGCGCCGATACCTTCGATGGCGGTGGTGCAGTTGCAGCCCGACCTGAAGGAAAGCGGGCTGCTCACCGGGTATACCGTCGCGCGCCACACGGCCCTGCGCAGCCTGACGGCGAAGGATGATCGCACCGCGTGCGAGTACCGCACTGCGCATGACGTGACGCTGTGGCCGCTGGAGCTGACCGAGGCGAAGTATTTCGAGACACCGGCAGCCCTCGCGGCCGCCGGCGTGGGCCTGCCTGCAGGAAAGACGGTACGGGCCGGATTGCGGCTGAAGTTCCAGGTTGCCGCAGGCGCGCAGGCAAACATGCTGGCGCTGGACAACCTGCCCGTGTTCATTGCCGGCGCGGACGAACTGCCCAAGCGGCTGTACGAACAATTGCTGGGCAATGCCGTGGGCTTCGTGGTGCAGGCGAAAGGCGCCAGCGGTCAGATCAGCCGGCACATCGACGCCAGCCACATTCGCCGCAAGGGCTTCGAGGAAGACGAGGCGCTGATCCCCTACAGCGGCCGGTCGTTCAGCGGCTACCGTTTGCTGCAGGAATATTTCGCCTGCCCGGACGTTTCCTGTTCGCCGAGTTCACCGGGCTGAAATCCGCGCTGTGCGCATGCGCAGGGCAACGAGTTCGAGATCGTGGTGCTGTTCGACCGCAGCGTTGCCAGCTTGCACAACGCGGTGGATGCGAGCAACTTCCGCCTGTTCTGCACGCCGGCGATCAATCTGTTCCCGCGGCGCGCCGATCGCATCCACCTGCAGCAGGGCAAGACCGAATATCACGTTCTCGCCGACCGCACCCGGCCGATGGATTTCGAGATCCACAGCATCGGCAACGTCGAAGGTTTCGGCGACAAGCAGGAGCCGGAACAGCGCTTCCTGCCGTTCTACGGCTGTGACGAACGCACCTGGCACAGCCAGCATTCCGCCTACTACACCATTCGTCGTGAGCCGCGGCTGCTCTCGTCCCGGCAGAAGCGCCAGGGTGCGCGTTCCAGTTACATCGGCAACGAGATGTTCATTGCGCTGGTGGACTCCAACGAAGCGCCGTACTCCACCGAGCTGCGCCAGGTCGGCATGCAGCTGATGTGCACCAATCGCGACTTGCCGCTGCAAATGCCGGTAGGGCAAATCGAAAACCGATTTCACGCTGGAGACCGGCGCGCCGGTCGACGCGATTCGCTGCGTCGCCGGGCCAACCAAGCCGCGCGCTTCGGTGGCCATGGGCGAAACGGCATGGCGACTGCTGAGCCACCTGCAGCTGAATTACGTGTCGCTGCTGGAGAACAACAGCGGCGAGGGCGCGGCCGCGCTGCGCGAGATGCTGACGCTGTACTGCGACGAATTCGATTCCAGTGCGCTGCGCCAGATCGAGGGCGTGAAGGCGGTCAGCTCGCAACCGATCGTGCGACGCATCCCGGTACCTGGGCCGATCACCTTCGGCCGCGGGCTGGAGATAACGCTGACCTGCGACGACGGCGCCTTCGAGGGTACCGGTGCCTTCCTGCTCGGTGCGGTGATGCAGCAGTTCTTTGCGCGATACGTATCCGTCAATTCATTTACTGAAACCGTTCTGCGTACATTGGAACGCAACGAGGTCGCCCGATGGCCAGCCCGGCTGGGAACACGGCAGACGCTGTAGCGCTGGAAAATGCGCTGCGCGACCATCCCGAGGCCTTCGAATTCTTCGAAGCTGTCCGCAGGCTGGAGTGCGCGTTTCCCGAGCACCCGCGACTGGGGCATTCGGCCAAGGCCTCGGATGATTTCGTGCGGCTGTGCCAGACGCCCTCGTTGTCGTTTGCACCAAGGACGGTCGACCGTTACCAGCCGGGCGGCAGCCGGCAAGCCGGCGCGCATGCACGGCCTGTTCTTCGGCTTGTTTGGGCCGAATGCGCCGTTGCCGCTGCATCTCACCGAATACGCCATGGATCGCGCAGACGAACGCCAGGGATTCCACCTTCACGGCGTTCGCGAATATCTTCCACCATCGCATGATGAGCCTGTTCTACCGGGCCTGGGCCGACTCGCAACCGACCGTGCAACTGGATCGTCCTGCCGAGGATCGCTTCCGCCTGTACATGGGCGCGATGGTGGGTCTGGCCACGCCGAATCTCGACGCCCGCGACGCGCTGCCGGATCAGTTCAAGCGATTCTTCGCCGGCCGTTTGCTGCAGCAGACGCGCAACGCCGAAGGGCTCAAGGGCATGCTCGAACGCTTCTTCCGCATCCCGGTCGGCATCGTCGAGTTCGTGGCCGAATGGATGCGACTGCCGCCATCGGCCCATCTGCGGCTGGGCGCGTCGGGAGACGTGGCTGCGCTGGGGCTCACGGCTGTAACCGGCGAATACGTGTGGGGCAGCCAGCAGCGTTTTCGCTTGCGTCTGGGGCCGCTGAGTCGCGCCGAGTTCAACAACTTTCTGCCGGGTGGCACGGCGCTTGGCCAGTTGGTGGCAGCCGTCAAGACCTATATCGGCGAGGAAAAAGCCTGGGACGTGCAATTGGTGCTGAAAAGGACCGATGTGCCCGCGACCCGGCTGGGCCAGAACGGAAGAATGGGCCTGACCACCTGGATGGGTCGGCCGCAACACGATGGCGATATCGACGATGTCGTGCTGAAACCTGTGGGATGAGCCGGCGCGCACGGCCAGCACCCGGCAGGGAACGCCGCTTCGCGATCACCGGATTGATTTCGTACCAGAACATCTGAATAGACAACTACCGCTAAAGGATCGACCGCCATGGCAGAAATCAGTCGCGCTGCGCTGTTCGGGAAACTCAACAAGCTGGCCTTTCGCGGTATCGAAAGCGCCACCGTGTTCTGCAAACTGCGCGGCAATCCTTACGTGGAACTGGTGCACTGGATCCACCAGATCCTGCAATTGCAGGATTCGGATCTGCATCGCATCATCAAGCAGTTCAACCTGAATCCGTCGAACCTGGTGCGCGACATCACCGACGCGCTGGACCGACTGCCGCGCGGTTCCTCGTCGATCTCGGATCTCTCCAGCAACGTCGAGGAGGCCGTCGAACGCGGCTGGGTGTTCGCTACCCTGATGTTCGGCGAAGCACAGGTGCGCACCGGCTACCTGATCGTCGGCTGCCTGCGCACGCGCAACCTGCGCAATGCGCTGGTGGGCATCTCGGCCGAGTTCGACAAGATCAAGCCCGAAGCCCTGGTCGAGAAATTTGCCGAAGTGGTCGCCGGTTCGCCGGAAGACGGGCAGAGCGCGAACGACGGTTTCCGGATGGGTGGCGGCAGCGCGCCCGGCGAAGCCAGTGGCGCGATGTCGCCCGCGCAGATGGGCAAGCAGGAGGCGCTGGCGCAGTTCACCATCGACCTTACCGAGCAGGCGCGCAACGGCAAGATCGATCCGATCGTCGGCCGCGACGACGAGATCCGCCAGATGGTCGACATCCTCATGCGCCGCCGCCAGAACAACCCGATGCTGGTCGGCGAAGCCGGCGTGGGCAAGACCGCGGTGGTCGAAGGCTTCGCCATGCGCATCGCGCATCGGCGACGTGCCGCCGCCGCTGAAGGACGTGCAACTGCGCGCGCTGGACGTCGGCCTGCTGCAGGCCGGCGCAAGCATGAAGGGCGAGTTCGAGAATCGCCTGAAGCAGGTGATCGAGGAAGTGCAGGCCTCGACCAAGCCGATCATCCTGTTCATCGACGAGGCGCATACCCTGGTCGGCGCCGGTGGCGCGGCCGGTACCGGCGACGCGGCCAACCTGCTCAAGCCGGCCCTGGCGCGCGGCAACCTGCGCACCATCGGCGCCACCACCTGGGCCGAATACAAGAAACACATCGAGAAGGATCCGGCGCTGACCCGCCGCTTCCAGACCGTGCAGATCGACGAGCCCAGCGAGGAGAAGGCGATCCTGATGATGCGCGGCGTCGCCAGCGTGATGGAGAAGCATCACAAGGTGCAGATTCTGGACGAGGCGCTCGAAGCCGCCGTGAAGCTGTCGCATCGCTACATCCCCGCGCGCCAGCTGCCGGACAAGTCGGTCAGCCTGCTCGACACCGCCTGCGCCCGCGTGGCGATCAGCCAGCATGCGGTGCCGGCCGAAGTCGACGACACCCGCAAGCGCATCCAGGCGCTGGAGATCGAGCTGGGCATCATCAGTCGCGAGAAGAATGTCGGCGTCGAGGTGACCGCACGCGAGGCAAACGCCAGCGAGAAGCTGGCGACGCAGAAGGCGCGACTGGAAACGCTGGAGGCGAACTGGATCACCGAGAAGGAACTGGTCGAGAAGATTCTCGATATCCGCTCGAAGCTGCGCGGCTCCAGTGCGCCGGTGGAGGGCACCGGCAGCGCGCTGGAAGAGTCGGCCAATCAGGAGGCGGAAGCGAAGGAATGCAGCTCCGGCTGGCGAAGCTGCCCTCGCTGGCGATGATCGCGTCGGCGGCTCTGAAAGAGCTGAAGGACTGCAGAGCCAATTGGCCGAACTGCAGGGCGAGCACCCGCTGATCCTGGCCTCGGTCGATCAGCAGGCGGTGGGCTCGGTCGTGTCGGACTGGACCGGCATTCCGGTCGGCCGCATGGTCAAGAGCGAAGTCGAGACCGTGATGAACCTGGCCAAGCTGATGGGCGCAGCGGGTCATCGGCCAGGATCACGCGATGGAGATGATCGCCAAGCGCATCCAGACCTCACGCGCCGGACTGGACGACCCGAACAAGCCGATCGGCGTGTTCATGCTCGCCGGCACCTCCGGCGTCGGCAAGACCGAAACCGCGCTGGCGCTGGCCGAGGCGCTGTACGGCGGCGAGCAGAACATCATCACCATCAACATGAGCGAGTTCCAGGAGGCGCATACCGTCTCCACCCTGAAAGGCGCGCCTCCCGGCTACGTCGGTTACGGCGAAGGCGGCGTGCTGACCGAAGCGGTGCGCCGCAAGCCGTATTCGGTGGTGCTGCTGGACGAGGTCGAGAAGGCGCATCCGGACGTCCACGAGATCTTCTTCCAGGTCTTCGACAAGGGCGTGATGGAAGACGGCGAAGGCCGCTCGATCGACTTCAAGAACACGCTGATCCTGCTGACCACCAACGCCGGCACCGACATGATCGCCGGCCTGTGCAAGGACCCCGAGCTGATGCCCGATCACGAGGGCATGGCCAAGGCACTGCGCGAGCCGCTGCTGAAGATCTTCCCGCCGGCGTTGCTGGGTCGTCTGGTGACGATCCCGTACTACCCGCTCAGCCCCGAAATGCTGGGCAAGATCGTCAAGCTGCAGATCAACCGCATCAAGAAGCGCGTCGAGACCCGCTACAAGATCCCGTTCGAGTACAGCGAAGACGTGGTGAAGCTGGTCGTCGAGCGCTGCACCGAGACCGAATCGGGCGGCCGCATGATCGACGCGATCCTGACCAACTCGATGCTGCCGGACATTTCGCGTGCGTTCCTGACCAAGATGATTGCGGGGGAGGAGATCGCGAAGGTGCAGGTGGGAGTGACGGGCGGGGAATTTTCGTACGGGTTTGATTGAGGGGGGTAATTGGACCGGCTCGCTATTTCTGCCTGGCGTAACGAAAGGCAGCCAACCTGAAATGACTCAGGGGGAAAGAGGAGGCGATGGCAAGTAAATTTACTGAGGCGTATTCGGAAATCGTGAACGGCTTGACCAGTCGGGCCTTCTCTAACGCCGCACACAAATGAGGAGACCCCCATGGGTAAATCGTCCAGCAGGATTCCCGGGCCGACCGTCCCTCCCGTGACCATCGGCCAGGTACGTTATGAGCAGGTGCGCAATGGCCTGGTCGCAGGTTTCGGTCAGATGGGCGGCTATCTGGCGGCATACGGCGGGGGGAGTGGCCGGCGGCTGTGGACACTGAAGGTATACGAGAACAGGCGGCTCTCGGACAAGGAAGGCGATGTGCAGAACGTGTTCTTCAAGTCCATGTCCGCACAACCCGACGGCACCTTGCTGATAGAGAGCGAGCGCGGTGGTCGTTTCGTCGTGGATCCCGCAAGTCGAACCTCTCGTCCCGCGGCATCTGCCGGTGCTCAGTAGTCGGGTTCTTTTAAACAATAACGGGGTCAGGTTCACTTTTTTTCGAAGGTGCAGGTGGAGTGATAGATGGAGAGTTTTTTTATGGGCGAGGCTTGAGGCGGGAGTGAACCTGGCCCGTTTGAGTTGGCCGCGGTTGAATCGGAATAACTGGTCACACCCGAAGCCGTCTTCTCGATCTTTTGAATAAACGGGGGCATTGCATGGCGCTGACAGACTGGATGAAGCAATATCAGAATATAAAGCTCGGCGAGTTGCACATGCCGGGAAGTCACGATGCCGGAACGAGCCGGGGTTACATTGATCTTACGGCGATGGGCACGGTATCCAACGCGGCCACGCAGTCGCTGACCATCAGCGAGCAGATCGCGGTGGGTACCCGGTTTTTCGATCTGCGTCTGGCCGAGCACAAAAACCAGATCGTGGCGCATCACACCACGGCTGGTCAGGGCGCCTATAGCAACACCGGGGTCGACCAGGTGTTGAAAGACGCATCCACGTTTTGCCTCAATCATCCCAGTGAGATCGTGATCTTCAGGATCTCGCACACATCGGCAAGCACCAAGGCCGACGAGATTGCGATCAAGAGTGGCGGCGCGGCGCTGCACAAAGGCACCGGGAACCTGTGCTTGAAGACTTTGGCCGAGATTGCCCGGGAGGGCAATCTGGTACTCATTTTCGATGACAGCAAGTTCAAGGTCGACCAGAAGAAGGGCATCCACGGTTACTCCAAATTCAAGACCGAAGGCAACGCTGCCGGAATTGCCACCTGTGGCTGCTATTCGGGGACCCACAAGCTTGATGAAGTGATCTGTAATGGCTTGAAAGGCCAGTTCCTGCACAACACGGCCCACGGTGCCAGACACGATCATTTGTGGCAGGTGTACTGGCAGAAGACGTATACCAATCCACTGTCCACCACAGGAATCGAGGGCGGGGCGACCAAGAGGGCCAAGCTGACTTTCAAGGATGGCAAGGCTCATGGAGGCACGCACGCGGCCACGGGTTACATGATCAGCCTGATGAAGGGGCTGGGCGGGCCGCAAGGCACCTCCGAGTTCAAACTGCAATCCGAGAAGACGACAGGCGTATTCACGAAGACCGTGGTGCAGCCGAAGGTCATGTATTCGACGCTGGCATTCCGGAACTTCGCCTTGCCCAATATCTTCAGCTATGACTTCGTCAATGAAGCGACGAACAAGATCATCATCGCGATGAACGACAAGAGTCGTCAGGCGGTGCGGGACGACAATCTGTGAGAGGGCTCGCCTGAGTCATTGGAAAGGCGGTGGAGAAACAGGGCGCTTCTTTGGCTGTTTTGCGGCTCGTTCGAAACGAGCTTCTGGCAGCGACATGCATGCACATCTGACGCCGCAGGACGCAGCCATTCTCGCCGGACTTGAAACCGCTCTGCACATCGACGCCGGTCACTGCATCAACTTCAACCGAGGGTTTGTCCATGCCACTCATTGCCCGCATCACCGACATGCCTGCCTGCCCGATGTCTACCAGGTCGGCTCCGCACGTGGGCGGCCCCATCTTCGGGGCTGGCGCACCGACGGTGCTGGTTGGCGGTCTGCCGGCAGCGTGTGTGGGGGATACGGTGACGCGCGTGGGGCCGCCGGCTGCGATCGTGAAAGGTGCCATGAATGTGCGGGTCGCCGGTTCCACGGGAGCAAAAACCCATGCCAGGTAAACCGCTCAGCATGGAGGACTTCAAGGCGATGGGTGAGTTGGCGCGCGCTCGCCAGCAACTCGTCGTCAACATGTTCGGTGGCACCCAGCTGAAGTTCGGCACCAGCGGCCAGCTGTCCACGGCCAAGCAGATACTGTCGTCCGGCAAGAAGATCGTGTCTTCGGCCAACAAGCTGGCCAAGGGTGGCAAGGCGGCCAGCTCGGCGGTGAGCGTGCCGGGCATGGAAGACGCGGTGAAGAGTTTCATCGTGGAGTGTGCTGATGTCGACAATATCCACGAGGTGATCGCGGCGATCACCGGCGAAGTGCTGGCGAATCTCGTGCATGAAATCACGCCGATCCTCGGGGTGGTGACAAGCGGCGTGAAACTGGCCAAGGCGGGCAAGGCGGTGGCCGAAGACGGATATCACCTCTACAAGAGCGACGACTACAAGCGTGGCTTTCGGATGGGCGATCCCAGTGCGGCGGCCGAGGCGATCCAGCTCATCATCAAGCGCGACCTCGCCAGACACTCGGTACAACTGGGGCAGCAGACACTTGCCACCGGTGCCAAGATCGGCGGGCTTTTCGCGGATTTCGGCACCGCCACCACAGCAGGTATCGGCATCGCCAATTCGCTGGCCAGCTTGGGGTTGCAGCTCTTCGGGTTGGGGCTGGACATCAAGGACATGCGTGCAGGCAACAAGCGGCTCGCGACGCCCAATACGCTGGATCTCACTGTCTTCAACGAGTGCCCGATCCTTGGCTGCTATCTGCTGACCTGCGCCGATACGTCCGCGGTGGCCAACATGTTCATCGCCGACATTGGCCTGCCCGGCTGGATGGACAAGGTGGAGCTGATGAAAAAGAAACAGATGGATCCGATGTTGAAGATCGCCACCAGGAACATCAGCAGCTCGCGTCTGCAGCTTGAGGGGTTGAGTAGCAACAAGGGCACGCATACCAAGAAAGGTTTCTTCGCGGGCATCAAGAGCAAGGCGCTCAAGCAAATCGGGCTGACCTGATCTGCCGCAAGACCCATACGGCGAGCACGTTTGCCGGATTCCATAATCCATTTGATCGAGGAAAATTCCCATGCCCCCCGCTGCTCGCATCACCGACATGCACGTCTGCCCGATGGTCACGGGCGTAGTGCCGCACGTCGGCGGCCCGATTCTGCCACCGGGTGCGCCCACGGTGCTGATCGGCGGACTGCCGGCGGCGCGCATGGGTGACATGGCCACGTGTGTGGGTCCACCGGACAGCATCATCATGGGTGCGCCCACGGTGCTGATCGGCGGGCAGCCGGCGGCGCGCATGGGCGACAGTACGGCGCATGGCGGGGTGATCGTGCTGGGTTGCCCCACGGTCATCATCGGGTGATGGGAGTGGGCATGAAACGGGGGTCGGCAAACGCCGCAGGCCGCAGGTCCGTCGCACGCCCGATCGCGCCGGGCTACGTAGCGGTGCTGCAGCGTGCGATGCAGGCGCACCAGAATGGCGACCTCGATACCGCCGAGCGTCTTTATGGCGAAGTGCTGGAGCAGCGGGTGGCGCAACCGGATGCGCTGCATTACCTGGGCGTGCTGTCTCACCAGCAAGGACGCAGCGACGAAGCCGTGGAGCTGATTCGCACGGCGCTCAGAATCACCCCGAACCACCCGGATGCGCACAACAATCTCGGCAATGTCCACAAGGAGTGCGGCCGGTTGGCGCTGGCCGAAGCCTGTTACCGGCGCGCACTTGAATGCGCGCCGGCGCACTTCAAGGCGCTGAACAACCTGGCGGTGGTGCTGGAGGCGCTGGAGCGGCCAGAGGAGGCCTTCCAGGCGTACACGAAACTGGTGCAGCAGGCGCCGCAGTTCGCGCAGGGACACTATCTGCTGGGTCTTTTCCTGCGCAATTACGCGCAGAACATGGAGCATTTCGAACAATCGACGGAGTGCTTCCGCACGGCCTACGCACTGGACAACCGCAACCTGCGCGCACTGGAGTCGCTGGGCGTGGCGCTGTACGCGCTGAAGCGGCGGGACGAGGCAGCGCAGGTGTATCGCGACTGGCTGCAGCGCGAACCGGACAACCCGGTGCCGCGCCACATGCTGGCCGCCTGTGGTGGGGCCGATGCGCCATCGCGCGCGGATGATGCCTATGTGCGCGACATTTTCGACGGTTTTGCCGACAGTTTCGACGAGCAATTGCTGAACAATCTCGGTTATCGCGCGCCGCAGGTGTTGGTCGATGCGCTGGGTCGGCTGCTGGGCGAGCCGGCGGCGGCGTTGAGCGTGCTGGATGCCGGTTGCGGCACCGGGCTGTGTGCGCCGCTGATCCGACCATGGGCGGATCAGCTGGTAGGCGTTGACCTGTCTGGCGGCATGGTCGAGAAGGCGCGGCAACGCGGCGGTTACGACGAACTGGCCGTGGCCGAGCTCACCACCTGGCTGCAGGATCGGCCGCTTGCGTACGACGTGGTGCTTTCGGCCGATACGCTGGTCTATTTCGGCGAACTGGCGCCGGTGCTTTCGGCGGCCCATGCCGCTTTGCGGCCGGGTGGCCGAGTGGCATTTACGCTGGAAGCGCTGGATGGCGAGGAGCTGCGTTTCGAACTGTCGCCCAGCGGCCGTTATCGGCACACGCAGAGCTACGTGCGGCAGGTGCTGGAAGCGGCCGGTTTCGGGGAGATCGCGATGACTTCGGATACTCTTCGTAAAGAGACGGGCCAAATGGTCAACGGGTGGGTCGTGCTGGCACGACGCAGGGTGGCCTGAGTGTCCTGGATCGCACATCGGTTTTTTTGGGGGGCTTCAGGCCTTCGCGGGAAATGCGCCGGGCGTTGCCGCAAGCCATGGTCGAAGCGGCAACCGGGCATCGTGCCGACGATTTCGTCCGCGACGCAGCGCGAAGGATCACGGTCAATGATGGGCGGTAACTTACCCTGAGCGGTTGCCGGGGCAACTCGTGCAAGGCCGGTACGTAACCTCTTCGGAGCAGTAGCAGATGGCTCACCAGATCACCATTGTCAGCGAGCACGGCAGCAAGCTCCTGTTCGCGCGGATGTCGGCCACCGAGCACTTGGGCAAGCTGTTTTCCTATCGGGTGCAGCTGTTGAGCGAGGACGCCGAGGTGAATCTGCGCAAGTTGCTCGGCAAGTCGATGACGGTGGAGATGAAGGACGGTGGCGTCTACCACCGCTTTTTCAACGGTATCGTTTCGGAGGCGGCGCAAACGGGCTTTCAGACCATCGCCGATGTCCGCTATGCGGTTTACAGCGTGATCCTGGTGCCCAAGCCATGGCTGCTTTCCCGCATCGTGGATTGCCGCATCTACACCGACATGAGCGTCCCGGATATCGTCAGCTCCGTGCTGGGTGAAATCGGCTACGCCGATGTCAAGCTCAGTCTGAGTGCCAATTACCCGAAGCGGGAGTACTGCGTGCAGTACCGCGAGGACAGCCTGAATTTCATCAGCCGTCTGATGGAACAGGAGGGCATCTATTACTACTTCACCCACGCGGCGAGCACTCATACCATGGTGCTTGCCGATGCGCTTGGCGCGCATGCGCCCGCTATCGGCTTCGAACTCATCCCGTATTGTCCGCCGCTGCAGAAGGGAAGCCGCAACACTGCCGTGATCACCGACTGGGGGCTGGCGCGGTCAATGAACTCCCTGCAGTGCCAATTGACGGATTACGACCCGCTCAAGCCCAAGGCTTCCCTGCTGGCCACCGAGTTGATCGACAATGGCAGCGACTACCACGACACCACCGGGCTGAACGTTTTCGATTACCCCGGCCTGCACGCCGTCGCAGGCGACGGCAAGCGCTACGCGCAAGTGCGGGTGGAGGCATTGAACGTCCCGCACTTGCAATACGAAGGCCGTACGGACGCCATGGGCCTGGCCACGGGGACATTGTTCAAACTCGGGGATTTCCCGAACATGACCCTGAACCAGGAATACCTGGTCACCGGCACGCAGTTCGAACTGGAGGAATCCGACTATGCCTCCGGTGCGACAGGCGGCACCCCGTTCACTTGCAGTTTTCAGGCGATCGAAAGCAGGCAACCGTACCGCAGCATGCCGACCGCGCTGAAACCAAGCGTCACCGGTCTGCAGACGGCGGTAGTCACCGGCAGTGAAACGGACGAGGACATCGCGGTCGACAAGTACGGGCGGGTGCAGGTCACGTTTCACTGGAACAAGCCGGACAAGAAGAACGCGAAGAGTTCCTGCCCGGTGCGGGTGGCTTCGCCGTGGGCCGGCAAGGGCTGGGGCGCGGTGAGCATTCCGCGAGTGGGCCAGGAAGTGGTGGTGAGTTTTCTGGAAGGCGATCCGGACCGCCCGCTGATCATCGGCAGCGTCTACAACGCGGACAACATGCCGCCCTACAGTCTGCCGGACAACAAGACGCAGAGCGGTATCAAGAGCCGCAGCCTGAGCGGCGCCGCAGCGGATTCCAACGAGATCCGCATGGAGGACAAGAAGGGCAGCGAGGAGCTGTTCCTGCACGCGCAGAAAGACATGCGCGAAGAAGTGGAAAACGACCACTTCGTCCAGATCGACCATGACGAGAAGATCACGATCAAGAACGACCAGACCGAGGACATCACCGGCAACCGCACTTCGACCGTCGGCAAGGACGACAAGCTCGACGTCAAGCAGGACGGAACGACCACGATCGGCAAGAAATTCAAGCTCAGTGCCGGCACCGAGATCGAGCTGGTCACCGGCCAGTCCAGCATCGTGATGAAGAGTTCGGGCGACATCGAGATCAAGGGCATGAACATCAAGATCAGCGCCAACAAATCGGTCGAAATCGTCGGCACCATGAGTGCGAAGATGACGTCGAGCATGGACGCGAAAGTGGACGGCGGGATGTCGGTTACCGTCAAGGGCATGAGCGCCACCTTCCAGGGCGAGGCGACGGCGGCGCTGAAGGCTTCCGGCATCACCCAGGTATCCGGCGCGCTCATCAAGATCGGCTGAGGAGAACGCCATGTCGAACATCATGCAGGCGTGTGTGGAGATGGAGTTGTCCGAACCGTCCAGCGCACTGCTCAGGAACGATATGACCCCGCAGGCTGCCGTGCAGGTGCTGGTGGGCGCCGGCGAGGTGCAGGATGCGTTGAAACTCATCGCCCGCCTGTTGCCCAAACGCTATGCCGTGGCGTGGTTGTGCCAATGCGCGCATGGCCAGACATTGAATCCCGAGGACAGGGCGGGGGCGTCGCTGGCCGAAAGATGGGTGCGGGAGCCGAACGAGAGCAACCGTCGCGCCGCGTTCGAATTCGCCGACGCCGGCGGCTACAAATCGGCCGGCGCCTGGCTTGCCGCCGCCGCCGGATGGTCCGGTGGCAGCCTGGCTCCGGCGTCGCAGGAGACCCCGGTACCGCCGCCCGACCACCTCACTGCGTGTGCGGTGGTGGCCGGCATCAACATGCTTGCGGCTCTGGTGAACGACCAGTTCGATGCCCGTCGTGCGGGTTTCATCGAACCGGCGATGAACCTGCTCAACGCCGGCGGGAATGCCGCAAGCGGAGGGGCTTGAGGCCACTCATGCAAATGATGCGCAGCTTGCCCGATACCGGGAGGGACGATACGATTGCGAGCGATACTTTTGACCGACTCGTCGGCCGTTCTGGCATGAGACTCATCTCTTCGGTTGAACCAGGTCTGCGCATATCACGCGCCGTGCCGGGTGTCGATGCTGGACGTCGAGCCAGTGCTGGAAACGAGGCAGGATGTTCGATGGCAGATGTGGGAGTCATCTGCTCGTGTTTGGTCGACTCCCGGGCATCGTACGTCGCGTACCAACGTTCATCAGGCGAACTCTTCGGATATCGCGGCACTGATTCGTTGCACGCGTACAGGCGATTCATCCATTGCTGTCCCGATGGGACGACAGCTGCAAGGGGAAAACGAGCGTGCCGATGTCGCAGAGCCTGATCCTCGCCGTGGCCGCACGCCACGCTGCCCAGTTCGGCAGCCGCAGCAGCAAGACCTTCGAGGCGGTGGGCGGCAGCATCGGTCGTTCCGAAGATTGCGACTGGGTGCTGAGCGCTTCGGGCGTGTCCCGCGTCCACGCGATGATCCGCTATCTCAATGGCATGTACTTCATCGAGGATCGCAGCACCAACGGCATGCTGTTGAACGATGCGCCGTTGATCAAGGGCGATCCATCCGCGCTGAAGAGCGGCGATCGCCTGCTGATCGATACCTTTGAAGTGGAAGTCCGTTTGCAGGATGCCACCGCCGCAGTGGCTGACCTGCTGGAACCGCCGCCGGCATCCGCGCCGGGGGCCGCGGCCATCGACCCGCTGGATTTCGGTTTGCTGGGTCCGTCGCCGTCGGCCTATGCGCCGCCAGCCCCGGCAACCATTCCGATGGATGACGATCTGATTCCCGGCGCCGTCGGTGTTTCTTCCGCGAACGAACTCGATCCACTGAGCTTTCTGGGTCCGTCGGAAAGTTCTTCCGGGCTGCTGTCCGGAGCCACCACCGGCAACGCCAGTTCGAGCTGGAACCATTCGGCCGGCACCGAGGACTATTTCCGTCCGCCGACGACGACCGCACAGCGGCAGACCAACGCGCTGCCGGAGAACTGGGACCTGACGGTAGGCGATTTTTCGGCGCCATCGACGCCACCCGCACCGACGCCGGTGGTTGCTCCTCCGGTCCGTCCGGCGCATGCGTCACCCGTGGCGCCGACCCCGGGGCCCGGCAGCGCGGCGTTGCCCCCAGATGTCGATCAGATTTTTCGCATCGTCGTCGACGGCGTCATGGATGTGTTGCGCGCGCGCGCCGAGATCAAGAACACCTTCCGCTTGCCGGTCACGATCATCCAGCGTTCCGAGAACAATCCGCTGAAATTCGCGCCAAATCCGGACGAGGCGCTGCAGAAGATCATGGCGCCATCGAATGGGGCCTTCATGTCCGGTACGGCGGCATTCGAGGATGCCTTCGACGATATCCGCTGCCATCAGATGGCGATGCTCGCCGGTGTGCGGGCGGCGTTCGAATCGTTGCTGGTGCACTTCAGTCCGGATCGGTTCGAGCAGGAAACCGACGGTTCGAAGCGCTCCGCGTTTGCCGGCAAGGGCAAGTACTGGGACAAGTACCGCGAGCATTTCGATGGGTTGTCGCGTGATCCGGACGAATGCTTCCGCCGACTGTTCGGTGACGAATTCGCCCGGGCCTATGAAGAACAGTTGTCACGCCTGAAATCGGCGCGGAGAATGCAAAAAGCAGCAAATCGCTGAAGGCGCACCAGGGCGCCGCGAATTGCGGTCAGCGGGTATCCAGGGGAGGCGTGGTCAGGCTCAGCCGATCACGTCGATATACCGGCAGCGCAGCCGGGGAGTTTTCACAGGGGCGGGCGCGGCGCATGACGGATAACAACAAGGTCGTCTGGAGCGAAGGGCTTTTCCTTCGCCCTCAGCATTTGCAGCAGCAGGAGCGCTATCTCGAGCGCTTCGTGGAACTGCGCGCGGGTAGCCTGCGGCCCTACACCTGGGGCTTCTCCGAGCTGGAGCTGGAGGCCGATCTGCTGGCGATCGGCAAGCTCGGCATCAAGCGCGCACGCGGAATATTCCCGGATGGCACGCCATTCTCGATGCCGGGCGATGATCCCTTGCCACTGGCGCTGGAGGTCGACGGCAACTGGCGTGACCAGACCGTGTTCCTGACCCTGCCGCTGCGCTCGCCCGCGCAACCGGACAGTGGACGCCCCGACGCGCCGGCGGAAAAGCTGTTCCGCTTCCGCGTGCGGGAAACCGATGTACGTGATGCTTCCGGCAGTGTCGACGGGCTGACGCCGCTGGAAGTGGGCGGGCTCAACAGCCGCTTGCTGCCGCAGTCGCAGCCCTTGGAGGGGTTGGCGCAAATCCCGCTGGCGCGGATCGTCGAATGCCGCTCCGACCGGCGGGTGATCCTCGAAGAGGCCTTCATGCCGACGGCGATCAGCTGCCATGCCGTGCCGCGGCTGACCACGTTTCTCACCGAACTGCTCGGCCTGCTGCACCAGCGCGGTGAAGCACTGGCCAGCCGTGTCGCGCTGACCGATCGCGGCGGCGCGGCCGAGATCGCCGATTTCCTGTTGCTGCAGGTGGTGAACCGCTACCAGCCGCTGATCGCTCACCTGGCGGCCGCACCGATCCTGCACCCGGAGGATTTCTACCGCGTGCTGGCGGAGATGGCTGGCGAGCTTTCCACGTTCACCGCGCCTGGCAAGCGGCCGCCGGCGTTCCCGCCGTACCGGCACGAGGCGTTGTCCGAAAGCTTCGAGCCCCTGATCGTCGCACTGCGCAACAGCCTGAGCGCGGTGATGGAGCAGACCGCCATTCCCATTCCGCTGCAGCAGCGCAAGTTCGGCGTGTGGGTGGCGGTGGTGCCGGACCTCAGCCTGCTCGACACCGCGGCGTTCGTGCTGGCGGCCAAGGCCGACCTGAAGTCCGAGGACCTGCGGCGGCAGTTGCCGGCGCAATCGAAGATCGGCCCGGTCGAGAAGATCCGCGACCTGGTGAACCTGCAGTTGCCCGGCATCCCGGTCGGCCCGATGCCGGTGGCGCCGCGGCAGATTCCGTACAACTCGGGTTATCTGTATTTCGAGTTCGACAAGAATTCGCCGATGTGGCGAGCCTTGAAGACGTCAGGCGGCATCGCTTTCCACTTCGGTGGCGAGTTCGCCGGTCTGGACCTGCAACTGTGGGCGATCAGAGGTTGAACGCATGAGCAGCAACGGCCCCCATGACGACGATCCCATGCGCGATGCAACGGTAGTCCGTCCGCGCGGAGCGCCGACGCCTCCTGCACCGACTCCGGCTCCGGTCGCGAAACCGGCGGTTGCGGCGCCGGTCCGAGGGCCAGCATCCCGCGCCGATGCGGCGCCACCGGCGGCGATCAGCGACTTCCTCGGCGGTGGCATGAACGCGCTGGTGCAGGCGGCGAGTCCGCTGCTGTTGTTGGCGGTCCAATTGCGCAACAGCGTGTCGCAACCGGATGCCGCGCATCTGCGCGAACAGGTGATCGCGCAGGTGCGGCAGTTCGAGAGCCATGCGCAGGCGGCCGGCATCGCCGCACAGACAATCACCGCGGCGCGTTATGTGTTGTGCACGACACTGGACGAAGCGGTATTGAATACGCCTTGGGGCGGCCAAAGCGGTTGGGCGGCCAAGACGCTGTTGGTGGTTTTCCACGGCGAGTCCTATGGTGGCGAGAAATTCTTCGTCATCCTCGATCGCTTGTGTGCGGATTTTTCGCGCCACATCGACCTGATCGAACTGATGTACATCTGCCTCGCGTTGGGCTTCGGTGGGCGTTACCAGATCGAAGCCGATGGCCGGGTGAAACTGGCCGACATCCAGGAGGAGCTGTACCGGCGGATCAAGTCGCAGCGCACTCCGGCGGCGGACGAGCTGGCACCGCACTGGAAAGGCATCGAGGACCGGCGCAACCCGTTGGTGCGTTACGTGCCGCTGTGGGTGATCGTGGCAGCAGGTGCCTGTCTGCTGCTCGGTGCCTTCCTGTATTTCTACACGCGCTTGAACGAACTCTCGTCACCGGTCAGTGCGCAGGTGGCGCAGATCGGCCTGAAGACGGCCATACCGCCGGATGATGCGCGGCTGCGGCAGACCCAGCCAAGGGTCGAGCGCAAGAGCCTGAAACAGTTGCTGGCGCCGCAGGAGCAGGCCGGTGCGTTGAGCGTCGACGAGAAGCCGGATGGCTCTGCACTGGTGCGGCTCAACGCAGCGGCCATGTTCGCCTCCGGTGGCACCGTGGTCGCGGCGAAGCAGATCCCGATGTTGCATGAAATCACCGCAGCGCTGAACCAGGTGCCGGGCCGGGTGGTGGTGGTCGGTCATACCGACGACCAGCCGGTGCATTCGTTGAAGTTCAAGGACAACTACGCGTTGTCTGCGGAACGTGCGCGTGCGGTGTTGCAGACCCTGAGCCAGGGTATCGACAACCCGGCGCGACTGGAGTCCAGCGGCGCTGGTTCGTCGCAACCGATTGCGTTGCCGGCGAATCTGCCGGACAACCGCGCGCGCAACCGCCGCGTCGAAATTCTCTACAGCCCGGAGGGTTGAACATCGTGGGTAAGCTTCTTGCGCTGTTCAAATCCAGGCTGTTCATTACCCTCGTGGGCTTGCTGCTGCTGTCGTTGCTGATCTGGTTCGGCGGTCCCTACCTCGGCTTCGGCGAGTCGCAACCACTGGCCAGCCCGGTTGTACGTCTGCTGGTGATCATCGTGATCGTGGTGATCTGGGCGGTGTGGCTGCAGGTTCAGCAGATGCGCGTGCGTGGCAAGGCCAAGCAGATGGCCAGCGACCTCAGCGACCAGGGCGCACCCGCCGGCGGCGAGCGCGACGAGCGCTCCTCCAACGAACGCGCCCAGTTGCAGGGGCGCTTCCAGGAGGCGGTCGATACGCTGCGCAAAAATCGCAGCGGCGGCACCAATCTGTACGCGCTGCCGTGGTACGTGGTGATCGGGCCGCCGGGTTCCGGCAAGAGCACGCTGCTGCAGAACTCCGGCCTCAATTTCCCGTTGTCGAGCAAGTTCGGCAAGGAAGCGATCCGCGGCGTCGGCGGCACCCGCAACTGCGACTGGTGGTTCACCGACGAGGCGGTGTTCCTCGACACCGCGGGCCGCTACACCACGCAGGATTCCGATCGGGGCGCGGACGCGTCGGCGTGGGGGGAGTTCCTGAACCTCCTGCGCAAATACCGCAAGCGTCGGCCGATCAATGGCGTGATCGTGGCGATGAGTCTGTCCGATCTGCTCACGCTGGACACCAACGGTCGCCAGCAGCACATCCTGGCGATCCGCCAACGCCTGGACGAACTGGCCAAGCACCTGCGCATCGGCGTGCCGGCGTATCTGGTGTTCACCAAGTGCGACCTGGTCGCCGGCTTCACCGAGTTCTTCGACGATCTCAACCCGGAACTGCGCAGCCAGGTCTGGGGCATGTCGTTCCCGGTCGACAAGACCATGGACGGCACCGCCGCGAAGCAATTCCTCGACGAGTTCAACCTGCTGCTGGACCGACTCAATACGCGCATGCTGGATCGCCTGCATGGCGAGCGCGACCGTACCCGGCGCGCGGCGATCCTGTCGTTCCCGCAGCAACTCGGCGCCTTGCGCGAGATCGCCCGGCAGTTCGTCGAAGGCGTGTTCACCGGTCATCAGTACGATGCGCCGCTGTTGCTGCGCGGTGCCTACTTCACCTCGGGCACCCAGGAAGGCACGCCGATCGACCGCATGATGGGCGCGGTGGCGCGCACGTTCGGTCTGGACGCTTCGCGCCTGCACGTGCCCGGCGCGCAGAGCCGCACGTTCTTCGTCGAACGCCTGCTCAAGGACGTCCTGTTCAAGGAATCGGGTTTCGCCGGTACCAACCCCAAGCTGGAACGCCAGAAGATCCTGCTGCAGGCCGCGTCC
The DNA here is from genome assembly GCA_963739815.1 of uncultured Gammaproteobacteria bacterium. GTDB lineage: Bacteria > Pseudomonadota > Gammaproteobacteria > Xanthomonadales > Rhodanobacteraceae > Rhodanobacter. The sequence goes on from CAVUBI010000001.1 coordinate 235,155, forward strand.
TATGTTGGCGTGTTGCTGGTATGCGCACTGCTGGTGTTCGGGTTGGCCAGCAGCAATCGGCGCAACGGCACCTACCTGGGCCAGGTGCAGGCGGCGCTGCAGAAATACCCGATGCAGGGTGACCTGTCGCTGGCGCCCAACCAGCAGGCGTATTTCGCGATGGCGCTGGAGCGGCTGGAGTCGCTTTCCACCGCGGTGGATGTCGCCGACCAGTACAAGGGCCATGTACCGCTGTCGATGCGTTTCGGCCTGTACCAGGGTCATGCCGTCGGCGACGAAGTGCGTGACGCGTACTTCCGCGAGCTCAACAGCATCCTGCTGCCCGGCGTGGCTTCGCAATTCCGTGCCGGATTGGCGGTGAACGCCGCCGACCCGCAGATGCTGTACTACTACCTCAAGGGTTATCTGATGCTGGGCGAGCCCAAGCATCTGGATCATGACCAGATCGTGGCGCTGGCCGGCATCGAGTGGCGTCGGCTGTTTCCCGCCGATCCGGTTCTGCAGAAGGTGCTGACCAGACATTTCGACGCACTGGTCGAGCACGAGGGGCGCTTGCGCGCGCTGAGCCTGGACGACGGCCTGGTCGAGCAGGCGCGCAACACGTTGCGCACCGCCGACCTGCCCACCCTGATCTACGGCAACATCAAGCTGACCGCGGACAACAGCACGCACCCGCCGCTGCGACTGGACAAGGAACTTGGTTTGCTCGGCAACGTGTACCGGCGCAAGAGCGGTGCGCCGTTGTCCGAACCGTTGCCGGCGCTGTTCACCCAGGCGGTGTTCAAGGACGAGGTCGACAAGGGAATCGATCAGGCCGTGACGCAGTTCGCCGGTGACGACTGGGTATTCGGTGCCAACAAGATCGATTCGCTGCAGAAGGCGCATCTCGCGCAGCAGGTACTGGCGCTCTACGAGCAGGATTACATCCGTGCCTGGGACGGCATCCTGGCCGACCTGGAACTGCAACCCATCGGCAACATCCAGGACGCCAGCACCATCGCGGCCAAGCTGGCCGGCCCCAATTCGCCGATGAAACTGCTGCTTAAAGTGGTACGCGACAACACCAACGACCTGATGCGCGCGCCGCCCGCGGATGCTGCGGACAAGGCCGAGGACGCCGCCAGGAAACTGGCGCAGACCAAGGCCACGCAGAGTGCATTGGCTCGTGCGCTGGCCCAGGCCGGCGCAGGTGCCGCGGTTGCTGGGGGCGACGCCGCAAGCCAGAAGCCGGGGCAGGCAATCAGCGATCATTTCGAGCAGGTCAACAAACTCAGCGAGGGTGCCCCTGGCACCGCGCCGATCGACCAGACGCTGAAAGTGCTCGACGACCTCAGCAAGACCTTGTTGACCATGGGGGATTTCAGCAACGCCGCCGGCCAGCCCAATCCGCAACTGCTGCTGGCGCAGCAGGCGGCCACGCAATTGCCGGCGCCGGCCTCCGGCTGGTTTGCGGCGCTGACCGGCAAGAGCCAGGCACTGGTGGCCAGCGGCACCAAGGGCGCGCTGGACGACCAGTACCAGCAGGCAGTGGCCAAGGACTGCGCCGACTTCACGCGGGGGCGCTATCCGTTTTCGCCGTCCAGCAACAACGATATCCCGCTGCAGAACTTCGGCGAGATGTTCGGCTATGGCGGTCGTTTCGACAGCTTCTACAACCAGACGGCCGGCAAGCTGATCGACGCCAGCGGGCGCAACTGGCAGTGGAAAACCGGCCCGGGTGCGATCAGCGGATCGGCCGGCATGCTGGCGCAATTGCAGGGCGCCGACCTGATCAAGCAGATGTTCTTCCGCAGCGGCAACATGCCGGAGGTCGACTTCACCCTGCTTGCGCCGACGCTGGATGCCGGCATCGGCAAGCTGGTGATCGAGGTCGATGGACAGAAATACGAGTACCAGTCTGGCGGCGCCACCAACGTCACCATGAAATGGCCCGGACCGGCGCCGGGTCGCGTTTCGATCTCGGCCTTCGATCCGGCCGGCACGCTGCTGACGACGTTCGATTACCACGGTGACTGGGCGTTCTTCCGCGCGCTGCAGGCAGCCAACCTGCAGAAACAATCCGACCTGCGCTTCGTGGCCAGCTTCAACTTCGGCGGGCACGTGGCCAAGGTGACGATCCAGGCCAACAACCTCAAGAACCCCTTCCTGAGCACCGCGCTGTCCCGCTTCCGGTGTGGGGGGTAAGGCATGCCGAGCCTTTCCGTCGGCTTCTTCGGAAAGCTGCCCAGTGCGGGGGACTTCGTGCAGCGGCGGTTGCCGTCGGGCTTCGTCGATGCGTGGGATCGCCATTTCGAGACCGCCGTGGCGGAGAGCCGCCATGCGCTCGGCGACGACTGGCATGCGGCCTATCACGCCAGCCCGGTGTGGCGGTTCCTGCTCGCGGCGGGAGTTTGTGGTGAATCGGCCTGGGCCGGAGTCATGGGGCCGGGCGTCGATCGGGTTGGCCGCTGCTTTCCGATGGTCATTGCTGCACCCGTCGCGGCCGATGCGGAATCCTGCGCGCGGGTATTGACCCACGGTGCTGGCTGGTTCGACGCCGCCGAGCAGGTGCATGCCTCCGCGCAGGCCGATGCGACGATCGGCGTCGACCTGTTCGACGAACAGGTCGCCCGATTGGTCGATCCGCTGGAAGCCGTACCGTCATCCGCAGCGGATGGCCTGCATGGCATCGACTGGAGCGCGGCCAGTCACTGGCGCCTGCCGCTCCCCAGCAGCACCACCGGCGCTCCGTTTCTCGATCAGCTGTGGACACGGCTCGCCGCCACGCCCGGCCGCTGGTGCCTGTGGTGGACCCACGGTGCGCAACGCATGCCGGCTACCGTGCTGGCGACGCAGGGCTTGCCCCAGCCGGCGGCATACGCCGGCCTTCTCGATGCCAGTCATGGCGTAACGCCGTGGCGGTCGCTGGGCAGCTTCGATGGTGTTGCGGTGCCTCAGCGCGAACGTCCGGATCCCGGCGCCAGTCTGATCGACGTGGTAACGGCCGTGCCTGCGCCTCCCGTTGCAGCCTGGTTGCCGGACGATCCCGAATTGTTTTCCGACCTGGACGCGGCACTGGTGACGATGGTGCCGGCCGCGCCATCGACGACCGCCGATGCCGGCGCCGGCGTCGCCGTACTGCAGTCGCCGGGTGGTGCACTGACCATGGTGGCGGCCGAGACCGGCTGTGCCGACCCCCGCCAGCAGGCGGTCGCCGCCGTCGCCGCGATTGGCCAGGAACTTGCCGACGCCGGGCTGGCTGGAGGCATGCGCGCGCTGCTCGCGCGGGTCATGGCGCTGAACCCGCGGCTGTGCCAGGCCAGCGAGGATCTGATCGATCCGGTACTGGAGGATTGTGCGGTGATCGCCGCCCACATCACGGGCAATCAGGCCGACCTGTTGCGGATCGGCACGGCGGCGGCGTGGCACTGGCGACGGGGCAGGCTGCAACCCTTCTTCACGAACGACGGCACGCCCGCGCTGGCGGATACCGGTGGCGCCGGCGACATCGACGACCTGCTGTTCAACCGGGCTTCGCCGGCCGCGCCCGGCCTCGGCGCAGCGGCACAACCGACCTGCGGTGAGGTCTGTTGTGCCGTCGAGCCAGGCGACCGCCTGCTGCTCATCGCAACCCGGCAACTGTTGCAGCTTTCGCCGGACATCCTCGCGCGCAGCCTCGCCTTGCCATCCTGCGAAGAGGCACGCCTGAGTCTTGGTGCTGCGGCTGGCCTGGGCACCGACACGGCCCGCTGGCCGTTGGCGATCATCGGAATTGACGCATGACGATTCGATACGTTTCGGCGGGTCACACGGTGACCGGGAAGATCCGCAAGCACAACGAAGATGCCATCCTGGTGCGCGACGAAGTGGGCTTGTGGGTCGTTGCCGATGGCCTCGGCGGACACTCGGCCGGCGACTACGCCAGCACGATGATCGTCGAACGCCTGGGCGTCTTGCCGCGCGCGGGCAGTGCCTTCGACTTCATCGAGGCCATCGAGGACACCCTGGTCCAGATCAATGCCGACCTGCTGCAAACGGCCGCCACGCGCGGCGTCGACCTGATCGGCTCGACCGTGGTGGTGCTGGTTTCCGATGGGGAATTCATGCTGTGCGGCTGGGTCGGCGACAGTCGCGTCTATTGTTTCGAAGAAAACCGGTTGCGCCAGATCACCCGCGATCACGTGCATGGCGGCGACGTCGACGTCACCCAGTTCGGCCCGGCCTCGCCGCCGCCGCAGGCCGGCTCCGGCGTGCTGACGCGCGCGGTTGGCGCCGAAGAACAACTGTTCGTGGACTGGGTCGTTGCCGGCAACCGGCCCGGCATGGCGTTCGTGCTCTGCTCCGATGGCATCAACAAGGAAATGTCGGATGCCGAACTCGAAGACGAATGCCGCCGTCATCCGCAATCGCAGGATCTCGTGACCAGCCTGTTCGACCTGGCGATGAGCCGTGCCGGACGGGACAACATTTCAGCCGTCGTCGTAAGCCTCCAAGAATGATGAAGCCCCGCCACTCATGAATTCCATAGCCGAACTGGTCGCCGCCTATCGGGCCGACAAGCTCAAACTCGCCGCCGTATTCGAGGCGATCGATGCTCGCGGTGCCTTGCCCGAGGTCGACTACCGCGCCGAGTGCGACTGGCTCGCGCAGCAGCGCGACACCGGCGCGCTCGATCCGCCGATCGCCAAGGCGTTCCTGGCCAAGCTGGCCACGGTGCAGGCCCCGCCGGTCGCCCACGATGACGACGTCACCATGGTGAAACCGGCAACCCGACGGCCACCGCTGCCGCCAGGTCCGCCGATCGCGCCGGTCGATGATGAAGCCACCCGCGTGCAGCCGACCGCGCGACCGGCACCGCCCGCGGCGGAAGTGGACGACATAACGGTGGTCAAGCCGACCTCGCGGCCCGTGCCGCCACCGGTGGCGGATGAGGCGACGATAGTCAAACCCGCCTCGGGTACGCCGCGGACGCCAGCGACGGATCAGTTCGGTGCCACCGGCACGCAGGGCACGCAGGGCACGCAGGGCACGCAGCGTGGTACGACCGGCACCAGCTCAAGCTGGAACCACATCGCCGATGCCGAGGCCAGTGATTTTGTCACCGTGGGTTCGCTGCTCAAGGGGCGTTTTTATCTCGAGAGGGAGATCGGCCGCGGTGGCATGGGCGTAGTGTTCAAGGCCCGCGACGAGCGCAAGGTCGAGGCGCGCGACCGGGATCCTTACGTCGCGGTGAAAGTGCTGAACGACGAATTTCGCCGCCATCCCGATTCGCTGATCTCGCTGCAGCGCGAGTCACGCCGCTCGCAGCAACTGGCGCACGACAACATCGTGCGCGTCTACGACTTCGACAAGGACCGCACCATCGTCTTCATGACGATGGAGTACGTCGACGGCTCCGACCTCAAGCAGCTGATCCGCGAACGTGCCTACAACGGCATGCCGCTGGCGCAGGCCCGGCCGCTGATCGAGGGCATGGCGCGCGCGCTGACCCGCGCGCACTCCGCCGGCGTGGTGCACTCCGACTTCAAGCCGGCCAACGTGATGGTCACCCGCGATGGCATGCCGAAGGTGTTCGACTTCGGTATCGCCCGCGCGGGCAAGCACATGGGCGATGCGGTCGGCGAGCAGACCGTGTTCGACGCCGGCACGCTGGGTGCGCTGACGCCCGCCTACGCCAGCCTGGAGATGATCCGCGGCGAGGATCCGGTGCCCGGCGACGACATCTACGCGCTGGGCTGCGTGGCGTTCGAGCTGCTGACCGGCAAGCACCCGTACGACAAGGCCAGCGCCGAACTGGCGATGAAGGAGGGCCGCAAGCCGCCGCCGGTGAAAGGCCTGACCAAGTACCAGTACAAGGTGCTGTGCGCGAGCGTCGCCTTCACCAAGGCCCAGCGCCTGAAAAGCGCGAACGAGCTGGTCGACGGGTTGCGTGAAGTCAGCCTGCGCGAGCGCGCGATGCCGTTCCTGCTGTACGGCGTACCCGCCGTGATGGCGATCGCCGGCGGCGTGTGGGGCTGGACCACTTATCAGCACAACCATCACGTGGCCGAGGTGATCGCGCGGTTCACGCTGGAGCGGCCGGATCACTACGCCAACGAAAGCCAGGCGCAACAGGCTCTGGGTACGTTGAGCGACGACGACCGCAAGCGGATCATCGTGGACCAGGGCGAACTGATCCAGAAGTACCTGCTGGGGCGCATCGATGCCTACTGGAACCCGGCCAGGGACCGCTACAACTACGCCGGCGCGCAGCGGGTGTTCAAGCTGCGCGACGACCTGAAGCTGTATTCGCCGCCGCTGGACATCAAGCGCAGCGAAGTGGAAGACCAGAAGAACGACCTGCTCAATACGCTGGACACCAAGCTCAGCGAGCAGATCAGCGCCGACGCGATCTTCGAGAATCAGCCGGACAACGTGGTCACCACGCTGGCGCATATCCGCGCGATCGATCCGGACAGCAGCTTGTTGAAGAACGCCGAGCTGGAGCTCAAGTACGACACGGCGATCGGCCGCTCGCTTGTCGCCGGGCACTTTGACGAAGCGACTGCCGAGCTCAAGCTTGCCCATGGCCTGTTCCCGGATTCCGCCCGCCTGAAACAGCGCAGCACGCAGCTGGACGAGATGGGCAAGGCGCTCACCGCCCAGCGTCTGCAAGAGGAACAGGCGAAGCAGGCACAACAGCAACGCGAGCAGAGCCTGCAGTCGCTGGCCGACCTGCTGGACAAGGCAAGCAATGCCGACGACTGGCGCACGCAGGCGGGAACAGCCTGGCAGGAGGCGGGTAAATTGCTGGGTGATGATCCGCGGCTGGCCGAGCAGACCAACCGGCTGAAGCAGGTTCTGGCAGCGCAAGCGGCAGAGAAACAAAAAGCGGGCGACCTGGCCAGCGCGATCGCCATCGCGGGCTTCGGCATCGATCTGTTTCCCGGCGACGCGGCTCTTTCCGCGACGCGCCAGGACCTGCTGGATAAGCAGAACCAGTTGGCGCAGAAGGCAGCGAGCGAGGCGCAGCGCAATGCGCTGGCCAAGAGCCGCGTCACCGACCTGCTGGCCAACCCGCTGGGTACCGTGGTCTGGCTGCAGGACGTCAAGAGCGCCTTGAACAGCGCGCGCAGCCAGATCGGCGCGGACTCGCCGGATTATGCCGAAGTGCGGAGCAAGGTCGACAGCAGCCTTGTCACCTTGGCGCGTGGACGCATCGCCGCCGGCGACCTCGATGCCGCCGAGCGCATCGGCCAGGCCGGCCAGCAACTCGATCCGGCCGAGGCGGGTTTTGGCCAGGTACTGGCCGAGGTGGGTGCAGCGCGTACGGCGTCCGTGCAGAAAATCCAGCAGCAGAAGGCGCAGACACTTGCCGACGCGCGCGCAACGCTGGCCAGCTTGAGCGCGAAACCGACGCTCACGCCCGACTGGCAACATTCGGTGTCCACGGCGATGGACACCCTGCGTGGCGATGCATCGCCGGAAACCAGCCAGGCGGTCAATGTACTGGGTGCCGCCCTGGCCAGCGAAGCGGCCCGTCTCGCCGATCCGCAGCACCTGCCGCAAGCCAGGATCGCCGTGAATCTTGGTCTCAAGTACGCGCCGAAATCAGCGCCATTGATCGCACAGGCCGCCGCGCTGGATGCATTGCAGAGCGACGTGCAGGCCAAGGCTGCGCAGGACAGTGCCGATGCCGAGGTGAAATCGCGCATCGAGTCGATGAAGAGCGCAGTGGCAGCTGGCGACGTCGGCAAGGCGAGCCAGTCGCTTGAGCGGATCAGGGTGCTGCAACCGGACAATCCCTTCCTGAAGACCGAAGGGCCGAAGTTGCTGGCCGATGCTTATCTGGGCCAGGCCGAGGATACCTTCCAGAAGGGGCATTACCAGCGTGCAGCGGACGTGCTTGGCAAGGGGCTCGATACGCTTGCGGGCAACGTGTCGTTGCGTACCACGAAGGCACGTTACGACGTGGTCGCCGCCATCATGGCGGCTGGCAAGCAGCCCTTGCCCAATGCTGATTACGCCCCGCTGAAACGGCAGCTCGACGGGTTGTATCGGACCGATGCGACGGCCATGGGTGCGCTCGAGGCAGACATGCGCATGCGTGGCCAGTTGGGCGTGAAGTCGCTGGCCGAACAACTGGAGAAGATCAAGCCCGGTGTTGCCGTGTTGCCCAGCCAGCCGGCCGCGCCGCAACCGACCGCACCGGTTGCGCAAGCACCGGTCGGCCAACCGGCCGCCGCCGGCAAGCCGGTTACCGCACCCGTCGCCGCGCGGCCCGATGCCGAGCCAACCGCGTCGAGCGGAGCCGATTCCTGCGCCAAGGCCGGGCTGGCCGGAAAAGGGAAGTTCTGCTCCGACACCATCAACGGCGCGCGCGGTCCGTTACTGGTGGTGGTGCCCGGCATCGGCGGCGGCAAGGCGTACGCGATGTCGCGCGCGGAGATATCCATCAACGAGTTCAACCAGTTCTGCCGGGCCACCGGCAAATGCGCTGCCGTCACCGTGAACGATCAGGATCTGGGCAGCGCGCCCATCGGCAACATCACCCTCGACCAGGCCCGGGGCTATGCGCGCTGGCTCAGTGACCTCAGTGGTGGGCATGTTTATCGCCTGCCCACGGACGCGGAGTGGGTGCATGCGGCCAAGGCCGGTGGCAAATGGACGCAGGCGGAAGACAGCAACTGCGTGCTGCCTTCGACCGGCGGCGGTGATGGCGGCGGGGCGGCGGTGTCGCCAAGGGGGCGCTCGCGCAATCCGTGGGGGCTGGTGAACATGACCGGCAACGTGTCGGAGTGGGTGGTCAGCGGTGGCAGCGTGCTGGTGCGTGGCGGCAGCTATACCAGTTACTGGTCCGACTGCAATGTCGACACGCATCGTGCCGATAGCGGTTCGCCGCAGCGGGACGTGGGTTTCCGGGTGCTCAGGGAGCTGAAATGACTGAACGGGAACGAGCCATAAACCAGGATCTGCGTGTTCTGGACGAGGCGCATCGACTGGGCCGGATCACGCGTGGCGAGTATCGGGCCCGGCGTCGTCGCGTACTTGAGTCGCTGTACGACAGCGGCGGCGTCACCACTGCCCGCAAAAGCCTGGTCGTACCGGGTGCCACCGCGGCACCGCGCGCGGGCCAGGCTCGCGCGGCATCCTCCGGGGAATCGTCGGACGCCGCCGGGCGGGCATTGACGACGTTATTGTCGATGCGGCCGGCAATGGCGTGGAAGCCGGTGGTGGCCTTGCTCGCCGGGGCCGGACTGCTGATTCTGATCGGTTGGTGGCTGTTATCTGCCGGATAAAGATGCTTGTCATCGCAGTCACCTCGGGACCCCTGATTCCGGGGGTGGCGGGGATTTATCAATTAATGCAGGGATTGGCGCCCGTAGATAACCAGCCGATTGCACTGAAGTGAGATGCGGCTCGTCGATGGACCTGCATCCGCGCACCCGTGTGGCATCCGAAAGGTGAGGTGTGGCGCCGTCTGCGGGCCGTTGCAGGCAGACGAATCGGCATCGGATCGCGCGTTGTTGGGGTGACCGGTCCGGTTTGTTCCGGATTATCGACTAGCAGAATTTTCGGCGGCAAAGTGGGTCTGCCGTTGCATTTTTAATGGTGTATCCTGAGAGGGCTGGCACAAGCCAACAGGCAGCAATTGCCTGAATCACAGGGGCTTGGGACTTCGCAATTGGCGCGACCGTTAATCCTGGTGGCGCCGTCAATGGATCGATGATGCGGACAAGGGGAAGTATCGTGCGAATTGTTTGCTTCGCAGCAGCGTGGGCATTGGCGTGGAGCAGTGGGGCCGTCTGGGCGCAAGACGCCGGTGCGACACCACCCGACCAGGTGCCTGCGGCCAATGCAGCCAAGCCATCTCCGCAGCTCTCCGGCAATGTCGTGCCGCCGGTACGGGAACGCGACGCCGAAGCCGCGCAGAAAATCGCCGTGCAGGGTTTTCGCGTGACCGGTGTGGCCGACCACGCGGATCGCGGACTTACGCCGGCGAGCATCCAGGCCGTGGCCGATGCGCAGTATCAGGAGCTGGCCGGCAAGACCGGTACGCCCGTCGAGCTGACTTTCGACGAGATGCAGGGCGTCGCCGACAAGATCGTCGAGCGTTACCGCAGCGCCGGCTTCATCGTCTCCAATGCGTTTCTGCCGGCACAGACCATCGGCCCCGACAAGATCGTCGAGATCCAGGTGCTCGAAGGCAAGATCGGCAAGATCATCGTCAAGGGCACCAAGCACTATCGGCCCGGCGTCATTTCGGCGGCGGCGGAAAAGCTCAGGGGCAAACCGCTGCTGAAAAGCGACGTCGACACGGCACTGTTGTATGCGCGTGACCTGCCGGGCGTCACCGTGTCGTCGACGTTTCAACCGGGCGAAAACACCGGCGACACCGACCTGGTGATGGTCGCCAACGAGGCGAAGCGGCCTTACAAGATCATGCTGGGCGCCAACAACTACGGCACCGAACTCACCGGGAAATATCGCGCCCAGGCCGGTCTGGAGTGGGACAACCCGCTGCACATCGGCGATATGTTCAACCTCAACCTGGACTATGCGCTGGACCCGAACAACAACGTGTTTGGCGCGTTGTCGTATCGCGCTCCGCTACCGGGGGTGCCGGGCCTGAGCGCCGTTGTCGGTGCTTCCCGCAGCGAGCTGCAGGTGAACACCGGGCAGTTCGCGGCGCTCGACGTCAAAGGCCCGACCTCGCTCTACTACGGCGGACTGGACTGGAAATTCATCAACAGGGAAGACCTGCAGGCAAACGGCACGCTGCACTTCATCCAGGAAGAGTCGCGGCTGGACAGCCTCGGCATCAACCTGTCGGATGAAAAGTTCACGCTGGCCGAACTGACGTACGGGATGCTCCACACCGACCGCCGTTTCCATGGCGTGGACATCGTGCAGTTCGGTTTGCGCAAGTCGATCAACGACGACTCCCGCGATCCGGATCTGGTCAGCCCGCTGCATGCGCGCGATTTCCTCGTCGCCAAGCTGGCGTACACGCGGATGCAGTTCCTCAGCAAGTCGCAACGGCTCAACTTCAAATTCGTCGGCCAGTACACCAACGATGCATTGATCCCGCTCGAGCAGTTCGCGCTGGGCGGACCGGACAGCACCCGCGCCTATCCGATCGCCGACGCCCTGCGCGATCGAGGCTATTACACGTCGCTCGAATATCACGTCGATGCGCCCGGCTTCGGTGACAAGGTCTCGCCGTTCTATGGCCGGCCCTGGCGCGAATTGCTGGAGTTCCAGGTATTCGTGGACTACGCCAAGGGCTATTCCGCGGGCGCCAACAAGTCCACCACGCCGGAGTCGGCCACGCTCAGCGGCGCGGGCGCGGGCCTGATCTTCCGGCTGCCACGGTTCAGTCGCTTCGAGTTCCACCTCAACGGTGCCGTGCCCCTCGGTTCGCAGGATGCGTCCGACAAGCAAGGGCTACCACATCTATTCCCGGTTCAGCTTCACGTTCTGACGGATGACGACCATGAGCAAGAACATTTCCCAGCGCCAGTCGCGCAACGCGCGCGCGCATGCCCACCCGGCCCTGCGCGACAGCCTGCCATTGCGCAAGACGTGGCCGATCAGCCTGTGCGTGGGACTGGCCTTGGGCTCGATCGTCTTCAGCCATGACGCACTGGCCGGCGGCCCGACGGGCGGCGTCGTGGTAGGCGGCACCGGCTCGATCACGCAAAGCGGCAACAGCACCATCATCAACCAGGCATCGCAGAAACTGGCGTTGAACTGGCAGACGTTCAACGTGGGTGCCAACGAGTCGGTGCTGTTCAACCAGCCGTCGCGCTCGGCGGTGGCACTGAACCGCATCCTGGACCAGAACCCCAGCCAGATCTTCGGCCGCATCAATTCCAACGGCCAGATCTTCCTGATCAACACCCACGGCATCATCTTCGGCGCCACCGCGCAGATGAACGTCGGCGGCCTGCTTGCCAGCACGCTGGATCTGACTCCGAACGATTTCCTCGCCGGGCGCTACAACCTCAACGCAACCGGTGCCGGTGCCGGCATCGTCAACCACGGCCTGATCCAGGCCGCCAGCGGCGGCTCGGTGGCGCTGGTCGGCGGCAGCGTGCTCAACGACGGTCTGATCTTCGCCAACTACGGCAAGATCAATCTCGATGGTGCCGATCACGCCGTGCTCGACTTCGACGGCAACGGCCTGATCAACATCCAGATCACCGGCGAGCTGAAGCAACGCCTGGACCAGCGCGAAGCGGCCGTCACCAACAAGGGCACTTTGCGCGCCGAAGACGGCACCGTGGTACTGCAGGCCTCGGCAGCGAAGGACCTGTTCACCAACCTGGTCAACAACTCCGGCGTGATCGATGCCAGCGGCATCAGCACCGACGGCGGTGTGGTGCGGTTGGTGGCGAACGGGGGCAATGCGGAAAACTCCGGAACGATCGATGTCAGCGGCAACCGTGGCGGGCGCATCGAAGCACTGTCAGACAGGGATGTGATGATAACTGGAGGCACTCTGGATGCCTCTGGCAGGGTGGTGGCGGCGTGATTCGCGTCGGCGGCGGCATTCGCGGTGGGGAAGGACTTGCCATTGCCGATCGCGCGTATGTTGCCGATGGCGTCGTCATCAATGCCGATGCCACCGACAGCGGCAACGGCGGCAGCATCGTGGTGTTCTCCCGGGACAATTCCGTCATTGCCGGCAGCCTGCTAGCGCGTGGTGGCATCAGTGGGGGCAACGGCGGTTTCGCCGAGACTTCGAGTCACGGTGGTCTGACAGTCACCGGAACGCCGCAGGTCACTGCGCGCAACGCCAGCGGCTTGGGTGGCAACTGGCTGATTGATCCCAACAACATCACCATCGTCGCCGGCGGCGGCCGCACGAACATCAACTCCGCCGATCCCTTTCTCTCGACAGACGACAGTGCGACGCTCGGCGTCAACTTGATCACTGCTGCGTTGACCGGCGGCGCCAGCGTCGCGGTCACCACCGGTAGCGGCGGCACCAATGCGCAGGCGGGGAACATTACCCTCAACGCCGATCTAAACTACAACGGCAAGGGCACCAATGCGCTCACGCTCGACGCCGCGCACGATATCGTGATCAACAACAGGATCTTCGATTCGACATCCGGTGGCGACGTGCTGAATCTGTCGCTGCTTGCCGGCAACAGCATCATTCTCGCGAACGACATCTCACTTGGCGCCGGCTCGGCCACGTTGACCGCAACGGCGGGCAGCATCACGCAAACGGCAGGCATGTTGTCTGCCGGCACGTTGAACGCGACCGCTGCCACCGGTATCAATCTGAATACGGCGGCGACGCTGCTCAATGTGGTCAACACCGGCGCCACCGGCGACATCGCGATCACCGAGGCAGACGGCGCCACGGTGCAGGCGCTGCAGCAGACCAATACGGCCAATACCGCCGGCACGGTGTCGCTGACCTCGGCGACGGGAGATATCGGAATCAACGATGGCTCCGTGCTGAGCCAGGGTGGACTGGTTACGTTGACGGCAACGACAGGCGCGATCACGGATGCCGATGGCGGTGCGGCGACCAGCATCACCAATGCCGGCGGGCAGGCCACGCTTAGCGCCGCAACGGGTATCGGCTTCGGCGATGGAATCGACACGCAGGTGAGCACGCTGGCGTTCACCAACAGCAATACAGATGGCGTCGCGGTCGTGAATGCCGATGCCATGACGGTTAGCGGCAGTACCGCTTTGGGGCTTGTCAATCTCCGCGCGCAAACCGGCGACCTCACCGTCGGGGGAGACGTAAGCTCCGCCGACAATGTCGCCCTGAGTGCCGGGTCCGGCAACATCGTACATTCGTCCGGCACGGTCAGCGGCAATGCCGTGAACCTTTCGGCCGGTGGGACCAACGGCTCGATCGGTGCCTCCGGTGCCGTGCTGACCAGTTCCACGCAACTCGATTTCACGGCCACTGGCACCGGCGCGGTGCAGATTATCGAGGCCGATGGCACCGCGCTCAGCGGCACCGCCGGCAGCGGCAATGTGGCCATCAGCAGCACGACCGGCAATCTCGCGATCAACGGCGACATCGGTACAACGGGCAATGTCGACCTGAGTGCACTGGCTGGCAGCATCACCCACAACGCTGGCACGATCAGCGGCAACGCACTGACTCTCACGGCGGGTGGCGCCAACGGGGCGATCGGCGCGTCGGGCGCAATCCTCACCGACGTCGCCAGCATCGCCTTCGCTGCGAACGGTACCGGTGCGGTCAATATCACGGAAGCCAGTGGCGCGGATGTCAGCGGTACCGCGGGCAGTGGCAATGTAGGCATCACCAGTACCACGGCTGACCTGGGCGTGGTGGCGCCCGGCATCATCACCGCCGGCGGGGCGGTAACCCTCACAGCCTCTACCGACGGCGCACGAATCAATATTGGCGCGGGCGCCACGGTGGACACGACCAATGGGGCCGCCGCTGGCGCGAACGTCAGTCTGGTCGCCGACAACGCGGACATTTTCGGAACCATCGATGCCGGCACCGCCGGTACCGTAGCCATCCGGCAGGCTACGGCGGGAAGGCAAATTTCGCTGGGCGCCGATGCCCCGACGCCGGCGCCGCCCCAGCTTGGTCTGACCAATGCCGAGTTGGACCAGATCACGGCCAACGCGATCGTGATCGGCGATGCCAATACCGGTGATGTGGGCATCTATGCAGCCATCACCCCGGCTCATGCCGCCACACTTTCGTTGAATTCCGGAGGGGCCATCTCGCAGGTGGCGGGAGCCACTCTCACGGTGGGCACCTTGACCGGCAGTTCGGTCGGCGCCACCACGTTGGGAGAGGCCAACCAGATCGGCAACCTCGGGAGCTTCACCGCCTCAGATTTCAGCGTTACCAATGCCATTCCGCTCGTGCTCGTCGACGATGTGACCACCAGTGGGTCGCAGACCTACGACACGGCGGTGTCGTTGGGCTCCGATCGCGTGCTGAGCGGCAGCAACATCACCTTCAACTCGACAGTCGACGGCGGTTATGCGCTGTCGGTGAACGCCAGCGGTGCCACCACATTCGCCGGCGCGGTAGGCGGCGCGAGCGCACTCACCAGCCTGACCACGGATGCCGGCGGCAGCACCGTGCTCGGCGGCAACGTGACCACCACTGGTACGCAATTCTACGACGATGCGGTGGTGCTGAATGGCGACACCATTCTGACGAGTAGTGCCGGTGGCAACATCAGGCTGGGCAGCACGGTCAATGGAGCGCAAAGCCTGGTGATCAACACAAGCGGCGCCACCACGTTCGCGAAGGCGGTCGGCGGCACGAGCGCGCTCACCAGCCTGAGCACGGGTGCCGGCGGCAGCACGACGCTCGGTGGCAGCGTAACGACCACGGGCGCGCAGACTTACAACGACGCGGTAGGGCTGGCCGGTAACGCGACGCTGACTAGCTCGGGCGGCGGTGACATCGTGTTCGCCAACACGCTCAACGGTGCGCATGACCTGGTGGTGGACACGAGTGGGTTGTCGAGTTTCGGCGGTGCCGTAGGTGGCACGAACGCGCTGACCAGCCTGACGACCCGCAGGGGCAGCTTTGCGGCAAACGCATTGGACATTGGTGCGGGTGGACTGTCGGTAACCACCACGACAGGCGGGATCGTGCAGGGTGGCGCGTTCGTGGTGACTGGCGCGTCGAGTTTCAACGCGGGAACGAATGCGATCACGTTGACCAACGCGAACAACGACTTCACCGGCGCCGTGAGCCTGACCGGCGGCGCAACGCAGATCACCGACAAGAACGCGCTCACACTGGGCACGCTCAGCACCAGCGGCGCGCTGACCGCGAGTAGCACCGGGGCATTGAACCTGGGCAGCGGCAGCGTGGGTGGCAACCTGACGGCGACCAGCAACAACGGCGCGATCAGCCAAGCCGGCGCCTTGGGCGTGACCGGCACCAGTGCCCTCGACGCGGGCAATGGCGCGATTGCGCTGACCAATGCGAACAACGATTTCCAGGGCGCCGTCACGGTGACCGGTGCCGGCGTGTCGCTGGTGGACGTCAATGATCTGAGTGTGAGCTCGCTGACCGACAACGCGAACGGCAACGTGAGCCTGATCGCCGGCGGCGCACTGACGTTGCCGGCGAGCGCCCTGTCGGCCGGCGCGGGTAACCTGACCCTGGCGGCCAATGGCGGCGTGTTGTCGACCGGCGGCGCGCTGGGCGGCACCAATGTTAGCCTGACCGGTCGCGACGGCGTGACGCTCGGCGGTGATGTGTCCGCTCTGGGCACGTTGACGCTGGCCAGCACGAATGCGGCGATCACGCAGTTGGTGGGCGCCATCACGGTGGCGGGCCCGAGTACGGTGACGGCGGGCACGGGTGCCATCACGCTGACCGGCGTCGCCAACGACTTCGCCGGTGCCGTGAGTCTGACCGGTGGCGTAACGCAGATCACCGACAGCAACGCGCTGGCGCTGGGCACACTTTCGACCGGTAACCTGGCGGCGACCAGCACGGGTGCACTGAACCTGGGCAGCGGCACGGTCATCGGCAACCTGGTGGCGACCAGCAACAACGGTGCGATCAACCAGACCGGTGCGCTGCACGTGACCGGCAGCAGCACGATCAACGCAGGCGGCGGCGCCATCGCGCTGGCCAATGCAAGCAACGACTTTACCGGTGCGGTCAACCTGAGCAACAGCGGCGCGAACAACGTGTCGATCCGGGACGCCAATGGGCTGATCCTGGGCAACGTCAGTGTCGGTACGGGCACGCTGGGTGTGCAGGCGGTGGGCATCACGCAGGCGGCGGGCACGGCCATCGTGCAGTCGGCCGCGGCAGGCGCGGCGAGCTTCAACAGTGGTGGCGGCGTCCTCACGCTGGCAAACACCGGCAACGACTTCACCGGTGCGGTGAGTTTGACCGGTGGCGCCACGCAGATTACCGACAGCAACGCACTGGCCCTGGGCACGCTTTCGACCGGCAATCTGGCGGCGACCAGCACGGGCGCACTGAACCTGGGCAGCGGTACGGTCACCGGCAACCTGGCGGCGACCAGCAACAACGGCGCGATCAGCCAGACCGGCGCACTCACCGTGACCGGCAGCAGCATGATCAATGCTGGCGCCAGCACGATCATGTTGACCAACGCCGGCAACGACTTCACCGGCGCGGTAAGCCTGAGCAACAGCGGTGCGAACGACGTGGCGGTCAGCAATGCGAACGCGCTGGTGCTGGGGGCGTCGACGATCGGCAGCGGGGCGCTGGACCTGACGGCGACCGGGATCAGCCAGACCGGAGCGATCGTGCAGGCCGTCGGTGGCGGAGCGGTGACGCTCAATGCCGGTGCCGGCGACCTGACCCTGACCGATGCAGGCAACGACTTCACCGGGCAAGTGACGGCCAGCGGCCAGGCGATACGGATCGCCGATGCCACGGCGCTCGACATGGTCGGGTTCACGAGTGCGGCTGAACAGCGACGTGTCGTTGGTGGCCGGCGGCCAGCTCATGCTGGCGCCCACGATCACCACCATCGACACCGGTAGCGGGGATCTCACCCTGTCCTCTGGCGCGAGCTTGTCGACCCAGGGCGATCTCAGCGGCAATAACGTCTCGCTGATCGGCGCGAGCGGGTTGACCCTGAACAACGACATAACCGCCACGGGCGCATTGACCCTGGCGAGCAGCACGGGCGGCATTTCGCAGATCGGCGGCAACATTCTTGCCAGCAGCACCAGTACGCTCGACGCCGGCACCGGCGCGATCACGCTGACTTCAGTCGGCAACGATTTCCAGGGTGCCGTCAGCGCCAGCGGCAGCAGCATCTCGTTGTCCGACACCAGCGATCTGTCGGTGGCGCTGACGACGACGGGCAACAGCATCCTCAACGCCGGCGGCAGTCTCGTGGTCAGCGGCACGACCCAGGACCTGACCACGAATGCCGGGGCGACGAGCTTTGGTGCGACCACGGTGAGCGGCAACCTCACGACCGTGGCATCGGGTGCGATCGGTCAGACCGGTGTGCTCGCGGTGACCGGCACATCCAGCTTCAGCGCAGGCGCCAACGCGATCACGCTGGCCAACGCCGGCAACAATTTCGGCGGTGCGGTAAGCCTGAGCAACAGTGGTGCGGGGAATATTTCGATCCGTGATGGCGATGGGCTGCTCCTGGGCAACGTCAGTGTCGGCACGGGCACGTTGGGTGTGCAGGCGGTAGGTATCACGCAGGCGGCGGGCACGGCGATCACGCAGTCGGCCGCGGCAGGCGCGGCGAGCTTCAACAGTGGTGGTGGCGTCCTCACGCTGGCGAACACCGGCAACGACTTCACCGGTGCGGTGAGTTTGACTGGTGGCGCTACGCAGATCAACGACAGCAATGCGCTGGCCCTGGGCACACTTTCGACCGGCAAC
Source organism: uncultured Gammaproteobacteria bacterium (assembly GCA_963739815.1). GTDB lineage: Bacteria > Pseudomonadota > Gammaproteobacteria > Xanthomonadales > Rhodanobacteraceae > Rhodanobacter. Next base: position 253,492 of record CAVUBI010000001.1, read on the forward strand.
CTGGCGGCGACCAGCACGGGCGCACTGAACCTGGGCAGCGGCGACGGTCACCGGCAACCTGGTGGCGACCAGCAACAACGGCGCGATCGGCCAGGCCGGCGCTCTCAACGTGGTCGGTACCAGCACGCTCAACGCCGGCACCGGCGCGATCACGCTGACTTCAGTCGGCAACGATTTCCAGGGTGCCGTCAGCGCCAGCGGCAGCAGCATCTCGTTGTCCGACACCAGCGATCTGTCGGTGGCGCTGACGACGACGGGCAACAGCGTCCTCAACGCCGGCGGAAGCCTCGCGGTCAGCGGCACGACCAGGGACCTGACCACGAACGCCGGGGCGACGAGCTTTGGTGCGACCACGGTGAGCGGCAACCTCACGACCGTGGCATCGGGTGCGATCGGTCAGACCAATGTGCTCGCGGTGACCGGCACATCCAGCTTCAGCGCAGGCGCCAATGCGATCACGCTGGCCAACGCCGGCAACAATTTCGGCGGTGCGGTAAGCCTGAGCAACAGTGGTGCGGGGAATGTTTCGATCCGTGATGGCGATGGATTGCTCCTGGGCAACGTCAACGTCGGCACGGGCACGCTGGGTGTGCAGGCGGTGGGCATCACGCAGGCGGCGGGCACGGCGATCACGCAGTCGGCCGGTGGCGGCGCCGTGAGTTTCGACGGCGGCAGCGGCGCGGTCACGCTGGCGAATGCGAACAACGATTTCACCGGCCCGGTGAACCTGAGCGGCGGCGCGACCCAGATCACCGACCAGAACGCACTGACGCTGGGCACGCTGAACACGGGGGCGCTGACGGCAACCAGTAGCGGCGCGCTTAACCTGGGCAGCGGCAATGTGGGCGGCAACCTGGTGGCGACCAGCAACAACGGCGCGATCAGCCAGACCGGTGCTCTCAACGTGGCCGGTACCAGTACGCTCAACGCCGGCACCGGCGCGATCACGCTGGCCAATACGAACAACGACTTCACCGGCGCAGTGATCGCCGCCGGCAGGAGCGTGTCGATCACCGACGCCAACGATCTTGCTATAGCTGGGCTGACCAGTGGGCCGAATGGTACGGTCAGCCTGATTGCCGGCGGCTCGCTGGCGCTCTCCGGTAGCGCGATCGATACGGGCACCGCGGATCTGACGCTGACCTCCAAGGGTGGTTTGCTGACTACGTCAGCTGCACTGAGTGGCGCCAATGTCTCGCTGGAGGGACGCGACGGCGTGGCGCTGAACAACAATGTGAGCACTCCGGGTGGGCTGAACATCGTCAGTGGTGCCGCAATCACCCAGGGCGCTGGCGTCATCACCGCCGGCATGCTGAGTGGCAGTTCGGTCGGTGACACGACACTCAGCCAGGCCAACCTGATCAATGCGCTGGGCAGTTTTGATGCGGCGAACTTCCGCCTGACCAATGCGCAGGCACTGACTGTAGGCGGTCCGTTGACGACGGCCAGCGGCACCGGAGTCATCTACCTGATCGCGACCAGTGGCGAACTGGCCGTGGATACCGCGCTGGCCGGTGGCGATATCACGCTGGATTCGGCCGGCAACCTGATCCTCACCCGGGGCATCGCCGGCAGTGCCGTGCAACTGATCTCCGGCGGCGACATCAGCCAGGGCTCCGGCGTCATCACGGCCGGCACGCTGGGTGGCAGCTCCGCGGGCAGCACCTCGCTGAATCAGGCCAACAAGGTCGGTGCGTTGGGGGCATTTGGTACCGCTAACGGTTTCAGCTTCGACAACGCGCAGGCGTTGGCCATCAACGGTGCCATCTCCGGTGGCACGGGGGCGGTCAGGATCAACACGACGGCCGGTGAGTTGACGGCAGGCGCCGGCATCAGCGGCAGCTCGGTGGCTCTCGGCGGCCATGGTGGCCTGGCGATCAATGCAGCGGTCAACAGCGGCACCGGTACGACCACCTTGAACTCGGCCGCAGGTGCGATCACCGAGGGTACGGCGGGCAGAGTGACGGCGGGTGTACTCACCGGGCAATCGGCGGGAAATGCCACGCTCGATGGCGTCAACCAGATCGATGCGCTGGGCAACTTCAGCGCAGCGAACTTCAGCCTGACCAATGCGCAGGCGCTGGTGGTGAATGGTTCGGTCGATGGCGGTGCCAGCACAACGCTCACGACCACCGCCGGCAACCTGGCGATCAATGGTGCGGTCAGTGGCACGACGACCACGTTGAAGTCGGCCGGTGCGATCAGCGAGGGCACGAACGGCAGCATCACCGCGGCCACGTTGAGCGGTCAGTCCGCGGGAGCGACGTTCTCTCAACGGTGCCAATCACATCGATACGCTGGGCAGCTTCAGCGCGGCGAACTTCGGCCTGAGCAATGCGCAGGCCCTGACGGTGAATGGTCCGGTCAACGGTGGTGCCAGCGTGGCACTCACGACTACGTCCGGTAACCTGGCGATCAACGGTGCGGTCAGCGGCACGGCCACCACGCTGAAGTCGGCCGGTGCAATCACGGAAGGCGCGAACGGCAGCATCACCGCGGCGACCTTGAGCGGCCAGTCGGTCGGTGCCACGAGCCTCACGGGCGCCAACCGCGTCGGAACACTAGGCAGCTTCAGCGCGGCGAACTTCGACCTGACCAATGCGCAGGCCCTGACGGTGAATGGTCCGGTCAACGGCGGTGCCAGCACGGCACTCACGACCACGTCCGGTAACCTGGCGATCAACGGTGCGATCAGCGGCACGACGACCACGTTGAAGTCGGCCGGCGCGATCAGCGAGGGCACGAATGGCAGCATCGCCGCGGACACGCTGAGCGGCCAGTCGACCGGTGCAACGAGCCTCACGGGCGTCAACCACATCGGAACGCTGGGCAGCTTCAGCGCGGCGAACTTCGGCCTGACCAATGCGCAGGCGCTGGTGGTGGACGGGCCGGTCAACGGTGGCGCCAGCACGGCGCTGACGACAACCACCGGAGATCTGGCGATCAACGGCGCGGTCAGCGGCACCATGACGACGTTGGTGTCGGCCGGTGCAATCACGGAAGGCGCGGGTGGCGTCATTACCGCGGGAACCTTGAGCGGTCAGGCCGCAGGCATGACCACGCTCGGCAGCAGTACGCAGGGCATCAACAACATGGTCGGCACGCTCGGCAACTTCTCGTCGCCAGGTGGTTTCAGCATGACCAACAACCGGACCCTGACGCTGGCGTCGGTCGCTGGCAGCGCATTCACGGTGAATGCCGGCACGTCGGCCTTCTATCTGTCAGTGACCAATGGCGACCTGTTCCAGCTCGGCACCACGCCGGTCTACAACGGATTGGGCACCTGGGGTTCGACCGGTCGCATGGGTACCGCCTCGGCGCCGATCTATGTCGTGGGTACGGGTTTGCAAACGATTGCCAACGTCGGTCTGTCACCGGCCTATTTCTACGCCATCGACAGCAGCGGCAACTTGCTGCCGCTGAGCGGCGGATTCGCCATCAACGTACCCACCGCAGCAGGCGCGGGCAGCGCGCAGAACGGCAACCATGGCGACTCCTACATCGATCCCAGCGTGATCTCGGCGAACTACCGCTCGTACGGCATCGTGCCGTCGGGTGTGCGTTTGCCGGAGGACCAGCAAAGCGGTTGCGATCCGGATCAACCAGACCAGCTGGATTGCGCGGATGGTGAATCGGTGGGCATGGTGGGCATATTGATGAACGTTCGCCGATGAGCTTGCGCAGCTTGGGTGCAGGCATCCTGTTCGGGCTGCCTGCCTGGGTTCTCGTCGGTTCGGCCACGGCGCAGATTGCTCCGCGGTTGACCGGGGCAGCGGTCGTGGCCGAGCTGGAGACGACCCGGCACGAATTGGCGTCGCGCGCTGCCAGCCTGCCTCATTCGAACCTGGATGCGACCAGCCAGCGTCTGGCCGACATGGCCGATGCATTGCGCAAGTCGCTGGGCAGCGATGCGGGTAAACCGATCGAACTCATTGATGCAAACGCCAAGGGGAGCGCGTATCGCGCCCACGCGGTAGTCCAGCGGGCCAAGGCCTATCTCGACGCCAGCAAGGGCTGTCCCGATGCCGATTCGGCGGCGATGGCGGAAGCCTTGGCTAGCACGGTGGCCGTGGTTGCCAGGGCGTCGGGTTCGTCCAAGTTCCTGCCGGTCGTCAACAGCGTCGAGACATTCGATCAGCGTCCACTGTTCGTGCTGCGCGATAGTCGCAAGGACACGGTTTTCGCGCTGGTCGGCGACAACCTGTTCGACGCCCAGTGCGAAGATCCGGCGGTCGCCGCCACCGACGCCGCGGGCAAGCGGCAGGACCTCCAGCCCATTGTGACGGGTGTGCAACCCAATCGCATCGAGCTGAAGTTGCCGGCCGGCAGCCAGCTGCAGTCCGGCAGCTATGTGCTGCATGTGATGTCGAAGCGCAAGGCATTTCTGGTCGGATGCGCAGCCCAGCCGGAGGCCGTCGCCGTGGTACAGGTGGCACCTGCAGCCAGGGTTTCGGTGAGCTATGCGTTGGCGGCGACGTGCCCGGGCAACGGCGCTGCCGGGAAGGTCATGCCGCCGGTTACCGGGACGATGCCGGACCTCACGGGCGCCGGTACGTCCGCGCAGCGCGTCGATGCGGTGGGCTGCAGCGACCCGATCAGTTACACGATCAGCGCGAAAGTGACGACTGGCGAGGGACGCACCGTCACGGTGGGCCCGGTCAGTCAGATTGCCTCAGCCGGCATCACGACCGGACTGCCGGGTGGGCTCGTGCTGAGCTGGGATCCCTCGGTGCATGAACTCTTCATGCGTTCCGCGGGTACCAGCTGCAAGGGCGTGTACTGAGTGTCGTGCCACCGGCGACGCCGGTAGCCCGACCGATTATGAGTCGTCCGAGTTGCCGGAAACGACGCGCAGCTCCGAGACGCCACCGGGCGCGAGATCCTTCAGCAGATCCATGAAATCCAGGCCGACCAGACGCTGGGCACGACGCAGCAGCAGGGGCACCGGGCTCGAAGGTTCGCAACGAGTGTAGTAGTCGCACAGCTCATCCAGCCGACGCACGACGTCCTGCGGGCCCGAGATGGCCCCGTTGGACGCCGCACGGGACCCGTTGCCGCCGCTGCCGCCATCGACCGCAGCCTCGGCGTCGCCTTCCTCGGTGCTTTCGCCGGGCCGGCGCTTGGCCAGTTGCGGTTCCAGGAACTTCTTCAGTTCGTAGATATCGCTGAGCAAGGTCTTGAAATCGGGGCCCGCGGTGCCGACGCGATCGGTGAAAATGCCGTCGATCGCCTTGGCGTGTTCAAGCGATTCGATCACCGCCGCGGTCACTCCTGCCAGGTCGTCCTCGGCGCAATCCATGCAGCAGGCTTCGATTTCCAGCATGGTCGGCTCGGTCTCGCCTTCGCCGGCAACGACTTTCAGCGTTCCGTTGGCAATGCGCAGGTCGCGCAGATCGAATCGCCCCACGCGCGGCGATTGCACGAAAGGCGTGGTGCGGAAATAACGCAGCGTCCCCTGCAGGTCACCCAGCGGAACCACCGAATTGACGCGCATGGTCGGATCGTTGTCGTCGTCGGCATCCAGTTGCGGATGCACCGTGTCCCAGAAGTTCTCGAGCAGGCTGCGGATCAGGGCAAGGCCGGCATTCCACCCGGGCATGCCGGAAGTGTTCATCCAGGCCGTGGTGAGGTGAACGGCGGCCCGCAGATCCTTGGACCTGCCCAGCACGGATTTGGCCAGTTCGGCAACCTTGTCCCAGTCGGGTTCTTCGGCGGCCTTGACGCTGTCACCTATGGCCTTTTCGGCCTTGAGCGCGGCGGCGCGTTCCAGCGCGAGAAACTCCGGATCGTATTCCAGGTCGTTTCCTGCGGGTGAATCATCCCCGATCGGTGCCAGCAAAGACTCAAGATCGTATCGCGTCATGGTTTTGCGCCGCCTTGGATGAGGGATTCGTGCATTATCACAAATTATTCATCCAAAACCAGTCGAACCGTCCATTCCGGTTACTGGGAAAAAACGGGTTCAGTAAGTATGACGCGCGCCATGGAGTGAATGGGATGGGGGATCCATGGGTCGAACGGCCAAACCCGGTTTTCCTTCGTTCCGGTGCGAGCGCACCGAAGCCATCAACCTTGGCCGGTCCTCTTTTTGCGCTGCCGGTGCTTCCAGCGAACCCAGAGACGCTCGACCCGGAACAACGCGCGCCCCATGGGACGACGCAGGAAGGGCAGGTCCTGGGCCAGCAACAACAGGCCGAGGGGCAACATCCACAAGCCGAGGATCGGCAGAATGCTGAAGATGCCTCCCAGGATCAATGCCAGGCCGGCCGGAATGCGCAGCCAGCGCGATGAGGGGGCGCGCAACCATCGGATGCTCCGGCCGACTCCTGCTGGCAACTCGCGCTCGATACGGTCGAGCTGGCGGTTCAACCGCTCCTCATCTTTGTCGATCATGCTGCTGGGGTAGCCGCGGGGAAAGAAAGGTGACTATCGTATCGGCAATTCCCATAGCGGTTGTTGTGTGGGGATGCCGCTATTCATCTTCCATCGAAGCTGGCGGGACGTAATCCACATCCTCCGAATCGCGCGCATGGCGAATGGCATTGCGCAGGCGCAGATCCAGTCGATTGAAATCCAGGATCACTTTGCCGGAATGAACGGCCTTGACCGCCGAAACCGGGACCACGAAGTCACCCGCGTTTTCGATGTAGATGAGCAACTCCGGCAAACCGTGCCTGATTTCGCGGACCGAGCCAATGCCCTCGTCCCCGTCGGAGACAAATACCATGAAGCCTTCGTCGATCTGTTCGCGCATGATGCGATTCCCTCACGGTTGATGATCGGGACAAACCTCACATCGCGGCGACGTGGCATGTGATGTGCACATCCCGCGATGCAGGTGGCGCAGCATGATGGGCATATGGCCCGTCTGGGATCGGTGAATGCGCGCATGGCAACACCGGCGAAATCGCCCGTTCCCGCCTTCAGCCGGCGAAGCGCCTGACCCAGGCGACGTAATCATCGACGAAGCCCTGCAGGAATTTCCGGGTGCCGTCATTGCCGATCGTGCCGTCGTCGGCGATCAGGCCATCCTTGAAATGAACGAACACCTCCGGCTGCGCCAGCGTGGGCACGTCCAGGTAGGCCAGCACGTTGCGCAGGTGCTGTTGTGCCATCGAGGTGCCGGTCGAGCCGATCGAGGTGCCGATCACCGCGGCGGGCTTGCCGGCGAACGAATTGGTGCCCCACGGGCGCGACGCGATGTCGATCGCGTTCTTCAGCACGCCGGGGATCGAACGGTTGTATTCGGGGGTGACGAACAGCAGCGCATCGACCGATTCGACATCCTTCTTCAGGCGCGTGGCCGCGGCCGGATAGGCTGCATCGAAGTCCTGCGAGTACAGCGGCAGGTCGTTGATCTGGAGATGGCGGAACGCGAACTCGGCGGGTGCAAGTTTCTCCACCGCGCGGGCGAGCCGGCGGTTGAAGGAATCCATGCGCAAGCTACCTACAAGAACAGCAACCTTGATCTGGCTCATATCGGACTCCGCGGCTAGGTGTGGAAGAATGGACGTCCAGCAATGTACCGCCGATCTGCGGCGAACGTCGATGACGTCCATCGCGGCTTCGGCGCCCGTAGCGTGTACTCTTTGCGGTCAGACCACCGCCACCGAACGAAGCCCATGCAAGCCATCGAAACCCTGATCGACGACGCCTTCGAGCGCCGCAACGCACTGACCCAGGCCGAGATCGAGACCCATCTGCGGCCCGCCGTCGACCAGGTCCTGGATCTGCTCGAATCCGGCGAGCGCCGTGTTGCCGAGCCGGACGGTCATGGCGGCTGGACGGTCAATCCGTGGATCAAGAAGGCGGTGCTGCTGTACTTCCGCATCAGCGGCAACCGCGTGGTCGATGGCGGCCCGGCGCAGGCGTTCGACAAGGTGCCGCTGCGCTTCGCCCACGGCAACGACGACGAGTTGCAGCAACTCGGTGCGCGCGTGGTGCCCGGTGCACTGGTACGCCGGGGCGCGCACATCGCGAAAGACGCGGTGCTGATGCCCAGCTACGTCAACATCGGCGCTTACGTCGGCGCCGGCAGCATGGTCGACACCTGGGCCACGGTCGGCTCCTGCGCGCAGATCGGTGCGGGCGTGCACTTGTCCGGTGGCGTCGGCATCGGCGGCGTACTGGAACCCCTGCAGGCCAACCCCACCATCATCGAGGACAACTGCTTCGTCGGCGCACGCTCCGAAGTAGTCGAAGGCGTGGTGGTGGAGAAGGGCAGCGTGATCGGCATGGGCGTGTTCCTCGGCCAGTCCACGCGCATCTACAACCGCGCCACCGGCGAGGTGAGCTACGGACGGGTGCCAGCCGGCAGCGTGGTGGTGGCCGGCAGCCTGCCGGCGAAAGACGGCAGCCACAGCCTGTACGCGGCGATCATCGTCAAACAGGTCGACGCGAAGACGCGCAGCAAGACCAGCATCAACGAATTGCTGCGGAGCGGCGAATGAATCCGGTTGTATATGGACTCCCGAATTGCGACACCTGCCGCAAGGCGCGCAACTGGCTGGCCCGCTTCGAGGTGGCGCACGACTTCGTCGACTACCGCGCGAACCCGGTGCCGGCGGCGACGTTGAAGGACTTGGGCGGCGCAGCTCGGTGGCTGGGAGAAGCTGGTCAACAAGTCGTCCACCACTTGGCGCAACCTGCTGCCGCAACGCAAGAACCCCGGCAGTGACCCGGAATGGACGCTGCTGCTGAAGGAATACCCCGCGCTGATCCGGCGACCGGTGGTAGTGCAGCCGGACGGCGCGGTAAGCGTGGGTTTCAGCGACAACGGCTTCAAGAAACTGTTTGGGCGCTGACCATGCCGATACGGCTTTCCCGGATCGGACTGGCGGCCACGATCGGGCTTTGGCTGGCAGACGAGCTGGGCCATTGAAGCCGGCAGTCGACAGCGGCATTCGCGCCCGACACTTCCGCGGCAACCTGCGCATCGAGCGCGACAACGCGGCGTTGTACGCGCGACTGGCCGAACTGGCCACCGATGCGCGGCTGGCCCATGTCTATCGACGCATCGCCGCCGGCGAACAGGTCAACGCACAGTTCTGGGAAGCCCGCCTGCGCGAACTGGGCGAGCGCGTGCCGCCGTTGCGGGTCGGCCTGCGCGTGCGCGCGCTGAGCTGGTTCGCACAGCGTTTCGGCACCGAATTCGTGATGCCGACCGTGGTGCGACTGGAGCATGCCGACCACGACGAGACGCCAGTCGATCGCAGCGGCCATCGGGATCACTTCGTTCCGGTGAGCGAGCACGGCGCGCACGGGCGCCGGCATCGTCCGCAGAGCGGCAACACCTTGCGCGCCGCCGTGTTGGGCGCCAACGACGGGCTGGTTTCCAACGTCAGCCTGGTGATGGGCATGGCGGGCGCCGCCACGGGTGATCGCGCGGTGTTGCTGGCGGGCCTGGCCGGCCTGGTTGCGGGCGCATGTTCGATGGCGCTGGGCGAATGGCTTTCGGTGAACAGCTCGCGCGAGTTCTACCAGGCGCAGATCACCGAACGCGCCGAACGCCTGGCCGTGGCACCCGAGGATGGCCTCGAGCACATCGCCGGCTTCTACCGCGAGAAGGGGCTGGAGCCAGCCGCCGCCGAACACTTGGCCGGGCACATCGCCGAAACGCCGCGCGCGGCGTTGGACATGCTGGTGCGCGAAGACCTGGGTGTCGATCCGGGCGAACTGGGCGGCTCGGCCTGGGGCGCGGCGATCTCGTCGTTCTGCCTGTTCGCCTGCGGCGCGCTGTTTCCGGTGGCGCCATACTTCTTCCTCGGCGGCCACGCCGCGTTGCTGGCCAGCGCATGTTCCACCGCGGCGGGACTGGCGTTGATCGGCATCGGCACTTCGCTGTTCACCGGCCGCAGCATGCTGTTTTCGATCGCGCGCCAGTTCGGCATCACCGCCGCGGCTGCGGCGATCACCTACGGCGTGGGCCATCTGCTGGGTGTCGTGCTGACCTAGCTTGATATGCTGTGCCATCGCCCATCGCTGTGCCGCGTGAGTACCCATGTCCGACGTCTTCGAGCTTGCCTGTGACCTGATCCGCCGCCGCTCGGTGACGCCGGAAGACGCCGGCTGCCTGCCGTTGATCGGCGCCCGACTCGAGCGCGCCGGTTTTCGCATCGAGCACCTGCGTTACGGCGAAGTGGACAACCTCTGGGCCACCCACGGCGCCACCGGCCCGACGCTGATCTTCCTCGGCCATACCGACGTGGTGCCTAGCGGCCCGGAAGCCTCGTGGCAAAGTCCGCCGTTCGAACCGACGGTTCGCGACGGCCGTCTATACGGCCGTGGCGCGGCCGACATGAAAGGCTCGGTCGCCGCGATGGTGGTGGCGCTGGAGCAGTTCGTGGCGGCGCATCCGGGCCATCGCGGCCGGGTCGGCCTGCTGCTGACCAGCGACGAGGAAGGCCCGACCAATCTCGATGGCGTGCGCCGGGTGGTGGAGCACTTCCGCGCGATTGGCGAGCGCATCGACTGGTGCGTGGTGGGCGAGCCATCCTCGAAGGACCGGCTCGGTGACCTGATCCGCGTGGGCCGCCGCGGCTCGCTGTCCGGCACGCTTGCGGTGCGCGGCGTGCAGGGCCACGTGGCCTATCCGGAGAAGGCGCTGAACCCGATCCATGCCTTCGCCCCCGCACTGGCCGAACTCGCCGCCAAACGTTGGGATGAAGGCAACACCGATTTCCCGCCCACCTCGTTCCAGGTCTCCAACCTCAACGCCGGTACCGGCGCCAACAACGTGATTCCGGGCGAACTCACCGCCTTGATCAACTTCCGCTACTGCACCGCCAGTCGTGCGGAAGACCTGCGCGCGCGCACCGAGGCGATCCTGCAACGGCACGGCCTGGACTTCGCGCTGGACTGGAACCTCTCCGGCGAGCCGTTCCTCACCCCGCCCGGCGGCGTGCTGCGCGAAACCGTCGTGGCCGTCTGCCGTGACCTGTGCGGCATCGACCCCGAACAAAGCACCGGCGGCGGCACCTCCGACGGCCGCTTCATTGCGCCGATGGGCGCCGAGGTCGTGGAGCTCGGTCCGGTCAACGCGACGATCCACAAGGTGGACGAGTGCGTGGAGCTGGAGGAACTGGAGAAATTGCCGCCGCTGTATCGTGCCATCTGCGAGCGGATGCTGGTCGGAGCCTGATCGGCACGACATCTCCTGCTGCCTTCACGCTCGGTCGACTTTCAGCGCCGTACCTTCAGCCACGCTGCCTGTACCAGCCAGTGCGTCCTGTCGCGAGATGGCCAGATCCACCATCGGCGCCGGATACCCGCTGCGCTTGAGCAGGCCGGATCCTTCCACGGCTCATGCAGCAGCGCCAACGGCACGTCCGCCAGTTCCGGCAGCCAACGGCGCAGATAGAGGCCATCGGGATCGAACTTCTTCGCCTGGGTCACCGGATTGAATACGCGGAAATACGGCGCGGCATCGGCGCCGCAGCCGGCCACCCATTGCCAGCCCAGCGTGTTGTTGGCGAGATCGGCATCGACCAGGGTGTCCCAGAACCAGCGCGCGCCGTGCTGCCAGTGCTGGCGCAGGTTCTTGGTCAGGAAGCTGGCCACGACCATGCGCACGCGGTTGTGCATCCAGCCGGTGTGCCACAACTCGCGCATGCCGGCGTCGACCAGCGGGATGCCGGTGCGACCCTGTTGCCAGCGCGCGAGCAACGCATCATCGGGTGCTGCCCAGGGGAAGTCGGCGAAGCGCGGATTGAAATTTTCTGTCGGCGTCTGCGGAAAGTGGAACAGCAGGTGATGGGCGAACTCGCGCCAGCCCAGTTCGCGCAGATACGGTTCGATGTCGGGGCGGCGTTTTGCGTCGCTGGCAAGAGCGCGACGATCGAGTGCGAAATGAATCTGCCGTGGTGAAATTTCGCCGAAGTGCAGATGCGGCGACAGTCGCGAGGTGCCATGGCGCGCGGGCAGGTCGCGTGCGTGCGCGTAGTCGCCGATGGCATCGTCGCCGAAGATCTCCAGCAGCTCCTGCGCGCCGGCTTCGCCCGGCAGCCAGCTGGCGGCCAGGCCATCGGCCCAGGCGATGCGCGGCACCAGGTCGAGCGCCGCCAGCGGCAAGCCATCGGGCAGCTCGCGCCACTCCGGCATGCGTGGCACGGGCAGCGGTTCCGTCGCCTGCAACTGCGGGCGCAGGTTGCGCCAGTACGGCGTGAACACCTTGTACGGCTGGCCTTGCTGCGTGGCGATCTGCCACGGCTCGCACCACAGCGCGGCATGGTGGCTGCGCACCGCGATGCCTTCTTCGCGCAGCGCGCTCTTGATGCGCGTGTCGCGGGCGATCGATGCCGGTTCGTACAGCCGGTTCCAGTACACCGCGCTGGCGCCGCTGCGCCGGATCAGTTCGCGCAATTGTTCGAGCGTGTCGCCTCGGCGCAGGTGCAGCGCGGCATGGTGCGTGCGCAGCGTCGCATCGAGTGAAGCCAGCGAATGATGCAGCCACCAGCGGCTGGCTGCCCCAGCCGGCCACGCGTTGTCCTCGTCGGGGGCGTGGATATACACCGGCAATACCTGCGCATGTGCGGCGCAGGCCGCGTTCAGCGCGGGGTTGTCGGCCAGGCGCAGATCGCGCCGGAACAGGACGATGGCGGTGCTCATGGGTGGATCGTACCGGCGTTCGCCAGATCGAGGGTCGAGCCGCGGCGGTTGCGGGCCACGGCCGCCTGCCCGGTGTCGTCCGCGGCAATCACTCGGCGAGCTGCGGCTCCAGTACCAGGGTGTGCCGTGTCGTTCCCGGCAACAACGGCGTCGGCTTTCCTGCGGCCCAGTCCTTGTGCCCCGCGCCGAAGTACGGCGATAGCGGATGGTCGCTCTGGCCGCCGGGCATGTTGAGGATGCCGTCGGCTTCGTGGCCGGGCGAGACGTCCAGGTGTTCGGACGCACCGAAACCGGGCGAGGCGACGTGCGGCATGTTGTTGTCGCCGGGAATGGGTTGGTCGGGCATGTCGATGAAACGGCCGAGCCAGGATGGCAGCGCGGCGGACAGCGGGTGGCGGATGCCGGCGCGGTTGCGTTCGCCCCAGCTGCGTGCGGCGAGGCCGCCGGGTTGCCGGCCGAGTTCGGTCGCCACCTGACGGGCGGCCTCGGTGAGCAGGGCGTGCCAGCCGGGATATTTCGGATCGAGCAGATGCGCGGGCCGGGCGCGGAGCAGTGCCCATGTGGCCGCCTCGGCGCTGTTCTGGCCGGGCCAGCTGAAGTCCGGGTAGCGTTGCTGCACCTGCGCCGCGAACGGAGCCAGTACGGCTGCGCTGACCTGGTCGCGGAACGCGCGCACCAGCCGGTAGTCGACGCTGTCGACGGCGGCGCGTTCCTGCCAGTGCGCGGTGAGCTGATGCAGCTGCTGCAGTGATGGGTCGGTGCTGTCGGCCAGGGTGTCCTGCAGCAGGCGCTGCCAGCGGGTGAGGAACACCGCGCGATCGTCCAGCTGGATGTCGAGCAGGCTGCCGGGCGTGAAGCTGGCGCGGGCGCGCAGATCGTCGCGGATCTGCTGCGCGCGCGCGCCGAGGTCGTGGCCGCTGTTGCCGAGCAGGGCCAGCGCGTCGCCGTCCACGGTACGGTTGTTCGCCGTCCACAGGCGGCCATCGGCGGGATTCTCGATACGCGGGTAGTGCGCCGGCGCGACCCAGCCCTGCCAGCCGCTGCCGGGCTTCGACCAATCCGACGGCAGCAGCGGGTCGATGCCGGTGCGCAGCGGGATGCCGTTGCCGGCGATGGTCCAGCCGATGTGCCCGGCGCTGTCGGCGACCAGCAGGTTCTGCGGCGGTATGCCGAGCCGGGGCGCGAGGTCCAGCGCACCGGGCACGTCGGTGGCGCGTTCCAGCTGCATCAGCTCGACGTTGTAGCCGCGCACCCGGCCGCCGATCCACGCCAGCGCCAGCGGCGTGCCGTCGGCGTCCTCGCCCATCATCGGGCCCCAGCGGGTATCTTCGACCTTGAGGACGGTATCCGGCTGGCCCTTGACATGGATGTGTTCGTCGTGGCTTTCGATGAGAGCCCAGCCATCGGGCACCTTGTAGCGCGCGGGGGCGGCCGGGATTGCGCAGCACGCGCACCCAGTCCTGCCAGTCGCCATAGCTGTTGGTGAAGCCCCAGGCGATCTGGCCGTTGGAGCCGACGATGATCGCCGGGGTGCCGGGCAGGGTGACACCGTTGACGTCGCGCTGGCCGTTCGGTGCGCTGGCGTCGGGATAGCGCAGGCGGGTGCGGAACCAGATGTTCGGCACGCGCAGGCCCAGGTGCATGTCGTTCGCCAGCATCGCCGCGCCGCTGCCGGTGAGTGCGCCGGCGACGGCAAAATTGTTGCTGCCGGGACGCGCTGCGTCGAGCGCCGGCGCCAAGGCGGCGGCCAGCGCCGCGGAAGGCTGTGGCGACGCGAGTTGACGCAGGTCGAACACGCTGGCAGGCGGGGATCACCGGCGGTCGCGACAGCCGGCCGGCCAGCGGGGCCTCCCAGTCGGGATCGGGCGCCAGCAGGAAATCCACCAGCGATCCGGGCAGCACCGCGCGCATCTGCGCGAAGCGCAGTTCGCGCTCGTTGCGGCCGTCGCCGTTGAGGTCCAGGTACATCGCGGCGATCACCAGCGCGCTGTCTTCGGAGCGCCAGGGCTGCGGCTGGCTGCCCAGCAGCAGGTATTCCCACGGCCGCACGCGCAGGTCGGCGAGGCCGGCGTTGACGCCGTCGCGGTAGCGGTCGAGTTCGCGCTTCTCCGTGGGCGGCAACTGCGCATAGGCGGCCTCGACCACGGCACGCAGGCGATGACGACGATGGTTGAGATCGACCTTCAGCGCCGCCGGCCCGACCAGCGCGGACAATTCGCCGGCGCTCGCGCGGCGCATCAGGTCCATCGCGAAGAAGCGTTCCTGTGCATGCACGTAGCCGAGCGCATAGCTGATGTCCGTGCGGTTTTTTCCCTCGATGGTGACCGTGCCCAGCACATCGCGGTCGATGCTGATCGCGGCGGTGAGGCCTGCGGCCGGGTGCCGGCCGTCGAGTCGCGCCCGGCTGCCGGCGAGCCCCCACCACAACGCGACAAAGGCCATGAGCAGCAGCGCCAGCATGGCCAGCAGCAGAGTACGCACGACACGCCAACGGCGGGTCGTCATGGTTTGGCGAATACCGCGAAGATGCCGGCGTAGGGTTTGACCATGAAGGCCGGCGCACCGGCGTAGCCCTTGCCGTCGACGTATAGCTGGGAAATGCTGCCGTCCAGGTACAGCGCGTCGCGGCAGCCGAGCTTGTCGCGGAACAGCCGTCCAAACGTGTGGAAGTTCACTGGCGCTTCGCTCACCGCGAATATCACCTCGGTCGGTGTCCTCGCGCACACGCCGCTGCGCCACTTCAGGCTGCCCGAGTCATCGATGAACTGTTCGTTGAGCTGGCCGTCGATCAGCAGCATCGGGCCGGACTGGGTGGCCCACTGCGCGCTCCTGCCCTCGGCCTTGAATGCCGCACTGGTGCGCACCGCGGCGCGGCCGTCCGGATACACCGCGAACACTCCATTCGGCAGCAGCGAGAAATTGCCCGAAGCCGGGTTGCCGTGCGCCAGGTTCAATGGCACCACGGTCTTGCCGTTTTCCACGTACAGGCCCAGCGGCGCGAACTTGTGATCGTAGATGCCGGCGTTGGCCGCGAACAGCAGCCGCCGGCCGCGTTGCTCGCCCCACTGGCGCAAGGTCTCGATGCTCCCGAATGGCTGGCCGCTCTGTGGCTCGCGCCAGTGCAGGCTCAATTGGTGGCGTTTGAGATCCACGTGCACGATGCGGTAGTTCTGCCCCTCGAATGCCAGCTCGCTGCTGTCCAGCGCCTGCGCGGTCGGCGCGCAGCCGGGCGCAACGAGCAGCAGGAGCCAGGGCAGCAGCACGCGCGGCAGCCAGCGGGCAAGGGCGGAGCGGGAGTGGAGCGGGGCGGTCGAATGCATCCGTCGATGGTCGCTGCCCTGCCGCGCCGGTGCAAGTCCACGGCGCGGATGTTCAGCCGTTGCGCCTGCAGTGGCGTGCCGGCTGTCCTAAACTGGACTTTTTCTCCGGTGCCCATGCTCATGCCCTATACCCCGATAGCGGCAACCCTCGGCTATGTGTTGTCACCCGATCGCGGCAAAGTGCTGATGATCCATCGCAATGCCCGTCCGGACGACCTGCACCTGGGCAAGTACAACGGGCTGGGCGGCAAGATGGAGCCTGGCGAGGACATCGCCACCTGCATGCGGCGCGAGATCCTGGAAGAGGCCGGCATCACCTGCGAGTCGATGCACTTGCGTGGCAGCCTGAACTGGCCGGGCTTCGGCAAGCATGGCGAAGACTGGCTGGGCTTCATCTTCGTGATCGATCGCTACAGCGGCACGCCGCTCCTGAGCAACCCGGAAGGCACGCTGGAATGGGTGGCGCTGGAACGGCTGATGAGCCTGCCGATGTGGGAAGGCGACCGCCACTTCCTGCCACTGGTGTTCGACGCCGATCCGCGTCCGTTCCACGGCGTGATGCCGTACAAGGACGGGCGCATGCAGTCGTGGTCGTACACCCGCTGATGGATGACGAGGCGAAGATCATCCGCATCGTCGCCGCGGTGATCCGTGATGGTGCCGGGCGCAGCCTGCTGGTGCGCAAGCGTGGCGCCACGGTTTTCCAGCAGCCCGGCGGCAAGCGCGACCCCGGCGATGCGGATGACGTCGCCACGCTGGCCCGCGAGTTGCGCGAGGAACTGGGCTGCGAGCTGGTACCCGGTTCGGCCCGCCTGCTATGCCGTTGCAGCGCCCCGGCGGCGAATGAACCCGGCCACCTGGTCGAGGCCGTCGTCTATGTCGTGGCGGTAAGCGGCACGATCACGGCGCAGGCGGAGATCGAGGCCTTGCACTGGGTCGATCCGGCCGCGCCGGACGTGGCGGTCGCCCGGCTCAGTCGCGAGAACATCCTGCCGCTGCTGTAGCGGACATCGAAGCCTCCGTTTTGTGCCGCCATGCTTCGGCGGCCGGCCATCCATGGCCGGAGCGGAGACTGAAAAATCCGCCGCCTGTCAGCGCAATGCCAGGAAATCGGCGCTGACCACGAAGCGCACCGCGTCCAGCCGCAGGCGGGATTGCGGCAGTGCGGCGAGCAGCTGCGGAACGTTCGGCGGCGACGGCGGCGATCTCCGCTTCGCTCACCGACGGGTTCACCGCGTGCAGCGCCAGCAGGCGCGACAGTTCGGCGTCCAGTGTTTCGGTGGCCAGCTTCACCGCCGCCTCGATGCCGGCTTGTCCGCGCGTGCCGGCCAGGGCCTCGGCGCGCTCCAGCATCGGCGGTACCAGCTTGCCCAGGAACTTGCGGTAGCGCGCCACTTCGATGTTGCGATCGCCGGCCTTGCGCAGGGCGATCTCGCTGGGCGCGAAATCGGCGCGTTCGGCGAGTCGGGTGTCGACGGTGACCACGATCGGCAGGATCGGCAGGAAACGTTCGGCGTCGAGTTGCCGGTCGGCCACGCATTCGAGCAGGAACACCGCCTGCAGCAGGGCGGTGCGCGGCGACAGCACGTCGTCGACCATGAAGGCGGCGTTGCCCTGTTCGCCGGACAGCGCCAGATCCAGCGCACCGGCGACCAGCGGATGGTCGAGCCGCAGCAGCGGCAATTCTTCGCGCGCCAGTGCCACCTCGCGCGCGAACGTCACCGACTGCGGACCCTCGGCGAAGCCGGGCAGGGCGTCGGTGGACAGGTATTGCGGGTCGAGCAGCAGTACCTGGCCGCCGAGTTCCTCGGCGTGGATGCCGAACGCTTCCAGCAGGCGCTGCACGAAGGCGTCGCGGCCCGGGTCGACATCCTCGCGGGCGAACGCCTGCTGCAGTTCGTCGGCGTGCAGGTCGCGGCTGGAGGCCAGTTCCAGCAGGTGGTCGCGGCCGCCGCGGATCAGTTCGGCCATCTGCTCGTGGCTGGCGTGGGTTTCGGTGAGCAGCGCGTCGAGTTCCTGGTCGCGGTTGTCGTCGCCGCGTGCATGTTCGTCGGCCAGCCGGGTCAGCGGCTCGCCGTAGCGGCGCAGCAGCTCGCGGCCATCGGCCGGGCTCATGCGGAACGCGTCGACGCCTTCGTCGTACCAGCGCGCCAGCACGTGCTGGGCACTGTCGGCGACGACGAGGATATGGATGTCGATGTCGTGCTTCTGGCCGATCCGGTCGAGCCGGCCGATGCGCTGTTCGAGCAGGTCGGGATCCAGCGGCAGGTCCCACAGGATCAGCCGGTGCGCGAACTGGAAGTTGCGGCCTTCCGAGCCGATCTCCGAGCACAGCAGCAGGCGTGCGCCGTCGGGCTGGGCGAAGTACGCGGCATTGCGGTCGCGCTGGATGATGCCGAGGCCTTCGTGGAAACGCGCCACGCCGACGCCGCTGCGGGTGCGCAGCACGTCTTCCAGCGCGAGCACCTTGGCCTGGCTGCGGCAGATCAGCAGGAACTTGTCCTGCGGGTGCTGCTCGAGCAGGGTGATCAGCGCGTCGATGCGCGGGTCGGTGCTGTAGTCGATTTCGATCAATGCCGGCGGCTGCTGGATGTCGGCGTGGAATTCGGCCAGCAGTGCCTGGCGCGTGCTTTCCTCGATGGTGTCGGCATCCAGCAGATGCCACTCGGGCAGGCGTTTCGGAAAGCCGCCGACGCCGGCGCGGTTGTTGCGGAACATCGCGCGACCGGTGCCGTGGCGGTCGATCAGCGCGGCGAGCAATTCGCGGGCGTTGGCCGGCTTGGTCGAGTCGGCCAGCTGCGCGGTGAGCGCCTCGTCGCCGTGGAATGCCTCGGCCAGGGTGGCGCGCTGGGTGTCGTCCAGCGGCTGGCCGTCGAGCAGGCGATCGGCGATTTTCGACAGCGCCTGGTAGGTGTCCGCTTCGGCCAGATAGCCGTCCAGATCGTGATAGCGCTGCGGGTCGAGCAGGCGCAGGCGGGCGAAGTGGCCGCTGCGGCCGAGCTGTTCCGGGGTGGCGGTGAGCAGGATCACGCCGGGGATCGCCGCGGCCAGCTTCTCGACCATCGTGTAGCGCGGGCTGGCCGCTTCGGGCGACCACGCCAGGTGATGCGCTTCGTCGACCACCAGCAGGTCCCACGGCGCTTCCAGCAATTGCTGCGCGTGCTTCGGCGAGCTTTCCAGGAAGCCGAAATCGGCGATCACCAGCTGTTCGTCCTCGAACGGATTGCCGGCGTCGCCGGATTGTTCCAGCGCCTCGCAGCGCTCCTCGTCGTAGATCGCGAAGCTGAGGTTGAAGCGGCGCAGCATCTCGACGAACCACTGGTAGACCAGGGTGTCGGGCAACAGCAGCAGCACGCGCGAGGCGCGGCCGGTGGCGAGCTGGCGCGCGATGATCATGCCCGCCTCGATGGTCTTGCCCAGGCCCACTTCGTCGGCCAGCAGCACCCGCGGCGGGCGTCGCGCCGAGGCGATGCCGGCCACGCGCAGCTGGTGCGGCACCAGCCCGATGCGTGCGGCGCCGAGGCCCCACATCGGGCGAACGGCGTGCCTCGGCACGCCGCTTGAGGCCTTCCAGGCGCAGCTCGAAATGCGCCACGGCATCGGTGCGGCCGCCGACCAGGCGATCATCGGCCTGGCTCACGCTCTGCTCGTCGTCGAGCTGGCCTTCTTCCAGCTCGCGGCCTTCGCCGCGATAGATCAGCAGCTCGTCGCGGATCTCGACGCGCTCGACCAGGAACGCGATGCCCTTGCCGGCGACGCGCTGGCCGGCGCGGAACTCGGCGCGCATCAGCGGCGCCGAGTCCATCGCGTAGGGGCGCAGCACGCCGGCCTTGGCGAACAGCACCTGCACGCCGCGTCCTTCGACGCGCAAGACGGTGCCGAGGCCCAGCTCGGGTTCGGCGGAGGAGATCCAGCGTTGACCAGGAACGAACATTTTTCAGCCGCGTTGTTGCATGGGGCCGACGATTATCCGCTGCGGGGCGCGCGGTGGGAACCGTTGCTGCGATTCGACGTCGGTCGGCGCTCAGGTTTCGGCCCACTGGCGCAGCAGGTTGTGATAGACGCCGGTCAGCTGCAGCACGGCGGCGGCATCGGCGCCGGCTTGGGTCAGGCTCTGGATCGAGGTGTCCAGTTCGAACAGCAGGCGTCGCCGGCTGTCGTCGCGGACCAGGCTTTGCACCCAGAAGAACGAGGCCACGCGCGCGCCGCGGGTCACCGGGGCGACGCGGTGCAGGCTGCTCGACGGGTAGACGATCAGGTCGCCGGCCGGCAGTTTCACCTCGTGCTCGCCGTAGGTGTCGCTGACGATCAGTTCGCCGCCGTCGTATTCATCCGGCTCGCTGAGGAACAGCGTGCAGGAGATGTCGCTGCGCAACTGCGCCTCGGCGGTCAGCCGCCATCACCGCGCCATCGACGTGGAAACCGTATTGCCCGCCGCCTTCGTAGCGGTTGAAGCGCGGCGGCAAGGTGCGCAGCGGCAGGCGGCCGCGTGATACAGCGGATTGCTTCGCCAGCGCCGCCAGCACGATCTGGCCCAGTTGCAGGCGCAGCGGCGAGGCATCCGGCAGTTGCAGGTTGCGCTTCACCTTCGCGCCTTGCGCGCCGACAGTCTCGCGGCCGTCGGTCCAGTCGGCGGCATCCAGGGCGGCGCGGATCCGGGTGACCTGGTCGGGCTCGAGGACGTCAGGGATGTGCAGCAGCATGAATCACCTGTGGCATGGCTTTGCGTGGGAGCCGGGATCAGAAGCGGAAATTGGCGGTGAGCATCGCCGCGCGCGGCGTGCCCGGAGTGTAGCGGTAGCCGCTCTTGTTGATCGCCGCGACGTAGTCCTTGTCGAACAGGTTGTACAGGTTCAACTGCAGGTCGACGTGCTTGTTGACCGGATAGCTGGCCATCGCGTCGAACACCCAGTACGACTCGGTGAACGCGGGCGTGCCGATCGGCGCCATCGGTGCCGCGCTTCATCTCGCCGGCGTAACGGGCGCCGCCGCCGAGGGTGAGGTTGAACGGCAGGTGGTAGGTGGTCCAGGCGGTGAACGCGCTCTTCGGCGTATAGGCCAGGTCGCTGGAACCGTCGTTGGCCACCGCACGTGCCGTGGATCACCTTGGCGTCCATGATCGTGTAGCCGGCGCTGACCGCCCAGTTGTCGCTGAGCTTGCCGACCGCGCTGAGCTCGATGCCCTGCACGCGCTTCCTGCCGATCTGGTAGTACTGCAGGTCGACCGGATCCTGCACCAGTTCGTTGCTGACGGTGGTGCGGTACAGCGCGCCGGTCAGCAGCAGTTTTTCGCCGAGCAGGTCCCATTTGGTGCCGACCTCGACGGTGCGTGCCTTCTGCGGGTCGAGGTTCGGGTTGTCGGCACTGTTGGCGGCGCTGCTGAGCTGAGCGTGTTGCCGCCCGGCGGTTCCTGCGACACGGCGAAGTTCGCATAGATGCTGCCGTTGGCGGCCGGCTTGTACAGCACGCCGAGCTTGTAGTTGGGCAGGTTGCCGGATTTGCTGCTGTCCACGTCGGGCAGCACGCTGCCCGGCCGGCAGGGCGCCGCAGGCCGGACCATTGCGGGCGCCGCAGACCACCATGCTGCTGAAGTCGGTGGTGTAGTGGTCCAGCCGCATGCCGGCGTTGACCTGCCATTGCTCGTTGAATTTCAGCGTATCGAACAGGTAGGCGGCCGCGGTATCGGTCTGGCCTTCGCTGTGTGCCCCGGTGCGGCCGGAGACCAGTCCGCCGACATCGGCGTTCGGGTGGTACAGGTTCGCCGCCGGCCACGCGCTGCCGTTGAGCGCGGCCAGGCCGATCGTGCCGGCCTTTTCGCGGGTCAGCTCGATGCCGGCGCTGAGGTTGTGCGCGATGCCGCCGGTTTCAAAATTCGCGGTGACATTGGTCTGGTTGGTGAGGATGCGGTTGGTCTGGTCCTTGAAGGTCGGCAGGCTGCGCGCGATGGTCCAGGTCGACGGGTCGGCGGGGTCCGGGGTGAGCAGGTTGGCGGTATCGCCGCGGAACGAGGTCAGCAGGTAGTCCTGGTGCGTGCGGCCCCAGCGCGTGGTGTTGTGCAGCGCCACGTCGGTCGAGAAGTCGTGCTCGACGATCACGGTGAACAGTCCGCCTTCACGTTGTCGTGGTCGGCGTTGGTGCCGTAGAAATTCTGCGGGTCGACCGTGCCGGCATTGGCGAGGAAGGGCCGGGTCGGGTCCGGGCTGCCGTAGCCGGGCAGGCCGATGGTCGGCACGCCGCCGTCGGGCAGGTTGTTCTGCTTCACGTGCAGGAAGTCGAGGTAGACGCGGGTCGGCGTCTTGAGGCCAAACGCCAGCGACGGCGCGATGCCCCAGCGGTTGTTCTCGACCTTGTCGCGTCCCGGTACGCCGCTGTCCTGGCCCATCACGTTGAGGCGGAACGCGGAGTGTTCGCCCAGCGTCTGGTTCCAGTCGGCGGTGGCGCGCTTGTGCTGGCCGCTGCCGTAACCGAGCGAGCCGGAGATGCCGTCGCCCAGCTGCGGCTGCTTGCTGACCAGGTTCATCGAGCCGGTCGGCGCGGTGCGGCCGTAGTCGGTGCCGGCCGGACCCTTGGCCACTTCCACCTGCTCGATGTTGAACACGTCGCGCGAGACCGTGCCGAGGTCGCGCACGCCATCGACGAAGATGCTGCCCGAGGTGTCGAAGCCGCGCATGTAGATGCCGTCGCCGGTGCTGGTGTTGCCGTTCTCGCCGACGTAGAAGGTGCCCACGCCCGGGCTGTTGCGCAGTGCCTCGGTCAGCGTGGTGGCGCCCTGCTGCTGGATCAGTTCCTTGGTGATCACGCTGATGGTCTGCGTGGTGTCCAGCAGCGGCTGGGTGAATTTCGGCGAGGACAGCTTGTCGACGCGGTAATCGTTGCCGGTGGTCGCTTCCACCTTCACGCCGGGCAGGTTTTTCGCGGTGGCGACCTGGGCATCGGCGGGGGCTGCCAGCTCCGCGGCAGTGACGGGGAGGGCCAGTGCCAGGCCGGTGAACAGCGTGGCCGCGGTCAGCCTGCCGCTTGTCGACGGCGACTTGCGGTGGCTGACCGGGTGTTTGCGCGAGGTGATGTGTGCCATGGAGATTCCGTTGGTGGATGCCGCGTTGCGTATCGACAGGGCCTGGCGGGTCTGGCGAATGCAGTTGTCGTGCAATGGCTGGATGCAGGTTTTCGGGCCGAGAGGAAGCGCGCCGCCGGGTGGCTGCGTGCATCGGTCGACCGACGAAGGTCAGTGCTCGGGGTTCGTGAAACTCGATCGGCATGAACCCGCTGCGCGGATCCGCCGGAGCAGGCGCATACAATATTTTTAATGAGAATGATTTGCAATACCCGCGTGAAGATTGCCGGCATCACGAATGCAGGATCGGCGACGGCGCACGATGCGCAACACAAAAAAAGGCCCCGCATCTGCATGCGGGGCCTTGGTACCGGGCATCGCGCGGACTGCGCGGTGCTCAGTGCGTGCCGCTTACCAGATCTTCACCTGCTTGTCGGCCGGAGCCACCATCGCGTCGCCCGGCTTGCACTGGAACGCGCTGGCGAAGGCCGGCATGTTCGACGGGGCAGCCGATCGCGCGCAGCGAGGCCGGGGCGTGCGGATCGGCGTTGAGTCAGCAGCAGCGCCTGCTTCTCGCGGACGTGGCCGCGCCAGACGCGCGCCCAGTTCAGGAAGAAGCGCTGGTCCTGCGGTATAGCCGTCGATCTTCTGGTCGGCTTCGCCCGGATGCTGTCTTCAGCGCGGTCTGCAGCGCGTCGTAGGCGGCGTTCAGGCCACCCAGGTCGCCGATGTTCTCGCCCAGGGTCAGCTCGCCGTTGACGTGCACGTCCGGCTTGTCCTTGATCGGCGCATAGGCGTTGAACTGCTCCACCAGCTTGGCGGTGCGAGCCTCGAACTTGGTGCGTCGTCGTCCTTGGTCCACCAGTTCTTGTTGTTGCCGTCGCCGTCGAACTGGCTGCCCTGGTCGTCGAAGCCGTGGCTGGCCTCGTGGCCGATCACCGCGCCGATGCCGCCGTAGTTGATCGCCGTCGTCGGCCTTGGCGTCGAAGAACGGCGGCTGCAGGATCGCGGCCGGGAAGTTGATCGTGTTGTCGGTCGGGTTGTAATACGCGTTGACCGTCTGCGGGGTCATGCCCCATTCCAGGCGGTCGGTCGGCTTGCCGATCTTGGCGATGTCGTAGTCGTAGTTGAACTTCGCCGCGGCCATCACGTTGGCGTAGTAGTTGTCACCGCTGATGTTCAGGCCCGACCAGTCGCGCCACTTGTCCGGGTAGCCGATCTTCGGCAGGAACGTGTTCCACTTGGCGATCGCCTTGGCCTTGGTGTCGGCGCTCATCCAGTCGAGGTTCTCGATGCGCGTCTTCAGCGCGTTGCGCACGTTGTCGACCAGTTCCTGCGCGCGGGCCTTGGCCTCGGGCTTGAACACCTCGGCCACGTACAACTGGCCCAGCGCCTGGCCCATCGAGCTGTTGACGGTGCCGAGCACGCGCTTCCAGCGAACCTTCTGCTCCGGCTGGCCGGACAGGGTCTTGCCGTAGAACGCGAACTTGTTGTCCTGGAAATTCTTGCTCAGGTACGGCGAGGCGTCGTCGATGGTGTGGAAGCGCAGGTAGGCCTGCCACTGGCTGATCGGCGCCTTGGCCAGCAGCTTGTCGAACTCGGCGAAGAACTTCGGCTGCGACAGCGAGAAGCCCTTGTCGATGGTCACGCCCTGGGCGGCGAAGAACTTGTCCCAGCTGAAGTGCGGAGTCGCCTTGTCGGCGTCCTTGACGCTGACGAAGTGGTACTGGTTCTCCGGCTTGCGCGCCTCGACCGGCGACAGCGAGGCGGCGGCCAGCCGGGTCTCGAACGCCAGCACGGCGGCGGCCTGCTTCTTCGCGTCGGCCTCGGCCACGCCGGTCAGCTCCAGCGCCTTGGCGATGTAGGCGACGTAGCCGTCGCGGATGTCCTTGTACTTGGCGTCGCTGTAGTAGTCCTTGGTGGGCAGGCCCAGGCCGGCTTCGAACGCATAGGCGATCTGCGTCTCGGCGTGCTGGAAGTCGGCGCTCGAGCCGAACTGGAACACCTGCATGTCGCCGTCGACATAGCTCTTGGTGATGTAGTCGGCCACGTCGGCGCCGTTCTTCAGGCCGGCGATGGCGTCGAGCTTCGGCTTGATCGGATCGAAGCCGGCCTTCTCGATGGCGTCCTCGTTCATGCCCGACTGGTAGAGGTAGCCGATCTTCTGCTCGATCGAGCCGGCCGGCGCCGTGGCGGCACCCTTGGCGGCCTTCTCGACGATGCTGTGCTGGGTGTTCAGGCTGCTCTCGGCGAGCGCGTCGAACGCGCCCCAGCGGGTGCGGTCGGCCGGGATCGGATTGGCGGCGACCCACTTGGCGTTGACGAAGCCGTTGAAGTCCTGGCAGGCCAGCGCGCTGTCACCCAGTTCGCTGACGTCGAAAATGCTCTTGCCCAGATCGGCGGTGGCCGCCGTGGTGCTGGCCGCGGCGGGGGCCGGCGCCTGGCTTGGCCGGTTCCTGCTTGCCGCAGGCGCTCAGCGCCAGCGCGGCGCTTACGGCCAGTGCCAGCGCCAGTGGCTTCAGATACTGCTTGGTCATGGATGTCCCTCTGTGAGTGGTGTCGCCCGTCGGACGGTATGGTGATGGTGGCTGGCCGCTCGGCGGACTCCCCTCGATACGCGGCCATGGCTGTTCACGCTAGGTCAAACGTCATGGGCCAGACAGTGTCATTGGTCAGGGGTGGGGTAACCGGGCCAGGGCCGGCTGGCGCACGGTTTGCCCCGGCGTCAGCGGGTCTGTCCGAGCGTGGCCGCATCCAGCCGCAACACCGGGTATTCGCCCACATGTTGCGCGGCGTACCACGGCGAGCGCAGGAAGAAAAAGTGCAGTCGCGCATAGCTGTCGGCGGCGAACGCCGGGTCGTCGTGCAGCTTCTGTTCGAACGTGGATTTCAGCGCAGGGTCGGTCGCCAGCATCTCGCGCGCGAGCTGTTCCAGTACGCGCGGCTCGCCGTATTCCTTCGGCTCGAAGATCGCGTCGAGGTAACCCCAGTGCAGCAACGAATCGGGCGCCTGCGGTTCGAGCAGGTTGATCGCCACGTTGGCGGCGCGCTGGTCCAGCGGCACGAGTACCGAGCCCGCCGGCAAAGTCACCTCGCGCGGCGCGGCGTGCAGGGCGAAATCGCGCAGCATCAGGTGGCTCTCGAACGGCTTGCCGGCCCATTTCGGGTTGTCGAGCTGGTAGCCCTCGGCGCGGATCGTCAGCGGGCGGTCGATGCGCCGGTAGGCGATGCCGTGCGCGTCGAGCTTGTCGATGATGGCCGTCCACTGCGCCGGCACGGCATAAGCGGCAGGTGGCGTGATCGACAGATCCGGCAGCAGGCCGTTCCAGTTGTCGATGACGTAGCTCTGCGGCCGGCTCGGGTCGTACGTGATCCACACGTCGTTGGAGATGTCGCTGTGGGTATGGCTGAAGGCAAAGCCTTTCAGCGTGAACCGGGTCGGCTGCGGATCCGGCTTGAAGGTCAGCGGCACGCGTGCCTGCGCGTCACCAGCACGGGCGATGGTGTTGGCGTCCGCCTTCGCGGTGGCGGCGAGCAGGGCCGCCGGGTGCTGATTGACCTGCGCCAGCATCAGCTCGACCAGGTCGTAGGTGGCCTGCACGCGGTTCGCGTACGACTTCAGCATGTGCGTCTCGATCAGCAGCGCCGGCCGGTTCTGCAGCGCGGCGTAGCCGGTGGAGAAACGCGGGCCCGAGCCGAAATTCCTGATGCCCTTGCGCGGATCGCGACCGTCCTTGAACTCCAGATAGATCGAGGCGAGGTGGCCGCGCTTTTCGTAGGCGGGCATCGCGTGGTTGACGATCGCATCGTGCTGCCATGCGCTCACCGCCGGGTCGAGCTTGTGCGGGTCCTCGGTGTACCAGGTCAGGTCGTACTGATAGTCGGCGCCGTCGGTGGTGTGGATGTCGATCAGGAAATCCGGCACCCAGCGCTGCCACAGCTTCAGCCACGCGCGCATCTCCGGCGCGTCGGCCTTGACGTAGTCGCGGTTGAGGTTGAGGTATTGCGACTGGCCACGGAAGCCCATGCTTTCCGGGCCGTTCTGGTTGATGCGGTGATACGGCGACGAGTTCTCGTGGCCGTCCACGCTGAACACCGGGATGTACACCAGCACCAGATGATCGAGCAGGTGCGGATGCTTGCCGGCGACCGCGATATCGCGCAGCAGCATCAGCCCCGCGTCCTTGCCTTCGATCTCGCCGGGATGGATGCCGGCCTGCACCAGCACGACGGGCTTGCGTGCGGCGCGCGCGGCGGCGGGGTCGAACGTGCCATCGGCGCTGGCGATCACCACCGTCATCGGCCGGCCTTCGGGCGTGCTGCCGAAAGTCTCGATGCGGATCACGCCCGGCGCCGCCTGCTGCAGGCGCTGCAGATACGCCAGCGTGTCGGCATAGCTTGGCGTGGTGCGGAAGTGCGCCGCTTCGGCCGGGGTGATCCAGTCGCCGGCATTCGGACCGGCGGCATGGGCGGACATGGCGGCTATGCCAAGCAGGATGGCAAGTGACAGTCGCAGCATGAAGAACCTCGGCTACGGGGTTTCGGCGGGAAGGCGGGGCGAGGCGGGCAACGTATCAGGCGCCACCGCGCCGCCGGAGATGATGAAGGCCATCGCCTGATCCATCGTCCAGTCGGTCGGGGTAAGTTCGTCCACCGGCACCAGTTCCAGGTAGCCACCGGTGGGGTTCGGCGTGGTCGGGATGTACACCGCCGCCATCTCGCGGCCGCTGCCTTCCTCGACCATCACCCGGGTGACAAAACCCACCACTTTCATGCCGCGGCGCGGAAAATCGATCAACACCACGCGCTGCATCCCGCTGGGCTTGTTCTGCAGCACCGCCATCAACTTCTTGGTGCCGCCATAGATCGTCTGCACCAGCGGAATGCGCGCCAGCAGGTTGTCGAACGCGCTCAGGAAACGCTGGCCGATCACCCGGTTCGCCACGAAGCCAAGCAGGTACAGCGCCAGCAAGGTGACCAGCAACGCCACGATGAACGTCAGCCACTCCATCTTCAGCGATTCGGCCGTACTCGGCGCCACCAGCGCCAACCCGTTCAACAGCCCGGCCACCAGCGGTGCGCCGATCCCGGCCAGCAGACCCAGCACGAACTTGAACACCAGCCAGGTCACCCACAGCGGGATGAAGGTGAGCAGGCCGGTCAGCAGGTAGCGTTTGACGCGCAGCGGTGGCATGAGGGGGTCCGGGATGCAGGAGATTCCCGCATTGTAGGCGACGGCAGCGAATCGCTGCGGCGCCGGCGCGCGGAGGAGCGCGCCCTGTCCACACTTCCTTCGATCGTGCGCGATGTCTGCTCCGGGGGACTCCACGGGCGATTCCGGCCTGCGCCGGAATGACGGGACGGGTACTCGAATGTCTTGCGCGCGCGCCTTCCGCAACAGGGGGATATCGGGCCCGCTCAGCCTTCGGCCGAATCGTCCGCCTGCAGATCCTTCAGCAACTGGAAGATCTCCCGATACGCCTTGGGCGGTTTGTTCGGCGTGTCCTTCTCGATGCGCGCCTGGCGCACCAGCGAGCGCAGATGCTGACGATCGACTTGCGGATGCTCGTTGATCAGTTCGGACAGGGCGGCCTCGTCCTCGGCGATCAGGCGATCGCGCATCGCTTCGAGGCGGTGCATCGCGGCGGTTTCCTGGCGCTGCTTCTCGCGGTTCTCGCCGAGTTCGGCGCGTACCGAGGCGAAGTCCGCCTCGTCGTAGCGGCGCATGACCTTGGCGAGGAAGGCGAGCTGGCGTTTCTTCGCGCCGTGGGCGGTCATGCGGCGGGTGACGTCGATCTCGTGGCGCACATCGTCCGGCAGTGCGAGCTTGGCCAGCCGGCTCGGCTGCAGGTCCACCAGCTGCTGCGCCAGGACCAGCACGGCGAGTGCATCGCGGCGCTGCTGGGTGCGGCTGGGGCCGTAGTCTTCGTCGTCGAGTTCGGTCTGGTTGCGGCTGCGGCTCGGGCTCACGGGGTCATTCCAGGAGAGAAGCGGGTGGATCAGGCGGGCGGATCGTCGGTTGACGCGTGGTCGGCTTGCTCCAGCGCGAAGCGGGCAATCGGCTCGCCGTCGAGTTCGATGGTTTCGCTGAACATCGCGGCCGGACGTACCCACAGGCCGTGATTGCCGTAGAGCGCCTGGTAGACCACCAGCGGTTCCATCGTTTCGCTGTGATGTGCGGTGCCCAGCACGCGGTAGCGCTGACCCTTGTAGTGGCGATAGATGCCGGCGGCAGGTTGCATGGCGTTCTCCGCAGCTCTTTTCATTTCGTTGCCGCGCCCCCATTTCGGGGAACCAGCGGTTGCGAACCGCATATTCTACCCGTCAAACCCCCAGGAAAGCCCAACGTGAGCGAAGTTGCCATCAGCCAGGACCGCAGTGTGCATGAGCTTGATCGACTGGCGGAGCTGGCCGAGGACGTGATCCGTCGCGCCCGCGCCGCCGGTGCCAGCCAGGCCGAGGTGGCCGCCAGCATCGATACCGGACTCAGCGTGAACGTGCGCCTGGGCGAGGTGGAGACGGTCGAGCACACCCGCGACCGCGGTTTCGGGCTGACCGTGTACTTCGGCCAGCGCAAGGGTTCGGCCAGCACCGCCGACCTGCATCCCGATTCGATCCAGGCCACGCTGGACCAGGCCTGCGCGATCGCGCGCCATACCGAGGCCGATCCGGCGTCCGGGCTGGCCGATGCGGCGCGCATGGCCACGGCATTTCCCGATCTCGACGTATGGCATCCGTGGGATATCGACACCGCGCAGGCGATCGAGCTGGGCATCGTCATCGAACAGGCTGGCCGCGCGCACGCCGGCATCAGCAATTCCGATGGTGCCAGCGTGCAGGCCGGGCAAGGGCTGTCGGTGTACGCCAATTCGCACGGCTTCGTGGGGCGCGAGCGTGGCACCCGGCATTCGCTGTCGCTGGCGTTGATCGCCGGCGACGCCGACGGCATGCAGCGCGACTACTGGTACGACAGCGTGCGCGCGGCGGGTGATTTCATCAGTGCGCAGGAACTGGGCGACAAGGCGGCGGCGCGCACGCTGGCGCGAATGGGTGCGCGCAGCCTGTCGACGCGGCAGTGTGCGGTGCTGTTTGCGCCGGAGCTGGCGCGCGGGCTGATCGGGCATCTGGTGGGCGCAGTCAGCGGCGGTGCGTTGTATCGCCGGGCCAGCTTCCTGCTCGATCACGTGGGCAAGCCGGTGATGCCGGGCTGGCTCAACATCAACGAGCGGCCGCACCTGTCACGTGGGCAGGGCTCGGGCAACTTCGATGCCGAGGGCGTGGCTACCGTCGACAGCGCGCTGGTCGAGGGCGGCGTGCTGGCGCGCTACGTGCTGGGCAGCTACTCGGCGCGCAAGCTCGGGCTGCAGTCCACCGGCAACGCCGGCGGCATCCACAACCTGATCGTGGAGCCGGGCAGTGCGGACGGGGCGAAGGATGATTTCGACGGCATGCTGCAGCGCCTGGGCACCGGGTTGCTGGTGACCGAGGTGATGGGGCAGGGCGTGTCGACGGTCACCGGCGACTACTCGCGTGGCGCGGCCGGTTTCTGGGTCGAGAACGGCCGGATTGCCTACCCGGTGGAAGAGATCACCATCGCCGCCAACCTGCGCGACATGTTCAGCGGGATCGTGGCGGTGGGTACGGATGTCGACCCGCGCTCGCACATCCTCAGTGGCTCGATCCTGCTTGAGCGGATGACCGTCGCCGGCGAGTAAGTCGCGTTTTTTTGCCTCCCGGTGGCCCGTGCTGCACGGGCACTCGGCAAAGCGCCTCAAGGCTTGCTAGCATCGCTACACACCGCGATTGACCGTGAGCCGTCGACGCCCGTTCCGACCACCGAGGAGATCCGCATGAGCGTCCCACCAGAGTCCGTCATTCCGCCCCCGCCAAGCGAGCCGCTGGCGGGTGCACCATCAGCCGAAGAGCGTCAGTGGGCGATGTTTGCGCATCTGTCGGCGCTGGCCGGTTTGCTCATTCCGTTCGGCAGCATCGTCGGCCCGCTGGTGATCTGGCTGATCAAGAAGGACACCATGCCGTTCGTCAACGACCAGGGCAAGGAAGCGCTGAACTTCAACATCACGGTGGCGATCGCGGCGATCGTCTGCTGGGTGCTGATCTTCGTGCTGATCGGCTTCCTGCTGCTGCCGGCGCTGGTCATTGCGTGGCTGGTGTTCGTGATCATCGGCACGATCAAGGCGAACGAAGGCACCAGCTACCGTTACCCGTTCACGCTGCGACTGGTCAGTTGAGCGGTGCGTTGATGTGCTGAAACGAGGGCGGCGCAAGCCGCCCTTTTTCATTGCCCCATCGGCCAGCGCGTGCGCCGGCCACGATCGTCTTCACCCACCCCAGAATCCTGGCGACGGCGGCAGCAGCCGACCCTCCTGCATGCTCACGCCTTCGGGGTAATCGTGCTGCAGCCAGAGTGGGCCGTCGAGGTCGATGAACTCGGCTTCGCGCGCGATCTCCAGCGCCGGCGTGATGCCGAGCGACGAGCACACCATGCAACCAACCATGATCCGGAAGCCGTCGGCGCGTGCGGCGTGCAGCAGGCGCCATGCCTCGGTCAGGCCGCCGGTCTTGTCCAGCTTGATGTTGACCGCCTGGTAGCGGTCACGCAGTCGCGGCAGGTCCGCGGTCACGTGGCAGGCTTCGTCGGCGCAGATCGGAATGCGGCTGGAGAAACCCAGCAAGGCATCGTCGGCGTCCGCCGGCAGTGGCTGTTCCAGCAGGTCGACGCGCATGCGTTCCAGCACCGGCTGCATGTCGCGCAATAGACCGATGTTCCAGCTTTCGTTGGGGTCGACGATGAGGTGGGCGGCGGGTGCGGCCCGCCGTACGGCCTCGATCTGGCGGGCGGGATCTTCGCCGTTGACCTTGATCTTGATCAGCGCGGCGTCGGCCATGCGCGAGGCGGCGGCTCCCATGTGTTCCGGCGTGTCGATGCCGATGGTGAGCGCGCTGACCAGGGTGGTCCGCGGCGGGCGCGCCAGTTGCACCCATACGGGCACGGAGCTGAGTTGCGATTCGAGATCCCACAGCGCCGCATCCAGCGCATTGCGCGCGGCACCCGGGCCGAGCCGGGCCTGCAGCTCATCCCGGCCCATGCCGGCGACGATTTCGGTGCGCACCAGCTCCATCTCGTCGAGCACCGATGCCACGGATTCGCCATAGCGGCCATAGGGAACGGATTCGCCGCGACCGATGCTGCCGGCCTGGTGCAGTTCCACCGTTACCACGTCGGCGACGTACCTGGTGCCACGCGAGATGCGAAAAGGTGCCGCCAGTGGGAAGCTGTCGTGCCGGATCGTCAGTTCGCGAAGCATGCGAGCAGGTTGTCCACGATGGATTCGACGCCCATGGTGACCGGGTCCTGGCAGGGCAGGCCGAGCAGGTCGCTGGCCTGCTGGCAAGTGGCACGGGCCTCGGTGGTGGACATGCTGGAGGTGTTGAGCGCAACGCCCACCGCCTTGACCGCCGGGTTGGTCAGTCGTGCGGCATCGAGGTTGGCGTCAAGGCAACGCTTCAGCTCGGGGAGCGGGTGGTCGGGCAGGCCGCGCATGTGGCGCCGGGTCGGCTCGTGGCACAACACCAGCGCATCGGGCTGGGCGCCGTGCAGCAGGCCGAGCGATACGCCGGCATACGAGGGATGGAACAGCGAACCCTGGCCTTCGATGAGATCCCAGCCGCCATCGAGGCGGGCCGGCGAGATCCATTCGGCGCCGCCGGAGATGAAATCGGCAACCACCGCGTCGATCGGCACGCCGGCACCGGCGACGAAGATGCCGGTCTGCCCGGTGGCGCGAAAATCCGCCGCGAGGCCGCGCTCGCGCATGGCGCGCTCGAGCGCGAGCGTGGTGTACATCTTGCCGACCGAGCAGTCGGTGCCTACCGTGAGCAACCGCCTGCCGGCGCGTGGACGACCGTTGCCGACCGGGATGCCCGGCGCGGGGTCGCGGGCATCGAACAGCACGCGGTGGTTGCGCCGGGCGGCAGCCACGATCTCGGGATTCTCGCGCAGCTTGTGGTGCAGGCCGGCCACGACGTTGAGGCCGGCGTCGAGCGCGGCGATGGCGGCGGCGACAGTCTCCAGCGCCATCACGCCACCGGCGTTCGCGGTACCGATCAGCAAGGTGCGCGCGCCGAGCGCACGGGCTTCGGTCAGGCTCACATCGGGCAGGCCGAGGGTCGATTTGCAGTCGGGGTGGCGAAGCTGGCCCACGCACCATTCCGGTCGCCAGTAAGCCACGCCCCTGGCCGTCTTGATGGCCAGGTCGTCGGCCGCGTCACCCAGGTACAGCAGGTAAGGCGGGCCCCAGTGGTCGGGCCGGGCCGCAGCGTCGTGGTTCGACATGGAAAGGGTTACTCCACGCGGCGGCCCGTGCCGCCCGTCGGATGATGAGATGCCGTGCCTGCCGCCGTGCGGCAGGCACGCGATGCCGAAGCGCAAGCCGTGCGCGTGGCTCAGGCCACGTCGCCGGCGCTTCTCACTGGATGGTTTCGACCTTGCCCAGGCCGTTGGGATTGCGCGGGTCGCTGGCGGCCGTCTTGACGTTGCTGGTCTTGTCCCAGACCACCACGTTCATGTTGCCCCAGGTGTCCTTGTCGTTGATTTCGTAGCCCATCGCCTTCAGCTTCGCGAGCACGTCGGCGGGGATGTCGCTGCCCTTTTCGATGTCGATGCGGTCGGGCATGAACTGGTGATGGATGCGCTTCTGCGCGGTGATCTGACCGGCGTCCTTGCCGTCGATGAAGGCAAGGATGCCGGCGAACACCTGGGTGATGATGGTCGAACCGCCGGGCGAGCCGATCACCGCGAGACGATCCTTGCCGATGACGAAGCTGGGCGACATCGACGACAGCATCCGCTTGCCGCCGACCGGCGCGTTGGCGGAGCCGCCGAGCAGGCCGAATGCGTTGGGCTGGCCGGCGACCAGGGCGAAGTCGTCCATCTCGTTGTTGAGCAGGATGCCGGTCTTGCCGGCGACGAAGCTGGAGCCCGAGCGTGGTGTTCACCGTGGCGGTCATCGAGACCATGTTGCCGTCCTTGTCGATGATCGAGAAATGCGTGGTGTGCATGCCCGGCGACTTCGCCTTCACCGACGGCAGCCACGCCGACTTGGTCGCCTGATCCGGCAGGATGCTCTGGCGCAGGCCGTCGGCGTAGTACGGCGACAGCAGCATGTCCAGCGGCATCTTCACGAAGTCGGGGTCGCCAAGGTACTGGTTGTGGTCGCGGAACGCGCGGCGCATCGCCTCGACGAGGTAATGGATGCGATGGGCCTGATCCATGCTCTTGCAGGTCGATCGGGGCGATGATGTTGAGCATCTCGGCGATGGCGACGCCGCCGGAAGACGGCGGTGGCGCGGTGACTACCTTGTAACCGCCGTAAGTCAGCTCGATCGGTGTCCGCTCTTTCGCCTGGTAGTTCGCCAGGTCGGTGAGCGTCCAGGTGCCGCCGGCGGCCTTGACCGACTTGACCAGTTCCTTCGCCACGGCGCCCTTGTAGAAACCGTCCGCGCCTCGTTCGGCCAGCGCTTTCAGGGTGCGGGCCTGATCCGGGTCACGGAAGAGGTCGGTGGTCGACGGCAGCCTTGCCGCCGGGCAGGAATTTGCGCGACGAGGCCGGGTAGCGGCGCAGTACGTCGGCCTTGTGCTCGATGGAACGGACCAGCGCCGCGCTGGGATGGAAGCCCTCGTCGGCCAACCGGATCGCCGGCTGCAGCGACACGCCGAGCGGCAGTTTTCCGTACTTGTCGGCCATGTATGCCAACCCGGCGGGAAAGCCGGGGATGCCGGCGGCCAGCGGACCGTTGAGGGACGAGTCGCGGTCGGGCGTGCCGTCCGCCTTGAGGTAGTCCGCTTCGCCGCACCGCCTGCGGCGCCATCTCGCGCGAGTCGATGAAGGTGTCCTTGCCGGTGGCGGCATCATGGATCAGCGCGAGGAAGCCGCCGCCCATGCCGGACGCTTCCGGCTGCACCACCGACAGCGAGGTGGCGACGGCGATCGCGGCATCGACCGCGTTGCCGCCGCGCGCGAGGGTTTCAAAACCCGCTTCGGTGGCCAGTGCGTTGGCGCTGGCGATCGCGGCGGTATTCGGCGGCGGCGTGCTGCCTTGCGCCTGGACCAGCAAGCTGGATGTGGCTATCGCCACCGCCAGTGCGGGCCGATACCACCACGCGGTGCGGCGGTGCGCCGTGGTCCGGCAGGCGGGCTTGGCATGAGGGTCGCGGCGCGTTTCGGTCGGACATTCTTTCATCTCCACAATGATGGGTCGAGCATAAGCACAGGCAGGCGACAGCCACCAATGAAAAGACCGCTACTTGGCATAACTGAAGGTTGTGGGTGGGGTTGCCGCGCGCGGCTGGATCCGCTCCGGAAAAACAGAAACCCCGGTTGGGGCCGGGGCTTCTGTCGTATCGGTACGGACGGCTGTTACCAGCGGTACGTGGACCTTTCCGTACACGATACGCGCCCTGGAAGCCGAAGGGCGAGCTCGACGAATACGGGAACGCGCCGTTCTGGTCGCTGTCCTGGCGCACCTTGTCCGGATAGGTGTTGAGCACGTTGTCGCTGCCGACGGTGAACGTCCAGCTGGTCGAGGTTGTAGTTCACCGCCAGGTCGAGCAGCCACTTGTGCGGGTACACCTGGTCGTCCAGGTAGCTGGTCGAGCCGTACGAGGTGATGCGGCCGTAGCGGGTCGCGGTACCCGTCAAGCCCCAGCGGCCCATGGTGTAGGTCTCGCTCAGGATCACCTTGCTACGCGGCGCGGTGTCGGCCAGCAGGCCCTTCGATGGCGCTGCGGTTGAGGCGCAGGAAGATGGCCCCCAGCGAATCGAGCACGGCGGGATTCGGGCGGACGTCGGTGACCTTGTTCTTGTTGTAGGTCGCCGAGAGCGTGGTCATCAACGAACCGCCGTTGGCGAAGTCGCTGCGGTAACTGGATACCCAGTCGACGCCCTGGCTACGTACGGTGCCGGCGTTGGTGAAGTAGGAAATGCCGCTGTATTGCAGGTTGGTGATGCCGTTGGCGGCGAGGTAATCCTTCACCGCCGGCGTCGAGGTGGAGAGCGTGCTCGACAACGCGATGCGGTTGCTGACGGTGATCTGGTAGGCATCGATGCTCAGGCTGAGCGCATCGGTCGGGTTCCACACCATGCCGAAGGTGAAATTGCGCGACTTTTCCGGCTTCAGCGGTTCACTGCCGAGCAGTTTCGCCATCGGGTTGTTCACCGGCACCAGGCCGCGCAGGTAGATGCCCGGCGGCAGGCCCAGCGAGTTGCCGGCGCCGAACGAGGCCGAGGTGGTTTCCGAATAGTGCTGCTGGCCCAGGGTCGGCGCACGGAAGCCGGTGGAGGCGCTGCCGCGCAGGGCGAACGTGTCGGTGAAATCGAAACGCGCCGACAGTGCGCCGGACGTGGTGGTGCCGAAGTCCGAATAGTCCTCGTGGCGCGCGGCGAGCGGAAACACCGAGCTTGTCGGTCAGGTTGGCTTCCAGTTGCACGTACTCGGCCAGGTTCGTGCCTCGCCACCGAGATCGCATCCTGCGGACCCCAGCCGGCAAAGCCCTGGGCGCCGCCGCGCACGCCGGAGGTGCCGACGTAGTACGAGCCCAGTTCGCCGGCCTCGACTTGGTAGGCCTGGCGCATCCATTGCGTGCCGAATGGACAGCGTCAGCGGATTGGGCAGCCAGCTCGCGCGCCGATCTCCTTGGAGATGTCGATGTCGAAGGTCTGCTGCGTCGCGGTCAGGGTGCCGTCGTGGAAATCGGTCGGACTGCTGCCGAAGTCATTCAGCATGCGCGATAGTTGGTGCAGTTGAGGGTGCTGTAGAAAACCCGGTTGCCGCCGTAGTTGCCGCTGACGTCCCAGTTCCAGCCGTTCGATCGAGCCGCGCAGTCCGGCGACCAGCGAGCGGTCGATCGAGACGCCGTGTTCCTTCGGCAGGAAGCCGTCCGGATAGACCAGGCCGATCAGCGGATTGTTCGGGCTCGGCGTGTTGGTGCCGTAGCGGAAGAATCCGCGCGGCTCGCCGACGCGCCGCCCGTAGTGCCCGAACGCATAGAACTGCACGCCGGGGGTGATGTCGTATTCGGTATTGAGGAACAGGTTCTGGTTCTTGAACGACACCACGCCGTAGCTGGAATTTCGGGCCCAGATGGGTGAAGCCGGGACGGCGGTCCACGCCGGCGCGGTTGGCCGGACTCTGGTTGCTTTTCTCCAGCGGCGAAGCGCATCCAGCCCTTGTCGCCGCCGAGCGGGAAACCGAAGCTGGCCGAGCCCTGCCATTGCGCGGCCATCGCCGGCCGAATACTGCCCGCCGGTGACTTGCACGTCGCCGAACTGCGCGCCCTTCTTCAGGATGATGTTGATCACGCCGGCGAGGGCGTCCGAACCGTATTGCGCCGAGGCGCCGTCACGCAGCACTTCGACGTGGTCGATGGCGGACATCGGGATCGTGTTGAGGTCGATGCCCTGCGAGCCCTGGCCGATCTGGCCGAGGCTCAGCAACAGCGCGCCGGAGTGCCAGCGCTTGCCGTTCACCAGCACCAGCACCTGATCCGGCGACAGGCCACGCAACTGGAACGGGCGCTGGAACGCGAACGTGTCCGAGGCCGGTGCAAACGGGAAGTTCAACGAGGGGATGGTGCGGGCGAGCGCCTGGGTCAGGTCGATGGTGCCGGTCTGCTTCAGCGTTTCGGCCGAGATCACGTCGATCGGCGTCAGCGACGAACTGACCGTGCGGTTGCTGGCGCGTGTACCGGTCACCACCACCGCATCCAGGTTCTTCGCCTTGGTGGGCGTGGTGTCCGATGTCCCGGCTGACGCGTCGGCCGGCGTTGGCGGATTGACCTCCTGCGCGGCGGCGGCGGTGGTGAGTGCAAGCAATACCGCGGCAGCCAGTAACGTTGGAACGATCCGACCAGAACGCTTACTCATGAATGTTCTCCCCAAGTGTTTGGCTGCAATGAGAGGCCCGCAAACCGAAGTGGCCGCGCAGCTTTACCAACCAACGAATTAATGCGAGATGTGTCGCTGACGCACTGCGCTGGCAATCGCGGCGACCCCCTCCGGTCCCCGCGCGACAACGTGCATACGTGTATTGCCACCGGCAGAACCGGCGGGTTTCAACGTGCGCCGCACCGGAATTCTCGTCCGGTGGAATGGCGGCGCTCATGGTCGCGGTGCATTGCGGTGGGACGTTCGCCTCCCTGAATCACGACGCTGGGTCGAGCATAGCCACAGGCGAGCGACAGCCTCCAATGAAAAGACCGGCACTTTGCATAACCAAAGGTTGTGGGTGTTTTCGCCCTCCAACGGATGGGCGGGCATCGTCAGGCTGGCGTCAGCATCTGCTGGGCGAGCTTGCGCACGAGATGGAGGAAGCGTTTCTGCAGCGGCTTCAGCGGGCTGTCCAGCCGATACAGCGCATACAGCACGATGTCCAGTTGCAGCTTCAGCGGGCGCGTCTGCACGGTTTTCCCACCACCGCGCGATGCGGTGAAGGGGTCGACCAGGGCCAGGCCCTCGCCTTGCGCGACGAGCGAGTACGCCAGCTGGTAGGTCTGTACCCAAACCGTGGTCCGCGGCGGCGGGATCACCTGGGTCAGGTGGCTTTGCAACATCCGGCCCAGCGCGTCGTGCACGGCGATACCGATCATGGGCTGGTCCGCCAGTGCGCTGACCGGCAACGGCCGGGCCAACTCCGCCGCCGACCACCAGCCCGGCGGGGCAATGACCATCACCTGTCCATGGCACAGCGGTTCCCGGTGCAAGCCCTGGTGACCGGCGTCCTGCAAGGTCAGGCCGATGTCGGCTTCATGGAGCATCAGCGACTCGCACATCTCGGCCGAGTGCTGGGTGAACAATTCGGCCGTGGTGCCCGGGAACGCCTTGCGCAGCAGCGTGGTCGCGTCCGGCACCAGGGTTTGCGCCAGCGTCGGCGTGCAGGTGACGCGCAGCGGATAGCTTTCGGGACTGCCAATGCTCGCGGTGAGACGCTCCAGGTCATGCAGCTCCTGGATGATCTTGTCGACGCGGTGGCGCAACAGCAGCGCTTCCTGCGTCGGCTGCAGACGCCCGCGTACCCGGCTGAACAAGGCGAAGCCCAGTTGCTGTTCGGCGTGCTGCAGCGCCTTGCTGGCAGCCGGCTGCGAGATGTTCAGGAGTCCGGCGGCGCCGGTCAGGCTGCCGGTGGACAACACCGCATGAAACACTTCGATGTGGCGCAGACGCATCGGATTCCAGCCCCCTTGTCGCGATGACGACATGCCCCGAGTGCATCATAGGGAGTGCCGTGAAGCAAGTTTCGGCGGCGCGATCATCCGAGACACACCGCGAAGTTCTCGGTCGCGGGTCAGCGCATCCGGTGCGCCGAGTACTGCGCCAGTTCGCGCAGCAGTACGCCGCGCTCACCCAGCGGCGCGATCGCGGCCAGCGCGTTGTCGGTCAGTTCGGCCAGTCGGGCACGCGAGGCATCCAGGCCGATGATCGAGGGGAAGGTGGGTTTGTCGGCGGCGGCATCCTTGCCGGCGGTCTTGCCGATCACCGCCGATTCGCCTTCCACGTCGAGGATGTCGTCGCGCACCTGGAAGGCCAGGCCGACGGCGTGGGCGTAGCGGTCCAGCGCCTGCAGGATGTCGCCGTTGCTGCCGGCGCCGAGCGCACCCAGGCGGACCGAGGCGCGGATCAGCGCGCCGGTCTTGCAGGCATGCATGTGCTCCAGTTCGTCCAGCGTGAGCGCGCGGCCGACCGCCGCCAGGTCCAGCGCCTGGCCGCCGGCCATGCCTTCGGCGCCACAGGCCTGGCCCAGCGTGCGCAGCATCGCCATGCCGGTGGCGGCGTCGGTCTGGCGCATGCGGTCGTCGGCGAGGATCTCGAACGCCAGCGCCTGCAGCGCATCGCCGGCGAGGATCGCCATCGCTTCGCCGAACACGATGTGGCAGGTCGGGCGACCGCGGCGCAGTGCGTCGTCGTCCATCGCCGGCAGGTCGTCGTGCACCAGCGAATAGGCATGGATCAGCTCCACCGCGCAGGCGGCGGCATCGAGTGACGTGCCCT
Organism: uncultured Gammaproteobacteria bacterium; assembly: GCA_963739815.1. Classification (GTDB taxonomy): domain Bacteria; phylum Pseudomonadota; class Gammaproteobacteria; order Xanthomonadales; family Rhodanobacteraceae; genus Rhodanobacter. Next base: position 293,535 of record CAVUBI010000001.1, read on the forward strand.
CTTCGCCCAGCGCCTGCGCCGCGGCGTACACCAGCAGCGGACGCAGCCGTTTGCCGCCGCCAAGCACGGCGTAGCGCATCGCACGATGCAGTTCGGCGGGGGACTGGTCGGCTGGCGGCAGGTTGCGATCCAGTGCCTGTTCGGCACGGGCGATCAGCGACTGCAGCGCGGGACCAAGCTCAGAGTTCGGGTTCAAACGGTTCGGCGCTATCGGGGGCGTCGGGGTCGAGCAGCAGGCGTACGCGCAATTCAGCCTGTTCCAGCGACTGCTGGCAGTGGCGGAACAGGCCGATGCCGCGCTCGAACGAGGCCAGGGATTCGTCGAGGCTGAGCTCGCCGCCTTCCATCTTCGCGACCAGTTGCTCCAGCTCGTCGAGCGAATGTTCGAAGTCGACGACGGGCGGGGTCTTGTCGGGTGCGGGAGCGGTCTTGGCCATGACCCGCAACGCTAACGCAGCGGGCCTCCGGAATCAATCTGGACAAGCCTCCGAACGCCTCTGGCGTGACCTGGATCAGCGTCCCGGGCGCCAGTGTGGATGTGCCCCGGCCCGGTGGAAAATGGCTGCGCCACGCGCGCTGATCCAGCGGTCGGCCACCGCGACGAGTTCATCGCCCGCATAAAGCAGCGGGCAGGCGAGGCGTCGCCACGGCGGTAGCCGTGCCTGCTGGAACAGGTCGCGCAATTCGCGCGTGTGCGCGTCGCCATCCGGCTTGATCCGCTCGCCACCGCGGCGCAAGCGCACGTTCAGCGGTTCGGCAAGGCGTACGCCGGCATCACTCAGCGACAGCTCGCCACCATCGGGCAATGCCAACGGTTCGCCCTGCCAGCCGACCTGCCAGTCAGCGGCGATGACGGGCGCGGGCGGCAGCGCCCACAGCCGCGCCTTCCAGATGTGCAGCTCGGCACCGGCCCAGCGGATGCACGGCAGCTGGCCGGCGCGTGCGCCGCACTGGCGTTCGATCTGTCGGCGTTGCGCGGTGGTGGGCGCGGGCAGGCCGCGCGCGTGCAGCCAGTGATCCAGCAGTGGTTCGCGCAAGGCCGGTGCCAGGGCCAGCCAGCCGGCAGCGTCGAGGCTGCCGCTGGCCGGGTCGTGCAGGGTGGCGAATGCAGCCAGCCAATGCGTTTGCAGTGCATCGGCAGCCGCGCGACTGAGTGCGGCGCTGTGCAGGATCGAATCCCGCGCCTGTGGCCAGTAGCGGGTGCAGTCGCGGCAGGATTTCGTGACGCAAGCGGTTGCGCGCCAGTTGCGATGTCGCCGTTGGAGGGGTCGTCGATGCATTCGAGCTGGTGCGTGTCCACGTAGTCACGCAGTTGCTGTCGCGACAGTTCCAGCACGGGGCGCCACAACTGCCCGCGACCGAACGGGCGCTGGCTGCGCATGCCGCCAAGCCCCTCCGGGCCCGCACCACGCAGCAGTTTCAGCAGCACGGTCTCGACCTGATCATCGCGGTGATGGCCGAGCAGCAACCATTCGCCTTCGTGCAATTGCGCGGCCAGCGCGGCGTAGCGTGCGTCGCGCGCGGCCGCCTCCAGGCCACTGCCGCTGCTCGCGCTGCACCTGCACGCGCAGCACTTCGCACGGCACGTCCAGTGCGGCGCAGAAGTGGCGGCAGTGTTCCGCCCATGCGGCGCTGTCGGCATGCAGGCCGTGATCGACGTGCAAGCGCGCGCAGGCCATGCGCGCGCGCCTGCGGCAGCTGGGCCAGCGCATGCAGCAGGGCGGTGGAATCCGGGCCGCCGCTGAAGGCGACGCATAGCGGTGCCGGCGGCACCGCGGCGAGCGCGGCACGCAGATGCGGATGCAGCGCGTCGCTCATGCGGACTGCTCATTTGTTCGGGGCGCGAGGGCGCACGTAGATGTGCTTGCCGTTGCCGATCTGGCGTTCCTCGGTGTCGAACAGGCCGATGCCCTTGATCAGGCCGCTGAGCTTGGCGTAGCCGTAGTTGCGCGAATCGAAGTCGGGCGACTTGCTTGCTGATGATGCTGCCGATGGTGCCGAGGCTGGCCCAGCCGGTGTCGTCCGAGGCCGCCTCGATCGCACCGCGCAGCAGGTTCACCAGTCGCGTGTCGCCGCGCAGTTCCTTGGCCGAGCGCTGTTTCGGCGCCGCTTCGGCTTCGGTGGCGGTGGTGCCGGCCAGCACTTCGGTGTAGATGAACTTGTCGCAGGCGGTGCGGAACGGCTCGGGCGTCTTGCGCTCGCCGAAGCCGTAGACGATGCGCCCGGATTCGCGGATGCGCGAGGCGAGCCGGGTGAAGTCGCTGTCGCTGGAGACGATGCAGAAACCGTCGAAGCGTTCGGCGTAAAGCAGGTCCATCGCGTCGATGATCATCGCCGAGTCGGTGGCGTTCTTGCCGACGGTGTAGCGGAACTGCTGGATCGGCTGGATCGAATGACGCAGCAGCACTTCCTTCCAGCCGTTGAGGTCGGGCTTGGTCCAGTCGCCGTAGATGCGCTTGACGTGCGCGGTGCCGTACTTGGCGATCTCGGCCAGCAGGCCTTCGACGATCGCCGGCCGCGCGTTGTCGGCGTCGATCAGCACGGCGAGCTTGGTGGTGTCGTGGGCCATGGCGAGGTTCCGTCGGTGTGGAGACGGAACCGATGGTAGCGCGCGGCTCGTGGACAAAGGCAAGCCGGGCCCGGCTTCGGCGCGCGGTTATCCCTGGTAGGCGCCGTAGCTGCGCAGGCGCTTGTAGCGCTGTCGAGCAGGTCGGTGACCGGCACGGCTTCGAGTTCGTCGAGCTGCTTCAGCAGCACGGCCTTCAGGCGTATCGCCATCGAGCGCGGATTGCGATGTGCGCCGCCCAGCGGCTCGCGCACCAGCTTGTCGATCAGGCCCAGTTCCAGCAGGCGTGGCGCGGTCATGCCCAGCGCCTCGGCGGCGTCCTTCACCTTGTCCGGCGCTCTTCCACAGGATCGAGGCGCAGCCTTCCGGCGAGATCACCGAATAGGTCGAGTACTGCAGCATGATGGTGCGATCGCCCACGCCGATCGCCAGCGCGCCGCCGGAACCGCCTTCGCCGATCACGGTGCAGATGATCGGCACTTTCAGCTCGGCCATTTCCAGCAGGTTGCGCGCGATCGCCTCGCTCTGGCCGCGCTCCTCGGCGCCGACGCCGGGATAGGCTCCGGGGGTGTCGATCAGGGTCAGCAGCGGCAGGCCGAAGCGCTCGGCCATCTTCATCAGGCGCAGCGCCTTGCGGTAACCCTCGGGGCGCGGCATGCCGAAGTTGCGGCGCACCTTGTCCTTGGTGTTGCGGCCCTTCTGGTGGCCGATGATCACCACCGGCCGGCCGTTGATGCGGCCGAGGCCGCCGACGATGGCGGCGTCTTCGGCGTACATGCGGTCGCCGGCCAGTTCGTGGAATTCCTCGCAGATCACGCCGATGTAGTCGAGCGTGTACGGCCGCGCCGGGTGGCGCGAGAGCTGGGTGGTCTGCCACGAGTTGAGGTTGCGGAAGATCTCGGCGGTCTTGATCTTCAGCTTCTCGCGCAGGCGGCCGACTTCGTCCTCGATATTGAACGCCTGGCCGTCGCTGGCGTGGCGAAGCTCTTCGATCTTCGCGTCCAGTTCGGCGATCGGTTGTTCGAAATCGAGGAAGTTTGGGTTCATTCGCGGCAATTCATGGCACTGAAGCGGCTCAGTATACCGTCCTGCAGGAAAACGCGAGAACGCCGCCGTATGGGTGTGACCGGGTCGGCACGAGCCTGCCCCGGGTGACGCGATTGCGCTATCGTCCGCCCCATCAAGCACCGCACCGCCGGATCGCCGCCATGCCCAGCAAACCCCATCGACAACGCCAAACTCGACCGCATCGTGGCCGAGGCACGGCGCGATGCCGAGCAGCGCGAGCTGGGCTATCGCGAGCGCGCGCTGAAGATGTATCCGTGGGTATGCGGTCGCTGCGCGCGCGAGTTCACCCGCGCGAACCTGCAGGAACTGACCGTGCACCACCGCAACCACGACCACGACTTCAACCCGCCCGACGGCAGCAACTGGGAGCTGCTGTGCGTGTACTGCCACGACAACGAGCACTCGCGGCACATCGACCACGTGCGCGGCGGCGTGATGGCGGTGGAGGAAGCACCGGCGGCCACCGGCAATCCGTTCGCCGACCTGAAGGCGCTGATGGAGCGCAGCAGCAAGACGGTAGGAGCCCGCTCCTACGGGTGGCGGCCGGTCAGTCCTGCTGCTTGACGATGCGCAGGCGTGCGGCTTTGCACGCCGGGCAGGGCGCGTACGGTGCGCAGCAGGTCGGGGATGGCGTCGACGCGCCAGTCTTCGCCGAGTTCGAGGTCGGCCTGGGCATTGCGGTTGCGGTAGCCGTGCAGGGTGACGCTGGCGCGGCCACCGCGGTAGCCGGCCAGTGCCTGTTGCAGCTGGCCGACGAAGTCGGGGCCGATGCCGTTCAATTTCAGTTGCAGCAGGCGCGCATGTTTGCGGCAGGCGTCGGCCAGCGACAGGGCGCTGCGCGCGCGCAACTGGAAGCCGCCGCCGGAGAAGTCGTCGATGCGCAGGCCGCCGTCGACGACCAGCATCTGGTCGCGGGTGAGCAGCGGCGCGACCTGCTGGTACAGCTCGCCGAAGAAGCTCACCTCGATGATGCCGCTGCCGTCTTCCAGGCGCACGAAGGCGTCGCTGTCGCCGCGCTTGCGCACGGCGGTGACCATGCCGGCGACGGTCCACGGCGTGTCCGGGCCGCGGCGGAAACGGTTGTTGTCGCCGTCATCGTGCTTGCGCGGCTTTGGCGGCTGGTAGCGATCGACGATCTCGCCGAGCGGGCAGGTCGACAGTTGCGCCAGCTCGTCCTTCCACGGGTCGGTGGGATGGCCGGACAGATAATGGCCGAGGGTGTCGCGCTCGCCCTGCAGCTTCTGTTCCAGCGGCCATTCCGGCACGGTCGGCAGGTTGATCTCCAGTACCGGCGTGGCGGTGTTGCCCATGGCCGCGCCGAACATGTCGTTCTGGCCGGACTGCCGGTCGCGCAGGTGCTGCTCGGCGGCCTTGATCGCGTCGGGCAGTTGCTGCCATCAGGCTGGCGCGGTTCGCGGCCAGCGCGTCCAGCGCGCCGGACAGGATCAGTGCTTCCAGCACGCGGCGGTTGAGCCTGGTCGGGTCGACGCGGCGGCAGAAGTCGGCCAGGTCGGTGTACTTGCCGTGCGCGCGTTCGGCCACGATCGCTTCGCACGCGCCCTGGCCGACCCCCTTGATCGCGCCGAGGCCGTACTGGATGGTCTTCGGCTCGATGGCGACGAACATGTATTCCGAGGCATTGACGTCCGGCGGCTGCACCATGATGCGGAGCGCGCGCGATTCGTCCAGGAAGGTCACCACCTTGTCGGTGTTGTCCATGTCCGAGGAAATCGTCGCGGCCATGAATTCGGCCGGGTAGTGCGCCTTCAGCCAGGCGGTCTGATAGGAGACCAGCGCGTAGGCGGCGGCGTGCGACTTGTTGAAGCCGTAGCCGGCGAACTTTTCCATCAGGTCGAAGATGGTGTCGGCCTTCTCGCCGCTCAGCCCGTCCTTCGCCGCGCCCTCGCGGAACTTGGCGCGCTCCTTGGCCATTTTCTCGGCGTCTTTCTTGCCCATCGCGCGACGCAGCAGGTCGGCGCCGCCGAGCGAATAGCCGCCGACGATCTGCGCCATCTGCATCACCTGCTCCTGGTAGACCATGATGCCGTAGGTCTCTTTCAGGATCGGCTCGACGCGCGGGTCGGGATATTCCACCTCTTCGCGGCCGTGCTTGCGCGCGATGAAGCTGGGGATCAGGTCCATCGGGCCGGGGCGGTACAGCGCCACCAGCGCGATGATGTCCTCGAAGCGGTCGGGCTTGGCGTCCTTCAGCATGCGCTGCATGCCGGAGGATTCGAGCTGGAACACGGCAACGGTCTGTGCCTTCTTCAGCAGCTCGTACGGCGCCGGGTCGTCCAGCGGCAGCGCGGAGATGTCCAGCGCCGCCTCGCCGGTCTTCGCGCGGCGCGCGTTGATCGCCTTCACCGCCCAGTCGATGATGGTCAGCGTGCGCAGGCCGAGGAAGTCGAACTTGACCAGGCCGACCGCCTCGACGTCTTCCTTGTCGTACTGGGTGACCACGCCGCCGCCGCCCGCCTCGCAGTACAGCGGCGCGAAGTCGGTCAGTGGCGACGGTGCGATCACCACGCCGCCGGCGTGCTTGCCGGCGTTGCGGGTGAGGTTTTCGAGCTTGAGCGCCAGGTCGATCAGGGCGCGGGCGTCCTCGTCCTGCTCATAGGTTTCGCAGAATTCCCTGACGACGCGATCGGGTTCCTTCTTCGACTTTTCCGAGCGGCCGAGCGCGTCGGAGAGCGTGAGATCGAGCGGTCGTGGCGGCACCATCTTGGCCAGCCGGTCGACCTGGCCGTACGGCATGCTCGAGCACGCGGCCGGAGTCGCGCAGCACGGCCTTGGCCGCCATCGAACCGTAGGTGATGATCTGGCTGACGCGGTCGCGGCCGTACTTGCGCGCGACGTAGTCGATCACCTCGTCGCGGCGGTCCATGCAGAAGTCGATGTCGAAGTCGGGCATCGACACGCGTTCGGGATTGAGGAAGCGCTCGAACAGCAGGTTGAACTGCAGCGGGTCGAGATCGGTGATCTTCAGCGCCCAGGCGACCAGCGAGCCGGCACCGGAACCGCGGCCGGGGCCGACCGGGATGCCGTTCTGTTTGCCCCAGTTGATGAAGTCCGCAACGATCAGGAAGTAGCCGGGAAAGCTCATCTCGATGATGACGTCCAGCTCGCGTTCCAGCCGCGCCTCGTAGTCGGCCAGCGTGTGACCGGCTGCCAGCGGTGCGATGGCCAGGCGCTCGCGCAGGCCCTGGCGCGACAGCTCGCGGATGTGGCTGTCGAGATCGTGGCCTTCGGGCACCGGGAAGTCGGGCAGGTAGTAGGTGCCGAACTTCAGTTCCAGACTGCAGCGCCGGGCCAGCTCGACGGTGTTTTCCAGCGCCTCGGGCAGGTCGGCGAACAGCGCGGCCATTTCTTCCGGCGTCTTCAGGTACTGCTGGTCGCTGTAATCGCGCGGACGCTTGGGATCGGCCAGCACGCGGCCCTGGTTGATGCACACGCGCGCTTCGTGCGCGCCGAAGTCGTCCTGCGTGAGGAAGCGCACGTCGTTGCTGGCCACCACCGGCAGGTTCAGTTCGGCGGCCAGTGCCAGCGCGGCGGTGTTCCAGTTTTCCTCGCCGTCGCGGCCGCAGCGGGTCAGTTCCAGGTACAGCCGCTCGGGGAACAGTCGCGCCAGCGGGCGAAGCTTTGCCAGCGCAGCCTCGTTGCCCTGGTTGAGTGCGACGCGCCCGATTTCGCTGTCGCGGCCGAGCAGGGCGATCAGCCCGTGGCTGGCGTCGGCGCCGAGCCAGCCGGCGTCGACCAGTGCCCGGCCGCCGTGCTGGCCTTCCTGCCACGCGCGCGAGACCAGCCGCGACAGGTTGAGGTAACCGTCGCGGTTCTGGCACAGCAGGGTGAGGCGCCACGGGCGCGGATCGTCCGGTGCGGAGATCCACAGGTCGCAGCCGCCGATCGGCTTGATCCCGGCCGCGTAGCAGGCCTTGTAGAACTTCACCAGCGCGAACATGTTGCTGTCGTCGGTCAGCGCCAGCGCCGGGTATGCCGTCGCGCACGCAGGCGGCGACCAGCGCCTTGATGCGGATGGTCGAATCGACCAGCGAATATTCGCTGTGCAGGTGCAGGTGGGTATAGCGGACGGTCATGCAGGTTTACGCGCTGAGTCCATGCAGGCTACCCGGCGCCATGCCCAGCGGCAAGATTGACTTCCGCGCAGTTTGCGCAAAGCGTGGCCCGGCTTGGCTGGGGCCAATCGATCAGTGGGCTGCAACGGCCAACGAGGCCGGCAATGGTTCGGCGAGCAGTGCATCGATCTCGGCCACCACGCTTGTGCCCAGTGCATCCGTCGGCGTGTCGCCGGGTTGTACGCGCACGGGTGAGACAGAACATCATTCCGGCAGTGCGGTGCCGAGTTGCGCATGCCATCCATCCCCCGATCGGACTTGCCAGTTCAGCAACAGATCGGGGTGGTGACACCGACGATGGGCGGCGCGGTCAGCGGACCGAAAAACGCTCGTCCTTTTCGTCGTTGAGGGCCACATAGTGAGCCAGGGCTTCCACCGTCAGCGGGCGGAGGTTGTAGTCGGCGTGTGTCGACGGGGCTTCGTCGGCAGAGACGGGGCTGGCTTGCTGGGGCATGGGTGTGTCGGCCGGTGTCGGTGGCGCGGCTGGATGGCTGGACGGAGGCATCATGGCACGACTCCTGCGATCTGCGAGTGATGCGAGTGCGCGGATGACAGCGGAGCGGCGAGACTGTTCTGAGCGGACTCACCGGACTGCTGGTGCGTCCGTGCGAGTGGACTCCTGTAGTGAATGATGCGCCAGTCCGGGGAAAAGTTGCATAGACGAATGGGCTATGCCGGCTACCACCGCAGAGGCAACCTGAACGGCGCGGGTTTCGCCAGTCAGGCCTCGTCAGAACAGCTGCGCCTGATCCAGCAGCAGCCGCACCGGCGCGAAGCTGCGGCGATGCTGCGCGCACGGACCGAGCCGCTGCAGTGCAGCCAGGTGCGCGGGGGTCGGATAGCCTTTGTGCACCGGCGAAGCCGTAGCCGGGATGGATCGCGTCCAGCGCCACCATCAGGCGGTCGCGGCTGACCTTGGCCAGGATCGAGGCGGCGCTGATCGCCGGCTCCAGCGCGTCGCCGCCGACGATCGCGCGGCCGGGACAGGGCAGGTCCTTCGGCAGTTTGTTGCCGTCGATCAGCGCTTCCTGCGCGACGGGTGCGAGGCCGGCCACGGCGCGACTCATGCCGGCCATGGTGGCCTGGAAGATGTTCAGCCGGTCGATCTCGTCCGGCTCGATCAGCACGATGCAATACGCCAGCGCGCGCTCGATGATCAGCGGGTACAGCGCCTCGCGCTTCGCCTCGCTGAGTTTCTTCGAGTCGTCGAGCCCGGCAATCGGGCGGTCCGGATCGAGGATCACCGCCGCCACGGCCAGCGGGCCGGCCAGCGGGCCGCGTCCGGCCTCGTCCACGCCGGCGACGTAGCCTGCCCGCGTTGTGGGGATGCGGGCCGGGGACGGGCCGCGACAGCATGAATGGCTTATCCAGCGGCATGTCTTTCGTCGATCAGTTCGGTGATCGCCAGCGCTGCACGTTCGCCGGCATGGCCTTCCAGGTCGCCGCGCAATGCCTGGTGCAACTGCTCGAACGACGGCGACGATCGCGCCGCGCCGTTCGCTGTCCTTGAACAGCGCCAGCGTGGCGGCGGCCAGGTTCTCGGCGGTGCAGTCGTCCTGCATCAGTTCGGGCACCAGCAACTCGCCTTCGAGGCCACTGGCGCGCGCCAGGATATTCGGCAGCGAGTAGACGTCGGTCTTCAGCATGTTCAGCGCGCGGGCGATGCGGTAGCTCAGCCGGTGCGACGCGGTAGCCCACGACCATCGGCCGCTTGGCCAGCATGGCTTCCAGCGTGGCGGTACCGGAGGCCAGCAGCACCACGTCGGCGGCCAGCATGGCCTCGTGCGCATGGCCATCCAGCAGCAACGGCGCGGATTCGCCCTGCGGGCGGTCGGCCAGCAGTTCGCCGAGCCGGGCGCGCACTTGCGGATTGGCTGCCGGAATCACCATGCGCAGTCCCGGCACGGCAGCGGCCACGCGGCTGGCTGCTTCGATGAAGGCCTGGCCCAGCCGGGCGACTTCCGACAGCCGGCTGCCCGGCAGCACGGCGAGTACCGGCGCCTGTTGCGGCAGTTGCAGGAGGTCGCGCGCGCCGATCCGATCGGAAACCAGGGCGAAACGGTCGGCCAGCGGGTGGCCGACGAAACGGGCGTCGACGCCGTGCTTTGCATAGATCGCCGGTTCCATCGGGAACAGGCACAGCACGCGGCTGGCGCTGCGGCCGATCTTTTCCGCGCGCTTTTCGCGCCAGGCCCATACCGATGGGCTGACGTAGTGCACGGTGAGCAGGCCGGCCTGCTTCAGGCGCTGCTCGACGCCGAGGTTGAAATCGGGCGCGTCGATGCCGACCACCACGATCGGCTGCTCCTGCAGCAGGCGCGCGACCAGCGCCTTGCGCAGCCGCAGCAGGCGCGGCAGGTGGCGGATCACCTCGCTGAAACCGAACAGCGACAACTCGCGGATGTCGTACCAGGATTCGAAACCCTCACGCTGCATGCGCGCGCCGCCGATGCCGGCGAAACGTGCCTGCGGATAGCGTTGCCGCAGTGCGGCGATCAGGTCGGCGCCGAGCTGGTCGCCGGAGTCTTCGCCGGCAAGGATGGCGATGAACGGGGAGGCTTCGCTGGCGTGCATGTCGATACCTCCGGCTTGGAGTCAAAGTCAGGGCGGAACGCGCGCTTGCCCGGCCGACAAGCACGCAGCGCCTATCGGGCAAGCGCTCGCTCGCTGTGGTCGAGGAAGTCCAGCATCGCGCGTACGTCATCGCTCTCGTTGCGCCTGCTCGGCCAGTTTTTCGCGGGCCTCGGGCAGCGACAGGCCGGCCATGTACAAGGTGCGGTAGGCGCGCTTGATCGCCGCGATGCGGGAGGCGTCGAAACCACGGCGCTTCAGGCCTTCGCTGTTGATGCCGCGCGGCCGGCCCTGCTGCTCGTTCGCCATCATCACGAACGGCGGCACGTCGTGGCCGACCAGGCAGCCCATGCCGATGAAGGCGTGGGCGCCGACCTTGCAGAACTGATGCACGCCGGAATAGCCGGACAGGATCGTCCAGTCGCCGATGGTGACGTGGCCGGCCAGCGCGGAATAGTTGGAGAACACCACGTTGTTGCCGATCTGGCAGTCGTGCGCGATGTGCACGTAGGCGAGCACCCAGTTGTCGTCGCCGATGCGGGTGACGCCGCCGCCGTCGCCAGTACCGCGGTTGATGGTGGCGAATTCGCGGATCAGGTTGCGGTCGCCGATCACCAGTTCGGTGCGCTCGTCCTTCCATTTCTTGTCCTGCGGCGCGCCGCCGAGCGAAGCGAACTGGGTGATGCGGTTGTCGCGGCCGATCTTCGTGGGGCCTTCGATCACCACGTGCGGACCGATCACCGTGCCGTCGCCGATCTCGACCTCGGCGCCGATCACGCTGTAGGCGCCGATGCTGACGTTGGCGCCGATGACGGCAGAAGGGTCGATCAACGCAGTGGAATGGATCATTTATGGGCCCTCGCGGCGCACATCAGTTCGCAGCTGGCCACTTCCTTGCCGTCGACCAGGCTGTGTGCCACGAACAGGCCCATGCCGCGCACCAGCCGCTTCTGGCTGACCTCGAAGCGCAGCTGGTCGCCGGGCACCACCGGCGCGCTGAAGCGCGCGTTGTCGACCTTGACCAGGTAGAACAAGCGGGCTGCCCTTGTCGCCTTTCGCGCGACGGCTCAGCTGGGTCAGCAGGCCGGCGGCCTGCGCCATCGCCTCGATGATCAGCACGCCGGGCATCACCGGATGGCCGGGAAAATGGCCCTGGAAGAACGGCTCGTTGATGGTCACGTTCTTCAGCGCGACCACGCTGACCTCGGGCACGATCTCGATCACCCGATCCACCAGCAGGAACGGATAGCGGTGCGGCAGCAGTTCCTGGATCTGCTCTACGGTGATCGGCAGTGACATGACGTCTTGTGTTTCACTCATTAGTTGCTGTCCTTCTCCAGCGCCGACAACCGACGCGCGTACTCGTCCAGATGCTTGAAGCGCGCCGCGTTCTTCCGCCACTGACGGTTGTCCTGCAGTGGCACGCCGGATGAATATTCGCCGGGTTCGCGAATCGAATGCGTGACCAGGCTCTTGGCGGTAATGGTAACCCGGTCGGCCAGTTCGAGATGGCCGAGCACGCCGGCGTTGCCGCCGATCATGCAGTAGCGGCCGATCTTCGCACTGCCGGCCACGGCGGCGCAGCCGGCCATCGCGGTGTGCGCGCCGACGTGCACGTTGTGGGCGATCTGGATCTGGTTGTCCAGCCGCACGTCCTCTTCCAGCACGGTGTCGTCCAGTGCGCCGCGGTCGATGGTGGTGTTGGCGCCGATCTCGCAGTCGTCGCCGATGCGCACGCCGCCAAGCTGCGGCAGCTTGATCCAATGATCGCTTGGTCGAAGGCGAGGCCGAAACCGTCCGAGCCGATCACTGCGCCCGGGTGTACCAGCACGCGCTGCCCCAGGCGTGACCCGCGTCACCAGGGTGACCCGCGCCACCAGCCGCGACTGTGCGCCGACCGTGCAGTCCTCGCCGATGATGCAGTGCGGACCGAGCACGACACCGTCGCCGATCACGGCGCGGTCGGCGATCACGCAGCCCGGGCCGATGCTGGCGCTGGCTGCTGACCCGCGCGCTGGCGGCAACCACGGCGCTGGGGTGGATGCCCGCAGGTGCCGCCGGCAGGCGTTCGAACAGCGCGGCGATCTTCGCGTAGGCGACGTACGGATCCGCGGCGACCAGGGCGGCGGTCGGGCAGTCGGCGAGGTTTTCCTCGCGCAGCACCACCACGCCGGCACGGGTAGCCGCCAGTTGGGCGGTGTATTTGCTGTTGGAGAGAAAGCTCAGCTGACTGGGGCCGGCACCGGCCAGGGTGCCGACACCGTCGATGGCACGCGAGCCGTCGCCACTGGCAGTCAGTCCGAACCGTTCGGCCAGTTCGGCGATCGAGTAGTCGTGTGTGCTCATGCTTGCTCCGAAACCTGCCGGCCATTGTAGGGGCTGGCACCGCGGTGTGCAGTGCTGCGTATCGCCCCGACAAACGGAAAGCGCGGCATGGCCGCGCTTGCGTCTGCCTCCGATGGCCAACTCAGGTCAGAACTGGCTGCCGAAGGTGAACTGGATGCGCTCCTCGTAGTGACGATCGGCATCCTTCGAGCGGAACGGCATGGCGAGGCTGATGATCAGCGGCCCGATCGGTGCCTGCCACTGCAGCGACAAACCGGTCGAGGCGCGCAATTCCTTGCATCGAAGCTCTTGTAATCCTTGTAGGCGTTGCCGACGTCCATGAACCAGGACACGCGGGCGGTGTTGACGTCCTTCAGGAACGGCAGCGGCAGGAAGACTTGGGCGGTCCCGAGCACCTTGAACGCGCCGCCGATCGGCTGCGAGTAATAGGCGCCGCTGTTGCACATGCCCTTGGTGTCGGGCGAGGCTGCCATCGATGCAGACCCGCGGCCCCAGCGTGTTGTCCTGGAAGCCGCGCACGTCGCGCACGCCGCCGGCATAGTAGTTCTGCCAGAACGGCAGATCCTGGCGCATGTCGGTAAGGACATGATTGGGATTTGCCGCCAGGCTGGCGGTCTTCAGCGATTCGAATGCCTCGTCGCTGATGCCGTTGCGGCCGTAGGTCTTGCCGTAGCCGACCTGGCCATCGAGATACAGCACGAAGCCCTTGCCGATCGGCCAGTAGTGGTTCGCCTCGGTGGTCAGTTTCCAGTACTGCACGGTGGAGCCCGGCAGGGCGATGTCGGTCGAGGCCGAGAGCAGGCCGCCGCGGGTCGGTGCCCAGTAACCGTTGCGGGTGTCGTGGTTCCAGCCCAGCGTGCCGGTCCAGGTGTGGATGGTCTTGTTGCCGATCTGGTTCTGGTAATCGACCAGGATCTGCGGGCTGTAACCCGCGAACAGGTTGACCTTGTTGCTGCTGACGCCAAGGCCTACGCGGATGCCGTCGGTCTCGCTGATCGGAATGCCGAGGTAGCTGGAGAAGCTCTTCGCGCTGGTGGCGTAGTTGGCGAAGTCGGTATTGCCGTAATCGGTCTTCGAGTACGACGCGCTGTAGCCGATGCCGATGCCGCTGTCGGTCAGATACGGGTTGTAGTAGTTGAGGCCAAGGCGGGTGTAGTAGGAGCTGCGCTCGCCGCTGATCGAGAAGCTGTCACCGCTGCCGAACAGGTTGTTCTGCGACACCGAGGCATTCAGGATGATGCCGGAGTACTGCGAGTAGCCGATGCCGAACTGCATGCTGCCGGCGGACTGCTCCTCGACCTTGACGCTGACGTCCACCTTGTCCTGGGTGCCTGCCACCAGCTTCTTGTCGATCTCGACCGTCTTGAAGTAGCCGAGCCGCTGCAGGCGGACCTTCGAGCGGTCGATCGCCGCCTGCGAGTACCACGAACCTTCAAGCTGACGCATTTCACGACGCAACACGCCGTCCTCGGTGCGGGTATTGCCCTGGAACACTACCCGGCGCACGTACACGCGCTGGCCCGGTTCGACGTACATGGTCAGGTCAACCGTGCGGTTTTCCTTGTCCAGCTTCGGGATCGGGGTGACCTTGGCATAGGCGTAGCCGATATTGGCCAGCACGGCCTTGATCGCCTTGGTGCTGTTCCTCGATCGCGCCGCGGTTGAACGTTTCGCCTTCCTTGACGAAGACGAACTGGCGCATGGTCTTTTCCGGCAGGATCAGGTCGCCGAGCAACTTGACGTCGGTCGACCTTGTAGATCTCGCCTTCCTTGATGCTGGCGTCGATGTACATCGCACGCTTGTCCGGCGCGATCGCCACCTGGGTGGAGTCGACGCCGAAGTCGGCGTAGCCGCGGTTCATGTAGTACGACTGGAGCTTTTCCAGGTCGCCGGACAGCTTCTCGCGGGAATACTGGTCGTCCTTCGAATACCACGACATCCAGTTGCTGGTGTCCGACTCGAAACCTTCGCGGATCTGCTTGTCGGTGAACGCCTGGTTGCCGAGGATGTTCAGTTCCTTGATCCGTGCGGCCTTGCCCTCGCGGATCTCGATCTCGACGGCGACACGGTTGCGGTCCAGCCGGGTCACGTGCGGGTCGACCGACACGTTGTACTTGCCGCGGTTGTAGTACTGCCGGATCAGCTCCTGCTGCACGTTGTCCAGCGCCAGCCGGTCGAAGGTTTCGCCTTCGGACAGGCCGATTTCCTTGAGGCCCTTCTTCAGGTCATCGGTCTTGATGTCCTTGTTGCCGCGCAGGGTCAACTTGGCGATGGATGGCCGCTCGACCACCTTGATCACCAGGATGCTGCCTTCGCGGTCGAACTCCACGTCGCTGAAGAACTTGGTCCGGTACAGCGCACGGATGGCCTGCTGGGCCTCGTCGTTGGTCAACCGGTCGCCCTTGTTGATCGGCAGGTAGTTGTACACGGTGCCGGCCGAGATGCGGTTGAGGCCGTCTATGCGGATGTCGGACACCACGAACGGGTCGAACGCGAACGCATTGGCGGAGAGGGAGGCAAGCAGGATCAGCGCGGCGATACGCTTCATCGTCGATTCCGTAGGGTTATTTCGACGGAGCGGCCAGCGCGGCCGCTCCGATCAAAGCACGAGGCAGGGCCAGGCCCTGCCTCGAAAGAGGAGCCACACTCCACCAGGGGAGTGCATCGGGTGACACGCCGCCGCGCCGTACTGCCACTGGCGCAGGCAGGCGTGTCGTCGACATGCAGCCATTGCCGGGCATCGGCATCACGACAGCAGCATGCGATGGATATCGTTGTAGAACGCCAGTCCCATCAGGGTGAACAGCAGGGCAAGACCGATGTACTGGCCGACCACCATCGTCTGTTCGCTGACCGGGCTGCCTTTGATCAACTCCACAAGATAATACAGCAGGTGCCCGCCATCCAGGACCGGGATCGGCAGCAGGTTGAGGATGGCCAGGCTCAGCGAGACCAACGCCAGGAATTGCAGGAACCACGGCAGACCCATGCTGGCCGACGCGTTCGCCACCTCGGCGATGCCGATGACGCCGGACAGGTTCCTGGTCGAGGCTTCGCCGGTCAGCATCTTGCCGAGCATGCTGAAGGTCTGCGCGGTGTTGCGCCAGGTGGCCTGCAGTGAGGCGCCCAGCGCCTTGACCGGGCCGTAACGCACGGTGGCCGGCCTCGGCCGGTGGCGCGCCGACACCCATCACCCACTTGTGCGGCTGACCTTCCAGCGATTCCCATTTGGCGATGACGGCGAGCTGCAGCGGTCTGGCCGGCGCGTTCGATGCCGATCGACAGGTTCGGCGACTTGACCGCATCAGCCTGCACCAGCTTGCCGAACGAGACGAAGTCATCGACCGGCTTGCCGTTGACGCTGACGATGCGGTCGCCGCCCTGCATGCCGGCCAGCGCAGCCGGCTGGCCGGGCATCACGGTGGCTGCGATGGCCGGCGGCGGCGCCAGCTTCAGGCCCAGCTTGCCGAGGTATTGGCCCACGTCCTGGCCCGGCGGCAGTTCGTCCAGCGGCAACACCAGTTCGCGCGAACGGCCGTCGTTGCCGCGTACGGTGAGTGGCAGTGGTGCGCGCCCGAGCAGGGCATTGACCACTGCGTCCATCGAATCGGTCCAGGTGGTGACCGGTTGGCCGTCGATGCTGAGGATGCGGTCGCCCGGCTGGATGCCGGCCTTAGCCGCCATGCTTTGCGGCGTCGCCGTCACCACCGGCGCCACGTCCGGTCGGCCCAGCATGAACATCAGCCAGAACGCGGCGATCGTGAAAATCAGGTTGAAACCCGGGCCGGCGGCGACGATGGCGATGCGCTGCCATACCGATTTGCCGGTGAATTCCTGTCCGCGCAAGGCCGGGTCGACCTCGCCCTCGCGCGCGTCGAGCATCTTGACGTAGCCACCCAGCGGAATCGCGGCGATCTGGTATTCGGTGCCGTCGCGGCCCATGCGTTTCCAGATCGCGTTGCCGAAGCCGACCGAGAAACGCAGCACCTTGACCCCACAGCGGCGCGCGACCCAGTAATGGCCGAACTCATGGAAGGTCACCAGCACGCCCAGCGTGACCAGCAACCAGAACACCGAGCCGAAGAAGGAAGTCATCAAATACCGTGAGCGAAAAGTCATCGGGGCAAGAATATCAGCAAGCATTGCGCAGAACGCGCCGCGCCGCCTCCCGGGCCATGCGATCGCGTTCACAAAGCATCTCAACATCGACCACGGCCTGCGCCGGCAGTTCCGCAAGCACCGCCTCGACCACGTCGGCGATCGACAGGAACGGCAGTGCGCCGGCCAGGAATGCCTCCACCGCGACCTCGTTGGCAGCATTCAGTACGGCCGGGGCGTCGCCACCGGCACGCAGCGCCTGGAACGCCAGCGCCAGGCAGCGGAAGGTGACCAGGTCCGGCGGTTCGAACTGCAACGGGGCGCAGGCGGCCAGATCGAGCGAGGGCACGCCGGACTCGACCCGCTCCGGCCAGGCCAGCGCGTGGGCGATCGCCGTGCGCATGTCGGGGTTGCCCAGTTGGGCCAGCACCGAGCCATCGACGTACTCGACCATCGAGTGCACCAGGCTCTGCGGGTGCACCACCACATCGATCACGTCGGCTGGCGCGCCGAACAGATGGTGCGCCTCGATCACCTCCAGGCCCTTGTTCATCAAGGTGGCCGAGTCGACCGAGATCTTGCGGCCCATCACCCAGTTCGGATGCTTGCAGGCCTGGTCCGGCGTAATGCTGGCCAGTTCTGCGCGCGTACGGCCGCGGAACGGGCCGCCCGAGGCGGTGAGGATCAGCCGGCGCACGCCGCTCTTGTGCAGGTCCGGCCGCCCGCCCGGCAGGCACTGGAAGATCGCGTTGTGTTCGGAGTCGACGGGAATCAGCGCGCCGCCGCCGGCAGCGACCGCTTCCAGCAGCAGCGGGCCGGCCATCACGATGGATTCCTTGTTTGCCAGCAACAGGCGCTTGCCGGCGCGCGCGGCGGCCAGGGTGGATTCCAGCCCGGCAGCGCCGACGATCGCGGCAACCACGGTGTCGCACAGATGGCCGGCGGCGGCGGCCGTGAGTGCGGCGTGGCCGCTGGCCACTTCGCAGCGCACGCCGGCGGCGGCCAGGCGGCGGGACAGTTCGGCTTCCAGCGCGGGATCGGCGATCACCGCCAGGTGCGGCCGATGCTGCACGCACAGCGCCACCAGCGCTTCGACCTGGCGATGCGCGGTCAGCACGGTGGCGCGAAAACGGTCCGGGTGACGTGCGATGACGTCGAGCGTGTTGCCTCCGATCGATCCGGTGGCGCCGAGAACGGCGACGTTGCGCATCTTCAAATGTCCAGCAACAACAGGCCGGCGGCGAACACCGGCAGCGCGGCGAACACGCTGTCCAGCCGATCCATGAGGCCACCGTGGCCGGGGAAGATGGTGCCCGAATCCTTTACCTGGGCATGCCGTTTCATCAGGCTCTCGAGCAGGTCGCCAACGATCGAGATCGCCACCGTGACCGCGGCCAGCAGTGCCAGTGCGATCAACTGTGCGCCACGCACGCCGAGCAGCCAGCCGCCGAGTTCGGCGATCACCACGCCGGCGACCATCGCGCCGTAGGCGCCGGCCCAGGTCTTGCCGGGGCTGATCTGCGGCGCCAGCTTGCGCTTGCCGAACGTGCGGCCGCTGAAGTATGCGCCGATGTCGGACAGCCCATACGATGACCAGCGCCAGCAGGGTCCACCAGTGGCCGTGGGGCTCGCGGGCGTGGATGCTGGTCAACGCGACCCAGGCCGGAAAGATCACGAGTGCTCCGGCGAGCAGTTTCAGTGCCAGGTTTTCGCGGGTGGGGGCGGCGGCGAACGCGAAGTGGCGCAGCCACAGGCAGGCCAGCAGCCACCAGGCCACGCCGATGGCCAGCAGCCAGGGGGTGGCGGCCGTGGCATGGACGCGCCACAGCAGGGCGAACACGCCAATGGCGACCGCCAGCAGGCCGATGCGCGCCGCACGGCTCTGCACGCCACTGAGCTGGGCCCATTCCCACAGCGCGGCGAGGAAGGTCACCGCGACGATGCCTGCGAACACCACGGTCGGTGGCAGCAGGATGATCAGGATCGCCAGTGGCGCGAGTACCAGGGCGGTGAGAACGCGCTGAAGCAGCATGGGAATCCTCTATGGAGCGGTGGCGATCTGCTCGCCGGTGCGGCCGTAACGGCGCTCCCGGCGGGCGTAGTCTTCGATGGCCCGACGCAGGCAGGCCTGGTCGAAGTCGGGCCACAAGGTATCGGTAAAGTACAGCTCGGCGTAAGCGACCTGCCACAGCAGGAAGTTGCTGATGCGGCATTCGCCGCCGGTGCGGATGAACAGGTCCAGTGGCGGCAGTTCGGCCAGGCTCATCCACTGGCCCAGGCGGGCCTCGTCGATCTCATCCGCGCGCAGTTCGCCACGAGCCACGGCAGCGGCAGCCTGACGGCTGGCCTGCGCGATGTCCCAGCGGCCGCCGTAACTCACCGCAATGTTCACCTGCAGCCGGTCATTGCCGGCGGTGCGGGTCATCGCGGCCTGCATGCGCGCGCGCAGCGCCTCGTCGAACGCGTCGAGGTCGCCGATGAAGCGCAGCCGCACGCCGTGGCCGTGCAGTTCGTCCACTTCCTTGTCCAGCGCGCGCACGAACAGGCCCATCAGCGCGCCGACTTCTTCCTGCGGGCGTTGCCAGTTTTCGCTGGAGAAAGCGAACAGGGTCAACGCCGGCACGCCCTCGCGCAGGCACGCTTCGATCACTTCACGTACTGCCTTGCGACCGGCGTTGTGGCCGAAGCTGCGCGGGCGATGGCGGGCCTTGGCCCAGCGGCCGTTGCCGTCCATCACGATGGCGATGTGGCGCGGAACCTGGGCGGCTTCGGCGCCGGGCATGGTGGGTCTGATGACGCTCAGAGCGCCATCAACTCCTCTTCCTTCGCCTTGACCACGGCATCGACATCCTTCACCGCGCGGTCGGTGAGCTTCTGGATCTCGTCGTCGACGCGGCGGTCGTCGTCCTCGGTGATGAGTTTTTCCTTGAGCAGATCCTTGACCTGCTGCAGGGCGTCGCGGCGCACGTTGCGGATCGCGATCTTGGCGTTCTCGCCTTCGTGCGCCGACGTGCTTGGCCAGTTCACGGCGGCGCTCTTCGGTGAGCGCGGGCATGTTCAGGCGGATCACCGTGCCGGCGGTGGTCGGCGTGATGCCCAGGTCGGACGCCATCAGTGCCTTCTCGATCGGCGCCACCATGTTCTTTTCCCACGGCGTGATCAGGATCGTGCGCGCGTCGGACAGCGAGACCGAGGCGACCTGGCTCAGCGGCATGTCCGAGCCGTAATACGACACCTTGATGCCATCGACCAGCGCGGTGCTGGCGCGACCGGTGCGGATGCGGGTGAGGTCGTGCTTGAGCGATTCGATGCTCTTGCCCATGCGGGCCTGGGCATCGTTCTTGATGTCATTGAGCATGTGGTGTTCCTGGCAAAACTGGCAACGGACGATTATAGCAGCGAGGGCGCTTCAGCCCTCGCTGACCAGGGTGCCGATCGGTTCGCCGTGCACGATGCGCATGAGGTTGCCGGGCACGGTCATGTCGTAGATGCGCAACGGCATGCGGTCGTCGCGGCACAGGGCGATCGCGGCGGTGTCCATCACCGCCAGCTTGCGCTCGATCACCTGGTCGTAGGTCAGCTGGTCGTAACGGGTGGCATCGCTGTGCTTGGCCGGGTCGGCGGTGTAGACACCGTCAACCTTGGTCGCCTTCAGCAGCAGGTCGGCGCCGATCTCCACCGCGCGCAGCGCGGCGGCCGAATCGGTGGTGAAGAACGGGTTGCCGATGCCGGCGGCGAACAGCACGATGCGACCTTTCTCGATGTGGCGGATCGCGCGGCGGCGGATGTAATCCTCGGCCACGTCGTGGATCTGGATGGCGCTCATCACGCGGGCGAATCCGCCGCGTTTCTCGATCGCGTCCTGCATCGCCAGCGCGTTCATCACGGTGGCCAGCATGCCCATGTGGTCGCCGGTGACGCGGTCCATGCCGGCGGCGGCAAGGCCGGCACCGCGGAAGATGTTGCCGCCGCCGATCACCACGCCGATCTCGATGCGGGCCTTCTGTACTTCGATGATCTCGTCGGCGAGCCGGCCGATCACTTTCGGGTCGATGCCGTAATCGGCCTCGCCCATCAGGGCCTCACCGGAGAGCTTGAGCAGGATGCGGCGGTACTTGAGCTGGTCGCTCATGGGGGCTCCGAATTGTGAGGGGCAAACCGCAGCATTGTACTCGTAGCGGGTTCCCGTCGGGAACGCCGGCGCGGAGTGGGTGCTGCAATTCGCCATCGAAAACAGATACGTGCACCGGGTATGGGACGGCGCCAGCTGAACAGGAACATCGGGGTTGCATCGAGGATGGCTTCCAGCTGCCCCGAAACGCGAGTCGCCACGGTCTGGCGAGTACCACCGTGGCCACAAAAAAGGCCGCGATTTCTCGCGGCCTTTTTTGTGGCTCGATGGGCGGGCGCTTAAACTTGCATCGCCTTGGCCACTTCGGCCAGGTAGTCTTCCTGAACTTTCTCGATGCCTTCGCCGACAGCCAGACGGGCCACCGAGATGACGTCGGCGCCTTCCTTCTTCAGCGCGTCGGCCACGGACACGTTGGTGTCCAGCACGTAGGGCTGACCGAGCAGGGTGACTTCGGAGATGATCTTGTGGACCTTGCCGGCAACGATCTTCTCGAGGATGTCGGCCGGCTTGGCCTTTTCCTTGTCGGACATCTGGCTCAGCGCGATGTCCTTTTCCTTGGCGAGGAATTCAGCGGGGACGTCCTCGGCGCGGATATGTGCCGGATTCATCGCCGCCACATGCATCGCGATGCCCTTGGCCAGCTCCTCGGAGCCGCCCTTGAGCGCCACCAGCACGCCGATGCGGCCGCCGTGGATGTAGCTGCCGATCACGCCGTCGGTCTTGACGATGGCCATGCGGCGCACGTCGATCTTCTCGCCAATGGTGGCGATCAGTGCCTTGGCGGCTTCCTCGACATTGCTTGCGCCCGGATAGGCGGCAGCCTTCAGTGCGTCGATATCGGCAGCGCCGGAATTCAGCGCGACGTCGGCAACGGTGTCGCTGAACTTCAGGAAGCTCGCGTCCTTGCCGACGAAGTCGGTTTCGCAGTTGATCTCGACCAGCACGGCCTTGCCGGGCGCCTGAGCGGCCACGATGCGGCCTTCGGCGGCGATGCGGCTGGCCTTTTTGTCGGCCTTGGCCAGGCCGGACTTGCGCAGCCATTCCATGGCGACTTCGATGTCGCCGTTGTTCTCGACCAGCGCCTTCTTGCATTCCATCATGCCGGCGCCGGACCGCTCGCGCAGTTCCTTGACCAGTTGGGCGGAAATATTGCTCATGGGTATTCCTCTAATGCTTTGGATGTGCCGCAGCGAACAGGCGCTCGCGGCACAGGGTAACGATGTTACCTGGCGGGCGCGCCGTCGTTGCGCGGGCCACGGCCACCGTCACGGCCACCTTCGCGGCGCGGGGCAGCCCTTGCGCGGGGCAGCCTCGCGGCGCGGACGGTCGACCTTGGCGACCGGGTTGCCTTCCTCGTCCAGCTCGACGAAGTCGTTGCCGTCGCCCTGGGCGGCGGCCGGCGCGGCGGCCTTGCCTTCGAGGATCGAGTCGGCGGCGGCACGGGCATACAGCTGGATCGCGCGGATCGCGTCGTCATTGCCCGGGATGGCGTAGTCGACCAGTTCCGGGTTGTAGTTGGTGTCGACCACGGCGATCACCGGGATGCCGAGCTTCTTGGCTTCCTGCACGGCGATGTCTTCGTGGCCGATGTCGATCACGAACAGCGCGTCGGGCAGACGGTTCATGTCCTTGATGCCGCCCAGCGAAGCCTGCAGCTTGTCGCGCTCGCGGCGACGGGCCAGCACTTCGTGCTTGACCAGCTTCTCGAAGCTGAACCGTCGGTCTCGGCCGCTTCCAGCTCCTTCAGGCGCGAAACGGACTGCTTCACGGTGCGGAAGTTGGTCAGCATGCCGCCGAGCCAGCGCGAGGTGACGAACGGCATGCCGGCGCGCGCAGCCTCTTCGGCCAACGGCTCGCGGGCCGAACGCTTGGTGCCGACGAACAGGATGGTGCCGCGCTTCTGCGCCAGGCCCGACAGGAAATTCATCGCGTCGGTGAACAGCGGCAGGGTCTTTTCGAGATTGATGATGTGGATCTTGCCGCGGGCGCCGAAGATGTACGGGGCCATCTTGGGGTTCCAGTAACGGGTCTGGTGACCGAAATGGACGCCGGCTTCCAGCATCTGACGCATGGTGACTTGTGCCATGGGTGTAGCTCCGATTGTCGGTTCCTCAACAAGGAACCTGGGGGTTGGGACCTCCACGCATCCCCGGCTTCGACCGCGACTCGCCCGATTCTGTGATGGGCGAGGCGCAGCACCCCGAAGGCGGTGCCGATGCGTGTGTGGCGTTGGTTTGGGTGTTGTACCGCTGAGGGTTACAATCCCGGTTCGCTTTGCGCTGGCCGCCCGTCTGGAAACGGGCGTGGCAGGTCTGCAAAACTCCGAAATTGTAGCCGGTACGCCGGCAGCGCGGCAAGTTGCCGGATTGACAAGGCTTTTGCCGCCATAAGAGTGGAACACATGGCCATTACCCTGAAATCCCCCGAAGACATCGAAGGCATGCGCGTCGCCGGCAAGCTGGCCGCCGAAGTGCTGGCGATGCTGAAGGACTACGTGAAGCCCGGCGTCAGCACCGAGGAGCTGGATCGGCTCGCCTACGAACACATCGTCAACGTGCAGAAGGCGATTCCGGCGAATGTCGGCTACCACGGCTTCCCCAAGACCTTGTGTACCTCGGTCAACCATGTGATCTGCCATGGCATTCCGAACGAGGGCAAGCTGCTCAAGGATGGCGATATCGTCAACCTCGACGTCACCGTGATCAAGGACGGCTGGCACGGCGACACCAGCCGCATGTATATCGCCGGTACGCCGTCGGTGCTGGCCAAGCGGCTGGTCGATACCACGTTCGAGGCGATGATGTGCGGTATCCGCGCCGTGCGCCCGGGCGCCACGCTGGGCGATATCGGTCATGCCATCCAGCAGCATGCCGAGGCAGCCGGCTTCAGCGTGGTCAGGGAGTATTGCGGTCACGGCATCGGCAAGGTCTATCACGACGAGCCGCAGGTGCTGCATTACGGCAAGCCCGGTACCGGTGTCGAATTGAAGAAGGGCATGACCTTCACCATCGAGCCGATGATCAACGCCGGCAAGCCGCAGACCCGCCAGCTGCCGGACGGCTGGACCGTGGTGACCAAGGACCATTCACTGTCGGCGCAGTGGGAGCACACGCTGGTGGTGACCGACGACGGTTTCGAGATCCTCACACCCTGGCCGGATGCCTGACGGGCGATGTAGCCACGGCTTGAGTCGCAGTGCCTTTGCCGCACGCCGGAGACACCGGAGTGTCGCGGCCGAGGCCGCTCCCACAGGAATGCCGGCCTTCGCCGGTTTTCCCGCGAGCCAACAAGGTGTCCACGGAGCGCTCCACCATGTCGCCGACCTCCGCCCCGAGTGTCCTGCCGCCATTGCCGCGCCTGCCGGTGGCGGTGCCCCGTTCCGGCGTGTCGGCCGAGGCACGGCACGCGTTGCGGCAATTGCTGGGCGATCTCGATCGGGCGCTGGCTACCGCGTTCCGTGATGGCGCCGATGCCAGCGTGCTGGCGCGGCGGCGTGGCGAGTCGGTGGAGCGGGTGGTCGCGCACGTGTGGACGGCCTGTCTCGGCGAAGTGACTGGCGCGGCGCTGTTTGCGGTCGGCGGCTTTGGCCGCGGGCTGCTGTTCCCGTATTCGGATGTGGACCTGCTGGCGTTGGTGCAGGCGCCCGAGCCCGCGCGCCTGCGCGCGCTGGAGCAGTTCTTCGCCACGCTGTGGGATATCGGCCTGAAGGTCGGTCATGCGGTGCGCGATCCGGCGCAGTGCCGTGCGCTGGCGGCGCAGGATGCCAGCGTGTTCACCAGCTTGCTGGATGCGCGCCGGCTGGCCGGGGATCCGACGTTCGACGAACGGTTGCGGGCGATCGTCGACGATCCGGCGCTATGGCCGCCGCAGGACTATCTGGCAGCCCGGCTGGCCGAGCGCGATGCGCGGCACGCCCGTTTCGACGACACCGCCTACAACCTCGAGCCGAACCTCAAGGATGGCCCGGGTGGTCTGCGTACGCTCGATTCGCTGCGCTGGATGGGACGCCGCCTGGCGCATGCCGACGACTTGCCGGACATGGTGGCCGAGGGCCTGCTCGATCCAGCCGAGCAGATTGCGCTGGAGCAGTCCGAGGCCACCTTGCGCCGTTACCGTTATGCGCTGCACCTGGAGGCGGGCCGGGCCGAGGAGCGGCTGTTGTTCGACTACCAGCGCGCGCTGGCCACGCAACTGGGTTTCGAGGACGAGCACGCGAAAAACCTTGGCGTCGAACAGTTCATGCAGGGCTATTACCGTGCCGCCAGCCAGGTCGAACGGCTCGGTGTGCAGGTGGCCGAGCGCTTCGAGGAGATGCTGGAGTCGCCGGCCGAGGCGCAGCCGGTGGGCGATGCGTTCGTGCGCTACGGGGCGCGGCTGGCCGCGCGCGATCCGCAGTTGTTCATGCGCCGGCCGGCGGCGCTGGTGGAAATCTTCATCACACGACTGGATCAGCCGGGCGTGCTCGGCTTCAGCGCGGACACCATGCGCCGCATCCACCAGGCCACCGCCGCGCACGATGCTGCACTGGCCACGGATCGGGAGACACTGGCCGCCTTCCTGCAACTGCTGCGCCGTGGCGCGCCGGCGGTGGAGGCGTTGTGGCGGATGAACCGGCATGGCCTGCTGGCGGCGATCCTGCCCGCGTTCGGCAAGGTGTTCGGGCGCATGCAGTACGACCTGTTCCACGTCTACACGGTGGACGAACACACCTTGCGTGTGCTGCGCAACCTGGCGCGTTTCGCCGACCCGGCGTCGCGGGGCGAGTTCGCGCTGGGCTGCGAGATCTGGCCCGGCTTGCCTACGCCCGAGGTGCTGTTGCTGGCCGGTCTGTTTCACGACATCGCCAAGGGCCGCGGCGGCGACCACTCGGTGCTGGGCGAGGAGGATGCGCGTGCGTTCTGCACCCGGTTGGGCTTGCCGCCCGGTGACGTCGAACGGGTGGCCTGGCTGGTGCGCTGGCACCTGCTGATGAGCACCACCGCGCAACGCCAGGACATCACCGATCCGGACGTGGTGCACCGATTTGCCGAGGTAGTGGGCAACCGCGAACGGCTCGGCCAGCTGTACCTGCTGACCGTCGCCGACATCATCGGTACCAGCCCGCGCTTGTGGAACGGCTGGAAGGACCGCCTGCTTGCCGACCTCTACACCGGCACGCGCTATGCGTTGCGCAGCGACGTGGAATTGCCGCGCGACATCGGCGTGCGCGTGCGCGAATGTTCCGAATACGCGCTGGCGCTGCTGCTGGACCAGGGACATGCCGAGACTGAAGTGATGCGCGTGTGGGCCGACTTTCCGCAACTCAGCTTCCTGCGTCACCGGCCCGAGCAGATCGCCTGGCAGACGGCGGCGATCCTGCGCGCGAACGGCGCGGTGCCGCTGGTGGCGGTGCACCTGCTGTCGGTGCGTGGCAGCACCGAATTGTTCGTCTACACGCCCGATCGCGATGGCCTGTTCGCCACCGTCACGGCCGTGCTCGACCGGCTGCGTTTTTCGGTGATGGAGTCGCGCATCCTCAGTTCGCCGACCGGAATGGCGCTGGACACCTTCCTGCTGCTCGATGCCGACAGCCAGCAGCCGGTCAGCCCGGCTCGCGCCGAGGAACTGCAACAGCGGCTGCAGCGCGCGCTGGCGCAATCCACCGGCGTACTGCCGAGCAAGCGCGGCATGTCGCGCCACCAGAAACATTTCCAGATGGCGCCGAAAATCAGCTTCCACGCCGCCGGCGATCGCACCCAGCTGGCGCTGATCGGTACCGATCGCCCCGGTCTGCTGGCCGCGGTGGCGCAGGTCATGCTGGGCGCCGGGGTGCGCGTGCACGATGCGCGCATCGCCACCTTCGGCGAGCGGGTGGAGGATTTCTTCCAGCTCACCGATCGCCACAACGCACCGCTCGATGCCGCCCTGCAGGAACGCCTTCTGCGGGCTTTGCTGGAACGGATCGGACTGGCGCCCGATTGAGCGCGGATCGCCGCGTTATCATCGCGGCGCTGCATGCCGCAGCGGCCACCTGCTTTCGCCATGACTTACCTGTTGATCAAGTCGCTGCACCTGCTGTTCGTGATCGCCTGGATGGCTACGGTGTTCTACCTGCCGCGGATACTGGTGAACCTGGCCGAGAGCACGGGCGAGCCCGCGGTGCAGGCGCGGCTGCAGCTGATGGGACGGCGGCTGTACAAGTTCGGCCACAACATGTTCGGCATCGCCTTCCTGTTCGGGCTGGTCTTGTGGCAGGGCTGGCGGGTGTTCCCGCAGAGTTTGCCGAACGTCACGGCCAACAGGCACTGGATCGATGCCAAGCTGACCCTGGTGGCCGTGTTGCTGGCGTATTTCATCTGGGCAGGGCGCGTGCTCAAGCGCAGCGGGAAGGGCGCTGCGCTGCCGTCATCAAAGGCGCTGCGCTGGCTCAACGAGCTGCCGGTGCTGGTGCTGCTGGGGGTGATCTACCTGGTGATCGCCAAGCCGTTCTGACGTGGTGCGTTCCTGCCTGTGTCTCATGCTGTTGCGTGGTACTCGCGGTACCACTCGGCGAAGCGCGCCACACCATTTTCGATCGAGGTGCCCGGCGCGTAGCCCACGTCGCGACGCAAGGCGGACACATCGGCCCAGGTATCAGGGACGTCGCCGGGCTGCATCGGCAGAAGGCGTTTTTCCACGCTGCGGCCAAGGTTTTGTTCCAGCAGTTCGATGAAGCGCAGCAACTGCACGGGCTGATCGTTGCCGAGGTTGTAGACACGGTACGGGGCGCTCGACGTGCCCGGGTTGGGCATGTTCGGCGTCGTACGCCGGATCCGGTGCGGCTGGTCGGTCGAGCGTGCGGATCACGCCTTCGACGATGTCGTCGATATAGGTGAAATCGCGGCTGTGATTGCCCTGGTTGAACACGTCGATCGGTTCGCCGCGACTGATTCGGTCGGCGAACAGGATCGGGAGCCATGTCCGGCCGACCCCACGGGCCGTATACGGTGAAGAAGCGCAGGCCGGTGGTAGGCAGGTTGTATAGATGGCTGTAGGCATGCGCCATCAGCTCATTCGCCTTTTTGCTGGCGGCGTACAGACTGACCGGGTGGTCGACGGCGTCTCCGACTGCGAACGGCAATTTGCGATTGGCGCCGTAGACCGAGCTGGACGAGGCGTAGACCAGGTGCTCGATGTCACCGTGGCGGCAGGCTTCGAGAATGTTGACGAAGCCGACCAGATTGCTCTGCACATAGGCGCGCGGGTTCTGGATCGAATAACGCACACCGGCCTGCGCGGCCAGGTTCACCACCCGCTGCGGCTTGAACGTGGCGAAGGCGTGGTCCACCGCAGTTGCATCGGCCAGATCGGCGCGCTGGTGGATGTAGTTCGGATGTTCGGCGAAGCGCGCCAGGCGGGCTTCCTTCAGCGCCGGGTCGTAATAGTCGTTGTGGTTGTCGATCCCATAAACGGCATCGCCGCGCGCCAGCAGGCGCTGCGCGAGGGCGGCGCCGATGAAGCCGGCGGTGCCGGTGACCAGAATGCGCATGGACGATCCTCGAAATGAGCCTTGCATTCTATCGCCGGGCGCTCGCCCGCATGGCCGCCGATGCGAGGATTGACAGCGAATCTGGGCTAAACTAGCGTTTCGACAATTCCACAAGACAAGGTGGCCTGCGCCCGGCGCCGGCCGAGTGTGCGACATGGCAACTACACGCTGCTCCTGCTGATATCCACCACGCCTTGTGTTTCTACTCGAAGAAGGGCGGATGCCCTTTTTTGCTTTTCAGAGAATGCTTCCCATGATTGAGATCACGCTACCCGACGGCAGCAAGCGGCCGTTCGATCATCCCGTTACCGTGCAGGACGTGGCCGCCTCGATTGGCGCCGGCCTGGCCAAGGCGACCCTGGCCGGCAAGGTCGACGGCCAACTGGTCGACGCCAGCTTCCCGATCGAGCACGATGCCAGCCTGCAGATCGTCACCGAGAAGAGCCCCGAGGCGCTGGAGATCCTGCGCCACTCCACCGCGCACCTGATGGGCCAGGCCGTGCAGCGGCTGTTCCCGGGCGCGCAGGTCACGATCGGCCCGGTGATCGACAACGGCTTCTACTACGACTTCGCCTACGAGCGTCCTTTCACGCCGGAGGATCTGCCGAAGATCGAGGCGGAGATGCACAAGATCGTCGCCGAGCAATTGCCGGTGACGCGCAGCGTGAAGTCGCGCGACGAGGCGGTGGCGTTTTTCCGCGGCTTGGGCGAGAACTACAAGGCCGAGATCATCGAAGGCATCCCGGCCAACGAGGATCTGTCGCTGTATTCGCAGGGCGAATTCACCGACCTGTGCCGCGGTCCGCACGTGCCGAACACCGGCAAGCTGCACTCGTTCAAGCTGATGAAGGTGGCGGGCGCGTACTGGCGCGGCGACTCGAACAACGCGATGCTGACGCGCATCTACGGCACCGCGTGGCTGAACGACAAGGATCTGAAGGCGTATCTCTACCAGCTGGAAGAGGCCGAGAAGCGCGATCACCGCAAGATCGGCAAGGCGCTCGACCTGTTCCATCAGCAGGAAGAAAGCCCGGGCATGGTGTTCTGGCACCCGAACGGCTGGGCGATCTGGCAGCAGGTCGAGCAATACATGCGCGGCGTGTACAAGAAGAGCGGCTATCAGGAAGTACGTTGCCCGATGGTGCTGGACGTATCGTTGTGGAAGAAGTCCGGGCACTGGGACAACTACAAGGAAAACATGTTCTTCACCGAGTCGGAGAAGCACACGTTCGCGCTGAAGCCGATGAACTGCCCGGGCCACGTGCAGGTGTTCAATACCGGCCTGCACAGCTACCGCGAGCTGCCGATCCGCTACGGCGAGTTTGGTGGCTGCCACCGCAACGAGCCGTCCGGCGCGCTGCACGGCATCATGCGCGTGCGTGCGTTTACCCAGGACGACGGTCATATCTTCTGCACGCCCGAACAGATCGAATCGGAGGTCACCGCGTTCCATCGCCAGGCCATGCAGGTGTATGCCGACTTCGGCTTCAACGATATCGGCGTGGCGCTGGCGCTGCGTCCGGACAAGCGCATCGGCGACGATGACGTGTGGGATCGTGCCGAAGCTGCGCTGCGCGGCGCGTTGTCCGCTGCCGGGGTGAAATGGACCGAATTGCCGGGCGAAGGGCGCGTTCTACGGCCCGAAGATCGAATACCACATGAAGGATTCGATCGGCCGCGACTGGCAGGTCGGCACCATGCAGGTCGATTTCATGATGCCCGAGCGACTCGGCGCCGAATATGTGGACGAGCACTCGCAAAAACGGCATCCGGTGATGTTGCACCGGGCCATCGTGGGTTCGATGGAGCGCTTCATCGGCATCCTGATCGAGCATCACGCCGGCCTGCTGCCGGCCTGGCTGGCGCCGGTGCAGGCCACGGTGTTCAATATTACCGACGCGCAGGCCGATTACGTTCGGGAAGTGACGCAAACCCTTGTCGACAAAGGTTTCCGGGTACAATCGGATTTGCGCAACGAGAAAGTCGGCTATAAAATCCGCGAACATACGATGCAGAAAGTGCCTTATCTGCTCGTGGTCGGTGACCGCGAGAAAGAGACGGGCGCGGTTTCTGTCCGTACCCGTTCAGGCGAGGATCTGGGCAGCATGCCGCTGGCCGACTTCATCGAGCGACTGGAGACCGAAACCCGGCGCTGAGCGTCGGGCGGTCAGTGACATTACTTCTTCTGGAGGATCGTGGTATCGCAACCACCGACAACAAGGGCAATCGTCGTAACCTGGAAATCCGTGTGCCGCGGGTGCGTGTCATTGGCGCCGACGCCGAACAGCTCGGTATCCTGACGCGCGACGAGGCGCTGGCATTAGCGCAGGAAGCCGGCATGGATCTGGTCGAGATTCAGCCCAACGGCGATCCGCCGGTCTGCCGCATCATGGATTACGGCAAGTTCAAGTTCGAAGCCCAGAAGAAGGCGCAGGCCGCCAAGAAGAAGCAGAAGCAGGTCGAGATCAAGGAAGTGAAGTTCCGCCCGGTCACGGACGTGGGCGACTACCAGATCAAGCTGCGCAACATGCTTCGTTTCCTGGAAGAGGGCGACAAGGTCAAGGTCACCATCCGCTTCCGTGGTCGCGAGATGTCGCACCAGGATCTGGGCCAGAACCTGGCCAAGAAGATCCAGGAAGACATCGGCGAGAATGGCCAGATCGAATCATTTCCGCGCCTGGAAGGGCGCCAGATGGTCATGATGATCGGACCCAAGAAAAAATAAGCCGCTACGGCACCTTAGGGTGTCGCGTCGGGTAGGAGCGCCCTGTGTGCGATTGCTCCAGGGCTTCAGGCCAGGAGCGTCGCGCACGAGGTGCGCTCCTACTGGTATCGGAGGGTTGAACTCCGTATAATCGCCGGTTCGACCCGCCCGGAAGGGTCGTGCACCGATCATGGCAGGACGGAAAGCGTGGCCAGATTCCTGCGGGACTGGAGCCACCGCCAGATCAGTCAGAAACCGGGACTGTCCGCATCGGACCCGTCCCATACAAGGAGCATTTCATGCCCAAGATCAAGACCAACCGGGCGGCTGCGAAGCGTTTTCGCAAGACCGCATCGGGCAAAATCAAGTGCGGCCACGCGTTCAAGTCGCACATCCTGACCAAGAAGTCGACCAAGCTGAAGCGTGGTCTCCGTGCCCCGAACCACCTCAAGGCGTGTGATGCGCCGGGCGTGGCTCGCATGCTGCCGTACTTGTAGAGGGAGATAGACCATGGCTCGTGTAAAGCGTGGCGTCACCGCCCGTCGTCGTCACAAGAAAATCATCGGTCGCGCCAAGGGCTACTACAACGCCCGCCGCAAGGTCTTCCGCGTTGCCAACCAGGCCGTCATCAAGGCCGGTCAGTACGCCTATATCGGCCGCAAGCAGCGCAAGCGCCAGTTCCGCGCGCTGTGGATCGTGCGCATCAATGCCGCCGCGCGCATGTTCGGCCTGTCCTACAGCCGCCTGATCAATGGTCTGAGCAAGGCCGGCATCACCGTCGACCGCAAGGTCCTCGCTGATATCGCCGTGCACGACATCAAGGCGTTTGAGGTGATCGCCGAGAAAGCGAAGGCCAGTCTGGCCGCTTGATCGTCGGGCGCTCACGGCGCCAGCACGATATGATGTAAAGCAAGCGGGGAGGAGGCCAACGCCTCCTCCCCGTTTTTGTTTTGTGGATCCTCAGTGGGAATCGCATCGATGGACGATCTGGACAGCCGCGCCGTGCAGGCGCTGGCCGATATCGACAAGGCCGATACGCTGGAGGCGCTCGATGCGCTGCGCGTGGGCCTGCTCGGCAAGAGCGGCATCGTCACCGCCGCGCTGAAGACGCTGGGCGCGCTGGCGCCGGACGAGCGCAAGGCCCGCGGCGCCGAGGTGAACAAGGTCAAGGAGCGTCTCGCCGACGCGCTGGCCGCGCGCAAGCAGGTTGCTGGAGCAGGCCGAGCTCGATCGACGCCTCGCTTCCGAAAAACTCGACATCAGCCTGCCGGGACGCGATGGCGAGCGCGGCGGCATCCATCCGATCACCCGTGCGCTGGAGCGTATCGCGTCGATCTTCGCGCGGCTGGGCTACCAGCGCGCCGACGGTCCGGAAATCGAGGATGACTGGCACAACTTCGAAGCGCTGAATTTCCCGCCGCACCATCCGGCGCGCGCCATGCACGACACCTTCTACTTCGGCGACGGCCGCCTGCTGCGCACGCATACCTCGCCGGTGCAGATCCGCAGCATGGCCGGCCGCCAGCCGCCGATCCGCATCATCGCGCCGGGCAAGGTCTATCGCAGCGATTCGGACCAGACCCATTCGCCGATGTTCCACCAGATCGAGGGCCTGCTGGTCGACGAGACCTCCAGCTTCGCCGACCTGAAGGGCACCCTGGCCGAGTTCATCCGCGCGTTCTTCGAGCGCGATTTCGAGATGCGCTTCCGTCCCAGCTATTTCCCGTTCACCGAACCTTCGGCCGAGGTGGATATTCGCTGGGATGCGGAAGACGGCTCGACCCGCTGGCTCGAAGTGCTGGGCTGCGGCATGGTCCATCCGAACGTGCTGAAGAACTGCGGCATCGATCCGGAGCGCTACACCGGCTTCGCCTTCGGCCTCGGCGTGGAACGCTTCGCGATGCTGCGCTACGGCGTTTCCGATTTGCGCGCGTTCTTCGAGAACGACCTGCGCTTCCTCAAGCAGTTCGCCTAACCGCGCCAGCAGGAAAACGACACATGAAATTCTCCGAGAACTGGCTGCGCGAGCTGGTCGAGATCAAGGCCGACCGCGCCGAGCTGGCCCATGCGCTGACCATGGCCGGGCTGGAAGTGGAAGAGCTCACGTCGCTGGGCGACGGGCTGGACGGCGTGGTGGTGGCCGACATCATCGCTGCCGAAAAACATCCCGAAGCCGATCGCCTGCAGGTCTGCACGGTGAACGCGGGACAGGCCGAGCCGCTGCAGATCGTCTGCGGCGCGCCGAATGCGCGCGTGGGCATCAAGGTGCCGCTGGCCATGGTGGGTGCCAGGTTGCCCGGCGGTATCGAGATCAAGGCCGCGAAGCTGCGCGGCGTGGAGTCGTTCGGCATGCTGTGCTCGGCGAAGGAGCTGGGCATCGACGCCGACGCGTCCGGCCTGCTGGAGCTGCCGCTGGACGCGCCGGTCGGCCAGCCACTGGCCGATTATCTTGGCCTGCCCGATGCCAGCTTCGAGCTGAAGCTCACCCCGAACCGGCCCGATTGCCTCGGCCTGGTCGGCCTGGCGCACGATGTCGCGGCCTTGTTCGGCAGTACCGTGAAGGTACCGGTGCAGGCCGCCGCGGCCGTGACCGGCGAAGCGCGTCGCGGCATTCGCCTGGAAGCCGGCAAGGATGCGCCGCGCTACCTCGGTCGCATCATCGAGGGGATCGACCCGACCGCGCGCTACGCCGCTGTGGCTGGCCGAGCGCCTGCGCCGCGCCGGGCTGCGCTCGATCAGCGCGGTGGTCGACGTCACCAACTACGTGATGCTGGAACTGGGCCAGCCGCTGCATGCGTTCGACAACGACACGTTGCAGGGCGACATCGTGGTGCGCCATGCGCGCGCCGGCGAAACACTGAAGCTGCTCGATGGCAACGACGCGAAGCTCGATGCGGGCTTCGTGCTGATCGCCGACGAACACAAGCCGCTGGCGGTGGCCGGCGTCATGGGCGGCTTCGATTCGCGCGTCACCGACGCCACGCGCAACATCTTCCTGGAATCGGCGCACTTCGCGCCGGCCGCGATCATGGGGCGCGCGCGCAAGCTTGGCCTGCACACCGATGCCTCGCACCGCTTCGAGCGCGGCGTCGATCCGCGAGTTGCCGCGCCGCGCACTGGAGCGCGCCACCGAACTGCTGCTGGCGATTGCCGGCGGCAAGGCCGGGCCAGTGCTGGTGGCGGAGAATCTGGCCGACCTGCCGCGTACCGGCGGCGGTGACTCTGCGTCGCGCCCGCCTGAAGCGCGTACTGGGCGTGGACGTGGCCGATGCCGAGGTGGCGCGCATCTTCATCGCACTGGGCATGCAGGTAGCCAGCGATGGCCGATGGCTGGCAGATCACCGCGCCAAGCAGCCGCTTCGACATCGAGCGCGAGGAAGACCTGATCGAGGAAGTCGCGCGGATCTTCGGTTACGACAACATCCCCACGGCCACGCCGGCCGGTGCGCTGACCCTGGCGATCGAGCCGGAGGCGCGGATCGGCGAGCTGGCGCTGCGCGAGCAGCTGGCCGCGCGCGGCTACTACGAGGCGGTGAACCTGTCGTTCGTCGCGGCCGACCTGCTGGCAAGCTGGGGTTTCGACGAGCATCTGGTGCCGCTGGCCAATCCGCTGTCGGCCGATCTGGCGGTGATGCGCCCGTCGTTGCTGCCGGGCCTGATCGAGGCGCTGCGCCACAATCGTGCGCGCCAGCAGGAGCGGGTGCGGCTGTTCGAGGTCGCGCGGGTATTCGGTGCAGGCGATCCGCCGGTGGAAACCCCCAGCCTGGCCATCGTCGCCTGCGGCAATGCGCGTGCCGAGCAGTGGGGCGAGCCGTCGCGAGGGCTGGATTTCCACGACCTCAAGGGTGATCTCGACGCCTTGATCGCCTGGGGCGGCGAGCCGCAGCGCTGGTCGGTACATGCCGATGACCTGCCGGGCTGGCTGCATCCGGGACGTGCCGCGCGCGTGGTACGGGATGGCGCGACCGTGGGTTACCTCGGCGCGTTGCACCCGCAGTTGGCCAAGGCGCTGGATCTGGGCGCCGACGTGCACGTGCTGGAGCTGGCGCTGGAGCCGCTGCTGGCGCGTCGCCTGCCGCAGGCGCAGGCGGTGCCCCGGTTCCCCGCTGTGCGCCGCGACATCGCGATGGACGTGCCCGAAACGGTCAGCTGGTCACAGATCGAGCAGGTGGTTCGCCGCACGCTGGGCGAACGGCTGAAGGAATTGCGCCTGTTCGACCGTTACAGCGGCAAGGGAGTCGAAGCAGGCCGAAAAAGTCTCGCTATGGGCTTGATTTTACAGGACGCTTCACGCACCCTTACTGACGACGACGCGGACCGTTGCGTACGTGAAGCGATAGCTGCGTTGGAGCAAACATGCAAGGCAAAGTTGCGAGGATGAGATGGCGCTGACCAAGGCGGAAATGGCCGAGCGGCTTTTCCTCGACGTAGGCCTCAACAAGCGTGAGGCGAAGGAATTCGTGGACGCCTATTTCGAGGTCGTTCGCGAAGCGCTGGAAAATGGCGAGCAGGTGAAGTTGTCCGGTTTCGGCAATTTCGACCTGCGCCTGAAGAACCAGCGGCCTGGACGCAATCCGAAAACCGGCGAGGAGATTCCGATCTCTGCCCGCCGCGTGGTGACGTTCCGACCGGGACAGAAACTCAAGGTAAGAGTCGAGGGCTATGCTGGATCAAGGGAATAACACCGAGCTGCCTGCCATCCCGGCCAAGCGCTACTTCACCATCGGTGAAGTGGGCGAGCTGTGCGGTGTGAAGCCCCACGTGCTGCGCTACTGGGAGCAGGAATTTCCCGCGCTCAATCCGGTCAAGCGTCGCGGCAATCGCCGCTATTACCAGCGCCATGACGTGCTGATGATCCGCCAGATCCGCTCGCTGCTGTACGACGAGGGTTTCACCATCACCGGTGCGCGCGCGCGACTGGAAGGTCCGCAGGCGCGGATGGAGGCGAGCATCTCGCACCAGATCGTGCGTCAGGTGCGGATGGAACTGGAAGAAGTGCTGACCTTGCTGCGTCGCTGACGGCTTCCGAAGAAGTTGCACAAGCTGTTAGACTAGCGAGCTTGCCGGACAGTCGGGGCGTAGCGCAGCCTGGTAGCGCATCTGCCTGGGGGGCAGAGGGTCGTCGGTTCAAATCCGGCCGCCCCGACCAATTCGGTACGAACATGAAAAAAGCGCCCGATGGGCGCTTTTTTCATGTCGAACGCATGGAGCGGAAACAGGGAATCGAGAAAAGCGCAGGTAGTGCCGGGGGTTCCGGCCTTTCCCGCGCCCTTCTTTTTTCAATACAGCACGCGACTGCGCAAGGTACCGGGAATTGCTGCCATCTTCGTTCTTCAGCGCGTTGGCCTGGGCCTCGTCGGCGCTGACGTCGATCACCACGTAGCCGACTTCGCTGTCGGTCTGCAGGAACTGCGCGTCGATGTTGATGTTGCCGGCCGAGAACAGTTCGTTGATGCGCGACAGCGTGCCCGGCACGTTGCGGTGGATGTGCAGCAGGCGGCGGCTGTGCGGGTGCTCGGGCAGGGTGACCTCGGGGAAATTCACCGCCGACAGGGTGGAGCCGTTGTCGCTGTAGCGCACCAGCTTGCTGGCGACTTCGATGCCGATGTTGTCCTGCGCCTCCAGCGTGCTGCCGCCGATGTGCGGGGTGAGGATCACGTTGTCCATGCCGACCAGCGGCGAGACGAAGGGGTCATCGTTGCCTTTCGGCTCCGATCGGGAACACGTCCACTGCGGCACCGGCAAGGTGACCGTCGCGCAGCGCGATCGCCAGTGCGTCGATATCCACCACGCTGCCGCGCGAGGCGTTGATCAGCATCGCGCCCGCACGCATCTTCGCCAGTTGTTCGCGCTGGATCATCATCTGCGTGGCCGGCGTTTCCGGAACGTGCAGGGTGACCACGTCGGCGCGTTCCAGCAATTCGTCCAGGCTGGATACCGCACGGGCGTTGCCCAGCGACAGCTTGCTTTCGATGTCATGGAAGATCACCCGCATGCCCAGGCTTTCGGCCAGCACGCCGACCTGGGTGCCGATGTGGCCATAGCCGACGATGCCGAGCACCTTGTCGCGCGTCTCGTAGCTGCCGCTGGCCGACTTGGCCCAGCCGCCGCGATGGCACTGCGCATTCTTCTGCGGGATGCCGCGCAGCAACATGATCGCTTCGGCGATCACCAGCTCGGCCACGCTGCGCGTGTTGGAGTAGGGCGCATTGAACACCGGTACGCCCAACTTGCGTGCACTTCCGAGGGCCACCTGGTTGGTGCCGATGCAGAAACAGCCTACTGCGATCAGCCGCTTGGCATGGGCCAGCACCTCGTCGGTGAGCTGGGTGCGCGAGCGGATACCGACGATGTGCGCGTCGCTGATGCGTGCCTTCAGTTCATCCTCCGGCAACGATTTCGCATGCAATTCGACCTGGCTGTAGCCGGCGCGATGGAACACGTCCGACCGCACTGGCGCTGACCCCCTCCAGCAGCAGTACCTTGATGTCCTGGCGGGGGTAGGAGGTTTGCATGTCGTCGTTCCATGTTGAGTGAAGGGCGCGCTATGCCAGAGTAGGCGAGGATTTGCGGCACTGCAACACTGGACGTGGCCCGGTGCGGCTGGCAGTCTGTACGGACACCCTGGAGTGCCGCATGTCCGATGCCCGTCTTGCCGATCTGTCTCGCCGACTGCCCGATCTGCGCCTGCTCACGGCTGCCGGCGATCTTGAACATTACGGTCGCGACTGGACCCGCCGCTGGACGCCGGCGCCGCTGGCGATCGCGTTGCCGGCCAGCGCGGACGAGGTGCAGGCCATCGTGCGCTGGGCGAATGAGCAAGCAGCGTGGCGATCGTGCCCTCCGGCGGCCGCACCGGTTTGTCCGGTGGTGCGGTGGCGGCAAACGGCGAGCTGGTGCTGAGCCTGGAGCGGATGAACCGGGTGCTCGACTTCAACGCGGTCGACCGCACGCTCACCGTACAGCCGGGGATGATCCTGCAGCACGTGCACGAGGCGGCACGCAGCGCATGGCCTGGTCTATCCGGTGGATTTCGCGGCGCGCGGTTCGTGTTCGATCGGCGGCAACATCGCCACCAATGCCGGCGGGATCCGGGTGATCCGCTATGGCAATACGCGCGAGTGGATCGCCGGCCTGAAAGTGGTTACCGGCAATGGCGAGCTTCTCGAGCTCAACCGTGGACTGATCAAGAACTCCAGCGGCTACGACTTCCGCCAGTTGCTGATCGGGTCGGAAGGAACGCTGGGCATCGTGGTCGAAGCCACGCTGAAGCTGACCGAACCGGCCGCCGCCGTCGCAGACGATGCTGCTGGCGCTGCCGGACATGGACGCGTTGATGCAGGTGTTTGCGCTGTTCCGTGCACGGCTGGCATTGCAGGCGTTCGAGTTCTTCACCGACCGCGCGTTGCATCATGTGCTGGCGCATGGCGCGCAGCGCGCTATCGACGGCGATCATCCGTACTACGTGGTCACCGAGTTCGATGCGGCGGATGAGCGGGCGCAGGAAGCGGCGCTGGCCGCCTTCGAACATGCCCTGGAGCAGGGCTGGGTCAGCGATGGCGTGATTGCGCAAAGCGAGGCGCAGGCGGCCGCGCTGTGGCGATTGCGTGAAGGCATCACCGAAAGCCTGGCGCCGCAGCGGCCATACAAGAACGACGTGTCGGTGCGGATCAGTGCGGTGCCGGCATTCCTGCAAGAGATGCAGGCATTGCTGGTGCGCGAGTACCCGCAGATCGAGGTGGTCTGGTTCGGCCACATCGGCGACGGCAACCTGCACATCAACGTGCTGCGCCCGGGCGAGCTGGCCGAAGATGCGTTCATCGCGCAGTGCGAACACGTGACCAAACTGCTGGCGGCCACCCTGCAGCGTCACGGCGGCAGCATTTCGGCCGAGCACGGCATCGGCCTGGTCAAGCGGGCCTACCTGGAAAGCACCCGCAGCGCAGCGGAGATCGCGCTGATGCGGGGCGTGCGCAAGGTGTTCGATCCGCACGGCATTCTCAATCCCGGCAAGCTGTTCGCGGATGAGTGAAAGCCCGTAAAACCGCGCCCGTGCTAGTCTTCAAGGCTTGTTTGTGCGCTTTGAGGAACCGTCATGTCGCCGTCGCCGCTGCGTCCGCTGTATCCCGAAATCGAACCGTTCGACAGTGGATTCCTGCAGGTATCCCCGTTGCACACGCTGTATTACGAGCAGAGCGGCAACCCGCACGGCAAGCCGGTGGTGTTCCTGCATGGCGGGCCGGGTGGCGGCACCAATCCGAAGTGCCGGCGCTTCTTCGATCCGGCGGTCTACCGCATCGTGCTGTTCGACCAGCGCGGTTGCGGCCAGTCCACCCCGCATGCCGAACTGACCGACAACACCACCTGGGATCTGGTCGCCGACATC
This sequence comes from uncultured Gammaproteobacteria bacterium, assembly GCA_963739815.1. GTDB lineage: Bacteria > Pseudomonadota > Gammaproteobacteria > Xanthomonadales > Rhodanobacteraceae > Rhodanobacter. The sequence continues at coordinate 333,047 of CAVUBI010000001.1, forward strand.
GAGCGCCTGCGCGAGCATCTGGCGATCGACCGCTGGCAGGTATTCGGCGGCTCGTGGGGCTCCACGCTGGCGCTGGCGTATGCGCAGACGCATCCGGACAAGGTCACCGAACTGGTGTTGCGCGGCATCTTCATGCTGCGCCGCTGGGAGCTGGAGTGGTTCTACCAGAAGGGTTGCGATGCGCTGTACCCCGACGCGTGGGAGACCTATCTCAATGCGATTCCCGAAGTCGAGCGCGGCGACCTGATGAGCGCCTACCATCGCCGCCTGACCAGCACCGATGCCAAGGTCCGCATTGACGCGGCGCGCGCCTGGTCGGTGTGGGAAGGCGCCACCAGCTTTCTGTGGCAGGACAAGTCGCACATCGAATCCAGCGCCGAGGACGAGTTCGCGCTGGCGTTCGCGCGCATCGAGTGCCACTACTTCGTCAACGGCGGGTTCTTCGAGCACGACGATCAGTTGCTGCGCAACATCGATCGCATCCGCCACATTCCCGCCGTGATCGTGCAGGGCCGCTACGACGTGGTCTGCCCGTTGCGCAGCGCGTGGGACCTGCACCGCGCCTGGCCCGAGGCTGACTTGCGCATCGTGCAGGATGCCGGCCATTCGGCGTTCGAGCCGGGCAACCTGCACGAATTGGTCGAGGCGACCGACCGCTTCGGAAGTCAAACGCGCTAGGCGTTCTTCGTCGCTACCTCTCCCCACCGGAGAGAGGGGTGAGCGGCTGCACTGGCGACAGGCTTGATCGAAGTCCGTATTACCCAAGGGCTAGCGCAGAATTGACCCTTCGGCCGCCCCTGCGGTCTCGCCTTCCGTCGACCCATCCATGGGCCTCACACTTCGTGGCTGCAGCGCCAATCGGACGCCTGGCCGATTTGTCCCCCGAGGGGAGCGCGGAGAATCCTAGTCGTTCGGCGGCAACTGTTTGGTGCCGAAGATCTTGTCGCCGGCGTCGCCGAGGCCGGGCAGGATGTAACCGTGTTCGTTGAGGCGCTGGTCGATCGAGGCGGTGTAGATCTCGATGTCGGGATGGGCCGCAGTGACGCGGTCCAGGCCTTCCGGTGCGGCGACCAGGAACAGGCCCTTGATGCGCTTGCAGCCGGCGGCTTTCAGCATGTCGACGGTGGCGATCAGGGTGCCGGCGGTGGCCAGCATCGGGTCGACGATCAGCGCGATGCGCTCGTCCATGCGGCCGCTGAGTTTTTCGTAATAGGTGGTCGGCTTCAGCGTTCGTTCGTCGCGCTGCAGGCCGACCACGCTGACCTTGGCTGCCGGGATCAGGTCGAGCACGCCGGGCAGCATGCCCAGGCCGGCGCGCAGGATCGGCACGATGGTGATCTTCTTGCCCTTGATCCGGTGCACCCGCAGCGGCCCTGCCCAGCCTTCGATCTCTTCCTCGACGGTTTCCAGGTCCTTGGTGGCTTCGTAGGTGAGCAGCGCGGCGACCTCGGAGGCCAACTCGCGGAACTCCTTGGTGCTGATGCCGGCGCGGCGCATCAGGCCAAGCTTGTGCTGGATCAGCGGATGACGGACTTCGACGATTTTCATGGATGACTGTCTGCAACAACTGCGCCGATGGCGCGACAGTCAGGGAGCTTAGCGAAGCGAACCCGCGCGCGCACGTTTGAATGCGCGCGCGAAGCCGCCGTGCAGCGATGCGTCACGCCGCGGCGTGGCCCTTCAGGCAATCGCTCATGAAAGCCTTGCGCTCGGCACCCTTGAGCGCCTTGGTCTTGGCGTCGGCGTTGCAGCTGCTCATCCTGCCCTGCTGGGGTGACTTGGCTGCCGGCGCGGCAGCGGTGTGTTCGCCTTTCAGGCAGGATCTCATGAAGGTTTTGCGCTCGGCTCCTTTCTTGCCGGTAGCCTGCTTGTTGCAGTCGATCATGCGCTGCTGTTGTGCGGTGTGCGGTTTGGCGGTCGGAGTGGTGGCGCTGGTGGTCGGGTTGGCCGCGAAAGCGGCGCCGGCGAAAGCAAGGGCGGCGCTGACGGCGAGCATGCGTAATGACAGTGACATCGTGAATCCTCCCTAGGTAACCGGCAGTTGCCGGCCGAATCAGTCTAGGCAGGAGACACCCGTCACGGGAGTGGGCAAGATCTTACGTACGCGAAGTATTCAGCTGCGGCGACCTGTCGCGCGTCGCCGCAGCCGGGCGTGGGTGAGGGGCTTCAGGCCGCTTCGGCCTTGGCCTTGCGCGGGCCTTCCAGCAGTGCCTTGCGCACGTGGGCGACGATCAGGTCGATCTCGGCGCTGGTGACGTTGAAGTGCGGGGTGAAGCGCAGCGAATTGGTGCCGCCATGGATCACGCCGACGCCGTGCTCGCGCATGTATTCCTCGGTGGAGTCGGCGCCGTAGCACTTGTACTCGGGGGCCAGCTCGCAGGAGAACAGCAGGCCGGTGCCCTGCACCTTGGTGATCAGCCCGCCCAGCTCGTTCTTCAGCGCGTTGAGCTTGTCGACGAATTCCTTGCCGCGCTCGCGGATGTTGTTGCGCACGCCGTCGCTGAGCTCGCCCAGCGTGGCCAGCGCGACGTCCAGCGCGCGCGGGTTCGCGGTCATGGTGTTGCCGTAGATGCCCTTGCGGTACAGCTCGGCGGCATGCTCGCTGACCGCCAGCACCGACAGCGGATACTGGCCGGCGTTGAGCGCCTTGGAGAAGGTTTCCATGTCCGGCGCCGGCAAGCTTCTCGAAGCCGGGGTAGTCGACGATCGACAGCACGCCGTGCGCGCGCAGGCCGGCCTGGATCGAGTCGACCAGCAGCAGGGTGCCGTGCGCCGCGGTCAGCTCGCGCGCGGCCTTGTAGAACTCCGGCGTCACCGCGCGGCCGGGATCGCCTTCGCCCATCACCGGCTCCAGGAACATCGCCTCGATGAACCAGCCGTTCTTGTCGGCATCGGCAAACGCCGGCCTGCAGCTGCTCGACGTTGTACGGCTCGACCGTGATCAGAGCTGTCTTCGTGGCGGTAGCTGGCGAGGTTCTGCTGATAGGTCTTGCGGCTGGAATCGGAATACAGCGCCGGCTTCTCGGTGCGGCCGTGGAACGCGCCCTTGACCGCCAGGCGCTTGATCGTGCGGCCGGCGTAGCGGCGCGCCGGCGTCGGTCATCAGCTTGGCGTTGACGTCGGCGATGCGGCAGGCCAGCGAGACCGATTCGGAACCGGAGTTCAGGCACAGGTAGCGCGCGTACGGGCTGCCGCCGCGGGTGCGGCCGAGTTCCTTGTCCAGCGCCTTGCTGAAGCGCAACTGCGCCACGCTGGGCGACATCACGTTCGCCATCACCTGCGGGCGGGCCAGCGCGGCCAGGATCGCCGGATCGTTGTGGCCGAAGCCGAGCATGCCGTAGCCGCCGTTGTCGTGCACCACGGCACCCTTCAGGGTGACGATCCACGGGCCGCGCGCGGCAGCCGGCAGGTACGGGTTGATCGCGTCGTCCGGGTAGAAATTGACGAAGTCGGCCTGCACCTCGGCCAGCTGTTCGGCTTCGTCGAGCTTGAGGAAGTCGGCCAGGTCGGCGCGCAACTCATGATGGCGGGCCACCGCTTCGGCGATCGCCTGGACCAGCAGCGGATCGTTCGCTGCCATGCGCTCGATGCTGGCGTCGTCCAGGCCGGTGGTCCGCGGCTTGCCGCCGAATTCGCGCAGTTCGCGCAGTTGGTTGATCACACCCATGATGAATCCTCCGTAGCTCTGCCGGGCGGCATCGTTTGCCGGGTGGCGGAAATGGTGAATGCGTGGCGAGAAACGCAGATCCGTCGGCGTTTCTCCGATGTCTTCAGTCGCTTGCTGCCGCTGCCAGGATGCCTTGGGGCGGCTATATTCCTCACAGGATACCTTGCGGCGTGAGCCGCCGTAACCCCGGGGCCGGGAGTGACGGCTGTCATCCAGCGATGACTGACGCCGGCGACTGCCGACGGCGGCTGCGTCACGCGCAGCATGAGCGGCACTGGAGGATTTCCCATGCCACATGCCAACCACCCGATCGCCCGCCTCGCCGGTGCCGTCAAGCGCTATGGCCCGCTCACCGCGCTGGATGGCGTCGATCTGCACGCTGCTTCGCGGCGAACTGCTGGCGCTGCTCGGCCCCAACGGTGCCGGCAAGACCACCGCGATCGGCCTGCTGCTGGGGCTGATCCGCGCCGATGCCGGCGGCGTCGACCTGTTCGGCCAGGATCCGCAGCGGATCGAGGCGCGCCGGCGCATCGGCGTGATGCTGCAGAACGCCGAGCTGCCGCCGACCCTGCGCGTGGGCGAACTGCTGCGGCTGACCGCCAGCTACTACCCGAACCCGCGCACGCCGCAGGAGTCGGCCGAACTGGCCGGCGTCGCCGACCTGCTCAAGCGGCCGTACGCGAAACTTTCCGGCGGCCAGCAGCGGCGCGTGCAGTTCGCGCTGGCATTGTGCGGTCGACCCGAGCTGCTGTTTCTGGACGAGCCGACCGTCGGCATGGATATCGAGGCGCGGCAGAAGCTGTGGGCGGCGATCCGCCAGTTGCTCGCCGAAGGTTGCTCGGTGCTGCTGACCACGCACTATCTGGAAGAGGCCGAGGCACTGGCCGATCGCGTCTGCGTGATGTCGCGCGGCCGCATGATCCACGAAGGCACGGTCGAGGAGCTGCGCGCGCGGGTGGCGCTGAAGCGCATCCGCTGCCTCAGCACGCTGCCTGCCGACACGGTGCGCGACTGGCCCGAGGTCAGCGAGGCGCGCCGCGAAGGCGAGCGCCTGCATATCGGCACCGCTGCGGCCGAAGCCGTGGTGCGCCGCCTGCTCGACGCCGACCCGCAACTGCGCGAACTGGAAGTGCAGCGCGCCGGCCTGGCCGAGGCCTTCACCGAACTCACCCGCGATGCCGACGCGGCCGCGGACACCGACCAGCGCGAGGCTGCCTGACATGGAAACCGCCGTTTCCATGACTGCATCGGCACCTGCCATCGACATGCCGCGCCGCCGCGTGCTCGGCGCCTATCTCGAAGAGGCGCGCAGCGAATGCCTGCGCTACATGCGTGCGCCCGGCTTCATGCTGCCGATCATGCTGTTCCCGGCGATGTTCTATCTGTTGTTCGGCGTGCTGATGGCAAAGTCGAACGGTGCCGACGCGGCGCGCTACCTGCTGGCCAGCTACGGCGTGTTCGGCGTGATGAGCCCGGGCCTGTTCGGCTTCGGCGTGTCGCTGGCGCTGGAGCGCGACGGCGGCTTGCTGACCTTCAAGCGCGCGCTGCCGATGCCGCCGGGCGCCTATCTGCTGGGCAAGATGCTGATGGCGATGGCAGCGGCCGGCGTGGTCATCCTGTTGCTGCTGGGCATGGCGTTGTCGCTGGGGCATGTGACGCTGAGCCTGACCCAGGCCGGCGCCTTGCTGCTCACCGGCATGCTCGGCGTGCTGCCGTTCTGCGCGCTGGGCATGTTCGTCGGCACCCTGATCAAGGGGCAGGGCGCGCCCGGCATGCTGCAGCTGATCTATCTGCCGATGTCGTTCATGTCCGGCCTGTGGTTTCCGCTGCCGATGCTGCCGAAATTCCTGCAGCAGATCGCGCCGGTGTGGCCGAGCTATCACCTGGACATGCTGGCGCTGGCGGCGGTGGGCATGAACAAGGGCCGCTGCTGGGCCATGCGCTGGTGCTGCGTCGGCTTTGCCGCGGTGTTCCTTCTGATGGCGGCGCGGCGCCTGCGCCGGCACGGTTGAAGTAGCATGCCGTGCAGACCTGCATCCCGCAGCGACGAAGCACGCCATGATCCCTGACGTCATCGCCCGATGGTTCGCTGCCGGCCCCCGATTCCGCGGTGGCCGACGACCTGCGCCGGGGCAAGTCGCCATGGTCGCGACGGCGTGCACTTGCTGTGGTCGCTGTGGATCTTCATCACGCCGCTGTTCGACCATGGCGTGCGTGGCTACACGCTGACGTGGCTGCTGTTCACGCTGGGCTCGTATCCGGTGTTCCTGCTGCTGTTCGCCAAGCTGCTGCTGGCTCCGCGGCGAGTCGCGTATCTCTACGCATGGGGCATGGCGGCACTGTGTTTCTGCCTGCTGCGCTGGTACCCCAGCGGCCTCAGCTATTTCGTGTACGCCTGCGTGATGCTGCGCCATTGCGAGACGCGGCGCATTCGCAGCTACGTGATCCAGGTATTGCTGATCAATGTCATCTACGTGGCACTGGCCTGGTGGATCGGCTATCCGACGTCGCTGCTGGTGATCATGCCGGCCACGGTGTTCATCGTCTGCACCATCGTCACGGTCGAGCAGATCCACAAGGAAAAGGATGTCGCCCTCAGCCTTTCCCACGACGAGGTGCGCCGGCTTGCCGCTACCGCCGAGCGCGAGCGGATCGGGCGCGACCTGCACGATTTGCTCGGCCATACCTTGTCGCTGATCACGCTGAAACTGGAACTGTCGCGCAAGCTGTTCGACCGCGATGTCGACGCGGCCAAACGCGAAGTGGAGGAGGCCGAGAAAGTGGCCCGTCACGCGCTGGCCGAGGTGCGTAGCGCGGTCACCGGTATCCGTGCCACCGATCTGGCGGCCGAGCTGGCGTCGGCGCGCTTGCTGCTGGAGTCCTCGCGTGTGCATCTGGAGTACGGTTCGCTGCCACCCGACATGCCCGGCGAGATCGAGCGCGGCCTGTCGCTGGTGTTGCGCGAGGCGGTCACCAATATTGCCCGCCATGCCGAGGCCAGCCGCGTGCAGATCGAACTGGTGCGCGAGCACGCCACCGTCTGCATGCAGATCAACGACAACGGTCGCGGCGGCATCACCGGCGACGGCAACGGCATGAGCGGGATGCGCGAGCGCGTGCGTGCCTGGGTGGCAGCCTGAGCGTCGAGTCACCGCGCGGAAACGGCACGCGCCTGCGGGTGGTCGTGCCGGTGCCGGTGCTGCGTCTGGTGGAGGCTTCGCGGCATCCGCCGGCAGTCGCGCCGCCGGCACAGAGCACACCCGGATATCCTGCGGCTTGATCGGCAGGGTGCTGTCCCTGACCAGTCTTCCTTTTTCTGTGAACAGGTAATGGCATGATTCGCGTACTGCTGGCCGAAGACCAGGCGATGGTGCGCGGCGCGCTGTCGGCCCTGCTCAAGCTGGAATCCGACATCGAGGTGGTCGGCTCGGCGGCCGACGGCGAAGCGGCATGGCGCGATATTGCAGAGGCTCAAGCCCGACGTGCTGGTCACCGACATCGAGATGCCCGGCCTGACCGGACTGGAACTGGCGCAGCGCATCCAGCGCCAGGAGCTGCCGATCAAGGTGGTCATCGTCACCACGTTCGCGCGCCCCGGATTCCTGCGCCGCGCGCTGGATGCCGGCGTGTCCGCGTTATCTGTTGAAGGACGCGCCCGCCGAGAACCTCGCCGAGGCATTGCGCACCGTGCATCGCGGCGGCCGCGCGATCGATCCGCAGCTGGCGCTGGAGGCGTGGTCCGAAGCCGATCCGCTGAACGATCGCGAGCGCCAGGTATTGCGCCTGGCCGGCGAGGGCCAGTCGGCGGGCGACATCGCCGCGCAATTGAATCTGTCGCACGGCACCGTGCGCAATTATCTTTCCGAAGCGATCGGCAAACTCGGTGTCGCCAATCGCATCGAGGCGTATCGGCTGGCGCGGCAAAAAGGCTGGCTATAGATGGACCGTCGCGCATGGGCGGCGTGCTGCGGGATAATGGTCCGTTTTCCAACGCCGGCCACGCCCATTGAAGAAGTCCGATTTCGATTTTGACCTGCCGCCCGAGCTGATCGCGCAGGCACCGCTGCCCGAGCGCTCGGCCAGCCGCCTGCTGCTGCTCGACGTGGCGGCGCAGTCGCGGCAGGACCGCATGTTCCGCGAGCTGCCGGACTTCCTGCGTCCGGGCGACCTGCTGGTGTTCAACGACACCCGCGTGCTGCCGGCGCGGCTGTACGGACGCAAGGAAACCGGCGGCGCGGTGGAGATCCTGATCGAACGGGTCACCGGCGCGCACGAGGCCGTCGTGCAGCTGGGCGTCAGCAAGAAGCCGAAGGAGGGCGGTCGGATCGAGCTGGCCGACGGCAGCCACGCGCTGGTGCTGGGCCGCGACGAAGGGTTCTTCCGGCTGCGTTTCGAAGCACCGGAACCGCTGGAGAAACTGCTGCTGAAACTGGGCGAGATGCCGCTGCCGCCGTACATCGAGCGGCGTGCCGACGCCAGCGACATGGAGCGCTACCAGACCGTGTTCGCGCGCGAACCCGGTGCCGTCGCCGCGCCCACCGCCGGCCTGCATTTCGACGAGGCGATCCTGGGCCAGCTGCGCGAACGCGGCGTCGAGTTCGGCTACGTCACCCTGCATGTCGGCGCCGGCACGTTCCAGCCGGTGCGCGCGGACGACCTGAAGGATCACCACATGCATCGCGAGTGGCTCAACGTCGGCGCCCATCTGATCGAGCAGATCCGGCGCACCCGTGCGGCGGGCGGCCGGGTGATCGCGGTGGGCACCACCGTGGTGCGTGCGCTGGAAAGCGCCAGCAAGGATGGCGAGCTGCATCCGTTCGCCGGCGAGACGCAGATCTTCATCTTCCCCGGCTACCGCTTCAGCAGCATCGACGGCCTGATCACCAATTTCCATCTGCCGCAGTCGACCTTGCTGATGCTGGTGTCGGCACTCGCCGGGCGCGAATTCATGCTCGACGCGTACCGCCACGCGGTCGAGCAGCGCTACCGGTTTTTCTCCTACGGCGACGCGATGCTGATCCTGCCCCGGCTTGATCCCACCCAGGGAAGTTGAGCGGCGGCGGCTGCGGTTAAACTGGGCGGATGACTGCCATGAATTTCGATCTCCTCGCCACCGACGGCGCCGCCCGCCGCGGCCGCCTCACCTTTGCCCGCGGCACGGTGGAGACGCCGGCGTTCATGCCGGTGGGCACGTACGGTTCGGTCAAGGCGATGACGCCGCGCGACGTCACCGAGATCGGCGCCGAGATCATCCTGGGCAACACGTTCCACCTGTTCCTGCGGCCCGGGCTGGAGATCGTCGAGAAGTTCGGCGGGCTGCACAAGTTCATCGGCTGGGACAAACCCATCCTCACCGACTCCGGCGGTTTCCAGGTGTTCTCGCTGGCGCACAAGCGCAAGATCACCGAGGAGGGCGTGACGTTCGCCTCGCCGGTGGACGGCTCGAAGGTGTTCCTGTCGCCGGAAGTGTCGATGCAGATCCAGACGACGCTGGATTCGGACATCGCGATGATCTTCGACGAGTGCACGCCGTATCCGGCCACCGAGAAGGTGGCCGGCGATTCGATGGAACTGTCGCTGCGCTGGGCCGAGCGCTCGCGCCGCGCCTTCGACGATCTGCACAATCCGAATGCGCTGTTCGGCATCGTGCAGGGCAGCGTGTACGAGAACCTGCGCCAGCGTTCGGCCGAGGGACTGGTGGACATCGGTTTCGACGGCTATGCGGTCGGCGGCCTGGCGGTGGGCGAGCCGGAGGCCGAGCGCAACCACGCGCTGGATTTCACCGTGCCGCTGCTGCCGCGCCGACAAGCCGCGCTACCTGATGGGCGTGGGCCGGCCGGAGGACATCGTCGAGGCGGTGCGCCGCGGCATCGACATGTTCGATTGCGTGATGCCGACCCGCAACGCGCGCAACGGCTTCCTGTTCACCGCCGAAGGCACGCTGCGCATCCGCAACGCGAAGTACGCCACCGACACGCGCGGTGATCGAGGAAGGCTGCGACTGCTACACCTGCAGCAATGGCTTCAGCCGCGCCTACCTGCGCCATCTCGACCGCTGCAACGAGATCCTCGGCAGCCAGCTCGCGACCATGCACAACCTGCGCTACTACCAGCGGCTGATGGCCGGCCTGCGCGAGGCGATTGCCGACCGCGCGCTGGAGGCGTTCGTGGCGGAGTTCTACGCCTTGCGCCAGGCCCCGCCGGGGCCGTAATGCGGCTGGCGAGTGGCGTTTGCGCGATGGACGAGGCGAAATCGGCGCCATTTCGCACCCGACCGGAGAGTCATCGTCGGGGCGGATGCCGCGCTGACGCGATGCCAGCCATTGCAATCGGCGTGGGTTGCCCTCAGCAAGATCCGGGCATGGCGGGATGTCGGCCCCGCCGTGCACGCTCCCGGGGTGCATGGCATAATCGGGAATCTTTTAACGGGCGTTCAGCCGGAATCCTTGGCGGCGCCACAACTTGCGAGACAGTCCATGAGTTTTCCGATCTCCCCCGTGATCGCCCAGGCCGCTGCCCCGCAGCCCGCCGGCGGTGGCATGTCCATGATCATCATGATGGTGGTGCTGTTCGGCCTGATGTACTTCATGATGATCCGCCCGCAGATGAAGCGGCAGAAGGAGCAGCGCGCGCTGATCGCCAGCCTGGCCAAGGGCGACGAGGTGGTCACCAACGGCGGCATCGCCGGGCGCGTGGACGAAGTGGGCGACACCTTCATCACGGTCGAGATCGCCGACGAACGTGAAGGTCAAGGTGCAGAAGGGCGCGGTCCAGCAGGTGCTGCCCAAGGGCTCGCTGAAATCCGTCTGAGGACGGATGACAGGTGCCGCCCGACGCGTCGTGGCGGTGCCTTCTCACGCGGTTATTACCGATTGTTGCTACCGCCGCGGTCCATTGTCGCGGCTTTGATGGGTGCAGGGCATGAGTGATTTTCCTCGCTGGAAGTACGCGCTGGTCGCGTTGGTGATGCTGTTCGGCGTCATCTACGCCTTGCCGAATGCCTTTCCTCCGGTACCGGCGGTGCAGGTCACGGCCAACCGCGACGCGCCGCCGATCGACCAGGCCGTGCAGGAAAAAGTGCAGGCGGCGCTGGCTGCCAAGAAGATCGCGGTCAACGACGTGTTCGTCGATGGCGATCATCTGCTGGCCACGTTCGCCAATTCCGACGTGCAGAAGAGCGGCCTGGACGCGATCAAGAGCGCGCTCGGCGACGGCTACACCGTGGCGTTCAAGCTGCAGTCCAACGTGCCGCGCTGGCTGCGCGCGATCGGCGCCCGCTCGATGCCGCTGGGCCTGGATCTGCAGGGCGGCGTGCATTTCCTGATGCAGGTCGACCAGAAGGATGCGATCGAGAAGCAGGAAAACAGCTACGCCGACGATGTCCGCAGCCTGTTGCGCGACAAGAACATCCGCTACGAATCGGTCACCCGCAGCGCGGTGAGCGGCCAGGGTATCGCAGTGATCCTGCGTTCGGCGGAAGATCGCTCGACCGCATCCGATGCGATCGGCAACGAATACACCGACCTCAACGTGGCGAGCGGTGCCAGCACCGGCGACCGCTTCGTGCTGAATGTGTCGATCAAGCCGGAAAAGCTGCGCGAACTGTCGCGCAGCGCGATCACGCAGAACCTGGGCACGCTGCGCAACCGCATCAACGCGCTGGGCGTGTCCGAGCCGCTGATCCAGCAGCAGGGCGACAGCCGCATCGTGGTCGAGCTGGCCGGCGTGCAGGATCCGGCCGAGGCGAAGAAGCTGATCGGCGCCGTCGCCACGCTGCAGTACCGTCCCGGCATCGGCCAGGCCGGCGACGCGCGGGCGACCGAAGCGGCGCGCACCGGCAACATCCCGCCGGACGCGAACCTCTACCGCATGCGCGGCAGCAATCTGCCGGTGCTGGTGAGCAAGCAGATCATCGTGACCGGCAACGAGCTGGTGGATGCCTCCTCGGGCATCGACCAGCAGAGCGGCACGCCGAAGGTCGACGTCACCCTGAACGCCGCCGGCGCCAAGAAGATGGGCGACTTCACCAACGCCAACGTCGGCAAGCCGATGGCGGTGGTGTACGTCGAGCAGGTCTACGAGACCAAGATCGTCGACGGCAAGGAAGTGCGCGTGCCCAAGGTCACCGAGACGGTGATCAACGACGCCATCGATCGCCAGCGCCTTCAGCCAGCAGTTCCAGACCACCGGCCTGGGCAGCGCGAAGGAAGCGTCCGACCTGGCCCTGCTGCTCAAGGGTGGCGCGCTGGCCGCGCCGATGGACATCGTCGAGGAAGGCGTGATCGGCGCCAGCCTCGGCCAGGACAACATCGACAAGGGCTTCAAGGCGGTGATGCTGGGCCTGGCGCTGGTGCTGCTGGCGGCGGCGGTCTACTACAAGCTGTTCGGCCTGGTCGCGGACATCGCGCTGTTCTTCAACCTGGTGATGCTGGTGGCGGTGATGTCGCTGATCGGCGTCACCCTGACCATGCCGGGCATGGCCGGCATCGTGCTGACGCTGGGCATGGCGATCGACGCGAACGTGCTGATCTGCGAACGCATCCGCGAGGAACTGCGCAACGGCTCGACGCCGCACGCCTCGATCCGCGCCGGCTACGAGAAGGCCTGGGCGACCATTCTCGATGCCAACGTCACCCATCTGATCGCCGCGCTTGGCGCTGACCACGATGGGCTCCGGCGCGATCAAGGGCTTCGGCGTGACGCTGATGATCGGCATCCTGACCTCGCTGTTCACCTCGGTGACGCTGACGCATGCGTTCACCGCGCTGATCCACGGCCACCGCAAGCTCAAGACGCTGTCGGTCTAAGGAACCACCATGGAAATTTTCAATCACGACAGCAACATCCACTTCCTGGGCATGCGCAAGTACAGCATTGCCATCGCCATCCTCCTGATGATCGCCTCGATCGCGCTGATCGCGGTCAAGGGCCTCAACTACGGGCTGGATTTCACCGGCGGCGTCTCGATGGTGGTCGACTACGAGCAGTCGGTGGACATCGCCGACGTGCGCGCGGCGCTGGACAAGGGCGGCCTCGACCATGCCATGGTGCAGAGCCTCGGCGGCACCCGCGAAGTGTCGATCCGCCTGCAGCCGAAGGACGACCCGGCGGCCATGGACGCCAGCGGCAAGTTCAATCTCGACCGCATCTCCGCCGACGTGATCAAGGTGCTGCAGGCGGCCCGCCCGGACGCCAAGCTGAAGAGCCGCGACTTCGTCAGCGCCGAAGTGGGTGCGGAATTGCGCAGCGACGGCACCGTGGCCGCGGTCTTCGTGATCCTCGGCATCATGGTCTACCTGTGGATCCGCTTCGAACGCCGCTTCGCGATCGCCGCGGTGGCCACCGAAGTCCACGACACGCTGGTGACGCTGGGCATCCTGGCGCTGGTGCAGCGCGAGTTCGACATGACCGTGCTGGCCTCGGTGCTGGCGGTGATCGGCTACTCGATCAACGACAAGGTGGTGGTGTTCGACCGCATCCGCGAGCTGTTCCGCCTGGCGCGCAAGGCCGAGCCGGAAGAAATCCTCAACCGCTCGATCAACAACACGCTGTCGCGCACCATCATCACCTCGTTGTTCACCGGCATCACCATGGGCGCGCTGTACTTCTTCGGCGGCACCGGCCGTGCACGGCTTCGCCATGACCATGCTGATCGGCATCGTGGTCGGCACGCTGTCGTCGATCTTCGTCGCCAGCCCGATCCTGCTGTGGCTGGGCGTGTCGAAGAAGGACCTGATGCCGGTGACCAAGGAAAACCCGGAACTGGCACGCCGGCCGTAAGCGCGTCGACGCTGGCGAAATAGGAACGGCCCGGTTTGTACCGGGCCGTTTTTTTATTCAGATCGATCTGCGCGCGTTATCCGCGCTGTTCCGCTTCCAGCTGTGCCAGCCGCTGCGGCGTACCCACGTCGGTCCACGCACCGCGATGGTGCGAGCCATCGACCATTTCCCGCCGGCATCGCCGCCTCCAGCAGCGGACGCAGCTTGAATCGTGGCGGCTTTGCATCGGCGCCCGGCGCATCGCCGACAGCCATGGCCCAGTCCTCCAGCAACTCGCGGCGGAACACGCCGATGCCGCTGTAGGTGAGCCGGGGTTCGCCGTCGTCGTGCAATTGGCCGTGTGCGTCCAGCCGGAAATCGCCGCGCGGATGATGCGTGGGGTTGTCCGTCAACAGCAGATGCGCGAGGCCTCGTGGGCGCGGCAGGCAGGCGGGTGAAATCCGCGTCGCACCACACGTCGCCGCTCACCACGAAGAACGGCTCGGGCCCGAGCAAGCGGCAGCGCGTTCAACATGCCGCCGCCGGTTTCCAGCGGCGTGGCACCTTCGTACGCGTAGCGGATGCGCAGGCCCCAGCGCGAACCGTCGCCCAGCGCGTCGGGAAACTGTTCGGCCAGGTGCGAGGTGTTGATCACCACGTAGTGCACGCCGGCCGCCGCGAGCTTTTCCAGATGCCACGCGATCAGCGGCTTGCCGCTGACCGGCAGCAGCGGCTTCGGCGTGCGCTCGGTCAACGGGCGCATGCGCTCGCCGAGGCCGGCGGCGAAGATCAGCGCATGCTTCATGCGGCCGACACGGCTGGCGCAGGTCGCGTTCGCCGACCTGGCGCTGCAGCAAGGCAACGAAATCGGCCAGTTCGGGATAACGTGCTGCCACGCTCGATCACGTAGTCGTAGACCCGCGGCAGGTCGTCGAGATAGCCGGACTTGCCGTCGCGGTAGTACAGCCGGCAGAAGATGCCCAGCACCTTGATGTGCCGTTGCAGCCCGATCAGGTCGAACCAGCGCAGAAAGCGTTCGCGGCTGACCACCGGAGCGATCAGCCCCGCATCGAGCAGGCGCAGGCGGTGGGTTTCGGCCCAGGCTTCGACCCGACGGCGATCCCACACGATGTAACAGTCGCGCAGCAGCGAGGCGAGGTCGTAGGTGATCGGGCCATGCAGCGCGCCCTGGAAATCGATGATGCCTGGGCTGTTGTGCGCGGTGATCAGCAGGTTGCGGCTGTGGTAATCGCGATGGACGAAGCAGCGCGGCTGTTCCAGCGCGCTCTTCAGCAACAGGGTGAACGCCGATTCCAGCACGTCCCATTCCTCGCACTCGGGCGTGCAGCCCAGGTGCCGCCGGAGAAACCACTCCGGCATGATCTCCAGCTCGCGCTGCAGGAAGGCGTGGTCATACGGCTGCATGCCGGTGATGTCCACATCGCGCTGCATGCGCAGCAGCGCGTCCAGTCGCATCGGCGTAAAGCGCGTCCACCGTGTCGTCGTTCAGGGCGGGCAGATAGAGCTGCGAACCCAGGTCCTCGATCAGCAGCAAGCCTTGTTCGAGATCGTGTGCGTGTACTTCCGGTACGTGCAGGCCGGCAGCGGACAGCCGTGCGCCGATCTCCAGCCACGGGCCGGGTCTTCCTGCGCTGGCGGCGAATCCATCACGATCCAGCTATGCCCGGCATGCTGCGTGCGCCAGTAGCTGCGGAAGCTGGCGTCGGCTGAGGCGGGTTCGAGCGTCAGCGATGCATCGTCGAGAACGCGGCGGGTCCAGGCAAGGCGGGTGGCGGCGCGGTCGGAAATCAGGGTCATGGCAACGCTGGGCAACGGAAGGATTCCAGCTTAGCGATCCGCCGCCGCCGTGACGAGACGGCAACGTCGCCATTGACCGTGGGCGCTCTAATCAGTACCATTTTAGTCCCGATTCAAATGCCCCAGCCCGAGCCCCCCATGCTCCGCGTCAGCCGACTGACCGATTACGCCACCGTAGTGATGACCTGCATCGCTGCGCACCCGACCGAGGTGCTCAGCACGGTGCAGATCGCCGACGAGACGCGCCTGGAATTGCCCACGGTCAGCAAGCTGCTGAAGGCGCTCGGCCATGCCGCGCTGGTCGAGTCGTTTCGCGGCGTCAACGGCGGTTACCGGCTGGCCCGGGCCGGCCACCGACATCTCGCTGGCCGAGATCGTCGAAGCGCTGGAAGGCCCGATCGGCATGACCGAATGCAGCGTGGGCGAAGGCCAGTGCGACCGCGAGTCGCAATGCGGCGTGCGCGGCAGCTGGCAGCTGGTCAACAACGTGCTGGACAACGCGCTGCGCGCGGTCAGCCTGGCCGACATGCTCAAGCCGCAGCCGCCACGACCGTCGTCGCGTCGTATCGCGGCCGTGGCTGTGAGCGATATCGCGATGCCGGCAAAAGCCCGCCGGGTCACTACCGAATGAACGAAATCATGAACAACCAGAGCAGCAGCGCCGCCACACTTCGCGACAACGCCGAGGTGGCCGAGGCCCTCGGCCGCACCTACGCGCCGGCTTCGTCACCGAGATCGAGATGACCGGCCTGCCGCCGGGGCTGGACGAAGGCACCATCCGCGCGTTGTCCGCGATCAAGCATGAGCCGGAGTGGATGACCGAGTGGCGGCTGGAAGCCTATCGCCACTGGCTGACCATGCCCAAGCCGGATTGGGCCAAGCTCAACATCGACCCGATCGACTATCAGGCGATCAGCTACTACGCCGCGCCCAAGGTGGCGCCGAAATCGCTGGCCGAAGTGGATCCGGCGCTGCTGGAAACCTACGAGAAGCTGGGCGTGCCGCTGCACGAGCGCGCCGCGCTGGCCGGTGTGGCGGTGGACGCGGTGTTCGACTCGGTCTCGGTCGGCACCACGTTCCGCAAGCAGCTGGCCGATGCCGGCGTGCTGTTCTGCTCGATGAGCGAGGCGATCCGCGAATACCCGGAGATCGTGCGCAAATACCTCGGCAGCGTGGTGCCCACCGGCGACAACTTCTTCGCCGCGCTGAACTCGGCGGTGTTCTCCGATGGCAGCTTCGTGTTCATTCCCAAGGGCGTGCGTTGCCCGATGGAACTGAGCACCTATTTCCGCATCAACGCGCAGAACACCGGCCAGTTCGAGCGCACCCTGATCGTCGCCGAGGAGGGCGCGCACGTCTCCTACCTCGAAGGCTGCACCGCGCCGAAGCGCGACGAGAACCAGCTGCATGCGGCGGTGGTGGAACTGGTCGCGCTGGAAAAGGCGCAGATCAAATACTCCACCGTGCAGAACTGGTACCCCGGCGACGAGAACGGCGTCGGCGGCATCTACAACTTCGTCACCAAGCGCGGCGATTGCCGCGGCGACGATTCCAAGATCAGCTGGACCCAGGTGGAAACCGGTTCGGCGATCACCTGGAAATACCCCAGCGTGGTGTTGCGCGGCGACCGCTCGGTGGGCGAGTTCTACTCGGTGGCGCTGACCCATCACTACCAGCAGGCCGATACCGGCACCAAGATGATCCACCTCGGCAAGTACACCAAGTCGAAGATCGTCTCCAAGGGCATCAGCGCCGGGCGCAGCTCGAACAGCTACCGCGGCCTGGTGAAGATGGAGAAGGGCGCCGAGGGCGCGCGCAACTACACCCAGTGCGACAGCCTGCTGATCGGCAAGAAGTGCGGCGCGCACACCTTCCCGTACATGGAAGTGAAAAATCCCAGCGCGATCGTCGAGCACGAGGCGACCACCTCGAAGATTTCCGACGACCAGATGTTCTATTGCCGCGCCGCGGCATCGGCGAGGAAGACGCCGTGTCGATGATCGTCGACGGCTTCTGCAAGCAGGTCTTCCGCGAACTGCCGATGGAGTTCGCGGTGGAGGCGAAGAAGTTGCTTGAGGTGAGCCTCGAGGGTGCCGTTGGCTGATCGGCAGGAGCGCACCCTGGGCGTGCGCGGTCCATGTCACCGGCGGTATTCATCGCGCACAAGGTGCGCTCCTACACATTCCTGGTCGAGTTGAAACCATGCTGAAAATCGAAAATCTGCACGCCCGCGTCGAGGGCAAGGAAATCCTCAAGGGCCTCAGCCTCGAAGTGAACGCGGGCGAAGTGCACGCGATCATGGGGCCGAACGGCGCCGGCAAATCCACGCTGGGCAACGTGCTGTCCGGGCGCGACGGCTACGAGGTGACGGCGGGCACGGTGACCTACAACGGCATCGACCTGCTGGCGCTGGATCCGGAAGCGCGCGCCGCCGCCGGCGTGTTCCTGGCGTTCCAGTACCCGGTGGAAATTCCCGGCGTCAACAACACCTATTTCCTGCGCGCGGCGCTGAACGCGCAGCGCAAGCTGCGCGGCGAGAAGGAGCTGGATTCCATGCAGTTCCTCAAGCTGGTGCGCGAGAAGCTGAAGGTGATGCAGATCTCCGACGAACTGCTGCATCGCGCGGTCAACGAGGGTTTCTCCGGTGGCGAAAAGAAGCGCAACGAGATCTTCCAGATGGCGGTGCTGGAGCCGCAGCTGGCGATCCTCGACGAGACCGATTCGGGCCTGGACATCGACGCGCTGAAACAGGTCGCGCAAGGCGTCAACACGCTGCGCTCGCCGGATCGCGCGTTCCTGATGATCACCCACTACCAGCGCCTGCTCGATTACGTGGTGCCGGATTTCGTGCACGTGCTGGCCGATGGCCGCATCGTCGAAAGCGGCGACAAGTCGCTGGCGCTGAAGCTGGAGCAGCACGGCTACGCCGGCATCGGCAGCGGCAAGCGTGGCAGGAGCCGTGGCATGAGCCAGCCGGCGCCACTGCCGTTGGTCGCCTCGCTGCTGGACGCGCCGCTGCCGGCCAGCGGCATCGCCTGGCTGGACGCGGCGCGGCGTGAGAATCGCGAGGCGTTCGCCGCCGGCGGCCTGCCCGATACGCGGGTGGAGGCATGGAAGTACACCGCGCTGCGTGGCCTCGGCCAGCGCAGTTTCGCCAGCGGCGATGCGGAAGCCGCAGACGCGCGACAGTCGACGCCGCGACGTTCGGCTTGCCCGGTGTCGACGGGCCGCGGCTGGTCTTCGTCAACGGCGCAGTTCCGCGCCGACCTGTCCGCGCTTGATGCAGCTGCCCGGCGGGCTTGTCGCTGCAGCCGCTGTCGCAGGCCTTGCGTGGGGATGCCGAGCCGCTGCGCTTCGCGCTGTCGTGGCCGACCCTGGCAGGCGTGACCGCGACGTCGGCGATGCGTTTGCGCAGATCAACGCCGCCAGCGCCGTCGATGGCGTGGTGCTGCGGGTCGCCGCCGGCGCAAGGATCGGCACGCCGGTGCAACTGGTGTTCGTCGGGGCCGCCGGTGCCAGCGAGCTGGCCTGGCACGCGCGCAACGTGATCGAGCTGGGTGAAGGCGCCGAGCTGAGCCTGGTCGAGCAACATGTGAGCAGCGGCGAGCAGGCCCAGCTGGCCACCCTGGTCAGCGACATCGAGCTGCGCGAGGGTGCGCAACTGCACCACGTGACCTTGCAGAACGCCGCCCTCGGCATGAATTTGATCCGCCGCAGCAGCCTGCGCCTGCACGCGCGTGCGCAGGCGACGCTGCATGTGCTGGAACTGGGCGGCGCACTGGTGCGGCACGACCTGCAGGCCGAACTGCTCGGCGATGACGCGCACAGTTGCATACCCGCGGCGTGTTCATGCCGCACGGCCGCCAGCACATCGACACCCAGCTGGCGATCCGCCACCAGGCGTTGAACACCACCTCCACCTCGAACTGGCGCGGCGTGGCCAGCGATCGCGCGCGCGGCGTGTTTCGCGGCGCGATCGTGGTGGCGCCCGGTGCCGACGGCAGCGATGCCAGCCTCAGCAACAAGAACCTGCTGCTGTCGCCGAGCGCCGAGATCGACACCAAGCCGGAACTCGAGATCTACGCCGACGAAGTGAAGGCCGCGCACGGCGCCACCGTCGGCCAGCTCGACGAGCGCTCGCTGTTCTACCTGCGCTCGCGCGGCATCCCGTTGGCCGAGGCGCGTGCGCTGCTGACTGCCGCGTTCTGTCGCGCGGTGCTGGACGACCTGCCGAACGGGACGTTGCGCGAGCATCTGTCCGAACTTGCTGGTCGCGCAATTGCCGCATGCCTGAGCCACGCGTCGTCACGATGCGGGAATCATCGACCGTGGAATTCTCACCTTTGCGAGGGCGAGGGACCACTCCCGCACCGGACTCCATCGAAGCGAAAACGCCATCATGAATGCACCAGCCAGCACCCCCACCGTCTTCGATGTCCAGCGCATCCGCGCGGATTTCCCGCTGCTGGCGCGCAGCGTGCACGGCAAGCCGCTGGTGTATTTCGACAACGCCAATACCAGCCAGAAACCGCTGTCGGTGATCGAGGCGGTGGACGCGCACTACCGCCAGCACAACGCCAACGTGGCGCGCGCGGTGCATCAGCTGGGCGAGGAGGCCACCGCGGCCTACGAAGGCGCGCGCGACAAGCTGGCGCGCTTCATCAATGCGCCGTCGCGCAACGAGGTGATCCTCACCTCCGGCACCACCCAGGCGATCAACCTGGTCGCCTACAGCTACGCATTGCCGCAGCTGAAGCCCGGCGACAGCATCCTCACCACGGTGATGGAGCATCACGCCAACATCGTGCCGTGGCAGCTGGTGGCCGCGCGCAGCGGGGCCACGGTGAAGGCGGCGCCGATCGACGAGCGCGGCGAGCTGATCGTGGAGAAATACATCGAGATGCTGACGCCGGAGGTGAAGCTGGCCTGCGTCACCCACGTTTCCAACGTGCTGGGCACGGTCAATCCGGTGCGCGAGATCGCACGCGAATGCAAGAAGCGCGGCATCCCGCTGCTGGTCGACGGCTCGCAGGCGGTGCCGCATCGGCCGGTCGACGTGCAGGCGCTGGGCTGCGATTTCTACGCGATCACCGGGCACAAGATGCTCGGCCCCACCGGCACCGGCGCGCTGTGGGCGAAGCGCGAACACCTGGAAGCGATGCCGCCGTTCTTCGGCGGCGGCGAGATGATCCGCGAAGTGCGTTTCAGCGGCACCACCTTCGCCGCGCCGCCGCACAAGTTCGAGGCCGGCACGCCGAACATCGCCGGCTTCGTCGGGCTGGCGGCGGCGATCGACTACTACGAATCGGTGGGCTTCGCCGCGATCCATGCGTGGGAGCAGCAACTGCTCGCGCTACGCCACCGAACGCCTGCGCGAAATTCCCGGCATGCGCATCTTCGGCGAGGCGGCGCGAGAAGGAGCCGGTGATCTCGTTCCTGCTGGAAGGCGCGCAGGCCACCGACATGGCCACCCTGCTCGACCTGCAGGGCGTCGCCGTGCGCTCCGGCCATCACTGCGCGCATCCGCTGATGCAGTTCTACGGCGTGCCCGCCACGCTGCGCGCCTCGCTGGCGTTCTACAACACGCGCGAGGAAGTCGATGCGTTCATCGTGGCCCTGCTCAAGGTGCGCAAGCTGCTGATGTGAGGCGGCGCGAAGGTCGCATGGCCTTGTCGCTGCCGCGCGGCATTATGCTTGCCGTTCCTTTCGCCACGATCGACTCCATGTTCGCCACGCTCCCCGGCCTGATCCGCATCCCGCTGGCGATGCTGCTGCTCGCCCTCAACATCCTGCTGCACGTGACGCCGCTGTTCGCGTTTACCCTGGTCAAGGTGATCGTGCCGGTGCGCGGGGTGCGGCTGGCCTGTTCGCGCGTGCTGGTGGTGATCGCGGAGAGCTGGATCGGGGTCAACAGCATCCTGTTCGGCGTGTTCACCCGCATCCGCTGGCAGGTCGAAGGGCTGGACGGCCTGCGCCGCGACGGCAACTACCTGGTGCTGTGCAACCACCAGAGCTGGGTGGACATCCCGGTGCTGCAGAAGGTGTTCAACCGGCGCATCCCGTTCCTGCGTTTCTTCCTCAAGAGCCAGCTGATCTGGGTGCCGTTGCTGGGACCGGCGTGGTGGGCGCTGGATTTCCCCTTCATGAAACGCTACTCGAAGGAAACCCTGGTCGAGGCATCCCGAACTGCAGGGCAAGGACCGGGAGGCCACCCGGCGCGCCTGCGAGAAATTCCGCCACATGCCGGTGTCGGTGATGAACTTTGTCGAAGGCACCCGCTTCACGCCGGCCAAGCACGATGCGCAGTCTTCGCCCTACCGCCATCTGCTGCGGCCGAAGGC
Source organism: uncultured Gammaproteobacteria bacterium (assembly GCA_963739815.1). Lineage (GTDB taxonomy): Bacteria > Pseudomonadota > Gammaproteobacteria > Xanthomonadales > Rhodanobacteraceae > Rhodanobacter. The sequence goes on from CAVUBI010000001.1 coordinate 354,632, forward strand.
CGGCGGCCTGGCGTTCGTGCTCGACGCGATGGGCGAGGCGCTGCACGCGATCCTCGACGTCACCATCGTCTACCCGCAGGGCCGCCCCACGATGATGGATCTGATCGCCGGTCGCGTGCGCGATATCCGCGTGCACGTGCGCGAGCTTCCGATCGACGCGGCACTCGTGGGCAGCTACGACGAAGACACGGCGTTTCGCGGGCGCGTCAAGCTGTGGGTGAATACGCTGTGGCGCGAGAAGGACGTCCAGGCCGGACGCATGCTGATGGCGGCGGATGCCGCACCGACAGGAGATTGATATGCGTATTCTGGTCGTTGGCGCCGGCGCCACCGGTGGCTACTTCGGCGGTCGTCTGCTGCAGCACGGGCGCGACGTGACGTTCCTGGTGCGCGAAAAGCGCGCGGCGCAACTGGCGCAGCATGGCCTGCTGATCCGCAGCGCCACCGGCGACGCCGACCTGCCGTCGCCACCGACCGTGCTGGCGAGCGAGCTGCGTGAGCCGTACGACCTGATCCTGCTGAGCTGCAAGGCCTATGGCCTGGAGCAGGCGATGGCCGACATCGCGCCGGCGGTGGGGCCGCAGACCGCGATCCTGCCGGTGCTCAACGGCATGCGCCAGCTGGACCTGCTGGATGCGCGTTTCGGCGCACAACACGTGCTGGGCGGGCAGTGCGTGATCGCCGCCACGCTGGATGCGCAAGGCGCCGTGCGGCATCTCAACCAGTTGCACGGCCTCACCTTCGGCGAGCGCGACGGCAGCGCGTCCGCGCGCATGCAGCAGATCACGCAGGCGCTTTCCGATGCGGGCTTCGACGCGCGTCCCAGCAGCACGGTCCTGCAGGACATGTGGGACAAGTGGATCTTCCTGGCCACGCTGGCCGGAATCACCTGCCTGATGCGCGGCTCGGTCGGCGCTATCGTGGCCGCGCCCGGCGGCAGTGCCGCGGCGCTGCGCCTGCTGGAAGAATGCTGCGCGGTGGCGGAGCGGTCCGGCCATGCGCCAAGCGAGAAGACGATGCAGCGCGCCCGCAGCGTGTTGACCGAGGCCGGTTCCACGCTGACCGCCTCGATGCTGCGCGACCTGCAGCACGGCCATCCGATCGAGGCCGATCATGTGATCGGCGACATGCTGGCGCGCGCGGACCGGTCGCGCGATGCGCACTCGCTGCTGGCGATCGTGTACGCCCATCTGAAGGTCTACGAAACAGGCAGGCAGTCGCCGGCCGCATGACAACCAGGCTCCGGCAGGGCGGCACCGCTTGCCCTGCATCGTGGATACGAAAAAAGCCGCGGCCTTGCGGCCGCGGCTTCGGGTGACTCGGACGCCTGGACTTACCAGATCTTCACCTGCTTCTCGCCGTCGCGCACCATCGCGTCGCCGCTCCTGCACTGGAACGCCTGCGCGAATTCCGGCATGTTCGACGGCGCACCTATCGCGCGGAATTTCGCCGGTGCGTGCGTGTCGGTGTTGAGCAGGGTCAGCTGCGCTTCGGGGCGGATGCTGCCGCGCCAGACACGGGCCCAGTTCATGAAGAAGCGCTGGTCCTGGGTATAGCCGTCTATCTTGCGGTCCGCTTCGGCCGGGTTCTTCGACAGTGCCATTTGCAGCGCGGTGTACGCCGCGTTCAGGCCGCCCAGGTCGCCGATGTTCTCGCCCATGGTGAGCTGACCGTTCACGTGCTTGCCGGGCAGCGCCTCGTAACCGTCGAACTGCGCGCCGAGCTTGGCGGTGCGCGCCTCGAACGCCGTGCGGTCGGCATCGGTCCACCAGTTGACGTTGTTGCCGCTGGCGTCGAACTTGCTGCCCTGGTCATCGTAGCCATGGCCCATCTCGTGGCCGATCACCGCGCCGATGCCGCCGTAGTTGATCGCGTCATCCGCATTGGCGTCGAAGAACGGCGGTTGCAGGATCGCGGCCGGGAACACGATCTCGTTCTTCTGCGCGCTGTAGTAGGCGTTCACCGTCTGCGGCGTCATGCCCCATTCGGTGCGGTCGACCGGCTTGCCGATCTTGGCCACGCGGTAGGCATGGTTGAACTGGCGCGCCGCCTGCACGTTGGCGTAGTAGTTGTCCGGCGTGACGGTGAGGCCGCTCCAGTCGCGCCACTTGTCCGGGTAGCCGATCTTCGGCACGAAGGTGGCCCATTTCTCCAGCGCCTTCTGTTTGGTCGCGTCGCTCATCCATTCCAGTTGTTCGATGCGCGTCCTGAACGCGGCGCTCAGGTTCTTCACCAGCTCCTCGGCGCGCTGTTTCGAGCTGGCCGGGAAGTTGTCGACCACGTACAACTGGCCCAGCGCCATGCCCATGCTGCCGTTGGTGGTTTCCAGCACGCGCTTCCAGCGCGGCTGCATCTCCTTCTGGCCGTTGAGTGTCTGCTGCTCGAACGCGAAGTCCTGCTGCTGGAAGGGTGCCGACAGGTACGGCGCCGCATTCGAGATGGCGTGGTAGCGGAAGTAGGCCTGCCAGGTGCTGGCGGGTACGTCGCCCAGCATCTTCTGCATTTCGGCGAAGAACTTCGGTTGCGACAGCGAGAAACCTTTCGTCACATTGGCGCCCTGCGCCTTGAAGAACCCGGCCCAGTCGAAGTCCGGCGTGACCTTGTCGGCCTCGGCGATGCTGACGAAGTGGTAGCGGTTTTCCGGCTTGCGCATCTCCACCCGCGGCAGCGAGGCGGCAGCCAGGCGCGTCTCGAAGGCCAGCACGGAGGCCGCCTGCTTCTGCGCCTCGGCGGCGCTGATGCCGGTGAGCTCGAGCATTTTGGCGATGTGCGCCACGTAGGCGCTGCGGATCTTGGCGAAGTCCGGCTTGCTGTAGTAGTCGGTGGTCGGCAGGCCCAGCCCGCCCTGGCCGGCGTAGGCGATCTCCTGGTTGGAATCCTTGAAGTCCGCGTTGCCGCCGAAGCTGAACAATACCGGTTCGCCGCGGGCGTGGCTGTCGCGGATATAGGTGGCCACGTCAGCGCCGTTCTTCAGCGCGGCGATGCGTGCCAGCTGCGGCTTGATCGGGTCGAAGCCAGCCTTGTCGATCGCCGCCTCGTCCATGCCGGAGGCGTACAGGTAGCCGATCTTCTGTTCGATCGAACCGGAGTTCGCGTGGGCGGCATGGCTGGCGGCATTTTCGACCAGCTTGCGCTGCACGTTGAGGCTGTCCTCGCGCAGCGCGTCGAACGAACCCCAGCGCGTGCGGTCGGCGGGGATCGGATGGGCGGCAACCCACTTCGCATTGACGAAGCCGTTGAAGTCGGTGCAGGCGTTGATGTTGCTGTCGAGCTCGCTCACGTCGAACGCGGTGGAGGGTGCGGCCAGTCGCAGCTGGTGCCCAGCGTCATGCCGACGGCGAACGCCAGGGGCTTCACGAAACGGTGCTTCATGGAGGGGTTCCTTCGGTGGGCGCGCGTGTACGCCCGGCTATCCGGGTGCGTCGAAAAATTCTGCGTATCCGGCAGGCTAGGCAAGACGATCGCTTGCTGCCCAGTGTCGAAGGTCACGCGAGGATGCAGCTGTTCCAGATCATGGTCGGCAAGACGGGCGAGGCCTTATCATCGACGCATGACTACACAGACCCTCACCCGTGTTCCGCGCGGCGACCCTCGCCGACGTCGATGCCATCGTGGCCCTGGTCGAGTCGGCCTATCGCGGCGAGTCCGGCCTGCGCGGCTGGACCACCGAATCGCATCTGCTCGACGGCCAACGCACCGACGCGGCCGATGTCCGCGCGCTGATCGAACGGCCCGACAGCCGCGTTCTGCTGGCCGAGTGCGACTGGACGGCTCGAGGCCAGCTGCCATGTCGAGCGGCAGGGCGACGCTTGGCTACTTCGGCATGTTCGCCGTCGACCCGGCCGAGCAGGGCAGTGGCCTGGGTAAACAGGTGCTGGCCGAGGCGGAGCGGATCGCACGGGAGGAATGGCGTTGCCGCGGCATGCGCATGACGGTGATCGTGCAGCGCGAGGAACTGATCGCCTGGTACGGCCGCCGCGGCTACCGGCGCACCGGCGAATACCAGCCGTTTCCCTACGGCGACGAGCGCTTCGGCATCCCCCGCCGCGACGACCTGCGCTTCGAGGTGCTGCGCAAGGACTTCGACGAGGTGACGGCATGAACGGCTGGGTTCGGGTCGGCACCCGCAGCGAGTTCCTGCCAGGCGAATTCAAGGTGGTGTGGGACGGCGACACGCCGATCGCCGTCTACAACATCGACGGCGCGCTGTACGCGGTCGAAGACACCTGCACGCATGACGGCGGCGACCTGGCCGGCGGCGAGGTGTTCGGCTTCGAGGTGGAATGTCCGCGCCACGGCGCGCGCTTCGACCTGCGCACCGGCGCGGTGACGAAACCACCGGCGTATGAGCCGATTGCCAGTTTCCCGGTGCACGAGGAAGACGGCGCGATCTGGACGCGCGACGATCGCTGAGCGGCGGATGCGCGTCGCGAACGTTGCTATGATCTGGCGCCGGAGGGGGGTCTTGCTGGTGCACCCGGCAGATCGAACAGCCGGCGGTAGAGGCAGTCAGCAGTTCCACAGGGGGAGCCATGGAAGCACAGCAACATTCCGGTCTCGGCGTCGCATCGTTCGTGACGAGCATCGTCGCGGGCATCCTGATTTTCCTGCTCCTCGCCATCGCAGGGGTGATGGAAGTTTCCACCCCGGGCGGCATTTCCGAAGACTCGACCAGCGCGATGGTGGTGGGACTTCTGCTGTTTGTCTTTCTGGGGGTGGCGCTGGTGGCCCTTGGCCTGAGTGTCGGCGGCCTGATGCAGACGGAGCGCAAGAAGATCTTCGCCGTGCTGGGCAGCATCTTTTCGGCGGCCACGCTGATCTGCACGGTCTCCATCATCGCGGTCGGGATGGCCATGGAATGAGTCGCCCGTAACCTGCCACTGCCGCCTTGTCGGAACGTGTGCAGAGAGGCGAAGCATGGACCCGTGCAGGCCGGTCGCACGACGACCGGTGCAGCAGCGACTGAACCGCGACGGAGAGTACCCGATGATCCAACGCTGGCGACTGCCGTGCGCATTCGCGATCCTGTGGCTGCTGTACCAGGCCGCCGAGGGCGTCGGCGCGCGCTGGCTGCACAGCTTTCCGGTGCAGGCAGCGCTGATGCTGGGATGCGTGTTGGCGGCATGGCCGCTGTCGCGCTGGCTCGGTTATCGCGGCTATGCCGCGTATGCGCTGGCCGGCGGCCACGGCTGGCGCTGGTGGTTGCCCGGCGGCCTGCTGCTGGCCGTGCTGGCGAAATTCGCCGCGGTATCGCTGGGCCTGCAACTGGGCATCTACGCGCCGGATCCGCAAGCGTCTGCCGGCGGCATGGCGAGCCTGCTGCCGGCCCTGCCGTTGCTGCTGGTCTCCACCTTCGTGGCGTCGCTGGCCGAGGACATCCTCACGCGCGGCTTCTGGTATCGCGCCAGTGGTATCCGCTGGCGCGGTGGCGTGGTGTTCGTGCTGGTTTCCAGCGCGATCTACGTGCTCAACCACATCTACCGGCTGGGCAACGGGCCGATGGAATGGCTGGTGCTGTTCTGCTTCGGGCTGGCCTACGCGGCGGCCCTGTGGCGCAGCGGCAGCCTGTGGGCTGCGCTGGGCCTGCATTGGGGCTGGAATCTGGGCAACGGCCTGCTGGCAGTCGTCATGCCGGTCGACGCAGTCGAGGCCCATGCGGCCAGCGCGCTGTCCGTCGGCGCCCATCTGGTCATGCTGGCGCTGGTGTGCGCCGTGCCGCGGCGGCAAGGCGTCCGCACAGCCTAGCGGTGCCAACAAATTGTTGAGATTGATTCTTATTTAGAGTCTAATGACGACTCTTCGCGCGCTCGGGTTATCCGCTGCCGCGCATCGTCATGAACCACCATGACCGCGACCGCCGTTTGCGACGCGGGAAGGGTGCGGACCACGGAAACCGATGGGACAGCTGTCATCACAACAGGGAGTCGCGCCGTCGCAGCGTCGTGCGTTCTGGATGAGGCAGTTGCACCAGTGGCACTGGATCAGTTCGGCGCTGTGCCTGATCGGTCTGCTGCTGTTCGCGCTGACCGGCGTCACGCTGAACCACGCGCGACAGATCGAGGCCACGCCGCAGGTGATCCATCGCAATCTCGTGCTGCCGGTGGAACTGCGCGCCGCGGTTGCCGGTGATGGCGAACGCACGGCCACATTACCGGCGGCTGTCGGCGACTGGCTGGAAGACAGGCTGCAGGCGCACGTGGCCGGCCGCACGGCGGAGTGGTCGGCGGACGAGATCTATCTCTCGCTGCCGCGGCCCGGCGGCGATGGCTGGCTCAGCGTCGACCGCGCCAGCGGCGCGGTGGAATACGAGCTGACCCGGCGCGGCGCGATCGCTTACCTCAACGACCTGCACAAGGGGCGCAATACGGGGGCGGCGTGGAGCTGGTTCCTCGATGTGTTCGCGCTGGCTTGCCTGGTGTTCGCGATCACCGGCCTGTTCCTTTTGAAACTCCATGCCGCACGGCGCACCTCGACCTGGCCGCTGGTGAGCCTGGGCCTGGTGCTGCCGGTGTTGCTGGCGCTGATCTTCATTCATTGACCGAGACGCTCACGATGCGCCGTCTGCTGCTTTCCTGTTTCGTCCTGATGCTGGCCGCACCGTTGGCCGCCGCCGAGCTGAATCTCACCGTGCAGATCCCCGAGCAGAAGGTGGCCGAATATCACCGGCCGTACGCGGCGATCTGGATCGAGCGCGCCGACCACAGCGTGGCCGTCCAACTGGCCGCGTGGTACTCGCAAAAAGACAGCAAGGAGGGCGCCGGCAGCAAGTGGCTGCCCGACCTGCGCCAGTGGTGGCGTCGCGGTGGCCGCGAGCTGGCTCTGCCGGTGGATGGGGTCTCCGGCGCCACCCGTCCGGCCGGGCAACACCGGCTCACATTCATCGACGGCCACGCGCCATTGGGCACGCTGGCCGCGGGCGATTACATCCTGGTGGTGGAGGCCGCGCGTGAAGTCGGCGGGCGCGAGGTGGTGCGCGTGCCGTTCAGCTGGCCGGTCACCACCACCCGGCACCTGACCGCGCAGGGCAGCAGCGAACTCGGCGCAGTCAGTCTCGACATCAACCCATGAGCCATCCCATCGAACTGCTCGGAGCGAACATGCACAAGCGCACCCTGAAATGGATTGTCCTCGCCGCAGCGATCGCCACGCCGCTGGCCGCGCAAGCACACAAGATGTGGTTGCTGCCTTCGGCCACCCATGTCGCCGGCGCCGATCCGTGGGTCACGGTGGATGCGGCGATCTCCAACGATCTGTTCTACCCCGATCATCACCCGGCGTCGCTGGAGCAACTGGTGATCACCGCGCCGGACGGCCAGACGGCCAAACCGCAGAACGCGTCCAGCGGCAAGTACCGCAGCGTGTTCGACCTGCAATTGACCCGGCAGGGAACCTACAAGGTGGCGCTGGTCAGCCAGGGCCTGTCCGCCAGTTACCTGCTGGACGGCCAGAAAAAGCGCTGGCGCGGCAAGGCCGACGAACTGGCCGGGGCGATCCCGACAGCCGCGAAGAACGTGGAGGTGACGGCTTCCAGCAATCGCGTCGAAACCTTCATCAGCAACGGCAAGCCGAACGATGCCGCGCTCAAGCCCACCGGAAAGGGCCTGGAACTGGTGCCGGTCACCCACGTCACCGATCTGGTCGCCGGTGAGCCGGCCAGCTTCCAACTGTTGCTGGACGGCGAGCCGGCCGGCGACCTCCAGGTCAGCGCGATTGCCGGTGCTACCCGCTACCGCAACGCGCAGGACGAACTGACCGTGCAGACCGGCAAGGACGGCAAGTTCCAGCTGACTTGGCCGCATGCGGGGATGTACTGGATCAACGCGACTGCCCAGGACGCCAACAGTGGCGTGAAACAGGCCAGCAAACGGCGGTTGTCGTATACCGCGACGCTTGAGGTGCTACCCGAGTAAGCATGATGTCGCACCTTCGTTTGGCCGTCCGTTTGTTGCTCCTGTGGGTCGTTGCCGTGCCAGTTGCGGCGACGCAGCTGCAGCGTCTGGATGGCCATACGATGGGCACCACCTGGTCGGTGCAACTGGTGCTGCCGCCGGCGGCTTCGGCGGAGGAATGGCAGCGCGGCATCCAGGCCGAACTGGATCGCGTCGACGGGCAGATGAGCACGTACAAGCCGCACTCCGAGCTGTCGCGCTTCAACCGTGCGCCGGCCGGCAGCTGGCAGGCCTTGCCGCCGGAGTTCTTCAAGGTGTTGCAGCACGCGCTGCAACTGGCGAAAGACAGCGGCGGTGCGTACGACCCCACGGTCGGGCCGCTGGTGAATCTGTGGGGCTTCGGCCCCGACCAGCGGCCGCGCCAGCCGCCGCCGACCGACGCGATCGCCCAGGCGAAGACGCGGGTCGGCTGGTGGAAACTGAAACTGGATCCGGCCAGCCGCCGTGCGTGGCAGCCGGGCGGGATCCATCTGGACCTTTCTGCCGTGGCCAAGGGTTACGGCGTGGATCAGGTCGGCCGCTACCTGCAGCGACAGGGCGTGGACGCCTGGCTGGTCGAGGTTGGCGGCGAGCTGAAGTCACGCGGACGCAAACCGGACGGCGCGCCGTGGCGGGTCGGCATCGAGCGTCCTGACGCCGCGGCCGGCGCGGTGACCGCTGCCGAGGAGCTGGTGCGCACGATCCAGCTGGACGATCGCGCGATCGCCACGTCGGGCGACTACCGCCATGTGTTCGAGGACAACGGGCGTTTCTATTCGCATCACATTGATCCGCGCAGCGGCTATCCGGTGCCGCACGAGGTGGCTTCGGTCAGCGTGCTGGCGGACGATTGCATGCGGGCCGATCCGCTGGGCACCACGCTCAGCGTGCTCGGCGCCGCGCGCGGCATGGCGTATGCCCGCGAACATGGCTTGGCAGTGCTGATGATCGTGCGCACTCCGCATGGCTTCGAGCAGCGCATGTCGCCGGCGTTCGCCGCGGAGCTGCGGCGATGACGCACGTCGACGCGACCAAGGCGCGACGCTCGACACGCGGCAACGCGATCTTGCTGGGCGGCTTCGGGCTGCTCTCGGCGCTGCTGCTCCTGCTGCATGTGGACGGCCTGCAATGGCGCGATCCGGGCAGTGAGCGTTGGTTCGACGTCACGCTGGTGGTGCTGGCGTGGCTGGGGCTGCTCGGTTGGGTGCGTTATCGGCAGCCGGCGGCGCCGCGCAAGCCGACGCGAATGCTGGATACGGCGACAGGTACGCCCGTCGCGTCCGTCGACCACGGCGTGGTCGACGCGCGCACCATGCCGGCGGACGTGACGGTGCGCGTGATCTACGCCAGCCAGACCGGCTTCGCCGAACAACTGGCGCGGCAGACCCTGCAAAGTTTGCAGGCGGCCGGCATGCCGGCGCGGCTGGATGGCATCGACGGCATCACCGCCGACGATCTGCGTAGCGCTGGCCGCGTGCTGTTCGTGGCCAGCACCACCGGCGAGGGTGAGCCGCCTGACATGGCGCTGGCGTTCAGCCGCCTGGTGATGCAACAGCCGGTATCACTGGCCGGGCTGCGCTACGGCCTGCTCGCGCTGGGCGATAGCGATTACGAGGACTTCTGCGGTTTCGGCCGCCACCTGCAGCGCTGGTTGCAGGCCAGCGGCGCACAATCGCTGTTCGATCCGGTGGAAGTGGACAGCGAGGACGAGGCCAGCCTGCGCCATTGGCAGCATCACCTGGCGATGCTCACCGGCGCCAGCGACCTGCCGGACTGGCAGGCGCCGAAGTACCAACGCTGGCGCCTGGTCGAGCGCCGCCTGTTGAATGCCGGCAGCGTGGGCGAGCCGTGTTTCCACCTGGCGCTGCAGCCGGTGCAGGGCAGTGTCAGCTGGCAGGCCGGCGATCTGGTCGAGATCGGCCCGCGCCATGCGCCGGCCAGGGTGGCGGCATGGTTGTCGGCGCAGGGACTGGATGGCAGCGTGCCGGTGGCGTACCGAAAGCAGCGCCAGCCGCTGGCCGAACTGCTGGCGCGTTGTCGACTGCCCGAGGCCGACGAAGTGGACGGGCTGGATGAAGAGGCGGTGGCGGCGTTCTTGCAGTTGCTGCCGCATCGCGAGTACTCGATCGCCTCGCTACCGGAGGACGGCGCAATCCATCTCCTGGTGCGCCGGATGCGCGGCCGCGGCGGTTATCTCGGGCTCGGCTCGGGCTGGCTGACCGAGCACGCACCGATTGGCACCGAGATCGCGTTGCGCGTGCGCAGCAATGCCAATTTCCACATGCCGCGGGATGCGCGGCCGATGATCCTGATCGGCAATGGCACCGGTCTGGCGGCACTGCGCGCGTTGCTGAAGGCACGCATCGCCGCCGGCCACCGGCGCAACTGGCTGCTGTTCGGCGAGCGACATGCCGCGCACGATTTCCTCTATCGCGAGGATATCGAGCGCTGGCAGATGGACGGCCAGATCGAGCGTGTCGACTTTGCCTGGTCGCGCGATCAGGCCGAGCGCATCCACGTGCAGCAACGGCTGCGCGAGGCTGCCGACGAGCTGCGACGCTGGGTCGATGCCGGTGCCGCCATCTACGTATGCGGCAGCCTCGATGGCATGGCGCCAGGTGTGGACGCCGTCTTGCGCGAGGTGCTGGGGGATGCACCGGTCGAGCAGTTGCGCGAGCAGGGCCGTTATCGGCGCGACGTCTACTGAGTCGCGATCGTCCCTGCATGACCTATGGCCTATGCCGGAGGTTCTCGGTTGGGTGCACTCTGCAGAGATTGTCCGGGGGGAGTAACGACGATGCGCCGAGTCGCACGCAAGTGGGGGTGTCTTTGTGCCATGGCCGTGCTCTGGCCATGGGTGGGCATGGCGCAGCAGGCGCTGCCGATCGCGCCGGCGACCCCGGCATCGGCGCCGGCCAGCGCGGCCAGCGTGGCGCTGCCCGAGATTCCCTTCGCCGCCGCGGATGCCGCCGCGGTCAGCGTGCCCAGTGCCGCGGAAGCCTGGGGCGGCGAGCGTACCGGCAGCGAGGCAACCCTGTCCGACCGCGTGGTGAGCTACCGGATCGAAGCCGAACTGGACGCGGCGAAGCATGCCGTGACCGGCAAGGAACGACTGACCTGGCGCAATCGCAGCGATCGCCCGGTCAGCCACATCTATGTGCATCTGTACCTCAATGCCTTCCAGAACGAAGGCAGCACCTGGTTCACCGAACGCAAGGTGCTCACCGCCCATGGCCGTTCGCGCGGTGCGGCGGCGCTGAAGAAAGGCGAGTGGGGCTGGATCGACCTGAAACAGGTGAAGCAGGGCGATGCCGTGCTGAAGTGGCGGTTCGTGCAGCCGGACCGCGGCCCGGCTACCGACCAGACCGTGGCGCGCATCGACCTGGCCGAAGCGGTTCCCGCTGGTGGCACGCTGACGCTGGATATCGACTTCCTCAGCCAGCTGCCGCGGGTGGTCGAGCGTACCGGCTGGTTCGGTGATTTCAACCTGGTGGCGCAGTGGTTTCCGAAAATCGGCGTGCTGGAACTGGCCGGCGAGCGCGGCGCCACCGCGCCGCGCTGGAACGTGCACGAGTTCCATTTCAACAGCGAGTTCTACGCCGATTTCGGTCTGTACGACGTGCAGCTCACCGTGCCCAGCGATTACACCGTCGGTGCGGTCGGCAAGTTGCAGGGTCCGCCGCAGGTGGCGAACGGCAAGAGCACCTACCACTTCGTGCAGGGCGATGTGCACGACTTCGCGTGGGTCGCCGCCAAGGGCTACAAGACGCTGGACGGCAGCTGGCAAGGCCCCGGCACTCCCAAGGTCGATGTGCGGGTGATCTATCCCGACGAGTACGTGGCCAGCGCCAAGCCGGTGCTGCAGGCCACGATCGACTCGCTGGCGTACTTCTCCAAGTCGCTGGGTGCCTACCCGTACGAGACGGTGACCGCGGTGGTGCCGCCGTACAACGCGTCCGAAGCCGGTGGCATGGAGTACCCGACGTTCTTCACTGCCGAGGGTTACGCCAAGGTCGAGCCGGGCACCATCACGCAGTACATGCTCGACTTCGTCACCATCCATGAATTCGGCCACGGCTACTTCTACGGCATCCTGGCCTCGAACGAATTCGAGGAGCCGATCCTCGACGAGGGCATGAACGAGTACTGGGACGGCCGCATGACACGCGAAAGCGGCAGGAAGATCGTGCTGGCGTCGGGCTGGATGAAGCGCCTCGGCATCGCGCCGTCGATGACCGGCTTCGAAGCGGCCCGGCTCAGTGCAGGCCTGCGCCTGCCACCCGATCCGCTGGGCGCGAACGCCTGGGACCGTTTGTCCAGCAGCAGCTATGGCACCGTGTATTCGCGTACTGCCACCGCCATGCACGACCTGGAGGAACGCCTTGGCAAGCCGGTGCTGGAGCGTGCGATGCACGAGTATTACCGGCGCTGGCGTTTCCGCCATCCGTCGGCGGCCGACCTGCGCGCCACCCTGGCCGAAGTTTCCGGCAATCCGGTCGCGGTCAATGCCATCTTCGACCAGTACGTATACGGCGTTGCACAGATCGATGATCGCGTCAGCAGTATCGATACCGTCGAAGTCTTGCCGCACGCCGGCAGTGCCCTGAAGGACGGCAAGCGCAGCGAGCTGGACAGCAAGGAACGCGACAAGCGCATCGACAAGCAGCGCGAGGATTGGGACAAGGCGCATCCGGATGCGAAACCGGGCAGCGGACCGTTCCCGTGGCACAGCACGGTTACCGTGCGCCGCGATGGGGCACCGGTGCCGCAACTGTTACGGGTGAAGTTCGCCGACGGCAGCAGCGAGGACGTGCACTGGAACGACGACCGTCGCTGGGCTCGCTTCGAGTTCATCAAACCGTCCAAGGTGGTTTCGGCCGCACTGGATCCGGACCAGAAGATCTACCTGGACGCGAACAAGCTCGACGACAGCCTGACCAGCAAGGCCGATGGCGCTGCCTCACGTCGCTGGAGCGCTGATGCCGCCTCTTTGTTGCAGGCTTTCTATGCCTTGGTGGGGTCACTGTGATGATGAACAAACATGTTTCCCGCCGGGTCGATCTTGGCGCCGTCGCGCGGGCGCCGCTGGCCGCCATGCAGTGGCGCCTGCTGTTGTTGTGGGTGCTGCTGCTACTGTTGCCGACCGCCGTGGTCAGCCTGCCGTTGTGGCGCAGCCTGAGCGGTTTGCTCGACCATTCGGTCCAGGTTCCGGCATGGGCGGCGCAATTCAGCCCGGTGATGTTCGGCGACACCATGTCGGCGTTGCGTGCCAACAGCGGGTGGCTCGGGGGCGTGGCCTTGCTTGGCCTGCTGCTGACCTTGTTGCTGTCGCCGTTCCTCAACGGCATGGTGATCGGCAGCGGACGGGCCGGGCGCGTGCTGGGTTTCAGCCATCTGCTCCAGTGCGGCATCGTCGAATACGGCCGCATGTTCCGCCTGATGCTGTGGTCGGTGCTGCCGTACGCGGTGATGGCAGCGCTGATCGGCGTGGTGTTCAGTGCCGTGGACCGGATCGATGCCAAGGCAGTGTTGGAGTCGGAGGCGGATCGCGCCTCGCACATGGCGCTCTGGCTGGCCGTGCTGTTGTTCGTGCTGGCGCAGGCGATCGTGGAATCGGGGCGCGCTGCCTTCATCGCGGACAGTAGTCTGCGATCGGCCACGCGCGCGTTCGGGCGTGGCTTCATGCAGTTGCTGCGGCGGCCATTCAGCACGCTGCTGAGCTACCTGCTGATCAGCCTGGTCGGTTACGCGATTGCGCTGGCGCATCGGCGTGGGCCGCGTGCATACCCCGGCCGTCGGCGTGGGCGGCCTGGTGATGGCCATCTTGCTGGCGCAACTGGTGGTGCTGGTACTGGGTTGGGTGCGCGTGGCGCGTCTGTTCGCGCTGGCCGAGGTGTCCCGCTCGCTGTCGCGCGCGGCGCGGTGGTATGCCGACGGCGATCTGATCGTCGGCACGCGTCGGTGGCGATGCCGCCGGCGCGTAGCCACCGGAGATCCTGCGCCGGCTTCAGCCGTAGGCGCGGCGATGCTCGCGGTGCGGCGGGTAGTAGGCAAACACGTGACTGTGGCTGCCGTAGAAGTCCATGTCCTCGATGTGCTCGCCGCCGAGTCGTTCGGCCACCCGGTCGGATGCGTCGTTGCCGATCCGCATCAGGCTGATCACGCGCTGGGCATGCAGATGCTGCCAGGCAAACTCGAGCACGGCGTTGCCCGCCTCGGTGGCGTAACCGTGATGGCGATGCTCGGGCTTCAGCATCCAGCCCATTTCCAGGTCCGGCCAGCCCTCGGGAAACATCAGGCCGGCACGGCCGATGAACTCGCCACTGTCCTTCAACTCCAGCGCCCACATGCCGTAGCCGCGCAGTTGCCAGTGGCCCAGCAACATGGCCAGCGACCGCCAGGCATTGGTGCGGTCCAGCGGTTGGCCATCGCCGACCCAGCGGGTGCTGTCCGGGTCGGCCAGCATCGCGGCGTAGTCGTCGAAGTGGTGTTCGGTCAGCGCAGTCAGGCGCAAGCGCGCCGTTTCAAGGGTTGGGATATCAAACATCACGATCAGCGGTGGGTGGCAGCCAGCAGGTCGGCCAGTGCACGGGTACTGCTGGCGAGGCTTTCTTGCCAGGACAATCCCGTGATTGTCTCACCTGTGACCGAATCGACAAAATCCTCGGCTTGTCCGGGCGGTAGCAGGTGCCGGTAATCCACGGTGATCTCGGTTCCGACAGGTAGTTCGGCCAGCGCGAACACGAACCCCAGGTGCCACAGCCCGTTCGGAGTGAAGCTGTGGTTGATGTAGCATTCGTCTGGCCAGTCCGGCGACAGCGTGTAGCGGTCTTCGAACCAGCGTGCGCTGGCGTGGAACTGCGCCCGGAGCTCCGGCGAGGCCATGATGTCGGCGTAGCGAAAGGTCTGCTCGATGTCGTCCGGTGCGGTGAGGATGCGTCCCGCCGCCACGCTTTCATCGAGGAACAGGCCCTTGCCGGCGCCGCGGATAGCGGAGGCGGCGACGTGATAGCGCGGCAGGATCATGGCATGGCGGCGAATTGGGACAGCGCGCGAGTGTAGCGCAAGGAATGCCGGTCCGCATGGCCTGGGGTTGTGCAGACACGGGCGGCGCGACTCGTTGCAGCCGCGTCGCCCGGCTTGGCGATGGCTGCGGATCTATTCCGCGGAGACGGGCTTGCTGCCCTTGGGACTGGGCTTGGCCGGCGCATCCGCCTTGGCGACGTCGCCGCGGCCTCGTCGGCGAGCAGGATGGCGCTGCGGTTGCGCTCGATCGTGGCCTTGCCGATACCCTTGACGTGGCGCAGGTCGTCGGCCTTCTTGAACGGGCCATTGGCTTCGCGCCAGGCCACGATGGCCTCGGCCTTGGACTGGCCGATGCCATCCAGCGATTTGGCGATGGTGGCGGCGTTGGCCTGGTTGATGTTGATCGGCGTGGCGGCGAGCAGCAGCCCGGGCAGGGCGAGGGTCAGGGCGAGTGCGGCGGCGGCGAGCTTGTGGAACATGGCCTTTCTCCTTGGTCGTAGGTGACGGCATCCAGGTGCCGCTGTTGCACTTTGGCGTCGTGGTCGAGAGGCCGCACAGTGGGAGCTGCCACGGGATAGACGTGCGTAATGCCCGCGGCCCGCTGTGGGTGGCCTCTTACTGCGTGTCGGTGTGGCTGAAAGCACGCTGTTACAATGTCGGTCTTGTTTGCCTGCTGGAGTGATACCCATGGATACAGCCCGCCTCTCGCGCTTTGTCAGCGGCTTGTGGGACGACGAAATCGTGCCGCAACTGGTCGAATACATCCGTATTCCCAACAAGTCGCCGATGTTCGACAAGGACTGGGTGGCGCACGGCTACATGGATGCGGCGGTGAAGCTGATGGAAACCTGGGCGCGCTCCAAGCTGAGCCAGCTGCCCGGTGCCACGCTGGAAGTGGTGCGCCTGGAAGGGCGCACGCCGCTGATCTATATCGAGGTGCCGGGCCAGGGCGACGACACGGTGATGCTGTACGGCCACCTGGACAAGCAGCCGGAAATGACCGGCTGGGCCGACGGTCTCGGTCCGTGGACACCGGTGATCAAGGGCGACAAGCTGTATGGCCGTGGCGGCGCCGACGACGGTTACGCGATCTTCGGCTCGCTGGCTGCGCTGCTGGCGTTGCACGAGCAGGGCATCCCGCACGCACGCTGCGTGGTGATGATCGAGGCCTGCGAGGAATCGGGCAGCTACGACCTGCCGTTCTATGTGGATCACCTGGCCGCACGCATCGGCAGCCCGTCGCTGGTGGTGTGCCTGGATTCCGGCTGCGGCAATTACGACCAGCTGTGGCTGACCACGTCGTTGCGCGGCATGACCGGCGGCAACCTCAGCGTGCAGGTGCTGGAAGAGGGCGTGCATTCGGGCGATGCCTCCGGCGTGGTGCCGTCGAGCTTCCGCATCCTGCGCGACCTGCTGTCGCGGCTGGAGGATCCGGAAACCGGCACGATCAAGCCGAAGGAGCTGTACGTCGAGATCCCGCAGCAGCGCATCGACCAGGCCCGGTTGTCCGCCGAAGTGCTGGGCGACGATATCTACGACAAGTTCCCGTGGGTCGATGGCATGCAGCCAGTCACCAAGGATCTGGCCGAGCTGGTGCTCAACCGCACCTGGCGTCCGCAGCTGGCGGTCACCGGCATCGGCGGCATCCCGCCGCTGGAAAGCGCCGGCAACGTGCTGCGCCCGTTCACCGCGGTGAAGCTGAGCCTGCGCGTGCCGCCCACACTGAATGGCGCCAAGGCCGGCGAGTTCGTCAAGCAATTGCTGGAGAAGGATCCGCCGTACGGCGCCAAGGTCAGCTTCACCCTGGAAAAGGACGGCTCGGGCTGGAACGCACCGGCACTGTCGCCGTGGCTGGAGCAGGCGGTCAGCGATGCTTCGCAGAACTACTTCGGTGCGCCGGCCACTTACATGGGCGAGGGCGGCAGCATTCCGTTCATGGGCATGCTGGGCGAGAAATTCCCCAAGGCACAGTTCCTGATCACCGGCGTGCTGGGCCCGCATTCCAACGCGCACGGCCCGAACGAGTTCCTGCACATCCCCACCGGCAAGAAGGTCAGCATGGTGGTGGCCGAGGTGGTGGCGCGTCACCACCAGCAGAACGGCAAGGCCTGAACACGAACGCGGGGCCTTGAGCATGGACATCCGCTGGCTGGCCGACAACTGGGCGCAGATTCGTCGCCGGGTCGACGCGGCCAGCCGCGAGGCAGGGCGCGACCCGGCCGAGGTAGGCATCCTGCCAGTCAGCAAGACCTTCGGCCCGGAGCTGATCCGGGCCGGGCGTGGCGCTGGGCATGCACCGCTTCGGCGAGAACAAGGTGCAGGAGATCCGCGACAAGTCGGCGCCGCTGGCAGACTGCGGCATCGACTGGGTGATGATCGGCCACCTGCAGACCAACAAGGCGAAGGATGTGGCCCGGTTGGCCAGCGAAGTGCAATCGCTGGACCGGCTGGAACTGGCCGAGGCGCTGGACCGGCGGCTGCAGCACGAAGGCCGCGCGATCGACGTGCTGGTGCAGGTGAAGACCTCGCCCGAGCCCAGCAAATACGGTCTCCCACCTGAACAGCTAGCCGGTTTCCTGAACACGCTGCGCGGTTACGACACCTTGCGGGTGCGCGGCCTGATGACCCTGGCGATCCACTCCACCGAGCCGGCCGAAGTGCGTGGCTGCTTCCGCCTGTTGCGCGAACTGCGCGATCAGGCCATGACACAAGGTCATGATCTGACAAGACTTTCCATGGGCATGAGCGGTGACTTTCCGCTCGCGATCGCGGAAGGCGCGACGGAAGTGCGCATCGGCACGGCGATCTTCGGTAGCCGACCCTATCCGGATTCCTACTACTGGCCAGAGCCGCCAACTGAAAATTAAGATCTTCGTAATCAATGGCTTGGATGAAGTGTGCGGTATGTCCCCGTTTTTGGAAACGGCAGGGTTCAGTTAACCTCAATCCAACATATCCGCGGCCACTTCTTGTTAAGTTCACTACCTCGTCACGTCGTCAGCTTCAGCTGTGCGGCCAATCCGTGTGAACAACAAGGGATTTTCTCCAGCATGCCGATCAAGCACCTGACCGCTGCCGTTGCGCTTGTTTCCGCACTCCTGCTCTCCGGCTCGCTTCAAGCCAAAAACATCCCCACTCAGACCAGCAGCGTCGTCGATGCCGCGGTCATTGCCCACATCGGTACGCCGCTGCTGGGTCAGCTGCCAGCCTTCAATCCGGCACCAGCCCTGGTTCAATCCGTGGTTGCCGAGGCTGGCGCGGTGGTCAGCCACGTGCCGCCGGCCGCTACGGCCGCCGTGGCGAAACAGCCGGCTGCCGATCTGGCCACTGGCGCAGACATCACCGACCTGCGCAAGGCGTTGATCGCGGTGGCGATGAACCTGCGCGATACCCGTTACGTGCGCGGCGGTCGCGACCCTTCCACCGGTTTCGATTGCAGCGGTTTCGTCCGCTACGTGTTCGCCCATGCCGTCGGCATGCAGCTCCGCAGCAATTCCGCCTCGCAGTTCCTCGCCGGTCTCAAGGTCAAGCAAGCCGACATGCAGCCAGGCGACCTGGTGTTCTTCCATACCCGTGGCAAGCGGCGTATTTCGCACGTGGGCATCTATATCTCGAATGGGCGTTTCATCCATTCGCCCTCCGCTGGCAAGTCGGTGGAGATATCCAGCCTGAGTGCGGGCTATTGGGCCAAGCGTTTCGCCGGCGCCAAGCGCCCGGAAGCGATGGCGCAGGTGGCCAGCAAAGGTTGAGCTGGCCATGCCGTCTTTTCCGAAAGCCGCCGCCAGGCGGCTTTTTCATGCGCGCAGCCGATGAACGATCAAGGATCGGCGAGGTCCGTCGCGGAGCCTTGCTGGCTGCATCGCGCCGGCACTATTACGCTTGCTGCTGATTCCAAGGAACCTGCCTGATGCCTTTCGATTTGCCGCCCGTCACGCGCAACCTGCTGATCGTCAATGTCGCGGTATTCCTGCTGCAGGAATACGTGATGGGCGAGGCCTTGCTGATACATTTCGCGTTGTGGCCGCTCGGCTCGGGCCTGTTCGAACCGTGGCAGATCGTCACCAGCGCGTTCATGCATGGCAGCATCACCCACATCGCGTTCAACATGTTCGCGCTGTACATGTTCGGCGGCACCATCGAGCGCACCTTCGGCGCGCGTGAATTCACCGTCTACTATTTCGTCTGCGCCGTCGTCGCCTCGCTGCTGCAGCTGGCGGTGCTGTGGTTCTTCCCGCCGCCGCAATACGGTCCCACGCTGGGTGCCTCCGGTGCGATCTTCGGCCTGCTGCTGGCGTTCGGCATGCTGTATCCGCACGAGAAGCTGATGCTGATGTTCCTGCCGATTCCGATTCCGGCGTGGCTGTTCGTGACCGGCTACGCAGCCATCGAACTGACCATGGGCGTGACCGGAATCGAGCCGGGCGTGGCGCATTTCGCCCATCTCGGCGGCATGCTCGGCGGCATCGTGCTGATCCAGTACTGGCGCGGACGGCTGCCGTTCAAGCCGAAGCGGCGCCTGCTGCGCTGACCAGGCAGGCCGGCTCCCGGAGCATGTGGATGCGCGGCTCGCTCAGGTGACGTCCGCCGTCCATTCCGGGCTGCCGAATTTGCTCTGCGCGAGTGCTTCGGCCCTCGCCAGTTCGTCGGCGCGCAGGCTGTTGTCGGTGAGGCCGTGCAGGCGCCGGAAGGTGGCGATCATGCGTTCGATCACCGCCTCGCGCGGCAGGCCGGTCTGGCTGCGCAGCGGGTCGACCCGCTTGGCGGCGCTCTGGGTGCCCTTGTCGGACAGCTTCTCGCGACCGATGCGCAGCACTTCCAGCATCTTCGCCGCGTCGATGTCATAAGCCATGGTGACGTGGTGCAGCACCGCGCCGCCGCGATGTACCTGGGCGGCGCCGGCGATCTTGCCGCCCTCCGAGGTGATGTCGTTGAGCGGCTGGTACCAGGCCTTGATGCCGAGTTCACCCAGCGCTTCCAGCACCCATTCGTCGAGGAAGGCATAGGCCTCCTGGAACGACAGCCCCTTGATCAGGGTCTGCGGCGCGTAGATCGAATAGGTGATGGTATTGCCCGGCTCGATGAACATCGCGCCGCCACCGGAGACCCGGCGCACCACTTCGATGCCGTGGCGTCGCGCCGCCTCGCCATCCACTTCGTTGCGCAGCGACTGGAAGCGGCCGATCACCACTGCCGGCGCCGCCCATTCCCAGATGCGCAGGGTTGCCGCGCGTCGACCGGCGCCGACTTCGTGGGTCAGCACGTCGTCGATCGCCATGTGCAGGGTGGGTGATTGCGGTGCGGTGTGGATCAGCTGCCAGTCGTGGTCGCGCCAGTCGGTGCGCATCATGCCGCGGGTTCCTTGTGCAGGGCGCGGCGCACAGCGACCGCGACGGCTTCCGGCGAAAGGCCGTACATCATCACGTCGACCGCGAGGGCGTTGCGCACGGCAGCGGCGAGTGCGGTTTCATCGGCATGTTCCGACAAGCCTTCCAGCGCGCGGTTGATCGTATCCAGCGCGCTGTCCGGTTCGAGGAAGAAGTCACCACTCAGCTGCACGTCGGCAAGACGCCCATCGCGCACGTCGAGGTCGATCACCACCAGCTTGCCGCCGGGCATCTTGTATTCGCCGTGCATCGAAAGCTTCCCTTGCGCGATGCGGCAATTATACCTTCGGTCAGTGGCCGCGGCCGTGGAAGCGCCCACTGCCGGTGCCGACGGAAATGCTGACGCCGCCGCCGGGCTGGTCGCAGCTGCCGAATGCCTTGCTGAGGTTGACCGTGCCGGTCTGGTAATTGCCGCTCACGTGATTGCCGCCCATCACGCCCATGCCGACGCTGCCCCGCATCTTCGGCTGGTTGTAGGTGGAGTCGTCGCAGTCCGGGCTGGCGTCGCTGGCGATCCCGGTATTGCCCATGCGGCCACTGGTGTCGCCGTAGTACACGCCGGGTGCGCTGCGGGCCGGTGGTGCGACGGTGCTGCTGGCGACAGGCAGTTCGCCGGGTGGCAGTTTCAGGTTCAGCGGCTTGCCGGTGTTCTGCGCCCATGCCGGGGCGGCCAGCAGGGTGGCCAGCAGGATGGGGAGAAACCTTTGGATATTCATGCGTACTCCGGGGTGTCACGTGTTCAACGCGCGAGGCCGCGTTGGCGTGTACCTCCCTGTTGGAAAGGCCACGCGCCGACAAGTTCCTGCACCAGATTCCACCCACCCTACGGGCATGAACGCTGGGTCAGCCGGTGGTCTCGATGCGTTCGACACGGCGCAGGCCGCGCGGCAGCAGGCCGCCGCGGGTGGCGCGGTTGCCGCCGTATTCCACCAGGTCGGCCCATCGCAGGGTGAGCTTGCGCGCGCCGGCGTACAGGGTGACCTCGCCCTTGCTCTCGGTGGCCACCGCCACGCCGGCTACGCGCTCGCCCTCGGCCAGTTGCTTCTTCGGAATCTCGATCAGCTTGTTGCCCTTGCCCTTGTCCAGTTCCGGCAGTTCGGCCACCGAGAACATCAGCAGGTGGCCTTCGGTGGTGACCACCACGATGCGGTCGCGCGCCGGATCGGCGCTGACCTGCGGCGCCAGCACATGGGCGCCGTCGCTGAGCGAGATGATCTGCTTGCCGGCCTTGTTGCGGCCGGTGAGCGCCTCGAAGCGGGTGACGAAGCCGTAGCCGAAGTCGGTGGCGAGGATCAGCCGGGTGTCGTTGTCGCCGGCGATCACCGCGTCGAAGCTGGCACCGTTGGCGGGGCTGAAGCGGCCGGTCAGCGGCTCGCCGTTGCCGCGCGCCGAGGGCAGGGTGTGCGCCGGCGTGGAGTAGGCGCGGCCGGTGGAGTCGATGAAGGCGACCTGCTGGGTGGTGCGCGCCTTCACCGCGGCGAGCAGGCCATCGCCCTCGCGATAGTTGAGGCCTTCGGCGTCGACGTCATGCCCCTTCGCGGCGCGCGCCCAGCCCTTCTGCGAGAGCACCACGGTGACCGGCTCGCTGGCCACCAGTGCGCTCTCGTCCAAGGCGTGGGCCGCTTCGCGCTCGACCAGCGGCGAACGGCGCGCGTCGCCGAATTTCTCCGCGTCGGCACGCAGCTCGTCCTTGATCAGGCCCTTCAGCTTGGCCGGCGATTTCAACAGCACGTTGATGCGCGCGCGCTCCTCTTCGAGCTGGTCGCGCTCGGCATTGATCTTCATTTCCTCCAACCGTGCCAGCTGGCGCAGGCGGGTTTCGAGGATGTAGTCGGTCTGCTCCTCGCTGAGCCGGAAGCGCGCCATCAGCACGGGCTTGGGCTCGTCCTCGCTGCGCACGATGCGGATGACTTCATCGAGGTTGAGGTAAGCGGTGTGCAGGCCTTCGAGCAGGTGCAGGCGGCGGTCGACCTTGGCCAGGCGGTGTTCCAGGCGGCGGGTGACGGTGCTGGTGCGGAACGTCAGCCACTCGGTGAGGATGCGCTTGAGATCCTTCACCTGCGGCCGGCCGTCGAGGCCGATCATGTTGAGGTTGATGCGGAAACTCTTCTCCATGTCCGTCGTGGCGAACAGGTGCTGCATGGTTTCGTCGGCGTCGACGCGGTTCGAGCGCGGCACGATCACCAGGCGGATCGGATTTTCGTGATCGGACTCGTCGCGCAGGTCCTCGATCATCGGCAGCTTCTTCGCGCGCATCTGCGCGGCGATCTGCTCCAGGATCTTCGACGGGCTGACCTGGTGCGGCAGCGCGGTGATCACGATGTTGCCTTCCTCGCGCCGGTACACCGCGCGGGCACGCACCGAACCGCCGCCGGTCTGGTAGATCGCCAGCAGGTCGGCACGCGGGGTGATGATTTCTGCCTCGGTCGGGTAGTCCGGGCCACGCACGTGTTCGCACAGGTCGGCGACGGTGGCGTTCGGCTCATCCAGCAGGCGGATGCAGGCGGTCACCAGCTCGCGCAGGTTGTGCGGCGGAATGTCGGTGGCCATGCCCACGGCAATGCCCATCGAACCATTCAGCAGCACGTGCGGTACGCGCGCCGGTAGCCAGCCCGGTTCTTCCAGGGTGCCGTCGAAGTTCGGCACCCAGTCGACCGTGCCGTGGGCCAGCTCGCCCAGCAACGCCTCGGCGATCGGGCTGAGCTTGGATTCGGTGTAACGCATCGCCGCAAAGCTTTTCGGATCGTCCGGCGAGCCGAAGTTGCCCTGGCCATCGACCAGCGGGTAGCGGTACGAGAACGGCTGCGCCATCAGCACCATCGCTTCGTAGCTGGAGCTGTCGCCGTGCGGATGGAACTTGCCGATCACGTCACCGATGGTGCGCGCGGATTTCTTCGGCTTGGCGGTGGAGGCCAGGCCCAGCTCGCTCATCGCGTAGATGATGCGTCGCTGCACCGGCTTCAGGCCGTCGCCGACGAACGGCAGCGCGCGGTCCAGTACCACGTACATCGAATAATCGAGATAGGCCCGCTCGGCGTATTCCTTCAGCGGGATCTGTTCGTAATTGGCTTGCAGGTTCATGGATTACATCTTGAAAAGTGGTGCGCGAGGCGCGGATAACCGGTCGATGGTGCCAGAAAGCGGCAGGCTCTTGTAGCGCATCTACGGGCTGCCGCCGCCGTTGCCCGGCAATGGCGGCGCGCGCAGCGGCACCGGCGTGGACTGCACGATCGAGGTGGTGGTCTGGCCGTAGCGCAGGAAGCGGTCGAGGATCAGGTCGAGATTTTCCAGCGCGTCCAGGTACACCTTGATGATGAAGCAGTCCTCGCCGGTGACGCGGTGGCATTCGACGACCTGCGGCATTTTCTGTGCGAGTTCGGCGATCTTCGGCAACTGTCCGGGCACCGGGCGCACGCGCACATACGCGGTGATCGGCCAGCCCAGCGCCTTGGGATCCAGGTCGATCCGGTAGCCGCGGATCACGCCGGTTTCCTCCAGCCGCATCAATCGCTCCTTCACCGCCGGCGCGGACATGCCGATGCGACTGGCGAGCTTGCTGACCGGCTGGCGCGGATCTTCCTGCAGCGCTTTCAGCAGCTCGATATTGCGTGGGTCGGAGGCGAGACTGGAAATCTGAGGCATATCGTTATTCAAGCCTGAAAAAATGGAAAAATTGGCGAATTCATCCTTGGATTACGCATGGATCATGCGCTGATTACCTGGAAAATGGCAGGCCATGAACGAGCAGCCGTCCACACCTTCGATGCCGCGGTTCGCAGCGCCACCGCAGCTGTACTTCGTGGCCAGCGCGATCTTCCATTACCTCGGCCCGGCGTTCGCCGTGCTGCTGTTCGCCCGGGTCGAGCCGCTCGGCGTCGCCTGGCTGCGGATCGCCAGCGCGGCGCTGATCTTCGCCGCGTGGCGGCGGCCGTGGCGCCATTTCCTGCAGACGGACGCGGCGACGCGATGGAACATCGTGGGGCTGGGTGTCGTGCTCGGCGGCATGAATGCCTGCTTCTACCTGGCGATCGATCGCCTGCCGCTGGCGACGGTTGGCGCGATCGAGTTTCTCGGCCCGATCGCACTGGCGCTGGCTGGACTGCGCACGCAGCGCAATACCGTGGCGCTCGCGCTGGTCGTGGCCGGCGTGTGGTTTCTGACCCACTTGCGCCTTGCCGGCGCACCGCTCGGTTTCGTGTTCGCGTTCGCCAACTGCGCGCTGTTCACGCTGTACATCGTGCTCGGTCATCGGGTGGCGAACGGTGGCGGCGGCCATGCCATCGACCGCCTGGCGGCCGCGATGCTGGTGGCGCTGGTGGTGGTCACGCTGATCGGAATCCGCCCGGCCGGGCCGGCACTGCTCAGCCTGCCGCTGCTCGCCGCCGGCATTGGCGTGGGCGTGACCTCATCGGTCATACCGTACGTGTGCGACCAGCTGGCGATGGCGCGGCTGCCGCGGGCCACTTTCGCCATGCTGCTGGCCTTGCTGCCCGCCACGGCGTGTCTGGTCGGCGCCGTCGTGCTGCACCAGTTGCCGGGTCGGGCGGAGACGGTCGGCATTGCGCTGGTCGCCGCCGGCATCGCCATCCACCGCGAGGCACGGCGTTGAGGCCGGGCCGATTTCACACAACGACAAGAACGAGGTGATCTCCATGGACTACGTACCACTCGGAAAATCCGGTCTCAAGGTTTCGCGCATCTGCCTGGGCTGCATGAGCTATTCGGTCGCGCCCACCGACGCGAGGCCATGGACGCTGGACGAGGAGCACAGCCGACCGTTCATCCGGCGCGCGCTCGAACTGGGCATCAACTATTTCGACACCGCGAACATGTACTCGGGCGGCGGCAGCGAGCAGGTGCTGGGGCGCGCATTGCGCGATTTCGCCCGGCGCGAGGAGGTCGTCATCGCGACCAAGGTGTTCTATCCGATGCGCAGCGACGCCAACGGCGGCGGCCTGTCGCGCAAGGCGATCATGCATGAGATCGACGCCAGCCTGCGCCGGCTCGGCACCGATTACGTCGATCTCTACCAGATCCATCGCTGGGACCACGCCACGCCGATCGAGGAGACGCTGGAAGCGCTGCACGACGTGGTGAAGGCGGGCAAGGCGCGTTACCTCGGCGCGTCGTCGATGCTGGCCTGGCAGTTTGCCAAGGCGCTGTACACCGCCGACCGGCACGGCTGGACGCGCTTCGTGTCGATGCAGCCGCACTACAACCTGCTGTACCGCGAGGAAGAGCGCGAGATGCTGGGGCTGTGCGCGGACCAGGGCATCGGCGTGGTGCCGTGGAGCCCGCTCGCGCGCGGCCGTCTGGCACGGCCATGGGAAGACGCGCCGAGCACCGTGCGCGGCGGCTCCGATCCCTGGGGCGCCGGCGTGTATGCCGCGAGCAAGGCCGCGGACAAGGTGGTGGTGGATCGCGTCGGCGAAGTGGCCGAGCGCCTCGGCGTGCCGCGCGCGCAGGCGGCGCTGGCATGGCTGCTGCACCAGCCTGCGGTCACCGCGCCGATCGTCGGCGCGACCAAGCCGCGATCACCTGGAAGAGGCGGTGGCAGCGCTGGCGATCAGGCTGCCGGAGGCGGAGATCGCGGCGCTCGAGGCGCCGTACGTGCCGCATGCCGTCGCCGGCATCGACTGATCAACGCACCTGTTCGACCGGCAGGCCGAGCTGTTCGAGCTGCGCCTGCACGCTGTCCGGACCGGCCAGATGCGCCGCGCCCACGGCGATGAAGACGATGCCGGGTTGCTGCAGCATGGTGGCGATTTTCGTGGCCCAGGCTTCGTTGCGTTGTACCAGCAGCAACTGGTAAAGCCGCGGTTCGCGCTGGCGCATGTCGTCGTTGCCGATGCGGGCGATGGTGTCGGCGTCGCCGGCCTTCCAGGCGTCGATCAGCGCGGTGAGCTTGATCGGTCCCTCGTCCGCGTCGCGCATGGTCGAGCGCAGCAGGGCCAGTTCCACCGGGCGCGGCATGTCGGCGAGAAAGCGGATCTGCTGCTCGGCGGTTTCCAGGCCAAGCACCGGTTTGCCCGCGCCGAGCATGCTTGCCTTCAGCTGCTTGTCCACGCCCTGTTCCGGGTCGAGCCCGGCCTTCAACAGCGGCGTCACCGCCAGCGTCAGCGCAGCCAGCCACGGCCGCATCACGTTCAGCGTCTGCATGCCGCCGGGCACGCCGGTCTTGTTCGCCAGGAGGCTCAGCCGATGCGCCTCCGATGGGCTGAGCTGGCTCGACAGCGGATGCCCCGGATCCATCCCGTGGCGGAGCACCAGCGCGGCCATGCTCGCCGGGTCATCGTCGGTCACTTCGATGTACAGCGTGCTGCTGTCCGCCAACGCATGGTCCAGTGCCGGGTAATGCCAGTCGGCGTCCTTCGGCATCAGGTGCACGGTGCCGAACAGGTAGATCGTGGTGTCGGCATCCTTCACCACCCACAAGGCCGGTTTCGCCAGCGCAGGGGCGCAGACCAGCAGCAGGGTGAGGCAGGCGAGCAGGCGCAGGGCGGTCGAAGGCTTCATGCCGAGAGTGTCGCGGCAAGATCCCGGCTATTCAATCCCGGTTCGGCGGGCGTGGCACCGATCGGTTCCGAGTGGCAACCACCGGCGAGGTAGCCGCAGTCGGCCCGAGGCTCACGCGGCGGTGCGACAGTCGGCGTCGAGGGAAAATCACTCGGCGTCGAGGTGGCGACAGTCGGTGTCGAGGAAAGATCACCCGACGGGGAGGTGTCGGCAGTCGGCGTTGATGAACAATCACCCGACATCGATGTGGCGACAGTCGGCGCCGACAAAAAATCACTCGGCGTCGAGGCCGCCGCAGTCGGCGTTGATGAATCATCTCCCGGCGCCGACGCTGCGCCACTCGACGGCGAGGGGAAAAGTCCTGGCATCAAGCCTGCGCGGAGGCCGGCATTATCCGGCGAGACTCTCGAATGCCTTGGCAATCGCCATCCACGTCGCCGTCGAGGCAAACAGGACCGTGAGCACCTGCTGGGCGAGCAGGATCGCGCCGCCATAGACATACACCGGATGAGGCCGCCCGCGGATGCGCCAGTCGTGCAGCATGGCGACCACGATGAAGAGGTCCGCCACCAGGCCGGGCGGCAAGGAAACAAACGGCGGCGGCGGGCCACCTGCGGCAGCACCGGCCGGCGCCAGAAAAGTCAGGAACACGCGCGCAATGGCCGGGGTCATCATCGCGGCCATCAACAGCGTCATCACACGTTTGTGTACCTGTGGACGCCGCGTGTTGGCGATGGCCGTGGCAAACAGGCCGACCATCAACGGCCACGCGCACAGCGTGACGGCAGCAAAGCGGCGCGACGCATCGCCCATGCCAGCTGCCTCGTCGCGCTTGATCACGGCCATCTCGCCGACCAGGATGGCGCACGCAATCACGCTGAACAGCGCAATGCCGGCCAGCCCCCACGAACGATGATCGAGCGTGCGTCCCGAGGCGACGAGTGTTGTCTGGACAAAGTAGAAGCAGACCCAGGCGAACATCAGCATGCCGTGGATATGGATGACCGGCGGCGCGTGAAAAGTGCCGGCCACCACCGGCGCCCAGAAGGTCGGCACGAAACCGCCGAAAGCGACCAGGATGAAGGCGCCCGCCATCCACACATAGAAATACCGACCTTCGACCCGTATCCCGCCGTTCGCGATAGCTGTCGTGTTCATCTGTGTTTCCCCGCGTGAGACATGCCGAGATGCCAACGCCGATGCGCGTGACAACATACTCCGTTCCGGCACGGAGGGACGGAGCAACGGTTTCGTCGTGGCCGCGGGAGTCCCTTCGATGAAGTCACTCGACGTCGATGTCGTGCAATTCGATGCGGATGAAGCAAGCCTCGACGTCGAGGTACCGCAGTCCGGCGGGCATTGCCGTCGGAACCCGTTGCGGCGGCGTCCTACAGGCCGAGCAGCAGCCAGACCCAGTAGACACCGATGCCCATTTGCACGGCGAAGGCGGTGAAGCGGGCGTTGACGGCGATGACGCTGGTCGAGGCCAGGTGGATGCCGGACTGGATGATCCTGGCGCCCAGCAACCACGGCGCGAGCGCATCCGTGACTTCCGCCCGGCCCGTCGCAATGGCGACCAGCAGCAGGCCGCCAAAGACCGGCAGGCTCTCGACGCAGTTCGCGTGCGCGCGGGCGAGCCGCTGCATGAAGGGCGAGATATTCGAGTTGTCAGGCTTGAACTCGTTCGAGCGCACGCGACCCGTGACGACGAGGGAACTGCGCAATACCTCCATAACGACCAGCAGGAGCAGCGTCCAGGCGAGGAACAGGGTGAGTACCAGGGCTGAGGTGGTCATGTTCGGCCTGCGATTCGCGTGTCGTGATTTACAATTTACGGATGGTTTCGGGATCGGTCAGCCGCCCGAACGCCAACGGGGCGGCTCACCCTTCAGCCAGCACACGGCCGTCAAGCCGAGGGTAAGCAACGCAAGGCTGATCGCGAACATGACGGGGTCGGCCGCTGGCCGCAGGAAACGAAAGACCAGCGCCACACCTCCCACATAGATGGCGAGGCAAACCCAACCCTCCCACCGAACCGGCAGACCCCAGCCCCAGCCGTACCGCTTCGCCGGAAACCAATACTTGTTCTGGCTATCCATTTCGGCTCCTTGGAAGAGTTCGTGGCGTTTGGGTTTGAATGAGCGTGCCCTTTTTTCCATGACGGGAAGGGCCCGCGGCCGCCCGATCCTGCCTTCGCTCACCAACTGGTCGTATCACGCGTAGAACCGGTCGATCGCGCCCCGGATATCTTCGCGCGAGACGTCCTTGTCGCATAGCCCGCGGGGGAGGATGAGGTAGTCGGAGGGTGGGACTGGCTGGTTAATGAGTCGGCTTCCGTTGTCCAGGCAGGGAAGAAAGCGTCGGAGCGTGGGCGATGACGGTTTATGAATACGGTTCGATCAATTTCCTCCAGCCCTTATTTTGCTAACTGTGGGACAGAAGTGTGCTCGATCTTGGAGCCTTGAAACTCATCGAAGATGCGGCGATGAGCCTTATATGACCACGCATCGTCTCGAGTGTAATAACCAGCGACCCAAGCCTGGAGATTACTGAGCATGGAGTTCTGTTGTTTCATTGACGCGTACTTGTGTGGCTCCCAAGGCCGTCGACGATTGTTCGCTTGACAGGCTTCCAGCCCTGGATTCAGAAAAATAAGCTGCGTGCAGTGCGCGGATGCAGCTTGCACAAGCTCACCGTAGCAACCCTCTATAACCCAGCTCGGATGGGCCGCAATGAAGCCCTCGAGTGACTTTGAAATGGCTTCCGGAGTTCGTTGAACAGCGACTTCGCCCGGCTTCCAGACAATGGAGTCGAGATCCAGGTGCTCCAGCCCGTGCTCAGCGGCCAGCGCGCCAGCATGAGTGCTTTTCCCAGAACCAGAGTTTCCGTAGACAAGGATTTTCATATGGCCTAACGCAGAGTTTAGCGGCGGCGTAGCCGTCTGGATGTCCAGCTGCGTTTCGGCCAATCCTCGAAACATCGACGACACCGAAAAGCTCTTGCGGAGGTGTTAGGCGCTGTGTACGCATTCACTCTATAACCGCCCTGTACCTAACTTTCAATACATGATCGCCACATTCAAACCCACCTTCTTTCCAAGTAAGGCCATTAGCCAAGTTTATTATTTCCCAACCAACAGGGCTCCCAATCCCGATACATGCATTTTTGTTTCCTGCCGCTGAACCAGCACCAACGGCTATCATAAAATGAATAAGCGTTTGGCCACGAAAGATTCCAATGGATGCACCTTGAGGAACTCTTTGCATCTGATATTCATTTTCCACTTTTCCGTCTTCCAAGCTTATTACATGGTCATGCGCCAATGTTGTTACCGGCTGTGGCCTGGCCACGCCAGCCATAACCTGACATTCAATTGCCGCGTCCCAGCACATTTTGCCTGAGCACACTATGTAAAGAGGAGATAAATTATTTGTCGCGGCATCACGTGCTATCTGTGCTGCTATGTGTCCTTTGCTCACGGTTCTGGCTCCGAAACTTCGAAAGTGTTGTTGAGGTGCCTAACGAGGTTGTAGAAAAAGTGGTGGCAGCGCAGAGAGCCGGAAATATGGCCAACAAGTTGCTTACGTTAATTCAATTCTGAGTCCGTTTCGATCCGCCACGCGTGATTGAGGCGCGTACGTGGACGTCAGAAGTGCAAATTCACAGATCATGGACTTTTTCTACAACCTCAACGCCTGAGTTAAGCCGACACGCGTAGCGGGTTCGGCCTGAATGAATTGTTAGGTGTCTCCTGCGAGAGACGAAACAATGCCCCTATGGTACTCGGGGTCCTTATCATGAAACTCCAGCACCTTCTTGCTCAGGTCAATGTTGATGAAGACCTCGCCGTATTTAGCCTCACCACCTTCCTCAAAGAACACCTTAATCTTTGCAGACTTTGAGCGTAGATTCTGTGGGTTGCTGTTGAGGCCGGCCATGGTGATGGTTGTACGCGGCGCCATTCTTGCTGCTGGGGCAGTGGTGCCGTACTCCTTAGCCAGCAGTGCGAGAAATGCATCGCTCTCCTGGCCAATGCTGCGGATGTGGCCAGAACCCCAGTAGATGGTCAGCGAGGCATCTTCAACAACTTGCGCCTTCCAATCGGAGCCGACGTCTACAGCAATTGCGACAACTTCGCCATTGATCTTGCCTCTAGCGATGACGGTCAGCACGCCATCCTTCGCAATGTGATACTCGCTAATAGGAAGATCAATATCGACGAAGCCTTCTTCACTTACGAGCTGTCCAGCTTCTGGCTCCGATGCAACGGCCCGACCGAAAATGCTTGCCAGTATGCTCATCAGAAGAACCTTGAGAACGATATTTTTCATGAGACACCTAACGCTTAAGTTAAGCGGCGCGCGGGCTCCTTCCGCGCGTCCGCTTGGACGAACTGTTAGGCGCCTGCTCTGACTTCGATAGTTGCGTTGCGCCCATTTATGCTTTTGAAGTCTACCGCAGGCGCGAAGTTTCCAAAATATCGTTTATGAACGTCTTTTGGCACAGAAAATAGCTTGTGGCCGAGTCCGATTCCTTGGCTGTTGAGAACATAGTAGTTGACGCTATCCCAATCATCGGTTGTCCAGGAGTGGATCTTCTTGTGTTTGTGCATGTAGCCAAGCACGCCCTCGCCGAGCCATACGTGAACCAGGTATGTGCCATCGCTTTGGCGCTCCAACGGAAAATCCGAGTTCCGCCGCTCTATCTCTTGGAGCGTTCCGATTGGAGTGCGCGGCTCTGAGGACAAGTCAAAGTCCAGCTCAATGATGTAATCATAGATTTTGCCCGATGCTTCCAACCCCGCGCTCACCACGGCGCGACATTGACTTTCCTCGTCATCAAGACCAACGTCGCGCAGCCGCGAGCGGAGGTCTGGAGCGATGTCCCGTTGCAAGTGGCCAACCTTTTCACCGGCAATCATGACTGCGACAGCTTGCGCATCATGCGGGTTGTTCGGTTCCGGGACGAGTGAGGCCGTGCAGAACACAAGCGCGCTACTGCCCGCAGCATTCTGCGCGACGCGCTTGATCGCGTCTCGGTAATAGCTTGCTCCAGCCATCTTTACGGGGAAAATCCCTGTCTCTGGCCAGTAGGCGACTGTCGTCTCTTGTGCCATGTCGCTTCCGTGTATGGCGCCTAACGCTGGAGTTAAGCGGCGGCGTAGCCGGAGAGTTCCTACGCAAAAGTGGACACCGATTGGATTAGATGCATTGGGCTTCGAACTCGATCGGCGAACGATAGCCCAGGGCGGAGTGCAAGCGGTGCTTGTTGTAGAAATCGATGTAGCTGCGCAGGGCCGTTCGCAGGTTCGTTCGCTGCTGAAGCTCTGGCGGTGATACATGTCCGACTTCATCGACTTGTTCCACGACTCCATGTGCGCGTTGTCGGTCATGCGACGCGGCCGATTCACGCTCTGCACCAGGCCGCGCTGGCCAGGCCTGCTTGAACTCGTGCGGCCAGAAACTCCACGCCGCGATCGCTGTGCACCATCGTGCCCGGCGGCGGTTTTCGGTGGCGCACGGCCGCAGCGCAGCGCGCGGCAGTGTCAGCTGTGCCGACTTCTCTGCCCCCAGCGCCCAGCCCAGCAGCCGTCGTGAGTAGCGATCCATCACCGTGGCCAGATAGCGCCATGCGCCGGCCACCTTCAGGTACGTCACGTCGGTCACCCACACCTGATCGATCCGATCCACGGTCATCGCATGCACCTGGTTGTCGACGCTGGCGAAGAAGCGATCGAGCCCCGGGCAGCGCCGATACAGAGTGGCCGAGCAGGCCTGCAGCGCGTCTCACGCATCAACCGCTCGATCCGGCGCCGGCCGACCGTCTCGCCTTCGCTGGCGCAGCGCGGCGTGCACGCGCGGGCTGCCATAGGTCTCCCGGCTGTCGCGATGCACCTGGCGGATCCGATCCAGCAGGCGCGCATCCTCCTGCGCCCGTTCGCTGGCCGGTCGATCGCGCCAGGCGTAGTACCCGCTGGCGCTGACCCCGTACAGGCGGCACATCAGCTCTGACCGGGACGGTTTCCTGTTGCTGCTCGATGAAGGCGAAGACTTCGCTTTTCGAGCGGAAGTGAACGCGATGGCTTTTTTTAAAAGGTCGTGCTCGATCTTCAGCTGCTCGTAGGCCTTCTTCACCCGGCGCAGCTCCTTGAGCTCGGCCGCCACCGCCTTGATCGACCGCCACACCCTTCGTCACGATCACTCCCTCGCGCGCCTGTTTGCGCCAACGAGACAACATGAACGGATGGATGTAAAGCGACGCGGCGACATCCTGCACGCACGCCGGGCAAGCTGGACTCAAGCGCACGGCTGTGGCCTTGAATTCCTCGCTGTAACGAGTAGGTCGTTCTCGGGCCTGGCTTCGGCATCTGAACACTCCTGAAATGTTAGTTCAGGGTGTCCACTAAAGCGTAGGAACTATCCCGTCCGCCTTGAACGAATTGTTAGGCGCTTCCGCCATGACTTTTTGACCACGAATCCCAGTACGAAGAACTTGCATGATCCAAGTCCTGGACAGAAATTGCCTCTCCAGTATCAAGTGCAAGGGAATCTGAGCCATATGCAAGACTGAGTGTGCCCATGGTGCAATAGATAGCCAATGGATCCTCGCTCACTATGGAGAGAATCTCTGGACTGCGCCGGCCAATCTCCTGGAGATCGCTACAGGCTGGCTCACCCTCATCTTGCAGTTCGAGGAGCGAACAGCCCTTTAGAAAAATGACGAAGCCTTGGCCGCTTGGGGCAAACGCCTTGCGCAAATATGGGATGGAAACGTGGACAGCGACATCGCCGGGTACCGAGCCATCAATCCGATCGATTGAGCCGTCATGCAAGTACTTCCAAACCTCTGAGTTGCTCATAGAAGCGCCTAACGCTATGTAGATTTCAAAGTGCAGTCTAATCCTGCAGCCTAATCCGTGTCTGTTGGCAAACACATTTTGGTCGCGGCTTTTTGAATCAATATTTTGGCCTGCCATGCTGGCAGCCTAATGCCGCAGCCTAATCCCGCAATGTCTCGATGCATCGTGTTTGCGTCATCTCGGCTTCCACTTTCCTCAGGAACCCGATCAGCCCATCGAAGTACACCTGCTGATCGTCATACATCGCCATATGGCTCCCCTTCGGGCACAGCAGGAACTGCCCGTGCGGCAGTTTCTTCGCCATGCCGGCCATGTACTTCGGGTCCATCGTGTCGTGCTGCGCGCCGATCACCAGGGTGGGGACGGTGATGCGGTGCAGGTCCTTGCTGCGGTCCCAGTTCAGCAGGCGGCCGCTGGCGCCGAGTTCGCTGGGGCCTTGCATCAGGGTGTAGATCTGCTGGTTGATGTGGCCGAACGAGCGGGTCACCGGCTCGGGCCACTGCGCTTCGGGCATGCGCAGCACGTGCTGCTCGTAGTGCATCGGGCCGAGGATGGCCATGTAGCGCGGGTCGTCGGTGCGGTGTTCGGCTTCGAGCTTCTGCACTTCGGCGAGCTGCTTCGGGTCCATCGCCGGCATCAGCACCTTGTGCGCGTAGTCGTTGTAGGCGGGGATCGAGTCGACCATGTTGGAGATCACCAGGCACTTCAGGTGCTGCTGGTATTTCAGCGCGTACTCCATCGCCAGGATGCCGCCCCACGAATGGCCGAGCAGGCAGAAGTTGTCCTTGTCCAGGTGCAGCGCCTGGCGCACCTGTTCCACTTCGTCGACGTAGCGGTCGATGGTCCATAGCGACTTGTCTTTCGGTTGGTCGCTATAGGCCGAGCCGAGCTGGTCGTAGTAGTAGTACTCGATGCCGGCGCCGGGGAAGTAGCTGTCGAACGCCTCGAAGTATTCGTGGGTGGCGCCGGGGCCGCCGTGCAGCAGCAGGACTTTCAGCTTCGGGTTGTTGCCGACGCGTTTGGTCCAGACGTGGAACGTGCCCTTGGGCGTGGTGATCGGGATCATCTTGACGCCGCCGGCAAGCACGTCGTCGCGGCCGCTGTGGTCGAAGTAGCCGTGGCCGGGCGCGGCCGTGGTGGAGACCGTTGTGGTGTCCGCGGCGATGGCGGCGTTGGCGAGCAGGGTCAGGCCGGCCAGCAAGGTGGCGATGCGACGCTTCATCGGTGTTCCCCCGGGTGCAAGGTCAGAGCGGACTATGCGGCGCCGTGGCGCAGCCTGCAACCACCGGCGGCGCGGGAGGTTTCAGCGCGGTACGCGATAGCCGCCGGGCACGCCGCGCGGGCTCAGGGTGAGCTGCCACAGCTGGTCGCGGCGGCTGCGGAAGACCGCGGCGGAGACGGCGAGGTAGTAGCGCCACATGCGGCGGAAGCGTTCGTCATAACTTGCCGGCAGGTTCGGCCACGCCGCTTCGACATTGGCGCGCCAGGCCATCAGGGTGCGGTCGTAGTCGGCGCCGAAGTTGTGCCAGTCCTCGACCACGAACAGGTCTTCCAGCGCGGTGGCGACCTGGCTGGCGGCGGGGATCATCGAGTTGGGGAAGATGTATTTCTCGATCCACGGATCGGTCTGCGCCGGCGCGCTGTTGCTGCCGATGCAATGCAGCAGCGAGAGGCCGTCGTCCTTCAGGCAGCGGCGCACGGTTTCGAAATAGCCGCGGTAGTTCCTGCCACCGACGTGTTCGAACATGCCGAGCGAATACACCGCGTCGAAATGGTCGTCGACATCGTGGTAGTCCTGCAGGCGGATCTCGATCGGCAGCCCGGCGCACAACTCGCGCGCGTATTCGGCCTGTTCCTGCGACACGGTGATGCCGACGCCTTCGATGCCGTAGCGCTCGGCCGCGTATTTCAGCGCCTCGCCCCAGCCGCAGCCGATGTCGAGCACGCGCTGGCCGCTCTTGAGCTGCAGCTTGCGGCAGACCAGGTCGAGCTTGGCCGCCTGCGCGTCGTCGAGATTGTCGGCCTTGGCCCAGTAGCCGCAGGAATACACCATGTAGCGGCCCAGCATGGCGCGAAACAGGTCGTTGCCGAGGTCGTAGTGCGCCTTGCCGATCTCGAACGCGCGCTCGCCGCGCTGCAGGTTGATGAAGCGCGCCTTGATGTGGGCGAGCAGGGTGTCGAGCGTTTTCAGTTCCTGGTCCAGCCCGGCGGTGAGCAGGCGGGTGCACAGGCCGGGCAGGTCGTCGGCGTCCCACCAGCCGTCCATGTACGCCTCGCCCAGGCCGAGCGAGCCGTGCGCGAACACGCGGGGATACAGCCGCTCGTCGTGCACGCGCAGGTCGATCGGCGCGTGGCCGTTGACGTGGATGCCGGCCTGCTCCAGCAGTTCGCTGGCGCGCTTCTTCAAGTCGTCCTGGCTCATGGTCGCCTCGCTGGTGGGGGTCAGAGCACACCCAATTGCGCAAAGCTTGCCGGCGACCGTGCATACGTCACGTCGACGCCGGCATCGCGCACCAGTTGCAGCAGTAGCTCGGCCTGCTCCTCGCGCAGCAGGAACTCGACCTTCACCGGCAGGTCGTCGGCCAGTTCGAAGAACTGCGCTTCATGCAGCACGCCGTGGCGGCCGAAGCCGGCGATCGCGCGAAATACCGAGCCGCCGCCGAGGCCGTGTCGCTTCGCCTGTTCGAGCAACCATTCGGACAGCAGCATGCCGCCGTACTTGCTGCGCAGGTGGCAGTAGAAAATCAGGTGCACGCCCTGTTGGAGGTTTTCCCGGTTCATGCGGTTTTCTCCATTCAATGACGCAGCAGGCTGCGGGTGAGGGCGATGCCGAGCACGGTCATCGCCAGCGAGCCGACCACATGCACCGCCACGTGCCCGCTGAACCACAGGTATTGCTGGCGCAGCAGCAAGGTGGCGGACTCGCCCGAGAAGGTGGAGAACGTGGTGAGGCCGCCGAGGAAGCCGGTGAACACGAACAGCCGCAGTTCCGGCGAGAGTGTCTGGAAGTGGTCGAACAGGCCCATCACGCAGCCCATCATCAACCCGCCGGCGAGGTTTGCCGCCAGCGTGCCCAGCGGCAGCGTGGGGAAGACGGGGTTGAGCAGGACACCCAACCCCCAGCGCAGCCAGCAACCGATGGCGCCGCCGATACCAATCGCAACAAATCCGGTTATTCCCACGCACGCGTCTCCTGACCATGGAAGTGTCCGGTTGCCGCGGTGGCAGGCACGCCTGCGCCGCCGGAAGCCGGTGGTGCAGGCATCATCAACTTCGGCGCAAGGAGCGGGAAGTGGTTTGTCACGTCGAACCGAAGCCCGCGCGACGGGAGGCATGCCATCTCCCAGGCGGTCATCGTGGTCGTGCGCCCGTCCCGACGTCAAGCGCGGCTCTATACTGGCCGGCCTTTTCCACGCCGCCGGGTCTTCATGAATCCAGCTCCGCGCACCGTCCGGCGCAGCCTGCCATGGCTGTTGGCGGGGCTGTCGATGATCGGCCCATTTTCGATCGATGCGGTGTTCCCGGCGTTTCCGCTGATCGGTGCGCGTTTCCAGGTGGACGGCACGGCGCTGCAGCAGCTGATCAGCGTGTACCTGGTCACCTATGCGGTGATGAGCCTGTTCCATGGCGCCATCTCCGACGCGATCGGGCGCAAGCCGGTGATGGTGGCGGGCATGTTGCTGTACGCGCTGGCCTCGGTCGGTGCCACGCTATCCACCTCGTTCGTGATGTTGCTGGTTTGCCGTGGCCTGCAAGGCGTCAGTGCCGGCGCGGGTCTGGTGGTGGGGCGCGCGGTGATCCGCGACAGCCTGGAAGGGCCGGCCGCGCAGCGGCTGATGTCGCAGGTGATGATGATTTTCGGGGTGGCGCCGGTGATCGCGCCGATGATCGGTGCACTGTTGTTGCCGCTGGGTGGCTGGCACGGCATCTTCTGGGTGCTGGCGGGTTTTACCTTGCTGCTGGCGCTGGCCCTGCATCTGCTACTCGATGAAACCCATCCGCCGGCGCAGCGCACCCGGTTTGCGCCGCGGCCGCTGCTGGCCGGTTACGCCTCGTTCGCGCGCACCCCGCCGTTCTGGCCGCTGCTGATTTCCAGTTCGGTCAATTTTGCCGGCCTGTTTCTGTACATCGCCTCGGCGCCGCGCATCGTGCGCGATTTGCTGCAGTTGTCGGCGCAGGGTTTTCCGTGGCTGTTCATGCCGGTGGTGATCGGCCTGATCGGCGGCGCGTGGTTGTCCGGTCGTCTGGCCGAGCGAGGCAGTGCGCGGTTCACGGTAAACCTGGGTTACGCGGTGATGGTGCTGGCCTGCGCGTCGCACCTGTTGCTGGCGCTGGTGTTTCCGGCGCCGCGGCTGCCGTGGTCGATGCTGCCGCTGATCCTGCACGGCGTCGGCGTGCAGTTGGCGTTCCCGACGCTGACCCTGTTGCTGCTGGATCGTTTCCCGCACCATCGCGGCGGGATTTCGTCGGTGCAGGCGTTCGCCAGCTTGCTGCTGTGCAGCGCCGTCGCCGGCGTGCTGTCGCCGTGGCTGTCCGGCAGCATGCTGCAGCTCGCGCTCGGTGCGACGGTGCTGACCGTCAGCGGCGTACTGGCGTGGTGCTGGTATTGCCGCCTCACGCAGCCGCCGCTGGAACAGCCGCTGGCAGGCGCCGATGTGGCCGAGCCGCTGCAGGTGGAGATTGCCGAGCCGCGTTGATGGCTACGCCAGGGAAGCGGGATTCTGCACCACCGAGTCGACCGACAGCAGCGCCGTGGCATTGGCCAGCGCGCTGACCAGTGCGGGCGAGCGGTAGCTGGCGTCGGCAAGCCAGCGGTGCCACACGGAATCATCGATCTTCTCGTTGACGCCGGTACCCAGCGATCGATCGAACTGCGGCTTGAACTCCTTGTAGAGGCCGTACATGAATTCCGCGTACGAGTCGCGCGGCACGCCGCGATCGGCATCGGGTTCCGGCGTGGGCACGGCGGTGCAGGCCAGGCCGCAAGCGATCGCCTTGTGCTGCAGCCAGGCCAGCGGCAGCTCGGGCAGCGGATCGGGTTTGCGGCCGGCGCCATCGCAATCGTTGCCGCCGCCGATATCGGAATGCGAGCCGATGAACCAGCGCTGCTCGATATCGATCTGCTCTCGTTTCTTCGAGGTAAGGCTTTCGCCGGGCTTCACCGTGTACGGGTTGCGCGTCCACACCGTGGGTGCGAAATCGGCGCGGTGTTCGTCCAGCGCCAGCGCCTGGTAGGCGTACTTGACGATCTTGCTGAGCTCGGTGTCATGGAACTGGTAGCGCGCGCGGGCGTACGGAAACCAGGATGCGGTCAGCGGGATGCCGAGCGAGCCGACCGTGTCCCATACGCCGATGAAGTGGATGTCGATCTCGATCGAGTGGCTGGCGCGGAATTCCACCGCGGCCGGGTCGTCGGGTTTGCTCGTGGCGTCGCGGTAGAGATCGTAGGCGCTGGAAACCAGGGCCTTGTCAACGCTGCCGTGGGCATCACGCCGCAGCAGGCCGCACTTGCGGATCAGCCCGCCGAGGCTGCGCGCGGTATAGGCGCCGCGGCTGAAGCCGAACAGGTAGAGCCGGTCGTCGGCCCGCCAGTTCTCGCTCAACCAGCGGTAGCCATCGAGCACGTTGCCGGACAGGCCGTAACCGAAGGCGCCGCCGAGCAGGTGGGTCAGGCCGCGCTTCACGCCCACGCCGGGAAGGTAGTTGAGCAGTTGCGGATTGCCGTCGGCGTCGAGCGGTGCGATCAGCCGGCACAGGTGTTCCACGTTGGTGTTCGACTCGGGTTTGTTCCAGGTGCCGTCAAACAACAGCACCAGTCGGCGTGTGGCCATGCTGTCCTCCAGCATGAAGTCCGGGGTCGGCGCCGACTCTAGGCCGTGCATGCGGACGCGGCCAGTGCCTGCACGCGGGTGATCCAAGGCGTACCCTGAGCGTTTCCCAATCGCCCAGGGCGTGTTCTTCCGATGGACAGACAAACACAGATCGAGCGGGCGCAGGCATTCCGCCACCTGCATGACCGCTCGCGGATCCTGCTGCTGCCGAACGCATGGGATGCCGGCAGCGCGCGGTTGTTCGCGCGGCGCGGTTTTGCGGCGATCGCCACCACCAGCGGCGGCATGGCCTGGTCGCTGGGTTATGCCGATGGCGAACAGGCGCCGCTGGCCGACGTGCTGGCGGCGATCGCGCGGATCACCCGGGTGGTGGACCTGCCGGTGACGGTGGATATCGAGGGCGGTTATGGCGCGACGCCGGCGGATGTGGCTGCCACGGTGCGGGCGGTGATCGCTGCCGGTGCGGTGGGCATCAACCTGGAAGACGGCATGCCTGGCCACGGCCCGCTGCGTGCGTGCGGCGAGGCGGCGGCGCGGGTCCGTGCCGCGCGCGAAGCCGCCAGCGCAAGCGGGGTGCCGATCGTGATCAATGCACGGGTGGATAACTGGATGCAGCACGACCACGGCGATCCGGCCGCGCGCCTGGCCGATGCGGTGCAACGTGCCCAGGCTTACCTGGCTGCTGGTGCGGACTGCATCTATCCGATCGGTCTGGCCGACGGCACCACGCTGGCGGCGCTGGTGCAGGCGATCGACGCACCGGTCAACGTGGCGGCTGGCCCCGGTGTGCCGGAGCTGGCCGAGTTGGCCCGGCTCGGCATCGCCCGGGTCAGCACGGCGACCCGCTTCGCCACCCTGGCGCTGGCAGCGGTGGATCGCGCGGCTGCGGCCGTACTCGCCGACGGTCGCTTCGATGGCCTGGCGGCGGATTTCAGCTATGCGGATGCACAGCGGCTATTCGAATCGCCGTGAGCGCCGCGTTTCATTTTGTCATGAGGAGACTGGGATGAATGATCGTATCGATTACGCGAAAGCGGCGCCGGGCGGCCTGAAGGCCATGCTGGGCATGGAGACCTACGTGCGCGGGTCGGGCCTGGAGCACGCGCTGCTGGAGCTGGTGAAGATGCGTGTGTCGCAGCTCAACGGCTGCGCGTATTGCCTGGACATGCACAGCAAGGATGCGCGTGCCGCCGGCGAAACCGAGCAGCGCCTGCACGTGCTGGCGGCATGGCGCGAGGCGCCGTTCTATTCGGCGCGCGAGCGTGCCGCGCTGGCCTGGGCCGAGGCGGTGACGCTGGTCGCTTCGAACGATCTCCCCGACGCCCTGTACGAGGAAGTGCACGCGCAGTTCGACGACAAGGCGATGGTCGACCTGACCCTGGCCATCATCGCCATCAACGGCTGGAATCGCCTGGCGATCGGCTTTCGTGCCAAGGTGGGTAGTTACGTGGCGAAACCGGCGGGCAGGGCATGATGCTGGCGGTATCCCGCCGGGCCCCCGCGTCGATTTTCGCGCAGGGGATGCGCCTGCATGCCTGATCGTCCCTTGGTGCTGGAGCGCGGGTTCTACCGGCGCGATCCGCGCGAGGTCGCGCCCGACCTTCTGAACAAGATTCTGTTGAAGGCGGACGGCCG
Organism: uncultured Gammaproteobacteria bacterium; assembly: GCA_963739815.1. Lineage (GTDB taxonomy): Bacteria > Pseudomonadota > Gammaproteobacteria > Xanthomonadales > Rhodanobacteraceae > Rhodanobacter. The sequence continues at coordinate 395,811 of CAVUBI010000001.1, forward strand.
CAGCGGGCGCATCGTGGAAACCGAGGCGTACTGCGGCCCGATCGATCCGGCGGCACACTCCTGGCGGGGTCGCAGCGCACGCAATGCAACGATGTTCGGTGCGCCGGGACTGCTCTATGTGTACTTCACCTATGGCATGCACTGGTGCTGCAATCCGGTGTGCGGGGAGGAAGGCGAGGGCGTCGCGGTGCTGTTGCGCGCGCTGGCACCGCTGAGCGGGCTGGCCGCGATGCGTGCGGCGCGCGCAAGTTGCCGCCGTGACCGCGATCTGTGCCGCGGGCCGGCGCGGTTGTGCCAGGCACTGGGCATCGACCGCGCGCAGGACGGCATCGATCTGACCAGCGGCGCTGGCGGCTTCAGCATCGTCGACGACGGCATGCCGCCGCCGGTCGAGCCCGTGGCCACGACGCGCATCGGCATCACCCGGGCGGCTGACCAACCGTGGCGCTGGTACGTGCCTGGCGATCCGCACGTCTCGCGCCGCTGAATCGGCACGTGGCTGTTGCGATGGAGAACATGACGGCGGCGGCTCGATCGCGCGGAACGCGGCACCAGGTCAGGAAGGCAGGCCGCGCGCCTGGAGGAATTCGCGGGCGTTGTCCGCATCCTGTTCGAACCAGGCGCGGGTCGAGCCGAGCCGGTAGGTGTAGCCCCAGGCGTCCATGTCGGCCATCAGGCGCTCGCGCCCCACGCCGGGGAGTGCATCCGCCAGCACGATCTGCAGGTAGCAGGTGGCGTCCTCCTCCTCGATCGAATCGGTGGCATCGGTATGGACGTCTGGACGTCTCTCCGGCGGCAGTACGATCAGGTGACCGGCCTCGTGCAGCAGCGAATGCACCGGGGTGTCGTCGCGGGCGTAGACCGTGGTGCCGATGATGCCGGCTTCCTCGTCGCCCCAGAAGCTGCCGGGGATCGGCTCGCCGGGCGCCACGCGTTGCAACTGCAGGCCGAAGCGGGCGAGCAGGGCGGCGGGAGTCTCGAAGCCGATCTGTTCCAGCCGCATCACGCTGCTGGCCAGGTCGGTAGGGTCGTGGCGGGCGGGGGCGTCGGGATGCATGAGGGTGCGCGGGAGGCGCGGATGACGGATGGAAAAACCGGGCGACGCGGAGTCGCCCGGCGGATGGATGCGGAGCCGGCCGCGATCAGCCGGTCTTGGCTGCGCTCTTGGCGGCCTGCTTGCCTTCCGGCAAGGTGACCGAGAGTTCGAGGATCTCGTGGCCGCTGTCGCGCTCGAAATTGATGTTGATCGCCTCGAGGTCGACGTGGACGTACTTCTTGATCACCTCGAGCAGTTCGTTGCGCATCATCGGCAGGTAGTCCGGCGCGCCGCGGGTGGAACGTTCCTGCGCCACGATGATGCGCAGGCGCTCGCGCGCGACGGTGGCGGTGGCTTCGGGCTTGCGCTTCAGGAAATCGAGAATACCCATCGTGATCAACCTCCGAACACGCGCTGAAGAAAGCCCTTCTTGGGCACGTCGATGAAGCGCAACGGGCGCTCTTCGCCGAGGATGCGGGCGACCGTGTCGCCGTAGGCCTGGCCGGCCAGCGAGTTGGTGTCGACGATGACCGGGATGCCGTTGTTGGAGGCAGTCAGCACGTTCTCCGATTCGGGGATCACGCCGACCACCTCGATGCCGAGGATCTCCTCGACGTCCTTTACGCTGAGCATCTCGCCGATCGCCACGCGGGCCGGGTTGTAGCGGGTCAGCAGCAGGTGCTGGGTGACCGGGCCTTCGCCCTTCTCGGCGCGTCGGGTCTTGCTGGCGAGCAGGCCGAGGATGCGGTCGGAGTCGCGTACCGAGGAGACTTCCGGGTTGACCACCACCATCGCGTGGTCGGCGAAGTACATCGCCAGGTGGGCACCTTTCTCGATGCCGGCCGGGGAGTCGCAGACGACGTAGTCGAAATCCATTTCGGACAGGCCGTCGAGCACTTTCTCGACGCCTTCCAGGGTCAGCGCGTCCTTGTCGCGGGTCTGGCTGGCGGCCAGCACGTACAGGTTGTCGTAGCGCTTGTCCTTGATCAGCGACTGTTTCAGCGTGGCTTCGCCGTGCACGACGTTGACGAAGTCGTACACCACGCGCCGCTCGCAACCCATGATCAGGTCGAGGTTGCGCAGGCCGACGTCGAAGTCGATCACGGCGGTTTTCTTGCCGGCCATGGCCAGGCCGGTGGCGAGCGAGGCGCTGGTCGTCGTCTTGCCGACGCCGCCTTTGCCGGAGGTGACAACGATAATCTCAGCAGTCAAGGGCCCATCTCCGCATGATTGTTCTTGTTGTAGGTGATCACAGCTTGGCGATCATCAGCTTTTCGCCATCGAGCCAGCATTGCACGGACTGGCCTTCGAGGTCGTCAGGAATCTGTTCGAACACGCGATACTGGCCGGCGATCGCCACCAGTTCGGCGCGGAAGTCGGAGACGAAGATGCGCGCCTTCTCGTCGCCCTGTGCACCGGCCATGGCGCGACCGCGCAGGCCGCCGTAGATGTGGATGTTGCCGTCGGCGATCACTTCGGCGCCGTTGGCGACGGCACCGGTGATGATCAGATCGCGGTCACGCGCGTAGATCTGCTGGCCCGAGCGCACCGAGCCGGCGTGGTGTTGCGTACCCTGCATGCTGCCCGGTGTCGGCGTGGACAGGATCGGTTCGGGCTTCGGCTGCGCAACCGGTTCGGCCTGCGCGGGCGCTGCGCTGGCGGGCGGCGTGGCCGGCTCGTACGCGGCGCGGAACTTGGCGATCAACGGCAGGCCCATGCGTTTGGCCAGCGCCTCGGTCTCGCTGGTGCCATAGGCCAGGCCCACCGGCAACATGCCCGCGCTGCGCACGGCTTCGAGCAAGGCATCGACCGCGCCGTCGTCGGGCAGGTCGAGCAGGTGGCTCAGGTCCAGCACCACCGCGGCGCGGGAAAACATCTGCGGCGCGGCGCGCACGCGGCGTTCGAGTTCGTCGCACAACGCGGCGGCGTCAACCCGGCGGACGCGTACGCAGGCAATACCGACCTGGCCGAAGCGCAGGTCGCAGGCATCGGTTGTATCCATCTTTGCATTCACTGGTGCCGCTCTCCGGCGAGGCGGCGTGGGGTGGCGTCACCCAGTACGGGGCGCTCGCGCTCGGCCAGCCACGGCACGTCCGGCAGGCCGCCGTGATCAAGCCAGGTGTCGCGCACGTAAGCGTAGCTGGGCAGGTCACGGGCGAGCAGGCTGACCTGCGGGCCGGCTTCGCCCATCCGCTGCTGGCCGACTTCCTGGAAGCCGTAGGTGCCGTGGAACAGCACCACCACGTCATCGCGCGGCTCCAGGAATACCTCGCAGGCGAGCAGCGGCACGCGCACCTCGGCGTAGCTGTGCACGTCGCAGTAGAAGATGCGGCCCAGGCCGTGGCGGCGGTAGGCGTTGGCGACCACGATGCGGTCGATGTAGACGAACTGCGGGTAGTGTTCGGCGAACCAGCGGTAGTTCGGGCTGTCGTAATCGCCGCCTTCACGCAGCGCGATCAGGAACCCGGCCAGGTGGTCGTCGATCTCGGCCACGCGAAAATACTCGGCGTGCTCGTAGAAGTAGCGCAGGTGGGAGGTATCAAGGGCGAGGATGGAGCGACCGGCGGCGTTGTTGAGCGCCAGTACGGCATCCAGGTCGTGCTCGCGCACGTCGCGGATGGCAAGGGCCATTCGTTGCTCCGCTAGGTGGATTCGGGGACAAGGTCGACCGTCGGCCTTGCGCAATGACCCATTATGACATGCAGCCGGCCCCCTTACATATCGCAAGAGCACATGTAAAAGCTTCGTAAAGCGGTCGGGACCACGGGGGCGGCCATGACTTCTCGCGCATTGCGCGAAACCCCGGCACGGCCAATGATGCGGGCATGCGCTGGCCATTCTTCAACCATATCCGTCTGCTCCGCTACGCGGGCTTCTTCACCTACCTGTCGGCCGGCACGCCGCTGATCACCAGTTGGGCCACCGAACGGCTCGACCAGCTGCATCGTCCGAATTTCTCTTTGTTGCTGTGGACCCTGTGCTATCTGGTGTTCGGCCTGATGTACTGGCTGTTGACCAGCAATCTCGGCTCGCGCCGCCGCCCGGTGCTGAAATTGCTGGGGCTGGCCCTGATGACGGCAGCGGCGGTGGCAGTGGGCTGGTACAGCCACAGCGGCCTGTCGGCGATGTTGATGGTGGTGGCGTCGCTGGTGTTGCCCTGGCTGCTGCCGTTCTGGCTGGCGGTGTTCTGGCTGGTGTTGCAGCACCTGAGCCTGGTCGCGATCTTCGCCACGTTTCCGGAATACGACCACAGCATTGCCGTGGGCTTCATCCAGGCCAGCATCTACCTGGGCATTTCGGTGCTGGTCTTCATCACCTCGACGGTGGCCAGCCAGCAGGCCGAACAACGCGAGGCGCAGCGACGGCTCAACGCCGAGTTGCGCGCGACCCGCGCCTTGCTCGCCGAGTCCAGCCGCATTGCCGAACGCATGCGCATCGCGCGCGACCTGCACGACCTGATCGGCCACCACCTGACGGCGTTGAGCCTGAACCTGGAAGTGGCCAGCCACCTCACCAACGAGGCGGCCGGCGCGCATGTGCGCAAGGCGCAAAGCACGGCCAAGCTGCTGTTGGCCGACGTGCGCGAAGTGGTCAGCGAACTGCGCCAGGACGATGCGATCGACCTGACCCAGGCACTGCGCGGCCTCGCCGAGGGCGTGCCCGGCCTCAGCGTGCACGTGATCATGCCGCCGCGTTTCAGCGTGGAGGACCCGCGTCGCGCACAGGTTCTGCTGCGTTGTGCGCAGGAAATCATCACCAATGCCGCCAAGCATGCCGGCGCGCGCAATCTGTGGCTCAATTTCGCCTATGCCGGGGAAAGCCTGCTTGGTCTGCATGCGCGCGACGACGGCCGTGGTGCCGAGCAGGTCGAGCCGGGCAACGGCCTGTCCGGCATGCGCGAGCGGCTGGCCGAATTCGGCGGCAGCGTGACGCTGGATACCGGCCTGAGCCGGGGTTTTGCGCTGACCGTGCGCCTGCCGCTGGGCGAGCACACCGCGCTGGCACATGCCCCCACCCGGTTTGAACCACCCGCGCTGAATGTGTCGTAATCTTCGGGGTTCGCGCCGGCGTGCGAAAATGCGCCGGTGTTGGCAACGACATGGTGCGTCAGCTGCCAGCATCACTTCCTTAAAGTCATGTTTGCCCGAGGATTCGCGATGATCTCCGTTTGTCTCGTCGACGACCAGAATCTGGTGCGCCAGGGCGTTCGCTCGCTGCTGGACCTGGCCGAGGATATCCGCGTAGTGGCCGAGTGCGCCGATGGTGCCCAGGCCGTGCAGGACATTCCGCGGATCAAGCCGGACGTGGTGCTGCTGGACCTGCGCATGCCGAACATGAGCGGACTGGAGGTGCTGCAGGCGCTGTCCGCCCGCAACGAATTGCCGCCGACCATCATCCTCACCACCTTCGACGACGACCAACTGGTGCTGCAGGGGCTCAAGGCCGGCGCGCGCGGCTATCTGCTGAAGGATGTTTCGCTGGAGCAACTGGTCGAAGCCGTGCGCACGGTGGCGGATGGCGGCTCGCTGGTGGCACCGATGGTCACCCAGCGCCTGATGGCTGGCGTGGCGCGGATGCAGAACAACTTCACCAGCCTGGAGCAACCCGACCCGCTGACCGAGCGCGAGACCGAAATTCTGCGGCTGCTGTCCGGCGGCTACAGCAACAAGGAAATTGCCAACTCGCTGAAGGTGGCCGAGGGCACGGTGAAAAACCATGTGTCCAACATCCTGTCCAAGCTGGGCGTGCGCGACCGTACCCGGGCCGTGTTGAAGGCGCTGGAGATGGGTATTGTCTGACCCCATCGGTGTGGGGTCGGGGCGGCAGCGTTGCCCGCAAGACCCATGCCCGAGCCCGTTTTCGGTCCTCCGGTCGCGTCGACAATCGCGGATAGCGTTCCAGCCCGTGAGCAAGTAACATCCGTAGCTTCGGCGTTTGCCGACCCCCTTCATGGCCCTCGGGAAAGAGTCCTCGGGCTTGTCCGTGCGGCGGCTGGGGCGACATCTTCTTAGGTATGGCGTAAAGACGCTTCGGAGAACTCTGGAATGATGCGTGTCTTTGAATTTCTTGTTGCCCTGGTCATCGTGGCGGTTATCGGTGTCCTGGCGGCTGTGGTCATGCCCGGCAGCGGTCATGTGGAGCGCCAGCTGGTCATCGGCAAGGACATGCGTCAGGTCTATGACGTGCTCGACAACTATCGTCGGCTGCCGGACTACTCGGTGCTGCGCTCGCTCGATCCGAACATCCAGTTCAATTTCTCCGGCAAGGCCTATGGTCCGGGCGCCGAGATCAGCTGGACCAGCTACCGACGTCAAGCTCGGCAACGGTGGCCTGACCATTGCCAGCGCCACGCCGGAATTCGACAAGATCGACAGCAACACCAAGACCGCCAGCATCGTCTGGAACCTGGACAACAACTGGCGCGGCCTGGACAAGCACTTCACGCTGGACCTGGAGCGCCAGGGCAGCCGTGGCCAGCTGACCCAGGTCACCTGGTCGTATGACGTGTCCTACGGCTGGAACCTGGTCAACCGCTTCGCCAACCTTTACATCCACGGCGATCCCGACTCGTTCATCCAGTTCAGCCTGAACAACCTGCAGAACGTGCTGGCCGGCGTGCCGAACATCGACTACAGCCAGCTGATCCCGTACATCGAGCAGACCCAGCCGGCCCCGGTACTGCTGGTGTCCACGTCGATCCAGCGCAAGGACGGCATGGAGGCGGTGGAAGACGCCGTCGCCAAGGCCAACACCGAGATCCAGGCGGCCGCCAAGAAGCTCGGCGTGAACGTCACCGGTTCGCGGATCCTGATCACCACCAATTACGGCGACCAGACCTACAGTTTCGACGTGGCGTATGCCGATCGACTCCAGCACGCTGACCGTCAATGGCCAGAGCGAGCAGTTGATCGCGGCGACCCCGCCGTCGCTTGATGCCGCCGGCGCACCCGCCGAGGCCAGCAGTGCGGCCGCCGCTGCGGACAGCAGCGCGACCGTCGGCAGCCGCGACCGCTTCGGCCGCCTGGTGGTGGACGGCAACGTGCGTGCCACGCTGGCCTTCGGTGGTGCGGCGCTGAAGGGCGTCTGGAATGGCACCTTCGCCGGCGTGCCGCAGACCCGCGACATGCTGAAGGCCTATGCGCAGACCCACGGCTACAAGTTCGACGACGTGATCAACCGCGCCTACGACATCATCGTCACGCCGGAAGTGAAGGACGCTGGCGGCAACATCACCAGCTACGCGAAGTACAACGTGTTCCTGCCGGTCAGCAATGCACCGGAGCAGACGCCCGAGCAGGAAGCGGGCCTGCAGCCGCCGACGCTCGAAGAGACGGCACCGGCTGTTCCCGGCACTGCCCCGGCTCCGGCCAGCAGCGCCGCCGCTCCGGCCGAGGCCGCCAGCGCCGGCGAGTAAACCGGACGCAGCGGCAGTGCATCGAAGAGGCCCTTCCGTCGAGAAGGGCCTTTTCTTTTCGGGCCTTCGGACATCGCCACGCGAACTTCGCCGGTGTCTTGCGGTACATTGCACGGCGAGCCACGGTGCCGGTCGGTCGACCCGCCAGCGTTCGCCACGCCACTCCGTCACAGCCCATCAGCGGACATGATCGAAACCGACCAGCTCACCCGATGCTATGGCAACCTGACCGCAGTGGATGCGCTGAGTATCCGCGTCGAACCCGGCCAGGTGCTGGGCTTGCTTGGCCCCAACGGCGCCGGCAAATCCACCGCGATGCGCATGATCGCGGGCTTTCTGGTGCCCACGTCGGGTACGGCACGGGTGTGCGGCCATGACGTCAGCCGCGAGCCGTTGAAGGCGAAGCGCGCGCTCGGCTACCTGCCGGAAGGCGCGCCAAGCTACGGCGAGATGACGGTGCGCGAGTTCCTGCAGTTCATCGTGCGCATGCGCGGACTCAAGGCCGAGGCCGGCTATCGGCGCTTCGACGCGGTGGTGCAGCAACTGCAGCTGGAGGAAGTGCTGGAGCTGTGCATCGACACGCTGTCGAAGGGATTGCGCCGGCGCGTCGGGCTGGCCCAGGCGATCCTGCACGATCCGCCGGTGCTGATGCTGGACGAGCCTACCGACGGCCTCGATCCGAACCAGAAGCATGCGGTGCGCCAGCTGATCGACGTGATGGCGCGCGATCGCACGATCCTGATTTCCACCCATCTGCTGGAAGAGGTGCATGCGCTGTGCAACCGGGTGGTGATCATCGCCCGCGGCAAGCTGCTGGCCGATGCCACGCCGGCCGAGCTGGAGGCGCGTTCGCGCTATCACGGCGCGGTGTCGTTCAGTGCGCCGGGCAGCGGCATGTCGCAGGAAATGCTGGGTCGTCTGCCGCAGGTGGCGGCGATCGAAGTCGACCCGCTGGACGGCCGCATCACGGTATTTCCGAAACCCGGCGAACGCATCCTGGAGCGCGGTGGAAACGCTTGCTGCGCGAGCAGGGCCTGGAAGTCTCGGAAATCCAGCTCGAGCGCGGCCGGCTGGATGAAGTGTTCCGCCAGATCACCACCGGTGGCAACCATGCCGCCGAGGTTCACGCATGAGCCCGGTCAATGCGGTGCTGCGCCGCGAGCTGCGCAGCTATTTCGTGACGCCGGTGGCCTATGTGTTCCTGGTGATCTTCCTGGTGCTGGCCGGCATCCTCACGTTCTACGCCGGCGATTTCTACGAACGCGGCCAGGCCGACCTGCAGCCGTTTTTCATGATGCATCCGTGGCTGTACCTGATCCTGGTGCCGGCGATCACCATGCGCATGTGGGCGGAGGAGGCCAAGGGCGGCACGCTGGAACTGCTGCTGACGCTGCCGCTGACGCTGTGGCAGGCGATGCTGGGCAAGTTCCTCGCGGCGTGGCTGTTCATCGGGCTGGCGCTGGTGCTGACGTTCCCGATCTGGATCACCGTCAATTATCTCGGCTCGCCGGACAACGGCGTGATCCTGGCCGGCTATCTGGGCAGCTGGCTGATGGCCGGCAGCTTCATCGCGATCGGCGCCTGCCTGTCGGCGCTGACCCGCAGCCAGGTGGTGGCGTTCATCCTCACCGCGCTGGTGTGCGTGCTGCTGATCCTGGTCGGCCAGCCGCAGGTGCTGGATTTCTTTTCGGGCACCTTGCCGCGCAAGCTGATCAATGCCGTGGCGCACCTGTCGATGCTGCGCCACTTCGAGGCGATCGCGCGCGGCGTGCTGGACATCCGCGACCTGCTGTATTTCCTGCTCAGCACGATCGGCTGGCTGCGTGGCCGGCGTGTTGCTGCTCGACCTGAAACGGACGCGCTGAGCCATGGGCCGTTCGCGCTTTCACGACATGTTGTCCACCCCGTTGCGGCTGACCCGTCGCGGCGTGCTGTATGGCGCGCTGGTGCTGCTGGTGCTGGTGTTCGTGCCGCTGATCGTGGCCAGCAGCCGCTGGCTGCATGCGTCGCGGGTCGACCTGACCACCGACCAGCTGTACACGCTTGACGCCTGGCACGTTGCACATCGTCGACACGCTGCAGCGGCCGTTGCGGCTGACGCTTGTACTTTTCCGAGCACGCCACCCGCGACCTGCCGCAGCTGCGCAGCTACGAGCAGCGCGTGCGCGAGATGCTGCAGGAAATGGTGGCGCGCTCGCACGGGCGGATCCGCCTGCAGATCATCGACCCGGTGCCGTATTCCGACGACGAGGCCAGCGCCGAGGGCAGTGGCCTGACTGCGGCCAACGGCGGCAGCAACGGCGAGCGGGTGTTCTTCGGTCTGGCCGGCAGTGCCATGTCCGGCAGCCCCGACAGCGACAGCATGCGATGACCGCGTGCCGGAGAAGACGCTGGCGATCGCGTTCTTTCGATCCGCTACGCGAGGCCTTCCTCGAATACGACATCGCCAAGCTGCTGTACGAACTGAACCAGGCCAGCAAACCGCCGATCGGCGTGATCAGCTCACTGCCGGTCGACGGCAACCCGATGCTCGGCGAGCAGCCGTGGGCCGTGTTGCAGCAGCTGGGTCAGTTGTTCGACGTGAAGACGCTGGATCCCGCCAAGCTGCAGCGCATCGACGACAACATCAAGGTGCTGCTGCTGATCCATCCCAAGCGGCTGCCGCCGGACGCGCAGTATGCGATCGATCAATACGTGCTGCGCGGCGGCCACCTGGCGGTGTTCGTCGACCCCGATGCGGAACTCGACATGCACGCCGTACGCGCCGGACAGCATCACCTTCCCTGATCGTGGCTCGGATCTGCCGCGACTGTTCGCATGCCTGGGGCGTGAGCTACGACCCGCACAAGATCGTGCTGGATCGCGCCCGGGCGTTGCAGATCGAGCTGGCCGGCAGCAGCCTCAATCATCCGGCGATGCTCGACCTGGGCGCGCAGGAATTCAATCGCGACGATGTCGTCACCGCCAGCCTGCAGCGGATCAACGTGTCCACCGCCGGTTATTTCGAGCTGGCGACCGACTGCGCAGCACGCGGCTGATTCCGCTGCTGCAGAGCAGTGCCGAAGCCGAGGTGGTGGCGACCCAGCGGGTGCTGGATGCCAGCGGCGATCCGACCGCGCTGCTGCAGGGTTACACGCCGGACAACGCGCACTATGTGCTGGCCGCGCGTCTGCGCGGCGCGTTCGACAGCGCGTTTCCCGAGCGGGCCGGGGCGGCCGGCCATCTGGCCGAGTCGGCGCCGAATACCGAGGTGATCCTGGTTGCCGATACCGATCTGCTCAGCGACCGGTTGTGGGTCGAGCCGCAGACCATCCTGGGCCAGACCATGATGCGGATCTTCGCCAACAACGGCGACTTCGTCACCAACCTGGTGGACAACCTCAGCGGCTCCTCGGCGCTGCTGTCGATTCGCGGCCGTTCCACGTCGCAGCGACCGTTCACGCGGGTGCAGGCGCTGCGCAATGTGGCCGACCAGAAATTCCTGCAGAAGGAGCACGAACTGGAGCAGGAGCTGGCCGACACCCGGCGCCGGCTCGACGAACTGCAGCCGGCCAAAGGTGGCCACGGCAGTACCGTCACGGCCGAACAGCGCCGCGAGATCGAGCAGTTTCGTCAGCGCCAGCTGGCGATCAACAAGGAACTGCGCGACGTGCAGCACCAGCTCAACGCCGAGATCGACGCGCTCGGCCTGCGCGTGAAGTTCATCAACATCGTGCTGGTGCCTGCGCTGGTGGTGCTGATCGGTTTGCTATACGGCTGGCGGCGCACCCGGTACAGCCGTCGCGCGGTGATGGCGGCAATCTGCCGCAAGCCGCAGGCTGACTCTGCTGGCGCAGGGCAGTATGCTGGGAAGTCGCCAGCTTTCGCAGGCGCAGACTGAAGTGCTGCTGCAGTGACCGCAACCTTGCTGAAATGGATCGTGCCGTGGGAGTTCTCGTGGGTATTGCTCGCGAGCTTCGTGCTGGCCAGTGTGCTGTACCTGCGCGGCAGCCGTCGCGTGCCGGTGAGCCTCGGGCGCAAGCTGGCGTTCTGGACCGGCATGGCGATCATCTACCTGTCGCTGCATACCTATCTGGATTATTACGCCGAGCATGAGTTTTTCATGCACCGCATCCAGCAGCTGCTGCTGCATCACCTGGCGCCGCTGCTGATCGTCGCCGCGTACCCGGTCGCCGTGTTGCGCGCAGGCCTGCCGCTGGCGTGGCGGGTGCGCCTGCTGCGGCCGCTGCAGCGTTCGTGGCCGTGGCGGTTGACGGTCGGCGTGCTGCTGAATCCGACCGTGGCGACGCTGCTGTTCATCGCCTTCGTCCTGGTCTGGCTGATCCCGTCCATGCAGACGCTGGCGATGCTGGACTGGCGCATCTACCGCTTCATGAACTGGAGCATGTTGATCAGCGGCTTCGCCTACTGGTCGCTGGTGCTCGACCACCGGCCGCATCCGCCGGGGCGGATGACGGCCGGGCTGCGCGTGTTGTCGCCGGCAATCACGATGACGCCGCAGATCATCGCCGGCGCGATCATCACCTTCTCCAAGACCGATCTGTATCCGATCTTCGAAATCTGCGGACGCGCGTTCACCTTCAACGTGCTGACCGGGCAGCTGATCGGCGGCGTGATCATCTGGGTGCCGTCGGCGCTGGTGGAGTCGATCGGCGGCCTGATGGCGCTGCGCCTGTGGCTGCGGCTGTCACGCAACGGCCGCTTGCCGCGCAAGCCGCTGCGCAAACCGGCACCTCATCGCGCGATAGCCGCGCCGGATTGAATATTGCGGCTCAGTGGGCGTGCGGCATCGTGCCGTGATCCATCGCCGGCGTGGCGTCGCCGGCATCCAGCGCGTTCGCCGGCCGCGCGATGAAATCGCTGGCCAGCGTGCTGCCGTCGGCAAACTGCAGCGTCAAGCGTCACCTGGTCGCCTGGCTTCACCGGCGCGTTCGGCTGCATCAGCATCAGGTGGTAGCCGGCCGGGGCCAGTTCCGCCTTGCCATGCGCCGGCACCGCTCAGCGCGTCGACCATGCTCATGCGGCTCACGCCACCGGCGGTCGAGCTCTGATGCAGCATCACGTCGGCGTATACCGTGCTGCTGGCGCCGCGCAGTGCGACCGGCCGGTCGCTATCGTTTTCCAGCGTGACATAGGCGCCGGCGGGCAGGGCGCCAGGCAGTACGCGGATCCAGGCATGGCTGGCGCGGACGTGGTCGGCGTCGGCGGCATGGGCAGCCACTGGCCAGCAACAGGCCGGCGAGCAGTAGCGGCAACGTGGATGATTTCATGGCGTGGCTCCGGTGCTGAGCAACAGGTGCAGGTCGTGCACGAGGTCGTCTCTGCGATGCGGATGGCGTGGCCAGCACGCGGGCGCGGCCATCGCGGTCGAACACATAGATCGCCGAGCTGTGGCTGACTTCGTAGCGCCGTCGGCCGAGCCTGGCTCGCGGGTGAACGCCGAGCGGTAGCGCTTGCTCAGGGCCTCGACCGCGCGTGCGTTGCCGGCCAGGCCGACTGCGCGCGGATCGAATGCGTTGACGTAGGCGTGCATGATCGCCGGCGTATCGCGCGCCGGGTCGACGCTGACGAACAGGATTCGCGCGTCATCGGCCAGCGGCCCCAGCCGCTGCATCACCACGTGCAACTGGGCCAGGGTCAGCGGGCACACGTCGGGGCAATGGGTGTAGCCGAAATACAGCAGCACCACCTTGCCGCGATAGTCGGCGCCGGTGACGGCCTTGCCGTTGTCGTCGGTGAGCTTGAAGTCGAGATCGGGCATGTGGCCGCTGATATTGGTCAGCCGGAACGGCAGCGGCTCGTCGTGATGGCAGCCGCCCAGCACCAGGGCGGCGGCCAGCAGCAGCAGCAGCAGGGCGGGGAGCCGCCGGTGGCGAGGCTTCATGCGAGAATCCTTGGTCTTCATCCGTTCAAGCATACGACACCGGCCGCATGCCGCGGGCTTGCCGACCAGGAATACGAGCACGATGCGACAACCTGTCAGTACCCGCGATCGGCCTGTTGGTCGGCATCGCCGGCGCCAGCGCCGTGCTGCTGGGCGCGTTCGGCGCGCATGCGCTGCGTGGCGTGCTCGACATGCGTGCTGCCGAGCTTGTGGCATACGGCGGTGAACTACCACGTCTGGCACGCGCTGGCGCTGGCGGTGGCGGTCGGGCTGGGGCGCGGCCGCAGCGGGCGGGTCGCGCTGGTCGCGTTCGGCGTCGGCATCGTGCTGTTCAGCGGCAGCCTGTATGCGCTGGCGCTGGGTGCGCCGCGCTGGGTTGGCATCGTCACGCCGCTCGGCGGACTTGCCTTCGTCGCCGGGTGGCTCGCGCTCGGTTGGGCCTTGCGCACGCGCAACGAATAGTTCTTGCGGGCGTCATCCGGTGGTCATGGCCGGTTGCGATGGTGGCCGCATGAACCCGCAGATGGTCCTTCGGCTATCGATCTCTCATGGCGTGGCCTCCTGGCGAGCTTTGCTGTCTGGCCATCGTGCTGGTCGCATTGCTGTCGACAGGCCTGCTGTGGTCGCGCTGGCCAGTAACCGATCGTGCGGCAGGAGCATCTTCGATCGAGCAACTCGTGCACTGGCAGGATGCGGAGCACGACTGGTTGCTGGTGGTCGATCCGGACACCAGCGAACTGGTGGTCTACGACGCCAACGACGGTCGCCCGCTGGAGCGCCTCGGCGCGGACGATGGGCTGCCGCGACGTGCAGTCGATCGTGCGACAGGGGTCGTGGCTGTTCGTGATCGGCACGCAACACCCGAAGGTGCGCTTGCTGAAGTTGCCGCAGCTGCGGGAAATGGCCTTCGACGGACGTTGAGCGGATCAGGCGACGCCGGCCAGCGGCACGCCCACGTGCAGCACCAGATCGGCGCAGAAGTGCGCCAGCATCGCGTGCTCCAGACCGTATTTCCAGAACAGCGTACCGGTCACCGTTCCGACCACGGCGTTCAGCAGCACGATCTTGCCGATCAGCAACGGCGCAGGTGTCGAGGTGATCGCGAAGAGTGCCGGCAGGTGGCCGGCGCCAAACAGCAACGCGGCCAGCACGATGGCCACCATGAATATCCACGGTCTCGCCACGTTGCGGTTGATGCGCACCAGCAGCCACACGAACAGACTGACCAGCAGCAGCCTGCATTGGGTTTCCTCGACGATGCCTCCGTAGAACGAGGCCAGCGCGCCGCGCCAGGCCCAGCCCACGGACGTCGTGGCGTGCTCCGCGGGGAGCGTCGGCCCGAGCAGCGACAGCCCGGTTACCAGCAATGCCGCGAGCGCGCCGAGCAGCATGGCCAGCCCCCAGCGTGCGCGTCGGCCGGGATCGCGCGGGCGTCGGTAGACCCAGCTGCGCAGCCATGGTGCATCCAGGCCGTATGGCGCACCGAGGGTGAGGCCCAGCCAAGCGAGCAGCCAGCACAGTACGCCGGCTTGCGCCGTTTGCGCCGCCATCACGACCGGCAGGGGCAGCGGCAGCGCGGCGAACTTCTGCGGCATGAGCGCCAGCAGGTACGGCCACAGGGCCATGGTCGCCAGCAGGCCGGTGACGCCGAGCAGCGCGGCGAGCTTCAGGTGGGGGCCCTGGACCGGCAGGGCAGGAGACGGATTGGCTGGCATGTCGTCGTGCTCTCTCGGTGGCGGATCAGTCCGGGTTGTCATCAACCACGGCTTTGCCCGGATTTGCCTTCAGCCGGCCGGCCTTGCGCAGCGCTTCGCGCAGCACGTATTCGATCTGTGCATTGACGCTGCGCAGCTCGTCGTCCGACCAGCGCTGCATCGCGTCCAGCACGGCGGCGCTGATGCGCAGCGGATAGGCTTTCTTTTCGCCGGCCATCGTCGGCCGCGTCAGTACAGCGTGCCGGTATTGAAGACCGGCTGGGTGCCGCGCTCGCCGCACAGCACCACCAGCAGGTTGCTGACCATCGCCGCCTTGCGCTCCTCGTCGAGGTTCACCACGCCGCGCTGGCTGAGCTGGTCCAGCGCCATCTCGACCATGCTCACCGCGCCTTCGACGATGCGCGTGCGGGCGGCGATGATCGCGCCGGCCTGCTGGCGCTGCAGCATCGCCTGGGCGATTTCCTGCGCGTAGGCGAGATGGCTGATGCGCGCCTCGACCACCTGCACGCCGGCCTTGCCGAGGCGGGTCTGGATCTCGTCGCGCAGGTGCGAGTTGATCACGTCGCCGTGGCTGCGCAGCGACGGCTTGCCGTCGTCGTGCGCGTCGTACGGATAGCTCTGCGCCATCTGGCGCAGCGCCGATTCGCTCTGGATATGCACGTAGTTCTCGTAGTCGTCGACGCAGAACACGGCTTCGGCCGTGTCCACCACCTGCCAGACCACCACCGCGGCGATCTCGATCGGATTGCCGTCGTTGTCGTTGACCTTCAGCTTGCCGCTCTCGAAATTGCGCACGCGCAGCGAGATGCGCTGGCTTGGCTGTAGAACGGGTTGGTCCAGCGCAGGCCTTCCTCGCGCACGGTGCCGGCGTACTCGCCGAACAGCTGCAGCACCTGGCCCTCGTTCGGCGCGACCTGGAAAAAGCCTTTCAGCATGAAGCCGGTGACGGCGATCACGATGGCTCCGGCGATACGGTGCCCGGCGACGCCTGGTTGGGGACGGCATTGGACCAGCAAGGCGGCGCCGGCCAGGCCAGCAGCAGAATACACACGCCGACAAACGGGATGCCGGCTACGGAAAACCCTCACGCTCGTTCATGATGCTACCTCCTCTGAAGTAGAGGATAGTAGATATCAAAAACATATCATTTTGCAAGAAATTTTTATTGACCGGCTTTGGCCGGCGCCGCCGGCGCTACTTCCGGGGCCGAAACGCGAAACAACTCCGTGCCGCGGCATCGCCTCGGTGATGTGCGATATTGCCGAACAGCCGATTCGCCTGCGTAGAAGTTCCAAGGATCGCCATCGCCGACTGGCCAGCGCGATGTGCGTCGCGTCGAAGCGGCGCAGCGCGGCGTCGAAGCTTTCCCAGCGACCCTCGATCCAGGCTTGCACCCATGCGTGCGGCACGAACACATGCGAGGCGCCCGCGTAACGGTCGGCGTAAACCGATGCCGCTCGATCGACCCGGGTCGCAATGCCCTCCGCGCGGGCGAGCGCGGCGAGCAGGACGGCGTACTCGGTGCAGTCGCCCTCGACGGCTAGTGCACGCACCTCGAGGGCAGATGCATAACCGACGTCAAGACCGTGTTCGGTAATGTAGTCGCTGACGAAACTGCGCAGGCGCCGCATCTTGTTGCGATTGTCGCGCGTCGAACCGACGACCTTCGCCGCGAGCTTGCGGATTTCCGGCGCACTCGGACTGCAGCCAGGCGTTGGGAGCGCTAGTCTTTCGGCTGCGGAGGAGGCTCTGCCCGCGCGGGGCTCGCCGCACGTGACGTCGATTATGCCAGTGGCCCTTGCTCAGCGGTATGACATGCTGCTCATCGGTGTTGATGAAAGGCGAGTCGTCACGGTTGTCGTCGAGGTCATACGCGGTAGTGCAGCGGTAGCCGTGCGCAGGTTGAAGGTGAGCGGCCGTGCGCGCGCTGCGACCATCAGCGCGAGCGGAACATGTCGACGTCCTGGTTGGGGGCCAGCGCACAAGCCTGGCTCGCAAGCCAGCATCTCGAGTCGACTGCCCGACCAGGTTCATCGATCCCTTGCGGGCGAAACCCTGCTCATCGAGCCACAGGTCGTAACTCTGGTTGCCGTGCGACAGCCCGAATATCTGGTGCTGATGGCTGAGCAGTTCGGTACTCTCGGGAAGGGTCACCAGTTCGTCGCCCGCCACTTGCATGTGGATCGTCAGTACCTGCTGGCTGGCGGGGTCGAAGGCCTGCAGCTGGTAAGTGGTGCCAGCCTGGCGACCGGCGGCCAACATGGCGCGCCGCTGGCTTTCGGCGCAGCAGGGCATCTTGTGGCCACGCCATCATGCTCTCACGGGCCAGGCCGCCAACGGTGGTAACGACCCGGTACCGGCCGTCGGAGTCGCGTCGGCCGTCCGACCGCGCTGTCCTGTGCCGACATCCGCGTCATGGCCGCGAAGCCGAGCGGAGGGCCATCGAGGCTTTCGATGCTGCGGCTCATGCTGGCCAGCCGCAATCGGACTGCCTGCCCGGCTCGAATTCCAGCGACGAGGGTCTGCGTCGTGATGATTTTGTTGCCGTCGTGCTCGCGCACGATCTCGACATGGCCAATCTTGCGCCCACCGAGCAATACGGTCATCCAGCGGGTCTGCGCGCCTTGGGCTTGCGTGCCTTGGATGGCGGTGTCGCCGGCATGGCCAGGCGAGCAGCCAAGGCACAGCAAAGGCAGCAGAAAAATGGCGCTCAGGCGTCGCATGGGATGCATCCTGGGGAGGGGATGACGGGCACAGTGAAGCGCTTGGCACCGCGGCCGTCAATGTGTCCCGCGACGGACCGTACAATGGCGCTTTGTCCCGCCGTGGAGAACCCGATGAAGCCATTCGGCACCCCCCATTCCGACCATGCGCTGCGCGTGCTGCTGCTCGGCTCCGGCGAGCTGGGCAAGGAAGTGGCGATCGAGCTGCAGCGCTATGCGGTGGAGGTGATCGCGGTGGATCGCTACGCGAATGCGCCGGCGATGCAGGTCGCGCATCGCAGCCACGTGATCGACATGCTCGACGGCGCGGCGCTGCGCGCGGTGATCGAGCTGGAGAAGCCCGACCTGGTCGTGCCGGAGATCGAGGCGATCCACACGCCGACCCTGATCGAGCTGGAGAAGGAAGGGCAGCGGGTGATTCCGACCGCGCGCGCGGCGTGGCTGACGATGGATCGCGAAGGCATCCGCCGGCTGGCCGCCGAGGAATTGGAATTGCCGACCTCGCCGTACCGCTTCTGCGACGACGAGGCGCAGTACCGCGAGGCGGTTGCGGCGATCGGCTACCCGTTCGTGATCAAGCCGGTGATGAGCTCCTCCGGCAAGGGCCAGAGCGTGGTGCGCAGCGCCGACGAACTCGCAGCACGCGTGGGAATACGCGCAGTCCGGCGGGCGTGCCGGCAAGGGCCGGGTGATCGTCGAGGGCTTCGTCGACTTCGACTACGAGATCACCCTGCTCACCGTGCGGCACGTCGACGGCGTGCAGTTTCTGCGCGCCGATCGGCCACCGCCAGGAGGAGGGCGACTATCGCGAGTCGTGGCAGCCGCAGCCGATGAGCGATGTCGCGCTGGCCGAGGCGCAACGGCAGGCCGCGGCAGTCACCGGTGCGCTGGGCGGCTGGGGCGTGTTCGGCGTCGAGTTCTTCGTGAAGGGCGATCGGGTGATCTTCTCCGAGGTCAGCCCGCGCCCGCACGACACCGGCCTGGTCACCCTGATCTCGCAGGAGTTGTCCGAGTTCGCGCTGCATGCGCGCGCGATCCTCGGCCTGCCGATTCCGGTGATCCACCAGTACGGGCCGTCGGCCTCGTGCGCGGTGCTGGTCGAGGGCGACGGCGCGGGGCCGCGCTACCACGGCGTCGCCGCGGCGCTGGCCGAGCCGGACACGCAGCTGCGCCTGTTCGGCAAGCCCGAGGTGAAGGGCCGCCGGCGCATGGCGGTGACGCTGGCGCGCGCCGAGTCGCTCGAAGCGGCGGTGGGCAAGGCGGTGCGCGCGGCAGGGCATCTGCGCATCGAGTTGTGAGCGCCGGCGCCGCTCCGGCTCAATGCGCTAGGCTTGCGTGATGCGGCTTCTGCAAACACGGCAGGCGGTCTGTCATGGCCGCTGACTGATAGAGGGTGGCAGGATGGAAGCGACAGGATTTGCGCGCTGGCTGGTGGTGATGGTCGAACTGGTCGCGGCCTTTGCCCTGCTGCTGCTGGCACTGGCGGTGGTGGTGCTGCTGGTGACCTGGGTGGTCGATCGCAACCAGACCGGCAATGCGGTGCTGCGCAACTTCCCGATCATCGGCCACTTCCGCTACTGGTTCCTGCACCTGGGCGAGTTCTTCCGCCAGTACCTGTATTCCAGCGACCGCGAGGAGATGCCGTTCAACCGCGCGCAGCGCACCTGGGTCTATCGCGCCGCGAAGAACGTCGACAACACCAATGCGTTCGGCTCCAGCCGCGACCTGCGCGCCGAGGGCGTGCCGTTCTTCGTCAACGCGCCGTTCCCGGACCTGGGCACGGACCACGTCGAGCCGGTGCCGGTGACGATCGGTCCGTACGCGCGCGAGCCGTACAGCCATGCCGCGTTCTTCAACATCTCGGCGATGAGCTTCGGCGCATTGTCGGCACCGGCGGTGCGCGCGCTGTCGCGCGGCGCGGCGAAGGCGGGCATCTGGATGGATACCGGCGAGGGCGGCCTGGCGCCGTATCACCTCGAAGGCGGCTGCGACATCATCTTCGAGATCGGCACCGCCAAATACGGCGTGCGCACGCCCGAGGGCAAGCTCGACGACGGCAAGCTGCTGGCGATCTGCGCGCACCCGCAGGTGAAGATGGTCAGCATCAAGCTCGGCCAGGGCGCCAAGCCGGGCATGGGTGGCCTGTTGCCGGGCGCCAAGGTCACCGCCGAGATCGCCGCGATCCGCGGTATCCCCGTCGGCGAGGATTCGCAGAGCCCGAACCGCCATCTTGACATCGGCAACGTGTCGCAGCTGATGGACAGCATCGGGCACATCCGCGAACTCACCGGCAAGCCGGTCGGCTTCAAGGCGGTGCTCGGCGGAGTGGAATGGATCGGCGAGCTGTGCGACGAGGTGTGGAAGCGCGGCATCGCGAGCGCGCCGGACTTCATCATCGTCGACGGCTCCGAAGGCGGCACCGGTGCCGCGCCGCAGACCCTGATGGAAGGCGTCGGCCTGCCGCTGCACGAGGCGCTGCCGGCACTGCTCGACATGCTGATCGTCAAGGGCCTGCGCGAGCGCATCAAGGTGGTCTGCTCGGGCAAGTGCATCACCGCCTACGACGTGGCGTGGGCGTTGTCGATCGGCGCGGACTTCGTCAACTCCGCGCGCGGTTTCATGCTGGCGCTGGGCTGCATCCAGTCATTGCAGTGCAACCGCAACACCTGCCCCACCGGCATCACCACGCAGAACCCGAAACTGCAGCGTGGCCTGGTGGTCAGCGACAAGAGCGAGCGGGTGTTCCACTACGCGAAGAACGTGATGCACGAAGTGGGCATCATCGCCCACAGCTGCGGCGTCAGCGAACCGCGCCAGCTCAATCGCGGGCATTGTCGCGTGGTCGGCGACGACGGCTTGTCGATGCCGCTGGAAAAGCTGTTTCCCTACCCCACGACGGTTAGTGCCGCCAACGGTTGATGTCTGTCTGGATGGCCGGAAAGTCATTGTGTGCCAACGGTTTGACAGGAAAGTTGAAGCGGAGCAGGCTGCGTCGAGGTCTTGGAAACGTGGCCGTGGAGGCCCCTGTCAGCGCGTCAACCTGAACTTCGGTTCAGCGTTTATGGATGAGCGGGATGGTTCGGGGGGAACGATCAATCGCACCCACGCAACAAGGAGAGGGCATATGAAAAGGGTTTTGATTGCAACGGCAGTCTTGTTGGCCGTGTCGTCGGGTTGTGCGATGGCACAGCAGAACAGCAGCAACTACGACTGGGCCACTGCCAGAAGTGTGCCCGCGGTCACCGAAGGTACCTTCGGGCCCATGAGCCGAAACACGGTGCTCCAGGATCACCTCACGGGCGTCAACAGGGGCAAGCAGTGTGCTGCCCAGACCAAGCGAATGCTCAACAAACTGGCCAAGGACGATTACCGCGGTGCGCAGAAGACGTTCAGTCCTACCGTGCGTGACGTGGTGACTCCGGAGCGTCTGTCGCAGATGTGGGCATCTCTGGAATCGTCGTACGGCGAACCGTCCAAGCCTACAGGTGACGGTGTGTTGATCGATTCGCCGGCCGGCGGCTATTCGGTCATCGCACTTGAGTTGGCCTATCCACAGGTCACACTGACTGCCCACGTGATGTGCGATATCAACAACAGGGTGACTGATTTCAAGGTCACCCGGGACTCGCAAGTGGCAACCAGGTAACCCCTGCGAACGGGCCGCCTGGTTTGGGTGGCAGGTGCGCAAGGCAGGTCGGCGACGAGCCGGCCTGCCTTTTTCATGGTGCGAGAGGCTACCTCGCGTCAGTTTTCATCAATTGCCAGCCCGCGACGGTGCGGATCTGCAGCGGCTGGAAACGGCGCTTGTAGTCCATCTTCGGGTGGCCATCGATCCAGAAGCCCAGGTACAGCCAGGGCAGCCCGCGGCGGCGGGATAGTTCCACCTGCTGCAGGATGGCGTAGGTGCCGAGGCTGCGCGTGGTTTCGTCGGGATCGTAGAAGGTGTAGACGGCCGAGGCGCCATTGAGGCAGACGTCGGTGACTGCGACTGCGAGCAGGCGTTCGCCCAGGCGCAGCTCCATGAACAGGGTGGGGCTCCACGGCGCGGTGAGGAAGCGGCGAAAGTCGCTGGCCTCGGCATCGTCCATGCCACCGCCGGCGTGGCGGCTCTGCAGATAGCGTTCGTACAGCGCGTGACGCTCGCGGTTGTAGCCAGGGATCGACTCGCTGATGGTGAGGTCGGCATTGCGTTTCAGGCAGCGGCGCTGGCTGCGATCCGGCTGGAAGTTCGCCACGTCGATGCGGCATGGCGTGCATGCGCGACAATGCAGGCAATGCGGAAAATACAGATGACCGCCGGCACGGCGAAAGCCGCGCTCCAGCGCCGGACCGTACAACTGGTCGAGATTTGGTGCCGCCGGATCCAGCACCAGGTTCTGCGCCGTGCGGTCGGCGTAGTAGCCGCAGGCATGGGGCAGGGTCTGGAACAGACGGACTTGGTCGGAGCGGCGCATGCGCCGATTCTATGCTGCCGATGGCGGCGCCGCATCCGGCGCTTCAGATGATTCGCAGGTAACGCAGCATCGCCATCGCGAATACGCCCAGCACTGCCAGCAACACGATGCGGCGTACCCGGGCCACCGTATGTGCGCGCCGGTCGGCCGGGGTGGGATTGCGCGTGGCGGCCAGCTCCTCGCCGTAGCGGACCACCGGCTCGATCCCGATGCCGATCAGCAGGGCGCGTGCCTTGGTGTAGTCGTCGGCATGGGTGATCCACACCTGCGGCCAACGGCTGCGGTCATCGCGCTGCGAATAGCTGAAACGCTGCCACGTCGGCCGGTTGTAGTTCGAGCGATTGGCCACGGTAGCCGTGATGCCGTGTTCGGCCATCAAGGCGACCACGGTGTCGATGTTTTCCTGGCGGGGCGAGGTATAGATCTGGCGCATGCGCGCAGTTTACGCGACTCCGTCAGCCGCGCACGCGGATCAGCCCTTCCTGCGCGCTGGAAGCGACCAGCCGGCCGTCGCGGCTGAAGATCTGCCCGCGCGCCAGGCCGCGCCCACCCTGCGCGGTGGGGCTGTCGAACGAGTACAGCAGCCACTCGTCGACACGGAACGGGCGGTGGAACCACAGCGCGTGGTCGAGGCTGGCCATCTGCACGTTGTGCGGTCAGGTACGAAATGCCGTGCGGCAGCGTGGCGGTGCCGATCAGGTGGAAATCCGATGCATACGCCAGCAGCGCGCGATGCAGGATCGCCGAGTCGTCGATCGGCGCGGTCAGCCGGAACCAGATGTGCTGGATCGGCGGGCGCTTGGCCGGATGCAGCTCGTCGCGCGGCCATACCTGGCGGAACTCGAACGGGCCGTCGATGCCGAGCCAGCGCTGCAGCTTCACCGGCAGCCGGACCAGTTCGTCGGGCGGTAACGGGTGCAGCGGCTCGATGTCTTCCGGCGCCGGCACCTTCGGCATGCTGGTCTGGTGTTCGACGCCGGCTTCCGGCACTTGGAACGAAATCGAGCCATTCAGGATCGGCTGACCATGCTGGATCGCCAGCACCCGTCGCGACGAGAACGTGCCGCCGTCGCGCGCGCGCTCCACGTTGTAGACGATCGGCGCCTCGATGTCGCCGGCGCGCAGGAAATACGCATGCAGCGAATGCGCCTCGCGCGCCGGGTCGACCGTCTGCTGCGCCGCCGCCAGCGCCTGCCCCAGCACCTGGCCGCCGAACACGAAACGGGTGCCGATGTCGCGGCTCTGGCCGCGGAACAGGTTGTCCTCCAGCCGTTCGAGCTGCAGCAGCTCGACCAGTTCGGTGACGTGGTTTGGCGACATGTGGGCGGCTCGTGGCGATGGCGAAGCCGCGATTATAGTGGCCCCCGGGCGCAATCCAGGGGCGCGCCGATCCGCAGCAGTCCGCTGTCTTCCAGCACCTCGGCCCAGGGAAACAGCGGGCCGGGATCGAGCTTGCGACGGATTTCCAGCGAGGCGTCGTCGCTGGCCGGCATCAGCGCGGTGTCCAGGTCCTCGTGGCCGGCGATCTGGCGCAGGTTCGGGAATTCCACGCGCAACTGCGCCAGCAGGGCACGCAGTGCGGCGATCTGGGCCTCGCTGTACGGCTCGGTCATCTGCTGGTGGCGCGAGTCCCACCAGTGCGGATAGCGGCCGAGGTTGACCAGCTCGATGCCGATCGAGTGCGGGTTGTGGCCGCGCACGTGGTTCGCCACGCGGGTGCCGGGTACGTAGCGGTATACCGCGCCGTCGCGGTCGATGTAGTAGTGGCCGCTGTTGCCGGTGCCGCTGGCATGCAGCACTTTCTCGCCGTACTCGCGCGCCGTGGCCAGGTCCGGCAGCTCGGTGCAGTGGATCACCACCAGCTCGACCGCATCGACCGGGCGCTCGGGCAGGATGTCGACGTAGGGCAGCGGCTGGTCGTGGATGCTCAGGCTCATGCGCGCCAGTTTCGCATGCGGCAAGGCCGCGCGGAAACGCCGCCTGTTACCATGCGCGCCTTGCTTCCAGCAGTTTCATGGAGACGCGCCATGCGCGGCCAGATCATTCTTTCGCACGGCTCGGACTCCAGTCCGGACGCCACCAAGGTCAGCGTGCTGGCCGCACTGGCCGAATCGCTGGGCTGGCGAACGCAGCGGCCGGACTACGGCAGCGACGACGCGCGCGGTCACGCAGGTTCGGTGGCGCCGCGGATCGCGCGCTTGCGCGCCACCATCGAGGCGCATGGATGTGCCGCCGCTGCTGGTCGGTTCCAGCATGGGCGCGTTCGTCTCCGGGCTGGTCTCGCTGGACGTGCCGGTGGCCGGCTTGCTGCTGCTGGCCACGCCCAGCGAGATCCCGGGCTATGCGCGTGCAGTTCGACTTGCGTGCCGGTGTGCCGACGCTGCTGATCCATGGCTGGCGCGACGAGGTTTGCCCGCTCGCTGGCGTACACGGCGTTCGCTGCCGAGCGCCGGCTGCCGCTGCTGGTGCTGGACGACGACCATCGGCTGGGTGCCAGCATGGCCATGATCGCCGCGCAGTTCCGCCATCTCCTCGACCAACTGGCGACTGCCGCGTGAGCCACTACTTCGCCACCTGCCCGAAGGGCATGGAATACCTGCTGCGCGACGAACTGGTCGCGATCGGCGCCAGCGACGTGCGCGAGGCGCTGGCCGGCGCGCATTTCTCCGGCACGCTGGAGACGGCGTACAAGGCCTGCCTGTGGTCGCGCCTGGCCAGCCGCATCCTGCTGCCGCTGGCCGAGTTCGACGCGGCCGACGACGACGCGCTGTATCGCGGCGTGCAGGACATCGACTGGAGCCAGCATCTCGCCGCGCACGCGACCTTCGCGGTGGATGCCGGCACCGCGCTGAGCAAGCTCACCCACAGCCAGTTCATCGGCCTGCGCACCAAGGACGCGGTGGTCGACCAGTTCCGCCAGCGCGACGGCTCGCGTCCCGGCATCGACACCGATGAGCCGGACATCCGCATCAACGTGCGTGTGCGCCGCGACCGCGCCACGCTGTCGCTGGATCTGGCCGGCTCGCCGCTGCATCGGCGCGGCTGGCGCGAGGAGCAGGGCGAGGCGCCGCTGAAGGAAAACCTCGCCGCCGCGATGCTGCTGCGCGCGCGCTGGCCCGAGGTGTATGCGGCCGGCGGCGCGCTTGCTCGATCCGATGTGCGGCTCCGGCACGTTGCTGATCGAGGGCGCGCTGATGGCGGCCGACGTGGCGCCGGGCCTGCGTCGCGAATATTTCGGTTTCCTCGGCTGGCAGCAGCACGACATCGCGCTGTGGCGCGGCCTGCTGGACGAGGCGAAGCAGCGCGCCGAAACCGGCCTGCGCGGCCTGCGCAGCGTGTTCTTCGGCAGCGACGCCGATCCGCGCATGGTGCAGGCGGCCAAACGCAACGCGCAGGCCGCCGGTGTGGCCGGCTTCTTCACCCTGGAAAAGCAGGACGTGGCGCATGCGGCGCCACCGCCGGGCGTCGACTACGGCCTGGTCATCACCAATCCGCCGTACGGCGAGCGGCTCGGCGATCGCGCCGAGATGCCGAAGCTGTATCGCGCGCTGGGCGACACCTTGCGCAACCGCTTCACCGGCTGGCGCGCCGCGGTGCTGGCCGGCGACGCGGAGCTGGGCCGGGCGATGCAGCTGCATGCGGACAAGCGCTACGCGCTGTACAACGGCGCGCTGGAAACCGTGCTGCTGACCTTCGACCTGAAGCCGCGCGACGAGACACCGCGCGAGCCGAAGCCGCTGTCGGCCGGCGCGCAGATGCTGAAGAACCGGCTGGAGAAGAACGTCAGGCATCTGCGCAAGCGGCTGGCGCGCGAAGGCATCCACTGCTGGCGCGCCTACGACCAGGACCTGCCCGAATACGCCGCGGCGATCGACGTCTACGGCG
The DNA here is from genome assembly GCA_963739815.1 of uncultured Gammaproteobacteria bacterium. Taxonomy (GTDB): domain Bacteria; phylum Pseudomonadota; class Gammaproteobacteria; order Xanthomonadales; family Rhodanobacteraceae; genus Rhodanobacter. The sequence goes on from CAVUBI010000001.1 coordinate 421,923, forward strand.
ACACCAGCGGCGACGAGCATCTGCACATCCAGGAATACCGCGCACCCGCCGACATCCCGCCGACGTGGCGCGGCTGCGCCTGCGCGAGATCGCCCGCGTCGCCGGCGAAGTGCTCGGCGTGCCGCGCGAGCGCATCGCGCTGAAGACCCGCGAGCGCGGCAAGGGCGGCTCCAAGTACGGCCAGCTCGATCAGCGCAACGAGTTCATCGAAGTGGAGGAGGGCGGCCTGAAGTTCCTGGTCAACCTCACCGATTACCTCGACACCGGGCTGTTCCTCGATCACCGGCTGGTGCGCGCGAAAGTGCGCGAGCTGGCCGACGGGCAAGCTGTTTCCTCAACCTGTTCGCCTACACCGCCACCGCCAGCGTGCATGCGGCGGCCGGTGGCGCGCTGGAAACCACCAGCGTGGATCTTTCCGCCACCTACCTGGAATGGGCCTCGCGCAATCTCGCGCTGAACGGTTTCAGCGGTGCCAGCCATCGCCTGATGCAGTTCGATGCGCTGGAATTCCTGCAGCGCGACCGCGGCCATTACGGCTTGATCTTCGTCGACCCGCCGACCTTCTCCAACTCCAAGCGCGCCGAGGACTTCGACGTGCAGCGCGATCACGTGAAGCTGCTCGAGGCCTGCAACGAGCGGCTGACCCGCGACGGCGTGATCGTGTTCTCCAACAATTTCCGCCGCTTCAAGCTGGATCGCGAGGCGCTGGCGCAGCACTTCGAGATCGAGGACTGGACCACGCCCAGCATCCCGTTCGACTTCGCCCGCCGCGCCGACATCCACGGCTGCTGGCTGCTGCGCCGGCGCAAGGCGGATGCCGGAATCAATCCCTGGGATACGGCCCGCATAAAAAAGTGAACCCTTCAGTGCACATTAAGCGGAATCGGCCGAGCATTCGTCCGGTACAACGGAGAACGATCATGACCAAACGCTTCAACAGTGCAGGCAAGCTGGCCGTCATCGGCCTGGCCTTCGCCGCCGCCGTGGCCATGCCATTCGCCGCGTCGGCGCGTGGTCATGGTTACCACGGCGGTGGCTATGGCCATGGTGGCGGGCACGGCGCCTATTACGGCGGTTACCATGGTGGCTATCACGGCGGTCACGGTGGTCACTGGAGCGGCGGGCGCTGGATCGCCGGTGCGATCGTCACCGGCGCGGTGATCGGCCTGGTCAACAACGCGCTGACTCCGGCACCGGTGTATTACGACGCGCCGGTGGTCTACGGTCCGCCGCGAACGGTGATCTATCAGGATGCTCCGGTGGTGCACCGTCGCGTGGTCGAGACCCGCACGGTGGTGTACGACGATGGGTATCAGACGCGCTACATCCGCGACGACGGGTACGAGGACTGAATCGGCAGACCGAGCGCTTTGCAGCTGAACGCTTGCATCTGAAACAGGAAGAGCCCGCACATGCCGGGCTCTTCCTGTTTCAGCGTGACGGATGCAGCAGGCGTCAGTGGGCAGGCATCGCCGTCGGCTGCTCGGCGCCATGGCCATGACGTGTGGCCCGGGCACTCAGTTGATCGAAGCGCGCCTTGTCGATCTTGCTGACTGACTGGATCGCGCAGGGCGGCTGATAGCGTGAGTGCACCGTTTCGCCGACCTCACCGCAGATACGTCCGCGATTGACGATTTCGTTGGATGCATTGGGCCGGAAGATCAGGCCTGGCGGCGGCGTGCCCAGTCGCGGACAGGCGCTCTGCAGCGTCACCAGGTAGCGCTTGGGACCGGTACGCACGATGGCTGTGTGGTCGTCGACGACATGCCATTCGTTGATCTGGGTGGTGTCGATGCACTCGCCGGCCGGCAACGGCGAGCGGGCCGGTGCCGTCTCCTCGGCGTGGGCGACGCCGGCGCCGAGGATGAGGGCGAGCAGCAGGGGAGATGCGAGCGCTTTCATGAGGATTACCTCGCTGGGTGGTGCGGTAGGCATGCCGTCGGGATTGCGCGGCATGGGGAATTGCCGGTGCAAAGTATCTGACATCGGCATATCACAAGAAGTGAACGTTTGACGCGGCATGCTGGTGGACATGCTTCTGGACCAGACCCGCCTTGCAACACTCCGTATCGAGGCCCCACGGAACATGCCGGGGGCATGGTGATGGCGGCTTGGCAGGCGGTACCGGCGGCGGGCACCGCGGCGCGGTTCCGGCAAGTGCGGCAGCAGACGCTGGCCTTGTGCGCAGGCCTCAGCGCGGAGGATCTGCAGTTGCAGTCGATGCCCGATGCCAGTCCCGGCAAGTGGCATCTGGCGCATACCAGCTGGTTCTTCGAGCAGTTCGTGCTGGGGCGCGACCCGGCGTACCGGCCGCGCGATCCGGCCTGGCATTACCTGTTCAATTCCTATTACCAGTCGGTCGGGCCGATGCATGCGCGGCCGCAGCGCGGCCTGCTGTCGCGACCGTCGCTGGACGAGGTGCGTGATTACCGGCGCTACATCGACGACGCGGTAAGCGAGCTGCTGGGGCGCGAGCACGACGCGGAACTGCCGGCCCTGGTCGAGCTGGGCCTGCAGCACGAGCAGCAACATCAGGAGCTGCTGCTGACCGACATCAAGCATGCGTTCTGGTGCAATCCGTTGCGGCCGGCGTATCGCGCGCCGATCCCGGTGCCGGCGGCGACGAAAAGCGTGCCGCTGCGTTTTGTCGACGGGACGCGAAGGCATCGTCGAGATCGGCCATCGTGGCGAAGGCTTCGCCTTCGACAACGAGACGCCCCGCCATCGTGCGCTGCTGCAGCCGCATGCGCTGGCCAACCGGCTGGTGACCAATGCCGAATACCTGGCCTTCGTGCGCGAGGGCGGTTATCGCGAACCGGGTCTGTGGCTGTCCGACGGCTGGGCCACGCGTGCAGCGCGAAGACTGGCAGCACCCGATCTACTGGCAGGACGATCTGTCCAGCGAGTTCACCCTGGCGGGCGTGCGCGCGATCGATCCGCACGAGCCGGTGTGTCACCTCAGCTATTTCGAGGCCGATGCGTTTGCGCGCTGGGCCGGCGCGCGGCTGCCGACCGAGGCGAATGGGAGTCGGCGGCGCAGGGCTTGGCGATCGACGGCAACCTGCAGGACCAGCGGCGTTTCCAGCCGCGCGCGGCGAGCGGTGACGCGGCCCTGCTGCAGATGTTACGGCGACGTATGGGAATGGACCGCTTCGCCCTACGTCAGCTACCCGGGCTTCCGGCCACTGCCCGGTTCGCTGGGCGAGTACAACGGCAAATTCATGTGCGGCCAGTGGGTGCTGCGTGGCGGATCGTGCGCGACCCCGCGCGATCACCTGCGCGCCAGCTACCGCAATTTCTTTCCACCCCATGCCCGTTGGCAATTTGCCGGGCTGCGATTGGGACAGGACCGATGAGCAGCATGCAACCCTGTGGTGTCAGCGACGACGAACGTCGCCCGCCGGACAATGATTTGCTGGAAGTGGCCCAGCGCGGACTGGGCGCGAAGCCCAAGCGATTGCCGTCATGGCTGTTCTACGACGAGCGCGGCTCGGCGCTGTTCGAGCAGATCTGCGAGCAGCCCGAGTACTACCTCACGCGCTGCGAAATCGCGCTGATGGACGAGCATGCGGCGAATATCGCCGACACCCTCGGCAGCGATGTGCGACTGGTCGAATACGGCAGCGGCAATGCGCGCAAGACCGGCATGCTGCTGCAGCACCTGCATGCGCCGGTGGCCTACGTGCCGGTGGAGATTTCGCCCGAGCCGCTGCGGCAAAGCGTCGAGCGCCTCGCCGCTGGAGTTTCCGCAGCTGCCGCTGCAGCCGCTGTGCGCGGATTTCAGCAAGCCGTTGCGGCTGCCGATTCCCCCGCGTGCGCCGCGGCGCACGGTGCTGTATTTCCCCGGTTCCACCATCGGCAATTTCGAGAGCCGCGAAGCGGCCGTGCTGCTGCGCAAGATGCGCAACGAGATGGGCGATGCCGGCGGCATCCTGATCGGCGTGGATCTGAAGAAGGATCCTGCCGTGATCGAGGCGGCCTACAACGATCGCGCCGGCGTCACCGCCGAGTTCACCCTGAACATGCTGGCCCGGCTGAACCGGGAGATCGGCAGCAATTTCGAGCTGTCGGCGTTTGCGCACCGGGCGCGCTACAACCCGATGGCCGGGCGCATCGAGACGCATATCGTCAGCCGCCGCGAGCAGCAGGTCAGGATCGGCCGGGGCAGCGTGAGCGTTCCGCGCGGACGAGGCGATCCAGGTCGAATACAGCTGCAAGTATTCGCTGGAGGATTTCGCCGCGCTGGCTGCCAAGGCCGGCTTGGCGGTGGCAGCGCGTGTGGACCGATCCGCAGCAGATGTTCAGCGTGCAGTACCTGGTGCGCGCCAGCACGCTGGCGCGGCTGAACCACTGAACCGGCCGTCGCCTATTTGACGCCGTACAGCGCGCGCACGTCGCGGGTCAGCGCTGCCTGGCTGTCCGCCCGCGCGTAGAACATGTGGCCGCCGGGATAATTCTTCACCTGCACGCGGGTCGCGTCGCCCATCGCCGGCATCTGGTCGACGATCAGCACCGAGGCCATGAAGGGACAGGACAGGTCATCCCAGCCGTGGGCGATCAGCACGCGCAGGCCGGGGTCGTTCGCCACCGACTTGCGCAGTTGCGATACCGAGCCTGGTACGCGCATCGTCGTCCTCGTGCCACAGGCTGGCCCACCTCGTAGCTGAGCGCGTTGTAGCGGCCGTCGACCTTCCAGCCAACCGTGCGGGTGACGAAGTCGACCATCGCACTGGTGGTCGGCGCGATGATGCCGTTGAGGATCGGGTCGCCGGTCTGCTGGCGGCGGCGCGTACGGGAACGGATCCCAGGCGGTGACGTTGGAATCGTAGCGGCTGCCGAGGCGGCCTTCGGCGCGGTACACCTCGCGCAGGTAGGCCTGGGTCTCGATGCGCCCGCCGGAGCGCTTGCACGAACAGCGGGTCGAGCCCGGTCAGTGCGGTGACCTTCCGCACCACGCGGTCGGTGGCCTGCAGGATCGGAGCGGCCGCGCATCAGGTCGCTGGCGTATTCGCCGCGGGTGTACTCGATGATCGGCGCCATCGCCTCGGCACTGAGCTTGTGCTCGCGCTCCAGATGCGCGGCGGCGATCGAGGGCAGGGTCAGCATCCACGGCAGCGGCGACACGTTCTCGTCGTCGGATGCCGCCGGGTCGAGGTAGGGCGACAGCAGCACCATGCCGTTCATCGCCACGCCGAGTTGGGTCTGCAGGTAGTCGGTGATGCGCGGGCCGCGGAAGCCGCCGTAGCTCTCGCCGACCAGGTACTTGCGCGAAGTCATGCGGCCGTTCTTGACCAGCCAGTCGTAGACGATGCGCGACAGGTACTTGATGTCGCTGTCGGTGCTGTAGAACTGCTTGGTCGCTTCCTTGTCGTCGACCAGCGCGCGGCTGAAGCCGGTGCCGACGGGATCGATGAACACCAGGTCGGTGAAGCCCAGCCAGGTGCCGGGGTTGTCATGCAGCGTCGCCGGTGCCGACGGCGTGTCGCCCTCGACGCCGAAGTTCACCCGCTTCGGCCCGATCGCGCCGAGGTTCAGATAGACCGACGACGCGCCCGGTCCGCCGTTGAGCGCGAACGTCACCGGCCGATCCTTGCCGGCCATGGTGTAGGCGGTGAACACCACCTCGCCGGTGATCGTTGCCCTTCTCGTCGCGCACCGGCAGCGAGCCGACGGTGACGGTGTATTTCAGCGTTCTCCCGTCCACCGTGGCGGACTGCGATACCTGCGCAGTCGGCCGGAAACGGCGGCAGGTGGAAGCCGTTGCTGCTGGCGGCATCCTGCGCCGCCGGCTTTTGCGTATCGGCTGCGAACGTCGGCGCGGCGTGGAATCCGGCCAGCACGAAGGCTGCCAGCAGGGCGGTTTGCAGGGGCTTGCGCACGGGTCGTTTCCTCGCGGGCGAAAGCACCCAGCCTAACCGGGTCCGCCTTGGCCGGAATGTGCGTAAAGCCATGGGGCGAGTGGATCTGCGCCGGACTCGCTGGTGCGAATCAGCCCCAGTGATCGATCCGCGACGGGCTTCCATGGCTGGTCCGGAAGGCCGAGAAATTCACGGCCTCTCAGGCCAGGTCCACCATCGCCGGCTCCGCCGCGACGACCCGCGGCGCCATGCGTTCCATCCATCGCTCGAACGCCAGCAAGAGGTTTTGCAGCGACTTGGCGGTGGTCAGGTTGTTCAGGCTGCCGGCTTCGCCGAAATGGCTGGGAGCGTTCGCGACGAATAGTGAAGGGCCAGGCATGACCAGTGCACCGCAGGTATGCAGCACCTGCCGCACCGAGGCCTGCGCCAGGCGCGTGCCCCACGGGCCGCTGCTGGCGCCGAGTACGGCGACGGGCTTTTCCGCCAGCCCGGTGCCGGCAGGGCTCTCGCGCGACAGCCAGTCCAGTGCGTTTTTCAGCACGCCGGGGATGGCCTGGTTGTATTCGGGCGTGGCGATGATCAGGCCGTCCGCCGCGGCAATCGCCGCGCGCAGGGCATGCACGCCGGCGGGTTCGGGGTGTTCCAGATCCTCGTCGAACAGAGGTACTGAAGACAGTTCGTCGTAGACGTCCAGTTGCAGCGTGGCCGGCGCCTGCAACGCGGCCGCGCGCAACAGGCGCCGGTTCCATGACTCACGCCGCAGGCTGCCGGCGACGCACAGCACGCGATGGAAAGGTGTCGGTATCGAGCAAGGTCATGTCGCGGTCTCCGGTGGTGGGAAAGTCAGGGTTCGATCAGCAGCAGGGCGGCGCAGGCGAACAGCAGCAGGCCCATCGCGAGGTCGACGCCGCGGCGGATCGGTGGATGCGCCAGCCAGCGCGCGAGTGCATGCACCCAGCACGGCCCACAGCAGCAGGCACAGGCCGGGAATCAGCACGAACAGTCCGGCCAGCGGCAGGTAATCGCGCAGACCGGCGGCGGGCCACGCCGCCAGTACGGTCAGCACCATCACCCAGCTTTTCGGGTTGAGGAACTGAAACCCGATCAGCCCCGGCGTGCCTGCGGGCAGGGCCGGTTCCGCCGCACCGGCACGTGTCGGTGCGAGGCCGGCGGCACACAGCGACAGACCGAGCCAGGCCAGGTACAGCGAGCCGGCCACCCGGGCCCATCCGCGCAACGACGGGTGCGCCGCGAAGGCCGTACCCGCGCCCAGCGCCATCACCGCAAGCAGCAACAGGCCGCCGAGCACGACGCCGACGATGGCCGGCATCGCGCCGCGCAGGCCTGCGCGATTCGCTGCGCGCCAGACCACCAGGTTGTTCGGGCCGGGCGTGATTGCGGCCACGCCGAGCAGGCTGACGATGGTGAACAGGTCGCTCATGCCGCCTTCTTCTTCAATGGTCGAATGACGTGCATGGTCAGGCGCATTGCTGGTCGGTGCCATGTCGTTTATGGTCTAGAATTCCGACCATGAACGATTTGCCGCTGAATGCCCTGCGCGCGTTCGCCATGGTCTACGTCCACGGCGGCGTGCGTGCGGCGGCGCGTGAGCTGGGCATGGCGCACTCCTCGGTGAGTCGGCATCTGGGCGAGCTGGACCGCTGGCTGGGCGTGCCGCTGATGCGCGCTTCGGCCGGGCGCGGCGCGCTGGTTTTCACGCCGCAGGGCGAGGCGCTGGGGCGGGCCCTGTTGAGTGGCCTGGGTGAAATCGAGCAGGCTGTGGCCGCGCTGCGCGAAACCCGCCCGGCACATGCGGTGACCTTGTCCGCGACCCCCTCGTTTGCGATCCGCTGGCTGCTGCCGCGATTGCCTGCGCTGGAGCGGGCGCACCCGAAGATCGAGCTGTCGGTGCAGGTGGAGCAGCGGCTGGACGCGCTGGACGATGGCCGCATCGACCTGGCCATCCGCATGGGCCAGGGGCCGTGGCCGGCACTGCACGCCGAGCCGCTGATGGATGACGCGCTGTACCCGGTGATGAGCCCGGCGCTGTGGCAGACGTCCGGACGTCCATCGCGAACCGAGCAACTGGCCGGTTTGCGCCTGTTGCATGATCGCGACCTGCAGGCGACGTGGGCGCAGTGGCGACAGGTGCATGGGCCGGCGCGGCTCGCGCTGCAGGGCGGCGCACGCTACACCTCGTCCGATCTGGTATTGCGCGCGGCGGCGCAGGGGCAGGGCGTGGCGCTGGCACGCCACCGGCTGGCGGCAGACGACGTGGCAAGCGGCAGTCTGCTGCGCCCGTTCGGTGAACTCAGCGTGCCGCTGGGGCCGTCGTACTGGATCGTGCGGCCGCCGGCGAAACCGCGTGCGGCTGTGGCCGCGGTGATCGACTGGCTGCGTTGGCAGGCGGCCGACGCCGGTCCGCTGGCGTCGCGCTGATCAGCCGCGCGCCAGCGCGTCTTCGGTGAACTGCTGCAACTGCGCCGCGCTCAGCGCACCGGATTGGCGCGCGATCTCGCGGCCCTGTTTGAACATGATCAGGGTGGGGATGCTGCGGATGTTGAAGCGTGCGGCCACCTGCGGCTGCGCTTCGGTGTCGAGTTTGGCCAGCCGCAGGCGCGGTTCGAAGCGGCTGGCGGCCTGCACGAACACCGGTGCGAAGCCGATGCACGGTCCGCACCACGGCGCCCAGAAATCCACCAGCACCGGCAGGTCGCCGCGGCCGGCGATCGCGTCGAAATTGGCCGTGGTGAGTTCGGCCGGATGCCCCTCGAACAGTGCCTGCTTGCAGCGGCCGCAGTTCGGCTGCTCGCCGACGCGTTCGGCCGGCACGCGGTTGAGCGCGCCGCACTGCGGGCAGGGGATGGCCAGGGGTGTGTTCATGGCAAACTCCGATAAAAGGTAGGCGCCTGGCGCCATCGTCACCAGATGGCGGCGGGCACTGCCGAATCCAAGCCGGGCGAACATGCCGCAACCATCGCATCAAGATCCATTACCGCGCGGCCTGCTGGTGCTCGGCATGCTGTGGACCTTGCCGAACAGCCTGCTCGGCCTGTTGCTTGGCGTGTTCGGCCTGGCGTTCGGTGCACGCGTGCGCTGGCAGCATCGCGAGCTGGCCGTGGTGGTGCGCTGCTGGCCGTGGGGGCGCGGCGGCGCGCTGACCCTGGGCAACGTGATCGTGCATACCGGCGAGCGGCTGGACGTGCCGTGCCTCACCTACGCGCATCGCGCCGGGCGCGGCATCGAGCCGCCGGTGTCGCTGGCCGATCACGAGCGCGCGCACGTCTACCAGTACATGCTGCTTGGCCCGCTGTTCCTGCCGGTGTACCTGCTGTGCGGCGGGATCAGCGTGCGCAATCCGTTCGAGCGCGCGGCGGACCGCTACGCACGCTCAGGCCGTGGCTGGTGGCCGTAGCCGCGCGCGGCGCCGTTGCCACAGGAAGATCGGCAGCCCGGCCAGGATCAGCACGCCGGCCCACAGCATCGACTCCATGCCGGTGCCGACCAGCGCCCACAGGCTGTACAGCAAGGCACCGGCGGCGACCAGCTTGCGCGGCCAGCCGTTGCGCGGATCGATGCGCCACCACGCCAGCACGCTGATCAGGTACGGCAACAGGCAGGCAGCGGTGGACAGCAGGATCGAGAAGGTGAACAGGCCGACCAGGCTGCGGCTGTAGTTGGCGGCGATCAGGATGCTGGCCAGCGCGCCGCCCAGCAGCAAGCTGAAGCGCGGCGTGCCGTTGCCATCCATGCGTGCGAATGGCGCGGGGAACACGCGGTCCTGCGCTGCCGCCAGTGGTGCCTGCGCCTGCAAAAGCACCCAACCATTGAGTGCGCCGAAGCAGGAGATGGTGGCGACCACGCCCACGCCGATACCGGCCAGCGGCCCCCACAACTGGCTGGCGGCATCGGCCATCGGCGCGGCCGAGTGGCGCAGCACGTCGGCCGGCAACAGGCCGATCACCACGGTGCAGGCAAGCATGGTGGTGATGCCGGCAATCAGCATGCCGATCACGGTGGCGCGCGGCACCGTGCGTTCGGGGTCGCGCACCACGCCGGTCGGCACGGTGGCCGATTCCAGCCCCAGCATCGCCCACAGCGCCAGCGCGGCCACCGCCGTGGTGGCCTGGAACAGCGGCTGACCGCTGGGATTGAACGGCCGGTAGGCGCCGGGGTCGACCCAGAACAGGCCGATCACGCCGAACAGCAGCAGCGGCACCAGCTTGAGCGTGGTGAGGATGACCTGCATGTAGCCGGCCTCGCGCACGCCAGCCAGATTCACCGCGGTACAGAACCACAGCGCCGCGAGCGCGCAGGCGGCGCCGCGCCATGGCGTCGCCGTCAACGCCGGCCACACGGCGCCGATGCTGCCGGCGAAGGCCACCGCGATCGCCGCAATCGCGGTCCACACGCTGACCCAGTAGCTCCACGCCGAGATGAAACCCACGCCGTCGCCGAACGCCCGCCGCGCATAACCGTAGCCGCCGCCGTGGTTGCGGATCGACTGCGCCAGCCAGGCGTAGACCAGCGCCAGCAGCAATGCGCCACCCAGACTCAACCCCCAGCCGAGCAGGCTCGCCGCGCCGTACGGCGCGAGCGCCGCCGGCAGCAGGAACACGCCGGAGCCGATCATGTTGCCGACCACCAGCGCGATCAGCGTGAACAGGCCCAGCTGTTTCGCGCCGGCTTTCATGCCTTCCCGCGGTAGGCGCGGCGCAGCAGCTCGTGGAAGTGATGCACCGCGTTCTCGCGCAGCGGGTTCAGTCGGCCGGCCTCGTAGGAGCCGGAGGCGAGGCCGCGCTGCACGTCTTCGCAGATCGTCACGTCTTCACCCTGCACCTCGTCGCTGAACGCGATGTCCTTCGTACGGCGTGCCAGCGCCTCGGGTGTGGCCGCCGGCGCGTAGTAGAAATCGAACTCGACCCGGCAGCGATCCACGCCCAGCGGCAGCACGCGGTTGGTCTGCAGGCGGCCGGGCAGGATGTTGAGCATCGCATTGGGGTACAGGAAGTAGTACAGCGCCTCGCCGCTGCCGTACAGATCGTCGCCGCTGTCCAGCGGGCTGAACTGGAACGAATACCACGTGGCCGTCTCGGTGACGTAGCTGCGGTAATCCAGCACGCTGTTGAGGCCCGGATGGATGTGCGGCACGTGGTAGCCCTCCAGGTAGTTGTCCACGTACACCTTCCAGTTGCAGGCCACGTCCCAGCTGGCGCGGTGATGGAACTCGAAACCGGTCAGCGCGCGATCTGCTCCCAGCCGCGCGTCGATGCCGGCGACGAACGCGTCGAACGGCGGCGCGTCACCGGAAGCCACGAACACCAGCCCCTGCCAGACCTGCACGCGTACTTCCGGCAGGCGGATCGTGGCGGGGTCGAAGTCCGGCGTGCGGCCCATTTCCGGTGCGCCGCGCAGCACGCCGTCGAGGCCGTAGGTCCAGCCGTGGTAGCGGCAGCGCAACGCGGTGGCACCCTTGCCGTCGCAGCTGGCGACCGGCCCGGCGCGATGGCGGCAGACGTTGTGGAATGCGCGGATGGTGGTTTCGTCGCTGCGCACCACCAGCAGCGGCAGGCCGGCGATCGTGGTCACCACGTGGTCGCCCACACCGCTCAGTTGCGACTGGTGGCAGACCAGCTGCCAGCTCGGCGCGAAGACCGCTTCGGCGTCGAGCTGCGGCATGCGCGGATCGGTGTAGTAGCGCGCGGAGAGCGCCAGCGCGTGATCGAGCGGTTGCGATGCCAGTGCGGCGGGATCAAACAGTTCAGCCATGAGCGGACGGCCCTGCGAAGAGAAGGTCCGAGTATCGGACGCCAGCCCGTCCGCGGGAAGGGCCGTCAGCCGGGAGCGCGCGCCACGAAGTGCAGCGCCACCGAGTTCATGCAGTAGCGCAGGCCGGTCGGCCGCGGGCCGTCCTCGAAGACGTGGCCGAGGTGGCTGTCGCAGTCGGCGCAGTTGATGGCGGTGCGCTGCATGCCGAACAAGGTGTCGCGTCGCTCGACCACGTTGCGTGCGGCGATCGGCTGCCAGAAGCTGGGCCAGCCGGTGCCGGAGTCGAACTCGGTGGCTGCGTCGTACAACGCGTTGGCGCAAGCGACGCAGCGGAACAGGCCGGGTACGGCGGGCCGTTCGTGCTCGCCGCTGAAGGCGCGCTCGGTGCCTTCATGACGCATGATTTCGTACGCTGCCGGCGACAGTCGCTGCCGCCATTGCGCGTCGCTCAACACCAGCTTCGGCACCTGGCGCGCGCCAAGGTCACGGCCGGCGTCGTCAAAAATTTCCAGCAATACGTTGCCCGGCGTGCCGACCGGCGCGTTCGCGGCCGTGTACATCCGCGGTACCAGCAGTGCGCCGCCCGCAACCAGCAGCGCACCGCCGCCGAGCGCGGCGCGCAGGAAGCGGCGGCGATCCATCGCGAGGGTTTCATCGAGGCGTGACATGGCAACCTCCTCGTTGGTCTGATCAGCCGAACGTGAACGCGTACGCCTGCACGCCGGGATCGAGGAAGGTGATCTCGAACAGCCGCTCGCCGCTGCCGTTGGCCTGGCGCACCAGCTGGTACAGGCGCTGGCTGGTGATCGTGCCGTTGCCGTCGGCGTCGGTGTCCATGCCGTGGTCGGCGCCGGGCGGCTTGCCGTCGATGGTGACGCGGAAGCGGATCGGCTTGCCGTCGCTGGCCGGGCCGAGCACCAGATGCAGGTCGCGGCCGCGGAAGCGGTAGACGATGGCGCCGCCGGCCTGCTCCAGTTGCGCGTTTTCGTCGTGCACGGTCCAGCGGCCGTCGAGCGACCATTGATTCGCGGCCGAGCGCGGCGGGTGCGTGGTAATCCCGTACGTCGTCGCGCGCCACCCGGCCGCCGACGAAATTCTGCGCGCGGGCGTAGCCGACATAGGTTTCGGGCGAGCGGGTGGGATCGTCCGATGCGGCCGCCTCGACGCCGCGATGGTCGTCGCTGACATAGCCGCCCGGCAGGTTCTTCTGGCCGGCTTCGGTCAGCAACTGGCGGATCACGTCCTCGCTCTCGCGGTACTCGCCTTCGCCGAAATGGTGGTGGCGGATCTGGCCCTGCGCATCGATGAAGTAATGCGCCGGCCAGTACTGGTTGTTGAAGCCGCGCCAGATCGCATAGTCGTTGTCCAGCGCGACCGGGTAGTCGACGCCCAGATCCTTCACCGCCTTGGTCACGTTGGCCGGATTCTTCTCGAACGCGAATTCCGGCGCGTGCACGCCGATCACCACCAGGCCGTGGTCCTTGTACTTGTCGGCCCAGCCGCGCACGTACGGCAGCGCGCGGATGCAGTTGATGCAGGAGTAGGTCCAGAAATCGACCAGCACCACCTTGCCGCGCAGCGATTCGGTGGTCAGCGGCGGGCTGTTCAGCCATTGCGTGGCGCCGGCCAGCGACGGCATCGTGCCTTCCACCGGCAGCGGCTCGCCGGCTTTCAGCATGGGTCGCGGCGCCGGTGCCGGGCGCACGGCGTCGATCAGCTTCTGCTCGATGCCGCTGGTGCTGGCCAGCGAGACGCGGGTGAGCAGGCCGGTATCCAGGCCCAGCGCGATCGCGGCCACGCCGCACAGCACCAGCACGCCGAGCGCGCGGCGCACCCATTCGCCGGCGCCGAGCGAGCGCTTCATCAGCGCGAACACCTTGCCGCCGATCAGCAGCGCCAGGCCCAGCGAGGTGGCCGCGCCGGCGGCATAGGTGAGCAGCAGCAAGGTGGTCTGCACGCTGGCGCCGTTCAGCGCCGCGCCGGTCAGCAGCAGGCCCAGGATCGGCCCCGCGCACGGCGCCCACAGCAAGCCGGTGGCCACGCCGAGGCCGGCCGCGCCCCAGACCGAATCGCCATCGCCGGCCGAGCGCTGCGACAGCCGGTTGCCCAGCGCCACGAACGGGCGGCGTGATCCATTCGGCCAGCGCGGGTCGACAGCAGCGTCAGGCCGAGGAAGGCCAGCACCACCATCGCCACGTAGCGGCCGTACTGGTTGGCGTGCACCGCCCAGCCGCCGCCGAGTGCGGCCAGCGTGGCGACCGCGGCAAACGTGATCGCCATGCCCAGCAGCATCGGCAAGCCGTTGCGCATGAACGGGCGGTCGGAGCGGGCGAACACGAACGGCAGCACCGGCAGGATGCATGGGCTGAGGATGGTCAGCACGCCGCCGAGATAGGCGAGGATCAGCACGAGCATGGGAAGCGTCTTCCGTGTGGGGTTGTCTGGTTATTCGCCGTGGTGCCGGCGCAAGTTACATGCCGGTACGAGGTAACGCCTGCGGCAGAGGCAGCGAAGTACTGACAGGCGTTCCGCCGCGGAGACAGCATGTCGCAAACCTTGACCGCCACCGGCTGCATGGTTCTAGATAATGGACTTTCCCGTGGGATGAGTCTCATCCGAACCGTGCCCGCCGAACCCACCGTCAGCTCCAGCGACACGCCCGACCGGCGACGGGCGGCGTGGATGGCTGCCGCGCAGGCCGGCGACCGGCGTGCCTACGAGAAGCTGCTGGCCGATTCGGTGGCCCTGATCCGGGCCATCGCGCGCCGCCAGGGCGTGGCGCCGGATCAGCTGGACGACGTGGTGCAGGAAACGCTGATCACCGTGCATCGCGTGCGGCACACCTACGATCCGGCGCGTTCCTACGACGCCTGGCTCAGCGCGATCGCCAGCCGCCGCGCGATCGACTCGCTGCGCAGCCGCGGTCGGCGCGACAGCCGCGAACTGCACGACGAGTTCGCGCTGGACAACCATCCGGATGCGGACGATGCCAGCGCCGCCACCGAAAGCGGGCAGCGCGCGCAGCGCCTGCGCGAGGCGATCGCCGAGCTTGCCGCCGGGCCAGCGCGAGGCGGTGGAGCAACTGGGCCTGCGCGAGCGCTCGCTGGAGCGAAGTGGCTGCATCGACCGGGCGCAAACCCGGCGCCCTGAAAGTGAACCTGCATCGCGCGCTGAAGGCCTTGCGCGAACGTTTCCATGGAGAACCCTGACGCCATGTCCGAACCGCGCCTGCATGAGGCCCTGATCGACCGCCTCGGCACCAACCTGGTGCCGGTGCGGCGCCTGCTGCCGCCGTGGCTGCGCACCATCGGCTGGCTGCTGCTGGTGGTGGCGGTCGCGGCCGGGCTGCTGCTGCATTACGGCCCGCAGCCGATGCTGCGGCGCTGGGCTGCCACGCCGGACCTGGCCTGGGCCGGCATCGGTGCGGTGCTGACCGCGATCGGTGCGGCGTGGGCCGCGTTTGCGCTGGGCGTGCCGGGGCGTTCAGCGGCATGGGCGTGGCTACCGCTGCCCGGCGCCTTGCTGTGGATCGGCGCCAGCGGCCTTGGCTGCCTGCGCGTGTGGATCGCGCCGGGCACCGAGATCGCCGGCGTGCATCAGTCGGCCGATTGCCTGGTCTTCATCATCGCGTTCTCGGTGCCGCTGTCGGCGCTGTTGATCGTGCTGCTGCGCCGCGCCTGCCCGTTGCGGCCGGTACTCACCGCAGTGTTGGTTGGCCTGGCCAGCGCCGCGGCTTCGGCCAGCCTGCTGGAGATCTGCCACGCATTCGACTCCGCCGCGACGGACCTGCTGACCCACGCGCTGGCGGTGGCCGCGGTGGTGGCGGTCAACGCCGCGATGGGCGGACGGCTGTTGTCAAAGGCCTGAGGCCGCGCGAGGTCGCCGCGTCGTCGCCATGGCGGGCTAAACGCGTACTCAGTCGCGGAAATTGTCGAACTGCAGCGGCAGCTCCACGTCGGCCTTGCGCAGCACCGCCATCGCCTCCTGCAGGTCGTCGCGCTTCTTGCCGGTGACGCGCAGCTTGTCGCCATTGATCTGCGCCTCGACCTTGAGCTTGGCCGCCTTCAACACGGCCACCAGCTTCTTCGCGACCGGCTGCTCGATGCCCTGCTTGACGGTGATCTTCTGGCGCGAGCCGCCGAGGTTGGTTTCCGGGTCGCCGATATCCAGCGCGCGGATGTCGATCTTCCGCGCCACCAGCCGGCCACGCAGGATGTCCAGCATCTGCTGCAGCTGGAACTCGCTGGGCGCGCTCTGGGTGATCACGAAATCGTCCAGTGCGTACGACGCGTCCTGGCCCTTGAAGTCGAAGCGG
Organism: uncultured Gammaproteobacteria bacterium; assembly: GCA_963739815.1. GTDB lineage: Bacteria > Pseudomonadota > Gammaproteobacteria > Xanthomonadales > Rhodanobacteraceae > Rhodanobacter. Next base: position 437,865 of record CAVUBI010000001.1, read on the forward strand.
GTGGACAGCTCGCGGTTGGCCTGGTCGACCGCGTTGGTCAGCTCGTGCTTGTCGACTTCGGAAATCACGTCAAAGGAAGGCATGGCGGCAGCTCGGTGGAGACGGCATGCCAGTGTAAGCGATGCGGCTGGGCGATAATGCGCGACCTGCGCAGCGCGAGGATGCGGATTCGTGAAAGTGGACGTGTTGATCATCGGCGCCGGCGCCGCCGGCCTGATGTGCGCGATCGCCGCCGGCCAGCGCGGCCGCCGCGTGCTGGTGGTCGATCACGCCAACAAGGTCGGCAAGAAGATCCTGATGTCCGGCGGCGGTCGCTGCAATTTCACCAACATGGGCGCGACGCCGGCCAATTTCCTGTCGGCCAATCCGCATTTCGCCAAGTCCGCGCTGGCGCGCTACACGCCGTGGGATTTCATTGCTCTGGTCGAGAAGCACCGCATCGCCTACCACGAGAAGGAACTGGGCCAGCTGTTCTGCGACGACTCGTCGAAGCAGATCGTGCGCATGCTGCTGGACGAGTGCGCCGCGGCCGGCGTCACGGTGGAGGCAAGCTGCGGCGTGCAGCGCGTGCGCAGGACGCCGGAAGGTTTCAGCGTCAGCACCGCGCGCGGCGAGGTGCATGCCGAATCGCTGGTGATCGCCTCGCGGCGGCCTGTCGATTCCCAGCATGGGCGCCAGCGGTTTCGGTTACGAACTGGCACGCCAGTTCGGCCACGCCGTGCTGCCCACGCGCGCCGGCCTGGTGCCGCTGACGCTGAGCGGCAAGCACCAGGAGCATTACCAGGATCTCGCCGGTGTGGCGTTGCCGGTGGTGGAAACGCGCGTGGGCAAGCAGTCGTTTCGTGCCGGGCTGCTGTTCACCCACCGCGGCATCAGCGGACCGGCGATCCTGCAGATTTCCTCGTACTGGCAACCCGGCGACGATCTGCGCATCGACCTGCTGCCGGATCGGGACGCCGGCGCGTATCTGATCGAGCAGCGCACGTCACGGCCATTGGCGGAATTGAAAACCGTGCTGGGCGAGGTGTTGCCGAAACGCCTCGCGCAACGGTTGTGCGAGCAATGGCTCGAGAGCCGCCCGATGCGCCAGTACCGGGAAGCCGAGCTCGAGCAGATCGGCACGCAGCTCAATGCCTGGCCGATCACCGCCAGCGGCACCGAAGGCTATCGCACCGCCGAGGTCACCCTGGGCGGCGTCGACACCGACGGTCTGTCCTCCAGCACGATGCAGTCGAAACTGGTGCCGGGGCTGTATTTCATCGGCGAGGTGGTCGACGTCACCGGCTGGCTCGGCGGCTACAACTTCCAGTGGGCGTGGGCGTCGGGGCAGGCAGCGGGCGCAGTGGCCTGACGGCTTGTGCCGACGCGGGTCGCCCATCCAGGACCAGGCCATGGTCACCGTGGAGAAAGCCGATGACCCCGGAAGCCCGCAACCGGCCACCAGATCGCGATGTTTGTTGGGGTTCGCTGCGCTCACCCCAACCTACGCGCCGTGCCGCGGTCGGCGACGGGCTTTCGGAAACTCGTTACGGCGTCCAGTCCAGCGAACCGTCGACTACGGTATGGCTGCGCCCGCCGACCCAGATCGCGTTGCCGTCGATGTGCACGATCAATTGTGCGTCGTGACCGATCTCGCGGCCCTGGCTGACCCGGTAACCGCGGGCCAGTGGGCCGTGCGGTTCCGCGTGCAGGATATACGCGGCGATCAGGCCATTGGCGGCGCCGGAGGCGGGATCTTCGACGATGCCGACGCCGGCAGGGAACGCGCGCACCACCAGCTGGCGATCCTCGGCACGGCTCCGCGCGAACGCACACAGGCCCATGCTGCCGCTGGCGCGCGCCAGGGCACCGATGGCTGCGTGATCGGGCTGCCAGGCGCGCAAGGTGGCTTCATCGGCAATTTCGGCCAGCCACCAGCGTCGGCCGCCATCGACCAGCGCCGGCGGCAGTACGCCCAGTTCGATGCCGGCGAGCGTCGCGGCCAGCAACGGGTGTGCGTCGCGGCCGGTGTGCAGCACGTGTTCGCCGGGCGACTGCAGCAACAGTTCGCGGCTGGCACCGCTGCCTTCGACGCGGATCGGCAACACGCCCGCACCGCATTCCTGCCACAACAGGCCCTCGTGTGGCGTGGCCATGCCGCATTCGAGCGCCGCATGTGCGCTGCCGATGCTGGGATGGCCGGCGAACGGAATTTCCTTGTGCGGGGTGAAGATGCGCACGCGGTAGCTGGCTTTCGGATCGGTCGGTGGCAGCAGGAAGGTGGTCTCGACCAGCGCCGTCCAGCGCGCGAAGCGCTGCATGGCCAGGGTGTCCCAGTCATCCGCACCGATCACCACGCCGAGGTGGTTGCCACCGCCGAGGGTGGCGGCAAAGACGTCCAGGTGCAGGTAGCGAAGCGTGGTCATGGCATCCATCGGCCGGCAAACGGCGACATAAAGCGGCGAATGATAGCCGTCCGGCCCCGATCGGTGCAGTGACCTTTCGGAATATCGGCGCGTCAGCCGGACATATGCGCCGGAAAGTCGACAAGACGAGGGCGTGGCGCCAAGATGCCGAACTTTGTGCAGCTGCTGTGGAACCGCTTATGTCGATCACCCTGGTCATCATCGCCATTACCTGCATCGTCTCGTTCATGGCGTTCAAGAACAGCCGCCTGATGAACGACCTGATCCTGTGGCCGCCGGCGATCGCGCGCCAACGCGAGTACCACCGGCTGGTGACTTATGGCGTGGTGCATGCGGATTTTGGCCACTTGCTGTTCAACATGTTCACGCTGTTTTTCTTCGGCCGGGTGATGGAGCGGTTTTTCACCAACCAGCTTGGCACCCTCGGTTTCGCGCTGTTCTACATCGGCGGCCTGGTGATCTCGATCCTGCCGACCTACCTGAAAAACCGCAACAACCCGAATTACCGCAGCCTCGGTGCTTCGGGGGCGGTGTCGGCGGTGTTGTTCGCCTTCATCCTGCTGGCGCCGTGGTCGCGGATCATCGTGCTGGTGATACCGATGCCGGCGATCATCTACGCCGTGCTCTACACCGGCTACTCGATCTACATGGATCGGCGCGGCCAGGACAACGTCAATCACAGCGCGCACCTGTGGGGCGCGGCCTATGGCGTGATCGTCACCTTGCTGGTGGAGCCACGGGTATTGCCGCATTTCCTGAGTGCGCTGATGCAGCCGAGCTTCGGGGGATGAATATTTCCTGCATCGCATAACACCGGCGGCGGCTGAGGCGTGCATACTGGCCCATAGTTGCATCGACCACCGCAGGAGAGCGAACGCATGGCCATGACCCGCAAGTCGGCCGCGAAGAAGTCCGCGGCAAAGAAAGCACCAGCGAAGAAAGCACCAGCAAAAAAAGCACCAGCAAAAAAAGCATCGGCAAAGGAGGCGCCGCGCAAGGCGGCGGCGAAGAAACCGGTGGCACGGAAAGTCGCGACGAAGAAGGTCGCTGCGAAGAAGGTGGCGGCGAAGAAGACCGTGGCGAAGAAGCCGGCAGTGAAGAAGCCTGTCGCGAAAAAAGCGGCGGCAGGGAAACCTGTCGCGAAGAAGTCCGCTGCCGGGAACGTGGGCAATCCGAAGGTTGTGGCCCGGAAACCAATCAGCAGCAAGCCGGCTGCACCAGCGTCGAAGCAGTCGTTCGTCCGGCCCGTGGAGAAACAGCCAGCGCGTCGGGGCACGACCGTGGATGCGCCAGTTCAGCACATCAGCCAGGAAGATGCGGTGGCGAAGATCCAGGCATTGCTGGAAGCCAAGCATGAGCGGGTGAGACAGGGACCGGATTGGCCCGATGCCAACCCGGCGCAGCCGGCGTCCGGAAGTGTGTTGCACCCGCCGCCGTCGACCGAAGTCGGCGCTGAAGGGGCGGATGGCCGTGTGCTGGCAGCGCAGCGTGGCGAACAGGGCAGGCGCAAGGGTTGAGCGTGGTTCGATGGCGCCGGGCGGAGTCGGCGTGGCCGGACATGGATGGCAGATAAACGCCGTTTGACCGTGCGCGGCGGCTCAGTACGCATTCAACCATGCGGTCCTAGTGTGCAATCGTTGCACCGACCCATTGCGCGGAGAAGGATCATGAAACGCCTGTTGGCCAGTCTTGTCCTGATCGTCGCCGCCGCGACGCTGTCGGGGTGTTATTACGATCCGGGCTACAGCTACGTGCGCAGCTCCGGTTACGCAGGCGACGCCTACTACGGCGATGGCGGCAATGCGTACTACGCAACGCCGAGTTACTACGGCGGCTATTACGGCTACGGCGGCGGCTATTACGGTTGCTGTTATGCCCCGGGCGTGAGCGTGGGGGTCAGCAGCGTGTGGTACGGCGGCTCGCGCTATCGCCATGACGGCTATCGCGGCTATCGTGATTACCGCGGCCATGCCGGCCAGTGGCAAGGTCATCGCGATGGTCGCAGTTACCAGCAGGGCCGCTCGGGCAGTTACCAAGGCCGCTCCGGTCGCTGGCAGGGGCAGAGCCAGGGTCGTCAGTCGTCCGGCAATGACGGCAACCGCGGTTCCCGCAGCCGCAGCAGCGACGACGGGCGTGGGCGTAGCAATCGCGACCGCCGTGACTGAGACCTGAGGCACAATCGAAGGATGCACCGCCTTCGATCCGCGCCATCACGCACCCGCTGTTCGAGGCTCATCGTCATCGCGACGGTGGGCCTTTTGCTGTGTGCATGCAGCAGCCTGCGTTACTACGCGCAGGCGGCGCACGGGCAGGGCGAGTTGGTCGTGCACCGCCGTGCGGTGAGCAAGCTGGTGCGCGATCCGGCCACCGATCCGAAACTCGCCGCGCGGCTGCAGCGGGCACAACAGGCACGGCGGTTTGCCTCGCAGCGGCTCGGCTTGCCGGATAACCGAAGCTATACCGGCTATGTCGAACTGGATCGGCCGTACGTGGTGTGGAACGTTTTCGCCACGCCACGTTATTCGGTGGAGGCGGTGCCGCAGTGCTTTCCGGTGACCGGGTGCGTCGCCTATCGCGGCTGGTTCAGCGAGGCCGATGCGCAGGCCGATGCGGCGCAGCTGCTGGCACGCGGCGACGATGTCTGGCTGGGCGGCGTGCCGGCGTACTCCACATTGGGCTGGTTTGCCGATCCGATCCTGTCCAGCATGCTGCGCTGGGATGACGACGAACTGGATGGCACGATCTTTCACGAGCTGGCGCATCAGTTGGTCTACGTGAAAGGCGACACTGCGTTCAACGAATCCTTCGCGACGTTCGTGCAGAGCGAGGGCTTGCGCGAGTGGCGCCAGTCACGCGGACTGCCGCCGTCCGACGGTCGCACCCAGGCCATGGCCGACGGGTTCAGCCGGCTCGTGCTGGATCTGCGCGGACGCCTGAAAACCCTGTACGCCAGCGGTGTGGATGCGGCCACGATGGCGGCTGGCAAGCAGCGCGAGATCGACGCGTTCCGCAGCCGCTACGCGCAGTGGCGCGAGCGCGAGTGGCCTAACGATCCTCGCTACGACGCCTGGGTCGCCGCGCCCATCAACAACGCGCGACTGTTGCCGTTCGGCTTGTACGATCAGTGGACGCCGGCGTTCGCGGAGCTGTTCCAGCGCGCGGAACGCCAGTGGCCGGCGTTCCATGCCGGCGTGCGTGCGTTGGCACGGGAACCGAAGGCGCGGCGCGACCAGACGTTGCAGGGGTTGCTGCCGGCCGCGCACTCCGACTGAGTTGCATGACTACTTTGCTGCGAGGTGACGACGATGGCCCGTGCTGAAAAGCGGATCGTGATCGAGCGATATATCGACGCCTACAACCGCTTCGACGTGGACGGCATGCTGGCGCTGTTGACGCCTGACGTGCTGTTCGAGAATGTTTCCGCAGGACAGGTCACCGCTTCCAGCAGCGGCATCGCTGCCTTTCGCGAAGTGGCCGGGCGGGGCGCGGCGATGTTCTCGGAACGCAGGCAGGTCGTCACCGCATTGACGTTCCGTCCGGCGTCGGTGCTGGCGAGCGTCGCGTGGCGCGGCGTGCTGGCCGTGGATCTGCCCGATGGGCCGGCAGCGGGTACCGTGATCGAGTTGGCCGGTGAGTCGGAATTCGAGTTTTCCGGTGAGCGGATCAGCCGCATCGTCGATCGCAGCTGATCCCGTAGTATGACCTCAATGCGCGGCCTTGCGCCCCGCCATGTGGCGCAGATAAGCCAGCAAGGCGTCAAGGTCGGCATCGGGCAGCGCCTGCGCATCGAAGCCCTGCATCTTTGCCTGTGGCCAGCGGCGCAATGATTGCGGGTCGCGGATGAAGGCGCGCAGCAGGTCGGCGCGCAGGTACTCGGTGGGATTGTGCGGGACGTTCAGGTCGGGCCCGAGCTTCGCATCGCCCTGGCCGTTCAGTGTGTGACAGGCGAAACAGGTTCGCTGGAAGACGGCGAGGCCGTGTTGCACGGAGCCGTGCGCCGGTAGTGACGGGTCGGGCAGGATCGCCGGAAAACGCACGGCGACGTTGTCCAACGCACGGATGCTCGCCAGTTGGTACGGCCATTGTTCCGGGCCGATGCGGGCGGCTTGCGGTTGCGTCCACACGATGTAGAACGGTCCGGCATGGCCGTGGCCTGGCAAGGCGGGCCATGGTTGCGCCGGATCCTCGATCGCGAGCCAGGCCTCGCTGCCGTGTTTGTTCAGCAGCAGCGCTGCGGGAATCTCGGCGGCGAAACCGTCGGCGGCGACGAACTGCAGGTGATCCGCGGCAGTGACGCCCTTGAGCAAAGCGGTCAACGGAACCGCGCGATAGTGCATCGGGCGGCGGAACGCGACGTCGGCGGGCACGCTGATCCTGCGCACGTCATGGCGCTTGAGCAGATCCTCGGTGCGATAAGTGGTGCCGCCCTGGCCGACATCGACTTTCAGTTCGGCAGCCGGCACGGCCTGACACAGGATCAGATGCAGCACGATCAGACACGCGGCAAGAAACTTCATGATGGATTCCGGCAGGTTGTGAATAAATTGTAGGCTGCTCGCTGGCGAGCTGTCGGGAAACTGAATAACGATGTCGTGCACGTTGAACTCACGCCACGGAAGCCACACTAACTCTGCGTATCGCCGTGATGGCGACAAAAAGTGAGGCAGTCCATCGCGTCACTGAGGGGTCGGCATTTCCTCCCCTGGATGCCACCTGACAAACCCCATCAGTCCTCCCCTGGCTGATGGGGTTTTTTTGTTGCGTGCGGCAGACATGCCTTGCGATTCGCGAGGAATGCGCAGCGGCGTGGATAATGACCGCTTCCCATGCCGGCCGGCCACAGATGATCATCGATTCGCTGCTCGACACCGACCTGTACAAGTTCTCGATGATGCAGGTGGTGCTGCACCAGTATCCCGCCGCCCAGGTCGAGTATCGCTTCAAGTGCCGCACGCCCGGCATCGACCTGGTGCCGTACATCGACGAGATCCGGGCCGAGCTGAAGGCGCTGTGCCAGTTGCGGTTCACTCCGGACGAACTCGATTACCTGCGCACCTGGCGATTCATCAAGAGCGACTTCGTCGATTTCCTGGGGCTGTTCCGGCTCAACGAAAAGTACGTGGAGATCGCGCCGGCCGCCGCGGCCAACGGCGAGATCGAGATCCGCATCTGCGGACCGTGGTTGCACACGATCCTGTTCGAAGTGCCGTTGCTGGCGATCGTCAACGAGGTGTATTTCCGCAACACCAGCGCAGGCCTGGATCTGGCGGAAGGGCGGCGCCGGCTGCGGGCGAAGATCGCGCTGCTGCGCGACACGCCCGACTATGCCGGCTGCAGGATCGCCGACTACGGCACGCGTCGGCGCTACTCGCGGGTGTGGCAGGAAGAGGTGGTGACCACGCTGCGTGATGAACTCGGCGCGCAACTGGCCGGCACCAGCAACGTGTGGCTGGCACGCAAGCTGGACCTGATTCCGCTGGGCACGCTGGCGCACGAATACCTGCAGGCGCACCAGGCGCTGGGTCCGCGCCTGCGCGACTCGCAGGTGGCGGCACTGGAAGCGTGGGCGAAGGAGTATCGCGGCGACCTCGGCATCGCACTGTCGGACGTGTACGGGCTCGACGCGTTCCTGCGCGATTTCGACATGTACTTCTGCAAGCTGTTCGACGGTACCCGCCACGATTCCGGCGATCCGTTCGAATGGGGCGAGAAGGTGCTGGCGCATTACGGCGCGAACCGGGTCGATCCGCTGCAACAAGGTGCTGGTGTTCAGTGACGGCCTGGACATCCCCATGGTGATGCGGCTGTACGCGCACTTCCGCGGCCGCTGCCAGCTCGCCTTCGGCGTGGGCACCAACCTCACCAACGACGTGGGCCCCGCGCCGCTCAACATCGTGATCAAGATGATCCGCTGCAACGGCCAGCCGGTGGCCAAGCTCAGCGACTCGCCAGGCAAGAACATGTGCGAGGACGAGGCCTACGTGGCGTATCTGCGGCAGGTGTTCGAGATACCCGCGACGCAGGGGTGACAGTCGGGCAGGTCAGAACGCCGGCAGCACGGCGCCTTGGTACTTCTGCTCGATGAACGCCTTGATCTGCGGGCTGGTCAGTGCCCTGGCCAGTTTCTGCACGCGCGGATCGTTCTGGTTGTCGGGGCGGCCGACCAGGTAGTTCACGTAGGGCGAATCCTTGCTCTCGATCAGCAGCGCGTCTTTCGTGGGATTCAGCCCGGCGGCCAGCGCGTAGTTGGTGTTGATCAGGGCCAGGTCGACCTCGTCCAGCGTGCGCGGCAGCATCGCCGCTTCCAGTTCGCGGAACTTCAGGTGCTTCGGGTTCGCGGTGATGTCCTTCAGCGTGGCCATCTCGTCGGTCGGATCCTTCAGCGTGATCAGGCCGTGCTTTGCCAGCAGCAACAGCGCGCGGCTGTTGTTGCTGGGGTCGTTCGGGATCGTCACGCTGGCGCCGTCGGGCAGCTGGTCGATGCTCTTGTACTTGTGCGAGTACGCACCGAACGGCTCGATGTGCACGCCGGTGATGATGGTGAGCTGGGTGCCGCGCTCGCGGTTGAACGCGTCCAGGTAGGGCTTGGTCTGGAAGTAGTTCAGGTCGATGTTCTTCTCGGCCACCTGGGTGTTCGGCTGCACGTAGTCGGCGAACACCTTGATCTGCAGGTCCACGCCTTCCTTCGCCAGCAGCGGTTTTGCCTGCTTGAGGATTTCCGCGTGCGGGTACCGCGGTGGCGGCCACGGTGAGGACGTTGTCGTCCTGCTTGCCGGAGCCCGAGCAGCCGGCCAGCAGCAGGGAAAGGGCGATGGCGGGGACGAGCAGGAACTGTTTCATGGCGGCATGATCTTGTGCGGTGCACAAGAATAGCCGTCTATACCGCCAAGTGCAAAGACACCCGTTCAGCGTCGGCCGTAGCGCGTCACGATGCGGTCGCCGATCATCTGCAGCAGTTGCACCAGCACGATCAGCAGCACCACGGTGACCAGCATGTAGTCGGACTTGTAGCTGAGGTAGCCATAGCGATAGGCCAGATCGCCCAGGCCGCCGGAGCCGATCGCACCGCCCATCGCGGTATAACCGACCAGGGCGATCGCGGTGACCGTGGTGCCGGCAAACAGGCCGCCACGCGCTTCGGGCAGCAAGACGTGGCACACGATCTGCCACAGGCTGGCGCCCATTGCCTGGCTGGCCTCGATCACGCCCTGCTGCACTTCGCGCAGCGCGGTTTCCACCAGCCGCGCGAAGAACGGCGCGGCGCCGATCACCAGCGGCGGGATCGCGCCACGGATACCCAGCTTGGTGCCGACCAGAGCATAGGTGACCGGCATCAGCACGATCATCAGGATGATGAACGGCACCGAGCGCAGGATGTTCACCAGCAGCGAAGTCACCGCATAGAGCTTCGGCATCGGCCGCAACTGGCCCTTGCCGGTGAGGTACAGCAGCACGCCCAGCGGCAGGCCGATCAGCACGGTGAGTGCCAGCGAACCGCCGAGCATCAGCAAGGTATCGACGCAGGCGCGGCCGATCTCGCCCCAGTCGTCGATGTTCGGGAACAGTTCCTGGAACGGGCTCATCGGTGCATCTCCTCGATCTCGATGCCGGCCAGGCGCAGCGCGGCTCAGCGCGGCGTCCACCCGTTCGCCCTGCATCGCCAGGGTGAGCTGGCCGTAGGGCAGGTCCTTGATGCGGTCGATGCGGCCGGCAAGGATGTTGAAGTCCACGCCGGTCTCGCGCGCCACGCTGGCTCAGCGATGGGGTCAGCGTGGCGTCGCCGCGGAAGCTCAGGCGCAAGATGCGGCCGGGCACCTGCGGCGAACGGCGCCAGTTCGCTGGCCGCTTCCTCGGGCAATGCTTCGTTGACGAAGCGTTTGGTGGTCGGGTGCTGCGGATGCAGGAACACGTCGGCCACCGCGCCGCGCTCCACGATGGCGCCGGCGTCGAGCACGGCCACGCGGTCGCACACGCGGCGCACCACGTCCATCTCGTGGGTGATCAGCACGATGGTGAGTTTCAGCTCGCGGTTGATCTCGGCAAGCAGCTCCAGCACCGAGGCGGTGGTCTGCGGGTCGAGTGCGCTGGTGGCCTCGTCGCACAGCAGGATCGACGGCCGGTTGGCCAGCGCGCGGGCGATGCCGACACGCTGCTTCTGCCCGCCGGAAAGTTGCGACGGGTACTTGTCGGCATGCGCGGTCAGCCCCACCCGTGCCAGCAACGCATCGACGCGCTGGCGCAGCACGCCGGCATCGCGTTCACCGGCCAGTCGCAGCGGAAACGCGACGTTGTTCGCCACCGTCTGCGAGGCGAGCAGGTTGAAGTGCTGGAAGATCATGCCGATCCGGCGCCGCTGCGCGCGCAGTGCCGGTTCGGCCAGCGCCGTCATTTCGGTGTCGCCCACGAAGATGCGCCCACCGCTGGGTCGCTCGAGCAGGTTGATCAGCCGTATAAGCGTCGATTTGCCGGCGCCGGAAAGGCCGATGATGCCGAACACCTCGCCGTCGGCGATATCGAGATCGAACGGCTGCAGCGCGGGGATGTCCTTGCCGTCGACGCGGTAGGACTTGTGAACATCGACGAAGCGGATCACGACGTGGGCCTGCCTGCGGGTGGATGCGGCATTCTATGCCACGACCCCGCCCGTGGATGGCGTATGCTGCTGGATCGACCCATCAAGACGGAGTCCGTCCATGTCCAGCATCTACGATTTCACCGTCCGCGATATCGATGGCAACCCGCGCTCGCTCGGTGAATGGCGCGGCAAGACGTTGCTGGTCGTCAACGTGGCGTCCAAATGCGGCTTCACCCCGCAGTATCAGGGGCTGGAAACGCTGTGGCAGGACCAGCGCGACAAGGGCCTGGTGGTGCTGGGTTTCCCGTGCAACCAGTTCGGCCACCAGGAGCCAGGTGACGAGGCCGAGATCAAGACCTTCTGCAGCACGCCAGTACGACGTGACCTTTCCGATGTTCGCCAAGGTCGAGGTGAACGGCGAGCATGCCGATCCGCTGTACAAGTGGCTGAAGAGCGAAGGCAAGGGTGTCCTGGGCAGCGAGTCGATCAAGTGGAACTTCACCAAGTTCCTGGTCGATCCGGATGGCCAGGTGGTGAAGCGCTACGCCTCCACCGACACGCCGCAGAAGATCGCCAAGGACACGCTGGCCCTGCTGGAAGGCTGATCCGGATTCACGCGCGGCCGCGCCAGCCGGCCAGCGGCGCCGCGATCGCATCCACGTCGAACCGGCGCCGGCTGCGTTGCCGGCGTCGGCAAGGGTTGGCGTGATTACGAACGCCAGCCGCTCGCGGCGGCGCGCCGAACAGGTTGACGGCAAGCAGCAGAGGCGAGGCGGGGACGGCGTGGGCGATGGCTCCGCTATGACGTGGCGACCCGCTGGGCCATCGAGGCGTTCTGCTACCCTACGCGGCTCGTGTCGGCGCCTGGCCGGCGGACTTGAACCTATTCGCGAGACTCCCATGCAGATTGCCCAGAACTCCGTTGCTGCCTTCCATTACACGCTGACCGATGACGAAGGCCAGGTCATCGACAGCTCCGAAGGTCGCGAGCCGCTGACCTATCTGCACGGCAGCGGCCACATCGTGCCGGGCCTGGAAAAGCAGATGGAAGGCCGTTCGGTCGGCGACAAGTTCGTTGCCGACGTGGCGCCGGAGGAAGCCTACGGCGTGCGTCATGACGAACTGATGCAGGAAGTGCCGCGGGCCGCGTTCCAGGGCGTCGAGGACATCCAGCCCGGCATGCAGTTCCAGGGCAACGGCCCGGAAGGTCAGATCAACGTCACCGTGACCAAGGTCGAGAACGGCGTGGTGTTCATCGACGCCAACCACCCGCTGGCCGGCAAGGCCCTGCACTTCGCGATCGAGGTGACCGACGTGCGCGGCGCCACCGCGGAAGAGCTGGAGCACGGCCACGTGCACGGCGCTGGTGGTCATCACCACTGAGCGGCTGCGCGGCGTCGTCGCCATCCCTCGGTAAACGAAGGCCCGGTGCTTGCATCGGGCCTTCGCCGTTGGTGGCCATGCTCAATACCATTCGAGCAGCGAGATACCCGCGCCGAGGTAGGTGGCGTTGTGGTTGTAGTCGATCAGGCTTTCACCGTAGCCCTTGAACACTTCCAGGTAGCCGCGCAGGTTGCCGGCCATCGGGAAGCTCCAGCTGAAGCGTGCCGAGCCGTGGCTGCGATCGCCACCGCGCAGGGAGTGGCGAAGCAGCATGCCGAACTCCTGGTTCCGCCATTCGTGCACGATCTGCACTTCGCCGCGACCCATGTAGTTGCTGATGTCGGGGTTGTCGTCGATGCTGCGCGATTCGGGAATGCGCCACCACGGACGCACCATCACGCTCCAGCCATCGCGTTCGAAACCGACGTTCGCAATCACCCGGTTCCAGCCGCGCGACAACGGGTCGCCGCGGCCGTTGGACTGGTGGTTGATGCCGATGCCGAGCAGCCGCCCGTGCCAGCCCAGCACGTCGTAATGGGTGCCGAACACCAGCATCGCCTCGGGTTCGTAGTTGGTTTCGCGGAACGGGCGTGACAGCTCGGTGTTGTAGACCTGCCAGCGCGAGGATTGGGTGTAACCCACCCACACGTCGCCGCTGTCGCCGAACACGCCCTGCCATACCTTGGCTTTCAGGCTGAGCTGGAACTTGGCCTCGACGTTGTCCAGCCGTTCGTCCTGGTTCGCCAGGGTGTTGTCGGGGTTGGGACTGTGCGGCAGGTTGTTCTGGTTGCTGGTGACGAATGCCGGCAGCACGTACACCGGCTTGTAGCCGCGGATGTTGAAGGTGCCCAGCTTGCTTTCCGGCGACAGCTCCCAGCGGCTGTCGAGCAACGACAGCGGCGTGGCCACTTCGCTGTTGGTTTCCACCTGGGAGCTGGCGGTTGCCTTGCGCTCGCGACTGAAGATGCTCGGTGGGCTGGTGTCCTGATCCACGCGCTTTTGCGCCACCGGCAAATTGACCCGGCCCGTGGCGTGGTCGTAGCAGGCCAGGCGCTGCGCATCGCTTTCGATGGCGGTGCAGGCGCGGATGTCGGTCGGGTCCGGGTTCTGCGCGTGCACGGGAAGGGTCAGCAGGCCGCCGAGCAGCGCCACGACGCCGGCAGCGTTCAATCGCTTCATGAAAGGGTGTTCCTGGCGGGGCGGCGGGCCAGTCTAGCGGAGCGCCTGCGGAGCACCGTGACTGGCACATGAAAGCGCCGGCCGCGGACGCGACCGGCGCCGGGAGAATTGCCGGATTTATTTCTGCGCGGTCCAGCGTTCGTATTCGCTCTTGCTGACCCGGCCGTTACGATTGTGGTCGGCGTAGATGAAGTCATTGGCGAGCAGCGGATACGCCGAAGCCTGATCCTCGCTGATCGATTTTCCGCCACCGGACAATTGCTCGAAACTCGGTGCGGGACCGGCTGGCGGCGCTGGCGGCATGCTCGAGTGCACCGTGATTTCACCCGCTGGCGTATTCATGGTGCTGGCTTGACCGGTCGGTGGTGTCGGCATTGTCTCGCCCGGCATGGGCTCGCCTGCCTGTGCCGGTGTTGCAGGCATCGACGGCATGGCGGGCTCCGGTGCCGTCGAAGGCGCGGGCGGTACCGCAGGGGGCGGAGGCGGAGTGGCCATGTCGGCTGGCGGCGGAGGTGGCGGTGGAGGCGTCGGCATGTCCTGGGCGATCAGGCTGCCGGCGAACAGCAGCGTGCCGGTGGCGAGGGCGGTCAACAGTGGCTTGCGGGATTTCATCATCGATACTCCATGCCAGAATGCTCGGGTGAGGTTGTGCGGATGTCCGCACTCCATCGGGCGGGGGATTCCCGTTGCAGCCCAACTCGAATTCACGCTAGCAGGGACTTTGTAAATGCCGGCTCAATATCCTGATCATGAAGTCGTGAAACTGCCCGCCCATTGGGCGCCGCTTCAGGTGATTGAAACGTGTTGAGCCTGGCCCAGGCACGCGCGCTGCAGTTGTTTGCGCAGGGCCTGCTGCAACCGATGCGAAGACGGCCCCGCCGCGACGATGTGGTGGCGACGATCGGGCGCATGTGCCTGCTGCAGATCGACACCATCCACGTGGTGGCGCGCAGCCCTTACCTGGTGCTGCATTCGCGCTTGGGCGACTATCCGGCGGCGTGGCTGGACGAGGCGCTGGCGCAGGGGCGGCTGGCCGAATGCTGGGCGCACGAGGCGTGTTTCATCAGCGCGGCCGACGTCGCCTGGCATCGCGGCGGGCACGAGCACCGCGTAAATCACTGGGCCCATCGCCATGCGGCGCGGATGCATCGCGAGCAGCGCGCGGACATGGACGCGTTACTGGCCGCCATCCGCTGTTCCGGTCCGGTGCGCGCGGCGGATTTCGTGCGCAGGGAAGGCGCCGGCAAGCCGGGCTGGTGGGAGTGGAAACCGGAGAAGCGCTGGCTGGAGGCGTGGTTTGCGCTCGGCGAGTTGATGGTGGCGCGGCGCGAGAAATTCCAGCGGGTCTACGACCTGGCCGAGAACGTGCTGGCGCGGCTCGATCCGCCGTTCGACGCTGCCGTTGCTCCATCGGCGGCGGAGCTGCGCCGGCGTTTCATCGTCGACAGCGTGCGTGCGTTGGGCGTGACGCCTGCCGGCTGGATCGCCGATTATTTCCGTCTGAAACCCAGGGTGAGCGACCGCGAGCTGGCTCCGCTGCTGGCCAGCGGGGAGCTGCTGACCGTGTCGGTGCAGGGCTGGGCCAGCCCGGGCTACGTCCATCGCGACCACGCCGGGATGCTTGAAAAGGCCTTGGCGGGTCGCCTGCGCGCGACCCATACCACTTTGCTGTCGCCGTTCGATCCGCTGGTATGGGATCGGGCGCGGGCGTTGGCGATGTTCGATTTCGAGTACACGATCGAGTGCTACACGCCGGCGCCGAAACGACGCTACGGCTATTTCGTGCTGCCGATCCTGCATCGCGGGCGGTTGGTCGGCCGGCTCGACGCAAAGGCCCATCGCGCCGTCGGGCAGTTCGAGGTCAAGGCGTTGTTCCTGGAACCGGGAGTGCTGCCGGTTCCATCGCTGGTGCAGGCGGTGGCGAAGGCGATCGCCGACACCGCCCGCTGGCACGGCACGCCGGAAGTCCGACTTGGGCGCACCCAGCCGGCGACGTTGGCGAAGTCGCTGGGCGCTGCCCTTAAAAAGCTGCTGTAGAAGCCGCTACGGAGTCGGTGTCGCGGCGCAGGATTTGCCGTGCAGGGCCTCGCGCAACTGGCTGGCCAGCGAGTTGCAGCGCGCGCCCAGTTGCGGGCGGATGTCCGGATTCTGCGAGTCGCGCAGCAAGCTGGTGCGCATGGCCTCGTAGCGGGACTGCAACTGGCTCGGCGCGTAGATGGCCGCCGCACGATGGCAGGCAAGGTAACTGGACAGGTAGTCGTCGCAGACGGGTATGCCGGTTTTATCCGGCAGGCTGGCCTGGGTGGCCTCGCCGCGAGTGGTCTCGCTGCGCGTGGGCGTGGCCGCGGCACGTGCCCGGGGTGTCGTGCTGGTGCGTGCTGGTCGTGGTGGCCGCCGGACGCGTCGACCGGGCGCTCTCGTGCTGCGCGCAACCGGCCAGCAGCAGGCTGGCAATCAAGGCGACCAGGGTCGGTCGGGACAGGGTAGGCATGATCAGCACTCCTCGATTTTGGCGACCGTGCCGGCGGACCGAAGCGGGGCGCGGGCAGCGGATCGGGTGATTGACCGTTACTAGACAGCGTTGCAGGTCAAGGAAAGCTGAAGTTGTCCGGGGCCGGGGCCCGGAACGGTCGATCCGGGCCATTGTGCTCCACTTCCTCGGGCCGACGTGATCTGCCCCGGTGAAGTGAGTCCGCCCGATCCCCCATCCTGACCCGCCGGAGGGGAGGAAACCGGCCCGTCGCGGTCCGGTTTTCCCAGCCCGGATAATGTCCGCGTCAATCTGCTTGACAAATCACTTGCGAGCAGAAAATCCGTTATGCTTGCCCCGCTGCGTCTGCTTGGCTACGTGCGTGCCCGGTAGGGATTTCCTGAATCCGACTGTTGCACCCGACCCTGCATGCTCAGTAAACCGTCGGCCCGTTGGGGCCGGTTTGTCTCAGCGTCTGGATAGGATCGGAGTGAGTCATGTCGGATCGTGAAGTAGGTACAGTCAAGTGGTTCAACGACGCCAAGGGTTTCGGCTTTATCAGCCGCGAGAATGGCCCTGACGTGTTCGTGCATTTCCGCGCCATCACCGGTTCGGGTTTCAAGAGCCTGCAGGAAGGGCAGAAAGTGAGCTTCAAGGTCGTCGACGGCCAGAAGGGCTTGCAGGCCGAAGACGTCACCCCGGTTTGACCTGGCGGCGTCATCCGTTTGAGGGGGCCGGCGCAAGCCGGCCTCTTTTTTGTCGCGGCCGCGGCAATTCGCTAGCCTGTCGCGATGTCCGATCCTTTCACTGAAGAAACATTCGTTGCCGCGCCCATGCGTGATTCCGGTGACGGCAGTCGATGGAGCCCGTTTCGAACTGCTGGCGGTGTTGCCCGAGGGCAGCTGGCAACGGGTGCTGTACTGGCTGCCGGCCATGGGCATTCCGGCGCGGCATTACCTGCCGCTGGCCGAAGCGCTGGCGGCGCAGGGCGTGGCGGTGGTCTTGCACGAGTGGCGCGGCATCGGCTCCAGCGACCGCCGTGCCGGACGCCGTTGCAACTGGGGCTATCGCGAACTGCTGCACGACGACCTGCCGGCAGGCATGGCGGCGTTGCGCGAACGTTGGCCGCAGGCGCGTTGCTGGCTGGGCGGGCACAGCCTGGGCGGCCAGCTGAGCCTGCTGTTCGCCAGCCTGCACCCGGCCGAATTCGCCGGCCTGGTGCTGGTGGCCAGCGGCTCGCCGTACTGGCGCCGCTTTCGGCGCGGCTGGTTGATCGGCATGGCCTATGTGCTTGCGCCGTTGCTGGCCGGCGTGGTCGGGCACCTGCCCGGACGACGGATCGGCTTCGGCGGCAACGAGGCGCGCGGCGTGATCGCCGACTGGGCCCGCACCGGGCGCAGCGGACGTTACGCGGCGGCAGGCATGCCGCAGGATTTCGAGCAACGACTGGCCGCGTTGCAGTTGCCGCTGCTGGCGCCTGCGCCTGGCGCGATGACTGGCTGGGGCCGCAGGCCTCGCTGGACTGGCTGCTGGGCAAGCTGGGGCCGGCGGAGCGGACCGTGCAGGTCATCACGACGCAGGACCTGGGCGGCTTGCCGGCCGATCATTTCGGCTGGATGAAGACCCCTGCGCCGGTGGCCACCCGCATCGTGCGCTGGCTGGCCGCGCAGACGCCGTTCATCGCCGCGCGCTTGATTCGCCGGAAGTCCGGCTGCATGTCGATGGACTCCGCCTGCCGGACTTCCCCGATGAAGCTGTTCGAGCCGTTTGCCCAGCGCAGCCTGACCTTGCGCAACCGCCTGGTGGTGTCGCCGATGTGCGAATACTCGGCCGTCGACGGCGTGCCGAACGAGTGGCACATGGTGCATCTGGGCAGCCGTGCGGTGGGCGGCGCGGGGGCGGTGATCGCCGAGGCCACCGCGGTTTCCGCGCAGGGCCGCATCTCGCCGCAGGACACCGGGTTGTGGAACCAGGCCCAGGTGGACGCGTGGCAACCGATCACCCGCTTCATCAAGGCGCAAGGCGCCGTCGCCGGCGTGCAACTGGCGCACGCCGGGCGCAAGGCCAGCACCTTGCGGCCGTGGGATGGGCATGGCCCGGTGCCGCGCCGGGCAGGGCGACTGGCTCACCGTGGCGCCGTCGGCGCTGCCGTTCGATAGCGGCTGGAACGTGCCGCAGGCGCTGGACGAAGCCGGCATCCAGGCGCTGATCGCGGATTTCCGCGCCGAGCGCGCAGCGGGCACTGGACGCGGGTTTCGAATTGATCGAGCTGCACGCGGCGCACGGCTATCTGCTGCACCAGTTCCTGTCGCCGCTGAGCAACCAGCGCGACGACCGCTACGGCGGCAGCTTCGAGAATCGTACCCGCCTCGTGCGCGAAGTCATCGCCGCCGTGCGCGACGTGTGGCCGGCCGAACTGCCGCTGTGGCTGCGCCTCTCGGCCACGGACTGGGCGCCTGAAGAAGACGGTGCGCGCGCCTGGGATGTCGAGCAGAGCGTGCGGCTGGCGCAGATGGTGAAGCCGCTCGGCGTGGACCTGATCGACGTTTCCAGCGGCGGCCTGATTCCGCACGCGAAGATTCCGCTGGCGCCGGGTTACCAGGTGCCGTTCGCGGCGCGGATCCGACGCGAGGCCGGCATCGCCACCGGCGCGGTGGGCCTGATCACCGAGCGCCGAGCAGGCCGCGCAAATCGTCGCCAACGGCGATGCCGACGTGGTGCTGATTGCCCGCGAGAGCCTGCGCGATCCGTACTTCCCGCGCCGCGCGGCGCAACAGCTGGGTGCGAAGATCGCCGCGCCGGCGCAATATCAACGAGCCTGGTGAGGAGAACACGATGGAAGCTGCCCCGATTCTGATTGCCGACGCCCGCGTGCACGATCTGGGTGACGGCTTCATGGTGCGCCGCATGCTGCCGGTGTTGCAGGCGCGGCAGGTCGGCCCGTTCGTGTTCTTCGATCACATCGGCCCGGCCACGTTCGACGCCGGCAAGGGCATGGACGTGCGGCCGCATCCGCATATCGGCCTGGCCACGGTGACCTGGCTGTTCGATGGCGCGATCCGCCATCGCGACAGCCTCGGCAGCCTGGCCGACATCCGTCCGGGCGAGGTGAACTGGATGACTTCCGGCCGCGGCATCGTGCACTCCGAACGCACGCCGCCGGCGGAGCGCGCGGCGGGCCAGCTGATGCATGGCATCCAGGTCTGGGTCGCGCTGCCGCAGGCCGATGCCGAGGTCGAGCCGGAGTTTCATCATCACGATCGCGATGCGTTGCCGCGGATCAGCCTGCCCGGCGTGGAGGCGGTCCTGATCGCCGGCAGCGCCTACGGCAGCAGTTCGCCGGTGAAGGTGTTCGCGCCGATGTTTTTCCTGGAAGTGCAACTGGCCGCCGGCGCCGAACTGGCGCTGCCGGCGGAACACGCCGAGCGCGGCGTGCACGTGGTCGAAGGCGCCATCCGCTGGGGTGAACTGGAGGTCGGCGCGCAACAGATGGCGGTGCAGGCCGGCGCGTCGGCGCCGACGCTGCGGGCGCACGAAGCGAGCCGGCTGATGCTGTTCGGCGGCGCGCCGCTGGATGGCGAACGGCACCTGTGGTGGAACTTCGTCGCCAGCACGCGCGAGCGCATCGAGCAGGCCAAGGCCGATTGGCGCGACGGACGCTTTCCGAAAGTGCCGGGCGACGAGGACGAGTTCATCCCGTTGCCGGCGTAGTCCGCCATCGAGGAAACCGCTTCGATTCCGCCGACCAGGCATCGCGTGGCAGAATCGGGCGATCCACGCGCGGAGCGTCGCCATGTCCAGCTACAGCAGCTTTGCCGAGTTCTACCCGTTCTACCTCAGCGAGCACCGCAACCGCACCTGCCGCCGGCTGCACTTCATCGGCAGCAGCCTGGTGCTCGCGGTGATCGTGCTGGCGTGTCGAGCGGACAGCTGCGCTGGCTGTGGCTGGTGCCGGTGATCGGCTACGGCTTCGCCTGGATCGGCCATTTCGTGTTCGAGAAGAACCGCCCGGCCACGTTCAAGCACCCGCTGTACAGCCTGGCCGGCGACTGGGTGATGTACGGCCAGATGCTGCGCGGGAAGATCCGCTTCTGACGCGGCCTCAGCGATATTGCTGGTGGCAGCTCTTGCAGGTTTCGCCGACCGGCTTGACCGCGGCGGCCAGTGCCTCGCAGGTGGCGGGTGCGGCCTGCACGGCCTGCTGCAGGCGGTTCTGCAACTGGTGCGCGTCGTCGGTGAAGGTTTTCTCGTCGATGCCGAACACCGGCATGATGTCGCTGGACGGTGGATTCCATGCGAGCCAGGTGATGCTGCACCTTGACCGGGTCGCACTGCTTGGCCTTCATCGCGTTCTTCAGTTCGCCCATGTGGTAACCCATCGTTTCCATCACCGCCTTGGGCATCGGGTTGCGCGCGGCCAGCGCGTTCATCACGTTGGCGGTACCGATCACGCCGATCACCAGGCCAAGCAGGATCATCAGGGCTACGCGCATCGGTACGATTCCATGGTTGAGGGAAGATGACCACAAGGATAACCGGTGCCGGCGCGCCGCGATCGCACGAGCACGATAAAATGACCGATCAACCGCAACCGGGCAGGCCCGTGACAGACGCAGACCAGAGCATCGACGCTGACGCCGACAGCGCCGCGACATTTCCCGCCGAGCGCTTCGCCGGCGTCGAACGCCTGTACGGCACCGGCAGCGTGGCCACGCTGGCGCGGGCGCATGTCTGCGTGATCGGCATCGGCGGTGTGGGTTCGTGGGCCGCCGAAGCGCTGGCGCGCAGCGGCGTGGGCCGGCTCACCCTGATCGACGCCGACGAAGTCTGCGTGTCCAACACCAACCGCCAGCTGCATGCGCTGGATGGCGAGTACGGCAAGCCGAAAGTCGGCGTGATCGCGGCGCGCGCGCACGCGATCAACCCGACGATCCGGCTGGAGGCGATCGAACGCTTCCTCACCCCGTCCACGCTGGACGAGCTGCTCGATCGCGGCTACGACGTGGTGCTGGATGCCTGCGACGCGTTCCGCGTGAAGCTGGAAACCATCGCCTGGTGCCGTCGGCGCAAGCTGCCGATCGTCAGCGTGGGCTCGGCCGGCGGCCGCACCGATCCCACCCAGATCCGCGTGCGCGACCTGTCGCGCACCGAGCACGACGCGATGTTCAGCCTGATCCGCAAGAAGCTCCGCGCCGACTTCAACTTCCCGCGCAACCCGGACCGCTACTTCGGCGTTTCGGCCGTCTATTCGCTGCAGAACGTGCAGTACCCGCAACCGGACGGCACCGTGTGCGGCACCCGTCCGCCCGGCGGCGACGCGATGAACCTGGCTTGCGGCGGCGGCCTCGGCGCGGCGACCCACGTCACCGGCACGTTCGCGTTCGCGGCGGTGGGCAAGGTGTTGGAGAAGCTGCTGGCTTCCCCGTAGGAGCCCGCTCGCGGGCGATGCTCGTGCTGTGAATCTCCAGGCACCAAAACCAGGGCATCGCCCACGAGTGGGCTCCTGCATGGTTGCGGGTAGTGCTTACCAACCCATGTAATGCCCGCCGTTGATCGCCAGGTTCGCGCCGGTGATCCAGGCGGCCTGCTCGCCGGTGAAAAACGCCACGGCATGCGCGATTTCATCGGGCCGGCCGAGGCGGCCCACCGGGATCTGCGCCACGATCTTCTCGCGCACTTCCTCCGGCACCGCCATCACCATGTCGGTGCCGACGTAGCCGGGCGAGACGGTGTTGACGGTGATGCCGAACTTCGCGTTCTCCTGCGCCAGCGAGATGGTGAAGCCGTGCATGCCGGCCTTGGCCGCGGCGTAGTTGGCCTGGCCGTACTGGCCCTTCTGGCCGTTGATCGAGCTGATCTGCACGATGCGGCCCCACTTGCGCGCGCGCATGCCCTCGATCACCGGGCGGGTGACGTTGAAGCAGGCGTTCAAGTTGGTGTTCACCACGTCTGTCCACTGCTCGTAGGTCATCTTGTGGAAGGTGGTGTCGCGGGTGATGCCGGCGTTGTTGACCAGGATGTCGACCGGGCCGCACTTCTCCTCGATCGCGCGCACCATCGCCGCGCAGGCGACCGGATCGGAGACGTCGCCCTGCACCATGCACACCTCGATGCCTTCCTTCGCCATCGCCAGGCGCCATGCCTCGGCCTTGCTCTGCGTCGCGGTAGTTGGTGGCGACCTTGTGCCCCTGGCCGGCGAGGTAACGAACGATCGCGCTGCCGATACCGCCGGTGCCGCCGGTGACCAATGCCGTACGCTGAGTCATGTCGTTGAATCTCCTGTGTGCAGGTGAGGCGAGGCTGTCGCGCGGAGCGTGGCAGGGCGATGTTTCAGCCGACGCGTACTGCCTAGTTATAGCCTTTCAGGCGGCAGAGTGATCGCTGCAATGCGGCAAATCCGCCGGGTCGAAATGCGCCAGTGCCTGGGCGAGCAGGTCGTGGGCATTCGCGGCCGGGTCGGGTACGGATATTGCAGGAAGGCCAGCGCGCGCCGCAGGGCCGGCAACGGTGTCGGCGGGGTCGACCGGAAAGGCGTGTTCGGACTTGGACAGCTTGTGCCCGTCGGCGTCGAGCACCAGCGGCAGGTGGCGATAAGCCGGCGTGGGCAGGCCCAGGCAGCGCTGCAGCCAGATCTGTCGCGCGGTGGAATCGAGCAGGTCCCGCCCGCGCACCACCTCGGTGATGCGCTGGAACGCGTCGTCGACCACGCAGGCGAGCTGATACGAATAGAAGCCCTCGACCCGGCGGATCACGAAATCGCCCACCTCGTCGCGCAGGTTCTGCCGCTGCGGGCCCTGCAGCGCGTCGTCGAACTCGATGACGATATCCGGCACGCGCAGCCGCCAGGCCGGCGGCTGGTCGGCCTGTGGCGGCGGCGACGCAGCGGCCATCGCGATGGATGCCGCCGGCGCCGGCCAGTTCGCTGCGGCTGCACCAGCACGGAAACACCTGGTCCGCCGCACGCAACTGCTCGAACGCCTGCGTCGTACGCGGCGGCGCGCTGCGACTGGAACAGCGCCGGCGCAGTCGCGACCAGGCCGAACGCCGGCAGCGCGGCCAGGATGCTGGCCGCCGAGCCCGGCACCTCGCGCGGCGGGTCGATGTCTTCCACCCGCAGCAGCCAGTCGCCGCCGGCATGCCGCGCGCACAGCCAGCTGCCCACCGCGGCGACCAGCGAGCCGAAGTGCAGGTGCCCGGTGGGCGAGGGGGCGAAGCGGCCGCGATAGCTCATCGGCGCATCTTATGACGCCGCGCGAAACCCTTGAAAGCACCGACCTGCGCCCCGTAGTTCGATGCCGTCCCAGTCCCCTTCATGACTGCCATCAGAGAGACAGCCATGCGTCGCATCGCGTTATTCATCGGTACCAACCTCGCCGTCCTGCTGCTGCTGAGCATCGTCTGCCACCTGTTCGGCATCGACCAGATGGCCGCCGCCCGCGGTTACGGCGGCATGGGCGGCCTGCTGGCCTACGCCGCCGTGTTCGGCATGGGCGGCGCGTTCATCTCGCTGGCGATGTCCAAGATGATCGCCAAGTGGTCCACCGGCGCGCGGGTGATCGAGCAGCCGCAGAACGAGACCGAGCGCTGGCTGGTCGACACCGTGCGCCGCCACGCGCAGAACGCCGGCATCGGCATGCCGGAAGTGGCGATCTACGACGCGCCGGAAATGAACGCGTTCGCCACCGGCATGACGAAAAACAGCTCGCTGGTGGCGGTCAGTTCCGGCCTGCTGCAGCAGATGGATCGCGAACAGGTCAGCGCCGTGCTCGGCCACGAGATCGGCCACGTCGCGAACGGCGACATGGTCACGCTGACCCTGATCCAGGGCGTGCTGAACACGCTGGTGATCCTGGCCGCGCGCATCGTCGGCCGGCTGGTCGACAGCTGGATGAGCGGCGGCCGCGACAACCGCGAAGGTGGCGGCGGCATCGGCTACTTCGTGGTGGTGATGGTGTTGCAGATGGTGTTCGGCCTGTTCGCCTCGATGATCGTGGCCGCGTTCTCGCGCTGGCGCGAGTTCCGCGCCGACGCGGCGGGCGCGCAGTTCGCCGGTCGCGGCGCGATGATCTCCGCGCTGCAGCGGCTGAAGGGCAACCATGGCGAAAGCACGCTGCCGCAGCACGATCGCCGCCTTCGGCATCTCCGGTCCGCTGGCCGATGGCTTCAAGCGCCTGTTCATGAGCCACCCGCCGCTGGACGAGCGCATCGCCGCGCTGCAGAACCCGACGTCGGCACGCTGATCTTTCACGCCGTCATGCGTTTCACGCGACGGCTCGCCGTTTCAACGTCAACGCAACAATGGAACATCCACGCATGAACGCACCCGCCGAAACCCGCAAATTCGAAGCCGAAGTCGCCCAGGTCCTGCACCTGGTCACGCATTCGCTGTACTCGCACAAGGAAATCTTCCTGCGCGAGCTGATCTCCAACGCCTCCGACGCCTGCGACAAGCTGCGCTTCGAGTCGATCGCCAAGCCCGAGCTGACGGCCGGCGACAGCGAGCTGCACATCGACGTCAGCTGGGATCCGGACGCGCGCACCGTCACCGTGCGCGACAACGGCATCGGCATGACCCGCGACGAGGTGGTGGCCAACATCGGCACCATCGCCAGCTCCGGCACGCAGCCGTTTCCTCGAAGCGATGTCCGGCGAGCAGAAGGCCGACGCGCGGCTGATCGGCCAGTTCGGCGTGGGCTTCTATTCCGCCTTCGTGGTCGCCGACAAGGTCACCGTGATCACCCGCCGCGCCGATGCGCCGGCCGGCGAGGGCGTGAAGTGGGAGAGCGACGGCAAGGGCGAGTACTCGCTGGAAGCCGGTCGAGCAGGCCGAGCGCGGCACCTCGGTGATCCTGCACCTGAAGGCCGACGAGGACGAGTTCCTCAAGCGCTGGCAGCTGCGCTCGCTGATCACCCGCTACTCCGACCACGTCGCCTTCCCGATCCGCATGCCGGTCGAGAAGGACGACAAGCCGACCGACGAATTCGAAACCATCAACGCCGCCTCGGCGCTGTGGACCAAGCCGAAGTCGGAGATCAGCGACGAGGACTACCAGAGCTTCTACAAGTCGCTCGGCCACGATTTCAACGACGCGCTGGCGTGGACGCACAACCGCGTCGAAGGCAGCCAGAGCTTCACCACCTTGCTGTACCTGCCGTCGCAGCCGCCGTTCGACCTGATGATGGGCGGCCGCGACGAGCGCAAGGGGCTCAAGCTCTACATCAAGCGCGTCTTCATCATGGACGCCGCCGAGGAGCTGCTGCCGAACTACCTGCGCTTCGTGCGCGGCGTGGTCGACGCCGACGATCTGCCGCTCAACGTCAGCCGCGAAATCCTGCAGCACAACCGCCAGCTCGAGCGCATCAAGGCCGCCTGCGTCAAGCGCGTGCTCGACCTGATCGAGAAGCTGGCCAAGCGACGAGCCGGAGAAATTCGCCACCTTCTACAAGGCCTTCGGCAACACGCTGAAGGAAGGCATCAGCGAAGACGCCAACAACCGCGAGCGCATCGCCAAGCTGCTGCGCTTCGCCTCCACCAAGGGCGAAGGCACCAACCAGACCATCTCGCTCGACGACTACATCGGCCGCATGGCCGTCGGCCAGGACGCGATCTGGTACATCACCGCCGACAGCTACGCCGCCGCCTTCGGCAGCCCGCAGCTGGAAGCGTTCAAGGCCAAGGACATCGAAGTGCTGCTGATGTCCGACCGCATCGACGAGTGGATGATCGGCAGCTTGAGCGAATACGACGGCAAGAAGCTGCAAGAGCGTCGCCAAGGGCGACGTGCCGCTGGACGAGGCCGACAAGAAGAAGCAGGAAGAGGCCACCAAGGAAGCCGAGCCGCTGCTGAAGAAGCTCAAGGACCTGCTCGGCGATCGCGTCGGCGAGGTGAAGGTGTCGGCACGCCTGACCGATTCGCCGTCGTGCCTGGCCCTCAGCGACTACGAGATGGCGCCGCATCTGGCCCGCCTGCTGCGCGAAGCGGGCCAGGACATGCCCGAGAGCAAGCCGACGCTGGAGATCAATCCGCAGCACGCGCTGCTGAAGCGCGTCGAGGCGGAAGCGGACGAGGCGAAGGCGAAGGATCTGGCCACGCTGCTGCTGGAGCAGGCGGAGATTGCCGCCGGTGCGCAGTTGCCGGATCCGGCGGCGTTCGTGCAGCGGATGAATCGGGTGTTGCTGGGGTGAGGAGCGACGCGCCTTGCTGATGTGAGAAGGCCGCCGATTAGGCGGCCTTTTTTTATCCACTGCCACCCGTCACTGCTCCCCATTACCGTCATTCCATTGACCACCAATTCTCCAACCCTCGTCATTCCGGCGAAGGCCGGAATCGCATCTGCATTTCTTCGTCATGGCGTCAGAGTCAAGAGCTTTCGTGCGCCTTCGGCGCCCGAGTTACTTTTCTCTTGCGTGGCCAAGAGAAAAGTAACCAAAAGAGAAGGCCACCCCACTTGGCGCTTGCCGGGCATCCATGCCCGGCAAGTCCGTGAGCCGGGGCCGGGCTTTTCGAACGGGCATCCTGCCCGTGCGAAAAGGAGTCGACATCCCTGTCGACTCCCGCTGCGCGGCCTGTCGTCCCCGACTCACCGCCGCACAGGGGCCCCGGGTGAAGCAGCGGGCCATCCTGGCCCGCACTCGGTGCCTCCGTTGCGCGTGCAATGGCTAGCTAACTGTCTCCACTCTTTTTGCGTTCCACAGTTAATGCGTCATTGCGTTCCACAGTTAATGCGTCGGTGTTAAAGCCTTACTCCGACGGACTTCGGTGTAGCGAATTCCGTGGGCTCTTTGCCGAAAGGGAAGGCAACGACGTACAAGGCAGTGGTGGGCATCGGTTCGCATTCGAAGGCTTCCCCCAAGGTCAACTGCACAGTACGAACGGCATAACAGAGCGACACACCAAGCGTTCGTAGGCTGTCGATCGATGACTGTAATTCGTCGTACACAGCGAATTTTTGAGACTCCGAGTACAGATCGACACAGTCGCGATACTCACGAAAATAGTCAATCAAGGAAGCAAACGCTTCATCAGCTTCGCGGGCCAATTCGAAAGCTGCCTCGGACATATCCATTGTGCATGACTCGACCAAATGGGCTAACTGCTTGCCTGTCGTGAGCGGGTGGGCAACAAGCGAGATGTTTTCCCGGTCGAACTTTTCCTTCGCTGCTTGCATGTCTTCAGTCGTCGGGACGGTGAATGGTTGACTGAGCACATCGATATCCTCGAAATCAAACACGCTGGCGAGAGCGCGACGTGTATCGAGGCTCCCTTGAGCACCTTGTTCGATCCTTTGGATGGTTCGTACATTGAGGCCAGAGATAGCCGCAAGTTGCTCCTGTGACCACTGTCGCATTTCTCTAAATATCTTGATCGCGGCGCCCGACTCAGTAGCGGTCAGCAGGCGAGCTTTTTGAATTGAATCAGTAGCGTTCATTCCGTGCCTCTATCGGTTTAGATCGAGGTGGCAAGTATGGGAAGGCGAAGCTCACGGCGACACGACAGTACCCCGACATGCCGCCGACAGTATGGAGGAGGGTGAAAAAGAGGGGTCGGTTGCACTTTTCGAGCAGTTAAGGAGAAGTCGTCTTTCGGGTGAAAAGCTCCCGGTGATGCGCAAGGAACGATGCTTGCTCGGGCCGAAACTGCTCCACCCTCTTGTCAGGATCAATCGACCAGCGATCAAGCACGTCCCGCGAAAGCGCCGGATGCACGCGCATCCGACCATCATCTTCGAAGGTGATGAACTGCTCATCGAACAACGCGTCGACATGCGGTGAGAGCAGCAAGCCGTTGTAGCCGCTAAGGCGCTCGGCGTTGGAGGCTTCGCGCCATGGCTTGATATGGCTGGCGATCAGCAAGCGAGTGTCGGTGACGCCGGTGACGCGGCATACCGGGTCGAGCAGGATTACCTGTTTGCGGAAGAAGCCTTGGCCGACGCGAGCCCGGGTAAGCTGCAGGCGCTGGGTTTCCGGGATCGATACGTCTGTCTGGATGCGGTGAATGTCATCGAGCACTTGAGCATTGGGTTCGTGGTCGACCAGATAGGTGGGTGGCTGATCGAGCTCTCGTACTTGATGCATATCCAGCAGTGCCATCAGTACGTGGCCAAGTGCATCGGAGATGCCGGCCAGATAACACCCTTGATTGCCGTTCCCATTTTTTTGCAGAGGTGAATTGCGTTCCGGGAGCATCGGGCCGATGGCTTGAATGTGCTCTTTGGGCTGCAACGGGCGGTGCGCGGCTTTGAATTCGACCTCCACCAGCCAGCCTTCATGAGCCCAATAGTCGCCCACGGTGCCGAATTCGACTGGTTTGGGGCTCGGTGACGCGGCGACGGTCACGCGACCCACGGCGCCGATGCGGCCGTTGGCATACGAGAACACGACGTCCCCCGGCCGAACGAGCTTCATGTTCTCGTAGGTCTGATTGAACGCGCCGTTCGTGTTGCGGTAGGGCGACCACAGATAGCCGCCACGAACTTCGTGGTCGCGCGTCTGTTTGTGGTTCACCCACCAAAAGCTCACGCGAAGTCTCCGCTCTTATCGCAGGTTGGGCACACGTTAGCGCAGTGGCACCTCTTTGATCTTTTCCAGAAACCTCGTTACCTCGGTGTTCTGCTTTTCCCGCTCGCGCAGATCCGCGGCTTTCTGCGATTCGCTCGCATGGATCGCCGATAGGCGAGTTGTTGATACCGTGGAGAGCCGATGCGGGAGCGGCGATTCCGACTGGTTTATAACCTGCGTCGCGACAGGCGAAGATACGACTGGCGATGACGTGCTCACGGTAGGAGACGAAAGCGCGGCGATCAGTAGCAGGCCCGCCAAGATGCTTCCTGCGAAAGCCAACGGCGTATCCATCGGACTCGTGGCGCGCGCCTTTTTTTTCAGCGACCGCACCGTGGCGATCAGTTCGCCGCCGTGGATCAGTTCGATGGGTTTGCCTTGGGCGAAGCGACGGGCGTCGGGGGTGTAGTCGCCGAGGGCGACGATCTTCACGGCGGCGGCTTGGTGGTGCACCAGCAGGCCGTACATTTCGCGCACGACTTTGACGCCGACTTGCCGGTTCTGCCATTGCTTGCATTGCACCAGCGTGGTCTGGCCGTTCTGGCGCAGGATCAGGTCGATGCCGCCGTCGGCACCGCCGAGGCCGGTTTCTTCGATGGCGTAGCCCTGGCGGCGGAAGGCTTCGCCGGCCAGTTGCTCGAACTGGCGCCAGCTCATCCGGCGCAGGCTGTCGATGCCAGTCTGGCTGTCGAGTAGTTGGCGGCGGCGACCGCGACCGATGAAAGAGGCGAGGGCGGCGAGCCAGCAGCCGACCAGCAACATCCAGCCGAGCGGAGCGTAGATGCCGCTGGCGGCCAGCTGGCCCAGGCCGGACAAATACAGGCTGTTGGTCGAGCCGAGATACCAGCCGATGCCGTGACGTATCACGACGTAGCCGATCAGTCCGATCAGGATGCCGAGCCACCACGGCATGGCCGCGATCTGTTCGAAGCCGCCTTTCGTGCGTTTCGCCATTTCACTCCCCCTGAGTGCTCCTTGGCCCGGCCACCGTACTGCAAACGTTCGCGCGGTAAAACCGGCGAGCCATGCTGGAGCATCCGCGCGCAACGGCTCAACCCTTTGCGCGCGTAGCAAAAACTCCGAAGCGCAAGGCTTTGGAACCTTGCACGCAACGGTCGAGGCCTTGCGGCTGGAGGTGACGGCGTTGCGTGCGAGGCTTTCAGGCTTGCGCTCGGGGTTTCGGGCCTTGGGGCTTCCAGCCCTGGAACTTTGCGCGTGGAGTTCGAGGGGTTGCGCGCCAGGGTCAAGGCGTTGCGCGTGGAACCGGCAGGCTTGCGTCCGGAGTTCGAAACTTCGACCCATCGAGTTCGACACCCTTGCGCTCGGGGGTTTGCGGCTTGCGGCCGAGGCTTTGGGCTTTACGTGTCAGGTAAAAAGCCTTGCGTGCAAGGCTCGCGGGGTGCGTTTTCGACGTTGCCTTGACCGCAGCGGGAGCGGCTGTTGCGGCAACGCCGGATGGACCCTCCGCGTCACCCATGTCCCCATCGCGCGTCCCGGGGGCCGCGCCGCTTCGCACGAATGCCCCGCGGCAACGCCCGATCTGCGGGGCTTTGGCGCGTGGCGCCGAGCATGGCCCGGATCTTGAATGACTGAGGCAGTCCTGTGGATTCCGAGGTTGCGCGATGTTCTTCCATGACGTGCCCTTCGAGGGCGACCCCGCCGGCGTGTGGGTAGTGAAAACGGTGAACGGTTTCGCCCGGCGATTCACCTCGCGCTTCGCGGCGCTGGCGTTTGCCACCGACGATGCCGCCCAGCGGACACGCGCCGGTGGCGCGGTAACCATCCGGGTGGAAGGTGCCGATGGCGTGTGGCGCGCGTTCGATGCCCGGATGAAAGGCATGCCCAGCTCACCCGAGGCCCGGCACGGCTAGCTCGAACAGCAGGGGGTGCTGAAGCGCCGGCACGATGTCTCAGGCACGGCCACCTATGCCACACGCTGATCGCGTCAGTGCCCGGGCCCGCGGCGTGGCTGGCACACCGGGCAGTAATACGCCGCACGCCCCGCTATTCGGGTTTGGCGGATCGTGCCGTTCCTGCGCGGACACGGCGCGCCCTCGTGGCGGTGGGGAATCAGGTAAGAGCGCGGCAGGCGAGCGGGATCGGTCTGCACCGCAATGGCCTTGCGCAGCACCTTCAGCATCATGCGGTAGAGCATCCTTCGTTCTGGCTTGCCCAGTGCGCCGACGGGCGTGGCTGGATGAATGCGTGCCTGGAACAGGATTTCGTCGGTGTACGTGTTGCCAAGACCCGCCACGATGGCCTGGTTCATCAGGGTCGACTTGATGGCGCCGTCGTGCCGGCTCAGCCGCTCGTCGAAACTGGCCGCGCTGATGCCAAGGGCATCGGGACCCAGTCCCAGTTCGTTCACAAGGCGCTCGAAATCGTCCGCCAGGCGCACGCGGCCAAGCATGCGCTTGTTGTCGTAGTCGAGCCGATGACCGTTGCGGAACGTCACGATCATCCGGGCGTAGCGCGAATCGGGTTCGTCGGAATTCACGTAACGCAGGTAGCCGGTCATGCCGAAGTGCAGCACGAGCTGCTTGCCGTCATCCAGCGCCACGGCAAGGTATTTTCCGTGGCGTCGGGTATCGCAAAACGTGTGGTTCTTCAGCGCATTGGCAAGCCGGCGCGGCGACACATTTTCGAGAATGCGTTGCTTGCTGACGGTCACGCCATCGATTTTCTGGCGCAGCGACGTCGCATCGAGATAGCGTTTGAACGTTTCGATGTCGGGAAGCTCGGGCATGGCGGCGGTATAGCCGCGTGCGTGTCCACGACGCGTGTAGCGGGTGGTTCTCTGCCACCGCGCGCGGTCGAGGCCGGATCGCCTGGCGCATCAAAAAAAGCCCGCCATTGGGCGGGCTCCTTGCTGACTATTTGCCTTGTCCACCGACCGGCGGCGAGGATGCAGGCGTGTTGCGCACGGGGTTGTTGATCGGTGGCGTCGACATCTGCCGGAAGCCGCGCTGATATGCCGGTTGATAGCGCTCGTGGTGATAGGGGATGCGTTGCCAGCGATCGCGCGAGTCACGATTGGCCAGTACGAGTCGACGGCCATCGATGTGCACCCAGTACCAGGAGCCGGGAGGTACGGGAGCTGTCGACAGGTAGGTGAAGTGCGCGTCGTAGTTGCCGTTGCCCAGCGGCGCCGCCTGCAACACCAGGTTGATGACGAACTGGCTGGACATGGGGCGTCCGCGCTTGTCGATAGCCGGCCCGGTGATCATCTCGTCCAGGTTCGTGCGGAGCAGTCGCCTGACTTTCGGAGAGAGTTCGAAGGCTGGCGATGCCTCGGTGACCTTGCCGTGCGAGTTCACCTGCACCAGCACCGGCATCACCTTGGGCCGGAACTCGTTGAGCGAAGCGGATGATGCAGTCGCTACGGCGGAGCAGCCGAGCAGGAGGCCGAAAATGGCAGATTGGTGCAGCAATTTCATGACGTCCTCCGCGACCGTGCGATGCATTGTTTTCTGCGATGGCCGCGGAACCATGATGACACCCCTCGAGGGACCCTGCCCAGCCGGCAGGTGAGCCGGCCGCGCAGGTGCGTGCCGACGCCATCCGGTCGTGTTGCGGCAGTGCGGATATCGCGCGAGGGCGCCGGGAGTTTCCTTACTTCGGCAACGAATCCAGCCACGCGAGCAGCGCTTTCGACAGTTCGGTGCGCTGGTCGGAATAGGCGTGGTCGGTGGGCAGGTGCACGGTGGTGACGTGGGTGCCGCCGGCGTTGCGCAGGTCCGCGGCGAAGGCCTGGTTTTCCGCGGCAAGGCCGTCGTCGGAAGTCACGATGAGGGCGGTGCGGTTTTTCAGGGCGCCGATTTTCGACGGGAAGCTCCAGCCGGATGCGTGATCGACCAGTTCGCGCGCCAGCCCGTCCGGGGTGCAGCCGCTCAGCGGAGCCATGCCTTCGTCGGCGAGGCCGTGGGCCATGGCCTTGATGCCGGCGCTTTCACCGTCCTTGCGAACGAGTTGCTGGGCGCGCCAGGCCATGTCCGCTGCCGAAATGGTGGCGAAGGCCTTGATCGCGGGGTCGGCCGCGGCGGCCTGTACGGTCATGAAGCCGCCCATGCTGTGCCCGATCAGCACGATGCGTGTCGGGTCCAGACGCAGCTTTTTCGCGACGTCCGGCCGGCGCAGATACGCCAGCGCCGCGGCGGTGTCTTCGATGCCGTGTGCGAACGAGAAATTGCCCGGTGTGCCCCACGCACCGCGGTAGTTGAAGTAGAGGACATTCCAGCCGGCGCGGCGCATGTCTTGCGCCAGATCGAGGTTGCGCTCGTTGCCGGGGAAGCCGTGCAGCAGGATCACCGCGGGGTGCGGGCCGGCGCCGGCGGCGACGTAGACCAGCGCGTTCATCAGTGCGCCGTGGCTGGGTATCTGCATCGTCTCCATGGCGGCGCGGTCACTTGCCGGTACGGCGGATGCAAGCGTTGTCGCGGCGTGGGCGGCGTGGGCGGGAGCGGCCTGTGCATGGCACGGACTGCAGGCCAGGAAAATCGCGAGGCTGCCGGTCAGCAGTGCTTGCAGCGGGTGCTTGTTCATGCGTTTCCCCCGATTCGGCGATGTTGTCGCCGCAGAGTATCCCTTTGGCCGGCGCCGGCGAAGTGCAGCCGTGGCGTGAGTGGATGGCACGCCTTCAGCGTGCCCGCGATGCGGCCGCCAGTCGTGCAATACGCTCGGCCTCGATGCCGATTTCGCGCAACTGCCCGGTCGGCGAGGCGATGAGGCCGCAGAAGAACAGGCCGGGTTCCGCTGTGGCCCGGCCCGTGGCCAGCGGCATGCCGTGAGGGTCGAGGACACCGTGGGTATCCGGCAGCAGCGGGCGCAGGTCGGGGCGGAAGCCGGTGGCGAGGATGACGGCATCGAACGGTTCCGCACGCGCGTCGACGAATGCCACGCCCTCGCGGGTGAATCGATCGACGCCGCCGCGCAAGGTGATCGAGCCGTCGCGGATCCGCGCCAGTGTGCCCACGTCGAGCAGCGGGATGCGCCGGTCTTCCTCGATCATCCGGCGTGGCCCTTTCGCGGGCCGGGTCAGCCCGAGTGGGTGGATCGGGCCGATGGCGAGACGAATGGCTGGTGCGTTGATGAAGTCGGCCACGCGCGCCGGCAGGTGCTGCTGGGCGATGGCCCAGGTCAGGATCGGGATGCCCAGCAATTCGCGCGGCAGGATCTGCACCGGGCCGCGCACCGACAAGGTGACGTCGACGCCGGTTTCGGCCAGATCCAGCGCGATCTCGCCGCCGGAATTGCCGAAGCCCACGACCAGCACCCGTTTGTTCGCCCACGGCGCCGGGTTGCGGTAGTCGCTGCTGTGGATGAGCGTGCCTTGGTACGTGTCTGTTCCGGGCCAGTCCGGTCGGTGCGGGGAATCGGCCCAGCCGGTCGCGATCACCACCACTGGCGCCGTGAATGTTTCCCGGGCCGTGGCGACCCGCCAGGTTGGGCCGTCGCGACGGATGGTCTGCACGGCGGTGTTGAATGCCGGACGCAGGTTGAAATGCGCCGCGTAGCTTTCCAGATAGCCGACGACCTCGGCGCGCGAGGGATACCGGGGATAGTGGCGTGGCATCGGCAAGCCCGGCAGGCCGGAGTGTGCCCGGTCGGTGTGCAGGTGCAGCCGGTCATAATGCCGCCGCCACACGGACGCCACGCTGCCGGCTTTTTCCAGGACCACGGCGCGGAGGCCGCACCGGGCCATGCTGGCGGCGCAAGCCAGGCCGGCGGGACCGGCACCGACGATGATGGCGTCTGCATCGGGCATGGGTTCTGATCCGTTCGGCGGTGGCATGGCGGGTGGGGAGCCGATTGCAGCCGGCGTTTTGCGCGGGTGGTGCAGGGTAGCCGGTGCTGGGGCCGCCGTCAGCGCGCGGCTTTCAGCACTGCACCCGGCCGCCAGCGAGCTGCTTGCACGGGTGGAACACCGGTTCTTTCGATGGCGGGGGACCGTGTCCGCCGTGATGGCCGGAGTAGGGTGGCGCCGCATTCCAGTACACGGGCGGCGCGTCATAGACCGGCTGCGCCAGTTGATCCTGGTAGTTCTCGTTCTGCTGGCGCAAGGCTTCGTTCTCGGCCTGCAGCCGATCGCGCTCCGCCGCCTGGTCGGCCAGCGATTGCTGCTGCGCTTGCGCGGCACGTCGTTCCGCGGCGTAGGCCTCGTCGTCCTGGCGGCGGGCGGCTTCGTCGCGTGCCTGCTGGCGGGCATCGAGGCGTTGCTGGTAGAGCGCTTCGAGGCGGTGCGCGTCGGCGTACTTTTTGGCCAGGTTGTCCTGGCCCAGGCGCAGGTAGCGGTCGATGATCTCGGTGTCGTCAGCCCGGTGCAGCAACTCGCCCTTGCCGTCCGCGCAAGGGTGGTCGGTATAGGCGACGTGTCCGCCCTGCGTGCACTTGTAGATGTTCTGCGCACCCACCGTTCCCGCCGCAGCCAGCAGCAGGGCGGCAAACGAGAAACGGATTCCCGCGGTCAGGCTCTTCATGGCGACATTCTGCACTCCGCCGACGTGGTCCGCATCATCGCCCCGGAGCGGTAAAGTCGGTGGACGCGCGCCCTGGTGGTTGGCGGCCGACGCTCCGCCAGGTGGCCTGCTGCTGGGCCGTACAGAGGGTGCCGTTAGGGCCCCGAAACCGCTCAGCAGGCAAAAAAAGTGAGACTTGCATCACGTTTGTGGTGCTAGAGTCCCGGGCCACAGGTGCCTTCCGCAAGTGTTCGGCGGGCGGGCGCCTGGGGCCTTGTCGAGCGGATGGGGGCTTCCCGACAGGGGAATGCGTCACCTCGTGCGGGAGCAATGCGTCATGACGCAAGCTTCCGCGGTGCCGGTGTTCCGGTACCGCGCCTTCATCAGCTACAGCCACCGGGACAAGGCCTGGGCGGGCTGGCTGCATCGGGCGCTGGAAACCTATGCGGTTCCGAAGCGCCTGGTCGGCCAGGCCGACGGCGTTCGGCGAGATCCCCGCCCGCCTCGCGCCGATCTTCCGCGATCGCGACGAGCTGGCCAGCGCCACCGATCTCGGCCGCAAGGTCAACGAGGCATTGGCGCAATCGGCCAACCTGCTGGTGATCTGTTCGCCGCACTCGGCCACCTCGCCTTGGGTCAACGAGGAGGTACTGGCGTTCAAGCGGCTCGGTCGCAGCGAGCGGATTTTCTGCCTGATCGTCGACGGCGAACCCGGCGCCAGCGAGCTGCCCGGGCGCGAAGCCGAGGAATGTTTCGCGCCGGCGCTGCGTCATCAACTCGGCGCCGACGGTGCGTTGAGCCACGAGCGCACCGAGCCGATCGCCGCCGACGCGCGCGCAGGCAAGGACGGCAAGGCCAATGCCAAGCTGAAGCTGATCGCCGGCATGCTGGACCTTGGCTTCGATGCGCTGAAGCGGCGCGAACTGCAGCGACGCACCCGGCGCATGGCGGCGCTGGCCACGCTGGCGCTGATCGTGATGGCGGTGACCACCATGCTGGCGATCACCGCCATGATCGCCCGCCACGCCGCAGTAGTCGCCAGCCAGGCCGCCGAGCGCCGGCAGAAGCAGGCCGAGGACCTGGTCGATTTCATGCTGGGCGACCTCAACGACAAACTGGCACGGACCTCGCGGCTGGACATCATGGAAGCGGTGGACGACCACGCGATGCGCTACTTCCAGTCGCTGCCTACCACCGACGTCACCGACGAGGCGCTGGCCCAGCGCGCCAAGGCACTCGAAAAGATCGGCAGCGTGCGGCTTGACCAGGGCCATCTGCCCGCGGCGATGGCGTCCTACCAGGCCGCCTTGAAGCTGGCCAGTGCGCTCGCCGCTGCCGCGCCCGCCGACGTGCCGCGGCAACTGGCCGCCGCCGAACTCTGGGCGTACACCGGCATGACCCATTGGCGGCAGGGACAGCTGGACGCCGCGCAGCAGGATTTCGCCTCGGCGCAGACCATCCTGCAGCGGGCGCGTGCCCTCGCGCCGGACGACACGCAACTGCAGTTCCAGCTGGCGACGATCGACAACAACCTCGGTCACGTGCTGGAGGCGCGCGGCCGGCTCGACGAGGCGATGCTTTCGTATCGGAGCATGTTGCCCCTGATGCTCAAGCTGGTCGCGGCCCAGCCCGACAATGTCGAGTGGGCCACCTCGCTGGGCATGGCACACAACAATCTCGGCAAGCTGGCGCTGATGCGTGGCGAGCTGGCGACGGCCGTCGCGCAGTACGCCGCCGATGACGCGATCGAGTCCGCGCTGGCCGCGCGCGACCCCAAGGACACCAGCCAGCGCGACAGCATGCTGACCGTGCGGGCCATCCTGGGGCGCACGCAGGCACTGACCGGCGACGTTGCATCCGGCATCACCGGATTGCAGCAGGCGGTCGACATCGCCACGCAACTGCAGGCGATCGACCAGGGCAATACCGACTTTCGGGAACACGCGGCGTTGTACGCGACCCAACTGAGCCGGCTGCAGCGGCTCAGCGGCGACCTGCCGGCCGCGGCGGCGCTCACCGCGCAGGCATTGGCGACCTTCACCAGCCTGACCCGACAGGACCCGGGCAACACCGCCTGGCAGCGCGAATTTGCCGAGGCACGACTGGAACAGGCCGAGCAATCGCGGACCGCCGGCCGCACCGACGTGGCACGCACGCAGGCTGCTGCCGTGCTGCGCATGCTTGACCCGCTGTTCGCCCAGCAACCCGACGACCGGGCCACCTTGCTGGCCACGATGGGGGCGAAGCTGTCGCTTGCCGTGGTCACCGACGACGCCGGTATCGCGCGGCAACTGCGCGATGACGCATTGAGCGCGATGACGGCAGTGAAAAGCGGCGGTGGCGATCCCCGCCTGCTGGCGCTGCGGGCCGAAGCCTTGCTGGCACTTGGCAGAAAGGCCGAAGCACAACCCGTGATCCGGCAGCTGTGGAGCAGCGGTTACCGCGATGCGGCACTGCTGGAGGTGTTCCGACACCAGCAAATCGCCTACCCGGTCAACGCGGCGTTCCAGCAGGAGCTGCTGGCGGCAACCAGCGGCACTACCAGGGAGTGAGGTCGATCACCCGCTGAACAGGGCAAGACAGCATGCGCAAGCGCGACATCGGTTTCCACCTCTCGACAGCATCAAGGAGTCCATCGTGCCGAACAATCTCAAGGTCAGCCTCGACACCAGTACGAGTCCGCCTCGTCTCGATGTCGACCAGCACGGCAATGCAAACCACGTCAGCCGAAGTTCCAGCGCGCAGACCATCACCTGGCAGCTGAGCGGGAATGCCGCCGCGGGATCATTCAATGCGCAGGATGCTCCCCAGCCGGGTTTCGCCTGGATGGAGGCGCCGCCAGCGGGCATCTTCGGCCCTCCCACGCCGAGCGGGAATGGCAACAAGATCACCATGACCGACCTCAACAACAGTGCCGGCACGACGGGAGAGTGGATTTATCGACTGAGTGCCACGATCGGTGGCCAGGTCTACCAGTCGGATGCGATCTCCATCGGCGGTACCACGACGAACCCGTCGATCAAGAACAACTAGCGGGCGCGTGCAGATCGGAAAGCCCGGTAGCGCAGGAAAAACCTCATGGCTGGATTGGCACGGATCCGACCATGGCCAACAGCAAGAGTCCAACTCACCCTGGAGAACGTCATGTCCATCAGCGCCAATGAAAAACAGAATGACCCGAATGATTCGTCACCTGACGACGAAGAAAACGGTTTGGCAAGCCGCGAGGCCGAGCAGGAACCCGAGCAGACCAGGACGCCGTCGCCGAGGACCACCACCGTGCCGCGGATCAAGAACAACTGACGCGCTGGCGCCAACAGCGGGTCACACATCGAGGGCTTGTCCGCTCGACGAAGCGGCCGGCGAAGGCTTGCCTCGGATCATGGGGTAGCGAGGCCGCGTGTTGTCCATCGTGATGCTCAACATCATCCGGAAGCCGCCATGACTCCCCTGGTTGTCGGTGTCACCAGCCATCGCAATATTCCCGCGGACGAGGTCGAACCGATCCGGCAGCGCGTGCGGGATTTCCTGGCGCAACTCCGGCGCGATTTCCCCGGGCTGCCGCTGGTGGTGGTGTCCGCACTGGCCGAGGGTGGCGACCAACTGGTCGCGCATGAGGCACTTGCCGCTGGCGCACGACTGGTCGCGCCGCTGCCGCTGCCACCGGACATGTACGTGGAGGACTTTTCCAGCGCGGCCGTGCGGGCCAGCTTCGAGCTGTTGTGCAGCCAGGCCGAGGTGCTGCTGCTGCCGCAGCTGATGGGGCAACCGCGGCAGGTGATCGGTTCGCCGGGCGAACCGCGCGATCGCCAGTACGCCAAGGCCGGCGTCTATATCGCCAGCCACTGCCACATCCTGCTGGCGATCTGGGATGGCAAGGCATCGGGCCGGCTCGGTGGCACCGCGCAGATCGTGAAATACCACCTGAGCGGTATCGTGCCGGGCCTGATCGACCAGCGCCGGGATACGCGCCACGTGCTTGGCGGCGGCGATGAAAGTCTGCTCTACCACATCGTCTGTTCGCGCGATGGACCGGATGGCGCGCCGCTCACCGGGTTGCTGCCCCTGGATGCGCTGTGGCGGACTGCCGATGCGGCTTCATTCGCCGACAGCCTGCCGTCGGAGTTCCGGCTGATGTTCGCGCGCATGGTCGAGTTCAACGGCGAGTGCGACACCTATGCCGACGCGATCGCGGCCTCGGCGCGGCAAGCCGACGCGACCAGCGCCACGGCGGGCATCGATCGACTGTTCCACGCCGCCGACTGGCTGGCGCTGCACTTCCAGCGGCGCGTGCTGCTGGCGATGCGCCTGACCTACACGCTGGCGGCACTGATGGGTATCGCTTTCACGTTTTATGCGCATCTGCCCGCGCACGACTTTCTGATCTACCTGTTCCTGCTGCTGTTCGCCAGCGGCGGCGCGGTGGCGACACTCGCGCGCTACCGTGGCTGGCATCGCAAGTATCTGGACTACCGCGCGCTGGCTGAGGGTCTGCGGATCCAGTCCTATTGGCGGCGGGCGGGTGTCTCGGCGAACGCCGACCACGAGTTCGCCCATGACAATTTCCTGCAGAGGCAGAACATCGAGCTGGGCTGGATCCGCAACGTCATGCGTGCGGCCAGCCTCCATGCAGGCAACCATCGGACGGCACCCTCGACCGCGGCGCTGGCGGATGTCATCGCGGAGTGGGTCGGCGAATCCGGCAAGTCCGGACAGCTGCATTATTACGAGCGCAAGACCGTCGAACGCACCGGGCTGCACCATGTCACCGAGGTGATCGGCTCGCTCAGCCTGTGGGGCGGTATTGCGATCAGCGTGTTCCTGGCTGTGTTCGTGCGCGAGTTGTCGCAGGAAGCCAAGGCTATCCTGGTGATGATCATGGCGGTGCTGTCGATCATGGCCGCCGTGCGCGAGGCCTATGCTTATCGCAAGGCCGACAAGGAGCTGATCCGGCAGTACCGTTTCATGCAGCGCATTTTCACCAGTGCGCGCGCGGCGCTGGATCGCACGCAGGATCCGGTGCTGCAGCGGCAGATCCTGCTCTCGCTCGGCGACGCCGCGTTGACCGAACACGCCGAGTGGACCCTGATGCAGCGCGAGCGGCAGGTGGAGCACAGCAAGCTCTGAGCATGTCGGCATGCCCGCTGCTGCTGGACGGGCGAGGTCGTGCCGTCAGCGAGATGCGGTGAGGTTGGGGATCTTTTCCACGCGCTGCCACGCGCGCAGGCCGATCACCGCCAGCACCACGAAGCCGGCGTACAGCACCGACGTGATCAGCAGGTGCTTGTAGACGTATTCGCCGATGTAGATCACGTCGACCGCGATCCACAGCCACCACGCGGCTACGTGCCGCTTGGCCTGCCACCACTGCGCGACCAGGCTGAACGCGGTGAGGGCGGCGTCCAGCCAGGGCAGTGCGGCGTCGGTGTGGAAGTGCATGAACGCGCCCAGCGCCAGCGCGCCGACAATACCGAGCAGGAGGTGCACGATGGCGCGCCGCCGCGGCAGCGGCGCCACCTCGACGCGGCCGTCCGCGCCCATGTGCTGCAGCCAGCGGAACCAGCCGTAGCCGATCAGCACGGCGAACGCCAGTTGCAGCAGCGCATCGGAGTACAGCCTGGCGTCGACGAACACCCACGCGTAGATCAGCACCGAGACCAGGCCGATGGGCCAGCACCATGGCTTGCGCTTGGTGGTGAGCCAGACGCCCCAGGCGCTGAACAACGCGGCGACGAGTTCGACCCAGGTCATTTCAGAACGCCCAGGTCACGGACAGCCGGGCCAGTCGCGGCGCGCCGGGGAACAGGTAGCTGTCGCCGCCGGAGCTGCCAGTGTCGCGCCAGTAGAAGCGGTTGAACACGTTGTCGACGTTCAGGCGCACGGTCAGCGCGTGGCCGTTCCAGCGGGTGGCGTAACGCAGGCCGGCGTCGAACACGTGGTAGGCCGGTACGCGCGTCGCCCCGTCCGGCGTGGCGACGTTGCTGCTGGCGTAGCGCCAGCCGCCGAGCAGGCTGATGTCGGCCGCGAAAGGCAGCCGGTAGTCCATGTATACGGCCGTGCGCAGGCGCGGCACGTTGACCACCTGGTGGCCTTCGTACGCTGCCGCGCCGGTGTCCTGCGCGCGTGCCTGGATCAGGTTGAGGCTGGCGCTGAGGCGCAGGCGTTGGTTGAGCTGGC
Source organism: uncultured Gammaproteobacteria bacterium (assembly GCA_963739815.1). Taxonomy (GTDB): domain Bacteria; phylum Pseudomonadota; class Gammaproteobacteria; order Xanthomonadales; family Rhodanobacteraceae; genus Rhodanobacter. The sequence goes on from CAVUBI010000001.1 coordinate 479,068, forward strand.
CGCTGGCGTTGAGCTCCAGTCCGCTGTGTACCTCGTCGCCCTGCTGGACGAAGGTGAAGCCTTCGGCCGTGCTGTCCGGGCGGGCGAACTGGTAGGGCTGGCGGATGCGATACAGCGCGGCGGAGAGGCTCAGCGCATCGCTCCAGGCGTATTTCACGCCTGCCTCGGCCTGGCGTGCCAGCAGCGGGGCGAGCGTGGTGCCGCCGTTGGACGTCCAGTACGGCGCTTCGCTGCCCAGCGACAGGCTTTCGCTGTAGCTGAGGTAAGTGGTCAGCCGGGTGCTCGGCTGCCACAGCACGGCAGCCTGCGGCAGCGCCTTGCCGAGGCGGGTGTCGCGCTCGAGCACGCCGTCGGAATCCATGGCGCGTTCGTGCAGGCGCACGAAGCGGCCGCCGGCCAGCAATTGCCACTGCTGGCCCAGGTGCACGCGATCGAGTGCGAACAGCGAGTGTTGCCAGCTGGTCAACCGGCGCACGGAAGCGCCGGGCTGGTTCGGCGACGGTGCGAACACGGGCGGATCCACTTCGTCGATGTTGCCGGTGCCGACGTAATCGTAGACGTAGCCGCGGCGGTCGATAGTACGGCGGAACGCGCTGGCGCCGAGGCTGACTTCGTGGCTGATCGCGCCGGTGTCGAACGATCCCTTCAGCACGGCGCGCGCCTCGTCGTTGACGCGGGTGTCGTCGGGGCTGCGGTAGTCGTAGATGTCGTAGTCGCCGTTCGGCGCGAAGAACCAGCCCGGCGAGGCGGCGCAGTCAGGCGAGTAGAAGCAGCCGTAGGCGAACGCCACGTTGTCGTCGATCACGCTGCGGCTGTGACTGGCCGAGAGTTGCGCGCTCCAGTGGTCACCGAGGCGGTAGTCGAAGCGCAGCGTGCTGTTGCCGGCGTCGATGCCGACCGGCTGCTGCCACGGCTGGAAGCCGAGCATGCGGGTGCGGCTGGGATGGGCGGGAAGCGTGCTGCCGCCGAGCAACTGGTAGCCGGAGGCCGAGCGCTGCGAGCTGGCCTGGTAGTTGCTGTCCAGCTGCAAGGTGGCGTTCGGGCTGACCTTCCAGTCGGCGGCCAGCGACAGGAAGTTGCGCCGGCCATCGGCGTGCTCGACATAGGACTGGATGCCGTCGTGCGCCGCGTTCACGCGTACGCCAAACGTCGGCGAGAGCCAGCCGCCCACGTCCACCGCAAGGTAGCGCGAGCCGTGCGAATCGGTGCCGGCGGTGGCGCTGCGCACGTTGGCCGGACGCTTGCTGACGTAGTTGACCAGGCCACCCGGCGCTACCACGCCAGCTTCGAGACCGCCCAGGCCCTTGAGGATTTCCACCCGCTGCTTGTCTTCCAGTGCGATCGGCTGCTCGCCGACCAGGCTCATCTCGTTGAGCCGGTAGCCGGTGGCCAGATCCAGCGCGAAACCACGGATGGCGATGTCCTGGTAATAGCCGACCGGCGCGTAGCTGTCGCCCAGCGCGGCATCGCTGCGCGCCAGTTCGCTCAGCGTGCGCGGCTGGCGGTCGTCGAGCTGGTCGCGGGTGATCACCGTGATCGCGGCGGGGGTGTCCTGCAGCGGCGCGTTGCCGAAGCTGCCGAAGGTGTCCAGTTGCGAGGTGTCGGCGTGGTAGCCGTTGACGCGGTCGGCTTCAACGTGCACCGGCGCCAGGGCGGTGGCCTGCGGCTTGGTGGTGTCGTCGGCGGCATGGACGGGCGCCATGGCCGCGAGCAGGGCAAGGATCAGGGGAGTACGGGGAAAGGGCATCGTCATCGTCGTCGTCAAGGGGGTACGGACGAAGCGACGGCGATCCGGTTCGTCACAAGGACGCACCGGATCTGCAAGCTCCCTACGCCGGTACAAACCGGATCAGGTTCCAAGGGACTCTCTCAGCCCGGCAACGCCGGGCACCCCCGCTTCAAGAACGCGTATTGAACCACGGAACGCCTTGCCGTGCTCAGGCGAGGTCGCGGATGGCCTGCAACAGGGCCTGGCCGGCCGGCGTACGGAACCACGCCGCGTGGCCGCGCAGGAAGGTGTCGTAGGCGATGTCGGCATTCGCGGATGAGCGGGTGATCGCGTGGTAGTACTCGACTTCGGACAGCGCGAAATCCACGTGCACCAGCGGCAGCAAATCGGCCAGCAGGTGCAGGTCGGCGGCCTGCAGGGAGCGGTGTTGCCGATAGCCGTCGATCAGGGCGCGGGCGATGTCGGGGTGCGCGGCGTGATCGTCCAGCGCCAGCCAGGCGATCGCGTTGCGCTCGATCGCGGTGGCCAGGTCGAACAGCGCGAAGTTGGCGGCGGCGAGGCCGAAGTCGAGCACGGCGCTGATCTGCGCTTCGTCGCCGGCATCGCTCCAGCACAGGTTGGACACGTGCCAGTCGCCGTGGGTCCACAACCGCGGTTGCTGCGCCAGCCGCGGCTGGGCGGCGGCGTGCCAGGGCGCGAGCAGGTCGGCCAGGTCGTGCGGCCAGTCGCGCTGGCGCAGGTAGTCGGCCAGGCCGGGGCGCTGCGGCAGTTGCGCCTGCAGCGCGGCAACCGGATCGGGCGCGACGATCAGCTCGCTGCGCGCGACCAGGACGTGGGTGTCGCGTTGTGTCGCCGGGTAATCCGCGGCGGCGGTGTGCAAGACGCCCAGCATGCGCCCGGCCGTGTGCGCATGGCGGCGGCTGGGCAGCGGTTCCCACGAGATCGTCTCGCGATATAGGTCGGTACCGGCGGCACGTTCGTGTACTTCGTAGATCCAGTCGCCAAGCGCCACCGCGGTGGATCCCCGCGCATCGTGCAGCACGGCGGGAATCGGCACGCCGCGGGCGCGCAGGTGCGCGATGAGGCGATGTTCCTCGCCGAGCGTGGCGACCGAACGCACGCTGCGATGGTGGCGTTTGACGAAGATGCTGCGCCGGCTCGTCTCGACCAGGCAGGCGGCGGACAGCGGGCGCGGGCTGTGCCATTCGATGCGGGCCGGCGTGCCCAGTGCGGGATAGCCGCGCAGCAGTGCACCGATCTCGTCGGCGGTCAGCGCCGGCCAGTCCGGTGGCGTGTTGTCGCCGGCAAGTCCGTGTGCCAGATGGGTGAGGTCATTCATGGGCGGGCGTGGTGCTTTCGCGACAGGCAACCTGCGGATTATCACCGATCGCGATGATGCGCCCGCTTTCGCGCGGCGGCGGCATCGCGTTTAATGGACGACCTTCCGCCCGCGGTACCGCTTTTTCATGAGTGCGATGTTGCTGCTGTTCGTCTGCCTGATCCTCGGCACTTTGGTGGCGCGCTTTGCGAAGCCGCCGGCCGGAATCGTGCAGGGCATCAACTGGTGGGTGCTGAATGTGGCGCTGCCGGCGCTGGTGCTGGAACTGATCCCGAAGCTGAAGTTCGACGCGCAACTGTGGTTTCCGGTGGCGGCGATGTGGCTCACGTTTGGTGGCGCGTGGCTGCTGTTCGGCTTGCTCGGCCCGCGACTTGGCTGGTCGCGGCAGCGTACCGGCGCGCTGATCCTGGTTTGCGGCCTGGGCAACACCGCGTACATGGGCTACCCGCTGGTCGAGGCGCTGCACGGCAAGCCGGGGTTGGCGCTGGCGGTGGTGGCCGACCAGCTCGGTGCATTTCCGGTGCTGGCTTCGGCCGGCATCGTGGTGGCCTCGATCTATTCCGGGCGCACGCCGCAACTGGGCCAGATCGCCCGGCGCATCGTCACGTTCCCCGCCTTCATCGCGCTGGTGGTCGGCATCATTGCCGGCGCGTGCGGCGGCTGGTCCGCGTTGCTGGACGGCGTGTTTGCGCCGATCGGCGCCACGCTGACGCCATTGGCGCTGTTCTCGGTCGGCCTGCAGTTCAAGTTCCATCCGGGCCAGCGCCAGCTCGGCGCGGCAAGCTGGGGCCTGGGCTGGAAGCTGCTGCTGGCGCCGCTGGCATGCTGGCTGGTGGGTGCGGTGGCCGGGGTGGGTGGGCTGGTACTCACGGTCGGCGTGCTGCAGGCGGCGATGGCGCCGATGGTTTCCGCGGCGATCCTGGCCGACGAGTACGACTTGGAGCCGACCCTGGCCAACACGGTGCTGGGCGCCGGCATCGTGCTGTCGCTGCTCACCGTCCCGCTGGGCAATCTGTTGCTGGGGGCATGACTGCCCGCCCGGCTTGCGCCAGCTGCGTACTGCACCGAGACTAGCCACCGGGATTTCATGAGTGGGGGACTCGTGCCATGGCAGGTTTCGAACTGATCAAGCGCCTGTTCGGCGGCGAACAGGGCGAACGTCGTGCGGTGCCCCGAAGCGGCAAGCCGAAGGAAGCCTGCATCCTGGTGGTGGACGATTCGGCCACCATCCGCGCCGTGATCGGCAAGATGCTGGCGCAGAACGGCCACCATGTGTTGAAGGCGGGCGATGGCGAAAGTGCGCTGGAGATCGCGCGCAACGAACGTCCGGACCTGATCTTTCTCGACATCGTGATGCCGGGCATGAGCGGCTTTGCGGTGCTGCGTGCGTTGCGCCACGACCTGCTGACCCGCGATATCCCGATCGTGATGATCAGCGGCAACTTGCAGGCGACCGAGCAGTTCTACGTGCAGCGCTTCGGCGCCGACGATTTCATGAAGAAGCCGTTCGGTCGTAGCGAAGTGTTTGCACGCATCGAGCACCTCACACTCAGCGGCAGGCTGGTGGTGCGCCAGCGCACCGGGCAGGAATCGGCGCCGGTGGCGTCGGAACATACCGAGGCCGAGCACGCCGCGATCCCGGACATCGCGATGCCGGACCCGCAGGACATGGTGATGCCGTCGTCCGAGGCCTGAGTCCCGGTGCCCGGATGACGCGATAATCCCCGTGATGAACAAACCCTTCCTCTCCGAAGCGAATGAGGTCCGCGTCGACGTGTGGTTGTGGGCTGCGCGTTTCTTCAAGACCCGCAGCCTGGCCAAGCAGGCCATCGACGGTGGCCGCATCGACGTCAACGACGCCGGCTGCAAGCCGGCCAGGATCCTGCACGTGGGCGACCGGCTGAAGATCGGTCGCGGCGAGGAGCGGCTGGAGGTGGACGTGCTGATGCTGTCCGACAAGCGCGGTCCGGCCAGCGTGGCGCAGACGCTTTACCGCGAGACCGACAGCAGCCGCACGGCGCGGGAAGCTGCGCGTGAGCAGCACCGCCTGGTCGGCGCCAATGGGCCGCCGAAACGGCCGGACAAGCAGGCGCGGCGCGAATTGCAGCGCTTGAAGGGCACGCGCTGAGCAGTGCATCGCAGAACGCCGGGCGGAACTGGGGGACTATCCATGCAAATCCACCGGTTGGCGCTGCTGCGTCATCCCACTAGGCCTGAGGGGACTCGCATGGACGGACAAGCGTTGATGAATGGCCTTGGCTTCTTCAAACGCCTGCTGGGCGGCCATGCGCCCACCCAGTCGCGGGTCGGACTGCAGACGACCGCGGGCGCCCGCATGCTGGTGGTCGACGACTCGCCGACGATCTGCGCCGTGCTTGGCAAGATGCTTCGCCAGGATGGTTACGCCGTGCTCAAGGCCACCGATGGGGCGAGTGCGATCGAACTGGCTCGTCGCGAGCAGCCGGCGCTGATTTTCCTGGACATCGTGATGCCGGGCATGAATGGTTTTGCGGTGCTGCGCGCGCTGCGCCACGACCCGCAGACCCGTGACATTCCGATCGTGATGATCAGCGGCAACCCGCAGGCGACCGAGCAGTTCTACGTGCAGCGCTTCGGCGCGGACGATTTCATGCAGAAGCCATTCGATCGCGACGAGGTGTATCTGCGCATCGACCAGTTGGTGGCCTCGGGGCGACTGGTGGCCCGGCAGCCGATGGTCGTGGCCGCTGTGCCGGTACCGGCGTTGTCGGCCGAGGAACTGTCGGCCGAGGAACTGGCCGATATTCCCGATGTGGCGATGCCCGATGCGGATGCCACGCCGCACCTGGTCGGCGCGGCAGCGATGTCCCCAGCCACCTTGCAGGCGGTTCACGGCATCGGCTGACGGTTTACCTCAGGGCGTCACGTCCAACGCTCTCGGGTGTAGTTCGCATGTCGCTGCGCAGGGACAGGCTGCTGCCCGAGTCAGCTCAATGATTTCAGTCGATACAGTGCATCCAGCGCCTCGCGTGGAGTCAATGCGTCGGGGTCGAGTGCTTCCAGCGCGCGCTCGGCGGCCGAGGATGGCGTCGGCGTGAACAGGCCCAGCTGTGGGGAGGATTCCGCGGCGGGCGGGCGTGAACTGGCGTGCTGGAGCATGCCGCGTTCGAGTTCGGCCAGGGTGCGTTTCGCGTCGGCGATCACCGATTTCGGCAGGCCGGCCAGCGCCGCTACCTGCAGGCCGAAGCTGCGGTTGGCCGGGCCTTCCTTCACCGCGTGCATGAACACCAGTTGCTCGCCGTATTCGACCGCGTCCAGGTGCACGTTGGCGATCGCCGGGAATTCGTTGGCCAGTTCGGTCAGCTCGAAGTAATGCGTGGCGAACAAGGTGTAGGCGCGACTGCTGCGCGCCAGGTGCACGGCGGCGGCGCGCGCCAGCGAGAGGCCGTCGTAGGTACTGGTGCCGCGGCCGACTTCATCCATCAGCACCAGGCTGTCGGCGGTCGCGTTGTGCAGGATATTCGCCGTCTCGCTCATTTCCACCATGAAGGTGGACTGGCCGCGCGAGAGGTCGTCGCCGGCGCCGATGCGGGTGAAGATGCGATCGACCGGACCGATCACCGCGCTCGCCGCCGGCACGTAACTGCCGATGTGTGCGAGCAACACGATCAGCGCGTTCTGGCGCATGTAGGTGCTCTTGCCGCCCATGTTCGGGCCGGTGATCACCAGCATGCGGCGGGTGTCGTCGAGCTGCAGGTCGTTCGGCTCGAACGGTTCGTCGCGGACTTTCTCGACTACCGGATGGCGGCCGCGTTCGATCGCGATGCCGGGCTCGTCGGTGAGTTGAGGTGCGCTCCAGTCGAGCGCCTCGGCGCGCTCGGCCAGCGTGGCCAGTACATCGAGCTCGGCCATCGCGCTGGCGGCGGCTTTCAGGGGTTCGAGTTTTTCGGTGAGCGTGTCGAGCAACGCCTCGTACAGCGCGCGCTCGCGCATCAGCGAGCGTTCCTTCGCCGACAGCACCTTGTCCTCGAATGCCTTCAGTTCTTCGGTGATGTAGCGCTCGGCGTTCTTGGTGGTCTGTCGGCGCGTGTAGTGGGCGGGCGCCTTGTCCGACTGCGCGCGGCTGATCTCGATGTAATAGCCGTGCACGCGGTTGTAGCCGACCTTGAGCGTGCTGATGCCGCTGGCGGCCTTCTCGCGATCTTCCAGCTCGACCAGGTATTGGTCGGCATGGGTGGACAGCCGGCGCAGTTCGTCGAGCTCGGCGTCGTAGCCGTCGGCGACCACGCCGCCATCGCGCTGCAGCACCGGCGGCTGTTCGACGATGGCGCGCGCGAGCAGGGCAGCGGTTTCCGCGTGATCGCCGATGCGTTCGACCAGGGCGTGCAGCAGGGGGCTGTCCAGCGTGGCGATCTGCTCGCGCAACATGGGTGCGGCGGCGAGGCCGTCGCGCAGCGTCGAAAGGTCGCGCGGACGGGCCGAACGCAGCGCCACGCGGGCGAGGATGCGTTCGAGATCGCCGATGCCGCGCAGCTGTTCGCGCAGACTCTCGTGGCGTCGGCTGTCGATCAGCGTGCCGATCGCCTGATGGCGCTGGCGCAGCACGCCCCGCGAGCGCAGCGGGCGGGTCAGCCAGCGGCGCAGCAGTCGCGCGCCCATCGGCGTCACCGTCTCGTCGAGTATGCCAAGCAGGGTGTGCTCGGTGCGGCCGCTGGGGTGGGTGTCCAGTTCCAGGTTGCGGCGGGTGGCGGCGTCCAGCGCGATCGTCTCGCCGGCGCTTTCCACCGCCATGCCGGTGAGGTGGGGCAGCGCGCTTTTCTGGGTTTCCTCGACGTAGCCGAGCAGGCAGCCGGCGGCGGCGACGGCCAGCGGCAATCTGTCCACGCCGAAGCCGCCGAGATCGCGGGTGCCGAAGAAACGGTTCAGTTCGCGCGTCGCCGCGTCGCTGTCGAAATGCCACGGCGGCCGTTTGCGCAGGCCGGGTAGGCTGCTGACCAGTTTCGGCCACGCCACGTCCTCGCCGACCAGGGTCTCGGCCGGTTGCAGCCGCGCCAGTTCGGCGGCCAGTGCCTCCGCGTTCGGCACTTCGCTGAGCAGGAAGCGGCCGCTGGAAAGATCGACCCAGGCCAGCCCGTAGGCACCATGCACACCGGCGGCGATCGCCAGCAGCAGGTTGTCGCGACGTTCCTCCAGCAGCGCCGCGTCGGTCACCGTGCCGGGGGTGACGATGCGCACCACCTTGCGTTCGACGATGCCCTTGGCCAGCGCCGGATCGCCCATCTGTTCGCAGATCGCCACCGATTCGCCGAGGCGCACCAGCCGCGCCAGGTAGTTCTCTGCCGCGTGGTACGGCACCCCGGCCATCGGGATCGGCGCCCCGGCGGATTGACCGCGTTGGGTCAGGGTGATGTCGAGCAATCGCGCCGCCTTGCGCGCGTCGTCGTAGAACAGCTCGTAGAAATCGCCCATGCGGAAGAACAACAGCACGTCCGGGTGCTCGGCCTTGGCGGAAAGGTACTGGCGCATGAACGGGGTGTGCCTGGATAAATCTTCTTGGCTCATGCGATCAAAGGATGGAAACAGGCAGGAAGGCGGTCAAGGGCTTGCCGGATCGGCAAGCGTGCAATAGTCGGGAGCGAGTCTCGCATGGACCCGCGGTGCAGGCCAGTCGGTTGAAGGTGACGGTGACGGCGCTGGCGATCCCGCAGCCATAGCGGGCGGCGGGTGTTCAATGGCTCTTGTCGACACAATCAGTTGGAAGTGACGCCCCACACGCCGCTCAGGCCGGGTAGAGCGCGCCCACGCGCAGTCCGCGTCGGAACAGGACTTTGCATATGCCGCGTCGGCATTGGGGGCGGCAGGCGTTGATACCACCGTTGATGCCACCGCTGCGGGCGCAGCGGAAGGATCGGGCCGTCAGGAGGGGAGGTCGCTCTCCGGCCGAATCCGGGTGTGCGCATCGATCTGTCCACGCTGACCGGCCCGTTGGTGAATCCGCGTCGGTTTGCGAGCAGGCGCGCGCAGGCGGACAAGCGGTTCGGAGGCTGTCGGCAACGCCAGCAGACTTCTTTCCCGTCGGCGGGCCAGATACGCGGTAAAAGCCGCGTAGATCACCAGCAAGGCTGCGAAGGCCAATGCGTTTGCCAGAGCGCCTGCCGACCGATGAATCACGTACCCCAGTGCCGGCAGAATGGCCGCAAACCCCACCAGGCAGAGCAGCGCATCGCGTGGCTTCAGGCCCGCATCCGTCAACAGGTGGTGGATGTGGCCCCGATCCGCCGTAAACGGGGATTCTCCCCTGTGCATGCGCCGGAACATGACGGTCAGCGTGTCGAATACAGGTAACGCGACACACCAGAGCACCAAGCCTGGCGAAATCTGGCGCGGCGTGCTTTGGCTCATGCCAATCAACGACCAGGCCAGCAAATATCCAAGCATGATGCTGCCGGCGTCGCCCAGGAACACCTTGCCCCGGTGGCCAAACAGTCCCAGGTTGGCGGCAAGGTAAGGGATCACGGCGGAGGCGATGACGGCAATGAAGGCGAGTTGGGTGGCCGATGCATTGCGATTGCTGAGGAACTCGATACTACCGGCGGCGATGAGTGTCAGAGATCCGGCCAGTCCATCCATGCCATCGATGAGGTTGAAAGCATTCAGCAAGCCGATGACCGCGACCACGGTGAACGGAATCCCAAGCCACCCAAGCGCCAACTCGTGACCGCGCAGCTCGCCTAGCGAGTGGATATAGATGCCCGAGCTGATCACCACAATGGCAATGGCGGCGAGCTCGGCGATGACTCGCACCCACACCCTGAGATTGAGCAGGTCGTCGGCGACGCCCACCACGACCAACATCAGCGCAGTACAAATGACCGCGTCTTGAAACCTGTCGAACGTGCCTGCATACCACCAGCCAGCCAGCATGCCGATGGCGATCGCGAGGCCACCGACGAGCGGCGTGTTGAACGCGTGTCTCTTGCGGAATTGATCAGGATAGTCAACCAGGCCCAGCTGTCGACCCAGGGGCAACAGCACCAGCAAGGAAACTGCCGATACGCTTGTGGCCAGCGCACAGGCTTCGAATATCCGTGGGTCGAACGTCATAAAAATCCTGCAAATTGATCACATGTCCGGCAGGCTCAACGCGTTCCGGCATTAAGATCCTTGCTACATCGTTCGGTGACGTCGTTGGAGGCGATTCAAACCTCGATGCGAAAGACTTGAATGACTCGACATTCCATGAAAGCTCAGCTTTTTTCTGGTGCCCACATGGTTTCAATCATGGGGTCCTCGCCGAACAACGTGGCTATTTGTTCAGGTAGTACTGACTTGAGGCGGTTGCGCTCAGGGCGCTGGTGAGAGGCAGCAGTTGACTCATGAAGCGATTCCAGCGCGTGATGCCGGCGGCACTGGCAAACACCACATCGCCGGGTTTGACCATGAAACCGTCGGCCAGCGCAAACGCTGCAGGCGACTTGGCATCCAGCTCGTAGACGGTGGGTCGCTGAGCATCGTCCTGTTTGTGGAGGGCGCCCCGGATCACGTACAACATGCCCTTGGAGGTGGTTTGGTTGAGGCCACCCGCCTGTCCCAGCGCCTGGGTCAAGTTGAGATGTGATGTATTGAAACGAAGGGCTTGCGGGCGCACCACCTCACCCATCACATAGACTTCCTGATTGAAATTGTACGGCAGGAATATGCGGTCACCCGGGCGCAGATAAATCATCTGGGCACGCGTCTCGCCACTGTTAACCGCGTTCAGATCGAGATGGTAAACGTGGTCCTGACGCGAAAGCACCACGTCCGAGAGGTCGGCGTCCTGACTATTCACGCCCGCTGCGCCGATCGCTTCTCCCAGCGTCAAGGGAACCCCGGTAACCGGTTGCCCCCCGGCTTTCACGAACGCCCCTTCCATCAGTACGCGCTGACTGCCGTACTCGACCACGTTTACGTCCACCAGTGGGTTCTTGATGAAGCGCGAAAGGCCCGAAGCGATGGCCTGGCGGGCCTGTTCGATGGTCTTCCCGGCGACCTTCAGCACGCCGGCGTAGGGAAAATACAGGGTGCCATCAGGGCGGACGAGGCGACCATTGGCGGCAGTCGGCTGTTGCTGGCCTGCTGGCGAGGTCAGTTCCGGGTGGTCCCACACCGTGACGTAAAGCGAGTCGCCGGCACCGATCCGATAGGCTTCCGGCTGGTAGTTCAGCAAGTCAGTCGGGATCGTGGATGTCGAAACGGCCTCGGCATTCTGCTTCTGTGTTTCAAGCAGGGCGGGCGTGATCGACACGAGCTCCACCTGGCCGTTCTGGTCATTGTTGAGCGAGCTCTTTTTTGACATCGATTGACCGGGTGCCCAGATGCAGCCGGCCAGCGAGATCATCAGAAGAACGCAGACCGCACTCCTGACCAGCCTGATCGGGAACCGGGCGAACGGATTCAGTCCGCCGCGCCCGTTCCGTACGCCCCTTGCGCCAGGGATTGCCGCCAAACGGCCGGTATGGGGGAGGTATGCGCCGGCGAAGTTGCGGTGCGATTGTTTGCTGACGTGGCAGGTAAGCCGTGCCAGCTTGCAGCGCATCATCGAAATTGCAGCAATCGCGTCTGGGTTCACGTCGTATCGCTCCTGAATCCCTGTCTTGATAATGTCAAAAATGGTCGAAGATGCGGTATCCAAATGCGATGTCAAAGGCTGCGTACTAATCCCTTCGGATTAATTTGTCCAGTCATGGGGTGGTTTAATTTATTTGGTATTCATGTATGTGTTCAATCAGTGAAGAATTTCATGGAAGGTTAACTTTTCCCAATCCCCCGATTATTCTTGACAAACTTATCCGCGTGGGTGCAAAAGCATCTTTGCAATGCGAACAATACGTCGCAAGAGACATATTCGAATTAGCTTGTACGTCAATTCCATGTTGCCAGGTTTATGACGCGGTCTCCGCCGCAAGGGTCGGGGCTTTACGTCAATTTCATGTTGCCAGGATTTATGACGCGGTTTCCGCCGCAAGGGTCGAGCTGCAATTGCCTTGAGTGACCAACTTCCGGATGCGAGAGCTCGTTGCAGCCATTCGCGCGTTCAGCTTCCGATTGGAGAGTGCCCGTGAAAGCCATCAGTGGTCCCGTGACTCAGATCAGGCCCGACGATGAAATCGATCCGCGTGTTCTGCTGGGCACGCTGCTGGACCACAAATGGCTGATCATCAAGGTGACCCTGGGCTTTCTGGTGATCGGCCTTGCCTACATTCTGGTGGCAACGCCGCAGTATGAGGCCAAGGCGATGGTGCAAGTCGATCAGGCACCCAGCTTGCCCGGCTTCACGGCCGTGACGCAGCAGGATGGTCCGTCAAGTCCCGCCGCTGCCGACGCGGAAGCGATATTGACCTCGCAATCGGTCATCGGACAAGCGGTGAAGAATCTTAACCTCAACGTCGAGACGAACCCGTATCGCCTACCGCTCATCGGGAGCCTGGTGGCCCGCATCAACAATTCCGGAACGTCGACGGGCGTCAGTGCTCCCTGGTTCGGACTGAACAGCTACGACTGGGGCGGGTCGCAGCTTGACGTGCCCCAGCTTGATGTACCGACCAACCTGCTGGGGCAGGATTTGACACTGACGGTGGGTAACGGCGGGACATACGTTCTGAGCGAGGACAGCGACATTCCTCTCTCCCCGGGGATGCAGCTGCTGCGCGGCCGGGTGGGGACGGTTGCCGTCGGATCGGGTGTGACCATACTGGTCAAGACCTTGCGGGCGAATGCAGGCATGCGCTTTCACGTGGTGCGCAACGATGAAATGACCACGATCGAGAGAATGCAGAAGCTGGTGCTGACCAGCCAGCCCGTGCCGGACTCCAACATCATTTCCCTGAGCTTCAGCAGTGCGGAACCGCAGAAGGCGGTCAGCGTGCTTGACCAGATGGTCAGCGCATTCCTTGCGCAGAATGTTGGGCGCAATTCCGCGCAGGCGTCCAACAGCCTGAAGTTCGTGAAGCAGCAGCTGCCGGAAGTAAAGCAGAAACTGGCTGACGCACAATTCGAGTTGAGCGACTTTCAGCTCAAGGCGCACTCGGTGGATGTGCCCATGCAGACCCAGACTCTGCTGAGCGAGCTCGCATCCATCAACAACAATATCGATCAGCTCAATACACAGAGGGTCCAGGTGGAGCGCCTCTACACGCCCCAGCACCCGTCCCATAGGGAGATCATGCAGCAGATAGGTCAGTTGCAGGCGCAACGAGCCTCGATCGACAGGCAGATGGCCACGCTGCCCGACACGCAACGCCAGTTGTTGCGTCTCAACGGGAACGTCCAGGTGCTCAACAACACCTATACCGGTCTGCTCAACGAGGCGCAGCAGCTTGAGCTCGCACAGGCCGGCACGGTGGGTACCGCGCGCGTCGTGGATGCGCCCGCGGTCGACATCACCAGGCCGGCGCAGCCAAGGAAGCTCCTGACGGTACTTGGCTGCACCTTCGTCGGAGCCTTTCTGGCTGTCGCGTATGTTTTCCTGCAGCAGATGTTTCGACGCGGCCTGGAAGACCCGGCCGAGATCGAACAGCTTGGCTTGCAGGTCTATTCCGCAATTCCGTTGAGCGAACGGCAGCTCAAGCTGTCGCAGAATCGTCGGCGCCTCCTTGGCAAGGGACGATCCGCCCTGCTGGCTCTCGTTGCTCCTGACGACGTGGCGGCGGAAGTCATGCGCAGTTTGCGTACCAGCCTGCGATTCACCCAGGTGGGTGCACCCGACAACCGCTTGATGGTGTGCGGTTCCAGCGCCCAGGCGGGAAAGACCTTCGTAGCCTCCAACCTCGCGGCGGTCAATGCCCAGGCGGGGCTGCGGGTGTTGCTGATCGACGCCAACATGCGTGATGGCGACCTGCATCTGGTGCTTGGAGTCCGCGCAGACAACGGCTTGTCCGAACTGCTTGCCGGCGAGATCGAGGTTGCCGATGCCATCCGTTCCGTCGACGACCTGGAGGGACTGGATTTCATTCCTCGCGGCGGCAGGCCACCCAATCCGTCGGAATTGCTGATGCGCCCGTATTTCGGCACCTTGCTGAGGCGGCTTTCGCCGGCCTACGACCTCGTCGTCATCGACAGCCCGCCCATTCTTGCGGTCACCGACGCCGCGATCATCGGGCATCACGTGGGCACCAGTTTGCTGGTGGTGCGCTACGGCCTCAATCAGTCGCGGGAAGTCGAATTGGCGATGCAGCGCTTCAGGCAGGCTGGGGTAAGCATCAAAGGCGTGGTGTTCAACGGCATGGAGAAGCGCAGCGGCGGCTTTTACGCGTACGGTTTGCTCGGGTACGGCGTTGCCCAATGATCGACGCCAAGATCAGCGGGTTGGCGGAGCCTGTCCCAAACGAGCCAGCGGCGAGCGGGCGGAGGTCGCGCAGCCGGTCAGGTTTCGTTTCCGACACCTGCTTCCAGGCGGCTGTGCAGGAAATGGAGGCGATCGGCTTGCGAGTGCAGTTGCAACCGCATGCGGGTTCGCAACCCTATGGCGTGTTGTCTGGAAGAACCGGCTCACGTTTTTTTCTGCTCCCCGCGCGTCCGCGTGCCGTCAGTGCAGCTTCGCTGGCGCTGGTTCAGCCTGTGCGTATTGGTCCGCGCGCGGTCAAGGGATTGGTCGCAGTGGGGGCTCGCCTCGGCCTGACAAATTTCCTGCTGTCGCGCAAGGTGCACATTTCCGGGTCGAGCGACTTCGTGCACAGGGTGGGTTGCGGTGCCGGCCACTGCGCCTTCCTGACGGGCACCCCCGGCCCGCACCGCAAATTGAGCGTGCAGCTGATGGACGACGCCGGCCAGATCAAGGGCTACGCGAAAGTGTCGCTCGCTCCGGCGGTGCATTTGCTGCTCGCGCACGAAGCCGACATGTTGCGCATGCTTGGCGCGATCAACCTGTCGTCGGCACGGATTCCGCATGTATTGCTCGATGAGATGCGAACGGGCGTGGCGGTTCTCGCTACCGATACGGTCAGGACGGCGGATGCCCGCTGCCTGAGTGATCTGCACCCGTTGCATCTGGACTTCCTGGAGGAGCTGGCGGCCCGCACGGCTTCGGGATGGGCCAGAAGCGGCGAATCGCTGCTCGTCGACTGGACGGCTCAAATCCAGCGCATCGCACGCCACTTGTCGCTGCCGTGGCGGCAACGATTCGATCGTGCGCTGAAGGTGCTGGCAGCCAAGCCGCAACTCATCGCTTCGAAAGGCCTGGCGCACGGCGATTTCACGCCGGTCAACTTGTTCCGGCAAGGCGCCCGGCTGTGTGTCTTCGATTGGGAATATGCGGGCGATGGATATCCGGTTGATTACGATCTGATCTGCTTCCTCGATGCCGTGGCGAGGCTGGGCCGCAAGCGGTCCGCCGCCCTCGCGAATACCCTCCAACAACGGCTCCAGGAGTTGGGGCGCTCAGTGGCCGAAGCGAACTGGCGTCTGATCGCATTCTTCTGCGTTTACGCACTGCGCGGCGCGAGCCGGCAGCCAGTTCTCGCGGGGCAGGTGGCGGACTGGGGAAGTGCTGACCATGAGGCACGCGCACTCGATTCGCTGCTGGATCGCGCATGCGAATCGTGAATACCCGACTCCTGGCGGCGCCATGGACCTGACCGAAAGCCCATCGTACGGGCGGGTGCAAAACCCTCCCGTATCCGCTCACGCGTCCAGCCTGCGTCTGTTGCGGCGCGGTGCATCGGGTGCATTCGTCGTCTCGGTGTGTGGCACGGGCCTGGGCTTCTTGGCAAACCTTGTCATTGCTCGAGTGGTCGGTCGGGACGAGTACGGCATCTATGCGCTGATGTTCAGCTGGATCAGCGTGCTCGCGGTGATGGCCCAGGCGGGGCAGGACATCAGCATGATCCGCTTCGTGCCGACCTACATCCGGAACGGAGCGTGGGGCAAAATACACGGCTTGCGCCGCGGCGTGGGCGCGTTGGTGCTGGTCATCAGCGTGTGTGTAGCCATCGTCGGGTGCGTAGTCGTGCACGCGCTGGGTGCAAAACACGGCCAGACGTGGCGCGACGCCTTCTACATTGGTTTCGTCCTGCTGCCTATCTGGGCGCAGCTGCAGCTCAGCGGCGCGTTGCATCGTGCGTTCAAGCGCCCGGTGGTCATGGGCATGTATCAGACGATCGCGCGCCCGCTGCTGCTGATTGCGCAGATGGGCATATTCGCGCTGATGCTGCCGCGCGTGACCGCTTCGTGGGCGGCCGCAGCCACTGCGGTCACGGCGTTGCTTGCGCTGGCGGGCTCAGCGCTCCACATTTCGAAAAAATGGCCGCCGCAGGCACGCAACGCGAAACCGGAGTACGAGCTTCGCCAGTGGGTCAAGGTCGGATCACAGTTGTCGCTGTTGTCGATCTTCAACGTTGCGGGCAACCGGCTGGACGTGCTCATCCTGGGTGCGCTGATGGGTTCGGCAGATGTGGGCCCTTACTTTGTCGCGGTGCGGATCGCCAGCTTCACCCTTTTTGCGCAGCAGGCAATCAACGCCGTTCTGGCGCCCATGATTGCCGAGCTTTACGACGCGAAGGACATCGGTGGACTGAGGGAAATCACTGCCAAGGCATCGCGGATGGGCTTTGCCGGGGCACTCGCGGTAAGTGTGCTTTTCACCTTGAGCGGTCCATGGATCCTCGAGCGGTTCGGTCACGGCTTTGGAGTCGCCTACGTGCCGCTGTTGGTGCTTTTGTGGGGGTTTTGCGCAGCCAGCGCCTTGGGTGAAGTGGGTTTCATGTTGTCCATGACGAAATACCAGAAACAGTCCGTGATGTTCGTCGTGATTGGCGTCGTTGTGAACTGCACCGCCGCCATGCTGCTGGTGCCGCGCCTTGGCGCAACGGGTGCGGCGATTGGCGCGGTGCTGTTGTTGCTGGTCTGGCGCGTTCTGGCTTGGCGATTCGTGGTGAAACACCTCGGCGTGGATCCGTCGATTTTCGGCATGCGGCGCAATGTGGTGCTCCAACCATGAAGCCGCGCATACTGTTCCTGATTCGCTCGCTCGGCCGCGGAGGCGCCGAGCGTCAGCTGGTCGCCTTGGCCGCATGCCTGCGGCAGGCCGGCTGGGATGTTTCGGTCGCGTGCTTCTACGGTGGAGGCGCCTTTCAGCCCGACCTTGAACGCGCTGACGTGCCGGTCATCGACTTGCGCAAGCGTGGGCGCTGGGATCTCCTCGGATTCACGTGGCGCTTGTGGCGCACCTTCCGCCGAACCAGGCCCGACATTGTTCACGGCTATCTCACGGTGGGAAACCTCCTGTCGTTGCTGGCCAGACTGGCCCGAAGGCAAACGCGGGTGGTCTGGGGGGTTCGGTCGTCTTTCATTGATCGGGCATCTTATGACTGGCTTTCGCGCCTGACCTTCAGGTTGACGTGCGTGCTTGCGCGCTTCGCGGACAGCATTGTCATCAATTCCGAGGCCGGCGCAGCGCACCATGCAGGCCTGGGTTATCCGCTTGAACGGATCAGGGTCGTTGCCAATGGCATCGACACGCAGCGGTTTCAATTCGACGCTGCGGGGCGAGCGCGCCTGCGCGCCGGGTGGAACATCGCAGACGACGCGATCCTGGTTGGATTGATTGGCCGGCTGGATCGCATGAAGGATCACCCCACGTTTCTGCAGGCCGCATCGATCCTGGTGGCGAATGATCCACGATGGCGCTTCGTCTGTGTCGGCGGGGGCGGCGAGTCCGGATATGCGTGCACGCTGGAGTCGAAGGCCGCGGAGCTTGGCCTGAAGGATCGGCTCATCTGGGCGGGGCCGCAGGACGACATGGGGGCCGTTTACAGCGCGTTGGACATTGATGCGTCGACTTCCTCCGGAGAAGGCTTTCCGAATACCGTTGCAGAGGCGATGGCGTGCGGACGTCCGTGTGTGGTGACTGACGTTGGCGATTCGGCCCGCATCGTCGGCGCGTGCGGGTTGGTGGTGGAGGCGGGTAATCCATCCGCCTTCGCGGCGGCCATCGAAAGCATGGGTGAGATGCTGATGCGGCCAGGTGCAGCGGACGTCATGCACAAAAGCGTGCGCATGCGTATCGAGGATTGCTTCGCGTTGGAGGCGTTGTTGCGCAATTCCGAAGCGGCATTTCTGGACGTCGTCAACGCCCGGAGGAGTGCGTAGCGGCCATGTCCCTGCCATCGTTTCCAATCGACGAACTGATCTTGCCCACGATAGTCATCGTGGCGGCGGGATTTGCCCTGTCCTTCATGTTCACGAAAAGAGTTCTTCTCAGTCTCTGGATTGCAGGCTTGAAGGGCGCGTTGTTCCTGTTTTATTTCGGCATTATCTTCGACGGTACCTATACTTTCAGGGACGACTGGAAATATCTTCGAATTGGCGAGCTGCTGAAGACCCAGCATGTAGGCATCCTCAATCTCTTCAGCGACCACGCTTATCTCCTGCATGCCACCAAGAGTGAGAATCTCTCATATTATGCGTATAACGCCACGGCGGTGCGCCTGTTTGATTCCGGCTATTACGCACCGGTTGCATTGAATATCCTGTTGACGTTTCTGGCGGCGGGCTTCTTGATGAAAACCGTGCAGACTGGTCTCGGCATGAGCCAGCGCACGAGCATCGGCCTCTTTGCCTTCGTGGCGCTGAGTCCCGCCATCCTGGCATGGTCAACGGTCGCCAATCTGAAGGACATACTCGTGGCGACCGCCACGACGGCGGTGGTGTACGCCGTGGCATTGGCAGAGCAGAGAAATTCGCTGCGCGCGCTGTGTTTGGCGGCCGCCGGCGTGCTGATATTGATGGTCACGCGGTTCTATGCGCCCTTGATGCTGGCGGCCGCTTTCGGCGTCACGCTGTTTTTATCGCACCGGGGCAGACGCAGCCCGTGGGCATGGCTCATGGCGATCGTCGCACTGTCGGCGGCAGTGCGAGTGCTTGGCCATGGCAGCCTGATCGGGGCACTTCATGAATTGCGCGCCAATATCGGCAATCCGGTCACCGGAATCCTGCGATTCGTTATCACCCCCATTCCATTCCACACCGAACCCAGCTCCGCATTTTTGAACATTCCGCAGTTGATCTACTGGCTGCTGTTGCCGCTGCAGGCATATGGAATCATTTGCGTATGGAGAAGGGGCACGATGACTGGCCGTTTCATGGTCATTTATTTCTTCCTGATGACCCTGTTGTACGGCGCTTTCACGACGCTGCAGGGGCCGCGCCACCGGATTCAGATCGACGGGATCATCGTCATATTCGAGTACTACGGCATCCTGGCGTTGATGAGGCACCGTTTTGCGTTGAAGCGTCACCCCCGGCATATGCGTGCAATGGCGCTGCAAACATTGGAGGCGCATCCCGGGGTGCCGTACCGGCGAACCGGGGGTGGTGCATGACAATGCCGCACGACACCATTGGCAATGCCAGCCGGCGCGCATGTGCCGACGCATGCGCGGGAGGCACGGTAGCCGTGCGGTGGTTCCTTGCGGCAGACGACCTGATGGCGGCCATGGTGCTCGAACGACGGGCTTCGGCATGAAGATCTGTCACGTCATCACCGGGGTGAACGCGGGCGGCGCGGAGATTGCCCTGTGCCGTTTGCTGGAGGACTTGGGCCCGCCGGGGTTTGAGCATGTCGTGGTGGCGCTGGGCAGCAAAGGAGCGCTGAGTGGACGGGTGGCTGAATCCGCAGTGCTGCATCACCTGGACATCCGGCCGGGCCGGGCCGGACCAGGCGACGTGCTGCGGCTCCGGCGCCTGCTTGCGCGCGAGTCGGCGGATCTCGTCCACGCGTGGATGTACCACGCTCACCTGCTGACGTCGCTGGCCCTGTTGGGCAAGTCCGTGCCGCATCTGTGGAGCGTGCATCACTCGTTGACGGATCTGGCCACCGACAAGCACTTGACGAGGGTCGTCATCCGGCTGAATGCGGTGTTTTCGGCACGACCCCGGTGCGTGCTGTACGCCTCGCAGCTCAGCGCATCGCAGCACGAGGGCTACGGCTTCTCCAAATCCCGCACGGTGGTCATCCCCAACGGTTATGACACGAGCGCCTTCAGGCCGGATCCCGAGGCGCGCGCGCGCATACGGAATGAGCTGGGGGTGGCTGACGATTGCCTGGTCATCGGCATGGTGGCGCGAGTGCATCCGACCAAGGACCATGGCAACTTCCTGCGCGCGGCGAGGCAGTTCCGGAACAGCCATCCGGACAGCGTGTTCGTGCTGGTCGGCCACGGCGCGACCGCCGACAACCTGGAGCTCACCGGGGCGATCGATGCGCTGCAGCTGCGCGGGCACGTGCGGCTGTTGGGACAGCGCGCGGACATACCCGCAATCAATGCCGCGTTCGACATTGCCACCCTGGCCTCGCGCGGCGAGGCGTTCCCCAACGCGGTGGCCGAAGCCATGTCCTGCGGCGTTCCCTGCGTGGCCACCGAGGTGGGCGATGTGTCGATGATCCTTGCCGATACCGGGGTCATCGTGCCTCCGCGGGATCCCGTCGCACTGAGCGCGGGCTGGGCCACGCTTGCCGCACTTGCGCCCCACGAGCGGCTCAGGCTGGGCGCGCGCGCGCGGGAGCGCATCGTAAGCAATTACACCAGCAGTCTGCGGGCGCGGCGTTACGCCCAACTATATTCATCCATCGTGCGGGAGCACTGAGCATGTGCGGAATCGCGGGATTCTGGGATGCGTCCCATGATTTGAGGGGCGAAGACGGACGCGCCGTCGTGCGCCGCATGACCAGCGCGCTGCGCTACCGCGGGCCGGATGACGACGGGTATTTCCAGGATGTCGCGGCTGGCGTGGCGCTGGGACACCGGCGGCTGTCCGTGATCGATCTGTCGCCGGAAGGGCACCAGCCAATGACCTCCGCCAGCGGCCGCTACGTGATCGTGTTCAATGGCGAGGTGTACAACCATCAGGGCCTGCGGCGCGAGCTGGCACCGCTGGGTGCGACGTTCCGCGGGCACTCCGACACGGAGGTCATGCTGGCAGCGATCGAGCACTGGGGGCTTGAGCAGGCCGTCAAGCGTTTCGTGGGCATGTTCGCGTTCGCCCTCTGGGACCGCAGGCAGCACTCGCTTGCCCTGGTCCGGGATCGTCTGGGCATCAAGCCGCTGTACTACGGCTGGATCGGTTCGCTTTTCGTGTTCGGCTCCGAACTGAAGGCGCTCAGGCAGTGTCCCGGTTTTGCCAATCCGGTCAACCGCGACGCCCTTTGCCTGCTGCTGCGGCACAACTACATCGCCGCGCCGCATGCCATTTATCAGGGCATCCGCAAGCTGCAACCGGGTACATGGCTGACTGTAACCAGCAAGATGGCCTCGTCTCGGGTAGACATCGCGGCCATGGCGGCCATGGCGCAAACCTACTGGTCCGCCCGTGACGTTGCACACGCCGGTGTGGCCGATCGCCTGCGCCTCGCCGACGCCGATGCGACGGACGAGCTCGAGAAGCTCTTGCGTGACGCGATCGGACTGCGAATGGAAGCAGACGTGCCGCTGGGAGCATTTCTTTCCGGTGGGGTGGATTCCTCGCTGGTGGTTGCGCTGATGCAGGCGCAGGCCGCGCGGCCGGTCAAGACCTTCTCCATCGGTTTTCGGGAAAAGAGCTATGACGAGGCAGTGTATGCCCGCGCCGTGGCCAGGCATCTGGGAACCGAGCACCATGAGTTGTACGTGACCGCGCAGGACGCGCTGAGCGTGGTGCCGAAGCTTCCGGCGATGTTCGATGAGCCGTTCTCGGATGCATCGCAGATACCGACTTTTCTGCTGTCCCGGCTTGCGCGCAGTCATGTGACGGTGAGTCTTTCCGGCGACGGTGGCGACGAACTGTTCGGTGGCTACAAGCGTTATTTCGTGGCGAGAAACATCGAACGCTGCCTCGACTGGATGCCGGCACGCATGCAGCGATACGCCGCGCGTTCGCTTTCGCGCCGGACCGACTTCTACGAGTCGCTGCTGGTCGGCGCCAACCGCTGCGTGCCAGCCAGGATGAGGCTGAAGCGACCTCGCTCGAAGGTCAGTGTGCTCGCCAGCATGCTCGAGGCCGGATCGCAGGAGCAACGCTACCTGTTGTTGTTGTCGCACCTGCGCGATCCCGCCATGGCGGTGCTGCACGCCGAGGAACCGCCAATGGAACTCGGCGATCCGGGGCTGGGACCGGAGGTGAGGGAAGCCTTCGAGCGGATGATGTTCAGCGACCTTGTCGCTTATCTGCCAGGCGACGTTCTCACCAAGGTCGATCGCGCCAGCATGGCCGTGAGCCTGGAGGCACGCGTGCCACTGCTGGACCATCGGGTGGTCGAATTCGCCTGGCGCGTGCCGATGCATCAGAAGGTGCGGGGCAGGCAGGGCAAATGGCTGCTGCGCCAGGTGCTGTACCGCCACGTACCGCGTCGGTTGGTCGATCGCCCCAAGAAAGGCTTCGGCGTGCCGCTGGGTGCCTGGCTGCGCGGACCACTGCGTGACTGGGCGGAATCCCTGCTGGAGCCGGGTCGGCTGCGCGCGGAAGGCTATTTCGACCCCGCCTACGTTCGCACGATGTTCGCCGATCACCTCGCGGGACGTGTCGACGCAGCGGCGCGGCTCTGGGACGTACTGATGTTTCAGGCGTGGCTTGAAGAGGCCGGGCATGACAGCGCACGGTCATGCGACGTGGCACCGGCGGCGTGTCCGCTGAACGTTTCAGGCGGAGCCTAGCCGTCGATGCCACGTCGCGCAGAAGAGCAGTGAACAAAACGGCAGCCAGGATTTCGATTCATCAAGGTGATGAGGCAAAACAGGGTCTCGTGGATCAGTCGAAGGAGTCAGCATTCGATGAAACAGGACAATTTGCTTGATCAGCGATCACATTTCGCCTTCGGCAAGAACTGGCTGGACTATGCCAGCAAGATCGACGAGGCAAAGATATCCCGGGCCATGGACGGCCTGCGTCGCCTCAGCGGCCGGCAACGCCTCGATGGCATGAGCTTCCTGGACATCGGCTGCGGGTCCGGATTGTCCGCTCTTGCCGCCGTGCGACTCGGCGCAGATCGAGTCGCAGGCGTCGATATCGATCCCGATTCGGTGACGGCGGCAAGAGAAGTGTTCGCCCGGTTTGCGCCTGCATCATCCGCCGATTTCCGGGTGTGCACCGTCTTCGACATGTCGGCAGCCACATTCGGGACGTTCGACATCGTCTATTCGTGGGGTGTGCTGCACCACACGGGTGACATGATCCGGGCCATCGAAACCGCCGCCGCTTTGGTCAGGCCGGGCGGGGAGTTTTACCTTGCGCTGTATCGGAAGACACCGTTTTGCGGCGTGTGGCGTCTCATCAAACGATGGTATTCCAAGGCGCCTCCCGCGTCCCAGCAGCGGGCGAGGAGAACATACGTCCTTCTGCGCAAGATCATCTTCAAAGTGCAGGGTCGGGATTTCGATGCGTACGTGCGGGACTACGGATTGCCGTGGCATGGATTATTGCAACGACGTGCATGACTGGCTTGGCGGCTACCCCTATCAATCAGTTACTCCGGATGAATGTCATGCCTTGTTGGGCCGGATGGGATTTGCGGTTGATCGCGAATTTGTCAGGAGGAGCAGACATCCGCTCAGGGGGATCCTCGGATCGGGTTGCAACGAGTACGCATTTCATCGTGAATCACGCAGTTCGCGTGCGCGCACACGGACAAGCATCGAGCTGACGGCATGATCGGGCAGAATTCAGCGTCGGAGCATGCGCCGATGGTTGGAGCTCCCGGATGGCTTGATGGGCTTGCCTTCACCGCACGCAAGGAATCGTGGGTGGCGTCGTCCGCGGACTGGTTCTACAAGATATTTCGTCGGAGTGACGACCCGGCACGCGACTGGCTGGACCCGCTGTGCATGGAGAAGGCCCGCCGCGAATATGCCGACACGCTGTTTCTGGGGCGCCTGAGTGACCGCGTATGCATGCCGGTGCGGCTCGACCATGCCTGTGTCGTCTACCCCCAGCTCTCGGGTCCGGACATGCGTCCGATGCTGCGGCAGATGCGTGGCGCAGCCGGCGCGCGGCAACGCACGGAGGCCCTGTGCGGAGCCATGGTGGTACTGGCGCAGCTGCACGGCGCCAACCAGGAAGCGTCGGATTATCCGGTCAAGGACTATCTGCATAAGGGATCCCTGATACCCGACGCGGAGGTGACCAGACGCATCGGCGAGCGCGAACGCACGCTTTTCATCGGCGGTTTCGAAGTGCGCAATTTCCGCTTTGATCGCCGTCGGGACGGCTGGTTCTTTTTTGATCCGCAGCATGTGTTCGTCGGTATGCCGGAGGACGACTTGGCGCGATTCGTCATTTCCCTGCTGATGATCAACTGGGGTCAAGATGGTTCAGTCAGGTTGTGGCAGGATTTTGATGTCAGTGACCTGCTGGCGACTTACGAGAGTGCCAGCGCCCGCTCGCTGGACAGAACGCTGCTCAATTATTTCCTGCGCGAAACGATCGGCACGCGCAGGCATTTCGCGAAAAAGGCGCTGCGCAACATGAGCGGCGCGAAACGAGTCCTCGGATGGCCTTATATGGCTGCCTATTTCATGCAACTCGATCATTGGGCCGCACATCATGAATTTTGACTACGAGCGCAATACCCGGAGGTTCTATCAGGACGACGAGACGGCACGGCGCTACCACGAGATGTTCATGTCGTCGAAGGGATGGCGCAACCTTCCCTCGCGCGTGGTGGCGCGGCGGGAACGCCGTGCGGTGAAGCCCTGCTCAATCAGGTGCCGCATGGAACCGCGCTGGATCTGCCCGCCGGCACGGGGAAACTTGCCGGCACTTTTGCCGCCCTGGGCACTCGCGTCGTGGCGTCTGACGTTTCCTCCAGCATGCTGAAACTGGCCGAAAGCGAGTATTCCCGGGCCGGTTGCAAGGGTGCCAGTTTCCAGGTCGAAGATGCTACCGACCTGGCCCATTTTCGCGATGGGTCGTTCGACGTGGTGGTGTGCCTGCGGCTGATGCACCGGGTACCTGCCGCACTGCGCAAGCTGATGTTGAGCGAGTTTGCCCGGGTCGCGCCCTATGCCATCGTCTCGTTCGGCATCGAAAACGGGTTCCACAGGGCGCGCCGTGGTGTCAGGGCTGCAGTATTTGGCGGCAGCAGAGATGCCCTGTGCTTCTGCAGCGTCGAGCAGGCCCGTGCAGAGCTTTCGCCCTGCTTTGACATTCTCAGGCGCGTCTGGATTGCTCCGGTGCTGTCGCAGGAAATGGTTTTCCTGCTGCGCTCCCGGCACGTCGACGACGGTGCGGCTCAAGACGCCAACGCGCAGAGGGCGCGGCCGTGAATGCACGGAATCCAGGGTCCCCAAGTTGTCGAATTTTGCTCGCCACCCTTGCGCTGACGGTTTCCGCAGCGGCGTCCGCCGCAGCGCAGTGCCCCAGGTTGCTGATGTTCGGTGGTACCAATTTTCGTACCCAGACCGACGAGAAGAGCGCGGCCTATTGGGGCAACACCGTCGGCGTGCAGGGCTTTTTTGTGAACTACGTGATGCCGCACTGGCAGGCCGAGGTAGGAACCAGTTCCGGCAGTTCACTGTGGCAACAAGTACGGCGGTTTCAATCCATCTACTCGAAATACGGAGTGAGTGACAACTTCATCAAGGTCGCGCTCTACAAGCCGCATGATTGGCACAATCAGCGGCAGAACGAGGCCGTTGTAAAGCGCTTCGCACATGCGGCTGCGCTCGCCCGATATGCTGGTCTCAAGGGCGTCGCCTTGGACCTTGAACCCTACAGGCCCACCTGGGACGGCGACGACAGCCTCGCCGCTACGGTACGTGAAGAAGGAAGGAACATCGGGCAGGCCATGCGCGAGGCCTATCCGGACATGACGTTGATCGTGCTGCCCGATGTGCTGCATGCGGCCGATCGAAACCAGACCCTCAAGCAAAAGCTCAAGGCCGGACTGCTCCGGTTGACGTCCGACCAGCCAGACATGCCCCGCCACGAGAAATATCAGTTGGCGGTTCCGTTCGTGCGCGGCCTGCTGTCAGTCCAATGGACGCATGTTGCAGTGGGGTCGGAGAATACCTACAGCCTCAACGGCGACGGTATCGCAAGCTCCGTATCGCGTGCGCAAGGTAGTTATTTGGCATTGATCCGGGAGGACGGCCTGACGCAGCCGGATATCAGCGTGGCGCCGGGACTTTGGCCACTCGGACGCAGCAGCCGCGACAAGGCGGCGCGAGAGAACCCGCAGCGTTTCGAAAGCCGTCTGCAGGCCGCATTCGACGTGGCGACGCGTTACGTCTGGATCTACAGCACTGGAAGCGCTTGGGAGACCGACGGTTTTTACGGCAAGGGACCCGTGGTCGCTGATTTTGGCGCATATCCGGACGCAATCGCCCGGGTGAAGGCGAACTGCCGGCGAGCGGAAGCATCGCGAGACGGGCCAGCCGCGAGTGTGGCGCCGGCTCGCTGATCGGCCATCCGGAATCGGGATCCACGACATGTCCAAGCTGATTTTTTTCGCCAACACGGACTGGTATCTCTACAATTTCCGCCGTTCTCTGGCGTTGGCGGCACAGGCTTCCGGGTACGAAGTACTGCTGGTTTCGCCGCCAGGCGAATACGGCGAGCGGCTACGCCACCTCGGACTGCGGTGGCAGCCGCTGCCGAGGATGGATCGCCGCAGCCTGAACCCTTTGCGCGAACTGCAGTTGTTGTTGAGCCTGGTAGTGCTTTTTCGGCACGAACGTCCCGCCCTTGTGCATGGGTTCACGATCAAATGCGCCGTGTACGGTTCGCTTGCTGCGCAGCTGGCGCGCGTGCCTGCGCGCGTCAATGCAGTGGCGGGTCTGGGCTATGTCTTTGCCAGCAGCGACCGCAAGGCGCGATGGCTGCGCCCGATGGTGCGAGCGATGTTGCACCTGGCACTGCGCGGGCGACGCACCCGCTTGATCCTGCAGAACCCGGATGACCGGATGATGTTTCAGCAATCCGGCCTGATCGAACTTGATCGCGTCGACCTGATCCCGGGCTCCGGTGTGGACTGCGTGCGTTTCAGTCCGTGCGCAGACGAGGGCCGCATGCCCAGGCCGCAACCCTGTGTGCTGCTGGCTGCACGCCTGCTATGGGACAAAGGGGTAGGCGAGTACGTCGAGGCGGCACGGCTGCTGCGTTCGGCAGGCAGAAACGTTCGTTTTTTGCTTGCCGGCGCGCCGGATCCCGGAAACCCCGCGGCGGTGCCGGAATCCACACTGCGCCAGTGGGTCGACGAGGGCGTGATCGAATGGCTCGGACACGTTGATGACACCAGCGAGCTGTTCAGGTCGGTGGATATCGTGGCACTGCCCACGTACTACCGCGAGGGAGTGCCCAAGTCGCTGATTGAGGCGGCCGCGTGCTCGCTGCCACTGGTGACCACGGACATGCCGGGCTGCCGCGAGGTGGTGACGAACGAAGTGGACGGTCTGTTGATCCCCCCGCATGATGCCGGCGCGCTGGCACAAGCGATTGCCCGCCTGATTGACTCGCCCGGGCTGGCGGCGCGACTGGGCGCTGCCGCGCGGCTCAAGGCGCTCGCGAATTTCGATGAGCGCCTCGTGATCGAGCGCACGCTGGCGGTTTACCGCGAGCTGCTGTGAGAGACCGGGGGACATCGCCTCTCCCTGCGAGCGACCGCACCCGTCGCTGCGGCGCGTGACGGGCAAGCCCAGGCGGCGTCGCCATACTTCCTGAATTTTTCTGACGGCGCGCTGTGTGGCGAGCACCGAAGGCGCTCCTGCCACGCCGTTCGGGACTCCCCGGTACCCGGGCATTGCGCGGCAAGCGTGCGACTCCTCCCCGACTCTGGCAAAATTGGGCGGCACGAACGCTGCGCATTCCCTGGCAGCGTGGCCGGCCCTGTTCGGCCGGAGATCGGGTTGCCTGACGCTGAGTGTCAACTTTTTGACTCTGCGGGTCAGTCCCGCTGCAGAATCGGGCGGCAGCCAGTCGAATCGCAATCGCATTAGTTTTGGGCCGGAGATCATCTGGCCTGGCGCAGGGGTGCGGCAGCACAACGGGTCTGGTAGGAATGGGGAGCGAAGCCACACGATGTTGTTGGCCATGGCTTGGAATTTGCTTGAAAAACTTGCGGATACCGGTGAATCCTTTGCGGCGTCACCGGACGGACATGCAATCACTTCATATTGACGCGTGGCGTCGCCGCAGATGCCGCAACAGGAACCGAACCGATGACCGTCACCAGCCTTGGCATCATGCTCATAGTCAATGGTGTGCTGTTCTGGGCCATCATGACCGCGCTCCACCGCCATACGGTCGCGCTGAAGGGCTTGCGACTGCAGATCGAGACCCTGGCCGTCAAACAAGGGGCCGACACCGTCGGAAATGTTGAGGCAGATGACGACCTTCCGGCGGGTCGTCATCGGAGTGGTGAGAAGTTGTCCCCCAAGCATCGGACGGGGCTGGCTGATTCTTCGATAGGATGAACCGCCGCGTATTTCCGGGACCGATGTTCGACCGCCGTCCATCAATGCCCTGGCGTTCCGGACCGGTCAGGCAAAGCGGCCGGTACGTGCTTGCCAGGTGCCGCCTGCCGAGCTTTCCTGGTCTGCTCGCCTGGGCCTCGCGCGCCGTGAGCAGCCTCGGTAGATGAGGGTGCGGCAGTCGCCATGGCGGCGACCGCGACATGCCATAGCTTCGGCCCAAGCTGCGCAAATTCCTTGTTGCGCGACGGGCGCGTATGGCACCGGGATCGGCGCATCGATCTATCGCCCGTGCTGGATCAAGATGTTGTCGAGCAACCGCGGCGCCTTGGGCGCGTCCGCGGAGAGATCACCATGTAGAAGTACGACGGCCGTTCCGGACGCTCCATCATTACGGGAAACGCCAGCGCGGAATGGGCGCAGTTGATGAGATCGTCCCGGCTCATGCAATGCAAGTCTTGGCGTGGTCGCGCGGAACGGGTAGAACGGTGCCTCTGCGCGTGGCGCAAAGTTTTGTTCAAGTTCGGGAGTCTCGCATGGAGTTGTCGTCTGTCCCTACCGATGCCGAGTTGCTGGCACTGGCCGGCGAGGTGGCCGACGAGGTGCAACGTTGCCGGCTGATGCTGGTGACGGCCGAGTCCTGCAGCGGCGGCTGGATCGCCAAGACGCTGACCGATCTGCCTGGGAGTTCGGCATGGTTCGATGCGGGCGTGGTGACCTACAGCTACGAAGCGAAGGAGGCGCTGCTCGGTGTCAATCCGCGCACGCTGGAGCAGGCTGGCGCGGTCAGTGAGGAAACCGTGTTGGAGATGGTTTCCGGCGCGCTGGCGCGCTTCGGTGCTGGCGTGGCGGTGGCGGTGACCGGCATCGCCGGGCCTTCCGGCGGCATGCCGGACAAGCCGGTCGGTACGGTATGGATCGGATGGAAACGCCGTGGTGGCTATGGCCATGCGCGACTGTTCCACTTCCCAGGCGATCGCGAGGCAGTGCGTCGGCAGACCGTGGCGGCGGCGCTCATCGGCCTGCGCAAAGCGCTGACGGAATGACACGCGATCGCCTGCCAGACCGGCTTGACTGGTGTGGGATACTGGCTACTCGACCGAGGATCAGCCCCTGATCGTGCCAGCCTGATCGCAGCCCGTGAGATTCGATCCGGGCATCATGCTTCCATTCACAGCCCAACCGGAACAAAAGACGATGGATGACAACAAGCGCAAGGCGCTCACTTCCGCCCTCGGCCAGATCGAAAAGCAATTCGGCAAGGGCGCGATCATGCGCATGGGCGATCGCGTCAATGAAGCGATCGAGACGGTCTCCACCGGCTCACTCGGGCTGGACATCGCGCTCGGTGTCGGCGGTTTGCCACGCGGCCGCGTGGTCGAGATCTACGGGCCGGAGTCGTCCGGCAAGACCACCATGACCCTGCAAGCGATCGCCAGCTGCCAGCGCGCCGGTGGCACCGCCGCGTTCATCGATGCCGAGCACGCGCTCGATCCGACCTACGCCGAGAAGCTGGGCGTCAAGGTCGACGACCTGCTGGTGTCGCAGCCGGATACCGGCGAGCAGGCGCTGGAAATCGCCGACATGCTGGTGCGCTCGGGCGCGGTCGACATGGTCGTGGTCGATTCGGTCGCCGCGCTGACCCCGAAGGCGGAAATCGAGGGCGAGATGGGTGATTCGCACGTCGGCCTGCACGCCCGTCTGATGAGCCAGGCTTTGCGCAAGCTCACCGCCAACATCAAGAAGTCCGGCACCCTGGTGATCTTCATCAACCAGATCCGCATGAAGATCGGCGTGATGTTCGGCAGCCCCGAGACCACTACCGGCGGCAACGCGCTGAAGTTCTACGCCTCGGTGCGCCTGGACATCCGACGCATCGGCGCGGTGAAGAAGGGCGATGAGATCATCGGCTCGGAAACCCGCGTCAAGGTGGTCAAGAACAAGGTAGCGCCGCCGTTCCGCCAGTGCGAGTTCGAGATCCTGTACGGCGAGGGCACCTCGCGCGAAGGCGAGATCATCGAGCTGGGCGTGGCGCAGAACCTGATCGACAAATCCGGCGCCTGGTACAGCTACAACGGCAACCGCATCGGCCAGGGCAAGGAGAACGTGCGCCAGTTCCTGCGCGACAACCCGGCGATCGCCGACGAGATCGACAAGCAACTGCGTGAGCGGTTGCTGGTGCCGGTCGGCAAGCCCGCCGCCGCTGCGCCGGAAGAGGCGCTCGAGGAGGTCTGAGCGGTGATCGTTGGCGTTCCCCAACGGAAGACATGGCCCGGCTCGTCCGGGCCATGTCCGTTTGCGTGTTCATGAAACGCCCACCCGGCAAGGACGATCCGGCCAAGCCGAAGCGCAGCGCGTACGACAAGGCGCTGGGCCTGCTGGCGCGTCGCGAGCACTCGCGCAAGGAACTGAAAACCAAGCTGCGCCAGGGCGGTTACGAAGGCGACGAAGCCGTCGCCGCGCTGGATCGGCTCGGCGAACAGCATTACCAGGACGACGACCGCTTCGCCGAGGTGCTTCTGCGCAGCCGGATCGCCCAAGGCTATGGCCCACGGCGCCTGCGCGTGGAGCTGAAAAGCCATGGCCTGGCCGATGCGCGCATCCGCGAGCTGCTGGACGAGGCTGAGGTCGATTGGGCTGCTTCGGCCGCCGCTCAGTTGCGTCGCCGCTACGGTGGGGCGGGCACGGCAGACCCCGCCGAACGCACCCGTCGGGCGCAATTCCTCTTGCGCCGCGGCTTTGCCGCCGCCACAGTACGAAGTGTTACCCACGCCGATGTGGACGAAGCCGACGATATTTCCTGAAATCCATCATCCGCAGATGATGGGTTGACGGGTCGGGCGGCCTGGCCGCGGCGTGGCCTTTATCGCCTGCCACCTTTGATCCGCATGAAAACCTCCGAAATCCGCTCCGCCTTCCTCGACTACTTCCGCTCCAAGGACCACACCATCGTGCCGTCCAGCTCGCTGGTGCCGGCCAGCGACCCGACCCTGCTGTTCACCAACTCGGGCATGGTGCAGTTCAAGAACGTGTTCCTCGGCAGCGAGAAGCTGTCTTTCGTGCGCGCGGCCGACGTACAGCGCTGCCTGCGCGCCGGCGGCAAGCACAACGACCTCGACGCCGTGGGCTACACCGCACGTCACCACACCTTCTTCGAGATGCTCGGCAACTGGTCGTTCGGCGACTACTTCAAGCGCGACGCGATTGCCTATGCGTGGGAATTGCTCACTGGCGTGTTCAAGCTGCCGGCGGACAAGCTGTGGGTCACCATTTATCACACCGACGACGAAGCGTTCGACATCTGGAACAAGCAAGTCGGCGTACCGGCCGAGCGCATCGTGCGCATCGGCGACAACAAGGGCGCGCCCTATGCGTCCGACAATTTCTGGCAGATGGCCGATACCGGCCCGTGCGGCCCGTGCACCGAGATCTTCTATGACCACGGCGCGGCGGTCGCGGGCGGCCCGCCCGGTTCGCCGGACGAAGACGGTGACCGCTACATCGAGATCTGGAACCTGGTGTTCATGCAGTTCGACCGCGCGCCCGACGGCACGTTGAGCCCGCTGCCGGCACCGTGCGTGGATACCGGCATGGGCCTGGAGCGCCTCGCCGCGGTGCTGCAGCACGTGCATTCGAATTACGAGATCGACCTGTTCGCGCACCTGATCCGCGTTGCCGGCGAACTGACCAGCACGAAGGATCTGGCCAACAAGTCACTGCGCGTGATCGCCGACCACATTCGCGCCTGCTCGTTCCTGATCGTCGACGGCGTGCTGCCGTCCAACGAGGGTCGCGGCTATGTGCTGCGCCGGATCATCCGCCGCGCGCTGCGGCACGGCTGGATGCTTGGCGTGCGCGGCGATTTTTTCTGGAAAATGGTGCAGCCGCTGGTCGAGGAAATGGGCCAGGCCTATCCCGAGCTGTCGGCAAAACAGGCATTCGTCGAGGACGCATTGCGTACCGAGGAGCATCGCTTCGGCGAGACGCTGGAACATGGCATGCGCCTATTTGACGAGGTTGCCACGAAGTCGGGCAAGACCATCCCGGGTGCGGATGCCTTTCGCCTGTACGACACCTACGGCTTTCCGGTCGACCTCACCGCGGACATCGCGCGCGAGCGCGGCCTTGAAGTGGACATGGCAGGCTTCGAGCATGCGATGAACGAGCAGCGCGAGCGCGCCCGTGCTGCCGGCCATTTTGAAGCAAAGGGCCAGATGCCGGCGGAGCTTGCCAGTCAACTCAAGCCCACCGCCTTCCTCGGCTACGAGGCGCTGCAAAGCAGCGGCAGCAAGGTGCTCGGCATCGTGCGCGGCGGCAAGCGGCTCGATCAACTGGGCGAGGGCGAGGACGGCTTCGTGATCCTCGATCGCACACCGTTCTACGCCGAGTCGGGTGGCCAGGTCGGCGACGTGGGCGCACTGTCGAACCCGAGTGGTCGCTTCGAGGTTGGCGATACCCTGAAGATGGGCGGCGTGTTCTTCGGCCACGCCGGGCGTTGGCATGGCGGGCAGCCGTTGCGCACCGGTGATGCGGTTGACGCCCAGGTCGACGCCGCGCGCCGTCAGGCCATCGTGCTCAACCATTCGGCCACCCATCTGCTGCACGCCGCCCTGCGCCAGGTGCTGGGCACTCACGTCACCCAAAAAGGCTCGCTGGTGGCGCCCGAACGCCTGCGTTTCGATTTTTCGCACCACAAACCCATGAGCCACGACGAGCTGGCCCGCGTCGAGTCGCTGGTCAATGCCGAAGTGCGTCGTAACGCGGCCGCGGAAGTGCACAACATGGGCTACGACCAGGCAATCGAGTTTGGCGCGATGGCGCTGTTCGGCGAGAAGTACGGCGACGAGGTGCGCGTGCTGAAGATGGGCGATTTCTCCACCGAATTGTGCGGTGGCACCCATGTCGGCCGCACCGGCGACATTGGCCTGTTCAAGATCGTCGGCGAAGCCGGCGTGGCCTCCGGTGTGCGCCGTATCGAGGCGGTGACCGGCGATGGCGCACTGGCCTACGTGGCCGATGAGGAGCGCCGCCTGGCCGAGTTCTCGCAATTGCTTTCCAGCAGTGGCGACGATGCGGTGGAAAAACTGCGCCAACTGTTTGACCGTCAAAAGAAACTGGAGCGCGAACTGGAATCGCTGCGCAGCAAGGCGGCCGGTTCCGCCACCGCCGATCTGGCCGGCTCCGCCAGCGATGTCGGTGGTATCAAGGTGGTGGCCGCGCGGCTCGAAGGACTCGATGCGAAGTCGCTGCGCGACAGCGTGGACCAGCTCAAGCAGCAGCTTGGCGACTGCGTGATCGTGCTGGCTGGTGCAGCGGATGGGCGCGTCTCGCTGATCGCCGGTGTGCACGGCAAGGCACTGGATCGGATCAAGGCTGGCAACGTGGTGGCACACGTCGCGAGGCAGATTGACGGCAAGGGCGGCGGCCGACCGGACATGGCCCAAGGCGGTGGCTTGGATGCGTCGAACCTGCCCGCCATTCTGGCTGCGCTGCCGATCTGGATCGCGGCTCAATAGAAGTGGTTCAGAACCAACCTGAATGTGCCATTTGTCACGATCCGCGTAGATTGCACAGGTGAATCCGGCTCGGCTACTATCGACCGGTGTCGACGTCATCGGGTATCGGTGTAGTCGCCAGTCAGGACGCTAAGGAGTGTTTTGGCTGTGAGCCGGGAAGGCGGTAGGGCCTTCGGCGGATCAATCGTCGAACTGTGGAAAGGCGAACGCTCAGGGGTGAGGCATCGTCAATCTGCAGGCCTGTGACCAACAGCATTTATGGAGTAGCAATCATGTTGATTCTGACCCGCAGGGTCGGTGAAACCCTGATGATCGGCGACGAGGTGACCGTTACCGTTCTTGGCGTAAAGGGCAACCAGGTGCGTATCGGCATCAATGCACCGAAAACCGTGGCCGTGCATCGCGAAGAGATCTATCAGCGAATCAAGGGCGAGAATGAAACCGGCAGTGCGCCGGATGAGTCCGCCGAACATTGATCGTGTGAATTAAGACTTTACCTGGGCCGCGGCGGTCAGTATCCTTGCCGGCTCCGCAGCACTGCGAAGAAAACCCCGGAGAGATGCCCGAGTGGCCGAAGGGGCTCCCCTGCTAAGGGAGTATAGGGTCAAAAGCCTTATCGAGGGTTCGAATCCCTCTCTCTCCGCCAGATACGCAAAACGCCCCGCGAGGGGCGTTTTGCGTATCTTGGCGATGACAAAGATTGAGCGAACCGGTGTTGCCTTCAAGGCTGCCAGCCTGCCGGTATCCGCTGCCTCCGCGACAACATAGCCTCAGGCTGCGACCTGGATCCCTATCCGATGGATGCAATAAACCGCTGCTGGCGGCAGGTTGAACAGAGCGCTGCCGACACGGTGGGCTTCGAGGTTCAAGCGTTTCAACAGAACGGCGGGCAATGGGCAGCGGGGGCCGTAAGTGAACTGGTAGAAGGTGCCGCCCGGGCGTAGCTGGCGTTCGAACACGCCCTGCACGATCGCGGCGACCTGGGCTGCTGGCATCGACAGCAGTGGCAGGCCGCTGACCACGGCGCAAGCGCGTTCGTCGCCGAACAGTGATTCGGTCTCGCCGAGCCGGGCGGCGTCCATGCGCAGGATCGTCGTTTCCGGATAACGCTGACTCAGTGCATCGGCGAAGTGCGGGTTGGTCTCGATCAGCGCGAGCCGATGGGGTGGCACGCCGCCGGCCAAAAGAGCGCGGGTCAATGCACCGGTACCGGGTCCCAGTTCGATGACGGGCCCGCCCAATTGACTGACGTGACTGGTCATCAGGCGGGCAAGCGCGGCTCCAGACGGTGTCACCGCGCCAATTCTGCGCGGGTCGCGCAACCATGCCCGGAGAAAGTCCAGGGTGTCATTCACCGACATGTGGCGGGTTCCGCGTTAGGTCAGGAGAAACACGGTAACCGGACCCGGTAAACAAAATGTTTGCCCGATGCACGTGCCGGCATCAGTGCGCCGGTTTTGCCTCGCGTACCGGCACGTCGATGCTGCACAGGTCGACCTTGCCAGCCGGCAAGGCATAGAACGCGTTGCGGCCGTTGCGTTTGGCGTCGATCAAGGCGGCAAAGGTGGCGCTGTCGGTGCGCAGCACTTCAATGGCCGGGCGATCCTTGATCGGGATGTCGGTAGCGAGCCTGACCGACTGTATAGCGACGCGCTGCGCCGGCTTGGTGTAGAAGCCCATGGGCTCGGCACCGCGCGGCAGGCCGGACAGCAGCGGCATGCCCTCCAGCACGCGGCCCGCGACGGCGAGGTTGCGATCCAGCCGCCGCGGCGCCTGGCCGATCACCGCATACAGCGAACTGCCGCTGCCGGTTTCCGGCGCCACGTCGCGCGCCACACCAACCATGCCGTAGCAATGCGCCAGCCACTGCTGTCCGCTGGCCGGATCGCGCGCCACCGGGAAGCCTTCGCTGAAACCGACCTCAGGTGCGTAGACGTCGCCATCCGGCAGCGCCGTCCACGGCAGCTTCGGGTCGATCGCCCGAGTGAACTCCGGCGGCAGCGTCTTGCTGGCCTTGCCCAGCGAACGGATCTTGCTCTTGTCGCCGTTGTCGTCGTCGTTCGGGTCGCCCCACTGGGTGACGAAATTGTCCTGCACCCGGATGATCGCCAGCCCGTCGAAATAATGCCCGCGCACCAGGGTGCGGATGTTCGCCGCGTGCAGCGGGGTGAAGTCGGGCGCCAGCTCGATCACCACGCGCCCGCTCGGCAGCTGCATGAACAGCAGGTTCTGCGGGTCCGGCGTGCGCCACTCGGCCGGCGTGGACTTGGCGAGGATTTCCTTCGCGGTCGGTGTGGGTTTGTCCTGCTCGGCGGCAAAGGCCGGCAGCGCCAGCAGGCTGCTGGTCAGCGCGAGTGCGGCGATGAGGTGGCGGCGAAGCATGGCGTCCCCTTGATGATGGATGAACTAGAGACGCAACTTAGCAGAGTGCTGCGACCGCTTGGCCGAGGCATGACTTCAGGCCCATGTACTAGTGTCAAGTTCACACTATGGTTCACTCAACTACAGGCGGTAGTGCGGGTGAGCAAAGTGGAAGACAGCGTCAGCCAGTTGAAGAAGTTCCAGAAGGAGCTTTCCAGCGGTACCGTGTCGCTGGTGCTGCTGGCGGTGCTGGGGCAGTCGCGTCAGCCGATGTACGGCTACCAGATCGCCAAGCGGCTGGAAGAGGTGGGTGAGGGCGTGCTGGCCGGCAAGCAGAGCGCGCTGTATCCGGTGCTGCGCAATCTGGAAGGCTGCCGGCCTGCTCGCCAGCGAGGTCGAGCCATCGGTCAGCGGGCCGCCGCGCCGCTACTACCGCATCACCAAACCAGGGCGCGAGGTATTGCGCGAATGGGTCGCCGCATGGAACGCCACCCGCGATTCCGTCGATAACGTCTTGCAAGGAGGGGTGTAATGAACGCGCCACGCACCATCGTCGAATACCTTGAGCAATTGCGCGCCGCGCTGCGCGGCGCCGATCCGGCCCTGATCCAGGACGCGCTGTACGACGCCGAGGAACACCTGCGCGCCGAACTGGCCGAGCAACCCGACCGCAGCGAGGCGCAGATGCTGGAACAGGTCGTCGGCAGCTACGGCGCGCCGGACGAAGTGGCCGAGATCTACCGCGACCAGGAGATCAAGATCCAGCGCGCGCTGCGCCCGCCGCCGCCGCCGAAGCGGCGTTCACTGGCCGGACGTTTCTTCGGTGTCGCTACCGACCCGCACACCTACGGCGCGCTGTTCTACATGCTGCTTTCGCTCGCTACCGGCATCTTCTACTTCACCTGGGCGGTGACCGGGCTGTCGTTGTCGCTGGGTTTGTCGGTGTTGATCATCGGCCTGCCGTTCATCGTGCTGTTCTTCGGCAGCGTGCGCGTGCTGTCGCTGGTGGAGGGGCGAGTCGTGGAGGCGATGCTCGGCATGCGCATGCCGCGCCGGCCGGTATATCCCACGCAAGGCATGAGCCTGATGCGACGCATCGGCAGCATGTTCACCGATGTGCATACCTGGACCACTCTTTGCTACATGTGGCTGATGCTGCCGCTGGGCATCGTGTATTTCACCCTGGCTGTGAGCCTGCTCAGCGTGTCCGTCGCCTTGATTGGCGCGCCGTTGGCGATGCTGTTCCAGAACGACTGGCTGCCGGGGCTGTACGTGAACCACCGGGTCGTCGTGGACTGGGGCTTCGGCGAGCACGTGCCGGGCTGGGGCGACGCGATCGCGATGTGCGTGATCGGCATCGTGCTGCTGTTCGCCACCCTGCATCTGGCACGCGGCCTGGGCCGGCTGCACGGTCACATCGCCAAGCACATGCTGGTACCGCGCGAGGCGGGTTGAGGGCGTCGGCACCGCCACCGCTACGGGCGGGCTACCATGGCGGTCCACTGCTTCATGCATACCGCCATGCCCAAAACCTACGACCGCGCCTATTTCGACAAGTGGTACCGCGATCCGCGACATGCAGTCGCTTCGCCGGCGGAGCTGAAGCGCAAGGTGGCGATGGTGGTGGCGCAGGCCGAGTACTACCTCGGGCGACCGATCCGCAACGTGCTCGACGTGGGTTGTGGCGAAGGCGACCTGGCGTGCGCCGTTGCGGGCGCTGCGGCCTGGCATCGCGTACCGCGGGCTGGACGCCAGCGAGTACGTGGTGGCGCGTTACGGGCGCAGCCGCAACATTGGTCTGGCGCGCTTCGGCCAGCTGGAACAGCTGCGCTTCGATACGCGCTTCGACCTGATCGTGTGCACCGACGTGCTGCATTACCTGAAGCCGGCGGAGATCCGTGCCGGGCTGCATGGCATCGGCGAGATGCTCGAAGGGCGTGGCGTTCCTGGAGGTGTTCACCAGCCGCGACGACGTGGCCGGCGACCATCATGGTTTCGTCTCGCGTGCGCCGGCCTGGTACCTGCGCGAATTTGGCAAGGTCGGACTGCTGCCGTGTGGCTCGCACTGCTACCTGGGGCCGCGGCTGGAGCGTCACATCGCGGCGTTGGAGCGGGCGCAGCTACCGGGGTGAATGCAGGTTGCGGCGAGCGCAGCTAACCCCGACGCTGGGCGCGGGACGTTGGGGTTCGCTACGCTCACCCCAACCTACGTGTCGGCCAAAGTCTTGTGCTTGTACCGGCACAGGTCGCGGATCACGCAGTGCGGGCAATCCGGCTTGCGCGCCTTGCACACGTAGCGGCCGTGCAGGATCAGCCAGTGGTGGGCGTCCTGCTTGAACTCGGCCGGGATCGACCTTCTCCAGCTTGTCCTCGACCGCGCGCACGTCCTTGCCCGGCGCCAGGCCGGTGCGGTTGGCGACGCGGAAGATGTGCGTGTCGACGGCGATGGTCGGCTCGCCGAACGCGGTGTTGAGCACCACGTTGGCGGTCTTGCGGCCGACGCCGGGCAGCGCTTCCAGCGCTTCGCGCGTGCGCGGCACTTCGCCGTCGTGTTGCTCGATCAGCAGCCGGCACAGCGCGATGACGTTCTTCGCCTTCGCGTTGAACAGGCCGATCGTGCTGATGTAGCGCTTCAGGCCGTCCTCGCCGAGGTCGAGGATCGCCTGCGGCGTGTTCGCCACCGGGATAGAGTTTCTTCGTGGCCTTGTTCACGCCCACGTCGGTGGCCTGCGCCGACAGCACCACCGCGACCAGCAGCTCGAACGGCGTGCTGTAGACGAGTTCGGTGGTCGGATGCGGGTCGAGTTCGCGCAGGCGCGAGAACAGTTCGATCACGTCGGCGCGCTTCACGGTTTCGGTTCCTGCTGTTTCGCCTTGGCGCGGGCCAGCGCAGCCAGTACGGGATTGACCGGGCCGGCGGCGGTATCCACCGCGGCCTTGCGCGCGGCCAGCTCGGCCTCGCGTTCGTCGCGTTGGCGTTGCAGGCGCGCTTCGCGGCGCTGGAAGTGCGCGCGCGCCGCGTCGGCGTGCGCCGCGTCGATCTGCGCGGGCGGCATCGGCTCGAGCACGATGCAGTCGACCGGGCAGGCCGGCACGCACAGTTCGCAGCCGGTGCAGTCGTCGGCGAGCACGGTGTGCATCAGCTTGGCCGCGCCGACGATCGCGTCGACCGGACAGGCCTGGATGCATTTGGTGCAGCCGATGCAGTCGGCTTCGACGATGCGCGCCAGCATGCGCGGCTTTTCCACGCCGTGCGCGGGATCCAGCGGCAGCACCGGCCGCTGCAGCAGCGCGGCGAGCTTCTCGATGCCGGCCGCGCCGCCGGGCGGGCACAGGTTGATTTCGCGCCTCGCCGCGCGCGATCGCCTCCGCATACGGCCGGCAGCCGTGGTAGCCGCATTGCTCGCACTGCGTCTGCGGCAGCACGGCGTCGATGCGGTCGGCCAGCGTCATGGCTTGCGCGTCAGCGCACGGTGGCGCCGGGCTGCGCGCCCTGGTCGGCGTCGAGCAGGAACAGGTCGCTGCCGCCGTCGCCGGCCGAGAGGATCATGCCTTCGGACAGGCCGAAGCGCATCTTGCGCGGCGCCAGGTTGGCGATGAACACCACGTTGCGGCCGACCAGCTTTTCCGGCTCGGCGTAGGCGGCGCGGATGCCGGAGAAGATCTGCCGCTTGCCCAGCGCGCCGGCGTCCAGTTCGAAGCGCAGCAGCTTGTCCGAGCCATCCACGAATTCGCAGGCAGTGACCTTGCCGATGCGCAGGTCGAGCCTGGCGAAGTCGTCGATGCCGATGGTGGCGGGTGCGGCTGGGATCGGGTCAGCGATTGCGGCCGCGGGCTTGGCGGTGTCGTTCATGGCTTTCTTCTTTTTCGGGGCAGCGGGAGCTTCGGCCGGGCCGCCCAGCGAATCCTTCGAGGCTTCGACCATCGCCTCGATGCGCTTGGGGTCGATGCGGCCGAGCAGCGGTTCGAACGCGTTGATGGCGTGGTTGCGCAGGCGCGGCGCGGGCGTCGTCGAAGTCGGTGATCGGCGCGGCCAGGAACTGCTCGGCGGCAGCCACGGTGGCCGGCAGGATCGGCTTGAGCATGCCGGCGAGCAGGCGGAACGCGGTCAGCGCGAACGAGCACACCTGGTGCAGTTCATCGCGGCGCGCTTTCGTCCTTGGCCATCGTCCACGGCGCCTTCGCGGCGATATGGCCATTGACCAGGTCGGCCATCAGCACGAAGCGGCGGGTGACCTCGGCGAAGTCGCCGCTGTCGTACAGCGCGGCGATGCCGTCGTAGTGTTCCAGCAGGGTGTTCCACAGCGCGGTTTCCTCGCGCGCAGAACTGCGGCGCCAGGCGGCCGTCGAAAACTTGTGCACGAAGCCGGCGGTGCGGCTGGCGATGTTCACCCACTTGCCGACCAGGTGCGAGTTGACGCGCTCCTCGAACGCCTTGAGGTCGAGATCCACGTCGACCGGCGCGTCGCTGAGCATGCTGGCGAAGTAATAGCGCAGGAATTCCGGATGCAGGCCGGCATCGAGATAGGTGCGCGCCTGGATGAAGGTGCCGCGCGACTTGGACATCTTCGCGCCGTTCACCGTCAGGTAGCCGTTGACGTGCAGCGCGGTCGGCGTGCGGAAGCCGGCGCCGTGCAGCATCGCCGGCCAGAACAGGCCGTGGAAATTGATGATGTCCTTGCCGATGAAGTGATGCATCTCGGCCGTGCTGTCGGCGGCGAGGAAGTCGTCGAACTTCAGGTGGGTGCTGGTCGCACAGCGCCTTGAAGCTGGCCAGGTAGCCGACCGGCGCGTCCAGCCACACGTAGAAGAACTTGCCCGGCGCATCGGGAATCGGGAAGCCGAAGTACGGCGCATCGCGCGAGATGTCCCAGTCCTTCAGGCCGCCGTCGAGCCATTCGTGCAGCTTCGCCGCCACGCCGCTGTTCGCCACCGGCTTGCCG
Source organism: uncultured Gammaproteobacteria bacterium (assembly GCA_963739815.1). Taxonomy (GTDB): domain Bacteria; phylum Pseudomonadota; class Gammaproteobacteria; order Xanthomonadales; family Rhodanobacteraceae; genus Rhodanobacter. The sequence continues at coordinate 520,350 of CAVUBI010000001.1, forward strand.
TGGGTGAACTTGCCGGCAAACCAGTCGCGCAGCAGCGCCTCGAACTTGCCCAGCTCGAAGAAGTAGTGCTCCGAATCGCGCAGCACCGGCGTGGCGCCGGACATCACCGAGTACGGGTTGATCAGGTCGGTGGGCGCGTAGGTGGCGCCGCAGTTCTCGCAGTTGTCGCCGTACTGGTCCGGCGTGCCGCAGTTCGGGCAGGTGCCCTTGATGTAGCGGTCCGGCAGGAACATCTGCTTTTCCGGATCGAACAGCTGCTGGATGCTCGCGCCTGGCGATGTAGCCGGCGTCGCGCAGGCGCGTGTAGATCAGCGTCGCCAGCTCGCGGTTTTCTTCCGAGTGGGTGGTGTGGTAGTGGTCGAACGCCGACGCCGAACGCGGCGAAATCCGCTTCGTGACCCTCGCGGATGCCGGCGATGAACGCCTCCGGCGTCATGCCGGCCTTTTCCGCCGCCAGCATGATCGGCGTGCCGTGCGCGTCGTCGGCGCAGACGTAGGCCACCTCGTTGCCGCTCATGCGCTGCGCGCGCACCCAGATATCGGCCTGGATGTAGCCCAGCAGGTGGCCCAGGTGCAGCGGGCCGTTGGCGTAGGGCAGGGCGTTGGTGACGAGGAGGCGGCGGCTCATGGCAGGCAATCAATCGGGGGTGACTGCGCATTATGGCATGGCCGTCCAAATCCATGCCTGGTGCGGGTTGCCGCGGCATGCACGAAAACGGAGCGCGCCACTGGCGCGCTCCGGGTCACGTCCGTCCGGGGTGACGGTTATTCCTGCCGTTCCCAGGTCTGCGTGCGGCCGAGCAGGGCGAAGCCGATGTAGCCGTGCACGTCGAGCTTGCTGCCGCCGTCCATCAGCTTGAGCTTCACCTTGTAGATCTTGCCGTTCTTCGGGTCGAGGATCTTGCCGCCGTCCCACACGTCGCCGTCCTTGCTGACGCCCCACATGATGGTCATGCCCTCGATCGGCTGGTCCTTGCGTTCGCCGTCGCACTTGCTGCAGACCGGGTGCTCGCCGTCCGGGCCACGTCTTCCGGCGTGCGGTTCAGCAACTTGCACGATCTTGGCCTGGAACTCGCCGTTGTGCTCGGTGATCTCGACGATCGACTTCGGCTTGTGCGTGGTGTCGTCGATGGTTTTCCAGGTGCCGGCCGGCGTGTCGTTGGCGGCCAGCGCGGTGCCGGCAGCCAGCAACAGGCCGGCGGCGAGGGTGAGGCGGAAAGCATGCTTCATGGTGATCCTCCCGTACGAAAGCGTATGGATGCGAGACTGGCGACGTTCCTGGGGGCGTCAAGCTGCATTGCGCCATCGCGATCGCGGCGCCGAGGGGCGCGTTCGGGTGGCTGATCCAGGTCAGCGGGCTAGTCGTGGCGGGCTGGCATAATGGGCATCCCCGCAAACCATCCGAGCCGACATGCCACAGGCGAATGAAGCCCTGGTCCGCCAGATCCTTGGCGACCTCATCGATACCCATACCGGCGCGCCGCTGGCCGAGTCCGTCCGTGCGATCGGCGTGGACGGAGCGAAGGTGTCGGTGGATCTGCAGCTCGGTTATCCGGCGGCCGGCGCGATCGATGCCATGACGGCGCGCGGTGCGCCAGGCGCTGGAGGCCGACCCGGCGATCGACGTCGGCTGCGGTCTCGATCACCAGCCGCATCCACGTGCACAAGGTGCAGGGCACGCTGGGGCCGCTGCCGAACGTGAAGAACATCATCGTGGTGGCCTCGGGCAAGGGCGGCGTGGGCAAGTCCACGGTGTCGGCGAACCTGGCGCTGGCGCTGCAGGCCGAGGGCGCGAAGGTCGGCGTGATGGACGCGGACATCTACGGTCCGAGCCAGCCGACCATGCTCGGCGTGCACGGCAAGCCGGCCTCGCCGGACGGCAAGAGCATCATCCCGATGCAGGCGCACGGCATGCCGGTGATGTCGATCGGCTTCCTGGTGGAAGAGGACACGCCGATGATCTGGCGCGGCCCGATGGTCACCCAGGCGATGATGCAGTTGCTCACCGACACGCGCTGGGAACAGCTCGACTACCTGATCGTCGACCTGCCGCCGGGCACCGGCGACATCCAGCTCACGCTGTCGCAGAAGGTGCCGGTGGCCGGCGCGGTGATCGTCACCACGCCGCAGGACATCGCCCTGCTCGACGCGCGCAAGGCGCTGAAGATGTTCGAGAAGGTCGAAGTGCCGGTGCTCGGCGTGGTGGAGAACATGGCCACCCACGTCTGCTCGAACTGCGGCCACGAGGAACACATCTTCGGCGAAGGCGGCGGCGAGCGGATGGCCAGCGCAGTACGGCGCGCCTTATCTCGGTTCGTTGCCGCTGGACATCCGCATCCGCGAGCAGGCCGACAGCGGCAATCCCACGGTGGCCGCGATGCCCGATTCCGACCTCGCCGCACGCTATCGCGAGATCGCCCGCAACGCCGCCGGCCGGCTGTCGCGCCAGCCGCGCAACAAGTCGCTGGGGCTGGGCAAGATCGTGGTCCAGGGCGTGCCTGCTGCATGACGGCCGCACCTCGACGCGTGCTGTGCCTGTATGGCAGCCTGCGTCGGGTATCGTCGAACCGCGCCGCGCTGGAGGCCGCGCAACGGCTGGCGCCGGCGACGCTCGAACTCGAGTTGTACAAGGGGGCCGGCCAGTTGCCGTTGTTCAATCCGGATGACGAGCACGATCCGCTGCCGCCAGCGGTATTGGCCCTGCGCGAAGCCGTCGGGCGCGCCGATGCCTTGCTGATCGCCTGTCCCGAATACGCACACGGCGTACCTGGCGCGTTCAAGAACCTGTTCGACTGGCTGGTCGGCAGCCTGGAGTTTCCGGGCAAGCCGGTGCTGCTGCTGAATACCGCCGCGCGCGGGTCGTACCACGCACAGGAGGCGCTGGCCGAGATCTTGCGCACCATGTCGGCAGAGCTGTTGTCCGCGCAGCCGTTTCCGGTGGCGTTGCCGGGAGCGGGTTGCACGGCGGCGCAGGTGCTGGCCAGTGCAGAGCGCTGTGCGGAATTGCGTGCCGCGCTCGAGGTGCTGGGCGAGGCGCTGCCCGCGGCGTGATGCCCGATGGCTGGCGCGGCGGTGCCTTGACCATGTATTTTCGCAGTTTTGCGCCCGGTCCGATCGGGCCATTCCATTACCAATGCCCGGAGTCCGCGTGAGCATCAAACCCGACAAGTGGATCCGCCGCATGGCCGAGAGCCACGGCATGATCGAGCCGTTCGAGCCGGGCCAGATCAAGTTGCGCGAAGGCAACAAGCTGATCTCCTACGGCACCTCCAGCTACGGCTACGACGTGCGTTGCGCGCGCGAGTTCAAGATCTTCACCAACATCAACTCCACCATCGTCGACCCGAAGGCGTTCGATCCGTCGAGCTTCGTCGATGTCGAGGCGGACGTGTGCATCATCCCGCCGAATTCGTTCGCGCTGGCGCGCACGGTCGAGTACTTCCGCATCCCGCGCAAGGTGCTGACGATCTGCCTGGGCAAGAGCACCTACGCGCGCTGCGGCATCATCGTCAACGTGACGCCGCTGGAGCCGGAGTGGGAAGGCCACGTGACGCTGGAGTTCTCCAACACCACGCCGCTGCCCGCAAAAATCTACGCCAACGAGGGCGTGGCGCAGATGCTGTTCCTCGAATCCGACGAGGAATGCGAGACCAGCTACAAGGACCGCGGCGGCAAGTACCAGGGCCAGCAGGGCGTGACCTTGCCGCGCACCTGAATACGTGGGCTGAACGGCGCGATCGGCGATCCGTGCCGCCACCTCAAGCCGCGCTACACTCCCTCCGACTCATGTCGTTTTGATTGCAAGGAGACCCGCATGATCCGTCTTTCCACTTTGCTGACGCGCGCCACCGCCGCGATTCATGCTGGGCAGCCTGCTCGTGCTCGCCGGTTGCCATAGCGGCAGTACCAGGGATGCGGTCAAGACTGCTTCGATGCAAGGCCAGTTCGACACCACGATCCAGGCTTACAAGGATGGCCAGTTCATGCTGGATGGCGCAGTGCTTTCCGCGCTCGACACTGGCGGCCACTTCGCCTACCTGAAGGATCAGGGCAAGTTGCCGAAGACCGTCCTGCTCGAGCGCAGCGATGATTCCAAGATCCGCAAACGGCACCTGGAATACATGGCGCGCATGCAGATGGATTACGGCTTCACCGTGTACTACGACGACGGCGGCGCGTTGACCAGGATCAATCCGGTGGAAACCAAGGCCCGTGCGCTGGAGGATCATCGTGCACCAGCGGCCTTGCCCGATCAGCAGCGGGGCAAGGAAGCCAGCAGCGGCGGGTTTCGACCCGCAGCAACCAGCAGTAACGACCGGCGGCTGGTGGTATCTGTTGTCCTGAAAAGGCCGCGCGTACAGACCGCGGCCTTTTTCTTTCATCCGGTGCAGCCGCAACCGGTCAATTGGCCAGCGTTTGCCGCAGCGATGCGATCAGTGCGACGAGTCGCTCGTGCTCGTAAGCCATCGCATGGCCGTTGCCCCATACCGGGCCGGGCCACGCGGCGTCGCCTTCGCGCCGCGCGACGACGTGCACATGCAACTGGCGCACGATGTTGCCGAGCGCGCCCAGGTTGAGTTTGTCGCAGGGTGCCACCGTGCGCAGCGCGGCGCTTGCACGGTTCACTTCCTGCCATAGCAGGGTCTGCTCATCGGCGTCGAGGTCGGTGATCTCGACGGCGCCGGCGCGGCGCGGCACCAGGATCAGCCACGGGTAGCGCGCGTCGTTCATCAGCAGCACGTCGCACAATGGCAGTGAGATCACCGGATACGTATCTGCCGCAAGGCGGGGGTCGAGGCTGAAGCCGGTGCCGATCATGCGCTGGCCAGGTGCCGCTCGAAGAAGGCCAGCGTGCGTTGCATGGCGAGTTTTGCGCTGGCCTCGTCGTAGGGCGCGCTGCCGTCGCGGTTGAAGGCGTGGTCGGCGGGATAGGTAAAGGTTTCCATCTGCGGCAACGCCTCGCGGTGCTTGGCGACGGCTTCCGGTGGGATGCTGGTGTCCTTCTCGCCGAAGTGGAACATCAGCGGCGCCCTGGGCACTTCGTGCAGGAACGGCAGGTTGCGCGCGCCGTAGTAGCTCACCGAGGGCAGGCCCAGGCGCATGGCGGAAAGCAGGGCTACCGTGCCGCCCCAGCAGTAACCGACCGTGCCGATCTTGCCGGCCGAGGCGATCGACTCGGCGGCGCTGGCGACGTCCTCGAGGGCGCGCTCCAACCCCAGTTCCGCGACCAGTTGCTTGCCCTTGTTGGCGCCGACCTGGTCGTAGCCGAGTTCCACGTCGCTTTCCAGATGATCGAAGAACGCCGGTGCGATCGCGGTATAGCCGTGTTCGGCGAAGCGGTCGGCCATGCTGCGGATATGTGCGGTGACGCCGAAGATTTCCTGGATCACCACGATGCCGCCCTTCGGTTTGCCTTCGGGCTGGGCCAGATAGGCGCCGATGCACTGGGTGCGCGTGGTGGGAATGTTGATGTGCTGGCCCATGGTGCCGCTCCTGCGGGGGAAAGATTGATTCTAGACAGTGCGGAGGGCAGGGAACAGGGAGCGGCGAACGAAGGCAGGCGCCACGATGCCCTGGTCGTTCTCCGTTTCCGCTCCCGTATAATCGCCCGTTTCCCCGCATGTTTTCACGGTGGCCCGACCCATGCCGCAGGCTTCGCACAAGATCGGTTTCGTCAGTCTCGGCTGCCCCAAGGCGCTGGTCGATTCCGAACGCATCCTCACCCAGCTGAAGGTCGAGGGTTACGAGATCGTGCCGAGCTACGGCGAGGCCGACGCGGTGGTGGTGAACACCTGCGGCTTCATCGACGCGGCGGTGCAGGAGTCGCTGGACTCGATCGGCACCGCCCTGCACGAGAACGGCAAGGTGATCGTCACCGGCTGTCTCGGCAAGCGCGAGGCGCTGATCCGCGAGGCGTATCCGGACGTGCTGTCGATCAGCGGCCCGCAGGACTACGCCAGCGTGATGAGTGCCGTGCACGCCGCGCTGCCGCCGCAGCGCAACCGCTTCCTGGACATCGTGCCGGACACGGGCGTCAAGCTGACCCCGAAGCACTACGCCTACCTGAAGATTTCCGAAGGCTGCAATCACCGCTGCAGCTTCTGCATCATCCCGTCGATGCGCGGCAACCTGGTTTCGCGCCCGGTCGACGAGGTGCTGCTGGAAGCCGAGCGGCTGGTCAAGGGCGGCGTGAAGGAGCTGCTGGTGATCTCGCAGGACACCAGCGCCTACGGCGTGGACATGAAGTATGCCGAACGCGAGTGGCGCGGCAAGTCGTACCGCACGCGCATGACCGAGCTGTGCGAGGGCCTGTCCGAACTCGGCGTGTGGACGCGGCTGCACTACGTCTACCCGTATCCGCACGTGGACGAGGTGATGCCGCTGATGGCGGAGGGCAAGATCCTGCCGTACCTCGACATCCCGTTCCAGCACGCCAGCCCGCGCATCCTCAAGCTGATGAAGCGCCCGGGCAACATCGACAAGACGCTGGAGCGCATCCGGAACTGGCGCGCTCAGGTGCCGGACCTGACCATCCGCAGCACCTTCATCGTCGGCTTCCCCGGCGAGACCGAGGCGGAGTTCGAGGAACTGCTCGACTTCCTGCGCGAGGCCGAACTCGATCGCGTGGGCGCATTCGCCTATTCGCCGGTGGACGGCGCGAAGGCGAACGAGCTGCCCGACCCGGTTTCCGAGGAATTGAAGGAAGACCGCCTGGAGCAGTTCATGGCGGTGCAGGCGGAAATTTCCGCCGCGAAGCTGCAGCGCAAGATCGGCCGCACGATCAAGGTGCTGGTCGACGAGGCCGGTGCCGACGGCGCGGTCGCGCGTTCTGCCGCCGATGCGCCGGAGATCGACGGCAGCGTGCTGATCGCCGACGGCCAGTCGCTGAAGCCGGGTCAGTTCGTCGAGGTGGTGGTCGAATCCGCCAGCGAACACGACCTGCACGCGCGGCTGGCCCATCCGCAGCTCAGAGTGGTCTAGTCCGGGCATGCGCTATGTCGCGCCGGCCCGCGGCACGGTCGATCCGGCGGTGTTCGGTCGGTTGCCGCTGGCGGCGTGGCGCGAGTACGCCGACCTGCTTGAGGGTGAAGCGTGGCCGTCCATCGACGTGCTCAACCGTCACCTGCCGGAGGGCATGACGCAGCGCTTCGTGGCGCAGACGCCGACCTTGCTGGCTGACGGCCTGCACTACGAACAGCGCATTGCCGAGCGTGGCCAGATCGCTACCCGTGAAGACAACTGGCATGACCTGCTCAATGCCCTGGTATGGCTGCGTTATCCGGCATTGAAGCAGGCGCTGAACCTGCGGCAGATGCACGAAATTGCCGGCATGGGGCCGAAGCTGCGCTCGCGTGCCCAGTATGCGATGACGCACTTCGACGAAGGCGGGGTGATCGTTGCCGTGCGTGATCCCGCGCTGCTGGCGCTGTGGGATGCACACGACTGGCACGGCCTGTTCTGGCGACGTCGGCAGGCGTGGCTGGATGGCTCGATCACGCTGCAGTTGTTCGGCCATGCGTTGCTGGAACATGCGCTGGATCCGGGCAAGCTGCTGGTGGGCAAGGCGTTGGTGTTCCAGGCGGAACATGATGTCGACGCCGCGGACCTGCTGGCCCGTTGCGCCGAGGCGATCGCCGCCGGCCGGTTGTTGCACGACCCGCTGGAACTTCGCCCGCTGCCTTTGTCCGGCCTTCCCGGCTGGCATCCTGGCGGCGTCGACGAAGCCTTCCACCGTAGTGCCGCCTGTTACCAGCCGCGCCGTGCCGGGCGTGCGTATCCACCGGCGTATCCGCAGTCCGACTGACCGGGTTTTGCCGCGGCGACCAATCGCGTATATACAGTGCGGACGGGAGCAGCGGAGCGACGGTATTGGACATCGTGAAGTTCGTACGGCGCCATCGTGGTTTGGCCCGGATCGCCGCGGCATTGTCCGTGCTGCTGTTGTGTGTCGGCAGCGCCATGGCGGCGGGGCAGGACCATGCGCGAACCACGCCAGTCCGCTTCGGCATTCTTCCGATTGGCAGTGCGGCCGAGTCCCTGGAGCAATGGCGCCCGTTGCTGGATGACCTGCGCAAGCAACTGGGGCAGCCGGTGGTCACCGTGTCGGTAGGCAACTACGCGGGATTGTTCGATGCGATCGGCGCGCAGCGGGTGGACGTGGCTTTTCTGTCCGGCAAGCTTGCAGTGGAGGCGGTAACCCACCAGCGCATGCAGGTGTTTGCCCAGTTCGTGCGCAGCGACGGCGCCAAGGGCAACGTCGCCATGCTGGTTGTGCGTGCCGACAGCCCCATCCACAGCCTGGACGACCTGCTGTCGACCCCCGGCAGCGGCTGGCGTTACGCGCGTAGCGAGCTTCTGTCCGTGACCGGCTATATCGCGCCGGAGGCCTATGTCTTCGCACCGCGCGGGTTGAACTCCGATACCTATTTTGCCAGCGTGAAAGTGGGCGATCACCAGCGCAACCTGCTCGCGGTGGTCAACCGGGAAGCCGACGTGGCCAGCAGCAACAATCCGGACATGGACCTGTTCCGGCGCAATTTCCCCGATGAAGCAGCCCAGCTGAAGGTGATCTGGCGTTCGGCCCTGATTCCTTCCGGCGTGCTGGTGGTGCGCGAAGGCATGGCGGCACCGTTGCGCCGGCGACTGACGGATTTCCTGCTGGCCTATGGCCATGCCGGTGGCGATGCCGGCGTGCGTGAGCGCACTCGGCTCGCGCGCATTCCCGACCTTGGCGGTTTCGTGGCGGAGACCAACCGCGTATTGCGGCCGTTCGTGGACATGCAGTACATCCTGCTGTGGCAGCAGGCCGAGCATGGCCAGTGGGTCAGCCAGCAAGCCCGGCAAGCCCGACTGGCGGAGATCGAGAAGGATCATCAGCACGCGCTGCGCCTGCTGGAGCCGCGTTGAGCGGTTATGAGGGCTCCAGGTAATCGACGGCGAGCACGGCAAACTCGGTCGGGCCATTGGGCAATTCGGCAGTGAATTCGTCGTCCACCCGTCGCTTCAGTACCGCCCGCGCCAGCGGTGAGTCGATGCTGATCCAGCCACGCTTCGCGTCGGTTTCGTCGGGTCCGACGATGCGGTAGCGATGGACTTCGCCGGTGTCGGTGTTCTCCAGTTCGATGCAGGCACCAAAGAACACCATGCGGCGATCGCCGGGCACGCCTTCGGCGACCTTGAGCGAGGGAATCCGCTTGCTGAGGTAACGCGCACGGCGGTCGATCTCGCCGAGCTGTTTCTTTCGATAGGTGTATTCCGCGTTTTCCGAACGGTCGCCCTCGGCCGCCGCGGCAGCGAGCGCCCTGACGACTTCCGGGCGCAGGACGTGCCACAGGTGATCGAGTTCGGCCTTCAGTCGCTCGAAACCTTCGCGCGTGATGATCGCGGTGGAGCCGGGTGAGGGCGGGCGCCAGCGGCTCATGCGGGGGAACCCAGTTGTCGTCGTTGCGCATCGACCGCGTCGCGCAACGGATGATCGGGCCAGGCATCGGCGAGTCGATCCAGCAAGGCCGCGGCTTCAGCCCGCTGATCGGCGTGAGCGGCAAGCTGGCGTGCAGCCAGCAGGCCATAGTGGGGGGCCTCTGAATCGCGCGGCCAGCGTGCGAGATAGCTGCGACACAGATGGATCGCGAGTCGGCTCATGCCCAGCCGTGCGGCCAGGTCGGCCAACTCGCCGCAGGTGCGCGGATCGTCCGGAGCGAACCCCGCGTCGATGAGGCAGCATTCCTGCAATACGCCAAGCGCGCGGCGTGATTCGCCCTGGGCGATCAGCGCCGCGATCCAGATCTGGCCATGCACCAGCAGGTCGGCACGCAGGTTTTGCCGGTGCAGCAGTTCGCGATAGAGCTGATGCACAGGCGGCGGTGCGGTGCGATCCTGCAGCCGGGCGGCCAGTTGCCGCAACGCGGTCAGCGGAGCGTCCACAGCAAGCCGGCGCGCTTCGTCGAGCAAACGGCTGTCGGCATCCTGGTTGGAGGCGGCGGCGAGTTTCTCGGCTTCCGGCTCGATGCCGAAGTCCTCATGGCGCTGGTGAATCATCGCGCCCATCAGGTGGAAGGCGAGCACGATCAGGTAGGTATAGGCGAACGCGAACAGCGGCAGGGCGAACAGTCGCGGCAGCAGCGCGGTGGTGACCGAAGCCAGCACGATCAGCAGGCCGAGCAGCAGGTTGATCGCCACGGGAATCAGGTAGGCGGCACCGAAGCCGCCGATGACGCGCACCCAGTTCAGCGGATTGATCGCCAGCGCCAGGTTGCCGTCGAACGCCAGCGACATGTCGATCGCCGGCAACACCAGGGCGGACAGGATCAGCACCGGCCACAACAGGCGCGGGAAGAACACGATGGCGACCACGCATAGCGCGACCACCAGCAAGTGGATGGCGGTGAGCCCCCAGCCGCTGGCGCTGTTGCCGTCGCTGCCGACATCCGGCGGATTGGCGTAGCCGTTGGCGGTGTGCAGCAGGCAGTCGGCGGCGTAGCGCCAGGTCGCGGCCCACACCAGGGCGCTGGCCAGCGCGCCGGTCCAGGACGGCAGCAGGCCGACGTAGTGGATCAACGCCAGGACTACGCACGTAGGCAGGCCGGCTCCACGCAGCGGATAGTGGAAACCCGCCTGCAGGCGTTGCGCGAATGGCGTGTCGGCGGCGACGACCTCGACGCGTGGCATCAGGCTCTCACTCAGCGCTTGCCGCCGAAGATGCCGCCCAGCACGCCACGCAGGATCTGCCGGCCGAGTTGGCTGCCGGCCGTGCGTACCATCTGCTTGCCCATCGTCTCGATCATGCCCTGGCGGCGTTTGGTGCCGAACAATGCATCGTGCACGGCGCCGCCCCAGCCGGCGGCCTCCGTGCCGGTCGCGCCACTCTTGGCGGATGCGTCGGCGGCCACGGTGGTGGCGTCCGCGGCCTTGTCGCTGGCACGCCTGGCCAGCATCTCGGCGGCCGATTCGCGATTGATCGTGGTGTCGTACTTGCCGCCGACCGGCGAGCGCTGGCGGATGGTGCTGCGCTCGGGGTCGGTGATCGCGCCGATGCGGCAGCAGGGCGAGGTCACCAGCACCTGTTCCACCGGCGTGGGCACGCCGCCGTTGGCGAGCGTTGAAGCGAGTGCTTCGCCCACGGCAAGTTTGGTGATCGCCTCGGTGACGTCGAGCTTCGGGTTGGCGACGAAGGTTTCGGCGGCCGCCTTGACCGCCTTCTGGTCGCGTGGAGTGAACGCGCGCAACGCATGCTGGATGCGGTTGCCGAGCTGGCCGAGGATCGTTGCCCGGCACGTCGTCCGGATTTTGCGAGCAGAAGTACACGCCGACGCCCTTGGAGCGGATCAGCCGCACCACCTGTTCCACCCGCTGCAGCAGGGCCGGCGAGGCGTCGTCGAACAAGAGGTGCGCCTCGTCGAAGAAGAACACCATCTTCGGCTGGTCGAGGTCGCCCACTTCGGGCAACTGTTCGAACAGTTCGGACAGCAGCCACAACAGGAAGGTGGAGTACAGCCGCGGCTTCATGATCAGCTGGTCGGCAGCCAGCACGTTGATGATGCCGCGCCCGCTCATGTCCTGGCGCATCAGGTCGGCCAGTTCCAGTGCCGGCTCGCCGAAGAACTGGTCGGCGCCGTCGCCTTCGAGTTTCAGCAACGCGCGCTGGATCGCCGCGATGCTCTGCGTGCTGATCAAGCCGTACTGGGTGGAGAACGCCTTGGCGTTTTCCGCGGCGTAGCTGAGCAGGGCGCGCAGATCGGCCAGGTCCAGCAGCAGCCAGCCCTGGTCGTCGGCGGCCTTGAAGACCACTTCCAGCACGCCTTCCTGGGTGTCGTTCAGTTCCAGTACGCGACCGAGCAGGGTCGGGCCCATTTCGCTGACCGTGGCGCGCACCGGATGGCCCAGCTTGCCGTAGATATCCCAGAACACCACCGGGTTGGCCTGCGGTTTCCAGTCGGTGAGCTTGAGCTTGTCCAGTCGCGCCTTGAGCTTGTCGCCCGGTTCGCCGGCAGGCCATCGCCAGGCCGGCCAGGTCGCCTTTGGCGTCGGCCAGGAAGCACGGCACGCCCAGCCGCGAGAAGCCTTCGGCCAGCACCATCAGCGAGACGGATTTCCGGTGCCGGTGGCGCCGGCAATCATGCCGTGGCGGTTGCCGTAATGCGGGTCGAGATTGACGCTGGTGCTGTCGTTGCGGCCGATCAGGATGTCAGTCATGGCGTTGCGTCCGTTGCTGGTCAGGCGATTGTAGCCAAGACGACGGGACAGTCGTGGCATGACCTGGCGCGTTGAGTCGAAACACGGCGCCAGCTATGGTGGTTGTTTTTGCGGGTGAATTTCTTGATGTCGTCGTATCCGATGCTACGTTCCATGCGCCTGGGGCTGCTGCTGATGGCCGCCGGCCTGGTCGGTGCCTGCGCCAGTACCGCGCAGCAAACCCTCGGCTTCGGTCGACGCGCTCTACGGCCAGCTCGATCTGGCCAGCAAGGGTTACGAAACCGCCTTGCAGCAATCGCGTGAGGGTAACCTGCAGGCATCGCAGCTGACTCTGACCCAGTCGCTGGACCGGCTGAAGGAGGCATCGGCGCGCTGCGGCAATACGCCGGGCTGCGACCCGCAGCGGTTCTTCTCGACGTTCGACCACCTGCTGCGGCTGAAGGATGGCGATTTCAGCAGCGGTCAGGATCTGGATGGCGATGTCGACCGCGCAGGCGGCTTGCCGACGGCACCGGTGCAGCCAGCCTGCCGCAGGCACAGCGCAGCGTGACCTTGCTGCACGGGCAGAAGCTGTCCGAGTTGATCGCGATGAACGGCCCGGTGAAGGCCGCGCTGGAAATGTGGCTGACCCAATGGCGCCCGCAGCTGATGGATGCCTGGGTCAACTACCAGTACTTGCGCTACCAGATGTGGCCGGCGTACGAAAAGGCCGATCTGCCCGAGGCCGTGCTGTTCGGCATCATGGCGAAGGAATCCGGCGGCAAGGTGCACGCCGTTTCGCGCTCGGGTGCCGCCGGGCCGTTGCAGTTCATGTATGCCACCGGCATGCGCTTCGGCCTGACCAGCGATGACGGCTTCGACCTGCGTTTCGACCCGGCGGCCTCGGCGCGGGCGAATGCCGAGTACATCAACGAGCAGCTGCGGATTTTCAACAACAACCTCGAACTCACCCTCGGTGCCTACAACGGTGGCGAAGGGCGCATGCGCCGCACGGTCGGCGACGACCACGTCGGTGAGTTTCTACGACCCGCGCATCTACAACCAGCTGTCGCAGGAAACCCGCGACTACGTGCCGGCGGTGCTGGCCGCGGCATGGCTGTTCCAGCACCCGGACAGCTACAACCTGCGTTTCCCGAAGATCGATGGCGCAGCCAGGCACGATCACCCTGAAGCGGCCGGCCTCGCTGTCCGAACTGACCGTTTGCCTGGGCTCGGCCGGCGGCATGAACGACGGCTGGTTCCGCACCTTGCGCAACCTCAATCCGCGGCTGGATCCCGCAGGTGAGCCAGCCGGCAGGCACGCAGCTGCAACTGCCCAAGCAGCTGGAGCAGGCGTATGCCGCGCGCTGTGTCGATGGCCCGTGGCCGATTCTCGCCGGCGACCTGCACCAGCGCGGTGGTGCCGGTGGTGCAGGCGCCCGGTGCGCAGAGCACCGGCAACGGCGAAGGGAAGCCAAGCCTACAAGGTGCGTCGTGGCGATACGCTGATCAGCATCGTGCGCAAGCTGCATTGCTCCAGCGTGCAGGAAGTCGCCGAAATGAATGGACTCAAGCACCACCACATCAGCATCGGGCAGACGTTGAAGCTGCCGGTCTGCCGCTGAACTGTCGCCGTGGTGGCCGGGTATCAGGCGACCGCGCTTTCCTGCATCCAGTTGTCGGCGGCGTTGCCGGTGCTGTGCATTTCCTTCAGCTCGCGCAGCAGCTGCATCAATTGGCGGTGCTGCGGCTGCAGGCTGGCATGCGGGGAGTTCTTGGTCTCGTGGTAGGCCACGGCCAGCCACAGTGCGATGCCGCGCAGCGCCACTTCGGCGTTGTTCGAGCAGGCGCGCTCGTAGCCGGCCTCGGTGCCCTGGCCCCAGGGCAGGTAGCGCGCCTCCGGCGCGGTGCCGTACAGGTGCGGGAAATCGCTGCGCGAGGCCTGCCCGATCTCGCGCAGGGTCAGCGTGCTCAGGCGTTCGCGGTTGCGCTTGGGCAACGCCCGCACGCTGCGTTCGATATCGCGGAATTGGCGGCCAAGCTGGCGCGCGCGCATCATCACAAGGAATGGCGTGAGTATTTGCATGAGATCCCCTCGGCGCTGGATTCGACGGCACGCTGGGACGCGCGGCGAAGTCACGAGCGTAGCGAAGCGATCACCGAAATAGCGCCTAGAGCGTCACAAAATGACGCGTGGCGTCAGCTTTCCGGGTGCGCGGGAGCGCGAGGCTTCAGCGCTGACCGAGCCGCTGGCCCACTTGCACGGCCTGCTGCGGCTGCAGGGCGTCCAGTTCGGCGGTCCCTTCGGGCAGCAGCAGGATCACGGTGGAGCCCATGTTGAAGCGCGCCATCTCGGCGAAGCGCTCCAGCGTGATGTTCTGGCCGGCGAACGACTTGCGCCGGATCGACGAGGCGTACGGCGGGATCACCAGGCCGTCCCACACCGTGGCCACCGACGACACCAGGATCGCGCCGACCATCACCACCACGAACGGGCCGTGCTCGCCCTCGAAGTGGCAGACCAGCCGCTCGTTGCGCGCGAACAGCCGCGGAATCGCCTCCACCGCGAACGGCGCCACGCTGAAGATGCGCCCGGGCACATGCACGGTTTCCTTCAGCGTGCCTTTCAGCGGCATGTGCACGCGGTGGTAGTCGCGCGGCGACAGGTAGACGGTGACGAAGCGGCCGTTGCGATACGGCGCGGCGGCGGCCTCGTCGCCGCCGAGCAGTTCGGCGGCGGTGTATTCCTGGCCCTTGGCCTGGAAGATGCGGCCGTCGACGATCGTGCCGGCCTGGCTGATGCGGCCGTCGGCCGGCGACAGCAGGGCGGTCGGGTCGGCATCGGCCTGGCGCGCGTCGGCGCGCAGCTTGCGCGTGAAGAACGCATTGAAGTGCTGGTAGGCCAGCGCGATCGGGTTGCGCGGCCTCGGCCATGTTGACGTTGTAGTTGCGCACGATGGTGCCGATCAGCCAGTTCTTCCACGGCGCGAAGGTCCAGCGCGTGGCCCAGTAGACCACTCGCGACAGGCGCGGTGCGGCAGGATGTACTGCAGGAATACGTTGAAAGTCATCCGCCCAGTATACGGGGTGGATTGCCGCTGCAGGCCTTATAATGGCCGGCCAATCTGCCGCTGCTCCTGGATCGCCGTGACCGCCGAACTCGCCACCATCATCGACTTCATCCGCTATGGCGCCAGCCGCTTCTCGGCCGCCGGGCTGACCTTCGGCCACAGCCACGACAACCCGATCGACGAGGCCACCCACCTGGTGCTGGCCAGCCTGCATCTGCCGCCGGATATTCCGCCGGCCTACGGCGCCGGCCGGCTCACTGCCGAGCGAGCGCGCGAACGTGCTGGCGTTGATCGAGCGTCGCGTCAGCGAGCGCCTGCCGGTGGCCTACCTGGTCGGCGAAACCTGGTTTGCCGGGTTGAAGTTCAAGAGCGACCGCCGCGCGCTGGTGCCGCGCTCGCCGATCGCCGAGCTGATCGAGTCGGGCTTCGCGCCGTGGCTGGACGAGCGCCACATCGAACGCGCGCTGGACCTGTGCACCGGCTCGGGCTGCATCGGCATCGCGATGGCCGAGTACAACCCGGACTGGCAGGTCGACATCGTCGACATCAGCGACGAGGCGCTGTCGCTGGCGCGCGAGAACATCGTGTTCCAGCACGTCGAGCGACCGGGTCGAGGCGATCCAGTCCGACCTGTTCGCCGGCGTGCAGGGGCGCAGCTACGACCTGATCGTCTCCAACCCGCCTTACGTCACCGAGGACGAATACGCCGCCTTGCCGGGCGAATACGCGCACGAGCCGAAGCTGGGCCTGACCTCCGGTGCGGACGGGCTGGACCTGTGCCTGCGCATGCTGGACGAGGCGGCCGATCATCTCACCGAAGAAGGCCTGCTGATCGTCGAGGTGGGCGAGAGCGAGCACGCGCTGGCCGCGTTGCTGCCGCAAGTGCCGTTCATCTGGATCGAGTTCAAGGTCGGCCAGATGGGCGTGTTCGCGCTGGAGCGGCGCGATCTGGTCGAGCATGCCGCGGCGATCCGTGCGGCGGCCGTGCGCGTCGCCCGGGCTGAGCGATGGAACTGGTCACGGCACGGCTGCGGATCGACGCGTTGCGCCCGGACGACGCCGAGGCGCTGTTCGCCTGTCGCAGCCGATCCGGCGGTGGCGCGCTACCAGGGCTGGTGTCCGGCGGATCTTGCCGCAGGCGCGCGCGTTCATCGAGGCGCAGCCGCAGTCACCGTCGCACGGGCTGGTTCCAGCGCGCGATCCGGCTTGCGTGAGAGCGGTCACGCTGATCGGCGATCTCGGCGTGAACCTGCCCGCCGATCCGAGGATTCGGTCGAATTCGGCATCAGCATCGCGCCAGCCCAGCAGGGCCACGGCTATGCCGGCGAGGCCGTGCGCGCGTTGTTCGCATCATCTGTTCGGCACGCTCGGGCCGGCATCGCATCCACGCCTCGGTCGATCCGCGCAACCTCGCCAGCATGGCCATGCTGCGTGCGCTGGGCATGCGCCAGGAGGCGCATCACCGCGAGAGCTGTGGCTGCGCGGGCGAGTGGGTCGATGACGTGATTTTCGCCATGCTGGACCACGAATGGCAGGCAGCAGCGGCGCTCATCGCGGTTAAGCTGTGGCGATTCCTCCTATGGACGTCCAAACCCCGTGTCCAGCAATTCCTTCGGCAAACTCTTCACCGTCACCACCTTCGGCGAAAGCCACGGGCCGGCGATCGGCTGCGTGATCGACGGCTGCCCGCCGGGGCTGGCGATCGTCGCGGAGGAATTCCGCACCGACCTCGATCGCCGCGCCACCGGCCGCAGCCGCTACACCTCGCAGCGGCACGAGGCGGACGAGGTGGAAATTCTCTCCGGCGTCTACGAGGGCAAGACCACCGGCACGCCGATCGCGCTGCTGATCCGCAACACCGACCAGCGCAGCAAGGATTACGGCGACATCGAGTCAGACCTTCCGTCCCGGCCATGCCGATTACACCTACTGGCAGAAGTACGGCATCCGCGATCCGCGTGGTGGCGGGCGTTCGTCGGCGCGCGAGACCACCATGCGCGTGGCCGCCGGCGGTGATCGCCAAGAAGTGGCTGGCCGAGCACCACGGCGTGCGCGTGCGCGGCTATCTGGCGCAGATCGGCGACATCACGCCGGACGCGTTCGACTGGGACGCGGTGGAAGCAGAACCCGTTCTTCTGGCCGGATGCGGCGCAGGTGCCGGCGCTGGAGAGCTACATCAACGCGCTGCGCAAGTCCGGCGATTCGGTCGGCGCGCGTGTCAACGTGGTCGCCGACGGCGTGCCGCCGGGCTGGGGCGAGCCGATCTACGGCAAGCTCGATGGCGACCTGGCCAGTGCGCTGATGTCGATCAACGCGGTCAAGGGCGTGGAGATCGGCGACGGTTTCGCCGCCGTCAGCCAGCGCGGCAGCGAGCATCGCGACGAAATGCATATGGACGGCTTTACGTCCAATCATGCCGGTGGCATCCTCGGCGGCATCAGCAGCGGCCAGCCGGTGACGGCCTCGATCGCGCTGAAGCCCACCTCCAGCATCCTGATCCCCGGCCACAGCGTGAACCTGGCCGGCGAGCCGGTCGAGGTGGTGACCAAGGGCCGCCACGATCCCTGCGTCGGCATCCGCGCCACGCCGATCGCCGAGGCGATGATGGCGCTGGTGCTGATGGACCACGCGCTGCGCCATCGCGCCCAGTGCGGCGACGTGGGCGTGGTGGCGCCGCGCATCCCGTGACAGCCGGCTACGCTGACAGCCGGAATCAGTCCGATGACTGACAAGCCGCGCGTCTGGGTTTCCCGTCCCACCTTTCCGGACATCATCGCCCGGCTCGAACCGCATTTCGAGGTGACCGCCGAGCCGGAGGAACGCAAGTTCAGCCGCGCCGAACTGGCGGCCAGGCTGGCCGGGCAGGATGCCGCGATCGTGGGCCTGAAGGAGCGCATCGGCGCGGCCGAGATCGCCGGTGCGCACGCAACTGCGCATCGTCGCCAACCTCGGTGTCGGCTACGACAACCTCGACCTGGACGCACTGAGCGCCGCCGGCATCGCCGCCTCGAACACCGCCGACGTGCTCAACGAGAGCGTGGCCGACTACGCCTGGGCACTGATGCTGGGCGCGGCGCGGCGGATGAGCGCGGCCGAACGCTGGTTGCGTGCCGGGCATTGGCACGCCACCGAATTCAAGCAGTGGCTGGGCACCGGACGTGCGCGGCCGTACCCTCGGCATCCTCGGCATGGGCCGGATCGGCCAGGCGATCGCGCGCCGCGCGGTCGGTTTCGGCATGCCGGTGCTTTATCACAACCGCTCGCCGCTGCCCGGCGGCGGACGAGCGCGCCTGCAACGCGCGCTACGTCGACAAGCAGCAACTGCTGCGCGAATCCGATTTCCTGGTGCTGGTGCTGCCGCTGACGGCGCAGACCCGGCATGCGATCGGCGCGCCCGAACTGGCGCTGATGAAGCCGACCGCGATGCTGGTGAACGTGGCCCGCGGCGGCATCGTGGACGACGAGGCGCTGGCCGCGGCCTTGCGCGAGCGGCGCCTGGCCGGCGCCGCGCTGGACGTGTTCGAAGGCGAGCCGGCGCTGTATCCGGGCCTGCTCGAACTGGACAACGTGGTGCTCAGCCCGCATATCGCCAGCGCCAGCACCGAGACGCGCCGCGCGATGACCTCGCTGGCAGTGGACAATGTGCTGGCGGTGTTCGGCCACGGCCCGCATGCCGGACGGCCGCCCAACCATCCTCAACCCGAGCGTGCTGGTGAGCGGCACGACATCCCACTTCCGAGCAAGACAATCCCTATGAGTCAGAAGAGCAGTTACAAGGTCGCCATGGTCGGCGCCACCGGCGCGGTCGGCGAGAGCCGTGCTGGCGATCCTCGCCGAGCGCGATTTTCCGGTCAGCGAGCTGGTGCCGCTGGCCAGCGAGCGTTCGGCCGGCGGCAAGGTCAGCTTCGGCGGCAAGGACATCACCGTGCAATTGCTGGACACCTACGATTTCGCCGGCGTGGACATCGCGTTCTTCTCGGCCGGCGGTTCGGTCAGCCGCGAGCACGCGCCGCGCGCGGCGGCGGCCGGCGCGGTGGTGATCGACAACACCTCGGAGTTCCGCTACCAGGACGACATCCCGCTGGTGATCAGCGAGGTCAACCCGCACGCGATCGCCCAGTACACCAACCGCGGCATCATCGCCAACCCGAATTGCTCGACCATGCAGATGCTGGTGGCGCTGGCGCCGATCCACCGCGCGGTGCAGATCGAGCGGATCAACGTGGCCACCTACCAGTCGGTATCCGGCGCCGGCCGCACCGGCATGGAGGAGCTGGGCCGGCAGACCGCGGCCTTGCTGAACTTCCAAAGCGTGGAGCCGGGCAAGAAATTCCCGGTCCAGATCGCGTTCAATGTGATCCCGCAGATCGACGATTTCCAGCCGAACGGCTACACCAAGGAAGAGATGAAGCTGGTGTGGGAGACCCGCAAGATCCTGGAGGACGAGTCGATCCAGGTGAATCCGACCGCGGTACGCGTGCCGGTGTTCTATGGCCATTCCGAGGCAGTGCACATCGAGACCAGCGACAAGATCACCGCCGAACAGGCCCGCGAACTGCTGCGGCAGGCGCCGGGCGTGGTGCTGATGGACGAGCGCAAGCCGGGCGGTTATCCCACGCCGGTGGGCGAGGCGGCCGGCACCGATGCGGTGTACGTGGGGCGCATCCGCGAGGATATTTCGCATGAGCGCGGGCTGGATCTGTGGATCGTCTCGGACAATATCCGCAAGGGTGCGGCGTTGAATGCGGTGCAGATCGCCGAACTGTTGATCGAGGATTATCTCTAAGATGCGTTTTCTGCAACTTGTTGCTGCCGCTGGTTTGTTTTGCCGCAACTGTCGGCTTGGGCCGGTGGCCAGTCCACGCCGGCCTTCGGCCAGCGCGGCCGCGACCACGCCGCCGTATCAGTCTGATCGGCAACTGGTGCGCAGCCAGGTTGAGGTGAAGCGGCTGGAGCAGGATCTCGACAAGCAGGAGTCGGCCAGCAAGCGGGCCAGCGAGCGTCTGCAGCAGCAGGATCAGACGATCGCCGAGCTGCGCAAGCAGCTGCAGGAACTGCGAACCGGCTCGGCCAGCGAGCTCGCATTGAGCGCGCCGCTGTGGTGAGAACGCACTGCAGCAATGTACTGCAAGTATTCGCCGCAGCTATTGTTGATTGGCCTGCATATAACTAAAGTGGCACCTCGTTTGGGCCGTGGCCGTCGTTGCGGCGACACCATGAAGACTTGCGCCAAGGATCGTTCGGGGGAACACGCATGAATCGTTCGTTGAAATTGTCGATGCTGATGGCGCTGGCGCTGGGCAGCAGCCAGGTCATGGCGCTGGATCTTGGCCAGGTCCAGGTCAAGTCGGCGCTGGGGCAGCCGTTGCTGGCGGAAATCCCCCTGCATCCCGCCAATCCGGCGGAATTGCAGAATCTCACCGTCCAGCTGGCTTCCAGCGAGGAATTCGCGCGCGCCGGCATCGTCGGCGGACGCACCGCGATCCCGCTGCATTTCAGCGTGGCCAATGCCGGCGGCGGCCATCCGGTGATCCGCATCACCAGCAGCGTGCCGGTGGACGATCCCTTCCTCGATCTGTTGATCGAGGTGGACGGCAAGGCCGGCAAGAGCGTGCGTGAATTCGCCATCCTGCTGGACCCGCCGAATGCACCCTCAACGGTTGCCGCTACACCGGCTCCGAGTCGTCCGGCGACCAGCAGCGGCGCCGGTCAGCGCCGGCCGCTGCGGCGCCCGCCGCGGCAAAGCCCCGGCCGGTAGCCGCGGCGCCGCAACCGGCGGCAACGAAGATCGTCGATGGCCAGTACGGTCCGGTCGAGCGCGGCCAGACGCTGTCGGGCATCGCGCTGCAGCGTCGCACCGTCCGGCGTCGACGTGCAGCAGATGATGCTGGCGTTCCAGCAGGCCAACCCCGATGCGTTCTATCGCGACAACATCAATGCCCTGAAGAGCGGCGTGGTGTTGCGCGTGCCGACCTCCGCCGAGGCGCAGGCGATGACGATCGCCGCCGCCGTCGCCGAAGTGCGTCGGCAAAACAGCGACTGGCGTGCCGGTGCCACGGGCAAGCCCGCGGTCGTGGCTGATGCCGCGACCCGCCCGCTCGAACTCCGGCGCCGACTGCTGCGCCATCCGACACCGGCGACCGCCTGGCCCTGGTTCCGGCGAAGGAAGGCAACGGCGCGGCTGGAAACGGCAGCGCTGCGGGGCGGCAAGTCCGCCAGCGGCATCCGTCAGGATCTGCTGCGCACCCAGGAAAGCCTGGCCAGCCTGCAGCAGCAGAGCACCGATCTGAAAACCCGCCTGAAGGATCTGGCGGACATCAACAGCAAGAACGAACGCCTGCTGTCGCTGAAGGACAACGAAATCGCCGAGCTGCAGGCCAAACTGGCCGCGGCGCGCAAGGCCGCGAGCATGCCGCCAGCCGCGCCGTCGGAAGCCGTGGCGCCGGCCCCTGCCGCCGCCAGCGCGGCACAGGCCGTGGTGACTCCGACACCACTGGCAGCCAGCAGCCTCGAAACCGCCGCGGCCAGCACGGTTGCCGGCAACGAGGAAGCCGCGCCGATCGCCGCAGGCTCGACCGCTGCGGCGCCGGCAGCTGCCGCCAGCGTGACCGGTGCGCCGGTGGCGAGCACGCCAGCTGCTGCGCCGCAAGCTGCCAAGCTGAAGGCTGCCGCCTCGCAGCAGACAGCCCGGGCCGCGGTGATCGAACAGCCGTGGTACATGCAGACCTGGGCCTGGGCCGCCGGCGCTGGCGCGATCGTGCTGCTGATCCTGCTGGCCTTGCTGGGTCGTCGGCGCAAGCCGGCCGCCGCATCGGCACCGTCGTCCTCGCTGGCGGACCGATTCGGTTCGGCAGCCCCGGTTGGGGATGACATCCTGGGCGATGACGTCGACCAGGAAGAACTGCTCGACCAGCTCGCCGAGCATCCGGATGACATCGGCCTGCACCTGGAACTGGTCACCCTGTATTACTCGCGCCGTGACGTCGACCATTTCGAGGCGGCGGCGGAAGCCATGCACGCCCATATCACCGATCCGCAGCAGGACGAGTGGCAGGATGTGCTGCACATGGGCGAGGATCTGGTGCCTGCCCACCCGTTGTTCGACCACAGCGGCGAGCATGACGCGGCAGACGGTCATGGGGAATTCGACATCGACGATTACGCGGACGCGAGCGATGCACCCACGGTGGTGTCGTCGATGCCGCCACTGCCGGCTGGCGCGCCGAAGAAGGTCAGTGAGTACAATTTCAATTTCGACCTGACCGCGGTCTGCCGCCGAGTCGGCAGCGCCAGCGGCATCGGCGCAGGAGGACGACATCACGGTGGTGGCTCCGCCGACCAGGGAGTCGCCGGTCGTCGAGCCGGCATCGAGCTGGAATTTCGATGACGCGGAGGACGCGCCGGCGGTGGACGATGGAGGCCATGATCTGGGTGAGTTCAACGACGACCCGGTGGACACCAAGCTCGATCTGGCCCGCGCCTATATCGACATGGGCGACGCCGAAGGCGCCCGCGCCATGCTGGGTGAAGTGACCAAGGAAGGCAGCCAGATGCAGCGGGACGTCGCCAAGCGTCTGCTGGAAAGCCTGCACTGAGCTTTCGCCACTGATCCGTCAGACGAATCGGGCCGGCGTTTGTCGGCCCGATTCCGTTGCGGCCTGCTAATCTCATGCGGTCATCCCGCGGACTCCTGCACGACCCCATGCGCATCGCTCTTGGCATCGAATACGACGGCACCGATTTCTGCGGCTGGCAGCGACTGAAAGCGGACGCCAGCGTGCAGGGGGCGCTGGAGCACGCGTTGTCGAAGGTTGCCGCACAGCCGGTCGAGGTCAGTTGTGCGGGACGCACCGACGCCGGCGTGCATGGCCGCTGCCAGGTCGTGCATTTCGATACCGAGGCGCAGCGCGACATGCGTGGCTGGGTGCTTGGCGCCTGTTCCAACCTGCCGGTCAGCGTGGCGGTGTTGTGGGCGCAGCCGGTGCTGGACAGTTTCCACGCGCGTTACGCGGCACGCAGCCGGCGTTATCGCTATCACATTCTCAATCGGCCGGTGCGGGCGGCGCTGGACGCGCGCTACGTCACCTGGGAACGACTGCCGCTGGATGCCGCGCGCATGCACGCCGCCGCCCAGGTCCTGCTGGGCGAACACGATTTCAGCGCGTTCCGTGCCTTGTCCTGCCAGGCTGCGCATCCGCGCCGCAGCGTATTGGCGGTGAGCGTGCGGCGCGAGGGCGAGCAGGTGTTCGTCGAGATCGAGGCGAACGGATTCCTGCATCACATGGTGCGCAATATCGTCGGCTCGCTGCTGATGATCGGTCGTGGCGAGCAGCCGGTCGCATGGCTGGCCGAACTGCTGGCCGGGTGCGACCGCCAAGTGGCCGGGCCGACCGCGCCGGCGTCCGGGCTGACCTTCATCGGACCGCGTTACGAGGCGCATTGGGGCTTGCCGGCCGAGGTGAGTCAATGACCCGCATCAAGTGCTGTGGCATGACCCGGACCGAGGACGCCTTGCTGGCCGCGCGGCTCGGTGCCGATGCGATCGGGCTGGTGTTCACCGCCCGCAGCAAGCGGCAGGTGACATTGAGGCAGGCGCGCGACATCGTCGCGGCACTGCCGCCGTTGGTGACGACGGTGGCGTTGTTCATGGATGACGACGCGGCGCTGGTGCGCCAGGTCCTCGATGAAGTGAAGCCGACACTGCTGCAATTCCACGGCGACGAAAGCGATGCCTGGTGTGCGCAGTTTGGCCATCCGTTCCTGAAAGCCATTGCGATGGGCGAGGGCATGGCCGCGCTGGCACGCCTGCACGATTACCCGAGCGCCGTCGGTCTGTTGCTGGACGGCCATGCCGCGGGCGAGCCAGGCGGCAGCGGCAAGGTCTTCGACTGGTCGTTGCTGCCGACCGGCCTGGCGCAGCCGCTGATCCTGGCCGGCGGCCTGCATCCCGACAATGTGGCGGATGCCCTGCGTGCATTGCACCCCTGGGCGGTGGATGTGGCCAGCGGGGTGGAGTCGGCGCCCGGGATCAAGGATCCGGATCGGCTGGAGGCCTTCATCCGCGCGGTTCGCGCGACAGACGCGGAATAAGTGGGGATGCCCGCTGCGATCGAGGAATATCGCGATATCGGCCAGCCGCTCGTGCTCGCCGATCTGGTCGCGCGTGGGCGCCCGCTGGTCCTTCGCGGCCTGTGTCGCGACTGGCCGATGGTGGCCTGGGCACGGCAGTCCGATACCGTGTTCGCGCAGGGGCTGGCGAAACTGGACAACGGCAGCGAGGTCGACGCGCTGCTGATGCCGGCGGGCGAGGACGGGGTGATCGGTTACAACGCGGATTTCGACGGCTTCAACTATGCGCATCACCGCGTCTCGATCACCCAGGGGCTGCAACGGCTGGCGCAATACAGCCGCCAGGAAAACCCTCCAGGGCTGGCGCTGCAGAGTGCGCTGGTCTCCGCCTGTCTGCCCGGACTGCTGGACGATCACGCGGTCCCGTTCCTCGATCGTACGATCCCGCCGCGCATCTGGATCGGCAACAAGGTCACCACGCCGGCGCATTTCGACGAATATCACAACGTCGCGTGCGTCGTGTGCGGGGTCCGGCGCTTCACCCTGTTCGCACCGGAGCAGGTGCGCAACCTGTATGTCGGGCCGCTGGATTTCGCGCCGACCGGCGCGGCGATCGGCATCGCCCGGCTCGACCGCCCGGACGATCCGCGTTTTCCCCGTTTGAAGCAGGCCTTGGCCGCGGCGCAGGTCGCTGACCTGTATCCCGGCGACGCCATCTACATCCCGCCGATGTGGTGGCATCACGTCGAGTCGCTGGCGCGGATCAACGCGCTGGTGAACTACTGGTGGAAGCCGGTGCCGGCCACCGGGCAAGCGCCGAACACGGCCCTCGGTTGCCTGATGCATTGCATTCTCACCTTCCGCTCGCTGCCGCCGGCAGAGCGGGCCGCGTGGAAGGGCCTGCTGGAGTATTACGTGTTCGGTGACGAGGATCCCGTCGCGCATATTCCGGCCGGACGGCGCGGCATCCTTGGCTCCCTGACACACGAGCAACTCGCCGCGTTCAGGGAAACCATCCGGCGCTATCTGTGACCCCATCCGTTAAGATGGTCGCTTGTCGCAGTGCGGCATGCCAACGAGTGAGGACATGAGCAAGATCGTGGATTACAACGCCTACCCCGACGCACGCGGCCGCTTCGGCAACTACGGCGGCAGCTACGTCGCCGAGACCCTGATGGCGCCGCTGGCCGAGCTGACCGAGGCCTACCTGCGCCTGCGCGACGATCCGGCGTTCATCGCCGAACTCGACCGCGACCTCAAGCACTACGTCGGCCGGCCCAGCCCGATCTATCACGCCGAACGGTTGTCGCAGCACGTGGGCGGCGCGCGCATCCTGCTCAAGCGCGAGGACCTGAACCACACCGGCGCGCACAAGATCAACAACACGGTCGGCCAGGCGCTGGTCGCGCGCAACATGGGCAAGACCCGCATCATCGCCGAGACCGGCGCCGGCCAGCACGGCGTGGCCAGCGCCACGGTGGCCGCGCGGCTCGGGCTGAAGTGCGTGGTCTACATGGGCGCGGTCGACATCGAGCGGCAGAAGATCAACGTCTACCGCATGAAACTGCTCGGTGCCGAGGTGGTCCCGGTGACCTCCGGCTCGAAGACGCTGAAGGATGCGCTGAACGAGGCGATGCGCGACTGGGTCACCAACGTCGCCGACACGTTCTACATCATCGGCACGGTGGCCGGTCCGCATCCGTATCCGCTGATGGTGCGCGACTTCAACGCGATCGTCGGTCGCGAGGCGCGTGCGCAGATGCTGGAGCAATACGGCCGCCTGCCGGATGTGCTCACCGCGTGTGTCGGTGGCGGCTCCAACGCGATCGGCCTGTTCCATGCGTTCCTCAATGATGCCGACGTGCGCATCGTCGGCGCCGAGGCCGCGGGCGAGGGCATCGCGACGGGTCATCATGCGGCCTCGCTGGCCGCAGGTCGCCCGGGCGTGCTGCATGGCAACCGCACCTATGTGCTGTGCGACGACAACGGCCAGATCACCGAGACGCATTCGATCTCGGCCGGCCTCGACTATCCCGGTGTCGGTCCCGAACATGCGTTCCTCAAGGATGCCGGCCGTGCCGATTACGTCGGCGTGACCGACGATGAGGCGATGGAGGCATTCCATCTGCTGGCGCGTACCGAGGGCATCCTGGCGGCGCTGGAATCCAGCCACGCGGTGGCGCAGGCGATCAAGCTGGCACGCGAGTATCCGAAGGATGGCATCGTGTTGTGCAATCTCTCCGGCCGCGGCGACAAGGACGTGCACACGATTGCCGCGCGCGAAGGAGTCGAGGTATGAGCCGCATCGACCGCCGCTTCGCCGCCCTGAAAGCAGCCGGCCGCACCGGCCTGATTCCGTTCGTCACCGCCGGCGATCCGTCGCCCGAGCACATGGTGTCGATGATGCACGCGCTGGTCGACGCCGGCGCCGACCTGATCGAGCTGGGCGTGCCGTTCTCCGACCCGATGGCGGACGGCCCGGTGATCCAGCACGCCAGCGAGCGGGCGATCGGGAAAGGCGTGGGCCTGGCCGAGGTGCTGGACTGGGTGGCCGCGTTCCGCCAGCGCGATGCGGATACGCCGATCGTGCTGATGGGCTACCTCAATCCGGTCGAGATCCACGGCTACGCGCGCTTCGCGCAGGAAGCCGTACAGGCCGGTGTCGATGGCGTGTTGCTGGTCGATTGCCCGCTGGAAGAATCCGCCGTACTGCAGCCGTTGCGCGATGCCGGACTGCAGCAGATCCTGCTCGCCGCGCCGACCACCGCACCCTCGCGTATGGCGCAGCTGTGCGGTTCCGCCGAGGGTTTCCTGTACTATGTCTCGTTTGCCGGCATCACCGGTGCGGCACACTTGAGCACCGGCGACATCGCGGCGCGCGTGGCGGATATCCGCACCCGCGCGAAGACGCCGGTGGCCGTTGGCTTCGGCATTCGCGATGCGGCGAGTGCGAAGGCGATCGCCGGGTTTGCCGATGCGGTGGTGATCGGCAGCGCGCTGGTCGAGCGGCTGGCCGGGGCAGCGGATGCCGAGGAAATTGCCGTGCGGAGCCGTGCGTTTCTCGCGCCGATCCGTGCCGCACTCGATGCACATTGAGAACACGCGCTGCGGAAAGGCGCGCACTCGCGAATAAGGTGATGCGATGAACTGGTTGCAGAAAATCATGAACCCGCGCACCCGCCCGCAGAGCACGAACGGCGGCAAGGGTTCGGTGCCCGAGGGGGTGTGGGAGAAGTGCGGCGGTTGCGGCACGGTGCTGTACAAGCCGGAGCTCGAGCGCAACCTGATGGTCTGCCCCAAGTGCGATCATCATCACTACATCAGTGCACGCACGCGGCTCGGTGCGTTGCTCGACGAGGGTTCGGCGCAGGAACTGTGGGCCAGCCTGGAGCCCACCGATCCGCTGAAGTTCCGCGATTCCAAGAAGTACCGCGACCGCATCGTCGCAACCCAGAAAAAGCTGGGCGAGAAGGATGCGATGGTCGCCATGAGCGGCAAGCTCAAGGGCCGTCCGCTGATGGCGGTGGCGTTCGAGTTCGCCTATATGGGTGGCTCGATGGGTTCGGTGGTCGGCGAGAAATTCGCGCGCGCCGCCGAGCGTGCGCTGGCCGATCGCAGTGCCCTGGTGTGCTTCTCTGCCACCGGCGGCGCACGCATGCAGGAGGCGCTGTTCTCGCTGATGCAGATGGCGAAGACCTCGGCCGCGCTGGCGCGCCTGCGCGACGCCGGCGTGCCATACATCAGCGTGCTGACCAACCCGACCACCGGCGGCGTCTCCGCCAGCCTGGCGATGCTCGGCGATATCAATATCGGCGAGCCGAAGGCGCTGATCGGCTTCGCCGGCCCGCGCGTAATCGAGCAGACCGTGCGCGAGACCTTGCCGGAAGGCTTCCAGCGTTCGGAGTTCCTGCTCGACCACGGCGCGATCGACCTGATCGTCGACCGCCGCGAGATGCGCGACAAGCTGGCCGACCTGCTCGGCATCCTGATGAAAGCCCAGCGCGCGGCCTGAGCCGGCCTACTGCGTCGTGCAACGATGCCGCCTTCGGGCGGCATCGTCGTATCTGCAGAAGGGTTTTCCACAACTGCTGTGGACGCGTGGCGGTAAAGCCTGTGGACAAGCATGCTTCGCGGCTTGCCTATCAAACACTTGCTACGCACTGGTCATGGATTGCACGCGCCAATGGCGTGCGTGTCGACGGATTCGCAGGCAGCAGCGTGGCGGTTGTCCACAGCGAATGTGTGTCTCTCCTGTACAAGCCTGTGGACAAGCACGGAGCATCCTTTTGCCGGCAGGCACTTGCTTCGCATTGTCGATTTTTTGCGCAGCCGCGCGAAGTTCTCCACAGCGATTGTGGAGCACGCCGGGTAAAGCCTGTGGACAAGTACGCTATCTGCCTGAGTGCAAAGGAACTCGCGACGGAGTGCGCAGATGCTGCGCAGCGGACGGCTCAGGCCGGTACCGATACCAGCCAGATCGATGCCGTGCCGAGGCCGCCGCCGATGGCGATCGCGGCGAGCACGTCGCTGGGGTAGTGCAGTCCCAGGATCACCCGCGATGCCGCGACCAGCGCAGTAAAGCCCAGCAGCAGCGGTGCCAGCGGCGCATACCAGGCCAGCGCCACGATGCTGAAACCCACCGCCTGCAAGGTATGTCCGGACGGAAAGCTGAATTCGTCCAGCGGCGGCACGTGCGCGATCACGCCGGGACAGGCGCGATAAGGACGCGGGCGGCGCGTCCAGCGCTTGAGCAGTCGATACAGCAGCAGGGCGGCCAATCCGGTGACCGCCATGTGCGCAGCGGCAGCCATGCCGCGCTGACCTCCGAGTAGTGCCAGCACCGCCATCAGCGCGTACCAGAACACGCCATCCCCGAGCCGGCTGACCGCGCCGAAGAACAGACCTACCACGCGGCGGGCGCCCCAGTGGTTGGCGATCACGCAGACGCGGCGGTCCAGGGCGAAACGCGGTCCGGGCAGAGGGTCAGGTGTGGGCAGCGACGGTGGCATGCTCATGCAGGTTCTCCTCGGCCATCTCACGCAGCAGGGTTTCGAAATCGCGGATCACCGCGTCCGGCGAAAGCCCGGCCATGCCGGTGTGGGCGGCACGGCCCATGTGCCGGATCAGCGCCGGGTTGCCGGCCAGTTTCGCCGCCGCCTCGATGAATGCCTGTGCGTTGCCCGACGCGATGCAGTAGCCGTTGACGCCGTCGGCGAGATGCTCGCGCGCGGCGCCTTCGGCGTACGCCACCACCGGCAGGCCGGCGGCCAGCGCCTCGATGATCACGTTGCCGAAGGTCTCGCTGAGGCTGGGGAACGGGAACAGGTCCGCGCTGGCGTAGTGCCGCGCCAGCGCCTCGCCGCGTTGCACGCCGGTGAAGATGAAATCCGGATGTGCGGCCTGCAGCGCGTCGCGGGCCGGGCCGTCGCCCACCCATACGTAACGCGCCTGCGGCACCTGCTGGCGGATTGCGCGAAAAGCCTGTACCGCCAGTTCGAGATTCTTTTCCGGCGCGATGCGTCCGACGTACAGCACCACCGGCGTGGCGGCGTCCACGCCCCAGCTGGCGCGCAGGGCCTCGTCGCGCCGGTTCGGGTGGAACAGTTGCGTGTCCACCGCGCGGCGCAGCAGGCGTGCGTTGGTGATACCCATGGCGTGCAGCTCCCGTGCGAGTGCGTCGGTCGGTACCAGGGTGGCCGCGGCGCGCTGGTGGAAGCGGCGCAGGTAGCCGCGCACCAGCGGCGTGAGCAGGCCCAGGCCGTAGTGGCTGGCGTAGTTGTCGAAGCGGGTATGGAAGCCGCTGCTGAGCGGGATGCCCAGTCGCCTGGCGGCACGCATGGCCGACCAGCCGAGCGGTCCCTCGGTAGCCACGTACACCGCGTCGGGGCGCTGCTGCGACCAGTGCCGGCGCAGCGTGCGGCCGGCCGGCAGGCCGAAGCGCAGGCCCGGGTAACGGGGCAGGGCGCCGCCGCGCAGTTCGAGCGCGTCGATGCCGGCCTCATAGCAAGGTGGCTGCGGCAGGCGTGGACGGATCAGGTCGATGCTGTGGCCGCGCGCGGCGAGTCCGGCGGCGAGGCCGTGCACGGTCAGCGCGACGCCGTTGATTTCCGGTGGATAGGTTTCACTGACGATGCCGATGCGCATGACGACGGTACCCGTGCTGGCTGGGTACAGCTTCACGGCGTGGCGTTGCGGCGGCATGGCGGGTGCATGACGCAGCGCTTACACTGGGGCGCCCCCTTTCCCCGCTGGAGACCCATGATGAAACGTATCCTGCTCGCCCTTGCGCTGACTGGCCTGACTGGAGTGGCGATGGCTGCCGACGCCGGCCTGCCGACCACCCAGGCACCTGCCGGCGCCGAGGTTTACATCATCTCGCCCAGCGATGGCGCCACCGTGGGGCAGGACGTCACCGTGCGCTTCGGGCTCAAGGGCATGGGCGTGGCGCCGGCTGGCGTGGCCAAGGAGCACACCGGCCATCACCACCTGCTGGTCGACGTGAAGGAACTGCCCGCCGCCGGCCAGCCGATTCCGGCCGACGCCAACCACATCCACTTCGGTGGTGGCCAAACCCAGACCACGCTGAAACTGGCGCCGGGCACGCATACCCTGCAACTTGAACTGGGCGACCAGAACCATGTGCCGTTCGAGCCGGCGGTGGTGTCGAAGAAGATCACCATCCACGTGAAGTAGGCAGAACGCGGGCTGCTGCGGCAGATCGGTTAAAATCGGCAGCTTCGCTCCCACGCTGTCGATATCCCGATGACCGTACGCACCCGCTTCGCTCCCAGCCCCACCGGCTTCCTGCACATCGGCGGTGCGCGCACCGCACTGTACTGCTGGCTGGAGTCGCGCCGTCGCGGCGGTGAATTCATCCTGCGCATCGAGGACACCGATCGCGAGCGTTCCACCGACGAGGCGGTGCAGGCGATTCTCGACGCGATGCACTGGCTCGACCTCGACGCCGACGAAGGCCCGTTCTACCAGACCCAGCGGCTTGAGCGGTACAAGCAGGTTGCCGACGAACTGGTTGCTGCCGGCAAGGCGTACTACGCCTACGAGAGCAAGGCGGAGATCGAGGCGATGCGCGAAGCCGCGATGGCCAAGGGCGAGAAGCCGCGCTACAACGGCTATTACCGCGACCGCAACGAGCCGCTGCCGCGAAGATCCGAACCGGGTGATCCGCTTCAGGAACCCGCTCGAAGGCTCGGTGGTGTTCGACGACAAGGTGAAGGGCCGCATCGAGTGGGCCAACAGCGAGCTGGACGATCTGGTGATCTTCCGCTCCGACGGCTGGCCGACCTACAACTTCGCCGTGGTGGTCGACGACATCGACATGGGCATCACCGAGGTGATCCGCGGCGACGACCACGTCAACAACACGCCGCGCCAGATCAACATCTATCACGCGCTCGGCGCCAGGGTGCCGGAGTTCGCGCACCTGCCGATGATTCTCGACAAGGAAGGCAAGAAGCTGTCCAAGCGCACCAGCGCGGTCAGCGTGATGGAGTACCGCGACGACGGTTTCCTGCCGCACGCGCTGCTGAATTACCTGGTGCGGCTGGGCTGGTCGCATGGCGACCAGGAAATCTTCTCGCGCGAGGAGATGATCGCGCTGTTCGACATCGCCGACGTCAACAAGGCCGCCTCGCGCTTCGATACCGAGAAGCTGGCCTGGCTCAATCAGCACTACCTGAAGACCGACGACCCGCAATCGTTCGCTGCCGAGTTCGCGTGGCATCTCGCGCGCGCCGGCATCGATATCGGCGCACGGCCCGGCGCCGGTCGACGTGATCGTGGCGTTGCGCGATCGCGTGCACACGCTGAAGGAAATGGCCGAGCGCGCGAAGATCTGGTACGCGCCGATCGCCGAATGGGACGACAAGGCCGTCGCCAAGCACCTGAAGAACGACGCTGCGGCTGCCGTGCTCGATGCGGCGAAATCGCTGCTGACCGGATGCGCATGGCAACCGGAGCCGATCCATCAGGTGATCGAGCAGGTAGCGGCGAAACTGGATCTGGGCATGGGCAAGATCGCCCAGCCACTGCGCGTGGCGATGACCGGCACCCAGGTTTCGCCGTCGATCGAGCACACCATCTACCTGACCGGTCGCGACGAAGCACTCAAGCGCATCGATGCGGCCATCGCGATGGCGAAGAGCTGATCCCGCAGCCATGTCGATGACGCGCTAGTTCGACATGGACGAATGGCTGGCCAGGGCTACCCACGGCGTCGACCTCGACGCGCCCGGTGCGTTCTGGCACGTCTTTTTCAACCTGTGGAGCATGGTGCCGTGGGCCACCCTGTTCTGGTGGAATCTGCTGTTCGTCGCGATCGGCGCGCTGCTCGGCTGGTGGCGCGGCCGGTTGCTGGAAGGCGTGGCCTGGGCGTGGGTGCTGGGGCCGATCGGCTGGATCGTGATCCTGTGCCGGCCCCGCCCAAGATCCGTGGCCGTACCGCCGCCCTTGCGCCGTTGAGCTGGACGGTCTCCACGGCGGGGCCAGTGTATGATCCGTTCGAGGTGAATCACTTGAGTCACGAAGTCGTCCACAACCCGCACCCGCACCATCCGCATCACCACGATGCGAAGGGTTTCGTGCGCGCAGTGGAAGATGCCAGCGAGGAGCGCGGTCTGCGCCTGACCCCGCTGCGCAAGGAAGTGCTGGAACTGATCGCCGCTTCGCACAAGCCGGTCAAGGCCTACGATCTGCTCGACCAGTTGCGCGAGAAGCACGGCAACGCGGCGCCACCGACGGTGTATCGCGCGCTCGACTTCCTGCTCGAGAACGGCTTCATCCACAAGCTGGAATCGATCAACGCCTTCGTGTCCTGTCACCACCCGGCCGAGGCGCACCAGGTGCCGTTCCTGATCTGCGATACCTGCTCAAGCGCCCAGGAAGTCTGCGACGAGCGGGTGGCCGAGCTGATCGAGGCACAGGCCAAGGCGCTCGGCTTCCGGCCGCAGGCGCAGACGCTGGAAGTGCACGGCACCTGCCGGAACTGCCGCAAAGGCTGAATCCGGCGTCGAAGGATGGTGTCGGGTAATGTTATAAAGTAACATGCGCATACCGGTCAGAGAGTCGCCACGTCAGGCGATGCCGGAACGGGTCGATGGATTCCGAGCAGGCCAACAAATCCCGCTGGTGGCAAGCCGCCGACCGCATTGGTGCGACGGCTTCGTTTCTATGTGCAATCCACTGTGCGCTGTTGCCGTTCATGCTGGCGTTGTTGCCGCTGGTGGGTCTGGAATTCCTGGCTGATCATCGCTTCGAGCGTGGCTTCGTGATGTTTGCCTGTGCGCTGGCGCTGGTGGCGCTGGTCCGCGGCTTTCGTCGTCATCAGCAATCTCTGCCGCTGCTGCTGGCCGCGCCTGGGCTGGCCTTGCTGTTGCTCGGCGTCACCTGGGCGGAAAACCATCCGATCCTCCTGCACAGCGCGCTGGTAACTTGCGGCGGCCTGCTGCTGGCCACGGCGCATTTCGTGAACCTGCGTCGCGACCGACGCCATGGCCACGATCACGATGATGTGCACGGCCCGCAATGTGCGCACTGATCGTGCGGCGGGCGCGCCGTGATTGTGTAACGGCGGTGGCCGTTCCTAGCATGCATGCATGAGCATGCCCCCTAGCCACCCGCACGGCGACCACCCACACCCGCACGAGCACGCCGGTTCCGCCGGAGGACGCAGCCGCAAGCTGTTGCTTGCGTTCGTACTCACCACCGCGATGATGGTGGTCGAGGTGGTCGGCGGCCTGTGGTCGGGTTCGCTGGCACTGCTCGCCGATGCTGCCCACATGATGGTCGACGCTCTGGCCCTGCTGTTGGCCGTGGTCGGCGCGTGGATGGCCACCAAGCCCGCCGACACGCGCCGCAGCTACGGCTATGGTCGGATGGAGGTGCTGGTTGGCTTCGTCAATGCGCTGAGCCAGTTCGTGCTGGTCGGCTGGATCGTTTATGAATCGATCATGCGGCTGCTGCATCCCGGGGCCATCCTCTCGGGGATGATGCTGGTGGTGGCGATCGCCGGCTTGCTGGTGAACGGGCTGGTCCTGCGCATCCTGCACGGGCATGCGCACGATGACGTCAACCTGGCCGGTGCCAGCCTGCATGTGCTGGGCGATCTGCTCGGTTCGCTGGCGGCGGTGCTGGCGGCGTTGGCGATCCGCTGGTTCGACTGGTTGTGGGCTGACCCGGTGCTGTCGCTGCTGGTGTCGATGCTGATCCTCAACAGCGCGTGGCGGTTGCTGCGGGTATCCGCACACATCCTGCTGGAAGGTGTCCCCGATGGCGTGGACAGCGCCGTCGTGACGGAGGCGCTGCGCACCGCCGATCCCGGCATCCGCGACATCCATCATCTCCACGTATGGCAGCTGGCTTCGGGTTCGCGCATGGCTACCGTGCATGCCGAGCTGGATGAACACGCCGATGGCGCGCAGGCGCTGCAGGCGATCAGGCGGATGTTGCTGGATCGCTTCGGGATCCAGCACGTGACCGTGCAGATCGATCCAGGCGAGTGCCCCGACCCTTCGGTCGACTGTGCCGGGCATGGCCATCGCTGACTATGTCGCACGCCCGGACACTGCTATGATGTCAGGCCGTTCATCCAATAAATCAAGGAGTTCCCCATGGGCAAGGGCGATCGCAAGACCCGCCGCGGCAAGACCTACCGCGGCAGCTACGGCAATACCCGTGCACACGGCACGCTGCCGGCCGTGGTGGGCGCCAAGCCGACCGTGACCAAGCCGGCTGCCGCCAAGAAGGCTGCGCCGAAGAAGAAGTCGGCCTGACCGACTCCGCTTGCACCGGACTCACCAGACCCCCGCCTCGGCGGGGGTTTTTGTTTTTCAGGGTGGCGCGCTCGTCCGGCTTGTGTCGTACGCCGCGACCACTGGCCCTGGCGGCAACTGCCGGGACGCGGTTGACGTCGACCCAGGCCGCGTTTGCCGCATTGCCGCATGCCATGTATGATGCGCTCCACTGTATTAATGCATTAGTACGTTATGAAGCGTCGATCGCGCGATCCAGAGACTCCCGTCGAATCCGCCGAGCAGAGCCTGTGCGAGGCTCTGCTGTCCATGAAGAACGTCGGGGAGATGGGTGCCTTCCTCAGTGACCTGTGTACTCCGGCGGAACTCGAGGTGCTGGTGGATCGCTGGCGGGTCGTGCCGTACCTGCTCGAAGGCGTGTCGTACCGCGAAATCCACGAGCGCACAGCGGTCAGCATCACCACGATCGGCCGGGTCGCGCGCTATCTCAACCAGGGCAGCGGCGGCTATCTGGCCGCGGCGGCACGGGCAGCGCGGCGACAGGCGCAGGCCGCAAGGAAGAAAACATGAAGCCGCGTGACCGCCTGCGCATCGCAATGCAGAAATCCGGCCGTCTGACCGAGCCGGCACTGGACCTGTTGACCCGCTGCGGACTCACTTTCCGGCAAAGCCGCGACAAACTCTTCTGCTTCGGCGAGGGCGAGCCGGTCGACCTGCTGCTGGTGCGCGACGACGATATTCCAGGTCTGATCGCGCAAGGCGTCTGCGACCTCGGCATCGTCGGGCGAAACGTACTGAGCGAGTTCCAGCTCACCGCGGGGCGCGATGCCGAACCGCTCAGCGAGCTGCGTCCGCTCGGCTTCGGCCGTTGTCGCTTGTCGATCGCGGTGCCGCAGGAACTGGACTATCACGAGCCCGCGCAACTGCAAGGCCGACGCATCGCCACGTCGTATCCGGGCCTGTTGGGCGAATGGCTACGCATGCAGGGCATCGATGCCGGCGTGGTGACACTGACCGGTTCGGTCGAGATCGCGCCGAAGCTGGGCACCGCTGACGCGATCTGCGACCTGGTGCAGAGCGGCGGCACGCTGGTGGCGAACCAGTTGCGTGAAGCCGATGTGCTGCTTGAAAGCGAGGCGGTGCTGGCCGGTCCGTTGACCCTGCCGGTGGATGAGCGTGGGGACATGCTGGAGCTGCTGCTGAAGCGGCTGGACGGCGTGATCCAGGTGCGCGAGTCGCGCCTGCTGCTGCTGCAGACCTCGCGTCACACGCTGGAAGCCGTGACC
Source organism: uncultured Gammaproteobacteria bacterium (assembly GCA_963739815.1). Classification (GTDB taxonomy): domain Bacteria; phylum Pseudomonadota; class Gammaproteobacteria; order Xanthomonadales; family Rhodanobacteraceae; genus Rhodanobacter. The sequence goes on from CAVUBI010000001.1 coordinate 556,713, forward strand.
CGGCTGCTGCCGGGCGGCCCGCAGCCGACCCTGCTGGCGGTGGCCGGTCAGCCGGATCAACTGATGTTGCAGGCGCTGTGCGCCGGCGAGGTCAGCTGGCGCCAGCTGGAGGAAATCAAGAGAGCCGGTGCGCGCGAGATGTTCGTGTTGCCGGTGGAGAAGATGCTGGCATGAAGCGCCTGGACTGGAACGCACTGGATGAAACCTCCCGCCGCGAGGCGCTGGCGCGACCGGCGCAGTTGCGTGCGGATGAATTGCGCCATGGAGTCGGGCAGATCATCGCTGCCGTGCGTAAGCGCGGCGATGCCGCGCTGCGTGAACTCAGCGCCAAATACGATCGTTGCACACTGGATGCGGTCGCCGTGGACGAGGCCGAATTCGTCGCCGCGGAGGCTGCGCTCGATCCCGCGTTGAAGGCAGCGATCCGTGAAGCGGCCGCGCGCATCGAACTGTTCCATCGCGCCACCGCACCCCAGCCGGCGGCAGTCGATACGGCTCCCGGGGTTCGGGTGGAGCGGATGCTGCGCCCAATCAGCCGCGTCGGCCTGTATGTGCCGGCCGGCAGCGCGCCACTGCCATCGACGGCGCTGATGCTGGGCGTGCCGGCGCAGATTGCCGCTTGCCGCGAGGTGGTGTTGTGTTCGCCGGCGCGCGCCGATGGCCGCTGCGACGAGGCCGTGCTGTATGCGGCGCGGCTCACCGGCGTGCACAAGGTGTTCAAGCTCGGTGGCGCGCAGGCGATCGCCGCGATGGCCTACGGCACCGACAGCGTGCCCAAGTGCGACAAGCTGTTCGGTCCGGGCAACGCCTGGGTCACCGAGGCGAAGCTGCAGGTCTCGTCCGATCCCGAGGGAGCAGCCATCGACATGCCCGCCGGCCCGTCCGAAGTACTGGTGATTGCCGACGCGGATGCCAACCCGGTGTTCGTTGCCGCCGACCTGCTGTCACAGGCCGAACATGGCCCGGATTCACAGGTCATCCTGCTCAGCCCGTCGGCTGATGTGCTGGACAAGGTCGCTGTCGAAGTCGAGCGGCAGTGCGCCGAATTGCCGCGCAACGCGATCGCCCGCCAGGCGCTGGCGCAGAGCCGGCTGATCGCGGTGGACTCGCTGGTCCAGGCGGTGGAGGTCAGCAACCGTTATGCGCCGGAGCATCTGATCCTGCAGGTCGTCGCACCGCGCGATTGGCTCGATGGCATCGACAGTGCAGGCTCGATCTTCCTCGGCCAATGGACGCCCGAATCGGTTGGCGACTACTGCAGCGGCAGCAACCACGTCTTGCCGACTTACGGTTACGCACGCAGTTACAGCGGCGTGTCGGTGGCCAGCTTCCAGAAACAGATCAGCGTGCAGGAGGTCTCGGCCGACGGTCTGCGCAACATCGGCCCGTGCACCGCCACGTTGGCCGCGGCGGAACGCCTGGAGGCACACCGCCGCGCGGTGACGCTGCGCCTGGCAGCATTGGAGGCCGTCCCGTGAGCGTGCTCGATCTGGCTCGGCCGGAAATCCGCGCGATGCAGCCCTATTCCTCCGCGCGCATGGAAGCGAGCGGCGGCCAGGTATTCCTCAATGCCAACGAATCGGCATGGGCTCCACCGGGTGACCAGGGCCTGGGTTGCAATCGCTATCCCGAGCCGCAACCGGCCGCGCTGATCGCGGCCCTGGCGGCGCTGTACGGCGTGCGCCGCGAACAGCTACTGGCCGGTCGCGGCAGCGATGAGGCGATCGATCTGCTGATTCGCGCGTTCTGTCGTGCTGGCGAGGACGCGATCCTGATCCAGCCGCCCACCTTCGGCATGTACAGCGTCTGCGCACGCATCCAGAACGCCGCGGTGATCGAAGTGCCGCTGACAGATGATTTCACCCTGGACGTGGATGCCATGCTGGCAGCCGTCACCCCGGCGGTGAAGCTGGTCTTCATCTGCACGCCGAACAATCCCAGCGGCCAGTGCGTGTCGCGCGAGAACATCGAGCGCCTGCTGCAGTTGCTCGATGGCCGGGCCTTGCTGGTGGTGGACGAGGCCTACATCGAATTTGCTTTCGAACGCAGCGTGGCCGAACTGATTGACCGTTACGAGTACCTGGCGGTGTTGCGTACCTTGTCCAAGGCCTGGGCGCTGGCCGGTGCCCGCATCGGTTGCCTGCTGGCCAACCCCGAAGTGATCGCGCTGTTGCGCCGGATCATGGCGCCTTATCCCTTGCCGTTGCCGTGCGTGGCGGTCGCCCTGGCTGCACTTTCAGAGGCGGGGCAGGCGCAGGCGCGCGAACACCTTGCCGTGCTGCGCAACGAACACGAAAGGGTTCGCGGCGCGCTGGATGCGCTGGGCTGCGTGCGCAAGGTATTGCCATCGCAGGCGAACTTCCTCGCCGTGCGCTTCGATGACGCCGGTGCGGTTTACCAGCGCCTGCTGGCCGCCGGCGTCGTGGTGCGCGATGTGCGGCGCTACCCGAAATTGGGCGACGCGCTGCGCATCACTATCGGCAGCCCCGAAGAGAACGACAGGATGCTGGCCGTTCTGGAGGAATCCCGTCCATGAATAGCCACAAGCTGCTTTTTGTCGACCGCGACGGCTGCCTGATCGAGGAGCCCGCCGATGAGCAGATCGACACCTATGCGAAGCTGGCCCTGCTGCCTGGCGTGATCGCCTCGCTGCAGCGCTTCGTGGCTGCCGGCTACGAACTGGTGATGGTCACCAACCAGGATGGCCTGGGCACCGACAGCTTCCCGGAAGCGGACTTCAGCGGCCCGCACGAATTGCTGCTGGGCATCCTGGCCTCGCAAGGCATTGGCTTTCGCGAAGTGCTGATTGATCGCAGCCTTCCGCATGAAGGCAGGGACACGCGCAAGCCCGGCGTTGGCCTGGTGCGTCATTACCTGGCCGATGACAGCTGGAGCCGCGCAGCGTCCGCGATGGTCGGCGATCGCGAGACCGACCTGCAGTTCGCCGCCAACCTCGGCGTGCGCGGCTGCCGCGTCGGTGCGCAGGGCATGACCTGGGACGCGCTGGCGCACGAACTTCTCGATGCGCCGCGCACGGCCAGCGTGGTGCGCAACACGAAGGAAACCCGCATCGCGGTCAGCGTGGACCTGGATCGGGTGGCCGAGCCGAAGGTGCACACCGGGCTGGGTTTCTTCGACCACATGCTGGAGCAGATCGGCAAGCATGGCGGCTTCGCGCTGGAGCTGAATTGTGATGGCGACATCCACATCGACGAGCACCACACCATCGAGGACTGCGCGCTGGTGCTCGGCAGCGCCTTGCGGCAGGCATTGGGCGACAAGCGCGGCATCGGCCGCTACGGCTTCACCTTGCCGATGGATGAAGCGCAAGCCAGCGCCGCGCTGGACCTGTCTGGCCGTCCATACTTCGTGTTCGAGGGCAGTTTTCCGCGCGAGCGCGTGGGCGAAGTGCCGACCGAACTGGTGCCGCACTTCTTCCGCTCGCTGTGCGAGACGCTGGGCGCCAACCTGCACCTGAGCGTGCGCGGCGACAACGCGCATCACATGGTCGAGGCCTGCTTCAAGGTGATGGCGCGCACGCTGCGCCAGGCGATCCGCCGCGAGGGCAGCGAACTGCCCAGCACCAAGGGCGCGCTGTGATGAGCGTGGTCCTGGTCGACGCCGGTGGCACCAATATCGGCTCGGTGCGTTATGCGCTGCAACGGCTGGGCGCGGATGCCGCGTTGACCGCGGACGCAGCGACGATTCGCGCCGCCGACAAGGTGATCCTGCCCGGCGTGGGCGCTGCCGGCCCCGGCATGGCGCGGCTGCGCGAGCTGGATCTGGTCGATGTGCTGCGTTCGCTGGAACAGCCCGTGCTCGGCGTGTGCCTGGGCATGCAACTGCTGTGCTTGCATTCGGAAGAGGGCGACACGGAGTGCCTCGGATTGATTCCGGCACCGGTGCGTCGTTTCGCCGAAGCCCCCGATCGGCGCGTGCCGCACATGGGCTGGAACCGTCTATCCGTGCAGCGGCCGCATCCGCTACTGACCGGGCTGGGCGAGGGCGATCAGGCGTATTTCGTGCACAGCTATGCGGTGCCGGTGGGTGATTTCAGCCTGGCCAGCACCGACCATGCCGGCGAATTTTCGGCAGTCGTGGCCCGTGGAAATTTCCACGGCATGCAATTTCATCCGGAACGCTCGGCCGCCGTCGGCGCGCGCTTGTTGAAGAATTTCCTCAGCCTATGAGCTTCGACGTCATCCCCGCCATCGATCTGCGCGAAGGGCGCGTGGTGCGCCTGCGCCAGGGCGACTACGCCCAGCAGACCATCTATGCCCCCGACCCGCGCGAACTGGCCTTGCGCTACCTGCATGCCGGCGCGCACTGGTTGCATGTGGTCGATCTCGACGGTGCGCGATCGGGCAACCTGGACAACCTGGCCGTGATCAAGGCGATTGCCGACCACGGCATCGACGTGCAGGCCGGTGGCGGCGTGCGCGACGAGGCCGATCTGCGGCGACTGTTTGACGTCGGCGTGCGCCGCGTGGTGCTGGGCAGCGTGGCCATCCGCGATCCGCAGCGGGTGGCCGGCTGGCTGGAGTCGTTCGGCAGCGACCGCATCACCATCGCGCTGGACACCCGCTTCGTCGGCAACGACTGGTTGTTGCCCAGTGCAGGCTGGACCGAAATCGAAGCGGCCACGCTGGACGAACTGGCGCCCTGGTATGCCGAGCACGGCGCGCGCCACCTCTTGTGCACCGACATCGAGCGCGACGGCATGCTCGCGGGCTTCAACCTCGAACTGTATCGGCACCTGGCCGACCGCGTGCCCGAGCTTGCCCTGCAGGCCTCCGGGGGCGTGCGCTCGCTGGCCGATATTCGCGCGGCACGCGAAGCCGGCGCGAAGGCCGTGATCCTGGGGCGTGCGCTGCTCGAGGGGCGCTTCACGCTGGAAGACGCACTGGCATGCTGAGCCGACGCATCATTCCCTGCCTCGACGTGCGCGATGGCCAGGTGGTCAAGGGCGTGCGCTTCCGCGATCACGTGGTGATGGGCGAGATCGTCGATCTCGCGCTGCGTTATCGCGACGAGGGCGCCGACGAGCTGGTGTTCTACGACATCACTGCCAGCCCCGAGGGGCGCAGCGTCGACCGTGGCTGGGTCGAGAAGGTCGCCCGGGTGATCGACATCCCGTTCTGCGTGGCCGGCGGCATCCGCTCGGTCGACGAGGCGCGTGGGGTGCTGCATGCCGGCGCCGACAAGATCTCGGTGAACTCGCCGGCGCTCGAACGCCCCGCACTGATCGACGAGCTCGCCGCCGCCTTCGGCGTGCAATGCGTGGTGGTCGGCGTCGATTCGCTGCGCGATGCGGATGGCGAATGGCGCGTGCGCCAGTACACCGGCGATCCCGCGAAGACGCAGGCACTGGCACGCCGGACGCTGGACTGGATCGTCGAGGTGCAGCAACGCGGAGCGGGTGAAGTCGTGCTCAATTGCATGGGCAGCGACGGCGTACGCCGCGGCTACGACCTGGACCAGCTGTCGCTGGCCCGCGCGATATGCCACGTGCCGTTGATCGCCTCCGGCGGCGCCGGTGCACCGGAACACTTCCGCGACGCCTTCGTCGAGGCCGACGTGGATGGCGCACTGGCGGCCAGCGTGTTCCACTCCGGCGCGATCGCGATCCCCGAATTGAAGCGCTATCTGCACGAGCACGGCGTTCCGGTACGTCTGTGAGCCAGGAGGAATGACAGCGATGAGCGACAACACCGATACCAGCCGCCTCGACTGGGCCAAGGGCGACGGCCTGTTGCCGGCGATCGTGCAGCACTGGCTGAGCGGCGAGGTGCTGATGCTCGGCTACATGAACGCCGAAGCGCTGGCGCAGACCCAGGCCAGCGGTCAGCGTGACGTTCTACAGCCGCAGCAAGCAGCGGCTGTGGACCAAGGGCGAGAGCTCCGGCCACGTGCTGGCGCTGAAGTCGATCCGCATCGACTGCGACGCCGATACCTTGCTGGTCCTGGCCGAGCCGCATGGCCCGACCTGCCACCTCGGCACGCCCAGTTGCTTCGGCGAGACCGCGTGCGGCCGCCGCTGGGTTTCCTCGCCGAGCTCGACGCGCTGGTCGCGCAGCGCCATGCCGAGCGGCCGGAAGGCAGTTACACCACCAGGCTGTTCGAAGGCGGCATGCGCCGGATCGCGCAGAAAGTGGGCGAGGAAGGTGTCGAGACGGCGTTGGCCGCCGTGGTGCAGGAGGATGCCGAATTGCTCGGCGAGGCGGCGGACCTGGTCTTCCATCTCACCGTGGCGCTGCGCGCGCGCGGGCTCGGCTTGGCCGATGTCGCCCGCGTGCTGGCCGGCCGGCACGCGGGACGCGGCTGAGTCGATTTACCGTGGGGTGGCGACGGAGGCGCTGCCGGCCGGTGTCGCTGGTTTGAACGGCAGCGCCGGCCCGGGGGTGACGCCCTTGCGCCACAGCGCGAGCTGCCCGGCGATGCCGCTGCCGATGTCGATCTGCGGCTCGGACGGCGTGAGCTTGTCCTGCTTTTCCCAGTGGCGATGTCGCTGCGGGCCTGCTTGAACGCATCGACGAAGTTGTCGGTGCGGTTCAGCGCATCGACCAGCCAGGCCTTGCCGAAGTAGGTGACGTCCGAATCGCTGCCGCAGCCGAACGAGCTGCGGTCGGCGCGGGCGGCAGTGAGTATCAGGGTGCCGGGACCGCGCAGCGGCGGCACGAAGCCGCCGGAGTAGCAGGTATTGACCACCACCACCTTCCACTTGAACGGGTGCAACGCGAGGATGCCGGCCAGGTCGGTGGCGCCGATCTGGTCGAGTGGCAGCGGATCCATGTCGACCAGCAGGTCGTGGTTTTCGCTGCCGTGGCTGGTGATGTACAGCAGCAGGATGTCCTGTTCGGGCTGCATCACCTGGCTGAGGCCAGCGAGGGCGGTTTCCAGATTGCTCCAACTGGCCAGTGGGCGGGTGCTCAAGGTGGCCGGATTGTTTTCCAGCACCAGGCTGTGGGTACTGGCGCCGAAGCGTTGCGCGAATAATTGCGCGGCGTATTCGGCCTCGTTGCGGAATACGTCCTCACTACCGTCGCCGGCGAAGGCGAGCAGGTACAGATTTGGTTTGCCGGGTACGCGCGGGCCGAGTTCGGCCAGGGCTTCGCGCATCATGCGCGGTTGCGCGTAGAGCACCTGCTCGGGGGTCGGGCCGCTGCTCGGCCAGCGATCACCCTGGTCTGCATCGATACTGGTGTCCGCGGTGGAGGATGCGGCTGCCGGTGCGGAGTGGACGGGCAGTGACGGTGTCGCGGGATGCTCCGGCCGCCACGTCGTCAGCAGTACACCGGCAGCGAATGCGAGCAGGATGGTGAGGAAGTGGCGCATGCGGGCTCACGTGTGGAGGCTTACACGGTGATCGAGTCGAAATCACGATGCACGGGATGGCGCGGCGAGTCGGGCAGGGGCTGCGGTTCGCGTACCAGCCAGCCGGTGTGGAAGCCGGCGGCCCGCGCGGCGTCGAGTTCTTCCACGATGTCGGAGAGGAACAGCAGATGCCGGGGTTCCTCGCCGATCGCTTCGGCGATGCGCCGGTAGGATTCGGTTTCGCGCTTCGGGCCGGTTTCGGTGTCGAAGTAGCCGGCAAACAGCGCACTCAGGTCGCCCGCCTCGCTATGGTGGAAGAACAGCTGCTGCGCCGGCACCGAGCCGGAGGAGTAGACGTACAGCCGCAGCCCGTCGGCGCGCCAATCGCGCAGTCGCGCGGCAACTTCCGGATAGATGTGGGCGCGATAGTCGCCGGCTTCGTAGCCGTCTTTCCAGATCATGCCCTGCAGCGCCTTCAGCGCGGTGGATTTGCGATCCTGGTCGATCCACTGCAGCAGCAGTTCGATGATGTCCTGGCGGCTGGCTTCCACCAGCCCGGCTTCCATGGCCGCCTCGTGCAGCCAGTGCTGCACCTCGGGCTTGGTCGCCATGGGTTTCGATGAAGGCCGGCAGCCGCTTGCGCGCGTACGGAAACAGCACGTCGCGGACGAAGTCGATCGAACTGGTGGTGCCTTCGATGTCGGTGACGATGGCGCGGATTTCGATCATGGCGGGGGCGTCTGAAGGAATGGTGGCCAGCATAGCGCCAGTGGAAATGATGCAGGCGTCGGACGATACCGCCCTCGTCCGGTCAGGCCCCGGCGGCGGGTTGCATCCGCGGGAATCGCCCGGCGATGTCGTCGCCGGTGAACTTCGCCACCCAGCCTTCCTTGTTGGTGAACAGTCGGATCGCCACGAAGTAGGGTGCCTCGCTCATGTCGAACCAGTGGCGGGTGCCGTCGGGCACGCCGATCAGGTCGCCCTGTTCGCACAGGATGTCGTAGACCTTGCCTTCGATGTGCAGGGTGAACTGGCCCGAGCCGGCGACGAAGAAGCGCACCTCGTCTTCGCTGTGGGTGTGCTCGCTGAGAAATTTCTGGCGCAATGTGGCGCGGTCGGGATGATCCGGGGTCAGGCTGATCACGTCGACCGCCTGGTAGCCCTGTTCGGTCATCAATCGGTCGATGTCGCTGCGGTAGGCGGCGATCACCTCGTCCTGGCTGGCGCCGGGGGCGATCGGCTGGTTCGCTGACCACTGCTCGAAGCGCACGCCGAGCTTGGCCAGTTCGGTGGAGATTGCGGCGTGCTCGTCAATCACCGCCAGCGGGGATTGCGGCCGGGTTTCGTCGAAGATGCGCAGTCGGCTCATGATGCCCTCAGCTTTTTCAGGTCAAGTTCGCAGGCGAGCAGGAATTCCAGTGCTTCCAGGTGGCGCCGGGTTTCGGCCATGTCGCGCCCCCAGGTGTAGATGCCGTGGCCGTCGATCAGGTACGCGTGCAGCGGCTTGCCCGCGTCCAGCCAGGCGTCGACCTGGGCGACCAGTTCGGGCATGTGCTGGGTGTTGGGAAACACCGGGATCTCCAGCACGCTCTCGTGGCTGTGGTAACCGGTAATCGCCTTTTGCAGCTCCCAGCCCTGAAGGCGGATCATGCCTTCGCCGGCGAACAGTCGCGAGGCCACGCTTTGCGTGCGCGAGTGGGTGTGCAGTACCGCCTGCATCTCTGGCCAGCGGCGATAGACCTGCGTGTGCAGCGCCGTCTCGGCGCTGGGCCGGGCCTCGGTGCCCACGGCGTGGCCGTCGAGGTCGATCAGCATGATGTCGTCGCGGCCGAGGCGGCCCTTGTGCTTTCCGGAGATGGTGATTGCCGCGTGCGCGGCGTCGATCCGCATGGAGAAATTGCTGCTGGTAGCCGGCGTCCAGCCCAGAGCCGAGAGCTCGCGGGCAGCGTCGGCGATGGCATCGGCACGTTGCTCGAACAGGTTGGCGGGGATCGTGCCGGGAAGGGTCTGGCTCATGCGGTTTGGACGTCCAAATGAGTGTCGACTATAACACGCGGCAAGTCTTGGCCTGGCTGAAATGAGAGCCATTCTCGCCAGTCAGGAAAGGTTCGCACGTTGGGCGTACCATCAGGCGGAGTCCGGGGCAGGGTGCGCCGGATAGATCCCGACGGAGGCTTGCCCATGTCGAAAGAACAAGATATCGAATCGCGTCGCCGATTCCTCAAGGTGGCTGCCGGCACTGCCGCTGCAGCGGTGGTCGCAGGTGGCCTGCCGCGCTTTGCGCGGGCGGCCGATCTGCCGCCGGTGACCGAAGCAGATCCCACCGCGAAAGCGCTGGCTTATGTCGAGGATGCCAGCAAGTCCACCAACGCGAAGTACAAGGCTGGCGACGATTGCGCGAACTGCCAGTTCTACACCGGTGGCCCCACCGGTCGCGGCCCGTGCCAGTTGTTCCCGGGCAAGTCGGTGAATGCGAAGGGCTGGTGCGTGTCGCACACGCCGAAGAAGGCCTGATCGCAGTCCGATCGCGTCGGGTGAAATGTTCTACGGAAGGCCGGCTCATCGCCGGCCTTTTTGTTTGCTGCAGGCAAGCGACGGGATGGTATCGGAGCAATGCGTGCGGCAAAAGTGCGGCCCGGACACATCAGGCTGAGGAGCTTACCCACCTGACGCGCCGAGCCGCGATCCGGGGCCCACTGCCAAGTGATCAACCCGCGGACTGAAGATGATACTCCCGAGTTCGGCGAATGGGCGACCGCTCCCGGGATTTCACTTGAGCGGCCATCATCAAGTCTATTGAAAACAGTAACTTGTTATCTGAAGCGTAAGATTTGTCGAGAACATCCTTGACATTTGGCAATTCGTTATTTTAGCGACTTATTGCCGAAAATATGACACTTTCGACGGCGTTTGCCGTTTTTGACTCAAGATGGATCGACGTCGATCGATGCCTTGCGCAGGTGGCTGTGGCGGTTGCCGTAGCAGAAATAGATCACCAGGCCGAGGATCGTCCAGACGATCATCAGCGACCAGTTGTACCAGGCCATGGTGGACAGCAACGCCAGGCAGCTGAGGATGCCCAGCGTGCAGATCACCGGTGCGAACGGCACGCGAAAAGTGCGCGGCAGTTCTGGCCGGGTATGCCGCAGGATCCACACGCCGGCGCAGACCGCCATGAATGCGATCAGCGTGCCCATCGACACCAGGTCGCCCAACACGTCCAGCGGGAAGATCGCCGCGAGCAGGGCGATGCCGGCGCCGGTGATCAGCGTGTTCAGGTGCGGCGTGCGGTAGCGCGGGTGGATCCGCGTGAACACCTTCGGCAGCATGCCGTCGCGGCCCATGATCATGAAGATGCGCGGCTGCGCGATGATCATCACCAGCACCACCGACGACAGGCCCAGCAGTGCGCCGACCTCGACGAGCCAGCGCAGCCATTCCAGCTGGGGGTGGCCGTGCAGCGCGGTCACCACCGGCTCGTTGGTGCCGAGCAGGGTGTACGAGCTGAGGCCGGTCATCACGGCGGCCATGGCGATGTACAGCACGGTACAGATCGCCAGCGAGGCGAGAATGCCGATCGGCAGGTCGCGCTGCGGGTTGCGTGATTCCTGCGCCGCCACCGAAGTGGCCTCGAAGCCGATGTAGGCGAAGAACACCATCGCCGCCCCGCGCAGCACGCCGCCCCAACCGTATTTGTATTGGCCTTGCGACTCGGGTATGAACGGGGTCCAGTTGGATGGGTCGACGTAACGCCAGCCCACCACGATCACCAGGGTGATCAGGCCGACCTTGAGCGCCACCATCGCCGCGTTCGCCAGGCTCGACTCGCGGATGCCCACGTAGCAGATCCAGGTCAGCAACAGGATGAGTACCACCGCCGGCAGGTTGAACAACGCGCCAGTGGCGACCAGTTCGTGGTCGGCGGTGAAGGCCAGCGGGGCATTGGTCAGCGCCGCGGGCAGACTGAGATCCATGTTGAACGTCGTACCGATGTGCTCGAGCAGGCTGAGGAAATAGCCGGTCCAGCTCACCGCCACGGCGGAGGCGGACACGCCGTATTCCAGCACCAGGTTCCAGCCGATGAACCAGGCCATCAGTTCGCCCAGGGTGGCATAGGCATAGGAGTAAGCGCTGCCGGACACCGGGATCAGGGTGGCGAACTCGGCATAGCACAGCGCGGTGAACGTGCTGCAGACCGCGGCCAGGATGAACGACAGGATCACCGCCGGGCCGGCATGGTCGGCCGCTGCCTGGCCGGTGATCACGAAGATGCCGCCGCCGATCACCGCGCCGATGCCCAAGGCGGTCAACCCCCATGGGCCGAGCGTGCGGCGCAGGGTGGGGCCGTGGGTATCGTCGGGTTCGTTGAAATCGGTCTTGCGGGCGAGCAACTGCTTGAGCATGGGCGGTCGTCTTCGGAAGCGGCGGTGTTCGGTTCTGTTTGAGGACGTCACAAACACAACGGCCGGCGTTGTTGGCGCCGGCCGCCGGGTGTCAGCGTGTGCCCTGTCGCAACTTGCTGTGGCGGTAGCCGTAGAAGGCGTAGATCAGGAAACCGATGGCGATCCAGCCGACCATCAACGGCCAGCGCACCTGGAAGGCCTGCCAGAACAGGAACAGGCAGGCGAGCGCGCCCAGCGGGCAGACGAGCCACGGCAGCGGCACGCGGAACGCGCGCGGGAGATCCGGGCGGGTGCGGCGCAATACCAGCACGCCGATGCACACGGTGGCGAAGGCCAGCAAGGTGCCCATCGAGACCAGGTCGCCGAGCACATCCACCGGGAACAGGCCCGCCAGCACGGCTGCGATTGCGCCCACGATGATGGTGCCGATGTACGGCGTGCGGTGCTTCGAATGCAGTTTGCCCAGTGCCTTGGGCATCAGGCCATCACGCGACATCGAGTAGAAGATGCGCGGCTGGCCCATCAGCATCACCAGCACCACCGAGCTCAGGCCTGCCAGCGCGGCGAAGACCACCAGGATCTTCAGCGTGCCCAGGAGGTAGCTGGCGCCGCTGCCGGCGGGAATCGTGCCGAGCACGTAGTTGATCGCGGTGGCCACCGGCTCCGGCGTATTGAGCATGCGGAACGGCGTGGTGCCGGTCATCACGGCGGCCATCGCCACATACAGCACGGTACAGATCAGCAGCGAACCGAGGATGCCGATCGGCATGTCGCGCTGGGGATTCTTCGCTTCGCCGGCGGCGGTGGAAACCGCGTCGAAACCGATATAGGCGAAGAACACCAGGGTGGCGCCGCGGTAGATGCCGCTCCAGCCGAACTTCGAGCCGCCCTCGTTCGCCGGAATGAAGGGATGCCACAGGTCGGCGTTGATGTAATTGAACATGACGATCAGGAACAGCACGATCACGGTGACCTTGATGGCCACGATGATCGCGTTGACGGCTGCCGACTGGGTGATGCCGAGATAGCACAGCCAGCTGATCGCGCCGACGATCAGGATCGCCGGCAGGTTGATCAGGGCGCCGGTGAACACCAGCGCGTGGCCGTCTTCGGCAAACGTGAGCGGGGCCGAGGAGAGCGCCGCCGGCAGGTTGAAATTCAATCCCGACATGGAACTGAGCATGCGCAGCATTTCGCCGAAGTACCCCGACCACGCCACCGCGACGGTCGATGCCGCGAACAGGTATTCGAGCACCAGGGCCCAGCCGACGAACCAGGCAACCACTTCGCCGAGGGTCGCGTAGGAATACGAATAGGCGCTGCCGGACACCGGCAGCATCGCGGCGAACTCGGCGTAGCACATGCCAGCCAGTCCGCAGGCGACGGCAGCAATCAGGAAGCTGACGATCAGCGCGGGGCCGGCGAACTGCGCGGCGGCGGTGCCGGTGATGGCGAAAATGCCCGCGCCGATCACGGCGCCGATACCGAGCATGACCAGATGCCGCGCTGTCAGCACGCGTTTGAGGGTTACCTCGCCCTCCGGGCCGCCTTCGACTGGTTCGCCCGCGTCCACACGAGGCATCGCCTCAATGCTGTGAGTGGCAAATAGACCCTTTATCATCTAGCTCCCCTTCGGTGATGTCGCCCGTCATCCGCTCTGTGGCGGTTACGCAGGTACGGGCAAGGCAATGGCGGGCCAACATAGCCCAGCATCCGAGGTAGTACAAGTTTCATTCAAGTCGCGCAAAAAGCTGCCGCGACGAGCTTTCAACCACTCCGGCGGATGTCCATGCAACAACCCACCATCTTCATGATCCGTGCGCTCCAGCGCTACCGTGACCAATGGCAGGGGGAGTCGCCGGTGGTCGCGCAGTTCGATGCATTCCTGCATACGCAGGCGGATGTTTTCTCGCGCAGCAACCGCAGTGGGCACTTCACCGGTTCGTCGTGGCTGGTCAGCGCTGACGGTACGCGCGTGCTGTTGATGCATCATCGCAAACTGGATCGCTGGCTGCAGCCAGGGGGCCACGCCGATGGTGATCCCGAGCTGGCGCGGGTCGCGTTGCGCGAGGCGCAGGAGGAAACCGGCGTGGCCGGGCTGCATGTCGAAGGCGACATTTTCGACATCGATCGCCACCGCATTCCTGTACGAGGGGATGAGCCGGAGCATTGGCACTACGACGTGCGTTACGTGGTGCGTGCGGGTGCCGACGAACGTTTTGCGGTGAACCAGGAGTCGCGCGCACTGGCGTGGCGATCGGTGGCTGACGTGGCCGCGGACGACAGCCTGGATGCCTCGTTGCGACGCATGGCGCGCAAGTGGCTGGCGAACGCGTAAGGCGCGCATTGCCCGCGGACGTTCGATGCGTTGGCGCAGAAACGGCGGGCAGTATGCGTCCTATGCGTATTTCGCCGGGGCCGGGTTGAGGTGGCCACAGGCGTCGCAGGTGCGCGCTTCGCGTGAACGGTAGAAGCGCTCGAACACCGGCGGGAAGTCGCGCTCGATGCTGTCGAGCACGAAGTACTCCTCGTAAAGCTTGTGGTTGCACTGTTCGCAGAACCACATCAGGCCGTCTTTTTCGCCCGCGACGCGGCGGCGCTCGATCACCAGCCCGATGGAGCCGGCGGCACGGTTCGGCGAATGCGGCACGCGTGGTGGCAGGTAGAAGATTTCGCCGGCGCGCAACGGGATGTCGCGGGCCACGCCGTCGTCCTGCACTTTCAGCGTGATCTCGCCCTCGAGTTGATAGAAAAACTCGGGGCCTTCGTCATAGTGATAGTCGGTGCGCGCGTTCGGGCCGCCCACGATCATGATGATGAAGTCGCCGTCGACGATGCACTTGTTGCCCACCGGCGGCTGCAGCAAGTGGCGATGCTCGTCGATCCAGCGCTCGAGGTTGATGGGCGGCAGCAAGGCCATGGTGGTTATCCCGGGAAGGCGACGCTCACCTTAGCGCCGCCGCTGCCGCAAAAAAAGCGGCGGTCATTCAGACTTCCAGCGTGGCCAGGTCGCCCTTTTCTTCCAGCCATGCCTTGCGGTCACCCGCGCGCTTCTTCGCCAGCAGCATGTCCATCAGTTTGGCGGTGCCGTCGTCGTCGCTGACGGTGAGCTGCACCAGCCGGCGCGTGTCCGGGTGGATGGTCGATTCGCGCAACTGCGGCGGGTTCATCTCGCCCAGGCCTTTGAAGCGGGTGGTGCTGACCGCGCCCTTCATCTTCTCGCGCTCGACCCGCTGCAGCATCGCTACCTTCTCGGCTTCGTCGAGGCAGTAGAACACCTGCTTGCCCACGTCGACGCGGAACAGCGGCGGCATCGCCACGAACACGTGGCCCTCGCTGACCAGTTTCGGGAAATGGCGCAGGAACAGCGCGGACAGCAAGGTGGCGATGTGCAGGCCGTCGGAATCCGCGTCGGCGAGGATGATCACCTTGCCGTAGCGCAGGCCGGAAAGATCATCCTTGCCGGGATCGCAGCCGATCGCCACGGCGAGGTTGTGCACTTCTTCCGACGCCAGCACGGAAGTCGACTCGACCTCCCACGTGTTGAGGATCTTGCCGCGCAGCGGAAGGATCGCCTGGAATTCCTTGTCGCGCGCCTGCTTGGCGCTGCCGCCGGCCGAATCGCCCTCGACCAGGAACAGCTCGGTGCGGGTGAGATCGGTTGCGGTGCAGTCGGCCAGCTTGCCGGGCAGTTGCGGGCCCTGGGTGATCTTCTTGCGCACGATCTGCTTGGCGGCTTTCAAGCGTGCGCTGGCGCGCTCGATCGCCAGCTGGGCGATGCGCTCGCCCATCTCCACGTTCTGGTTCAGCCACAGGCTGAAGGCATCGTGGATCACGTTCTCGATCAGTCCGGCCGCATGGCGCGAGGACAGCCGCTCCTTGGTCTGGCCGGCGAACTGCGGGTCCTGCAGGCGTGCGGACAGCACGAAGGCGATGCGCTCCCACACATCCTCCGGCGCCAGTTTCACGCCGCGCGGCAGCAGGTTGCGGATGTCGCAGAACTCGCGGATCGCGGTGGTCAGGCCGCTGCGCAGGCCGTTGACGTGCGTGCCGCCCTGCATGGTGGGGATCAGGTTGACGTAGCTTTCCTGCACCAGCTCGCCTTCGGGCAGCCAGGCCAGGGCGACCTCCACCCCTTCGGTGTCGCGTGCCATCTGGTGCACGAACAGCTCGGTCGGCAGCAGCTCGTTGCCGTCCAGTTCGCCGCGCAGGTAATCGCGCAGGCCGTCTTCATAATGCCACTCGCTGACCTCGCCGCTGGCTTCGTCGGTGAGCCTCATGTTGAGGCCGGCGCACAGCACGGCCTTGGCGCGCAGCAGATGCTTGAGCTTGCCCAGCGAGATTTTCGGCGAATCGAAGTACTTCGCCTCGGGCCAGAAGCGCAAGGTGGTGCCGCTGCGTTTCTTCGGCACCGTGCCGATCACTTCCAGCGGGCTGACCTTGTCGCCGTGCTCGAACGCCATCGCGTACTCCGAGCCGTCGCGACGGATCGTCACCTCGACCCGATCGGACAGGGCATTGACCACCGATACGCCCACGCCGTGCAGACCGCCGGAAAAGCTGTAGTTCTTGCCGCTGAATTTTCCGCCCGCGTGCAGGCGGGTCATGATCAGCTCGACGCCGGACACGCCTTCCTCCGGATGGATGTCCACCGGCATGCCGCGGCCGTCGTCGCTCACCGACACCGAGCCGTCGGCGTGCAGGATCACCTCGATCGTGCTGGCGTGACCGGCTAGCGCCTCGTCCACCGAATTGTCCACCACCTCCTGCACCAGGTGGTTCGGCCGGCTGGTGTCGGTATACATGCCCGGACGGCGTTTGACCGGATCCAGGCCGGAGAGGACTTCGATATCGACGGCGTTGTAGCGACTGCTCATGCGTGTGTTTCGATCAAGACAAGACAGCAAAGCATGGGGCGCGTGGGTGGGCAGGGTCAAGCCGATCAGTCGGGTCCGACCAGCCAGGACTGATCGGCCAGAACCGATCAGCCCGATCTAGCGATAGCCCTGTGCCTGCAACGAGAACAGGTGCGCGTAGTGCCCGCTCTCGGCCATCAGCTGTTCATGGTCGCCGCGCTCGATGATCCGGCCGTCCTGGATCACGATGATCTGGTCGGCCATGCGCACGGTGGAGAAGCGGTGCGAGATCAGGATCGCGATGCGTCCGCCGGAGAGTTCGCGAAAGTGCTCGAAGATGGTGGCTTCGGCTTGCGCGTCCATCGCGGCGGTGGGTTCGTCCAGCACCAGGATGTCGGCGCGCGAGCGCATGAATGCGCGCGCCAGCGCAATCTTCTGCCATTGCCCGCCGGACAGTTCGCGGCCGTCGTTGAACCACTTGCCGAGCTGGGTCTCGAAGCCGGCGGGCAGGCTGTCGATGAAATCGCTGGCCATGCCCTTGTCGCGGCCTCGCGCCAGCGTGCCTCGTCCTCGAAATGGCTGACGTCGCCAGCGCCGACGTTTTCGCCCACGCGCATCTGGTAGCGGGCGAAGTCCTGGAAGATCACGCCGATGCGCTGCAGCAGCACGGCCTCGTCCCACTCGCGCAGGTCGGTGCCGTCGAGCAGGATGCGGCCGCGGTCGGGCGTGTACAGGCGCGTGAGCAGCTTGATCAGGGTGGTCTTGCCGGAACCATTTTGGCCGACCAGGGCCAGCGATTCGCCGGGTCGGATGTGCAGGTCGATGTCGCGCAGCGCGGGTACGCTGGCGCCGGGGTAGGTGAAGCTGACCTGCTCGAAGCGGATGCCGTCGTCGGGCCTGGCGCCGCGCTGCGCCAGGCCGGTGGCGAGTCGGCACCGGCGTTTCCAGATATTCGTACAGCGTGGAGAGGTAGAGGTTGTCCTCGTACATGCCGCCGATCGCCGACAGCATCGCCGACACCGCCGACTGGCCCTGGCGGAACAGCGGCAGGTACATCGTCATCTGGCCCAGCGTGATGCGTGCCATCACGGTGCTCGCGGCGATCCACGCATAGGCGCCGTACAGCGCCAGCGTGCCGAGCAGGCCCAGCACGAATCCCCAGCTGTCGCGACGCACGGCGAGGTCGCGATCGGCGCGGTACAGGGTGTGGAAGATGTCGCGGTAGCGCTGCAGCAGCAGCGGGCCCAGGCCGAACAGCTTCACTTCCTTGGCGTGGTCTTCGCGCGCCAGCACGGTTTCCAGGTACAGCTGCATGCGCGTTTCCGGCGAACGCCAGCGGAACAGTCGGAACGCGTCGCCGGAGAATTTCGTCTCGGCGAAGAACGCGGGCAGGCCGGCCAGCAGCAGCACCGCCACCGCCCACGGCGAGAACTGGAACAGCAAGGTGCCGTAGCTGAGCAGCGAGATCGCGTTCTGGCCCAGCCCGAATGTGCGCGTGACCAGCGACAGCGGCCGGCTGGATGCCTCGCGGCGGGCGCGGGTGAGCTTGTCGTAGAACTCCGAGTCCTCGAAGTGCGCCAGCTCCAGGGTCAGCGCCTTCTCCAGGATCATCACGTTGACGCGCTGGCCCAGTTGCGCACGCAGCAGCGACTGGCACAGCGACAGCCCGCGCTGCGCGCCGGCCAGTGCGGCCACCAGCACGCCTTCCAGCGCCACCCATTCGAAGACCGGTCGCAGCGGTGCCGAGCCGCTGGCCGCCCACACCTTGCTCGCGTTAACCACGGCATCGACGATGTGCGCGCCGACAAACGCCACGCCGGCCGGCAGCAAGCCGGCGACCAGCGTCAGCAGCGCCAGCGCGACCGTCAGCGCGTGGCTGGTGCTCCACACCAGCTCGATCGCGCGCCCGCTGTAGCGGAACACGCCGAGGAAACTGCGGGTGAGTTCGGTCGATTCG
Organism: uncultured Gammaproteobacteria bacterium; assembly: GCA_963739815.1. GTDB lineage: Bacteria > Pseudomonadota > Gammaproteobacteria > Xanthomonadales > Rhodanobacteraceae > Rhodanobacter. The sequence goes on from CAVUBI010000001.1 coordinate 575,243, forward strand.
GCGGGTGGCGGAGAGGCGTGGGGCGGCACGTGGGGAGATCGTCAGGCCGGCGCACAGGCGCGGAAGCCTTGAGATGGGGGTCGTGCCGCTCCATGCAAGTCGACGCGGGCAAGTCGATGCGGGCAAGCCCGTGCCGGCAAGTCAGTGCAACTGCACCTCGACGATTTGCCGGTCCGGCTGGTACAGCGCCGGGAACAGCCGTTTCAGATGCGCGACCTTCGGGGCGTCGTTGTAGACGATGTACGGGTTGTACGGATGCAAGCTGGAAATAGTGCTGGTGGTAGGCCTCGGCCGGATAGAACGCCTGCAGCGGCACCAGCTGGGTCACGATCGGCGCGCGGAAAGGATTTCGCCGCGGTGAGTTGCGCGAGGTAGGCGCTGGCGATGCGCTGCTGCCCGGGATTGGCGTAGAAGATCACCGAACGGTACTGGCTGCCCACATCCGGGCCTTGCCGGTTGCGCTGGGTCGGATCGAGCGCGACCGAGAAGAACACCTGCAGCAACTGGCCGTAGCTGATCCGGGCCGGATCGAAATGCACCTCCACCGACTCGGCATGGCCGGTGTCGCCTTCGCCCACCTCGTCGTAATGCGCGGTATCGGCGCTGCCGCCGGAGTAGCCGGCGACCACCCGGTGCACGCCCTTGACGTGTTCGAACACCGCCTCGACGCCCCAGAAGCAGCCTCCGGCGAGCACCGCCACCTGTTCGCCGTGAGCACTGGTTTTCGGCGCATCCAGCGCGGGTGCGGGCAGGGCGGCATCGGCGGCGGATGCCGGCTGGCAGGCGCTGAGCACCAGCATCAGCAGGGCTGTCAGTGGCATCGTGTAAAGAAGACGGATTCGGGTCATGGCGTGTCTCGGGATGGGGCCGATACCTGTTCCTTCGCTGTCCGGGCGGCGCGGGTTACCTGCCGTGCCGTCAGGCCGATAGTATCGACCCGGGCTTTTCATGGAGTACGCGATGTACGGTTCCATCGATGTGAACGCCTATCTTCGGCGCATCGGCTGGCATGGCGCGACCTCGGCGGACCTGGCGACCCTGCGCGCGCTGGCCACCGCGCACATTGCCGCGATCCCGTTCGAGAACCTCGATCCGCTGCTCGGCCTGCCGGTCAGGCTGGAGTTGCCGGCGCTGGAGCAGAAGCTGGTGCTCGACGGCCGCGGCGGCTACTGCTTCGAGCAGAACCTGTTGTTTGCCGCCGCGCTGCGTACGCTCGGCTTTGCGGTATCCGGCCTGATCGCGCGCGTGCTGTGGCAGCACCCGGAGGATGCAGTCACCCCACAGACCCACATGCTGTTGCGGGTGGAGCTCGAGAGCGCAAGCTGGCTGGTCGATGTGGGTTTCGGCGGTCATGTTCTCACCGGCGCGCTGCGGCTGCAGGCGGATGTCGAACAGGAGACCGGACATGAGCCGTTTCGACTGGTCATGCGCGAGGGCGAGTGGCGCATGCAGTCGCTGGTGCACGAACAGTGGCGTTCGTTGTACCGCTTCGACCTGCGGCCCAGCCAACTGGTCGACTATGTGGTGGCGAACCACTACGTTTCCACGCATCCGGCCTCGCGATTCACCGCGAACCTGATGGTGGGGCGGACCACGGCGGACCGGCGACTGAGCTTGTTCAACCACGAATTCACCGTGCGCCGGCTGGGCCACGAGCCCGAGCGCTACACATTGGGTGATCGCATCGCGATACGCCGCGTGCTGGCAGAGGAGTTCCTGCTGCACGTGCCGGCGGATGCCGACCTCGACCGGCGGCTGGACAGCTTGCCGGGTTAGGACTGCGGATCGGCCAGCACGTGGATTTCCACGTCGTCGATGCCGACCACCTGGCCCGCGCGGATCTTGCAGGTCTTGCGCAGCTCCATGGCGCCGTCGACGCGCACCGCGCCGCTGGCCACGATCGCCTTGCCCGCGCCGCCGCTGTCGCACACGCCGACCAGTTTCAGCAGCATGTTGAGTTCGACGTAGTCGCCTTCCAGTTCAAAATCGATGGTTTGCATGGGAGTCCGGGGTGCGTGGATCAGGCGGGAAAGTGTTCGTCGAACGCGCTGTCGGGCAGCGCCAGGAACGCGAACCAGGGCATGTCGTGCTCGCTGCCGAAGGTGGCCGCGTCGTCGAGGATGCCGAGCAGGATGTTGTAGGTGGCTGAGTCGGCCTGGCGCAGTTCGTCGGCGTGCTCGAACAGCAGCACGTAGCCCCAGGCAGGCATCCAGCCGAGGTCGCGCAGGCAGTCGGCCAGTGCATCCCAGTTGTGCCCGAACGTGGCCGGCAACTGCAGCGAGATGGCGAGCCGGCGCAGCAGTTCGTCCTTGTCGCGGCAGCCGGCCAGGTCGGTGCGGCAGGCGCGCAGTTCGTCGCGGCTGGCCGCACGGGCCAGCCGGTCGAGATCGGCGATACCGACGAAATACACGCCGCTCTGGCTGGGTCGGGTCAGGTCGAGATCGAAACCGTGCGCGTTCATTGCTTCACCTCGAAACGGCGCAAGCTGCGGTAGTGGTCGTCGGTGTAGTACCAGACTTCCGGCGGCGTGCCACCGGTGACGATGCGGCGTGCGCCGCGGGTGCGTGCACCGGGCGTTTCCACCGTGTACTCGCGGTAGTAGCCGCGCGGCTGTGTCGGCAGCAGGCCTTCGTAGTTGCCGAACGTGGCACCGTCCTGGCGGTGTTCGAACGGGCCGCCGCGGGCGATCCGGTCCAGCGCGGCGTGCGCTTCTGCCGGCAGGAAGTCCGTCGCATGGGTGCGTTCCGAAGCGCGTGTCGGGGCGCTGGCGGTCGGGCTGCTGGTTGTCGCCGGCGCACTGGTATGACGGTTCCACATCGTCACCGCGAGGATGACGATGGCAAGCAGGATCAGTGGCTTGAATTGGCGCATGCGGCTTTGCTGGCGGAGGGTTGCGGGGCGCGAGCTTAACAGGGCGGCGATGGCGCACGGACGCGGCGTGGGGCCGCTGGGGTTCCCGTCGCGCAGGAAATTACGCACACTCCGACGCACCCGTGGCCGTGGCGCACGCGCCCCCACCCGCCCCCTGGAGCACGAATGAGCACCACCCCCGAGCACGCCGAGGGCCGTCTGCCGCGGCAGATTGCCTACATCATCGGCAATGAAGGCTGCGAGCGTTTCTCGTTCTACGGGATGCGCAACATCCTCACGCCGTTCCTGATCACCACCTTGCTGCTGTACATGCCCGAGGGGCAGCGCATCCTGGCCGCGAAGGACGTATTCCACACGTTCGTGATCGGCGTGTATTTCTTCCCGCTGCTGGGCGGCTGGCTCAGCGATCGCTTCTTCGGCAAGTACAACACCGTGCTGTGGATGAGCCTGATCTACTGCGCCGGCCACGCCTGCCTGGCGATTTTCGAGAACAACCGACTGGGCTTCTTCGCCGGCCTGGGCCTGATCGCGCTGGGTGCGGGCGGCATCAAGCCGCTGGTGGCGTCGTTCATGGGCGACCAGTTCGACCGGTCGAACAAGCACCTGGCCAAGGTGGTGTTCGACTCGTTCTACTGGATCATCAACTTCGGCTCGTTCTTCGCCTCGTTGCTGATGCCGTTGTTCCTGCATCACTTCGGCGCGGCGGTGGCGTTCGGCATTCCCGGCGGCCTGATGTTCGTCGCCACCGTGGTGTTCTGGCTAGGGCGCCGTCAGTACGTGATGGTGCCGCCCGGGCCGCCCGATCAGCATGCGTTCTCGCGGGTGATCCGCACCGCCTTGATGACCCATCGGCCTGGCCAGGCGCGGCCCGGCTTGTGGCTCGCGGTGGCGGCCGTGGCGTTGGCGCTGGCGTCGTTTGCACTGCTGCCTTCGCTGGGCTTCGTGATCTGCGCATGCATCGCGCTGGTGCTGCTGATCGGTGGCGTCGGCGGTGGCGCCTGGCTGCAGATGGATCGCGCGCGCGGCCTGCATCCGGAGCATGCCGTCGATGGCGCGCGCAACGTGCTGCGCGTGCTGGTGATCTTCGCGCTGACCACGCCGTTCTTCTCGCTGTTCGACCAGAAGGCCTCGACCTGGGTGGTGCAGGGGCACGAGATGACCATGCCTTCGTGGTTCCAGCCGGCGCAGATGCAGGCGCTGAATCCGATGCTGGTGATGCTGCTGATCCCGTTCAACAACCTGGTGCTGTACCCGCTGCTGCGCCGCCTCGGCTACGAGCCCACCGCGCTGCGCCGGATGACCGCCGGCATCGCATTCAGCGGCCTGGCCTGGATCGTCGTGGGCGGTTTGCAGGTGGTGATCGACGGCGGCGATCCGCTCTCCATCGTGTGGCAGGTGCTGCCCTATGCACTGCTGACGTTCGGCGAAGTGCTGGTCTCGGCGACCGGGCTGGAATTTGCCTACAGCCAGGCGCCGGCGTCGATGAAGGGCGTGGTGATGAGTTTCTGGAACCTCACCACCACGGTCGGCAACCTGTGGGTGCTGCTGGCCAACGCGGCGGTGCGCAACGACACGGTGACGGGATCGATCGCGGGTACCGGTCTCAGCGTCACTGCGTTCCAGATGTTTTTCTTCGCTGCGTTCGCCTTGCTTGCCGCGCTGGCGTTCGGCCTTTATGCGCGGCGTTACCGCGAGGTGGACTATTACCGACCGGGCTGACGGGCCGCGAGGGGGCAGTGCCTATGGCATCAGGTCCACGCGTGACTGCAGCGCCATCGCCGCCGCCGGATTGCGGTGCTTGGCGGCACTGATGAAGAACACGAACACGTCGCGCGGCTTGGCCTTGGGTTGCACGGAAGCGACATGCGGCAGGGATGCGACATCCTTGCCGGCGGCCCAGTCGCGTGCATGGCTGGCCCAGCGATCCAGCTCGGCCGGCGCATAGCCGGTGGGCTTGTCGTCGGCGCTGCGCATCAATCGGGCGTAGCTGAAATCGCCGGTGAGGTCGGCCAGCGACGGGTAGTCCGGCGAATCGGTGAACACGGTGGGCACGCGCCGACTCCGCGCCAGTTCCACATACGTTGCGCTGAGAAAACTGGCGTGGCGCACTTCCAGCACGTGACGCAGCGGCCGGCCGTCCAGTTCACGCGGCAGCGCGTCGAGAAAGGCGCCGAGGTCGTCGGCGTCGAACGGCCGCGACGGTGGCAGCTGCCACAGGATCGGCCCCAGCCGGTCGCCCATCTCGGCCAGCCCGCCGTGGATGAAGCCGCTGACACCCTTGCCGGCATCGGCCAGTCGTTTGCCGTCGGTGATGTAGTGCGGCGCCTTCAGCGAGAAGACGAAACCCTCGGGCGTTTCCGCCGCCCACTTCGCGTAGGTGGCGGGCTTTTGCGCACCGTAATAGGTGCCGTTGATCTCGATCGCGCGCAGCTGGCGGCTGGCGTATTCCAGCTCGCGCCGCTGCACCAGTTTGGGCGGATAGAAATTGTCGCGCCACGGCGCATAGGTCCAGCCGCCGATGCCCACCCGGATCGCCGGGCCGTGCTGAAGTCGAGCGGCAAACAGGTCGTTCATGGCGATGTCTCCGGCAACGGTTGACGCAGGGTTTCGGCCATGCCGATGCACAACACCAGCCACGCGGCGCCCGCGGCATAGCCGGCCATCACGTCACTGAAATAATGCACCTGCAGCAGGATACGGCTGATGCCGATCACGCCGATCAGCAGGATGGCAGCGGCAAGGATGGCGCGATGAAATCGCGGCGCCAGACGTAACAGCACATAGGCCAGCATGCCGTAGAACACCATCGCGCCGAACGCATGGCCGCTGGGAAAACTCCAGCCCGGCTCGACGATGAAGCCGTGGTCGTGCAGCGGCCGCACCCGCCGGAACAACGCCTTGAGTCCGCCATTGATCGGCAGGATGCCGAGCAAGGCGACGACCCACGTGCCGGCCAGCCGTCGATGCCGGCGCAGCAGCAGGACCACAGCTATCACGGCGGACACCGGTGCCACCCAGAGCAGGTCGCCCAGGTGGGTGAACATGGCGATCGCCCGCAGCGCCGGAAGCGGCAGCTGTGCGTGCAGTTGTTCGGCCAGGCCGGTATCGAAGCCGGGCAGCCGGCCACCTTGCTGCGCATCGACGGCGAAAGCGATGGCCGTGAAGGTCAGTGCGAAGACCAGCATCAGGATCAGGCCGACATGCCGGCGCAGCACCACGGCAGGTTGGCCGCGCTGCAGCGCCTGTCGCTGCCAGCGTGCGTTGTGCCGCCAGGCCAGGTCACCGGCCAGCACGGCGAGCAACAGCAGCAGCGCCCACAGTGATAGGGCGTGCGCCGCGATCCATTCCGGCAAGGGGTCCATCGTGTTTGCTTTCCTGCGGCGGGTTGCGACGGCCCCATGATCGGCGCTGATTGGCCCGACGTCGACCCGGGCAGGCCGGCCATGATTTCCAGCGCTGGCCTTGCGTCGGGTTTGCCGCGATAGTTGGGCGATCACCACCCGCGGAGCCTTCGATGTCCCAGCGACCCCTTTCCCTGCGCCTGGCGCTTTGCTGCGCGCTGCTCGTTTCTGCAACGGCCGCCTCGGCGCAGGCGCCCGACGCGACGTTGCCGCCGCCGGTCTCCACCGGCGACATCGTGCAGCCGATGCTGCCGGCACAGCTGCAGGATTTCGGCGCCTACGTCGACAGCGCACGCAAGACCTTCGACGTGCCGGGCATCGCGGTGGCGATCGTCAAGGACGGCAAGGTCGTGATGGAGCAGGGCTTCGGCCAGCGCGAGATCGGCAAGCCGGACAAGGTCGATGCGCGCACGCTGTTCGCGATCGCCTCCAACACCAAGGCGTTCACTGCCGCCGCGCTGCAGCAACTGGCGGGCGAAGGCAAGCTGAAGATGGATGACCGGGTGATCGATCACCTGCCGTGGTTCCGCATGTCCGATGCCTACGTGACGCACGAGATGCGCATCCGCGATTTGCTGGCGCATCGCAGCGGGCTGAGCCTCGGCGCTGGCGACTTGCTGTACTGGCCACCGACTTCCTACTCGCACCAAGGAAGTGGTACAGCGGCTGGCGAACGTGCCGATCAAGAACGGCTTCCGCAGCGGCTACGCCTACGACAACATCCTGTTCGCGGTGGCGACGCTGGTGATCGAGGAAGCTTCCGGCCAGAGCTACGCCGACTACCTGCGCGAGCACCTGTTCAAGCCGGTCGGCATGGACGAGTCGTTGGTGGACATGACTGGGCTCAAGCCGGGCATGGACGTGGCGATGGGTCACGCCAAGTTCGACTTCAAGGATCTCAAGCCGGTGCCGCCGATGGCCTGGCTGAATGATCCGGGCGCCGGCGGCATCTACTCCAGCGTGCATGACATGGCCAAGTGGATGAACGTGCAACTGGCGGGCGGCGTGCTGCCGACCGTGGGCACGGACGGCAAGCCGATGCGGTTGTTCTCCGAGAAAAGCCACCAGGAGATGTGGAGCATGCTGACCCCGATCCGCATCGGCAAACCGTCCACCCCCGAACTGGCATCGCTGGTGCCGAATTTCTCCGGCTACGGCGAGAGCTGGTTCCTGTCCGACTATCGCGGCAAAAAACTGGTCTGGCACACCGGCGGCTGGCCGGGCATGGTTTCGCGGGTAACCCTGGTGCCGGAGCTGAAGCTGGGCGTGGTGGTGCTGACCAATGCCGAGTCCGGTGCGGCCTTCAATGCGGTGACTTACCGCGTGCTCGACGCCTGGCTGAACCCGGCGCAGAAAACCGACTGGGTGGCGGCGTACGACAAGGCGGTGAAGACGGCCGAAGCCAAGGCCGACGAAAGCTTCGCCAAGCATGAGGCTGCCCGCGACAAGCACAGCAAGCCGTCGCTGGCGTTGGCGAAATACGCCGGCACGTATCGTGACCCCTGGTACGGCGACGTCATCGTCAGCCAGGAGGGCGGCAAGCTGCGCCTGCGCTTCTCGAAGACCGCGCAACTGGTCGGCACGATGACGCCGTGGCAGCACGACACTTTCGTGGTGCGCTGGGACGACCGCGGGCTGAACGCCGACGCTTTCGTCAATTTCAGCCTCGACGTGGATGGCCACATCACCGAAGCACGGATGCAACCCATCTCGCCGCTGACCGATTTCAGCTTCGACTTCCAGGACTTGCGCCTGGTGCCGGTCGCCGACAAACCGGGTACCGACAAGCATTGAACGGATGCGGGGGTCGATCGCGGCCCCGGCCTTTCCACCGCCGTGATACTGGGAAATCGACATGCGTGACATGCATCGTGCAGTAGCGCTCGTGCTGGGCTGCGGCTTGTTCGCCGGCGTGGCACTGGCGCGCACCGACGCGCCAGTGGCCCACAGCCCGTTCCATGTCCAACTGGGCAGTACGTTGACCCGGCCGGCGTCGGGCCGGCTGCTGCTGTTCGCCACCGACGCCAAGGCGGCCATCGCCGCGGCGAAGGATGGCAAGGTCGACGAGGTGGACGCGAATCCGTTCGGCGCCACCCAGGCCTCGGTGGCCGCGCGCGAAGTGAGCCGGCTGGCACCGGGGCAGGGCGTGGACATCGACGCCGATGCGCTGGCGTACCCGGCCGGCTGGTCGCAATTGCCGCCTGGCGACTACTTCGTGCAGGCCGTGCTCGACAGCAACCACGACTACAACTACGGCGGGCGCGGCGCGGGCGATCTGGTCAGCGAGGTGCTGAAGGTGCACCTGCCGGCCAAGGCGATACCCAGCCTGAGCCTGGACCGTGTGCTGCCCGCGCGCGCGCCGTGGGACTTGCCCATGCGCTACTTCAGCGAGGCCACCCGCAAGCACCTCGACGAAGCGCGCCGCGCCGCCCAGCCGCTCGACTTCGTCAGCCCGGCGCTGAGCGCGTTCTGGGGACGGCCCATCCACATGCGCGGCTGGGTGCTGTTGCCGCCGGGCTATGACCCCGGCGCGAAGCAGACCTGGCCGGTGGTGTATTCCACCCACGGCTACGGCGGCAGCTCGGCATCGCTCGCCGGCAGCGCCGCGATGGTCTATGGCGCGATGGCCGAGCATCAGATGCCGCCGATGGTCTGGGTGTTCCTGGACCAGTCCAGTGCCACCGGCACGCACGAATTCGCCGACTCGGTGAACAATGGCCCGTGGGGCCGGGCGCTGACCACCGAGCTGATCCCGCAGCTGGAGTCGCGCTATCGCATGGATGCGCGACCATCCGGCCGTTTCCTTACCGGCCATTCCTCCGGCGGCTGGGCCACGCTGTGGCTGCAGACGCGCTATCCGAAAATCTTCGGCGGCACCTGGTCGACCTCGCCCGACTCCAGCGACTTCCACGATTTCACCGGGGTGGACCTGTACGCGCCGAACGCGAACGCCTATCGCCGGGCGGACGGCTCCGCTTATCCGCTGGTGCGCGACAAGGGCAAGGTGCTGGCCAGCTTCGAGGCGTTCGCGAAACTCGAGCGCGTGCTGGGCGAGTACGGCGGCCAGATGGCCTCGTTCGACTGGGTGTTCTCGCCGCGCGGTGCGGATGGCCGGCCGATGCCGATGTTCGATCGCGATACCGGTGCGGTCGATCCGGCCGTGGTTGCCTACTGGCGCGAGCACTACGACATCGCCCATCTCGTGCAGACGAACTGGCCGCGGCTGAAGGCCGACCTGGATGGCAAGATCCACGTGGTCGTGGGCACCGCCGACACGTTCTATCTCGATGGCGCCTCGCACAAGCTCAAGGCGGTGCTGGATGGACTGGGTGCGGAGTCGGACTTCCGCTTCCTGCCCGGCAAGACCCACTTCGACCTGTACATGCAGGGCAAGGACCGTCAGGGGCTGCTCAAGCAGATGGCGTGGGAGATGTATGCGGTGGCGCGGCCGGACTCGAAACGGAAGCGGGCCGCGGCGGCGCCGTAATCCGACAACTGCGCAAGATCCGAACCGCCGGGCGCGGAGCGTTCACGCAGACTGCTTCGCGCCTTCCACGGAGACTTGCCATGAAAAGCCGCACTCGCAGCGACTACCTGCGCCGCATCGACCGTGTCGTCGCCCTGCTGCAGCAGGCGGTGGCGAACGATGCCGAACTGCCGGACCTGGCCGAACTGGGCCAGGCCGCGCAGCTTTCCCCATTCCATTTCCATCGCGTGTACCGCGCGCTGACCGGCGAGACGATCGGCCGCACGGTGGCGCGGCTGCGCCTGCTGCGCGCCCTGCAGTTGCTGTCCGATCCGGCACGGGCGGTGACTGACGCCGCACTGGCGGTCGGTTACGAAACGCCGCAGGCCTTCGCGCGGGCGTTTCGCCAGGCCCTCGACGCCAGTCCGAGCGAATTGCGCGCGCAACCGGCACGCCTGGCCAGCGAACTCGCGCGGCTCAGCCGGGCACCCGTGGGCGAGGCCGTGCCGACGTCACCACTGCAGGTCGAAGTGCTCTCGCTGGAGCCGTTCGCGCTGGTGGCCACACGCAATACGGGCGATTTCGCCGACCTCGCGGTGGCCTACGAGGCGCTGTTCGGCTGGGCTGCGGAGCATGGTCTGATCGAGCACATCGCCGGCATCTACGGCGTGCCGCAGCAGGATCCTCGCGACACGCCGCCGGCCGAATGCGAGTTCGATTGCGCGCTGGCCTTCAGCGCTGAAACCACTGCCGGCGACGGCACCGTGCCGCTCACCCTGGGTGGTGGCCTGTGGGCCCGCCTGCGCCACGTGGGGCCCTATGCCGGACTGGAGCCGGCGACCGACGCACTGCTGGCCGAGTGGCTGCCGCACAGCGACTACGCACTGCGCGACGAGCCGCTGTTCCACCATTACCTCGACGATCCGGAACAGACCCCGGAAGCGGTGTTGCGTACGGATCTCTATCTGCCAGTGACGGCGTTGCCGTAGCCCGCCGGCGTCATCCGGGCTGCCACGGGTCGTAGCTGCCGAAGTACCACAGGTGGCCTTCCGGGTCTTGGCAGCTGTAGCCGGCGCCGCCGTAGTCCTTCTCGGCGTAGTCGTCGACGATCACCGCGCCGGCGGCCTTGGCTTGCTGGTAGTGCGCCTTGCAGTCGCTCACGGTGACGCAGGCGCACTGTGTCTCGCGGCCGCCGATCTCGTCGGGCTGGGCGATGTGCCGGCCGAATTCGTTGTCGCACACTTCACCGAGCATGACCATGCCGTTGCCGTACGTGAGTTGGGCGTGTTCCACACCGCCTCGCTCGTTCTCGTACACGGCATTTTTCGTGAAGCCGAACGCCTTGCACAGCCAGTCGATGGCGGCATGCGCGTCGCGGTAGCGCAGGCAAGGGATGATGCTGCTGCCGGAGGAACGGGTTGAGGCCATGATGCCGACTCCATTGCGAACGGTGTGGCAAGGCTAACGCTGGTGCCGACCTTTGTGGCGATTAGAGGTCCACCCACTCACCCCTGTTCGTCGATGTCTTCGTCAAGCGGCGGCAGCGTGCGTACCACCATGCTTTGCGGACTGGTCAGCGGCATTCGCTCGCTGCGCAGGCGGGCGAGCATCTTGAACAGGAGGTCGCTCTTCACGTCGCCCACTTTGCGCGGGCTGCCCACGTAGGCGACGCAGTTGAAGGACATCGCGCCGGCATTCACGTTTTCGAGTTGTACGTACGGCGCCGGCGTGGTCAGCGTGTCGGCATGCTCGCGCAGCACCGCCAGGACCAGTTCGCGCAGCTTGTCGGGATCGGTGTCCAGCGGCATCGGCAGCTTGATCTGCACGCGGCCCAGCGCGTTGGCCTGGGTGACGTTGCGCACGTTCTGGGTGATCAGCTGCGAGTTCGGCACGATCACGGTGGAGCGGTCCCACATCTGGATCTCGGTGGCGCGCACGTTGATGCGACGGATGTCACCTTCCACGTCGCTGCTCAGGCTGACCCAGTCGCCCACTTTCACCGGCCGCTCGACCAGCAGGATCAGGCCGGAGATGAAGTTCTGCACGATCGCCTGCAGGCCGAAACCGATGCCGACCGACAACGCGCTGACGATCCAGGTGATGCTCTTCAGGTCCACGTGCAACGCAGCCAGCACCAGCACCAGCACCAGCATGCCGCCGAGGTAGCCGAGCAGGGTGACGATGGAATCCTGCATGCCCTCTTCCATCGTGGATTTCGGCAGCAGTTGCTCGCGCAGCCAGCGCTTGAGCATGCGCAGCACGAAGGTGCCCACCACCAGCACCAGCAAGGCGCCGAAGATGGTCCCCGGGCTGATCGCCAGGTCGCCGAGCTTGAAGCTGCCGAAGATCTGCCCGGCGCTGGCCAGCAGGTCCGCCGGACCGGCGCCGAACGGCGTCAGCACGGTCGCCAGCGCCAGCAGCACCAGGGCGACGCGGCAGACTCCGGCGAGCAGGACAGCCGCCTGTTCCAGCGCGTGTGGCGTCAGCTCGAAAGTGGACTGCAGACGCTGGCCGCTGCGTCCGCGCGGCGACAGCAAGGTGTCGATCAGGTCGGTCAGCAAGTGGATCAACAGGTAGAGCGTGGCCACGATCACGCCGATCCACAACATCTGCCCGGCGACGAAGGACGCCAGCGCGATGTAGCCGGTGGCCACGCCGATCCAGCTGACCGCCACGCCGAGCGCGGCCGCGGACGCCAGCAGACCGACCCACACCGGGCGGTGTTCGGGCTCTTCGCCGCTGGCGGCCAGCTCCCGCCGGACGTGCCGCAAGCGCAGCAGGGCCGCGGCGATCAGCCCGCTGATGACCAGCGCAAACAGGCCGCGCGTGGCCACCGTGGCGGGCAGGCTGGTGCCGATCGCGCGGCTGACGCGCTCGATCATGCCGAACAGCAATGCGGTGGCGGCCAGCAGCCAGGGGAATGGACGCAGGCGTTGCGCAGCCAGGTCGGACAATGCCGGCAAACGCCAGGACGAGCGCCGCACCGACAGCAGCGCCCGCCCCAGTCCGGTCACGTACGCGGCAAAACACACCAGTCCGACCGCGGCCGTGGCCAGCGCCTTGATGTCCTCGTCGAGGATGTCGTTCCAGTTCACCCCCAGGTACGCCAGTTGCGCCGCCAGTCCGGTGGTGAGCACCGCCGTCAGCGCCACGGCGGTGGCCATCGCGCTGCGCCGCAGGTGACCGTCGGGTACGCGGCGCGTGGCCAGCAGCAGCAGCAGGCGTTCCAGCACCCAGCGGCCCCCGGCCAGCAGCAGCACGGCGGCGATCAGGCACCACGCCAGCGGCTGCCGGTTGGGCGGTTGCCAGGCTTGGCTCAGGTCGCTGCCGAAGCGCGTGCCAAGCCGTTTGAGTCGTGCCAGGTCATCCGGAAAGCTGCGCGCCGGATCGGCCCAGAAGGTGCGACTGAACGGCGTCGCCGTACGCGAGGCCAGCCGCGCCTGGAACTGGTCGTTGCGCAGGCCGGTGATCTGTGCGGCCAGTTGCATCGCGTTCTGGTTGAGCAATTGCGATTGCTTGATCTGCGCATCCAGGTCGGCTTGCGCCTTTTCCAGTTTCCGGCGTTGCGTGGCGACTTCGGCCGCCTCGGGCGGTGCACCCTTGACCGGCGCCGGGCCCAGCACGGCGAGCTGCGCCTGCAGCGCCGTCATTTGCGGCGCGAGGCTGGCGGCCAGCTGGCGTGTCCGGTCCTGCACGCTCAACGCGGTATTGCGCAGGTCGGGCAGCGGTGTGGTGGGCTTGTTGCTCTTGAGTTCGAGCTTGACGGCGTCGAGCTGGCTGCCGAGTTCGTCCAGGGTTTGTGCCGGCGTCGCGGCGGGCGCAGCTGCGGCGGGTTGCTCACCGTTCTGGGCGTGCAGTGTGTTGCTGCCGAGAATCAGCAGAAGAAGCAGGAGGCAACGGGTCAACGTAGGCATCCGCCCATGATCGGAGCGCCGCTGCAGGCGGTCAATCGCGCAGTCTGGAAGGATGGCCGTCCTAGTGGCTGGCGTTCAGATTGGCGACGGATGTCTTGCAGCCCGCAGTGCGGCGCGCCGCTCCAGGCTGGCCTGCGACCAGACTTGCTCGATGTCGTAGAACTCCGTTACCGCGGGTACGCCCGATGGCAATATCACCCAGGGCTGTCTGGTCGAGGTGTAGATGTGGACGTCGGGCGGCAGTCGCCACGGCTCCATCAGCGTGCCCACACGCACGAACGCCACCGCCTTGCCGCCGCCGGGGTAATGGCTCCACAGTGCAATGTGGCATTGCGCGCAGCGTGCGATCTGCTGGCCCTTGCCGCTCGCCGACGGTGTGTCCACCAGGATCGGCTCACCCCGCAGCAACTGCAGCCGGTCGGTTTCGATCATCGCATTCACGACGAACGCGCTGCCGGTCTCGCGCTGGCACCAACTGCAATGGCAGCAGTGCACGATCATCGGCGCGCTGGTCAGCCGGTAACGGATGGCACCGCAGGTGCAGGCGCCTTCGAAGGTTTCGCTGGTCACGCAGGCTTCCCTGGTCGATCTCCGCGGGGTCACATCGTCACACCGCAGCGGACGGGCTTCAAGCACAATGCAACATCCGAAATGCGGCGCCTCCCATGATCTTCCGCTGGTTCGAATCCCTCATCGATGCGTTCAAGGAACCGGAAGACGGCATGCCGCCGCCATCGGTGTGGCGCTTCTACGCGTTCTATCTGCGCCAGGTGTGGCCGGTGTTCGCCGTGGCGATCGTGGTGGGCTTCGTGGTGGCGATCGTCGAGGTGTCGCTGTTCGGCTTCATCGGCCGCATCGTGGACATGGCCAAAGGCGTGCCGGCGGCGGACTTTTTCCAGCAGCATGGCAACGAACTGTTGTGGATGGGTTTCGTGGCATTGATCGTGCGGCCGCTGGCGATCGGCACGCATGACTTGCTGGTGAACCAGGCCATCGTACCCAGCCTGACCAACCGCATCCGCTGGCAGAACCATCGTTACGTGATCCGCCAGAGCCTGGGTTTCTTCCAGAACGATTTCGCCGGGCGCATTGCCAACCGCATCATGCAGACCGGCGGCGCGCTGCGCGAATCGGCGGTGCAGATCGTCGACGCGATCTGGTACGTCGCCATTTACACCGGCAGCGCGATCGTGCTGTTCGCGCAGGCCGATGTGTGGCTGGCGCTGCCGTTGTTGGTGTGGGTGTTCGCGTACGTCGGCTTGTTGTGGATCTTCATTCCGCGCATCAAGCAGCGCTCGTGGAAGGCCTCGGAGGCGCGCTCGAAGCTGATGGGGCGCATCGTCGACGGCTACAGCAACGTGCTCACGCTGAAGCTGTTCGCGCACACGCGGCGCGAGGAAGCCTATGTGGCCGAGGCGATGGCCGAGCAGACCGACAGGCTGCGCCGGATGACCCGCGTCACCACCGCGCTGGACGCCAGCATCACCACGCTCAACGGCTTCCTGATCGTCGGCACTTCGGCGCTGGCGCTGTGGCTGTGGAGCGAGGGTCGGGTGACGGTGGGCGCGATCGCGCTGTCGACCGGGCTGGTGATCCGCATCAACAACATGTCCGGCTGGATCATGTGGGTGGTCAACGGCATCTTCGAGAACGTGGGCACCGTCCAGGACGGCATCACCACCATCGCACAGCCGCGCACGGTGCAGGACCGGGACGGCGCGATGCCGCTGGAGGTGATCAACGGTGCAGTGCATTTCGAGCGCATCCATTTCCATTACGGCAAGCAGGGCGGGGTCATTGCCGGGCTGGACCTGGCTGTGCGCGCGGGCGAGAAGATCGGCCTGGTCGGGCCATCAGGCGCGGGCAAGTCGACCTTGGTCAACGTGCTGCTGCGGCTATACGACCTGGAAGCCGGGCGGATCCTGATCGACGGCCAGGACATCGCGGGTGTCACGCAGGAAAGCCTGCGCTCGCAGGTCGGCGTGGTGACCCAGGACACCTCGCTGCTGCATCGCTCGATCCGCGACAATCTTTTGTATGGACGTCCCGATGCCAGCGAAGCGCAGATCGCCGAGGCCGTGCGCAAGGCGCGCGCCGACGAATTCATTCCGCAGCTCAGCGACGGCGAAGGTCGTCTCGGCTACGACGCGCTGGTCGGCGAACGTGGCGTGAAGCTCAGCGGTGGCCAGCGCCAGCGCATCGCGATCGCCCGCGTGCTGCTGAAGGACGCGCCGATCCTGGTGCTGGACGAAGCCACCTCGGCGCTCGACTCCGAAGCGGAAGCGGCGATCCAGGACAGCCTCGACATCCTGATGCAGGGCAAGACGGTGATCGCGATCGCGCATCGTCTGTCGACCATCGCGCGGATGGACCGGCTGGTGGTGCTGGACAAGGGCGTGATCGTGGAGACCGGCACGCATGCGGAACTGATCGCCCACGAAGGCCTGTATGCGAGGCTGTGGCAGCGGCAGACCGGGGGGTTTGTGGCAGCGGAGGACGCGACGGCGTAGAGCCCGCTCGCGGGCTCCTGTACGTCCATGCATGTGGCGATCTGCGGGATTCATTGATCCATCAGATCCGGCATCGCCAGCCCCTGTTCGCGGCAGTAGCGTTCGTACTCGCCAAGCTGGGTGCCGGCCGAGGCGCGCATGGTCACCACGCCGCCCGGGCCGAGGAATTCGACCGTGCCCATCACGATCACCAGCGCCAGCATCGGTTCGTCGCCGACGATCTTCCACCAGTCTTCATTGCCCGGCGGCTCGTAGACGTAGTCGCCCGGTCCGATCAGCTCGCCGGTGCACAGCTTGCGCGTGCCGCTGAGGTTGTACGCGTGGATCTCGCCGGTGTGGCGGTGCAGCGGCATCACCACGCCGGGCTCCATGCGCAGCAGCTCGACGAAGCCGCGGTCGTCGGCGAAGAAGCGCAGCGGGCTGGACGATTTGCCGGGCGTGGACGCGGGCACCCAGTGTCGCGCGATGGCAGTGCTGAAGCGCGCGGGCAGGTAGTCGTGCAGGCGCGCGAAAGGCGTGGTCATGGCGTGCTCCCTCAGGCGGCGATGGCGGACAGGTAGCGTTCGAACGAGGCATCGACCGCCGCGCGGCCGCCGCCGATGATGTTGCGGCCCCAGGTGAAGCCGTAGACGTCCTCGAACTCATGGCCGGCCAGGCGTGCCTGCATGCCGCGCACGGCGTCCGGCGGCATTGGCATGAAGTTGGGATAGCTGTGCATGAACGAGACGTGGCGACGGTCGCTCGCCACATGCGGCGCATCGCCGGAGAACAGCGCGCCGCCGGGACGCGGGCCGTCCTTCCAGTGCAGCACCGTGCTGCCGGGGAAGTGGCCGCCACTGCGGAGCAGAGTCACAGCATCGGAAAGCCGGTACGCGTCGCCGCGCCAGAACTGCACGTTCGGCGATGGCCGGCGCACCCAGTCGCGATCCGCTTCGTGCAACAGGATCGGGATGTTGCCGAAGGCCTCGCTCCATTCCAGCATCGAAGCGTAGAAGTGCGGATGCGAGATCGCGATCACGTCCACGCCACCGCGCGCTTTCAACGCGGCGACTGCCTCGTCGGTGACCAGACTCAGGGCTTCCCACAGGATGTTGCCCGCGTCGGTAGGCAGATACAGCGCGCGCTGGTTGATGGCGAAGTCCGGCGCCAGGCCGATGCCGAGTACGCCGGCCTCGTCACGCATGCGTAGTGAGTGGCTGGCTTTCAGGGCTTCATGGGTCGTCCAGGTCTGGCCGTTCGCGCCGACGTACTGGCGCTCGTCCTCGCAGACCGGGCAATGGGTCGGGGCGTTCGGATACTGGGTGCCGCAGGTTTCGCAGATCGACATCGTCATGGCCTGGTCTCCTTGGAATCGGGCGTCGCTTCGAGGTCCACTCTAGGAGTAATCTGGATCCTTGATTGATCCATTCATGAGATATTCGATGGAGCCAGTTTTTTCGTTCCCCGTGAGCCTGCCGCGCAGCCGCGGCAAGCTCGCCCACGAACTGCACCGGCAGTTGCGCGCGGCGATTCTCGACGGCCGCCTGCCGGCCCATGCGCCGTTGCCCGCGACCCGGAAAGTCGCCGAAGCCTTGGGTGTGGCGCGCAACACGGTAGTCACCGTCTACGATCTGCTGATCGCCGAGGGCTACCTGATTCCGCGCAAGGGCGCGAAGCCGCAAGTCGCCGAATTCGCGCGGCGGCGGCCGTCGAAACCGCCAAGGGCCAGCGTCGGCATCGACGAGTCACGTTTCGCGCCGATCTGGCGCACACCGTTCATGGCGCCGTCGCCCGCACGCGTGCTGCCCGAACGCAACTTCCGCCTCGGCATCCCCGACCATCGCCATTTCCCGCAGGACGTCTGGCGCCGGTTGATGGCGCAGACGCTGCGCAAGAGTTCGCGCGAACAGTTCGCCTATGCGCCATCGCAAGGCATTCCCGCGTTGCGCGAGGCGATCGCCCGGCACGTCGCGTTCGCCCGCGCGGTGGCCTGCACGGCCGACGACGTGATCGTCACCTCCGGCGCACAGCAGGCGTTCGACCTGATCGCCCGCCTGCTGGTCACGCCGGGACAGACCAGGGTGGCGGTGGAGGAGCCCGGCTACCCGCCGGTGCGCGCCGCGTTCGCTGCCGCCGGTGCGCGCCTGGTGCCGGTGGCGGTGGACGACGAGGGCCTGTGTGTCGATCGCCTGCCCGAGGACGTGCGCATCATCAGCGTCACCCCGTCGCACCAGTCGCCCACCGGCGTGGCCATGTCGCTGCGCCGGCGCGCCGCCTTGCTCGACTTCGCCCGCCGCCATCATGCGGTGATCGTGGAGGACGACTACGACGGCGAGTTCCGTTTCGGCGGCCGCCCGCTCGACGCGTTGCAGACGCTGGATCGCGACGGCCTGGTGTTCTACGTGGGCACGTTCTCCAAAAGCATGTTTCCTTCGCTGCGCAAGGGTTTCGTGGTGGCACCGGCGTGGGCGCGCGGCGGCCTGGTCACGGTCAAGCACTGCGCCGACTCGCACTGCGACACCGCCACCCAGTCTGCGCTTGCCGCGTTCATCCGCGACGGCCACCTCGCGCGCCACGTGCGCCACATGCGGCCAATCTACGCCGAGCGCCGCAAGGTCCTGCTCGACGGCCTGCGCCGCGAACTCGCCGAATGGCTGCAACCGATCCCCTCCGAAGCCGGCCTGCACCTCGCCGCACGCATCCGCGACCCGGCACTGGCGCCGAGGATCATGCCGACGATATTGCGCTTTGCCGCCGGCGCGGAATCGACCGCGAATTACGCGATGACACACGACGTCGAGCCGGCCGTGACGTTCGGCTACGGCGTGATCGATGCGGTGGATATTTCTGCCGCGCTGGCAGGCTTGCGGAAATCGCTGAGAAAACTCTAGGGATGCGGACAATCACGCTCCCACCCCCATGGACTCACAACTGCGATTCCAGCGGTCGAACCAGCAGCTCGCCGAGCTTCTGTCGCCAGGATCGTTGCTGCCACATCGCCAGGGTGTACGGCTTGGCGTGCCGCAGATCATCTTCCATCACCGCGGTCATCCGGCGACCAAACTCGCGCGAGTGGATGTTCAGGCTGGCCTCGTCGTTGAGGTCGAACGAGCGCATGTCGAAATTGGTGGAGCCGATCGAGGTCACCGCGCCGTCCAGCACAAGCATCTTGTTGTGCATCATCGTCGGTGTGTACTCGAATATCTGCACGCCCGCGGCAAGCAGTCGCCCCCAGCGGCGGCGCGACGCCATGCGCACCAGGGACGAGTCGATGTAGCGGCCGGGCACCAGCAGGCGAATGGCGACGCCACGTTCGCGGGCGGCCACCAGCGCGTCGACGACCAGCCGATCCGGAATGAAATAGGCGGCCTGCAGGTCGATCGAGCGGACGGCGGCGGCGACGGCGAGCAGGTACATCAGGCGCATGCTGGCATTGCCGCCGGCCGGCGAGCTGACAAACAGATGCATGCCTTCTTCACCGGCCTCGTGCAGCGGCGGGTAGTACAGGTCGCCGTGCAGCACCCGGCCGGTGGTCTTGATCCAGTTGTCCATGAAGCCGGCCTGCAATTGCGCCACCACCGGGCCTTGCACCTGGAAATGCACGTCACGCCAGTGGTCCGGATCTTGTGCGTGGCCCTGCCACTGGTCGGCAATGCCGACGCCGCCGGTAAAGCCGGTGCGGCCGTCGACCACCAGCAGCTTGCGATGGGTGCGGTTGTTCATGCGCGCGATGCTGTACCAGCGCAGCGGGTGGTAGCGCTCCACTTCCACCCCGACCTCGATCAGCTCGTCGAGCAGATGCTGTTCCATTTTCGCGCTGCCGGCCCAATCCAGCATGACGTGTACGGCCACGCCAGCCTGGCGCCGTTCTTTCAGTGCATCGGCAAACTGTTTGCCGATGGCGCCGGACCAGTAGATATAGGTTTCGAAGGTGATGCTGTGTCTGGCAGCGCCGATCGCCGCGAGCATCGCGGGAAAGATCTCGTCACCGTTCTGCAAGGCGGTGATGGCATTGCCTGGCAGTACCGAAGGGCCGAGCATGGCATCGATCTCGCGTCGGAACTGCGGATCGTCGATGGCGTGCGCGTGGCCTACGTGGTGCCGCACCGACTTCTCGGGGCGGTGGAAATTCAGCGAGACGATCACGAGGAACGCGGTGACGGCGGCTGTGGCAAAAAGCGCGGCCCACATGGCTGTGGTTTCCTGGGATGGGAGGTTGTCGCGGGAATGATCCGGGTTGCGGGTCGCTGCCAGGTGAAGCGCGATGGGTGCCGGCCCAAGCACAGGCCGCGGGGTCGGGTCGGGCGCAGGCGGGTTGACTCTGGACCTTGATCAAGGCTCTAGACTGTGCTGCATGAACGCACAAGCCCCATCCCTGACCATCGGTGCCGTCGCCAAGCGCGTCGGCGTGGCGATCGACACGATCCGTTATTACGAACGCGAGGGACTGTTGCCCGAGCCGCAGCGGCGTGCCTCGGGCTATCGCAGTTATGGCGAAGGCACGGTGGCGCAGTTGCGCTTCATCCGGCGCGCCAAGGATCTCGGCTTCACGCTGGAGGAGATCCGCGAATTGCTGGCGTTGTCGGCCGACCGCCAGCGTGGGGTGAAGGCGGTGAAGCGGCGGGCGCAGCAGCGGCTGGCGGCGATCGAACAGCGCATCGTGGAACTGCAGCGGGTGCGCGACGGGTTGGCGGAGCTGGTCGCCTCTTGCCCTGGGCATGGCAAGCCGGAGGAATGTCCGATCCTGCGCGCATTGAACGATGGCGAGGTGAAAGCATGAGTGGGCAAGGTTCCTGCTGCGCGGGCAGCGACAAGCCGACGACCGGCGCGGCGATCGATCCGGTGTGCGGGATGGCGGTGGATCCGGCAACGGCGAAGCATGTCAGCACGCAAGACGGACAGATGTTTCATTTCTGCTGCGCAGGGTGCAAGGCGAAGTTCGATGCGTCGCCGGCGACGTACCTGGCTGCCGGATTGAAGCCCGCGGTGGGAGGCTGCTGTGGTGGCGAGCCGGCGGCGCACGAACATGCCCACCACGGGCATGCGCATGCGATGAAGGATCCGGTGTGCGGCATGACGGTGGATCCGAACACGGCGAAATATCACGCCGACCATGACGGGCAGACGTACCATTTCTGCTCCGCGCGTTGTCGCGAGAAGTTCGTGGCCGGCCCGTCGTCGTACCTGCAGGATCGTCCGGTGGCGTCCCCGCCGCCGCCCGGCACGATCTACACCTGCCCGATGCATCCGGAAGTGCAGCAGGTCGGCCCCGGCGATTGCCCGAAGTGCGGCATGGCATTGGAGCCAATGATGCCTTCGCTGGACGACGACGACGGTGGCGAACTGCGTTCGCTGACGCGGCGATTCTTGGCATTGCTGGCGCTCACCCTGCCGGTGTTCCTGCTGGCGATGGGGCCGCACCTGTTCAGCTGGCATCTGCCCGCGCCGTGGGACAGCGTGGCCGTCCGGGTCGAGGCGGTGCTGGCCAGCATCGTGGTGTTGTGGGGCGGTGCGCCGTTCTTCGCGCGCGGCTGGCGTTCGTTGAAACCCTGGTCGCCGAACATGTACACGCTGATCGCGCTGGGCACCGGCGTGGCGTGGCTGTACAGCGCGGTGGCGTTCCTGCTGCCGGGAATCTTCCCGGACGGTTTCCGCGACATGCACGGCCGGGTCGCGGTGTATTTCGAATCGGCGGCGGTGATCGTCACCCTGGTCACCCTGGGCGATTTCCTGGAGCTGCGTGCGCGCCGGCGCACCGGTGCGGCGTTGAAGGCGTTGCTGGGGCTGGCGCCGAAGACCGCGCGACGGATTGCTGACGACGGCAGCGAGCGTGACGTGGCGCTGGACGAGGTGCATGCGGGCGACGTTCTGCGCGTGCGTCCCGGCGAGAAGGTGCCGGTCGACGGCGTGGTGGTCGAGGGCGAGAGCCACGTCGACGAGTCGATGCTCACCGGCGAGCCGATGCCGGTCGCCAAGGCATCGGGTGATCCGGTGACCGGCGGCACGGTGAACCAGGACGGCGCGCTGACCATGCGCGCGCAGAAGGTCGGCAGCGAGACGATGCTGGCGCAAATCGTGGCACTGGTGGCGCAGGCGCAGCGCAGCAAGGCGCCGTTGCAACGCGTGGCCGACAAGGTGGCGGGGTGGTTCGTGCCTGCCGTGGTCGTGGTGGCCGCGGTGGCCTTCGCGGCGTGGGCGATCGTGGGGCCGGAACCGCGGTTGACGCACGCGCTTATCGCGGCCGTGTCGGTACTGATCATTGCCTGTCCATGCGCACTGGGCCTGGCCACGCCGATCTCGATCATGGTCGCCAGCGGCCGTGGCGCGCAGCACGGCGTGCTGTTCAAGGATGCCGGCGCGATCGAGCGCATGCGCGACATCGACACCTTGGTGGTGGACAAGACCGGCACGCTGACGATGGGCAAGCCGGCGCTGACCGAATTGGTGATCCTCGGCAACCAGTCACGCGAACATCTGCTGGCGCTGGCCGCGGCGCTGGAGCGTCCGAGCGAGCATCCGCTGGCGCGGGCGATCGTGACTGCCGCCGATGCCGAGGGCGTGGCGACGCTGGCGGCGACGGATTTCCGTTCGCTGACCGGGCGCGGCGTCAGTGCGATGGTGGAAGGCAGCACCGTGGCGCTGGGCAACGCGAAGCTGATGGCCGAGTCGCGTACCGCGCTCGGCGACGACGTCGACGCCCGCGCCGAGCGGTTGCGTGAACACGGCGCCACGGTGATGTTCCTCGCCGTCGACGGCGCGCTCGCCGCCTTGCTGGCGGTAGCCGACCGGATCAAGCCGGATACGCCGCAGGCGATCGCCGACCTGCATGCCGCCGGCCTGCGCATCGTGATGCTCACCGGCGACAACGCCACCACCGCGCAGTCGGTGGCGCGCACGCTGGGCATCGACGAGGTGCACGCCGACGTGTCGCCGGCCGACAAGGCCGCGGCGGTGAATGCCTTGCGCGCGGAAGGGCGTCGCGTGGCGATGGCCGGCGACGGCATCAACGATGCGCCGGCGCTGGCCGCCTCCGACATCGGCATCGCGATGGGCAGCGGCACCGATGTGGCGATGGAAAGCGCCTCGGTGACCCTGGTGAGGGGCGATCTGGGCGCGATCGTGCGCGCACGCAAGCTGTCGCAGGCCACCGTGCGCAACATCCACCAGAATCTGTTCTTCGCCTTCATCTACAACGCAGTTGGCGTGCCGCTGGCGGCCGGCGTGCTGTACCCGTGGTTCGGCATCACGTTGTCGCCGATGATCGCTGCGCTGGCGATGAGCCTGAGTTCGGTGTCCGTGGTGAGCAATGCGTTGCGGTTGCGCAAAACGGCGCTTTAGCGGACGCCGTGCAAGGTGGTTTTCCCGCGAACTTGTGATGGAAGGGGGAGCGGGCGATCGGCAAGTCGGCGACAATGGGCGATCACGTCTGTTGCCATCGAGTCGATTCATGTCCCGTACCCTCGCCGAGTGGTTGAGCTACCAGGAACGCGTCAACGTGCACAGCATCGAGCTCGGGCTCGAGCGGGTGCGCGAGGTGTGGCAGCGGATGGGAGCGCCGGCTCCCGCGCGGAAAGTGATCACGGTGGGCGGCACCAACGGCAAGGGTTCCACCGTGGCCTTGCTGGAGGCGATGCTGCGCGCGGCCGGCTTGCACGTGGGCGCGTTCACTTCACCGCATCTGCTGGCTTACAACGAGCGCGTGCGCATCGACGGTGCGAATGCCGACGATGCGGCGCTGATTGCCTCGTTCGAACGGATCGAGGCGGCGCGGGGTTCGGTTCCCCTGACCTATTTCGAATTCGGCACGCTGGCCGCGCTGGATCTGTTCGCCCGCGCCGGCGTCGACGTGGCGGTGCTGGAAGTGGGGCTGGGCGGGCGCCTGGATGCGGTCAACATCATCGACGCCGATGTGGCGGTGATCACCACGGTGGATCTGGACCACATGGACTGGCTGGGTCCGGATCGCGACAGCATCGGCCGCGAAAAGGCCGGCATCGCGCGGGCGGGGCGGCCGGTGATCGTGGGCGATCCGGAGCCGCCGGCCGGTCTGCTCGACGCGCTGGCCGAGCGTGGCGCGCTGATCGAGCGGGCCGGGATCGACTTCAGCATCGAGCGGCATGCGGATGGCTGGCGCTGGCTTTACCGCGACGGCGGTGCGATGGAGCTGCCCGACCCCGCGCTGGCGGCGCCGGTGCAGTACGCCAATGCGGCGGCGGCGATCGCCGCGCTGCAGGTGCTCGGGCTGGACGGGCTCACGCCCAGCGCATTTTTCACCGTGGTCAGCAATGGCCTGCACGAGGTGCGCGCACCGGCGCGACTGCAGACGCTCGGTGGCGAGCCGGCGGTGGTGGTGGACGTGGGCCACAACCCGCAGGCCGCGCGTGCGTTGGCCGAATGGCTGGACACACAGCCGCCGACACGGGTGCACGCGGTGTATGGCGCACTGGCGGACAAGGACGTGGCCGGGGTGATTGCTGCGCTTGGCGTGCGTATCGACCACTGGCACCTGGCTGGCCTGGATCGGGCCTCGCCGCGTGGCCTGGCGGTGGATGCCCTGGCCGGCATCCTGCAGCAGGTCCTGCCGCAGGCTTCGTTCGACGTGCATGCCGATGTGGCGGAGGCCCTGGCGGCAGCGCGGACCGCCACGCCGCCGGGCGGGCGCGTGCTCGCATTTGGCTCGTTCTTCGTGGCCAGTGCGGTGCTGGCTGAACATGACGGTGGCCTGGGCGCATGACGAGCGGTGTCGACAGGTATAATCGACCAGTTGCACACCGCGTTTGCCGCCTTGGAGCGAAGACTTGAAAACACGTCTGTTGGGAGCTGCAGTCCTGATTGCCTTGGCGGTGCTGTTCGTGCCGATGTTCTTTTCCAGCACGCCGCCGGCGCCGGGCGGTGACCAGTCGGTCAATCTGGCCATCCCGCCGTCGCCGGATCGCGACCTGCAAACCCGCACCATGAGCCTGTCCCCGGACGCTCCGACGATCGCATCGACGACGACCGGCGTGGTGCCGGCGCAGCCCGCGGCCGGGGCGCCAAGCGACCAGCTGGCGACGGTAAATATCGGCTCCAGCCGTCCGCGTGACGTGGAAACCGACCCCGAAGCCGGCAAGCCGCCGCAGCCAACCACAGTGACCACCGGTTCGGGTACCTCGCCCAGCCAGCCGGTGATTCCGCAGCAGAGCAAGCCGGACGCCAGCACCCAGCCAGTCGTCAAGCCAGCCAGCAAGCCGCAGCCCGTGGCCGTCGCGCCAGCCGCGCCCGCACCGTCTGCACCCGCACCAGTGGCGAGCCAGCCGACGGCGGTTGCCGCGGGGCGCGGCAACTACACACTCAATCTCAGCGCCTACGCCAGCGCGGCCGGCGCCGCCAGCCTGCAGCAGCGCGTGCGCGCGCTGGGTTATCCGGTGAGCGCGCGTGCGATCACCCAGGCCGGCAGTCCGCGCACCCTGGTGATTGCCGGGCCGTTCGAGACCCGCACCGCGGCCGAAGCGGCGCGGTTGAAGATCACCCAGTCGATCCCCGGCGTGCCGGCGCGACTGGAGCAGGATGCCAGCCACTCGACGAGCGCAACTGCCGCGGCGGCCCCGTCCGGCAGCAGGGCCGGTGGCTGGGCCGTGCAGCTGTCAGCGATGAGCAGCAAGACCGACGCGAATGCCCTGCGTGACAAGCTGCGTGCGAACGGCTTCGATGGCTTCGTCGATTCGGTGCAGTCCGGTGGCAAGCAGTTGTGGCGCGTGCGTGCCGGTCCGCAAACCCAGCGCAGCGATGCGCAACGCGTGCACGACCAGATCAAGGCGAAGCTGGGCATCGACGGCAACATCGTCACGGTGCCCTGAACGTGCCGGCACCCGCACGCGAATTGATGGGATGAACAGGTGAACTGGACCGACTACCTCATCATCGGCGTGCTGGCCCTGTCGGTGCTTGTCGGCCTGTGGCGCGGGCTGGTCGCGGAACTGTTGTCGCTGGTGATCTGGATCGCTGCGTTCTGGGTTGCCTCGGTATTCGGCCCGACGGTGGCGGCGCAATTCGAGCACTCGATTTCCATGCCGATGGCGCGGGTCAGCCTGGGTTATGCGATCTGTTTCTTCGGCGTGCTGCTGCTGGGCGCGCTGTTGCGCTTTGCCACCCGGAAACTGATCTGGAGCACCGGTCTGACCGGGATCGATCGGTTGTGCGGCGTGGCGTTCGGATTCGTGCGCGGCGCCTTGCTGGTGGCCGTGCTGGTATTCCTGATCGGCCTCACCGGAGTCACGCGGGAGCCATGGTGGCAGCAGTCCGTGCTGCTGCCGCAATTCCAGGGTTTGGCGGCGTGGCTGGGGCAGAACATACCGGTCAGCGTGCGCGACCATCTGCAGCCCGATGCCGTACTCGGCCGGGTCGATCCGGCGGCGATGCTGGACAGGATCCACCCCGAAGCGGCGATCGGCCGATTGCCTGGCGCCTTGTCGGGCCAGCTGAACACCCCCACATCCGGCGCGACACCGGCGCCAGCGGCATCGCGCACAACGACGATGCCCGCCGCGGCCGCCAGCGTTGCCGGCCGCCCCAACCACCTTTGACACGAACTCCCGAAACAGGCCACGAACCATGTGCGGAATCATCGGCATCGTCGGTACCACCGAAGTGGCATCGGCGCTTTATGACGGCCTGACGGTGTTGCAGCACCGCGGCCAGGACGCGGCGGGCATCGCCACCGTGGACGGCGCGCGGCTGCGTCTGCACAAGGGCAATGGGCTGGTTCGCGACGTGTTCGGGCAGACCGCGATGAGCGGCCTGCGCGGGCGCATCGGCATCGGTCACTGCCGTTATCCCACGGCGGGTTCGGAAGGTACCGCCGAGGCACAGCCGCTGTACGTCAATTCGCCGTATGGCATCGCATTTGCGCACAACGGCAACCTGGTCAACACCGAGGCGCTGCGCCGGCAGATGTTCCAGGACGACCGCCGCCACATCAATACCGATTCCGATTCCGAGGTGTTGCTGAACGTGCTGGCGCACGAACTGCAGATCCAGGACCGGATGGAACTCACCCCCGACCACATCTTCAAGGCCGTGGCCGGCGTGCATGTGCGCGCCCGTGGCGGTTATGCCTGCGTGGCGCTGGTGCTGGGTTATGGCCTGGTGGCGTTCCGTGACCCGCACGGCATCCGTCCGCTGGTGCTGGGCGAGCGGATCACCGCGGAAGGGCACGAGTACGCGGTGGCGTCCGAATCGGTGGCGTTCGATGTGCTCGGCTTCAAGCGCGTGCGTGACATCATGCCGGGCGAGGCGGTGATCATCACCGACGATGGCCAACTGTACAGCCGCCGTTGCGCGGAAGGCGCGGCGCATACGCCGTGCATCTTCGAATACGTCTACCTGGCCCGGCCCGACTCGATGATCGAGGACGTCTCGGTGTACAAGGCGCGCCTGCGCATGGGCGAGAAGCTGGCCGCGAAGATCCGGCGCGAACGGCCCGACCACGGCATCGATGCGGTGATCCCGATCCCCGATACCGCGCGCACCGCCGCCAGTGCGCTGGCGGGCGCGCTCGGCGTGCCGTTCCGCGAGGGCTTCGTCAAGAACCGTTACATCGGCCGCACCTTCATCATGCCGGGGCAGGGCGAGCGGGTGAAATCGGTACGCCGCAAGCTCAACGCGATCGACCTGGAGTTCCGCAAGAAGAACGTGCTGCTGGTCGACGACTCGATCGTGCGCGGCACCACCTCGCGGCAGATCATCCAGATGGCCCGCGATGCCGGTGCCAAGAACGTCTACTTCGCTTCCGCCGCACCGCCGGTGCGCTATCCCAACGTCTACGGCATCGACATGCCGTCCGCCTCGGAACTGATCGCCGCCGGTCATACCGAACAGGAAGTGGAGAAGATGCTGGGCGCCGACTGGCTGATCTACCAGGACCTCAAGGACCTGATCTGGGCGGTACAGGACGGCAACGAGGAGCTGAAGCAGTTCGACACCTCCTGCTTCTCCGGCGAATACGTCACCGGACTGGACCAGAATTATCTGGAGCAGATCCAGATGCTGCGCTCGGATGACGCCAAGGCCGCGCGTCGCAGCGTGTGAGTCGCATGCGCGCAGGAAGCACGTCATGAGCGATCTCCACGCTGCCGCCAAGGCTTGTCTCGATGCCACCGATCCGGCCGAGAAGCTGCGCCTGACCCACGCGACCTGGCAGGCCTTCCTCGCCGGCGCACTGCATGCCGATCCGGCCTCGCCGTCACCCGAGCCGATCGGCGCACCCGGCCGCCCGGCGAAACCGCAACTGGTCAACGCCCGCCAGCTGCCGCAGCGCGGGCTGGGCAGTGAGGAAGGCCGGGCGGCGCTGGTGCACGCGGTGGCGCATATCGAGTTCAACGCGATCAACCTGGCTTGGGACGCGGTCTACCGCTACCGCGACAAGCCCGAGGCGTACTACCGCGACTGGGCCAGCTGCGCCAACGACGAGGCGCGCCATTTCTCGATGCTGTCCGGTCGGCTCGCCGAGCTCGGGCCTCGCCTATGGCGACTTCGACGCGCATGACGGCCTGTGGGAGATGGCCGAGAAAACCGCCGGCCACGACACCGCACGGATGGCGCTGGTGCCGCGCGTGCTGGAAGCGCGCGGGCTGGACGTGACGCCCGGCATGATCGAGCGCCTGCGCCGCCTCGGCGACGAGCGCACGGTGGCGATCCTTGAAGTGATCCTGCGCGAGGAAGTGGCCCACGTCGCCGCCGGTACCCGCTGGTACCTGTACTGCTGCGAACGCGACGGCGTCGAGCCGATCGAAACGTTCTTCACCCTGCTGCGCGATTACATGGGCATCAGCCTGCGCGGCCCGTTCAACCGGCCGGCACGGCTGGAGGCTGGCTTCGTCGAGGAAGAACTCGACCGTTTGCTGGCGCTGGCGCCCTGACCGGCTGACGAATCGCGCGACGCGTACAAAAAAGCCGGCGCAAGGCCGGCTTTTTCATCGAATTTGGTCGGGGTGACAGGATTCGAACCTGCGACTTCTACGTCCCGAACGTAGCGCTCTACCAGGCTGAGCTACACCCCGTGGGAAGCCGCGTATCTTAATCGCGGATCCGGGGCTTGGCAACAGGTTCGATGCATTCGGCTGGCGAACCGGCCGGAGAGGCCGGCGGCGTTCTGCTAATCTTGACGGCTGCCGTCGCGCGGCCAGCCGCGGGACGGAATGTCCCCCATCGTCAGTAGAGGATTTCATGGCGCTTACCCCGGCCCGCACCATGCCCGGCGTGCTCGAGCTGCTGCCGCTCGACCAGATCGCGTTCCAGCGCATGCTCGACGTGATCCGTCGCAATTTCGAGCGTTTCGGCTTCCTGCCGATCGAGACGCCGGTGATGGAATACTCCGACGTGCTGCTGACCAAGAGCGGCGGCGAGACCGAGCGTCAGGTGTACTTCGTGCAGTCCACCGGCGCGCTGGAGCAAGGCCGACGAAGGCACGCCCGAGCTGGCGCTGCGCTTCGACCTCACCGTGCCGCTGGCGCGCTACGTCGCCGAGCACGAGCACGACCTCAGCTTCCCGTTCCGCCGTTACCAGATGCAGAGCGTCTATCGCGGCGAACGCGCGCAGCGCGGCCGCTTCCGCGAGTTCTACCAGTGCGACATCGACGTGATCGGCAAGGACGCGCTGTCGGTGCGCTACGACGCCGAGATTCCGGCGGTGATCTACAGCGTGTTCCGCGAACTGGCGATCGGCCCGTTCACCATCCAGCTCAACAACCGCAAGCTGATGCGCGGCTACTTCGAGAGCCTGGGCATCGTCGACGGCGAGCAGCAGATGCTGGTGCTGCGCGAGGTGGACAAGCTGGACAAGCGCGGCGCCGATTACGTGCGCGACACGCTGACCGGCGAAGCGTTCGGCCTCAGCGCCGAGGTGGCGGCGAAGATCCTCGCCTTCGTGCAGGTGCGTTCGACCTCGCTGCAGGATGCGCTCGACAAGCTCGACGCGCTCGGCGCCGGCCCCGAGGCGATGGAGCAGGGCGTCGCCGAACTGAAGGAAGTGCTGGGGCTGATCCACGCGTTCGGCGTGCCGGAAACGCATTTCGCGCTGAATCTGTCGATCGCCCGCGGCCTCGACTACTACACCGGCACGGTCTACGAGACGACGCTGAACGATCATCCGCAGATCGGCTCGATCTGCTCCGGCGGCCGCTACGAGAACCTGGCCGGCCAGTACACGAAATCGCACCTGCCCGGCGTCGGCATCTCGATCGGCGCTGACGCGGCTGTACTGGCAGCTGCGCGACGCCGGCCTGATCGACACGGCGACCAGCACGGTCGAGGTGCTGGTCGACGCAGATGGACGAGGCGCAGTTGCCGGCCTACCTGGCGCTGGCCAGCGAACTGCGCGACGCCGGCATCGCCACCGAAGTCGTGCTGGACGGCGGCAAGCTGGGCAAGCAGTTCAAGTACGCCGACCGCGCCGGCATCCGCTTCGTGGTCGTGCTGGGCGACGACGAAATCGCCAAGGGCGTGGTGACGGTCAAGGACCTGCGCCGCGAGGACCAGTTCGAGGTCGCGCGCAGCGAACTGGTCAAGACGTTGCGGGTGGAGCTGGAGCAAGCTGCGGCGATGGGCTGACGCTGCCGGTCTTCCGGCAATCCGGCAACACATACGCAATTCATCA
The DNA here is from genome assembly GCA_963739815.1 of uncultured Gammaproteobacteria bacterium. Classification (GTDB taxonomy): domain Bacteria; phylum Pseudomonadota; class Gammaproteobacteria; order Xanthomonadales; family Rhodanobacteraceae; genus Rhodanobacter. The sequence goes on from CAVUBI010000001.1 coordinate 606,016, forward strand.
GTGAGCAGCAGTGGGCACAACCGACATCATCTTCTCGACGGCAACAGCCTGACCCGCGCACAGCTGGTCGCCGTGGCGCGCCACGGCGCAAGGTCGCACTGGATCCGGCGCAGCTCGAGCGCGTGCAGCGCGCGGCCGATTTCCTCGCCGACAAGGTCAGTTGCGGCGAGCCGATCTACGGCGTCACGACCGGCTTCGGCAGCAATGCCGACAAGCTGCTCGGCGCGCATCGCGTGCGCGACGAGTTGCCGGGCGGCAATCCGCGACGCGCCCGACGGCACGCTGCTGGAGGAACTGCAGCACAACCTGATCATCACGCACGCGGTCTGCGTCGGCAAGCCGTTCGGCGAGGACGTGGTGCGCGCGATGCTCGCTGATCCGCATCAACACGCTGATGCGCGGTCATTCCGGCATCCGCGTGAGCACGCTCGAGGCGCTGGCGGCGATGCTCAACGCCGGCGTGGTGCCGGTGGTGCCGGAGAAGGGTTCGGTCGGCGCCAGCGGCGATCTGGCGCCGCTGTCGCATCTGGCGATCGTGCTGCTCGGCGGCGGCGAGGCGTTCTACCAGGGCGAGCGCATGCGCGGCGCCGAGGCGCTGAAGCGCGCCGGACTCACGCCGATGCGGCTGTCGTTCAAGGAAGGCCTGGCGCTCAACAACGGCACCGCGCAGATGCTGGCGACGCGGCGTGCTGGCGCTCGATACGCTCGAACGCCTGCTGGACACCGCCGACCTGGCCGCGGCGATGACGCTCGATGCGTTCGCCGGCCGCAGCGGCGCGCTGCGCGCCGAAGTGCATGCGCTGCGGCCGCATCCGGGCCAGGTCGACACCGCCGCGCACGTGCGCGAGCTGCTGGCCGGTTCGACGCTGGTCGACATTCCGTATCACCTGGTGCCGCGCTTCAAGCCGTGGATCGCCGAGGCGTGGAGCGAGCCGGACGACCAGGCGCTCAGCTTCGATATCGGCTGGGACTGGGTGCCGGCCGAACCAGCGCCACGGCCGCGAGGCGTTCTACAGCCGCTTCCTGCCGTTCAAGGGCGGCAAGAAGCATCAGCCGCAGGATGCCTACAGCCTGCGCTGCATGCCGCAGGTGCATGGTGCGGTGCGCGATGCGCTGGGCGCAGGCGTGCCGCGTGTTCGACATCGAGCTGAACTCGGTCACCGACAATCCGCTGATCTTCCCGGACAACGACGGACGCGCAGTTCATCGAGGAGCAGGTGATCTCGGCCGGCCACTTCCACGGCATGCCGCTGGCGCTGGCGATGAGCTACGTGAAGGCGGCGATCCCGGTGCTCGCGTCGATCTCCGAGCGCCGGCTCAACAAGCTGGTCGATCCGGCCACGAACGACGGCCTGCCGGCGTTCCTGATCGGCAACGAGGACGGCACCGATTCCGGCTTCATGATCGTGCAGTACACCGCCGCCGCGCTGGTCAACGACCTCGCCACGCGCGCGCATCCGGCCAGCGTGTATTCGATGCCGACCAGCGCGAACGCCGAGGATCACGTCTCGATGGGCGCGAACGAGGCGCGCCACGTGCTGGAGATGACCGAAGACCTCGGTCACGTGCTGGCGCTGGAGCTGTATACCGCGGCGCAGGCGCTGGACTACCGCCAGGACATGCTGAATGCCGCGCGCCGGCTCGCCACCCGCGGCGGCTGGCAGGCGCTGGCGGCCAAGATCGCCAACGCGCCGCGCGAGGGGCAGCCGCACCACGCGCAGTTCGTCACCGAGGTGCAGCAACTCGCCGCCGCGCTGGCCAACGCCGACGATTTCCATGCCGGCGCCGCGGTGCGCGAGGCTCATGCGATCCTGCGCGGCACATCGATTTCATGCATCGCGACCGCGCGATGGATGGCGACGTGCGCACGGTGTGCGCGCTGGTGCAGCAGGGCGCCTTCCGCCCCACGGCATGACTCATCACTTATTGACGGAAGCAAGACCATGAGCCTGATCCAGACCCCGGTGTCCTACGGCGAACTGATCGACAAGATCACCATCCTCGAAATCAAGTCGCGGCGCATCGCCGATGCGGCCAAGCTGGCCAACGTGCGCAACGAGCTGGACCTGCTCAACGCGACCTGGGCCGACAGCAGCGCGTCGCAAACCGATATTTCCGATGAGCGCGCACGCCTGCTGGCGGTGAACGAGCTGCTGTGGGATATCGAGGACAAGATCCGCCTGAAGGAGCGCGCGCAGGCGTTCGACCAGGAGTTCATCGAGCTGGCGCGTGCGGTGTATTTCCGCAATGACGAACGCGCCGCGTTCAAGCGCGAGATCAACCTGAAGCTCGGTTCGCAACTGGTCGAGGAAAAGTCGTACCAGGATTACCGCGCGGTTGATGCCGGACGCCGTGCGGCTTCTACGGCAGCATCGCGCACGGTCGCTCGTCGCGGCGGCTTCGTAGCGTTCGATCACGTCGTCCACGCCGATCAGGTCCATCACGCCGGGTTTCTCGATCTTGCTGCCCCAGGAATCTCGCTGGCCGGCTTGCCCAGGTATTTGCGCGCGGCTTCGTCGTATTTGTTCACGCACCAGCGACGGTCGGAGTACGGGCCGGAGCGATCCGGGTTGCTCGCTGCGTGCAGGCCCAGCACCCTCGTGCCGACCGCGTTGGCCATGTGCATCGGGCCGGAGTCCGGCGTCAGCAGCAGTTGCGCGCGACCGAGCAGGGCCAGCAGTTTCTTCAGGGTGTCCTTGCCGGTGAGGTCGAGCGGCTGTGACCGGCACGCTGCCAGCACGGCGTCGGCCATCTCGCGCTCGAAGGCGGCGGGGCCGCCGACCAGGGCTACGCGCCAGCCGCGGGCAGCGGCGTGATCCATCACGGCGGCGTAGCGTTCCGGCCGCCAGTTGCGCAGTGCGTGGCTGGAAGTGGGGCTGACCAGCAGGGTTGGCGTGGTACGCCGGGCAGCTGCTCGCGCGGCCCAGGCCTGCGCTTCGTCAGGAATCGGGATGTCCCAGCGCACCTGGGTCTGTCTCAGCCCCAGCGGTTCGCAGAAGCTGCCGATCGCATCGAGCACGTGCTCGCCGCTGCGCGCGGGGATGCGCTCGTTGATGACCAGGCCATGCAGGTCCTTCGCTCGGGCGCGGTCGTAGCCGATGCGCCGCTCGGCCTTGATGCCCAGGCTCAACAGATTCGAGCGCATGGCCACCTGCATCTGCAGCAGGGCATCGAAACGCCGGCCGTTCAGCGCGGCATGCACCGCGCGCATGCCGGCCCAGCCGGCGGCCTTGTCGAAGGTGATGAATTCCACGCCGGGCAGGTCGCCGACCAGCTTGCGTTCCAGCTTGCCGACGATCCAGGTCAGCGCGGTTTCCGGCCACGCCTGTTGCAGCGTGCGCACCAGCGGCACCACATGGGTGACGTCGCCGATGGCGGAGGTGCGCAGCAGGCAGATGGAGGAAGCGGCAGGCATCGGGTTGGGCGTCATGAGGCTAGGTTAGAATCCAGGGCGGTCACTGGGCATGATGATGCAGGAACGAATCCACGAGAGTGCCGAAGGCGCGATTCTGTTCGACGCGGCGGTGTCGCCACAAGTCGGGCACGAATGGTTTGCGCCGGATTACTGGCGCGAGCACGATGCCCTGCGCACGCAGGCGGGTGGTCGCGGCGGCGTCGCGATCATCGCCACGCCGGCCGGAGAATGCGTGCTGCGACACTATCGGCGCGGTGGACTGGTCGCCGCGTTGATGGGTGACCGTTATCTGTGGACCGGCGCCGGGCGCACGCGAGCGTTCGCGGAATTTCGTCTGCTCGCGGACATCGCCCGTTTGCGGTTGCCGGGGCCGGCGGTGGTGGCTGCGCGTTATTGCCGGCGCGGCCTGTTCTACAGCGCCGATCTGATCACCCGCCGCATCGCCGATGCGCAGACGCTGGCGGAATGCCTCGCCGCCGGGCGACTGGATGGCGAGCTGGCCGAAGAGGTGGGGGCGCTGGTGGCGCGTTTTCATCGCGCCGGCATCTGGCATGCCGATCTGAATGCGCACAATGTGCTGGTGGCGGCCGGTCAGCTGTATCTGATCGACTTCGATCGCGGTCGCCTGCGTACCCCGGCCAATGCCTGGCAACAGGCCAACCTGCAACGTCTTCGCCGGTCGCTGCTCAAGCTCGGTGCTGCCAGCCAAGGTGAGGCGGCATTCGAGGAGGCCATCTGGCAACCCCTGCTGTACCGCTACGGGCGTACGCTGACACCATGAACTGGCATCTGCATTTTCTCGGGGTCGGCGCGGCGCACGCGGTGGAGCTCGGCTCGTCGGCCGTGGTGCTGGAGCGCGACGGCGTGCCGCTGCTGCTGGTCGATTGTGGCCCCGACACGCTCGATCGCTACATGGCCGCCTACGACGCGCTGCCGCCGGCCATCTTCATCACGCATACCCACATGGATCACGTGGCCGGGCTGGAGCGGTTGTTCTTCAAGTTGTGGTTCGACGAACACCTGCGCGGCACCACCCGGATGTTCATCCATGCCGGCGCTGATGCCGTGGCTGCAGGCGCGGGTCGCCGATTACCCCGGCGCGCTGGCCGAGGGCGGCGTCAATTTCTGGGAAGCGTTCCGGCTGGTGCCGTGCACGCGCGGCTTCTGGCTGGATGGGCTGTGGTTCGACGTGTTCGCCACCCGGCACCATGTGCCGGGTACTTCGTATGGCCTCGCGCTGGACGGCAGTTTCGTCTACACCGGCGATACCCGGCCGATTCCCGAAGTGCTGGCCCGCCATGCCGGCAGCAGTGTTCTGGTTGCGCATGATTGCAGCTTGATCGGCAACCCGTCGCACACCGGCATCGACGATCTCGAGCGCGAGTATCCCGAATCGCTGCGCCCGCAGTTGCTGCTCTATCACTACGGCAGCGTGGCCGATGGCGACGCACTGGCCGCGCGTGGCTACCGCGTCGCCTCCGCCGGGGAACGGGTTGCCTTGGGTGCGCCAACCACGCCAAGGGCCGACGCCGGCTGAGCCCGCGTGGATTTGCTTGCCTGGGTAAGGGCCTGCCGCTATCCTTACCGACTTCTTTGAATGGCTGGAGTGCCGGGCAGGGGGCGTGTCGTGTGGAGAGGTGTCCGAGTGGTTGAAGGAGCACGCCTGGAAAGTGTGTATACGGTAAAACGTATCGCGGGTTCGAATCCCGCTCTCTCCGCCAGAATTTGAGTCGTGCGACGGGCTTGTGAGCCGGCGCAGCAAAACAACCAGGCGATATCGCTTGACGTCCATGGTGGCCCCGTCGGTCCCCCCGCGACGATAGTTCGCAAACTCCGCCAGGTCCGGAAGGAAGCAACGGTAGCGAATGATTCGGGTGCCGGGGTGTGGCTGGCGGGGCCGCCGCCATTTTGGCGACGTGCTTTACTGACTTACCTTCCGCGACTTGGCACAATCGACGTTCGCCCCAAGGTAGTCAGGCATGTCTTATCAGGTACTCGCCCGCAAGTGGCGCCCGCGCAAGTTCGCCGAACTGGTCGGGCAGGAACACGTGGTGCGCGCGCTCACCAATGCGCTGGACACCGGGCGCATGCATCACGCCTATCTGTTCACCGGCACTCGCGGCGTCGGCAAGACCACCATCGCGCGCATCTTCGCCAAGTCGCTGAACTGCGAGCGCGGCCAGTCGGCCGATCCCTGCGGCGAGTGTTCGGTGTGCACGGCGGTGGACGAAGGTCGCTTCGTCGACTTGCTTGAAATCGACGCGGCCAGCAACACCGGCGTGGACGACGTGCGCGAGGTGATCGAGAACGCGCAGTACGCGCCGTCGCGCGGCCGCTTCAAGGTGTACCTGGTCGACGAGGTGCACATGCTGTCGAAGAACGCGTTCAACGCGTTGCTGAAGACGCTGGAAGAGCCGCCGCCGCACGTGAAGTTCCTGCTCGCCACCACCGATCCGCAGAAGCTGCCGGTGACGGTGCTGTCGCGTTGCCTGAAATTCAATTTGAAGCGGTTGTTGCCCGAGCAGATTTCCGGCCAGATGCGGCACATCCTCGCCGCGGAAAACATCGCCTACGAAGACAGCGCGATCGGCGAGCTGGCCCGCGCCGCGGACGGTTCGCTGCGCGACGGCCTGTCGCTGCTGGATCAGGCGATCGCCTACGGTGGCGGTGCGCTGCATGCCGACGACGTGCGCACCATGCTTGGCAGCGTGGCGCGTGGGCAGGTGCTGGGCGTGCTCGATGCGCTGGCCGCCGGCGACGGCGAACGACTGCTGGCCGAGTGCACGCAGATCGCCTCGTATTCGCCGGACTTCGGTGGCGTGCTGGACGATATCGCCAGCGTGCTGCACCGGTTGCAGCTGATCCAGCTGATTCCCGGCTACCGGCCGGAGGAAGACAGCGACGATGATGGCGCGCTGATGGCGCTGGCCGAGCGGATGACGCCGGAAGACGTCCAGCTGTACTACCAGATCGCCACGTCGGGCCGGCGTGATCTGGCGCTGGCGCCGGATGCGCGCACCGGTTTCGAGATGGCGTTGCTGCGCATGCTGGCGTTTCGTCCTGGCGATGGCGTACCTGCTGCGCGAACGGAACGCCCGATGGCGAACCCGGCATCGTCGCGGCCCGCGACGCCGGCACGACCCGCTGCGCCGGAACGCCGGCCGGAAGCGCCGCCGCGCGCGGCGCCCGCACCCGCACCCGCGACCCGCACCGGCGCCCGCACGCCGGTCGTCGCCGCCCCGGTGCCGCGGGACGCCAACGGCTTGCCCGACTGGGAAACCCTGATCGAACGCGCCGGCCTGCGCGGGCCCTTCGGGTTGCTGGCGCAGAACGCGGTGTTGCGCGAGCGTGACGGGCAGACCCTGGTGCTGGCGCTGCAGCCGGCGCACATGAGCCTGGCGGTGGAGCCGATGGTGAGCCAGATGGAGGAGCGCATCGGCCAGGCGCTGGGCGAGCGCATCCGCCTGCGCTTCGTCAACAGCAGCCAGGCCGCGGCCGCGCAGACCCCGGCGGCGCGCGCCGCGCAGGCGCGCGATGCGGCCCAGGCGGCTGCCGAACAGTCGATCGAGAGCGATCCGCTGGTGCAATCGCTGAAGCGCGAGTTCGGCGCACGCGTGGTGCCGCAGTCCATCAAGCCTTTTGACAACGAATCCGGAGCCATGTGATGAGAGGACAGATCGGCCAGCTGATGCAGCAGGCGCAGCGCATGCAGGAAGACATGAAGCGCGCGCAGGAGGAAATCGCCAAGCTCGAGGTCACCGGCAGTGCCGGTGGCGGTCTGGTCAGCGTGGTGATGACGGGTGCGCACGAAGTGCGCCGCGTGCAGATCGACCGGCAGACGTTTGCCGACGATCCGGAGATGGCCGAGGACCTGGTTGCCGCGGCGGTCAACGACGCGGTGAACAAGGTGGCCCAGGTCAGCAAGGACAGGCTCGGCGGCCTCACCGCCGGGATGAACCTGCCGGCCGGTTTCAAGATGCCGTTCTGATTTGTCGTGAGCAACGGATCGCAACTGCTGGACGACCTGATCGAAGCGCTGCGCTGCCTGCCTGGCGTGGGCGGCAAGAGTGCGCAGCGTATGGCCTTCCATTTGCTGGAGCGCGAACGCGAGCGGGGATTGCGGCTGGCTGCGGTGCTGGAGCAGGCGATGCGGCGCATCGGCCATTGCGAGCGCTGCCGCAACTTCAGCGAAGAACCGCTGTGCGCGCTGTGTGCCAGCAACAGTCGCGACCGCCAGGTGCTGTGCGTGGTGGAATCGCCGGCCGATCTGGCGGCGATCGAACAGGCCACCGGTTTTCGCGGCCAGTATTTCGTGCTGATGGGGCGGTTGTCGCCGCTGGACGGGCTGGGGCCGGAAGAGTTGGGACTGGCGCAGCTGGCCCAGCGCCTCGGCGAAGGCGAGATCGAGGAACTGATCATCGCCACCAATCCCACCGTGGAAGGCGAGGCCACCGCGCACTATCTGGCGCAGCTGGCCCGCGCCGGCGGCGTGCGGCCGACCCGGCTGGCGCACGGCGTGCCGCTGGGCGGCGAACTGGAATACGTCGATCGCAGCACGCTGGCGCACGCGTTCGGCGGCCGGCAGTTGCTCGACTGATTACGCAGGGGAAACGATCATGACCGACACCATTTTCAACAAGATCATCCGCCGCGAAATACCGGCCGATATCGTCTACGAGAACGACGAAGTGCTGGCGTTCCGCGACCTGAATCCGCAGGCGCCGGTGCACGTGCTGTTCATTCCGAAGAAGCCGCTGGCCACGCTCAACGATGCGACGCCGGCCGATGCCGAATTGCTCGGCAAGCTGCTGCTGGCGGCAAGCGGATTACGCAAAGCAGGAAGGTTTTGCCGAACAGGGCTACCGCACGGTGATCAACTGCAACGAGGACGGCGGGCAGACCGTTTACCACCTGCACGTGCATCTGCTCGGCGGCCGTCGCCTGCACTGGCCGCCGGGCTGAGCGGCCGCCAACGCTCGCCCGATACGAAAACGCCGGCGTGATGCCGGCGTTTTCGCTGGTGGTTACGGTTTCGGCGCCGGTGGCGGGGCCGGGCGCACCACGATCACTCGCGGGCGGTTATACCAGTACGGATTGCCCCAGCCGTAATAACCTGGGCCGAAGCCCGGGCCCCAGAACGGGTCATAAAAACCCGGCGGGTAATTCACCACGATCGGGCGCTTCGGCCACAGGTAGACCACGTCGGCCTCTACCCGCGGATAGGCGTAATCGTACTCGCCCACTTTCTGTGAGACCGTGCCGTGCACGGTGCCCGTGACGGTCAGCTCGCGGCCGCGGACGAATACCTCCGGGTCGTAGAAGCCGTTGCGGCAGGCGACGAAACGGCCCAGGTTCTCGCCGGTGTTGCCGGCCTTCGGGCGGGCCTGGCTATCCAGCGGGCGCGACAGCAGGTAGAAGCAGGTTTGCTGCGGACCCGGTTCGGTCTTGATGATCTCGCCACCCCAGCGTACCGGGGTGCCGCCGGCGCCGCCTTGCTGGGCACTGGCAGTGGTGACATCCGCATAGGTGCCTTCCAGCGGCTTGGGAATCGTCGCGCATCCGGCCAGCAAGGCGAGGGCGGCGGCGAGGGTGAGCGGGCGGTACAGGGACATGGGGATCTCTCCATCATGGGCGACGGCATGTGCGCCGTCGCGTCTGCTCTTATTTGACCACGTTGACGATACGGAAATCCTGCACGGCGCGCTGAAACTCGCGCAATGGTTCAGGCGGTGGTTCGTCATGGGCGTAACGCAACTCCAGGTAACTCCTCATCAGTTTCGCAAGTTCGCCGCGCTGGCCCGGCAGTGCGCGCGCGGCACGGCTCAGGTAATGCTGCGGGCCTTCGGCCGGCCGGCGCGACGATGCCGCCGCGGGCCAGCTTCCGTTCCAGCATCGCGCAGTGCGTCGCGCAAGGGATCACGCGGCCGCCGTCGCAGCAATGCCCACGCCAAGCCCGATCGCAATGAACAGCACGCTGCTGATCGCCAGCAACATGCCCAGCGTCGCGGTGTCGGTGTCGCGGATGCCGAACGGCGTCAGCAACCCTCGCTGGCGTAGCGCATCAAAACCGACAACGCCTTTGTCCCACCATGCGGTTGACGATGTCCCAGCGATTGCGTGCGCCTTGCAGCCAGTCGTTGCGGTACCAGGCCAACTGGTCGCCGGCAGCCGCGGCGGCGCCCAGCGAGACACGCTCCGGACGCACGGCGCCGGTAGGATCGACGCGCACCCAGCCGCGTCCGGCCAGCCATACCTCGCTCCAGGCATGCGCATCGGAATTGCGCACCAGCAGGTAGTCGCCGAGCTTGTTCCAGTAGCCGCCCTGGTAGCCGGTGACCACCCGCGCCGGGATGCCGGCCGCGCGCATCAACACGGTGAACGACGACGAATAGTGTTCGCAGAAACCTTCGCGGGTGTCGAACAGGAAATCATCCACCGAGTCGCGCCCCAGCGGCGCCGGCGCCAGCGTGTAGCGAAAGTCACTGTCGTGGAAGAGGTTCAGTGCGGCCTGCACGATGGCCGCGTCGTCGTCGCCGTAGCGCTGGCGCCACTGCCTGCCCCAGCGCGAGGGTGCGCGGGTTGAAGCTGGCGGGCAGTTCCAGTCCGCGCTGCCGGGCGACGTTGACCGAGCTCAGGCTGCAAGCTGGTAACGCGACGGCCGAACGTGCGCTGTAAGTGAGCGGGTCATTCACCGGCTTGTCGGCCATGACCACGCGGTCCCGGCCGCATCCTGGCGCCTGCCGGCGCATCGATCGGCACATCCAGCATCGGCAAGACGTGTTGCCGGGTCGGTTGCAGGCTGATCTGGTAGCCGATGGCGGTGCCGGTTTCCAGTTCGGCCGGTGCGCGGTGGGCGACGTCGGCGTAGCTCCAGCGGCGGCCATCGAAATTCCACATCACGTAGGCACGGAAATAGCGCTGATCCGGCGCCGGCGGCGCGCCATCGAAACTTACCCGCATCGCCGGGTGATCGTCGGTGAGCAGATCGGTGAAATTGCCCGGTGACATGCTGTCGCTGAGCCCGCTGCGGGCCTGGTCGGGCGACGGTGCGCCCCACAGCGGCGAGCTCAGTCGCGGCACCAGCAGGAACGCCAGCACGGCCAGCGGCAATGCCGCCGCCGATGAGGCCCAGGCCCGGCAGCAAGGCGCGCAGCATGCTGGTCGGTGCTTGCCCCGGTTCCAGTGCGCGCAAGGTGGCCAATGCCGGCAGCAGGCCGAGTGCCACCACGGCGGTGGCGAGCAGTCCCTGGTCGAACAGCAGGGCGGTCATCAGGGCGAAGCAGGCGAAGCTGATGCCGACGCGAACATCGCGCGCGGCCTCGGTTTCCAGCAATTTCAGGACCAGCAGGCCAACCGCCAGAGCCGTCCCCGGCTCGCGGCCGAAGATGTTGCCGTAACGTGCGATCGACGGCCAGCGTCAGCAGCGCCAGCAGGGGCAGCTTGAGCCAGCGCGGAACCCGCCCGACGTGCTGCCGCCGCTGCCACCAGCGGCAGCCGAGGATGAATGCCAGGGCGATGACGAGCCACCACGGCAGGTGCGGCGAATGCAGGCCCAGCACCAGTGCCAGGGTCAGGCTCAGCAGGTCGAATGCGCGGGTATCGATCAGGCGTTCGGCGGTTGGCCGGCGGTGCGCTGACGTCATGGCAGTTGCGCCAGCGCATTCATGCAGCGTGCGTAGTGCAGTGGTCCGCTGCCGCCGGGAATTTCGTTGCCGGGCAGCCACAGGCTGTAGTGGCGGCGCTGGGCCTGGGCTTCGTTCAACCAGCGAGCGAGCCGGGCGATGCGGGCTTCGTTGTCCAGCTCGCCCAACTGGCGCCAGTCCAGTTGCCATTGCGGCTGGCTTTGCGGCTGTTCGAAATCCTTCACCAGCAGGTTTTCGTGCCGGGCGCTGGCCTTCCAGGCGATATGCCGCTGCGGGTCGCCGGCACGGTAGTCGCGCAGTGCGGCCAGTTCGTCGCCGCGGCGCAGGCGCATGTGGCGTGCGTCGTCGGCCGGCGGCGTGCGGTCGTGGCCCGCTGGCTTCCGGCGCGTGGCCACACCAGCACCGCCTGCTCCGGGTGCAGCCAACTCCATGCGCGGAACAGGCCCAGCGGCCAGGTGGTCCACACGCGCAGCCGCGGCAACGGCTGCCAGCCACGCTGGGTGGTGGGCAGGAACAGTTTCACGGCGGCAACAGCGCCGCCATCGAGGGAAAAAGCCACCGAGCTGTCGTGCAGATCGACGCGGATGGCGTTGCGCGGGCGGCTGGGAGTCGAACGCAGAGCACGAGTTCGAGCGGCTGGCCGGCTACTGCGTGGCCGGCGCGAATGTGGCCCAGGCGCAGGCCGTCGAGGTTGCGGAATGCCACCAGCATGCTTGCCGCGCTGGCCGCGCCGAGCAGGCAGGTGAGCAGCAGGGCGGCGTTGTTCGCGTAATTCAGCGCGCCGACCAGCATCACCAGCAGCAGGATGGAGAAACCGAGGCCAAAGCCGGTCGGCACGATATAGATGCGCCGCCGATGCAGCTCGATCGGCAGGCTTTCCGAGCGGCGGTAACGGGTGAGTGCAGGCAGCCGGCGCTCGGCCCATCGTTGCAGGCGCTGCAGCAGGCGGCGCATCAGTCCACCGCTACCTCGGCCAGCAGCTGCCGCGCCAGCGTGTCGCCATTGGCCCCGCGCGCGGGCAGCAGGCGATGTGCGGCCAGCGGCACGAACAGCGCCTGCAGGTCTTCCGGCAGCACGTGGCCGCGACCACTGAGCAGCGCCCAGGCGCGCGCGGCGCCGAGCAGGGCCAGGCCGGCGCGCGGAGACAGGCCGACGCGGATGTCGGCATGGCGCCGGCTGGCAGCGAGCAATGCCTGCAGGTAATCGAGCAGGGCAGCGCTGGCGGTGATCGCCTGCGCCTGTCGCTGCAGTGCGAGCAGGGCGCTGCCATCGAGTTGCGGCGTGAGCTGGGCCAGCAGGTCGCGGCGATCGCTGCCGGTGAGCAGGGCGCGTTCGGCAGCGGCATCCGGATAGTCCAGCGACAGCCGCAGCATGAAGCGGTCGAGCTGCGAGTCGGGCAGCGGGAAGGTGCCGTTGAGATCCAGCGGATTCTGCGTGGCGACCACGAAGAACGGCTGCGCCAGCGCCTGCGTCTGGCCGTCCACGGTGACCTGGCCCTCGGCCATGGCTTCCAGCAGCGCACTCTGCGTTTTCGGGCTGGCGCGGTTGATCTCGTCGGCCAACAGCAGGCCGGTGAAGATCGGTCCCGGGTGGAAGCGGAACAGGCCGGTCTCGCGCTCGTAAACGCTGACCCCGATGATGTCCGATGGCAACAGGTCGCTGGTGAACTGCACGCGCTGGAATTCCAGCGCGAAGGTGGCCGCCAGCGCATGCGCCAGGGTGGTCTTGCCCACGCCGGGCACGTCTTCCAGCAGCAGATGGCCGCCGGCGATCAGGCAGGTGAAGGCAAGCTTTACCTGGCGCGGCTTGCCCAGCAGGACGCGGTTGACCTGGGCCATCGCGGCCTCCAGGCGATGTTGCAAAGCTTCATCGCGTAGCGAGGTGATGGCAGACATGGCTTCTTCTATGGAGTGGGGCTGTTGCACGGCAGCGATGTGGCCCGTTCAGTGTAACGATTGTCCGTCGTCGATGAAGCCGTGCGGGGGTCTAGGGCAGTTCGATGCCGCAGTCGCGCAGCAGCCGCGCCAGCGCGATCAGCGGCAGGCCGATCAGCGCGCTGGGATCACGGTTGTCGATCGACTCGAACAGGCTGATGCCCAGTCCTTCGCATTTGAAACTGCCGGCGCAGTCCAGCGGCTGTTCGCGTTCGACGTAGCGGGCGATTTCCGCCGTGCCCAGTGTGCGAAAGCGCACGCGGGTGTGGTCGACGTGGTGTGTGCTGGCGGCCGTCGCGGGTGTCGAGCAGGCACAGCGCGGTATGGAAGTGCACTTCCCGGCCGGAACTGGCAGCGAGTTGAGCATGCGCGCGTTCAGCGCTGCCGGGCTTGTCAAGGATCAGCCCGTCGAGTTCGGCAACCTGGTCGGAGCCGATCACCAGTTCGCCGTGAAATCCGTGCGCCGCCGCCTCGGCCTTGGCGATCGCCAGCCGCAGCGCACGATCCATGGGCGCTTCGCCTGGTCGCGCGGCTTCGTCGGTGCCTGGTGCGACCTGCTCGAAGTCCGCAAGCAGCCGGCGCAGCAGTTCGGCGCGGTAGCGCGAGGTCGAGCCGAGCACGATACGAGGCGTTGGGTGGTTCGACATCATGCTGTCCGATTCGCGCCGGATGTGTTCGCGCATGGCGCTGTTGAGGTCGGTCTGGGCCTGGTTGAGCGCCTGCAGCAGCGGCTGCAGGCGGTTGCGGGCAGCGCGCATCGACGCGGCGGCTTCGTCCAGTTCGCGCTGGCTGGCCTGCGGCGAGCGGTCGCGGATCCACAGGCGTTGTTGCAGCAGGGCGCGCAAGCCAGCGTCGATGGCATGCCGGGCGTCCTGTTCGCTGGCGGCGGGCAGATCGGGATTGAGTGACATCACCGCGTGGGCCTGCTGCAGGCCGGAGCGACAGGTCTTCAGGTCCGTCTCCAGCCGATCGGCCAGGTCAAGCAGGGCACTGAGACTGTTGCCGCGCAAGGCCTGGCGCCGGCGCAGCAGCAGGGCCGCGGCCACCAGGGCAATCAGCAGCCCAAGCAAGGCGGCGGTACCGAGCGTCAGATAAGGGTTCACGTGGCTGCGACTCGGACGACAGGGAGATTCAGTCTGCCGCATTGCGCCCGGATCAGGCAAAATAGGCGGCCTCCGGGACCGGTAGCGGCGGTGACGGCGCCGCGCCGGTTGACTTCGGGCGGCTTGGAACCTAACATTTCGCGATTATGTCCGTGACACTGCCAGAGTCCGTGGACGCTTGGCGCATGGTCTCGGCGCGGCGTTCGTTCGAGGGAACGCTACCCATCGCGACCATGTCCCGCCTGTGCGAGATGTTGGCCAGCGCGGATGGAGAGCTGCACTTCGAACTGGATTTCGGGCGCGACAGCCTTGGCACGAGCTATGTCGATGTTCGCGCGCAGGCATCGCTGAGTCTGGTCTGTCAGCGCACGCTGGAACCGTTTGTGTTGCCGGTCGCGGTGGATACCCGGCTTGGCCTGATCAAGCTGGAGCGCGACGAGGCTGGCTTGCCGCCCGATTGCGAGCCGTTGCTGGTGGCCGAGGATGGCCGGCTGAATCCGGCGGATGTGATTGAAGACGAATTGTTGTTGGCGCTGCCGCTGGTTCCGGTCAACCCGGACAGCAGCCTCGCCCGACGAAGTGACAGGCCATGAGCCGGAAGAGGATTCCACCGGCGAGGGGCGCTCCGAAAATCCGTTCGCGGTATTGCGCGAACTGAAGAAGTAACCACCGACCGGGTTCAACCGAGCCTGGTCATGTCGATTCCAGATCATCAAGTTTCCGTTGGAGAACTACCATGGCAGTTGCCAAGAGCCGCCGTACCCCGTCCACCCGCGGCATGCGTCGTTCGCACGACTCGCTGAAGACCGTGCAGCTGTCCACCGATCCGACCAGTGGCGAAGTGCACCTGCGCCATCACGTCACCAAGGATGGCTACTATCGCGGCAAGAAAGTGATCGAAACCAAGGGCGCGGTGTCGGTCGAGGATTGATCGTTTCGTGGAGCCCCGGGGTTCCGGAAGTGGTCAGGCGAGACGGCGCGGCGACGCGCCGTTTTGCGTTCAGGGATGCCGGAACGTAACTGTTGCGGTGTCGTGCAGGCGCCAATGATGGCGCGAAGTCCTCTGTTTCGTTGATGGAAAGCTGAATGGCCCAGATCTACTCCCGCATCATCGCCACCGGCAGCGCGTTGCCCGAGCGCGTGGTAACCAACGCCGATCTGGAAAAGATCGTCGACACCAGTGACGAGTGGATCCGCACCCGCACCGGCATCCGCCAGCGGCATATCGCCGCCGATGGCGAGACCACCGGCGATCTGGCGTTCCACGCCGCGCAGAACGCGCTGGAAGCGGCGGGCGTCAAGGCGTCCGAACTCGATCTGATCATCCTCGGCACGACCACGCCGGACATCATTTTTCCGTCCACCGCCTGCCTGGTGCAGCATCGCCTCGGCGCGAACGGCTGTGCCGCGTTCGACGTCAATGCCGCGTGCTCGGGTTTCGTCTACGCGCTGGGCATTGCCGACAAGTTCATTCGCAGCGGGCAGTCGAAGAAGGTGCTGGTGATCGGCGCCGAGACACTGACCCGGATGGTCGACTGGACCGAGCGCGAAAGCTGCGTGCTGTTCGGCGATGGCGCCGGCGCCGTGGTGCTGGAAGCGTCCAGCGAGCCGGGCATCTACGCCACCTGCCTGCATGCCGACGGCGGCTACAAGCATCTGCTGTACAACCCGGTGGGCGTGTCGGTCGGCTTCAAGGACGAGCCCAACCACGGCGTGCGCATCAGCATGTCGGGTCGCGAGGTGTTCAAGGTCGCGGTGAAGACGCTCGATGCGCTGGTCGGTGAAACCCTGCAGGCGGCCGGCATGGTCGAGTCGGACATCGACTGGCTGATTCCGCATCAGGCCAACCTGCGCATCATCGAAGCCACCGCAAAGCGGCTGAACATGTCGATGGAGCGGGTCATCGTGACGGTCGACCAGCACGCCAATACCTCGTCCGGCTCGGTGCCGCTGGCGCTCGATTACGCGGTGCGCTCGGGCAAGGTGCAGCGCGGTCAGAACCTGCTGCTGGAGGCGTTCGGCGGTGGCTTCACCTGGGCGTCGGCACTGTTGCGTTACTGAGTTCCCAGCTGTTCAAGCGCTCTCCATGATGCCGCCCACCCGGGCGGCATCGTGCTTTGGATGTCCGAAAAACGTCGAATACAGCTGCGTATGGGCGGCGATGCATGGCACCATGGTGGTTTTCGTCGGCAGGATCCGCGTCTCGATGAGTTCGACTTCCGCTTCGCTCGCTTTCGTTTTCCCCGGTCAGGGCTCGCAGTCGGTCGGCATGCTGGCGGAACTGGCCGCTGCGCACGCCGAGGTGCACGGCCACGTTCGAAGAGGCCTCGCAAGGCGCCGGTCATCGATCTGTGGAGCCTGAGCGCGCAGGGGCCGGAAGATCAGCTCAATCGCACCGAGAACACCCAGCCGGCGCTGCTGGCTGCCAGCGTGGCGGTGTGGCGTGTGTGGCAGAAAATGGGTGGCGCGCAGCCGGCGCAGTTGTCCGGCCACAGCCTGGGCGAGTACAGCGCGTTGGTCTGTGCAGGCGCACTGTCGCTGCACGACGCGGCGGCGCTGGTGGCCGAGCGCGGTCGGTTGATGCAGGCGGCGGTGCCGGCCGGGGTCGGCGCGATGGCGGCGATCCTGGGCGGTGACGATGCGCAGATCGCTGCGGTGTGCGAGGAAGTGGCACAAGGGCAGGTAGTGTCGCCGGCCAACTTCAATTCGCCTGGCCAGCTGGTGATTGCCGGCAATGCCGAAGCGGTCGATCGCGCGCTGGCGAAGCTGGCCGAACTGGGCGTGAAAAAAGCGATCAAGCTGGCCGTGTCGGTGCCGTCGCATTGTGCGCTGATGCGCGATGCGGCCGACCGGTTGGGCGAGCGGATGGCTGCAATCGACTGGCAGTTGCCATCGATCCCGGTGATCCAGAACGCCGAGGCGCGCAGCTACGACAGCGTCGATGACATCCGCGGCGCGTTGCAGCGCCAGCTGTACCTGCCGGTGCGTTGGACCGAATGCGTGCAGGCGCTGGTCGCCGGAGGTGCCGCCCGCGTCGCCGAGTGCGGACCGGGCAAGGTGCTGGGTGGCCTGATCAGGCGTATCGACAAGAGCGTCGATGCGCGCGCCGCTCGGTGCGCCGGCAGAACTCGAGGCCGCGCGCGCCGAATGGGCGTGAGTGCGGACTTTTCCGATTCCCGATTCCCGTGTTTCCAAGGAACCACCCGACAATGAGCAATTCCCTGCAAGGTGAAATCGCGCTGGTCACCGGCGCCAGTCGCGGCATCGGCGCAGCGATCGCGGACGAGCTGGCGGCGATGGGCGCCACCGTGATCGGTACCGCGACCAGCGAGGCCGGCGCCACGGCGATCGGCGATCGGCTGGCCGCGCATGGCGGTCATGGCCGCGTGCTGAACGTCACCGATGGTGCCGCGGTGGAAGGGCTCGTCGATGCGATCGCGAAGGAGTTCGGCGCGGTCTCGATCCTGGTCAACAATGCCGGCATCACGCGCGACCAGTTGCTGATGCGCATGAAGGACGAAGACTGGCAGGTGATCATCGACACCAACCTCACCTCGGTCTATCGCACTTCCAAGGCGGTCATGCGCGGCATGATGAAGGCGCGCAAGGGCCGCATCATCTCGATCGCCTCGGTGATCGGACTTACCGGCAATCCGGGTCAGTCCAATTACGCCGCGGCCAAGGCCGGCATCATCGCGTTTTCCAAATCGCTGGCACGCGAGATCGGCACGCGTGGCATCACCGTCAACGTGGTGGCGCCAGGCTTCATCGACACCGACATGACCCGCGCATTGCCTGAGGAGTCGAAGCAGGCGCTGCTCGGCCAGATCGCGCTGGGACGGCTCGGCGAGGCCAGCGACATCGCCAAGGCCGTGGGTTTCCTGGCCTCGCCGGCGGCGGCCTACATCACCGGCGAGACCCTGCACGTCAACGGCGGCATGTACATGCCGTAGGTTGCGGAACGCGGTTGTCGCCAGCGAGTCCGTTTTAGGCGACAATTGCACTTTCATGCCGGTCGTCGGGGACCGCGTCCTGGTATCACCGGCGAATCGTGGCGGCCATTGCGGTTTAGCCACTACAATGCGCCGGCCTTTTGCAGGCATTACTGCCGGCACAGACAATCAATTACTCCTTGAGAGGTATGGGCAACATGAGCACCATCGAAGAGCGCGTCAAGAAAATCGTCATCGAGCAGTTGGGCGTGAAGGAAGATGAAGTCACGGCGAACGCTTCGTTCGTGGACGATCTGGGCGCAGATTCGCTGGACACGGTGGAACTGGTCATGGCTCTCGAAGAAGAATTCGAGACCGAAATTCCCGACGAAGATGCCGAGAAGATCACCACCGTGCAGCAGGCGGTTGATTACATCAAGGCCCATTCCAAGGATTGACCGGCTAGCATTGATCGTCATTCGGCCGGACTGACTCGCGCTGCGCGAGCCAGCCTGTGCACGTGGCGATATCGAACGCTGCGCCTTTCCGGCGCAGTTTTCGTTTCTGCAATTTGTAACGTCCGAGCCCGTATGGTGGCAGGGTGCCTGCCGGGCGGTTCCGGGCGACGTCTCTGGCGATCTGCGCGGGACGGCTGCCGGCAACGGCAGATCCACGCAATCACGTAAGGAACATCAGCATGAGCAAGCGACGTGTGGTAGTGACCGGCATGGGCATCATCTCGCCGGTCGGCAACGACATCGCCAGCGCCTGGGAGCGTGTCGTCAAGGGCGTCAGCGGGATCGGTCCGGTCACCCATTTCGACACCTCCGCTTATTCCACGCGCATCGCCGGCCAGGTCAGCGATTTCGATCCGGCTCAGTGGATGCCGCTGAAAGACGTCAAGAAGATGGACCCGTTCATCCACTACGGCGTGGCGGCGGGCACCCAGGCCTTGCGTGATTCCGGGCTGGAAGTGACCGAGGCGAACGCACCGCGTATCGGCGTGGCGGTCGGCGCCGGCATCGGCGGCCTGTACACGATCGAGGCGACCACGCTGGAACTGGCGGCGAAGGGCCCGCGCCGGGTCTCGCCGTTCTACGTGCCGAGCTCGATCATCAACATGGTTTCGGGCCAGCTGTCGATCATGTTCGGCCTGAAGGGTCCGAATATCGCCTGCGTCACCGCCTGCACCACCGGCACCCACAACATCGGCCTGGCCGCGCGGATGATCCAGTACGGCGATGCCGACGCGATGATCGCCGGCGGTGCCGAGTTCGCCACCACCGGCACCGCGATGGCCGGCTTCTGCTCGGCCAAGGCGATGTCCACCCGCAACGACGAGCCGACCAAGGCCAGCCGTCCGTGGGACAAGGACCGCGACGGCTTCGTGCTGTCCGACGGCGCCGGCGTGCTGATGCTGGAAGAGTACGAACACGCCAAGGCCCGCGGCGCGCGCATCTATGCCGAGCTGGTCGGCTTCGGCATGAGCGGCGATGCGTTCCACATGACCGCACCGAGCGAAGGCGGCGAAGGCGCGGCGCGCTGCATGCAAACCGCCTTGAACGATGCCGGCCTCAATCCTGCCGAGGTGCAGTACGTCAATGCGCACGGCACCTCGACGCCGCTGGGCGACCTGGGCGAGGTGATGGCGGCGAAGAAAGTGTTCGGCGACCACGCCTACAAGCTGGCGATGAGTTCGACCAAGTCGACCACCGGCCATCTGCTCGGTGCGGCTGGCGGCGTCGAGGCGATCTTCAGCATCCTGGCGCTGCGCGACCAGGTGGTGCCGCCGACGATCAATCTGGACGAGCCCGGCGAAGGCTGCGATCTCGACTTCGTGCCGCACACCGCACGCGAAGCGAAGCTCGACGTGGCGATCTCCAACTCGTTCGGCTTCGGCGGCACCAACGGCACGCTGGCATTCCGCCGCGTCTGAGCGTGACCTGCCATCGCCGTATCCTGGACGGCCGGCGCGATCTGCTCGCGCCGGCCGCTTCGTTTCCCGGAGCGCTATCCGTGCCTGCTGGAAAGCGTGGTGCATGGCACTGCACAGTCGCGTTACGACATCCTGTTCGCGTTTCCGCAGCGAGCAGTTGAGCTTGCACGCCGACGGCTGCCTGCGCGATGGCGCGGGCAACTTGCGGGAAGGGCGCTTCCTCGATGCGCTGGATGCAGCCTGGCAGGCTGAACGCTTGCCGCCGGCCGATGACGGACTGCCGTTCCATGGCGGCTGGGTGTTGCTGCTGGCGTACGAGCTGGCCGGCGAAATCGAACCGACGCTGGCGTTGCGCGCGCCCGCGGCGTTGCCGCTGGCACTGGCGGTGCGTTGCCCGGCCGCGGTCATCGTCGATCATGTGCGCGGTTGCACGATCCTGGTCGCCGAAGCCGGCCATGAAAACCTGCTCGATACGCTGGAATCCGATCTCGCGGCGGCGCCGTCGATTCCGCCGTTGGCCGCGCCGAGCAGTTGGGACGAGGATGCGCCGCAACAGTTCCTCGACGGCGTGGCGCGCATCCACGAACACCTGTACGCCGGCGACATCTTCCAGGTGAACCTGTCGCGCGCCTGGCGCGCGCGCTATGCGCAACCGCCGGTGCCTGCATCGCTGTATGCGGTGCTGCGCATGGCCAACCCGGCGCCGTTCGCCGGCCTGCTGCAGCAACCGGGCTGGGCGGTGGTGAGTTCCTCGCCGGAGCGGCTGGTCGAGGTGCGCGGCGGGGTGGTGCAGACCCGGCCGATCGCCGGCACGCGGCCCCGATTGCCTGGCGAAGACGAACTGGCGCGCATCCGCGAACTGAGCGCGCACCCGAAGGAGCGCGCCGAGCACGTGATGCTGATCGACCTGGAACGCAACGACCTCGGTCGCGTCTGCGTGCCGGGCACGGTCGAGGTCGACGAACTGATGGCGGTGGAGAGTTACGCCCACGTTCACCACATCGTCTCCAATGTACGCGGACGCCTGCGCGCCGACGTGACGCCCGGCCAGGTGATCGCCGCGACTTTCCCGGGCGGCACCATCACCGGTTGCCCCAAGGTGCGCTGCATGGAAATCATCGCCGCACTGGAGGACGCGCCACGTGGCGCCTATACCGGCGCACTGGGTTACCTCGATCGCAACGGTGAGCTCGATTTGAACATCCTGATCCGCACCCTGACCCTGGCCGGCGATGAAGTGAGCCTGCGCGCGGGCGCCGGCATCGTGGCCGATTCGGTGGCTGCCAGCGAACTGGACGAGACCCGCGCCAAGGCGCGTGGCCTGCTGCGCGCGCTGGGAGTGCCGGACTGATGACGGCGCGCATGCTGGTCAACGGCGTGGCGACGGAGCAGGTATCCGCACTGGATCGCGGCTTCGGCCTATGGCGACGGACTGTTCGAAAGCATCCGCCTGGTCGGTACGGTCGCGCCGCTGTGGTCGCGCCACATGCAGCGACTCGCGGAAGGTTGCGCACGACTGCAGATACCGGCGCCCGATCCGGCGCAGCTGTGGCGCGAAGCGCTGGAGGTCAGTCGCGGACATGCCGCAGTCGGTCGTGCGCATCACGATCACCCGCGGCGTCGGCGAACGCGGCTACGCGCCTGCCGCTATCGCCACAACCGACGCCGGGTGGTGGCTGCGTTTGCGCCACCGGAGGTCGCGGCGGCGGTGTATGCGCAAGGCGTGCGCCTGCGGGTGTGCGACATCCGTCTGGCCGAGCAGCCGCTGCTGGCCGGCATGAAGCACCTGAATCGGCTGGAACAGGTGCTGGCGCGCGCCGAGTGGAATGATCCGGCGATCGCCGAAGGCGTGCTGTGCGATAGCCACGGACGGGTGATTTCGGCGACCATGGCCAATCTGTTCGCCGTAGTCGACGGCGAGCTGCTGACGCCGGCGCTGGATCGCTGCGGCGTGGCCGGGGTGGCCCGTGCCGAAGTGCTGGCGCAGTGTCCGCAGACGCGGGTCGGCGAATTGGCACTGGATGCCCTGCGCGGTGCCAGCGAGGTCTTCCTCAGTTCGAGCGTGCGCGGCATCGTGCCGGTACGTTGCGCTGGATGAGTGCAGCTATGCGCCGGGCGCGCTGACCCGTCGGCTGCAGCAGCATTGGCGCGATCTGGGGTTTTCGATGGAGCAGGACGGATGAGTCGACAAACCGATGCGCGGACGCGCATGGCCATGGCTGCTGTTGCTGGTCGTGCTTGCTGGCGGCGGGCGCGCTGGTTTACGGCTGGAACGATTTCAGCGCGCTTCAGCACGACGCCGCTGAACGTGACGGCGCAGGGCGACAGCATCGATGTCGGCCGCGGCAACAGCTTCAAGAGCATCGTCGGCGAGTTGCGCCAGCGCAAGCTGAGCACGGCTCACCCGTTGTACTGGCGATTGCTGGCCGAACAGATGCGCGTGGCCGGCAAGTTGCATGCCGGCGAGTACGCGCTGGAGCCGGGCATCACGCCGCGCCAGCTGCTGGCGAACATGGTCGACAGGCAAGGTGTTGCAGCGCAATTTCACCATCGTCGATGGCTGGACCTTCGCCGAGCTGCGTCAGGCGCTGGCGAAAGCCGAGAAGCTGCGGCACGACAGCACCGCGCTGGACGATGCCGCGATCATGCAGAAGATCGGCGCCGGTGGCGAAGCAGCCGGAAGGTCGCTTCCTGCCGGAGACCTATGCCTACGTGAAAGGCGACAGCGATCTGGACATCCTCAGGCGCGCGCATGTCGCGATGGTCGAAGACGCTGGCCGAGTTGTGGGCAGGGCGCGCGCCGGACCTGCCGCTGGCCACGCCGTACGAGGCGTTGATCCTGGCCTCGATCGTGGAGAAGGAAACCGGTCTGCCCGCCGAGCGCGCGCAGATCGCCGGTGTCTTCGTGCGGCGCCTGCAGGATCACATGCTGCTGCAGACCGATCCCAGCGTGATCTACGGCATGGGCGCGAACTACGCCGGCAATATCCGCAAGAGCGATCTCACCACCGACACGCCCTACAACACCTATACCCGCTCGGGCCTGCCGCCGACGCCGATCGCGCTTGCCGGGCAAGCCGGCGCTGCAGGCGGCCCTGCATCCGGCGGCGGGCGATGCGTTGTACTTCGTGGCTCGCGGCGATGGCGGCCACGTGTTCGCCAGCTCGCTGGAGGAACACAATCGCAACGTCGACTGCTACCAGCGGAAGCGTTGCCGATGAGCATCCCACGCGGAAAATTCATCAGCCTCGAAGGCGGCGAAGGTGCCGGCAAGAGCACCTTGCTGGCCGGCCTGCGCGAGCACATCGAACGGCACGGCATCGCGCTGGTGCAGACGCGCGAACCCGGTGGCACCGGCGTGGGTGAGGCGGTGCGCGCGATCGTGCTCGATCCGGCCCTGCGTGGGCTGGCTGCCGAGACCGAGTTGCTGCTGATGTTCGCCTCGCGCGCGCAACTGGTGCGCGAGGTGATCGAGCCGGCGCTGGCCGCCGGGCAGTGGGTGCTGTGCGACCGCTTTGCCGATGCCAGTTACGCCTATCAGGGCGGCGGCCGCGGCCAGCCGGCGGAGCGCATCGCCGAACTCGAACGCTGGGCCTGTGACGGCGTGAGCCCGGACCTGACCCTGCTGCTCGACCTGCCGGTGGCGACCGGCCGCGCCCGCGCTGCCGGTCGCGGCGACGCCGATCGCATCGAGGCCGAGGCCGATGCGTTCTTCGAACGGGTGCGCGCAAGCTATCGCGAGCGTGCCGCGGCCGAGCCGCAGCGGTTCCGGGTGATCGACGCCAGCCAGTCCGCCGGCAGCCGTGCTGCAGGCGGCCACCCAGGCACTGGCCGGGCTGCTGGGAGATTCGCAGGCATGAGCGGATTGCCCTGGCACGCCGAACACTGGGCGCGTCTGCAGGCGCGCCGCCAGCGCGGCGCGCTGCCGCATGCGCTGCTGCTGTGCGGTGCCGCAGGACTGGGCAAGCGCGCGTTCGCGCAGCGCTTCGTGCAGGGGCTGCTGTGCAGCGAGCCGCTGCGACGGCGATGCCTGCGGACATTGCCGCAGCTGCCTGCTGCTCGCTGCCGGCTCGCATCCGGACGTGGTCTCGCTGAGTTTCGGCCTGCGCAAGGACGGCGTGCAGCGCAGCGAGATCGTGGTCGACCAGATCCGCGAACTGTCGGCGCGGCTGGCCATGAACAGCCAGTTCGGCGGCTGGCAGGTGGCCACGCATCGACCCGGCCGACGCGATGAACCCGGCCGCCGCCAACGCCTTGCTGAAAACGCTGGAGGAACCGGCCGCGCAGACCATGCTGATCCTGCTGGCCGATGCGCCGTGGCGGTTGCCGCAGACCATCCGCAGCCGCTGCCAGCGGATCGAGTTCCACCTGCCGGCCGCGGCCGATGCGCTGGCCTGGCTGCAGGCCGAAGGCGTGCGTGACGCCGCGGCCGCGCTGACCGCTGCAGGCGGCAATCCCGGCCTGGCCATGGCCTGGGCCGGCGAGGGCGCACTCGAGCGGCGGCAGGAAGTACGCAAGGACCTGGCCGCGCTGGCGGCCGGTCGCGGTCAGCCTACCGAAGTGGTCAAGCGCTGGCTGGACAACGAGCCGGCGCAGCGGCTGTGGTTCGCCGCCCAGGCCACGGCCGACGAGATCAGGGCGCGCGCGGCCGGCTGCCGCCGGTCCGCTGGCCAGTGCGATGGATGTCGAGGCGCTGGGTCATTGGTACGACGCCGCCAATCGCACCCGCGAGGGATTGCGTGGCCCGTTGCGCGGAGACCTGCTGTTGCTGGAATTGCTGGCGCAGTGGCGTTGAGCGTCGTGGAAACGGCCTCCTCATCGACGCCGGTGCAGGCGAAAGGAGTGCCGTCCTTCTCCGCGCGAACCCGCCTGCTGGTGGTGGCGCCGCATCCGGATGACGAAACCATCGCCACCGGCCTGCTGATCCAGCAGGTACGCGCGGCCGGTGGCGAGGTGCACATCCTGCTGCTGACCGCCGGCGACAACAACCCGTGGCCGCAACGCTGGCTGGAGCGGCGCGTGCGCATTCGTGTCGCTGACCGGCAGCGCTGGGGCAAACGCCGGCTTGCGGAGATGCTGCAGGCCCTGCAGCATCTCGGTGTGCCGGCGTCGGCATTGCAGCCGTTGGGCTGGCCGGATCTTGGTCTTGCCGACGAGTTGCTGCGTGCAGACCGTACGGCGGTGTCTGCACTGACCGTCGCAATCGGCCAGTTCCGTCCCGATCTGGTGGCGGCACCGGCCCTGTCCGACCGGCATCCTGACCACGGCTCGGCGCATGTGCTGGTACGCCTGGCACTGGCCGGGCAGGTCGATCCGCCGCGATTGCTGACCTACCTGGTACACGGCGACGCCTGCTGTGACAGCGCCGTCGAAGTTCATGGCACGCCGACCCAGGCGGAGAACAAGCGCATGGCACTGGAAGCCCATCGCAGCCAGATGGCCCTGAGTGGCAAGCGCATGCGCCGATTGGCGGCGCGACCCGAGTGTCATGTCGACGTGGCGGCGCTGCCTGCCGCCGGCAGCGCGGCCGAGTTGCCATGGCAACCTCCGTTCTGGTTGCGCCCGTGGCTGCGGCTCAGCGTGACGGGTCCGGCCGGAACGCACCGCTGGCGCTGGCACGAAGCACCGCTGCGCCGTGACCGCGGCGGTGTCTTCCGGCTGTCGCTGGCGCATGCGGATCCGGGCCATCCCCGTTTCGCACGATTGGAGCTGACGCTGCGCTCGCCATGGATATTCGACCGCTGGGGCTGGTGCGAATTGTCAGGGCCACCCGGTCATCGCGGCGCGGGTCTTGCGCAGGATGATTGGCCGGACTAGCTTCCGTCGCGGGGAATGAAAATCGCAGATGGTCCGGCCACGGCGCATGGCGTGTGGAAGCGATGCAGTCGATCCCGCTGCGCGTCCGAATCAAGACAGTGATGTTCGAGTCCGTCCATCTGGCTGGCCACGTGTATGCACACACCGGATCAGAATTCGATGCAGATCCATGCCGGAGCGACGGCTGCGTCCGGCGAGAGTTTCTATGCCGCGCTGTTGGAAATCGGCCAGCTGCTGGCGTGCGCGCCGGAGCCGGCGGTGCTGTACGCGGGGGTCATCGAGGTTCTCGAGCGGCGGATCGGTGCGCGGTTCGTGATCGCGGGCGAACTGGATCGCGACAGCGGCTGGTTCCGGCGGGTGGCGCCGGCACAGATCGTGCCGGAGATGACCGACATCTACCCCGAGCGGGTTCCGTTCTCGATGGCATGCGAAGCGTTCTGGCGCGGCGAGCCACAACTGGAGGCGGACATTCGCCGTGTCGGGGAGTTGGAGGTATTCCGGACGGCCTGCACCAGGCACGACGTGCAGGCGGCCATCGCCGTGCCGGTGCTGAAGTTTGGCGAGGTGGGCGCAGCGCTGCTGGTCCGGGCTGCCCATGCCGGGTTTTTCTCCGCCCGGGTGATCGAGTTGCTGCGCCAGGTCGCCGCGAGTATCGGACTCGGCATGGAGTCGCACGAGCAGCGCACCCGGCTGTTGCACGCGGTACGGGACGAGGCGCGCCAACGCCACGCGCTGCGCCTGCTGAGCGAGATGATCAAGCTGGTTACCCACAGCGTGGACGAGTCATCGCTGCTGACCGGTGCGTGCACCGTGGCGCGGCGCATTGGCGGTTACCGGTTCGCCTGGGTCGGCCTGTTGCAGGAAGGGGAGCCGGCGTATCTGCAGATGCGGGCGCAGGAGGGACTGCACGACGGAGCCGCGCGGGATATCCATCCGGTGCCTGGCGGGAACGCTCCCGGTAGCGATCTGCTGGCGGGTGCACTGGCCGCTGGCCAGCCGCAAATCGGTGGCCCGTCGCCGGATCCGGGCGTGCATTCATTGCTGGCGCTGCCGTTGCGCGTGGATGGAACGATCGTGGGAGGTCTGGTCATCGGCGCGGAAAATCGCGACGCCTTCAGCGCGAACGAGGTGCAGGTCTTCACGGAGATGGCGGTCGAGTTGGGCCTCGGTGTCCAGATGCAACGTGTGCGGGCGGCCCGGCAGTCGGCGGAACAGGATTTGCGTTCCAGCCTGCAGCATTTCCGCAGCATCCTGTCGAAGCAGTACGCCGGCATCCTGGTGATGTCCGAGGATCGTCGGGTGAGCTTCGTCAACGAAGCGTTCTGCCTCTTGTTCGGCCTGACCGAGCGCCCGGCCGAATTGGAGGGGCAGCCGGCTCAGGCCGTCTACGATCGCGTGCAGCCGGCCTACCAGGATCCCGATCGCGAATGGATCCGGGTTCGGGAAATCCTTGCCCGGAACGAGCCGGTCGTGGGCGAGGAGGTTGCGATGAAGGATGGGCGCACCTTTCTGCGCGACTTCACTCCGATCGTGGTCGATGGCGTACCGCAGGGTCGGTTGTGGCACCAGCGCGACGTCACTGAACAGAAGAGGCATGAAGCCCGGGTCGAGCGGCTGGCCTTTTACGACGTGGTTACCGGGCTGCCGAACCGGCGCCTGCTGTTCGAATTGCTGGAGGATGCGCGTACGCGTGCCACGCATCAGCGATCGCTGCTGGCCGTCGGCGTACTCGACCTCGACCGTTTCAAGAGCGTCAACGACAGCATCGGCCACAGTGGCGGCGACCATGTGCTGGCTGAAGCTTCGTCGCGGATCCTCGGCATATTGCGCGAGGCCGATGTGCTGGCCCGCTTCGGAGGCGACGAGTTCGCGCTGGTTATCCCCGGCCTGGACAGCCGTGAACAGCTCGAAGTGATCAGCCGTTACATCCTGCAGGCGCTGCGGGTGCCGTTCAACCTGATGGGCGAGCAGCTCTATCTGTCCGCCAGCGTGGGCTGGACCCTGTTTCCGCTGGACGACTCGGACGCCGAAGGCCTGGTGCGGCATGCCGACCTGGCGATGTATGAGGCGAAGGAAGGGGGCAAGGATCGCGGCGCGCTGTACGAACCGGTGATGGAACTGGAGCAACTGCGGATGCAGGCCATGCGCGAGCGGATCGCGCAGGCACTGCAGCAGGATCATCTGCAGTTGCTGTTCCAGCCGATCGTGTACATCGACGGGCTGCCAGGGCTGCATGGGGTGGCCGGGATGGAAGCGCTGCTGCGCCTGCGTGACACCGATGAGCTGATCGAGCCGTCGAAATTCATGCACGTGCTGGATGACCCGCAGTTGGCCCGGCCGATCGGGCGCTACGTGCTGGACGAGGCCTTGCGCTGCTGCCAGTCGTGGATGCGGTCGGGCATCTCGATCCCGGTCTCGATCAACATCAGCACCCGTCACCTGCTGCATCCGGCGTTCTTCGCCGACATCGACGCGGTGCTCGAAAGTTATCCGGACGTGATGGATGTCGGCTTCGGCATCGAAGTGACCGAAACCGGGCCCATCGATGGATCACGCCCGTGCCAAGGAAGTCATCGAAGAGTGCCGGCGGCGTGGCATTCGCGTGGGGTTGGACGATTTCGGCACCGGCAGCGCCTCGTTGAGCCACATCCAGAAGCTGGACATCGAGCACATCAAGCTCGACCAGAGTTTCGTGCGTGACATCCTGGTCGATGATCGCAACATGGCGATCGCGGCGGGAGTGATCACCACCGCGCGCATGCTGGCCAAGACGGTGATCGCCGAAGGAGTCGAGACGGCGGAGCAGAGCGACCTGCTGGCTTCGCTGGGCTGCCATCAGTTGCAGGGCTTCTCGATTTCTCGTCCGATGCCAGCGGAAGCCGTGCCGGGATGGGTTGCCGGCTGGGTGCCGCCAGCGTCGTGGAGCAACCTCGTCAACGAGCGCCAGTCGCTGCTGGCTGGCCAGCCGGACGGGGCCTGAAACGCGCCGCAGCGCACCGTCATGGCGGCGGGAATGCCGCGACGGTGGTGCCGATGGATCACAACATCTAAGATCGGCATGGATCGGGCGCTTCGAACGCCCGACAGGAGCCCCGCATGAAACCCATGACTGCCCGTCAAGGCATCATTTCGTTGAAAATCAAGGACGCGGCATCGCTGTACAACGCGTACATGCCATTCCTCAAGCATGGCGGTTTGTTTGCGGCGACGGCGCAGTCCTATTCGCTGGGTGACGAAGTGGTGTTGCTGGTGACCCTGGCCGAAGAAACCGAGCGCCTGTCGGTGGTCGGCAAGGTGGTGTGGATCAGTCCGGTCGGTGCACAGGGCAACCGCACGGCCGGCATCGGCATCCACTTCAACGAGTCCGGCGATGCGGAGGCCGCGCGCAGCCGGATCGAGAACATCCTGGCCGGCACCCTGACTTCCGAGCGGCCCACTCACACCATGTGAATGCGGTTTGCACATCGTGACGCGGGAAAGCGTGCGTTAATCCGCCTCGCAGCAGCCGTCAAGGCTTGTTGTACCCATGCGCACTGATACAATGGCGAGATTCGCGAATTTTCATCGCGAAACATCGGACATTTGCGTGCGGTTGCAGGGCCCGCGGATGTGGCTGATCAGCCCATGGCCGTGTCGGCCTGCCGAATCGAAATCGCCGGACCGTGAGCTGCTGGAGTCAAGTTTCCACGGTCACTGATGCGCCCCATGGCGCGGAGGTAAGTTGCATCGTGCTTGCCGAATACTGGCCTGTCCTGTTGTTCATCGGTGTTGCTGCCGGCCTTGGCGTGGTGCTGCTGGCCATTGGCCTGCTGGCGGGCCCGCGTCGCCCCGGCTCCGAGGCGGAAAAGCTTGCGCCTTACGAGTGCGGCTTCGAGGCGTTTGAAGACGCCCGCATGCGCTTCGATGTGCGCTACTACCTGCTCGCCATCCTGTTCATCATCTTCGACCTGGAAATCGCGTTCCTGTTTCCGTGGGCGGTGGTGTTCCAGCAGATCGGCATGATCGCGCTGATCGAGATGGGCCTGTTCCTGTTGCTGCTGATCGTCGGGTTTGCCTACGTGTGGAAGAAGGGAGCACTCGAATGGGAGTGATGGATTCCGTCAGCCGGGTGATGCACAACCCGCAGCCGTTGAACCTGGTCGACGATATCCTGCGTCCGGCCGGCGACAACCCGGTGGTGCAGCATGGTTTCGCTACCACCAGCATCGATGCGCTGATGAACTGGGCGCGCACCGGCTCGATGTGGCCGATGACGTTCGGCCTGGCCTGCTGCGCGGTGGAAATGATGCACGCCGGCATGTCGCGGCTGGACCTGGATCGCTACGGCGTGATCTTCCGCGCCAGCCCGCGCCAGTCCGACGTGATGATCGTGGCCGGCACCCTGGTCAACAAGATGGCTCCGGCGTTGCGCAAGGTCTACGACCAGATGCCCGAGCCGAAGTGGGTGATCTCGATGGGCAGCTGCGCCAACGGTGGCGGCTATTACCACTATTCCTATTCGGTGGTGCGCGGCTGCGATCGCATCGTGCCGGTGGACATCTACGTGCCGGGCTGCCCGCCCACGGCCGAGGCGTTGATCCACGGCATTCTGCAGTTGCAGAAGAAGATTCGCCGCACCAGCACCATCGCGCGTTCCTGAAGGCGCAGCCATGACTGACATGCAAAAGACCTCGCTGGCCGAGCAGCTCGCCGCGCGATTCGGCGACACGCTGGCCATCAGCACGGTTCGCAACGAAATCGTCGCCGAGCTGGCCGGCACCGATCTGATCGCGGTGGCCACCGCGCTGCGCGACGAATCGGCGTTCCGCTTCAGCGAGCTGATCGACCTGTGCGGCATCGATTACCTCGGCTACGGCCAGACCGAATGGGATACCGATACCGTTTCCAGCACCGGTTTCTCGCGTGGCGTGGAAGGCGAGGCGACGGGGCGCTTCGACTGGGCAGGACGGCCGCGCGGCCACGACGAACCGCGCCGCTTCGCGGCGGTGATCCAGCTGCTTTCGATCGAGCACAACCGGCGCCTGCGCCTGCGCGTGTTCTGCGAGGACGACAGCTTGCCGCTGTTGCCATCGCTGACCCTGGTGTGGCCTGGCGTGAACTGGTTCGAACGCGAAGCGTTCGACCTGTACGGCATCATTTTCGACGGTCATCCCGATTTGCGCCGCATCCTCACCGATTACGGCTTCGTCGGGCATCCGTTCCGCAAGGACTTCCCGCTGATCGGCAACGTCGAGGTTCGCTACGACCCCGAACAGAAGCGGGTGATCTACGAGCCGGTGTCGATCGAACCGCGCGTACTGGTGCCGCGCGTGATCCGTGATGACGTCGATCTGATGCAGGCCAAGGCCGAAGCCGCCGACAAATGGCGGGAGAATTGAGCATGCAGGAAATCCGCAACTACACGATGAACTTCGGCCCGCAGCATCCGGCCGCGCACGGCGTGCTGCGCCTGATCATGGAGATGGACGGCGAGACCATCGTCCGCGCCGATCCCCATGTGGGCCTGCTGCATCGTGGCACCGAGAAGCTGGCCGAGTCCAAGCCGTTCAACCAGTCGATCGGTTACATGGACCGTCTCGACTATGTGTCGATGATGTGCAACGAGCACGCCTACGTGAAGGCGATCGAGAACCTGCTGGGGATCGAACCGCCGGAACGTGCGCAGTACATCCGCACCATGTTCGACGAAATCACCCGCATCCTGAACCACCTGATGTGGATCGGCTCGAACGCGCTCGACCTGGGTGCGATGGCGGTGATCCTGTACGCGTTCCGCGAGCGCGAGGAACTGATGGACGTGTACGAGGCGGTGTCGGGCGCGCGCATGCACGCCACGTACTATCGTCCGGGTGGTGTCTACCGCGACCTGCCGGCGCAGATGTCGAAATACCGCGAATCGCCGTGGCACAAGGGCGCCGACCTGAAGCGCATCAACAGCTGGCGCGAAGGCTCGATGCTCGATTACCTCGACGCGTTCACCACCGACTTCCCGACCAAGGTGGATGAGTACGAGGAACTGCTTACCACCAACCGTATCTGGAAACAGCGCACGGTCGGCATCGGCGTGATCAGTCCGGAATTGGCCCAGCAATGGGGCATGACCGGTCCGATGCTGCGCGGCTCCGGCGTTGCATGGGATCTGCGCAAGAAGCAGCCGTACGCGAAGTACGCCGAGATGGATTTCGACATCCCGGTCGGCGTCAACGGCGACTGCTACGACCGTTACCTGGTGCGCGTGGAAGAGATGCGCCAGTCCAACCGCATCATCAGGCAGTGCGTGGAGTGGCTGCGCGCCAATCCCGGCCCGGTGATGGTGCAGAACTTCAAGGTGGCGCCGCCGTCGCGGGTCGAGATGAAGGAGGACATGGAAGCCATGATCCATCACTTCAAATTGTTCACCGAAGGCTATTGCGTGCCGGCCGGCGAGACCTATGCCGCGATCGAGGCGCCGAAGGGCGAGTTCGGTTGCTATCTGGTCTCCGATGGCGCCAACAAGCCGTTCCGCGTGCATTTGCGCGCACCGGGCTTCGCCCATCTTTCATCCATGGACACCATCGTGCGCGGCCATATGCTCGCTGACGTGGTGGCCATGATCGGTACTTATGACCTCGTGTTCGGCGACGTGGATCGCTGAGCCGGCACGACGGAGAAACGCATGAAAGCCACAGGACATTTCGAGCAGGTCAGGAACGTCGATCCCCTCGCCGTACTCACCGAGCACACCCGCCAGCACATCGACCACTGGGTCGCCAAGTTTCCGCCCGACCGCAAGCGTTCGGCACTGATCCAGGCGCTGTTCGGCGCGCAGGAACAGAATCAGGGTTTCCTCACCGACGAGCTGATCACCGCGGTCGCTAAGTACCTCGAGGTACCCGCGATCTGGGCCTACGAAGTGGCCAGCTTCTACTCGATGCTGGAAACCAGGCCGGTCGGCCGCAACAACGTGGCGATCTGCACCAACGTCTCGTGCTGGCTCAACGGCGCCGAGGATCTGGTGCGCCATTGCGAGGACAAGCTGGGCATCAAGCTGGGCGAGAGCACGCCGGATGGCCGGATCTACCTGAAGCGCGAGGAAGAGTGTGTCGCCGCGTGCGCCTGCGCGCCGGTGATGACCGTCAACGGTCATTATCACGAGCGCCTCACGACGGCGTCGGTCGACGAAATTCTGGACGGGTTGGAGTAAGTCATGGCAGTCGGACCCGCACCCAAGGAACATCAGGTTTGCTACACCACGCTGCATTTCGACAAGCCGTGGGCGATGGACAGCTACCTGCAGGTCGGCGGCTATGAGGCGTGGAAGAAAATCCTCGCCGAGAAGCCCGACCCGGCGTCGCTGATCGACGAGATCAAGAAGAGCAACCTGCGCGGCCGCGGCGGCGCCGGTTTCCCGACCGGGCTGAAGTGGTCGTTCATGCCCAAGGGCGACATGCAGAAGTACATCCTGTGCAACTCGGACGAGTCAGAGCCGGGCACCTGCAAGGATCGCGACATCCTGCGCTACAACCCGCACGCGGTGATCGAGGGCATGGCGATCGCGTGCTATTGCACCGGTTCCACCGTGGCCTACAACTACCTGCGTGGCGAGTTCCACCACGAGCCGTTCGAGCATCTCGAAGAGGCGCTGGCCGAAGCCTATGCCGCCGGCCTGCTCGGCAAGAACATCCAGGGCAGCGGCGTGGATGTGGACATCCACAACGCGCTTGGCGCGGGTGCCTACATCTGCGGCGAGGAGACCGCGCTGATGGAATCGCTGGAAGGCAAGAAGGGCCAGCCGCGCTTCAAGCCGCCGTTCCCGGCCGGTTTCGGTCTGTACGGCAAGCCGACCACGATCAACAACACCGAGACCTATGCCTCCGTGCCGGCGATCCTGCGCAAGGGCGCCGACTGGTTCCTGGCGCAAAGCAAGACCAAGAATGGCGGGCCGAAAATCTTCTCGGTATCCGGTTGCGTGCAGCGCGGCGGCAATTTCGAGGTGCCGCTGGGCACCACCTTCGACGAGCTGCTGGAAATGGCCGGCGGCCTGAAGCCGGGCCGTACCTTGAAGGGCGCCATCCCCGGTGGCGCATCGATGCCGGTGCTGACCGCCGAGCAGCTCAAGGGGCTGCCGATGGATTACGACACCCTGCGTGACCTGAAGAGCGGCCTCGGCTCGGGTGCGATCATGGTGATCGACGACAGCGTCTGCTGCGTCAAGCTGACCCGCCGCATCTCGCAGTTCTACCACAAGGAATCCTGCGGCCAGTGCACGCCGTGTCGTGAAGGCACGGGCTGGATGCATCGCGTGCTGGATCGCATCGTGGCCGGGCAGGGGTCGATCGAGGACCTGCACCGCCTGAAGGCGATCGCCGGGCAGATCGAAGGCCACACCATCTGCGCCTTTGGCGAGGCCGCCGCATGGCCGGTGCAGGGCTTCCTGCGCCAGTTCTGGAACGAGTTCGAGTATTACGTCACCAACGGCCGCTCGCTGGCCGAAGATCACATGGCAGGTATCAAGGGAGTCGCTGCATGAGTGCGCAGCCCACCAACACGACGCCCGATCTGGTCAGCCTGGAGATCGACGGCAAGCCCGTGCAGATCCGCAAGGGTGCGATGATCATCGAGGCGGGTGATGCCGTCGGCGTCACCATTCCGCGTTTCTGCTACCACCGCAAGTTGCCGATCGCCGCGAACTGCCGCATGTGCATGGTCGACGTGGAGATGGGCGGGCGTCCGGCGACCAAGGGCCTGCCGGCCTGCGCCACGCCGGTCGCCGATGGCATGAAGGTGCTGACGCGTTCGAAGCTGGCCCTGCAGTACCAGCGGGACGTGATGGAATTCCTGCTGATCAACCACCCGCTGGACTGCCCGGTCTGCGACCAGGGCGGCGAATGCGAACTGCAGGACGTGGCCCTGGGTTTCGGCCGCAGCGTGTCGCGCTTCACCGAACGCAAGCGCACCGTGGCGGATGAGAACATCGGGCCGCTGGTTGCCACCGAGATGACCCGTTGCATCCACTGCACCCGCTGCGTGCGTTTCACCAGCGAGATCGCCGGCAGCTACGAGTTGGGCGGCATGAGCCGCAACGACGACCTGCAGATCGGCACCTATATCGGCAAGACCGTCGAAACCGAACTGTCCGGCAACATCATCGACGTCTGCCCGGTCGGTGCGCTGACCAACAAGCCGTTCCAGTTCAAGGCGCGTGCCTGGGAGCTCGTCGCCAAGCCGTCGATCGGCTACCACGACGCGCTCGGCTCCAACCTGTGGCTGCATACGCGCCGTGGTGAAGTGCTGCGCACGGTGCCACGCGACAATGAGGCGGTCAACGAGTGCTGGTTGTCCGACCGCGACCGTTACAGCCATCAGGGCATGTACGCGGAAGACCGTATCGGCGCGCCGGAAGTGAAGCGCAATGGTCAGTGGCAGGCAGCCACCTGGGAAGACGCCCTGCAGTTCGCCGGCGAAGCGTTGAGGAAAGCGCCGGGCAGTGAGCTGGGCATCCTGCTGCATCCAGCCACCTCGAATGAAGAGGGCGACTTGCTCATGCGGCTGGCCCGTGGCCTGGGTAGCGCGCATGTCGATCACCGCCTGCGCCAGCTCGATTTCGCGGACAACGCCGTGGCACAGCCGTTCACGCTGCCGGTGGCGGATGTCGAGCAGGTCCGCGCCGCCTTGCTGGTCGGCTCCGATTTGCGTCTCGAGATGCCGCTGCTGAATCATCGCCTGCACCAGGCAACCAAGAAGGGCGCCAAGGTCTACGCGGTCAACCCGGCGCATTTCAATTTCAATTACAAGCTCGCCGGTGAGGCGATCGTGGCGCCGCAAGCATTGGTCGATGCTTTGCTGGCGCTGGCCAACGCCGCCGTGGCTAGCGGCGCGACGGCACCGACGGCACTGGCCCAGGCGATTGCCGGGGCGCAGAGCGACGAGGGTGACGTCGACGCGATTGCCACGATGAAGTCCGGCAAGGCGGTGGTGATCCTCGGCGAGGCGGCGGTGACCCATCCGCAGGCGTCCTGGCTGCGCGCGATCGCCCGCTTCATCGCCGACGCCACCGGTGCCGGTTATGACGAACTGCCGGTTGGCGCGAATGCCGTCGGGCTGGCCCGGCTCGGCGTACTGCCGGGCAACGGCGGCCTGGACGCGCAGGCGATGCTGGTCCAGCCGCGCAAGAGCTATTTGCTGTATGGCGTCGAGCCGCCGCATGACTTCGCCGATGGCGCCGCCGTGCTGAAGGCGCTGCGTGGCGCGGATCAGGTGGTGGCGTTCAGCGCCTACGCCAGCGCCGCGCTGCGTGAGGTGGCCGATGTCATTCTGCCGATCGCACTGCTGCCGGAGATCGATGCCACCCTGGTCAATGTCGATGGACTGGCCCAGTCCGTCGGCGCCGGAGCCAAGGCGCCGGGTCAGGGACGTCCTGGTTGGAAAGTGCTGCGTGCGCTCGGTGGCGCGCTCCAACTGGCCGGGTTCGAGTTCGATGATCTTGCCGGTTTGCGCGGCGACATCGTGGAGCGCCAGGTGACCGCGCGCAGCGGGCTGGCACCGCGGGCGGCGGTCAGCGGCCTGACCCGACTGGCGACCTGGCCGATCTACCGCGGCGACGCGGTGCTGCGACGGGCAACCGCACTGAATGCGCATCCCCTCAATCGCGCCTCGGCAGTGCGCCTGAATGCGCATGAGGCACAGCGTCTGGGGCTGGCCGCAGGCGACCAGGTGCGTATCGCCGATGCCGTTTTGCCGCTGGTCATCGACAGCGCCGTGCCGGATGACTCGACCTGGATCGAGGCCGCGCAGGATCTCACCGCCACGCTGCCGCCGTATGGCGCGGTCATCACCTTGAGCAAGGCATAAGCACCATGGCTGATCAACTCATCAATCAGCTCCTGTGGCCGATCATCTACATCCTGTGCATCGTGCTGCCGCTGGTTCTGGCCGTGGCGATGTTCGTGTACTGGGAGCGCAAGGTACTCGGCTGGATGCATGCGCGCATGGGACCGAACAAGATCGGCCCCTGGGGCTTGCTGCAGGCGTTTGCCGATGTGGTCAAGCTGCTGATCAAGGAAGTGATCCTGCCGGCCAAGGCGAACCGCGTCCTGTACTACTTGGCGCCGTTGATCGCGCTGATCCCGGCGCTGGCGGCATGGGCCGTGGTGCCCTTCAGTGGCCAGATGGTGCTGTCCAACGCCAATGCCGGCATCCTGTATCTGCTGGCGATGACCTCGATGGGCGTATACGGCATCATCATCGCCGGCTGGGCCTCCAACTCGCGTTATGCGTTGCTTGGCGCCATGCGTTCGGCCGCGCAGGTCATTTCCTATGAGCTGGCGATGGGCCTGTGCCTGGTCTGCGTGTTGGTGCTGGCAGGCAGCCTCAACCTTACCGAGATCGTCAACGCACAAGCCGGCGGCAAGGGTTTGTTCGAATGGTTCTGGTTGCCGCTGCTGCCGGTATTCGTGATCTATTTCATTGCGGGCGTGGCCGAGACCAACCGTGCGCCGTTCGACATGGCCGAAGGCGAGTCGGAGATCGTCGCCGGTTTCCACGTGGAGTATTCCGGTTCGGCCTTCGCGCTGTTCTTCCTGGCGGAATACGCCAGCATGATCCTGATCAGCTTCCTCGCCGCGATCCTGTTCCTGGGCGGCTGGCTGTCGCCGTTCCCGGCCTCGTGGGGCTTCATCGGCCAGGGCAGCTTCATCTGGCTGGTCGTCAAGGCTTTCATGATGAGCTTCCTGTTCCTGTGGTTCCGCGCGACGTTCCCGCGCTACCGCTATGACCAGATCATGCGGCTCGGCTGGAAGGTGCTCATACCGATAGCCATCGTGTGGGTGATGGTCGCCAGCTGCATGAAGTTTTTCGGCGTGGTCAGCGTCGGGGTAGGGGCATAACCAATGAATCGCATTACTGGCTACTTCAAGAGTCTGCTGCTGATCGAGCTGCTTCAGGGCATGGCTCTGACCATGCGCTACATGTTCAAGCCGAAATACACCATGCGCTATCCGATGGAGCACATCCCGAAGTCGAATCGCTTCCGCGGCCTGCATGCGTTGCGCCGCTATGCGAACGGCGAGGAGCGCTGCATCGCCTGCAAGTTGTGCGAGGCGGTGTGCCCGGCGCTGGCGATCACCATCGACTCGGCGCCGCGCGAGAGCGATGGCCAGCGGCGTACCACCCGTTACGAGATTGACCTGTTCAAATGCATCTTCTGCGGTTTCTGCGAGGAAAGCTGTCCGGTCGACTCGATCGTGGAGACCTCGATCCACGAGTATCACTTCGAACACCGTGGCGAAAACGTGGTGGACAAGCAGCAGCTGCTTGCCATCGGCGACCGCTTCGAACAGCAGATTGCCGCCGACCGCGCACAAGACGCGGCGTATCGCTGAGGCCAACGATGAATCCCCAACTGCTCCAACTCATCTGCTTCTATGCCTTCAGCTTCGTCACCGTCGTCGCGGCGCTGTCGGTGATCACCCTGAAGAACACCGTGCACGCGGTGCTGGCACTGGTGCTCACCTTCTTCAGCGCTGCCTGCCTGTGGTTGTTGCTCGAAGCGGAATTCCTTGCGCTGGCGCTGATCGTGGTCTACGTCGGCGCCGTGATGGTGCTGTTCCTGTTCGTGGTGATGATGCTCGACATCGACCAGGAAAAGATGCGCGAGGGCTTCGTGAAATTCCTGCCGGTCGGACTGATCGTGGCCGCGATCATGCTGGTGGAAATGCTCGGCCTGATTGGCGTGCGCGCGATGCGTGCCCAGGTCATGGGCGCCAATCCCGCACTGACCTCCGCTACGTCCAACAACACCGAATGGCTGGGTCATGCGTTGTATACGCAGTACCTGCTGCCGTTCGAGATCGCCGCGTTGATCCTTACCGTTGGCGTCGTGGCGGCTGTGGCACTGACCCTTCGCGAGCGCCGCGCCGCGCGTTACGAATCAGCCAGCCAGCAGGTCAGGGTCAATCCGCGCGATCGCGTCCGCATCGTGAAGATGGCCGCCACCCGTCCCGATGAACCGACTGCACCGCAGGAGCCGCAGCCATGATCTCGCTTGCACACTACATCGTGCTTGGTGCGGTGCTGTTCTGCATCGCCGTGGCCGGCCTGTTCATCAACCGCAAGAACGTGATCGTGCTGTTGATGTCACTCGAATTGATGCTGCTCGCCGTGAACATGAACTTCGTGGCGTTCTCGCGTTTCCTCGGTGATGTCTCGGGGCAGGTATTCGTGTTTTTCATTCTTACCGTGGCCGCGGCGGAAGCCGCCATCGGCCTGGCGATCCTGGTGTTGCTGTTCCGCAGCCGCAGCACGGTCAATATCGCCGACATCGACAGCATGAAGGGCTGAGCACATGGGTCTCTCCACAACCATCCTGCTGACGATCGCGCTCGCGCCGCTGGTCGGCTGCGTGCTTGCCGGTTTCCTGGCCAGGTTCCTGGGCCGTGCCGGTTCCCACACGGTCACCATCCTCGGCGTGGCAGTGTCCTGCGTGCTGTCGTTCATGGTGCTGTACCAACTCACCCTGGGCGGGGTCGAGGCGTACAACCAGAACATCTACACCTGGTTCCAGATCGGTCCGTTCAACGCCAGCGTCGGCTTCATGGTCGACCGGCTGACCGCGATGATGCTGGTGGTGGTGAGCTTCGTCTCGCTGCTCGTGCACGTCTACACCATCGGTTACATGCGCGACGACCCCGGCTATACGCGCTTCTTCAGCTACATCTCGCTGTTCACCTTCTCGATGTTCATGCTGGTCATGAGCAACAACTTCATGCAGCTGTTCTTCGGCTGGGAAGCGGTGGGCCTGGTGTCGTACCTGCTGATCGGCTTCTGGTACAAGCGGCCGACCGCGATCTTCGCCAACCTGAAGGCGTTCATGGTCAATCGCGTGGGCGACTTCGGTTTCCTGCTCGGCATCGCGGCAGTGCTGTATTTCCTTGGCACGCTGGATTACGCCACCGCGTTTGCCTCGGCGCCGTCGCTGGTCGGCAAGACTTTGCAGATCACGGCGAACACGCAGTGGGATGCAGCCACGGTGATCTGCATCCTGCTGTTCATCGGCGCGATGGGCAAGTCGGCGCAGGTGCCACTGCACGTGTGGTTGCCCGACTCGATGGAAGGCCCGACGCCGATCTCCGCACTGATCCATGCGGCGACGATGGTCACTGCCGGCATCTTCATGGTGGCGCGCATGTCGCCGCTGTTCGAGCTGTCCTCGACGGCGCTGAGCTTCGTGCTGGTGATCGGTGCGACCACCGCCTTGTTCACCGGCCTGATCGGTATCGTGCAGAACGACATCAAACGCGTGATCGCGTATTCCACGTTGTCGCAACTGGGCTACATGACGGTGGCGCTGGGCGTGTCGATGTACTCGGGTGCGGTGTATCACCTGATGACACATGCGTTCTTCAAGGCGTTGCTGTTCCTCGGCGCCGGCTCGGTCATCATCGCGATGCACCACGAGCAGGACATGCGCTACATGGGCGGCCTGCGCAAATACATGCCGGTGACCTGGCTCACCATGTGGGCCGGTTCGGTGGCACTGGTGGCGGTGCCGTTCACCTCGGGCTTCTATTCCAAGGACGCGATCATCGAGGCGGTCGGCGAATCGCATCGCTGGGGCGCCCACTACGCCTATTTCTGCGTGATGGCCGGCGTGCTGGTGACCGGCTTGTACACGTTCCGCCAGATGTACCTGACGTTCCACGGCAAGGAGCGCTTCAAGGTCGTCGAACAGCATGGCCACGGGCACGGTGATCATGACGATCACGGCCACCACGAACCGGGCGTGCTGGCGCATGCGCCCAAGGAGTCGCCGTGGGTGGTGACCGTGCCGCTGGTGTTGCTGGCGATTCCGTCGCTGCTGGTGGGCTATGTCACGGTCGGGCCTATGCTGTTCGGCAACTGGTTCGGCGGCGCCATCCATGTGGAAGAGGCGAACAACGTGCTGGCCGAGATGGGGCAGACGTTCCATGGTGCCGCGGCAATGGCCGTGCACGGGTTCACTCAGCTGCCGTTCCTGCTGGTGCTGACGGCGTTCGCGATCACCACCTATATCTACCTGTTCAACCCGGCGATGGCCGATCGGATCAAGTCGGCGCTGAAGCCGTTGTGGACGGTACTCGATCGCAAGTACTGGGTCGACGACGTGTACTTCGCGCTGTTTGCCCGCGGCGGCGTGCTGATGGGCCGCGGCTTCTGGAAGGCCAGCGAGACGGCGGTGATCGACGGTGCGATGGTCAATGGTTCGGTAAACCTGATCCACCGCATCGCCGCCATGCTGCGCCGCCTGCAGTCCGGTTATCTCTATCACTACGCCTTCGCGATGATTCTCGGCCTGATCCTGCTGCTTGGCGGGTACTGGCTGGTGGGTTCCGGACTGGTCGGGCAATAAGGAAAACAGATCCATGTTCAATCATTTGCTCAGCCTGTTGATCTGGCTACCCGTTGTCGGTGCGATCCCGGTGCTGCTTGCCGGCGCAGCCCGACCCAACCTGGCGCGTTGGCTGGCGCTGCTGGTGGCCGTGCTGACTTTCGTGGCCAGCCTGTTCTTGCTGCAGTACGACGCCGATGTCGGCGGCATGCAGATGGTCGAGAGCTATCTGTGGATCGCCTCGTGGGGCGTCCATTACGGGTTGGCGGTCGACGGTATCTCGGTGGCGCTGATCGTGATGACCACCTTCGTCGGCATTCTGGTGATTGCCGGCGCGTGGGAGGTCATCCAGGACAAGCCACATCAGTACATGGCCGCGATGCTGATGCTGGAAGGCCTGCTGATCGGCGTGTTCTGCGCCACCGACGCGCTGCTGTTCTATGCGCTGTTCGAGGCGATCCTGATTCCGATGTTCATCCTGATCGGCGTATGGGGCGGTCCGCGCCGCGTGTACGCGACGCTGAAGTTCTTCATCTACACGTTCTTCGGCTCGGTCTTCATGCTGATCGCGCTGCTGTACCTGTACCAGCAGGCGCACACGTTCGACATCGCCACGCTGGCGGCGCTGCCGCTGACGATGAAGGAACAGAGCTGGATCTTCTTCGCGTTCCTGATCGCGTTCGCGATCAAGGTGCCGATGGTGCCGGTGCATACCTGGTTGCCGGACGCCCACGTCGAGGCGCCGACCGGCGGTTCGGTGGTGCTGGCGGCGGTGATGCTGAAGGTCGGCACGTACGGAATGCTGCGTTTCATCTTGCCGATCGTGCCGGATGCCGGCGCGCATTTCGCCTGGCTGATCATCGTGCTCAGCCTGATCGCGATCGTGTACATCGGCTACGTGGCGTTGGTGCAGGAGGACATGAAGAAGCTGGTGGCGTATTCGTCGGTGGCCCACATGGGCTTCGTCACGCTGGGCATCTTCATCGCTTTCATGCTGGTGCGCGATGCCGGCAATGTCGACATGGCGATGCTGGGCATGCAGGGTGCGATGGTGCAGATGATCTCGCACGGCTTCGTCTCCGGCGCGATGTTTACCTGCATCGGCGTGATGTACGACCGCACGCACACGCGTCAGATCAAGGACTACGGCGGCGTCATCAACGTGATGCCGTGGTTCGGCTTCTTCTACGTGCTGTTCGCGATGGCCAACTGCGGCCTGCCGGGCACCAGCGGTTTCGTGGGCGAGTTCATGGTGGTCCTGGCCAGCTTCAGCGCCAGTCCGTGGATCGCGCTGTTCGCCGCGTTCACCCTGATCATCGGCGCGGCCTACACGCTGTGGCTGGTCAAGCGCGTGTTGTGGGGCGAAATCACCAACCCGCACGTGGCCGAGATGAAGGAGATCAACGGACGCGAGACGTTCGTGCTGGCGGCATTCGCCGCCGCCGTGCTGGCGCTGGGCATCTGGCCGCAGCCACTGGTCCACCTGATGGACAGCTCGGTGGCGCAGCTGGTGCAGCAGCTTGCCATTCACAAGATTTGATCGGGACCGAACATGCCAACTTTGAATGACATCCTGATCCTGCTGCCGGAGCTCTACCTGGTGGCGGCGGCGTGCCTGCTGTTGTTGCTGGACGCCTTCATGAAACCAGCGCAGCGCCCCGTGCTGCACTGGCTCTCGATCATCGTATTGCTGGTGGCGATCTACCTGGTGGTTGCGGGGCAGCCGGAGCAGGCGGTGACCGCGTTCGGCGGCATGTTCGTGCGCGACGACGTGGCGGAAATTCTCAAGGTGTTCGCGCTGGGCACCACCGCGATGGTGTTTGTCTATGCACGACCGTATCTGATCGATCGCAAGCTGCTCAGCGGCGAGTTCTACACGCTGATGATCTTCGCGGTGATCGGCATCATGTTGCTGGTTTCGGCCGGCAACCTGGTCACGGTTTACCTTGGACTGGAGCTGCTGTCGTTGTCGTCGTACGCACTGGTCGCGCTGAACCGTGACGCTAAGTTGCCACCGGAAGCGGCGATCAAGTACTTCGTGCTGGGCGCATTGGCCTCCGGCATGCTGCTGTACGGCATGTCGATGGTCTACGGCGCCTCCGGCATGGGCGGCACGCCGACGCTGGATCTGGCCCTGCTGCAGAATGTGATGAGCTACACCACGGCACCGACGTTGCTGCTGTTCGGCCTGGTGTTCATGGTCGTGGGCGTCGGCTTCAAGCTGGGTGCCGCGCCGTTCCACATGTGGATCCCCGACGTCTACCAGGGCGCCCCGACCCCGGTCACCACCTTCATCGCCTCGGGCTCCAAGCTCGCCGCGTTCGGCATGGCCTACCGACTGCTGGAATCGGGCATGGGCGACCTGTCGCAGCATTGGCAGCTGATGCTGGCGGTGCTGGCGGTGGCTTCGCTGGCCATCGGCAACCTGGTCGCGATCGTGCAGACCAACCTCAAGCGCATGCTGGCGTATTCGACCATCTCGCATATGGGCTATCTGCTGCTGGGCCTGGCCGCCGCCGGTCCCGAAGGCTATGCCGCGGCGATGTTCTATGCGATCTGCTACGCGCTGATGGGCGTGGCCGCGTTCGGCGTGATGCTGGCGCTGACCCGTGCCGGTTTCGAATGCGAGGAAATTGCCGATCTGAAGGGGCTCAACCAGAAATCGCCGTGGATGGCGTTCCTGATGCTGCTGGCGATGTTCTCGCTGGCGGGCGTACCTCCGCTGTTCGGATTCTGGGCCAAGGTGCTGGTGCTGGAGGCAGCGATCCACGCCGACATGCTGTGGCTGGCAATCGTCGGCATCGTGTTCGCCATCATCGGCCTGTACTACTACCTGTACGTGGTCAAGGTGATGTACTTCGACAAGCCGGTCGAGGGCGGCGTGCAGCAGGTGCAGCCGGACCGCCCGCTGCGCGTGGTGTTGTCGCTGAATGCCTTGGCACTGCTGGCGCTGGGCTATGTACTGGGGCCCGTTGCTGAGCTGGTGCCGCCGCGCCTTCGGGATCTAACACGGCGATGAATTTGTTCGCGCCAAGGCTTGCAAGAAACCGGCCACCCCGGTAAACTCTTCGGACTCTGATGCGGGGTGGAGCAGTCTGGCAGCTCGTCGGGCTCATAACCCGAAGGTCGTAGGTTCGAATCCTACCCCCGCTACCAGATCTTTCTTGATGCAAGAAAGCCTCCTCGTGAGGCTTTTTTGTTGGGCGCACGGATGCGTCGTGCCTGGTTGCGGTCGGCAACCGGTTGCACCGGAAAGAGCTGCACGAGGAGGAACATCGGCGAGATAAGGAAATGGGCCGTTGGAGCCCATTTTTTGTTTCTGCGGCCCGGAAAGGTAAAACGCATGGATACACAGGCACTGGCACAACGATTCACCGAGGTTCTGGCCGATCTGGGCCTGGAATGCCTCGGCGTGGAATTCAACCCGTCGCACGGGCAGAGTACGCTGCGCGTCTATCTGGACCTGCTGAACAAGGACGCCGGCGACGGCGAGCGTCGCGAAGTCGGTATCGAGGACT
Organism: uncultured Gammaproteobacteria bacterium; assembly: GCA_963739815.1. GTDB lineage: Bacteria > Pseudomonadota > Gammaproteobacteria > Xanthomonadales > Rhodanobacteraceae > Rhodanobacter. The sequence goes on from CAVUBI010000001.1 coordinate 650,657, forward strand.
GCGAAAGCGCCAGTCGCGAGCTGTCCGCCTTGCTCGACGTGGAAGATCCGATTCCGGGCCATTACGTGCTGGAAGTTTCATCGCCGGGTCTGGATCGGCCGCTGTTCACCGCCGCGCAGTTCGCGCGTGCCAGCGGACAGGAAGTGAAGCTGTTGCTGAAGGCGCCGCTGGAAGGGCGTCGCCGCTTGCGCGGCAAACTGGTTTCGGTGGAAGGCGAGCACATCGTGCTGGAAGCCGAGGGCAAGACATTCGAATTCGATCACGCGCTGGTGGAAAGTGCGCGTGTGGTGCCGGACTGGGTGGCGCTCGGTTATGCGCCGCAGCCCAAGCGCGGCGGCAAGACAATGGCTCTCAGGGCCACGAAATAAATCGTATCCATCAAGATCGATTGGGTGCCGTTGGGCATCTATCTATGGAGCAGTTGCAATGAGCAAAGAGCTTTTGCTGGTCGTCGACGCGGTCGCCAATGAAAAGGGCGTGCCGGAGGAAGTGATTTTCGAGGCAATGGAGGCTGCACTGGCCTCGGCCGCGAAGAAGCGCTACCCGGACGAAGAGCCCGATATCCGCGTATCGATCGACCACGACACCGGCGAGTACGAGACCTTCCGTCGCTGGGAAATCATCGCCGACGATGGCGAGATGGAGTCGCCGTCCTATCAGCTGCGCCTGATGGATGCGCTGGACGAGCGTGCCGAGGCACAGGTGGGCGAATACATCGAGCAGCAGGTCGAGAACGCCGAGTTCGGCCGCATTGCCGCGCAGGCCGCCAAGCAGGTGATCGTGCAGCGCGTGCGCGAAGCCGAGCGCCAGCAGGTGGTCGATGCTTTCGCCGATCGCGTCGGCGAGCTGGTCACCGGCATCGTCAAGCGCGTCGAACGCGGCAACATCTACCTCGACCTGGGCAGCAACGCCGAGGCGTTCATCCCGCGCGACAAGACGATTCCGCGCGAATCGGCCCGCGTCGGCGACCGCGTGCGCGGCTACCTGTACGAAGTGCGTTCCGAGGCCCGCGGCCCGCAGTTGTTCGTGTCGCGTGCGGCGCCGGAATTCATGATCGAGCTGTTCAAGCTGGAAGTGCCGGAAGTCGGCCAGGGCCTGGTCGAGATCAAGGGCTGTGCGCGTGATCCGGGCGATCGCGCCAAGATCGCCGTGCTGGCCCACGACAGCCGCACCGATCCGATCGGCGCCTGCATCGGCATGCGCGGTTCGCGCGTGCAGGCGGTGTCCAACGACCTCAACGGCGAGCGCGTCGACATCATCCTGTGGCACGAAAACCAGGCGCAGTTCGTCATCAACGCGATGGCGCCGGCCGAAGTGCAGTCCATCATCATGGACGAGGAAAAGCACTCGATGGACATCGCCGTAGCCGAGGACAAGCTGTCCCAGGCGATCGGTCGCGGTGGCCAGAACGTGCGTCTGGCCAGCAAGCTCACCGGCTGGCAGCTCAACGTGATGACCCAGGACCAGGTCACCGCCAAGAGCGAAGCCGAGCAGGAGGCCGCGCGCCAGCTGTTCATGGACAAGCTGGAAGTGGACCAGGAGATCGCTGTCATCCTTGTGCAGGAAGGCTTTTCCAGCGTCGAGGAAATCGCCTATGTGCCCAGCGCCGAGCTGCTGGCGGTGGAGGGTTTCGACGAGGATATCGTCGAGGAACTGCGCGCCCGCGCCCGCGATGCGCTGCTGACCGAGGCACTGGCGGTGGAGGAGGGCGTCGACGACCATCAGCCTTCCGACGAGTTGCTGGCGCTGGAAGGCATGGACGAGCCGACCGCGTATGCGCTGGCCGCACGTGAGGTTTGCACGGTCGACGATCTGGCCGATCTGGCGGTGGACGACCTGATCGATATCGAAGGCATGGACGAAGAGCGCGCCGCGGCGCTGATCATGGCCGCACGTGCGCCGATGATCGCACGACTGGAGAAAGGCGGCTAACCGCGGACGGCGGCACCCTGGAAGGGTGTGCCAGAAAGGTTCTCGGGAACCTTTCACCACGGATGGAGGTGGCGGCGAAGATAATGTCGCACGAATGATAAGCGCGGGAACGGCGGAGCAAAGAACACGATGTCGGACGTCACGATCAAACAACTCGCCCAGGTACTGGGCATGCCGGTCGACAAGTTGCTGACGCAACTGGGCGAGGCTGGCATGAAATTCTCCGACCAGGAGCAGGTCATCAGCAGCACCGAGAAGGTGAAACTGCTGGGCTTCCTGCGCCGCACGCATGGCAAGGGCGAAGCTGCCGCGGAGGTCGACGATAGCGCGCCGCGCCAGATCACCCTGAAGCGACGCACGGTCGGCGAACTGAAAGTCGCCACGCCGGGCGGTCGCGGTGCCGCGGGTACGGCCAAGACGGTCAATGTCGAGGTACGTGCCAAGCGCACCTACGTCAAGCGCAGCGTGATCGCCGAAGAGGCGAGCGCCGAGCCCGAGCGCGAGGATGCCGTGCGCAAGCTGCAGGAATCGCAACAGCAGCGCGAGCAGGAAGACCGCGAGCGGAGCGAAGCCGAGCAGCGTCGTCAGGCAGAAGCGCAGCAGCGTGCCCTGGACGAACAGCGGCAGCACGAAGACAAGCGGCGCAACGAAGCCGAGACGGCCCATGCCGTCGAAGCAGCTGCGCCTGCAGCGGCCGGATCCGTACCGGAGTCGGCCTGCGGCGACGACCGAGAATGACGCCATCGGCACTGACGCGAGTGGAGCGGTCCAGCGCATCGACCAGCGTGAGCTGGGCATGATCCTGCCGCGCATCCACGAGCCACGCAAACGCGAAAAACTGGTCAAGCCGGCACCGGCCCCGGCCCGCCGCGCCTGCAGCTCCGGCGGCGCGCGTCGCCGCGCCGGGCAGTACGACTGCACCCGCAGCTGCCGCCAGTGGCGACGCCAGTCGCGGCAAGCCCAAACATGCCCGCGAGCGCAATGACAGCGTCGCCGACAAGGACGGACGCGGACAGCGCCGGCAAGCGCTTTGCCGGCGGCCAGATGCATCTGAGCGAGGCCGATCGTGCGCGCCGTTCCTCCAGCAGCAAGCGTGGCAAGCCCGGCCGCAGCAGCGGTCGCGACATGTCGCGTGGCAGCAGCAATGCGCCGAGCGGCCCGCATGGTTTCTCGCGGCCTACCGCGCCAGTGGTGCGCGAAGTGGTCGTGGGCGACACCAACGTCGTCGCCGAGCTGGCCCAGAAGATGGCGGTCAAGGGCTCCGAGGTGGTCAAGGCGCTGTTCAAGATGGGCGTGATGGCGACCATCAACCAGACCATCGATCACGACACCGCGGTGCTGGTGGTCGAGGAACTCGGCCACACGCCGGTCGCCGACAACCAGAACAACGCCGAGGAAACGCTGGCAGCGCATACCCAGAACGTCGAGCTGGAGGGCGAGAAGATCACGCGCCCGCCGGTGGTGACGATCATGGGTCACGTCGATCACGGCAAGACCTCGCTGCTCGATTACATCCGCCGCACCAAGGTCGCTTCCGGCGAAGCCGGCGGCATCACCCAGCACATCGGCGCGTATCACGTGAAGACGTCGAAGGGCGTGATCACGTTCCTGGATACGCCCGGCCACGCCGCGTTCACCTCGATGCGTGCCCGTGGCGCGCAGTCGACCGACATCGTGATCCTGGTGGTGGCCGCCGATGACGGCGTGATGCCGCAGACGGTGGAAGCGGTGAAGCATGCGCGTGCCGCCAAGGTGCCGCTGATCGTCGCGGTCAACAAGATGGACAAGGACGGCGCCAACCCGGACAACGTCAAGCAGGGCCTGGTGCAGTACGAAGTGGTGCCGGAAGACTGGGGCGGCGACGTCCAGTTCATTCCGGTATCGGCCAAGACCGGCGCGGGCATCGAGGATCTGCTCGATGCGATCTCGGTGCAGGCCGAAGTGATGGAACTGAAGGCGGTGGCCGATGGTCGCGCCTCCGGCGTGGTGATCGAATCCAGTCTGGACCGCGGTCGCGGCCCGGTGGCGACCGTGCTGGTGCAGCAGGGCACGTTGCAGCAAGGGCGATTTCGTCGTCTGCGGCATCGAATACGGCCGCATGCGCGCATTGATCGACGAAACCGGCAAGCAGGTGCGGCGAAGCCGGTCCGTCGATTCCGGTGCAGGTGCTCGGCTTGTCCGGCGTGCCGGAAACCGGCGACGACTTCGTCTGCGTCGAGGACGAGCACCTGGCCCGTGAAGTGGCGCAGGAGCGTGAGCTCAAACGTCGCGAGACGCGCATGGTCAGCAAGAGCAACCGGCTCGAGGACATCATCGCCAAGATGGGTCAGGGCGTGGAGCAGCAGACGCTCAACATCCTGGTCAAGGGCGATGTGCAGGGTTCGGTCGAGGCGCTGCGCGAGTCGCTGACCCAGATCGGCAACGAGCGGGTCCGGGTCAACGTGGTCTCGTCCGGCGTCGGCGGCATCAACGAATCCGACGCCACCCTGGCGGCGGCGTCGAAGGCGCTGGTCATCGGCTTCAACGTGCGTGCCGACGCCTCGGCGCGCAAGGTGATCGAGACGAACGGCCTGGATGTGCGTTACTTCTCGATCATCTATGACGTGATCGACCAGGTGACCCAGGCGGCCACCGGCCTGCTCGGCATGGAAGTGCGCGAGGACATCATCGGTACCGCCGAGGTGCGCGACGTGTTCCGCAGCTCCAAGTTCGGCGCCGTGGCCGGCTGCATGGTCACCGAGGGCTACGGTCAAGCGCAGCAAGCCGATCCGCGTGCTGCGCGACCACGTGGTGATCTTCGAGGGCGAACTGGAATCGCTGCGCCGCTTCAAGGAGCTGGTCGACGAAGTGCGCAGCGGCATGGAATGCGGTATCGCCGTGAAGCAGTACAACGACGTCAAGCCGGGCGACCAGATCGAGTGCTTCGAACGCACCGAAGTGGCACGCACGCTGTAACGCCAATGGTGGGAACAGGGAACAGGGAACGGGAAGAGAGGCTCAGAGCCGTTCCCCGTTCCCCGTCGCCCGTTCCCCGTCCCTTTTATTTCCGATTCCCAGTCTTATGCCCTCCCGTGATTTCAAACGTACCGACCGCATCGGTGCCGAACTGCGCCGCGAGCTTGGCTTGCTGGTGCATGCGGCCGTGCGCGATCACGGGCTGCCGTCGGTCAGCGTGTCGCGATGTGGAAATCACCCGCGATCTGGATTGGGCGACGGTGTGGGTGACCGCCTGCTGCCCGAAGAGGGGTTGCCGGCGGTGAAGGCGCTGAACGAGATGGGTCACGAGATCCGGCATGCGCTGGCGCACAGCGGCATGCGCATGCGCCGGGTGCCGGAGCTGAAGTTCAAGTACGACGACTCGGTCGACAAGGGCGAGCGCATCGAATTGCTGCTGCGCGAGCAGGTGCGCGATCTGGCTTCGCCGGAAGGCGACAAGCAGGATTGAGCCATTGCCCTCGATGTCGCTGAACCGATGAGTCGCCTGCCGCGTATCCAGTATCGTGACCTGCACGGCATCGTGCTGCTCGACAAGCCACTGGGCCTGAGTTCCAACCAGGCCCTGCAGGCCGTGCGCCGATTGTTGCGTGCAGCCAAGGGCGGCCACACCGGTGCGCTCGATCCGCTGGCCACCGGCCTGTTGCCGCTGTGCTTCGGCGAGGCGACCAAGCTGGCCGGCAGCCTGCTGGGCGCACGCAAGGCCTATCTGGCCGAATGCCGGCTCGGCGTCACCACCGATACGGCCGACAGCGAAGGCGAGGTCGTTCAGCAACGCCCGGTACCCGAGCTGGATGCCGACGCGATCGAGGCGGCGCTGGCCAGGCTGCGCGGGCATATCCTGCAGGTGCCGCCGATGTATTCGGCGCTGAAACAGGGCGGCGAGCGGCTGTATGTGAAGGCGCGTCGCGGCGAGACCGTCGAGGTGCCGCCGCGCGGAGTGGACGTGCACCGGCTCGACTTGCTGGCGCGCGACGGCGACACCCTGCAACTGCTGGTGGAATGCGGTTCCGGCACTTACGTGCGCTCGCTGGCGGCGGACCTGGGCGAAGACCTGGGTTGCGGTGCGCATCTGACTGCGCTGCGCCGGATCATGGGTCGAGCCGTTTCGCGAGCCGCGAATGGTGACGCTGGAACAGCTGGAGCAGGCGGCGGAGCAGGGTGATGAGGCGCTGCTGGCGTGGCTGCTGCCGGTAGCCGCCGGGTTGGCCGATCTGCCGGTTCTGCAACTGGATGAGACGCAAAGCATGGCCATCTCACGCGGCCAGCAGATCGCCCTGCCGGGGCTGATCGAGGCCGGCCGGTGCGCGGCGTATGCCAGCGACGGTGCGCTGCTGGCATTGCTGGAACCCGATGCCGAGGGGCGCGCGCGCATCCTGCGCGGCTTCAACCTGCCGCCCGATTGAGGAATTCGCCGAATAACCCCGCTGCACACTTGTTGTAACACCGCTCCCATCAGTAGAATAGGCAAGTTATTTCAACGCTTTCATTCATCTAGGCGAAGCTTGTGCTTGCGTCATCGTGATGATGCAAGCACAAGCTTCGCATCGCCTTTCCAAGGAAACGTATACCCATGTCTCTTACCGCAGAACAGACCGGCAAGATCATCGCTGATTTCGGCCGCGTGCCGAACGATACCGGTTCGACCGAAGTCCAGGTGGCCCTGCTGTCCGCCCGCATCGACCATCTCACCGGCCACTTCAAGGAGCACAAGCAGGATCACCATTCCCGCCGTGGTCTGCTGAAGCTGGTCAACCAGCGCAAGCGCCTGCTGGCCTATCTGAAGGATCGTGACCTTGCGCGCTACCAGACCCTGATCGAACGCCTCGGCCTGCGCCGGTAATTTCGTGCGTTCATCCGTGAACGCAAAGATCAAGAAGCGCCCATTCCTGGGCGCACTTCTCAATCAGATCAGGAATTAAACACGTGGCAAAAGTAACCAAGTCATTCCAGTACGGTAATCACGAAGTCACGCTGGAGACGGGCGAAATTGCCCGCCAGGCATCCGGTGCGGTCATGGTCAGCATGGGCGGCACCGTGGTGCTGGTCACCGCGGTGGCTGCGACCAAGCAGAAGGAAGGCCAGGATTTCTTCCCGCTCACCGTCGACTACGTCGAAAAGTTCTACTCCGCCGGCCGCATCCCGGGCGGCTTCTTCAAGCGCGAAGGCCGTCCGACCGAGAAGGAGACGCTGACCTCGCGCCTGATCGATCGCCCGGTGCGCCCGCTGTTCCCGGAAGATTTCAAGAACGAAGTGCAGGTCATCGCACAGGTCGTCTCGCTGAACCCCGAAGTCGACGGCGACATCGTGGCGCTGCTCGGCGCCTCCGCCGCGCTGAGCCTGGCCGGCATCCCGTTCAAGGGTCCGATCGGCGCCGCCCGCGTCGGTTACGCGAACGGCAAGTACCTGCTGAACCCGTCGCAGACCGAGCTGAAGACCTCCGAGCTGGACCTGGTCGTCGCCGGCACCGCTAGTGCGGTGCTGATGGTGGAATCCGAAGCGAAGCTGCTGTCCGAGGAAGTGATGCTCGGCGCGGTGATGTTCGGTCACCAGCAGATGCAGACTGCGATCCGCGCGATCGCCGAGCTGGCCACCGAGGCCGGCAAGCCGTCGTGGGACTGGCAGGCGCCGGCGCGCAACGAGTCGCTGGTCGCCGCCATCAAGGGCGCCGTCGGCGATCAGCTGGCGACCGCCTTCCAGGTGCGCGACAAGCTGGAGCGTCGCGACGCGATCTCCGCGATCAAGGCCGACGTGCTGGCCGGGCTCAAGGCCGCAGGCCGAAGCGAACGGCTGGGCTGCCGCCGCGATGGCCAAGGAATTCGAGGAACTCGAATACCACACCATGCGCGACAGCGTGCTGAAGACCAAGGTGCGCATCGACGGCCGCCAGCTCGACGACGTGCGCGCGATCACCGCGCGCGTCGGCGTGCTGCCGCGTACGCACGGTTCGGCGCTGTTCACCCGTGGCGAGACGCAGGCGCTGGTCGTGGTCACGCTGGGCACCACGCGCGACGCGCAGATCATCGATGCGCCGGAAGGCGAGTCGAAGGATCCGTTCCTGTTCCACTACAACTTCCCGCCGTTCTCGGTGGGTGAAGCCGGTCGTTTCGGTGCGCCGAAGCGTCGCGAGATCGGCCACGGCCGCCTCGCCAAGCGCGGCGTGCAGGCGGTCAAGCCGAGCATCGAGGAATTCCCGTACGTGGTGCGCGTGGTCTCGGAAATCACCGAGTCCAACGGTTCCTCGTCGATGGCGTCGGTGTGCGGTTCCTCGCTGGCGATGATGGATGCCGGCGTGCCGCTGAAGGCGCCGGTGGCCGGCATCGCGATGGGCCTGGTCAAGGAAGGCAACGACTTCGTCGTGCTGTCCGACATCCTGGGCGACGAGGATCATCTCGGCGACATGGACTTCAAGGTGGCCGGCAGTGCCGACGGCATCTCCGCGCTGCAGATGGACATCAAGATCGACGGCATCACCGAGGAGATCATGAAGGTGGCGCTGGCCCAGGCCAAGCGTGGCCGCCTGCATATCCTCGGCGAGATGGCCAAGGCGCTCACCACCGCCCGCACCGAGATGAGCGAGTTCGCCCCGCGCCTGATCACCATCAAGATCCATCCGGACAAGATCCGCGAAGTGATCGGCAAGGGCGGCGCCACGATCCGCTCGATCACCGAAGAGACCGGCACCACGATCGACATCAGCGACGACGGCACCATCATCATCGGCTCGGTCAACCGCGAGGCGGGCGAAGCGGCGAAGAAGCGCATCGAGCAGATCGTCTCCGACGTCGAGCCCGGCCGCATCTACGAAGGCAAGGTCGCCAAGCTGATGGACTTCGGTGCGTTCGTCACGATCATGCCGGGCAAGGATGGTCTGGTGCACGTGTCGCAGATCTCCAACGAGCGCGTCGAGAAGGTTTCCGACAAGCTGAAGGAAGGCGACATCGTCAAGGTCAAGGTGCTCGAAGTCGACAAGCAGGGCCGCATCCGCCTGTCGATGAAGGCGGTGACCGAAGAAGAACGCGCCGGCGGCGCCACCGCCTGAGTCTTTCCCGCAAGGCGATTCCACAAGGCCCGGCTCATGCCGGGCCTTGTGCGTTTCGGCGTTGATGATTCAGTGCAACACGTTTTTGCTAGGATGCAGGGAACCATGCATGAGGACGCACCGATGGCCGACCCGGCGAACGATTTCATCAGGGATTATCAGGCCCTGGCGCAGCAATCCTGGGACGCCTGGACGCGGCAGCTGCAACAGCAGCAGCCTCAGCCTGTCGCCGCCAATCCGTTCTTCACGCCGCCGCCGGCGCCGACTTCCGGCAACGACACACTGGAGCGCACACTGGCCGGCCTGAAGGGATATTTCGACTGGATGCAAGGCGCCGCCGCCACCGGTGCTGCGACCCAGCCAGCGCGATTGGCGTCAGCAACTGCAGCAGCTGTTCGGTGGTGCCAGCCAGCCGTTTGCGCAGGCGTTCGGCGGCATCGACAGTGCTGGCGCGGAAGGTTTTGCGCGGCAATGGCAATCCTGGCTGCAGGCGGCGCAGCATGGCGGTTTTGGTGAACTGCCGGGTGCGCATGGGCCGACGCCGGCGTTCGGCCAGGATCGCGAACAACAGATGAAGCAACAGGCGATGGCGGCTGCCATGCTGGAATCGTTGCAGGCTTCGGCGCGTTATCAGGCGTTGATCCAGCGCTCCAATGCACAGGCGATGCAGCGACTGCAGGACAAGCTGGCGGAGCGTGCCGAGCCGGGTCGCCAGATCGATTCGCTGAAGGCGCTGTACGACTTGTGGGTGGACGCCGCTGAAGAGGCCTATGCCGAGATCGCGCTGACCGATGAGTTTCGCGAAGTCTATGGCGACATGGTCAATACGCAGATGCGCGTGCGCCAGATGCAGCAGCAGCAGACCGAACAGCTCTGCCAGCAACTCGGCGTACCGACGCGCAGCGAGGTGTCAAGCCTCGGCGAGCGCCTGCAGGCCTTGCGCCGCGAGTTCCGCGCCAGCCAGACGCCGGCGTCCGAGGATCATGCCGACGAGATCATGGCGCTGCGCCGGGAACTGGCCGCACTGAAGCGTCAGGTTGCCAGCGGCCCCAAAACAGCGCCCGCCACAAAGAAGGCTGCTCCGGGCAGACGGTCGACTTCGGCGGTAAAGAAGTCCGTTTCGAAAGCCCCGGCAAAGGTGGCGCGCACGAAGGTGGCCAGCAAGGCCGCGCCCGCTGCCGCATCCAGGTCCCGCCCCAGCCCGCGCAAGCGCAAGTAAGGAGACGTCGCCATGTACACGCCATTGCGCATCGACCCGACCAAGGCCCTGGGCGATATCGCCACGTTCCAGCGCAAGCTCGCCGCCGGCATGGGCCATCTGCGCAACATGCGCGAGCCCGAGTACGCGAATACGCCGCGCGAACTGGTCTACAGCGAGGACAAGCTGAAGGTGTGGCACTTCACCGGCCACGGCAAGGCCACCTCGAAGACGCCGCTGCTGATCGTCTACGCGCTGGTCAACACGGTGTGGATGACCGACCTGCAGGCCGACCGCTCGATGGTGCGCAACCTGCTGGAGCAGGGTGAGGACGTCTACCTGATCGACTGGGGTTATCCCGACGGCGCCGATCGCTGGCTGACGCTGGACGATTACATCAACGGTTATCTCGATCGTTGCGTCGACGCCGTGCGTCAACGCCACGATCTCGACGCGATCAACCTGCTCGGCATCTGCCAGGGCGGCGCGTTCTCGCTGTGCTACACCGCGCTGCATCCGGACAAGGTGAAGAACCTGATCACCATGGTCACGCCGGTGGATTTCCACACGCCGGACAACATGCTGTCGCACTGGTGCCGCAGCATGGACGTGGACCTGTTCGTCGACACCATGGGCAACATCCCGGCCGGGCTGATGAACTACGTCTACCTCACGCTGAAGCCGATGCGGCTGAACCAGCAGAAGTACATCGGCATGGTCGACATCCTCGACAACCCGACCGAGCTGGAGAATTTCCTGCGCATGGAGCGCTGGATCTTCGATTCGCCGGATCAGGCCGGCGAGGCGTTCCGCCAGTTCATCAAGGATTTCTACCAGGGCAACAAGCTGGTCAAGGGCACGCTCGAGATCGGCGGCAAGCCGGTCGATCTGGGCATGGTGACGCAGCCGGTGCTGAACATCTTCGCCGAGCAGGATCACCTGGTGCCGCCGGATGCGTCGCGTGCACTGGGCAAGCATGTCGGCACCACCGACTACACCCAGCTCGCGTTCAAGGGCGGCCATATCGGCATCTATGTGTCCGGTCGTGCGCAGCGCGAAGTACCGCCGGCCATCCACCAGTGGCTGCGGCAGCGTGCGTGACATTCCGTCCGTGCCGAGTCGCCTGTCGTACGCAAGGCGCGTGGGGCAGGCGATAATGTACGGATGACGAAAACCGACCAGACCCACGATTCCATCCGCGCCGTGCAGTGGCAGGGCGATCATCTGCGCCTGCTCGACCAGCGCCTGTTGCCTGGCGAAGAACGCTGGATCGACTGCCGCGATGCGGCACAGGTGACCCAGGCGATTCGCGATCTGGCCGTGCGCGGCGCGCCGGCGATCGGCATCGCCGCCGCTTGGGGCGTGGCGATGGCGGCGCAGCAGAACGTGATGCTGGAACCGGTGCTGGCGATGCTGCGCGCGGCCCGACCCACGGCGGTGAACCTGATGTGGGCGCTGGACCGGATGAAGAGGCGCATCGCCGCCGGCGCCGACGCCGACGCGCTGCTGCGCGAGGCGCAGGCGATCCAGGACGAGGATCTGGCCGCGAACCGGCACATGGGCGAGCTGGGTGCCTCGTTGATCACGCCGGGCTCCGGCGTGTTGACCCATTGCAATACCGGTTCGCTGGCTACCGCCGGCTACGGCACCGCGCTGGGCGTGATTCGCGCCGGCGTGGCGGCAGGGCGGATCGCGCGAGTCTATGCCGGCGAAACCCGGCCGTGGCAGCAGGGCGCGCGACTGACCATGTGGGAGCTGGTGCGCGACGGCATCCCGGCGCAGCTGATTGCCGACTCCGCCGCGGCGCACCTGATGAAATCCGGCGCCGTGCAATGGGTGATCGTGGGCGCCGACCGCATCGCCGCGAACGGCGACACCGCGAACAAGATCGGCACCTACCAGCTGGCGATCGCCGCGAAATACCACGGCGTGAAGTTCATGGTGGTGGCGCCGTCGTCGACGGTCGACATGGCCACCGGTACCGGTGAGGAAATCGAGATCGAATTGCGCGATCCGGCCGAATTGCTGAGCATCGCCGGCCGACGCACGGTGGTCGAGGGCGCGCAGGCATGGAATCCGGTGTTCGACGTGGCGCCGGCGGAGCTGATCGACGCGATCGTGACCGAGCGCGGCGTGATCGAGCGGCCGAACAGCATCTCGATGCAGGCCATGTTCGGCTGGTGAAGTCGGGATGCGGTGGTGGGTCGCCCGACCTGCTCGCGGCGGCGATCGAACGTTCCGGGGCCTGTGGCGGGCGGCCGCAAGCAGTCTCGTGACGGGTTCGACGGCCACTGCACCAGGCAAATTTCCGACTGCTTGCGGGGTGCTTTTCCGGCACTCCGCGAGCTTGCTGCAAGCTATTGATTTTAAATAGTTAAATCCTGTCATTCCGAGGCTGTTCGTGGTACACTCGACAGGTTGAATTCGGGTCGCTCGCGCATGCGCTTGAAGCGCGGCGCCAGCGGCCTTTTTTTCGTCATTCAGGGAAGCCGATTCATGGCAGAACTCGCCAAAGAAATCATTCGCGTCAACATCGAAGACGAGATGCGCCAGAGCTATCTCGATTACGCCATGAGCGTGATCGTGGGCCGCGCACTCCCGGATGTGCGCGATGGTCTGAAACCCGTACATCGTCGTGTGCTGTTCGCGATGAACGAGCTGGGCAACGCGTGGAACAAGCCGTACAAGAAATCGGCCCGCGTGGTCGGTGACGTCATCGGTAAATACCACCCGCACGGCGATCAGTCGGTTTACGACGCAATCGTGCGCATGGCGCAGCCGTTCTCGCTGCGCTACATGCTGGTCGACGGCCAGGGCAACTTCGGCTCGGTCGATGGCGACAACGCCGCCGCGATGCGATACACCGAAGTGCGCATGTCGCGCCTCACCCACGAACTGCTGGCCGACATCGACAAGGAAACCGTCGACTTCGGCCCGAACTACGACGAGAGCGAGCACGAGCCGCTGGTGCTGCCGGCGCGCGTGCCCAGACCTGCTGATCAACGGTTCGGCCGGCATCGCGGTCGGCATGGCCACCAATATCCCGCCGCACAATCTCAACGAGGTGATCGCGGCGACGATCGCGCTGATCGACGAGCCGACGCTTTCGATCGACGACCTGATGCATTACATCCCGGGTCCGGATTTCCCGACCCACGGCATCATCAACGGTTCGTCCGGCATCATCGAGGCGTATCGCACCGGTCGCGGCCGCATCCTGGTGCGCGCCAAGGCCGAGGTCGAGACCGAGAAGAACGGCCGCGAGACGATCATCGTCCACGAGCTGCCGTATCAGGTGAACAAGGCGCGGCTGATCGAGAAGATCGCCGAGCTGGTCAAGGAAAAGAAGCTCGAAGGCATCAGCGAACTGCGCGACGAGTCCGACAAGGACGGCATGCGCGTCGTCATCGAGATCCGCAAGGACGCGATGGGCGACGTGGTGCTGAACAACCTGTTCCAGCAGACCCAGATGCAGGTGACCTTCGGCATCAACATGGTGGCGCTGCTGGACGGCCAGCCGAGGCTGCTGAACCTCAAGGACATCCTCGAGGCGTTCATCCGCCATCGCCGCGAAGTGGTCACGCGCCGCACCATCTTCGAACTGCGCAAGGCGCGTGCCCGCGCGCATATCCTCGAAGGCCTGACCGTCGCGCTGGCCAACATCGACGAGATGATCGAGCTGATCAAGACCTCGTCGTCGCCGGCCGAAGCGCGCGAGCGCATGGTGGCGCGGCGCTGGGAAGCGGGTCTGGTGCGCGCGCTGCTCTCGGCCACCGGCGCCGATGCGTCGCGGCCGGAGGACATGGATCCGCGCGATGGCCTGAAGGCCGACGGCTACCAGTTGTCCGAAGCGCAGGCGCTGGAAATCCTGGCGATGCGCCTGCATCGCCTGACCGGGCTGGAGCAGGAAAAGCTTTCCGACGAATACCGGCAGGTTCTGGAAACCATCCGCGGCCTGATCGAGATCCTGGAAAACCCCGAGCGCCTGCTCGAGGTGATTCGCGGCGAACTGGAAGCGATCAAGGCCGAGTTCGGCGATGCGCGTCGCACCGAGATCCAGCATTCGCAGGAAGACCTCAACGTCCTCGACCTGATCGCGCCGGAAGACATGGTGGTCACCCTGTCGCATACCGGTTACGTCAAGCGCCAGCCGGCCAGCACCTACCGTTCGCAGAAGCGCGGCGGCAAGGGCCGCTCGGCATCCGCGTTGAAGGAAGAGGATGTGGTCGAGCAGTTGTGGGTGGTCAACACGCACGACACCCTGCTCACCTTCACCAGCACCGGCCGCGTCTACTGGCTCAAGGTCTACCAGATTCCGGAGGCGGGCCCGGGCGCGCGCGGCAAGCCGATCATCAACCTGCTGCCGCTGGGCGAGGGCGAGAAGGTGCAGGCGGTGTTGCCGATCCGCGAATACGGCGAAGACCGTTTCGTGTTCTTCGCGACCCGGCACGGCACGGTCAAGAAGACTCCGCTGACCGAGTTCGCGTTCCAGCTGCAGAAGGGCAAGCTCGCGATCAAGCTGCACGACGACGATGCGCTGGTCAACGTGGAGATGACCGACGGCAACAGCGACATCCTGCTGTTCGCCTCGAACGGCAAGGTCAACCGCTTCGACGAGAACACCGTGCGTTCGATGGGCCGCACCGCAGCCGGCGTGCGCGGCATGAAGCTGGCCAAGGGCGCCCAGGTGGTCTCGCTGATCGTGGCCGCCGAAGGCGACATCCTCACCGCGACCGAACGCGGTTACGGCAAGCGCACCCAGCTGGTCGAGTTCACCAAGAAGGGGCGCGGCACCCAGGGCGTGATCGGCATCCAGTGCTCCGAGCGCAATGGTGCGCTGGTCGGCGCGGTGCAGGTCACCGAGGCGCACGAGCTGATGCTGATCTCCGACCAGGGCACGCTGGTGCGCACCCGCGTGGCGGAAGTCTCGCAGCTCGGCCGCAACACCCAGGGCGTCACCCTGATCCGTCTGCCGGCCGACGAGACGCTGGTCAGCGTGATGCGGCTGGATGCGGAAGAAGACAACGGGGACGATGTCGAGGTCGTCGATGGTGATGCGCCGGCCGGCGGCGACGGCATCGCGGCGGAGCCAGCCTCTGGCGAGGAGTAAGCTTCAGCCAAGGCTGACGGAATGAGAAAAACCCCGGCGTTGCCGGGGTTTTTCTTGGAGCGTCATGCATGTTCGCGCCGGGTGAAGCACCATGTGCCGAAGGCGACGACGGTCTGAACTCGCCAATGTGCGCATCACAGGCCGGTGATTGCCGCGAGCATCGCTTCGGCGCTGGAGGCGCGGAATTCCCCGGGCGCCTCGACATGGATCAGTCGTACCACGCCATTTTCCGCGTACAGCGCGAACCGCGTGCGCGCAAGCCCATGCCGAAGGCGGTGCCGTCAAACTCCAGTCCGAGCGCGCGGGCGAACACACCGTTGCCGTCAGCCAGCATCAGCAGGCCGGCGGGAACGTGTTGCGAGGCCGCCCAGGCCTGCATGACGTAGGCATCGTTGACTGCCAGGCACATGACGCTGATGCCTCGTTGCCGGAACTCGGCAAAGTGTCCCGAGTACCCCGGCAGATGTTTGTTGGAACAGGTGGGGGTGAACGCGCCGGGCACGCCGAACAGCAGCACCTTGCGCCCGGCAAACAGTTCCCCGGTCTGCGCCGGCTGGATGTCGCCATCGATGCGCTGCACCGTGGCGTCGGGAATGGTTTCACCAGGCTGAATGCTCATGTCGACTCGGGAGAGGGGAGGGGATGGGCCATGCTAAGGCGGTTGGCGCGGGTTTGTCGCCTTGAATCGTCGGCGGGCGTACCTATTTTCTCCGACAGGCGGTAATTGACCGCACAACACTCGAGGAGAGACGCAATGAACGTGAGTCGTCATGGCATCTGGAACGCGGGCAACAGTTTGCCCGAAGAGATCCGTCAGGCTTTCGACCGCTTCCTGCAACCGGAGGATGGCGATGCTTCCAATGTGGTCACCAGCCAGTGGGCGCCGCGGGTGGATATCCGCGAGGACGAGCAGCGCTTCGTGATCCTGGCCGATATCCCCGGCGTGGATCCGGCGCAGATCGAAGTGAGCATGGACAAGGGCATCCTCACCATCAAGGGCGAGCGCGAGGCTGCAGCGTCCGAGGCGAACGGCAAGTTCACGCGGGTCGAGCGCGCGCGTGGCGCCTTCCATCGCCGCTTCGCGTTGCCCGACAGCGCCGATGCCGAGGGCATCACCGCGAACGGCAAGTTCGGCGTGCTGGAGATCGTGATACCGAAGAAGGCGCAGGCGACGCCGCGGCGCATTACCATCAACGCAAGCTACTGAGGCTGGAGCGTGGCGCCCCGCGGCGGAGCCGGTCCGCCGCGGGTTTTGCGTGAGTCGGGGAGTGTTGAGTGGAATTCAAAGATTATTACGAGATCCTGGGTGTGAAGCCCGAGGCGAGCGAGGCCGAGATCAAGGCGGCGTATCGCAAGCTGGCGCGCAAATACCATCCGGACAAGAACAAGGAAGCCGGCGCCGAGGAAAAATTCAAGGCGGTCAACGAGGCCAACGAAGTGCTCAAGGACGCCGAGAAGCGGCGCTCCTACGACCAGTTGCGCGCTGGCGGTTATCGCCAGGGCGAGCAGTTCCGGCCGCCGCCGGGCTGGCAGGGGCAGCAGGGCTTCGGTGGCGGCGACGACGGCGACTTCAGCGACTTCTTCGAGAGCCTGTTCGGCCGTGGTGGTGCCGGCGGCGGCCATCGCGGCCAGCCGCGACCGCGGCGTGGCCAGGATGTGCAGGCCTCGGTGCAGATCGACCTGCAGACGGCGTTCGACGGTGGCCGCACGCGGCTGGCGATGCATGATCCGGCCGGTGGCGAGCGCGTGCTGGAAGTGAAGATTCCGGCCGGCATCCAGCCGGGGCAGGTGATCCGCCTGTCCGGCCAGGGCCAGCCCGGCATGGCTGGTGGCCCGAACGGGGATCTGCTGCTGGACGTGGGCGTCCGCGACGATGCGCGTTTCCGCCTGGACGGCCGCAACGTGGTGCACGTATTGCCGATCACCCCGTGGGAGGCCGCGCTTGGCGCGACCGTGCCGGTGCCGACTCTGGCCGGTACGGTCGATCTGCGCATTCCGGCGGGCTCGCAGTCGGGGCGCAAGCTGCGCCTGAAGGGGCGTGGCATGCCGGGTGCGCATCCGGGCGACCAGATGGTGGAGTTGTCGATCCGCACGCCGCCGGCCGACGACGACGGGCAGCGAGCCGCGTACGAAGCGTTGCATGAGGCGTTCAAGGATTTCGATCCGCGACATTGACGCGTATTTCAGCGGATCCACCAACGCAAACGGCGCCCGAGGGCGCCGTTTTGCTGAAGCTGGGAGGAGCAAATCAACCCGGCAGGAACTCCTGCAGCGCCTTGAGCAGTTCCTCTTCCTTGATCGGCTTGGTCACATAGGCCTTGGCGCCTTGGCGCATGCCCCACACCTTGTCGGTTTCCTGATCCTTGGTGGTGACCAGGATGATCGGGATGTGTGCGGTCTCGGCATTCTTGCTGATCGTGCGGGTCGCCTGGAAGCCGTTGAGGTTGGGCATGACCACGTCCATCAGGATCAGGTCGGGCTTTTCGCCTTGGCGACTTCCACGCCAGCGGCGCCGTCTTCGGCGGTAAGGGTTTCATGCCCGAGTTTTTCGACGATGCGCTTGATGCCAAGCAGCTGCGACGGGGAATCGTCGACGATCAGGATGCGTGCCATAAGGTGATAATCCCCTGCGAGTTTCGTTGATTCTAAGCCGTGGAAGCGGCACTTCCAAGCGCGGCTGCATCAAATCGTGTTGTCGATGCGCACCAGCGTGCGGCCGAACGAGT
This sequence comes from uncultured Gammaproteobacteria bacterium, assembly GCA_963739815.1. GTDB lineage: Bacteria > Pseudomonadota > Gammaproteobacteria > Xanthomonadales > Rhodanobacteraceae > Rhodanobacter. The sequence continues at coordinate 668,659 of CAVUBI010000001.1, forward strand.
CGCCAGCGAGCATACGCGCAAATACGCCGGGCAGCTCGTCGAGTCCGACTTCACGCGTGGCGATGCGTTCGAGATGCTGCGGCTTCCAGTCGCTGGCCAGGTGTTGCCAGACCGCGGTCGCGGATGTCGCGCGCGGTACCGGCCGAGGCGATGCCGAGCAGGCTGACGCCGCGGATGATGAACGGCATCACCGTGCTGTCGAACGCGATGCCGCCGGCATTGCCGCAGATCGCCACGTTGCCGTACGGGCTGATCAGCGGCAGCAGGCCGCCGAGCATGCCGCCGCCGACATTGTCGAGCGCGCCGCCGAAGCGGGCCGAATCCATCGGCTTGCCGCTGAAAGCGAGCTGGTGGCGGTCGATGCAATCGGTGGCGCCGAGGCTGCGCAGGAAGTCGAAGTGATCGGCCTTGCCGCTGATCGCATGCACTTCGTAGCCGGCGCGGCTGAAGATGTCGATCGCCAGCATGCCGACGCCGCCACTGGCGCCGCTGACCGCGATCGGGCCCAGCCGGGCGTCTGCCGGTTGTCCTGCATGCGCAGCAGGGCCAGTGCGGCGGTGAAGCCGGCGGTGCCGAGGACCATGCTCTCGCGCAGGCTCAGGCCCGGCGGCAGCGGAATCGTCCAGCGCGCATCCAGCCGCGCGTATTCGCCGTAGCCGCCGTCGCGCGTTTCGGACAGGCCGCTGCCGGTGCACAGCACGGCGTCGCCTTCCTTGAACGCGGATCGGTCGAGGCGACCACATGCCCGGCCACGTCGATGCCGCCGTTGAGCGGGTAGCTGCGCAGGATCCGGCCCTTGCCGGTGCCGGCCAGGGCGTCCTTGTAGTTGACCGAGGAGTACGCAACCTTGACCAGCACTTCGCCGGGCGACAGCGCATCGGTGTCCATGGTCTCGATGCCGGCGCGGTAGCCGGTGTCGTCGTTGTGGATGCGGAAGGCGCGGAAGCTGGTCATCTCGATATCCCTCGGCAGGCGTTCAGGCGCTGACGCTGCTGGTGTCGATCCATTTGGGTAGCGTAGCTGCCCTGGTAGCTCTGCATCCAGTCGAACAGGGCAGCCATGTCGTCACCGAACCAGATGCTGTCGCGCTGTTCGGGGCGCACGAAATGTTCGTCGACCATGTGCTCCATCATCGTGCGCAGGTCGCGGTAGTAGCCGCGCACGTCGAGGAAGGCGCAGGGGTAGCGATGCAGGCCGAGCTGGGCCCAGGTCAGCATCTCGAACATCTCGTCCATCGTGCCGAAGCCGCCGGGCAGGGCGACGAAGGCATCGGACAGCTCGTACATGCGCGTCTTGCGCTGGTGCATGGTCTCGACCACGACCAGTTCGCTCAGGCCCGGATGCGCCACTTCCAGCTCCACCAGCTGGCGCGGGATCACGCCGATCACCTTGCCGCCGCCAGCCAGCACGGCATCGGCCACCACACCCATCAAGCCCGACCTTGCCGCCGCCATAGACCAGGGCGATGCCGCGTCGGGCCATTTCGGCACCGAAGGCACGGGCCTGTTCGGCGTATTCGGGATGGCGGCCGCTGCTGGAGCCGCAGTAGACGCAGAGGGCTGTGGGTTGGGGCATGGGTGTCCGTATCTGAGTGGGTTGGAGTGGCGTCCCCGCTTGGGAGCGACGCCGTCTGGCTCGGGAGCCGTCGCCCGCAAGCGGGCTCTGCAAATGATACGGCCCGCTCATGTTGCCGCGAGCAGGCCGTGGCGCGATCCCGTGTCGCCGGCCATCCGATGGCCGCGCACGTGATCTCAGTTGCCCTTGTGGATCGCGCGCTTGTCGACCGACAGCGCGGCCTCGTGCACGGCTTCGGACAGCGTCGGATGCGCGTGGACGATGCGCGCCAGATCTTCGGACGAGCCCTTGAACTCCATCGCCACGACGCACTCGGCGATCAGCTCGGAGACGCCCGGGCCGACCATGTGCACGCCGAGGATGCGATCGGTTTCGGCGTGCGCGATCATCTTCACCTGGCCGATCGCCTTCGTTCATCGCGACGGCACGGCCGATCGCGGCGAACGGGAAGCTGCCGACCTTGTACGGCACGCCTTCGTCCTTCAGCTGCTTCTCGGTCTTGCCGGCCCAGGCGATTTCCGGCTCGGTGTAGATCACCCACGGAATCGGTGTCGAGGTTGACGTGGCCGGCCTTGCCGGCGATCCACTCGGCCACCGCCACGCCTTCCTCGGAGCCCTTGTGCGCCAGCATCGGGCCGCGCACGGCGTCGCCGACCGCCCACACGCCATCGACGCCGGTGTGGTTGTGCTCGTCGACCACGATGCGGCCGCGCTCGTCCAGCTTCACGCCGGTGTCGTCGGCCAGCAGGCCGGCGGTGTAGGCGCGGCGGCCCACGGCGACCAGCAGCTTGTCGACGACGAGCTTCTGCTCGCCATCCTTGTCGGTGTAGGCCAGGTGCACGCCGTCCTTCTTCACCTCGGCCTTGTTGAGCTTGGCGTTGAGCTTGATGTCGAGGCCCTGCTTCTTGAATTCGCGCTGCGGCGACCTTGGCGACGTCCGCGTCGGCGACGCCGAGGAAGTCGGGCAGCGCTTCGATGATGGTGACTTCGGCGCCGAGGCGGCTTCCACACGCTGCCCAGCTCCAGGCCGATCACGCCGGCGCCGATCACGCCCAGGCGCTTGGGCACTTCAGTGAATTCCAGCGCGCCGGCGTTGTCGACGATGGCCTTGCCGTCGAACTTCGCGAACGGCAGCTCGATCGGCACCGAGCCGGAGGCGAGGATCACGTTGGTCGCGCTGATCGTCTGCTTGCTGCCGTCGGCGGCGGTGATCTCGACCTGTTGCCCTTCAGCAACTTGCCGGTGCCGAAGTACGGCGTGACCTTGTTCGCCTTGAACAGCTGCGCCACGCCGCCGGTGAACTGCTTGACGATCTTGTCCTTGCGGCCGATGAAGGTCGGCACGTCGATGCTGCGCGTTGTCGGCGCTGATGCCGTGCACGTCGAAGTTGCTGCGTGAGGTTGTGGAACTGGCGCGAGGAATCGAGCAGCGCCTTGGACGGGATGCAGCCGACGTTGAGGCAGGTGCCGCCGAGCGCCTGCTTGCCGTCCTTGCCGGCGAACGCGTCGACGCAGGCGGTCTTCAGGCCCAGCTGTGCGGCGCGGATCGCGGCCACATAGCCGGCCGGGCCGGCGCCGATGACGATGACGTCGAATTTGTCGCTCATGTGTGTTCCTTTGCTAGCGAGTCATTGCTCGCAGATGGAGCGGATATGAGCTCTGGTGGAGGGAAAGCAACGCGAGAGTCGTTGCTTCGATGATCGCTCGGCACCAGAGCCACGTTACCTATTTTCCGATCGCCGAGGCGCCGATTAGAGACCAAGCAGCATGCGCTGCGGATTCTCCAGCTGGTTCTTGATGTCGACCAGGAACAGCACCGCGTCCTTGCCGTCGATGATGCGATGGTCGTAGGAGATCGCGATGTACATCATCGGCGCGGCGATGATCTGGCCGTTCTCGACGATGGCGCGCTCCTTGATCGTGTGCATGCCGAGGATCGCGCTCTGCGGCGGGTTGACGATCGGGGTGGACAGCAGCGAACCGAAGGTGCCGCCGTTGGTGATGGTGAACGTGCCGCCCTGCAGGTCGTCCAGCGACAGCTTGTTCGCGCGCGCCTTGGTGGCGTAGTCGGCGATGCCCTTCTCGACATCGGCGAAGCTCATGTCCTGCACGTCGCGCAGCACCGGCGTGACCAGGCCCTTGTCGGTCGACACCGCGATCGAGATGTCCTGGTAGCCGTGGTAGATCACGTCGTTGCCGTCGACCGACGCGTTGACGAACGGATAGCGCTTCAGCGCTTCGGCGGCGGCCTTGACGAAGAAGCTCATGAAGCCGAGCTTGACGCCGTGTTCCTTCTGGAACGCCTCGCCGAGCGCCTTGCGCATCTTCACCACTTCGCTCAGGTTCACTTCGTTGAACGAGGTGAGCATGGCGATCGAGTTCTTCGACTGCATCAGGCGCTCGGCGATGCGCGCGCGCATGCGGGTCATCGGCACGCGCTCTTCCGGGCGTGCGCCCGGGGTCGGCTTTGCCGCCGGTGCGGCGGCGGCCGGGGCGGCGTGCCGCCCTTGCCGTAGTTGACCAGGTCTTCCTTGGTCACGCGGCCGTCGCGGCCGGTGCCGGCGACCTTGGACGGGTCGATCTTTTCTTCGGTGGCCACGCGCAGGCCGGCCGGGGAAAGATCCTCGGCTGCCTTTGGCGGCGGCTTTCGGGGCGGCGGCGCACTGGTGCAGCGGCCTTGGGCTGCATCCGTCGCGGCCGGCGCCGGGGCGGCGGCTACGGCGCCTTCCTCGATGATCGCGATGATCTGCTCGCTGTTCACCGTGTCGCCGACCTGGTGACGGATTTCCTTCAGCACGCCGTCGACCGGCGAGGGCACTTCCAGCACCACCTTGTCGGTTTCGAGATCGACCAGGTTCTCGTCGCGCTTTACCGCGTCGCCGGCCTTCTTGTGCCAGGTGGCGATGGTGGCGTCGGAGACGGACTCGGGCAGGACGGGGACTTTGAGTTCGATGGACATAACGATCCTTGGGTGTCTTTATTCTGCGGAGTGATCGGTGCCGACCGGCGCGATCAGCGCCTGTTCGACGAGTGCCGCCTGTTCGGCGACGTGGGTGTTGTGGTGGCCGGCGGCCGGTGCCGGCGAGCGTGCGCGGCCCGCGTACGAGCAGGCTGTGCTTGCTGCCGGTGCAGGCCTGCAGGTGGTGGCGGATCTGGAACCACGCGCCCTGGTTCATCGGCTCTTCCTGGCACCAGATCACTTCCTTGGCGGCAGGATATTTGTCCAGTTCGGCGGTGACTTCGTCGCGCGGGAACGGATACAGCTGCTCGACGCGCACGATCGCCACATCGTTCAGTCCGCGCTTCTCGGCTTCCTCCAGCAGGTCGTAGTAGACCTTGCCCGAGCACAGCACGACGCGCTTGACCTTCTTCGCGGCCAGCTTGCGATGCTCGCCGATCACCAGCTGGAAGCTGCCGTTGGCCAGCTCGTCCAGCGAGGACACCGCCAGCTTGTGGCGCAGCAGCGATTTCGGCGTCATCACGATCAGCGGCTTGCGCACGGCGCGCAGCATCTGCCGGCGGATCATGTGGAAATCCTGCGCCGGCGTGGTCGGCACGCAGACCTGCATGTTGTCCATCGCGCACAGCTGCAGGAAGCGCTCGAGGCGCGCGGAGGAGTGCTCCGGGCCCTGGCCTTCGTAGCCGTGCGGCAGCAGCAGCACCAGGCCGCACAGGCGGTTCCACTTCGCTTCGCCGGAGCTGATGAACTGGTCGATCACCACCTGCGCGCCGTTGGCGAAATCGCCGAACTGGGCTTCCCAGATGTTGAGCGTGTCCGGATCGGTGGTGGAGTGGCCGTACTCGAACGCCATCACCGCTTCTTCGCTGAGCAGCGAGTCGATCACCTCGACATCGGCGCCGGCGCGCACGGTGGCCAGCGGCATGTAGGTATGGCCGTCCTTCTGGTCATGCAGCACGGCATGGCGATGGAAGAACGTGCCGCGGCCGGAGTCCTGGCCGACCAGGCGCATGTCGTAGCCGCCGTCGACCAGGGTGGCGTAGGCCAGGTTTTCGGCGAAGCCCCAGTCGGCCGGCAGTTCGCCGGCGGCCATCTTGCGGCGGTCGTCGTAGATCTTCGCCACGCGCGCCTGCAGGGTGAGGTCGGCGGGCAGGGTGAGGATCTTGCTGGACAGTTCCTGCAGCTTCTTCTTCGGCACCGTGGTGTCGGTCGGCGTGGACAGCTTGCCGCCGAGGAAGCGTGCCCAGTCGACGTGGCCGTCGCGCACCGGCGCCGGGTCGAGCTCGGTCATCGGCGCGCCGGCTTCGAGTCGCTCGCGATAGGCCTCGAACTGCTTCTGCGCGTCGCCCTCGGCCAGCACGCCTTCCTTCACCAGCTGCTGCTGGTACAGGTCGCGCGTGGTCGGGCGCTTGCGGATGATCTGGTACATCACCGGCTGGGTCGCCGCCGGCTCGTCGGCCTCGTTGTGGCCGTGGCGGCGGTAGCAGACCAGGTCGATCACCACGTCGCGCGGAACTGCTTGCGGAAGTCGTAGGCGAGGCGGGTCACCACGATCACCGCTTCCGGGTCGTCGCCGTTCACGTGCAGCACCGGCGCGTTGACCATCTTGGCCAGGTCGGTGCAGTACATGGTGGAGCGCGCGTCCTGCGGATTGGAGGTGGTGAAGCCGACCTGGTTGTTGATCACGATGTGCAGGCTGCCGCCGATCTTGAAACCGCGGGCCTGCGACATGTTCAGCAGTTCCATGTTGACGCCCTGGCCGGCAAACGCGGCGTCGCCGTGGATCAGCACGGCCATCGACTGCGTGTGCGCGGTGTCGCGGCGACGGGTCTGGCGCGCGTGCACCGAACCGGTCACCACCGGGTTGACGATTTCCAGGTGCGACGGGTTGAACGCCAGCGCCACGTGCACGCCGCCCTTGGGCGTCTTGACGTCGGCGGAGAAGCCCATGTGGTACTTCACGTCGCCGGAATGCGCCGGATCGTCGGGGTGGTCGAACTTGCCCTCGAATTCGTCGAACAGGGTCTTCGGCGGCTTGCCCAGGATGTTGACCAGCACGTTGAGGCGGCCGCGATGGGCCATGCCGATCACCAGCTCCTTGATGCCGTTGTCGCCGGCTGCGCGCACCACGTCGTCGAGCATCGGGATCAGGCTGTCGCCGCCTTCCAGCGAGAAGCGCTTCTGGCCGACGTACTTGGTGTGCAGGTAGCGCTCCAGGCCCTCGGCGGCGGTGAGGCCGTCCAGCACGCGCTGCTTGCCGGCCTTGTCCAGCGCTGCTCTGGCCGGCAGCCTGTTCGAGCCGGCTGTAGATCCAGTTGCGCTGCTCGTGGTTGCTGATGTGCATGAACTCGGCGCCGATGGTGCTGGCGTAGGTCTTCTGCAGGCGGGTCAGCAGCTCGCGCAGCTTCAGGCGCTGGCCGTCGCCGGCGTAGTTGCCGGTGTCGAATTCGGTGTCCAGGTCGGCATCGGAGAGGCCGTGGAAGGCGAGCCCGAGATCCGGCGCCGGCATCTTCTCGGTCAGGCCGAGCGGGTCGAGATCGGCGGCGAGGTGGCCGCGCGAACGGTAGGCGGTGAGCAGGCGCAGCACGCCGGCCTGCTTGCGCGCATGCTCGTCGCTCATCGGCACGCTGGCGACGCCGTTGTGGCGCTGCTTCTGCGCGGCCTCGATACGTGCAATGGCCGCGGCGTGGGAAACGTCTCCCGACTCGCGGCCCTTGAAAGTTGCGAAATAGCTGGCCCATTCGGCGGGAACCGCCGAAGCGTCGGCCAGCCAGGCGTCGTAGAGCGACTTCGACGTAATCGGCGTTGCCGCCAGCGAGTTGGGAAGAGTCGAAAAACTCGCGGATCAGGTTTGTAGTCACGTCACCACCGGCAGGGAAGGGATGCTTGCAGCCATCCGTGTGACCATGAGGTCGCGGTTTCCTGTCGGTTTTCAAGCCCGACAGACCGCTCGATCGGATGACTGGGGAGAATTCCGATTGATTATAGCCTTTGGTTGCTGCGACGCGGCAACCCGCGAGCGGCCGAAAAGCGGCCGTGCGCCTGCAACCGAGACCAAGGTCGAACGCTTTTCCGGCAGCGGGTTGCGGTTTCATGCGGCTTTGCCGGAATCGCCGGCGTGCGGCGACGGGAACCAGCGGGCCAGCGATGGTTCAGCTGGTGCAGAACGACTGCCTAGATATTCAGCGTCTGCAGTGCGCTGGCGCGCTCGGCGCGTTCCCACACTTCGTCGAAATGCTGCTGCAAGCGGCGCCTGGCCCGGCGCGGTCGCGGCGGGCGGCGCGACCCTGCGGCGCGATCCGCCTCGGGCAGGAACAGATAACCGCCGGTGTCGTTGAGCAGATAGGCCGAGATGTAGGCCAGGTCGGCTTCCTCCACCGGCGTGCGGATCTGGATCGCGCTGGGCAGACGCTGTGCCAGCGCGATCAGGCGATGGTCGTTGCGCAGGGCGGCGGCCGGATCGTGCAGCAGGATGCGGATCTGCGCACCGCGGCCGGAGATCGCGATGCGGCGCAGTTCGGCCAGTTCCTCCGCGCTGGCATAGATGTCGTTGTCCAGCAGCGGCAGGTAGATGAACAGTCGGTGGCGCGCGTCGCACAGCAGTTGCAGGCGGGCGGCGGCGGTCTCGCTGCGGCTGCCGGCGGGCAGCGCGCCGATGTCGCGCAGCGGTGCCGGCTCGTCGATGCGCGCGGGCAATGCCAGGTGCATGGCCCGGTGCGCCAGGCCGGCGTCCTCGAACTCGTCGCCGTAGGCGATGAAGCCTTCGCGCTCGTAGAAGCCGATGGCGCTGACCTGGGCATCCAGCGCCACCTCCGGCCAGCCCTGGGCGCGGGCGCGGGCGACCAGTTCGCGCAGCAGCGCCACGCCGACGCCGCGGCCGCGCCATTCCGGCAGTACCGCCATGCGGCCGATCTTGTGCTGCGGGGTGAGCCGGCCGCAGCCGATCGGCTGGCCGGCCTCGTCGCGCGCCAGCACGTGCCAGCAATCCACATCGAGTCCGTCGCGCTCGCGCTGCTCGGGCACGCCTTGTTCCTGGATGAACACGGTGCCGCGCAGGTCGAGCAGGGCGGTGCGCTGGTCGTCGCGCGACCAATCGGCGATCTCGACGTGGAAGTCCTGCAGTTTCATCGGCGGCGGCGCGGCTTGCGCGGCAGCAGATGGCCGTCATTGACCAGGGCCAGCAACAGCGCGCGTTCGGTGGCATCGAGCTTGCCAGTCGACCGAGAGTGCGCGCTGCTCGCACAACTGCTGCGCCAGCGCCGGCGTGGCCGGGTAGGCGTGGCCGCTGGCGTACAGCGTGCAGCCGGACTTGCCGCGACTCCAGGCCAGCCGCGACCACGGGTGGCGCAGCAGCTGCGCGCCGGCATCGAGCTGTTTGGCCAGCGCGGCCTCGGTCAGCGGCTTGTCCGGCGGCGCCGGCTGCTGCGCGTTGCGGTAGCGGGTGATGAAGCGACCGAACCAGTCGCGCAGCATGTCGTCGCGCAGGGCGGCGGCAAACGGCAGCGCGTCCTTCAGGCGCTCGATCGCGGCGCGGTCGATCTCGCCGGTGGCGTTGGCCGGCTTCAGGTCCGGATCGGCGTAGCGCAATTCATCCGGCAGATGCTCGGCGATGTAGTCGGCCAGGTCGCCGGTCAGCTCGGCCTGCGACGGCGCGCGCATGCCGATCGAGAACGTCATGCACGGGCCGCCGAACGCCACGCCGTCGTGCGGCACGCCCGGCGGCAGGTACAGCATGTCGCCCGGCTCCAGCAGCCATTCGTGGGTCGACTCGAAGTGCGCCAGTTGCTTGAGTTCCACGTCGTGGCGGAACGCCTTCGGCGCCAGCGGGTCGTCGCTGATCGCCCAGTGGCGCTGGCCCAGGCCCTGCAGCAGGAACACGTCGTACTGGTCGACATGCGCGCCGACGCCGCCGCCGGGCTCGGCGTAGGAGACCATCACGTCGTCCACCCGCCAGCTCGGCAGGAAGCTGAAGTGCTGCAGCAGGCCGGCCACGTCGGCATCCCACTTGTCGACATCCTGCACCAGCAGGGTCCAGTTGGCTGTCGGGGGTCTTGCGCGAAATCGGCTTCGGTCAGCGGACCGGAATTGACGTGCCAGCGGTCGCGCTTTTCGTCGTGCACGATCAGCCGGGCCAGCGCGCGTCGGCTCGCAGGCGAGGCCGGCCAGATCATCCGGCTGCAGCGGCGGCTGGAAATCGGCGAAAGCGTTGCGGATCAGCAGCGGCCGCTTCTGCCAGTAATCGCGCAGGAAACGGGCGGGCGACATGCCCAGCGGCTGCTTCGCGGAGCCGCGGACTTCGATCGGAAAGGGGGCTGGTTTGGTCATGCGCGCATTGTAGCGGTGACCGGCGGGCGCGATGGCGCCTGACCGTCCGGTTCCGCGCCCGACGGGTTGGGCACGATGGCTGCCCACTCGTGCCAGTGCGGCACCGCCGGCCACATCGCCGGCGCCGTGTCGGCGGCCAGCGCCCGCAGCACGTCGTCCCGGCCCAGGTGCGGCGCGAACCGGGTGATGAACTCCAGCACGTATTCACGCAGCACGTGTTCCCTGCGCAGCACGATCCAGGTGGTGCATGGCGGGAACAGATGATCGGCTGGCAGCGTGTGCAGATCGGTATCGCTGTCCAGCATGGCCATCTCGGCCAGCACGCCGATGCCCAGGCCGGCGCGCACATAGGTCTTGATCAGGTCGGCGTCACCGGCCGTGATCGCGATCTGCGGCTGCAGGTCGATGGTCTCGAAGGCGCGGCGCAGCGAAGAATCGGCCCGCAGCGAAGAGTCGTAGCTGACCAGGGGGAGCGCGGCCAGATCCTCCAGTGACGGCGGTTGTCCGCTCGCGCCCAGCGGGTGCTCCCGTGGCGCCACGATCACCCGTTGCCAGCGATAGGCCGGCAGGGCGATGCCGGCCGTCGGTGGTGCGCCAGCCGTGCTGATCACGGCCAGGTCCACGCGTCCGGCTTGCAGTTGGGGAAGCACCTCGTCGTCGCGGACCGGTCGCAGATGCACGCTGACTTGCGGATACCGCCGGTTGAGCGCGCCGATCGCGGCGGGCAGGGCGAAACGTGCTTGGGTATGGGTGGTGGCAATGCCCAGTTCGCCGCGAGTCTCATGGCGCAGGTTGGCGGCGATCGCACGGATGTTGGCCGCCTCGGCGAGGATCGTGCGGGCGCGCTCGAGCACCTGCCGGCCGGCGGTGGTCACCGCGTCGAGGCTCTTGCCCTTGCGCACGAAAAGCTGGAAGCCCAGTTCGTCCTCAAGCTGCCGAAGCTGCTTGCTCAGGCCGGGCTGGGTGGCATGGACGTGCTCGGCGGCCGCGGTGATGTTGAGGCCGCAGTCGGCGATGGCAACGAAGTAGCGCAGCTGGGTCAGCGTCATGCCGAGGGTCTCGTGGGCGGTCGGGGCGTTGGGGCGCGTTGCGGGCGGAACACCGATACAGCGCACGGCGCGAATCGGCAGCGGGTTGGGTCCGTCAGCCGGGCGTCGTGGGCGGGTTCCAGCCCGTCTGGGTGTGCGCTCATGACCAGACGTCTATACGTCCATGTTGATGGATGGTCAAGACGTACGCGGCCACCCGGGACATTGGTCGCGTCGGCGCTGGCTGGGCGGCATGGTCCCGTTTCCCTCATGCGCCAGGCCGGCCCCGCCCGCAGGCGGCCATATCCACCGTTTGCCGGTGTCCGCGTTGCCGTGCGGGTGGCCGCTGCCGACGCGCCGGCAGCGGCCACCCGCGCCTGACGGAAATCTTTACTTGTGCGGGAGCATGATCGCGCGACGGTTTACCCCCATGCCTGCCGGAGCGCCCTCATGATCCACGACAGCATCCTCGACACCATCGGCAACACGCCGATCATCAAGCTTCACCGTCTCGCGCCGAAGCACGTCGAACTCTACGTGAAGGTGGAGGCGTTCAACCCGGCCGGCTCGGTGAAGGACCGGCTCGCCCTGGCGATCATCCTGGACGCCGAGCAGCGCGGCACGTTGAAGCCCGGCCAGACCGTGATCGAGGCCACCTCGGGCAACACCGGCGTGGCGCTGGCGGCGATCTGTGCGGCACGCGGCTACCCGTTCGTGGCGGTGATGTCGGACACGTTCTCGATCGAGCGGCGCAAGCTGATCCGCGCCTACGGCGGCAAGGTGCTGCTCACGCCCGGCGCCGCGCGCGGCAGCGGCATGGTGGCGAAGGCGGTGGAACTGGCGCAGCAGTACGGCTGGTTTCTCGCCCGCCAATTCGAGAACCCGGCCAACCCGGCGTATCACCGGCAGACCACCGCGCCGGAGATCCTGCGCGATTTCGCCGGGCGCCGGCTGGATTACTTCGTCACTGGCTGGGGCACCGGCGGCACGCTCACCGGCGTCGGCGAGGTACTGAAAGTGGCGCGCCCGAACGTGCAGATCATCGCCACCGAACCTTCCGGCGCGGCGCTGCTCTCCGGCAAGGAATGGCAGCCGCACAAGATCCAGGGCTGGACCCCGGACTTCGTGCCGGCCGTGCTCAACCGCAAGGTGGTCGACCGCATCGTGCTGGTCGACGACGTGCTGGCCCGCGACACCTCGCGCGCGCTGGCGCAGCAGGAAGGCATCTTCACCGGCATCTCCTCCGGCGCCACCTTGGCCGCTGCACTGAACGTGGCCGCCGATGCGCCGCCGAGGCTCGGTGCTGTTGGCGATGCTGCCGGATACCGGCGAACGCTACCTGTCGACCTTCCTGTTCGAGGGTGTCAACGAGGGTTCGGACGAAGTCGGGTGAAAACGCGGAGTGACGTCACGTCGCAGTGAGAGGCCTTGTTTCCGTCTCTGCCCGGAGGGAGAACGAACGTTACCCGCCGCGTGAGCCAGGTCTGGCCTTGGCTGGCTTCGCGCGGCCCCATTGCGCGATCAGCTTCTGCCCCACACCGGCCAGGGCATGGATCGCCGGCAGCAACTCCCGGCCCAGCTCGGTCAGTGCATATTCGGCCGACGGCGGCGAAGTATCGAGCACGTGTCGCGTCACCATGCCGCGGGCTTCCAGTTCGCGCAGGCGTGCACTGAGCACCCGTGCGGAAATGCGCGGGATATCGTGGCGCAATTCACCGAAGCGACGCGGCTCGGCGCTCAGGTACCAGATCACGTTCGGCGCCCAGGCACCGCGCAGCAGGCTCAGGCTCTCGGTGAGCGGGCAGGCTGGTGGCGGCAGTGCAACCTTGCTCCGGCGAACAGGCAGGCCCATGCAGACTTTCCTCCGGCTCATGCCGGTAACTGTGTGGATACCGCATTCTGAACTAACGATTGGTTACATGGTATCCATCAGTAACCATGCTGGCTACCATGATTGTTCGCGGTGCGGGCCGGTTCCTGCATCGCGTCACGATCCCCCACGTTCCCCTGGAGAAAATGGATGAAGCTTTATTACATGCCCGGTGCCTGTTCGCTCTCGCCGCACATCGTGGCGCTGGAGGCCGGCATTCCGCTGCAGATGATCAAGGTCGACGGCAACACCAAGCGCACCGAGAACGGCGATGACTTCCTGCAGATCAATCCGAAAGGCTACGTGCCGACGCTGGTGCTGGACAGCGGTGAAGTGCTGACCGAAGGCCCGGCCATCGTGCAGTACCTGGCCGACCAGAAGCCCGAAAGCGCGCTGGCTTCGCCCAACGGCACGTTGCCGCGCTACCACCTGCAGGAAATGCTGGGCTACATCAACTCCGAGTTGCACAAGACGTACAGCCCGCTGTTCAAGCCGGATACGCCGGAAGCCACGCGCGCCGAACGCAAGGCATACCTGCTTCGGCGCTACCAGCTCATCGAGGGCGTGCTGGCCAAGCAGCCATTCCTGCTCGGCGACCATTTCACCGTGGCAGACGCCTACCTGTTCACCATCACCAACTGGGCGAAGCACGTCGAGTTGGACCTGTCCGGCTTCCCGGCGTTGCTGGCGTTCCAGAAGCGCGTGGCGGAGCGCCCGGCGGTGCAGGAGGCGCTGGAGGCCGAAGGCTTGCGCAAGAAGACCGCGTAAAGCAGGCAACCCCGCAAACAGCCGGCCTCGCAAGATGCCGGCTGTTTGTGTACCAGGATGGTGCCCGCCAACAACGTGGACGCCCCACAGGCGTGCTCGCAGCACCCGGTGCACCGGCAGGCCGGCATCGCACAAGGATAGGGAGTTTCGATTCATCGTCAGCCCGACACGGCAGGCAGCAGGTCAGGCCACCGGAAGAACCCGACCGACTATACGGACGTCCAAACGTATTGCGGTTGATCTCCGGCACAGCGAAGCCGCAGACGACAGGAGGCTGCCAAGTGGGATTCGGCCCATGAAGGGCCAACGCCGGTATCAAGCCGCGCCGCGGAGCAGCGTCGACTTGGATGACTCAGGTCTCACCCGTCAGCTTTCGGCGTTCTTCGGCTTCTTGAGCGGGAGCAGCGCTCACGCGAGCCGCCCGAATGGCAACTAGTGCAGTAACCAACGACGCACCAGCACCAAAGCCGCCCGCGAAGAGCGCGATCAATTCGACGGCGCGTGCTTCACGCCCCACGATCGTGGCAGCGCCCAAGGCAGAGGCAAGGGTTATCAGTGCAACGGCAAAGATGGCGGCTTTTTGCTTGAGTCCCATGGACAACTCCCGTGAGGCTTGACACCCGAATCCTGCCCAACCGCGAAGTGGTTTCGACTTGACGGCATGGTCAAACCACTAGCCTGGACACTGTGTAACTTTCACCATCTGAAGCCAGTACCCGCAGGGGGCGGCCTTTTGCCTGCGCCATCAGCTCTGCGGCCGACAGGCTTTCAGCGGAGAGATCGATCGTCATTTGAGGAAGCCCCGCAGTGGTGATTGCTGCTCTCTTGTGAGGCTCCTCGAGAATCCGCTTGTTGGTGATGTCTACCCGGCCAGCCATCAGCAAGCGCATGTCCTGAATCAGGTAGGCGGCAAGCTCGTCGTCACCTATGCCATTTCCTGGTATATCCAGGCGAAAGTCCTGCGCGGACAGGCTGCCTCCGTTGGTGAAGTGCACAACGAAATCGAACTTTACGCGGTAGTCAGTCATGTGTGTCCAGTGACCTGACGCTGAAGATAGGCGGCGGCGATGCCGCCCGCCTTGAACGGGTTGCTACGCATCGCCGCCGCGATCGACCTGGTGCATTTCCGGTGTGTCTTTGCAGATCGCGCAATGCCGGCCTCGATGAGATTGATAGAGGCGGCTCACCGTGAACACGGTTGCCGTGATGACACCCCATATCGCCGCTTCGGTCACGGAGTAAGGCAAATCGTGGCCTTTGAGCATTTGCACCACGCCGATGATGACAAAAGCACCCATGAGAACGGTAAAAAAGCGCTTGATCCAGAATGTGGTACCCACCGAGACGCTCCTTATGGTGCTGACGCTGGAGTTTGGCGGCGACGTAACCGTCCGCCTTGAGCCAGTTGCCGGGTCGCCTGCCAGTGATGATGGCGCCCGCTGAAGCCAGCATACCGTGAGTGGCAGCACCGAGCTCTGGGCTCGGAGGGCCGAGCAAAAAACCTGGAGGGGCTAGCTCCGAGCTTGGGGCACCGAGCAAAAAGCCTGGAAGGCCGAGCTGGGAGCTTGGAGCACCGGGCAAAAAGCCTGAAAGGCCGAACTCCGGACTCGAGGTGCCGGGCAAAAAGCCTGCACGGCCGAGTTCTGGGCTCGGAGCGCCGAGCAAAAAGCTCCGGGGTCCGAGCTCCAGCCGCGGCAGACCGAGCAGAAAGACCGGGAGGTCCAGTTTCGAGCTCGGGATGCCGGGCAAAAAGCTCGGAGCGCTGAGCAGAGAGCTCAAGTAACAGAGCCGCATTGGCGAATGGCGGCCTAGCGAAGCGGCGTCGGCTGGAATGAATCGTCAGGCGGCGGTCGAATCGCGGCACCACCGCCTCGAACTCGGAAGCGCTTCTACCGGGACGATTTGCTGGCCCATTCTTTGCCATCGTTTCGACACTCATCGCCGTATGCCACTTCGTAAGTTTCGTCAAAGCAGGCTATGAATCCATCCACGACATCGAGATTCATCTTTTTCCCGACTGCCCAATCCGGGACTCCCCGTTGCTCGGGCATGGGCGGTTCTTTATCAATGAGGCTACGCTGCATGAGCAAGCCAGCGTAGTCCTGCTTCAGGAACGCAATGTTCGCGTTGGCAAATGCGTTCCAGTCGATGAGATCGGAACGATCATCCGAATAACCTTTTTCCATCCACTTGATGGCCTCCGGATACTTCCCGGCCAATGCGAACATCTGACCCGTATGGAACGGGAGCATGTAGTGCTCCCGTGCAGCGTCGGGATGCCGCTTCATGTAATCCTCGAGCAGGGCAGCCGCCGCCAAATAGCACTTCTCCGCGTAAAGAGGTCTCCAGCCGCTGCCTGACTGCTGGTCGAACTGATTGAACGTGAGCTGCAGCAACGTTTGGCGTTCCGTCCGACTTATCGAGCAATCACTGGCTTGCGCTGGTAAGGCAGAAACACCCAGCACCAAGAGGGAAAGCAACATCAAAGTTGATCGCAGGCGCATGGCTCTGACTGCCCTGTTGCTAACGGTGGATCCACGAAGCCTCGCCGTCAGGGCGAGGGTGCCGGACAGGCACGCGTGCTCAGATGTCTTTCGCCAGTGTCTCGGCCAGGCCGATATAGCTGCCGGGAGTCAGTTCCAGCAAGCGCTGCTTTGCGTCGGCCGGCAGGTCCAGGCCAGCGATGAATTCGCGCATCGAGTCCTTCGTGATGCCGTGGCCGCGGGTCAGTGCCTTGAGCTGTTCGTAGGGCTGCGGGCAGGCCGTAGCGGCGCATCACGGTTTGCACGGCTTCGGCCAGCACTTCCCAACTGGCGTCGAGGTCAGCGCTGATGCGGTCGGCGTTGACGTTGAGCTTGCCCAGGCCTTTCTTCAGCGATTCCAGCGCGACCAGGGTGTGGCCGAACGCGGTGCCGAGCGCGCGCAGCACGGTGGAGTCGGTGAGGTCGCGCTGCCAGCGGCTGATCGGCAGCTTCTCGGCGAAATGGCCGAGCAAGGCATTGGCGAGGCCGAAGTTGCCTTCGGCGTTTTCGAAGTCGATCGGGTTGACCTTGTGCGGCATGGTCGATGAGCCGACTTCGCCGGCCTTCAGCGTCTGCTTGAAATAGCCCAGCGAGATGTAGCCCCAGATGTCGCGAGCCAGGTCGATCAGGATGATGTTGACGCGGCGCACGGCGTCGCAGTATTCGGCGACGTTGTCGTGCGGCTCGATCTGGGTGGTGTACGCGTTGTAGTCGAGGCCGAGGCTTTCGACGAAACGCTGCGAGAACGCCTGCCAGTCCACTTCCGGATAGGTGATGACGTGGGCGTTGTAGTTGCCTACCGCGCCGTTGATCTTGCCGGAGACTTCGACGGCCGCCAGCTGCTTGCGCTGGCGCTCCAGGCGCGCCACCACGTTGGCGATTTCCTTGCCCAGCGTGCTGGGCGAGGCGGTCTGGCCGTGGGTGCGCGAGAGCAGCGGCAGTGCGGCGTTGGCGTGTGCGATCTCGCGCAGCTGGGCGATCACCGCGTCGAGCTGCGGCAGCAGTACCTGGCTGCGTGCGTCGCGCAGCATCAGTGCGTAGGACAGGTTGTTGATGTCCTCGCTGGTGCAGGCGAAATGCACGAATTCCTTCGCCTGGGCCAGGCTGGCGTCGGCGCCGATCTTCTCCTTGATGAAGTACTCGACCGCTTTCACGTCGTGGTTGGTGGTCGCCTCGATCGCCTTGATGCGCTCGCCGTCGGCTTCGCTGAAGTTTTCCGCGATGGCTTTCAGGGTGGCGACCTGGGCGGCGTCGAAGGCGGCAGTTCGACGATCTTCGGCTCGGCGGCCAGCGCCAGCAGCCATTCGATCTCCACGTGCACGCGGCGATGCATCAGGCCGAATTCGCTGAAGATCGGGCGCAGCGCTTCGACCTTGCTGGCGTAACGGCCGTCCAGCGGCGACAGGGCGGTCAGGGAGTGGGAAGACATGGACGGGTTTCCGGCAGGGACAAAGCCCGTATTTTACATTGCCGGCGGCTTCGTGCCGGGCGGCCTATAGTGGACCGGATTCCCGGTGGTGCCGTTCGCCGGGAGCGTCGCCGCACAGCGTTGGGGCCGCCCGCCTTTCCGGTGGCTTCGACTTCGCTTCAGCGCGCTACGCCCAGCCCGAACGGATCCGGGGCGCTGCATTCCCCCCAAGAAGGATTTGCGCATGACCACGTTCCGCATCGAACACGACAGCATGGGTGAGTTGAAGGTCCCCGCCGACGCGCTGTACGGCGCACAGACCCAGCGCGCGATCGACAACTTCCCGATCTCCGGCCTGCACCTGCCGCGCCAGTTCATCCGCGCGCTGGGGCTGATCAAGGCCGCGGCCGCCGAGGTCAACCTGGCGCTGGGGCATCTGAAGAAGAACCAGGCCGCGGCGATCCGCAAGGCGTCGCTGGCGGTGGCGGACGGCCAGTACGATGCGCAGTTCCCGATCGACATTTTCCAGACCGGTTCGGGCACCAGCACCAACATGAATGCGAACGAGGTGATCGCGCATCTGGCGGTGGCGGCGGGCGCGAAGGTGCATCCGAACGACCACGTCAATTACGGGCAGAGCTCGAACGACGTGATCCCCACCGCGATCCATGTCAGCGCCGCGCTGACCACCAGCGAGCAGTTGCTGCCGGCGCTGAAGCATCTGAAGAAGGCCATCGACAAGCGCGCGCGCGAGTTGAGGAACACGCCGAAGACCGGTCGCACCCATCTGATGGATGCGATGCCGATCACGTTCGGGCAGGAACTGTCGGGCTGGTCGGCGCAAATCGCCTCGGCCATCGAGCGCATCGAGGATGCGTTGAAGCGCATGCGTCGCTTGCCGCAAGGCGGCACGGCGGTGGGCACCGGCATCAATGCCGATCCGAAGTTCGGTCCGGCGATGGCGGCGCAGCTGAAGAAGCTGACCGGCGTGCGGTTCGAGTCGGCGGAAAATTATTTCGAGGGCATGGCCGCGCAGGACGCCGCGGTGGAACTGTCCGGCGCAGCTGAAGACGCTGGCCGTCGCGCTGATGAAGATCGCCAACGACTTGCGCTGGATGAATTCCGGCCCGCTGGCCGGCCTGGGCGAGATCGAGTTGCCGGCGTTGCAGCCGGGCTCGTCGATCATGCCGGGCAAGGTCAATCCGGTGATTCCCGAGGCCGTCGCGATGGTCGCCGCGCAGGTGATCGGCAACGATGCCTCGATCACCATCGCCGGCCAGTCCGGCAACTTCCAGCTCAACGTGATGTTGCCGCTGATCGCACACAACCTGCTGCAGTCGATCGAAATCTTGAGCCAACGTCAGCGTGCTGCTGGCCGACAAGTCCATTGCCGGCTTCAAGGTCAACAAGGCGCGGGTGAACCAGGCGCTGGCGATGAACCCGATCCTGGTCACCGCGCTGAACCCGGTGATCGGCTACGAGAAGGGCGCGGCCACCGCCAAGCAGGCGTACAAGCAGCACCGGCCGATCATGGACGTGGCGCTGGAAACCACCGGGCTTGTCGCAGGACGAACTGAAGAAGCTGCTCGATCCGCTGACGCTGACCCGCGGCGGCATCCACGGTTGACCCCGGGACTCTCCGTATCGGGAGCGACGCCTCGTAGGTTGGGGTGAGCACAGCGAACCCCAACGCACTGGCACCGTGAATCTGTTGGGGTTCGCTGCGCTCACCCCAACCTACAGGGGCGCGCTCACCCCAACTTACCGCGTTGCTTGTTGCCGCGATTGGTTGATCAGCAACGGGCGCAGCGTGGGCCATGCGTTGTCGAGCAGGCGCGCCTGGGCGGCCGCCGTCGGATGCACGCCGTCGTCCAGCAGCAGGGCGGGCGCGTCCGAGATGCCGGCCATCAGGGACGGCACCAGCGCGACTTGCTTCTCCCGCGTAACCTGGGCGTAAACCTGCCGCAGGATCTCTGCGCAGCGGTTCTTGTCGAGTTTGGGCGGGATCTCGAAACCAAGCACGGCGACTTTCGCTCCCGACGCCTGGGCCAAGTCGATCAGCCGGGCCATGTCGTGTTCCAGCGTTTGCTGGCTTGCGCCGAGAATGGCGTCGTTGGCGCCCAGTTCGAGGATGATCAGCCGCGGACGATGGGTGGCGATCAGGTCGGGCAGCTCTTTCAGTGCATCCGTCATGGTCTTGCCGCCACGGCTGGCGTTGACGATCGAAGGTGGAGTCGTCGTGGCACGGTCGACACGTTGCTGCAGCAGGGTGACCCAACCCGTTTCGGCCGGGATGCGGTGCGCAGCACTCAGGCTATCGCCGACAAGCAGGACGGTCCCGGATTGGGCTCCGGAAACCGTTGTCGCGGATGACGACGCATGCGCCGTCGATGTGACGAGGGTCAGCGCGAGCAGGAGGGATGGCAGGAGGCGCATGGGTATTCCTTTGAGTGCACGAGGCCGACGGAGTCGGGCGACTTCGGGGCGGGGTGATGAGGCAGAGGAGGGTGGTGCGAGGCGGTATCCGCAAGGCCGGCACGCGTGTGCCGGGCGATCCGTCGTCAGTCGTTGGTGCCGCCCTGCTGGAGGCCATGGCCGGGCAGATGTCGGGGCTTCAGCTTCGGCATCTGCCCGGTGGCGGTTGGGTGGTTTTCCTGTCCGCGACGCAAGAGGGGGGCGGAGTAACGTCAGCGGTACACCCGTAGTGGCGAGATCAGTCGGAGAACACGGCGGTGCCTTTCTTGCCGTTCTTGTCCGTCATCTCTTTGCCGCAATCGTCGACGTCTTTCTGCTGCATGGTCGCGTAGGGCCTGAACTCGGGCATCGCCGCGGCCAGTTTCTGCTGCGAGGACAACAGGCTGGGCATGCGCTGGCATAGCTTGGCGGCGGCAGCCTGGATCTTCTCGGTGTGCGGCTGGATGGCCGCCTCGATCTCCTTGTCGCTTTTACCGGTGAGTGCGCCCCATACCGCTTGCTTGGCTGCGCTGACCCCCAGGTCGGCACCTTGTGCGCCGATGTCCATGCCGGCTTCGGCGATGCCGATGATCTCCTGCCGGTAGCCCAGCAACAGGGTTTGCTGCGCCGGCGTGGCCGTGACCTTCTTGCCGGAAATCAGCAGGTCGCCCTGCGGAGTGATCTCGGCCTTGGGGCGTGAGCTCTTGTCGCTGTGCTGACCATTGCCGATGTGAACGCTGTCCACGTCGATGTTCTTGTTGGCCAGCTCCTGCTTGGCCTCCTGCATGGCCTTGCGGATTTCTCCGGAAATCCCCGACGTGGAAACCTTCTCGCCGGCGTCTTTCATCGTCTGTGCCGTGTTGTCGGCGGGTTGGGCGGATTGGCTGCAGGCGACCAGCGGCAACAGCAGGATCAGTGCGAGAGTGCTGAGCGTGGTGGGTTTCATGGGTGTTCTCCTTTCTCGAATGGGGCCGTGACTCAGCTGTCGTCGCGCCAGCGGCGGAACCAGATGGCACCGGCGAGCATGGCCGCGCCGATCGCCACGCCGATCCACAGGTTGGCCGAAGCCAGCAACTGGTAGGTGTTGGCGAGGTTCATGAAGCCCAGGCTGTTGTCGCCGTCCATGCCCTGCGGGAGGTGCATGCCGAATACGCTGCCTGTGCCGGGGAATACGCTGAACAGGGCGCGCTGCACGATGTTCTTCCAGAACCAGGTGGTGGGAAGGTTGAACAAGCCCATGATGCCGAACCAGCTCGACCAGCAGACCGGTGCCCACCGGCAGGGCCACCGCCCAGAGGAAGGGCTTGCTGCGCGCCCAGGCCGAGCAGAGCAGCAGCCAGCCCACTGCCGGGGCAGGCCCACAAGACGTACAGGGGGATGTAACCGATGAGGTTGAACATGACCTTGAACGGATGCGCCAGAGTCAGCAACTGCCACACGTTGACGCCGTGGAAGGACAGCGTGACCGCCACGATGAGCAATTGCAGCATGCCCACGATGATGCCCACGACCACGGCGATGATCGGTGCGAGTACGGTGGCGCTGATGACTTTGGACAGCACGGTGCTGGTGTCGGAGATCGGCAGCGATTTCCAGAACAGGATGCTGCGGTCGCGGCGATCGTCATAGAGCGCACCGAGGCAGTAGAAGAACACCACGAAGCCGAGCACCACGACCAACAGGCCCATGGCCGAGTACATCGCGATGTCCAGTGCGAAGCCGACCTGGCTCAGATCGCCGGCATCCATGCCTTCGATGACCTTGCGCAGGCCGCCGCTGGCGCCGAAATTGACGCCATGGCGGGCGCCGAGCACTTCGGCGGCGATGATGCCCATGATGTTCAGCAGCAGGAAGATGCCGCCGGTGATGACCGGCGCCCAGAAGAAGCCGCCCCGGTGTTCCCAGAACTCGCGCTTCACCAGCCAGTACACGTTTTGCCACGTCTGGGTTTTCATGCGTAGGTTCCCTTCATGGTGGCAACGAACAGGTCGCTGATGGAGGGACGGCGGGTTTCGCCCAGCTGCTCCAGCACCGCGCGGTTCGCGCCGTCAAACAGAAAAATGCTCTTGCCGAAAACCTGGCGCTCGTCCAGCGGCTTCAGCTGCGCGTGCGGCTTCGGCTTTGTCGGCGCCCACCAATCACCTCGATGAAACGCTCGCCGACCGCGTCCATGTCGGCGTCCAGCACGATCTTGCCGTCGCGGATGAACATCAGGTCGGTGAGGATGTGTTCGACTTCCTCTACCTGGTGCGTGGTCACGATGATCGTCTTGTCCTCGTCGAAGTAGTCCTCCAGCAGGTGCTGGTAGAACTGCTTGCGGTAGAGGATGTCCAGGCCCAGGGTGGGCTCGTCCAGGATCAGCAGCTTGGCGTCGATCGCCATTACCAGTGCCAGGTGCAGCTGCACGATCATGCCCTTGGACATCTGCCGCACGCGCTGGTCGGGCTGCAGCTTGGTACGGGCCAGGAACGCCTCGCACTTGGCGCGATCGAAGCGCGGGTGCACGTTGGCGACGAAATCCACCGCCTGGCGTACCTTGATCCAGCGCGGCAGCACGGCCACGTCGGCGATGAAGCACACCTCGCCCATCAGCTTGTCGCGCTGCTTGCGCGGGTCGAAACCCAGCACGTTCAGCTCGCCGGTGAAGTCGGTGAGGCCCAGGATCGCCTTCAGCGCGGTGGTCTTGCCGGCACCGTTGGGGCCGATCAGGCCGACGATGCGGCCGGGTTCGATCCGGAAGCTGACGTTGTCCAGCGCCAGGGTCGATTTGTACTGCTTGCTCAGGCCACTGGCCGTGATCACCGCGCTCATGATTTGTCCTCCTTGTCGGCCTGGCCTTTTTCGGCCGGGGCTTCGCGCAACAGTGTTTTCAGATCCAGCCCCAGTCGCTGCAGCCGGCGAACAGCACCGGCCATTCCTCGCGAAGAAACCGCTCGCGTTCGGATTTCAGCAGCGCCTCGCGAGCGCCTTCGATGACGAACATGCCCAACCCCCTCCGTTTTTCAACCAGTTGTTCGTCGACCAGTTCCTGGTACGCCTTTGACACGGTCAGCGGGTTGATCTGGAAATCCGCTGCCACCTGGCGTACCGACGGCAGCGGGTCGCCCTCGTTCAAGGCGCCGTCCAGGATCATCGCCACCACACGCTGGTGCAGTTGGCGATAGATCGGGACGCTGTCGTTCCAGGTAATGGTCATGTTTATTCCTTGCTGATGCTGCCGAACTTGTTGCCGAACGAATAGTAGGGCATGGCCAACTGCGACCCGAGCAGGCTGAAATGCTCGGTCTTGCTGGCGGTTTCCAGCTGGCTCATGGCCGGGACCGTGGCGATGCCGATGGCACCCAAGTCGCTCATCAGGGCGGCGGAGCGCAGCTCGGCGGCACTGGGGCGAACCGTGACCGGGGCCAGATCGGTGACCTGGCTGTGGGCGGCCGGAGCCGGCTGGATGTCGACGTTGTAGTTGACCGCGCTCAGGCTGGCGAAGGTAAGCAGGACGGCGGCGGCGCTGGCGATCAGATTCTGCGTTTTCATGACGGGCCTCCTTAGTGACCTCGTTGGGTGGTGTTGTAGTGAACTATAACACCGAGTTTCGAGCCGTCAAGAGGCAAGATGCGATTTCGCAACATGACTGATGGCCTATATGGCGAAACCACGTCGGAAAGGGGCGGATCCGGCGCCACTGCTGGGCTGGCAGTGGCGCGGCTTCGTGCTTCAATGTCCGAAATCAGCCGTGGAGGTGCAGATGGATCTTGGATTGCTCGATCGCGTCGTGGTGGTCACCGGTGCCAGCAAGGGCATCGGCCTGGCCTGTGTGATCGCATTCGCGCGCGAGGGGGCGAAGGTGGTGGGCGTGTCGCGCGACCCGGCCAACCTGCGCGCCGCACAGCAGCAACTGGAATCGCTCGGCCTGACGATGGCGGTGCAGTCGGCCGACCTGAAGGACAGCGTGACGGCGCAACAGGTGATGGAGCGCATCGAACACGAACACGGCGCGATCGACGTACTGGTCAATTGCGCTGGTGCCGCCCGTCGCGCGCCGCCGGACGAACTCGATGCCGCAGCCGTGCATGCCGCGATGCAGGCGAAGTACTTCAGCTACATGCATGCGATCGACCCGGTGATCCGCCGCATGGGTGCACGCGGCACCGGCAGCATCGTCAACGTGATCGGGCAGGGCGGCCGCCAGGCCAACCCGCAGCACATCGGCGGCGGTGCCGCGAATGCCGCGCTGATGTTGGCCACCGTGGGCTATGCGAATGCTTACGCCGGCAAGGGCGTGCGGGTGAACGCGATCAACCCGGGGATCACCCGCACCGGCCGCGTCGACGAGGGCCTGGATGCCGCGGTGCGCGCCAGTGGGCGACCGCGCGAGGAACTGCTGGCCGCGCAGCTTGCCGGCATTCCACTGGGTCGGATGGCCGAGCCGGCGGAGATTGCCGATGTCGCAGTGTTCCTGGCTTCGACGCGGGCGAGCTATGTCACCGGCGCAATCATTCCGATGGACGGCGGCAAGACCTCGACGATCTGAGGCTGGTGCACAACCCGCAGCCATGCAATGGCCGGCTCGCGGCCGGCCTTTGCATGGCTGATATCGCGATCAATCCTTCGCCGCGAACACCTGTTTCCCGCCGACCCAGGTCTGCAGCACCCTGGTGTTCCAGAGCGTGCTGGCCGGATCCTTGAAGATGTCGTGATCGACCAGGATGAAGTCGGCCCATTTGCCCGGCTCCAGCGTGCCCAGCGTCGTTTCCGCGTGTTCGGCATAGGCGGCGTCCAGCGTGAACGCACGCAGTGCCTCGGACCAGCGTCATGTCCTGGTCGGGGTACCAGCCGCCGGGAGGCTGGCCGTTGTGGTCTTTGCGGGTGACGGCGGAGTACAGGCCGTAGAACGGGTTGGCCGATTCCACCGGGAAGTCGGAACCGGCAGCGACAATCGTGCCCTGCTTGAGGAAACGCTGCCACGCATAGGCGCCCTTGATCCGCTCATGGCCGACGCGGTCTTCCGCCATGTTCATGTCGGAAGTGGCGTGGGTCGGCTGCATCGAGGCGATCAGTTGCAGCGGCACGAAGCGCGGGATGTCCTGCAGCGAGACGATCTGCGCGTGCTCGATACGATTGCGCAGCGCGATGCCGTGGGGATGGGTCTTGTACGCGGCAGCGTAGCTGTCCAGCACTTCGCGGTTGGCGTGGTCGCCGATCGCATGCACGCCAACCTGATAGCCCTTGCCCAGCGCCTTGCCGATCATCGCGGTGAGTTCGTCGGGCTTGAGGAACAGCAGGCCGCTGTTGTGCGGATCATCGGCATAGGGCTTGAGCATGGCCGCGCCGCGGCTGCCCAACGCACCGTCGGCGAACAGCTTGACCGAGCGCACGGTGAGGAAGTCGTTGCCGTAGCCGATCAGCGGACCATCCTTGCTGATCGCGTCGAAGTCGTCACCGGTGCCGCGGATCATCGCGTAGATGCGCGCGGTGAGTTTGTGCTGCGTCGGCGTATTGCCGGTAGAGCTTGTAGTTGGCCAGGTCGATACCCGCATCGCTGACGCCGGTGAGGCCGACGCTGGCCATCTCGGCCAGCGCGGAATCCAGGGCCGCCATTTTCTGCTGCGCGCTCGGTGCGGGAACCACGGCATAGATCAGGTCGCTGGCGCCGTCGACGAAAACGCCGGCTCGGGTTGCCGCTGGCGTCACGCTCGATACGCCCGCCGTTGGGATCCTTGCTGGCCTTGGTGACACCGGCCAGCTTCAGCGCCGCGGTGTTGGCCCAGCCGGCGTGACCGTCGATCCGGCTCAACCACACCGGGCGGTCGGCGACCACGGCATCGAGTTCCTTCGCCGTGGGAAAACGGCCCAGCTTCCAGATTTCCTGGTTCCAGCCGCCGCCGAGGATCCACTTCGCCTCGGGGTGCGCCGCGGCGTACGCTTTCACCTTCGCCAGTGCCTCGTCCAGCGATTTCGTGCCGGTGAGGTCGACGCTGTTGCGTGCGTAGCCCAGTTCGAGCACGTGGCCGTGAGCGTCGATCAGACCGGGCAGCAGGGTGCGCCCCTGGCCGTCGATCACCTTGGCATTGCCGGCGCGATTGGCTCAACGCGGCATGGTCGCCGGTGGCGACGACCTTGCCCTGGTCGATCAGCAGGGCCTGGAAATGTTGCAGCTGGCCGTGGCTGTCCAGCGTGTAGCCGTTGACGTTGTTGACCAGCAGGTCGGCCGCTTGCACGGCGGGAGCCAGTGCCAGCAGGGCGAGCAACGACAAGCGTAGCGAGCAATTCATGGGCAGGTTCCTGTGTAGGGAACCTGCAGTGTGTCGGCCCGCGCGGGGTTTTTCCAGCAGGCCAGTCAACAAACGCCCTCTCTTCGTGGAAGGAGGGGCGTTCGGGCGAATCAGGCGGCCTGCGCGACCAGGGTCCGGATACTGCTGCGCGCCGACTTCAGCGCGGCGACTTTCTGCTCTTCACCGATGGCGATGCCCTCGGCCCGCACGAACTCGATTTCGTCGATGCCGATGAAAGCGAACGCGGCGCGCAGATAGGGCTCCTGGAAGTCCATCGCGGCAGCGGGCGTGTCCTTGCCGTAGAAGCCGCCACGGCTGGAGGCAATGATCACCCGCTTGTTGCCGGCCAGGCCCTCGGGACCATTGGCGGTGTAGCGGAAGGTCTTGCCGGCGACCAGAATGCGATCGATCCATGCCTTGAGCGAGCTGGAGATGGCGAAGTTGTACATCGGTGCGCCGATCACGATCACGTCGGCGGCGAGGAACTGTTCCAGCGTCTCGTTGCCCAGCGCTGCCGCAGGGTCGCTCGCATCGGTTACCGGGGCCCAGTGCGGCAGCGGTTGTGCGGCCAGGTCGTGGTAGTGGGTCTCGAGGCTGGGCGTGGCGAGCTTCAGCTCGGCTACGATGTCGGCGGTCAGCTGGCGCGAGACCGAATGGCCGCCCAGGGCGCTGGAATCGATGTGCAAAAGTTTCATCACGGTATTCCTGATTGAGCCGGGTTGATCGGCAATGCAGGAAGGATATATTCGGAACAATATGGCGATAAGATAGCAGTTGCGACACTTATCGTTCTCTGATGGAAACGATCATGACGGTATTGGGCGGTGCCTTGCAGGATCTCAACGATCTGTACTTTTTCGCGGCAGTGGTCGAGCACGGCGGCTTTTCCGCGGCTGGCCGGGCGCTGGGGGTACCGAAGTCGCGCCTGAGCAAGCGGGTGGCTCAACTGGAGGAACGCCTCGGCGTGCGCCTGCTGCAGCGAACCACGCGGCGCTTCGTGGTGACCGAGGTCGGCGAGCGCTTCTACGCGCATTGCCGCGCGGTGCTGGAAGAGGCCCAGGCGGCGCAGGATGCGGTGGATGAATTGCGTGCCGAGCCGCGTGGCGTGGTGCGCCTGAGCTGCCCGGTGTCGCTGGCGCAGACGGTGCTGGCGCACGTGCTGCCGGATTTCCTGGCGCAGTATCCGAAGATGCAGGTGCGGCTGCTGTCCAGCGACCGCCGGGTCGACGTGATCAGCGAAGGCTACGATCTGGCGATCCGCGTGCGCACCAAGCTGGATACCGATGCGAACCTGGTGATCCGCAGCTTCGGCCAGTCGCGTACCAAGCTGGTGGCCAGCCCCGCCTTGCTCAAAGCCCAGGGGCGTCCGGCCACCCCGGATGAACTGGCCAAGTTGCCGGCGCTGTCGATGCGCGAACACGAAGGCGCGCAGGTGTGGGAGCTGATCGGTGCGAACGGCGAACAGGTCAACGTCGAGGTGCAGGCGCGACTGATCACCGGCGATTTCGCGGTGCTGCTGGAGGCGGCCCGGCGCGGCATGGGCGTGGCGCTGCTGCCGGAGTTCGTCTGCGCGCCGGCGATCACTGCCGGCGAACTCGAAGTGGTGCTGCCGGACTGGAGCGTGCCCGAAGGCACCATGCATTTCGTCTATCCCAGCCGCCGCGGCATGTTGCCCGGCGTGCGCGCGCTGGTCGATTTCCTGGCCGAGCGACTGCCGGCCACCACCTTGCTGAAGCATGAGCAGTGCAAGCAGCGTCCGCTGGATGGACTTCCGTCAACGTGATGCGCATGGCGGCCCCGATGCAGTACGCTGTCGGGCTTACGGACATTTATACGGCCAAACGATGATCGAAACCAAACTCCCCAAGGTCGGCACCACCATCTTCAGCGTGATGAGCCAGCTCGCGCTGGAGCACAAGGCGGTCAACCTGGGTCAGGGTTTTCCCGATTTCGAACCGCCGCAAGGCTTGCGCGACGCGCTGAACCGCGCCATGAACGAGGGCCGCAACCAGTACGCGCCGATGCACGGCACCGCCGCGCTGCGCGAGCAGATCGCGCTGAAGACCGAGCAGCTGTACGGGCGCAAGCTCAACGTGGACACCGACATCACGGTCACCTCCGGCGCCACCGAGGCGATCTTCGCCGCGATCGCCGCGACGGTGCGCGCCGGCGAGGAAGTGATCGTGTTCGACCCGGCCTACGACTGCTACGAACCGGCGATCGACCTGCAGGGCGCGCGTGCGGTGCACGTCCCGCTGACCGTGCCGGCATTCGCGATCGACTGGCAGCGCGTGCGCGACGCGGTGACGCCGAAGACGCGCATGATCATGATCAACAGCCCGCACAACCCGTCCGGTGCGGTGCTGTCGGCGGCCGATCTGGACGAGCTGGCGGCGATCGTGCGCGATACGGGCATCGTGGTGCTGTCCGACGAGGTGTACGAGCACATCGTCTACGACGGCGCTCAGCACGAAAGCGTGCTGCGCCATCCGGAGCTGGCCGAGCGCAGCATCGTGGTTTCCTCGTTCGGCAAGACCTATCACTGCACCGGCTGGAAGGTCGGCTACGCGGTGGCGCCGGCTGCGCTGATCGGCCGAGTTCCGCAAGGTGCACCAGTACCTCACGTTCTGCACGTTCCATCCGGCGCAGGTGGCGTTCGCCGAATTCATGGCCAGCACGCCGCAGCACTATCTGGAGCTGCCGGCGTTCTACCAGGCCAAGCGCGATCGTTTCCGCGCCTTGCTGGCGCCGTCGCGCTTCAAGCTGCTCGACGTGCCGGGCGGCTATTTCCAGTTGGTCGATTACTCGGCGATCCGCGACGAGGACGATCTTGCCTTCAGCCGCTGGCTGGTCGAGCAGGGCGGCGTGGCGGCGATTCCGCTGACGCCGTTCTACGAACGGGCGCCGGGCACGCGCTTGCTGCGGCTGTGCTTTGCCAAGAGCGACGCCACGATGGAAGCGGCCGCCGAGCGGTTGTGCCGGCTATGACCATGCAACTGCTTAAGCGTCACGCTGGTGCAGGGCGCCACCCGCTGGCACGACGCGCCGGCGAACCGCGACTACTACGGCGCGCTGGTACGCCAGGCGCCAAGGCAGCGACCTGATCGTGCTGCCGGAGACGTTCCTGTCCGGTTTCAGCAACGACATCCAGGCCAGCGCCGACACCATGGACGGCGAAGGCGTGGCCTGGCTGCGCGCGCTTGCGGTCGAGGTCGGCGCGGTGATCTGCGGCAGCCTGGCGATCCGCGAAAACGGCATCGTCTACAACCGCCTGCTGTGGGTGCGGCCGGACGGCAGCTTCGAGCAGTACGACAAGCGCCACCTGTTCCGCATGGCCGGCGAGCACACCCGCTACGGCGGCGGCAACGAGCGGCTGATCGTGGAGCTGAAGGGTTGGCGCATCCTGCCGCAGGTCTGCTACGACCTGCGCTTTCCGGTGTGGCTGCGCAACCGCCGGCTGGCGGCCGCAACCGGCGGCATGGACTACGACCTGGCCGTGTTCGTCGCGAACTGGCCGGCACCGCGCCGGCAGCCGTGGCGCACGCTGCTGCGCGCGCGGGCGATCGAGAATCTCAGTTACGTGGTCGGGGTGAACCGGGTCGGCGTGGACGGCAACGAGATTGCCGTATGCGGGCGACAGCGCGGTGATCGATCCGGTCGGCGAGCCGCTGGTCGAGCTGGGCGCGCAGGAGCAGGTGGTGACGATGACGCTCGATCCGGCCCCGCTGCTGGCGCACCGCGAACGCTTCCCGGCATGGATGGACGCCGACGCGTTCTCGCTCGATCCGGGTTGATCCTGCTGCAGGCGGGGCGACGATCGCTCGGCCGGAGACAGAAAAAGCCGCCTTGAGGGCGGCTTTTTGTTGAGTGGCCTGCGATGGACTCAGAGTATCGCCAGTACCGCTTCCGGCGGACGGCCGATGACGGCCTTGCCGTTGGCGACCACGATCGGGCGTTCGATCAGTTTCGGATGCGCGACCATGGCGGCGATCAGCGCAGCGTCGTCGAGGGCGGGATCGTCCAGTCCGAGTGAACGGTACTCTGCCTCGCCCGTGCGCAGCAGTTCGCGCGCGCTCATGCCCAGCTGCTGCAGCAACACGGTCAGCTCGGCGGCGCTCGGCGGGGTGTCAAGGTAGTTGATCACCTCGACCTTGCCGCCGTGCTGTTCCAGCAACGCCAGCGTGGCGCGCGACTTGGAGCAGCGGTTGTTGTGATAGATGCGCAGCATGGTCAGCAGCCTCAGCGGTTGCCCGAACGGTTGCCGCCGCGGCCGCCTGGCGGACGACCACCAGCCGGACCGCCGTGACGGGCGCCACCTTGTGGGCGGTTGCCGCCTTGGCCCTGCGGCCGCCCGCTGCCTTGCGGGCGATTGCCGCCCTGGCCTTGGCCCTGCGGACGTGCCCGGTTGCCCTGGGCCGGCCCCTGGCCCTGCGGACGCGCGCCGCGATTGCCGGGAGCCCGGTTGCCTGTTGCGGCACCGCCGGCGCTGCGTGGATCGCCGCCGAAGCCACTGTATGGGGTGCTGCCAGTGGCGGTGCTGCGTGCGCCGAAGGGCTTGCCGCCTGCGGCGGCCGGGCGCTGCTTGCCGCGCGGTGCGCCGGGACGGGCGCTGCCGTCGCGGCTTTCGCCGGCGAACCAGGTGCGTACCGACGGCAGTTCCTGGCCCGGCGCCACGCGCCGACCCTTGCCGCCGCGAGCCGCCCCGCCAGCGCCGCGCTCGGGGCGGGCGACGTTGCCGTTGACTTCCTTGCCGTCGCGACGCGGCGGCTTGCGGCCGCGGGTCGGTTCTTCGCGAATGCGGTCGTAGGCGCGTATTTCGCGGGCCTCGTCCTGGCCGCCGGTCCAGGCGGTGCTGGTGCCGCGTTCGGGACGGTATTCGGTGACGCTGCGGTTGGCGCGGCGCTGGTGCAGCACCGGGCTCAGGGTCAGCACCGGCTGCGGCACGCCCAGGCCCGGTGGTCTGGCGCAGCTGCTTGACGCTCTCGGCGTCGAGCGCCTCGCACTCGCCACGGCGCAGGTTGCGCGGCAGTTCGATCTTGCCGTAGCGGATGCGCTTGAGGCGGCTGACCAGGAAACCCTGCGAGTCCCACAGGCGGCGCACTTCGCGGTTGCGGCCTTCGCGGATCACCACGCGGAACCAGCTGTGGCTGCCGCCGCGGCTGATCACCGCGATCTCGTCGAAGCGGGCGGGGCCGTCTTCCAGCTCCACGCCGGCTTTCAGGCGTTCGATGATCTCGTCCGGCACTTCGCCGTGCACGCGGCACAGGTATTCGCGCTCCAGGCCGCTCTTCGGGTGCATCAGGCCGTTGGCCAGTTCGCCGTCGGTGGTCAGCAGCAGCAGGCCGGTGGTGTTGATGTCGAGCCGGCCCACGGCGACCCAGCGCGCGCCCTTCAGGCGCGGCAGCTGTTCGAACACCGTGGGGCGGCCTTCGGGATCGTCGCGGGTGGTGAGCACGCCTTCGGGCTTGTGGTAGATCAGCACCTCGGTGTCGTCGCGGCTGTCGGTGGCGACGACGAACTGCTTGCCGTCCATGACCACGCGGTCGCCGGCTTTCACGCTCATGCCGATTTCGGCGGGCGCGCCGTTGAGTTCGACCTCGCCGGCCTGGATGCGCTGCTCGAGCATGCGGCGCGAGCCGAGGCCCGCGTTGGCCAGCACCTTGTGCAGGCGCTCTTCGAGCGCGGGCGCGTCGGTGTCGGTGCGCGGTTCGCGCTTCAGGGACAAAACGGATTTTTGCGGCGCAGTCATGCGCGGTACTCCTCGGGATCTTGCTCGGCGGCGTCGGGTTCGACGTCCGCGGCGGGGTTCGCTGCCTCATCGGCAGTGGCAATCGGGTTGATCGGACGAGCGGGCTCGGATCGGAACCGGGCTCGTCGGACTCGGGTGAAGCGGTCGGCGCATCGGCGTCGGCGCGATGTCGCTGTCGTCGGCATCGGCGGCGTCCGCGGGTACCGGGTGTTCGTGTTCGTCGTCGACTGCGCCGTCAAGGTCCGGGCTGCCTTCGTCCGGAGTTTCCTCGTCCGGGTCGATCGGCAGGTCGCGCGCGACGCGGGCGGGCAGGGGTTCCGGCTCGAAGCGCAGCTGCGGGTCTTCCATGTCGCGGATTTCCGACAGCGGCGGCAACTGGTCCAGCGATTTCAGGTTGAAGTAGTCGAGGAAGGCGCGGGTGGTGCCGAACAGCGCCGGCTTGCCGGGCACGTCGCGGTAGCCGACCACGCGGATCCATTCGCGCTCCTCCATCGTCTTGATGATGTTGGAGGACACCACCACGCCGCGGATCTGCTCGATCTCGGGGCGGGTGATCGGCTGGCGATAGGCGATCAGCGCCAGCGTTTCCAGCAGCGCGCGCGAATAGCGGCTGGGCCGCTCGGTCCACATCCGCGAGATCCACGCGATGCACGTCCTGGCGCACCTGGTAGCGGAAGCCCGGAGGCGACTTCCTTCAGCTCGATGCCGCGTCCGGCGCAGTCGCTCGGCCAGCGCCTCCAGCGCGCTGCGCGATCTGTTCGCGGTCGACTTCGTCGGCCTCGTCGAACAGGTCGCCCAGCTGCGGCACGGTCATCGGCTGGGTGGAGGCCAGCAGGGCGGCCTCGACGATGGGTTTGAGTTGCTCGATCTGCATAACCTTGGGTCGGATGCCGATTCAGTGGATGTAGTTCATTCGCCGGACGATTCGATCAAGTGCCGATTCGCCGGGTGTCGCGTCGTCCGCGCGGCATTCCTCGACGGCATGCTTCGGACGTGGTTCACCTTTGCCTTCACGTAGATCGGCGCCAGCGGCTCTTCCTGCACGATCTCGATCAGCATTTCCTTGGCCAGCTCCAGCATCGCCAGGAAGGTCACCACGATGCCGAGGCGGCCTTCGCTCAGGTCGAACAGGCTCTCGAAGCGGTGGAAGCTGCCGTCGTCGAGCCGGCTCAGCAATTCGCCCATGCGCTGGCGCACGCTGAGCGCCTCGCGCTTGATCGCGTGGTGCCCGAACAGCTCGGCGCGGTGCATCACGTCCTTCAGCGCCAGCAGCAGTTCGGTCAGCTCCAGCGGCGGCGGCAACCGGATCACGTTGCGCTCGCCCACCTCGGCATGCACCACCACGCTGTCGCGTTCCATGCGCGGCAGGGCCTCGATGTCCTCGGCCGCCCGCTTGAACCGTTCGTACTCCTGCAGACGCCGCACCAGTTCGGCGCGGGGATCTTCTTCCAGGCCTTCCTCGACCGGCGGCCGCGGCAGCAGCAGCCGCGACTTGATCTCGGCCAGGATCGCGGCCATCAGCAGGTATTCGGCGGCCAGCTCCAGCCGCATCACGTCCCGCATCAACTCGATGTAGGTCATGTACTGCCGGGTGATCTCGGCGACCGGGATGTCCAGGATGTCGAGGTTCTGCCGGCGGATCAGGTACAGCAGCAGGTCCAGCGGCCCCTCGAACGCCTCCAGGATGACCTCGAGCGCATCCGGCGGGATGTACAGATCCTGCGGCATCTGCAGCATCGGCTGGCCGCGCACGATGGCCAGCGGCATTTCCTGCTGTTGCGGTACCGACGCAAACGCATCCTGCGGTGCGGTGACCAGGCTCTGTGGCTCGACTGGCTCAGTGCTCATCAATGCATGTCATGGGGCCGTCTTCGGCGGCTGGCAGTGCGTTCAACATGATCGGAGTCATCCACTGTGCCGGCAAGGCAATGGAATGTCCGTGCTCGGAACGCGGCGGTGAGGCGGTGTTCCCGGGTTACTGCGTTCTTCACATCTTCAATCGAGGCGCGGTGGGCGCCATCGTCACGACGGGCATGATGAAGCCACTCGGTGGTGGTTCGGTCAGGCGGGTCGCGAGCGACCGTCGTGCGCCAGCTCCGGGTTGTCAGCCACGGCAAGGGCGCAAGTCAAAGTGTGGCGAAGGAACAACGCCACTGACTGTTCAACGGGTCGGTTCGAGAGCAATCGAATGGCCGCCATGGTTGCCGCAAGTGACCGGCGAACGATTTTCATGGAGCCATGCGTTGGTCAAAGAGTAGCGACTCGCTGGCGACAAGTCCAGCAGGCCCGCCTGGGTTGCGCCGGGCACATTGGGTTCGTCGGCAATGATGATTTCGTGCGATCGGTAGTTTCATGCGGGTAGCACTGACGGCACAATACGCTGATATGTCGCGTGGATTGCCGGTGACCTGACGTGTCGGCGGTGCAGGGACGGCGTGCGACCTAATGTGTCGAAATGGGGCAGGGACGCGTCTATGGCGCGTTGATGGCATGGCCTGCCGTAGCTTCGAGTGTTGGTATGAGAACGTCGACGCCGCGGGACCGGGCTTCGTTCGGCGTGATGTGACATCCGGTGGGCGGGTACCCGATGTCCGGAAACTCCGGGGCTGGGCGTTGCGGCCATGCTGGCATGGCGATTGCTTGTACGGCTGACAAGAGTGTCTCGCCAGCGTCTGGGCGGTCATTCGGCGGGTCGTGCGCGGTCACGCGCGTGCTTCGGGCGGGAAGGTTTCGGATGTGACGTTGCAGCACAGCGTCATTGCCGACGGCAGATGCAAGCGCAAACGGATGGTGAAGCTGATGGCGATCGACAAAAACGGACAAGGACGGCGCTGGACCGGAGCAATTGCGGCCGGCGCGCATGCAGATCGAGACGACGGTGTTGATGAGCCGGCACGGCGAGTCGCATCCGACCGAGCTGGTCGACATCTCGGCCACCGGCGCTTTGCTGCGTCGCCCGCTGGGCTGGGTCCGGCGAGACGGGCCAGAGCTGGGTGCTCGACATGATCTTCGGGCACAACCTGCACATCCATCTGGAGGCGACGGTGGCGCGCATTTCCGATCATCACATCGGTTTTTCGTACAGCCGCATTCCCGAAGACAAGCAGGTGCCGTTGTGGAACCTGCTGGGTGGTTATGCCGACATCCTGGAATACTGGAAGGACGGCTGAGCGTCAAGCCACCGCCTGCAGAAAACGCCCGCATCATGCGGGCGTTTTCGTTAGCGGATCGTCGGGTCAAGCGTCAGGCCGCGGGTTTGTTCTCGTCGCGCAGTTCGCGGCGCAGGATCTTGCCCACGTTGCTCTTGGGCAGGCTGTCGCGGAACTCGATCAGCTTGGGCCGCTTGTAGCCGGTGAGGTTCTCGCGGCAGAACTGCTTGAGCGCCTCCTCGGTGAGGTTCGGGTCCTTGCGCACCACGAACAGCTTCACCACTTCGCCGGAATGCTCGTCGGGCACGCCGACCGCGGCCACCTCGAGCACGCCGGGATGCTCCATCACCGCGTCCTCGACCTCGTTCGGGTACACGTTGAAACCGGACACCAGGATCATGTCCTTCTTGCGGTCGACGATGTAGAAGTAGCCGTTTTCGTCCATCCTTCGCGATGTCGCCGGTGTGCAGCCAGCCATCGTCGCCGAGCACCTTGGCGGTTTCGTCCGGGCGGCTGCCAGTAGCCCTTCATCACCTGCGGGCCCTGCACCATCAGTTCGCCGACTTCGCCGGCCGGCAGCGGCTGGCCGTCTTCCGACCAGATCGCCACGTCGGTGGACGGCACCGGCAGGCCGATCGAGCCGTTGTATTCCTTCAGGTCGAGTGGATTGATGCACACCGCCGGCGAGGTTTCGGTCAGTCCGTAGGCCTCGGCCAGGGTGCAGCCGGTGACCTTCTTCCAGCGCTCGGCCACGGCGCGCTGCACCGCCATGCCGCCGCCGAGGGTCAGGTGCAGCTTCGAGAAATCCAGCTCGGCAAAGCCGGGCGTGTTGAGCAGGCCGTTGAACAGCGTGTTGACGCCGGTCAGCGCGGTGAAGCCGGACTTGCTCAGTTCCTTGACGAAGCCGGGCATGTCGCGCGGGTTGGTGATCAGCCAGTTGAGGCCGCCCAGACGCGTGAAGACCAGGCCGTTCGCGGTCAGCGAAAAGATGTGATACAGCGGCAGCGCGGTGATGATCACTTCTTCGCCGGGCTTGGCATTACGCGCCGATCCAGGCGCCGGCCTGCAGCATGTTCGCGATCATGTTGCCGTGGGTCAGCATGGCGCCCTTGGCCACGCCGGTGGTGCCGCCGGTGTACTGCAGGAACGCGACGTCGTCGTGGCCCAGCGCAACCGGCGGCAGCGGGTGCGCTGCGCCGCGCGCCAGCGCGTCGCGGAAACGCACCGCCTGCGGCAGGTTGAACGCGGGCACCATCTTCTTGACGTGCTTGAGCGCGAAGTTGATCAGCGCGCCCTTGGGGAAGCCGAGCAGGTCGCCGAGGCCGGTGGTGACGATGTGCTGCACCTGGGTGCCGGCCAACCACCTGCTGCAGGGTGGCGGCGAAGTTGTCCAGCACCACGATCGCCTTGGCGCCGGAGTCCTCCAGCTGATGCTTGCAGTTCGCGTGCGGTGTACATCGGATTGGTGTTGACCACGATCAGGCCGGCGCGCAGTGCGCCGAACAGGGCGATCGGGTACTGCAGCACGTTCGGCATCATGATCGCGACGCGATCGCCCTTGCCGAGCTTGAGCACGCCGGTGAGGTAGCCGGCGAACTGGCGGCTCATCGTCATCGATCTGGCCGTAGCTGAGCTGGCGGCCGAAATTGGCGAACGCCGGGCGTTCGCTGAAACGCCCGAACGCTTCTTCCAGCACGGCCGGCACCGAAGCATATTGGTTGACGTCAATCTGTGCGGGCACGCCGGCCGGATAGTGATCCAGCCACGGACGTTCATTGCTCATGCTTGGGTTCCCTGTATTGTCGGTGACGGTGATCAGTGATGGCGTCAGGATGCGAGCGACGGCAATCATGGGTCATGCGCCGGTTCATTGGAGCATACGCCCGCGTACAGCGGCAAGCCGCACTGCAACGAGTCCCGTCCATGATTTCATCGGAAAAAAACCTCGGCCTGCTGGTGGTCCTGGCATTGTGCGTACTGGCCCTGTCGGGCTGTCGCCGCACGCCAGACGAGGAGCAGGTACGCGAGGCGATCGCCGCCGTGGCGCAGGCGGCCGAAGCCGGCTCGGCCAGT
The DNA here is from genome assembly GCA_963739815.1 of uncultured Gammaproteobacteria bacterium. GTDB lineage: Bacteria > Pseudomonadota > Gammaproteobacteria > Xanthomonadales > Rhodanobacteraceae > Rhodanobacter. The sequence continues at coordinate 705,807 of CAVUBI010000001.1, forward strand.
GATGTGGGTACACCGCTCAGCGAGGATTTCGACGGCAACGCCGGCGAGCTGGATCGGCGCGGCCTGACTGGCATGGTGCAGACTGCTTGCGTTGCGCGGCGAGCGTGTCGGCGTGACGATGGGGCCGGTCTCGATCGAGCGTCGCGGTGAGCGCATGGTGGCCAACTTCACGGTCACGCTGACCAGTGGCGGCCGACTGCTGCCCGACCAGATGGGGATGTACCAGGTCGAATCGGCATGGCGCAAGGAAGACGGCAAATGGCGCTGCTACACGGCCAGCTGGAAACGCCCGGTGTAGGAACCCATTTGCAGTTCTCGCATGAAAACGCCCCGGAGACCGGGGCGTTTTCATGCGTCACATGGAATCGCGTGAAGCTCAGGCGGCCTTCTTGCCGGCCAGCTGACGCAGCACGTACTGCAGGATGCCGCCGTGACGGAAGAAGTCGCGCTCCTTCGGGGTCAGCAGCATCACGTATACGGAGAACTGCTTCTTGCTGCCGTCGGCGGCGGTGGCGGTGACCGTGGCTTCCTTCGACTTGCCGTTGTCCAGGCCGGTGATGTCGAACGTCTCGTTGCCGGTCAGGCCCAGCGACTTCGCGTTCTCGCCATTCTTGAAGCGCAACGGCAGCACGCCCATGCCGACCAGGTTGGAGCGGTGGATGCGCTCGAAGCTCTCGGTGATCACCGCCTTCACGCCCAGCAGCAGGTGCCCTTGGCCGCCCAGTCGCGCGAGGAGCCGGTGCCGTATTCCTTGCCGGCGATGACCACCAGCGGCGTGTTGGTCGCCTTGTACTTCATCGCTGCGTCGTAGATCGCCAGCTGTTCGCCGCTGGGCACATGACGGGTGAAGCCACCTTCGACGCCATCCAGCATCTGGTTCTTGATGCGGATGTTGGCGAAGGTGCCGCGCACCATCACGTCGTCGTTGCCGCGGCGCGAACCGTAGGAGTTGAAGTCGATCGGCTGCACGCCGCGCGAGATCAGGAAGCGACCGGCGGGCGAATCCTTCTTGATCGAGCCGGCCGGCGAGATGTGGTCGGTGGTGATCGAGTCGCCGAACAGGCCCAGGCAGCGCGCGGCGTGGATGTCCTCGACCGTTGCCGAGCTCCATCGTCATGCCGTCGAAGTAGGGCGGGTTCTTGATGTAGGTGGAGGCTTCGTCCCATGCGTACAGCGCGCCATCCGGCGAGGCGATCGCGTTCCAGCGCTCGTCGCCCTTGAATACGTCGGCGTAGTTCTTCTTGAACATGTCCGAGGTGACCGCGCTGGCCATCAGGTCGCTGATCTCCTGGTTGCTCGGCCAGACGTCCTTGAGGAAAACGTCCTTGCCGTCCGAGCCCTGGCCCAGCGGTTCGGTGGTGAGGTTGATGTCGAGCGAACCGGCCAGCGCATAGGCGACCACCAGCGGCGGCGAGGCCAGGTAGTTCATCTTCACTTCGGCGTGCACGCGGCCCTCGAAGTTGCGGTTGCCGGAGATCACCGCGCCGACGGTGAGGTCGCCGGCGCTGATCGCCTTGCTGATTTCCTGCGGCAGCGGGCCGGAGTTGCCGATGCAGGTGGTGCAGCCATAGCCGACCAGGTAGAAGCCGGTCTTTTCCAGTTCGGTCAGCAGGCCGGTCTTTTCCAGGTAGTCGGTGACGACCTTGGAGCCCGGCGCCAGCGAGGTCTTCACCCACGGCTTCGACTTCAGGCCGCGCGCGGCAGCCTTCTTGGCGACCAGGCCGGCGGCCAGCATCACGGCCGGGTTGGAGGTGTTGGTGCACGAGGTGATCGCGGCGATGACCACCGAGCCGTCGCCGACCTTGAAGTCCTCGCCGTTCATCTCGACCCGCACGCCGCCGTTGGTGATCGTGTTGTTCGGGTTGCCGATCGCGGTGGCGCCGCCTTCATTGGCGAAGCTGCCGCTTCGGCTCCGTTCTTCGCGTGCGGCTGGCGGTGGTGGCACCGAGGTTGTCGTTGTAGTTCTGCTTGACGTCGGTCAGCAGCACGCGATCCTGCGGACGCTTGGGGCCGGCCATCGACGGCTTGACGTCGGCCAGGTCCAGTTCCAGCGTGGCGGTGAATTCGGCGTGCGCGCTGTTCTCGTCATGCCACAGGCCCTGCGCCTTGGCGTACGCCTCGACCAGCGCGACCTGCTCGTCGCTGCGGCCGGACAGGCGCAGATACTTCAGCGATTCGGCGTCGACCGGGAAGATGCCGCAGGTGGCGCCGTATTCCGGGGCCATGTTGCCGATGGTGGCGCGATCGGCCAACGCCAGGTGCTGCAGGCCCGGGCCGAAGAACTCCACGAACTTGCCGACCACGCCCTGCTTGCGCAGCATCTGCGTGACGGTCAGCACCAGGTCGGTGGCGGTGGCGCCTTCCGGCAGGCGGCCGGACAGCTTGAAGCCGACCACCTGCGGAATCAGCATGGAGGAGGGCTGGCCGAGCATCGCCGCCTCGGCCTCGATGCCGCCCACGCCCCAGCCCAGCACGCCCAGGCCGTTGACCATGGTGGTGTGCGAGTCGGTGCCGAACACGGTGTCCGGGTAGGCCCACTGCTGGCCGTCGACTTCATTGGCCATCACCACGCGGGCCAGATGCTCCAGGTTCACCTGGTGCACGATGCCGGTGCGCGGCGGCACCACCTTGAAATCGGCGAGCGCTTTCTGGCCCCAGCGCAGGAAGCTGTAACGGGCCTGGTTGCGCTCGAATTCGATCGCGACGTTCTTTTCCAGCGCGTCTTCGCTGCCGAACACGTCGACCTGCACCGAATGGTCGATGACCAGCTCGGCCGGCGACAGCGGGTTGATCAGGGTCGGATCACCGCCGAGTGCCTTCATCGCGTCACGCATCGCGGCCAGGTCGACCACGCACGGCACGCCGGTGAAATCCTGCAGCAGCACGCGGGCAGGCATGAAGGCGATCTCGGTATCCGGTTCCTTCTTCGCGTCCCACGTGGCGACAGCCTCGATTTCCTTCGCGGTGACGTCGATGCCGTCCTCGTGGCGCAGCAGGTTTTCCAGCAGGATCTTCATCGAGTACGGCAGCCGCTTCAGGTCGAAGCGCTGGCCCAGCTTGGCCAGGCTGGCAAAGGCGTATCGCTTGCCGTTGACCTCGAGGGTGTCGCGTACGGAAAAGGTGTCTTTCATGGGGACGTGCTCCTGGCTGAATCCTGCGGCTGGGATGACTGAACGACGGCGCCAGGCGAGGCAGTGGGTTAGCCATCCCGGCAAAAACGCAATTATCGCCCCAAACGCCATGCCCGGGCGAACCGGTCCAATGTCCGGGCGGTCGCCGTCTTGTGGTGCGATGGCGCGTGGGGTACGTGCTTGGCTGGCGCGGCGAGTAGACTGCGCCACCGCTTGTGGCCGAACTTCACCGCACAGGATGAGCCCGATGCCCACCGCACGCAAACGCGTTTGATGACATGCAGCATTCGATGATTTCGATGGGCCTCGCCGCCGTCTCGCTGCGCGACCTCGCGCTGGTGCAGGCGGTGCATCGCCACGGCAGTTTCAACAGCGCCGCGCGGGCGATGCATATCAGCCCGTCAGGGCTGTCACACCAGGTGCAGAAGGTGGAGCAGGCGCTGGGCGCGCCGCTGTTCGAGCGTGGCGGCCGCAAGATCGTGCCTACCGCGGGCGGCCAGCGGCTGCTGCAGCAGATCGATGCGGTGCTGGCTTCGGCCGAACACTTGCAACAGGTCGCCCGTGCCGGCGAGGTCGCGTTCGGCGGCGAGTTGCGCCTGGGCGTGCCGGCCTCGCTGGGGCCGTACCTGCTGCCGCATCTGATTGCACCGTTTCCGCAGCATTTTCCGGGCGCGCGGCTGGGCATTTCCGAAGGCAAGCCGCGCGGTCTGTTGCGCCGTCTGCAGCGAAGGCGAACTCGACGCGGTGCTGGCGCCGCCAGCCGCCGGCGGTCAGCGGCATCGCCTCGCGCCCGCTGTTCTTCGAGCCGTGGGAGCTGATGTTGCGCGCCGACCATCCGCTGGCTGGCCAGGACAACCTTGCGCTGGATCAGCTCGATCCGGCCGAAGCCACGCTGATGGCCGAGAGCCACGCCGACGGCCTGCATTGCGAGGGCAACGAGCACGGCCACGTGCAGGATGTCAGCCTGGAAAGCCTGGCCGCGCTGGTCAGCCTGCGCGGCGGCTACGCGCTGGTGCCCGCGCTGGCGCACGAGCGGCTGGCTTCGATGCCGAACATCGTGCTGGCCAAGCTGAAAGGGCAGGCATCGGGTCGCGAGATCGCGCTGTACTGGCGTGATGCCTCGCCGTGGCACGACGACTTGCAGGCGTTTGCCGAGTTGCTGCGCAAGCTGGCCCGGCAGCGGCCCGGTCTGCGTGTGATGGGCGCCAAGCCGAAAGCGGTTGCGCCATAACCGCACAGCAGAAGGCCGCCCTGCGGCGGCCTTCTCCAGCATCGCATGAAGCGACGCATCAACCGCGCGAAGCGCGCTTGCGGTCGTTCTCGGTGAGGTGCTTCTTGCGCAGGCGGATTTCCTTCGGGGTGACTTCGACCAGTTCGTCGTCGTCGATGAAGTCCAGTGCCTGCTCCAGGGTGAACTTGATCGCCGGGGTCAGCTGGATCGCATCGTCCTTGCCCGAGGCGCGCATGTTGGTCAGCGGCTTGGGCTTGATCACGTTGACGGTGAGGTCGTTGTCCTTGGCGTGGATGCCGACCAGCTGGCCTTCGTACACGTTGTCGCCTTCGGCGGCGAACAGCTTGCCGCGGTCCTGCAGCGGCCCGAGCGAGTAGGCCGGGGTGGTGCCGCCGGCGTTGGCGATCATCACGCCGTTGAGGCGTTTGGCGATCTGGCCCTCTTCCTTCGGACCGTAATGGTCGAACACGTGGAACAGCAGGCCGGTGCCCTGGGTCAGGGTCTTGAACTGGTTCTGGAAGCCGATCAGGCCGCGCGCCGGGATTTCATAATCCAGACGCACGCGCCCCTTGCCGTCGGACTCCATGTTCTTCAGCTGGCCCTTGCGCACGCCGAGCTTTTCCATCACGGAACCCTGGTGGACTTCCTCCACGTCGACCACCAATTGCTCGATCGGCTCCATCTTCTGACCGTCGATGTCCTTGATGATCACTTCCGGGCGCGACACGGCCAGCTCGTAGCCTTCGCGGCGCATGGTTTCGATCAGCACCGACAGGTGCAACTCACCGCGGCCGGAGACCAGGAACTTGTCGGCGTCGGAGCCCTGTTCGACCTTCAGCGCCACGTTGTGCACCTGTTCGCGATCCAGGCGGTCCTTCAGTTGGCGGCTGGTGAGGAACTTGCCACCGGAGAGATCCTTGTTGCCGGCGAACGGCGAGTTGTTGACCTGGAAGGTCATCGAGATCGTCGGTTCGTCCACGGTCAGTGGCGGCAACGCCTCGGGCGTGTCCAGCGCGCAGATGGTGTCGGAGATGGTCAGGCCGGCAATGCCCGAGATGGCCACGATGTCACCGGCCTCGGCGCTTTCCTCCTCGATCCGCTCCAGGCCCAGGAAGCCCAGCACCTGCAGTACCTTGCCCTGGCGCTTCTTGCCTTCGCGATCGATCACCGCGACCGGCATGTTCTTCTTCAAGGTGCCGCGCTGGATGCGGCCGATGCCGATCACGCCGACGAAATTGTTGTAGTCGAGCTGGCTGATGCGCATCTGGAACGGGCCGTCCGGATCGACATCAGGCTTGCTGACGTGCTGCATGATCGCTTCGTACAGCGGGGTCATGTCGCCTTCGCGGACGTCGTCGTTGAGGCCGGCGTAGCCGTTCAGCGCCGAGGCGTAGACGATCGGGAAATCCATCTGCTCGGGCGTGGCGCCAAGGCGATCGAACAGATCCCATACCTGCTCGACGACCCATTCCGGACGCGCGCCCGGGCGGTCGACCTTGTTGATCACCACGATCGGCTTGAAGCCCATCGCGAACGCCTTCTGCGTCACGAAACGGGTCTGCGGCATCGGGCCGTCCATCGCGTCCACCAGGATCAGCACCGAGTCGACCATCGACAGCACGCGCTCGACCTCGCCGCCGAAGTCGGCGTGTCCCGGGGTGTCGACGATGTTGATGCGGTTGCCGCGCCAGGTGATGGCGGTGTTCTTGGCCAGGATGGTGATGCCGCGCTCCTTCTCCTGGTCGTTCGAGTCCATCACGCGCTCGGCCAGCACGGTGCGCTCGTTGAGCGTGCCGGACTGCTTCAGCAGGCAATCGACGAGAGTGGTTTTGCCGTGATCGACGTGGGCGACGATGGCGATGTTGCGCAATTTTTCGATGGACATGGGATCGACTCGGGCGGCTCGATGGCCGTCACGCAGGTTTTTGAAGGGCGAATTAACCGATTATACGGATTTGCGCGACAACTTGCCCGTCATTTCTTCGATCCGTTCACCCAGCCTGCAACCCGCGATGAGCGGGTGCCACCGGCGCGGTTACACCACGCCGAGGAAATAATACGCTGCGATCACCACCAGCACCGCCAGCGTCTTGATCATGGTGATCGCGAAAATGTCCTTGTACGCCTGCCGATGGGTCAGCCCGGTTACTGCCAGCAGGGTGATGACGGCGCCATTGTGCGGCAGCGTGTCCATGCCGCCGGAGGCCATCGCGGCCACCCGGTGCAGTACCTCCATCGGGATGCCGGCGGCGTTGGCGTTGGCGATGAAGGTTTCGGCCATCGCGCCCAGCGCGATGCTCATGCCGCCGGAGGCCGAACCGGTGATGCCGGCCAGCGCGGTGACGGTGACGGCCTCGTTGATCAGCGGGTTCGGGATCGTGTGCAGTGCGTCGGCCACCAGCTTGAAGCCGGGCAGGGCGGCGATCACCGCGCCGAAGCCGTATTCGGAAGCCGTGTTCATCGACGCCAGCAGCGCGCCACCGACCGCCGCCTGGCTACCGGCGGCGAGATGCGCGGTCACCGCGCGCCACGCAAACGCCAGTACGCACAGGATGCCGACCAGCAAGGCGCCCTCGACTGCCCAGATGGCGGCGACCTTCGAGACTTCCTGCACTACCGGTTTCGCGCTGCCCACCACGCTGGGCAGGAACGACTGGGTTTCACCGTAGACGCGCGGGATCAGGTCGGTGAACAGCTTGTTGCACACGCCGACCAGCACCAGCGGCAGCAGCGCCACCAGCGGATGCGCAAGCTTGCCGCCTTCGAACGGGGCCGGCTCGTTGAGCAGCTTGTCGCCATAGCCCTCGCCAGCGGCGGCTGCCTTGCGCCGCCGATGATTGAGGTAGGCCAATCCGGCGATCAGGATGAACACGCCGCCGATCGTGCCCAGCCACGGCGCCGCCCAGGTGTTGGTGCCGAAGAACGCGGTGGGGATGATGTTCTGGATCTGCGGTGTGCCCGGCAGCGCATCCATGGTGAAGGTGAACGCGCCCAGGGCAATGGTGCCGGGGATCAGCCGTTTCGGGATGTCCGACTGGCGGAAGAGTTCGGCGGCAAACGGGTACACCGCGAACACCACCACGAACAACGACACGCCGCCGTAGGTCAGCAGCGCACACACCAGCACGATCGACAGGATCGCCCGGCTGCGCCCGACCAGACCGATGGTGGCTGCCACGATCGACTTGGAAAAACCGGACAGCTCGATCAGCTTGCCGAACACCGCACCGAGCATGAACACCGGGAAGTACAGCTTGAGGAAGCCGACCATCTTGTCCATGAACAGGCCGGTGAACATCGGCGCCACCAGCGCCGGCTCGGTCAGCAGCACCGCGCCCAGCGCGGCGATCGGCGCGAACAGGATGACGCTGTAGCCGCGATAGGCCGCGAACATCAGAAAACACAGCGCGGCCAGCACGATCAGAAAAGCCATCCGTCCATCTCCCCACTACGACAGGCACCGAGTATCCCGGACGCCTGGCGACCGGGGCACTGTACGAAGGTACAAGTGTTGCCGCCGCATGCCGCACCTAAGCTCCCTTCATCAGCATTCGCGCGAGCGATGCATTCACTGCAAGGGGACATCATGAAACGCACGCATCTGAGTTCGGCGATTGGTCTGGTTCTGGGGCTTGCCTTCATCGCTCCGCTGCACGCGCAGCAGGCTGGCGAGAACGCCGGCAGCCAGCCGGCGGAAGCGAAGCAGGCCCAGGCCAAGCAGCTGGAAGAGATCAAGGTCAGTGCGCGCCGCCGCGACGAATCGCTGGAAAAGGTACCGGTCGCCGTCACCGCCTTCAGCGGCGAGGACATGAAGGACCTGCAGGCGAACAGCGTCGACGGCCTGCAGGGCGCGGTGCCGAACATGAACATCGTGCAGGGTCGCGGTTCGTCCTCGGCGGTGAACATCTTCATCCGCGGCATCGGCCAGCCCGATGCGCTGCAGACCTTCGACCCGGGCGTGGGCATGTACGTCGACGACGTCTACTATTCGCGCATCCAGGGCGGGCTGATCAGCCTGTTCGACGTCGAGCGCGTCGAGGTGCTGCGCGGCCCGCAGGGCACGCTGTACGGCAAGAACTCCACTGGCGGCGCTGTCAAGGTGGTGACGAGGAACCCCGGCGAGAGCACCGAAGGTTCGGTCGAGGCCGGTTTCGGCAACTACGGCCGGCGCGATGGCAAGTTCTATCTCGGCGGCCCGCTCGGTGGCGCCTGGTCGGCCTCGATCGCCGGTGGCGTGACCCAGACCGACGGCTACGTGACCGACCCGTCCACCGGGCACAAGTACAACGACGAAGATTCCAAGTCCGTGCGCGGCAAGCTGCGCTACCACCCGTCGGAAAACTTCGACGCGGTGCTGAGCCTCGACTACACCAAGCAGGACACCGGCCTCACCCTGGGCCAGCCGGTCTCCGTACTGAAGCGCACCGACCTGGTGTTCGGTTCGGTGCCGCTGTACACCCCCGATCCGGACAAGAAATACGACTTCAGGACGCGCACCTCGTTCGATCCGGACAAGGGCCAGCAGCTCGAACACAAGGGTGCTGCGCTGAGCTTGAACTGGAAGCTATCCGACCAGTGGAACCTCAAGAGCATCAGCGCATTCCGCAAGCTCGACAGCAACTCCTATATCGACATCGATGCCTCGCAGTTCGAGCTGGGCGACGTGCTGGTCAAGTTCAACCAGAAGCAGGCCAGCCAGGAACTGCAGCTGCAGTACGACAACGGCAGCAACCTGCAGGCGGTCTACGGCCTGTACTACCTGCGCGAAACCGTGCCGTCGCACCAGGAGGCGTACGCCAGCGACCTGTTCGGGCTGGCCGGCACGCCGATCACTTTCCTGCGCACCATCGACGACGACCTCACCACCACCACCGTCGCCGGCTTCGCGCACATGAACTGGGAGTTCGTGCCTAGCTGGACGCTGGCCGCCGGCGTGCGTTACAGCAGCGACCACAAGGATTACGACCGCACCACCAGCACGTTCTGGGGCGTGCCGTTCACCGCGATCAACGAGACCGTGGCATTCGACGCCAGCAAGCGCTGGAATGCCTGGACGCCCACGCTCAGCCTGCAGAAGCAGCTCGATCCGCAGACCATGGTCTACGCCTCGGCCAGCCGCGGCTTCAAGTCCGGTGGCTTCAACGGCCGCGCCAACACCACCGCCGAAACGAAGAGCGCCGAGTACAACCCCGAGTACGTGTGGACCTACGAGCTGGGCATGAAGTGGCGCTCGGCCGACAACAAGTTGCAGGCGAACGTGGCCGCATTCCACAGCGACTACACCGACTTCCAGGCACGCGTGTCGGAAGTGCAGAACCCCGGCTCGATCACCCCGACCTTCGCCTTCCCGGTGATCAATGCCGCCAAGCTGAAGATGGACGGCATCGAGTTCGAGGGCGCCGCCGTATTCGGCCAGGGCACCCGCCTTGCCGCGCAGGTCGGCTACATGGACGCACGCTATGCCAAGTTCGTCGACCATCGCCTCAATCCCAGCGACCCGTTGTACAACCCGCGCCTGCACGACCACGTGCCGTTCTCGCCGACCTGGACCTCGCGCGTCGCGGCCACCCAGGCGTTCGACCTGGGTGATGGCAGCGCGATCACCATCGGCGCCGACTGGTCGTATCGCAGCGAGACCTGGCTGAGCGTGGACAACTACGACGCGCTGAGCCAGAAGGCCTACTCGGTCACCGGCCTGTTCGGCATCTACGATTCCGCCGACGGCCACTGGCAGTTCCGTACCGGCGTGCGCAACCTCGGTGACAAGGTCTACAAGACCGACGGCCAGGAGTTCTCCAGCGTAGGCAATATCCGCACCGCGTACTACGGTATGCCGCGCAACTGGTACGCCAACGTGCGCTACAACTTCTGATCCACCATGGTACGCAGGAGCCTGCTGGAGGGCTCCTGCGGCTACATCGCGAATTGCTAGACGGAGCCAACCAATGAACACCCGCTGGGTAACCCGCCTGTTGTGGCTGGCCTTGTTGACGAGTGCCGGCACGGCTTGCGCGAAGGGCGCCGACGCCAACCTGCCCGAACTGAAAATCGACCCGGCGCGCACGGCAGTGGTCGGCCTCTCCTCCGGCGCGTACATGGCGGCGCAGGTGCAGATGGCCTATCCGGAACTGTTTCCGAACGCGGCACTGGTGGCCGGCGGCCCTACGGCTGTGCCGGTGGCAAGCTGGAGGTGGCGTTGGGCAGTTGCATGAAGGGCGTGCCCGCACCGGATGTCGGTGCGCTGGTGGCCAGCGTCGGCAAGCGCTCCGCCGCCGGCGAGATCGGTGCGTTGAAGGATCTCGCGCAGGCCCGCGTCTACCTGCTGCACGGCAAGGACGATGTGCTGGTGGCACCGGCCGTGGCCGAGGCCAGTGCGCGTTTCTACGAGCAATTGCGTGACGGCACGCCAGGCCTGAAGAACATGCAGGTGCATGACGACGGCCAGCGCGCGTTTGCACACAACCTTCCGGTGGCCGCCAGTGGCGACGACTGCGACAAATCGGTGGCGCCGTATCTCGGCCACTGCGGCTTCGATGCCGCCGGCGAGATCTTCGCGCAGATGTTCGGCAAGCCGGTGCGAGCGGCGACCGAAGCCAGCGGCGAACTGCGTACGTTCGGCCAGGATGCGTTGCGCCCTGATGGCGCTGATGCCTTCATGGCCGCTACCGGCTACGCGTATTTGCCGCCGGCGTGCCTGGCTGGCAAGCCTTGCGGCATCGTGGTCGCCTTCCACGGTTGCAAGCAGAACGCCGACGCCGTGGGCAAGGCCTTCGTCGAGGACGCTGGCTTCAATCGCTGGGCCGACGTCTATGACGTGGCGGTGCTATATCCTCAGACCCGCGCAAGTTTCGCGCCTTTGAATCCGCAAGCATGCTGGGACTGGTGGGGATATTCCGGAGCCGACTACGACAGCCGCCACGGCGTGCAGCTGCGCTGGCTGGTGAACGCGGTACGCGCGTTGGGGTTGCCGGCGGGGCATTGATGGCGGCGCGCCGCGGCCCGTGTTTTCGGCTGGCTGCAGGAGCGCAGCTTGTGCGCGATGCTCTTGCTTCATTCAGGGTTTGGGGCTTCAGGGCGGAGGGCTTTCGTCCTCCTGCGGAGGGCGAGTCACTTTCCCTTGCGCGGCCAAGAGAAAGTAGCCAAAGAGAAGGCCACCCCGCTTGCGCGCCTTGCGGGCATCGTGCCCGCAAGGTTCGCGGACGGGTAACGGGGTTTGGCGACGCGATAAAAGGATCGCGGCTGAAGTTGCTTCCACAAGCAAAGGCGCAGGCATCGTGCTGAGCTCCAGCCTCATCGCCTTCGCGGCACTATGCTGGCTAGGCTTGCTGTTTGGCGTAGCGCTGCTCGGCGAACGCCGCCCGCAACTGTTCGAGAAGCGCTGGGCGATCGTGTACGCGCTGTCGCTGGCGATCCACTGCACCTCGTGGACGTTCTACGGCACGGTGACCCAGGCCAGCCGGTCGGGCTGGTGGCTGCCGCCGACGTTTGTCGGGGCGATCCTGATGTACCTGTTCGCGCTGAAATTCCTGGGCCGGCTGGTGCAACTGGTACGCGAGTACAACGCCGGTTCGCTGGCCGACCTGATCGCGGTGCGGCTGGGGCGGCATTCGGGCCTGGCGGCGTTGGTCACCGCCGTGGTGGTGATCGGGATCGTGCCGTACATCGCGCTGCAGCTGAAGGCGGTGGCGATGAGCTACGGCATCCTCAGTCACGGTCAGCTGTCCGAATCCAATCCGTGGCAGGACAGTGCCTTGTATGTGGCGCTGCTGATGGCGCTGTTCGCGATGTTGTTCGGTACGCGGCGGGCGTCGACCATGGCGCACAACCGCGGCCTGGTACTGGCGATGGCGTTCGAGTCGTTGTTCAAGCTTGGCGCGATGCTGGCGCTGGGCACCTTGTTGTTCACCGCAATACCTGCGGACCTGCCGGCCACGCTGCCAGCACCACCGGACAGTGGCGGTTTCCCGGCGTTGATCCTGCTGGGGGCGCTGGCGATGTTCACCATGCCGCACCAGTTCTATGCGGGCATCGTGGAGTGCCAGAGCAATGGGGATCTGCGCACGGCGCGCTGGCTGTTTCCGGCGTACCTGATCCTGATTTCGCTGCCGATCCTGCCGCTGGCGCGGATGGGCGACGTGCTGCTGGGCGCCAGCGGGGTGTCGTCGGACATGTACGTGCTGGCGTTGCCGCTGGCGCGGGGCGAGCATGGCCTCGCGCTGGTCGCCTTCCTCGGTGGCCTGAGCGCCGCCACCAGCATGGTGGTGATCGCCACGCTGGCGTTGAGCCTGATGGTGGTCAATCACTTCATCGCGCCGTTGCGCGTGCGCGCGGGTTGGGGTCGTGCCGAGCATGGCGACTTGCGCGGCGAGCTGCTGAACCATCGGCGCGTGGCGATCCTGGTGGTGATCCTGTTGGCGTGGGCGTACAGCCGCGTGCTGGCGCGCAACGAGGCGTTGGCCGATATCGGCGCGATCTCGTTCTCCGCGCTGGCCGGCCTGACGCCGGCGCTGCTGGCGGCGATCTATCGGCCGCAACTGGGCTCGCGTGCGGTGATGGCCGGGCTGGCGGCGGGCACGGCGGTGTGGCTGTACGCCTTGCTGCCGGCGTTCGTGCCGACGCTGGCGGCGTCGTTGCAAGCCGTGCCGCCGGGGTTGCACTGGCTGACGCCGGATGGCTTGCTGGGTCTGGACGACTGGAACCGGCTGGGCCGCGCGGTCACGGTGAGCCTGGTGGTCAACGTCGCGGTGATGATGGCGGTCGCCGCTTCGCGTTTCGGGCAGGCCGGGCAGGGCATCGGCGTGAGCGACGTGGCCGTGGCCGAGTTGCGCGCGCTGGCGACGCGCTTCCTGCCGCTGGAACGCGTGCAGCATCTGTTCGATGCGGCGCCAGCCACCGGCTCGGCGGGCAGCGCGCGCGTCGCCCAGGTCGAACACGAACTCGGCGCCGTGATCGGCCCGGCCTCGGCGCGGCTGCTGCTCGACGTGGTGCACCGGCAGGGCCGCGACGATCTCGACACCGTCGTCGCCATCGTCGGCGAGGCGGCGCAGGATCTGCGCTTCAACCAGCGCGTGCTGGAAGCGGCGCTGGAAAACATGAGCCAGGGCATCTGCGTAGTCGATGCCGAGTTGCACCTGGTGGCGTGGAACACGCCGTACGCGCGCCTGTTCGACTACCCGCAAGAGATGCTGCAGGTGGGCCGGCCGGTGGCCGAGCTGACCCGCCACAACATCGGCGCCGGCATGCTCGGTCCGGGCGAGGTGGAGTCGCGCGTGCAGCGTCGGCTGGCACACATGCGCACCGGCACCCGGCATTTGTCCGAGCGGCGTTTCCCCGACGGCACCATCGTCGAGATCCGCGGCAACCCGATGCCCGGTGGCGGCTTCGTCGCCACCTTCACCGATGTCACCGCGTTCCGCCAGGCCGAGGCGGCGTTGAAGCGCGTCAACGAGACGCTGGAACTGCGCGTGGAGGAACGCACCCGCGCACTCGCCGCGGCTTCGGCCGAAGCGCAGGCGGCGAACGCATCGAAGAGCCGCTTCCTCGCCGCGGTTACCCATGACCTGATGCAGCCTTTGCACGCGGCGCAGTTGTTCGCCCATTCACTCACCGAGCGTGGTGGCGACGCCGCCATCGCGCAGCACCTCAACGGCGCGCTCGCCGCGACGGAAGGCTTGCTCGCCGGCCTGCTCGACGTGGCCCGGCTCGAAGGCGGCCGTCTGCATCCGCAGCCACGCGCGTTCGCGCTGGCCGAGGTGCTCGATCCGCTCGCTGCCGAGTTCCGCGCGATCGCGCTCGACCGTGGCGTGCGATTGGATGTGGTCGGCACGCGCGCGTGGGTGCGCTCCGACCCGCAGTTGTTGCGCCGGGTGCTGCAGAACTTTCTGTCGAACGCGCTGCGCTACGCCGAACACGGCCGCGTGCTGCTTGGCGTGCGTCGAGCCGGCGATCAGTTGCGCGTGGAAGTGTGGGATACCGGCCCCGGCATCGCGCCCGGCGAGCAGCAACTGATCTTCCAGGAATTCCGCCGCGGCAGCGCCGCGGGTGGGCAGGGGCTCGGACTGGGTCTGTCCATCGCGCAACGCATGGCCGACTTGCTAGGCCATCCGCTGGGGCTGCGCTCCTGGCCAGGCCGCGGCAGCGTGTTCCATCTCGACGTGCCGCTCGCGCGGGCTGCCGTACAACCACCGCTGGTCGCCAACATGCAGCAGTCGCTGCCGACGGGGCGCGCGCTGCTGCTCGACAACGAACCGGCTGCACTGGCCGCCCTCAGCAGCCTGCTGGTCAGCTGGGGCTGGCACGTCCATGCGGCCCGCAACGCCGAACAGGCCTTGGCCGCGCCGTGGCGACCGGACCTGCATATCCTCGACTACCACCTCGATGGCGGGCGTACCGGGCTGGATGTATGGGAGCAGTTGCGTGTGCGATATGCCGATGTGCCGACCGTGATGCTCACTGCGGACCGTGACAGCGAACTGCGGCAGCGCCTGCTCGATGCGGGGATCGGGGTGTTGTACAAGCCGCTGAAGCCGCTGGCGTTGCGACAAGTGCTGCAACGGGTGGCGGCAGGGGCGGTACGTGCGCCCGAGGTCTGAAAGGATCGCGTTCCGTCATGCCGGTTTGTGGCGGGATGGCGGTATGCCTATGATCGGCGGTTCAGATCGCCAGCCGCAGGACATGATCGCCAGTGAGTTCCGTTCCCACCGATCCCATGCAGGATCTGCCGCGCGAGGCGGTGGAGTTGCTGCGCCGCGCCGAAGCCTGCCTCGGGCGTGGCGAGTTCTCGCTTGCGGGTGATCTACTCGAAAAAGGTCTGGCGCTGGCGCCCGAGCACCCGGAATTGCTGCGTCGGCAGGCGATAGCCATGCATATGCAGCAACGCTTCCGGGAAGCGGCGGAGGTATTTCGCCGCATACTGAAGCATCGTCCTGATGATGCGACGATCTACAACAACCTCGGCAGCGCGCTTGGCGCCGCGGGCGACATGTCCGGCGCGGCGCAGGCATTGCAGCGCGCGTGCGAGCTGGCACCTGATCGCGCCAACTATTGGTACAACCTGGCCAAGGCGCTCGAAGGCGTTGCCGATGCCGGTGGCGCCAGCTTGGCATTGACCCGGTTCCTCGAACTCGTACCGGATGACGCGGAAGCCCGCATCCTGCGTGCCGATTCGCTGAAGACGCTTGGTCGTCTGCAGGAGGCCGAGGCGGATCTGCGCTATGTGCTGGCGCGGCATCCGAATTCCATCGAGGCGTGGGCGCCGCTGGTCAGCCTGAAGTCGGTGCGCTTGAGCGATCACGATCTCGCCGAGATAAAGCGTGTCCACTCCTTGCCGGGGACAAAGGAGGATTACCGCGTTTCGCTTGGTTTCGCCTATGGCCAGGCGCTCGAGGCGAGCCGGCGCCATGCCGAGGCGTTTCCGGTTCTTGTGGCAGCGAATGCAGCCAAGCGCAGGTCCGTCCAGTGGGACCCCGCCAGGACCGGCCGTTTCATCGACGACACCATGCGGGCGTTCGCGCAGCCCATGCCACAGCCCACGGATCCGCAGCGTGGCCGGGAAGTGATCATGCTGTTTGGCATGCCGCGTTCCGGTTCGACCTTGCTCGAGCAGATGCTCAGCGCGCATCCCCAGGTCGAGGGATCCGGCGAGATCAGCGATCTGGGCAAGGTGTTGTACGAGGAATCGGTGCGACGCGGCATGGATATTCCGCAATGGACGCCAAGTGCGACTGCGGAGGATTGGGCGCGGCTGGGTGACACCTATCTGGAACGTACGGCGCGCTGGCGCCAGCACCATCCGGTGTTCACCGACAAGGAGCTGGGCAAGTGGCAGTTCGTGGGAGCGGCGCGCGCGATGTTGCCTGGGGCGCGGTTCATCCATTGCCGGCGCGATCCGCTGGAAACCTGCTGGAGCTGCTTCAAGCACGAGTTCAAGACGGACCAGCTCTACAGCTACGATTTCCGCGAGCTGGCCGCGTACTGGCACGACTACGCCCGGTTGATGCGCTTCTGGCAAACGCAGTACCCGGGACTGGTCTGTGACTATGTCTACGAGGATCTGGTCGAGCAGCCCGAAGTTGAAATTCGCCGCATCCTCGATTACTGCGGCTTGCCTTTCGACCCCGCCTGTCTGCGCTTCCACGAGGTCGAACGCGATGTGCGTACCGCCAGTGCCGGCCAGGTGCGGCAGCCGATCAACCGCAATACGGCGCTCTCGGGCCATTACGGCGCGCTGCTGAATCCGCTGCGTGAGGCACTGGGTTTGCCTGTTGTGACCGATTGAGGAATCCGCGGGCGGCGAAGCCGTTGCCGCCACGTGATTCAACTACGGCGATCGCACGCCTGCATCAGCGACTTGTTCGACATTTGCCCGGACTCGATTTTCCGGATGGTGCCGGGGCATTCCGCGAAAGCGGCATCAGGGGGACGATGCCGCGAAAACCGCTCAGCTCATTCGCCCCGGTTCGCCCAGATCCAGCGAGCGCAACAACATCCCCGCCTGAGTCCGGTTGCGCACCTTCAGCTTCTCGAAGATCGCCGTCACATGCGCCTTCACCGTGCGCTCCTGGATCGCCAGGCGATCGGCGATCTGCTTGTTGAGCAGGCCTTCGGCGAGCAATGCCAGTACGCGCGACTGCTGTTCGGTGAGGCGGGCGAGCCGGCTGGCCAGGTCGGTGCCGGCCGGATCGGCGGGCAGGGCGGCGACGGCCGCAGCGAGGGTGGGCGGCAGCCAGTTGCCGCAGTCGAGCACGCTGCGGATCGCTTCGCCGATTTCGGCGGGGCTGGCGCTCTTGGGGATGAAGCCGGCGGCGCCGTGGTCGAGCGCGCGCCGCACGATGTGCGCTTCGTCGTGGGCGGAGACCACCAGCACGGCGACGCCGGGGTGCTGGCCGCGCAAGGCGGCGAGGCCGGACAGTCCCTGGCTGCCGGGCATGTGCAGGTCGAGCAGGACCAGGTCGGTATCCGGCTCGGTGGCCAGCGCGGCGAGTGCACCGGACAGGTCGGCGACTTCCTTCACCCGGCAGTCGGGCAGGCTTTCGCTGGCTGCCAGGCGCAGCGCGGCGCGGAACAGTGGGTGGTCATCGGCGATCAACAGGCTGGTCATGCCGTCGACGTTAGCGGGCGGCGCCATTGGCGTCGAGTTCGGCGCATGGACTTTCGTACGATGGCAGGCGCCGGCGCGCTTGTTATGGTGGCGGAATGAAGAAATCCGCCTGCTTTCCGCTACTGCTGTGTCTGTCTGCGCTGGTATCCGTCATGCTGTCGGCTTGTGCCAGCAACGCAACAAGGACTGAATCCACCATGCGTGAGCTTGATCACGGCGACGTGCGCGTGACCGAACATCGGGGTAACGACGATCTGTTGAGTGCAGGGCTGGGCCTGGCCGGCCTGGCCGGTGCGCCATCGCCGTTCGCCGATCCGCTCGATCCGAACGCCGGGGAATTGCGCCGCCGCGCGATCCAGACCAGTTGGAAGGGCATCGCCGACCTCGGCCCGCTGGGTGGCTACGGCACGGTCTACGGTGGCGTACCCGACGTGCCGGGGCGCGAGTACCAGGCGTTTGCACGCATACCGGGCGCGCGCGCACCGCATCGCGTGTTGCTGCAATTGCCGGACCACTTCGACAAACAAAAGCGCTGTCTGGTTGTCACCGCGTCGTCCGGCTCGCGCGGCATCTACGGCGCGATTTCGCTGGCCGGGGCATGGGGGCTGCCGCATGGTTGCGCAGTGGCCTATACCGACAAAGGCACCGGCGCCGGTTACTACGATTACGCCGACAACAGTGGCGTAGCGCTGGACGGCCGTCGTGTGAAGCGCGGCGAGGCGGAACTGGAATTCCAGCCGCCACCGGCGCCGGCAACCGCGGGCATCGCGGTCAAGCACATGCATTCGGGCGACAATCCCGAAGGCGACTGGGGCCGGCACGTGATCCAGGCGGCGCAGTTCGGACTGGCCATGCTCGATCGTGCGTTCCCGGCCGAGGCGCCGTTCACGCCGCAGAACACGAAGATCATCGCCACCGGCATATCCAACGGTGGTGGCGCCGTATTGCAGGCGGCCGGGCTCGATCAGGCTGATTCCAGCGGGGCCGGTTTTTTTGCCGGCGTGGTGGCGCTGGAGCCGAACGTGCATGTGAAGGAGCGCGGCCGTGCGCTGTACGACTACGCCACCGAAGCGGCGGTCTGGTTGCCGTGCGCGTTGAGTGCGGATCACTTCGCCAGCACGCCGTTCGCCCGCGGCCCACGCGGCGTACCGCTGCCGGCGTGGTCGATCCGCTGCGCCAGCCTGCGGGCGCAAGGCAAGTTGAACGGCAATACCGTGGCGGCGCAGGCCGAGCAGGCGCGGCAGTACCTGCATGTGCGTGGCTGGACCGACGAAGCCATGGCCACCGCTGCCAGCACGACGGCATTCGACCTGTGGCGGGTGATCGCCGCCGGTTATGCGTCGGCTTATCTGCGCCGTGGCGCCAGCGACATGCCGTGTGACTTTCATTACGCAGCGCTCGGCATGACGGGTACCCCCGGCGCGGCCGACCCGATCGTGCGTGCGACATGGTGGGCCGATGGTTCGGGGGTTCCCCCGGGCAATGGCATCGGCCTGTTTGGCGGCACGAATGTCTCGACCGACCCCACCTTGGTCGGCAGCGAATGCCTGCGCGCGTTGTGGACCGGCGATGATCACGAGTCGCAGGCGCTGCATGCTTCGGTTGCGGCCACCGCCGCCAGGTTGCCGCGCAGGAACCTGCCGCTGTGGGTGCTGCATGGCGCGAGCGACGGCCTGCTGCCGACGGCGTTCAGTTCCGAACCGTACGTGGCATGGCTGCGCGACGAGGGGCGCCGCCCGATCTACTGGAAAGTGCCGCACGCCCAGCACTTCGACGCGTTCCTGGCACTGCCCGGTTTCGGCGACTTGCACGTGCCGCTGCTGCCGTACGGCTACATGGCGCTGGACCGCTTGTGGGCACATCTGTACGAGGGCGCCGCGTGGCCGACCGACGCGCCGACGCCAGCGGCAACCCCGCGCGGTGCTGGCGCCCTGACGCCGCAGGCGCTGGGCCTGCCGTGATCGCGCGGAGCACAGTCACGGTCTTTGCCCGGGCGCTGGGTTATTCTTGGCAACCCATGTGTCCGTGCCATCGGCCCGGCGAAGCTTTCAAACCCAAGGATTTGCCATGACCATCAACGTCACCTTCACCACCAACCGCGGCCCGATCCACCTGCGCCTGCATGAAGACAAGGCGCCGGTCACGGTCGCCAGCTTCGTGAACCTGGCGAAGCGCGGCTACTACGACGGCCTCTCGTTCCACCGTGTCATCGCGGATTTCATGGTCCAGGGCGGTTGCCCCGAGGGTAGCGGTCGCGGCGGTCCGGGCTACAAGTTCGAGGACGAGTTCAATCCGTCGCTGCGCCATGACAAGCCCGGCGTGCTGTCGATGGCGAACGCCGGTCCGCGCACGAACGGCAGCCAGTTCTTCATCACCCACGGTCCCACGCCGTGGCTGGACGGCAAGCACAGCGTGTTCGGCGAAGTGGTCGATGCGGCCGACATGGACGTGGTCAACGCGATCCAGCAGGGCGACACGATCGAGAAGGTCACCGTGGAGGGCGACGTCGATGCCTTGCTGGCGGCGCAATCCGACCGTGTGGCGGAATGGAACGCGGTGCTCGACCAGCGCGGCTGAGTCTGGCGCCCTCGGGACACAGGAAACCGCCGGTCAGCAGCCGGCGGTTTTTTTATGGTCTTTTCCCCCGGCGCAGCCTTCACGAAATGTTGTCATGGCGGATTTCGCGACGACTTATGATCGGCTGGCTACGCGCTTGATTCATCACCATCCGGGGAGAACGACATGTCATTCCTCAATGATCTGCTCGGCGGCCAGGAGCAGGGACAGCAGGCAGGTGCCGGTTCGCTGATTGCCATCGCGGGGCAACTGATCGAGAAGGCGGGCGGCGTGCAGGGGCTGGTCAACATGCTGCAGCAGCATGGGCTCGGCGGTGCGGTGCAGTCGTGGGTCGGCACGGGCGCGAACCAGCCGGTGTCGGGTGATCAGCTGGGTCAGGCGCTGCAAGGTGGTGGCCTGGGGTCGCTGGTGCAGGAAGCCGCGGGCAAGCTGGGCGTGGACCCGAATGTCCTGCTGGGCGGGTTGTCGCAGGTGCTGCCGCGTGCGGTAGACCATGTGACGCCGGATGGCCAGGTGCCGCCGCAGGGGCAGAACAGCGGTTTCGACCTGGGCATGCTCGAGGGACTGGCCGGCAAGCTGCTCGGCTGAAGTCTGTCGCGGCGGAGCGGGGCTCCACCGCGACGATGGTCAGGCCGACTTGCGCTTGACCAGGTGATACAGCAGCAACAGCACGATCGCGCCGATCACCGAGGCGATGAAGCCGGCGGACTGTCCTTCCTGATACCAGCCGAATACGTTCTGGCCCATCCAGGTCGCCAGCAGCGAACCGGCGATGCCGATGATGGCGGTGATGATGAAACCGCCCGGATCCTTGCCCGGCATCAGCAGCTTGGCCACCAGGCCGACGACCAGTCCAATCACGAATACCCCAAGCCAGTGCATGCGGATCTCCTCTGCGGATGAGTGAACCGCCCGCCGCGCGGGCGTGCCCATGATGCCCGGGTCGTGTCGGCGCCGCGTGTACGACCAGCGCCGATTCTGCGTGGCGTGATAAAATGGGCGCCTTTGCTTCCTGCCCCTAGCGTGAGACAACCATGCCCCAGCTCGCCCAGCGTGTCGGCCGCGCCAAACCCAGCGCGATCATGGTGATTGCCGAAAAGGCGAAGCAGCTCAAGGCTGCCGGCCGCGACATCATCAGCTTCTCCATCGGCGTTCCGAACTTCCTGCCCGGCGAACACGTGTATGCCGCGGCGCGCGAGTCGCTGTCGCACGACTCCGGCCAGTACGGCCGCAACTGTGGCTCGGACGCGTTGCTCGATGCGTTCCTGCAGCACATCGAGGCGCTGGGTTTTTCCGGCTACGGGCGGATGAACCTGTCGATCGGCATCGGCGCCAAGCACGTGCTGTACAACCTGGCCGAGGCGCTGCTGGACGAGGGCGACGAGATCTGTTTCGCCGCGCCGTACTGGACCACCTACCGCGATATCGCCGACATCGTGGGCGCGAAGGTCAACGTGATGCACTGCGGGCCGGAGCAGAACTACAAGCTCACCCCGGCGCAACTCGATGCCGCGCTGGCGCGCAAGCCGAAGGTGTTCCTGTTCAACAACCCGTCCAACCCCACCGGCATGGTCTACACCGGCGCGGAAATCGCCGCGCTGGCCGAGGTGCTGGTGAAGCATCCGGACACCTGGGTGATCACCGACGACATCTACAACTCGATGGTGTTCGACGGCATCGGCTACCACAATTTCGTGTTCGCGAAACCCGAGCTGCGCGAGCGGGTGGTCTTCGTCGACTCGGTCTCCAAGACCTATGGCATGCCGGGCTGGCGCGTCGGTCTGATCGCCGGGCCGGACGTGGTGGCGAAGGCGGTCACCACGCTCAACTCGAACCACATCAGCAGCCTGCCGGAAGTGGTCACGGCCGCGGCGGTGGCGGCGTTCTCCGGTCCGCAGGACGTTCCGCGTGCCAGATGTGCCGAGTTCGCCGGCAAGCGTGACATCGTGGTCGCCGCGCTCGGCGCGATTCCCGGCGTGGTCTGCCCGCGGCCGCAGGGCGCGTTCTATGCGTTCCCCGACATTTCCGTGGCGTTCGGCAAGAGCCATCGCGGCACGAAGATCAACAACGACGTGGAGTTCTGCGCCGCGCTGCTGGAAGCCAAGGGCGTCGCCTGCGTACCCGGGTCCGCCTTCGGCGAGCCACGTGCGTTGCGCATTTCCTATACGTGCCCGACGGCGCAGTTGCAGCCGGGCCTGGCACGCATCGCCGAATTTTTTGCCGAACTGAATTGAACCCGTGAATCGGGAATGGGGAGCCGGGATTCGAAGCCCGCTCCGCTCTTCCGATTTCTCCTTCCCGATTCCCCTCCCGGAGATCAAATGATGAAAGCCCCCGTTCGAGTTGCCGTTACCGGTGCCGCTGGCCAGATCGGTTATGCCCTGCTTTTCCGTATCGCCGCCGGCGACATGCTGGGCGCCGACCAGCCGGTGATCCTGCACCTGCTGGAGATCACCCCGGCGTTGCCGTCGCTGCAGGGCGTGGTGATGGAACTCAACGATTGCGCTTTCCCGACCCTGGCCGGTGTGGTCGCCACCGATGACGCCAACGTCGCGTTCAAGGACGTCGACTACGCGTTGCTGGTCGGCGCCCGTCCGCGTGGCCCCGGCATGGAGCGCAAGGATCTGCTGGAAGCCAACGGCGCGATCTTCGGCCCGCAGGGCAAGGCAATCAACGACCACGCCAAGCGCGGCGTGAAAGTGCTGGTGGTCGGCAACCCGGCCAACACCAATGCGCTGATCGCGCAGCAGAACGCCCCGGACCTGGATCCGAAGTGCTTCACCGCGATGGTTCGCCTGGATCACAACCGCGCCAAGGCGCAGCTGGCCGAGAAGACCGGCAAGCACAACACCGACGTGAAGAAGATGACGATCTGGGGCAACCACAGCTCCACCCAGTACCCGGACCTGTCGCAGACCACCGTCGACGGCAAATCGGCGCTGAGCCTGGTCGACCAGGCCTGGTACGAAGGCGAGTTCATCCCCACCGTGCAGCAGCGCGGCGCGGCGATCATCAAGGCCCGCGGTGCCTCGTCCGCGGCCTCCGCCGCCTCCGCCGCGATCGACCACATGCGCTCGTGGGCGCTGGGCACGGCCGAGGGTGACTGGGTTTCGATGGGCATCCCGTCCGACGGTTCCTACGGCATCGCCCCGGGCGTGATCTATGGCTATCCGGTAATCGTGAAGAACGGCAAGTACGAGATCGTGCAGGGCCTGCCGGTCAACGATTTCTCGCGTGCCCGCATGGACGCCACCGACAAGGAACTGCGTGAAGAGCGCGCCGGCGTCGAACACCTGTTCGCGAAGAAGTAAGCGCGACGCGCATCGCGGGTGAAGGAGGGCGGCCCTGGGCCGCCCTCCTTGTTTTCGCATTCAGCCGATCCGGGGGCTACGACCATTGTCGCGATGATGCCGCTGCCGGGCTGGTCTAGGCTGGCGGCAACGAAACCGCGGAGTCCGCCCATGCGTTACGAGGATTTCTACCGGCAGTCGATCGAGCAGCCAGAGCAGTTCTGGGCCGAGCAGGCGCGCCTGATCCACTGGGAGACGCCGCCACAACGGATTCTCGATCAGTCGAACCCGCCGTTCCGGCGCTGGTTCGTGGGTGGCACCACCAACCTCTGCTACAACGCGGTCGATCGACACTTGGCCGAGCGCGCGGAGCAGTTGGCGCTGGTGGCGATTTCCAGCGAGACCGACGTCACCCGCGAGTTCACCTATCGCCAGCTGCATCGCGAGGTGAACACGTTCGCCGCCGTGTTGCAGTCGCTGGACGTGGACAAGGGCGACCGGGTGGTGATCTACCTGCCGAACATCGCCGAGGCGGTGTTCGCGATGCTGGCGTGCGCGCGTATCGGCGCGATCCATTCGGTGGTGTTCGGCGGGTTTGCCGCGCACAACCTGGCGTTGCGCATCGACGACGCGCAGCCGAAGTTGCTGATCGCCGCCGATGCGGGCATGCGCGCCGGCAAGGTGATTCCGTACAAGCCTCTGGTCGACGCGGCGTTGAACGAGGCCTCGGCGCCGCCGCCGCATGTGCTGATCGTCGACCGCAAGCTCGATCCGCAGATGACCCGGGTGGCCGGGCGCGATCTGGATTACGCCGGCCTGCGCGCGCAGCATGCGAATGCCGAGGTGCCGGTGACTTGGCTGGAGTCGAACGAGCCGAGCTACCTGCTGTACACCTCCGGCACCACCGGCAGGCCCAAGGGCGTGCAGCGTGACGTGGGTGGTTACGCGGTGGCGATGGCCTTGTCGATCCGCCACGTGTTCGACATCGCGCCGGGGCAGGTGATGTTCTCCACGTCCGACGTGGGCTGGGCGGTGGGCCATTCCTACAACGTCTATGGCCCCTTGATCGGCGGCGCCACCACCTTGTTGTACGAAGGCCTGCCGACGCGGCCTGATGCGGGCATCTGGTGGCAGTTGTGCGAACGCTACGGCGTGCACACGATGTTCTCCTCGCCCACCGCGATCCGCGTGCTGAAGAAGCAGGACGAGAGCTGGCTGAAGAAGTACGACCTGTCGGCGTTGAAGTGGCTGTTCCTCGCCGGCGAGCCGCTGGACGAGCCGACCGCACAGTGGATCACGGAGGCGCTCGGCGTGCCGGTGATCGACAACTACTGGCAGACCGAAACTGGCTGGCCGGCGATCACCCTGATGCCGGGGCTGGACCTGAAGACGGTGAAGTTCGGTTCACCCGGCCTGCCGGCACCGGGCTACCGGATGAAGGTGATCGACGAGAACAGCGGCGCGGAGGTACCCAATGGCACCAAGGGCGTGCTGGTGTTGCAGTTGCCGTTGCCGCCGGGCTGCCTCAGCACCATCTGGCGCGATGACGACCGCTACGTGTACAGCTATTTCAGCCACTTCAAGGAGCTGGTGTACAGCTCGCTGGACTGGGCGGTTCGCGATGAAGACGGCTATACGTTCGTGCTTGGCCGCACCGACGACGTGATCAACGTGGCCGGCCATCGCCTGGGCACGCGCGAGATCGAGGAAGCGGTGGCAAGCCATCCAGCGGTGGCCGAGGCGGCCGTGGTCGGGGTGAAGGACGAGCTGAAGGGACAGGTGCCGATCGTGTTCGCCACGTTGAAGCAGGATGCCGGTGATGGTGCCGCCGAAGTGGCGCGGGCGATGCAGCAGCGCGTGGTCGATCAGCTTGGCGGCGTGGCGAGGCCGTCGCGTGTCTACGTGGTGAATGCCTTGCCGAAGACCCGCTCCGGCAAGCTGCTGCGCCGCTCGTTGCAGGCACTGGCGGAACAGCGCGATCCGGGCGATCTGTCCACGCTGGATGATCCGGGCGCGCTGGACGATATCCGCCGCGCACTGGAGCACGGACCCGAGCAGGACTGATGTTTCCGTGGCGCATCCCGGGCGAGGTGCGGGATACGCCGCGTGGCCTGGCTAGCCGCCGGTTTCCTCCATCGTCGCCACTGTCGCCTTGCGCTCCTGCTTGCCCCAGCCTACCGACGGGCCGCGGATGGCCGTCCATACCGAGCGGATCACCACGTAGTACATCAGTTGGCGGTAGCCGAAGCGTTGCAGGACCAGCCACCACAGCAGGCTCCATTTCTCCTTTTTCTCCATCGCGAACGCGAGGGCGGAGGCGGCCAGGTCGACCGCCATGAAGGCGGCGTAGAAGACCAGCATCTTCATCAGGTTGGTGTCGTCGAACTGGCCGCGGTGCTGCAGGTAGTCGAGGCCGGTGGCAATGACCTGCCATACCAGGACCAGGTCGACCAGCGGCGACACCACCGAGAACATGATCTGGAACAGCCACACCTGCGGCAGCGCGATCGTGCCGAGCGCGCCATAGCGTGGATTGAAGGTGGCGTCGCGGTGTTTCCACAGGCATTGCAGGGTGCCGTAGGCCCAGCGGAAACGCTGGCGGGCGAGGCCGCGGGCGCTGTCGGGGGCTTCGGTCCAGGCGATCGCCTCGGCATCGAACAGGGTGCGGTAGCCGGCTTTCTGCACGGCGATGGTGAGGTCCTGATCTTCGGCGAGGGTATCGGCCGGGAAGCCGCCGAGCTGTTCCAGTGCCTCGCGGCGCCAGGCGCCCACGGCGCCGGGAACGACGGTGATCGCGCCGAGCGCAGCCAGTGCGCGGCGCTCGAGATTCTGCGCGGTGATGTATTCCAGCGCCTGCCACAGGGTGATCAGGTTGATCCGGTTGCCGACCTTGGCGTTGCCGGCCACTGCGCCGACGTGCGGATCGGCGAACCAGCGCACCAGCCGCGGGATGGTTTCCGGTTCGAACTGGGTGTCGGCATCCAGCGCCACCACCACCGCACCGTGTGACTCGCGCAACGCCGTGTTGACCGCGTGCGCCTTGCCGCCGTTGGGGATGGTGATGAGCCGCACGCGCGGTTCGTGCGCGTAGTGTTCGCGCACCACGGCCGAGGTGGCATCGACGGAACCGTCGTCGACGACGATGACCTCGAGGTTGGCGTAATGGCTCCTGAGGATCTGGCGGATCGAACTGGCGATCACCTTTTCCTCGTTGTAGGCGGGGATCAGCACCGACACCAGCGGCGGGACGTCGGGCAACATCGGTACGGCGCGGCGACGCTCCTGCACGCGGTTGAGCATGGCCAGCCCGCCGAGCAGCAGCAGCCGGGCGACGCCCAGCGTGATGGCTGCGGCCAGCAGCCAGCGGATGAGATGGCCGAACAGGCCCAGGGAAAGGAATACCGAGCGGTCGGCCCAGCGCGACAGCGAGCCGGGCGCCAGCGGCGGCATCGTCTGCTCATGGGTGAGCCCGGCCAGCGCCGACACGGTGACGAAGTCATAGCCGCGTGCACGCAGGCCGTCGATGATCCGCGGCAGCGCCGCCACCGTCTGCGAGCGCTCGCCGCCGCTATCGTGCAGCAGCACCACCTGGCCCTTGCGGTCCGGATTGGTGGTGGCGATCTGGTTCAGCACGTTGTCGACGATCTGGTCCGCGCCGGGGCGCTGCCAGTCCTCCGAGTCGATGTGCAGGCCGACCGAGAGGTAGCCCATTTTCTGCGCGATCTCGATCGGCACCAGCTCGTCGGCGGTGGTCGGTTCGGCATCGCCGAAGTAAGGGCGCGCGGAACAGCCGCATCGAGCGGCCGGTAAGTGCTTCGAACAGGCGCTGGGTGGCGTTGAGTTCCAGCGCCACGATGCTGGCCGGGCTGTCGCCGAGGTTGGGATGGGTGAAGGTGTGGTTGCCGACGTCATGGCCTTCGGCGACTTCGCGCTGCACCAGTTTCGGTGACATCTCCGCGTTCTCGCCGATGATGAAGAACGTGGCCGGCACATGCTTCGCCTTGAGGATGTCGAGGATCTGCGGCGTCCACTCCGGGTCGGGGCCGTCGTCGAAGGTCAGCGCGATCTTGTGCGGCAGGGTACCGGCGCGGCGGATCACGTAGGAGCTGGGCAGGGCGGAGTAGCTTTCGTCGTCGATGCTGCCGTCGTCCTGGTCCAGTTCGATGCTGCGCGCGCCAGGGCGAAGGCTGCGAGGTGATTTCCAGTACCTCGCCCTGGCCTTCGATGTCGATGTCCTCGCCCTGGCCGATGCTGCGCAGCTGCTCCGGTGCGGGTGCGCCGTAGTCGCGGCCGAGCACCGACCACACCGACGGATCCTCCGAGCCCAACCGCCACAACGCGTAACCGTAGGGTTTGTAATCGTCAGCGGCGTGGATCTGGTTGAAGGCGGTGACGCCGTCGAGAAACCAGACCTCGTGGGTACTGCCGTCATCTTCGCGGTAGGAGAAGTGCGGGTTGCGCGTATCCGGATCGAACGCGATGTCGGCCTGGGCGTCGGAGGCGCGATCCATGGCATCCTGGAACGTCAGCGCCTCGGCGTTCTGGCCATGCAGCCAGTCGTAACCGTAACTGCCGATCGCGATGATCGTCTGGTCGGGGTCGAGCGTCTTCATCCGCTTGTCCAGCGTCCGCTCGAACCAGTCTTCGCTGGCGATGCTGCCGGCGTCCTTGCCGGCCCAATGTTCGTCGTAGGCCATCAGCAGTTCGAAGTCGACGATGTCGGCATAGCCGGCATAGTCCCAACTGGCATCGTCGAATGGCACCGACAACACGATGCCCCAGCCGTGCGGGTCGAATGCATCGTTGAGTTCGCCGAGGAAGGTCTTGAGATCCTTCTGCGACGTTTCCGGCACTTCCTCGAAGTCGATCGTCACGCCCTGGAAATGGTTGGCGTCGAGGAACGCCACGATCTGCGCGATGCGCGCCTGCCGCATCGCGGGATCGGCCAGCATGCGCGCCAGGCCGGGGCCATCCCATTGGCTGTTCACCGCGTTCTGCAGCAGCGGCAGGATCGGGGTGGAAGGCTTTTGCGTGCGGATCAGGGTCAGCGCCTTGGCATCGACGCTGGTGTGCAATGCCATGTCGGGGCCGCTGACGCTCATCCAGGACGGGATCACCCAGTCGAGCGTAGGCAGCGCACGCTTCAGCGAGGCGTAGCTGCTGTCGTCCCAGTTGACGTAGAAACCGATGGCCAGCGGCCGGCCAGCCGGCTTGTCGAGCGACGGCGGCGGGGTGTGTGCGGTGGCTGCCGGCTTGCCCGCATGCGCGCGGGATGAATGCAGGAGCTTTTGCCTGGCACGCACTTCGGCAGCCAGCTTCGCCGCTGGCTTCAGCAGCTCGGGCGCGGCTGCCTTGACGTTGGCCAGCGCGTGCCGGGCGCGGCCGTGCTCGCCGATGTGCAGATCGCCCATGCGCGGGCCGACGAACAGGCTGATCGCACAGGCCACCACCAGCAAGGTGCTGACCACGCCGGCCAGCAGCACCAGGCGCGAGACATGGCTGGCCCGCCGGCCGGTGGGGTCGAAGAAGATGGGCTTTTTTTGCATGCGAGGGTCGGTCGGCGGGTGCCAGGGTGCGCGGGTCTGCATTGGCCCCGGAATCGCTTGGGCGCGATGCAGGCCAGAGATGTGCAGTATCGCCGATCTGCCTTCCTCCACGCGTCGGGATGGCCGGCCCGGTCAGCTTGCGTTGCCGTCGATCCGGACGGATCGGATCAGTCGATCACCGGACCCGCGACCGGTTTGCTGAAATCATGCGGTGTCAGGTCCTGGGTCAGCCGGAACACGCCTTGGTGGATCTTGCGCGGCAGCACCACGTCGAGCACGGTGGTCTGATGGGGGCCGAGCATCGCGAACAGGTCGTCGCTGGCGGCACTTTTCGCCAGTGCGTGATGGACCAGCCCGTCGAGGTCGGCCGGCTTCACGCTGGCGCTGTAGGGGCGATGGCTGGCCACCGCGGGGCGCAGCGTCTTGCGGCTGTTGCGCGGGTCGGCCACGCGGGCGTCGCCGGCGAGCAGGCTGTGGTCGAGGAACAGCGAGATGGTGGTGCGCTGTTTCGAGTTGGCCTGGCGGTCGAGCAGGAAGCCGTCCGGCAGCAGGTCGGGACTGGCCTGGGTGCCGGCGGCGAGCAGGAAGCCGGCGCCGTCCAGCGGTTCGCCGGCCTCGTCGGTGAGCCGCACGATCAGCAGGCTGCGCGGGTCGTGGATGTGCACGCGCGGCGCGAACGGGCCGGCCGGTTCCAGTTCCACCTTGTCCGCGTCACGCGCGGCGTTCTCGCGCTCGAAGGCATCGCACAGGCCCTCGTAGTCGTCGACGCTGCGCACTTGCAGGCAGCGCAGGATCGCCTGCACGGTGGCGGCTGCGGCGCTGGCCATGATGCCGAGCTCGTCGCCGGAATGGGCCGCGCCGGCGACCAGCTTGAACGCGCAGCGCGGGCTTCGGCTCAGGTTGAGCGCCAGCGTGTCGGTGCCGCCGCGGGTATTGGCCTGCGGCGACAACACGGCGTGGTGGGCGTTGAGGTTGGCGGCGGCGATGCGCACCACGCCATCGGAGCCGTCCTCGCCGGTGTAGCTGTTGAGATGGTCGTACAGCTTGCGATCGGGACGGTCGCCGGTGAGCACGAACAGGAACTGCCCGCGTTTCACCGGGTCGTCGCTGTGGATGTAGTCGAGGTTGAGCGACAGCGATCCGGCACTGCCCAGCTCCAGCCAGTCGAGGATGCGCTGGCCCGGATCGACACCGGCGAACCACGACTTCAGCCGGCCGAGCATGCCCTTGCCGAGCTGCGCCAGCGCCGAGCCATAGTTCGCTGGCGCCAGCATCACCAGGTGGCTGAGCCGGATCGTGCTGTGCGTGGCGGGCTTGTCGCGCTGCGCGCGCAGCCATTCGCGCAGCACCGGGCCGCCGGTGGAGTGGGTGACGCAGGCGAAGCTGGCATCGAGCAGGTGCAGATCGCGCAGGGCGTGGTCGAAGGCGCGGACCAGGTCAGCCATCGTCACCGCATCGTCGAAACTCACGTACTCGGACAGCCAGACATCGGCGAGGGTCAGCGGGAGGCCGGCAGCGGCGGCCTGTTGCTGCAGTTGCTGCGGCAGCCGGCCGTAGGTCGAAGTGTTGCTGACGCTCCAGCCGTGGACGAAGACGAGGGTGGTCATCGCGCAACTCCCGTGCAGTGGCCCGGTCCGACAAGGGTCCGCGCGGCAGCGGGGTCGTGATGCATGAAGGTGCTGCCCGTGCGGCGCACCGGCATAATGGCATCAGCGTCCTGCCATCTCCACCGGCTTGCCCATGACCGTGAACGTGTTGCTTGTCCTGATCGTGCTGGCCGTCGTGCTGGCGCGGTTGAAGTGGCGCCGCTGCAGCCGGGCGCTGCTGGCGTCGGCGCTGACCCTGTTGCTGGCGGTCGGCTGTGGACCGCTGCCGATCTGGCTGCTGGCGCGGCTGCAATCGGCGTACGCGGTGGATACCCCGGTTGCGTGGGGGCAGCGCAATGCGATCGTGCTGCTGGGCGCGGGCAGCGTGCGCGTGGCTGGCAGTGGCGAGGTCGAGGCGAGCCTGTTTGCCTATGGGCGCATCCGCAAGGCTGCGGAGCTGTACCGCGAGTGTCGGCGCGCCGGGCGCGAGTGCAAGGTCGAGGTGAGCGGCGGCGATGCGCGCGGGCTCGGCCAGCCCGAGGCCGCGATCTATGCCGGCGACCTGCAACGGCTCGGTGTCGATGCCGCCGATCTGCTGCTGGAGCCGCGCAGCATGAACACCTGGCAGAACGCGCAATTCAGCGGACCGTTGTTGAAGAGCTACGGTGCCGATCGCGTGCTGCTGGTGTCGTCCGGCTTTCACCTGCGCCGAGGCATGCTGTACTTTGCGCACTTCGGCATCCATGCCGTGCCGGTGCGCGCCGACTACGTCGACGGCGTGCGGTCCTGGCTGCCGCTGTCGTACAACTTCGCGATGGCCGACCTGGCCCTGCACGAGTACGTCGGCATCGCGCGCTATCACGTGTACAACGCGATGGGCTGGAACGTGCAGGCGACCCGGCCTGGTTCGTTGTAGGAGCCCACTTGTGGGCGATGCTGTTCGCGTTGCAAATGCATCGCCCGCGAGCGGGCTCCTACACATCACGATTCGCGCATCACCATCAGGCGGATCTCGCTCATGTCCTCGATCGCGTAGCGCACGCCTTCGCGACCGAGACCGGACAGCTTCACGCCGCCATAGGGCATGTTGTCGACGCGGAAGCTGGGAATGTCGTTGACGATCACGCCGCCTTGTTCCAGTTCGTTCCACGCGCGCATCGCGTGGTCGAGGCTGTCGGTGAAGATGCCCGCCTGCAGGCCGTAGTCGGAGTCGTTGACCAGCGCGATCGCCTCGTCGAACCTCGCGGAACGGGGCGAGCAGGGCGAACGGCCCGAACGCTTCCATGGCGTTGGCTTTCGCCTCGGTCGGCACGTTCTCCATCAGCGTGGCGTCGAGCATGTTGCCGTGGCGCTTGCCGCCGCAGAGGATTTTCCCGCCGGCCTGTTTCGCCTCCAGGATCCAGCCATGCAGGCGTTCGGCGGCGGCCTCGTCGATCATCGGGCCGAGGAAGACGCTGGCGTCCTTCGGATCGCCGGCCTTGAGCTTCTTCGTGGCGGCGACCAGTTTGCGCTTCAGTGCGTCGTAGACGTCGGCGTGGGCGTAGATGCGCTGCACGCCGATGCAGCTCTGGCCGGACTGGTAGAACGCGCCGAAGATCAGCCGCTCCACCACGCGATCGAGCTTGGGTCCCTGGTCGGCGTCGACGATGCAGGCGGCGTTGCCGCCAAGCTCCAGCGTGACCTTCTTGCGGCCGGCGCGCGCCTTCAGATCCCAGCCGATCTGGCCGCCGGTGAACGAAAGCAGCTTGAAGCGAGGGTCCTCGACCAGCGGGTTGGCATGCGCGCCGTCCAGGGTGAGGATCGAGAACGCACCTTTCGGCAGGTCGGTCTCGGCCAGCACTTCGCCGATGATCAGCGCGCCGATCGGCGTCTTCTCCGACGGCTTCAGCACGAACGGGCAGCCGGCGGCGATCGCCGGCGCCACCTTGTGCGCGACCAGGTTGAGCGGGAAGTTGAACGGCGTGATGAACGAGACCGGCCCCAGCGGCACGCGTTTGGTATAGCCGTGATAGCCGTCCAGACGGCTGGCCAGTTCCAGGTTGATGGTCTCGCCGTTGATGCGCACGGCTTCCTCGGCGGCGATGCGGAAGGTCTCGATCAGCCGGGTCACTTCGCCGGCGGCATCCTTGATCGGCTTGCCCGCCTCGATGCACAGCGCCTCGGCCAGTTCGTCGCGGCGTTCGGCGAAACGTTGCGCGCAATGCTGCAGCACCGCCTGACGCGCCCACGGCTTGTACTCGCGCATCGGTTTCGTGGCCTTCACCGCGGCGGCGATCGCCTTCTCGGTGGCCTTGGCATCCGGCACGGCGACGCGGGTGGCGAGCTTGCCGCTGTATTTGTCGCGCACGTCCAGCATCGTGGCCGATGTTTGCGGCTGGTTGGCGAGGTAGTAGGGATAGGTTTTCTTGAGCATGGTCGGTATGGCTGGCGGAATCGCATCAAGCATAAATGCGTGCGATGTTCAGCGCATGTGATCCGCTCAGTCTTCGCTGACTCGCAGCGGCAGTTCGCCATCGGCGAGGCGGGCGCGCAGTCGTGTGCCGACGGCCACGTTCTGTGCCGAACGCAGCACCTGGCCGCTGGCGTCGAACACGATCGCGTAACCGCGTTCCAGCGTGGCCAGCGGGCTCACCGCGTGCAGCGCGTGGCCGGCATGGCGCAAGTCGGCCTGCCGGCGTTCGAGCAGGTGGGTCGATCGCGCGGCGCAGGCGCTGGTCCTGCTCGGCCAGGCGTCGCGCCAGCAGCGGCAGGCGCGCGCGCGGGTGTTGCGCCAGCAGGCGCGCCTGCAGGCGTTCCAGCCGGGCACGGCGCAGCTGACTTTGTTCGCGCAGCACGGCGCCGAGGCGGCGCTGCAGCTGCTGCAATCGTTCGTGGTCGCGTGCCAGTCGCGCTTGCGGCCGCTGCGCCTGCAGCCGGGCCAGCAGGTGGTCGACGCGTTGCGAGTGCGCCTGCAACTGACGTTGCTGCAAGGTCGCCAGGCGTTGTTGCAACTGTTGCAGGTGACGGTCGACCGCTACCGCGTCGGGCACCAGCAATTCGGCCGCGGCCGACGGCGTGGGCTGCGCGCAGGTCGGCGACGAAGTCGGCGATGCTGAAGTCGATCTCGTGGCCCACCGCGGAAACCACCGGCACCGCGCTGGCGTGGATCGCCCGCGCCACGGCTTCCTCGTTGAACGCCCACAGATCTTCCAGCGAACCGCCGCCGCGGGTCAGCAGCAGCACGTCGTAGCGCGCGCTGGCCGACGCCTTGCGCAGCATGGCCACGATCGCCGGCGGCGCCTCGCGACCTTGCACCGGCACCGGCAACACCTCGACGTCGGCCAGCGGCCAGCGCCGGGCCAGCACGCTCAGCACGTCACGCACGGCGGCGCCGGTGGCCGAGGTGATCACGCCGATACGTCGCGCGTAATGGGGCAGGGCGCGCTTGCGCGCCGGGTCGAACAGGCCTTCCGCGTCGAGCCGCGCCTTGAGTTGCTCGAACTCGCGCTGCAGTGCGCCTTCGCCGGCCGGTTCCATGTATTCGGCGACCAGCTGGAATTCACCACGCGGTTCGTACAGCCCGACCTTGGCGCGCAGCAGCACCTGCATGCCGTCGACCGGACGGAAGCGCAGCGCGCCAGCTTTCATCTTGAACATCGCGCAGCGCACCTGCGCGCCGCTGTCCTTCAGGGTGAAGTACAGATGACCCGACGCCGGCTTGGCCACGTTCGACAACTCGCCCTCGATCCAGACCTGCGGCAAGGCATCGCCCAGCAGGTCGCGCACCAGCCGGTTGAGCGAGCTGGGAGTGAGGATGTGGCGCGGCGTGGCGGTGTCAAAGAGTTCCGGCATAAGGGCGCGAGCCTAGCATGTGCCCGGTATCAAATTGCGAGAAAACATCTGCTTGACGCTGGAAACGCATGGAAATTATCAGGAAGCGAAAGCGGCCGGGCGGCGCTCAATCGCCGTTTGCGCCACGCAGGTCGCGCCAGCGCCGCTTGCGTATGCGCCAGCTGCGGATACCCAGGTTCAGCGCGAACCAGGCAGCGAAGGCGCCGAACGGCCAGCCGACCCAGGCTGGCCAGAGGAACGCGACGATCGCCAGCACGGCCAGCACCAGCGTGCCGATCACCAGCGGGCCGCTGCTGGTATCGCCGAGCACGCGCCGGTTGGTCAGTGCGGCGCCGACGCTGTTGGCGATGCGCAGGGCACCGACGGCGGCGCGGCCGGAACTGCCGCCGGCGTGGCGCACCCGCGGTGGCCGCGTCTCGCTGCTGCATACCCGTTCGCTGCTGCGGTTGCCGTGCCGGCGCCGACGCGGGGCCAGCACGATCTCGGTGGCGTTGCCCAGATCCTTTTCGTATTGCGCGGCGAGCTGGCCGGCGAAGCCCGCATCCTCGACCGCCACGTCGATCTCGCGGTTGCCGAGCCAGCTGGCGATGTTGAGGTTGGACGAACCGACCCGCGCCCATTGGCCATCGGCCACTGCGGTCTTGGCATGCAGCATCGAGCCGTTCCATTCGAACACGCGGATGCCGGCCTTCAGCAGCGGCCGGTAGCCCGAGCGCGACAAGCCGGCCACCACCGGGATATCGCTGCTGCCGGGCACCAGCAGGCGCACGTCCACGCCGTCGCGCGCTGCCGCCACCAGCGCCTGCACGTACGGCGCGAGGCCCACGAAATAGGCATCGGTGAGCCACAGGGTCTTGCGCGCCATCGAGGCGATCAGCTGGTCGAGCCGGTACATGCCGGCGGTGGCGGGCTGGGTGGCGATCAGCCGCAGCGGCACGTCGCCGGCCGGCGTGGCCGGTTCGGGCGGCGGGGCGAGTGGAGGCAATGGGGCGCCGATCTCGCCCCAGCTTTGCGCGAACGCGATTTCAAGTTCGGCCACCGCCGGGCCGCGCAGGGCGACGCCGGTGTCGCGCCACGGCGGCACGTTGCGCGCCGGGTCGCCCAGCCATTTCGCGCTGATGCAGACGCCGGAGAGGAAACCCAGGATGCCATCGACCACCAGCAGCTTGCGGTGGTCGCGACTGATCCAGCCGAATGGCTGGCCCAACTGCGGCGGATTGAACACCCGCACCTCGCCGCCGGCCGCACGCAACGGTGCCCAGAACGAACTGCGCGACTGACCGAGGCAACCGACCCAGTCGACCACCACCGCAACGAATACGCCTGCCTGCGCGCGCTCGACCAGCGCGTCGCGGAAGCTGCGGCCGACCTCGTCGTCGCGCACGATGTAGTTCTCCAGCAGCACCCTGTGCCGCGCGCCGCGGATCGCCGCCAGCCAGGCCGCGTAATGCGCGGCGGCATCGATCAGCAGCTCCACGGCGTTGCCGCTGAGCAGTGGCGCGCCGGCAGCACGGCTCAATGCCTGCTCGGCCAGCAGGCGGCTTGGGGTGGCTGGGATCAGCGGTGTGGGCATGGCTGGAGTGTAGGCGATGACCCGCGGGTGCGCCGCGGTCGCGCGGCTTCTGGCATGATCCGATGCATGCCGATCGAGCGCCATTTCGCCGACACCGATGCCTGCGCGCGCGGCCTCGCCGAGGAGCTCGGAGCGGACCTGCGCGTCGCCGCACCGCTTGGCCTGGGCAAGCCGCATGGGCTGCTCAATGCGCTGTACCGGCTGACCACCGCCGATCGGAACCGTTCGCTGCGCCTTTACACCGCCTTGTCGCTGACCCGGCCGCAACCGGCGCCCGGGTTGGAGCAGCGCTTCCTGGCGCCGTTCCTGGAGCGCCATTTCGGTAGCGACCAGGTCGATCCGCAATACGCACTGGACCAGGCACGCGATGCGTTGCCGCCGAACGTCGAGGTGCATGAGTTCTACCTGCAATCCGGCGCGCTGCTGCGTTCGGCCAGCGCGCAACGCAGCTACATCAGCCAGAACTACACCCATGTCGCACGCGACCTGGTGGTGCAGGACATCAACCTGCTGGTGCAGTTGGTGGCGCGGCGCGAGGGTCCGGACGGCGTGCATTACAGCCTGTCGTGCAACCCGGACCTGACCCTGGATTTCCTGCGCCAGGCGCAGCTCGCCGGCAGGCGGCGACCGATCTGCGTGGCGGTAGTGCATCCGGACCTGCCGTACCTGGGCGGCGATGCCGAAGTGGCCGAGGCGTACTTCGACGTGGAACTGCGCCCGCAGGGGTTGCCGCCATTGTTCGCCCTGCCGCGGCTGCCGGTGAACCTGGCCGAATATGCACTGGGCCTGCATGCCAGCGCACTGGTCAAGGACGGCGGCTGCCTGCAGATCGGGATCGGCGCCTTGTCCGACGCGCTGGTCAGGGCCTTGCTGTTGCGCCAGCAGGACAACACCCGGTGGCGGAGCATGCTGGCGGCTCTGGACCCGACCGGCAGCACGCATGCACATGCCGGATTGCTCGGCGGCCTGGCGCCGTTTCGCAGCGGGCTTTACGGCGCCAGCGAAATGGTGATGGACGGCTTCATGCACCTGCAGCGTGGCGGTATCCTGAAACGGCGCAGCTGGGACAGCCTCGCGCTGGAGCGCGCGTCCGTCGCCGGCCGGCTGAATCCGGCCACGCCGGGCGGGCATTACCTTCGCGGGGCGTTCTTCCTCGGTTCGCAGGCGCTGTACGAGTGGATCGCCGCCACCGAGGCGGCCGATCCCGACGCGATCGACATGTGCGCGGTGTCGAACGTCAACCAGCTGTATGGCGACCACCAGGCGCTGGCCATGCTGCAGCGTCGCGACGCGCGTTTCTTCAACACCTGCATGATGGCGACCCTGCTGGGTGCGGCGGCGTCCGACACGCTGGACGACGGTGCCGTGGTCAGTGGCGTGGGTGGGCAGTACAACTTCGTGGCGATGGCGCATGAGCTGCCGGATGGCCGCTCGGTGCTGCTGCTGCGCGCCACCCGGCACAGCCGCGGCGGGATCGAGAGCAACATCCGCTG
Organism: uncultured Gammaproteobacteria bacterium; assembly: GCA_963739815.1. Classification (GTDB taxonomy): domain Bacteria; phylum Pseudomonadota; class Gammaproteobacteria; order Xanthomonadales; family Rhodanobacteraceae; genus Rhodanobacter. The sequence goes on from CAVUBI010000001.1 coordinate 743,164, forward strand.
GAATTACGCACAGACCACCATTCCGCGTCACCTGCGCGACATCGTCGTCACCGAGTACGGCGTCGCCGACTTGCGTGGCAAGAGCGACAGCGAATGTGTCGAGGCGATGCTGTCGATCAGCGACGCCCGCTTCCTGGATGCGCTGAGCGCGGAGGCGAAGGCGCACGGCAAGCTCGCCGCGGATTTCGTCATACCCGAGGCGTGGCGGCAGCATCGACCGCAACATCTGCATGCGACGCTGGCGCCGTTCCGGCAGCAGGGACTGCTGCCGCAGTTTCCGTTCGGCAGCGATTTCACCGAAGTCGAGCAGCGCCTGTTGCCGGCGCTGGACTGGCTGAAATCCTCCAGCAGCGACTGGCGCGGCAAGTGGCGCTTGCTGCGCGCGTTCATCCGCCCCGGCAGCGCCGTGGATGGCGAGGTCGAAGCCTTGGCACGGATGGGGCTGGCCACGCCTGTGACGCTGTCCGACCGCCTGCAGCAACGCCTGCTGCAGGCGTCGCTACGCCACAAGGCGTAGCCGCTGGCGGTGTCTACCGCGGTTCTGCGGGATCGTGCCCAGTGGTTTCCGCGGGCGGCACCGGCTCGACCGGGTCGTCCATCAGCGGCAGTTCCGCCGGGCTGTCCAGGTCGTCGAATTGCTGGTGGTTGACGGCCCAGAAGAACAGCCACACCGCGACCACCACCACCAGCAAGGTGACCGGGATCAGCACCAGCAGGATGTTCATGCGCGCAGCTCGCGCGCGCGCGGCGTGGGCCCGGATGCGGCGGGAGCGGCGGTCACGTCGGCACGACCGACGCGCAAGGCGTTCAGCACGACCATCAGCGAACTCAGCGACATGCCGATGCCGGCCAGCCACGGCGGCACGAAGCCGAACGCGGCGAACGGCACGGCGCAGAGGTTGTAGGCGAGCGCCCAACGCCGGCTCTGCGCGGTGATGTGCCGGATCTGGCGGGCGATCGCGCGGGCGTCGATCAGGCCGTCCAGGTGGCCGTCCAGCAACAGCAGGTCGGCGTGCGCCTGGGCCAGCTCGGTGCCGGAAGCCAGCGCGGCGGAAACGTCGGCACCGGCCAGCACCGGAGCATCGTTGCTGCCGTCACCGACCGCCAGCGTGACGTGACCGTCGCGGCGCGCGGCCTGCAGTCGTTCGAGCTTGTCCGCCGGCGATTGCCGTGCATGCCAGTGCTCGATGCCGAGACGGGCGGCGAAACTGGCCACGCGGGCTGCGGCATCGCCGCTGGCGACCTGGGTGACGACGCCGTCCGCGTGCAGCGTATCGAGCAGGCGGCGGGCGGCACCACGCGGTTGCTCGTCGAGATGAAAGGCTGCGATGGCACCGTCGGCATCGGCCAGCAGCAGGGCGTCGGCGGTCGCGGCCGATGGCAGCTGGCCGCTGGGTGCCAGCGCGAAGTCGGCGCGCCCCAGGCGCAATTCGCGACCGTCGATCTCGCCGCTGATGCCGGCGCCGACGCTGACCTGCACCGACTGCGCGCGCAAGGGCAACGTCTGCTGGCGGGCGGCGTCGGCCAGCGCCTGGGCCAGCGGGTGCGAGCTTTCGTGGGCCAGCGCGGCGGCCAGTTGCAACACCTGCTCCGGCGGCGTCGCCGCGCAACGGCTCGACCGCGCGGCGGTCCAGTTGCGGCACGCTCAAGGTGCCGGTCTTGTCGAACAGCGCGTAGTCGACCCGGGCCAGCGTGGTCAAGGCCTTGCCATCGGTAACCAGTACGCCGCGCCCGGCCAGCACGCCGAGTGCACGGGTCAGCGTGGCCGGGTAGGTCAGGGCGAATGCACACGGGCAGGCCACCACCAGCACGGCTATCGCGGCCTCGAACGCGCGCGACGGGTCGACCAGCAGCCAGCCCACCGCCGTGAGCACGGTCAGCACCAGCACGCGGGCGACGAAGCGGCCGACCTCACGATCGCTGGGGGCGATCAGCGAGCGTGCCTGCCGCGCGCGAGTCGCCAATGCGCCCAGCCGTGCTGCGGTGGTGGTGGCGCCGCTGTGCTCCACGCGCAGCTCGGCGGGGCCGGACAACAGCACGCTGCCGGCGATCAGGCGATCGCCGCGCTGGCGCCGTACGCGGGTGCGATTCGCCCGACAGCAGGGCCTCGTCGACCTCCACGTCGGCATTTTCCAGGACGCCGTCCGCAGGCACCGTGCCGCCGTCGGTGACGTGCACGCAGATCGCCGGGCAGCAGCCCGATCGCGGCGACTGTTTCCAGCTCGCCGTCGGCGTTGCGACGCTGCGCCAGCAACGGCGCGGCATCGATCACCGCATCGCCGAGCGCGCCGCTGTGGTGGCGCGAGCGCAGTTCCAGGTAGCGTCCGGCCAGCAGCAGGAACACGAACATGCTTACCGAATCGAAATAGATCTCGCCACTGCCGCGCAGCGTGTTGAACATGCTGGCCAGGAACACCAGCGTCACCGCCAGCGCCACCGGCAAATTGATGCCGAGCCGGCGCTCGCCCAGTTCGTGCACGGCCCCGCTGAAGAACGGCTGCGCCGAGTAGAACACCACCGGCACGGTGGTCAGCAGGCCGAGCCAGCGAAACAGGCCGCGCGTGCTGAAGTCGACGAAGTCGACCACGCCGATGTAGATCACGAAGGCGTACGTCATCACCTGCATCGCGCACATGCCGGCGACCAGCAGGCGCTTCAGCGCATCGTGCTGTTCGCGTGCGCGCGCATCGTCGATGCTGTCGTGCTGCAGTGGCTGCGCGGGGCAACCGGCGGCGGCGAAGTTGTCGAGCAGGGTCGGCAGCGAGGTGCGTTGCGCGTCCCAGATCACCCGCACGCGGCCGGCCGGGCGATCGACGCTGACGCGGCGCACGCCGGGCAGGGTGCGGACGCGTTGTTCCAGCCACAGCACGCGGCGGGCATCGTCCAGCGATTCGACCCGCAGTGCGATCTCGTGGCAACCGTCGCGGCGAGGGCGCAGCACCTGCGCGGCGAGTTGCTGGATGGGCCCACGCCGCGTGCATGTTCATCGCGGCGGGTCAGTCGAGGCAGGCGGCGACGGGCTGGCGCTGCTGTGCGCGCTGACCGGTACGCCGAACACGGTGTGCGTGGTGTCCAGCGGGGTATCCGCGTGGCGGGCGCCGAGCATGATCATCCACACGCAACCGGCCAACGAACCGATGAAAACCAGCGCGCCCAGCCACAGCACCGGCTGGCGATACCAGGCCGATGCGGTGCGGGCGGCGATGTCACGGCGTGTCGGCATCGGACGGGTGCGACTGGTGATAGACGTAGGCCGCGAGTATGTGGATCTGATCATCCGACAGGCGCGAGCTCCATGCCGGCATGTGGCCTTGGCGGCCCTCGCCGATGCTCTTCTCGATGTCGGCCACGCTGCCGCCGTGCAGCCAGACATGATCGGTGAGGTTCGGTGCGCCCAGTGCCGGATTGCCCTTGCCGTCGGCGCCATGGCAGGCCGCGCAGGTAGCGAACATCGGCTGGCCGGCGGCGGCCTTGGCTGCGTCGTGCGGCGTGCCGGACAGGCTCAGCACGTATTGCGCCAGGTTCTTCACGTTGTCCGCGCCCAGGCTGGCCCACGGCGGCATCACGCCGCTGCGGCCGTCACGGATCGAGGTGGTGATGTCGCTGCCGCTGCCGCCGAAAAGCCAGTCGCTATCGCTGAGATCGGGGGCGCCGAGCAGCACGTTGCCCTTGGCGCTGCGCTGGTGGCAGGCGGCGCAGTTGTCCTCGAACAGCACCTTGCCCATCTGCAGTGCGGCGGGATCGTTGGCCAGTTGCTCGACCGGGTAAAGCTTGAAGCGCTCCATCAGCGGCGCCAGCGTGGCCTCGTTGGCGGCGACGTGCTGGGCCAGCTCGCCGTGCGAGGTCCAGCCGAGTACACCCTTGAAATTGCCGAAACCCGGGAACAGCGCGAGGTAGGTGAAGCCGGCCACGAACATCGCGCCGGAGAACAGCACCCACCACAGCGGCAAGCTTGCGCACGCCTTCGCGCAGCACGCCGTGGGCCCACACGTGGCCGCTGGTGCCGTCGGGCAGGGTGGGGATCTTCGCGCGCGGTCCCCACAGGTACAGGAAGAACGTGATGCCCATGTTCAGCACCACCAGGAACATCACCCACAACGACCATCCCGTGCTCATGGGTGCTTCTCCTCGTTATCGATGTCGCGCTCGTCTTCCATCGGCAACCGGGCCATGCGGTTGAACGTCGGCTTGTGATACTTGCGCCAGGCCCAGATCCAGATGCCGATGAAGGTCAGCATCATCACCACGATGACGACGCCGGCGACGTGGCCCCAGACCGGACTCATCGGGGTCATGGCGCACCTCCGGTGCTGGCCGGGGGCGCCGCCGGGTCGGGCTCGTTCCTGATGCCGAGGCCCTGCAGGTAGGCGATCATCGCGTCCATCTCGGTCTTGCCTTCCACCGCGGCCGGCGCGGCGGCGATGTCGGCGTCGCTGTACGGATCGCCCAGCCGGCGCAGAGTGCGCATGCGCGCCTGGATGTCGGCCGCGTCGAGCTTTCTTCTCGGCCAGCCACGGGTAGGCGGGCATGTTCGACTGCGGCACAACCTGACGCGGATCCATCAGGTGGGCGCGCTGCCAGTCATCGGAGTACTTGCCGCCGACGCGGGCCAGGTCCGGCCCGGTGCGCTTGGATCCCCACTGGAACGGCCGGTCGTAGACCGATTCGGCGGCAGTGGAGAAATGACCGTAGCGCTCGGTCTCGAAACGCAGCGCGCGGATCATCTGCGAGTGGCACAGGTAGCAGCCTTCGCGCACGTAGACGTCCTTGCCGGCCAGCCGCAGCGGGTCGTACGGATGCACGCCGGGCGGCGCCTCCAGCGAGTGCGCCTCGACGAACAGCGGGGTGATCTCGGCCAGGCCGCCCAGCGACACCATGATCGCGATGCCGACGGCGAGCAGGCCGGCGTGTTTCTCGATGAGTTCGAAATGCTTGTATGCCATGGATGTCGTCCTCAACCGGCGGCGGGCAGGGGCGCCGGTACCTGGTGCGGCGCCGGTTCGGGGATCGGCACCGGAATCGGCTTGATCAGCCGCGCCCGCGCGTCCGCCGCGGTATGCCACAGGTTCCACGCCATCACGACCATGCCCGACAGGATGAACACGCCACCCAGCCAGCGGATCACGTACATCGGCTTGATCGCGATCAGGCTGTCCAGGAAGCCGTAGGTGAGCGCACCGTCGGCATTGGTGGCGCGCCACATCAGGCCTTCGGTGACGCCGGCGGTCCACATCGAGCCCACGTACAGCAGCGGTGCCCATCATGTGCAGCCAGAAGTGCAGCTTCCATGCCCTTGTGCGAATACATCTCCGGCCGGCCCAGCGCGCGCGGCGCCATCGCGTACAGCGAGCCGATGGTGATCATCGCGACCCAGCCCAGCGAGCCGGAGTGCACGTGGGCGATGGTCCAGTCGGTGTAGTGCGACAGCGAGTTCACCGTCTTGATCGCCATCATCGAGCCTTCGAAGGTCGACGCGGCGTAGAACACCAGCGACATCACCATGAACTTCGCGGCCGGATCGGTCTTCAGCCGGCGCCACGAGCCGTTGAAGGTGAGCAGGCCGTTCGCCGCCGAACCCAGGCTGGGCATCAGCAGCACCAGCGAGAACGCCATGCCTACCGACTGCACCCAGTCGGGCAGGGCGGTGTACATCAGGTGGTGCGCAGCCGGCCCACATGTAGACCGAGATCAGCGCCCAGAAATTGACGATCGAGAAGCGGTAGCTCCACAGCGGCTGCTGCGCCTGCCGCGGCACGAAGTAATACATCATGCCGAGGAAGCCGGCGGTCAGGAAGAACGCCACCGCGTTGTGGCCGTACCACCACTGCACCATCGCATCGACCACGCCCGAATAGATCGGGTACGACTTGGTCCAGCGACACCGGCAGGGCAAGGTTGTTGACGATGTGCAGCAGGCCCACCGCGATGATGAACGCGCCGTAGTACCAGTTCGCCACATAGATGTGCTTGATGCGCCGGCGCGCCAGGCTGCCGAAGAACACCACGCCGAAGCTCACCCACACCACCGCGATCAGGATGTCGATGAACCATTCCGGCTCGGCGTATTCCTTGCTCTGGGTGAGGCCCAGCGGCATCGTGGTCATCGCCAGCACGCAGACCAGTTGCCAGCCCCAGAAGGTGAAGCTGGCGAGCTTGCCGAACGCCAGCCGCGCATGCCCGGTGCGCTGCACCACGTAGTAGCAGGTGCCCATCAACGCCGAGCCGCCGAACGCGAAGATCACGCCGAAGGTGTGGTCGGGGCGGATGCGGCTGAAGGTCAGCCAGGGGATGTCGAAATTGAGGGCGGGCCACATCAGTTCGGCGGCGGCGTACACGCCGACCGACATGCCGATGATTCCCCATACGGCGGCCGCCAGCAGGAACTGGCGCACGACCCTGTCGTTGTAATACTCGGTGTTCGGCATGGGGTTTCCCGGCTGGATATCAGCGCAATTTTAGGTGAAGCATGAGGCGCCGTATTGACCCCGATCAAGCCACTGCGGCAATCCGTCCACGTTCCGGAGGCGCACAAGCGGCGATGCGCCGTCGCGACGCTGCCAGCGTGCGCTGATTTGTCGCGGGATGGCAAGCCCGATCAGGTATCCTTGTCGGCATCGCCGCGAACCATCGCGACCTGTATCCCGGTTGATTCCATGAGTGAGATGGCTGCACAGAAACCGCGTCTGGCCGAGCCGGCGTCACGCCGGCCCAGCGTGGCCGTGCAGATCGGCAAGGTGAAGGTGGGTGGCGGCGCGCCGGTGGTGGTGCAGTCGATGACCAACACCGACACCGAGGACCCGGCCAGCACCGCCAAACAGATCGCCGAACTGGCCCGCGCCGGCTCCGAACTGGTGCGCATCACGGTCAACACGCCGGCGGCCGCCGCGGCGGTGCCGCGCATCGCCGAGCGGCTGGCGATGATGGGCGTGGACGTGCCGATCATCGGCGACTTCCATTACAACGGCCATCAGTTGCTGGAGCGCGAACCGGCCTGTGCCGAGGCGCTGGCGAAGTACCGCATCAATCCCGGCAACGTCGGCTTCGGCAAGAAGCATGAAAGCCAGTTCGCGTCGATCATCGAGAAGGCGCTGCGCTACGACAAGCCGGTGCGCATCGGCGCGAACTGGGGCTCGCTGGACCAGGGCATGGTCACCGCGCTGATGGACGAGAACGCCCGGCGCGCCGACCCGTGGGATGCCTCGCACGTGGCGCGCGAGGCGCTGATCCGCTCGGCGCTGGATTCGGCCGCGCTGGCCGAGAAAATCGGGCTGGCGCGCGACCGCATCATCCTGTCGTGCAAGGTCTCCGGCGTGCAGGAACTGATCGCGGTGTATCGCGATCTCGCCGCACGCTGCGATTACGCGCTGCATCTGGGCCTGACCGAAGCCGGCATGGGTTCCAAGGGCATCACCGCCTCCAGCGCCGCGCTGGCGGTGCTGCTGCAGGAAGGCATCGGCGACACCATCCGCATCTCGCTCACGCCGGAACCGGGCGCCTCGCGCACCGGCGAGGTGATCGTGGCGCAGGAACTGCTGCAGACCATGGGCCTGCGTTCGTTCACGCCGCTGGTCACCGCCTGCCCGGGTTGCGGCCGCACCACCAGCGAGTTCTTCCAGGAACTGGCCAAGACCGTGCAGGAACACGTGCGCGAGCAGATGCCGCTGTGGCGGGTGAAGTACGACGGCGTGGAGAACCTCACGCTCGCGGTGATGGGCTGCATCGTCAACGGCCCGGGCGAATCCAAGCACGCCAACATCGGCATCTCGCTGCCCGGCAACGGCGAGGCGCCGGCCGCGCCGGTGTTCATCGATGGCGAGAAGGCGATGACCTTGCGTGGCGACAACATCGCCAACGAGTTCGTCGGCATCCTTGACGATTACGTCGCGCGCAAGTACGCGGCGCGGACGGGCTGAGGCCCGGGTCACATCGGTGCGCCAGCCGCTGATTCATACTTCCCTCCGCCCGCAAGATGCGTGGCGTGCAAGTCGCGGGCGGGGTGATCCCGCCGGGGAGCTGTCGTGACGAATCAGCCCGCCATTCCGCACGGTGCTGCTTTACGTACTGCTGTCCGCGTTGTGGATATGGCTGTCCGACCACGCGCTGGACGCGCTGGTGCACGGCCAGGCCGAGCTGACCTTCCTGCAGAGCATCAAGGGCTGGCTGTTCGTGGCGGGCACGGGGGCGTTGCTGTACTGGATGATCGGCCGCGACCTGCGCCGGCTGCAGGCCGTCAACCGCAAGCTGCTGGACGGCCACGCCCAGGCCCTGCGCGTGCTGGTGTCGGCGATGGACATCCGCCACCGCGAAACCGGCGACCATTCCGATCGGGTGATGCGCATGGCCGCCGGTCTGGCGCGGCTGGTCGGCGTGCATGGCGAGGCGCTGCGCAACCTGAGCTTCGGTGCGTTGCTGCACGACATCGGCAAGCTGGCCTTGCCGGATGCGGTGCTGATCAAGCCGGGCAAGCTGGACGACGAAGAGATGGCGGTGATGCGCCGGCACCCGCAGCTCGGCCACGAATTGCTGCAGCGGGTGGATTTCCTGCGCGGCGCCGGCGAAATTCCGTACAGCCATCACGAGCGCTGGGATGGCGGCGGTTACCCGCAGGGCCTGCGTGGCGAAGCAGATTCCGCTGGCGGCGCGCATCTTCAGCGTGGTCGACGTGTGGGACGCGTTGATCACGGCGCGCGTGTACAAGCCGGCGTGGCCGGAGTCCGAGGTGCTGGATTACTTGCGCGAGGTCGCCGGCAGTCAGCTCGATCCCGACCTGGTGGCGTTGTTCCTGGCCAATTACGACGAACTCAAGGCACTGGCGCGCTGACGTTCAGTTGCCGGCGCAGGGCTGGATCAGCCGCGGCGTGAAGGCGGCCCAGCTGCCGACCAGTCCCGGCGCGCTGGCCGAGCTGCGCGACCTGCTGCAGGAACTCCACGCGAGGCATTTCGACCGCGCCCAGGCCAAGCGTGTGCGGGTTGCTGACCTGGGTGTCGATCAGCGGGAAGTCCATGTCGCGCAGCAGACGCGCCAGCGCGACCAGGGCGAGCTTCGAGCCGCCGCTCTCGGCACTGAACATCGATTCGCCGCAGAACAGCCGGCCGATCGCCACCCCGTAGATGCCGCCGACCAGGCGCTCGCCATCCCACACTTCGACGCTGTGTGCGTGGCCGAGCTGGTGCAAATGCACATAGGCATCGATCATCGCCGGCAGCAGCCAGGTGCCGGAGTCGTTCGTGCGCGGCGCGGCGCAGGCGCGGATGACCTGCTCGAACGCGTGATCGACGGTGAGCTGCCACGACTTGCCGCCTGAGCTGGCGGCGCAGGCTGCGGTTGATCTGCAACTCCCGGGTATGAAACACGCAACGCGGGTCGGGCGACCACCACAGGATCGGCTCGTGCTCGCCGAACCACGGAAAGATGCCGAGGCTGTACGCGGCCAGCAGTCGCCGCGGCGACAGGTCGCCGCCGAACGCGAGCAGGCCGTTCGGCTCGGTCAGCGCCTGGCACGGGTCGGGGAAGCGGTCCCAGGCGCTCGGAATCCAGTAGCGGCAAACGGTTCATCGTTCGGCCTTGCCGTGATCGGCATGGGGGCTGTGGCCTTGCAGCTCGGCGGCATAAGCCTCGACGGCTTCCGCCTCGCTGGCAAGCGCGCTGGCCACGGCGGCGCGGAAATCCGGGTTCGCCAGATAGTGGCGCGAATGCGTGCGCACCGGCAGGAAGCCGCGCGCCAGCTTGTGCTCGCCTTGCGCGCCGGGTTCGAACCGCGCCAGCTTGTTGCGCGATCGCGTATTCGATGCCGCGGTAGTAGCACAGTTCGAAATGCAGACCCGGGCACGTCCATCGCGGCGCCCCAGTAACGGCCGTACAGCACGTTGCCGCCCTGCACGAACAACGCCATCGCCACGATCCGTTCGCCATCGCGGGCCAGCGCCAGCTGCGCGAGCTGGCCCAGATCGCCGAGCCGCCGGAAGAACGCCGCGGTCAGCGCGGCATGGTTGCCCTTCATGTCGAAGGTGGCTTCGTAGAGGGCGTGTACCTGGCGCCACTCGTCGTGGCTGCAGGCTGTCGCCGCTGCGCCATTCGATGTGCAGGCCACTGCCGGCCACCTGCTGGCGCTCGTGCAGGATGTTCTTGCGCTTCTTGTGTTTGAGCGTGGCCAGGAAATCCGGGAAATGCCGGTAGCCATGGTTGTGCCAGTGGAACTGCACATCGGAACGGATCAGCCAGTCTTCATCGAACGCGGCCAGTTCGGTCGGCTGCAGGAAATTCGCGTGCACCGAGGACAGCCCCAGCCGCTCGGCCTCGTCGCGCATCGCCTCGACCAGCGCACGCTGCAGACGCGTGCGCCGTTGCCGGCCAGCAGGCGCGGGCCGGGCACCGGCGAGTACGGCACGCCGCACAGCAGCTTGGGGTAATACGCGCCGCCGGCGCGTTCCCACGCGCTGGCCCAGCTCCAGTCGAACACGAACTCGCCGTGCGAATTGCCTTTCAGGTACAGCGGTGCGGCGGCGACCAGCCGGTTGTCCTCGTACAGGCCCAGGTGATGCGCCTGCCAGCCCCAGTCGGGGCGGATGCAGCCGCTGCGTTCCAGCGCGTGCAGGAACGCGTGCGACACGAACGGATTGGCGTCGGCGCGCAGGGCATCCCACTCCGCGGCAGGCAGTTCGGCGATCGCGGCGTGGAAGCGGATGTCGGGCATGGTTGGCTTGTAGGAGCCCGCTAGCGGGCGATGCTATTGATCGAGAATCGAAAAAGCATCGCCCGCTAGCGGGCTCCTACACACATCAGGCCGCGGGCGTCTGCTGGTCGAGCCAGCGTTCGGCATCCAGCGCGGCCATGCAGCCGAAGCCGGCCGAGGTGACGGCCTGGCGGTAGACGTGGTCGGCCACGTCGCCGGCGGCGAACACGCCGGGCACCGAGGTCATCGTGGCCATGCCGTTCTGGCCGCTCTGGATCCTGATGTAGCCGTCGCGCATGTCGAGCTGGCCTTCGAAGATGCCGGTGTTCGGCGTGTGGCCGATCGCCACGAAGAAGCCGGTGGCTTCGATGTCGCGGGTGACGCCGGAGTTGACGTCCTTCACGCGCACGCCGGTGACGCCGGTGTCGTCGCCCAGCACTTCGTCGATGGTGTGGTTCCAGACCAGCTCGATCTTGCCGGCGGCGGCCTTCTCGAACAGCTTGTCCTGCATGATCTTCTCGGCGCGCAGCTTGTCGCGGCGATGCACCAGGTAGACCTTGCGGCCGATGTTGGCCAGGTACAGCGCTTCCTCGACCGCGGTGTTGCCGCCGCCGATCACCACCACGTCCTGGTCGCGGAAGAAGAAGCCGTCGCAGGTGGCGCAGGCGGACACGCCCTTGCCCTTGTACTTCTCCTCGCTGGCGATGCCGAGGTATTTGGCGGTGGCGCCGGTGGTGATGATCAGCGCGTCGGCGGTGTATTCGCCGGAATCGCCCTTGAGCCGGAACGGGCGCTGCTTCAGGTCCGCCGTGTGGATGTGGTCGAAGATCATCTCGGTGTGGAAGCGCTCGGCGTGTTCGGCCATGCGCTGCATCAGCGCCGGGCCCTGCAGGCCTTCGACGTCGCCCGGCCAGTTGTCCACGTCGGTGGTGGTCATCAGCTGGCCGCCCTGCTGCAGGCCGGTGATCATGGTCGGCTTGAGGTTGGCGCGCGCCGCGTACACCGCTGCGGTGTAGCCGGCGGGGCCGGAGCCGAGGATCAGCAGACGGCTGTGTTTGGGGGTGCTCATGGCTATAATCCTTGGGGTTTTCTGGTGACTTGAATGACGGTTTGCTGCCGCGGCTGCGCGGTTTCGCCGGAACTGCTACGAAACGCGACCCTGCTGCCTGCGGCCCCCGGAAGGATGGGGAATACGCGGCACCGATTCAAGGTGCAGACCGATCAGCGGCACCGCCGCGGCGGTTGTGCGATGGACTTGCAAGCTCATTCCTCAGGATTCTTTCGCCATGCGTATCGGCATTCCCTCCGAAACCAAGACCCTTGAAGGGCGCGTCGCCCTCGTTCCTGCCGCCGCTGCCGACCTGGTGCGCCGTGGCCACGAGGTGTTCATCCAGGCCGGCGCCGGCCTGAAGAGCGGTTTTGCCGACGAGGCCTACGTCAGGGCCGGTGTCGGGATCGTGCCGGATGCTGCCGCGCTGTACGAGGCCGGCGAGTTGATCGTCAAGGTGAAGGAGCCGGTGGCCGGCGACCTGGCCTTGCTGAAGAAGCACCACCTGCTGTTCTGCTACCTGCATCTGGCGGCCGAGCCGGCGCTGACGCGCCGCCTGCTCGACATCGGCCTGACCGGCGTGGCGTTCGAATCGGTGACGGAGAACGGTGGCTTGCCGCTGCTGCATCCGATGTCGGTGATTGCCGGCCGCATCGCCGTGCAGATCGGCACCACCTTGCTGCACCGTCCGCAGGGCGGCAAGGGCAAGCTGCTCGGCGGCATGGCGTCCACGCCGCGCGGCAAGGTGGTGGTGCTGGGCGCCGGCGCCGCCGGTGGCAATGCGGTGGCGCTGGCCGCCGCAGCCGGCGCCAACGTGGTGGTGTTCGACAAGCGCCAGGACCGCCTGGCCGAGATGATGGCGGTGGCCCCGAACGTCACGGCGCTGTACGCCTACGAGTCGTCGGTGGCCGAGGAAGTGCGCGATGCCGACCTCGTGGTCGGCGCGGTGCTGATCCCCAGCGCCAGGGCGCCGCACGTGGTCACCGAGGCGATGGTGAGGACGATGGAACCGGGCAGCGTGCTGGTGGACATCGCGATCGACCAGGGCGGCTGCTTCGAGACCTCGAAGCCGACCACCTGGGAGCATCCGACGTACGCCGTGCATGGCGTCACGCATTTCTGCGTGACCAACATGCCCGGCGCGGTGCCGCAGACTTCGTCGCTGGCGATCTCGGCCGCGATCCTGCCTTACGTGCAGCGCCTGGCGGGCGGCAGCGAATGGCGCCAGTTCGAGCCGCTCAAGGCCGGCATCAATATCGACGGCGGCAAGCTGGTGCATCCGGCGCTGCAAGGTATGCTCTGAACCTTGGCAAGCAGGAAGGGGACACCCAAGGTGGCGCGCAGCGCGAATGCAAAGAAACACCCGAAGGAAGGTCTCAGCGAAGAGCTGAAGCGCCGGCTGCGCGAAGCCGGCGCCCTGCTGTTGCTGCCGCTGGCGCTGTATCTGCTGGTGTGCCTGTTCAGCTACGACCCGCATGATCCGAGCTGGACCAATGCCGGCCAGCTGGAACATGCGCGCAATTTCGGCGGCACCGTGGGCGCCTACATCGCCGACCTGCTGCGCTGGATCTTCGGCCTGGTCGCCTACTGCTTCCCGTTGCTGCTGCTGTTGCTGGGCGTGCAGGTGCTGCGCCAGCGTGGCGAAGCGGGCGTGGTGCACCCGTGGGAACCGGCGCTGCGGCTGATCGGCTTCGTGTTCTTCTTCATTACCGGGCCGGCGCTGCTGTATCTCAATTTCCACGACGAGCCGGTACTGCCGCAAGGCGTGGGCGGCATCATCGGCGTGTGGGTCGGCGACGCGCTGCTCAGCGCGTTCGGCGAGAAGGGCGCGCCGCTGTTGTTGCTGGCGCTGTTCCTGGTCGCGGTGACCCTGGCCACCGGCTTGTCCTGGTTCAGGGTGATGGACTGGACCGGGCACGGCGTGCTGAGGCTGGTCGACTGGCTCAAGGGCAAGCTGCGCGAGGCGCCCCAGGCGCTGGCCGCGCGGCAGGCGCGTACCGAACGCGAGGTGGTGAAGAAGGCCGACGCGGTGAAGCAGGCCAGGCGCGAGCCGGTGCGCATCGAGGCGCCGCCGGCACCGGTGACCAAGAGCGAGCGGGCCAGGCTGGAAACGCAGATCCCGCTGTTCGTCGGCGCCGCCGCGCCGGGCGAACTGCCGCCACTGTCGCTGCTGGACGAGGCGCCGCCGCAGGGGCCGGGCTATTCCGAGGAAACCCTCGAGGTGCTCTCGCGCCAGGTCGAGTTCAAGCTGAAGGATTTCAAGATCGACGTGAAGGTGGTCGGCGCCTATCCGGGCCCGGTGATCACCCGCTTCGAGATGGAACCGGCGCCGGGCATCCGCGGCTCGCAGGTGTCCAGCCTGGACAAGGACATCGCGCGCGGCCTGTCGGTGGTCAGCGTGCGCGTGGTCGACGTGATCCCCGGCAAGAACGTGATCGGGCTGGAGATCCCCAACACCCACAAGCAGATCGTGTATCTGTCCGAGATCCTGCGCTCGGACAAGTACGACCAGCAGAAGTCGCCGCTGGCGCTGGCGCTGGGCAAGGACATCGGCGGCAAGCCGGTGGTGGTCGACCTGGCCAAGATGCCGCATCTGCTGGTCGCCGGCACCACCGGCTCGGGCAAGTCGGTGGCGGTCAACGCGATGGTGCTGAGCCTGCTGTACAAGGCCAGCGCGAAAGACGTGCGGATGATCATGATCGACCCGAAGATGCTGGAGCTCTCGGTGTACGAGGGCATCCCGCACCTGCTGGCGCCGGTGGTCACCGACATGAAGGAAGCGGCCAACGCGCTGCGCTGGTGCGTGGCCGAAATGGAGCGCCGCTACAAGTTGATGGCCGCCGTCGGCGTGCGCAACCTGGCCGGCTTCAACAAGAAGGTGAGGGACGCCGAGAACGCCGGCCAGCCGATGCTGGATCCGCTGTTCCGGCCGAACCCGGAGATGCCGAACCTCGCCGCCGAGCCGCTGGAGCCGCTGCCGTACATCGTGATGTATCATCGACGAATTCGCCGACATGATGATGATCGTCGGCAAGAAGGTGGAGGAGCTGATCGCCCGCCTGGCGCAGAAGGCGCGCGCCGCCGGCGTGCACCTGATCCTGGCCACCCAGCGCCCGTCGGTGGACGTGATCACCGGCCTGATCAAGGCGAACATCCCCACCCGCATCGCGTTCCAGGTCTCCAGCAAGATCGACTCGCGCACGATTCTCGACCAGTCCGGCGCGGAAACCCTGCTCGGCTACGGCGACATGCTGTACCTGCCGCCGGGCACCGCCACGCCCGAGCGCGTGCACGGCGCCTTCGTCGACGATCACGAGGTGCACCACGTGGTCGCCTGGCTGAAATCGCAGGGTGCGCCGAATTACATCGAAGGCGTGCTGGAGGAAGCGCAGCCGACCAGCGACGGCAAGTTCATCAACGACGCCGGCCTGCCGCAGGACGGCGAGGAAGGCGGCGATGCCGACACCCAGCTGTACGACAAGGCGGTGGCGGTGGTCACGCAAACCCGGCGCGCCTCGATCTCCGGCGTGCAGCGGCATCTGCGCATCGGCTACAACCGCGCCGCGCGCCTGGTCGAGCAGATGGAGCAGGACGGCGTGGTCAGCGCCCCGCAGCACAACGGCAACCGCGAAGTGCTGGCGCCGCCGCCACCGAAAAATTGAGGCCGTTGCAAGACGGGCCATGCCCGCCAGCTTTTGCCCTGGTTGTCGACGGGTAAAAGCGGCGGGCGGTGTCCGCCCTACCGATCGGTTAAGCCGGAACTGTCCACAATTCACTCCATCGCCATCCTCGGGGAATCCGATGAAACGCTTCATGCTTGCCCTGTCCGCCCTGGTGCTGACGCTGTCGTTCAACGCCGCGGCGCAGGCTGCCACCGGCCCGGCGCGCGCCCGGCTGGATGCGTTCGCCACCGGTCTGCACTCCCTGACCGGGCATTTCAGCCAGACCCTCACCGACCTCAACGGCCACACCAGCAAGAACAGTTCCGGCACGCTGGCGCTGCAGGCGCCACGCCAGTTCCGCTGGGACACGCTGGCACCGTACAAGCAGACCATCGTTGCCGATGGCAGCCGCGTGTGGATGTACGACCCGGAGCTGGAGCAGGTCACGGTGCGCGTGCAGAGTACGGAAGAGGCGCACAGCCCGCTCACCGTACTGACCGACCTCAAGCAGATGGACAAGGATTTCAAGGTGGTCGAGCAGGGCGAGCGCGACGGCCTGGTCTGGCTGCGACTCAGCTCCACCGCGAAGGACCCGCAGTTCGATTACGCCGACCTCGGCTTTGGCGCGAACGGCCTGGCGCGGATGACCTTCCGTGACCAGCTCGGCTCCACCACGGATATCCGCTTCTCCGATTGGCAGCGCAACGCGCCGGTCCCGCCGGCCACGTTCAACTTCGTGCCGCCGAAGGGCGCCGACGTGATCGGCGACGCGCCGGTCATCGACGTGCAGCCGCTCAAGGATTGATGCCGTCATGCCCGTGCTGCGCAAGCTGCCGCCATGACCGTGCTGCGCAGACTGCCCCGCTGGGCGTGGGTCGGTGGCGGCATCCTCGCCTTCATCGCCGGCATGGTCAATGCCGCCGGCTACATGGGCTTTCGCCACCAGTCGATCACCAACCTCACCGGATCCACCAGCCTGCTCGGCATCGCCGTGGGTACCGGCGACAGCGGCGAAGCGTGGCACTGGCTGTTGTCGATCAGCGCTTTCGTGATCGGCGCGTTGATCAGCGGCCTGATCGTGCAGCAGCACACGTTGAAGCTTGGCCGCCGCTACGGGGTGGCGTTGGTGCTGGAGTCGCTGCTGCTGTTCGCCGCGGTGCCCTTGCTGGATGCCGGCAGCTCGTTCGGCCTGGATCTGGCCGCGATGGCCGCCGGGCTGCAGAACGGCATGGCGAGCACCTATAGCGGCATGGTGTTCCGCACTACCCATGTCTCGGGCATGTTCACCGACCTCGGCATCTACATCGGCCAGCGTCTGCGCGGGCTGGAAGTGGATACCTTGCGCATCCGCGTCTGCCTGCTGGTGGTCGGTACCTTCACCTTCGGCAGCGCGGTCGGCGCCGTGCTGTTCCGTGTGCTCGGCGAGCGCACCCTGCTGATTCCGGCCGTGCTCACCGGCCTGTGCGGTGTGGGCTACGGCGTCTATCGCCAGTACACGATAACGCGCGGCATCGACGCCGACGCTGGCTGACCGCTGCGCGGTTCAGCTGGCCACGGCGCAGCAGTTGCGGCCGGACCGCTTGGCTTCGTACAGCGCCCGGTCCGCGCGCGACAGCCATTGCTCGATGGATTCGCCGGGCCGCAATTCGGCCACGCCGACGCTGACGGTCACCCGGATCGGGCGCCCGGCATAGGTCACCGCGGTGCCGGCCAGCGTGGTGCAGATGCGTTCGGCGGTTTCCTGCGCGTGCGCCAGGCTGGTGTCGGGCAGGCACAGCACGAATTCCTCGCCGCCGTAGCGGCCGATCAGGTCGCCCTGGCGGCAGTGCTGCCGGATCACCTCGATCGCGCCGCGGATCACCGCATCGCCTGCCAGATGGCCGTGGGTATCGTTGATCAGCTTGAAGCGGTCCAGGTCGAACAAGGCGATGCAGGCGGTGCCGTCGCGCGCGCGTTCGCGTTCGTCCTGGGCCAGTTCCAGGAAGCGGCGGCGGTTGTAGACGCCGGTCAGCCCGTCGGTACTGGCCAGTTCGTCCAGGCGCTGGTTGGCCGCCAGCAGGTCGCGCGTGCGTTCGTCGATCTGCCGCTGCAGGTGGGCGGCCCGGCGCCCGAGGTACAGCGTGCGCAGGTGCACCAGCATGGCGATCAGCGCGAGCAGCAGCAGCGCGGCGATAGCCCGGCTGTAGACGGTCTCGTACCAGCGCGGCTTCACCACGACATCCAGGTCGGCTTCGATGGTGTGCGGCTGCATGCCGCGAGTGCTGGCGCGCAGGCGCAAGCGGTAGCTGCCATGCGGCAGGTTGGTATAGATCGCGCTGGGCAGGCTGCCCTTGGGCATGCCGACCCACTCTTCGTCGAGGCCGTCCATGCGGTAGCTGTAGGCGGTCTCCATCGGCGCCTGGTAGTCGAGCAGCGCAAAATCCACGCGCAGGTTGTGGTTGCCCTGATCCAGGTGAATGGCTGCGCCATCGACCGGCAGCTTGCCGAACGGCAGCGCCACGCCGTTGACGATGGCGTTGGTGATCGCCAGCGGCGCGGCGGCTGACGATGGCGGCTGCCAGTGCGGCCGGATCACGGTCAACCCGCCCAGTCCGCCGAACAGCAACTCGCCGCCGGGTGCGCGGGCGGCAGCGACGTTGACGTAGCTGGCGATGCGCAAGCCGTCGCGGGTGCCCAGGTTGGCCACCGCGTGCGTGTCGGTATCGACCCTGGCCACGCCGTTGGAGAGGCTGGCCCAGAGTTGTCCGCGATCATCGACGACCGCGGCGTTGACCTTGTCGCTGGACAAGCCCTGCGCGAGGCCGATGGTCTGGAAGCGTGCGGGCGTGCCGGCATGGGGATCGCGCACGGCCAGTCCGCCGAAGGTGCTGACCCAGACCCGTCCTTTCAGGTCGCGGGTGATCGAGCCGATGTAGTCCTGCGGCAGGCTGGCGGGATCATCGCGCGCGGTGGCGCAGGTTGGTGAAGCTGGCCGGGATGCTGTCGCCGTGGCCGATGCTGATGCCGCGGCTGGTGCCGTACCACCAGTCGTCGCCGACCCGCGCGATCTGTCTCACGGTGTCGCTGGCGAGGCTGGCCGGATCGCCCGGCAGGTGACTGACGTGATCCAGCGTGCGGGCCGCGATGTCGTAGCGGTAGATGCCGTCGTAGGTGCCGATCACCAGGCGCGAGCCGTCCGGATGCAGGCTCAACACCGGCTTGTCGTGCAGGACCGGCAGTACCGAATCCTGGATCGCCAGCGTGTCCGGGTCGATCCGCGCCAGTCCCAGGGCGCCGGCCCAGATCGAGCCATCGGCCGCTTCGGTCAGGCTGCGCACTTCGCCGATGCGCCTGGCTGCCGTCGAGGTGGAGATGGTGCATTCGCCCAGCCGCCAGGTCGATCACGTCGATGTGGCCGGCGCCCAGCCCCAGCCAGATCCGTCCCCGCGTGTCGACGAAGATGCTGTGCACGTTGGTGTCGGACAGGGCGTTCTGTTCCAGCGGCGAGGGCAGCAGCGAGAAGGCGGTGCGCGCCTGCGGATTGTTGCGGGCGATACCCAGGTCGGTCGCCGCCCAGATGTTTCCCGAGCGGTCCTGCAGCAGGGCGCGCACCGAGTCGCCGGGCAGCGACGACGGCACCGCCGGGTCGTGGTCGATCTTGCGTACGCCGATATCGCCGGGCGCGTACTCGAGCACGCCACTGCCGTCGGTGGCGATCCACACCTTGCCGGCGCGGTTTTGCAGGAAACCGCGCACGGTCGGGTGGCGGGTGCCGTTCGGGTAACCGCTGAAGCCCGGCACGCCGTGCCAGCTGCCATCGGTGTCGCAGTACGCCGCACCGGCCTGCACGCTGCCCACCCACAGGCGGCCCTCGCGGTCCTGCATGATCGCCCAGGTCTGGTCGGCCAGCACGGTGGCCGCCAGTCGTGTCCGACGGCGTGGGCCGCACGAACGCATCGGTGCCGGCGCGGCGGACGAGCAGGCCGGCGTTGTTGCCCAGCCACAGGTCGCCGTTGCGATCCTGCAGCACGCTGAAATTGCGCGCGGCAGCGGCCGGCCCGGTATCGATCCGGCGGATCGCCCCGCTGCGCAGGTCGAGGTGGTTCAGCCCATCCTCGGTGGCGATCCAGACGCCGCCGGCGCGATCGTCGGCAAGCGCGTAGACCTTGCGGTCGGAAAGACCGCCGGCACCGACCGGATAGGCATGAAAGCTGTTGTCCGCCGGATCGAACCGGGTCAGGCCGCCCGCATTGGTGCCGATCAGCAGGCTGCCGTCCGGCAAGGCAAGCAGGCTGCGCACGTAAGCGTCCGGCAGGCCGGGCGCGGTGTCGCTGCCGGCACCGAATACCTGCATGCCGATAGCCGTCATAGCGCACCAGGCCGCCCATGGTGCCGATCCAGATCAGGCCGCTGCGATCCTGGGCCACCGACGTGGTGATCGAATGCGGCAAGCCGTCGGGGATGCCCACCCGGTCGAACCAGGGCGCATCGAACGGGATCCACGGGTCGCTGCTTTGGCGCATGCACCGGCATGCACAGCAACAGCAGCAGTCCGATCAGGTGCAGGGCGCGCAAGCGGCGGGGTTGCGGGGACTTCATGCGCGGCGTTTCCAGTCGGGCGCCGCGTGGGCGGATACAAGCCGCCACGACGATCGGCTCCCCTGCGAAGAACGCGCTCCCACGACTTCACTTGCGTCCTGCCCCCCGGCGGTGCATCGCGGGCCAAGCCCGCAACGTGCACGGCATCATAGCGACAATCCGGCCCGGTCGGCCCGGTGGCTGGGGCATGCCTTATCATGCCCGCATGCCCCGTCCTGCCGCTCCCAACTCCCCCGGTCTGTTCGCCGAACCCGACGCGCTCAAGCCGCTGGCCGAGCGCATGCGTCCGCGCAGCCTCGACGAGATCGTCGGCCAGCAGCGCCTGGTCGGTCCGGACAAGGCGCTGCGCCGCGCGCTGGAGGCCGGCAAGATCCATTCGATGGTGCTGTGGGGGCCGCCCGGTTGCGGCAAGACCACGCTGGCCCTGCTGGTGGCGCGTTACGCCGATGCGGATTTCCGCGCGATCTCCGCCGTGCTGTCCGGCCTGCCGGACGTGCGCAAGGCGCTGGCCGAGGCCGAGGTGAATTTCGCGCAAGGGCGGCGCACCGTGCTGTTCGTCGACGAGGTGCACCGCTTCAACAAGACCCAGCAGGATGCGTTCCTGCCGCACATCGAACGCGGCGTGATCATCTTCATCGGCGCCACCACCGAGAACCCCTCGTTCGAGCTGAACTCCGCGCTGCTGTCGCGCTGCCGCGTGCACGTGCTGGAGCCGGTGTCCACCGACGACATCATCGCCGCGCTGAAGCGCGCGCTGATCGACAGCGAACGCGGCCTGGGCGAGCTGCAGCTGCAAGTCGCCGACGAATCGCTGGAGTCGATCGCCCAGGCCGCCGACGGCGACGTGCGCCGCGGGCTGACCTTGCTGGAAATCGCCGCCGAGCTGGCCGAAGACAGGCGCATCGACGAGACCACGCTGACCCAGGTGCTGGCCGATCGCACGCGCCGCTTCGACAAGCAGGGCGAGCAGTTCTACGACCAGATCTCGGCGCTGCACAAATCCGTGCGCTCGTCCGATCCCGACGCCGCGGTGTACTGGCTGTGCCGCATGCTCGACGGCGGCGTCGACCCGCTGTACCTGGCCCGGCGCATGACCCGCATGGCGGTGGAAGACGTCGGCCTGGCCGAGCCGCGCGCGTGGCGCATGGCGCTGGACGCGTGGGATACCTACGAGCGCCTGGGCAGCCCCGAAGGCGAACTCGGGCTGGCCCAGCTGGCGATCTGGCTGGCCATCTCGCCCAAGAGCAACGCCGCCTACATGGCCTACAACAAGGCCCGCGACGCGGTGCGCAGCGGCGGCACGCTGGAAGTGCCGATGCACCTGCGCAACGCGCCGACGAAATTGATGAAAGGCCTCGGCTACGGCAAGGGCTACCAGTACGACCACGACGCCGAAGGCGGCATCGCGCTGGACCAGCAATGCCTGCCCGACGAATTGGCCGGCAGCGTGTTCTACGAGCCGGTCGAGCGCGGCCTGGAACTGCAGTTGCGCGAAAAACTGCTGGCCCTGCGCGCCGCCCGCGCCAAGGCCCGCGGCAAATAACGCCGGCTGCTGCGCGCGCCCTTGCCGTCGCCCCGGTGCACGACCTAGATTCGCCGCATCAACCGGGGAGGGGTGAACCATGCGCGTACTCGTGGCAGGTCTGATCGGCGGCATCGTGATCTTCGTGTGGGGCGTGCTGGCGCACATGGCGCTGGGGCTGGGCAACGTCGGCATCCAGATGCCGGCCAACGAAAACGTCGTGTTGAACAGCCTGCATGAAGGCCTCGGCAACCAGCCGGGTGTCTACATCCTGCCGTCGCTGGACCCGAAGCAGATGGGCGACGAGGCCGTGATCAAGGCTTACTCGGCCAAGGCGGCGACGTCGCCGTACGCCTGGGTGGTCTACCTGCCGCAAGGCGACGACATGATGCAGATGGGGCCGCAGATCGGGCGGCAGTGGGCATCCGATACGCTCGCCGCGCTGGCGCTGGCCTTCGTCATGGGATGCGCCGGTCTGGCGTTCCGGCGACGCATCGCCGTGGCCGCCGCGGCAGCCGTCTTCGCCTGGCTGAGCACGACGCTGCCGTACTGGAACTGGTATCGCTTCCCGCTCGATTTCACCCTGGCCGCGCTGGTCGAGCAACTCGTCGGCTGGCTGCTCGCCGGCGCCGCGATGGCCTGGTGGCTGGGCCGCAGCGAACGCAAGCTGGCCAGCTGAGTCGCCTCGCTCTCTCCCCTGCGAGCGAAGGGAGTCCCCTTGTGGGACGTGCCGCAGGGGAGAGCTGAAAACGTGCGTTGCATTGCGGGCATAGCCACCCGACAGCGATAATTCACGGTTCAAGCCTTCACCTGGACTTTGATCATGCTGGATCCCGCCCTGCTGCGCTCGCGCCTCGCCGAAACCGCCGCACGCCTCGCCGAAACCCGTGGCTACACGCTCGACGTGTCCCTGGTCGAGTCGCTGGAGAGCCGCCGCAAGCAGCTGGCGATGGAGACGCAGGAGCTGCAGAACCTGCGCAACACGCGTTCCAAGGCGATCGGCCAGGCCAAGGCCAAGGGCGAGGACGTGGCGCCGCTGATGGCCGAGGTCGCCGGCATCGGCGACAAGCTCAAGGCCAACGAGCAGGCGCTGGCCGATGCGCAGGCGAAGCTCGCCGAGATCGCGCTGGGCATTCCCAATATCCCGCACGAGTCCGTGCCGGTCGGCAAGGACGAGCACGACAACGTCGAAGTCAGCCGCTGGGGTGCGCCGCGCGATTTCGCGTTCACGGTGAAAGATCACGTCGAACTGGGCGAACGCCACGGCTGGCTCGACGGCGACGCCGGCGCCAAGCTGTCCGGCGCGCGCTTCACCGTGCTGCGCGGCCAGCTCGCGCACCTGCATCGCGCGCTCGGCCAGTTCATGCTCGACCTGCACACCGGCGAGCACGGCTACCTCGAATGCAACGTGCCGGTGATCGTCAACGCCGACAGCATGCAGGGCACCGGCCAGCTGCCGAAGTTCGAGGAAGACCTGTTCGCCACCGAAGTCGGCGAGACGAAGCGCTACCTGATTCCCACCGCCGAAGTCTCGCTGACCAACCTGGTGCGCGACACCATCCAGGACGCCGACGCGCTGCCGCTGCGCATGACCGCGCACACGCTGTGCTTCCGCGCCGAGGCCGGCAGCTACGGCCGCGACACCCGCGGCATGATCCGCCAGCACCAGTTCGAGAAAGTCGAGATGGTGCAGATCGCCCGCGCCGGCGACTCCTATGCGCAGCTGGAGGAAATGGTCGGCCACGCCGAGAAGGTGCTGCAGAAACTCGGCCTGCCGTATCGCAAGATGCTGCTGTGCACCGGCGACATGGGCTTCGCCGCCGCCAAGACCTACGACCTCGAAGTGTGGCTGCCCAGCCAGCAGACCTACCGCGAAATCTCCAGCTGCTCCAACTGCGAAGACTTCCAGGCCCGCCGCCTGCAGGCCCGCGTGCGCAACGCCGACACCGGCAAGCCCGAACTCGTGCACACCTTGAACGGCTCCGGCCTCGCCATCGGCCGCACCCTGATCGCGGTGATGGAAAACAACCAGAACGCCGACGGCTCGATCGACATACCCGAAGCGCTGCGCCCGTACATGGCCGGCCTGGACCGCATCGCATGAACGCGCCGGCGCCCACGCGCGGCAGCTGGGGCAGGGTGGAGTTCTACACCAGCTTCTTCCTGCTGGCGGTACTGGCCACGGTGATCGGCATGCGGCTCGGCTTCGAGAGCGTGTGGCACCTGCCCACGCTCGACCTCGACCTGTCCGTGGTCGCACTGGCGCTGGTCCTCGCCAGCTTCTGGCTCGCCCGCCACAGCCGCCGCTGGCGCCTCGCCATCATCGCCTTCGCCAGCGCCACCCAACTGGTGCCGATGGTCGTGCGCGAACCGGTGCTGCTGCTGCCGTTGCTGGGCGCGTTGATCCCGGTGGGGATCCTGGTGGGGTGCCTGGTGGCGTTGTCGAAGAAGGACACCCAACTGTAGGAGCGCACCCTGTGCGCGATGCTCTTCGTTACGCTACCGAAAAACATCGCGCACAGGGTGTGCTCCTACAGGAACCAGCGAACCGCGATCATCTGACCTCCCCGAGCAGGCACCCGTCGCCGTGTTCCTGATAGCATTGCGACCCTCGCAGAAGGATCGCGAACAAGTTTGGAGAGATGGCCGAGCGGTTTAAGGCAGCAGTCTTGAAAACTGCCGTAGTGGTAACACTACCGTGGGTTCGAATCCCACTCTCTCCGCCAGAAACGCAAGACGCCCCCGAGTGGGGCGTCTTGCGTTTCTATGGTGACGACGGGGACGAGAACCCACCGGTTCGACAAATTTGTCAGGAACAAATTTGGACAGCCGCAGGCTGGCCCCGTAGCGCGCAGCGCGGAGGGGTGAGGCTCATGGATGAGCCGAACAATCCCACTCGGCACGTTGCCGCATCCACGAAAAGCGACTCTGACCCACTTAGCTAGACCCACTTAGCTAGCTAGCTGCGAGGCCACTGCTGACCGCCCTTCAAGCACAGACCTCAGTCGCTCTCTGGATCTTCACCTACAGCAGCAATCTCGGCCAGCTCGCTCGGCATGTACATCGCGCGCTCGTTCCAGCCTCCTACGAACTCTCGAACACGCGGATCGTCAAAGTGCTGCCGCGCCCTCTCGTAGTTCGGAACATGCAAGCGCCGGAACAGGTCTGCGAAATCGGTCAGGCTAACGTCCTTATCGGCGGAGCCTCCTTCCGATACAAACGCCAGCGGCCCCGCTGTCAGAAGACTCAGCAAACTAGCAATCCCATCGACCCCGACTAGATCGCTCAGGGCCATGGATGAGCTCAATGACTTGTCGTCGCATTCGACTTGTGGATTATCCGGAAGTCCCGGTGCGGGCCTCGACTGTCCCAAATCATGTACCCATCTTCAACGGTCACTGGCCCGCCGCACGTATCGCAGCGCCACGTCCTTGTTGCGGGGTAGCCATCGGAGAAACTATCAGTCATCGCACACCCTCTACACTTAATTTGGAAAATGCAGCGGCAAACCTATGGTGGAGCGCCGAACCTACGCTCGCGCGCGTGTTCCTTTCAAGCGTCCGGCTCCAGCCGCGGCGCTCTTCGCCTTCTTGGCGGCAGTAACTGCGACTGACGTCTTTGGCTTCGCTGGCTTCTTGGCTGCTGCCGCGGCCTTCTGCTTGGTTGCCGGTTTCACCGCCATCCGAAACCCAAGCGCGCGCACCACTTTGCCCACAGTGGCATATCCGGGTGTTGCGCCTGGCTTTAGCGCCTTGTAGAGGCTCTCGCGGCCAACTCCAGCATCCTTGGCAAGTTGCGACATGCCGCGGGCTTTAGCTACGTGCCCAAGGGCCCGAAGGAACTCGTCGTCGTCGCCATCGGCCATCACCTGAGATAGGTACTCGGCAATGGCTTCCTCGCTGTCCAGGTAGTCGGCAACATCGAAGGTCGTAAGTTGAAGGGCCATGTCAGACCTCCTTTGCAAGCTGAGCGGCGTGCTTGATATCGCGCTGCTGGGTTTTCTTGTCGCCGCCGCATAACAGAATGACGATGGCGTTGCCGCGCAACGTGAAGTAGGTGCGGTAACCGGGGCCGACGTCGATTCGCATTTCAGAGACGCCCTCGCCAACGGGTTTCACATCACCCAGATTGCCGGTGGCGGCGCGATCGAGACGGCGTGCGATGGCGATGCGCGCCTTCAGGTCGCGCAAGCTCCTGTGCCAGACAGTGAACTCTTCCGTGAGTTGAACGATGTAGGGCATGTCATCAATTGTATCTGATCGGATACAGTTCGCAAGCACTTCGAATCACAAAGAGCTGACCGGAGCTCATCGAGTCGGTGCCACTTGCCTGGCCCCCAATTCTTCAGATCCGCGCTATCGGCCCCGACCCGCGGGGCACAGGGATATCGGCGCCCCCATCGACGCCGATACCCCAACGATCCCCGCCGACTGAAATCTTCCCGGCGTGGATATCCAGCGACCCGGCGCCGACCAAATTTCAATCGGCAGGGGCATTCGGATACTCGAGGTGGATGTCTGGATACCCCGGCGGGGATATCCGCCACTCGATGCCGACTGACATGCCGTCGACGGGGATGTCCCGCTACCCGGCGTCGACTGAAATCCGGTCGGCGGGGACATTCCGATACTTGGCGTGGAGGTTCGGCTACTCGACGCCGACTGAAATTCAATCGACGCCGATACGCCGCCCGGTCAAAACGATCGCGCTGCGGCTGACGGCATGCCGTCGGTAGCCGGCCGCCGGCCGCTGGTCGCCGGCAAAGTGATTTCACGCACGTAATACCAATGGAGGCCTTTTTCGACGGGAAGGGTCGGAGTAGGTTGCCCCGCAGGGGATACAAGGCCAACTGGAGGGGAGAGAAGATGCCTAATCATGCAGGTGTCAACGTAGTGCTCTTGCGTGCGGTGCGCGCGGCGCTTGCCGCCGCCACGCTGCTCGCGTGTTCGGCGCAGGCGCAGGATCCGGGAGCGTCGGACAGCGGGCAGGCCACGGCCAGCCAGGCGAGCGGAACGCAGCAACGCAGCAAGGCGGCGAAGGAAAAGTCGACCACCAACCTGCAGGAGGTCGTGGTGACCGGCACGCACCGGGCCGGCCTGTCGCCGACGGAATCCATCTCGCCGATCGACGCATTCAGCGGCAGCCAGATCGCGAACCAGCCCTCGGCGGACCTCACCGACGCGCTGACCAACATCGTGCCGTCGTTGACCACCCAGCGTTTTCCCATTGCCGACGGCACGGCGTTCGTGCGGCCGGTGTCGCTGCGCAACCTGTCGCCCGACCAGACCCTGGTGCTGGTCGACGGCGTGCGCTTCCATCGCTCGGCGCTGGTCAACCTGCAGATCGATCCGCTCGGCACCTTCAACCAGGGTGCGCAGGCGGTCGATTTCTCGGTGTTTCCGTCCAACGCGATCGAGCGCGTCGAAGTGCTGCGCGATGGCGCCTCGGTGCTGTACGGATCGGATGCGATCGCCGGCGTGATCAATGTCATCCTCAAGAAGGCGCCCACGGGCGTGACGGTCGGTGCGGAGCTGGGCAAGTACGGCAAGGACGATGGCGACCTGCGGCGCTACGACGCCGACGCGGGGTTCCCGCTCGGCGCCGATGGCTTCGTGCACGTGAGTGCCGAGCGCGAAACCACCGACCCCACCTCGCGTGGCGTGCCGCAAGGGGGCGCGGCGGCGGTCGCGGCGGTCGTCGGTGCGAACCTGGTGCCGTACGACGGCCTCGGCCAGCGCTGGGGCGATCCGCAGACGAAGACGAACAAGCTGTTCGTCAATGCGGGCCTGCCGCTGGCCGGCGACGTGCAGCTCTACGGCTATGGCAACTTCATGGACAAGAAGGTCCTGTCCAGCTTCTTCTACCGCAACCCGGTATTGCCGGCGCAGTACGGCATCAGCGGTCGCTCCACCCTGGTCAGCTACGCCAACGGCAGCCTGACGCCGGCGAACGCGTCGCAGGCGCTGGTGGACAGCATCGTGGCCGGTGGCGGCGACCCGGCGAACTACCTGACGGCCAACGCGGCGAGCCCCAGCGGCTGGGTGCTGCTCAACCCGATCTACACGCAGTTCCCCGGCGGCTACAGCCCGCTGTTCGGCGCGAACATCGCCGATCACCAACTGGTCGGCGGCGTGCGTGGCGGCGGGCAGGGCAACCTGCTGTGGGACCTGCACTACCGCACCGGCAGCAACGAGGTCGACTACCGGCTGCAGGGTTCGATCAACCCGAGCCTGGGCAGCCTTTCGCCCACGAACTTCCACCCCGGCAAGCTGACCCAGCGCGAGCAGGGTGCCGGTGCGGATTTCGTCCGTTCGTTCGACGACTCGCCGCTGACGCTCGCGTTCGGCGCGCATTGGCGCCAGGAAACCTACATCATCCACCAGGGCGACGCCGGTTCGATCGAGGTGGGGCCGACCGCGTCGGTGTTCGGCGTGGGCTCGGACGCCTTCCAGGGCTTTCCGACCAACGCGGCCGGGCGGTTCACGCAGAACAGCGATTCCGCCTACGTCGACGCCGAGACGAACCTCACCGACAAATGGTCGGGCGCGGCGGCGGTGCGCTACGAGCATGCGGACGGCTACGGTTCCAAGGTGGTGTACAAGCTTTCCAGCCGTTACGCGTTCACCGACGCGTTCGCGCTGCGCGGTACGTACAACACCGGCTTCCGCACACCGACCCCGGGCCAGGCAAACACGCTGAATGTCACCACCACGGCGAACGCCCAGGGCGGCCTGATTCCCAGCGGCACCTATCCGGTCGACAACCCGGTGGCGCGCGCGCTCGGTTCGACGCCGCTGAAGACCGAAACGTCGAAGAGCCTGTCCGTCGGCGCCGTGTGGACGCCGGTCGACAACGTCACGACGAGCCTGGACTATTACCGGATCAGGATCGACAACCGCATCGGCCTGGTCAGCAAGAGCTGTGACCCAGGCCACCGTCGACCAGCTTGCCGCCGGCGGCTACCCGAATGCGCAACTGCTGCTCGGCAGCGACGCCAGCTATTTCGGCAATGCGTTCGGCTCCCATGTCCGCGGCATCGACTTCGTGCTCGACACGTTGCATCAACTGGGCAACGGCAGGCTCAACATCGACTTCCGCTACAACCGCAATACGCAGGACGTGGTCAAGGTGCAGCCGGGCACGCTCAACGACGATTTCGTGTACGACCTCGAACACCAGGTGCCCAAGAGCCGTTCGGTACTCAGTTTCGACTACGGCTTGCATCGGTTCGACGCCATCGCGCGGATCAACCGATACGGCGGCTGGAGCACCACGGTCGGCCTGTTCGGCAGCAACAACCCGCCGGACGACGTGGATCACTACAGCGGCAGGACGCTGCTCGACCTGGAGGCGCGCTACCGGTTCAATGACGTCATCACGGTGGCCGTCGGCGGCAACAACGTCTTCGACACCTACCCCGGCAAGGAGCAGAACGCCACGCTGCAATTCCTTGGCGTCAAGTACGCGCTCACCTCGCCGTTCGGTTTCAACGGCGCGTTCTGGTACGCGCGCGTGACCGCCAGCTTCTGACCGCCCGTCGCCATGCGGTGCCGTCTCCCCGGGCGTGCCCGGGGGGACGGTGAACCGCCCCGTTTCGGCCATGCGCCTGTCCACATCCGGGGCAGGAATCGGCTACTCGCCGTGGGAGTCGCGCGACCAGTCCACATCGCGTGGAAAGGTTTTCGTGCGGGAGGGCGCTTTTCCAGCCGGCGCCGACGGCTTGGCCCGGCCAAGCCTCACTTCCCCCACGTCACGAACATCACCACCGCCGCCGCCGCCATCGCCGCCGTGGCCAGCCAGCCGAACAATTTCAGCGGCCACGGCATGGTGAATTCGCCCATGACCTTGCGGTGCGAGCCCATCAGCATCATCGCGACCATCAGCGGCACGGCGGCCACGCCGTTGATCACCGCGCTCCAGTACAGCGCCTTGATCGGGTCGAGCGGGGTGAGGTTGAGCGCGATGCCGAGCAGGGCGGAGCCGACCAGCACGCCGTAGAAGAAACGGGCTTCGTGCGGCTTGTGTTCGAGTCCGCTGCGCTGGCCGAACGCGCCGGCGACGGCGTAGGCGGTGGCGCCGGCCAGCACCGGCACGGCGAGCAGGCCGGTGCCGATGATGCCGGCGGCGAACAGCACGAATGCCAGGTCGCCGGCCAGCGGCCGCAGGGCCTCGGCCGCCTGGGCCGAGGACTGGATGTCGGTCTTGCCGTGTGCGTGCAGCACCACGGCGGCGGTGAGGATGATGAAGAACGCGATCAGGTTGGAGAAGATCATCCCCACCGCGGTATCGATGCCGATCCGGCGCAGCGCGCTCGGTGCCTGTTGCGGTGCGTCCTGCAGCGGCTTGCGTTGCGGGCTCGATTCGATCTCCTCCACTTCCTCGGCGGCCTGCCAGCAGAACAGGTAGGGGCTGATGGTGGTGCCGAGCAGGGCGACCAGGCCCACGGCGTACGCCGCGTTCCAAGCGATCGGCGGCAGCACGATGCTCCTGAGCACGGCGCGCCACGGCACGTCGATCACCAGCACGGTGGCCACGTAGGCGAACAGGCTCAGGGTGAGCACTTTCAGGATCGGCGCGTAGCGGGTGAACGGGATGAAGATCTGCAGCAGCAGCGACAGTACGGCAAAGCCCGCGGCATAGAGCAGGGCCGATCCGCCGACCAGCAGTTTCAGCGCCGCGCCCATGGCGCCGATGTCCGCCGCCAGGTTGATCACGTTGGCGATGAAGATCGACGTGACCAGCGCATACACCAGCTTGCGCGGGTAGTACTGGCGCATGCCGTCCATCAGGCCGTGGCCGGTGACCCGGCCGATGCCGGCACTGATCGCCTGGATCGCGATCATCAGCGGCATGGTTACCAGCACTGCCCACAGCATGCCGTAGCCGAACGCCGCGCCCACCTGCGAGTAGGTGGCGATGCCGCTGGGATCGTCGTCGGCCGCGCCGGTGATCAGGCCGGCACCGAGGCTGGCCCAGGGCCGGGCTTCCGGGCCGCCGTCTTCGGTGTTTTCGTGTGTGCCCATGCGGCTGTTTCCGCTGCGTGATCTGGCCCGGGCGCTGCGCCTGCATGACGCAGCGGGTGCGGGCATCCGGATGATGGAGCTGTCGAACCCTGCTGTGACGAGGTACCGCAGCGAAATTCACAGCCGGTGGGGTACATAGTGCGCCGAGTCGGATTCACCGGGGTTGCCAGATCATGACTACCGATACCTTGGCCCGCCAACCGCTCGATCCCGCCGAGCTGCACGGCATCGACGCCTGGTGGCGCGCTGCGAACTACCTTTCGGTCGGGCAGATCTACCTGCGCGCCAATCCCTTGCTGAAGGAGCCGCTGGCGCTGGCGCACGTCAAGCGCATGCTGCTGGGGCACTGGGGCACCACGCCGGGGCAGAACTTCATCTATGCGCACCTGAACCGGGTGATCCGGCAATACGACCTGGACATGTTCTACATTTCCGGCCCCGGCCACGGCGGCCCCGCGGTGGTGGCGAACGCGTACCTGGACGGCACCTACAGCGAGGTCTACCCGGACATCAGCCGGGACGAAGCGGGGCTGCAGCGGCTGTTCAAGCAGTTCTCGTTTCCCGGCGGCATCCCCAGCCACGCCTCGCCGGAATGTCCCGGTTCGCTGCACGAAGGCGGCGAGCTCGGCTACTCGTTGAGCCACGCGTTCGGCGCGGTGTTCGACAACCCCGGGTTGATCGCCGCCTGCGTGGTGGGCGACGGCGAGGCGGAAACCGGGCCGCTGGCCACGGCCTGGCATTCGAACAAGTTCCTCGATCCGGTCGGCGACGGCGCGGTGCTGCCGATCCTGCATCTGAACGGCTACAAGATCGCCAACCCCACGGTGCTGGCGCGGATCGGCCACGACGAGCTGGAGCAGCTGCTGCGCGGCTACGGCTGGACGCCGTATTTCGTTGCGGGCAGCGAACCCGTGGCGATGCACCAGGCGATGGCGGCGACGCTGGATGCCGTGGTGGCGCAGATCCGGCAGATCCAGCGCGGCGCGCGCGAGCAGGGGGTTACCACGCGGCCGCGCTGGCCGATGATCGTGCTCGATTCGCCCAAGGGCTGGACCGGGCCGAAGCAGGTGGACGGCAAACCGAACGAGGGCACTTTCCGCGCGCACCAGGTGCCGCTGTCGGTCTCCGCCAGCAGCCCGCCGGAGCACCTGCAGCAGGTCGAGGCGTGGCTGCGCAGCTACCGGCCGGAAGAGTTGTTCGATGCGCACGGCAGGCTGCGGCCGGAGCTGGCTGCGCTCGCGCCCGTCGGCACGCGCCGGATGAGCGCGAACCCGCATACCAACGGCGGCCTGCTGCTGCACGACCTGCGCCTGCCGGACTTCCGCGACTACGCGGTCGCGGTGCCGCAGCCCGGCGTGCGCGGCAGCGGTGACACGCGCGTCGCTCGGGCCGTTCCTGCGCGACGTGATCCGGTTGAACGAGCCATCGCGCAACTTCCGCGTGTTCGGGCCGGACGAGACGATCTCGAACGGCCTCGGCGCGGTGTTCGAGGCCACCAGCCGCCAGTGGCAGGCCGCGCTGAAACCGGACGACGAGTTCCTCGCGGCGCAGGGCCGGGTGGTCGAGATGCTCAGCGAGCATCAGTGCGAAGGCTGGCTGGAAGGCTATCTGCTGACCGGGCGGCACGGCCTGTTCAACTGCTACGAGGCGTTCATCCACATCGTCGATTCGATGTTCAACCAGCACGCCAAGTGGCTGAAGATGACCGCGGCGATCCCGTGGCGGCGCCCGCTCGCCTCGCTGAACTACCTGCTGGCCTCGCATGTATGGCGTCAGGACCACAACGGCTTCACCC
Organism: uncultured Gammaproteobacteria bacterium; assembly: GCA_963739815.1. GTDB lineage: Bacteria > Pseudomonadota > Gammaproteobacteria > Xanthomonadales > Rhodanobacteraceae > Rhodanobacter. The sequence goes on from CAVUBI010000001.1 coordinate 775,465, forward strand.
ACCAGGATCCCGGCTTCATCGACCACGTGGTCAACAAGAAGGCGGAGATCGTGCGGGTGTACCTGCCGCCGGACGCGAACTGCCTGCTGTCGGTGATCGACCACTGCCTGCGCAGCCGGCACTACGTCAACGTGGTCGTGGCCGGCAAGCACCCGGCGCCGCAATGGCTGGCGATGGATGCGGCGCAGCGGCACTGCAGCCAGGGCATCGGCCTCTGGCCGTGGGCCAGCAGCGACCAGCACGGCGAGCCCGACGTGGTGATGGCCTGCGCCGGCGACGTGCCCACGCTGGAGACGCTGGCGGCCGTGTCGATCCTGCGCCGCTACCTGCCGGAACTGAAGGTGCGCGTGGTCAACGTGGTCGACCTGATGAAGCTGCAGTCGCCCAGCGAACATCCGCATGGCCTGGACGACGACGATTTCGACCAGCTGTTCACCCGCGACAAGCCGGTGATCTTCGCGTTCCACGGCTACCCGAGCCTGATCCACCGGCTGACCTACCGGCGCAGCAACCACGACAACCTGCACGTGCACGGCTACAAGGAGGAGGGCACCATCACCACCGCGTTCGACATGACGGTGCTCAACGAGCTCGACCGTTTCCATCTGGTGATCGACGTGATCAACCGCGTGCCGCAGGCGGGCGAGCGCGGCGTCTACCTCAAGCAGAAGCTGCTGGACAAGCTGATCGAGCACAAGCAGTACATCGACGAGAACGGCGAGGACCTGCCGGAAATCCGGAACTGGACGTGGGGCGCGGAGGACGCCGGTGTGCTCTTGTAGGAGCCCGCGGGCGGGCGATTCGAGTCGAGGTGCCGTTCAGCGGTGAAGAAGCGTCGCCGCGGCCGTCGCGGCCACCCATTCCTCGTTGGTGGCTTCCACCACAACCTTCACCCGGCTGGTTGCGCTGGAAATGACCGGCGCATGGGCGGCATTCGCGTTCGGGTCGATCGCCACGCCGAGAAAACCCAGGCCGGCGCAGACGCGTTCGCGGATCACCGCCTGGTGCTCGCCGATGCCGGCGGTGAAGACCAGCATGTCCAGCCCATTCAGCGTGGCCGTCAGCGCGCCCACTTCGCGCACGATGCTGCGCACGTACAGCGCCAGTGCCTCGCGCACCGGCTCTTCGTCTTCGCGCGGCAGCAGCTCGCGCAGGTCGGAGGACACCCCGGAAACGCCGAGCAGGCCGGACTCGTGGTACAGCATGCGGCCCACGCGTTCGAGCGACAGCTTGCGAATCTCCATCAGGTAGATCACCGCGCCGGGATCCAGCGCGCCGCAGCGCGTGCCCATCATCAGCCCGTCCAGCGCCGAGAAGCCCATCGTGGTGGCGACGCTTTGCAGGTTGCGCATCGCGCACAGGCTGGCGCCGCTGCCCAGGTGCGCCACGATGGTGCGGCCGCGTGCGGCGTCACCGTAGCGTTCGCCCAGCACCTGCGCCTGGTACGCGTAGGACAGGCCGTGGAAACCGTAGCGGCGCAGGCCCTCGTCCCAGGCCGAGCGCGGCAGCGGCAGCATCTTCTCGACGGTCGGCATGCTCTGATGGAAGGCGGTGTCGAAACAGGCCACCTGCGGCAGTTGCGGCAGTTCGTCCAGCAATGCGCCGATCGCTTCCAGCGCGAACGGCTGGTGCAGCGGCGCCAGCGGGATATAGCTTTTCAGGTCGGCCAGCACCGCCGCATCGACCCGCACCGGCTCGAAGTACTTGCTGCCGCCGTGCACCACGCGGTGCGCGATTGCCACGATGCGGCGGCCGTGCAGCCGCGCCACGATGCGCTGGCGCAGATGGGTCAGCGCCGCATGGTAGGGGCGGCCGCGATCCAGCGTCAGCGTCTCGGCCGCGGCGCCGCTTTCGCTGAACACCGGGGCATCGCCGGTGATGCCCTCGACCTTGCCGCCCCAGGCGGGCGTGCGCGCCAGCGGCGTCGCGTCCGCGTCGAACAGCGCGAACTTGATGCTGGACGAACCGCAGTTCAGGACCAGGATCAGCGGATTGCCGCCGTCGGTCATGGCGGGCTGAGCCGGTAGTGATGAGCCACCAGCGCGGCGAGCGCGCACGAGGCGATACGCGATTCGCGCGAGTCGGCGCGGCTGGTCAGCACGATCGGCACGCGCGCGCCCATCACCACCGCCGCGCTGGCGGCGCCGCCCAGGTACTCCAGCTGCTTGGCCAGCATGTTGCCGCTTTCCAGGTCGGGCACCAGCAGGATGTCGGCCAGGCCGGCCACGTCCGAGACGATGCCCTTGATGCGCGCGGCGGCGACGGAGATCGCGTTGTCGAACGCCAGCGGACCGTCCAGCACGGCGCCGGTGATCTGGCCGCGGTCGGCCATCTTGCACAGCGCGGCGGCGTCGAGCGTGGTCTGCATGCGCGGGTTGACCGTCTCCACCGCGGCGAGGATCGCCACGCGCGGCACGGCCACGCCCACGATATGCGCCAGGTCGATCGCGTTGCGCACGATGTCGGCCTTCTCCTCCAGCGTCGGCGCGATGTTGATCGCCCCGTCGGTGATGATGAACGGCCGCGGATACGCCGGGCTGTGCATCAGATAGCAATGCGAGATGCGCCGCGCCGTGCGCAGGCCGGACGCGGAGGCCACCACGGCCGCCATCAGCTCGTCGGTATGCAGGCTGCCTTTCATCAGCGCGTCGACGTGGCCGCCGGCGGCCAGCTCGACCGCGCGCGCGGCGGCGGCATGGCTGTGCGGCACGTCCTCGATGGCGATGCCGGAAAGATCGAGCCCGGCCTTGCGCGCCACCTCCGCGAGCTTCGCCCGCGGTGCCACCAGCACCGGTTCGATCAGGCCGGCCGCATGCGCGTCCAGCGCGGCGGCGAGGCTGGTTTCGTCGCAGGGATGCACCACCGCGACGCGGATCGCGCCCAGCGCCAGGGCGCGCGCCGCCAGCGGAAGGCCCTCGACGCCGGGCACGCGCACTTCCGGCAGGCGGGTGCGCGCGTACTCGATGCGCTCGCCGGGTGCGGTCACGTCGACCGTGCCGTCGATCGCCAGCACGCCGTGCTGGTTCGTGCAGCGGCAGGCGAAGCGGATGCGTCGGGTCGCCGCGTCCCGCGCGATCGCCTGCACCTGCACCGCCAGCGTGTCGCCGATGCGCACCGGCGCGTGGAAACGCAGCGCCTGTTCCAGACAGGCAGTGCCGGCGCCGGGCAGGCGCGTGCCCAGCACGGCGGAGATCAGCGCCGTGCCCCACATGCCGTGGCCGATCACGCCGTGGAATCCCGGCGATGCGGCGCACGTCGGATCCAGTTGCTGCGGATCGCCGTCGCCGTAGAGGGTCGCCAGCAGTTGCACGTCCTCTGCGGTCAGCGAGCGCTCGATCGTCGCGCTGTCGCCGATGGCGATCTCGTCGAACGTGCGGTTGCGGATCAGCGGCGCGGCGGTGTCGGGCGTGGTCTCGTCCATGCTTGGGTTCCGGTCGGCGGTGGCTGGCCCGACGGTATTGCGGTGCAGAGCCAGTGCGGACAGCGTAGCGCTGCAGCCCCGGCGCGTCGAAGCGGCATTCAGCCGCGCACGTCAGGAACCTCGACTCGGCCAGCGCTGCGCTTCAGCAACCACGCCAGTACCGGCGGCGTCACCATCGCGGTGAGCAGCGACATCGCCACGATGATCGCGTAGATGCGGTTGTCGAACACGCCGGCGGCGAGGCCCAGGGTGGCGACCACGATGCCCACCTCGCCGCGCGGCACCATGCCGAAGCCGATGATGGTGGCGCTGCGCCGGCCCAGCGACAGCGAGCCGAGCCAGCCGCCGATGAACTTGGAGACGATCGCGATCGCGGTGACCACGGCCAGCATCCACAGTGCCTCGGCGCTGGCCAGCTCGTGCAGGTCGACCTTGCTGCCGGTGACCACGAAGAAGAACGGCGTGAGCAGGGCCAGCAGCGGCTGGGTCTGTTTTTCCAGGGTGTGCTGCTGGCGGGTTTCCGAGGCGATCATGCCGGCCAGGAACGCGCCGATGATCGCGGCCAGGCCGAACTGGGTGGACAGCCAGGCCAGGCCCAGGCACAGCGCCAGCACGATCATCAGGGGCGAGTGCGGGCCCAGCGGCCGGTCCAGCCAGCTGGAGTTCCAGCGCATGATGCGCGCGCCGCCCCAGCCGATCACCGCGATGAAGCCGACCGCGCCGGCCAGCACCACCAGCAGGTGCGAGGCGTTGATGCTGCCGCCGCCCTGCAGCGACACCACCACGCCGAGCAGCAGCATGGCGAGGACGTCATCGATCACCGCGGCGCCCAGGATCACCTTGCTCTCGATGCGCTGCAGCGCGTTCAGTTCCTGCAGCACGCGCGCGGTGATGCCGGCCGAGGTGGCCACGAAGGCGGCCGCGACGAACAGCGAGCGGTCCCAGTCGAAGCCGTTGCCGTGGGCCCACACGCTGCCCATGCCGAACGGCACCAGCACGCCGACCACGCCGACCACGAACGCCACCTTGCCGACTTTCTTCAGATCTTCCAGCCGCGTTTCCAGGCCCACCGCGAACAGCAGCAGGATCACGCCGATCTCGGCCAGCACGTCGAGCGGGGTGCCGGTGGCGATCTGCTCGGGGGTGATCCAGCCCAGCAGGGAAGGGCCGATCGCGCAGCCGGCGGCGATCTCGCCGACCACGCCGGGCAGCTTCAGCCGTTGCGCGATCTCGCCGCCGATCTGGGCGGCGACGAACACGACGAACAGGGTGAACAGGATCTCGCTGGCGTGGTGCATGCGGCGCGTGCCCGGACTTTCGATAAAGACTGCATGCTACATGCACGTTTCGCTGTCACGCAGCGCCGACGGAACGATTCATTGCTCCGGCACGGCGGCATCGCGCAGCGGTCGATCGTGGCGCAGCCGGCCGAACACGCGGCTGGCGACGGCGGTGATCACCGCCAGCATCACTACGGTCCAGCGGAACGCCACCACGTAATCCTCGTGCGCGTGCCCCTGCAGCATCGCCTCCATCAGCAGGGTGGACAGCGCGATGCCGAAACTCATCGCCAGGTACTGCACGGTCGAGGCCATCGACGACACCATCGAGGCGTGTTCGATGTCGACGTCGTTGTAGATCAGCGTGTTCATCGCGGTGTATTGCAGGCCGGCGAACGCGCCGTAGGCAAAGGTCAGCGAGGCGATCAGCCAGACCGGCGAGGTCGGGCCGAGCAGGGCGAACATCGCCAGCAGCACGGCCACGATCAGCGTGTTGCCGAGCAGCAGGCGGCGGTAGCCGAAATGCACCAGTGCGCGATTGACCGCCCATTTGGCGGCGATCGAACCCAGCGCCTGCGGCACCATCATCAGGCCGGCCATCAGCGGCGACCAGCCGCAGCCGACCTGCAGGAACAGCACCAGCAACAGGAACATGCCGGAAATGCCGAGCCGGGTGAACAGCCCGCCGGCCAATCGCCACCCATACGCTGCGCACGTGCAGCAGCCTGAGGTCCGCCACCGGATAGGCGGTGCGCCGGCTGTGCCAGACGTAGACCGTGCCCAGCAGCACGGCGACCGCACCGCACAGGCCGATCTGTCCCCACGGCATCGGCTGGCTGCCGGCCAGTTCCGAGGCGGTCAGCAACAGCGCCGAGGCGGCGGCAAACAGCAGGAAGCCGGGCAGGTCGAAGCGGTTGGCGCGATCGAGCCGGTAGTCGGGCATGTCGCGCTGGTTCATCCACACGCCGGCGATCGCCACCGGCACGTTGATCAGGAAGATCAGCCGCCACGAGGTGAACTCGACGATCGCGCCACCCAGCAAGGGGCCGAGCACCGAACCGAGCAGGCCGAACGTGGCCACCGTGCTCATGGCCCGCACGAACTCGCGCTTGTCGATGCTGCGCACCAGCACGTAACGACCCACCGGCATCAGCGAGGCGCCGCCCACGCCCTGCAGCACGCGCGCGGCAACCAGTTGCGGCAGCGTCTGCGCGATGCCGCACAGCAGCGAGCCCAGGCCGAACACCACGATCGCCGCGCCGAACACCCGGCGCGTGCCGAAGCGGTCGCACAGCCACGGACTGGCCGGGATCAGGATCGCCAGGGTCAGCACGTAACTGGTCAGCGCGGTGCGCATGCCCAGCGGGGTGACCTGCAGCGCATCGGCCATCGCCGGCACCGCGGTGTTGACCACGGTGGAATCCAGCGACTGCATGAAGAACGCGGCGGCCACCAGCCACAGCAGCCCGCGGAAGCGCTCGCGCGTGGAAATTTCACGCAAATCGGCCGCATCCGTGCGTTGGCACGGGGGCGTCGGGGGCGACGACGTGGGTGTCCGCGGCGGTCTGGGGGGGCATTTCCGGCATGGTAACTGTTATGACAGCTTGATTTTCGCCGGCGGTATCAGCAGAGTGGACCTTGTTTCACCTGCCAGTCATGCCCAGATAAGCATGACGGCCATCTACTACCACACGCGCCGGGGCGTCTTCGTTCCGGCGTGTGCTTTTGTGCGGCAGGAGCCGCGAGCATCAGGAAAAGTCATGAGCAAGCCACCGATCACTGTTTCCCGCATCGACATGGAGCGCATCGAAGCACTGCTGGAGCGCCTGCCGGCCGCCGATGCGGAGAAGCTGGACGCGCTGCGCGCGGAGCTGGATCGGGCCGACGTGGTCGAGCCGGCGGCGATGCCGGAGCATATCGTGACGATGAATTCCACCGTCACGTTCGAGGACGAGAGCAACGGCGAGAAACTGACCCTGACCCTGGTCTATCCGGCCGCTGCCGGTGCGCCCGGCACGGTGTCGATCCTGGCGCCGGTGGGCAGCGCCTTGCTTGGGCTGGCGCGCGACCAGCAGATCGACTGGCCCACGCCGGACGGCCGCAAGCGCCGCCTGAAGGTGCTGGAGATCACCTACCAGCCGGAAGCGGCGGGGCATTTCCACCGCTGAGCTCGCATCGTTTGCCGGTGTCGTTAAACTGCGCGGGTGATCCGAGGAGACCCGCATGACCGAACGCCCGGCCCCGGCCGAAACTGTCGCCCGCGCCGCCGCGCTGCGGGCGCAGATCGAACAGGCCAACTACCGCTATCACGTACTCGACGACGCGGACATCACCGACGCCGAGTACGACCGCCTGATGCGCGAGCTGGAGGCGCTGGAAGCCGAGTACCCTGCGCTGGCATCGCCCGATTCGCCGACCCGCAAGGTCGGCGCGCGGGCGCAGGGCGGCTTTGCCGAAGTGCGCCACGCGATGCCGATGCTGTCGCTGGGCAATGCGTTCGAGCAGGATGGCGAGACGCGAGCGCGAGCGCTTCCGCGAAGTGGCCGAATTCGAGCGCCGCATCGAGCAGACGACTGGAACGGACGCGAACCGGTGTTTTCGGTCGAACCGAAACTCGATGGCCTGGCGATCAGCCTGCGCTACGAGCATGGCGTGTTCGTGCAGGGCGCCACCCGCGGCGACGGCGAGACCGGCGAGGACGTGACCGCCAACCTGCGCACCGTGCGCGCGATCCCGTTGCACCTGCGCGGCAAGGGCTGGCCCGAGGTGCTGGAAGTGCGCGGCGAAGTGATCATGCTGCGCAAGGATTTCGAGGCGTTCAACGAGCACGCGCGCAAGCATGGCGAGAAGCCGCTGGCGAATCCGCGCAACGGCGCGGCCGGCTCGCTGCGCCAGCTCGACCCGGCGATCACCGCGAAACGGCGGCTGAGTTTCTTCGCCTACGCGATCGGCGTGGTCGAAGGCGGCGAACTGCCGCCGACGCATTCGGCCACGCTGCAGCCAGTTGCGCGAGTGGGGCTTTCCGGTCTCGCCGGAAGTGGATACCGCGCGCGGCTTCGACGGCCTGATCGCGTACTTCCAGCGCATCGGCGCCAAGCGCGACAGCCTGCCGTACGACATCGACGGCGTGGTCTACAAGCTGGACGACTACGCCGGCCAGCGCGAGATGGGCTTCGTCTCGCGCGCGCCGCGCTGGGCGATCGCGCACAAGTTCCCGGCGCAGGAACAGACCACGCAGTTGCTCGACATCGAGATCCAGATCGGCCGCACCGGCGCCGCCACGCCGCGCGCGCGGATGGAGCCGGTGCAGGTGGCCGGCGTCACGGTGACCTACGCCACGCTGCACAACGCCGACCAGGTCGCGCGGCTGGACGTGCGCGTGGGCGACACCGTGATCGTGCGCCGCGCCGGCGACGTGATTCCCGAAGTGGTGCGCGTGGTCGAAGACCAGCGCCCGCCCGGCACGGTGCCATGGACGATGCCCACGCATTGTCCGGTGTGCGGCTCCGCGTTGCTGCGCGAGGAGGGCGCCGCGGCCTGGCGTTGCTCCGGCGGGCTGGTCTGCGCGGCGCAACGCAAGGAGGCGCTGATCCATTTCGCCTCGCGCCGCGCGATGGATATCGAAGGTCTGGGCGAGCGTTTCGCCGAGGCGCTGGTGGAGCTCGACATCGTGCATACGCCGGCCGATCTGTATGCGCTGACCGTGGAGCGCTTCGTAGCGATGAAGCAGGCCATCGACGAGCGCGACGGCACCACGCCGGAAACGGTGAAGGCCGGCAAGGTGGCGACCAAGTGGGCCGAGAACCTGGTGGCCGGCATCGAGGCCAGCAAGCACACCACGCTGGCGCGTTTCCTGTTCGCGCTGGGCATCATGCACATCGGCGAGAGCACGGCGAAGACGCTGGCGGCCTGGCTGGGCCGGCTCGATATCGTGCGCAGCACGCCGGCGCCGGTGTTGCGCGTGCTGCCGGATGTGGGCGCCGAAGTGGCCACCTCGATCGCCGGCTTCTTCGCCCAGCCGGGCAACCAGCAGGTGGTCGATGCGCTGCTCGATGCCGGCATCACCTTCAGCGACGAGGCGGCGCCGTCACCGCTTGCTGCGCGAGCGGCTGGACCTCGGCGTGCTGCTGGGCATGGCCAGCATCAGCAAGCTCGGCCCCAAGAGCTGCAAGCTGCTGGCCCGGCATTTCCCCACGCCTCGACGCATTGCTGGCAGGCGGGTCGGCGCACTGGATCACCGCCGGCGTGCCGCAGGCGGCGGCCACCGGACTGGAAACTTTCCTCGCCGATCCGGCCGCGCTGGCCGGGTTGCGCGATGCCGAAGCGGCGATGCGGCGCCTGCTCGACGCGATTCCCGCCAGCGCTGCCGTGACGCAGGCGCCGCTGGCCGAGCAGACGTTCGTGCTCACCGGCACGCTGGCTTCGCTCAGTCGCGACGAGGCGAAGGAGCGGCTGGAAGCGCTCGGCGCCAAGGTGTCCGGCTCGGTGTCGAAGAAGACCAGCGTCGTGGTGGCCGGCGCGGCGGCTGGTTCCAAGCTGGACAAGGCGCAGGAACTGGGCGTGGCCGGTGTGGGACGAGGCGCAGTTGCTGGCGCTGTTGCACGAACACGAGACGGCTTGATGGAAGTTGCCTCACGAGCGGCGCTGCAACTGCGTGCGCGGCTGTACGCGCTGATCCGTGCGTATTTTCGCCGAGCGCCACGTGCTGGAAGTGGAGACGCCGATCCTGTCCGCGGCCGGCAATACCGAGCCGAACATCGAGAGCTTCAGCACCACGTTCAGCGGTCACGTCGACGCCGGCGCGCGCGAACGCTGGCTGCGCACCTCGCCGGAGTATCCGCTGAAGCGGCTGCTCGCGGCCGGCATCGGCGACTGCTACGAACTGGGCCGGGTGTTCCGCAACGGCGAGGCGGGCGGCCGGCACAATCCCGAATTCACCATGCTGGAGTGGTATCGGGTCGGCTGGGACCATCGCCGGCTGATGCAGGAAACCATCGCCCTGGTCGAAGCGGCGCTGGCGATGGTCGGGCGGCGCGCCGAGGTGGTGGTGACGAGTTACCGGCAGCTGTTCCTGGACGGGCTGGGCATCGATCCCGCTGCACGCCTCGATCGACGAACTGCGCGCGCCGCTGGCGCGAGTTCGGCATCGGTCCGGAAGGGCTTGAGCCGCGATGACTGGCTCGACCTGCTGATCACGCACAAGCTGCAGCCGGCGTTTCCGCGCGACCGCATCACGGTGATCCACGATTATCCGGCCAGCCAGTGCGCGCTGGCGAAAATCCGCCCCGGCGAGCCGCCGCTGGCCGAGCGCTTCGAGCTGTATCTGGGCCGCTACGAGCTGGCCAACGGTTATCACGAATTGAACGATGCGGCCGAGCAGCGCGCGCGTTTCGAGCGCGACAACGCGGTGCGGCGTGCGCGCGGCCTGCGCGAGATTCCGCTCGACGAACGCCTGCTCGACGTGCTCGATGCGCTGCCCGATTGCGCCGGCGTGGCGCTGGGCGTGGAGCGCCTGCTGATGTGCCTGGCCGACACCGACGCGATCGCCGACGTGCTGGCGTATCCCTTTTCCGAGGCCTGAAACAGTGGCCCCGCCGACTGGCGGGACCACGGCGGCTCAGTCGCGGCTTTCCAGCAGGTAGCGGTAGATCAGGCCGCCGACGATGCCGCCGAGCAGCGGCACCAGCCAGAACACCCACAACTGGTCGACCGCCCAGCCACCATGGAACAGCGCCACGCCGGTGGAGCGGGCCGGATTGACCGAGGTGTTGGTGATCGGGATGCCGACCAGGTGGATCAGGGTCAGCGACAGGCCGATCGCGATGCCGGCGAAACCGGCCGGCGCGCGCTTGTCGGTGGCGCCGTGGATCACGATCAGGAAGAACGCGGTGAGCACCAGCTCGGCCACCATCGCCGCGTCCAGCGAGTAATGGTCGGGCGAATGCTCGCCGTAGCCGTTGGAGGCGAAGCTGCCGGCGGTCGACGTCGAAGCCGGCCTTGCCGCTGGCGATGATGTACAGCACGGCACCGGCGGCGATCGCGCCAAGCACCTGGACGACCACGTATGGCACCACGTCCTTTGCCGGGAAACGGCCGCCGGCGCACAGGCCCACGGTCACCGCCGGGTTGAAGTGCCCGCCGGAAATATGCCCGACCGCGTAGACCATGGTCAGCACGGTGAGGCCGAAGGCCAGCGCGACGCCGGCGAAACCGATGCCCAGTTCCGGGAACGCCGCCGCGAAGATGGCACTGCCGCAACCACCAAACACCAGCCAGAACGTGCCGAAGAATTCGGCACCGAGACGTTTGCTCATGTTCATCGTGGAAACTCCTGCTGTGAAGGGAAGGAGATACCTGGCGTGCCCATGCGCATGCCGCGGCAGCGCATGGCGCGCCAAGTCAAGCACACCCGGATGTGCCGACCGCCGATGGCGTCGCCGATCGCCAGCGGACCCGGGGCGATCTGGAGTAAGGTGGCGCGCCATGCCGCCGGGACCGGCTCCGATGATGCCGAATGCGCCGTCCGTAAGCCAGACACGTGATCGCCTGCGATCCGCGCGATGTGAAAACCCTGGCGCTGGCGGCGCTGGGCGGCGCGCTGGAGTTCTACGATTTCGTGGTGTTCGTGTTCTTCGCGATCCCGCTGAGCCATCTGTTCTTTCCGCCCGACACCGCGCCGTGGCTGGCCCAGTTGCAGGTGTTCGGCATCTTCGCGGCCGGCTATCTGGCGCGGCCGCTGGGCGGCATCGTGATGGCGCATTACGGCGACAAGCTGGGGCGCAAGAAGATGTTCACGCTCAGCGTGTTCCTGATGGCGGTGCCGACGCTGGGCATCGGCCTGCTGCCGGTGTATGCGCAGATCGGCATGCTGGCGCCGCTGCTGTTGCTGTTGCTGCGGGTGGTGCAGGGCATCGCGGTGGGTGGCGAGGTGCCGGGCGCGTGGGTGTTCGTGGCCGAGCATGTGCCGCCGCGGCGGATCGGTTTTGCCTGCGCCAGCCTCACCTCGGGGCTCACCGTCGGGCATCCTGATCGGCTCGCTGGTGGCGGCGGCGATCAACCGCCGGATGACGCCCGGCCGCGGTGCTCGACTACGGCTGGCGGCTGCCGTTCCTGGCCGGCGGCGTGTTCGGTTTCTTCGCGGTGTGGCTGCGCCGCTGGCTCAGCGAGACGCCGGTGTTCGAGGCGATGCATGCGCGCAAGGAACTGGCCAGCGGGCTGCCGTTGCGGCTGGTGTTCGAACGGCATCTGCCCGGCGTGCTGCTGTCGATGCTGGTGACCTGGATGCTCACCGCGGCGATCGTGGTGCTGATCCTGATGACGCCGACGCTGGTGCAGTCGGTGTTCCATGTCGCACCGGCGCGCGCCTTTCTCGGCAACAGCGTGGCGTCGTTCGCGCTGGCGCTGGGCTGCCTGTTCTACGGCTGGCTGGCCGACCGCATCGGCTATGCGCGCGCGCTGCTGTTGCGGCGCGATCGGGCTGCTGGTGTGCGGCTATGCGCTGTACTTCGACCTGCAGGCCGGTGCGCCGCATTTCCTCGCGCTGTACGCGCTGGCCGGCTTCGCCGTTGGCGTGGCCGGCGTGGTGCCGGCGTTGATGGTGGCGGCGTTTCCGCCGGCGGTGCGCTTCTCCGGCCTGTCGTTCTCGTACAACGTCGCCTACGCGTTGTTCGGCGGGCTGACGCCGCCGCTGATCGGCCTGCTGGTGAAGCAGTTCGGCGTGCTGGCGCCGGCGCACTACGTGGCGTTTACCGCGCTGATCGGGGCGTCCGTTGCGGTCACGCTGCTGGCGTGCCCGGCGCAGCAACGCGACGGCGACGCTAGAACTCCAGTTCCTGCGCGGCGCACAGGTAGTCGATCAGCGGCGCGACCTGCTTGAACGTGGCGACCGTCCAGGGCAGCAGTTCGTCGGAGCAGGCCAGCTCTTCGTTGAAGGTGGCGGTGGCGACGAAGTCCTTGCGCTTGAGGTCGTCGATCAGCTCATGCGCGGGGTCGTAGCCGCGCGGCGGGCGGATCAGCGATTCGCCGCCGAGTTGCAGGTGCTCGCGGAACGCCTTGCTCCGGGTGGCGCGCTTCCACGCCGCCGGGTTGTCGACCAGGAACTCGCGGATGTGCTTCAGCGCATCCGGTTCCGGATGCCACATGCCGCCGCCGGCAAAGCAGTCGCCCGGCTGGATATGCAGGTAGAACCCTGGCGCCTGGATCTCGTGCCGGCGCTCGTGGAAGAAGCGCGAGCCCTGCCACGACTTGTACGGCAGCTTGTTGTTGGAGATAGCGCGTGTCGCGATAGATGCGGTACAGCGAGCCGCCGTTCTTGCGCGGATCGGCGCGGTAGTGCGGGCTGATCTTCGCCAGCGGCGCCTGCAGGTCGGTGATCAGTTGCAGGAACGGCTCGCGCACGTGGCGCTCGTAGTCGTCCTTGTGCGCGTGGAACCATTCGCGGTTGTTGTTGCGGTCGAGCGCGCGCAGGAAGCGGAAGGTGGCGGGAGTGAAATAGCTTCTGGACATGGAAGGTGGCGGGTCGGGGTGAGGAATCAGAGGGCGGCGACGCTGGCGGCAAGCTGCTCGCCCCACGCCTGCAGCTGGTCGAGCAGGGCCAGTCTGTCCTGCGCCTGCGGATCGCTGACGCAGTTCGTCGAGGCGGGCGAAATAGTCGTCGAGGGTGAGGGCGGTCAGCGGCGTATGGCGGGTCAGTCGCGCCTGGCGGAAGTTTTCCCAGCGCGCGTGTTCGTCGGCATCCAGCGTCTCCGGCCAGTTGCGCGCGCGGTAGCGGAACAGCAGCTCGGGATAGCGTGGATCGCGGAACGGGAAGGCGCGCGTGCCGAGTTCCGCCGGCGGCGTGGCGCGCACCTGGGCGAGCAGGCGCTTGTCGGCATCGGGCAGGAACGCCGCCGTAGAGCGCGAGCTCCGGGTCTTCCGGCGGCGGCAGCTCGGCCGCGCGCTGGAACACGCGGCGCAGTTTTTCGGCGAGTCCGTCGACGGCATGCAGCACGTCGCGGTGGGCCTGGCAGCGCGCCAGATCCAGCTTGCAGACGATCCAGGTCCACGCCTTGCAGCACCGACAGCGGCGCCAGCGCCGGCGCGTGGTTCGCGCGCACGGTGCGCAGCGGAATGCGTTCGACGCCTTCGGGCAGATCGGCGCGCGCGGTGAAGATGCGGTCGGCGATCTCGTCCTCGTCCAGCGCCAGCCATGCGGTCGGGTCGGTGGCCAGGTCGTACACGATCACTTCGCCGGCGCGGCTCGGATGCGCCGCCAGCGGCGCGATCACGGCGAGGCAGTGGCGGCTGGCCGGGTAGCGCGAGGAGACGTGCACCATCGGCGTCATGGTCACCACGTCGAGCAGCTCGAACACCTTCTGCTTGCGGCGCAGGCCGTAGTACCAGTCCCACAGGCGCGGCTGGCGCACGCGGATCAGCCGGGCCAGGTCGATCAGCGCGTAGACGTCGGACAGCGCATCGTGGGCGCGTTCCTGCTTGAGCTGGTTGGCGCTGGCCAGGTGCTCGAGCTTGAAGCTGGGCGAGCCGTCCTCGCGGGTCGGCCAGACGATGCCTTCCGGGCGCAGCGCCTGGCACATGCGCACCAGATCGATCAGGTCCCAGCGCGAATTGCCGTTCTCCCACTCGCGCCCGTACGGCTCGTAGAAGTTGCGGTACAGCATCTGCCGGGTGAATTCGTCGTCGAAGCGCAGCGAGTTGTAGCCGACGCCGCAGGTGCCGGGCTGCGGCCAGCTGTTCGTGCACGCGGGCGGCGAATTCGGCCTCGCTGACGCCTTCGCGCTCGGCCAGTTGCGGGGTGATGCCGGTGATCATGCAGGCATCCGGGTGCGGCGGCGCCTCCAGCGAGGGCTTGCCGTAGAACATCACCGGCTCGCCGATGATTTCCAGCTCCAGGCGTGGTGCGGATGCCGGCGAACTGCAGCGGGCGGTCGCGCCGCGGGTCGGCGCCGGAGGTCTCGTAGTCGTGCCAGAAGAAAGTCTGCATGACACGGATGATCGCATGACGCCAAGTGCGGGCGGCAAGGCTGATAAACTCGCCCGATCAAGGAGAACCCATGAGCCAAGCGCACGAAGACAACCTGATCTGGATCGATCTGGAGATGACCGGCCTCGACACCGACAACGATTCGATCCTGGAGATCGCCACGGTAGTCACCGACAAGGACCTGAACGTGCTGGCCGACGGCCCGGTATTCGCGATACGCCACGAGATCGACCGGCTGGAGTCGATGGACAGCTGGAACACCAACCAGCATCACAAGTCGGGCTTGTGGCGGCAGGTGCTGATTTCGGAAACCGATCACGCGATGGCCGAACAGGCCACGGTGGATTTTCTGCGCGCATGGGTGCCGCCGGGCAAGTCGCCGATGTGCGGCAACTCGATCTGCCAGGACCGTCGCTTCCTGCATCGGCAGATGCCGCGGCTGGAGCGCTATTTCCACTACCGCAACCTGGATGTGTCCACGCTCAAGGAACTGGCGCGGCGCTGGGCGCCGGAGATCGCCAGGAGTGTCGGCAAGGAATCGGCGCATACGGCGTTGTCGGATATCCGCGATTCCATCGCCGAGCTGCGCCATTACCGCCGGTTCATGGGCGAGCTGGGCGGCAAGGTCGGCGCCTGAGTGCTGCGCCGGTTGTTGCATCTGACGAGAGCATGAGCATGTCGAACGATCTGTTTGCCACGGTACTGGATTGCGCCGGACGCCCGCTGCGGCTGGACCGCGCGCGGGTGGTCGGCATTCTCAATGTCACCCCCGATTCGTTCTCCGATGGCGGCACGCACGACAGTGTGGAGGCCGCCGTCGCGCATGGTCTGCGCATGGCGGAAGAGGGCGCCGACATGCTCGATGTCGGCGGCGAATCGACACGCCCGGGCGCGGCCGACGTGTCGGCCGAGGAAGAGCTTGCGTCGCGTGCTGCCGGTGATCGAGCAACTGATCGCGCGCACCACGCTGCCGATCGCGATCGACACCTCCAAGCCGGAGGTGATGCGTGCCGCGGTGGCGGCCGGCGCCGGCATGATCAACGACGTCTACGCGCTTGCGCCGCGACGGCGCGATGGATGCGGTCGCCGAACTCGGCGTGCCGGTGTGCCTGATGCACATGCAGGGCGAGCCGCGCAGCATGCAGGCCGAGCCGCATTACGACGACGTGGTCGGCGAGGTGCACCGCTTTCTCACCGATCGGCTGTTCGCCTGCGAGCTGGCCGGGATCGATCGGCGCAAGGTGATGGTCGACGTGGGTTTCGGCTTCGGCAAGACGCTGGAACACAACCTGGCGCTGCTGTGCGCGCTGGAGCGTTTCGCCAATCTGGGCAGCGGCGTGTATGCGGGACTGTCGCGCAAGTCGATGATCGGCGCGCTGACCGGGCGCACCGTGCCGGCCGATCGCGCGGCGGGTTCGGCGGCGGCGGCGCTGATCGCGGTGCAGCGCGGCGCGCGCATGGTGCGCGTGCATGATGTGGCCGCCACGGTGGATGCGCTGGCGGTGTGGCAGGCCGTGCATGCCGCTGACGCGGTGCCGCGGCGCGATGACAAGCCCGCGGCGCCGCGCTGGCCGGATGACGATTGAGTGCAACTGGGCAGGCAAGCCGGCTGCAGGCAACAACTTCAGGGATCGCGAACACGCATGAATCAGCGCAAATATTTCGGTACGGACGGCATTCGCGGACTGGTCGGGCAATGGCCGATCAGCGCGGATTTCATGTTGCGGCTGGGCCGCGCCGTCGGCAGCGTGCTGGCGCGCGATGGCAAGGACGCGGCCCAAGGTGCTGATCGGCAAGGACACCCGCATTTCCGGCTACATGTTCGAGTCTGCGCTGGAGGCTGGCCTGGTCGCCGCCGGTGCCGACGTGGGCCTGCTCGGTCCGATGCCGACGCCGGCGGTGGCGTACCTGACCCGCTCGATGCGCGCACAGGCCGGCATCGTGATCAGCGCTTCGCACAACCCGCATCACGACAACGGCATCAAGTTCTTCTCCGCCAATGGCGAGAAACTGTCCGACGAGGTCGAACTGGCGATCGAGCAGGAGATCGACGCCGAGTTCGTCACGGTGCCGTCCGAGCGGCTCGGCAAGGCCCGCCGGATCGACGATGCGGTGGCCCGCTACGCGGAATACTGCAAGGCGCACCGTGGCGGAGGACTTCAGCCTGCGCGGGCTCAAGCTCGTGCTGGATTGCGCGCACGGCGCGACCTACCAGGTGGCGCCGAAAATGTTTGCCGAGCTGGGCGCCGAGGTGATCGCCATCGGCGACAAGCCGGATGGCTTCAACATCAACCGCGAAGTCGGCTCGACCCATCCGCAGGCCCTGCAACAGGCGGTGCTGGCGCACGGCGCCGACCTCGGCATCGCGTTCGATGGCGATGGCGATCGCGTGCAGCTGGTCGACCGGCATGGCGTACTGGCCGACGGCGACGACATCCTCTACGTGCTGGCGCGCAGCTGGCATGCGCAGGGAATGCTGAAGGGGCCGGTGGTCGGCACCCTGATGAGCAACTACGGCCTGCAGCTGGCGCTGGCCGAACTCGACGTGCCGCTGATCCGCGCCAACGTGGGCGACCGCTACGTGACTGCAGCAGCTGAAGGAGCATGGCGGCGTGCTCGGCGGCGAAACTTCCGGCCACATCCTGTGCCTGGATCGTGCCACCACCGGCGACGGCATCGTCGCCGCGCTGGCCGTGCTGGAGGCGCTGGCGCGCTCCGGCGTGGACCTGGCTGCAGCACGGCAGGGTCTGCAGAAGATGCCGCAGGTGATGCTCAACGTGCGTGCCGCCGGCGCACGCGAGGCACTGGCGAGCAGCGAAGTGAAACAGGCGCTGGCCGAGGTGGAGCAGATCCTGCACGGCCGCGGCCGGGTGGTGCTGCGCGCGTCCGGCACCGAGCCGCTGGTGCGCGTCACCATCGAGGGGGCCGATGCGGCGGAAGTGCAACAGTTGGCAGAAAAACTCGCCGGGACTGTAAAATCCGCAGCCGAACGCTCGTGAACCTGTAGTGGTATAGGGTCGCCATGGATTGGCCCGACGTGCCCCGCCCTTGCGGTGGCGGATCAACCGACCGCACGCCTAGCCTAGTGGACTACAGCCATGAAAAACGTTCCCACCCTCGATATCCGTCGTTACGACACCGACCGCGACGCCTTCGTCGCCGAGATCGGCGCGGCCTACCGCGAATTCGGTTTCTGCTGCATCAGCGGCCACGGCATCGCGCGCGAGCTGATCGACGGCTCGTACGACGTGTTCCAGCGCTTCTTCGCGCTGCCCACCGAAACCAAGATGAAGTACCACGTCGCCGGCAGCGGCGGTGCGCGCGGCTACACGCCGTTCAAGGTGGAGACCGCCAAGGACAGCCAGTACGCAGACCTGAAGGAGTTCTGGCACATCGGCCGCGAGATCCCGCGCGACTCGAAGTTCGCCGACGTGATGCCGCCGAACCTCTGGCCGGCGGAAGTGCCGGATTTCAAGCAGTACGGCTACGGCCTGTACGAGGCGCTGGACCAGCTCGGTACGCGCGTGCTGCGCGCGCTGGCCTTGCATATCGGCGAGCCGGAGAATTTCTTCGAGGACAAGACCGACGTCGGCAACTCGATCCTGCGCCCGATCCACTATCCGCCGATCACCCAGGACAACATCCCCAACGTGCGTGCCGGCGCGCACGAGGACATCAACTTCATCACCTTGCTGGTCGGTGCCAGCGCCGAAGGGCTGGAAGTGCTCACCCGCGAGGGCGAGTGGCTGCCGATCACCACCGAGGGCGACGCGATCGTGGTGAACATCGGCGACATGCTGCAGCGGCTGAGCAACCACGTGTATCCGTCCACCACGCACCGCGTGGTCAACCCGAAGAACGAGAACGCGCGCAAGCCGCGTTATTCGGTGCCGTTCTTCCTGCACCCGAATCCGGACGTGGTGCTGGACCCGCTGGATTCGTGCATCACGCCGGACAACCCGCGTCGCTACGACACTTCGATCACCTCGCACGAGTACCTGCTGCAGCGGCTGCGCGAGATCAAGCTGATCTGATCCCGGTCGTTCTGAAGCGCCCGCCATTCCGGAGGGCGCCTTTCAGCTGCTCAAGCCATCCAGAAAAACACGGCGGTCATGCGTTTGGTGGCCATTTCCAGCCCCCAGTACGCGCTGGCGCTGTGGATCAGGTTGGCCTTGTAGACCAGTAGCCGGTTGCAGCGATGCGCCACGCGCACGTCTTCGGCAAACGCGTTCGGCTGCACGAAGCGATTGCCCAGCGCCTCGGCCAGGTTGCGGTGCGGCGGCAGCACGATATTGCCGCCAAGCTGGCCGCCGGGCATGCGCTGGCGGAAGAAACTGGTGCCGCACTGCTCGGGCACGTCGGGATTGAGATAGAGCACGGCGGCGTAGCGGCAAAGGTTCGACGAATCGGTATGCGGTTTGATCGCTCCCTCGACCGATCCGACCACCTGCACGCAATTGTGGTTGAGCCGGGTGCCGACCTCGCTCTGTTCCACCCAAAGTTTCCTCGCGCCGGTCAGTCGGCATACCTGCGCATCCAGCGCAGCCAGTTCGTCATCCAGCAGGGCCGGGATCGCGCGCATGCCCGGCCATACCTCACCGGTGTATGGATAACCCATCTCCCAGTCGGTCCTGGCCAGACACCGGGCACGCACCTCGCCGGGGTTCGGCAGCACGTCGTCGACCACCCAGTAATCGCGACCGTCGACGGGTTTGCGATAGGGCAGCGGACGCATCTGGGTCGGGAACAGGGACATGTCGATGAAAGCCGATGACGAGCGTGCGCTCAACAAGAATGAACGTAGGGTGGCGAGGCTGTGCGCATCGCCTAGATCTGGGTGTTTCGGTAGCGCTTCGATTCCCGCGCCGACAACCACATTGCCAGCCGATCCGGCATCAGCTGGATGACCGCCTTGATGGCGCGGTTGACCCGGCCCGGGATGTAGACGGCATCGCCGCGTTCGACCGCCGCAATCCCCTGACGCACCACGTCCTCCGCCCCTAGCCACATGAAGCCGGGCAGCTTGTTCATTTTGTCGCGGGTGCCGGTGACGTCGTGGAATTCCGACCAGGTGAAGCCCGGGCAAAGTGCACTGACCTTCACGCCGGCCAGGTGGTTTTCCAGCGCCAGCGATTGCGAGAACTTGATCAGGTAGGCCTTGCTGGCGGCATACAAGGTATGTCCGGCCGGACCGGGAACATGACCGGCCAGCGAGGCGACGTTGATGATGCGGCCGTAACCGCGCAGACGCATGCCGGGCAGCAACCGCCAGACCAGTTCGCTCGGCGCGGTCAGCAGGACCTGCAGGGAGTCCGCATGCGTGGTCCAGTCATTGACCACGAACGTACCAGGCACGCCATAGCCAGCGTTGTTGATCAGCCAGTCCACCTGCAGCTCGCGTCGGTCCAGCTCGTCGCACAGTGTCCGCGGCGTCTCCGGATCGGCCAGGTCGTACGGCAGCACGGTGACGTGCGTTTCGTGCTTGTCGCGCAGTTCGCCCGCCAGAGCTTCGAGTCGGCCGGCCCGGCGTGCGGTCAGCACCAGATCGTGGCCCAACGCGGCAAGCTGCCGGGCGAACGCGGCACCGATGCCGGATGAGGCGCCGGTGACAAGGCTGAGTGGGCGGACAGGTTGCATGGGACATTCCATGGAGGGGATCGTCATTCTTGACCGCGCAGGCCGATCGGCGCCAGTCACGGGCTGGTTTGCTGATATCCGGGGCTGCTCGGTAAGCTTGCGGTTTGATCGTCGCGGAAGCAGACATGCGCAAGAAATTCGTCGCCGGCAACTGGAAAATGCACGGCAGCCGTTCGATGGCCAAAGCCTTGGTGGACGACATCGCGGCCGGCATGCCGGGAAACGTCGACGTGGCGGTGTTTCCGCCGTTTCCGTATGTCGCCGAACTGGCCTGGCAGCAAACCGATTCCGGCCTCGGCATCGGTGCCCAGGACGTCAGCGAACATGAGGGGCAGGGCGCCTACACCGGCGAGGTTTCCGCCGCCATGCTGGCGGACATCGGCGCGCGCTGGGTGCTGGTCGGCCATTCCGAGCGCCGCCAGTACCATGGCGAGAGCGACGAACTGGTCGCGCGCAAGTTTGCCGCCGCACGTGCTGGCGGCCTGACTCCGATCCTGTGCATGGGCGAAACCCTTGAGCAGCGCGAGGCCGGCGAGACCGAGGCGGTCATCGCCGGCAGCTGCAGGCGGTGCTGACGCTCAATGGTGTTGCCTGCTTCGATACGGCGGTCATCGCCTACGAGCCGATCTGGGCGATCGGTACCGGTCGCACCGCCAGCCCGGAGCAGGCGCAGCAGGTCCATGCCTTCATTCGTAGCCAACTGGAAAAAGAAGATGTTATGATTGCCCGTCTGACCCGACTGCTTTACGGCGGCAGCGTCAAGGCGGCCAATGCCGCGGAATTGTTCGCGCAGGCGGACGTGGACGGAGGGCTGATCGGCGGGGCCTCCCTGACCGCATCCGACTTCCTTGGAATCTGCGCCGCGGCGCATCAGGCGTCACAGGCTCAATAGAAACTTATGTTCGTCATTTTCAGCGTGTTCTACATTCTGATCGCAGCGGCGATGATCGTGCTGATCCTGCTGCAGAACGGTGCGGGTGCCGATGCCGGCTCCGGCTTCGGCGGCGGCGCCTCGGCCACGGTGTTCGGTGCGCGTGGCTCATCCACGTTCCTTACCCGTGCCACCGGCGTCCTGGCAGGTCTGTTCTTCGTGCTCAGCCTGGGCATGGGTATTTACCTGCATGGCAACGGCGCGCCGCACAGCAATGCCGAGGATCTTGGCGTGATGGCTGCGGTTGCCGACAAACCGGCCGCGAAGGAAGCTCCGGCCGCACAACGCCGGCTCCGAAGTACCGTCAGTCACACCTGCAGCAACCAACAACGCCGTACCGGCCGCACCACCGGCGGCCACCCCCGCTCCGACCGAGAATCAGGGCGAAGTGCCGGCAGCCCCCGCGCCGCCGGCCAAGCACTAAGCAATACACCTGCCCAGGTGGCGGAACTGGTAGACGCACTACCTTGAGGTGGTAGCGACGCAAGTCGTAGGGGTTCGAGTCCCCTCTTGGGCACCATGACACTGTTTTTCGGGATGTGCGACAGACGTCCCAGGAAACACAAAAAAACCCGCGTTCAGCGGGTTTTTTTGTGGGTGGATTCGGCCCCCTTGTGCTCCTTGAAACACGAGCATCGCGGCCCGCGACCAGGTGCGCGAGTGCATGGACCGGTCGTGGACGTGATAGGGGCGGCAGATGTTCGCGGCGTTCTTAGGAAGTGGCTGTGGACACGATATGGCATGGCGGATTCCCGGCTGTTTTTATCGTGCACATCACGCTGTGCTTCCCGCACATGGGCTGTAGGTTCAAGCCGACATATCGGGAGTTTTCCTCATGACACATTTGCCTCTCGGGCGATACGGGCAGCGGAGATCCTGGCGGGTCGGGGGCCGAATTCCGCGATCGCGTTGGCACGCTGCATCAGTGGTGCTGGACGGATACACGGCTGACTGGCAGCCTGAACCCCCTTGCAAGTCGTGCGGTTTGTCCGCAGCCGGATGCAGGGCTCGCGAATGGTTGACGATGCTGGCGTTGCCAAGTCGTCTCATGTTGTGCGTGGTAATACCGAACTGCTTGCAATGGGGCACTGTGCGGCCTAATTTCATGCAGCCCAACCAAGGAGGGCGTCAAGTGATCAATGTGGTCCTGGTGGACGATCACGAGCTGGTTCGCACCGGCTTTCGTATGATCCTGCAGCAACAAGCTGACATCAATGTAAGCGGCGAAGCGGGCACCGCCGAAGAGGGTTTGCGTCTGATTCGCACGTTGACGCCGGACATTGCGCTGGTCGACGTGCACATGCCCGGCATGAGCGGGATCGAACTTACCGAGCGCGTATGTCGCTCGAAGATGTCCACACACATCGTCATCGTGACCGTGGTCGACGACGCGCGATTCCCCAAGCGCTTGCTGGATGCCGGAGCGCTGGGATATCTGACCAAGGGCTGCACCGCGGACGAGTTGGTGGCGGCGGTGCGTCAAGTGGCGGGTGGCCGGCGCTATCTCGCCCCGGCGGTCGCCCAGCAACTGGCGTTGGCCACTCTGGACGGCAGTACCTCGCCGTTCGATGTGCTGTCCAGCCGCGAGCTCGAGGTGGCCATGATGCTGGTGCGCGGCAAGCCATTGACGATCATCGGCGAGCAACTCAATCTGAGTCCGAAAACCGTGTCCACCTACAAACAGCGATTGATGGAAAAGCTGCATGTGGATCACGTACTCAGCCTCGCCCATCTGATGACCGTTCACGGCCTGATCGATATGCCGAATCACCGCGTCGGCACCTGACGATCCAGCCTGGGGCAGTGACTTGAGCGCAATAAAAAACCGGACTGGTGTCCGGTTTTTTATTGCGTGCGTCGGTGATCCGGCGAGTTAGCCGTGCAGGTCGCCTTCGTGAGCGCTGGACTTGTCGTTCGGCAACGTGGCTACAGGCTTGCTTTCCATGCTGTCGGGCGTGATCGGCTTCACCGGGTGAGTCGGCTGTGCCAGCAGATCGCCCTGCTTGGGCTGCGAAGCTGGTACCGCGTCGGTATCCGTGGAATCTTCGGTCGCACCGATAGGCGCAGGCGTTGCCGCGACCGGCGCTGGCGTCGTTACTGCACCCGCCGGCCTGGCGACCGGCGCGGGGGCCGTTGGGGCGGTGGGTCCAGGCACTGCCGATACCGCGGGAGCCGTCATCACCGGCTGTACTGGCGCCGGTGCCGGTTGCACTGCTGATGACGTGTGCCCCACAGAAGCCACGTCGGAAGCCGTCTGGGGGACGTCCACTTGCGTTTCAGCGGACACGACAACCGGTTTGCTTCCGGTTTCTGGCGTCGTGAAGGCGACTTCGCTCTTTGCAGGGGGAACGGCCACGTTGACGGCGGTAGAAGCCTGTTGCGCATAGAGCGACGCGTTGGCCGGTGCTGCGACTGGCGGCATGGTGTCCAGTGCAACCCGATCCACCGCGACGGATACCGTCGCCGGCTTTGTCTGGTCGGGAATCGGCGGAAGTGCGGGCAGGTTGAAGGCGACCACCGGCACGACAGCGCTGCTTGCTGCCACGACCGAACCTGTGGGCATCGGGGTGTCGGTTGCGCGGCTGACAGCGGGTTTCTCGGACGGCTCGACGGCAGGCTTCAACGGATGGACGTCGGGAGATGATGCCGAGGCCGCGCCGTCGATTGCTCCACCGCGAACCGCATTGGCGCCAGCAGGAGTTTCGCGTGGCATGTCGCTGCGGGTCGCCGGTTGGTCGGCAATGCTACCAGCGGTTTCATCACGGTCCTCGTCGTCCAGCGCCTGGGCTTGCTCGCTGTCGACGTCAATACCGGTCGGCGTAACTTCATCGTGGCGACGCCGGCGACGGCCACCGCGGCGACCGCGGCGACGGCGCGACTGGCTGCCGTCGGCGTCCGTTGCATCTTCGACCGGCTCAGGTACAGGCGATGTTGCCAGCGGCGTCACCAGGAGTTCGGCTTCCTTGGCGGAGTCGTCCAGGGAGGCGGCGGCAGGACGTTCGTTGACCGCTGCACGTGGCTGGCGCTCGGTCTTCGGCGGACTCGGCTTGCGTTCGGCACGCGGCTGATTGTTGTTTTCGACAGCAGCTGGCTTGGGCTGGCGCTCCGCCTTCGCAGTCTGTGTCGGGGCCTGTTGGGCCGGACGCGATTGCGTTTCGTTGTTGCGCTGACGGTTGCTGCGGGCCTGCAGCTGTGCGGTGGACTTCGGCGAGTTCTGTTGTGCCGATTCACGCCGTGGCTGGCGGGTTGTCGAGGTACTCGCCATGCTGTCGTGGCGGCTGCCACGCTCGTCGCGCCGGTTGCGGTTGTTGTTGGCGGTCGGCGTGGAATTCGAAGGTGCTGCCGCTTCGGCACTGCGGAACCAGCCGAGCAGGCGCGCGATGACGCCACCCGTTGATGCCGTACGGGCAGCGGGAGTTGCCGCGGGTTGACGGCGTGCAGCCAGTTGTGGCGCAGGGGCAGCCGGGGTGACTTCTTCGCGGACCGGCGCGGGGCTGGATGGCACGATGCCGCTTACCGCAGGTTGTTCGCCGCTGCCCAGCGTCTGGCCCATCTTTGGCAGTTCGACCGTTTCCACCGCGGTCAGGCGCTCGTAGCTGGGCTTGCTGTGTTCGCCCATGTCCGCTTCGCGGATGCGCTGGATCTCGATGTGCGGCGTTTCCAGCTTTTCGTCGGCGACGATCATGACGTGCACCTTGTGGCGCAGTTCGATCTCGACCACGCTGGCACGCTTCTCGTTGAGCAGGAAGTTGGCGACGCTCGGCGGCGCCTGCACCAGCACCTGGCCGGTGTTGTCCTTCATCGCGTGTTCTTCGATCAGGCGCAGGGTCGACAGCGACAGCGACTCCACGCCGCGGATATGGCCATGGCCTTCGCAGCGCGGGCAAACGATCTGGGTCGCTTCGCCGAGGCTGGGACGCAGGCGCTGGCGCGACATCTCGAGCAGGCCGAAGCGCGAGATACGGCCGATCTGCACGCGGGCGCGATCGAGCTTCAGCGCTTCCTTCAGGCGATCTTCCACTTCGCGCTGGTGCTTCGGGCTGTCCATGTCGATGAAGTCGATCACGATCAGGCCGCCGGCGTCGCGGATGCGCGCCTGGCGTGCGATTTCCACCGCCGCCTCGCAATTGGTGTTGAACGCGGTCTCCTCGATGTCGCTGCCCTTGGTCGCCTTCGACGAGTTGACGTCGATCGCGGTCAGCGCTTCGGTCTGGTCGATCACGATCGAGCCACCCGACGGCAGACGTACCTGGCGATCGAACGCGCTCTCGATCTGGGTCTCGATCTGGTAGCGGGTGAACAGCGGGGTGTCGTCGCGGTACAGCTTGAGCTTGCGCAGCGCGTTCGGCATCACCTGCTGCATGAAGTCGCGGGCGTCGTTGTACAGCGGCTCGTCGTCGATCAGGATCTCGCCGATGTCGCTGCGCAGGTAATCGCGCAGGGCGCGGATGAACAGCTTCGATTCCTGATAGATCAGGAACGGCGCCTTCTGCTTGTTGGCGGCTTCGGAGATCGATTTCCACAGTTGCAGCAGGTAATCGAGATCCCATTGCAGTTCTTCGGCGTCACGGCCGAGGCCGGCGGTGCGCACGATCAGGCCGACATCTTCAGGCACCGTGACGTGATCCAGCGCCTCCTTCAGCGCCTGTCGGTCCTCACCCTCGATCCGGCGCGAAACACCGCCGGCTTTCGGGTTGTTCGGCATCAGCACCATGTAACGGCCGGCCAGGCTGATGAAGGTGGTCAGGGCGGCGCCCTTGTTGCCGCGCTCTTCCTTCTCGACCTGGACGACGACTTCCTGGCCTTCCTTGATCAGCTCGCGGATGTTCGCCTTGTGCGGATCCAGGCCCTGGGTGAAGTATTCGCGCGAGATTTCCTTGAGCGGAAGGAAACCGTGGCGCTCGGCGCCATATTCGACGAAACAGGCTTCGAGTGAAGCCTCAACTCGGGTGATGCGGCCCTTGTAGATATTGGACTTTTTCTGTTCCCGCGAAGGGATTTCGATGTCCAGGTCATACAGGTTCTGGCCATCGACAATGGCCACGCGCAACTCTTCACGCTGAGTCGCGTTGATCAACATACGTTTCATGGTGGTAATCCTCGGCTTGGCCGCGCGTCGCGTGCCGCGGTGGCGCCACTGTGGCGGCCTGCCGGGGATCGCGCCGCTGCGGTTAAGCGGCAAAAAAAACGGCACCGTTTCCGGCGTCGGGATGATTCGGTCAGCTACGCCTGCCGCCCCGATGCCGCAATGACATCGGACAAACAACGGCCCAAACCGTTACGATGAAAGGGAGTCGCGAACGGTCGCCAGAAGGCAACCGGCGCAATCCTCGCCGACGTTACGGGCAGGCACCCGGCCCGATCCAGACTTGGAAGGGCAGAATGTGGCGCCCGCCGAGTATCCTATTTAAGCAGGTTTTTTTCAATGCAGACGGCAACTTCCCAAGACGCACCTCACGGTGTACGTCAAGTCGAGATTGGGCCTGAGCGGGACGGTCAGCGCATCGACAATGCGTTGGTAACCCTGCTCAAAGGCGTACCCAAGAGCATGATTTACCGGCTTTTGCGGACGGGGCAGGTCCGGGTCAATGGCAAGCGGGCCAAGCCGGATACCCGTCTCGCTGACGGTGATACGCTGCGGATTCCACCGGTTCGGGTCGCGGAGCGCCCGGAAGCTCACGCACCAGCCAGCGGCCTGGTGGCCTCGGTCGTGGATGCGATCATTTTCGAGGACAAGCATTTCCTTGTCATCGACAAGCCTTCCGGCGTGGCCAGCCATGGTGGCAGCGGGGTCAGTCACGGCGCGATCGAACTGCTGCGTGCCGCCCGGCCGCAGGAGCACCTGGAGTTGGTGCACCGACTCGATCGTGACACCAGCGGCGTGCTGGTGTTTGCCCGTACGCGGGCCGGATTGACCGGCCTGCAGGCGGCGATCCGCGCGGGCGAGGTCACCAAGCAATACCTTTGCCTGATGCTCGGGCATCCGTCCAAGGCCAAGTTCGACGTCAATGCGCCATTGCTGAAGTCGGTGCTGCAAGGCGGTGAACGGATGGTGCGTGTGGCTGACAACGGCAAGCCGTCGCTGACGTTTTTCCGCGAGATGGAGCAGTACCCCGGTGCTCGCCTGATGCAGGCCACCCTGGGTACCGGGCGCACGCACCAGATTCGTGTGCATGCGGCGCATATCGGCCACCCGCTGGCGGGTGATCCGAAATATGGCGACAGGGAAATGAACAAGCGCTTCCGCGAGATGGGCCTGCAGCGGTTGTTCCTGCATGCCGCGCACATGAGTTTCGAGCTGGATGACCGCGCTTACAGCTTTTCCACGCCGCTTGCCGGATGACCTGAAAGAGTTTCTCGACGTGCTTGCCGTCAAGGGCAAGCGACTTGTCTATTCGCGGGACAAGTCGCGTACGGATTTCTGATCAGCGCGCCAGCAGGGCTTCGACCCGCGCGGCGCAGATGAAGTCGTTCAGCGACAGGCCGCCGACGTCGTGGGTCGACCACAACACCTGGCAATGGCCGTAGCCGGCCTCCAGATCCGGGTGGTGGTCTTCCTGGTTGGCCATGAAGCCTACCGCGTTGATGAAACCCAGCGTGTGGTGGAAGTCGGCGAACTTGAAGTCCTTGACGATGGCCTTGCCATCGTCGTGCAGCTGCCAGCCGGGCAGTTGCGCCAGCAGTTCGGCTGCCTGCGCGGTATCCAGCGCGTGTTCCTTGCCCTTGCGGGCTTGGCAGTGCCGGGCGGCCAGGTCGTTGGCGTTCATGTGGTGGTCTCCGATGGCTGAAAGTTGAACGTGAAGCGTCGAAGTTGCGCGCACAAAAGTCAAAGTGCGCGTCGAAATCGAAACTGGACTAAAATGGTGCTGTTTCGCCGACGATGCATGTCGGCGGCCCCGTCGGGTGGACACTGGAGCAGGCATGATCGACATTTCCGAACGCGCGCAGCAGCATTTCCTGCGCCTTCTTTCGCAACAGGGCATCGACGGGCTGGGCATCCGCCTGCGGGTGACGTCGCCCGGTACGCCGGCGGCAAACTGCGAACTGGAGTTCTGCGAGCCGGCCGACCTGGCTGGCGGCGAATGGACGATCGAGTGCGCGGGTTTCGACTTCCATATCGATGGCGACAGCGCCAGCTGGCTGGACCACGCCAGCATCGACTTCGAACCCAATGCCACCGGCGGCCAGCTCAACATCCGTGCGCCGAAGATCAAGGGCGACGTGCCAGGCGCGGAAGCTGGTTTGATCGAGCGCGTGCGTTATGTGCTGGAAGCCGAAATCAACCCGAAACTGGCCTCGCACGGTGGTCGGGTCAGCCTGCTCGAGATCGATGCCGACGGCGCAGTAGTGCTGCAGTTCGGCGGCGGCTGTCACGGTTGCGGCATGGTCGACGTAACGCTGAAGCAGGGCGTGGAAAAGACGTTGCGCGAACGGGTGCCGGAAATCACCGCGGTGCGCGATGCCACCGACCACGCCGGTGGCGAGAAGCCGTATTACAGCAAGGCCGAAGGCAAGTCGGCGATCGCTTGAGTCGGCTATCGCGGCTCGGAATGCAAAGGGCCCGCCTAGGCGGGCCTTTTGCATGCCGTGCAACGGCCGGCTCATTTGTCGCCGCTGATATGGCCCTTCAGCGTATCGAGCTTGCTTGGCAGGCTGGAGAAGTACGTGGAGACGTCCTCGATGTCCTGATCGGACAGGGTGGCGACCATGCCTTTCATGATCGGGTTGTTGCGCTGGCCGTTCTTGTACTCGTGCAGCACGTGCTGCAGATACAGGTTGTACTGGCCAGCCAGGCGCGGGTACTGCGGGTCAATCGAGTTGCCGTCGGTGCCGTGGCAGGCGAAGCAGGTGGCTGCCTTCTGCTTGCCGTTCTCGGCGTTGCCGTTGGCCAGCGCATAGGTGGAGGCGAACGCCAGCACGGCGCCGAATGAAAGCAGGGTAAGCACACGTTTCATGCGGGAAATCCTTGGCAACTACTTGGCGAGGCTGGAGAGATAGGCGGCGATGTTCTGGATGTCCGTGTCGGACAGACTCTGCGCCTGCGCATCCATGGTCGGATGCTTGCGGTCGCCGCTTTGATAACCATGCAACGCGGTGACGATGTACTGCTCGTTCTGGCCGGCGATCTTCGGTACCGGATATTGCGGGTAGGCGTTGGTGTAACCGGGTACGCCATGGCAACCGGCGCAGGTGTAAATCAGCTGGCGTCCGGCGGCCTTGTCGCCTTCAGCATGAGCGCTGGCGGTGGCGAAAAGGGCCGTGGCTGCGGCCAGGCCAAGCAATTGCAATCGAGTCATCAAGGTCATTCCCACGAGTGCGACGGGTACGGTTCAAGTTATTCGCCAAGTATAGACGTTGCGTTAACGCCCTAACAACACTCGGCATGACGGTGATCAATGTTTGCGCATCGTCTTCGTGCGCTTGTGGCATTGCCGTCCTGATCATCGTCCCCATATACTGGCGTGGTCATAGCGTTTTCCCCGGGGGTGTCCTGGCTTCGACGGGGGTAGTGAGATGACTTGGTGCATGCCGAGGGGGCAGCTTTCCTCGTTAATCCAGCAGCAAACTCATAGTTGCCAACGACGACAACTACGCTCTCGCCGCTTAAGGCGTAAGCCCCGAACCCACTTGTGCTCATGCTCGTCGGTGTAGGGTCATTATCATGAGATCGCCGAACGCTGCCGCCTGGCGGTTCTAGGCTAAATCAATCAGGCTGGTTCCGCGGTGCGCTTCGCCCACCGTGCTTGTCGCGGAACGAGATCGAACGGTGAGCTAAGCATGTAGATCCGGGCATTTAACGCCTTCGGACGCGGGTTCGACTCCCGCCACCTCCACCAACAAAAAAACCATGATATCAACGCCACCTCCACCAATGCAAAAACCCCCGGCTTGCCGGGGGTTTTCTTTTGGACTTCCGCAGCAGTTTCAGGCTGCGCGATTGTGCGAACGCATGGTGCGCTGTTTCTCGATCTGCCAGTCCCGCTGCTTTTCGGTGTCACGCTTGTCGTGCTCCTGCTTGCCGCGGGCGAGGCCGATCTCCACTTTCACCTTGTTGCCCTTCCAGTACATCGCCGTGGGCACCAGGGTGTAGCCCTTGCGCTCGACGGCGCCGACCAGCTGATCGATTTCCTTGCGATGCAGCAGCAGCTTGCGGGTACGTCGATCCTCGGCGATCACGTGAGTGGAGGCGCTGATCAGCGGCGGAATCGAGGCGCCGACCAGGAAGATTTCGTTCTTCAACACGACAGCATAGCTGTCGCCGAAGTTGATCCGTCCCGCGCGCAGGGCTTTCAGTTCCCAACCCTGCAAGAGCAACGCCTGCCTCGAAGCGCTCGTCGATGTGGTATTCGAAGCGGGCGCGTTTGTTGAGCGCGATGGTGCCGCCGCCCTTGTTGTCCTTGTCCTTTGCCTTGGCCATGTCCGTTAAACTCGGGCTTCGTTGCCCTGATGCCAGTTCAGCCGCATAACGGGCCGGACCAAGCGTGATGTAAAGAGGTTGTCGTGAT
Source organism: uncultured Gammaproteobacteria bacterium (assembly GCA_963739815.1). Classification (GTDB taxonomy): domain Bacteria; phylum Pseudomonadota; class Gammaproteobacteria; order Xanthomonadales; family Rhodanobacteraceae; genus Rhodanobacter. Next base: position 806,219 of record CAVUBI010000001.1, read on the forward strand.
CGAAATTCGCCGCAGTGCGCTGGTGAAATACTCGCCGACGCAGATGTTCGACCTGGTCAATGAAGTTGAAGCATACCCAAAGCGCTTCTCCTGGTGTGCCGGCGCCGAAGTTCTGGAACGCAAGGATGATGTGCTGGTGGCGCGGCTGGATCTCAAGTTCGCCGGGTTTCAGCCAGAGCTTCACCACGCGCAACACGATCGATCCACCCAGGCGCCTGCGCATGGACCTGGTCGATGGCCCATTTCGCAGCCTCGAAGGTATCTGGGATTTCATCGCCCTTGGCGACGCCGGCTGCAAGATCGCGTTTGCGCTGGACTTCGACTACGCCGGGCGACTCGGTGGCGGTGCGTTGAAGTTGGGTTTCCAGGGGCTGGCTGGACGAATGGTGGATGATTTCTGCCGCGAGGCGGAGCGCGTTTATGGCTGAGCGCACGATCCACGTCGAAGTGGTTCATGCGGGAGCGGGGTTGCCACTCATGCTCCGTGTCGAAGTGGCCGCTGGCAGCACGGTGATGCAGGCAATCGATGCGTCAGCGGGATGGCGCGGCTGCTCCCGGAGGGCTCGATCGATCCCGGTCGGCTGGGCATCTTTTCCCGCAAGGTGGCACCGGATTGCGCCGTGCAGGATGGTGACCGGATAGAGATCTACCGTCCGCTCATCCTTGATCCGATGGAGGCGCGTCGTCGGCGCGCCCGCTGAAATTCACCAGCCGGTGGCCGTGGGGCGATCAGTGGCCGTCGTTGCCGCCGTCGTTGCTGTTGCCCTGACCGAAGCCGCCGTCGTTCTTGCCGTCGTTCGGCGACTTGCTCTTGTCGCCCTGGGTCTCGTTGACCGGGTAGCCGGCGTTGTATTTCTTGCTGTCCTTGACCAGCTGCTGGGCATCCTGCGCAAAGAAGTCGCCCTCGGTACGCACCAGCGTGTCGTTGTTGAAGGTCAGGGTGAAGTGAACGCACCTTGATCGGGCCGCCACGGCGCGACAGGGTGGAAACGTAATCCCAGCGGCTCTGGTCGAACGGCGTGCTGATCGAAGGCGTGCCCATCAGCACCAGCACCTGATGTTTGGTCATGCCCGGCTTGAGCTGATCCACGGTTTTCTTGTCGAGCAGGTTGCCTTGCTGCACGTCGGGCGTATAGACGATGTGGCAGCCGGCGATGGAAAGCGCCAGCATGGCGAAAACCAGCAGGTTGATCAGCTTTTGCATGCGTGTTGCGTCCGGATCGTAAAGGTGTCGGATGATACACTACCGGCTTGGTAGCGCCGTGTGCGGAGAATGGTCATGGAACAGGAAACCAACGAACTGCGCAGGGTCGGCCTCAAGGTGACGCACCCGCGCATGCGCATCCTGCAGATCTTCGACGAGGAGGGTGCACGGCACCTCACCGCCGAAGATGTCTACAAGAAACTGCTGGCCCACCAGGAAGACATCGGCCTGGCAACGGTCTATCGGGTGCTGACCCAGTTCGAGGCGGCAGGCATCATCGTCAAGCATAATTTCGAGGGTGGCCAGGCTGTCTACGAACTCGATCGTGGCAAGCACCACGATCACATGATTGATGTGGACAGCGGAAAGGTGATTGAGTTCGTCAGCGAGGAGATCGAGCGCCTCCAGCACGAAATCGCCGCGCGGCATGGGTACGTGATCGAGGATCACAGCCTCGTGCTGTACGTGAGACCTAAATCTGCCCTCGCGCAAAGGCTGAGCCGCTGCGACCCCTGTTTTCCGGCGCTGGTGGGGGCTGGCCACCTCGAATGACAGGCATAAAAAAGCCGCGAGGAGGACTCCTGTCCGCCCGCGGCTGCTCCGCTACCTGTCGATGGGCAGCGCGAGTGGCTCGCGAATGCCGGTGTTGCTCGCCAGGTAGCGGCGAAACGGCATCCTGCCGTTGTTTCAGGGCCACCGTCCCCACGGAGACCCTGATCCACCATCTTGCGATGGTGGCTCCCCCACATCGATGGAAGGATCTAACGAGCCTTTCACGTATTGCGGTATCGGAAAAATTCCTAGTTGTTCTGGCGGGTTCTTTCCGTGGAATTGTTGTTGCCTCGCAGCAAGATCCGCAGGTGCACTCCGGTGATCGACGGGCGCAGGCGGAACTGGCCGCCGAGTGAAGTGACCCGATCGCGCATGCCTTGCAACCCGCGGCCGCCCCGAGGCAGCCGGCTGGGCAGGCCGGCACCGTCGTCACGCACGTCGAGCAGGGCTATGGCGATGCCCTGGCGTTCTCCTATGCGCAGGCGCAGTCTGAATTCGCTGGCTTGGGCGTGTTTGACGGCGTTGGTCGCACTTTCCTGCACCAGTCGGTAGATCGCGGTGCGGGTATCGTCATCGAGCAGGCGCGGGTCACCGTGCAATTCGGTCCGATACGCCATCCCGGCGGTATTCAGCAGGTCGCGGATCGGACCTTCATCGAGCGCACGCATCAGTCCGAACTCATCCAGCACCGCCGGGCGCAGATCGTCCAGCAGGCGGTGCAGAGCGCGCCGCATATGCGCCAGGATGGCGTTGATCGAGGTGCTGATGTCCTCCATGCCGGCCTGGCGCAGGCGTGCCTGGGCCAGTTTCACGTGGGTCTGGATGGCGGTGATGTTCTGGCCCAGCTCGTCATGCAGCTCGGCGGCCAAGTGTCGGCGCTGGTTTTCGTCGGCCTGCAGGTTGCCGCGGGCGGCGTCGCGCAGTTGGTGGGCCAGCTGGTCCAGCCGTCGGTTGACGGCGCCCAGATAGACGTTCTGCTCGGCGACCCGGTCGCTGCTGCGACGCAAGGCATCGGTGGCCGAACCCAGCATCAGTGCGCCGGTGCCGGCGACGGCAAGGAACAGATAGGCGGCGGCGGTCGACGGAGCGTGCCCCAGGTGCTGATCGACCAGGGTCATGCCGAGGCTGGTGATGAGCATGGCCAGGCTGGCGCCGCGCCAGCCGTGGCGGAAGGCGAAAAACAGCACCGGTGCCAACGACAGCACACGGGCAAACTGCGGTTGCGGCGCGGCCTGTCCGGACAACACCAGCAGGATCATCATGGACGGCAGCATCACCAGCAGTCCGTCCATGAGCAGGCTGGCCAAGCGCCCGTTGTTCGAGCCGCGTGCGCAACAGCATGATCATCAACGGCACGATCAGCAGGATGCCGAGATAGTGGCTGAGCAGTTCCTCGCCGAGCACGCGAATCATCAGGTCGGGCGAACTTGGCGTGCTGATCAGGGCCAGCAGGGCCGCGTCGACGGCGGTGGTGGCGGTCACCACCAGCACCACGGAAAGCAGCAACCGGGTTACTTCCTGCGGGCTGTGCAGGCTGGCATGCAGGTTGAAGCGGCGCAGCAGCCAGAGGCCGGCCGCCATCACCAGCGGTTCGGGCAATTCATCGACAGCAAAGCCGAGCCAGCCCAACGGCAGTCCATGGGTCACGCTGATGCCCGACGGTGGCTGCCAGCTCCGCGCCAAGCAACCAGCCCCAATAGCGCACCGGCGTGAGCAGCAGTGCACCGAAGCGCAAGCCGTACGGCAGCATCCAGTAGGGCTGCACGGTTGGCCACAGCAGCAGCCACAGCAGCAGGTAGCCGGCGCCCAGCAACGGGCCGGAGTCGGGCAGGCGAAGGGGTTTCAGGCGCATGCGCGAATGGTACATGTGCGATACGGACGGGTTGTTCGGCGCTTGTCGTCCGTGAACAGTGGTGCCCAAGAACGCAAAGCCCTGTGTAAAGTAGCCGGATGTACAGCATCGTTCTGGTCGACGACCACGCCATCGTTCGCGAGGGTTTCAAGCGGCTGATCGAGATGGAGTCAGATCTCGACGTGGTAGCCGAGTGCCGCAGCGCCGACGATGCGGTCGAGGCGGTCAGTCACTGGCGCCCCGATCTGGTCGCGCTGGATCTGTCCCTGCCCGACGGCAGCGGCTTGCCGCTTGATCGAGCACCTGCTCAGCGTCCACGCGCAGACGCATATCGTGGTGTTGAGCATGCATGACGGCGAGCCTTATGTGTCCGAGGCGCTGCGCCGTGGCGCCAGCGGGTATGTGACCAAGGGCGTGGCGCCGGAAGAACTGGTGGCCGGCCTGCGTGCGGTGATGCAGGGCGAATGTTTTCTCAGCTCGGATTTGCGCCAGCGCCGGGCGGATCGTCCGAATGCCGCGCTGGATCCGATCAACCGGCTGACCACGCGCGAACGCGAGGTGTTCCTGCTGCTGGCCGGCGGCCGCACACCGAAACAGGTGGCGGCGGAACTGGGGATCGGCCAGAAAACCGTATACATCCACCGCGCCAGCCTGATGGGCAAGTTGGGCGCGGGGTCGGAACTGGATCTTTATCGGATGGCGACCGAGCGCGGTTTGCTGCCAGCCGGCCAATTGATTCGCCGGAGTCGGGGCAGCGCGGTCAGGCAGTCTGCGCGCGCTCCAGCATCTGTTTGGCATGCGCCCGCGTCTCGCGAGTGATCTCCACGCCGCCGAGCATGCGCGCCAGCTCGTCACGCCGGCCGGCGGCATCGAGCTTGTCGATCCGGGTACGGGTGGAGTCGCCATCGCTGTGTTTGCTGACCCGCAGGTGCGCGTGGCCCTGCGCCGCCACCTGCGGCAGGTGGGTGACGCACAGTACCTGCCGCTGTGCGCCGAGCGCACGCAGCTTCTGGCCGACGACCTCGGCGACGGCGCCGCCGATGCCGGTGTCGACTTCGTCGAAGATCATGCTGCCGACGGTGTCCTTGCCCAGCGTGGCGACTTCGATCGCCAGGCTGATGCGGGCCAGCTCGCCGCCAGAGGCGACCTTGCGCAACGGCCGTGGCGGTTGGCCGGGGTTGGCGCTGACCAGCAATTCGCAGCGTTCGCGGCCCTGCGGATCAGGATCGTCGCCGGTCGCGGGCTCCAGTTCGACGCGCAGCAGGCCGCCGGCCATGCCCAGTTCGGCCATCAGGACGCTGACTTCCTCGCCGAGCCGCTGGCGGCAAGCGCGCGCGGGCCTCGGCTCAGACTGCGCGGCTGCGTCGGTGTAGTCGTGCTGCAGCTGTTGGCGCTGTGCTGCCAGCAGTTCCAGCGCGTCGCCGGCGCCCTCGAGTTCAGCCAATTCGGCGCGCAGGGCGGTCAGCCTGTCGTGCAGTTCGGCGACCGGCAGCCGATGCCGGCGCGACAGCTCGTGCAGGCGGGCCAGATGGGTGTCCACTTCGTCAAAGCGCTCGGGGTCGAGGTCGACGTCCTGCGCGTAGCGGCCCAGACCGTCGGCGGCTTCGCCGAGCTGGATGCCGGCGTTGTCCAGCAGCTCCAGCAGCGGCGCCAGCTTGTCGTCCAGCACGGCGAGCTTGCCGAGTTCGGCATGGGCGCGGCCCAGCGCGCGGCGCAGCGCGAACTCGCTGTCGCCGTCGAGCAGTTCGACCACGCCGGCGACGCCTTCGGCCAGGCGACCGGCATTGGCGAGGCGTTTGTGGTTCGCCTCCAGTTCGGCCAGTTCGGTCGGCGGGCAGCGCCCACTTTTCCAGTTCGCCGATTTCGTGGCGCAGCAACTCGATGCGCTGGTCGCGGTCATCGCCGCCGCTGAGCTTGCGCATGCGCGCGCCAAGTTCGCGCCATTGCATCGCGCTGTCGCGCACCTGCGCCAGCAGTTCGTCGTGGCCGGCGTAGGCATCGAGCAGGGCCAACTGGTGTGGGCGCGACAGCAGCGCCTGGTGCTCGTGCTGGCCGTGGATCTCGACCAGCAGCGAAGCCAGCTCGCCGAGCTGGCGGGCATTGGCCGGGCGGCCGTTGATCCAGGCCTTGGAGCTGCCTTCGGTGCGGATCACCCGACGCAGCTGGCAGCCGCCGTCCTCGTCCAGTTCCTCGCGTTGCAGCCAGTCGCGGGCTTCTGGCAGGTCGGTCAGGTCGAACTCGGCGGCCAGTTCGGCGCGATCGCTGCCGGCGCGCACCATGCCGCTGTCGGCGCGGGCGCCGGCCAGCAGCATCAGCGCATCGACCAGCAGCGATTTGCCGGCGCCGGTTTCGCCGCTGACCACGGTCAGGCCTGGGCCAAACGCGATCTCGGCGGCTTCGACGACGGCAAAATGACGGACGTAGAGCGAAGTGAGCATGGGCTGGCAGATGATGGAGTGGACGGGATTGTAGCGGGAGCCCGGTGGCGCAGAACACCGGTTCTACTTGCAAGCTGCGCGCGCAGACCTTATTTCTGTCGAGGTCTCAAGGATTGCTACACAGGAACACTCAGCGCATGATCAACCCGCATGGCCACGACCTCGATGCACGCGCGCGCAGCCTGTTGCGCACGCTGATCGCCCAGTATCTGGTCGACGGCGAGCCGGTCGGCTCGCGCACGCTGTCGCGTTCGTCCGGCCTGGACGTGAGCCCGGCGACGATCCGCAACATCATGGCCGACCTGGAAGATGCCGGCCTGGTCGCTTCGCCGCATACCTCGGCCGGCCGCGTGCCGACGCCGCGCGGCTTGCGCCTGTTCGTGGACAGCCTGATCGAACTGCAACCGCTGCCGCGCGACGGAGATGGCCCGCCTGCAGCGCGAGCTGCCGCCGGGCCCGACCACCACGCGCGACCTGCTCGGCAATGTCTCCACGCTTGCTGTCGGCGATGACCCATTTCGCCGGCGTGGTCACGGTGCCGCGCCAGGCCGACTTTCCGCTGCGGCATATCGATTTCGTGGCGCTGCCGGATGCGCGGGTGCTGGTGATCCTGGTGTTCAGCGACAACCAGGTGCAGAACCGCATCGTGCAGCTGGCCAGGCCGCTGGGTAGCGGCGAGCTGGAGCAGGCCGCGAATTATCTCAACAGCCATTTCGCCGGCCTGCGCGTGGACGACATCCGCGCCCATCTGCTGAGCCGAGGTGCGCAAGGCCGGCAGCGAGTTGAACCAGCTGCTGGCCAGCACGGTGGAACTGGCGACCGCTTCGTTCGCGCCGCCGACGACGGCCCGGGCGGTGCGGACGTGCTGGTCAGCGGGCAGACCAATCTGATGGGTTATTCCGAGCTGGCCGACATGCAGCGCCTGCGCGAGTTGTTCGAGGCGTTCCAGCAGAAGAACGAATTGCTGCAGCTGATGGAAGTCTGCGCGCAGGGCGCCTGGCGTGCGGCTGTTCATCGGCGAGGAATCCGGCTTTACCGCACTCGATGGTTGCAGCGTGGTCACCGCCAGTTACGGCGCGCAGGGCCGCGTGCTGGGCGCGGTCGGGCGTGATCGGCCCGACCCGGATGGCCTATGAGCGGGTGATCCCGGTGGTGCAGGCCACTGCCGGATTGCTCAGCGACGCCTTGAATCGCGCCGCCACGACCCTATAACCGCTGCGGGAGGCGGGGTTTCTCGCAAATCTGGACGGTCGGCATCGCGTGCCGGCCACGAACTTTCGTTTGGAGTGATGCATGCAGAACAACGATCCGCAGTCGTCGGGCGAGGCGCCGAAGCAAGGCCAGCCGGACGACGTCGACGACTACCGAACTGGACATCCTGCAGTCGCGTGTGGCCGAGCTGGAGGCCAGCAACGCCGAGTTGCGCGAAACCGTGCTGCGTGAGCACGCCGAGCTGGAGAACCAGCGCCGTCGCCTGCATCGCGACCTGGAACAGGCCCGCCGCTTCGCCAACGAGAAGCTGCTGAACGAGTTGCTGCCGGTCTACGACGGCCTGGAAAGTGGCCTGGCGATCGAGGGCGGCGATGTCGCCTCGATGCGCGAAGGCCTCGGCCTGACCCTGAAGGCGTTGCTGAAGGTTGCCGAGAACCATGGCATGGCGCAGGTCGATCCGCTTGGTCAGCCGCTGGATCCGGAGCGTCACCACGCGGTGAGCATGGTCGACGCGCCGGGCGAGGCGCCCGGCACCGTGGTCAGCGTGCTGCAGAAGGGCTACGTGCTGAACGATCGCCTGCTGCGTCCGGCGCTGGTCGCCGTGGCGAAGGACTGAAACAGTTTGTCCGCTGGCGCCAGCCTGAACGGCGCGCCGGCGGACATCACGGAATCGCATCCGGGGCCTTGCCGGCATTGAATCGCCGAGGCAGACCCCCATCTGAAAACCATCGCGGCCGCGGGGGCCGCAAGAAATCTGGAGAGCTATACACATGGGCAAGATCATCGGTATCGACCTCGGCACCACCAATTCCTGCGTGTCCGTGATGGATGGCAGCACCACCAAGGTCATCGAAAACTCGGAAGGCGATCGCACCACGCCTTCCATCGTCGCCTTCACCAAGGACGGCGAAGTGCTGGTGGGCGCCTCGGCCAAGCGCCAGAGCGTGACCAATCCGAAGAACACCTTCTACGCGGTGAAGCGCCTGATCGGCCGCAAGTTCACCGACGCCGAAGTGCAGAAAGACCTGCACATCGTGCCGTTCGGCATCGTCGCGCATGACAACGGCGACGCCTGGGTGGAGACCGCCGACGGCAAGAAGATGGCGCCGCAGGAGATCGCCGCGAAGGTGCTGATGAAGATGAAGAAGACCGCCGAGGATTATCTCGGCGAGACGATCACCGAGGCGGTGATCACGGTGCCGGCTTACTTCAACGACAGCCAGCGCCAGGCGACCAAGGACGCCGGCCGGATCGCCGGCCTCGACGTCAAGCGCATCATCAACGAGCCGACCGCGGCCGCGCTGGCCTACGGCATGGACAAGAAGGGCGGCGATCGCAAGATCGCGGTCTACGACCTCGGCGGCGGCACCTTCGACGTGTCGATCATCGAGATCGCCGAAGTCGACGGCGAGAAGCAGTTCGAAGTGCTGGCCACCAACGGCGACACCTTCCTCGGTGGCGAAGACTTCGACATGCGCGTCATCGACTATCTGGTCGAGGAATTCAAGAAGGAGCAGGGCATCGACCTGCGCAAGGATCCGCTGGCGCTGCAGCGCCTGAAGGACGCCGCCGAGCGCGCCAAGATCGAACTGTCCTCCAACCATCAGACCGACGTGAACCTGCCGTACGTGACGGCGGATGCGTCGGGTCCGAAGCACCTCAACATCAAGCTGACCCGCGCCAAGCTCGAGTCGCTGGTCGAGGACCTGGTCAAGCGCACCATCGAGCCGTGCCGCACCGCGTTGAACGACGCCGGCCTGCGCGTGTCCGACATCGACGACGTGATCCTGGTCGGCGGCCAGACCCGCATGCCCAAGGTGCAGGAGTCGGTGAAGGACTTCTTCGGCAAGGAACCGCGCAAGGACGTCAACCCGGACGAGGCCGTTGCCGTGGGCGCGGCGATCCAGGGCGGCGTGCTGGGCGGTTCGGTCAAGGACGTGCTGCTGCTCGACGTCACCCCGCTGTCGCTCGGCATCGAGACGATGGGCGGCGTGATGACCAAGCTGATCGAGAAGAACACCACGGTGCCGACCAAGGCCTCGCAGACCTTCTCCACCGCCGACGACAACCAGACCGCAGTGACCGTGCACGTGCTGCAGGGTGAGCGCGAGCGTGCCAGCGCGAACAAGTCGCTGGGCAAGTTCGACCTGCAGGGCATCGACGCCGGCGCCGCGCGGCATGCCGCAGATCGAAGTCACCTTCGACATCGACGCCAACGGCATCCTGCACGTGTCGGCCAAGGACAAGAAGACCGGCAAGGAACAGAAGATCGAGATCAAGGCCGGCTCGGGCCTGTCCGAGGAAGAGATCCAGCGCATGGTCGCCGATGCCGAGGCGAACAAGGAAGAGGACAAGAAGTTCCACGAACTGGTCGCCACCCGCAACAAGGCCGACCAGTTGGTGCACGCCACCCGCAGCGCGCTGAAGGAGCACGGCGGCAAGGTGCCGGCCGATCAGCTGTCCACGCATCGAGGGCGCGTTGTCCGACCTGGAGAAGGCCAAGGACGGTGACGACAAGGCGGCGATCGAGTCCAAGGTCGAGAAGCTGGAGCAGGTGGCGCAGGCGCTGTACGCCGCGGCGCAGGGCGGCCCGGCCGATGCCGGCGCACAGTCGGCACCGGGCGGCTCGGCCCAGCCGGACGACGTGGTCGATGCCGAATTCACCGAAGTGAAGGGCGACAAGGAATAATCGGGCCCATCGTCGGCATGGCGATCGACCAGCCCGCGCCAGGAATTCTCCTGGCGCGGGCTGTGTGCTGAGTGCTGAGTGCAGGGCAGGGGCGTGACAAGCAGTGTGGATGCATGAATGAGCAAGCGTGACTACTACGAAGTGCTGGGCGTCGAGCGCAGCGTCAGCGAGGCCGAACTGAAGAAATCCTTCCGTCGGCTGGCGATGAAATACCACCCGGACCGTTGCCCGGACGATCCGTCGGCGCAGGACAAGTTCAAGGAGGCCAAGGAGGCCTACGAAGTGCTGTCCGACGCGCAGAAACGCGCGATGTACGACCAGCATGGCCATGCCGCCTTCGAACACGGCATGGGTGGTCGCGGCGGCGCTGGCTTCGGCGATGTCGGCGACATCTTCGGCGACATTTTCGGCGACATCTTCGGTCGCAGTGGCGGTGGTCGCGGTCGTCCGCGCCGTGGCTCCGACCTGCGTTACATCATGGAACTGGATCTGGAAGAGGCCGTGTTCGGCGTCAGCAAGCAGATCGAGGTGCCGACCCAGGTCAACTGCCACCACTGCAACGGCAGCGGCTCGGAGGACGGCAAGGTCAGCAAATGCGGGACCTGCCACGGCCACGGCCAGGTGCGCATGCAGAACGGCATATTCTCGATCCAGCAGGCTTGCCCGCATTGCGGTGGCAGTGGCCAGGCGATCGAGAAGCCGTGCAGGAAGTGCCATGGCGAAGGCCGCATCGAAGAGACCCGCACGCTGTCGGTGCAGATCCCCGAGGGCGTCGACAACGGCGACCGCATCCGTCTGACCGGGCAGGGCGAGGCCGGCCCGTCCGGTGCGCCGGCAGGCGACCTGTACGTGGAAGTGCACGTGCGCGAGCACGCGATCTTCCAGCGCGAAGGCAGCGATCTCTATTGCGAGTTGCCGATCCGTTTTTCGCAGGCCGCTCTGGGTGCCGAACTGCCGGTACCGACGCTGGAAGGCGAGGTGCCGATCAGCATTCCGCCGGAAACACAGACCGGTACCCAGTTCCGCCTGCGCGGCCGCGGCGTCAAATCGGTGCGCAGCAGCCGCCATGGCGACCTGATCTGCCGGGTGGTGGTGGAAACGCCGGTGCGGCTGACCAAGCAGCAACGCGATTTGCTGGCCTCGCTGGAAGCCACCTTCGACAGCGGCGATGGCGCGCAAGCACACTCCGCGCGCCAAAGGCTGGGTCGATGGGGTCAAGAAGTTCTGGTCCAAAGTCACCGCGTAACACGCGTTAGCATGTCCTGACCCGTCTTCTGGAGCGCGCCGATGCCACGTCCCATCCGTCTTGCCGTCAATGGCGCCTCCGGTCGCATGGGCGCGCGCTTGCTGGATCTGCTCGACGCCGATGCCCGCTTTGAACTGGTGCAGGCCGTGGTGGCGCCGGGGTCGATCCACGACGGCCAGCCGGTATTTACGAACCGCGATTCACTGCGTTATGCACACGACTGGCAACAGGCTCCGATGCTCGACGTGGTCGTCGATTTCAGCGGTCCCGTTGGGCTGGCGCTGGCGCTGGATCACTGCCTGGCGCACGGCACGGCTCTGGTCAGCGGCACCACCGGCATCGACGCTGCGCTCGGGGCGCGGCTGATTGATGCCAGCCAGCACATCGCGATCCTGCGCGCGGCGAATTTCAGCCTCGGCGTGGCGGTGCTGACGCGGTTGTTGCGTGAAGCCGCCGCCGCGTTGCCGGCGTGGGATCTGGAGATCGTCGAGGCACATCACGGCCGCAAGCAGGACGCACCTTCGGGCACGGCACTGGCACTCGGGCAAGCCGCGGCCGATGCGCGTCACACCACGCTGGAGGCGGCTGCGGTATACAGCCGCGAAGGCCGGATCGGCGAGCGGGTCGAAGGTAGCATCGGTTTCGCCGTGGTGCGCGGTGGCGACATCGTCGGCGAGCACAGCGCGATGCTGATCGGGCCGGGCGAACGACTGGAACTGGGGCATCGCGCCACCGACCGTTCGATCTTCGCTCGCGGCGCTCTGCAGGCGGCCTACTGGCTGGCCGGGCGCGAACCCGGACTTCGACAGCTTGACGATGTGATCGCCATGCCGCGCTGAGGCATGCCTAGTCCGGATGCGAAGCGTTGCGCCCCCGTCCGGCACCGAACCGGGTATCGAGGCGGCCAAACAGTTTCTTGAAAGTGCGCGAGAACTTGCCGCGTTTCGTCTTGCGCAGCTTCTCTTCTTCGCTGGTGAGCCAGGCCACCTGGATAACCCTTCGTTCGCCCTCGTAGGGCAGGTGCCCATGGAAGGAGTTTTCGCAGCGCTTGAACACTGCAAACTCGCCATATAGCGGGACCAGCTCCGGTGTCACGGTGCTGTCGATGTCGTCGATCTTGTGCAGGAAACGCAGGCAGCCATCGCTGGTGTCGGGCCACTGCGGGTTCAGATAAATCAGCGCGGTGGCCACCTTCGATTTGCTGTCGGTATGAATGGTGCCGTGGCGTTTGTTGAGCAGGCGACACAACGTCACCAAGGTCGGGAACTGGTCGAGATTGTCGATGCCCAGCCGTTGACCGATCGCGCTGGCAAATGCCGGTGAGGTCATGTCACTCGATCAGCGCATTCACGCTCGGGCCGCATTCGCCCGGGTCGTAGGGGAAGAAGCCGGCGCTGGCATAGCGCGGGAAATCCCGTTCAAGGTCGCCGCGGGCATCGTCCGGCAGTTGGCCATGCGCCACCATGAACGGAAAAGGGTCTTGCTGAACCATGGTGTCCGGACGGTCGAGTCGGGCGGGATCGAGCAGAACGGCAGCACTCATGAGACATCGGGCTCCAAAAATGTGACCTAGTGTAGCTCCGCTGCGCTCAGCCGGTAGGTCGTGGGGTTCATGTTTCGTTGGGTGGACAGAAACGCCGTCGCCACCTATCATTTCCAGCCGCCCTGATCCTTTCCTTCCCAAGCTCCACAAGCCAGCAATTCTGCGGCTTGCGGACTTCGCTGCATCAAAAAGGCGGTTACCGTATGCCCATTCCCGCTCTGCTGGCCCTCGAAGACGGCAGCGTGTTCCACGGTCATGCCGTCGGCGCGACCGGCGAAACCGTTGGCGAGGTGGTCTTCAATACCGCGATGACCGGTTACCAGGAGATCCTCACCGATCCTTCCTATTCGCGCCAGATCGTCACGCTGACCTATCCCCACATCGGCAACACCGGCATCAACGCCGAGGATGTCGAGTCCACGGCCGTGCATGCTGCCGGGCTGATCGTGCGCGATGTGCCGCGCCGGGCCAGCAGCTGGCGCAGCACCGAGAGCCTGCCGGATTACCTGAAGCGCCATGGCACGGTCGCGATCGCCGGCATCGACACCCGTCGGCTGACCCGCATTCTGCGCGACAAGGGCGCGCTGGCCGGCTGCATCGTGGCGGGCGAGAAGATCGACGCCGAGGCCGCGCTCGCCAAGGCACGCGCCTTTCCCGGCCTGAACGGGATGGACCTGGCCAAGGTGGTCAGCACCGCCAAACCGTATGTGTGGAACCAGGGCGTGTACGACCTCGACCGCACCGCGTTCAACCAGCCCGCGATGCGCTTCAAGGTGGTTGCCTACGACTACGGCACCAAGCTCAACATCCTGCGCCTGCTCGCCGAGCAGGGCTGCGAGGTCACCGTGGTGCCGGCGCAGACGCCTGCCGCGGAGGTGCTGGCGATGCAGCCCGATGGGGTGTTCCTGTCCAACGGCCCCGGCGATCCGGCGGCTTGCGACTATGCCATCGCGGCAACCCGTGCATTCCTCGACGCGAAAATCCCGCTGTTCGGTATCTGCCTCGGTCAGCAACTGATGGGCCTGGCGCTGGGCGGCAAGACGCTGAAGATGAAGTTCGGCCATCACGGTGCGAATCATCCGGTCAAGGACATGGACGATGGCCGCGTGCTGATCACCTCGCAGAACCACGGCTTCGCGGTGGATCCGACGACGCTGCCCGCCAATGTACGGGTCACCCACACCTCGCTGTTCGACGGTTCGCTGCAGGGTTTTGCGCTGACCGACCGTCCAGCGTTCTGCTTCCAGGGCCATCCCGAAGCGAGCCCCGGCCCGCTCGACGTCGGCTATCTGTTCAAACGTTTCGCGGTACTGATGCAGGAGGCCCGCACGCATGGCTAAGCGTACCGATATCAAGAGCATCCTCATCATCGGCGCCGGCCCGATCGTGATCGGCCAGGCCTGCGAGTTCGACTACTCCGGCGCGCAGGCATGCAAGGCGCTGAAGGAGGAGGGCTACCGGGTCATCCTGGTGAACTCCAACCCCGCCACGATCATGACCGACCCGGATACCGCCGACGCGGTTTACATCGAGCCGATCAACTGGCAGACGGTGGAACGCATCATCGCCAAAGAGCGCCCCGATGCGGTATTGCCCACGATGGGCGGACAGACCGGGCTGAACTGCGCGCTGGATCTGGCGGATCATGGTGTGCTGGAGAAATACAACGTCGAACTGATCGGCGCCAGGCGTGAGGCCATCCGCATGGCCGAAGACCGCGAGCTGTTCCGTGTGGCGATGGGCGAGATCGGGCTGGAGTGCCCGAAGGCCGAGATCGCGCGAACGTTCGAGCAGGCGCTGGAAACCCAGGCCAAGGTCGGCTTTCCGACGGTGATCCGGCCAAGCTTCACCCTTGGCGGCTCTGGCGGCGGTATTGCCTACAATCGCGAGGAATTCGAGGAAATCGTCAAGCGCGGCCTGGAACTGTCGCCGGTCGGCGAGGTGCTGGTCGAGGAATCCGTGCTGGGCTGGAAGGAATTCGAGATGGAAGTGGTCCGCGACACTGCGGACAACTGCATCATCGTGTGCTCGATCGAGAACCTCGATCCGATGGGCGTGCACACCGGCGACTCGATCACCGTGGCGCCGGCGCAGACGCTGACCGACAAGGAATACCAGCGCCTGCGCGACGCCTCGATCGCCGTGCTGCGCAAGATCGGCGTGGACACCGGCGGCTCCAACGTGCAGTTCGGCATCAACGCCGAAGACGGTCGCGTGGTCGTCATCGAGATGAACCCGCGGGTGTCGCGGTCGTCCGCGCTGGCCTCGAAGGCAACCGGTTTCCCGATTGCCAAGATCGCCGCCAAGCTGGCGGTGGGCTACACGCTGGACGAATTGAAAAACGACATCACCGGCGGTCTGACTCCGGCGTCGTTCGAGCCATCGATCGACTACGTGGTCACCAAGATTCCGCGCTTTGCGTTCGAGAAATTCCCGGCCGCCGATGCCCGTCTCACCACCCAGATGAAGTCCGTCGGCGAAGTGATGGCGATCGGCCGCAGCTTCCACGAGTCGCTGCAGAAGGCACTGCGCGGGCTGGAGATCGGCAAGACCGGACTCAATCCGACTGGCCTGGATATCCGTACTGATGACGGGCTGGCCGTGCTCAAGCGCGAATTGCGCGAGCCGCGGCCCGATCGCGTGTTCCATCTGGCCGACGCGTTCCGCGCCGGCCTGTCACTGGAAGAGGTGCACAGCCTCAGCCGCGTCGATCCATGGTTTCTCGCTGCGTTCGAGGACATCGTGCTGACCGAGTCGGAAGTCATCAAGCAGGGAATCACCGCGCTCAACGAGCCGCGCATGCGCGAACTCAAGCGACTCGGTTTCGCCGACGCCCGCATCGCCGAACTGCTGAATACGGACGAAGCCGCGGTGCGACATCTGCGTCATACCCTGGGTGTGCGCCCGGTATACAAGCGGGTGGATTCCTGCGCGGCCGAGTTCGCGACCAGCACGGCGTACATGTATTCGACGTACGAGGAGGAATGCGAGGCCGATCCGACCGACCGCGAGAAAATCATCGTGCTCGGTGGCGGCCCGAACCGGATCGGGCAGGGCATCGAGTTCGACTACTGCTGCGTGCACGCGTCGCTCGCGCTGCGCGAGGATGGTTACGAAACCATCATGGTCAACTGCAATCCGGAAACGGTGTCGACCGATTACGACACTTCCGACCGCCTGTATTTCGAGCCGCTGACGCTGGAAGACGTGCTGGAAATCGTCCACGTCGAAAAGCCGAAGGGCGTGATCGTGCAGTACGGTGGGCAGACTCCGCTGAAGCTGGCGCGTGCGCTGGAGGCGGCTGGCGTGCCGATCATCGGCACCAGTCCGGACTCGATCGACCTGGCCGAGGATCGCGAGCGCTTCCAGCACATGATCGAGAAGATCGGCCTGCGGCAGCCGCCCAACCGTACCGCGCGCAACGCCGATGAGGCGCTGGCGCTGGCGCGCGAGATCGGTTATCCGTTGGTGGTGCGTCCGAGCTACGTGCTCGGTGGCCGCGCGATGGAAGTGGTGCATGACGACGCCGACCTGTCGCGCTACATCCGTGACGCGGTGAAGGTGTCGAACGACTCGCCGGTGCTGCTGGATCGCTTCCTCGACCATGCGGTCGAGGTCGACGTGGATGTGATCGCCGATGCCGAAGGCAACGTGTTGATCGGCGGCATCATGGAGCACATCGAGGAAGCCGGCGTGCATTCGGGCGATTCGTCCTGTTCGCTGCCGCCGTACTCGCTGAGTGCGGAAATCCAGGACGAGATGCGTCGCCAGGTCACCGCGATGGCGAAGGAGCTGAAGGTCATCGGCCTGATGAACACCCAGTTCGCGATCCAGGGCGACACCGTGTTCATCCTCGAAGTGAACCCGCGCGCCTCGCGTACGGTGCCGTTCGTGTCCAAGGCCACCGGTGTGCCGCTGGCCAAGATCGCCGCGCGCGTGATGGCAGGGCGATCGCTCGCCAGCCTGAATGCCACGCGCGAAGTGATCCCGGCGTACTACTCGGTGAAGGAGGCGATCTTCCCGTTCCTGAAGTTCCAGAATGTCGATCCCATCCTCGGCCCCGAGATGCGTTCGACCGGCGAAGTGATGGGCGTGGGCCGAAGCTTCGGTGCCGCGTTCGCGCGTGGCCACGAAGCGGCAGGCATCAAGGCACCGGTCGTCGGCAAGGCCTTCCTCTCGGTGCGTGACGGCGACAAGGAGCGTCTGCTGCCGGTGGCCAGGGAGATCATCGCGCGCGGCTTCAATCTGGTGGCGACTTCCGGTACCGCCAGCTACCTGGCCGGACACGGCGTGGCCTGCGAGCGCATCAACAAGGTGCTGGAAGGCCGGCCGCACATCGTCGACCTGATCAAGAACGGTGAAATCGTCTATATCGTCAACACTACCGAGGGCAAGCAGGCGATCGCCGACTCGTTCTCGATCCGACGCGAGGCGTTGCAGCAGCGTGTCACCTATTCCACCACCGTTGCAGGCGCCCGCGCGCTCGTGCATTCGCTGGATTTTCACAGCGAAGGCGAAGTGCACAGCCTGCAGGAACTGCACAAGGAGCTCGACGCATGAGTCGTCCCCCGATCACCAAGGCCGGTTCCGAGCGTTTGCGCACGGAGCTGGAGCAGCTGAAGTTCGTCGACCGGCCGCGCATCATCGCCGCGATTGCCGAAGCCCGTGCCCATGGCGATCTGAAAGAGAACGCCGAGTACCATGCCGCGCGCGAACAACAGAGCTTCACCGAGGGCCGCATCGGCCAGTTGGAGGGGCTGCTGTCAAACGCCGAAGTGATCGACGTGGAGAAGCTCAATCCGGGTGACCGCGTGGTGTTCGGGGCCACCGTGGAATTGGAGGACGAGGACGCCGGCACGTCGGTGACCTACCAGATCGTGGGTGACCTGGAGGCGGACATCAAGCGTCGATTGATTGCGGTGTCGTCGCCGATCGCACGCGCACTGATCGGCCGCAGCTCCGGCGACAGCATCGAGTTCACCGCCCCCAACGGCGTCAAGCACTACGAAGTCATCAGTATCCGTTACATCTGATGGCGCAGCGGCGACGCCCTGGTTTCCACCGGGCGTCGCCGTGGTCCAGATGGCTGTGCGCCGATTGGTCGGCGTAGCAATGGGTTGCGGGCATGAAAAAGGCCGCTTGCGCGGCCTTCTCATCCACTCGACAACGGCTGTACTCAGCGCTGGCGAGCCTTGAAGCGCGGATTGCTCTTGCAGATCACGAACACCTTGCCGCGACGACGCACAACTTTGCAGTCGCGATGCCGCGTCTTGGCGGACTTCAACGAGTTAAGCACCTTCACGGCCTGCTCCTGACACTAAACGAAAATGTAAGCACGCAAGTATAGCGAGTCGGATACCTCATCACAAGCCTGATGAGAGCACCGTTTCCGCTACCGTGGCCAGGAATTGCTGCAGTACCGGCGAGCGATCGTCGGCCCGGCAGGCCACGGCCAGCAGCAGGTACGCATCGGGGTCCTCCAGCGGCACGTAGCTGACACCTGCGAGGCGTACGGCTCGCATGCTGGCGGGCACCAGGGCCAGGCCCAGGCCCGCGGCGACCAGGGCGAGCAGACCGTTGATCTGCTGCGCGTGCTGGGTGATCGTGGGTTGAAAACCAGCCCGGGTCGCCAGTTTTACCAGTCGATCGAACAGTGTTGCCGCGAGTTCCCGTGGTTGCGTCAGGAACGCATTGTCCGCCACTTCAGCCAGCATCAGGCTGTTGCGGCTCGCCAGTGGGTGGCCAACGGGGAGGGCGAGCAGAAGGGGTTCGCGATGAATCACACTCAGCCTCAGCCCACGCGCCATTTGTGCGTGGGCTGGTTCGTCCCTGACAAAACCGACGTCAAGCTGGCCGTTGAGCAGGGCCGCGAATTGTGATTCGGTGTACATCTCGCTGAGCTGCAGGCGCACATTGGGGGCGATCTGGCCAAAACGCAGCAACGCTTGCGGCATGGCTGGGTGGAACGAGACCGAAACCGTGTAGGCCAGACGCAGCTGGCCACTGTAGCCGGCTGCCGCCGCCACTACCTGGCTGCGCGCTTCGTCGGCCTTGGCCAGGATCTGGCGAGCTTGCTCGAGAAATACCCGCCCCGGCTCGGTCAATGCCACGCTTCGTTTGGTGCGCTCCAGCAATCGCACGCCGAGGTCCCGCTCCAGCGACTGGATCTGCTGGGACAAAGGAGGCTGTGAAATGTGCAGGCGCAGCGCAGCGCGGGTGAAGCTGAGTTCCTCGGCAACCGCCACGAAATAGCGCAATTGGCGTAGATCGAACATATAGGCATTTTATATTAGTTTGGCGATAAATATATATTAGATACTTTATTGCATCGGTCATAAAATGCTCCTGTCCCGCCACTTCCCCTCCCCCCTTGTGGCGGCGACCTCGCTCCGCAGCGACGCTAAGTACGGTGTCTGGTTCAACTCCCCCCTGAACCCACATTGATGCGTCACCCCTGCGGGGCGCTTTTATTCCTTCCGACGCCGCGACCGAAAGGCCGCGGCGTCGGAGTATCCGCGGGTGGCATCAGATCTGACTGGCCAGACGGGTGCCCTGGGCAATGGCGCGCTTGGCGTCCAGCTCGGCTGCCACGTCGGCGCCACCGATGACGTGCACTTTGAGGCCTGCCGCGATCAGTTCGTCGGCCAATCGCCGGTTTGGCTCTTGGCCGGCGCAGACCACCACATTGCTCGACCGGCAGGATTTGCGGAGTGCCGTCGACAGTGATGTGCAGGCCCAGGTCGTCGAAACGCTCATAGCCGACCTTGCCCAGCATGGTTACCTGTTTTGACTTGAGCGTGGCCCGGTGTACCCAGCCGGTGGTCTTGTTGAGCCGCGCGCCGACGCGCCCTTCGCTGCGCTGGAGCAACCAGACCTGGCGTGCAGGTACTTCCGGCTGTGCCGGCCGCAGGCCGGCGCGCCGAGCCAGTTGCATGTCCACGCCCCATTCGCGGGTCCAGCGGACCACGTCAGTGGTCGGCGAGGGTGCCCGTTCGACCAGGAATTCGGCCATGTCGAAACCGATACCGCCAGCGCCGATGATCGCCACCCTGGCGCCGACCGGCTGGTGTTTGGCCAGTACGTCCAGGTAGCCGAGCACGCGCGGATCGTCGCTACCGGGAAAATTCACCCGTCGCGGCGTGATGCCGGTGGCGATCACTACTTCGTCGTAGCCGCCTGCCCGCAGCGAGGCCAGGTCGGCTGTTTGTCCCAGCCGCACCTCGACACCGCTGTCCTTCAGTTGATGCCTGAAGTAGCGCAGCGTCTCGTGGAACTCTTCCTTGCCCGGGATCTGCTTGGCGTAGTTGAACTGACCGCCGATCTCGCTGGCCCGGTCGATCAGGGTCACCGCATGGCCGCGCTCGCCCAGGGTGCTGGCGCAAGCCATGCCCGCGGGGCCCGCGCCGATCACCGCGATACGTTTGCGGGTGACCGCCGGCTCGATCCTCAACTCGGTTTCGTGACAGGCGAGCGGATTGACCAGGCAGCTGGCGCGCCTGTTCTGGAATACATGATCCAGACAGGCCTGGTTGCACGCGATGCAGGTATTGATGCGCTCGCTGCGGCCGGCTTTGGCCTTGTTCACCCAGGCCGGATCGGCCAGCAGCGGGCGCGCCATCGAGACCATGTCGGCCTCGCCGCCGGCGAGGATGCGCTCGGCAACGTCCGGCATGTTGATGCGGTTGGTGGCGATCAGCGGGATGGACACCTCGCCCTTGAGTTTCTGCGTAACCCAGGCGAAACCGGCGCGCGGCACGCTGGTCACGATGGTCGGCACCCGCGCCTCGTGCCAGCCGATGCCGGTGTTGATGATGCTGGCGCCGGCTGCTTCGATGGCCTTGGCCAGGGTAACGATCTCGTTCCAGTCCTGCCCGCCTTCGACCAGATCGAGCATCGACAGACGGTAGATGATGATGAAGTCGCGACCCACGGCCTCGCGCATGCGGCGCACGATCTCGATCGGGAAGCGCATGCGTCGGGCGGCATCGCCTCCCCAGGCATCGCTGCGGTGGTTGGTTCGGGCGACGATGAACTCGTTGATCAGATAGCCTTCCGAGCCCATGACCTCGACGCCGTCGTAGCCGGCCTCCCGGGCCAGTTGTCGCGCAGTGCACGAAGTCGCCGATGGTGCGTTCCACGCCGCGCGACGACAGTGCGCGTGGCGTGAACGGAGTAATCGGCGATTTGAGCTTCGATGGTGCCACTGACAACGGGTGGTAGCCATAACGGCCAGCGTGCAGGATCTGCAGGCAGATGCGCCCGCCCTCGGCGTGCACCGCGTCGGTGAGCTTGCGGTGGCGCGGTTTGTGCCAAGGCAGGGTGAGTCGGCCGCCAAACGGCTTCAGCCAGCCCTCGATACTGGGCGAGATGCCGCCGGTGACCATCAGTCCGACGCCGCCGCGGGCGCGCTCGGCGAAATACGCGGCCAGCTTGTCGTAGTCGCGGGCCTTGTCTTCCAGCCCGGTATGCATCGAACCCATCAGGATGCGATTGGGCAGGGTGACATGGCCCAGATCGAGCGGGGCGAACAGGTTCGGGTAATGCATGCGACTCACGCCTGACTCAAACGATCGTATGAATGTGCCGGTGGTGAGTGATTCGAAAGCAAGCGCAATGTTCGCGCCGGTGAGCGGGTCACGCCAGCAACTGGCGCACCAGGGCAATGTAGCGGCGCATGGCCTCGTCTTCGGGAACACCGCTCAGGTGCGCCCAGGCCTCATGCTTGGCGGTACCAATGAAATCGAAGAACCCGGGCTGGGCGCGCTTGAGGTCGCCCTCGGAGCTCTGCTTGTAGAGCGCATAAAGCTTCAGCAAGGTGTCGTTGTCGGGGCGCTGGCCCAGTCGCTGAATGTCCTCGGCGGCTTGTTCGAACTCACGGCGAAGATCAGTCATAAGGCAGGCGGGGCATGGCTTGCGGACAAGTAATCCGGCTAGATAGCACGCGATCCTGGTGGGGTCAACGCGTTAGACTTCCGCATTCCATTGCCCAACCCAGGATCTTGCCATGAGCCATGCCCCCTCCGTTCCGGTACTCACCATCGACGGGCCGTCGGGATCGGGCAAGGGCACGATCAGCGCGCTGGTGGCCGAGCGGCTGGGTTGGCGGTTGCTGGATTCGGGCGCGCTGTATCGTGCCGTCGGCTACGCCGCCGGCATGGCCGGGCTGGATCTGTCCGACGCCGAGGCCATGACCCGCTGTGCGCAGGGCACCAAGATCCGTTTCCGCGCCGGGTGTTGACGGCGGCGAGACGCGGGTGATCGTCAACGGGCACGACGCCACCGACGATCTTGCGCACCGAAACCGCCGGCGCGGCGGCGTCTGCGATCGCCTCGATACCGTCGGTGCGCGAGGCGCTGGTGGCGCTGCAGCTGGGTTTTCGCAAGGCGCCCGGGCTGGTCGCCGACGGGCGCGACATGGGGACGGTGATCTTCCCGGATGCCGCCTTCAAGGTTTTCCTCACCGCCAGTGCCGCCGAACGGGCGAAAAGGCGCTATAAGCAGTTGAAGGAAAAGGGACTCGGCGTTACACTCGCCGGCCTTCAGCGCGAAATTGAGGCGCGTGACAGCCGCGATGCATCGCGAGCGGTTGCGCCGCTCAAGCCTGCCGAAGATGCCGTGCTGGTGGACACCACCGGAATGGGCATCGACGAGGTCGTCGCGAAAGTACTTGCCGTCGTGCAGCCCTGAACGGGTTGCACGACGGTTTCTGCGCTCCTGCCACGGCAGGAGGTTTTGGCCAACGGTGACGATGGATCGGTTCCTGGCGAACCACCTGAAGCACCCTCAACCGGTGGACCGGAAAGTTCGTGCGCAACATCCAGACCAGCGCGACGAACCACGGTCCTTTCCCACTATGGAATCAACATGACTGAAAGTTTTGCCGAACTGTTTGAACAGAGCCAACAGGCTATCTCCAAGCTGAAGCCCGGCGCCATCGTCACCGGTATCGTTGTGGAAATCCGCAATGACGTCGTCGTGATCAATGCCGGCCTGAAGAGCGAAGGCATCGTCCCGATCGAGCAGTTCAAGAGCGAGGACGGCGTGCTGGAGGTGCAGGTAGGCGACGAGGTGAAGGTAGCCCTCGAAGCTTTGGAAGACGGTTTCGGCGAGACCAAGCTGTCGCGCGAGAAGGCCAAGCGCTCGATGGTGTGGGACGACCTGGAGCAGGCGTTCGACAAGGAAGAAACCATCGTCGGCATGATTTCCGGCAAGGTCAAGGGCGGCTTCACCGTCGACATCAAGGACGTCCGCGCATTCCTGCCGGGCTCGCTGGTCGATGTGCGCCCGGTGCGCGACCCGGTTTACCTCGAGGGCAAGGAACTCGAGTTCAAGATCATCAAGCTCGACCGCAAGCGCAACAACGTGGTGGTCAGCCGCCGCGCCGTCGTCGAGACCGAGTTCTCCGAGGAGCGCGAGAAGCTGCTTGAGCGCCTGACCGAGGGCGCCGTGGTCAAGGGCGTCGTCAAGAACCTCACCGACTACGGCGCGTTCGTGGACCTGGGCGGTATCGACGGCCTGCTGCACATCACCGACATGGCGTGGAAGCGCGTGCGTCATCCGTCCGAAGTCGTCAACGTCGGCGACGAGCTGGACGTGCGCGTGCTGAAGTACGACAAGGAGCGCAACCGCGTTTCGCTGGGCCTGAAGCAGCTGGGCGACGACCCGTGGGTCGCCATCGCCCGCCGTTACCCGGTCGGCAGCCGTCTGTTCGGCAAGGTTTCCAACGTCACCGATTACGGCTGCTTCGTCGAGATCGAGCCGGGCGTGGAAGGCCTGGTGCACGTGTCCGAGATGGACTGGACCAACAAGAACGTCAACCCGGCCAAGGTGGTTCAGGTCGGTGACGAGACCGAAGTCACCGTGCTGGACGTGGACGAGGAGCGTCGCCGCATCTCGCTGGGTATCAAGCAGACCCGCTCGAACCCGTGGGAAGCCTTCGCAGCGATGCACAAGAAGGGCGACAAGGTCTCCGGTCAGATCAAGTCGATCACCGACTTCGGCGTGTTCATCGGCCTGGACGGCGGCATCGACGGTCTGGTGCACCTGTCCGACATCTCCTGGCAGATGTCCGGCGAAGATCTGGTTCGCAACTTCAAGAAGGGCGACGAGATCGAGGCCGTGGTGCTGGCGGTCGATCCGGAGCGCGAGCGCATCTCGCTCGGCATCAAGCAGATGGAGCAGGATCCGTTCGGCCAGTTCATGGCGGCGAATCCGCGCGGCACCATCGTCAACGGCACCGTCAAGGAAGTCGATGCGAAGGGTGCGGTGATCGATCTGGGCGAGGGCGTCGAGGGTTACCTGCGCGCCAACGACATCGCCAAGGAGCGCATCGACGACGCCACGCTGCATCTGAAGGTGGGCGACAAGGTCGAGGCCAAGTTCACCGGCATGGATCGCAAGGGTCGCCAGCTGGCGCTCTCGATTCGCGCCAAGGACGAGGAAGACGCACCGGATACGGCGGCGGATTATTCATCCGCGGCGAGCGGTACGACCAAGCTTGGTGCGCTGCTCAAGGAGCAGTTCAACAAGGCCGACTGATCACCTGCATCAGCCTGACGCGGGGCGGCATATCGCCGCCCCGCTGTTTCATGTCACGGACATTGGGGCCCATGACTAAATCCGAATTGATCGAGGCGCTCGCCAGACGCCAGACCCATCTTGCGTTTGCCGACGTCGAGATGGCCGTCAAGAGCGTGATCGAGCAGATGAGTCATGCCCTGGCTCACGGCGAACGCATCGAAGTGCGTGGTTTCGGCAGCTTCGCGCTGCACTATCGACCGCCGCGCATGGGGCGCAACCCCAAGACGGGTGAAGCTGTGGCGCTGCCCGGCAAGCACGTTCCGCACTTCAAGCCGGGCAAGGAATTGCGCGAACGCGTCAATCTGAGCCTGGAACAGACAGTTGATTGATGCGGCAACAAAAGTGGATCGAAGGCAGGCGACGCGAGTCGATCCTGCCTTCTTTTTGCCCGGGTTTCATGACATGGCCGAGACGCCATGAACCATTTCCGTATGGATCGTTGACGTTGCCTGTGCCTGCCACGATCAATCGGGTAAAGTCGCTTCATGCGATTGCTCGCCATCATCATCTTCGTGATCTTCATCGCCGTTGGCGTCGTGCTGGGCGCGCTCAATGCCGACCTGGTCGGTTATGACCTTGCTTTTGTCCAGGTGCAACTGCCCAAGGGCGCGGCCCTGCTGGGAGCCGTGGTGATCGGCTGGCTGCTGGGCGGCCTGACTGCGTGGCTGGGCGTAAGTACGCGCCAGCGCCGCCAGCGTTCGGCAGCAGCAGCGCGCAGACAAGAAGCCGCCGGCCAAGCCATGAACCTTCTGTATGTGCTGGTCCCGCTGGTGCCGGCAGCATTTGCCCTGGGCTGGTGGGCCTCGCGTCAGGTTGGTGCGCGTCGCTCCGGTGCCGAGGTCAGCGAGCTGTCGTCGGATTATTTCCGTGGTCTGAACTACCTGCTCAACGAAGAGCAGGACAAGGCGATCGAGGTCTTCCTCAAGCTGGCCGAATACAACCGCGACACGGTCGAGACTCACCTGGCGCTTGGCAACCTGTTCCGCCGCCGCGGCGAAGTGGACCGCGCGATCCGGCTGCATCAGCATCTGGTCTCGCGTCCCGGGCTGAGCGATGCGATGAAGACCGTGGCCCTGCTGGAACTGGGCGAGGATTACATGCGCGCCGGCCTGCTCGATCGGGCCGAAGCGTTGTTCTGCGACTTGGTGGCGATGGATGCCCATGCGCCTTCCGCGCTGCGCCACCTGATCTCGATCTACCAGCACGAACGTGATTGGCACAAGGCGATCGAACACGCACGCCGGCTGGAAGTGATGACCGGCGAGGACGAAGCGCCGATGATCGCCCAGTTCTATTGCGAGCTGGCCGATCGCTCGCGGCAGCACGGCGCGCGTGCCGAAGCGCGCGAATACCTGCGTCAGGCATTCGAGTGTCAGCCTGGATGCGTGCGCGCGTTCATGCTGACGGGTCGGCTGTTGTCCGAAGATGGCCAGCATGCCGAGGCCGTGGCAGCCTACGAGGCGGCAATCGATGCCGACTCCGCGTTTACCCCGGAAATCCTGCCGCCACTGCTCAACAGCTACGCGCGTTCACAGCAGATGGAGCGGGCCGAAAGTTTCCTGCACGACATGCTGGGACGCTATCACGGCGTCTCGCCGGTGCTGGCGCTGACCCACTTGTACCGGCAGCGTGACGGCGAGCGAGCGGCAATCGATTTTCTCACCGCGACAGCTGCGCCAGCGGCCTTCGGTACGCGGCCTGATGGCACTGATCGACGCGACCATGGACAAGATCGATGGCGAAGCGCGCGAGAATTTCCTGATCCTGCGCGACCTGACCCGCAAGCTGCTGGAAGGCCAGGCGATGTATCGCTGCAGTCGTTGTGGCTTCGGCGCCAAGGCGCATCACTGGCAATGCCCCAGTTGCAAGAACTGGAGCACGATCCGGCCGATCCACGGCGTCGCCAGCGAGTGACCTGAGATGTACACGGCCATGGGATGGTTGCTGGGCAGTTTCCTGATCACCGTACTGCTGGTGCGTGGCGCGATCGGTTACGCGCGTCGCCACGGCATGCTCGATCAGCCCGGGCAGCGCCGTTCGCACCGCATGCCGACACCACGCGGCGGCGGTATCGGCATTGTCGTGGCCATGCTCGTCTGCCTCCCTGGGGTGCTGTACGGCTCGCCGGCAGCATGGCCGGCGGACATGATCGCTGGCTTGTCGGTGGCGTTGATTCTGGTCGCGCTGGCGGGCTGGTGGGACGACCATCATCCGTTGCCGGTACTGCCGCGATTGGGCGCCCAGATGCTGGCGGTTGGCCTTTTTTCGTGCAGCCTGCTGGCGACCGGGTTGTCGTGGTGGTGGCTTCCGCTGTTGCTGGTTTGTGGTGTCTGGAGCATCAACCTGCACAACTTCATGGATGGCATCGATGGCCTGCTGGCCCAGCAGGCGATCTTTGTCGGCGCCGGACTGGCCTTGCTGGCGTGGTCGGCGACACAGCCCGCATTGATGTCGGCGGCAGCCGCGCTGGCGGCCGCAGCACTGGGATTCTGGTGCTTCAACCGGCCGCCGGCGCGGATCTTCATGGGGGATGTCGGCAGCGGCAGCGTCGGTTTGCTGGTTTTTGTCTTCAGCGCGATGTTGTGGCGGGTTGAGCACGCCTTGCTTTGGCCGGCGCTGATCCTGTCCTCATCGTTCGTGGTGGACGCCAGCCTGACCCTGTTGACACGAATGTTGCGTGGACGGCGCTGGTACACTGCGCACCGCGAGCACCTGTATCAGTGGCTGGCGCGTTACGGTGCGGGGACGCATGCAAGGTCGGGGGCAGCCTATATGGGCTGGAATCTGCTGGTGGCGGCGCCGTCGGCCTGGTTGGCCTGGAGTCATCTGCGATTGGCGCTGCCGATTACCATAACCGTCTATCTCGGGGCGACAGTCGCATGGCTGGCGCTGAAACGTCGTTGTCTTCGACGCCATTGGCCAAGGACTCGCCATGTCGCTACGTAAACTTGTGGGTTTAATCCATCCCCGCGTCGCGGTCGTGCTTCATGACCTGATGATGGCAGCGTTTGCCTGGTGGATTGCCAAGTTGCTGCGCTACACATTGAGGCCCGACGAACTCGTCAGCTTCCAGTCGTTGGAGTTGCCCATCGTGCTGCTGGTGCAGGGGCTGATTTTCCGCTGGACCGGGCTGTACAAGAGCCTCTGGCGTTTTGCCAGTTTGCCGGATCTTTGGAACATCGTGCGGGCAGTGGTGATTGGCGCGCTGCTCATCGGCCTTTCGCTGTTCCTGTACAACCGGCTTGAAGGTGTGCCGCGCTCGGTACTGCTGCTGTATCCGGCCATGTTGGCGCTGCTGCTCGGAGGGCCACGGCTGACCTACCGCTACTGGAAAGACAGTCGCAAGCACCTGCTGCAGAACCAGGCCGTCAAGCGAGTTCTGATCGTGGGCGCGGATCGCGCCGGTGAAGTGCTGTCGCGCGACCTGCACCGGGACAACCGTTATGCCGTGGTCGGTTTCGTCGACGACAAGCCCGGCCTGCGTGGTGCCAGCATCAATGGCCACCCGGTGCTGGGACGCTTTGATCAGTTGCCAGAAGTGGCGCGCGAAATTGCAGTCGACATGCTGCTTATCGCCTTGCCGGGCGCAACGGCGGCCGAGATGCGGCGCGTGGTGTCGCTGTGTGATGCGACCGACCTGCCGTACCGGACTGTGCCCCGGCTGGAGGATGTGGTCGCCGGACGAGCCCAGTTCAACCAGATCAAGGAAGTGGCGATAGAGGATCTGCTGGGTCGCGACACCGTCGAGCTGGACTGGACCGCGATCCGCGAAACCCTGAGCGGACGCCGTGTGCTGATCACCGGCGGCGGCGGTTCGATCGGCTCGGAGCTGTGCCGGCAGGTTGCCCGGCTCGGTGCGCAATCGCTCACGGTGGTCGAACAGAGCGAATACAACCTGTACCGGATCAACCAGGAACTGCGTGCGGATTTCCCCGAGCTGATCCTTGACGGCATCCTGGCCAATTGCGGCGACCAGGCCGCAATGCAGAAAGCATTCGCGGAAGCGCGACCACAGGTGGTATTCCATGCGGCCGCCTACAAGCACGTGCCGATGCTGCAAGGACAATTGCGCTCCGCATTCTGCAACAACGTGCTGGGCACGCGCGTCGTGGCCGATGCCGCTTGTGAAGTTGGTGTCGAATGTTTCGTGCTGATCTCCACCGACAAGGCGGTGAACCCGACCAGCGTGATGGGCGCCTGCAAGCGCGTTGCTGAAATCTACTGCCAGAACCTCAATGCGCACACCGACACCCGCTTCATGACGGTGCGATTCGGCAACGTGCTGGACTCGGCTGGTTCGGTGGTGCCGCTGTTCCGCCAGCAGATTCGCGAAGGTGGCCCGGTTACGGTGACCCACCCGGAGATATCGCGCTACTTCATGACGATTCCCGAGGCCTGCCAGCTCATCCTGCAGACTGCCAGCATCGGCAAGGGCGGCGAGATTTTTGCGCTCGACATGGGCGAGCCGGTGAAGATCCGCGACCTCGCCGAGCAGATGATCCGCCTTGCCGGCAAGAAGCCTGGCAGCGAAATTCCGATCGTGTACACCGGCCTGCGTTCCGGCGAAAAGCTGTTCGAGGAGCTGTTCCACCCATTGGAAAACTACAGCGCCACCACCCACGCCAAGATCTTCCTGGCACAACACCGCGAAGTGTCGTGGGATCTGCTGCAGGCATTGCTGAACAAATCGGCCGAAGCCGCAGCCGTTTTCAACGAAGAAGAACTTCGACGCGCGTGTCCAGCCTGTTGCCTTCGTTCCGCTGGAGCGAATCGGCGCAACCTGCCAACGTGGTGTCGATCCGCCGCATCAACCCGGAGATCAGTGAGTGAGCAAGCCCTCTGCGCAAAGTGGTGTTCCCCGTGGCTGGCCTCGGCACGCGTTTCCTGCCGGCGACCAAGGTCGTCGCCAAGGAGATGCTGCCGGTCCTCGACAAGCCGTTGATCCAGTACGCCGTCGACGAAGCTGTGGACGCCGGCGCCGACACCCTCATCTTCGTCACCAACCGCTACAAGCACGCCATCGCCGATTATTTCGACAAAGCCTACGAACTGGAGGCGAAGCTGCTTGAAAAGGGCAAGGCCGAGCTGCTGACATTGGTACAGGGCACCTTGCCGCGGCACGTGCGGGCGATCTTCGTGACCCAGCCCGAGGCGCTCGGCCTGGGCCATGCCGTGTTGTGCGCCAAGCCCGTGGTCGGCGATGAGCCGTTCGGCGTGGTGTTGCCCGATGACCTGATCTGGAACGGCGCCGGCAAAGGCGCCCTGCGGCAGATGGCCGAACTGGCCGACGCGCAAGGCGCCGGCGCCATCGCCGTGGAAGAAGTGCCGCACAACGAGACCGACAAGTACGGCATCGTCGACGCCACGCCGATCGACGAGCGCAGTGCCTTGATCCGGCACATGGTCGAAAAACCCAAACCAGCCGACGCGCCTTCGAATCTGGCTGTGGTCGGTCGCTATGTCTTGCCCAGCCGGATCTTCCAGCTGCTCGAACAGACCACGCCGGGCGCTGGCGGCGAGATCCAGCTCACCGATGCCATCGAGGCCTTGCTGAGAGAGCAGGGCAAGGTGCTGGCCTATCGCTTCGAAGGCATCCGTTTCGATTGCGGCAACAAGGCCGGCCTGGTGCGCGCCACCATGCACATGGCGATGCAGGACCCGAAACTGGCGCCCACCGTGCGCGCGTTCCTGGGTCAGCTTTGAACCCCCCGCAGTCCATGCGGCGGTGCTGCATGGACTGCTCGCCCGCAAGAGTTCCGCTTGTGGCATATGCTTGCCTGTTCACGGGCAACGATGCCGGCACCAGCGCAGCATGAAACCATCTTCGTCCACGTCCTACTACCGCGCCACGGCCACGCCCTACGCGCCCCATGCGCCACTGCAGGGCAGCGCACAAGCCCGGGTCGCGGTGATCGGTGGCGGCTTCGCCGGACTCAACACGGCGCTCGGGTTGGCCGAACGCGGCGTGCGCGACGTGGTGGTCCTGGAAAGTGAGCAGGTCGGGTTCGGTGCATCCGGCCGCAACGGCGGTTTCGTCTTTGCGGGTTATTCGCTGGGCGAGCAATCACTGCTCGATCAGTTGGGCGAGCAGCGTGCACGGGCCTTGTTCAAACTCACGACCGAAGCCGTGGGGCGGATTCGTCAGCGCATCGCCGATCATGCGATCGCCTGTGATGCGGTCGACGAGGGCGTGATCTGGGCCAACTGGTTCCGCGATCCCGCTGTCTTGCGCCAGCGCCAGCAACTGCTGGCGCGGCAATACGGGGTGGACTGGCAGTGGTTGCCCGAATCCGAACTGCGCGAGCGAGTGCGCAGCGAGCGCTACCACGACGGGCTGTACGAGCGCGATGCGCTGCATCTGCACCCACTCAACTATGCGATCGGCCTGGCTGCCGCTGCCACCGGGCAGGGCGTGCGCATCCATGAACACAGCAAGCGTACGCAGCCTTGCCCGCGAAGGCTTGCAATGGCGTCTGCGCACTGCCCAGGGTGAACTGCTGGCCGACCAGGTGGTACTGGCCTGCGGTGGTTACCTCGCCGGCCTGCGCAAGCCGATCGATCGGGCGATCCTGCCGATCGCCACCTACGTGATGGTGACCGAGCCGCTGGGTCATCGTCTGGACGATTGTCTGCACACCCGCGCAGCGGTCTACGACAGCCGCTTCGCGTTCGACTACTACCGCGCACTGCCGGACACGCGGCTGCTGTGGGGTGGCCGCATCTCGATCCTGGATCGTTCGCCGCGGGCGGTGCAGCGCCTGTTGATGAAGGATCTGCTGCGGGTGTTCCCGCAATTGAAGGGCGTGCAGATCGACCATGCCTGGTCGGGCCTGATGAGCTACGCACGCCATCAGATGCCGCAGATCGGCGGTGACGGCAACGGCCTGTGGTGGGCACAGGCCTTCGGCGGTCATGGATTGGCGCCGACCTGTGCCGCCGGCGAACTGCTGGCCTCGGCGATCGCCGAGGGCGACGACCGCTGGAAGCAGTTCGCCGATTACGGCCTGGGCAGCACCCATCGCCCGTTCGGTTATCTTGCGGCACAGGCCAGCTACTGGTGGCAACAAAGCCGCGACTGTCTGAAAACGAGGCTGGAAGGATGAGTGCGACGAATCACCCCGAGATCAGCTGGGCCGACTTCGAGAAAGTCCTGATCGTCGCCGGTACGGTGACCAAGGTCGAGCCATTCCCCGAGGCACGCAAGCCGGCATGGAAAGTGTGGGTGGATTTCGGTCCCTACGGCGAGAAGAAGACCAGCGCGCAGATCGCCGCGCTGTACCGGGCCGAGGACCTGCTTGGCCGGCAGATCGTGGGCGTGATCAATTTCCCGGAGAAGCAGATCGGTCCGTTCCGCTCGCAGTTCCTGCTGACCGGCTTTCCCACCGACGATGGCGTGGTGGTCACCGCGATCGAGCGCCCGGTACCGAACGGCACCCGGCTGGCCTGAGCCGGCTGCGCGCTGCCCGCGATTTGCCAGCAGCGCGCCAGCGCATGTTCGCCATCGCCGGCCACCATGGCGACTTCGTCCCTTCCATGGAATCCCGCATGCCCCCCTTCATCCGCACGCTGTGGCTCGGCGCCGCGCTGTTTTCGGCAAGTCTGACGCACGCGAACGATGCCGCCTGGAGCCAGCCGCAGCAGCCGTTCCGCATCTACGGCAACAGCTGGTACGTGGGTACGCAGGGACTGAGTGCGATCCTGATCACCTCGCCGCAGGGGCACGTGCTGATCGACGGCACGCTGGAAGGCAATGCGGCGCAGATCGAGGCGAACATCCGCACGCTCGGTTTTCGCCTGCATGACGTCAAGCTGATCCTCAACTCGCACGCCCACTCCGACCACGCCGGAGCGATCGCCAAGCTGGCGCGCGACAGCGGCGCCACGGTGGCAGCGAGCACCGCCGGCGCGAAGGAGCTGCGTTCGGGCGGCCATGATCCGGACGACCCGCAATACGGCATGGCGCCAAGCTATCCGGCGGTCACACCGGTCGAGGTGGTCGCCGATGGCGCTGCCGTGCAGGTGGGATCGATTGCGGTCACGGCGCACTACACGCCCGGCCATACCCCGGGCAGCACGTCGTGGACCTGGCGTTCCTGCGAAAAGGGACGCTGCCTGGCGCTGGCCTACGTCGACAGCCTCACCGCGCTCGGCCGCGATGGCTTTCGTTACAGCGACGATCCGGCGCGGGTCGCGGGCTTCCGCCAGTCCTTCGCAACCGTCGCCGCCTTGCCCTGCGACATCCTGATCACCCCGCACCCCGAGGCCAGCGGCTTCATGCAGAAGATCGCCGCGCGCGATCGCGAGCATTCGTCCACGGCCTTGATCGACACCGGCGCCTGCCGCAGCTACGCCGCGGCGGCGCAGCCACGCTTCGAGGCGCGGCTGGTGAAGGAGCGGCAGGATGCGCACCAGGCAGGCAAGTGAAGCAACGCCGGCCTGCGTGACGGGTCAGCGGTCCAGCCACACCTCCAGCCCTTGTGCGTTCAGCTCGATATCCATGCCCAGCAGTTGGCGCAAGGCGTCGCGCCCTTGGCGCCAGCCGTGGGCTTCGGCACGAGCCGCGTAGAGATCGGCCAGTGACTCCACCAGCACGGCATGCCGGTCGGGCTTGCCGTGCGCGGCGCGGGCCAGCGCGACCATCGCGTCGATCTGCGCATGCAAGTCGGCAGCCAGCCGATCCACCGGCTCGACCCGGCCGTAGTGGGTGAGGTACATCGCGGCGGGTTTCAGCGCGACCAGTCGCTCGATGGATGCATGCAACGCCTCCGGATCGAATTGCACCGGCGACGTGGTGGGCAGGATGAACGGGCCGTTCGCGCCGTCGAAATCGCGATACGACAGACCGAACACGTCGCCGGTGAAACAGGCGTTGGCACGCTTGTCATATACGGTGAGGTGGTGCTTCGCATGACCCGGGGTGTCGATGCACAACAGCGGCCGACCGGCCAGGTTCACCACATGTCCGTCCGGGGCCTCGATCACGCGCCCCGCCGGAATCGGCCGCAGCCGCCCATAGGTCTGCTCCATCACCGATTCGCCGTACACCGCGCTGGCACCGGCCCACAGCACCGACGGATCGATCATGTGGCGGGCGCCACGGGGATGCACTACCAGCTTCGCGTTCGGCAATTGTGCGATCAGTTCGCCGGCGCCACCGGCGTGGTCCAGGTGCACGTGGGTAAGGATCAGCCAGTCGACATCACCTGGCGCCAGGCGGGCGCCATCGAGGGCCGCCAGCATGCGCGGCACGGCGTGGTTGGTGCCACAGTCGATGAAGGCGCCGCGGTCGTCCTGCACGACCAGATAGGCTGCGTCGAACTGCGGCCGCACGAAGCCGGTGTCGATGGTGTGGATGCCATGGTCGGTCATTGCCTGCCTCGCGATCGGTCGATCCGCCGAGGGTAGCAAGTCGCCCAGGCTCGGGCATTTGCACCTTGGTCGAGCCGTTTCCGCCCTGATGGAACCCGATGGCAGGCAGGCCGGGAACCTTGGGGCTCCCAGATGCATCCGATCCGTTGCGGGACCATTTCATCAACGTGATGCAACCAAGGGGAATGACATGTTGCTTTATGCCGTACTGATCTTCGCGATCGCCGCCGTCGGCGGCCTGGTGCTGGCTTCCAGCGTATTGCGCGGCAAGCTCGCGCCGTGGGCGATTTCGCTGCTGCACGCGCTGCTCGGCGCCAGCGGCTTGATCCTGTTGATTCTCGTGGTGTTGCAGGGGGCGGCACCGGGACGGCTCACCGCCGCGCTGGCCTTGCTGGTGCTGGCCGCGTTGGGCGGCTTCTTCCTTGCCTCGTTCCACCTGCGCAAGCAGGTCGCGCCCAAGGCCGTGGTATTCGTGCATGCGGGCGTGGCCGTGGCTGGTTTCCTGACCTTGCTCAGCTTGCTGCTTGCCTGAGCGACGGCCATGAGCCATCCACTGCATCCGGCGCTGGTACATTTTCCGGTCGCCTGCTGGTCATTGGCCACAGCGGCGGATCTCGCCAGCCTGGTATGGGGTGAGCCGGCGTGGCGGTTTGCGGGCATCGTGTTGCTGGCGGGAATCGGATTCTCGATTCCCGCCATGCTGGCCGGCTTCCTCGAACTGGCCAAGCTTGCCCAGGACAGCCCGGCGATCAAGGACGTCAACCGGCACATGCTCATGGTGATGTGCGCGCTGGCCTGCTACACGACCAGCCTGTTCCTGCGCCTGCATGGCACGGCACTGGTCGAGCCCGGCGTGCTGGCGATCGGGTCGAGCGTGCTGGGCTTCCTGTGCCTGGGCGTGGCCGGCTGGCTGGGCGGCAAGCTGGTGTACGGACACCGGCTCGGCGTCAGCCCTTCGCCTTGACCGCCTTCGCCGGCCGCGGCACGCGCCACAGGTACCAGGCGGCGGCCGTACGATGCGGACTCCAGTCCGCGCCGATCGCGGCGAGGAAAGCCGCTGCGTCAGCCGGCACGACGAAACGTCAGGTTGATGCGGACATCGCCCAGCAGCGCGTGATGGTTCGGCTTCAGCGGCAGCACGCCGTGATGGCGCAGCCGCGCCGGGCCGCCCCATACCACCACGTCGCCATGCGCCAGCGGCACGCGTTGCGCACGGTCCGCACGCTGCAGGCCGCCGAACAGGAATACCGCCGGGATGCCCAGCGAAACCGACACGATCGGCTGGCCGAGGTCGCGCTCGTCGCGATCCTGGTGCAGGCTCAGCCGGGTGCCGGGTTCGTAGCGATTGACCAGGCAGGCATCCGGCACGAAGCCGGCGAAACCGGCGTGCGCGGCGGCGTTGGCCGCCAGCTGCAGGAAGACCGGCTGGCATCGGCGGCCATGGCTTGCCGCTGTCCGGGTCGATCGGGTCGTAGCGATAGCCGCGGCGGTCACTGACCCAGCCCAGCGATCCGGCATTGGTCATCGCCACCGACATGCGCAAGCCACCGGGCGTGACCAGGTGACGGAACGGCGCCTGCGCCACGATCGCAGCGACCGCCTGCAACAGCGGCACCTCGTCGGCCAGCGCAAATCCGCGCAACACCATCGCACCCTCGCACAGCGGCTCGTCCTGACGAACAGGGGCGGGCGCGGCGGCGAACAGGTCGGTGGTGATCATGCGGCGTCGTGGAAGATGATGCCGAGCGTGTGGCGATGGCCGCTGCGCACGCGGCTGACGCCGTGGCGCAGGTTCACCCGGTAGCTGCCGCGCGTACCCTGCACCGGCCGCTGGTGCACCGCGAACAGCACTGCATCGCCCTGGCGCAGCGGCACCACTTCGGCGCGCGACTGCATGCGCGGGCGCTGCTCGGTCAGCACGAACTCGCCGCCGCTGAAATCGCGCCCCGGCTCGGACAGCAGGATCGCCAGCTGCAGCGGAAACACCTGCTCGCCGTACAGGTCCTGGTGCAGGCAGTTGTAGTCGCCGGCGCCGTACTGCAGCAGCAACGGGGTAGGGCGCCGCTGGCCGGCCGCGTGGCAACGCTCGATGAATCCTGCATGCGTGGTCGGGTAGCGCACGGCCACGCCCATCGATGCGTTCCAGCGGTTCGCGATCGGCGCCAGCCGCGGGTAAACCGCGCCGCGCAGCTCGGCCACCAGTTCGGGCAACGGGTAGTTGAAGTAGCGGTATTCGCCACGGCCGAAACCATGGCGGCCCATCACCACGCGGCTGCGGAAGCGTTCGTCGTCCGTATACAGGCCAGCCAGCGCCGCGCACTCCTGCGGCGACAGCAGGGCTTCCAGCATCGCGCAGCCGTGCGCGTCGAGTTCGTCGGCGACGCCGGTCCAGTCGTACACCTGCAGGCGCGCATTCATGCCTGCGCCTCGCGCTCCAGCAGTGCGCGCTTGCGCTGCACGCCCCAGCGGTAGCCGGACAGGCCGCCGTCGTTGCGCACCACGCGATGGCACGGGATCGCCACCGCCAGCATGTTGCCGGCGCAGGCTTGGGCCACCGCCCGCGCCGCAGTGGGCGCGCCGATGCGCTGTGCAATTTCGCTGTAGCTGGCGGTGCTGCCGGCGGGGATTTCGCGCAAGCGCCTGCCAGACACGCTGCTGGAATGCGGTGCCACGCACATCCAGCGGCAGATCCAGGCCGATCGCCGGGGGCCTCGATGAAGCCGACCACCTGCGCTATCAGCCGCTCGTAGCCGCGGTCGCCGCCGATCAGGCGGGCCTTGGGGAAGCGATCCTGCAGGTCGCGCGCCAGCGCGTCCGGATCGTCGCCGAGCAGGATCGCGCAGACGCCGCGCTCGCTCTGGGCGACCAGGATCGCACCCAGCGAGCATTCGCCGATCGCGAAGCGGATTTCGCTGTCGACGCCACCGGCGCGATAGCTGGAGGGCGTCATTCCCAGCACCTGGTCGGCGGTTTCGTAGAAGCGGCTGCTGGCGTTGTAGCCGGCGTCGAAGATCGCCGTGGTCACCGCTGCGCCGCGCGCCAGCTCCTTGCGCACGCGACCGCTGCGCTGCGCCGTGGCGTACTGCTTCGGGGTCAGCCCGGTGACGGACTTGAATACCCGGTGGAAGTGGAACGGACTGAGCCCGCTGGGTTTCGCCAGTTGCTCGAGCGTGGGCGGCGTCTCGGCCTGCTCGATCAGGCGGCAGGCCGCCGTGACCAGCGCCGCGTGCTGCCCGGCCAGTGGCAGCTGATCCGGCTTGCAACGCTTGCATGGACGGAAGCCCGCACGCTCCGCGTCGGCGGCCGTGGCGTGGAACGCCACGTTCTCTGGCCGCGCCGCACGGGCCCCGCAGGACGGACGGCAGTACACGCCGGTGGTCCGCACCGAATAGAAGAACGTGCCGTCGGCACGCGCGTCGCGCGATTGCACGGCGGCCCAACGCGGATCGGCTTGGGTCGCAGCGGCAAGGACAGCAGGTTTGTCGAGGGTGGTCATGGTGAATTCCTCGCGTTGGATTATCGCGCAAGGCTCAATTTACGGATCGGCGAAACCGGAACATCCCGTCTCTTGCGCTCGAATTCGGGCCACCCGCACATGCTTCGGCAGAAGCGCTTCAGGGCGCGCTGTCGACCAGCACCAGCTCGGCGTCTTCCAGCGCGGTCACCCGCAACACCGTCTCGTCGCGGATCGCGGCGCCGTCGCGGGCATCCAGTTTTACCCCGTTGACGTCCACCTTGCCGCTGGCTGGCACCAGATAGGCGTAGCGGCCGGCGGCCAGCGTGTACTCCGTCGACTCGCCGGCTTTCAGGGTGGCGCCCAGTACGCGTGCATCGGTGCGCAGGGGCAGGGCTTCGGTGTCGCCCTCGAAACCACTGGCCAGCGCCACGAAGCGACCCGAGCGCTCGCCCTTGGGGAACGGCCGCGCACCCCACGTCGGCGGTTTGCCGTTCTCGTCGGGGATGATCCAGATCTGGAAGATGCGCGTGGTCATCGTTCTCCAGGTTGTACTCGGCGTGGGTGATGCCGCTGCCCGCGCTCATCACCTGCACGTCGCCGGC
Source organism: uncultured Gammaproteobacteria bacterium (assembly GCA_963739815.1). GTDB lineage: Bacteria > Pseudomonadota > Gammaproteobacteria > Xanthomonadales > Rhodanobacteraceae > Rhodanobacter. The sequence continues at coordinate 843,963 of CAVUBI010000001.1, forward strand.
CTCGGTACGGCCCTCGTTGCCGAGGCTGTCCTTGTGGCTGATCGCGCCTTCGCGCACGTAGGTGATGATCTCCATGTTCGCGTGCGGATGCGGCGGGAAACCGGTCTGCGGCGCGATGGTGTCGTCGTTCCACACGCGCAGCGCACCCCAGCCCATGCGCTTGGGATCGTTGTAGCTGGCGAACGAGAAATGGTGCTTGGCGTTGAGCCAGCCGTGGTCGGCTCCGCCCAGGGTTTCGAAGGGTCTGCGTTCAATCACGGCCGAGCTCCTCATGTTCATCGCGCCGGAACGGCGCCAAGGCACACCATAAGGCTACGCGCCGCTCCCTGAAACGGGCGCCAAGGAAACGGATTGTCGCCGTTTCGGTGCCAGTCCTTCAGCCCTGTAGGTTGGGGTGAGCGGAGCGAACCCCAACAAGCTTCGAGCCTGTGGTTCGTTGGGGTTCGCTTTGCTCACCCCAACCTACGGCGTTTTGCTCACCAGTCGGTTGGCTTGTAATCCTTCAGGAACTGCCCCCACACGTGTTCGCCGGTGTTGATGCCGCTGATGATCGGGTCGACGATGCGGGCGGCGCCGTCGACGATGTCCAGCGGCGGGTGGAAGCGTTCTTCCAGCACCTTCTTCGCGGCCAGCTCGGCCGGATCCTCGTCGGTCACCCAGCCGGTGTCCACGCTGTTCATGTGGATGCCGTCGTTGTGGTAATCGGTCGCCGCGGTGCGCGTCATCATGTTCAGCGCGGCCTTGGCCATGTTGGTGTGCGGGTGCCGGGTGGTCTTGAAGCTGCGGTAGAACTGGCCCTCCATCGCCGACACGTTGACGATGTGCTTGTCGCGTTCGCTCGTGCGCAGCATCAGCGGCTTCAGCCGCGCGTTGATGATGAACGGCGCGATCGCGTTGACCAGTTGCACTTCCAGCAATTCCACCGACGGCACTTCGGCCATCAGCAGGCGCCATGAGTTGCGCTCGCGCAGATCGATCTGCTGCAGATCCTGGTCGAGCCGGCCTTCGGGAAACAGGTGGCTCTGCGCCAGCAGTTCCTCCGGCAGCAGCGGCAGCTGCGACAGTTCGGCGGCACGGGTCAGGCCGGGCAGGTGCGACTCGCGCCCGGCCAGCGTCATCGACGCGGCGCCGGCTTCGGGCAGGATGTTCGAGCCGCGCAACCCCTCGTAATGACCGACCAGCTTGCGCACGTGTTCCGGCATGTCGTGCAGCGCGGCGGTCTCGCCTTCCATCATGTGCGCGTAGAAATCCGGCGGACGACGCACGGTCTGGCAGGCGTTGTTGATGATGAAATCCAGCCGCGGCCGCGTCGCCACCAGCTCCTGGCAGAACGCTTCGACGCTGGGCGTGTGGCGCAGGTCGAGGCCGTAGATCTGCAGGCGGTGGCCCCATTCGGCGAAGTCCGGCTCCTCGGCGTAGCGCGCGGCGGAGTCACGCGGAAAGCGCGTGGTGACGATCAGCTCGGCGCCGGCGCGCAACAGCTTCAGTCCGGCCTGGTAGCCGATCTTCACCCGCCCGCCGGTCAGCAGCGCGACACGTCCGTGCAGGTCGACCAGCTCGGTGCGCTTGGCATAGTTGAACGCCGCGCACGTGGGGCACAGCTGGTCGTAGAAGAAATGGATGAGTCGAGTACTTCTGCTTGCACACGTAGCAATGCTTCGGCTCGACCGACTCGCGCGGTTGCGCGGCGTCGGCATCGGTATTGATGTCGTGCGCCTCGAAGTCCAGCGGGGCAAGCACGTTCGGCGTGGTGAACACCGGCTTGCGCCGCAGCGTGCGGATGCCGGTCTGGTTGAGCACGGCATCCTCGGCCTCGATCTTCGACGCGTGCCGCGCCTTCTCGGCGGCCTTCAGCTTGATCCGGCGCGCTACCGGATCGGGGTGGTACATCTGCGCCACGGCCTGATGCAGGCGCTGGCGATCCTCCGCCGGCAGCTGGTCCAGCAGTTGCCGATCGGCTGCCACCGATTCCAGCAATTCCGCCGCGGCGCGCAGGCGTTCCAGCAGGGCGGTGTCGGTGCCATCGGGCAGGGGCGTAGAGGCCGTCGTGATCGTCAAGAGTTGTCATCCGTCGTGTCGAGAAGGTCGGCATGCCCGTGCGGCAGGTCGACAACCGTCTATTTTGCCTGTTCCGGCCGACTTCCGTGGAAACCGGGTCGGCCATCGCGATCGGGTGATCCGGCCTTGGCAGATCCGGCATGTGCTTATTGCGAGCCATCGCACACTTCGATGGCACGGCTAATGCCAGAGTGGCACCGTAGCCGTCCAGGCAGGACGGCATCGTGGTATCCGGGCGGACAGGGCGCCAGCAGAGTCAAGCGTCATGGCTGCCCACAGCAACGAAGGTTCTGGCGTGTCGATAGCAGCAAGTGCGTGTGAGTCTCTGGCCGTGACGGCCCGATCTGTCGCTGTTTCCCTTTCTGCCGTCGACGCCCTGCTGGGCGACCTGCCTGGCGCGCATCGTGCCTTGCCGATCGGGCGCCGGATCGCCGGGCAGGGTTGCCATGGCGCGAAAGTGGCCAGCGAAACCCATGGCTCCGGTAGCGCGCCCCGTGTCCGCTTCGTCTATTTCCCGGTAGCGAATGAAGACGACCGCCGAGCGGCTTGCCACCAGCATCTGGTCGTCGCCGAGATCCTGCTCGATCGCGTCCTGGCCGCCCGTGCCGCCGGCTTGCGGCCGGTGGCGCCCGCGCTCGACTATGCCGCCGAGGCGCGTGCCACGGTGCGGCCGCCGCAGCGGATGTTCCACCAGGCCACGCTGGAGTACCGCCGCTGGTACCGCGCAAACGGCACGGCGCGCGAGCAGCCGCTGACCCGGGAAGCGCTCGCCTTGCGCCTGGCCGCCACCGACGAGCTGTCGATGAAGGAAGCCCGGGCGCGCGTCGCCCAACGCTCGCATGCGTTGCCGGCCGCCGATCAGAACTGGTTGATCAATCGCCGCAATACACCGCTGAAGCAGCGTCCGCTCAACCGGGTGGAGTTCCAGACCCTGGTCGGCGCCCTCGAAGGGATCTGGCAGGCATCCGGCGGCAACTTGCACGGTGAACGCGCGAACCGCCAGATCACGCTGCGCGTGGTCGCCGTACTGGGGCGCCTGCTGGACGAATACGTGGCGTCGCCGTTCAAGACGGCGGCCTTGAGCGCGACCTTCAGCGAACACCATCTGGCCCACCTGCGTCACACCATCGAAAACTCGCGCCAGGCCGGATCCGCCTCAGGCGTCCTGTTGACCGGGCCCAAAGCCTGGTTCGCCGCAAAGACCGTGCGGATGCGCGCCGAACACCAGATCGGCCTGTCGATGTCGCCAACTGCCCCGCCGGCATTGCGGCTGTCGGGGCGCCCGGTGGTTGCCGTGGTCGGCGGTCGGCTGCACACCTTCGTGGACGGGAGGCGCCCCGGCGCCCGCCTGGTGCCCGCCGCGCCGAACTACCTGCTGTTCGGCTGAGCAACAAACCTCCCGGCTCCTCCCTCTGCAGGGGCGATCAATGCACGTAGTTGATCGCCACCGCCGGCGTGATCGTGGTCGGCGTGTGGTGGCCGCCGGTGATCACGCGGGTGCCGAACAGCACGCCGACGCGAGGGCTCCAGCTGTACTCGATCGCGGGAGCGAAGCCCAGCGCCTCGCTGGAGTGGCCATCCAGGCGCAGTGGACGTGACGGACCATCGCCTGGGTCGACGCCGCGCACGCGGGCGCCGTGGCTGCGCCGGTAGGTGACGTCGAGTGCGAGCACCCAGCGCTGGCTCAGGCTGTATTCCCACGCCGCATTGACGTAGAACGAACGGCCAGGCCGCGCATGGCCGCGGAAGCCGTCCGGGGTGCCGTAGACGCTGATGTCTGCCACCGTCGCCCGTGACGAGAACGACTGCGCCACGTTGAAGCGCATGCGCAGGATGCGGCCGTTGGCCAGCCAGAAATAGGTCTGCGTGTTGACCTGCAGCGTGGTGGTGGCGGCACCGCTGCCCAGGCCATTGCCCGGCCTGCGGCCCAGGCGGTCGTACTTTCCGCTCGGCAGGGTTTCCTGCAACTGCAGCGAGATCGTCGGTCGCGAACTGCCGGCAGGTACGTCGGTAAGCCGGTACTGCGCCTGCACGCTGACATCGCCCAGGCCGATACCGCTGCTGTCGCCGGGGCCATCCATGCGGTTGTAGCCCAGCACCGGCACCAGCCCGAGGGTCAGCCGGTCGGTAAGACCGTAGAGCATGTAGGTAAGCGAACCGTAGCCGTCCGCATGGGGCGAGGAGACATCGTAGACATACGGCTCGATCAGCACATGGCCACGCGGGAGGGTGGCGGCGGAGTTCGCCAGCATCGGGCCGGTCCACCAGGCATCGTCCTGCGACTGGCGCGTTGCCGGCGTCGACAGCGCAGGCGCCGCTGCCACGGCCGCCGCCACAGCCTGGTTCGGCAGGTCGTGGGCCAGTGCGGCCAGCGGCAGCAGGCAGATGCCCGCTAGCCAGCGTCGGCAGGAGATTCCGGTAACTATCTGGTGCATCGTCATGGTGGGCCCTGTGTCCTGGTCTGGAAGAACACGATCCCGCGCTCGCCGGCATGAGCCAGTGCGGATCGTGCATCACACGTCATCGCGACGTTCCGCGCCTGTGCCGGAAGTGTCGTCGAGGTGGAATGGCCGCCAGGATCGCCTTGCCGTGCCGCTCAGGCACTCCGTTTCTTGCGCAGGACGCCCGACGTTCCGGCGTGGACAGAGGCCTACGATGCGCGAAGTGAAGTGCTGCGTCGACACGAAGGCGTTCCGTGATGGCCGTGGCCCGATCGGTCCGCTTGCGGTCCGCGATGGTGCTCGCTGGCCATGCGCGCCTTGCCTAGAGTGACGACTCCCTTGTCGATGGAGTGGTTACCCCATGTCCGATCTCCCCGCCGTGCTGGTGATCGATGTCCAGCAATCGTTCCTGCACGCACCGTACTGGCGCGAGGACGACGTGCCTGCGTTCCGCCAGAACCTGGTGACACTGCTTGATGCTGCCGTCGCGCGCGGCTGGCCGATCGTGCGCATCCTGCACGAGGACGGCGATGCGCATTTCACGGTAGCGTCCGGCCTGGTGCGGCCGATGGCGTGGGTGCCCGATGCGCATGACGTGCTGTTCCACAAGCACGTCCACAACGCCTTTACCGGCACCGGCCTGGAGGCATGGCTGCGCGAGCGCGGTATCGGCCGGGTCATCGTCACCGGCATACGCTCGGAGCAGTGCTGCGAAACCACCGCGCGGGTGGCTTCCGATCTCGGTTTCGCGGTCGACTACGTGACCGAGGCGACACTGACCTTTCCGATGGTCCACGCCGGCAGCGGTTGTCGCTACGATGCGCAGGACATCAAGCAACGCACGGAACTGGTTCTGGATGGCCGCTTTGCCCGCATCCGCACCGTCGATGACGTACTCGCCGATCACTGAGGTGTGCTTTGTGCTGCCGCCGGCGCTGGTCCTGCTGGACTTCGCCGGCGCGGCCGATGCTTTCCGCATCGCCGCGTCGCTGGGCCTGCCGGTCCGCTTGCGCATGCTGGCATCGGTGGCGGATGGCGAGACCACCCCGACCGCGCTGGGCGTGAGCCTGGCCGGCGTCGAGCCGTTGCCGGCGCAACTGGGCGATCACACGCTGATCATGGTGTGCGGTGCCACCGGCAGTGGCGACGAGGTGTTGTCTTCGCCCGCCGGCACAGCCTTGATCGAGTGGCTGCGGCGGCATGGCGGCAACGGCCGACCGTTGGCCTGCGTGTGCTCGGGCGCGCTGATGGCCGCCGCCGCCGGCTTGCTGGATGGCCGGCGCTGCACCACCCATCACAGTCTGCTCGACGATCTTCGCCGGCTCGCCCCTGACGCCGAGGTGCTGGACAGCCGCGTGTTTGTCGAGGATGGCGACGTGTACACCAGCGCCGGCATCACCGCGGGCATCGACCTGGCGCTGCACCTGATCGCCAGGCTCGGCTCGCCGCGCATGGCTGCGGCGGTGGCACGGGAGATGGCGGTGTATGTGCGGCGTGCCGCTGGCGATCCGGCGCTGTCGCCGTGGCTGGAAGGTCGCAATCACATGAACATGGCCATTCACCGCGTGCAGGACGCGCTGGTGCAGGCGCCGGAGCAGGACTGGCCGCTGGCGCGCCTGGCCGATATCGGGCACATGAGCGTGCGCAGCCTGACGCGCCATTTCCGCGAAGCGAGCGGCATGTCGGTCAATCGCTATCACGCCGGCCTGCGGCTGCTGCTCGCCCGTCAGTCGCTGGCTGCCGGCGACAACATGGAACGTGCTGCCGAACGCGCCGGCGTGGGCTCGGCACGACAGCTGCGCCGGTTGTGGTCGACCTACGCCAGCGACAGCCCGGCATCGGTGCGCCGCCGGCGCTGAGTACGCCGGCGCAGCGGCGGTAACGACAACTTCACGCGGGTGCCGTCAAGCGCCCATCGACGTCAGGTGCCGTTCCCGACATGGCCCCGAATTTTTCGCTGACGCATCATTGCGCTCGACCCATCGGCACTACGTAATCGCCAGCGATTTCGGCGTAGCCGCGGGCAGCAGGTCGATGCGGGAAGAAGCGCGTCCGCGGCTTTTTGTCAGCATGCTTTTCGACCCATGACCTCTGGCTCTTCGGCGAGCGATCGAGGTCAGCGTAGGCTTTGCGTGGTCGTCCGATTCGTGGCGTCAGCCACGCAGCGGATGGCCGAGGACGGAGCGCGAAATGTCGCCTGCACCCGGCATCAACCCCACCGCGTGCAGGTGGATATGGCCGTCCAAAACTCCCCCGTGGGCCGATGGCCGGATCTCCGGCAGGCCCGTGTCCCCATGTTGTCATTTGAAAACAGGAAGTCCCATGAACAACAACTCCCTCCCCAGCAAACATCCCCGGCGCCGCCACGCCTCCTTCATCCGGAGCCTGGCGATCGCGGCTGTCATCGGAGTCTGTGGTGCGGCCGGCTCCGCCGCGGTCCATGCGCAGTCCACCGTCGGCAGCGTGTTCGGCATTGCGCCTGCGGGCGACGGCATCCTGGCGCATAACACCGCGACCGGCGTGCAGCGTCGTGTCCATGCCGATGCCAAAGGGCGCTACAAGATCAGTTCGTTGCCGGCCGGTGTTTACACGGTAACGCTGGAAGAGAACGGCCAACCCGTCGTCAAGCACCTGGACGTGAATGTCCGCGTGGGTGGCGGCATCAAGGTCGACTTCGACTGTGCCAAGGGCCAGTGTGGACAGGCCGCAAGCAAGGAGTGATGCCGGGCGGTCGGTCCGGCGCCGGCGGTCTGCCGCACGCTCGCTTCGATGGAGAAACGCGCGGACGCGGTTTCGCGTCGTCGATCCGACCTGAACGCTTGTTGTAACCGGGTGCCCGGCGTCGGATGGCGCCGGGCACTTCGTTTCGGCCGACACGCGGATCAGGGTATGGTTCGCGGTCCACATCGATCGCCGCTTCACGGCAGACCTGCATGACTGAAAGAACGACCGGACCCGACACGCTGGCCTTTCTCCCCGAAGGCTCCGAACTGGCCGCGCTGATCCGCGCCTTCGACTGGCGTGCGACAACACTGGGCGAGTTGCGGCAATGGCCGGAACACCTGCGCACGGTGGTGGCGCTGATGCTGCGTTCGGCGGTGCCGATGACGCTGCAGTGGGGGCGCGAAGGCTGGATGCTCTACAACGACGCCTACCGCGAAATCGTCGGCGCACGACATCCCGGTTTGCTGGGCAAGACCATCGGCAACACCTGGGTAGAAGTCGCGGATTTCAGGCAGCGCGTAGTGAATCAGGTACTCGACGGACATGCGCTCAATTATCGCGACGAACATTTCGTGCTCGAACGCCATGGCGCACCGGAAGATGTCTGGGTGGATATCGACTACAGCCCGGTGGTCGATGCCGCCGGCACGCCGGTCGGCGTGCTGGCGATCGTCAAGGACACTACGGAGCAGTTGCATGCGGCGCAACGACTGCAGATCGCCCAGGAAGCGGGCAGCGTCGGTGCCTTCGAGCTGTATCCGCAGTCCGGCCGGTTCGAGGTTTCCGGTGCGTTCCGCCGCATCTGGGGGCTGGATGACGACGTGCCGGTCACGGCCGAGCTGATGAACAGCCTGGTGCATCCGGACGACCGGCATACCTCGATCGCGCGGGAGATGGAAGCCACCGATCGGCTGGTCTACCGGGAATACCGGCGAGTGGATCCGCGTACCGGCGAGATCCACTGGATCGCCGTGCGCGGCAAGGCGATGACTTCGGACGGATCGATGCCGCGCTTCGTCGGCATCGCCGCCGACGTGACCGAACGCCGGCACGCCGAACACGCGCTGGCGGAAAGCGAGCGGCGCTGGCGGTGCCTGATCGAGAAGATGGACAGCAAGCAGGTCCGCCACCGCAACGTACGCCTGCTGGTGGCGCAACTCGGCGAGGAGGCCGAGCGCCATGGCCGGCGTTCCGGCGGCATGGTGATGCTGGCCGAGATGCTGGGCAAATCGGTGGCGCAGGTCAGCCGCTTCGCCGCCGAAAAGCCGGTCACCCGGATCGGCGACCGCATCGCACGGGAGATCGAGCAGGTGTTCGGGAAGGAACGCGGCTGGATGGATCACGTGCAGTGGCCGGCGGAATAGACGGCTGACTTTCCCGGGCAGCCTCGCGGCGACGGGGCTGCGCCGCGGCGACCCTGAGGACGTGCTCGACTTCTACGACACCCGCTTCAACGTGCACATGAGCGGGCAGCAGAAGAGCGACCTGGTGGCGTTCCTGTCGGCGTTGTGAGGGAAGCCGCAACGCAGGAGGCCCCGCATCGCGGGGCCTCACTTTTTGCCGTTCCAGCCGGCCCTGCGTGCGCCGCGTCAACCCATCAGCGCCTGCCACTCCGGACAGGCGTTGCCCTCACAGCGCCACGGCGAACTTCACCATCACCTGGCCTGCCTTGTAGCTGCGGTTGAACTGGTAGTCGTAGGTGCCGGCCAGCGACCAGCGGTTGCCGCCGGCGATCAGCAGGCCCGCGCCCAGCTCGGCCAGATCGCGGCCCGGCTTGACCCCGGTGGCGGTGAACGACGGCCCGCCGCTGGCGAACTGCGCGGTCTGGCTCACGCTGCGGCCGCTGAACGCATGCAGCCAGTTGGCATGCATCTCGGGGCGTATGGTCAGGTCACCGGAGGTGGCCAGGTCGCGGGAGAATTTCACGCCCAGGCCGGACTGCAGGAAATGGTACGTCTGCGCATCGACCGCCAGATTGACCGAGTTGCCGCCGAACTCGCGGTAGCCGGGCATCTTCATGCGGGTGTACTGCACGGTGGCGGTCGGCGTGATCACGTTGCGTCCATCGCCCACGTAGAAGTGATACCCGGTGGCGCCGAACGCGGTGTACTGATGACCGCTGTAGTCGGCGCGCGCCGTCTCGTCGATCCCCGGGAACGCGACCCGGCGCGCACTGGAATAGTCATCCAGTCCATAGACCAGCGCCGCATGGGCGAACCACGGTCCCGGCGCATAACCCAGATAGGCGGTGGCCTGGTAGGAACGGATATGGCCGCGGCTGGCCGAGTCGAGGCCGTCGAGCGAGGAGCGGGCGTACCTGACGCCGACGCCGGCCGTGGTCGCCGGGCTCAGCGGGAAATCCACGCCGAGCATCGCGCCATGGCTGTTGTCGGTATAGCCCTCGTAGCCCTGCCTGCCGCGTTGCGTGCCTGCATAGCCGAACGCCGCGCCCCATACCTGTGGACGCCGCGCGTCGGACTGGCAGGCCGCGGCGTCATCCCGGCGTGGCCGGTTCCGCTCATCGGTTGGGTCGCGCTGGTCGCACGACGGCCGGATGGATTCCATATGCTCGGCCCACAGCCCCTGGAACTGCTGGGTGACGCGGTAGCCCGCCTGCGGCGAGGCCAGGCTGACGGCACCTGGCTGGAGCTGCGCCAACGCGTCGGCCACGCTGGCGGCATCCGGCAGCAGCGTGATCGCCGTCAGCAACGGCAGGGTGGCCGGCGTCAATGGCAGCGCGTCGACGATCGGCGCAATCACCGGGGCGGTGGGATTGGTGACCGGGGCCACGACCTCCGCCAACGGAATCTGCGTCGCAATGATCTGCACCTGGCCGTTCGTGGTCGGCGCCGCCGAGAACAGGTAGCGCGTGGTGTTGCTGGTCGCGGTCACGGTGCTGCCACTGGTGCCGCTGGTGGCATCGACGATGTTGAAAATGCTGCCCACCGGGATCGGCCCGGTGACGGTCACGTTGACCTGCAGCGCGTTGCCGATGGTGGCCGCGCCAACCGGCACGATCTTGCCGTACAGCGTGGGGCTGAAGATCGTGGTGTTGATGGTGCCGGCCACCGGGATCGCGAACGCACCGGCCACGTTGAGGGTATTCGTATTCAACGTGTAGGCCGCCGCATTGGCCTGGCCGGTGATCAGTGCATTGCCGCCGACCACGTTGATCGCTTGAGCCCGCTGGCGGCGCCCACGGCGCCATCCAGGATGCTGTTGGCATTCAGCGTCAGCGTGCCGGTACCGGCGCCCGCCGTATTGGTGATCGCGGCCTTGACGGTCTGGCCCGCGGCGACATTGATGAAGCCGTCGCCGGCAAAATCCATCGTCGAGCCAGTGTTGCTGATGAAGCCGCCGTTGAAATTGACCGTGCCGGTGCCGGCCAGCGAGAACGTGGTCGCGTAGACCGGGCCGTTGAAGCTGACCGTGTTGGCGTTGGTGCCGGCGGAAATATCGAGGAAGGTGTTGCCGGTCGCGCCGACGAAGCCGGTTACCGTGGAGCTGCCGGTGAACAGGATGCGCGCCGTATTGGCCGCGTCGGTGGTGATCGCGCCACCGGGGTCATTGCCGGTGTTGATGTCCTGGTTGCCGACCGTCAGCAGGCCGGGGCCTTGCGTATCGACGCCGCTGGCCACGCCCACCGGGCTGACCACGCCGGGCAGCACGACGACTTCACGCGCCACGGTCATCGGCAGCCAGGCCAGCATGGTCGTGCCGAGGAGGGGAATCAGTAGAGTTTTTTTCACGGGGAGTGTCCTGCAGGGTGGATGAACGAAGCTCGCGGCGGTGCCTGGCCCACTGGGTCAGCAGGTGCTCGTAACGCTGCGTCAGTCCCCGTTTGGCGTATCACCCCGGAGGTAAACGTGTGGAATCAGATGCTCGACAACTTTCACCGCCGAAGCGGCGATGTTTCCGTGCAGATCGTTTTCCGCATGACCGGATGGGCCTGGCATGTACGACGGATGCGGTCGCACGCGTGTTTCGGTGGCGTGCGAGCGTGAATGCCTGGCGTCGGGCGGGGCATGATGCGAAGAACGCCAGGGTCTGCCCTGGTGCAAGCCATCGCGATCATGGGGGGAAGGATGTAGGTGCAACAGAGGCCAGTACGCACGAGACGGCGTGATGCGGGCGTGCACGGGCAACTTCGCACCATCGTTCGTCTTCGACACACAACGCCGCCGCGCAGTGCGCGCGCATCGCGAGTGTTGTCGTCGAAGCAGCGCATCAGCAGCGTCGAAACCCGGGCTGCGGTGCCGGCGCCGAAGTTGCGGGACTGCAGCGTGAGGTTTTTTGCCCAATGCCGGAGCAAAAAGCTCCGACGCCGGGGTTATTTGCTCCGATGCCGCAGCTCCGGACTCGACGCGTGGGCCTTTTTTGTCCATCGATGGAGCTGCGGAACTGCAGCGCTGAGGCTTATTTGCTCAACGCCGGAGCAAAAAGCTCCGGCGTCGGAGTTATTTGCTCCGATGCCGCAGCTCTGGACTCGACGCGTGAGGCTTTTTTGTCCACCGGTGGAGCTGCGGAACTGCAGCGCTGAGTGCTTTTTTGCTCAACGCCGGAGCAAAAAGCTCCAGCGCCGGAGTTATTTGCCCCGACGCCGGGGCAAAAAGACCCGACGATGGCATTCCGCGTCTCGCGCACGAGGTTACGGAAGCCGCCGCGGCAGTCCCGCGCAACGACTGCGCAGCGGAAAGCATCGGGCGTAGCCGACAAGGCGCGAGTGCCATCACGTTATCGCTGCGCTATGCTCGGCCGATATTCCGGGGGGAATGGATGACCATGCAGCGCTGGCTGATCGCCGCCGCCGTGACCTGCGTCGCCGCTACAGGGTGTAGCAAGGCAGACAGGGAAGCGACACCAAGTACACGCCGACCGCAACAGGCCGGCCAGGGCACGAACCCGCTGACCACCGCCGGCCATCTCGCCGGCGTCGAGGTGGCGGGCCTGAGCGGCGACCAACGCGCCATGCAGGCGCACGTCGAGGCGATGCACAAGAACCTGATGCGCGACATGCATCTGGCCGACGCATCCCGCCGCATCGACCCCGAAGCCGCCCGCGCCGCCGTGCGCCCGCTGCAAGGCGTGCAGTCCGCCGTCTGGATCGACAACGCCAACCTGCTGGTGCTGGTCGGCGGCAGCCAGTACCGCAGCATGACCACCATCGACAACATCTGCCTCGCCCTGGAACCGCTGGGCGACACGCTGAGCGTGGTCGTCAACGTGCAGGACGTGATGGCGACGACGTCGGAAGGCGCCGATACGTTGTCGCGGAATTGCCAGCTCGGGGCAGGGGAGCGGGCGATGTTTCAGCAGAAGCGGCAGGGTGGATGTGCTGGAGCCGGAGGTGAGGCGGGTGTTTCGGGCGCAGCAGGGCGCGAATAAATGACCTCTTTATTTTGCCTGCATAGTCGTCATCAGTTGTAACGGAACCACATTAGGAGGGAAAGCGACACAAGCCACAGGCCAACCGTGACAGGTCAGCCAACCGATCAATACGTTTATCACCATCGGTTACGTCGCGGCGGAGGAACTTAACTGGAATGAACAGGGGGGTTATGAAGATGAATTCGATGCGCTTATTTGTCATGAGCACAGTGATCGTTGCTGCGCTTTCGGGTTGTGCCACAGCCTACCAATCCAAGGGATTCAGTGGTGGATTCAGTGAAACCATGCTGTCACCCGATTCGTTCAAGATCAATTTCGCCGGCAACGGTTATACCAGTGCCGAGCGTTCGTCCGACTTCGCTATGCTCCGTGCGGCAGACAAGTCGTTGGAGTTGGGATGCAATTACTTCGGCATTCTGAATGAGGCAGACGGGGCCTCGGTAGGGTCAGTGACGGTTGGTTCGGCGGGGTGGGGGCGCGGAGGTGCTTGGGGCTTTTCAAGCACCGTGCCGGTGGTGAAACCTAACAGCACGCTGTTGGTGAAGTGTTTCAAAACGCGGCCGCTTGGCGGAAATACGTTCGATGCGAACTTCATCACTCAGTCCATTCGCACCAAATACGGCATAAAATCCGCCTCTTTGGTTGCACCAACGGCTACTGCGGCTCCGGCACAACGTGGGACGCTTGAGATACCAGTAGCTACCCCTGCGGCGCAACCGAATATGGAGTCGGACTCGTCGATTGCCCCGTCTCCACCAACGTCAGACGTTGCTAGCATGGTGCTCGCCGCCCAACGCGCATCCGCGCAACAGGGTTGCGGTGATGTGCATTCGGCAGGTGGCTCCACATTTGAAGCTCAGTGTTCAACGTTTACCGTCATCATCGATTGCAACGGTGACAGTTGCCATCCCATTCGAGCGATTAAGAAATGATGAGATGAGAGTTGTGGCAGCACATGAGGATCAAACCGTACGCACCTTCTCAAAGTTCCGTAATGAAGCTTGGGATTAAGTCGAACTCCTCAGGAAGTAAGTTGAACACGACGTCTCCCCCAATCTGAGTGGCGAGCGTAACAGGGTCACCAGAGCCATATATGCGAAGGAAAGCCCGCCTGGCAGCAACGGACAGAGTTGGCGCTACCGGCCGCGGATGGCACCTAGCTCGTCCGCGATTTCGCCCGACCCAGTGAAGATCGGCGCCGTATCGCTACGGCGCCGTTCTGTTTCCAGCCTTGAGGAAACCGACAGGCGCGCTTCGAAGCCCCTGTGCGCCATCGGCCACCACACTGCTATTGCTTCATCTCCACAATGATCACGTGGAGATCCGACAGGTTTTCCGTGGCGTGCGTGACGGCCGGATTGATCACCGCATCGCCGGGTTTCAGATCGCGTTCCGTCGTGCTCCCGTCCGGCAGGGTGAACTTCGTCCGTCCTCCCTCGAGCACATAGATGACATGGGCAGGGTGCGTATGCATCCCGACCTTGTCGCCTGCCTTTGCGGTGTAGTCGATGACGCGCACCTTGGCGTCTTCCTTCAGGATCTTGCAATGCGTGGGCCCGACGGCACAAAGATCGTCGGCGGCATACGCGCTGGGCATGGCCAGCGCAACCACGGCCAGAACCAAAGCTAAAGAGGACTTTTTCATGGTGTCTCCCACTGGGTGGCGCAGAGGCCTCCGGGGTTCGACTGCGTCAGGTTGACGGGATGCATCTTTCCGGAGCGTATTCCGGTGGCAGATCCCGCCCTCGCGCCGTGCCCGTGGCCGCCTTGGCGGTTGCGGTGCAGAAGTCGTCGAGTGCGCCCCTGAAGCGCGGCCACGAAGGGGCAGGGTACGCCCAATTCATGCCGGGTGGCGTTGCGGGTCAGGGGCATCTGATCGACGAGGGAAGTTCCGATCGCGTTTTATGGCATGCATGACGCCTGCGTTTGTGAACCACCCGCAGAACGCACAAACTCGAACCATTCGATTTCGGGAGAAGAACCATGACGACAGGGCAGCTTGCGCCACCGTGGCGGGTGTCGCGCTGGTTCAACAGTGCGCCGCTGACCCTGGCCGATTTGCGTGGCCGCGTGGTCGTCGCGCACGCTTTTCAGATGCTGTGCCCGGGTTGCGCCGTGCACGCGCTGCCGCAGATGCAGCGCGTGCGGCAGACCTTTCCTGCCGACCGTGTGGCGGTGATCGGGCTGCATACGGTGTTCGAGCATCACGAGGCGCAGGGGCCGGCGGCGCTGGAAGCGTTTCTGTACGAATACCGCTATGCGTTTCCCGTCGGCGTGGATGCGTACGCCGAGGGCGATCCGTTGCCGCTGACGATGCGCGCCTACGCCATGCAAGGCACGCCCACGCTCATGCTTATCGATGCGCAGGGGCGCCTGCGCGAGCAGCATTTCGGGGTGCTGGATGATCTTGCGCTGGGCGTGGCGCTGGGCAGGTTGCTGGGGGAGGTCGATGCTGCGGCAGCAGGGGCGACCGGCGCGAACCCATGAACCTGGCGTTTGCCTCCGCGACTCGCGGGAATGACGGAAGCCACGACCTCGTGTTCACCTGCAAGACATCTTGAGGCCATAAGACTTCATCCTTTTAACTGCGGGAGCAGCAGTGCGACACGGCAAATCCGAAAACACTCCCTGCGTGGAGCAGATCGCGTACCTCACGCCGCATGTTGCGGTTTGTTGCTGCTCATCTGCACTGCTCTGGCGGGCACGGCGCGCGCCCACGGCACCACGGTGCGTGGCAGCGCGAGCGCCATCCCGCAGCAGATGGCTATCCAGGTCAACGACGACCGCATGACGGTGACGATGGCCGGGGCGCCGCAGATCTATCTGTATGGCGTGATCGACGCCGATGCGCCGCAGCGGTTCGAGGCGTTGGTGAAGTCGGGGAAGATTCCGCCGGGGTCCGATGTCTATCTGAATTCCTCGCAGGGCGAGCTGGCTGCCGGCATGGCGCTGGGGCGGTTGTTCCGCGCCGGCGCGATGACGACGCATCTGGGAACGCCGCGGCGCAAAGGCCGTGGCGGGTATCGGGGCATCAAGGCGGCCGTCTGCAGCGGAGCCTGTGTCTACGCCTACTTCGGCGGCCTGTACCGGTGGGCTCCCACGGGCAGCGACCGCATCGGCCTGATACGCCACCCGGCGGCGAGCGACGAGGCGGATGCGTACCTGGAGAGCATGGGCATCAATCTGGGCGCGCTCCCACCGACGCAGGCGTCATCGACCGAGACGCCGACCTGGCTGACCGCGGATCAGATGACCGTCGCCGGCCTGGCCAACAACGGCCGACTCCCCCTCAAGACGAAAAGCTGGCTGCTGCCACCGGCGCCTTTCCTGGAACTGCAGCAGGATGATCGCGACGGCAGCCATCGGCTCGTCCTGCAATGCAAGCCGGGCAGCCTGACGCTCACCGCGCACGATCTGGTGGGCGCCACCCGTGCCCGGCAGATCGTGGCGCACGAAACGCGATCGTATTTCGAGATCAACCGCCAGGAAGTGCTGGTCGAGCCGCGCGGTGCGGCCCGCGTCGTCGATGGGGCGGTCGTGATAACCCGGCCCTATCCGCCCGCCGAGCTGGGTCGGCTGCTTTCGTCGACCTCCATCGGCGCCTGGGTCGGTGGCCGGCGCAGCGCCTTCCGCTACGGCGCCACCTTCATGCTCTATCCCGCCCGGCACGCCATCAAGGATTTCTACAACGCCTGCTGGCGCGCCGCGCCGTGGCCGGTCAAAGCGTCGCCGGGAAAGCAGGGCTGAGCACTGCAGCCGGTGCGTATCCTGCGCACGCCAAGCCCGTGTGCCCTTGCCTTGATGCAAATGGAAACGGCGCCGTATCGCTACGGCGCCGTTGTCTGTTCCAGCGAAGTCGCCGGAGGCCGGCGTGACCAGCCTCGTTGTCAAAAGCGACTCCAGCCTTCAGGACTGACGGGCTTCAGAGCGCTTCGAAAATCCCCGCCGCGCCCATGCCGGTGCCGATGCACATCGTCACCATGCCGTACTTCTGCTTGCGCCGGCGCATGCCGTGCACCAGCGTGGCGATGCGCACCGCGCCGGTGGCGCCGAGCGGATGGCCGAGCGCGATCGCGCCGCCGAGCGGGTTGACCTTGGCCGGGTCGAGCCCGAGGTCGCCCATCACGGCGAGCGCCTGGGCGGCGAACGCTTCGTTGAGCTCGATCCAGTCGAGCTGGTCCTGGCGTGATGCCGGTCTGCTTGAGCGCCTTCGGGATCGCTTCCTTCGGGCCGATGCCCATGACTTCGGGCGGCACGCCGGCGACGGAGAAGCCGACGAAGCGGGCGAGCGGCGTGCAGGTCGTATTCCTTGATCGCCTTTTCGCTGGCCAGCAGCACCGCGCCGGCGCCGTCGGACATCTGCGCTGGAGTTGCCGGCGGTGACGGTGCCGCCGAACTGGCCGTTGCGGAACACGGTCTTCAGCTTGCCCAGCACTTCCAGCGTGGTGCCGGCGCGCGGGCCTTCGTCGGCGCTGATGCTGCGGCTGTCAGTGACGATCTGGCGGGTGGCGAGGTCCGGATAGTGGTCGTCGAGTGCGAACGGGCTGATCTCGTCGTTGAACTCGCCGGCGGCCTGGGCGGCCAGCGCGCGGCGGTGGCTTTCCACGGCGAACGCGTCCTGCTGCTCGCGGCTGACCTTCCACTGCTTGGCGACTTTCTCGGCGGTGATGCCCATGCCGTAGGCGATGCCGATGTTCTCGTCCTGGAAGATGGCCGGGTTCATGGCGATCTTGTGGCCCATCATCGGCACCATGCTCATGCTCTCGGTGCCGCCGGCGAGCATCAGGTCGGCCTCGCCGAGGCGGATGCGGTCGGCCGCCATCGCCACCGCCTGCAGGCCGGACGAGCAGAAGCGGTTGATGGTCACGCCGGGCACGGTGTCGGGCAGGCCGGCCAGCAGCACGCCGATGCGCGCGACGTTCATGCCTTGCTCGGCCTCGGGCATGGCGCAGCCGATGATGACGTCGCCGATCTGGTGCGGGTCGATGCCCGGATACTTGCGACATCACGCTGCGGATCACGTGGGCGAGCATGTCGTCGGGGCGGGTGTTGCGGAACACGCCGCGCGGCGCCTTGCCGACCGGCGTGCGGGTGGCGGCGACGATGTAGGCGTCTTGCATTTGCTTGGTCATGATGTTTGCTCCGTTGCGTCGCGCGATTCGCGGCGACGCGCTTTTGATTTTTTGATCGTCATCCCGGCGAGAGCCGGGATCCATGGTGAGGGTGGAGTTGGATGCTGGCCTTCGCCGGAATGACGAGCGTCTGGTCTTCGCCTGGACGACGAGTCTTCAGTTCCG
The DNA here is from genome assembly GCA_963739815.1 of uncultured Gammaproteobacteria bacterium. Classification (GTDB taxonomy): domain Bacteria; phylum Pseudomonadota; class Gammaproteobacteria; order Xanthomonadales; family Rhodanobacteraceae; genus Rhodanobacter. The sequence continues at coordinate 861,871 of CAVUBI010000001.1, forward strand.
CAGCGGCTTGCCGGTCGTCATGGTGTGCGCGATGCGGGCCTGGGTTTTCTCGCGTCTTCGCCAGCTCCACGAAGTGCTTGCGCTCCAGCTCCAGCAGCCACTCCTCGTCGACGGTCGAGCCGCGCTCGATCACGCCGCCGCACAGCGTGTCGGCGATGCGCGATGGCGATGTCGAAGTCGTGCGGCGAGACGAAGTAGCCGGCCTGCATGTTGGCCAGCGAGGCCTTGAAGGTGGCGGTGCCGACATCGCCGGCGACCGGGATCGCGTTGGCGGGCAGCGGCGGGCGGTAGCCGCTTTCGGCCAGCGCGTTCGCCACCTGCTTGGCGACGTAGAGCAGTTCGTAGGCGTTGAACACGACGACGTCGCTGTCGCGCAGCAGGCCCAGGTTCTTCGCCTCGAGCGCGCTGGCGGACACCTTGGCCATCGCCACGGTCTCGAACACCTTCTTCAGTTCCTCGAACGGATCGGCCGGGTTGGCCTTGCGCGGCGCGCACGGCGAGCTCCTTCAGGCCGCCGCCGGCCGGCAGCAGGCCGACGCCGGCCTCGACCAGGCCGATGTAGCTTTCCAGCGCCGCGACGGTGCGCGCCGAATGCATCTGGAATTCGCAGCCGCCGCCGAACGCCATGCCGCGCACGGCGGCGACCACCGGCACCAGCGAATACTTGATGCGCATGCTGGTGCGCTGGAAGTTCGCGACCATCTTCTCGAAGTCGTCGAACTTGCCGGCCTTCAGCAGGCCGAGCGCGCCCTTGAGATCCGCGCCGGCGGAGAACGGCTCGCCGGTCTGCCAGATCACCAGCGCCTTGAGCTTCTCCTCGGCCTCGCTCGATGGCGTGCTGGACGCCGTCGAGCACGCAGTCGTTGACCGTGTTCATCTTGGTCTTGAACGAGAGGATGCCGATGCCGTCGTCGCCCAGCGTCCACAGGCGCACGCCGTCGTTTTCCCACACCGTGCTGCCCTGGTCGAACTTCTCGCCGAGCAGCGGATCGGGGAACAGCTGGCGCTGGTACACCGGATGCTGCGAGCGCGGCTTGTCGGCGTTGGCGCTGGCCGAGTACGAGCCGGCCTTGCCGTGCACGCCGGTGCGGCCGTCGGTGACCCACGCCGGCAGCGGCGCCTTGCTCATCGCCTTGCCGGCGGCGATGTCCTCGGCGATCCAGCCGGCGACCTGCTGCCAGCCGGCGGCCTGCCAGGTCTCGAACGGGCCGAGCTTCCAGCCGTAGCCCCAGCGGATCGCGAAGTCGACGTCGCGCGCGGTGTCGGCGATGTCGGCCAGGTGGTAGGCGGTGTAGTGGAACAGGTCGCGGAAGCATCGCCCACAGGAACTGCGCCTGCGGGTCGGCCGACGCGCGCAGCTTGCGCGAACTTCTCGGCCGGGTCCTTGATCGCGAGGATCGCGGCGACTTCGTCGGACGGCTTCTGCTCGGACGCGCGGTAGTCGCCGCTTGGCCGCATCCAGCACCAGGATGTCCTTGCCGACCTTGCGTGTAGAAGCCGGCGCCGGTCTTCTGGCCCAGCGCGCCCTTTTCGATCAGCGCCGGCCAGCCACACGGGCGCCTTGAAGTAGTGGTGCCACGGATCGTCGGGCAGCGTGTCGGCCATGGTCTTGATGACGTGCGCCATGGTGTCGAGGCCGACCACGTCGGCGGTGCGGTAGGTGGCGCTCTTCGGGCGGCCGATCGCCGGACCGGTCAGCGCATCGACGGTGTCGAAGCCGAGCTTGAACTGCTCGGTGTGATGCATCGTGGCCAGCATCGAGAACACGCCGATGCGGTTGCCGATGAAGTTCGGCGTGTCCTTGGCGATCACCACGCCCTTGCCGAGCGTGGTGACGAGGAAGGCTTCGAGGCCGTCGAGCACGGCCGGGTCGGTGAGTCTGGTCGGGATCAGCTCGACCAGATGCATGTAGCGCGGCGGGTTGAAGAAGTGCACGCCGCTGAAGCGGTGGCGCATCTCTTCCGGCAGCGCCTCGGCGAGGCCGTTGATCGACAGGCCGGAGGTGTTGGAGGCGAGGATCGCGGTCGCCGACAGGTGCGGGGCGATCTTCTTGTAGAGGTCGAGCTTCCAGTCCATCCGCTCGGCGATCGCCTCGATGACGAGGTCGACATCCTTCAGATGGTCGAGGTCCTCGTCGTAGTTGGCCGGGATGATCGCGGCGGCGAGCGCCTTGTCGGCCAGCGGGGCCGGCGACAGCTTGGCCAGGTTGGCGATGGCCTTCAGCGCGATGCCGCTCTTGGGGCCTTCCTTCGCCGGCAGGTCGAACAGCACGGTTTCGACGCCGGCGTTGGTGAGGTGCGCGGCGATCTGCGCGCCCATGACGCCGGCGCCCAGCACGGCGGCCTTGCGGATGCGCAGGCCGGAGGTGGGGGAGGATGCAGCGGTCATTGGCTTCTCCGAGGGTGCAAGACGAAAGTGAAACGGGTGACTGGAAGTTTTACGGATGGCTGAGCCCGGCGACGGCGAAGCGGATCAGGTGCTGCGCGGTCTGCTCGCGATGGGCCTGTTCGCTGACATCGCTCTTGCGCTGGATCATGCCGAAGCCGGACATCGCATGGGTCAGCGCGCCGGTGACCAGATCGATGCGCCAGTACAGCTCTGCCTTGCCCAGTTGCGGCAGCAGGCGCGCGAATTCGGCGGTGAACTGGCGCATGACATGGCCGTAGTTGGCGGACAGGAACTGGCGCAGGCGTGTCGTCGTGCTCGGCAAAGGCGCGCGCCAGCACGCGCATGAACAGGGCGCCGCTGTCGTCGTGGGAGAGGTCGAGCGCCGGGCGGATGAAGGCGTCCAGCACGTCCTCGAGGGTGGTTTCCTCGGCGCCGGCGATTTTGGCCAGGGCGGTCAGTCGGCGTTGCGTTCAGCGCATCCAGCCGGCGCCGGAACACTTCCTCGACCAGGTTGTCCTTGGAGCCGAAGTGGTAGTTGACCGCCGCCAGATTGACCTTGGCGGCGGCCGTCAACTGGCGCAGCGAAGCGCCGGCGAAGCCGTGCTGGGCAAACAGGAGCTCGGCGGCGCCGAGGATCCGTTCCTTGGTTGAGCCGGAGCTGTTCACGATGTTTGTCACCTGTCGGCCGGCGAAGGCCGGTTCAAACGATCGTTTGAGCATACGCGGACAGCTTCGCGACCGTCAAACAACCGTTTGTTGCAAACGTCCGGGTTGCTTGCGTATGAGTTAGAATCTGTCAAACTTTCGTGAGCTAAATCCCCAATCCTTGTCGGATTTAGTCAATTCGCCGGCTTCCGGCCGGCCACGATCCTCTTCCCATCCATCCGTTTTTCCGGAGCAGACCCGTATGGCGCTGGAGCGCACCCTTTCCATCATCAAGCCCGACGCCGTCGCCAAGAACGTCATCGGTGAAATCTATGCCCGTTTCGAGAAGGCCGGCCTCAAGATCGTTGCGGCGAAAATGAAGCAGCTGTCGCGCCAGGAAGCCGAAGGCTTCTACGCCGTGCATCGCGAGCGTCCGTTCTTCAAGGCGCTGGTCGAGTTCATGATTTCCGGTCCGGTGATGATCTCCGCGCTGGAAGGCGAGAACGCCGTGCTGGCCCATCGCGACCTGATGGGTGCCACCAACCCGAAGGAAGCCGCGCCGGGCACGATCCGCGCCGACTTCGCCGATTCGATCGACGCCAATGCCGTGCATGGCTCCGATGCGGTCGAAACCGCCAAGGTGGAGATTGCGTATTTTTTCGCCGCGACGGACGTGCTGTCCAGGTAACTTGTGCGCTCATCTCGAGCGCGAAATCAAAAAGCGGCCATTCGTGGCCGCGCTCTTCAAAAAACCATGAACCAGGTAGCTATCACTCCATCTGATCCCGCGACCGCCAAGGTCAATCTGCTCGATTTCGATCGCCAGGGCCTGCGTGATTTTTTCACGCAGATCGGCGAGAAGCCGTATCGCGCCGAGCAGGTGATGAAGTGGATCTACCATGACCTGGAAGACGACTTCGAGAACATGACCGACGTGGGCAAGGCGTTGCGCGCCAAGCTCACCGAGGCCTGTTATATCGGCGCGCCGAAGACGTTGCTGGACAAGGTGGCCACCGACGGCACGCACAAGTGGCTGCTCGGCATGGACAGCGGCAACGCGATCGAGACGGTGTACATCCCCGAGCCGACCCGCGGCACCCTGTGCGTGTCCTCGCAGATCGGCTGCGCGCTGAACTGCAGCTTCTGCTCGACCGGTGCGCAGGGTTTCAACCGCAACCTCTCCACCGCCGAGATCATCGGCCAGGTCTGGGTGGCGGCGAAGTACCTGGGCAACGTCACCCATCAGAACCGTCGCATCACCAACGTGGTGATGATGGGCATGGGCGAGCCGTTGGCGAATTTCGACAACGTGCTGAACGCGATGAAGCTGATGCGCGACGACCTGGGTTTCGGCCTGGCGGCAAAGCGCGTCACGCTGTCCACCGCCGGCCTGGTGCCGCTGATCGACCAGTTGTCGGACGCGATCGACGTGTCGCTGGCGGTGTCGCTGCACGCGGCCAACGACGAGCTGCGCACCGAGCTGATGCCGATCAACAAGCGCTATCCGATCGCCGAGTTGCTGGCCGCCTGCCAGCGCTGGGTCGCGCGCAAGCCGCGCACCTCGATCACCTTCGAGTACACCTTGATGAAGGGCGTCAACGACCAGCCCGAGCACGCCCGCCAGCTGATCAAGCTGATGCGCAAGCTGCCGACCTGCAAGGTCAACCTGATTCCGTTCAACCCTTTCCCGGGCACCCAGTTCAAGCGCTCGAATCCGGACGACATCCATCAGTTCCAGACACAGCTGCTGAATGCCGGCGTGCTGACCATGCTTCGCCGCACCCGTGGCGACGACATCGATGCCGCCTGCGGTCAACTGGCCGGGCAGGTCACCGATCGCACCCGGCGCAGCGCCGATATCCGCAAACGGCAGGACGAGGGGGCAACGCATGCGATTTGACCGGGTACTGATCCTGAGCCTGCTGTTGCTGGCCGGCTGCGTCACCACGCAGACCGACAGCAACACTCTCGGCAAGAACATGCCACAGGCTACCAAGGCCGCGCAGGCCGAAGACGCCGCCAGGATCCATACCGAGCTGGGCCAGCGTTACATGGCCGCCGGCGATCTGCAGACCGCACTGGCAAAACTGACCAAGGCGCTGCAGTTCGACCCCGGCTACGCACCCGCCCATACCGTGATCGCCGTACTGTACGAGCGCATCAACAAGCTGCCCGAAGCCGAGCAGCACTATCGCAAGGCGGTGGCGCTTGAGCCAGCCAAAGGCGCGCCGAACAACAACCTTGGCGTGTTCCTGTGCCATACCGGCAAGATCGCCGAGGCCAATACCTATTTCCGCAAAGCCGTCGCCGATCCGTTCTACCAGACCCCCGACGTGGCACTGACCAATGCCGGTGTCTGCCAGTTGCGGGCGAACGACGTAACGGGAGCCGAAGCGAGTTTTCGTGACGCCATCGCAAGAAATCCGGGTAACGCGGAGGCACTCTTCCAACTTGCCAACACGCTTTATCTGAATAAAGATGCATTTCGGGCCAGGGCGTTCATCCAGCGATTCGACGCGCTGGGCAAACCGACCGCCGTGGCACTCAAGCTCGGTCACGACATCGAATCCCGTCTGGGCAACTCGGAAGGTGCCCTTACTTACCGCAAGCGATTGCTTAGCCAGTTCCCGGACTCGGAGCAGGCGCACGCCCTTGACAGCTCTGCCAGCCAATGACATCCATGCAGCTTCATCCGATCGACCAGGACTCGGCCAGGCTCGACTTGGGCGGCGCAAGTTTGCCCAAAATGGATGTACCCCCGGCAGACTCTCACGCGGCCAGTTTCGGCAATCGATTGCGAGCTGCGCGTGAAGCCCGCGGGCTGGACCTGGAAAGCTGTGGCCATGCGCTGAAACTGCCGGCCCGGGTGCTGCGTCAACTGGAACGCGACCAGTACGACGGTATCGACTCCAAGGTCTACCTGGGCAGTTACCTCAAAACCTACGCCCGCCATCTGGGTGTCAACGAGGCATCGATCCAGGTCGAGCTTGATCGCATCAAGCAGGTCGAACTGCCGCTGGTGGCCACGGGCGGTATCTCACACTCGCGCTTTCTGCTGGACCGCTACGCCACCGCGGCGACGTATGTCGTGCTGACTGCGGTGATCGTGGTGCCGATGATCTGGCTTGGCGTGCGTGGCACGCTGGACCGTGACCTCAGCCACCTGGCGCCACTGGACGCCGCCCCGGTCGCACAGATCGAGACGGCGACAGCCAACACCCCTGCCGACGATCGCGCACCCCAGCTGATCCCGCTGTCACCGCCCAAGGTGGTGTTCCCGCAAGAGCAGAATCAGCCGTTGCTTGCCTCGATGGCGCCGTTTCCGAGCCTCGAGAATTCCAGCCTGTCACCGGCGCAGCCGGTCGCATCCGCCGTCAATGCCGGTAGCGGCGCGCACAGTCTCAACCTGAGCCTTTCGGCGGCCAGTTGGGTGGAAGTGACCCGGGCTGACGGCACGCGTCTGGAATACGGTCTGCTGCCGGCCGGCAGCAGCAAGACCTACCGCAGCGATCAGCCGCTGGATGTGCGTATCGGCAACGCCAGCGGCGCGCAGATCAGCATCGACGGCGAGTCGGTCGGCCTGGATGATTTCCGTCGCGCCAACGTGGCTCATTTCCGCATGCAGATGCAGGACGGCAAGGCCTCCGCGACCAGCCTCTGATCGTCGCCGTGGGCCTCTGCTGACGGCCTATTTCGGTTATGCTTGCGCACTTGGTTCGCCCGGAAACGAGCGGACGTGGTTGGCTTTTCCCTATCTATTTACCGCGCCGGCCTGTGCACGCATCCGCGGAGTGCGCAGCCTTTTGAATGGTGACTGCATGGCATTTGAAGAATACGACAAGTACGAGCAGAGCGAGCTCGTCCAGAAGTGGCTGCGCGACAACGGCGTGTCGATCATTGCCGGTATCGTCATCGGACTGGTTGGCATCTTCGGCTGGCAGCAGTGGCGCAGCCACCAGGCCCAGAACGAGAGCGAAGCCGCCCAGCTCTATCAGCAGGTGCAGATCGCGCAGGCTTCGAACAAGCCCGATACCGCTGCGCAGCTGACCGATCAGTTGATGAAGGATTACGCCAAGTCGCCGTTTGCGGTGTTTGCGGTCAGCGATCGCGCCAGGCAGCAGGTGCAGGACAAGCAACTGGACAAGGCCGAAATTTCCCTCGAATGGGCCGAAAGCCACGCCAAGGCTCCGGCGCTGAAGTCGTTGACCCTGCTGCGCATCGCGCAAGTGGAGCTGGCCCGCGACAACGGCAAAGAGGCCCTGGCCACGCTGGATCGCATTCCTGCCGGCAGCTATCAGGGGCTGGCGCAGGAACTCCGCGGCGATGTGCTGGTCAAGCTTGGACGCTCCGACGAAGCGCGCAAGGCCTATCAGGCGGCCTTGACGGCGTTGGGCGCAGGACGCGCCGCAACGCGGAGCCTTGCAGATGAAACTCGATGATTTGGCCGTGGCCGGGAAGCAGGGTGCATGAAAAGATTTTTGCTGATCACGCTTGCTTCATTGGTGACCCTTGCCGGCTGCCATTCGTTCAAAAAGGAAAACGTCCAGCCGCCGACGCCGCTGGCCAAGGATTTCAAATCCACGGTGCAGGTCACCCGCCTGTGGCGCACCAGCGTGGGCGACGGCGCCAGGGTCAGTGGCGTGCGCCTGCGGCCGACGGTGGTCGACGGCGTGCTCTATGCCGACAGCACCGACGGCAAGCTGGCCGCAATTGATGCCACCAGCGGCAAGACCCTGTGGTCGAAAAGCTCCAGCACGCATGGCTGGTTCGGCTGGGGCGACAAGAAACGCAAGGACGCCCAGTACGCCGGCGGCCCCGCGGTCAACGGCGAACTGCTCGCCGTCGGCACGCTGGATGGCCACGTCTATGCGATGAGCGCAAAAGACGGCAGCCCGCGCTGGGAAGCCGAAGTGAGCTCCGAAGTGCTGGCGTCGCCGGTGATCGTGGGCGATCTGGTGATGGTGCGTACCGGCGACGGTCGCATCTACGCGCTGGATGCCGCCAGCGGCGAACGCCGCTGGGTTTACGACCAGGGCAGCGTGCCGCTGCTCAGTCTGCGCGGCAATGGCTCGATGCTGGCGGCCAACGGCGTGCTGTTTTTCGGCAGCGACGACGGCAAGCTGGTCGCGCTGCGCCTGGACAACGGCGCCAAGCTGTGGGAACAGAAACTCGCCAGCGGCGAAGGCCGTACCGAAATCGATCGGCTGAACGACGCCGATGGCGCGATCCTGCTGGATGGCAGCACGCTCTATGCCGCCGCCTATCACGGCAACCTGCTGGCCGTCGACGGCCCCAGCGGCCGCCCGCTGTGGACGCGTCCATTCTCCAGCTTCGGCTCGCTGGCGATCAGCGCCAACGCGGTTTTCGGCGTCAATGACGAATCCCAGGTGTGGGCGTTCGACAGGAACGGCGGCGCCGACATGTGGAAGAACGACTCGCTGAAATACCGCTGGGTCACCGGCCCGGCCGTGCAGGGCAATTACGTCGTGGTCGGCGACATGGAAGGCTACGTGCACTGGCTGCAGACTGGTGACGGCGCGCTGGCCGCACGCGAGCGGCTGTCGAAGAAAGCGATTCGGGCCCAGCCGCTGGTGGTGGGTGATATCGTGTACGTCGAGGACGTCGAGGGCCGCATCGGCGCCTACCGTCTGTCCTCACCCTGATTGCCGTAACGAAGTACACATCTATGTTGCCCGTCGTCGCACTGGTTGGTCGTCCGAACGTCGGTAAATCGACCCTTTTCAATGTGCTGACGCGCAGCCGCGACGCGCTGGTGGCCGACATGCCGGGCGTCACCCGCGATCGCCATTACGGCGTCTGCCGCAGTGGCGATCGGCCGTTCGTGGTGGTCGATACCGGTGGCCTGTCCGGCGTCGAAGAGGCCATGGACGTGCTGACCGCGAAGCAGGTGCGCCTGGCCATCGAGGAAGCGAACGTACTGGTGTTCGTGGTCGACGCCCGCGACGGCCTGCTGCCACAGGACTACGTGATCCTGGGCGAGCTGCGTCGCAGCGGCAAGCCGATCATCGCGGCGGTCAACAAGACCGACGGCCTCGACGAGCAGGGCGTGCTGGCCGAGTTCTCTGCTTTCGGCGTCGGCGCCACCCTGCCGTTGTCGGCTGCACACAATCGCGGCACGGACGAGCTGATCCGGACCGTGTTGCCGCTGCTGCCTGCCGACGAGGAAGGTAGCAGCGAGGTAGCCGGTGAGGACGGCAGCATCCGCGTCGCCATCGTCGGCCGACCGAACGCCGGCAAGTCGACCCTGATCAACCGCCTGCTGGGCGAGGAGCGACTGATCGTCTCCGATGTCGCCGGTACCACCCGCGACCCGATCCGGGTGCCGCTGGAACGTGACGGCAAGCGCTACACGCTGATCGATACCGCTGGTATCCGGCGCAAGGCGCGGGTCGAGGAGGCGGTGGAGAAGTTCAGCGTGATCAAGACGCTGCAGTCGATCGCCGCGGCCCAGGTGGTGGTGGTGATGATCGACGCACGCGAGAACCTGGCCGACCAGGATCTCACCCTGATCGGTTATGCGATGGACGAAGGCAGGGCGCTGGTCATCGCGATCAACAAATGGGACGACCTGGATTCAGTACCAGCGCGACGAATGCCGTCGTGCGCTGGATCGCCGTCTGGTGTTCGTCGACTGGGCCAAGCAGGTGCAGATCTCCGCGTTGCACGGTTCCGGCCTGCGCGAATTGATGACGGCGGTGGTGCGTGCGCATGCCGCGGCGACCAAGGTGCTGGTGTCCTCGGACCTCACCAAGACGCTGGAAAAAGCCTACGAAAGCTACCAGCCGCCGCTGGTGAACGGCCACTGCGCCGAAACTGCGCTTCGCCCATCCCGGCGGCACCAACCCGCCGACGATCGTGATCCACGGCACCCGCACCAAGCATATTGCGCCGGCCTACCAGCGCTATCTGGAGAACTTCTTCCGCAAGCGCTACAAGCTGGAAGGCACGCCGGTTCGCATCGTGTTCCGCGAAGGCGAGAACCCGTACGCCGGGCGCAAGAAGGTGCTGACCAAGGAACAGCAGCACAAGGCCCGCCGCCGCGTCAGCGACCTGATCAAGCGCACCCGCTGAACCATTGGTTGCCGGTTCGGCTCGATGGCGTCGCCAGTCAGGGCAGGTCGGTCGGAATCAGACCGTAAACCGCGTGCATCCCAGGCTTGCCCGTCCACCCATAACCGCTGACGTGCGAGCGCCTCGAAGTGTGCGCCGACTTGTTCGGCGGTGCGCTGGCTTGCATGGTTGCCGGGCAACGTGACGATCTCGATCCGGATCAGACCCAGTTGTTCGAAACCGAATCGCGCCAGCAGGCTCGCGGCGGCGCCGGCCCATCGCCTTGCCCCTGGCGCGACTGGCGCACCCAGTAGCCAAGGTTGGCGCTGCGGTGGAGCAGGTTGTGTTGGCTGAGGCCGACACCGCCCAGCAGCTGTCCCGACGCTGCTTCGACTATCGCGAATGCATGAATGCTCGCCGGAGCGCCAACCGGTCCGGCAATGCGCGATCCATGCGACGGCGTCGTCCATGCCGTAATCCGCGTGGCACCAGGGCAGCCAGCGACCAACCTGTCCGCCGATTCGCGTACGGCCTCGACCAGGGCGCTGGCGTCGTCGTTCCTGCCACGGGCGCAGGCACACTCTGCCATCGGTCAGTTCCAGCATGGTCGGCAATCGGCCGTACGTGTTCATACGTATTGTTTGTATGCGTCGGGTGGAGCCCCGATAATGAGGAACTTTATACGCAGGCATCACCATGAGCGCACGCATCCTCGACGGCAAACGCATTGCACAGGAACTGCTGGAGCTGATCGGCCTGCGCGTCGCCGAGCGGGTGGCGCAGGGGCTGCCGGCACCGGGACTGGCGGTGGTGCTGGTCGGCAGCGACGCGGCTTCGTCGGTATACGTGCGCAACAAGCGCAAGGCTTGCCACCAGGTGGGCTTCCGCTCGTTCGACCATGACCTGCCGTCGGCGACTACCCAGGAAGAACTGTTCGCCCTGATCGACCGGCTCAATGCCGACCCGGAGGTGCACGGCATCCTGGTGCAGTCGCCGCTGCCGGAACATATCGACGAGGATGCGTTGGTCGACCGCATCGATCCGGACAAGGACGTGGACGGCTTCCAGGCGATCAACGTCGGACGCCTTGCACTGCGCCGCTTCGGCCTGCGCCCGTGCACGCCCAAGGGCGTGATGACCCTGCTCGGCCACACCGATCGACCGGTGCGCGGCCAGCACGCGGTGGTGATTGGCGTGTCCAACCACGTGGGGCGGCCGCTGGTGCTGGAGCTGATGATCGCCGGCTGCACCACCACCAGTCTGCCACCGTTTCACTCGCGATCTGGAAGGCTTCGTGCGCCAGGCCGACATCGTCATCGTCGCGGTGGGCAAGGCCGGGCTGGTCAAGGGCGAATGGATCAAGCCCGGCGCGGTGGTGATCGACGTCGGCATCAACCGGCTCGACGACGGCCGTCTGGTCGGCGACGTGGAATTCGCTCCGGCGGCCGAGCGCGCCAGCTGGATCACGCCGGTTCCCGGCGGCGTCGGCCCGATGACGGTGGCCACGCTGATGGAGAACACGCTGGAGGCGGCCGAAGCGCACGAAACGCTGCACAAGGGTGCCTGACGCGTTCCGATTGCTGCGCTATTCAGCCGCATGGCTGGCGAGCATCGCGCCCGCGCCGCGTATAATTCCCTCTTTGCAGCGGGACTTTTCGCATGCGCATCCTCGCCGAGGCACTGACCTACGACGACGTCTTCCTTGTTCCGGGCCATTCCATCGTGCTGCCGCGCGACGTGAACACGTCAACGCGGTTCACCCGCTAGCCTGCGCCTGAACATCCCGATCGTGTCCGCCGCGATGGACACCGTGACCGAGGCCCGCCTCGCCATCACCATGGCGCAGAACGGCGGCATCGGCATCATCCACAAGAACATGACGGCCGAGCAGCAGGCAGCCGAAGTGCGGCTGGTCAAGAAGTTCGAGGCCGGCGTGATCCGCAGCCCGATCACCGTGAGCCCGGACACTTCGATCCGCGAAGTGCTGCGGCTGACCCATGCGCACAACATCTCCGGCGTGCCGGTGGTCGATGGCGAACAAGCTGGTCGGCATCGTCACCAGCCGCGACATGCGCTTCGAGCGCAAGCACGACGACCCGGTGCGCAACATCATGACCCGGCAGGACAAGCTGATCACCGTCAGCGAGGGCGCCAGCCAGGACGACGTGCTGCTGCTGCTGCACAAGCACCGGATCGAGAAGGTGCTGGTGGTCAATGACGCATTCCAGTTGCGCGGGCTGATCACCGTCAAGGATATCCAGAAGGCGCGCGACAACCCGAATGCCGCCAAGGACAGCCACGAGGCACTGCTGGTCGGCGCCGCAGTCGGTGTCGGTGGCGACACCGAACAGCGCATTGGCCGCGCTGGTCGACGCCGGCGTCGACGTGCTGGTGGTGGACACCGCGCACGGCCATTCGCAAGGCGTGATCGAACGCGCCGGCTGGGTCAAGAAGCACTATCCGCAGGTGCAGGTGATCGCCGGCAACATCGTCACCGGCGAAGCGGCGCGTGCGCTGCTCGATGTCGGCGTCGATGCGGTCAAGGTGGGCGTGGGCCCCGGCTCGATCTGCACCACCCGCGTGGTCGCCGGCGTCGGCGTGCCGCAGATCACCGCGATCGACATGGTTGCCACCGCACTGAAGGACGAGATTCCGCTGATCGCCGATGGCGGCATCCGCTATTCCGGCGATATCCCCAAGGCCTGGCCGCCGGTGCGTCCACCGTGATGCTCGGCTCGATGTTCGCCGGCACCGAGGAATCGCCGGGCGAAGTCGAACTGTTCCAGGGGCGCTCGTACAAGAGCTACCGCGGCATGGGCTCGATCGGCGCGATGCAGCTGGGCTCGAAGGACCGCTACTTCCAGGACGAGGCCGACGCCGACAAGCTGGTGCCCGAAGGCATCGAAGGCCGCGTGCCGTACCGCGGCCCGCTGCGCAACATCATCCACCAGCTGATCGGCGGCCTGCGCGCGTCGATGGGTTACCTGGGCGCTGCCACCATCGAGGACGTGCGCCAGAAGGCGCAGTTCGTGAAGGTGACTTCCGCCGGTGTCACCGAAGCGCATCCGCACGACATCCAGATCACCAAGGAAGCGCCGAACTACCGGCTGAATTCCTGAGTGAGGCGGGGAGCCGGGAACACGAAACGGGGAACGTGCAGTACACGACAAGGGTGATGCGAGCACCCTGTCCATGGCGAATTCGTGCCGCGCATTCCTTGCTTCACAGGTTTCCTGTTCCCCGTTTCCTGCTTCCCGACCCCGAGCCCTCATGACCAACATCCATTCCGACAAGATCCTGATCCTCGACTTCGGTGCGCAGTACACCCAGTTGATCGCGCGGCGCGTGCGCGAGCTTGGCGTGTATTGCGAGATCTGGGCCTGGGACCACGACCCGGCCGAGATCGCCGGCTACGGCGCCAAGGGCATCATCCTGTCCGGCGGCCCGGAATCGACCACGCTGGCCGGTGCACCGAAGGCGCCGCAGCAGGTATTCGACGCTGGCGTGCCGATCCTCGGCATCTGCTACGGCATGCAGACGCTGGCCGCGCAACTCGGTGGTGCCACCGAAGCGGCCGAGGCTCGCGAGTTCGGCCATGCCAGCGTGGACATCGTCGCGCACCAGCCGTCTGTTCGACGGACTCAGCGATCATCCGGGCGAGCACAAGCTGGATGTCTGGATGAGCCATGGCGACCACGTCGCCACGGCGCCGCCGGGCTTCGTCGTCACCGGCACCACCGAGCGCATTCCGGTCGCCGTGATGGAGAACGACGCCAGGCGCTGGTACGGCGTGCAGTTCCACCCGGAAGTGACCCATACGAAGCAGGGCGGGGCGCTGCTGAAGCGCTTCATCACCGAGATCTGCGGCTGCGCCACGCTTGTGGACCGCGGCCAACATCATCGACGACCAGATCGCCCGCGTGCGCGAACAGGTCGGCGACGATCATGTGCTGCTGGGCCTGTCCGGCGGCGTCGATTCCTCGGTCGTCGCCGCGCTGCTGCATCAAGCGCGATCGGCGACGCAGCTGACCTGCGTATTCGTCGATACCGGCCTGCTGCGCTGGCAGGAAGGCGACCAGGTAATGGCCACCATGGCCGAGAACATGGGCGTCAAGGTGATCCGCGTGAACGCGGCCGACCGCTACTTCCAGGCACTCGAAGGCGTGGCTGACCCGGAGGCCAAGCGCAAGATCATCGGCGGCCTGTTCGTGGAGATCTTCGACGAGGAGTCCACGAAGCTCACCGCCAGCGGCAGCGGTGCCGTGAAATGGCTGGCGCAGGGCACGATCTACCCCGACGTGATCGAGTCGGCCGGCAGCAAGACCGGCAAGGCCCACGTCATCAAGAGCCACCACAACGTCGGCGGCCTGCCGGCGCACATGAAACTCAAGCTGGTCGAGCCGCTGCGCGAGCTGTTCAAGGACGAAGTGCGCCGGATCGGCGTGGAACTCGGCCTGCCGCGCGCAATGGTCTATCGCCATCCGTTCCCCGGGCCCGGGCCTGGGCGTGCGCATCCTCGGTGAAGTGAAGCGCGAATACGCCGAACTGCTGGCCCAGGCCGACGCCATCTTCATCGACGAACTGCGCAAGGCCGACCTGTACGACAAGACCAGCCAGGCGTTTGCCGTGTTCCTGCCGGTGAAATCGGTCGGCGTGGTCGGCGATGCGCGCGCCTACGAATGGGTGATCGCGTTGCGCGCGGTGGAGACCATCGACTTCATGACCGCGCACTGGGCGCACCTGCCATACGAATTTCTTGGCAACGGTATCAAATAGAATTATCAATGAGTTACGTGGTGTTTCTCGTGTTGTTTATGACATAAGTGGCAAGCCACCGGCGACGATCGAGTGGGAGTAGGAAAATCAGCCACTTGCCGCGCGAATCGGAAAGCCGGCAACTTGCCGGCTTTCTCATGTACCGGCAACAATATATTGAAATGACTGACGAAATTTCTGAAACCTCCAGTGAATTCTCGACTGCCGACGTGCAGTACATGCAGCGTGCGCTGCAACTGGCCGCCCACGCCCGCGATGCCGAGCACGAAGTGCCGGTAGGCGCCGTGCTGGTGCAGAGCGGGGAAATCGTCGGGGTGGGCTGGAATCGCAATATCACCCTGCATGACCCGACCGCCCATGCCGAAGTGATGGCGATGCGCGCTGCGGGCGAGAAGCTGGCCAACCATCGCCTGTCGGGTGCCACGCTGTACGTCACGCTGGAACCGTGCACGATGTGCGCGATGGCGATGATCCATGCCCGAATCGGCCGCGTGGTCTACGCCGCTGCCGATCCCAAGACCGGCGCTGCCGGCAGCGTGTTCGACACCCTGGTCGACGCACGGCACAACCATCGCATCGAGGTGGCCGGCGGCCTGCTGGCCGAGGAGTCCGCCAACATGCTGCGCGAGTTCTTCCGCGCCCGGCGCTGAACTCGAGTATCGAGATGCCGCTTGGTGCCGCGGACGTGCTTCCGGCGACGCGGATGCCATTTCACATGTTTGAGCCGATCGACCGATTCGTCGCGGGGTCAAGCCCATCCGCGCAGACGGTAACACCAGAGCCCCAGATACTCGCGCAGGCAGCGGGCGCTCAGCCTGAGTGCCGCGCGCCTCGGCCACCAGGAGCGGCTCGTCCGCATGGATATGCCATCCGGATCGAACACCGGTGCAGGAATTACCGCGAGGCCTTGCCTGGCGAAGCTGCTTGAGGCGCGTGGCATGTGAATGTCCGACGTCACCAGCAGGATGCGATACATCTGCATGTGCTCAAGGATGGCGGCGGAGTAGAGCGCGTTTTGGTGTGTGTTGGCGCTCGCCGGCTCCGTCAGCAGCATGCCTGGCGGGACGCCTTTTCGCCGAAGTTCGCGCGTCATCTCCCGAGCCTGGTCATTGCCGCTGAGCAGGATGGTGCCGGCGCGCGAGTTCTTGAGGAGTTGCAACCCGAAGCCAAGCCGGGTGGCCTTCGCCTGGTCGGCGGTGGCGCTCCAGTCCGCATCCGTTTGCGGCAGCTTGCCCCCGCCCAGAATCACGATGGCGTCTGCTGCGGGGTAATCGGAAGCACTCGCGTGAGCGTAGGGGGGCACCAGTCCCGACCGCAGCCAGATGGCAAATGCCGGAGTGGAGCACAGCCATATCCAGAACGTTGCCAACAACAGCGAAGCGAGGGCAATGCGACGATGGCGCCGCAGGAAACCCATGCCGAAGATGGCGAGTAGCGCCGCCTGGAACGCCGGATGGCTCAGACGGTCAAGCTGTTCGAGTAGATCCATGGATGATCCAGTTTTGCGGTGCGGGGAACGCACCGCAGCGGCGGGCAGTCCTGCTCGACGGTTAAGTGTTGCGAGGCACAAGTCATGAAGTGTGGCCGCCGTCCATGCGGATCGGAAGTGAACGCCGTGTGGATCTCGGCAGCGCCCATCCGGCTTGTGGTTAAAACGCTGCGGTTCGGAGCGATTATCGAGCAAGGTCGCGTGTGAAATTGCTCACCAAGAAATGTGCCAACCCCATGTCGATACGGCTCGCATATCAGGATTTGCTACACAATCTTGTTCATGAAGTCAACTTAAAATAATGTAATCTACATCACGTTTTCAGCCAATGGAGCGGCAGATATGAAGCTTGTCCGTAGCCTCTTGTCATGTTTCGCCTTGGCGCTGTTGACAGCATGCGCCATGGGTGGCGAGACCATGCCTCCAACCCCCAATGTCGGCGCACAGGCGGTGGACACGTATCGCATCGGTGTCGACGACCAGCTGCAGATAACGGTGTGGCATAACCCCGATCTCAGCGTGAGCGTGCCGGTGCGCCCGGACGGGAAGATCACCGTGCCGTTGATCGGTGATGTCGTTGCGGGCGGCAAGACGCCGGACGAGGTATCCACCGAAATCAAGGGCAAGTTGCAGTCCTTCGTGCGTGATCCGCAAGTGGCGGTGATCCTCACCGCACTACGCAGCAACGAGTATTTGTCGCGCGTACGGGTCACCGGAGCGGTGCGCAATCCGGTTTCGATTCCCTATCGCCAGGGGATGACCGTTCTTGACGCCGTGCTGGCGGCCGGTGGTACCACCGAGTTTGCCGCTCCCGACCGGACCCAGCTCTTTCGCAAGGATAACGGCGGAACAACCACGTCGTATGCGGTGCATCTCGAGAAGGTCCTGAAACAGGGCGATCTGGTGAACAACTATCCGGTGCAGCCCGGCGACGTGATCACGGTGCCGCAACGCGCGTTCTGATATCGGGTAAAGCAAGCAGGCAAGGGAAAGGCTGAGTGGGGATGTGATGAGTGGGGAACTTGCACTTTTTGACGGGATACTGCCTGCGCTACTGAACGAAGCGCGGCGGCGGCGCATGCTTCTGGGCTTGGGGTTTGCATCGATCGCCCTGGTCGCGCTGGCCCTCGGCGTGTTGTGGCCGAAGAAATATGAAGCCTCCACCACCATCCTGGCGCAGGAAAGCAGCATCATCACTCCGTTGATGGAGGGAGCTGCGTCACCTACAGCAAACAAGAACCGCGCAGGTATTGCGCGCGACGTGATTTTCAGCCGCAAGGTCATGAGTGAAGTTCTTGCTGCCGGCTGGCCAACTTCGCGCCTGACGCCCATCGAGAAGAATCGCATTATCGAAGGGATCAAGTCGCGCACCATCGTGAAGATTGCGCGTGACAACCTGATCACGATCAGCTATTCCGACTCGGACCCCAAACGCACGTATGAAGTCACCCGTCTGCTGGGTCAGTTGTTCATCAGCGAGAGCCTGGCCTCCAAACAGCGCGAAAGCCGTGATGCGTACGCCTTCATCAATAGTCAGGTCGAGGCCTACCGGAAAAAGCTGACGGACGCCGAAGGCAAGCTCAAGGCTTACCGCGATGCCAACGCCGACGCGCGTCCCGGCAGCGCGGTCGATACCGATGCGCGCATCAGCGCGTTGCGCACACAGATCGAAAACACGCGCATGGACATGATGGAGAAGCGTTCTCAGATAGCTTCGCTGGAATCGCAGCTGTCCGGCGAATCCGAGGTCAATGCCGTGCAGACAACCGAGGGCGTCTACCAGACCCAACTCGCCGAACTACAGGCTCAGCTCGACAAGATGCTGCTGACCTATACCGATCAATACCCGGACGTGATCCGCCTCCGTCACCAGATCGATGATCTGCGACAGCAGCTGGCACAAGCGAACTTGCGCAAGCAGAACGCCACGCTGGCAGGTACGTCGATACCGCTGGACAACAGCGTGCAGATAAATCCCCTGTATCAGCAATTGAAGATCCAGTTGTCCACCGCACGTGGTGACGCCGCGGCGACCACTGCACGGATCGGCGCGAGTGAATCGATGCTGCAATCGGAACTGGAACGGAGCAAGCGTATTGCCAACTCGGAGAACGTAACGTCCGAGCTGACCCGCGATTACAACGTCAACCGGGATGTCTATCAGGACCTGCTCAAGCGTCGCGAAAATGCGCGTGTCTCAATGGACCTTGACGACGAGCAGCGCGGTCTCACATTCCTGGTCCAGAACCCGGCTGTAATGCCGCTTACGCCGTCAGGCCTGCGTTTCATGCATTTCGGGCTCGCCGGCATCGCGCTGGCACTGGCCATTCCATTCGGCCTGCTGTTCGCGCTGGTGCGATTCGATCCGCGGGTGCGTTCGGTCTGGCAGCTTGAACGTACAACCGGGATGACGGTACTGGCGTCGATTCCGTTCTATCCGTCGCCACAGGATCGCCAGCGCAGTCGCCTGCACAACTCTCTGCTGGTGCTGATCGTCCTGGGAGTTGCCGCGGTCTATCTGGTCCTGTTTCTGTTGAAGCTGAGGGGTGCGGCATGAAAAACCATGGTGGCAATGTGGTTTCCCAGCGCTTCAAGGGTACGGTGGAGGCGGGCGCCGACAACATTGCTGCGTCGACGTCGAGTAGCCAAGAAATTTCCCGCATGACGATGGAGGGCGGTGCGCTCGCGCCACTGCAGCTCGAACAGCGGCGGATGATCCATCGCGAGGCGTCGGTTCGCCGACAGTCGGACGCGTTCCGCGAGATCCGAACGCGTCTGCTCGAACTGGCGGGCCAGCAGAACTTCGTGACCCTGGTGGCAGCGGTGAGCGCTCGTTCGGGCGGCAGTTTCGTTGCGCGCAATCTGGCGGCGGCGTTTGCCTTCGACGAAACCAAGACCAGTTTGCTGATCGATTGCAATCTGCGCTACCCGAGCCAGCACAAGGTGATGGGCGTGGACCCGGTGGCCGGCGGATTGACCGACTTCATTGATCGTCCGGCCATGGGCATCGAATCCGTCCTCTACCAGACCGGCATACCGCGCCTGCGTCTGATACCGGCCGGCGGCGCACGCGAAAACGGCAGCGAATGCTTCTCCTCGTTCCGCATGCGTACCGTGCTCGATTCGCTGCGCAGCCGTTATGCGGATCGCTATCTCTTTCTCGATGGCCCGCCCATCAGGGGTGCGCCTGACGCGCGCATCTTGTCGGACATGGCCGATTTCGTAGTCGTCGTGGCCGGTTATGGCCGGGATACCCCGACGGCGATCAGCCAGGCCGTCGCCAATTTCGAGCCGGGAAAGTTGGCCGGGGTGGTTTTCAATCAGGGGACATGAGGCGCGATGGCTTCGCGCCTCGACAGGGCTAATCAACTGCGAGCTGTCCAACGGAGGGAGACACATGCCGGCATCCATCAGGTTTGTCCGTGCGGTGACGTTCTCGTTCATCGCCATCCCCGGCACGACGTTGGCCGCGCAATTCGACTATTCGTTGTACGCCGGCGTCGAACACAGCAACAACATCAATCTGAGCAGCCAGAACCCGATCAGCGAGGACGTGCTGATCCCGGGGCTCAATTTCACGTACGTGCAGCAAGGATCGATCCTGCAGGCCAATGTCTTCGGCGCACTGGAATATCACGACTATACGCACGGAAAGTTCGACAACCAGACGCAAACCCAGCTTGCCGGCCAAGCCAACTGGACCATGCTGCCGCAGCGACTGGACTTTTCCGTCGAGGACTTTGCCTCGGTGCAACCGGTCGACTCGCTGGCCAGCAACTCACCGGACAACCAGCAGCAGACCAACGTCATTGCGCTCGGTCCCACCTTGCATCTGCATTTCGGCGACACGCTACGCGGGCAGTTCGAGCTGCGTTACATCAACAGTTATGCGTCGAAGGTCGATAACTTCAATTCGTCTCGTGGCCTTGCCGCGGCGCGCCTGTTCAGGGAGATCAATCCCACTGACCAGCTGTCTGTCAATGTCGAAAGCCAGCATGTCGACTTCACGAACGCCGGGAGTGCCAACTACGATCGCAATGAGATCTACGTGGGCTATTCCAGCAAGCTGGCTCAATTCGATATCGATGCGGCGATCGGCTGGTCGAAGCTCGATTTCGATCGCGCGCCCAGCGATTCGAACCCCTTGCTGCAACTGACACTGGGTTGGCGCCCCACCCAGCGCAGTACCTTTTCCCTGTCCGGGGCGTACCAGTATTCCGATGCCGCCCAGGGCATGCTGCCGTCACAGGGACAGACGCTGAACGCTGCGATCAACAGCGTCAACGTCGGCAATGCCGTCATCGATTCGCAGGTGTACCAGGAGCGGTCGCTGCAGGCGACCTACAACCTGCGCACCGAGCGCCTGACGGTGTCGGTAACGCCCCTCTTTCGCAAGCTGCACTATCTCAATGACACCACGTTCGATCAAACTGCGCGCGGCGGCAACGTCACTCTCGGATATCTGCTGCGTCCGCAGCTCACGCTTTCCGCGCTGATCACCGGCGAGAAGCTCACCTATCCGACCCTGGATCGTCATGACAGGACGGTTCGCTTCGGACTGGATTTGAGCCGCCAGTGGACGCGGCACTGGAGCGCGAACATCTCTGCGGACCGGCAACGACGCAACAGCGACGTGCCGAGCCAGAGCTATCGCGAAACCCGGATTTTCCTTGGCGTAATGTTCCGCCGATGACCCGTCAGGATGAAATGGAGCTGCCGTTCTATTTCGGTGCAGACCGCGAGCTGTTCGGCCTGTTTCACGCCACGGCTGCGCCGGCCGACAAGGCCGTGCTGTTGTGTCCGCCGCTGGGTCAGGATCAGATCCGCTGCCATCGGCTCTATCGGCAACTGGCTCACGCGCTCGTCGCGGAAGGCATCGCCGTACTGCGCTTCGACTACTACGGCACCGGCGATTCGGCAGGAGACAGCGTGGAAGTGGATTGGGAACGATGCGTCGCCGACACGATCGTCGCAGTCGGCGAACTTCGCACGCGCAGCGGCGCCCCGCAGGTCACCGCATTCGGCGCGCGGCTCGGCGGCAGCATCGCGCTTGCCGCGGCGAGGACAGGTTGCCTTTCCGGACTGGTGGTGTGGGATCCGGTGCTCGACGGCAGCGCGTATGTGGCGCGGTTGGACGACATGCAGCGGGCAATCGCCGTGGATACGCAACGCTTCAACAGGCCGCGACTGACGTCGGAAGTCGCCGAGCAATGGCTTGGTTTTCCGATCAGCGATCGATTGCGGCGGCAACTTGTCGAACTTCGGCCGGGGCCGGCGAGCGTCCCCACATTGGTGCTCGACTCGCTATCCGACACGTCCGCCGTCAACTGGAAAAGCCTGTGCGTCAATACCGAGCCGAAAGTGGTGACGCTGCAGCCATCGACACCATGGGACGACCTGCGTCGACTGGAGCTGGCGATCCTGTCGCACCCATTGATCCGGGCAACAACCGGCTATTTCCGCGAGGTTGCGTGATGCAGGAGCAGGCTTTCCGCTTCGGACGCGCACGGCACCTGGTCGGCATCGCCGGCTTGCCGGATCGACGTCCGCAAACGGGCAGCGTCGGCGTGATCGTGCTCAACGCCGGCTTGGTCCACCGTATCGGGCCGTTCCGGCTGCATGTGGAGATGACACGGCGCCTCAATGCATGCGGATATCCGACCCTGCGTTTCGACCTGTCCACGCTGGGCGACAGCAGCGCCTGCGACATGCCACAAACAAGGGGGCAGCAGGTATGTGCCGACGTGGGGGACGCGATGGACTTGCTCACGCAGCAGTCCGGTTGCACGCACCTGGTACTGATTGGTCTATGTTCCGGCGCACAGAACGCGCACACGGTGGCTTGTAGCGACGAAAGAGTAGCCGGAGCCATTTTTCTCGACGGGTATGCTTACCGCACGTTGGGTTACCACGTGCGCCACTATCTTCCACGCCTGTTCGATGCCAGGCGATGGCGTCGCGCGCTCTCGAATCGGCACCGCGCGGAAGCACCGAAGAACGCCGAACCGGTCTTCGCCGTCGCGCCGTTGCCACAGGATGTCGTACGCGCGGATCTTGCCAGCATGCTTGATCGCGGCGTGAAGATCTGCCTCATCTACACCGGCGGCATCAGCAATTATTTCAACCACGCCGTCCAGTTCCGTGAATGTTTTGGTCGCGTGGCAACTCACCCCGGCTGCAGCACGAGCTTCGACGATGCGATCGACCACACCTACATTCTCAAAGGTGACCGCAGCCGTCTGATCGACAACATCGAGCAGTGGCTGGCCTTCAATTTTCCCGTTGCCGCCATGGATGCGCCGTCATGAATGAAGTCCTCGTCACCGGCGGAGCCGGTTACATCGGCAGTCATGTTGTCCAGCAACTGGTCGCGCGTGGCGAGCACGTGGTAGTCGTCGACAACCTGAGCACCGGATTTCGCGAGGCCGTGCGGGGCGCCGAACTCGTTGTCGGCAACGTCGGCGACGTAACCCTGGTCGATCGCATACTGGCCACGCACGCAGTCGACGCCGTGCTGCATTTCGCCGCGCATACGGTAGTTCCCGAATCGATGAGCGACCCGCTCAAGTACTACGGCAACAACACCTGCAATACGCGCAACCTGCTCGCCTGCTGTGCTGGTGCGGGGGTGGACAAGTTCATCTTTTCTTCCACCGCTGCGGTCTACGGCGCGACACCCAGTGGCATCGCCGACGAGGACACCCCGACGCTGCCGATCAATCCCTACGGATCGTCCAAGCTGATGTCCGAAACCATGTTGCGCGACTACAGCGCAACGGGCGCCATGCGGCACGTGATCCTGCGCTACTTCAACGTCGCCGGCTGCGATCCGCAGGGTCGCATCGGACATTCCACGCCGCAGGCGACGCTGCTGATCAAGGTCGCTTGCGAACACGCGGTTGGCAAGCGCGCCAGCCTCTCGATCTTCGGCACCGATTACGACACCCCGGACGGGACGGGCATCCGTGACTACATCCACGTCGAGGATCTGGCTGCTGCGCACCTGCGTTCACTCGACCACCTGCGCGCCGGCGGCGAGTCGCTGACCCTCAACTGCGGTTACGGTCATGGCTACAGCGTTCGCGAGGTCATCGATTCGGTTCAGCGCATCGTCGGGCGCAAGCTGAATGTGATCGAGTTGCCGCGCCGCGCCGGTGATACACCCATGCTGATCGCGCGCAGCGCGCGCCTCAAACAGAAGCTGAACTGGCAGCCGCAGTATGACGACCTGGACTTCATCGTGGGCACTGCGTTGAGGTGGGAACAACGGCTCGCCCGAGAATCGGCACGAGCCAATCCGGCGGCATGAATGAACATGACCGGGCCAAGGCGCATGACGTGGCCACGCCTGCATTCCTGCTATTGGATGCATCGATCGATGCGGGTTTTCAGCTGCGTCCTCGCGATGATGATCCTGACGCCGGCGGATGCCTCCGGCGTTGACGGGTTCCGCACCGGCCTGTCCGTACTCGCGGCGGCCGGGCAGGCGTCGATGGCGTCAGGCATCGCGCCGGATCGCCGCATCGTGGTACATCGGAATGCGGGGAAGGCCGCTGATGTGCCGGTTTCGATGGGCATTCCGTTTCCGCCGGGCGCGCTTCGCGACACGCGCTTGCTGCGCATACTCGATGAGCGTGGGGTGGAAATCCCTGCGGCGATCCGGGCAACGCTGAAGTGGTACGCAAGGGACGGCAGCGTGCGGGCCGTTCGCGTCCAGTTCCATGCGCATCTCGCGGGCGACAAACAGACCTTCTACTTCGCGGTGGGCGAGCGGCGTCAGCGCGATCTCGCGGGCTGGCCCGATGCTGCCGGCCTGGTTGATGGCGGGCAGGGCGTACCTGTGCCCGCCGCCCTGGCGACGCTGACCCCGGCATGGTTGTGCGATTCGCTGGTCGCCGGCCCGCAACTGCCGGCCAAACCTGGGGAGGCGTATGCGAATTACGTTTCCACCCAGTTCGAATGGGCGCGAAAACTGCCCGTCGACGATCCGACCGCATGGCTGTTCGACCGTCCATCGACGCTGTTCAAGGCCTATGTCCGCACCGGTCGTTTCGACTACCTGCAGGCGGCCGATCTGAGTTATCGCTACTACATGAAGTACATCGTTCGCGACGGCCCCGCATTCAGTCCAGTCTGCGCTGGTGGCTGGTCACATGGGGACAAGCCATGCGACGTGAAATACGTGTACGTTGAGCCGATCCTGCTTTCCCTTGCACTGACCGGGGACACCGGTGATTACGACACAGGCACCGTCGACAAGATGATGACGCTGTGGGAAAACGGGGGCTGGAATCCTCCTGCGGGGCCGTACCGAAGCCCTTCGGATTATTTCACGGAGCGCCTGGCCGGCCTCGGGTTACTGGAGACCACCAGCGCTTACGAACTCACCGGCGACGCCCGCTATCTGTCGCGCATCAGGGATCGCATCGGTTGGCTCGACCAGCATCAACGCAACAACCCCGATCATCTGGGTAACGACGGCTCGTGGCGAAACAGCTGGGACCTGCACGAGAACGACACCCTGGATCCGGCCAACGACGTGCGTGGGACGTCGCCGTGGATGTCGGAAAACATCATCGATGGCCTGTGGCATGCATGGCTGGTTACCGGCGATCGGCGCATCCCCGGAATGATCACCCGATTCGGTCGTTACCTGGAGCGCTACGGCTGGATCGACGCCGCATTGCTCGTATCACCGCACGATTGGCGCCATCCGTGTTCAGGGCCGACGGGGCAGATCGCGTGGTACTGGTCGTCGGCGCATGCGTCGGAAAAGGCACTGCTCGACATCCAGAACTCCGATGGCTGGTACAGCGATGCACACAACGTGGAACTGGCACTGCCGGTAGCGGCCGCCTGGTATTTCGAACGCGACCCCGTGCAAAGTGCAGCGTTGCGTCGCCGTTTCAAGGCACTGACGTCGTCCTACGACACATCCTGCGCGAAGGGATCCGACCCGCTGCGCCGTTTCAACTGGAACAACCGTGGCAGCGGCGTGGTGCAATGGCTCATGCGACAGCCGGCGGGTAGTGGCGTCACCTCATCCACGGCGGGGCGATCCATGCCATGAATGCGATGGATATGCTGCCCGGAAAAACGACTGACGAGGTCGACAAGGTCATCGGAGATCCTGGCGGCCGGCGCATGGAAGTGCTGCGCAGCGTCACCATCGTCTCGGTGGCGACCTACATCGAATACGCGCTGGGACTGGTCTTCAGCATCTGGATCGCGCGCACGTTGGGGCCGACCGAGTTCGGCCGCTACGCGTTCACGATATGGTTGTGCGGCTGGCTGATCATCTGCAGCAATCATGCGCTGACGACCTCGTCGACCAAGTTCATCGCCGAGGCCTACGGCGCTGGCGAACCGGATATCGCAGCACACATCTCGCACCGGCTGGGTCAGTACCAGCACCTCAGTTCGTTCATCGTGCTGGCGCTGTTCGTGATGGCCACGTTCATCATCCGGCCTGCGGAATGGAGCCATTCCCTGTTGCCGGTCACCGTGCTGGTGGTCATCGCCGTGGCGGCCAAGGCCGGCTATGGCATGTTGGCCGCCGTGGCCAAGGGCCAGGAACGCTTCGAACCCGAAGCCATTGCTGCCGTGCTGGCCGGCCTCGTCGGCCTGCCGCTGGTCATCGGCGCGGCGCTGCTGCGTCAGGGCGTAGTGACTTTCGTTGCCATCTTTGCGGTGGCGTCGCTCACACTCAACCTGATCAACCGCGTCCTGTATCGCTGGTATTGCCAGCCATTCACTGCTGGCCCGATTCCCGAGTCGATCAGCAGGCGACTTTCCCGCCACCTGCGCCTGACCGGAGCGCTGGTGCTGCTAGGGTCATTCAAGGGAAGCACCATCGAAGTATTCTTGCTCAATACTTTTTCCACCTCGGCTGCAGTGGGCTTTTTCGCGATCGCCGCCACGCTCACGCGTGGCGCCGTGCAACTGTTTTCCGTCGGACTCACTTCGACCCTGCTGCCGTACATGGCCAAGTCCTTCGGCCAGCATGGACAGGAACACGCCGCGAGATTCCTGTCCGAAGCCACGCGCTTCTACTGGGCGGTCGGCATCACCATCGCCGGACTGGGGCTGGTGACGACGCCGGACATCGTCACCCTGATGTACGGCAACCGCTATGTCGAGGCGATCCCCGCGATCGAAGCCACGCTGGTGCTGGCGGGTCTGCTGCTGATCGGCAACAGCATCGCCGCGTTCCAGACGGTGGTTGACCGTCAGGATGATCGCGTGCGCATCACGGTCGTCGCTCTCGTGGCGAACGCCATCCTCGGCATCGTGCTGATCCCGTCGTTCGGCCTGGCTGGCGCCGTGCTGACCTACGCCGGCACCCGTTTCACCGAACTGGGACTCGCCATCTACTACCTGCGTCGTGCCACCACCGGTGGCTTGCCGCTGGCGCCCATGACACGGTTGTTCGCGGTCGGCGCGATAGCGACCGCGGCCGCCTGGCTGGCTACCCGGGCCATACCCAGCCGCTGGGGGTTTCTGGTCGGTGCCGCCCTGTTTGTCCTGATCTACGTGCCAGCCAGTATTCTCGTGCGCTACTGGTCGAACGAAGATTTCCGGCTGATGACGATGATCACCAACCGCCTCGGGCCACTGGGCCGATGCCTGATGCGGTGCCTGAGCCGGCTGCAACAAATGACGGCACCGACGCTGCCATGACGGTTTCAGCGGATGCGCGCGCGCGGTGCGCCGTACTTGAAAGCGCCGCCGCACTCCATGACCTGCACGACGAGTTGGCGGAACTGGCCGACCGGCCAGGTGCCACTTCCAGCATCGTGCAGCACCCGGACTGGTTGCAGTTCGAGCTGGACAGTCGCGGCGACGCAGCGGCACCGTACGTCGTCGTGGCCAGAAACCCCGACGGTCGTGTCGTCGGCTATGCGCCGTTTCTCGCGGTGCGTCAGTCCGCCCGTATTGCGGTGGGTGACCGCCATGTCACGCTGTATCGGGGCCGCATCCTGCGCCTGCTGGGATCGTGTGCAGTGGCGTTGCCGCATGAACGTACGCAGGCGCAAGGCATGATTGCCGAGGCGCTCACGCGCGATCGTGCAATCAAGGTCATCCTGATTCAGGAAACCGTGCTGCCAAACCCGCTCGCCCACGCGCTTTCGCGCGCACGCCATGGCTTTGCGAGTGTGCCGTCCAATCTGCTCGATCAGATCAACTGGAGCATCGCGCCCCAGCCTTCTCTGGCCGTCTATCTGGAGAACCTTGGCTCGCGCCGGAAGAAACTCGGCTACGCGCTGCGCAATGTCTACAAGAAACTCGGCAAGGAAGCGCAACTGCGCATCTTCGAGGCACCCGAACAGGTCGACGATTATTGCCGCCTGATGAACCAGCTGTATGCGAAAAGCTGGCACGCGACAAAGCAAGGCATCGACTGGGAGCTGCCGGCACGTCGGGCATTGTTCATGACACTGGCCCGCCAGCAGCGACTTGTCGGGCATATGCTGATGCGCGGTTCGCACCCGGTCGCCTATGTCCACGGCTACCGCCTCGGCGGCCGGTACCTGTTCGACAACACCGGCTACGACGAGGACTTCGCCGCGCTCGGCGTGGGTTCCGCGCTGATATTCGGGGCCATCCAGGATCTCATCGAACGCCATCCGGCCGACATGATCGACTTCGGTTATGGCGACAACCAGTACAAACGCGTATTGGCCACCGATCAGGCACCTTGCGGCTCGCTCTATCTC
Organism: uncultured Gammaproteobacteria bacterium; assembly: GCA_963739815.1. Lineage (GTDB taxonomy): Bacteria > Pseudomonadota > Gammaproteobacteria > Xanthomonadales > Rhodanobacteraceae > Rhodanobacter. The sequence continues at coordinate 889,957 of CAVUBI010000001.1, forward strand.
GTGCGCGGACCGATCGTACGCGCTCGTTTCAGCCTGATCGCGCCGCTGCGCATGCTGTATCGCTGGCTGCACCGTGCACGCGAGCGAATGCGCTCGGCCAGGCGACCGCGCCCCGAGTCGGCGGCCGTTTCAAGCTGACCTGGCCAGCTGGTTGCGCGAGACGAATATCGCCAGCTCTTCCGTCGCGGCAGTCTGTTCGAGAAACTCCAGCTCACTCCACAAGTCCGCATAGAAAGGGGTGAAGTACAGGACGACCAAGGGGCGGGGACTGGCGCGATAGGCAGCTGCGACATGAGCAACCACCTGCTGCATGACCGGGATCTCGAACGGGTTGTAGAGATAGATGACCAAGGGCCCGGCCGGGAACGCAAAATTCGCGGCATCGCACAGGAGCAGCTCGACCTCACGGCAACGTCGTTCCGCCTTCGGGAAGATCCGGAGATTCTCCTTCGCGATCAAGTTCAGCTCTTCCGAAAATTCGACACCCACGACACGCCTGAAGGGTAGCCGCGTCGCAAGGAGCACGGCTCTTCCCTTGCCCGACCCGAGGTCGATGAATGTCGCGGCAGGGATGTCGATGCCCGTTGGAGCGAGCAAGGATTGAAAATCGGGGGGCGGGATCGGCTGGTACTGCAAGCCATGGATCCAGTTGGTGCTGGCGATGCGCAGTGCGCCAAGGCGCACGATAGTTTCGGTTTCCACGCCGAACCGTTCATCGAACGATTCGGGCGATCCCTTGCGTGCCTCGGGCTCGTTTCGGCTGACGGGCGCGCGGCTTGGAAATTGGCGCAGCCGGGCCACGATCAATGCGCAACCGAATTTCAACGTGCCGAGGATGCCGCGCTTGGCGAGCGTCTTGGATATTTCGCGATGGATTCTATCGAGCAAGGTCATGTGATTTGCTCCACGCTGCATTCATGTGTCGTCACGCGACGAACCGGCATCCCGCCATCTGCGCCGCACCCAACCATAGAGCGGCCGCGCCCAGCGCTTGAGTGGCTTCTTGAGATTCCACGCCAACCATTGGCGCTCCCGCGTTGCGCCTGTTCCGGAGGCCAGGGCGACTGCCCGCTGCGGTGACATGCCGCGCCACAACGTGTAGCGACCCAGCACCAGGCAACCATCCACCCGTTGCGTGCGCACGGTGGGCTCCGACGTGAACAGGTAGCGAATACCCGCCGATGCCGCTGCCCGGGCCACTTGCGGCGAATAGAATCCGCCAGGCACCGAGGCGACGGTTACTGGCGTGCCGAGCAAGGCAGTCAGAAGGCCGATGCTCCGAGTCCATTCCGCCGCGAGCGCCGTGCCGTCGAGTTGCGAGATTTCCGCGGGATGGGTGTGTGAGTGGCTACCGATGACGTGGCCGCCGGCGTGCAACCGCCGCACGTCGTCGGCACTGACAAAGCCTGGCTGGCCAATTTGTGCGGTGGTGACAAGGAAGTGGCCGACCATGCCGCGTCGGGTCAGGGCGGCGGCGATGGCAACCGCGCTGGCGCCCCCATCGTCGAAGGTGAGCAGACAGTCTCGAGCGTTTTCCGCCGTGGCATCGGTCACCGCGACAAAGCGCAAGCCGCTGCCCGCGAGCGCTGCCAGATGCGCATCAAACTCGGCAACGTCGAGTTTGTAGTGCGCAGCGGAGCCGCCGGGAAAGCCGCTGGCATCAGCTTGGCCCGGAAGCACCACATCGTGGTACATCAGCGTGGCCACGGTCATGCCGCCGCCTTCGCTGCCGCGCGGCGCCAGCGCAGGTATCGCGTCAGCCACGGTTGCCCCCAGTTGGTACTGGTGCGACCTCTCGTGTCGATCGGTTGCGCGGTGCCGGCGGCAATCTCGCCGAAGCGGGTCGCCAGTGCATCGAGGTTGTCCAACACCACGCGATGCTGGATCACGTTGTACGACTCGCGGCGCTCGTCGAACGGGTAGGTGTAGTAACCGTAGACGGGGCCGGTGTCTATGCCCGGGTCAACCATGAGCAAGGTCATCCCGACGCGACTCAGGTCGCGCTCGGCCAGGGCCCAGAAGCAGCCGTGGGCGTTGCGGTATTCCGGGCATATGCCCGGATGCAGCACGAAGCAGCCGAGGCGCGGGATGTCGATCACCTTCTTCTTCAGCAACTGCTTGCAGCGGGCCAGCATCAGATCGGGTTGCAACTGGCGCAGGAAAACCTCCACCGTGGCGTCGTTGATGCTGGCGGCAACTATCTGCGGCACCGGCGGTGGTGCGCCGTATCGTGCGTGCAAGGCGGCCAGTGCGCTGTTCATCCAGGCGCGATCGCGAGCGGCCAGCACCAGCCGCTGGTAGAGCCGCATCGCCACCACGTCGCCGAAGCGGAGCAGGCCGACACGACGGATCTCACGGCGGATCCGCGCACGTTTCTGCGCGCCGGTTTCGTCGAGCACGACGATGCCAACCAGTTGCGAGAACGACGCCAGCCAGGCGGCCAGGCCCGCACGATCGAATGGGTCGTCGGCATGGCAGATCAGCACGCTGCGCATCGGATTCACCCCGCGCCATGCGGAGGCGGCGGCAGCTCGAAGTCGCGCCAGGCGTCCGGATTGCCGTGCTTGCCCGCTTCGGCAGCCTTGATGATGTTGTAGACCTCGCGCGCGGTGACGTAGTGAAGGACGTAACGCTTGCCGTCGTTGTAGGCACGTTCGAGATGATCATGCATGGCATGTGCGGCCGCGCCGAGCAGGGTGTCCATGTCGCGCTCCTGTGTGCCATGCGTATGGACCTTGACGAAGATCCAGTCGGGCCGTCCCTCGATATGGATGCCGGTGCGTACCCAGGCATCCACCCGCGCCGGCGTCGGCGGGCAGTTGCGGCGCACATCGGCGTTCTCGATGCGCGGAATCAGGCCCAACCGGCGCTCGCGCCAGTTCAGCCCGAGCGGCCCGGGCACGATCATCAGGTCGCCGCTGGACTTGCCGCCGACCCGCACCGGTTCGCCCGTGTCGTGGGATTTCGGGCGCAGCGGATCGTCGGTGGCGTAATAGATCGTGTTGATCATGCGGGTTTGCGTGTCGCTCGGTGCCGAGGGCAGGGTGAAGTCGGCATAGCAACCCAGCTCGCGCAGCAGGATCAGCTCGTTGTTGATGCCGCACCAGCGGCCATCGGCGCGCGAGTTGTCCAGGCTCCAATTGCCGTGGATGAAGCCGAAGCGCAATTGACCGGTGCGTGGATCACGCGGCAGCGCGCCGTGGCGCGCGTGCAACAGTTCGTTGAAGCGATCGATCGTTGCGCGGAAGTTCGCTTCGCTATCGTTGTCGTGGTGCAGGTGGATCTCGATTTCGCCGTAACCTTCCGCGCACAGCGCGGCAAGCTTCTGCAGATGTTCTTCGAGGTATTCCTCCTCGGGATAAAAGAATGTGTGCTGCGGCGGCCTGCCGCTCCGCATCGCGATGGGACGAGGCGAGGGCGCGGTAATCGCGGCACCAGCGATCGACCCGCTGGCGCTGGGTGGCGAGGTCGACCTTGCCCCAGGCCGGCTCGAAATGATCGACGAAGCAGAACATCACATGCACCGGACCGTCGACGGCCGGCGGGCGCCGCCGGCGCAGGTAGCTGCCAAGCCAGATCTGCATGTTGCGGGCGCGGATCGCGTATACCAGCAGCCCTGCCGCCAGCAGCAGTACCACGGCAACCAGCAACACGAGGATGCCCATCAGCCGGTTTCTCCGGCTGGCATCAGGGTCAGCAACTGCTCCGCGTTGTTGCGCCATTGCCGTTCGCGCACGATGTAGTCGCGAGCGGCGCCGCCGATGCGGCGGCGTTCGTCCTCCCGCATGGCCAGGTCGAGCACGCGCTGTACGCAGATTTCGGTTTGACCGTGTGGAAACAGCCAGCCAGTGTGGCCGTCGGCAATGACTTCAGCCACCGGTGCGTAGTCGGGCGCGACCACCGCCACTCCCATGCCCATGAACTCGAACAACTTCATCGGCGAGCCATAGTGGTTGGAGTCGGGCAGGACCGCGTAGTCCATGCACGCGATCCAGCCGGCGATCTCGTCATGCGCGACCCGGCCGGGCAACAGCACGCGATCGGCCAGGCCGCGCTCGGCCACCAGTGCGCGTACCGCCGGCAGGGTACGGCCATCGCCGACGAAGACCAGGGCCAGTTGCGGCACCTCGGCGAGTCGCGCGGCGATCGCTTCGACGAAGGCATCGACCCCATGCCATTGCGCGAACACCCCGATGTGCCCACATACGATGCGGCCGGTCAGGCCGCGTTCGGCGCGCAATTGCGCCGGGTCGTAAAGAGCGGGATCGAAGCGGGTCAGGTCGGCGGCATTCGGTGAAATGACCGACGCCGCGATGGCTCCGTAAGCGGCCTGCGCCTGCTCGCGGAAATAGTTTGAAATGAATACCAGTCCGGTGCAGTGCCGCAGGCACCAGCGTTCGATGCGCCGTGCCAGCCGCTTCAGACGCAACGGCCGCACGCGCCGAACCAGCGCCGAGTCGTTGATCTCCAGCACCAGTGGAATGCGGTGGCGCCGTGCAAGCCAGACCGTGGCAAACAGGAACAGCGAATAGCGCTCGTAGATCAGTTGCGGACGCAATCGACGGATCGCCACGGACATCCGCCACAGCGTGACCAGGTTGTAGCCCAGTTCGAGACATTCGAACAGCACGCCGGGCAGACGGGCGATCAGGCCGCCCAGCCGGCCATGACCGCCGGTGCGGCTTGTCGCCTCGTGTTCGGGATCCGCGCCGGGGAAGGACATGACCGTGACCTCATGGCCAAGCTCGCGCAAGGCATGCACGATGCCGCGGATGTGTACGCCCTCGACATGCTGCCCGCGCGTGCGATGGTGATAGAGAATCCTCATGCAGCACCCGGTGGCAGCGCGTGGAAGCGGTGCCCGCTGGCCAGCCACTCCGGCAGCAGCACGCGCAACGCCTTGCAGGCCATGTCGTTGTCGTCATGCATCAGCACGATGTCGCCAGCGACCGGCGGCTGGTTGCGCAGCCGTGCCACCAGATCCTCCACCGGCTGTGGCTGGTAATCCAGACTGTCATAGGACCAGTGCACGAAGCTGCGCCGGTGGCTGGCGAAATACAGCAGCAACGGGGCAGCGAGGTAGCCACGCGGCGTCCGCACCCGGTGATGCCGGCGCCGGTCGAAAGTGGACAGCAGCGCGTCGGTGCGATGGACTTCACTCAGCTGCTTGCGCAGCGTCATGTTGCGGAACTCCCAGTGGCTGTAGGAGTGATTGCCGAGCAGGTGGCCTTCGGCGACGATGCGCCGGACCAGTTCCGGGTGGCGTTCGACCTTCTCGCCGATCAGGAAGAAACTGGCTTTCACGTCGTGCGCCGCCAGCAGGTCGAGCAGTGCCGGCGTGTGCTCCGGATCCGGTCCGTCATCAAAGGTGAGATAGCGTGCGTTGCCGTGACGCGGGCCACGCGTCAGCATCAGCGCATCCGGCAACAAATCCAGCAGTTGCTGTTTTTTCGGTTTCAGGTTCATGCGGATGCACCGGAAAAAACGGGAGTCGCGGCGACGACTTCCTGCAGAATACGCTCCAGCTGGATGACGTTGTCCTCCCAGCGAAAATCGTCGGCGTGCGTGGCAATTCGCGTGCTGTCCCAGCTTTTTTCGGTGGCCTCGAGCAGGGCGGCCGAGAGAGCCTTGGGTGCATGCGGAGGAACCAGGATGCCGGCGTAGCCCGGTACCACTTCGGGAATCCCGCCGACGTCGCTGGCGACCACGGGCGTGCCGCAGGCCATGGCCTCCAACACCACATTGGGCACACCTTCGTTGTGACTGGGCAGGCACAGCAGGTCGGCGGCGCGGAACCAGTTGCCCAGGGCCGCGTGTGCCACGGCATCGACCAGTTGCACGCGGCCGGCACACCCCAGCGCCGCCGCCCGATCAAGCAAAGCCGCCCGGGCCGGACCCGCGCCCACGAGCACGAGTCTCGCCCTGGGGCGCGCGGCCAGCACGGCGGGAAAGGCTTCAAGCAGGTCGAGGCAGCCCTTGCTCGACTTCAGGTTGCCCACGTAAAGCAACAGCGGGGTGTCGGCAGAAAGACCCAGTCGTACTCGCGCCTCGCTGCGCGAACCGGGAGCAAACAGGGCATGGTCGACACCGTTGTAGATGACACGCAAGCGGCTCCTGTCCACGCCCAGCTCGGCCACCTTGCCGGCGAGCGCACGACTTACCGCGACCACCGCACCCGCGCCGCGCAATGCCGCGCGGATCTGCGGGCGGCGCAGGGCATGGCTGGCCTGCACGTTGAGATCGCTGCCATGCACCTTGACCAGGTAAGGGATGCCCAACCGTCGGGCCAGCCAGCTGGCGGCCACGGCATCGGGATAGGCCCAACTGGCCAGCAGGCAATCGTAGCGTGCCGCACGCAGGCTCCGACCCCGCTGCCACAGCAGCGAAAGCAACCAGAACACCGCATGCAGCGAACGCCCTATGCGCGGCGGATACACGAACACGAAATGGTCGGTACGCAGCGTGGGGATCCGGACTTCGCCGCGCACGCCACGCAACCGTTGGCGGAAGTCGACAGCGGTCAGCACATCGACCTCGTGGTGTTCCCCCAGGCGTTCGAACTGCTGGCGGTTGAACGCGCCGCGCAGCGGATCCCAGGGGGTCGGAAACAGGTTGGTCAGGATCAGGATCTTCATCGTCTCATTCAGTCCGTCGAGCCCTGATAAAGCCGGGCATAGCGCACCGCCATCACTTCCAGCGAACCATGGCGCTCGACCCAGGCGCGTGCGGCCTGACCCAGCGCCCGTGCCTGCAGCGGATCCCGCAACAACGCCAGCATGGCACCCGCCAGCGTCGCCGGATCGCGCACTGGTACCAGCCGGCCGGTGCGGCCGTCGCGCACGATCTCGCCGTTGCCGCCCACGTCGGTGGCCACGATCGGCAATCCCGTCGCGCAGGCCTCCAGCAAGGCCATCGAATAGCCTTCGCTCAGCGATGACAGTACGAACTGGTCGAGGCCTTGCAGCAGTGCGCGCACGTCGCCGCGGTCGCCGAGAAAGTGCACGTTGTCGCGAACGCCTTCATCGTTCGCGCATTGCTCCAGGTCGGCCCGCAGCTCACCGTCACCGATCAGGACCAGCGCGGTGTCGGCCTGTTGTCGGTGAACCTGTTTGAAGGCACGGATCAGGCCAACCTGATCCTTGGCCCAGTTGAGCCGGCCCACGCTGCCGATCAGCCGGGTCTGCATCGGCAATTCCAGCATGTGCAGCAAGCGTTCGTGCATGGCTTCCGAGGCGAGCTGGAACGAATCCACCCGGATGCCGTTGGGCACGACCTTCGCCTTTGCCGGTGGCACGATGCCACGCCGAACGGCGTCACGACAGGCCGCTTCGCACACGGTGACGATTGCGTCGGTCCGGGTCAGCGCACGGCGGTACAACCACTCGCGCCGGGCGGTTCGCCGATTGCCGCCCATGCCGTGACGGGTGTTGATCACCTGTTGCAAGCCGAGACCGCAGGTAGCCAGCACCGCCTGGTAATGCGCCACCGCGTTATGCGTATGCAGCACTTCGGTAGCGTGGGCGCGCACCATGCGGCGAGCCCGGGCCAGCGCACGCAGATCCAGCCCCTGCCGTTTGCCGCAGGCTTCGACCGGAATCCCGAATTCATCCAGCTCATGGGCCAGGGTGCCGCATTCGTACAGGCACACGACTTGGCAGCGGTGTCCCTGTTGGTGCTGCATCTTCACCAGTTCCAGCACCACGCGCTCGAGACCGCCGCGATCCAGGCTTTCGACGAAGTGCGTGATGTTCAAGGCGGCAGCTCGGACACGGTCACGCGGAGCTTGCCGCTCGGCGTGAGCGGAATCTCGTCGACGAAATGGCAGTGCAGCTCGATGCTGTCACCCAGTACCTTGTTCACTTCGCGGCGGATGTACGCCAGCGAGGCGTCGTCGAAGCCGGGGCCGCGCACGATCGACAGGTCGAGGCGGTCGAGCTGGCGCTGTACCAGCCGGAAGCGCTCCAGCCCGGGCACGTCCTTGAGCATGTGCGGAAAGAATTCGCCGGGCAGCACGTGGCCGGCCGGCGTCCGGATGGCATCGAGTACCCGGCCGTCGACCCGTGCCAGCAGCGGCAGTCCGCGACCGCAGACACAGCGCGCGGACGACGCGGTCGCCATGTCGCCGTTGGCGTAGCGCAGGAACGGCATGCCGTAGTTGAACAGGTCGGTGATCACCACCTCGCCACTCTGCGTCGCAGCGCCCGTACCTGCGGGCTGGCGCAGCTCGACCACCAGGTGATCGGCGTTCACGTGCAACCCGCGGTGCTGTTCGCATTCCGCCGCGATCAACATGAATTCGCGACAGCCATAGGTATTGAAAGCCGGGCAGCCAAAAGCCTGCTCGATGATCCGGCGCTGGAACTCATGCAGCGCCTCGGCCGCACCGATGATGCCTTGCGGTTGCCAGATTTTTCGCCCGGTGGCGATCAGCCATTGCGCCAGCCGCACCAGCGGCCCGACATAGGCCACGATGATTTCCGGGCGATAGCGGTCGATCGCATCGGCGAACTCCGCCATGTTCGCCTCGCTCATGGGGAAGCTGTTGAGCACACGCCGTGCGAATGCCACGTTGTACAGGCGATCTTTCAGCTGGTGCGTACGCGTCGGCTCGCCCACCGCGCCGCCCCACAGGAACAATGTGCGCCGCCCCATCCGCGAGCCGGCCCAGTCGTAGCCACGCCACATCACCGCAGTGCGACGGTCGTTGCTTTCGCGGGTGTAGCCGAAACGCAGGGGTTCACCGGTCGAGCCACCGGTGGCCTTGGTCAACAGGCGGCCGCGGCAGGAATCCGCGGTGAGCTCGTCGAAGTGATTGCGGATGTCAGCCTTGGTCAGCACGGGCAACTTCGCGTAGTCATCGAGATTGCGAATGTCCGCAGCGACGATGCCGAGTTCATGCCAGCGCCTTCGGTAGTAGGGGACTTCGCGCTGGCAGTGTTCCAGCAGCCGCTGCAGCCGTTGCCACTGCAGCGCCATGATCTGTTCCGGCGCCAGCCACTGGTCACGTTGATATCCAGCCAGATAGGCCAGCGTGCGGCGACGGCGAAGGCCGACTTCATACGCCGGGAAAAGTACATGCCGGAAGACCGACTCGTACGCACCGCTCATGAGGCACGCCCTCCGGCCGGCGCATCGGCGGAAGCGCAAGCGGTAGCGGGGTGGGTGTTCATGAGGTGCGCATCAGCACGGCCACCAGCACGTACATTCCGACGACGCTGCCCATCGCCGTCGGCACCCAGCGCCACCAGCCATCGGCCAGGGTGAATGCCGGCAGGCTCGGGATGCGCTGGCGTGCACCCACGTAGTAGCCGGTGACCATGGCCAGGACCAGGTACAACACGATCATGTAGCTTCGACTCAGGAAGAAGGCGGCGGCGAACAGGCCCCACAGCGCCAGCCACAGGGTCATCGCCATGGCGCGCTCATCCCGGTATTCAGCCGCCTGTTCCGCCGTGGTGGTTGGGTCAGGCTGATGGCGGAGGATCACGCGCATCATCCAGAAGCTGTAGCCGACGAAGGCCAGCCACAGCATGAAGCCGATGAAGCCGGTTTCGGCCAGCACCAGCACGAACGAGTTGTGTGCGGTGAGGTCGTTGTATTCGGTGAAGTTGCCGCGGCCCACGCCGAACAACGGGTGATCGAAGAACATGTGCATGCCCTCGTACCAGGCTTCCACCCGGCCGTGGGCGGACTCTTCGCCTGCATCGAGTTCCTGCATGCGCGAGGACAGCGCCTGCATGCAGATCAGTCCGGTGAGCCCCAGTGTGCCGGCGGCCAACGCACCGCGTCGGTGCCAGACATAGATACCGGCGGCTACCAGCACCGCGAGCATGGCGCCACGCGAGTCGGTCAGATAGGTGCCATAGAGCAGCAGGAGGGCGCATGCCAGCCAGAACAACCGCAGCAGGCCACGACTGCGATGGCGCAGGAAAAGCGCCATGGGTAGCGTGGTGGCGAACAGCAGGCCCAGGTCGTTCGGGTCGTTGAAGATGCCCACGTACTGGATACGCCCATCTTCCGTCAACGCCATGCCGGTCCAGCCGATACCGGTTCTGAACTGCTCGACGCCGTGCAATGCCAGCACGACCGCACACAACACGAAAACGGCCATCGCCACGGTCACGCGCGGCCGGGTGGTACAGCATGCGGCAAAAACGAAAAAGGCAATCACCGTCGGTCCGAATTCGGCCAGCTCGGCCAACGTGCCGCCGGGCCAGCCATTGGTGACCTGCGAGATCATCAGGACGACCAGGAACGCCGGAAGGATCAGGAACTGCGGCGCCGCCCAGGTCTTTCTGCTGGAGCCCATCCAGCACAGGAAGGCCAGTACCAGCACGACCGGCAGCAGCGGCACGCTCGCCAGTGCCGGCACGTAGTCCTGCGGCCGGACAATGGTCAGGACCAGATAGAGAAGAATCAGGAAGCTCATGCAGATACCCGGCCGGACTCTGCCGCATGAGTCGCGGTGGGATAGCTCATCAGGCTCGGCAGCGTCAGCATCGCCGCAAACCAGCCCAGCCCCATGTTCCGCTCCACCGGCAGACGGTGCAGCGCATAACGATTCGAGGCCGGCTGCGGATTGGTACCGCAGACGTAACAACAGGCCAGCTGAAAGCCGCTCGCCCGGGTCGCTTCGATCACGCGCTCGTCGAATGCGCGGTCGCCGCCAACCGGGTACGACATCAGCGCCGTGGTGATGCCGAGCTCGCGTTCCAGCGAGGCTTTCGAGTCATGCACTTCGTCTTCCATATCCTGCTTCGGCAACTTCGCCAGCATGCGGTGATGCACGCCGTGCGAGCCGATCTCGAAGCCGGCCTCATGCATTTCGCGCAGTTGCGCCCAGGTCATCGGGCGGCAATTCGCCGGCGCCACATTGCGCGGCATCCGCCATTCCCGCTCCAATCGCGTGATCAGGTCGGACTGTGTGATCGCGCTCAGACTTTTCATTTCCAGCAACACGTGGCCTGCCAGCTGCCGGCGTTCGTCACGGTTTTCCGGCATCGGCAGATCGATGCCGAGCTCCGGCAGCGTGAGCCCGGGCGCACCGGTGAGCAGGATCATGTGCATCAGCCAGTCGTAGGCAAACGGCCGGCCACTGTCGATGTGACCGGTGGACACAAAGAAGGTCGCCGGCACACCGAGCTCGCGCAGGATCGGATACGCGATCCGGTAGTTGTCGTCGTAACCATCGTCAAATGTCACCACGACGGCGTCCGGCGGCAGCGCTTCCCCGGCGTTCAGCGCGGTGACCACGTCAGTCAGGCGCGTCGGCCTGAAGCGCTGTTTCAGCATCAGCATCTGGTCGCGGAACCGATCGGGCGATGCGCTGATCAATTCCAGGTCGAAATCGAAGGTTGCCGGATCAGGCAGCGGCATGATCCGGTGGTAGGCCAGGATGCGCAGGTCGCTTTGCCACCATGCGCGCATCCGTTGCAGCGATTGCAGCAGGCCACTGCTGTAGCACAACTCGCCCAAGCGCCCGCGAATGCCGAATGCACGACCGCTTGATTCCCTCTGGGTCACCATAGGTGCAGTCCTCGATTGCGGGTGAAGGCGATCAACGCCTGTGCGGCGAACAGGTTGAGGTAATAGAACGCTACGGCCAGGCGAACCGGTAGCCAGCGCCCAGCCATTGGCAACAGCAGTCCCACCACCACCAGCGCCGCGCCGGCAAACAGGGTCAGCAACACCAACGCGTAGAACGCATGGCGGGTCGCCAGGGTCGCCACGCTCAGGGTGAGCAGCAGCCACAGCCATGGCGCCAGCAGGCGCAGCAATTTGTGGCTGACGAAACGAAACCACAGTGGATTGCTCCAGGGCCACAGCAACCACGGCGCGAGCTGGACCAGCTGGTAATTGCCGGCCAGCGTGCGGATCTTGCGCCGGCGTTCCTCCGAAGGGTGTTGCGACGGTTGATCCCAAGCCTGTGCACGTGGCTCGAACACCACCCGGCGGCCGGCCGCCGCCACCTGCATCGGGATCAGTACGTCGTCCAGCACGGTGCCGGGCGGCAGGGGAGTGAACAAGCTCCGGCGCATGGCATACAACGCGCCGCTGACGCCGATGGTGGAGCCGGAACGGCTTTCCGCGTGGCGTATCAGTTTTTCGTAACGCCAGTACGCGTCGACCCCCTGGGCGAAACCGGTCTGCACGTTCTCCATCTGCAGCTCGCCGCTGACCGCGCCCACGTCGATGTCGGCCAGGTTGGCGGCCAGTTCGCGCAAGGCCGTCGGCGACAACTTCTGGCGTACGTCGGTCATCAGCAGAACGTCGCCTTGCGCCGCGGCGACAGCATCATTCAGGCACGCTGCCTTGCCACGACGTTCGTCGAACTCCAGCACGCGCACCCGCGGGTCGCCGGATTGGCGGGCAAGCGCGACGGTGGCATCGCGGCAGCCATCGCAGGCGATCACGATCTCGATATTCTCCGCCGGGTAGTCGAGCTTCTGCAGGTTCCGCAGTTTGGCCTGGAGATGCTGCGCGCCATCGTGGACGGTCATGATCACGCTCACCGTCGGCGTCACCGCCCGCCGCGATATCGCTCGCGGACGGCAGCGTGCCAGCAGCCACATGCACAACGGGTAGCCCACGAATACGTGGGCCAGCAACAGTACACAGGCCCAGCAGGCGAGATGGGCCAAAGTCATCATCCCGGTTCCCCTGGGACCGATGCGCCCATGTCAATGCTTTCCAAACAGGTGGCGCAGACGCGCGCCGAACGTGGCCGGTTGCTTCGCTTTCGCCTGGGCTGCGCTCAGCTCGGCCGCCAGCGTACCGAGGGTACCGTTGGCGATGTCGAGCAGATTCAGCTGCACGCCGGTTTCGCTCTGGATGCGCGCGGCCATGTCTACGGCCATCAGGGAATGTCCGCCGATATCGAAGAAATTGTCGGTGGCATGAATCTCCACGGTACCAAGCAGTTCCGTCCACACCCGGACCAGCAGTTGCTCGGCTGGCGATTTCGGTAAACTCGGACTGGACGCCGCGGCTTGGGCAGCCAGCGGCAGCGCTGACGCGGTTGGCGCCGTGTTGCCGAATGTCATGTTGCCGCCGACCAGCGCGAGCAACGCGGCCACCGATTGCTCCGGATCGGCAATGACCCCGCCCAGCATCGTCAGGTAGCGCTCGCGCAACTGGCGCGCGGTGTCGGCATCGAGGATGTCGGCGTTGTAGGTGACGCCGCCGATCATGCCCTTGGCGCCCTCCAGGAACCACAGGCCCAGATCCTCGGTGGCGCCACTCTGGAACAGCAGGATCTGCTCGTGTTGCAGGCCACCCCAGTCGACGACGCGCTGGCGTGCATCCTGGAATGAAAACAACGCCTGATAGAGCACGGCGCCGCGGCGACGGTCGACCTTCAATTCGCGTTGCAGGTACTCGAGCGGCACATCGGGATGGCCGAAACTTTCAATCGCGGTCCGCTTCACGTGGCCCACGAAATCGATGAACGGTAGCGCCGGATCCACCGTCATGTGCAGTGGCAGCAGGTTGTTGAAATAGCCCATGACCGATTCGACTTCGGTCTGATTGCGTCCGCGGACCGGCGTGCCCACGACCAGGTCGAATTCGCCGGCCATCCCGGACAACAAGACGTAATAAAGTGCCAGCAGGGTCATGTTGAGCGTGGCATCGGCCAGGCGTGCCACGTTGTGCATGGCCTCGGTCGATTCGGCCGAAACCCGGATCCACTCGGTCCTGCCTGCACCCGACATGCCCGGTTGCCGGGGACGATCGCTGGGCAACGCGTGGATATCGACCAGCGGTGCCAATCGCTTGCGCCAGAACGCCAGCTGTTCCTGGAATTGCGGCCCTTCGAGCCACTGCGCGTGCCAGACCGCAAAGTCGCCGTAGGTCACCGGCAGCGGCGGCAGCGGTGACGCGGTTCCCATCGCGAAGGCGCGATACAGCTGCGAAAGTTCCGCATAGAGGATATCGAACGACCAGCCATCCCAGATGATGTGGTGCGGCATGAAGAAAAACGCGTGATCGTCCTTGCCCATGCGAAACATGTGTGCGCTGAACACCGGTGCGCGGGTCAGATCGAATGGCGTATCGGTCAGGACTTGCAGGCGCTGCATCAACACGGTCTCGCGCTCGCTCTCCGGCAGCGCGGAGAGATCCTCGGCCGGGAAAAGGCGCATTTCCACGTTTTCTTCGACGACCTGCTCGACCGTTTCCCCGTTGTCGCGAAACGACGTACGCATGATCGGCTGACGTTGCATCAGGGCCTGCAATGCGCGTTCAAACGCGGCTTCATCGAGATGGCCGCGCAGTCGGTGTGCCGACGGGGCGTTGTAGGTGACCCGGCCCGGCTGCATTTTTTCCAGCGACCACAGCCGCTGCTGCATCAGCGAAAGGGGCGCGCGATCCTGTTCCACGCGCCGCAGGATCGGCTGCATGGCCGGCGTATCGCCGCTTTGCACCTGCTTGCCGATGGCTGCGGCGAGGGCTTCGATGGTCGGTGCGTCGAACAACGTGCGGAACGACAGCGTGATGCCGAATTCGCGATTCAACCGCGCGGTGAGCTGGGCAGCCAGCAGCGAATGGCCCCCAAGGGCGAAGAAGTCATCGCGTACGTCCAGCTCTGGCAAAGCCAGCACGGTCTCCATCGCCGCAGCCACACGCCGCTCGTCATCGTTGCGCGGCGCCAGTCGGGCCGTGTTCGCCGCCACCGACTGCACCAGCGGGACGGGCAGGGCCGCGCGGTTGATCTTGCCGTTCGGCAACAGCGGAATGACCTCCAGCAACATCAGGTGCTGCGGCAGCATGTATTCGGGCAGGTGCTGCTTCAGCTGCGTCTGCAAAGTCTGTTCGTCCAGCGCCATGTCCTTGTGGGGAACCACATAGGCGACCAGTCGCACGTCACCGGGACGGTCCTCGCGCGCGATCACCACGGCCCGCGCCACCGCCGGCATATCGGCGAGCACCGCCTCGATCTCGCCAAGTTCGATGCGGTAACCGCGTACCTTGACCTGGAAGTCGAGTCGGCCGAGATGTTCGAGCAGGCGATTGGTGAGCCAGCGACCGCGATCGCCGGTGCGATACATCCGGGCTGCGGGTTGACCGGCAAAACCGTCGGGTAGAAAACGCTCGGCATCGAGCTCGGGGCGATTCAGATAACCGAGGCTGACGCCGGCGCCGCCGATGTGGATCTCGCCGGGCACGCCCAGCGGGCAGGGCGCGCCCTGCTCGTCGAGGACGTAAACCGTCGTATTGGCTATCGGGTGGCCAATGAAAATGCCCGCGCGCGGGTCAGCCACCCGCCAGAAGGTCGAATACACCGTAGTTTCGGTGGGTCCGTATCCATTCCAGACCTCATCACAACGCTGCAGCAGCGCTTCAGCCAGATCGACCGGCAAGGGCTCGCCACCGGAAACCGCGCGGAAGCGTGCACGGCCCGCCCAGCCCGATTCGACCAGGATGCGCCAGCCCGTCGGGGTGGCCTGCATCATCGTTGCACCACTGTCTTCGACCAGCTTGCGCAGCGCGGCGCCATCGCGAACGTCATCGTGATCCGCGATCACCACCTCGGCTCCCACGCTCAATGGCAACAGCATCTCCATGAACGCGATATCGAAGGACAGCGTCGTCACGGCGACCAGGCGATCATCCGCGGCGATGCCGGGCACGTGCTGCATGCTGGTCAGGAAGTTCGAGGCGCTTCGATGCGGCACGCGCACGCCTTTCGGCCGGCCGGTCGAGCCGGACGTGAAGATCAGGTAGGCCACCGAATCCGGCGCTGCAGCCATGCCATCCCGCGCAAGCCGGGTCGTGGGCATGCCGGCTATTTCCGCGACGTCGCGCTTCAGCGACAGCACGCGCGATGACGGAAACGCAAACGTCTCCGGTGCGGCATCGTCCACCAGCAGCCCGGCCAGCGCAGCGTCCTCGACCATGAAGGCCAGCCGGTCGGCCGGAAAACGGGGATCCATCGGTACATAGCCCGCGCCGGATTTCAACACGGCAAGCACCGCGGCGAGCATGTCCGTGCTGCGCACGAGCATCAGGCCAACCAGGGCTCCGCGCGCCACGCCGCGCGCACGCAGGCAGTGCGCGAGCTGGTTCGCGCGCGCGTCGAGAGCGGCGTAATCCAGTCCGGTGGTGCCGTGCCTTGCAGCCATGCGGGTCGGCGATCGATCGACCTGCCGCTCGAAGTACTCGTGGGCCAGTTGCTGTTCGGGGTAGGGCGTGCGCTGAGGCTGCAGCGCATCCAGCTCGCCACGGGCCGAGTCGGAAAGCAGGCCGATCGCCTGCACCGGGGTATCCGGGGTCTGCGTCACATGGCGCAGCAGGGTTTCGTAGGCGTCGAGCCAGCAGCGAATGGTGTCGCCACGGAACAGGTCGCAGTTGTACTGGCATTCCAGCCGCAGTCCACCATCGACCTGCACGGCGTTGACGAACAGTTCGAAATTCTCGAACGCACGCGGATTTGCCGCGAAACCGAACTCCAGGCCGGGGAAGGATACGGTCCGTTCGTCCAGCGCCTGATCCAGGTTGAACAGCACGCTGACCAGCGGCAATCGGCTTGGGTCGCGCGGCAGCGCCAGATGGGCAAGCAGGCTGCCAAGCGTGTACTGCGAATGATCGAAAGCATCGAGCAGGTCGCTGCGCACTTGTGAGAGCACCGCACTGAAGGCTGCTTGCGGGTCGGTCGTCACGCGCAACGGCAGGACATTGACGGCATGACCGACCAGTGCATCATGGCCGCCGGCAGCCTGCCCGGCAGACGGAATGCCAATCACGACATCGTGCTGCCCGCCAAGGCGCTGCAGCAGCACGGCAAAGCCCGCCAGCAGCGTGGCGTACAAGCTTGCACTGTGACGTGCGCCCGTTTGCTTGATCGCGCCGATCAGGCCGGCATCGAGCGTGCGATCTTCGCGTTGCGAGGCGAACGTGCGTCGCCGTGGCCGGCTGCGATCAGTCGGAAGGTCGAGCGACGGTACCGTGTCGGCGAAGCGGCTCAGCCAATACTGTTCGGACTCGCGGTCCGCACCGCTGGCAGCACGTTCGCGTTCGGCCATGGAAAAGTCGGTGAACGCTTCGGCCGGCGCCGGACCGCTGCCGTGGCCGGTCTGTTGTGCATACAGCGCGGCCAGGTCGCGCACGATGACGCCGAACGACCAGCCATCGCAGACAATATGGTGGGCCGTGAACACCAGCAGGTGTTCATGCGCGGCCAGGCGCAGCAATTCCGCGCGGACCAGCGGGCCGCGTTCGAGGTCGAACGGGGTGACGACGACCCGATGCAGGGTTGCGGCAATCTCCGTTTTGCGTGCCGCTTCATCGAGCGCGGAAAGGTCACGCAGCGGGCAGGGGAAGTTCAGCTGCGCGGCGATGTGGAGTTCTTCGCCGTCCGCACTCAGGCTCGCACGCAACGCCTCATGTCGATCGAGCAGGGCCTGCAGCGCGGACTGCAGTGCCGGACCGTCCAGGTCGCCGCTCAGGCGCAGCGATATCGATTCGTTGTAGGCGAGGGAAGCATCCGGTTCGAGCTTCGCGGCAAGCCATATCTCGCGCTGTGGTTCCGTGGACGGTGCCACTCGTGCGAGAGCGGCGTCGGCAAACGGGTCATAGTCGACGGCGGTGGTCTTCGCCAGGTTGTCATTCGGGTTCATGCGCTGACCCTCATGAATTTGCCCGGTGCATCGGGGTTCGGCACGAACCACGCCGGATTGCCTTCTGCATCCTTGCCGAGGCGGGCACCGAACACCGGCGGCCTGGCGGCATCGAACGCCAGCGCCTCGACGTTGCGGCGACGCGGGAGGAATTCAGCCTCCTGCAGCTCGAGTACGGATTCCTTGAACGCCTTCGCGATCGCGGCTATGTCCTCTTCACTGTGCGCAGTGGTGAAAAAGCACGGGAAGTTGTCGAGTACGTGGATGCCGCGACTGCGCATCATCGCGAACAGCAGATCCTGCAGCGGATGATCCTCGACGAAACCGATCCGCCATACCGAGGCGAAGTGCGTCAGCTTGATCGGCGCGCCGACGCCACTGCAGAACGCGTTGAGCTCGTCCATCAGCGCGGTGGTGCGCGCGTTCAGCCGCTCCTGCAGCACCGGTCCGGCCGCCTTGAGATGATCGAGTACGGCATGCGCCGCCGCCAGTGCGAGCGGATGGCGCACGAAAGTGCCGGCGAAGTAGGTCACGCCGACGGTCGGGATCGAGTTGTCGCCGTACTGCCAGCCGCCGCCGTCGAGCGCATCCATGTACTGGCGCTTGCCGGCGATGACGCCGATCGGGAAACCGCCGCCGACCACCTTGCCGTAGGACGCCAGGTCGGCGTCGATACCGAGCACGGCCTGCGCACCGCGCGGATGCGAGCGAAAGCCGGTGACCACTTCATCGAAGATCAGCAACGCGCCGGCATCGCTGGTGATGGCGCGCAGCTCCTGGAGGAACTCGCGCGGCTGGAAATCCGGGCGCCGGCTCTGCACCGGCTCGACCAGCACGGCGGCAATCGACGAGGCGCGTTCGCGGATGATCGCCAGCGACTCCGGCGTGCCGTAATCGAGCACCAGCACGTTTTCGGCCGTGTTGCGCAGGATGCCCGGCGCCGCCGGCACCGAGCGAAGCTTTTTGGTGCCGCGCACGATCACTTCATCGAAGATGCCGTGATAGGAGCCAGTGAAGATCACCAGCGTGTCGCGGCCGGTAACGGTGCGGGCGATGCGCACCGTGCCCATCACTGCTTCGGAGCCGGTATTGCATAGTGCAGCGCGGTCGAATCCGGTGAGTTCGCAGATCTGTCGGGCGACCACGCCGGCCAACGGATGCTGCGGGCCGATCTCGTAGCCCGCGTCGATCTGCTGGTGGATCGCGTCGACCACGAAATCCGGCTGCCAGCCGAACAGGTTCATGCCGAAGCCGTTGAGTGCGTCGACGTATTCATTGCCGTCGATGTCCCACACCTTCGATCCCCTGGAACGGTCGACCACGATCTGGTAGATCATTTCCTTCAGGAGCGGGCGGAAGCCATTGACCACGCGTGGGTCGGCCAGGTGCGCGCGATGCTCCTGCGTGTATTCCTTCGAGCGCCGCGTGCGTTCGGTGTAGCGCCGCATGAACGCATCCAGCCGCACCCGTTGGCGCGCGGTGAGTTCGGTCGAGCTGGAGTGGATGCGCGCAATCGCCCCGAAGGCCTTCTTGACGTCATAGGTAGTGTGCGCAAGAGCGGCTTCTTCATCCTGGCCGCCAGGAGATTCGACGGGTGTTGCGCCGGCCGCAGCCGTGGAGGCTGGCACGGCCGCCGTGGCTACGGCAGCCGGCGCCGCCACGGCGGCAGAGCCAGCCCCGGCCAGCAGGGCCAGTTGTTGCTGCATGATCAGCATCTGCTGCTGGATCACGTCCTGCACCATGCTGCCGGATGAAACCGGCGGGATGCCCGGTACCTGGCTGGTCGTTGTCGTCGTCATGGGAGGCACACTCGCTGTTTGCGGCGTGGAAACATCAGCGGCCGCGGCAACATCCGGCGGCAGCAGTCGATCGATATGCATCGCGAGGCGTTCGAACGAGGAGCACGACTCCATCAGCTCGCGGAACGTGATCTTCAATGCGAAGGTTTTCTGCAACTGCAGCGCCACCTGGGTCAGCGCGAGCGAGTCGAGGCCGAGTTCGATGAAATTCGCACTGGCATCCACGCCATCGAGATCGTTGCCGGCAATGTCCTCGAACAGTTCGATCAGCTGTGCCTGCAGGCGAATGGGGCGCGCGGAACTGGCGGTGGTGGCGTTGGGTTTCACTTCCATCGAAAGCTCCGGCATGGGTACGGGGGGTGCCGCGAAAGTCACCGGCAAGGAGGTGACGTTCGACACGGGCGATACGGTTTGAGGTGGCGTGTCGCGTGTCTGGATTTCGATCCAGTGGCGCTTGCGTTCGAACGGGTAGGTCGGCAGGCGCACGCGCTGCCGGCGCCGGCGGTGATCAAGTGCATCGACAGCCACCGGCGCGCCCAGGCTCCAGAGTTGGCCGACGGCATCGAGCCAGGCGGACCATTCGTTGGTCGGCGCGTCTGCCAGCGAAGCCAGCGCAATCCGGCCGCGACTCTGCGGGTGCTGTCGCGTCAATCCGCTCAGGGTGGCGCGCGGGCCCACTTCGAGAAACGCGTACTGGGCCTGTTCGAGCAGCCCCAGCACCGCCGTCGAAAACCGCACGGTGCCGCGCAGATGGCGTGTCCAGTAATCCGGCGAGGTCGCATCGGCGTCGTCCAGCAGGCAGCCGGTCAGGGTCGATGCGATGGGAATGGCCGCGGCCGACAATGGGGTCCGTTCGACTTCCCGGCGGAACGCCTCCAGCGCGGGGTCCATCATCGCGGAATGGAACGCGTGCGAGGTGCACAGCAGACGGCAGGCGACGCCCGCCTGTTCGAGCTCTGCCTGGAAGGCTTCGACCAGAGGAGTTTCACCGGAAACCACGCAGGCATTGGGCGCGTTCTCCGCGGCTACCGACAGCTTCGCCGGTAGCCGTGCGCCGAGCTTGTCTGCATCCATCCGCACCGACAGCATCGAGCCGGCCGGCAACGCCTGCATCAGGCGGCCACGCCGCGCGACCAGTCGCGCGCCATCGGCAAGGCTCATGACACCGGCAATCACCGCCGCGACGAATTCGCCGACGCTGTGGCCGATCATCGCCACGGGCTGGATTCCATAGCTGATCCACAACCGCGCCAGCGCATACTCGATGGCGAAGATCGCGGGTTGCGTCAGTGCTGTCGCACGCAGGGCATCGGCATCGTCGGCGAACAGGCGCTCGCGCAGATCGAAACCCAGCTCGTCGTGCAGAAGCTGCGCGCACGCGTCCAGCGCGGCGCGAAACGCCGGTTCGGCAGCGTGAAGTTCACGCCCCATGCCGGCGTACTGCGAACCCTGACCGGGAAACATGAAGACGATGCCAGGCGGGGGATCCAGCGCCACGCGCACGGCGGGAACATCGCGCAGGCGGCTGATGGCAGCCTCGAGGTTGCTCGCGACGACATGGGTGCGTTGCGCGAAGACCTTGCGGCCGGTCACCAGCGTCCAGCCGACGTCGGCGAGATTGGCGTACGGCCGTGCGGCGAGATGCTCGCCGAGCCGCACCGCGGCGTTGCCGACGGCCGTCGCGGTACGGGCAGAAAGCAACAGCAGTTGCGGGCCTTGCGCGATATCCGACGGTTCGCGCAAAGGCGGTTCCTCGAGGATCACGTGGGCATTCGTTCCACCGACACCGAACGAGCTGACGCCGGCACGCAGCGGGCCACGATCGGCCGGCCACGAGCGTAGCGAGTCGTTCACGACAAAGGGCGAGTTGGCAAAATCGATCTTCGGGTTCGTCGTCTGCAAATGCAGCGACGGCGGCAATTGACGCTCACTCAGTGAGAGCGCCGTCTTGATGACGCCGGCGACCCCGGCGGCCATGACCAGATGGCCGACATTGCTCTTCACCGAGCCGATCGCGCAAAAGCCGCGTTCATCGGTAGTCTGGCGGAACGCCAGGGTCAGCCCTTCAATCTCGATGGGGTCGCCCAGCGGCGTGGCGGTTCCGTGCGTCTCCACATAGGAGATCGAGCGGGCGTCCACACCGGCACGGTCGAGCGCCATCGTGATCACCGCAGCCTGACCGGCGCTGCTCGGCGCGGTGAAACTGGCCTTGACGCCGCCGTCGTTGTTCACTGCCGCACCGCGAATCACTGCGTAAATGGGGTCGTTGTCGCGCTGTGCATCGGACAGCCGTTTCAGCAGCACGACGGCAGCGCCATCGCTGAAGACGGTGCCTTGAGCGCCAGCGTCGAAACTGCGCGTATGTCCGTCCGGCGACAGCATCGATCCCTCCTGCGAAACGTAACCGCTGCGTGGCGGGCAGGTGACGGACGAGCCGCCGGCCAGAGCCATCTCGCACTGGCCCGACCGCAAGGCGTCGAAGGCCTGGCAGATCGCCACCAGCGAGGTCGAGCAGGCGGTGTTCATGCTGATCGCCGGGCCGGTCAGGTTCAGCTTGTGGGCAATACGCGTGGCGAGGTAATCCTTCTCGTTGTCGAGCATCACCTGGAACGCACCGAGCTTGTCGATCAGGTCGGGCCGGCTGCTGACATGGCGCTGGAAATAGGTGGCATTGTGCATGCCGCCGAATACGCCAACCGGCCCGTCGTGCGCATCCGGAACATGGCCAGCGCGCTCCATGCATTCCCAGCACAGTTCAAGGAAGATGCGCTGCTGCGGATCCATCAGTTCCGCTTCGCGCGACGAGATGCCGAAGAAGGCGGCATCGAAATCCTCGACTCCGTCGATGACGCCACGCGCGGCGACATAGGCAGGGTCGTCGCGCTGTTCGGCCGGTACGCCCGGATCGAGTTGATCGGGATCGAAGAAGGTGATCGATTCACGACCGGCGCAGAGGTTGTCCCAGAACGCCTCGACGTCGTTCGCGCCGGGGAAGCGCCCGGCCATGCCGATAATCGCGATGGGTTCCGACGCTTCGTGGTTGGTGCCGTGTGCGAGCCGGCCAGCCAGGGCGCGTTTGGCCCGACCCTCGATCAGGCCGGCCAACGCGGCGGGCGTCGGTTCACCGAAGAACGCCGCGATCGTCGGCACCGTCGACAACTCATTGTGAATGCGCGCGACGAGCCGGACTGCCAGCAGCGAGTTGCCACCCAGTTCGAAGAAATGGTCGTTGCGACCGACCTCGTCGAGGCCGAGCACCTCGGCAAACAACTCGCACAACCGCCGTTCGGTGGGATCCGTTGCCGGCACGTAGGCCTCGACAAGCTCGGGGCGACGGCTGTCCGGCGCCGGCAGGGCGCGGCGATCGAGTTTGCCGTTCGCGGTGACCGGCAGTGAATCCAGCCGGATGTAGATGGCCGGCACCATGAATTCCGGCAACGTGCGTGCGAGTTGCTCACGCAGCTGACGGGCCGTGATGGCCGCATCGTCGACGACGTAATAGGCGACCAGCCGCTTCTGTTCCGGTCGATCCTCGCGGGCCAGCACCGCGCACGCCCGCACGCCAGGCAGCCGCTGCAATGCCACTTCGATTTCACCGACCTCGATGCGATAGCCGCGGATCTTGACCTGACCGTCGGCGCGGCCAACGAACTCGATGACGCCCTCGGGCAACCAGCGGACCAGGTCGCCTGTGCGATAAAGCCGCTCGCCCGCTGCGCCGGATGGATGGGTAATGAAACGTTCGGCGGTCAGTTCGGGGCGCCCCAGATAGCCGCGCGCCAGACCGGCACCGCCGATGTGCAATTCGCCGATCACGCCAACCGGTACCAGCTCTCCGCGCGGATTCAGTACATGGAGTGTGGTATCGGCGATCGGGCGGCCAATCGGAATCGAGCGCACGCCCTCGTCAAGATCGCGCGGGATGCGGTACGTCGCGGCAAAGGTCGTGCATTCGGTGGGGCCGTAGCCGTTGATGATCACGGTGCCGGGCAGTTCGGCATACGCCTTGCGCACGTGGCTGGGCGAGAGTGCCTCGCCTCCGATCAGCAACTGTTCGAGGCCGCGCAATCGGCTGGCGTCGTCATCCACGATGGCGTTGAACAAGGCTGCGGTCAGCCAGGCGATGCGTACGCCGTGGCGGTCGATCGTCCCGGCAAGACCGCAGCCCGTCGGGATGCGCTCGTCATGGATCACGCAGGTGCCGCCGTTGAGCAGGGGTCCCCATATTTCCAGGGTCGAGGCATCGAAACCGAGTGGCGCGGCGTGCAGCACGCGTGGCTTTCCCGTGAGATCGACATAGCTCACATCCCGCACCAGACGGATGATCGAACGGTGGGTAATCTCGGCACCTTTCGGCGCCCCGGTCGATCCCGAGGTGTACATCACATAAGCGAGCGCCTGGCTGTCGAGCGACGGAGTCGGGCCGTCCGGTGCATCTCGCTCCAGCTGTTCGAACGGAATTACTGGCACGGCGAGATCCGGCAACAAAGCGCCGGCGGCGGTGATCACGGCAGCGGCCCGCGCGTCGTTGACGGTGAAGGCAATCCGTTCGGCAGGGTAAGTCGGATCCAGTGGAAGGTAAGCCGCGCCCGCCTTCAGGATGCCCAGCATGGCGATGACGGCTTCGGGTGAGCGTTCCAGCAGCAACGCCACCGGCGACCCCACGCCGACACCCGCGGCGCGCAAGCTTGCAGCAACCCGATTGGCGCGACCCTCGATTTCGCCATAGGAAAGCACGCGGTCGCGCGATTCGATCGCCGGGCAGGTCGGTTGCTGCCTGGCCACTTCGGCAAACAGGCCATGCACGGTGTCGGTATCGCAGCGCGGCACGGCGGTGGCGTTCCACTCGACGAGCATGTTCCGGCGCTCGCCGGCGTCCAGCACGTCGACCGATTCAAGTGTGGCCGGCAGCGGCGAACTCAGCGCCGCCAGCGCGCGCATGACAGCGTCAGCGAACAGATCGATCGCAGCACCGCTGAACGGTTCGCGAAAACCGACCCGCAGCCTTGCCGGGGCGGAACGGATCAATTGCCAGCCACTGCTGACCACGGGATGTCGCTGTTCGAGTGCGGACCCGTCACCCATGATGACATCCCCGTCCTCATCCGCTACTGCCCAGGCGCTGTCACGTGACAGGCCTGCGGTGCTTTCCAGCGTTTGGGAGAAAGGCCTCGAGCCAGGCGTCACGGTCACCTGTGCGAGGTGTCGCGATCGACTGTTGGCGCGAACCGGCTGCATCCACGCGCGTGACTACGACGGTGTCGGTCCCGGTCCACCGCGACTCGACCAGCGCCAGGGCAGCGCAAACAATGTTCGACAGACTGATGGAATGGCGACGGGTGCTTTCGGTCAATGCCATCGCCAACATCTGATCGAGCGCGTACTCGCGCTGTGTCCACGCGGCTACACCGAAGCTCTGTGCGGATGGCAATACATCGAACAGCCGCAGGCCAGCGCGCGTGTCGTCCGGATTTTCAACCATGAACGCGTTCATCCTTTCGCGATCTCCCCAGAAGTGATTGCAGCAACCGGTTATGCAATGTCTTTCGCCGGCGGTCTTTCCAAGCCATCAATCCGGCACCGCGTAAGCAGTGCGGTGAGCCAGCGACGGGCAAGCGGGCGGACGGCTTGCCGCAGCGTGAGCCGCAACCAGCGCGGAGCCGGCGGCATAGGTCAGCGTGTCCAATATCGGTCGCTTGCCGACCGCCGGTGGCTCGATGCCCTTGCGGCGCATGAGGTCATGCATCACGTGCACCATGGCATCGCGACGCGTGGCATTCGTGCTGTAAGTCAGGCTTATCGTGGTCGATGGCTCGTCGCTGGTCTCGACCATGTGGGCGCAGGTCTCCGGGATGTAGACCCCCATGCCCGGACCCAGTTTGAAGACGTGCGCCCGTTCGCGGAACTCTTCGTGCCACTTGACCAGATCCAGATCGTGGCGGGCATGGAATACGTCGCGCGCGCGATCGGTGACGACATCGGTATCTTCCGCGTCCCACACGTACACGGTCTTGACGCCGCGAACCTGCAGCAGGATCCCGTGATTCCGGTCGATGTGGAAGGGCGTGGTCGTATGGGGTGCGGCAACGAAGATCCAGCCGGCGCGGTAGTACATCCCCGGATCCTTGCGTTCTATCTCAGGCTGGATCGGATTGAGCGCGTAGTCGATCAGCGTGCGATAGGCCGGGTCTGCCTGCACGTGGCGAAGCAGTACCCAGGCTTTGGCATCGCTGATGTTTTTCAGCGAGTCCTTGATCGTCCTGGTATTGGGATACAGGCGGGATACCGCGTCGAAGTTGGCGCCCGCTCCGGCCTGGTTGCTGAATGTGAACAGCCGGCTGCTGCAGCGAAACCTCTCGCCAAGAGCTATCAGCTGGTCGGATTGCAGCAGGGGGTGATCAGTCAGTCGATGACGCACCGCCTGAATGCGCCATGGATCGAAATGATTCCAATCGACATCGATGGGTACGGCGGCAGTGGCGTTCATGATTTTCGTTCTCCTGCGCAATGCGCAGACTGACTGAGTTCAGATGTGGTCCCCCTGAATTTTGCCGGTAGGCGCGACTGGACGGGTCGGTATTACCGCGCGGAACGACTCGTGATCCCCTGGATATTTTCCATGCGAGGACCACCGGGCGACCGGGCGCTGCTCGATGCGTGACGGCTTGGCGCTACGACGCAACATCTTCATCAACCGCCGCGAGCTTGCGATGTACGCGCTGCCCCATGCGCGCTGCGCCGGACTTGGCGCGGTCCAGCAGCCGGCTGCTCCCTACGGGCATCGGATGCAACCCGAGTTTTCGCATCCGGGTGTTGAACCGGTGCGCATCGGTCAACGTATCCGACCGGCGTGTGCGGAACGTCACCGCCAACGAAATCGAGAGTTCCGCACCTGTATGTACGCGATGCGGCGCGATGAACGGGTGATGCACGCCAAGCCCTGGCTCCAGGCCGAAGGTCATTGCCTTTGATTCGAACGAAGGCTTGTAAGCCGGACGGCTGCCGACGTGTGAAAGCAGAAAATCCTTCTGCTCGTCCGTCATGATTTCCTCGTCGGAGGGGTCCCACAGGTACACGGTCTTGTGTCCCCGGATCTGAAGAAGGAAATTCACTTCGCGGTCCATGTGATAGGGCGTGACCGAATCACGTGAAGAAATGAAGATGTAGGTCGAGTACCAACTGATCCGCGGATCAATGGGATCGATCTGCGCCGAGATCTCTGCCAGCAGTCCCTCGATCAGTGGCAGGAAGAGGGCGTCGCGTTCCGGGTTGTTGATACAGATATAGGCCTGTCTTTCCTCGAAGTGGTCCAGCGTCTCGTCCAGGGTAAGTCCTTGCCGATAGTGCTCATAGGAGGAGTCGAACTCAGCGTCACCGGGGATGCTTCCCGCGCGATACAGAATGCTCTCGGCCGGAAGTCGCCGGCACAGTGCGAAGAGCTGCTCGAGCGAAAAAAGCGCATGCGTCACCAACCGGTGCCGCACCAGAAAGGGCGTCCGGTTGTAACAGGAGTTCAGCGTCGCGGGCTCGAATTCAAGCAGGGGCGCCGCTTCGTTCCGGCCGCGCGCCAGAAGGTCGGCATAGTGACTCGCTGATATGAATTGCCCCAGCATGATCGCGTTTCCTTCCCTGTGTCCGGTCGCGTCTGATCGGGTCACAAGCGATGAAGAACCATGAACACTTGGTCGGCCAGTGAGCTCACCCGGATTGGAAAGCAAACAACCAGAGGATGGCACCCTGGACGGGGACGCCCGTCCAGCTGACGTCGTACGATCCGGCAGCGCTCACCTGCTTGAACGCCACCGCACATTGAACCCCGCTGTTGTCGGGGAGCTTCAGGAAACTGTCGATCACGGCAAACCCGTTGTTGGGCACAGCGGTCATGCGTTTGACGCCGCCATCGCCCCACCACACGGCAAGCAGCACCGCCGGTCCGGTCGTGGTCACCCGCCCACTCGTCACCACGAGACTGGCGGGCGGATAGTTCTGCGCAACGTCATGCAATACGCCGGCCTGCCTGATCTCGATGAAAGGCACGCTGATCTCGCCCGCAGCCTCGTTCGGCTTGGCGATGCTGACAGTGTGGTTACCGCCGCCCTTTGCCGATAGCGCGAGATAGGCCTTTACATCGAAGCGGTCGCCATAACCGTTGCCGTAGCGAACCGTATCCCCAAGCTGTTTCCAGCGGTTGGCGTAACTGTCGACAGGCGGGTCGGATGCGCTCGAATAACCACCGTTGAAAACGACCAGCGAACTGCCATGAGGCTGCGTTGCAATAGGCGCAGTCACGGCAGGATTTGTGCCAAGCCCCTCGGATTGGGCGAGCAGGGTATGGGCGCCGAGGGAGGGTTCTTGCCGAGAAGATGCTTGAGCATGCGCCTCCCGGATACCGGCGGTCGGCAGTACAGCCAGCACGGCGCCACAGCAACAGGCAGCGGCATACTGGCCATAACCGTTCATGGAAACCTCCCCATTTTCGGGATAATTATTTTGAGAACTGAATCACACTAAGTCAAGAACATATATGCTTGGCAGGATCGTTGCTCAATAAGGAGGTTTTGCCTTACAAATGTGTCGGCATCCGCCTTGCAAAGCTGAACCAGGTGCAATCAATGGGGGCAACGAAACCGGTGGCTGACACACCGTTCGACGGAGGGGTAGCTTGACCAACCAGACAGATTTTCTCGATCTGTATGGAAAGCTCGGCCTGGATTCGGGCTGCGGGTTGGCTGAGTTCAAGCGGGCTTACCGACGCCATGTGGCGATGCTGCACCCCGATCGCCCGCCGGGTATTCAGACTGACCCGGAAACGGCCTGCGTCGGACCATTGGAGGAACTCATCGCTCAGTACGGCGCAGCGATGGAGTTTCACCGGCGGCACGGGCGCCTGCCTGGCGCGGCAATGCCACCTTCCCGACTCACGATTCCGGATGCAGCGGTCCAACCGGCATGTCTCTCGTCAGTGCCTCCAAGTACCTCGCCACGTACATCACCTTCCTCGCGCCCGAAACTGCTGGTTGCACTGGCCATGATCGGTACTGGTGTCCTGCTGTGGAACATCGCGACCATGGCCTTGCTGACTGACACCGGGTCGACGCAAACATCGGCAAATGAGGACGGTGCTCCGCCCGGCCCGACGGTGAAACCCATGTTGTCGATAGGCATGTCGACGGATGGTGTACGCGCCATCGAGGGGGAGCCCTTGTTCATCCATGGCGATCGGTGGGAATACGGCCCGTCGTGGGTAAGCTTCGATGGGGATGCAGTTATCGACTGGTACAGCTCACCACTGCATCCACTTCGAGTGACCGGTCGGCGGCCACCCGACAAGGCTGTCGAGAAGAACTGACTTAGCGCGCGCCCCGTCCAAACAACACTACTTCGACCGTTTCGATGAGTATCACCATGTCCAGCAGGAGGCTGTGGTTCTTGACGTAGAACAGGTCGTACTTGAGTTTTTCAGCGGCATCAGCTTCGGAGGCGCCGTACGGATAGCTCAGTTGGGCCCAACCAGCCAGGCCTGGCTTCAGGCTGTGCCGCAAACCGTAGAAACGGATTTTCGTCGCCAGGTCGGCCACGAACTGCGGACGCTCGGGGCGCGGGCCCACGATGCTCATTTCCCCCTTCAGTACGTTCCATAGTTGCGGCAGCTCGTCGAGCCGCAGTTTGCGGCAGAGCCGGCCGACGCGTGTGACCCGCTCGTCATCCTTGCAGGCCCAGCGCGCCACGCCGTCACATTCCGCATCCGTACGCATGCTTCGGAACTTGAACAGCCAGAAGGCCCGGCCATGCTCGCCGACCCGTTCCTGACGGTAGAGAATCGGCTGGCCGGGGCCGGATTCAAGCCGGACGGCCAAGGCCACCAGCAACATCAACGGCCAGAAAAGCAGCAGGAGTGCCGCGGCAGCGATCAAGTCAAAGCAGCGTTTGGTGAGCCGATGCAACGGCGTGGCGTGAAACCCGCGTGAAAAAACCAGCCACGACGGATCAAGCAGTGACAGTTGCACCCGGCCCGATTCGCGCTCGAAGAACGTGGTCAAGTCGGTAATGGCTACTCCCATCTGCCTGCATTCGAGCAACTCGTCCATCGGCAGCGCATTACGGCGGTCGTCGACACCAACCACGATCTCGTCGATTTGCTCGCGAGCGACAAATGCGCACAGTGACGTATCCCGTGACAGCACCATATCGTCCGGAACCATCACGGGTTCGTTGGAACAACGGATGTAGCCGACGACGCTGAAGCTGCGCCGATCCGAGCGTCGACGCATCAGGCTGTGGATCTGCGCAGCTCTACTACCCGCACCCAGTATCAGGATGCGTAGCTTGAACGCCTTCACGTCGACCATTTGCATAAACAGTGCACGAAGGACGAGCAGCGCCACAAAACCCAGCAACAGTGCGATGCCAAGTACCCCTCGACCCACATAAGCCTGAGGCACGACGTAATACCCAAGGGCCAACGCTATACCGCCGAGCGTAAACGCCACTGTCTGGCGTGCCAGGAGGCCGAACGTGGTCGTACGCAGGTGCGGTCGATACGCACCCATCGCGGCGACACCGAGAATGACGACGGTAGCGAAGATCAGGGAGCGCAGGAGCAGGTGGTGGGAGAACGCGGCCAGGTCGTCCGGGAAGCGGAAATACCGCAGGTAGGTTGCCGCGTACAGCGAGGCAGCCAGAACGAGCCATTCGCACAAGCCAAGTACCCAAAGCAGGCGCACGATCCGCTGTTGCAGAAAACGAAACATCCTGTGCCCCCGGGTTTTCCGCCATTTCCCCAGATTTGGAGGAGCGAGACTACGCTGTATTTTTTAGAATTCCAATCATTTTTTTTAATGTTTTGTCCATGGCGAAATGTGAATTTTGAGATGAAAATCACGTGAAAAACAGCGGCCTGCTGGACTCAACCCGGCACCCGAGGTTTTCAAGCGGTGGCGCAGCGAAAGACGACCAGTGGCTCCCGATTCGCGACATGGTCGCGCAGCCATTCCTCAGTGGTTCTCGGCGCTTCCCAGCGTGCATAGCCGGACGTTGGCGACCGAACCCGGCACAGCCAAAGCGCCGACCACGCCACCCGGCAATCGAAGATTGAATACACGGCACGGGACGAGGTCAGGTGTCGTGAGCGAGGGCAGGGATGAGACGACTCCGTTTGCAGTTGCCGACAACCGCGATAGATCGACATTGAGGCCTACGCCAAAGGCCTTGAGCAAAGCCTCCTTGCGCGTCCAGAGTGCAAGCAGCGCCGCTTCGCGTTCGAGTGCGGACAGTGGTGCCAGGTCCGCGATCTCGGTCGGCGTGCAGATAGTCGGCACCAGCGTATCCAGCGCGGTGCGAGGTGGCGAGCGCTCGATATCGACACCAACGGTTTCGCCTACGCAGATTGCAATCGCCACCCAGCAACCGCTGTGACTCAGGCTGGTCGCAAACGCGGTGCCGGGTAGCTGTGGCTGACCTGCAACGGTGCTGATCAATCGAATCCCGGTGACATCCGTGCCGAGGCAGGTGGCCAGGCTCACGCGCCACAACGCGTGCGCCAGGATGTACGTCGTGCGGTCACGATCAAAACGCAGGCGTATCGCCCGCGCGCGTTCCTCGGGGCTGAGCAAACCTTGGGCCGACTCGACGAGTGACGTCCACTCCGTGGTGTCGCACAACACCACGCGTGCCTCGGCAGCGGCTGGCGCGGAAAAACCGCACTGTGCGAAAACACGAACGGCCGCCCGAGTGAAGTCCGGCGCCGAGGCACTGTCGTCAGTGGGCAGCATGGCTTCGTTTCACAGAGACCTTTCGCTTCGTCAGGCCATGTGCGATGTGGCGCGGCCTGCCAGCAGCCCACGCAGATTTTCCGCGAGGCGCAGGCTCAACGCGGCGATGGTGAAGGTGGGGAAGGCCCAGCCGCCGGTGGGGAAGACCGAGCTGCCGGCGATGTGCAGGTTGTCGATGCCATGAACCCGACAGTGACGATCGACTACGCCGTGATGTGGATCGTCCGACATCCGTGTGGTGCCCAGATGATGCGCTGTGCCATGAACCTGCGGGATCGTATCGAGATCTCCGTCCAGCCATGGTTCGAGCTGGAACACTCCACCGCACGCACGCGCCAGTTCGCCGCCGAAGAGTTCCGCGGCAGTCCGGTACGTGTGCCGGTCCAGCGAGGTGAGCCGCCAGTCGACGCAGACTTTGCGCTTGCCCAGTGCATCGACCTCGGTTCCGAGAATGATTCGACTGTCAGGGTTGGGTGCCTGCTCGAAAAAGCCGACCAGCTCGACGTGATTGCTTTTTACCACAGGCCTGTCGGCCAGCTTCTTCAAGAATGCCTTGGCGATGTCGCCCGCACCCAGACCCAGCCGCAAGGCCAGCACGCCCAGGCTTTCAGTGGTCATGGCGGCGCTGTCGCCATTGGAGGGCCCGTTCTTGAGTGCCGCACATAACCGCGCCTCCAGCGCAGAGCCTTCATCCCGCGGCGGCGGATGCAATGCGGCCCGGAAATTCCGCAGTGCCTGTATTCCCTGTGGGACCGTGCCCTCCACGGCAAACGGATGAACCCGCCCACTCAGCATGCGATGTGCCCGCTGGGCCTCGTACGACAAGCTGATTTCGGGGGACGCGGGTGCGGGCCCGTTACGCAAGTTGCGGTCGTAGGGGCGGGTAAGGCGATCCGGATCGTTCGTGGTGATCGTGCCCAACTTGCCGCTCGGATGATCCATGAAAAACCGGCCCACCAGGCCCCGATCATTGCCCAGTCCGTCCGGCACCACGGCATTGGAGAGCAGCAACAGCCGCGCATTTTCGATACCGCCCGACGCCAGTACATAGTGTCGTGCGCGAATCCAGCCAGCGCGGCCATCGAGCGCTGCGATACGCGCCTGGCGAACCGACGAGCCATCGGGTGATGCCTCGAGTTCGAGCAGGTTGGCATGCAGCAAAACCTGGACGTTCGGTGCCCGGTCGAGCTCGGACCGATACGCCTGGCCGAACAGGATCGGGCTGCGCGCGAAGATCTGGTTGATCAGTTTGTCCGCATCGAAAGACAAAGGCGGGCGGGGTAGTGGACCGAGAAATGAGCCCTCGGCGAAATGTGCGTCGATCTGGCAATACGAACGGGCGCGAGCGTAATACAGTTCGATGTCGCCATAGGAAAGTGGCCAGCCACTGTGCGGCACCCAATCGCGCGGACCCAGGTCGTCTCCGCCGAGAGGTATGCAGCCGCCACCCCACAACGTGCAGCTGCCACCGAATACCCGCATGCGTGACGTGCCAGGATCGAACGGCGGACAGCCGACGGACGCGCCCTCGTACAGCGCCTGGCATTCTTCCTCGCCGGACAGTCCGCCACCCTCGACGACGCACACCATCACGGATGTCCCGATGAAAGTCCGCGCAATGGCGATGCCGGCGGCGCCCGCCCCGACAATGCAGAGATCCACGTCAACGTCGGCTGGAGTCGTCCTGTCCAGGTAGTCGATGATCATTCGTCCCCAGCTCCGTAGTTGTGGTTTCGTCACATCGTCTCAGCGAGGTCTGGCTGCGCAGCACTCGCCAGACCCGGCACGACCTTCCTTTACACGCCGTAATAATCCCGATACCAGTTCACGAAGCTGGCAACACCCGTGTCGACGGAGACCCTGGGTGCGTAACCCACCGCCCGGATCAATTCTGATACGTCCGCCTCGGTGTCCGGTACATCGCCAGCTTGCAGCGGCAGCATTTCCATTTGCGCCTTGCGCCCGAGACATTGCTCCAGCACCTCGATGTAGCGCAGCAGTTCCACCGATTCCGCATTGCCGATGTTGTACAGGCGGTACGGCGCCACGCCGCTGCTTGCAGGGTCCGGGGCGCCGCCATCCCAGTGGGTGTCCTTGCCCGGGGCCGTGTCCAGCGCACGGATCACGCCCTCCACGATGTCATCGACGTAGGTGAAGCTGCGCCGGTGGTGGCCATGGTTGAACACCTTGATCGGCTCGCCAGCAAGGATCGCCCGGGTGAACAGAAACAGCGCCATGTCCGGACGCCCCCAAGGGCCATAGACCGTGAAGAAACGCAGCCCGGTGCACGGCAACCCATACAAATGCGCATAACTGTGCGCCATCTGCTCGTTGGCTTTCTTGGACGCCGCATAGAGAGTGAGCGGATGTTCGGTGGATTGATGTTCCGAGAACGGCAGGGCGGTATTGGCTCCGTACACCGAACTGGTGGAGGCAAAAACCAGATGTTCCACCCCATGCTGACGGCAGCCTTCCAGGATGTGCAGAAACCCGGTGATGTTGCTGGCCACGTAAATGTGTGGATTCTCGGCCGCATAACGCACGCCGGCCTGTGCGGCCAGATTGATCACGCGCTGCGGTTTGTGCGTGGCAAAGACGCTTTCCACCGACGTACGGTCGGCCAGATCCGCGTGAACATGGGTGTAGCGCGGATGCGTCATGAAACGCGCCAGCCGGGCCTTCTTCAGATTGACGTCGTAGTAGTCATTGAGGCTGTCGAAGCCGATGACCTCATCGCCACGCTCCAGCAGTTGAAGCGCGACATGTGAACCGATGAAACCGGCAGTGCCGGTAACCAGCACTTTCATGGCTTGAGACCCTGTTCAAAGGCGACCGTCGACAGCATCGCGAGGCAGCAGACATTTCACGTCGTATATCACCGAGGCGGCCTTGCCGAACGCACGGATGCCAGCGGAACCCATGTCGACGAATTGTCGATGGCCGACGGCAATGATCACGGCGTCGTAGCTGCCCGGTTGCGGTTGCGCCATCGGCGTAATGGCGTACTCATGCTCGGCTTCGGCGACATTGACCCACGGATCGTGGATATCGACCTCGGTGTTGTAACCCTGCAGCGCCTGCACGATGTCGATCACGCGAGTATTGCGCAGGTCCGGGCAGTTCTCTTTGAATGCCAGTCCCAGGATCAGCACACGGGCCTTCACCGGATTGAGACCCTTGCGCACCATCAGGCGGATCACTTCGTTG
Organism: uncultured Gammaproteobacteria bacterium; assembly: GCA_963739815.1. Taxonomy (GTDB): domain Bacteria; phylum Pseudomonadota; class Gammaproteobacteria; order Xanthomonadales; family Rhodanobacteraceae; genus Rhodanobacter. Next base: position 924,349 of record CAVUBI010000001.1, read on the forward strand.
GCGATATAGGGTCCCATGCCGTCGTTGGTCCGGCGACCAGCCAGGATCACGTCGGAGTGATGGCCAACCTCCTGCGCCTTGTGGGTCAGATAATAGGGATCCACACTGATGCAATGCCCACCCACCAGGCCGGGACGGAATGGCAGGAAATTCCACTTGGTGCCGGCAGCCTGCAGCACCTCGAGAGTGTCAATACCCAACTTGTTGAACAGGATGGCCAGATCATTGACCAATGCGATGTTCAGATCGCGCTGGGTATTCTCGATGACCTTGGCCGCCTCGGCCACTTTCAATGAACTGGCCTTGTACGTGCCGGCGGCAATCACCGAGCCGTACAGGCGATCGACGAAATCGGCTGTCTCCGGCGTGGAACCCGAAGTGACCTTCAGAATGCTGGTGACCCGATGCTGCTTGTCGCCCGGGTTGATGCGCTCGGGACTGTAACCGGCAAAAAAATCCCGGTTGTAGAGCAGGCCGGAGCCTTTTTCGAGGATCGGAACACAGATCTCCTCGGTACAACCCGGATACACCGTGGATTCGTACACCACGATATCTCCCGGCTTGAGCACCTTGGCCAGCGTCTCGCTGGCCTTGATCAGCGGTGTGAGATCGGGGCGCTTGGCCATGTCGATCGGCGTGGGCACCGTCACGATGTAGACGTCACGATCCTTCAGGTCGTCCAGTTCGGAACTGAAGCGCAGGCGCCCGGCATCCGCCAACTCCGCCGCATCGACCTCCAGCGTCTTGTCGCGCCCTCGGCCCAACTCATCGATCCGCGTCCTGTTGATATCGAAGCCGACGGTGTCGTAGCGCTTGCCGAACTCCACGGCAAGCGGCAGGCCAACATAGCCGAGGCCCACAACGGCGAGCTTGGTGTTTTCCAGATTCCGCATACGATCATCCTGATGCATTCTTGTGGTAACCCGATGCCACAGTCAGTCCGGCGAACGATAGAACCCAATCACGTGCCTCTCTTTATCGTCGCCATGATGACAATCCGCCCGGCGCATTGAACGGCGCCTATAGTGCACCCGACAACGGCTTCGCACGAGATACGCGGCGTCCGCAAATTGCGGGCAGGGTAGCTCCGCAGCCGATGAACGGATCGGGCATATTTTGTAATTTTACATAATATACATTATGCGAAATCAACGGGAATCCAGTAAAGGCGCAAAAACTCCGCGTCGGCCTAGCATTCCAAACGTTTGTGCGCGCACCAATTTCTCCCCAACCAACCAATGCGCTTACCACTCCTCAATTGGCGTGGACAATCGTCCCCAAGTTGCAATTGCTGCGCTCAAAGATCGCCAGTGACCACAGCATTTGGAAGGTGTGCAACTGAGGCATTTGATACTGTGCGATTTCTCCGAAGCTATCGAGTCACCAAGTTCGAAAGCCATGAGCATCTTTGACGACCACTTCACCCGAAAGTGTCAAAACTGCGAGCCTGGTCTAGCGGAACTCTCATGAATGCGTCTGACGACTGGCTGGAAAAGTCGGCACTATTGATTGTCGACATGATCAGCGACTTCGGGTTTTCCGATGGCGGCAAACTGGTCATCGAAGCAGGTAAAGCGGCCGGGCGAATGGCCAAGGCCAGAGCGTTGTTCCGATCCCGCGAACTGCCAATCATCTATGTCAACGACAACTTCGACCGATGGAACATGGGATTTTCCGAACTGGTCGACTGGGCAAGCCGCGGCGGAAGCCGTGGTAGAGGCATCGTCGATCTGCTCCTACCGGCCGGCGACGACTACTTCATCCTCAAACCGAAACATTCGGCGTTTTACGAAACCGCGCTGCCCAGTCTCCTCGAAAAGCTTGATGTCCGGCGGCTTGCCATCGTAGGCGTAGCCGGAGACTCGTGCGTTCTTTCGTCAGCGCTGGACGCGCATATACGGAATTTTCCAGTTTGGGTGCCCTCGGATGCATCGGCGTCGCTAACAGAGGATCGGAATACTCGTGCCATGGAATTCATGGACGAGTCGCTCGGATGTGACACCACGCCGATCGGCTCCATACGGGATGACATTTGAAACACGGCGGCCTTCGCCCTGGCCTTAATCCGACTCCCTGGAGTCCCTGCGTTCAGCCTGTGGCTCAGGTTTTACGCTTTCGCCACGGGCGGTTGACAACCCGTGGGTGAGTTCGGCGCCCATCAGCACGATCGTTGACGCGTAATAAACCCAGGTGAGCAGCACCACCAGCGCGCCTGCCGGCCCGTAAGCTCCGCCCACGCTGGCGTGCTGGATGTACAGGTCGATCGCGTACTTGCCTGCGATGAACAATAAGGTAGTAAGCAGTGCACCGCGCCAGGCATCCGCCCATGCGATGCGGGCGTCCGGCAGGACGCGATACATCGCACCGAAGGCAGCGATGAACACCAGCAGCGAAATCACGCGTTCGGCGATATTCCACATCCACGAATCCACCGGGACGAAAATGCGGATCAACGTGCTCACCACAAAAGACACGATCAGCAGGAAGGTAATGCCCACCAACAGGCCGATCGCCCGTGCGCGCGCCCACAGCCATGCGGTAAGGGCCTTGCCGGGCTTGGCCTTTACATCCCAGATGACGTTGAGCGCGTGCTGCAACTGGGCGAACACCACCGAGGCGCTGAACAGCGTAATCAGCAATCCCACGATACCGGCCACATTGCCCAACGTCGGCGTCGATTTCGCGTTCTGCACCACCAGAGTGATCGCTCCGGCAGCCTTTTCGCCGAGTATCTCGGCCAAGCCATCGGTCAACTGCTGCTGCCATTCCGGTCGCAGCGCCGCCAGCAGCCACAGCAACAAAACGATCAGCGGAGCGAACGATAACGCGGAATAAAACGCAATTGCCGCCGCGCGAGTCAGCAGCGCATCGTCCCCTACTCCACTGACCGTCTTGCGCACAATCACCGCGAATTGCGACAGTTGCATCGGCGTCCCCGAGTATCGATGAAAGGCATGAAATCGCATCGGCGGTGAACAGCATGTTTGCCGGCCCTCACGATTACTCGCGCGACTCTGGTGGAATGCGGGCCGTGCGCGCTATCGGGGGCCTTTCTTTTTCTTCAACACGCTGAAGTTGCCATCGCCTTCCAGATACATCGCCTTGACTTCGTCGAGCCGCTCGACCTCCGACGCTCGAAGCTTTGCCCGGATTTCCTTTTCGGTAATGTGCTCACGACGCATGTTGTTGCCTTGCAGGCGGCCATTGCGAACCATCAGTACCGGAGGGGCATCGGTCAGTCTGGAAATCAGGGAATAGTGGCAGCCGAGGTAGTCCAGCAGATAGTTCCATCCGACCAGGGTGGCTATCAGGGTTGCTCCGTCGGCGACCGTCTGGCCGTCTCCGATCATGGCGTTCTGCGCAGCGTCGCCAAGCAGAACCACAAACAGGATGTCCGTGATCCCGGCGGAACCCGCATTGCGGCGCAGGATGAAGCGGAAGATCACGAACAGGAACCAGTACATCAAGCTGCCCCGAACCAGTATTTCCAAGGGCGACATGCTGAAAGTCAGAAATGACATATCCATCGTTTGGCCACGAATCGACGTACTGCGGACCCGCATGGCGGGAAAGCGGAAGCGAATCTCCGACCGGGACGGTCACCTGATCACCCAACCTTCGGAAAAGATGGGGCAGGACCATCAACCAGAACCCGTGTTGCGCCGGGATTCCTTCCGGATGTCCTTGTTGCCCTCGCGGATGTTGCGATCGCGCTCCTTCTGGCCTGGCTGATCCAATTTTGCAACGTCGTTGTCGTTGCGGTCGCCGTTGCCGTGCTTCTTGTTTCGAACCGGGTCGACCATGGCTGCGCTCTCCTGTCGAAAGCTGCACAGTGCCCGTGGCGGCATCAAGAAAGAGTGACCGCAGACTCGTCGCCGAGACGTGAGCCTTCATCGTCGAATGACGAAGAACGCGGTAGCGTCATGTCGATGCCGTGTACAGGAACCCCATGGCCAGATTGCGTATCGGAATTTCCGGCTGGCGCTATCCACCGTGGCGTGGCAGGTTCTACCCTGAGGATCTGCCGCAGCGGATGGAGTTGCATTACGCCTCGCGTCAGCTCGACACCGTCGAGATCAACGGTTCGTTCTATTCGCTGCAACATCCGGACAGCTGGCGCAAGTGGTACCGCGATGCGCCGCGAGGTTTTGTCTTCGCCGTGAAGGCGCCGCGCTTCATTACCCACATGCTCCGGCTGCGCGCGGTGGAAAAGCCGTTGGCGAACTTCCTTGCCTCTGGCGTACTGGAGCTGCGCGAAAAGCTGGGGCCGATGCTGTGGCAGTTTCCACCCAGCCTGAAGTACGACCACGACCTGTTTGATGCATTTCTTTCCATGCTGCCGAGGGACAGCAGGTCGGCGTTATCCATGGCCAGAGGCTACGACGGCCACCTAAGGAATGTCGGCGATCTGTCGTCGGGAGGTCGGAATCATCGCCTTCGCCATGCTATCGAGATCCGTCACGACAGTTTCAGGGATCCGGACTTCATCCGGCTATTGCGCAGGCATCGCGTGGCACTGGTGGTCTCCGACGCGGCGACGAAATGGCCGAAGCTGCAGGACGTAACGGCTGGATTCGTCTACATGCGGCTGCATGGCGACAAGATCCTCTACGCAAGCGGATACACGGACGCTGCGCTCGATGACTGGGCGCGGCAGATACGCGCCTGGATGAAGGGTGGGCAACCGCGCGACGCGCAAAACCGCGCCAGGGCGAAACGCTCACCGGCGCGCAAGTCGCGTGACGTCTACTGCTACTTCGACAACGATGCCAAGGTGAAGGCACCCTTCGACGCGATGAAGTTGCGTGGGCGGTTTCAGGCGTGATTACCCGCTTGCAAGCCCATGCTCTCAACTCACGGTAAACCGCTCGCCATACTTGTTGGCATGGGCGATCAGATAGGCGTTGAAGAGGTCCTGGTCACTATCGGTTTCGCTACGTAGGCTGGCTGCGAGATCCGGATCCATCTGGCGGCGGAGTTCCCGCATGTCATAGCTTCGTCCTTCATGGATGATGCTGTGGTTCTCCGTGTCGCTTGTTGATTCCGTCTCCGGCATCTTCGCCGGGATGAAAGGGGAGACGGGGTCGCTGGCCGGGAAAGTCTCCTGCAAGGCCTCGTCCTGGTTGTCGCTTTCCTTGTCCTTGCGTTGCTGCCGTGTCTCAGGGGTTTCCGGCGCGACGGCGCCGCTTTTGCGATCCGGGTGTTCGAGGTCTTTGCGGTCTTGATTGGACATGGGCTGCTCTCGGTGGAACGGGGTTACAGCGTGTTGCCTGACGGGTTAAGCCCCGATGTGCGTTCCGTCTAGGGCTTGTTCCATACGGAGAGCCAACGCCGATGCGGCGCGTCACCCGATCTGTGGGGCCACCGCATACGCAAAACTCACCTGGCCTTGCTGGTGTCTGCTCCATCGTCGGGGAACTCCCAGGAGGGTGCGGTGCATGCTTGTTTCGGGAAATCTCCGCCGGCTTGCCAGGACGCCGGCTCCAGCAAGAGAGTGCGCCAACTTCGCTCGCGCCCGCTCCGTCGCCTTGCAGGAACTCGCCGCGGGATTGAACGGGACAGCCAGCCATGCCGCGGGATTCCTTTCACCGAAGCACGCCATCGCCATCCCCGTACGCAACGAAGCCCATCGCACCGTAGCCTGCCTCGACAAACTGGCTGCGCAACGCGATGTTGGGGGTCAGCTGTTTCGCGGTGGCCTCATCCATGTCGTGCTGTTGTTCAACAATTGTTCCGACGGCAGCTACGCGGCGGTGAAGCACCGTCTGGCACGCTGGCCAATGGCGATCACCGCCCACGACATCACCCTGCCCGACGAGCTTTGCCATGCCGGGCACGCCAGGCGGCTGGTCAATCACGCGGCGTTGCGCGCCCTGCCGTCCGATGGCGTCTTGTTCACGACCGATGCGGACAGCCGCGTGCCGCCGGACTGGATCACCCGTTACACCACCCTGATCCAGGATGGATGCGACGCAGTCGCCGGCATGGCTGTGTTGTCGCCGGACGATCACGCCGACATTCCTGCCTCGCTGATGCACCGCAATGCACTGGAAGAGCGCTACGCAAACCTGCTGGATGAGCTGGAAGCGATCACCGATCCGCTTGTACACGATCCCTGGCCACGCCACTACGGTGCCTCCGGGGCGAACATGGCAGTCCGTGCGAATGTGCTGCGCTCGCTGCACGATTTTCCTGCTACGCCGTGCGGCGAGGATCGCCAACTGATGGCGACGCTGGAGCGTGCCGACCATCGCGTACGGCACGACACGCGAACGCGCGTACAGACCTCCGGCCGGTTGTTCGGCCGCGCAGTCGGCGGCAAGGCCGATACCTTGCGGCACCGCGTGCTGGTGCCGGAGGCCGCCTGCGACGAACGCCTGGAATGTGCGGAGACAGCCCATCACCGCGCCACGCTGCGCGCGGGGTTGCGCAACATCTGGCAGCAGGCGAAACCTGCGGGCGCGGCGATCGAGGCCCTGGCCTCGGGAACCGGTCTCGCGTCGGCCACGCTGCGGCGGCTGCACGACATGCCGTGCTTCGGCGAGGCGTGGAACCGGCTCGAAGCAGCGGGATTCCGGAGATCGCATGGTTCGCCCGCGGCTGACTATGGAATTGCGCGTTGTGAGGTCTGATCGAGGCCATCCGCAGCCCTCTGACCGGCCGTCGCGCTGCACCGGGAGCTCATCGCATGAATGCTTCACTGCCCCGCCCCGTGTCCGCCGTCGATCAAGCCTCTCTACCCGGCAGCTTGCGCGCCCGCTGGAACGAACTGGCTGCGGCGGCGGCCGCGGACGACGAACACGAGGATTTTCCGGCGGCGGCGATGGCCCTGCTGGGCTCGGTCGGCTGCCTGAAGGCCGTGCTCCCTGTGTCCCAGGGCGGCGTCGGCCTGGGCTGGAAAGCCGGCAGCTGGCCACTGTTGTACGACACGTTGCGTGCGATCGGCGGCGTACATCTTTCGGCGGCCCGACTGTTCGAGGGCCACGTCAACGCTTTCCAGCTGCTGTGGACATTCGGTACCGCGGGGCAGCGCAGGGAATTGTGCGCGTACGTTGCCGACGGCGGACTGCTCGCCGTGTGGAACGCGCCCTCGCCGGCCGGCGGGATGGCCCTGCTCGATGCCGGCCAAGGCACGTTTCGATTACGCGGTCTCAAGGCGTATGCGTCCGGTGCCGGCCACATTTCGCGGCCGTTGATCACCGCCCGGCACGAAGTGCTGGGTCTGCTGATGATCTGGCCGGACATGGCCCATACGCCGGGACCGCCCGAAGAATGGCGCATGCAGGGCATGCGCGCATCGGTCAGCCGATCCATTCGTTACGATGGCCTCGTGCGCAAGCAACACGTGTTTGGCAGTCACGATGACTACCATCGTCAGCCGTCGTTTTCCGGCGGTGCGTGGCGGTTCCTCGCTGCGCAGCTGGGTGCCGGCGAAATGTTGTGCGAGCTGATGCGTTGCAGCTTGCGCGAGCGTGGGCGATCCTGCGACCCGCACCAGCGCGCACGTCTGGCCGACTGCGTGATGGCGCTGGAAACCGCCGGCATGTGGGTAGCCGCTGCCGCGCGCACGGTCGACGTGGCCGCGGACGACCCCGCCCGGGCCATCGCCTGCACCGGGATGGCTCGGCTCGTGGTGGAACGCTGCCTGCTCGACGTGATGGAAAGCGTCCAGCGATCCGTCGGGCTGGCCGCGTTTTCCCGGCTTTCGCCGATCGACCGCATCACGCGGGACCTCGCCACCTACCTGCGCCAGCCGGCGCCGGACGCGTTGCGCGACGGTATCGGCGAAGCATGCTTCGAGACTGCCGTGACCTGCCTGACCGGATCGCCCTATGCCTCCGAGTCATAGCTGGAAGGAGCACCTGGACGCCTTGCCGTTGTGCGCTGCCGACGACGTCATCGGCGCACGCAACCTGCTGGTGATCGCACCGCATCCGGACGATGAATCGCTTGGCTGCGGCGGCCTGCTCGCCTGGGCGGTGGCCCATGGCCGCCGCGCACGGGTGGTGATGCTGACCGATGGCGAGCGCTCGCACCGGGGTCGGCAAAATTCCCGCCGTCGCGACTGGCTGGCATCCGCCGGAACGAAGCTCTCGACGCGGGCGCCAGGCTTGGCCTGGCCGATGACGACTTCGCGTTCCTGCACCTGCCGGACAGCACCCTCGATGCGTTGACACCGTCGCAAGTCGATGGCGTCGTGCAGATCTTGCGCGGATGGATCGCCCTGCTTGCGCCAGTCGTCGTGTGCGTCACCGCTTCCAGCGAAATGCACGGTGACCATCGCGCGGCGCATGCGTTGGCACTTGCTGCCACGCGGGACGCCGTCGATTGCACGCTGCTGAGCTACCGGTGTGGAGCTGGCTGGCGCCCGGGCAGCCGTATTGCCGCCAGGACGGCGGATCGACATCACGGGCTACCGCGGTGCAAAACGCGCAGCCATTCACTCCATGCAGTCAACTCGGCCACCTCATCGACGATGCCACCGAGCCTTTCGCGCTGCCCACGGCGCTGCTGGATTGCGTGGATCGGAACTACGAGGTGCTGCTCAATGAGTCCGTTTGACCGCGCCCATTTCGAGGAGCTCTACGAACGCGATCCCGACCCGTGGAAATTCCGGAGCAGTGCCTACGAGGAAAGCAAATACGCGAACACCATCGCGAAGCTCGCGCGCCCGCACTACGCGAAGGCGCTCGAACTGGGGTGCTCGATCGGCGTGTTGACGCAGCGGCTGGCCGGCGTTTGCGACGAGGTCGTGGCCGTGGATACCAGCATGCGCGCCCTCGCCGCGGCGCGCGCGTCCAGCCGTTGCGCGAATGTCAGTTTCCGGCAGGCACACCTTCCGGACGGCGAATGGGATCCGGCTTCGATCTGATCGTGCTTTCGGAAATTCTCTACTACCTCGATGTCCCGGCGCTGCAATTGCTCGCCCGGCGTATCGAAAGCGCAATGTCGGACCATGCCGAATGCATCGCGGTGCACTGGATCGGCAACACCGACTATCCCTTGTCGGGCGATCGGGCCGTCGACTCGTTCATGACGATGTTGCCCGGCAGGGCGCTAGTCGGTCTGCGCACGCGGCATTACCGCCTCGACACTGGCTTCCTCGCGGCCATTGCCAGGCCGGTGACGGTCCGCAAGCCGGAGGTGATGTCACGAAAAGGAGGCGTGGCATGCACGACTCTTTCACCGTGCTGCACGCATGTTGGCCTTCCCTTCCCGGAGACACCCCCGATGGACGCGATAGCCCTTCTCAAGAACGATCACGATGCCGTGGAAAAACTGCTCACCGAGCTCGCGGAAAGTACGTCGCGCGGAGTCAAGAAACGCACCGAGTTGCTGGAGAAGATCCGCGTGGAACTGAAGGCACACGCTGCCATCGAGGAGGAGATTTTCTATCCCGCGTTCAAGGCCAAGGGCGACGGGACCGATGACAGCAAGATGTACTTCGAAGCGCTGGAGGAACATCGCGCCGCCGGCGACCTGGTGCTTCCCGACCTGCTGGCCACGCCGGTCGGCAGCGAGAAATTTTCCGGGCGGGCCAAAGTTCTCAAGGAACTGGTGACGCATCACGCCGACGAGGAAGAGAAGACAATGTTTCCGCGCGCCAAGAAGTTGCTCGACAAAGCCGAGTTGACGTCACTGGGGGAGAAGATGGCGACGCGCAAGGTCGAACTGGTCACGCAACTGAAAAACAGCAAGGCATGAGCCAGTCACTTTTCTCCCGCATTGCCAACGCCACAGCCCGTGGCGTCGGCAAACCCGTAGCCTCCATTCTGGCGGTGTCCGCAGTGATCATCTGGGCAGTCACCGGGCCCTGGTTTCACTTTGGCGAGACCTGGCAGCTGGTCATCAACACCGGCACGACGATCATCACGTTCCTGATGGTGTTCCTGATCCAGCACACCCAGAACAACGATACGGCGGCATTGCACATCAAGCTGGATGAAATCATCTGCGTCCTCAAGAAAGCCGACAACTCGCTGCTTGACCTGGAACACGCGGACATAGAGGAACTTGATCGCCTGCAGGATGCCTATGCGGCCAAGGCCTCGGCCGCCAGGCAGGGCGCCGAAGTCGAAAACGTCGACAACAGTTGACCGCCGCGGCGCTGACACCGCGCCCGATACACGAACTGCCAACGGGAGTGCCTGTCTCCGCTCCCTCACCCGCCCCGGCTTCGCCCACCCGCTTTCACATGTTGCTCGCGGCCGCTGTACGCGGTGAGCGGCCATCACCTGGTTTCCGCATGACCTTCGCGATGGCCCTGCGATGGGAACAGCCGTTGTTCATGAACTCCCGTCGTGTTGGGAACACCGTTCATTCGCTGCCCCACGAGCCCCGTCCGGGCCGGGTTCTGCCAAAGGCATTTTTCCCACGCGAAGGCATACACTGCCACGGCAGGAGATCGTTGCGGGGGACTTGGGAAGATGACACACAAGACTGGAAAGCGGGTCCTCGTGGTCGAAGACGATCCCATCGTCGCCATGGTGGTGGAAGACACCTTGCGAGACATGGGGCTGGAGGTGCTGGTCGACCTCTCTCTCGTCGACGCCCTCAGCGAGATCGAGACCAGCGAATTCGACGCGGCCCTGATCGACGTAGGTCTGCGTGGCGAGAGCGCCTACCCGGTGATGGTCGCGCTGCAGGAGCGGCGCGTGCCGTTCGCCGTGATGTCCGGCGGCGACCTGACAACGCTGGCTGCGGAGTTTCCACGGGTCCGCATGATGTCGAAACCGCTGGACATGAAATCACTGCAGAACGTCATGCGGGATCTGCTGGCCGTGCCGCCGGCCCAGGCGGTCTAGCAACATCCCGGCCCGTTCGTCATGCCGCCTGATGCAACAGCTCAGGGCGCGTTTCCGGTGTGGCGATCTCCGAGCATCGTTCGCAGGCGATTGGCCAGTGCTTCCACGGCGAATGGCTTGGTGATCAGTTCCATTCCGGCCGCGAATCCTCTGGGTGCGGATGCGTCGGAAGAGTAACCGGTCATGAGCAGGACCTTCAGCTCGGGCCGCAATTCGCGCGACGCGTTGGCAAGCGCCCGACCACTCATGCCTGGCAGGCCGATGTCGGAGATGAGCATGTGGATAGCTTCATTTGATTTGAGCGCCGCCAGCCCCGCTTCGCCATCGACCGCTTCCAGCGCCGTGTAGCCCAGTTGATGCAGCACTTCGACGACCACGTGACGTACCACGTCTTCATCCTCGACCACGAGCACGATCTCGCCTTTCCCGAACGACGTTGGAGTGCGAACGGCGGTTTGCTCGCTGCCCTGCAGATCGGCGGCCACCATATGGCGTGGCAAATACAGCTTGATCGTGGTGCCCTCGCCGGGTTTGCTGTGGATGTCACAGTGGCCGTTTGATTGCCGCGCGAAGCCGTACACCATCGACAGTCCCAACCCCGTGCCCTGACCGGAAGCCTTGGTGGTAAAGAACGGTTCAAAAGCGTGCTCGACCACCTCGGCATTCATGCCGACGCCGTTGTCGGTGACTTCGATGCAGATGTACTGGCCGCTGTTCGCGTCATGCCACTCGCCCGTCCTGACTTCGTCGGGTTCCACGTTGCGGGAACGGATCAGCAGGCGACCACCCTCCGGCATGGCATCGCGCGCATTGATCGACAGATTCAATACGGCGCTTTCCAACTGGTTGGGATCGCACAATGTCGGCCACAGGTCCGTCGCCAGATCGAACTCCAGCGTGACTTGTTCACTCAGAGTACGTTGCAACAGGTCCGCCATGGAGAGCATCAGGGGGTTGGCAAGGACCGGGCGTGGATCCAGCGGCTGGCGTCTCGAGAAGGCCAGCAGTCGATGGGTCATCGCCGCCGCCCGGTTGGCCGAATTCAAGGCGCCACGGACGAAGCGCGTCACCTCGTCCGCCCTGCCCTCATCGATGCGCAGCTGGATGAGATCGAGCGACCCGATAACCCCTTGCAGCAGATTGTTGAAGTCGTGGGCAAGCCCGCCGGTCAACTGGCCGACCGCCTCCATTTTCTGCGCCTGGCGAAGTTGCGCTTCGATCAGGATTTTTTCGCTGAGATCGCGGATGAAGATATTGGTGCGGTAGTTCCCGTTCAGGGATAGCGAACTGACGCTGAGCTCCACCGGAATTCTGCGGTCGTCGCGGTTCACCATCTCGATCGGCCGGGCGGCTGCACGCGAAGTGGCCTGCATGGTGGGCGGCTGCAAGTTGTCGCTGAAACGCTCGCGGTCCTGCTCCGCTACCACCAGCGCGGAAAATGGCTGCCCCAGGGCTTCCTTGCGCGACCAGCCAAACAGCGCTTCCGCCCGCGGGTTCCACTGGACTATCCGGCCGTCTTCGTCCAGCTGCGCGAAGCCATCGAGCGCGGTGTCGATCACGCCGCGCGCGAGGTATTCGCTCTCGACCAGCGCCGCCTCGGCCTCCATGCGCTCGGTGACGTCGCGGGTGATCTTCGCAAAGCCGATCAGCGTGTCCTGGTCAAAGATCGGATCGACCACCACGCTGGCCCAGAAACGACTGCCATCCTTGCGCACCCGCCAGCCTTCCGCGTTGTAGCGCCCTTCACGCCTGGCGGTGGCCAGAGCAGTCGCCGGCATCCCGCGAGCGCAATCTTCCGGTGTATAGAAGCGGGAAAAATGCGTCCCGATGACATCTTCGGCGCTGTATCCCTTGATTCGCTTGGCACCGGCGTTCCAGTTGGTGATCATGCCCTGTGGATCGAGCATGTAGATGGCGTAGTCGACCACACTTCCCACCAGCAGCGCGAAATTGCGTTCGCTGCGGTGCAAGTCCATGAAGGTCGCCTCCGCGATGCGGGTGCGTTCGAGAACCCGCTGTTCCAGCCGGGTGTTGAGATCCTGCAAAGCCTGCTCGGTTTCCCGTTGTTCGGTGATGTCGACCAGCATGTTTACGGCGCCGGCCAGGCTGCCGTCGTCGTCGAACAACGGCGTCGGATAGGCAGCGAAGGTGCGCCGGCTGCCATCGGGCCGTTCGATGATCGCCATCTCGCCGTGTATCGGCCGCGCTTCGCGGAGCGCGATGGCCATCGGGCATTGATCGTGGGGCAGCGGCGCGCCATCGAGCCGGAACAGCTTCCATGAGACGCAACATTCCTCGCCCAACAGAGGCCGGCGTCCCGCGAAGTCGACTGCCGCCTCGTTGAAAAACGTGGTCTTTCCTTCGGCATCGGTGGTGTAGATCGCTATCGGCAGCGCCTGCAACAACTGGCGGGAAAGCTGGTCGCTGTTCCGGATCGTCCGGTTCAGCCGTTCCTGCTCGGAAACATCGACGGTGAAGCAGCGCGAGTGAACAAACTCGCCGCGGAGAAAGCGGCCGCTCGAGCTGATCTGAACGTGCCGGACGCGTCCATCGCCCCCCAACAATCGGGCCGGGTACTTGTCCACCGATTCGCCCGCGCGAATGCGTTCGAGAACCCCGGCCAGTCTGTCGCCATCGGCATCGAACTCGCCGAGGTTGTGACCGACGTACTCATCGTGACGATAGCCAAGCAGGTCGAGTTCCGCCTGGTTCGCGCGCAATATCGTCCCGTCTGCTCCGACAAAGCGGAGGCCCATCACGCCGTTCTCGAAGAGATCCACAACATCGTCATGCGGCCGGGCCATCCGGAAGCACTTGAGGAAGATTCCGGATGGCATATCGCCATCCATCAATCGGGACACGCTGGCGAAAGCCCGAATGCGCCCGCCCGTCGCGGTTTCAAGCACAGCCTCCACGTCTTCGATCGCATGCGGTGCGCCCGCCATCCCTTCGCCCGAGGCATCCGCCGCTTCGAGTGACGCACCTGGCGACAGCGAAGCGGTGGTCCACAGCGACTTGTCGCTCGCGCCGATCTTCAGCGCACTACCCCAGAGCGTCGCAGCCTTCGCATTGCAGGCGACTACCACATCGTGGCTGTCACACAGGTAAGCCGGCATCGGCATTGCGTCCAGCAGGGCCTGGCCCAAACCGGTGAACGCCATTCCGTCCACGGTAGCGGCGGACGCCATCTTGTTTTCCAGAATGGCCATGCTTGTCGATTCCTACTTCGGAAAGGCTGCAAATCCGTCCTGTTCCGACCGGAGTCTGTCGGACGGTTCACGACCGTCTCACGACACCATCTCCAATCTTCAATCTCCACTATGCGCCTGCTCAGGGTGCTCTGCCAGCCATGCCGTCCATGCCCCACCCCGCTCTCCGTCCACCCGCGCTGTTCATCGGTTGCGCCGGCTGGTCGATTCCGGCCGCGCAGGCGGAGCGCTTCCCCGATGGGAGCAGCCACCTCGAGCGGTACGCACAACGATTCAACAGCGTCGAGATCAACTCCTCCTTCTACCGGCCACATCTGCCGACAACGTACCGACGCTGGGCGGTCAGTGTGCCGGCGGGTTTTCGATTCGCGGTGAAGATGCCTCGCGCCATCAGTCACGAGGCTCGACTGCGCAACGCCGCGGCACCGTTGCGGGCGTTCCTGGGCCAGGTCGACGAACTGGGATCGAAACTGGGTTGCCTGCTGCTGCAATTGCCGCCGAGCCTGGCCTACCAGGCTTCGGCGATATTGCCATTCTTCGACCGGCTGGCGCGATTGCATCGCGGCCCAGTCGCTTGCGAGCCGCGGCACCTTTCATGGTTCCAGCCGACAGTGGACCGCGCCTTGCGTGAACGGGGCATCACGAGGGTCGCCGCCGATCCCGCGCGGCACCCTCGCGCAGCGGTGCCGGCGGGAGACCGCTGCGTGGAATATTTTCGCCTGCATGGCTCGCCGCGGATCTATCACGACGCCTATTCCGACGAAGCCTTGCGCCGGATCGAGCGCCGCTTGCGACGCACGGACCATGGCACCGATCAACGCTGGTGCGTTTTCGACAACACGGCGCGTGGCCATGCCGTGACGAACGGCCTCGATCTGCTCGAGCGTCTGGGTGATGCGGTTGATGCTGGCTGACACGCTTCACTCCCCGTGCTCGTTTCGCGTTGCACAGTAGCCATTCCCACACGGTCGGAAAGCCACGGTGCCGGAAGGTCCCTCCATCGTCATCCTGCGCGAGCAAGCCTCGGCATTCGTCGGGCGGGTCATCCGGCGCGCGGCAGGCAACGCGAAAATCGACATGCAGCGACTGCCCGGCCGTCGCGTGATCGCCGTGCGCAGTTTCGGCAAGCAGTTTCTCGTCGAGCTGTCCGGTGAACTGACCGTGCGCGTCCATCTGCTGATGTTCGGCAGCTACCGCATCGACGAAGGGCGGGATATCGCGCCGCGACTCGGGCTGGATTTCGACGAAGGGGAACTGAACTTCTACAACTGCTCGGTACGCCTGCTGGAGGGCGAGCTGGACACGCTGTACGACTGGCGCGGCGACGTGATGTCGGACCACTGGGATCCGAGGCTGGCACGGGCGAAACTCCGTGCGATGCCGCACACCTTGGTCTGCGACGCCCTGCTCGACCAGACCGTGTTTGCCGGCGTCGGCAACATCATCAAGAACGAGGTGCTGTTCCGCATTCGCATCCACCCGCTCTCCACGATCGGTGCACTTACCGCCTACAAGCTGCGCCAGTTGGTGGAACAGGCTCGCGTCTATGCCTTCGAGTTCCTGGCTTGGAAGCGGGCCTACGTGCTGGCCAGACACTGGCTGGTGCACAACCGTGCTCGCTGCCCCCGCCATGGCATTCCCCTGCAACGCGCCTATCTGGGCAAGACCCATCGCCGCAGTTTTTTCTGCCTGCGCTGCCAGAAACTGTATACGGAGGATTGACCGATGCCCGCCTCCGCTTCGCACAAGGTGGTCTACGTGGCGCTCGGCGGAAACCTGATGATCGCCATTGCGAAGTTCGTGGCGGCCGGAATCTCCGGAAGTTCGGCGATGCTCAGCGAGGGCGTGCATTCGCTGGTCGACACGGTCAACGAATTGCTGCTGCTGTACGGGCTGCGTCGCGCAGGCAAGCCGCCCGATCACACCCATCCGTTCGGCTACGGCCGGGAACTGTATTTCTGGAGTTTCATCGTCGCACTGCTGGTACTGGCGATGGGTGCGGGTGTGTCGTTTTATGAGGGCGTGATGCACATCCGCCAACCGGAGCCCGTCCAACGCCCGTTGATCAACTACCTGGTGCTGGCGGTGTCGTTCCTGTTCGAAGGGGCATCGTGGTACGTGGCGTTGCGCGAGTTCCGCGCGCTCAAGGGTCGCCTGGGCTACTTTGAGGCATTCCGCCTGAGCAAGGATCCCGCCACGTTCACTGTGCTGCTGGAGGACAGCGCGGCGCTGCTCGGCCTGCTGCTGGCACTGGCTGGCCTGATCGGCGCGCAACTGCTCGATCAGCCTGTTCTGGACGGCGTCGCATCGATCGGCATTGCTGGCGTACTGGCCATGTCGGCGATGTTGCTGGCGCGGGAAACCAAGGGGCTGTTGATCGGTGAACCCGCCCACCCCGCAGTAAGCGATGCGATCCTCGCGATCGCCGCGGCGGACGCGGGCGTACGCTGCGCCAATGGCGTGCTGACCGTGCAGATGGGACCGCGCCAGGTGGTCGCGACGTTGAGCGCCGAGTTCGAGGACGCGTTGACCACGCCGCAGATCGAGGCCTGCATCAACCGTATCGAAAAACAGGCCAAGGTCACCCACCCGGAAATCGTCTCGTTGTTCATCAAACCGCAGACTGCCGAAACCTGGCGGGCGCGACGCAAGGCCATCCAGCAGAACTCGAACGGGCTGGCGTCATGAGCGAAGCCGGTTTTCATCAGTCCAAGGCATCTCCGCGGCGGCAACGGCCATGGGGCAGTTGAGCCTGTTCGGCAGCGGACCGCAGCGGTTGCTCGATGATGCGAGCGGCCTGATCGAGCTGATACCCGATCTGGTGGACCGCGCTATCGCGCAAGCCTGGTTCGAGCAACTGCAGCGGGAGGTCGCCTGGAAAGGCGGACGGCGGCTGATGTACGAACGCGAGGTCGACGTACCGCGGCTGCGCGCGCATTACCGCCTGGATGCTCCCGATCTTCCAGCGACCCTGCGGGAGGCGCGGATCGCCGTAGCCACGGTGTTGGATGCACCGTTCGACAGCGTGGGTCTCAATCTCTATCGCGATCAGCATGACAGCGTCGCGCCCCATAACGACAAGCTGACCGATATCGTGCGTGGACAACCGATCGCCCTGCTCTCGCTTGGCGCCACGCGCCGCATGACCATCCGCGCCAAACGGCCACCGCACCACGTACTCAAAGTCGACTTGGAAGCCGGCAGCTTGCTGGTCATGAGCTGGGCGACGCAACTGCACTACGACCACGCCATTCCCAAGCAGCGTGCACCGGTGGGGCCGCGCATCAGCCTCGCATTTCGCGTGCGCGGCGGGCACCTGGTCTGAACATCTTCACATCGGCGAACTTGTGGAGCCAGCCAGCAGCCCCGCTCCCGGGAGACGCGTTGACATTTCGGATGCCTTTCCTTCAACGGTCGCCGGGCAAACTTCAAAAAAGCGCCATCCCGCGCGATCGAGCGCCGCGTGCTCACCACAGTGACAGGAGAAACAGATGAACATCCAGCGAGTCATGACGCGTGATCCGCGGGTCTGCCTGGCCAGCGTGCCGGTAAGCAAGGCCGCCCGCCTGATGCTCGAAGAGGATGTGGGGGAAATTCCGGTGGTCGACATGGCTCGGCGTGTCGTCGGCGTGATCACCGACCGCGACATCGTCGTGCGCTGCGTCGCCGCCGGCATCAACCCGAAGGACATGACGGTCGAGTCATGCATGACCGCGCCGGCATTGACGATGACGGACGATGCAAGCCTGGAAGATTGCGCCCTTCTGATGGCCAGCCAACAGATCCGCCGCGTACCCATCGTCGATGCCGGCGGCGCCATCTGCGGCATCGTGGCGCAGGCGGACATCGAAGGCACCGATGCCCGTTCATTGAAGGCGCTGGTCGCCGAACGCGTTCGGTGCCCCACTAAACTGCGCACCCAGGTCGCAGAGATATCCCGGGCGCCTGACGGCGCGCGCTGTCTGTGGCAGCCGCGCTGTCTACGGGTCGTTGTGGCTACCACGAGGCCGCTTCGGGGCGGGATCGGCACGCCGCCTCTTGCTGGTGCCGCCTTTCGCGGCTTGCTGCGCCCCCGATTCGTCGTCCGGCGCATCAGGAAGATTCTTCTGCCAACCAAGTGGATCGGGTATCGGGGAACGGTGAGTATCAAGAACCGGTGGAACCGATGACGGTGCATGATCGCTTGTGGGGTCAAGGCCGGCTGGCATCTGGATTCTCCTGCATGAGTTGTTCCGGAACGGGTGATCTCAGGTCCGTTTACCGCTCCGGGAGATCACTTCTCCTTCGTGCGGAAACGAAGGTGCAATTGACGGGGATCGGCAACGCCGCGCCAGGCAGGTCCGAGGTCGACCACGTTGACCAGATCGCCATTCTCGTCCCAGAGCGCCTGGTCGTCCTGATAGATCATCCATGCCAGCGCACACGCCTCGCAGCCACATGCTCCCTTGCAGTTGCAGCATTCTTCCGTGCAGGCGCATGCGACCTTTCCGCGGGCATCGACCTCGGGGTTCAGTCGCAAATAGCCGTCCGGCGGCCACAGGCGCTTCCCCTCCTCCGTGGGCTTCTTATCCACGCAGGGGAATCCGCTCGGTATCTGGAGACGCCAACGTGTCGCTTCGCGCTCGCGTAGGTGATGGGTCGGGATCGGGGGACGGATCAAGCGGCGGCAACTCGGGGTCGGACGGCGCGTGGGGCCCGGGTTCTGTCGGATCGGGATAGGTAGGTGGCGGCGGATCGGGCGGCTGATACTCGGGGTCGCCCGCGGACAGTCGGACGTTCGCCAGATTCATGGAAGCAAATGTACGAAGGCGCGTGCGCATGGCATACCTCCCGCATGGAGCGGCATCCGATCATCGCCCCCTGCGCGCCCAACCCCCGTGATATTTATGCGACGTGGCCGTGATCAGTCCGCACTAACCCGGGGTTCACATGGCCTGGCTAGATTGATGCTCCGGAACAACGTAGCACCGCATGGTGCGCACCGTGAGGATGCAGACATGACCCCACTGAACAAACCGTTGCGGCGCGAACTGGAGATCGGCGATCGCCGCTACACGCTGACCATCGACCCCGTCGGATTGAAACTCGTGGCAAAGGGCCGCCGCAACGGCGTGATGCTGAACTGGGAAGACCTGCTCAGCGGAGACGCCGCACTGGCCGCGGCACTGAAAGCTTCCTTGCCATAGCAGTCCCCCGCTGGGACAAGGCTTCCCGGTGGCAGCCCGCATCGTTCACTTCCCCCAAACACGCCCGATGCGATCTTCGCGCGTTCAACGATTTCACGGGTCGCTTATGGCTGCCAACCGAGTCCTGCTGGTCGAAGACGATAGCGAAATCCTCGAGGTCACCGCGCTTCTGCTTGGCCACGCCGGGTATGACGTGGTCGCCGTGCCCGATCTCGCCTCCGGCATCGCGATAGCGCTTGGACAGCCGGGCGTCAATGTGGTCATGGCCGACATGTACCTGGGCGATGGTCAGACGGGAACGTCGCTTACCCAGACCATCCGCGACAGTGGCCTGCGCATACCCGTCGTACTCACGTCGGCCAACAATGAAGCATCCATTCCGGCACGGGACATGGACGTCGTATTTCTTCCAAAACCCTACGGCCTGCGGGCGCTGCTCTCGGCCATGGCGCTTGCCAGCGCCAGCAGGCCCGAAATGCAGCAGCCAGCCAGCAACTGAAGCATTGCCTCCTTTGCCGGAACGCGTCATCGGCACTGCACGCAAACGTACCACCGGTCGCGGTACGCGGTTTCATGGCGATCCTCTACGGACAGGAACCGCCGTGTCGACCCGATCGACCCGACCCATCATGCGAGCCGCCGTGGGCATAGTGTTGCTGGCATGCTTTGGCACCTGTGCGCAGTCCGGCTCCCGAGGCGCGCCGCTGGTTGCGAATGCAGCGGACAGCAAGTTCATGACACGCGCGCCGACGGCATGGCAGAAATCATATGGGCCAGATGGCGCTGGAAAAATCCGCGGATGCCAGCGTGAAACGGCTGGCCAACGCATCGTCGATGATCACACCGAGCCAATGGCAAGTTGCGGGCCTTGGCCCAAACCAAGCAGGTCACTCTGCCGCCCGCTCCTACCGACGAAGCGAAACACTCGGCCGATGCCATGGCGGGCCTGGACGCAAAGAAATTCGACGATCAATGGGCTGAAGCGATGGTCAAGGATCATCAGAAAGCCGTCGCGCTGTTCGCCAGCGAAATCAAGCACACACAGGATCCCGAAGTGCGCGCCTTCGCCGAAAAAACCTTGCCGACCCTGAAAACCCACTTGGAGTTGGCCCAACAATTGAGTAGCCAACTGGACATGCCGGGCGCGAGGGATGACGCCATGAACCATCGCGCGCCCATGGACGGAAGCTTCGCCCGTACCCATCCATCTGTCGCCGCTACGGCACGTAGTCCCGCCACGCCCGCACCGCGCCTGCCCACGCTGACGGGAGTTGATGAATGACCACTGCCGCCAACCAGCGCTGCGCGCATCCCGCATGCACCTGCACGGTTCCCGTCGGCGATGCCTATTGCAGCGAGCGCTGCCGGAAGCGCGTGGAATCGCCGACGTCGGATCAGGCTCCCGGCTGCCAGTGCGGCACGAGTGTGGCGCTGAGCAACCGAGGCGAATAAGTGGTCAGGCCGGTTTTCAGCGAGTACCAAAATAGTCATTGCTGCGATACCAATGCAATACGTCGGTGGGTACCAGCGCCGACAGATCCATGCCGAGCGCGACACACGTGTCGAGCGCGTCGCGCAGGGCCCGTTCGCCAGGCTCGTACCTGGCTTCCGGCGGTGCGTTGAAATATTCGTACTCCAGC
This sequence comes from uncultured Gammaproteobacteria bacterium, assembly GCA_963739815.1. Classification (GTDB taxonomy): domain Bacteria; phylum Pseudomonadota; class Gammaproteobacteria; order Xanthomonadales; family Rhodanobacteraceae; genus Rhodanobacter. The sequence continues at coordinate 945,189 of CAVUBI010000001.1, forward strand.
GCCTCCAGCATGCGGGCAGACCAGCCGAACAGCCGGCCGGCGCGTTCGTCCAGGCGCGCGCGCAACCAGGCGCGCAGCGGTGCGTGCAACGTGAAGCCCTGCCGGTCGCAAAGCTGACGTGCCAGCGCATCGACCTGTGGCGACACACCCCGGAACCATTCGGTGTACCCCGCGGCGGCGCTGCGCACCACCAGTGGCGCCGGCGCTCGCTGCTCGGCGAACGTGGTGATGAACAAACGCTCGATGCGTCTCGCATCACGCAGGTAATCGGTATCGATAAGTAGCCCCCGATCCAGGTCGAAGAATTCGAAGAAGCGCCGGTGCAACGTGCGAAACCGGTCCAGCGGATCGCGCGAGAAGCCGACCTTCAGGATGTCTTCGTCGCGGCACGGAAGAACGTAGACGAACGTGCGTCCACGGCTGGCGAAACGGGCGGGACGAAACAATTCTTCCAAGGGCAGGCCTGCGTCCGCCGTCACTCACGTGACGTGACGCGCAATCGGCCAAGGCGCATTGACGGTTGCCCTCGGCATCGGTGCAGACAACGTGGGTAACGTTGCTAGGGGCATCGAAGGAGAATGACCGGTGTCTGCGTGACCGCGAGTGCGGCGGATCGTTGATATTTCCCGGATTGTCCGGTCACTCTCGTCGGTGTTCCACGCTGTCGTTTCGATCGCGTTTTTCTCTGTCCGTTTCCTTAGGGTCACGCAGTTGCCCGGGAATGCGCGGCGGCGCGTTCTTGGGACGGCTCGGTGACGGACCTATGCCCTGCTTATCCTGCCGATCCTTCTTCCTCTGCTGATCCGTAAGCTGATCCTCGCCGCTCAAGGTATCCCTGCTGTTCTCGGTGCCGGCAGCAACGAACTGGGGGAGATTCGTGTTGCCCATCGTTTCTCCGGTATCCGGCCAACCATTTCAGAATATCCCGGTGGTCGTCACCGCGACGTGCAAGTGAGGTCGGCCGCGTTGGAGCACATCGGAATGATTTTCGCCGAGTGCCTTCATCGTCTGGCTTCGTCGTGCTGGACGCGCCGGTCGTGTCGTTGGTAAAGAGATCGGCGTCGGAGTCGACGCTACGTTGAGCGTGGTGGACGCGATCAGGGAGAACTGCTGCAGACCATCAGCTGCCGGCGCGGGCGTGCGCCGTGCCTGGTGCTGTCGCCGATGGCGCCACGCCCCCACCGGCCACGGCGCGCGCGGAGCTATCTTTCACGCGCGTTCGACATCGGCTGCCATCGGACCGACCTTGGCCACTGCGTCGCGCAGTTCCTGCTCGGTGACGTGCCACTTGTTCGTCCAGTACTGCAGTTCGTATTTCCTCCACATTGACGCGAAGGCGATCCGGCTGGCCCTTGTTGGTCTTGTCGTCGCCAGGACTTCTCCTCGGTTGAGATGCTCCAGCTTCCACGCGCCACGTGAATGCGGCGCCAAGTTCGAATCGCGATAGCGGCCGCCCGTCGCAACAACGGGTTGTCCGTCTTCATCCCGCTGGTCGAGCGCACGGATGCCCGAATCAGGAAATGGCGGAGGGTGCGTCGAATGGAAGCAATGTCGCGCCCTGATCAAGCAGCACCGCATCGGCCTTGGCCAGATCGTCCTGTTCGCCATCGACTGCAACCAGCACGTGGCCGGCCGCGATCTCGTCCTCGAACCGGCGCCGGACCGGGCCCGGTTCGGCCGTGCCCGTGAGCAACCCCATCCAGCCACCCACTGCTGCACCAGCGGCGGTCATCGCAGCGGCGCCTGCCAGGGTGATACCCAGCGCAGGTACGGCAACGGCAACCAGCCCTACCAGCAGGCCGCTGCCACCACCCGCCAGTGCGCCCTCAATCCGCCACGGCCGAAATCCCGCTGGTGTCCTGCTGATCATCGGGAATCTGGAAGTTTCGATGTCCTGGCGTGCGACCAGCGAAATATTGTCGTCGGGCAATCCCGCTTGGCGCAGTGCGACGACAGCCGATCGGGCGGCGTGAATATCGTCGGTGCTGAATACATGACGTGTCTTCATGTCTGCTCCTGCTGCGATGACCACTTTGCGATTCTGGTGACGACGGGGTGACCGATGCGGAGGCAGTTCGCCGCGTCCCGCAGATGCCAGCAAATCCCTCTGAACAAAACCATGCCGCGGCCATCACGTACGGTTGGGTTCAATGCGACTTCGCGACAACTCCCCTCGCCGAGCGGGAATTACCCGGAAACCCCAAGGAGAGCATCCGATGCAGAACAATCACGATATCAAGACCCTCAACAGCCTGATCGAAACGACACTCGACAGCGCAGACGGCTATGCCGAAGCGGCCAAGGATGCCAGGAGCGAGTCGCTCATCTCGCTTTTCAGGGAGCGCTCGACCGAGCGCCGGCAGGTCGCCTCGACCTTGCAGCAGCGCGTACGCCTGCTGGGCGGCGAGCCGGAGGATGACGGCACGGTGCTGGCTTCCGCGCATCGCATGTTCGTCAACCTGCGCACCAGCCTCACTTCGAATGACAACAAGGCGGTGGTCGACGAAGTCGAGCGCGGCGAGGATCACATCAAGTCGAAGTTCGAGGACGCCATGAAGGACAAGGATGTGTCACCGGATACCATGTCAGTCATCACCGACGTGTACGCCTCGGTGCGCAACGGCCATGACCAGATGCGGGATATCAAGAAAGCCTTCCACGACTAACCCGCATTTCCATCGCGATGAAGCGGGCGGCATCCTCGGGTGTCGCCCGTCCTTTTTCCCGTCGTTCAGCGGGACGCCGTTCGCAGTTTTGAGCGCAAATCGCGCACGTCACCGGCGTCGACGCCGCTGCCTCTGTTGCCCCAGGCATTGCGGATGTAGGTGACCACCTCCGCATCGTCCGGTGTATCGGCAAAGGCCGGCATCGCCAGGCCGGTCTGGTCCGTGTGCGTCGCCGACACCCTGTCGCCTTTCAATATCACCGTGATCAAGGCCTTTCTGGGTGTCGACGCCCGCATTCTTTTCACAGGCATGGACATCCCGCGGCTGCCTCGACAGAAAGTCCGAGCATGGGAAGCGTCAGGTGAAGGTTCAGTGCCCGCGGGCCTCTGCGAATGCCGCGGGAAGAACGTTCAACCGGCCTTGCGGGTGGACGCGCGCCCGGCGGCTTTTTTAGCCGGCGCCTTCTTCGTCGCGGTTTTCTTCCTGGCCGCAGCCTTGCTCGTTCCCTTGGCCGACTTCGCGGCAGATTTCGCGGCCGCCTTCTTCGCCGGCGTGCGCTTGTTGCTGGCCAGGCTCTTCTGCAGCAGCGACATGAAATCGACCACGTTGGTGGCGGCGTCCTCGGGCATCTCGGCTTCGTCTTCCGTGTCGGTCGTGACCACGCCTTTGGATTTCATGCGCTTCTCGATCACCTTGCGCAGACGATCGCGGAATTCGTCGCGATAGTCCGCCGGATTCCATTCATCGCTCATCGATTCGATCAGTTGCTCCGCCATCTGGATCTCCTTGGGCGAGATCCGGTATTCCGATGCCGCCCCTTCGGGGATCTTGTACTCTTCCGCGTCGACCAGCTCCTGCGGATAGCGCAGCAACATCAGCACCAGCGCATTGCCGCGGGGCATCACCGCGGAAAGGTATTCGCGCGTGCGGACCACCACCCGCGCGATGCCGATCCGGCCGGTGCGCTTGAGCGTCTCGCGCAGCAGCACGTAGCCCTTCTCCGCCTTCTTGCCCGGCACCAGGAAATAGGGCTTCTCGAAATATTCCGGGCCGATCGCCCCCGCCTCGACAAAGGCTTTCACGTCGACCACTTCCCGCCCGTCGGCGGCGGCGGACTTGATGTCCTCCGGCTCCAGCACGACGTAGCTGCCCTTGGCGTACTCGAACGCCTTGACGATCTCCTTCCACGGCACCTCTTCACCGGTTTCGGCGTTGACACGCTCGTAGCGCACCGGCGTGTTGCTGCGGCTGTCCAGCATGCGGAAATGCAGGTCGACGCTGCGCTCGCCGGACATCAGCGAGACGGGGACATTGAGCAAACCGAACGAAAGGGTTCCGGTCCAGATGGGGCGTGCCATGGCTTGCGCTCTCCGGCAAAGGCGGCTCGGTCAGGACGCCTTGCTGGCGCGCGTTCTTGCCGCTTTCTTGGCTGCCGCCGAACGGCCTTCCGCACCCTTGGTGTGCGCGGCCTTCTTGGCTGCGGCCGAGCGTGAACTTGACGGTACGTTTCGAAGCGCTCTTCTTGGCCTGCGCCGACAACGCCGACTTCGATGCCGCCTCGTGGCCTTCCTTCTTCAGCGCCTTGGTGGTCGCCCTCGAACGTTTTGCCGCGGGCTTGTGGTGCTCGTGCGACGCAGCCTCGTCCCGCGCGGCCTTCTTCCTGGTCGATTTGCTGGCGGACTTGCCAGGCTTGACCTTGACGCCATCGCGTCGGGCCTTCGACAAGCCGATGGCAATCGCCTGCTTGGTCGATTTCGCACCGTGCTTGCCCTCGCGCACGTGTTCGATCTCCTCGTGCACGTATTCCCCGGCTTGGGTGCTGGGGGACTTTCCTTCTTTCTTGTCCTTGGCCGCGGCGCGGCGTGTACGACTTTCTGGCATGACAATCTCCGGCAGTGAAGAGGTGTCGCCTGTGGACTATTCCGCTATCGGTGTCGACGCGCTGTCAAATGCGCCGTAACCCGTGTTTCACCTGTGGCGTACACCATTCTCGCTAGCGTGCCGTACGTTCCTGCAACGGAGTACTGCCCCATGCCCAGAACCAAGCGCACCGCCGCCAAGGCGGCGAAGGCCACGGTCGAACGCCAGCGCGCCATCCAGGCCGCCACCGACCTCGACGACAGGAACAAGAAGGCGTCCGGCAAAGCCACTTCGAAGAAGCCCACGTCGAAGACGGAGAAGCCGCAAAACCCACTACCGGCCCAGCACCAGAAGAAGCCCGGCAGCGAACAGCAACTCGATCCCCGCCCGCAATTCATGGCGCCGAACTACGCGGGCAGCGGCAAGCTCGCCGGCATGTCTGCCCTGATCACCGGCGGCGACTCCGGCATCGGCCGCGCGGTGGCCGTGTTGTTTGCACGCGAAGGGGCCGACGTGGCCATCGTCTACCTGAGCGAACACGCCGACGCCGAGGAAACCCGCGACTACGTCGAAGGCGAGGGACAGCGTTGCCTGCTGATCCCGGGCGACGTCAGGGATCCGGCGTTCTGCCGCGATGCCGTGGCGAAGACGGTGAAGGCGTTCGGCAAGCTGTCCGTGCTGGTCAACAACGCCGCTTTCCAGGAACACGCCGACTCGATCGAGGACATCACGGAGGAGCATTTCGACGAAACGCTGCGCACCAATCTGTACGGCTATTTCCACATGGCCAAGGCGGCCTCGCCGCACCTGGGCAGCGGCTGCTCGATCATCAACACGGGTTCGGAAACGGGCCTGTTCGGCAACGACAAGCTGCTGGATTACTCGATGACCAAGGGCGGCATCCACGCGTTCACCAAGGCGCTGGCCTCGAACATGGTGTCGCGCGGCATCCGGGTGAATGCGGTCGCGCCCGGGCCGGTGTGGACACCACTGAATCCTGCCGACCAGCCGGCGGAACGTGTGCGCGACTTCGGCAAATCCAGCGCCATGGGCCGGCCCGCGCAACCGGAAGAACTGGCGCCCGCTTACGTCTTTCTGGCTGCGCCTTCGTGTGCCAGCTACATCTCCGGCGCGGTGCTGCCGGTAATGGGCGGGCCGACCAGCTGATCATGGGCAGCCTGCGGGATTACCAGCGCAAGCGTGATTTTTCCAGAACACGCGAACCGCCGGACAACAAACCGGACAAGACGGATCGTCGGGCCATCTTCGTGGTGCAACTGCATCACGCCAGCCGCCGCCATTTCGACTTCCGCCTGCAGGTAGGCGACGTGCTGAAGAGCTGGGCCGTGCCCAAGGGACCGAGCTACGACCCGGAAGTGAAGCGCCTGGCGGTCGAGGTGGAGGATCATCCGGTTTCCTACGCCGGTTTCGAGGGTGACATCGAACACGGCTACGGCAAGGGTCATGTGGATCAGTTCGACACCGGTGTGTGGACCACCGAAGGCGACGCCGAGGCCCAGCTGCAGAAGGGCCACCTGCGCTTCGAGCTGTTCGGCAAGCGGCTCAAGGGTGGCTGGCATCTGGTGCGCAGCGGTCGCAAGGAACGCCAGCCCGCGTGGTTCCTGATCAAGGCGAAGGATGCGTTTGCCGGCGACGTGGAGGCCGACGACCTGCTCGACGCGAAGATGATCCGCAGCACGCGCGCCGCCGCGAAAACGCCGGCGACCAAGGCGGCCGCGAAGAAATCCACCGCGCGCAAGAAGCCTGTGCCAAAGCGGAAGAAGGTCCCGCGACTGCGCCTGGCCAAGGCAGCCGCTGCGCTGCGATGGCGCGCGCGAAGCGCCCGCCATCGATGCGTTCTTCAAACCGGAGCTGGCACGTCTGCGCGAGTTCCCGCCGGAAGGCGAGCAATGGCTGCATGAAGTGAAGTGGGATGGCTACCGCATCCTCGCTGCGATCGCCGATGGCGAGGTGAAGCTGTGGTCGCGCAATGCGCTGGCCTGGAATGATCGCCTGCCCGACATCGTGCAATCGCTGGAATCGCTGGGATTGCATTCCGCCCGCCTCGACGGCGAGCTGATCGCGCTGGATCCGCGCGGCCACAGCGACTTCAACGGCCTGCAGCAGACGCTGTCCGGCGAGGCCCAACTGCCGCTGGTCTACATGCTGTTCGACCTGCCCTATCTCGAAGGCAGCGACCTGTCGCGGGTGAGCTTGCTGGAGCGCAAGGAACTGCTGCGGCAGTTGCTGGCGCACGCCCCCAAACACCTCGCCTTCAGCACGCACGCGATCGGTGATGGCGAAGGTGCGTTCCGCATGGCCACCGAGCAGCAGCTGGAAGGCATCATTTCGAAGCGCGTCGATTCGGCTTACCGGCCGGGGCGCGGCGACGACTGGCTGAAGATCAAGCGGCTGGAAAGCGACGAGTTCGCGGTGGTCGGCTACACGCCGCCCAAAGGGAGCCGCAGCGGCTTCGGTTCGCTGCTGCTGGCCCGGCCCGATGCGTCGGTGAAGAGCGGCTGGGTGTATGCCGGCCGCGTGGGCACCGGGTTCAGCGATGAACAACTGCGGCAACTGGGCAAGACGATTGCGGCCGAGGGCAGCACCAAGCCCACGGTGAAGCTCACCGCGATCGATCCCCTGCTGCGCGACGCACGCTGGATCAAACCCGTCGCCGTGGCCGAGGTGTACTACCGCGGCATCGGCAACAAGAACCTGTTGCGCCAACCGAGCCTGAAGACCATGCGAACCGACAAGACCGCCGCGGACCTGGCCGATTCCGATCGTGCACCGGCCGCCCGTCCGGCGAAGGCAACTCCACGCGACAAGGGCCGCAAGGCTTCCGCCGGGGCAGCCGACATCAAGATCAGTCATCCCGACCGCGTGGTGTACCCGGACGACGGCATCACCAAGCAGGAGGTGGCCGACTACTACGCCAGCGTGATGACGTGGTTCCTGCCCGGCGTGGTGGGCCGCCCCACGTCGGTCATCCGTTGTCCGGAGGGCACGGCGAAAGCCTGCTTCTTCCAGAAGCACATGATCCAGGGGCTGAAGCACGTCGGCAGTGCGAAGCTGAAGGAGGAGTCCGGCGCCCAAGCCACTTATATCTATCCGCTGGACGCCAGTTCGGTGATCGAACTGGTGCAGTTCGGCGCGCTGGAATTCCATCCCTGGGGCGCAACCATCGAGCAGCCGGACAAGGCCGACCGCGTGGTGTTCGATCTCGACCCCGGCGCGGACGTGGCCTGGGATCGCGTGGTGGCCGCGGCCCGGCTGGTGCGTCGACTGCTGTCGCAGCTGGGGCTGGAATCGTTCCTGCGCACCACCGGCGGCAAGGGCCTGCACGTGGTGGTGCCACTGCATCCCGGTTGCCCGTGGCCGCAGGTGAAGGACTTCGCGCAGGGGTTCGCCAGCACGCTGGCGCAAGCCCATCCGCTGGAGTTCATCGCCACCGCCAGCAAGGCCAGGCGCAACGGTCTGATCTACGTGGATTACCTGCGCAACAGCCGCGGCGCGACCAGCGTGGCGTCGTATTCGCTGCGCGCGCGCCCCGGCGCGCCGGTGGCCATGCCGCTGCGCTGGAACGAACTGGGCAAGTTGAAAAGCGGCCACGATTTCGACATCCACTCCGCGCCCAAACGGCTTGCGCGGCTGCGTGCCGATCCGTGGGCCGGCATGGACGAGCTGCGCCAGAATCTGGATGAGGTGATGAAGAAGTTCGGCTGATGTTGCTAGGCGGTGGTTCCGAGAGCATCGATGATGGCCTCGGCGAACGCCGGGATATCGTCCGGCTTGCGGCTGGTGATCAGCTGGCCGTCGCGCACGACCTCGCTGTCCTGCCAATGCGCGCCCGCGTTCTCCAGATCCTTACGCAGCGATGGCCACGAGGTGACCTGCCGATTCCTGACCAGCCCGGCGTCGATCAGCGTCCATGGACCGTGACAGATCGCCGCCACCGTCTTGCCCGCGTCATCGAACGCCTTGATCAAGGCGATGGCTGCCGGTTGCAGGCGCAGCTTGTCGGGATTCATCACGCCACCGGGCAACACCAGCGCGTCGTAGCGCTCCACGCTGGCTTCGGCCAGTGCCACGTCCACGGCGACCGTGTCCCCCCCAGTCGCCCTCGCTCCACCCCTTGATCGCGCTGGTGTCGCCCGGTGCGATCACGTCCGTCTGCGCGCCCGCCTGTTCCAGCAAGCGCTTCGGTTCGGTCAATTCGGACTGCTCGAAGCCGTCGGTGGCGAGAATGGCGATGCGGCGGCCGATCAGGTTGGCAGACATGACGCACTCCACAGTTGAAAGCCGCAGCATGTTCGTTGGCACATGCAGTCGGCGTCGGCTTGTCGTGAGCGTCTTGTGACTGGCTTGAAGTCCCATGCATTTTGACGGCCCATGCACCGCCGGGCTGCGATGGTGCGGATGTCGCGCGCCCCCTGTTGCGCGACTGGTCCGCCATTCCACATGCAAAAGGGATACGAACATGTCGATTTCACTGCTGGTGGTCATCGTCCTCATCATTCTTCTGATCGGCGCGCTGCCGACCTGGGGATACAGCCGCTCCTGGGGTTATCGCCCGACCGGAGGCATCGGCCTCATCCTGCTGATCATCCTGGTGCTTTGGTTGATGGGCGTATTCCGCTGACGCTTCCGATCGGGCCGTGATCGCGCTGGCGAAACCTGTCGAGCATGTGCCGGCGGGCAGCTTGACGACACTGCGCCGCAAGGCAGCGCGGTGTCGGGACTGCCCGCTGTGGCGGCATGCCACCCGCACGGTGTTCGGCAAGGGTCCAGCCCATGCGGTGGCGATGCTGATCGGCGAACAACCCGGTGCACAGGAAGACTTGACTGGCGAACCGTTCGTAGGACCCGCAGGTCAACTGCTCGATCGGGCGATGGCGGAAGCGGGACTCGATCGCCAGGCGCTTTATCTCACCAACGCCGTCAAGCATTTCAAGTACGAGACGCGCGGCAAGGCGCGACTGCACAAGCGCGCGAATGCTGCGGAACAGGCCGCATGCAGGCAATGGTTGGCGGCGGAACTGGCGCGGGTGCAGCCACGCCTGGTGGTGGGCCTGGGCGCGATGGCGGCGCAGACGCTGTTCGGCAATGCCTTCCGCATCAGCACGCAGCGCGGTCAATGGCGCGACATGGGCACGCAGGCACGCGGGCTTGCGACCTGGCATCCATCGGCTGTGCTGCGCATGCCTCGCGAGGCGCGTCGTCGCGAGGCCTATCTCGAACTGGTTGCCGATTTGCACAAGGTGGCGCTCGCACTGGGCGCCCTCACCGAACCACCCGAAACAACGCAATGACCCGGCAACGCCTGGCCTTCGGTGCTGTTGCCCGCATGCGGTGCTGAGCTGCGCGCAGGGCTGAGCATCCACCGGCATGATTTCAACGCAGGAAGCGCAGCACCCGCTGTTCCAGCTTGCGCGGATGCGCCGCCGTGGCGGGTGGAATCGCCCGCTGCAGGCTGCCGTCCAGCCAACCCTCCAGTACGCGCGGGTGAATATAGGAACCGCGGCACACGGCCGGGGTATTGCCGAGGATGGCGGCGACCTCGCCGACGGCTTTTGCCAACGCGCTGCGGCGCGCCTGCTCGCCGCCCTTTCGAGGCAGCGGCGTGCAGGCGAGGATGCGGGCCGCATGCACCGTGCCGCCCCAGGTGCGGAAATCCTTGGCGCTGAATTCATGCACCTGGCCGTTGCTGCAGGCCGCGTGCAGGTAGTCGTTGACCATGCCCGAGTCCACCGGCTGCAGCTGGCCATCGTCATCGATGTACTGGAACAGCCGCTGCCCGGGCAATTGCTGCACGCGACGCACGATCCGCACCAGCCGCCGGTCACCCAACTCCACTTCGCGGACCTGCCCGCTCTTGCCGCGGAAGGTGAAGCGCAACCGCCCGCGCTGCGCGCGCACATGACGCGTGCGCAAGGTGGTGAGGCCGTAGCTGCGGTTGTCGCGGGTATAGCAGTCGTTGCCGACGCGGATCAGCGTTTCGTCGAGCAGGCGTACCAGCAGGGCCAGCAGCTTGTCGCGCGACAGGCCGTCGAGGGCAAGATCCCGGCGCACGCGCTGGCGCAGCGCAGGCAGCGTCTTGCCGAACGCCAGGATACGGTCGAATTTCCCCAGGTCGCGATATTCGCGCCAGCGCGGGTGGTAACGGTATTGCTTGCGCCCACGCGCATCGTAGCCGGTCGCCTGCAGGTGTCCGCGCGGGTTGCCGCAGATCCACACCCGGGTATAGGCCGGCGGAATCGCCAGCGCGCGGATGCGCGCCAGTTCATCGCGATCCGTTATCGGCCGACCATCCGCACCGCGGTAACTGAAACCCTTGCCACGACGCAATCGACGCAAGCCCGGCTGCGTGTCGCTGACATGAACCAGCCCCATCGCACGCGTCTCGAGGCGTGGATCCGGGGCGTCTTCATGCACAGGGTTTCTGGCCATTCGCGCCGAGTATGCGCAAGCCAGGTCAACGACAGGTGAGCCACGACCGGGTTCAGTGGAAATCCCGCGAGCGCGCATCCAGCGCGCCAAGCAGCGGGGTGAGATCCTTCAGCCGGTGCGCGATCAGGTGACGGACACCGTCCACGTTTTCCCATTGCCCCTCCACTGCGAGCAGGCGCGCCTGCAACAGCGCTCGACGTTGTGCCTCGGCCACCTGCCGCCACACGACGACATTGATCAGGCCATGCTCGTCCTCCAGCGTCACGAAGATGATGCCGCTGGCGGTTTGCGGTTGCTGCCGCGACGTCACCAGTCCGGCCACGCGCACGCGACTGTTGTGCGGCTGACTGCGCAGGGCTTTTCCATCGATGCAATGCGCCGCGGTCAACCGGGCGCGGATCTGTCGCAGCGGATGCGTGCCCAGGCTGAGGCCGACGCGCGCGTAATCCGCCAGCGTGTCCTCGGCTTGCGTGGGCAGCGGCAAAGCCACGGCCCGCTCGGCCGGACTTTCTCTGCCGAACAGCGGCAGCTGCGCCTCGACGCCGGCTACCGCCCAACGCGCGCGATGGCGATGCCCGGCCAGCCCGCGCAAGGCCGCCGCATCGGCCAGCAGTTCCTGATGACGGCGATCGAGACCGGCCCGCGAGCACAGATCGGTGACGTCGGCGAACGGCTGCTGCCTGCGCGCGGCCATCAGGCGAAGCGCGGCCGCTTCGGAACATCCCCGCACCATGCGCAGGCCCAGCCGGATCGCGCGCGCCTCGGCATGGCCGCATGCGTCGGGTTCCAGCGTGCAGTCCCAGTCACTGAAACGCACATCCACCGGACGCACCACGACGCCATGGCGCCGCACGTCCTGCACGATCTGGCTCGGGTCGTAGAAACCCATCGGCTGTGCATTGAGCAGCGCGCAGGCGAACGCTGCCGGGTAATGACATTTCAGCCAGCACGAGGCGTAGACCAGGTTGGCGAAACTGGCCGCGTGCGACTCGGGGAAGCCGTAGGAGCCGAAACCCTTGATCTGCTCGAAGATGCGCGCGGCGAAGGCCGCCGTGTAACCGTTCTTCAGCATGCCCTGCATCAGTTTCTCGCGATGCGGCTCCAGCCCGCCGTGACGTTTCCATGCGGCCATCGAACGACGCAGCTTGTCGGCCTCGCCATCGGTGAAGTCGGCAGCCACCATGGCCAGCTTCATGACCTGTTCCTGGAACAGCGGTACGCCGAGCGTGCGTTCCAGCACGTTCCTGAAATGCCGGCGACGGATAGTCGACCGGCTCCTCGCCATTCCGCCGGCGCAGGTACGGATGCACCATGTCGCCCTGGATCGGGCCGGGCCGCACGATCGCCACCTGGATCACCAGGTCGTAGAAATTCGCCGGCCGATGCCGCGGCAGCATCGCCATCTGCGCGCGGCTTTCGATCTGGAACACGCCGACGGTATCGGCGCGCTGGATCATCTCGTAGGTATCGCCATCATCCGGCTTGATCGTCGCGATGGTCTTGACGACCCCATGCTCGCTTTCCAGCAGCCCGAAGCATTTGCGCAGACAGGTCAGCATGCCCAGCGCCAGGCAATCGACTTTCAGCATGCGCATGTAATCCAGATCGTCCTTCTCCCACTGGATGACGGTGCGCTCGGGCATGGCCGCGTTTTCCACCGGCACCATCTCGCTCAGCGAGGTATTGGAGATCACGAAGCCGCCGACGTGTTGCGACAGGTGCCGCGGCATGCCGAGCAACTCGTGGGTGAGTTTCAACACGCGACGGAGGATCGGGCTGTCCGGATCGAAACCCTGTTCGCGCAACCGTTCGTCGGCCGTGCTGTCGCCCCAGCCGCGCGCAAAGACATCGCTGAGCTGGTCGACCTGGTCCAGCGGCAGGCCGAGCGCCTTGGCCACGTCGCGCACCGCGCTGCGGCCGCGGTAGCAGATCACGGTGGCGGCCAGCGCGGCACGCTCGCGCCCGTATTTCCGGTAGATGTACTGGATGACCTCCTCGCGCCGCTCGTGTTCGAAATCGACATCGATGTCGGGTGGCTCGTCGCGGTCTTCGCTGATGAAGCGCGCCACCAGCAGATGGTTGACCTGCTGGATCCACCTCGGTCACGCCCAGCGCGAAACACACGGCGGAATTGGCGGCCGAGCCACGGCCCTGGCAGAGAATGCCCTTGCTGCGCGCGAAGCGGACGATGTCGTGCACGGTGAGGAAGAAAGCTTCGTACTTCTTCGACGCGATCAGCGCCAGTTCGTCCTCGACCAGCTTGCGCACCTTGTCGCTGACGCCTTGCGGCCAGCGCCAGCGAATGCCCTCCTCCGCCAGCTGACGCAGCCAGCTGGTGGGCGTGTGGCCTTGCGGCACCAGTTCCGTCGGGTAGTCGTATTTCAGCTCGCCCATCTTGAACGCGCAGCGTTCGGCGATGCGCACGCTTTCCTGCATCAGGGCTTCGGGGTAGATATCGGCCAGCGCGTCGCGCCGGCGCAGATGCCGTTCGCCATTGCGGAAGATCAGCGCACCGGCCTCGGCGATCGGCACGCGATGGCGAATCGCGGTGAGCGTGTGCTGCAAGGCCAGGCGTCGGCGCACATGCATGTGTACGTCACCGCTGGCCACCAGCGGAAGGCCCAGCGCGCGACCGAGCGCCTGCAATTCGCGCAGGCGCCCGGCGTCATCGGGCCCGCGGTGCAGTTCCACCGCCAGCCATGCGCGGTCGCCGAACGTCGCGCGCATCCAGCGACCGTGCGCGATGTCCGGCTGCGGCTGCGGCATCCACAAGGCCAGCGTGCCCGGCAATCCGCCGTGAAGATCCGCGCAGACGAGCCGGTACGTGCCTTTCTCCGAGGCCCGGCGCCCGCGCGTGATCAACCGGCAGAGTTCGACATAGCCTTGCCGGTTCTCGCACAGCAGCACCAGCTTCGGGCCATCCTCAAGCTGGAACTCGGCGCCCACGATCAGTTTCAGACCGGTCTCGTTCGAGGCCTGATACGCGCGCACGATGCCGGCCAGCGAACATTCGTCGGTGATCGCCAGGGCGCGGTAACCGCATGCCTTGGCGCGCTCGAACAACTCGGCGGCGTTCGAGGCGCCGCGACCGAAGGAGAAGTCGGACAGGCAATGCAGTTCGGCGTAGTCGCTCATGCGAACGGGCTCATGCGAACCAGCCCTGCAGCATCCAGCCGCCCTGTTCGCCGGGCGGGCAGAAGGCCCACGCCCGCTGGCCGAGCGAGGTCTCGATCACGTAATAGTCGCGGCATGCTTCGGCGCCATCCCACCAGCCGGTTTCAAGCCGCTCGGGACCGGCGAGGATGCGCGGCGACGGGCCGCGCAGGGGGATCGGATGCGCCAGCAGCCAGGTCGGCCGCGGCGATGGCTCGTCATGGGCGCCGCCGTGTTCGGCCACAGCCTGGGCGCGTTCGGGACGCGGATCGGTGGTGCTGCCCAGCCGATAGACCGCCCGATCGCCAAGGCGCGCGCGCAGGCGTTCGCGCAGTTGCCCGATCGGCAACGCATTCGCCGGTCGCTCGTCGAACAGGTCGCGCCCGGCGGGCACGAACGCCGGCAGGTCACGGGCAATCAGACGCAGCGCCAGCACCGGCTCGGCAAGCGTGACGTGTTCCAGCCGGCCCCGTGCGAACTCGAACAGCATCGCGCCATCGCGCTCCGGCGCCAGCAGCCCCACGGGCACATCGGTATATCGCGCTTCGCGATGTTCCAGGCGCAACAGAAAACGTTGCACGCCCCCGTCGCGGCCGGCGAGATAGGCGGCAAGATCATCAACCATGCGTCGCACCGGAAAGATCAACGCCGACTGATTCTCCACCTCGTGGAGCAATTCGATGCGCAAGTCGAAGGTGTCCGGCGGACGATACAACTCCAGCCCGGAGGGGCGGTCACCAGTCAGGCGATCCAGCGCATCCAGCAATGCCGTGCCGAAGCGCCGGCGCAGACCATCCCGTGGCAGCGCCAGCACCTGGCCCAGGCTGCGGATGCCCATGCCAGGCAGCGCAGCGATGGCGTTCGCCGGCAAAAGGCTCTTTGTGATCGACACCCGTTGCAATGCATGGCGCAGCGTGTCGGCAGACAACACCGCTTGCCCATCGCAGACCATGGTCAGCACATGCGCGGCGTGAGCCGTCGGTGCCGCGGCCATCCGGTGACGGAATCCCAGCCCGGTAAAATCCGCCCGCAGCATCGCCTCAAGCCGTGGCCACGGCCCGAACAAACCCATGCTCCGGCTGACCTCCAGCACGATCGCATGCGGCAGCAGGCTGACCTCGGAGCTGTACCGATAAGCCACGGCGGCCAGGAAGCGATGCCATCGATCCACCGACTCGCGGTCATACGGCATTGCCTCGAACTTCGACAGGAGCATTTGCGCGGCGCTCAGCCGCTGCCCGACATGCAGGCCTGCGGCATGGGCGGGTTCATTCGCCGAAACGATCGTGCGCGCGTTGACCGGCCCGTCGACGAGTACCAGCGGCCCCGTCGTGGGGCGGCGTCGGAGAATCCCATCCATGGCCAGATGCGGCAGGTTGATGCAGGTCCAGAGCATGTCCGGCCACCATCAACAGGCGAGACGCAGCAACGGAACGGGCTGGGTGGGCACGGCCCCGCCGCGGCATTTGCGCACCCATATCTGCGGCCGCGGCAAGGCTTCCAGTTCCAGACGCAGCGCGGCAGGCGACGCATTGGAAAGGTGGGAGCGATCGCGAAACACGAAGGCGAGCGCCTGCCCGGTGACCGCGGCTACCTGCAAGCGGCGCAGGGCGCGATCGTCGGCCTGCCGCGGCCACGCCAGCACCGCAGCGCAGCTTCCCGAGCGCAGGCATTGCTCGGTGGCCCAGAGCACGTCTTTTTCAACGGCATCGACGATTTCCACCCGGCGCATGTCGACACCCTGCTGGCGCCAGCCGGCGACACACGGCGCATACGGCGGCGACACGATCACGACGTTGCGCCGGCTTTGAGTCAATCGTGCCAGCGTGGGCAGCACCAGGCGAAGTTCACCCACGCCATCGACGGGCAGCAGGATCTCGGACAACGAGGCCTCAGGCCAGCCACCTGCCGGCAGCACCGCATCGAGTGCGCGCCAGCCGGTGGGCTGGTCGCCGGCCGGAATCCCGGAAGCACGACCACGCCAGACCTGGCGTGCATCAAGCAACACGGAAAGTGGAACCACGGCGTTCATCAGCTGCCCCGCAGCAGGCCTGCAAACAGACCTTCGATCGCGAAGTCTTCGGTGGGATCCACGTCGATCGGTTTGAAGCCGGGACTGTTCGGCATCAGCCGGATCACGTCGCCCTTCCAATGCAGCCGCTTGATGGTGAATTCGTTGCCGCGGACACGCGCTGCGACCACCTGGCCATGACGGGCCACCGGCGTGGCATGCACCGCCACCAGATCGCCATCGAGGATGCCCTCCCCACGCATCGAATCGCCGACCACTTTCACCAGGTAGTCCGGCCGCAACCGGAACAGCGAGCGCGACACGCGCAAGCTGCGATCGACTCGCGACTCCGAGAACAACGGCTCGCCGGCCGCGATGCGACCGATCAGCGGCAGTTCCATCGTGTCCGCATCCATCGGATCGGGCTCGCGCACCAGCCGAATGCTGCGGGCGCGGTTGGGTTCGAGGGTCAAGCGGCCTTTTGCTTCGAGTGAGCGCACGTGCTTGAGCACCGCACTGACGCTGTCGATGCCCAGTGCCCCGCCGATTTCCTCGAGCGTGGGCGACTGCCCATCGCGCTCGATCCGGGCGCGGATGAAGGCAAGGACGTTCGACTGGCGTTGAGTGATCTGGATGGTCATGGTTCGCATAGTTTCACCCAAATAGGTGAAAATGAAAGGTGAAAGAAAAGCCGTCTTGAAGCACCGAGACAGATCAATGACTTGGCGCGGCAATCGCATCCAGCTTCGAAGACGAGCAGGCTCCCAGCGTCGCGCGCGTCCATCTCATGGGATGAGATGGGCTTTCACTGTTCTGGCAACGATCAATCGTTTGGGCCCGCTTGCACCGAGCGGACGCACGTGCGGAGCCGACTGGGCACCTGTTCCGCGAAGCCTGTGGATTCCAGGCGCCCCGGATGTTTTCACCGACCGCCTTGATAAGCGCACAGAAACAGCCATCTTCCATCTGTATCCGAACCACGACAGGAGCTCCGCATGTCCCGTTACACCAGGAATCCCGAGGCGTTGTCGCAGCTGAGTCCCGAGCAGTACCGGGTAACCCAGCAAGGCGGCACGGAACGCCCCGGCACCGGCGAATATCTGCACAACAGGGAACCGGGCATCTATGTGGATGTCGTGTCCGGCGAGCCGTTGTTTGCCTCGTCCGACAAGTTCGATTCGGCTTGCGGCTGGCCGAGTTTCACCAAGCCGCTGGAACCGGCCAACGTCAACGAACTGCGTGACGCCTCGCACGGCATGATCCGCACCGAAGTACGTTCAATCCACGGCGACAGCCACCTCGGTCACGTCTTTCCCGACGGGCCGGCCGATCGTGGCGGGCTGCGTTACTGCATCAACTCGGCATCGCTGCGCTTCATCCATCGCGACGACATGGAGGCCGAAGGCTATGGCGCCTATCTTGGCCAGGTGGAGGGTGCGCGATGAATACCGAACGCGCAGTGCTGGCCGGCGGCTGCTTCTGGGGCATGCAGGATCTGATCCGCCGCCAGGACGGCGTCATCTCGACGCGGGTCGGTTACACCGGCGGCGATGTGCCCCATGCCACTTATCGCAACCATGGCAATCACGCCGAGGCCATCGAAATCATTTTCGATCCGGCGCGGATCAGCTATCGCAGCTTGCTGGAGTTTTTCTTCCAGATCCACGACCCGTCCACGCCGAACCGCCAGGGCAACGACCGCGGCAGCTCCTACCGCTCGGCGATCTTTCATGTGTCGGACGAACAAAGGAAGGTCGCCGTCGACACCATCGCCGACGTGGACGCCTCGGGCCTGTGGCCCGGCAAGGTGGTGACCGAGGTGGCGCCGGCCGGTGATTTCTGGGAGGCCGAGCCCGAGCATCAGGACTATCTCGAACATTATCCGGATGGCTACACCTGCCATTTCATCCGCCCGGGCTGGGCGCTGCCCCGGCGCGGCGCTGCAGGCTGACTCGTCCTGGCGTCAACGCCCGAAGATGATTTCCTTGCCTTCGTGGTCGCGATCCCAGCCGCGCAACTGGTCGCGGATGTGGGCGATGCCCTGGCGGCCGAGCGCGTTGCGTTCTTCGTCGAGCACGTGGCCATCCAGCAATTCGGCCAGTCGCTGCGCGGTGGGCAGCATCGCATCCCAGGCGTCCAGCGCCGGCAAGCGGCGCCGGCAAGGTCATGAAGAAGCTCACGCCCGGCGTGTGCAGCGTATCGAGCCGTGCCATGTCGAAATTGCCGGGCTTGAGCATGTTGGCGACGCTGAAGATCGGCCCGAGTTCGCGCTTGCCGTCGACCAGGCGGTGATAGATGCCCATGTCGCCGAATTCGAGGCCAGCCTTCTCTGCCGCCACGACCAGGTCCGTGCCGTTGAAGTGCCCGCCTTCGCGCGCCACCACGAACAGCGTGACGATGCGTTCCACCGGCAACTGCGCGGGGCGCCGGCCGAGGTCCGAACGTGGCGGCGTGGTGGTGCTCGCGGCTGCAGGCGCGGGAGCTTCCACGGGTGCAGGAGGCGCATCGACTTTTTCTCTTGCCGCCGGTTCGCCGGATGTCGGAGCGCGCAAGGCGTCGATGATCGACGCCACATGATCGGCCAGCTTGGGCGGCGACTTCGGCTTGGCCGACGCGGCGACTGCTCGCCCGAGAGCGTGGCGCCGAGGCGCTCCAGCTCCTCGCGCAAGCCAACTTCCAGCTCACCTTGCTGGGGTTGCACGTCGCCGGCGAAGAGGGGTTCGATCGTTGGCGACGCATCGTCGGCCCGGTTCGCCCAACGTGGGCTCACGGCGCTCGCCGGCATGCTGGCCCGGTACCACCCGGCGCTTGCCCTGCGCCTTCTTCGGCTGGCCGAACAGCCAGATCAGCGCGAGCGCGATCAGGCCGACGATCAGCATCGGGATGCCGACCGCAGGGTTCCAGGCAAAAGCCAGCACGGGTTGCAACGTCATCATGGGTTCCTCAGGCAGCTCCTGCCAGTTTAGCCGCTTCGGCCAGATCCACCTGCACCAGTCGCGATACGCCAGGCTCGCGCATGGTCACGCCGCACAACTGGGTGGCCGCTTCCATGGTGGCCTTGTTGTGGCTGATGAAGATGAACTGCACCTTCTCGCTCATCTCGCGCACCATGCTGGAGAAACGCCCCACGTTGGCCTCGTCCAGCGGTGCATCGACCTCGTCGAGCAGGCAGAACGGCGCCGGGTTGAGGCCGAAGATCGCAAACACCAGCGACACCGCCGTCAACGCCTTCTCGCCACCGGACAGCAGCGAGATATTGGACGGCGCGCTTGCCGGGCGGACGCGCCATGATCGTCACGCCGGTATTGAGCAGGTCGTCGCCGGTGAGTTCCAGATAAGCGTGGCCGCCGCCGAACAGGCGCGGGAACAGTTCCTGCACGCCGGCATTGACCTTGTCGAAGGTTTCCTTGAAGCGCTGGCGGGTCTCGCGGTCGATCTTCTTGATCGCGCCTTCCAGCGTCTCCATCGCGCTGACCAGATCGGCCAGCTGGTTGTCCAGGTAGGTCTTGCGCTCGCTCTGCTCGGCGTGTTCCTGGATCGCGGCGAGGTTCACCGGCTCGATCCGTGCGATTTTCTGGCCGATGTCGGTGAGCTGCTGGCGCCACTGGTCGGCGTCGATGTCCTCGGCCAGTTCGGCCAGCAGGGTCTCCAGTTCCAGGCCGGAGGCAGTGATCGCTTCGGCCAGTTGCTCGGCGCGCAGTTGCAGCGCCTGCGCGGCCAGGCGCTTCTCGGACAGGCCTTCGCGCAAGCTGGCCAGGCCCTGCTCTGCCAGGTGGCGTTGCTGTTCGAGCTTGCGGAATTCGAGGTCGCAATCTTCCAAGCGCGCGCCGTGCCTCGACCAGTTGCCTGTCGACCAGCAGGCGCTGGTCCAGGTAGGCCTGACGCTCGGCTTCGAGTTCGGCGATCGGATCGGAGCCGGCGGCGAGCTGTTCGGTGATTTCGCTGCGACGCGCCTCGATCTGGCGCAACTGGGTGTCCATGCGGCCCAGCGACTGTTCCAGCGAGCTCAGCGAGGAACGCCGGGATTCCAGCGACAATGCCAGCGAGTGCGACTGATCGGCCGCCTCGCGCGCATTCATGCGCGCTTCCTCGCGCGCTTCGAGCAGTGCGCGGCGCTCGTTCTCCAGCTCGCGGCGCTGGTCTTCCAGATCGCCCATCAGGCCGACCGATTCGTCCAGGCGCGCGCGCGCCTCGCGGGTCTGGCTCTGCAATTCGTCGATCTGGGTCGCCAGATCCGCCAGTTCGCCGCTGACCTTCTCGGCGCGGGCACGCGCGGTTTCCAGCTTGCCGCGATGGCTCTGCAACTGGCCGGCCAGTTCGGACTGGCGGCGATGCGCGTTGTACAGCTCGCGCTGGGCGTCGTCGCGCGCGCGTTCGACTTCGAATTTGCTGGTACGCAGGTTGTCCAGCCGTTCGCTGGATTCTTCCAGCTGCGCTTCCAGCGTGGCGATCTGTTCGGCCAGCAGGCGCAACTCGCGCTCGCGCGCCAGCACGCCGACCTGGCTGCCCTGCGCGCGGCGCACACGCGCCCAGCCCGGCCCCAGCCATTCGCCGTCGCGGGTGATCACCGACTGGTACGGCGCCAGCGCGGACAGCGCGGCCACGCGCTGATGCGCTTCGTCCAGCGACTCGGCGGTCAGCACGTGGCCGAGGATCGCCATCGCCGCGGCCGGCCCGCGCACATGCGCAGCCAGCGTGCCGGCTGTGTTGGCGCCGCCGTCGGCGGCGTCGAGCAAGGCCACGTCGGCGTTGTCGAGGGCATGGAATTCGGCGGCGAGCGTGTGCGAGCCATCCACCAGCACGCTGTCGAGGAAGCCACTCAGCGCGGTTTCCACCGCGGTTTCCCAGCCGGTCTCGACCTGCAGCGATTCGCCGAGGCGACGCGAGCGATCCAGTCCCAGCCGTGCCAGCCAGCTGCTGGCAGCGCTTTCTTCCTGCCCCAGCGCCGCGTGCTGCAACGCTTCCAGCGAGGCGTGCCGACCGCGCGCCGCCTGCAGTTGCTGGCGTGCTTCGTTCAGCGCCGACTGCACCTGGCGCTCTTCCTCCAGCACTTTCTCGTGGCCGGATTTGTGCTGATCGAGCAGGCTGCCCAAGGTTTCCACGCGTTCGCGCTGGGTTTCGTGTTCATCGACCAATTGCTGGCCGGCGGCGTCCAGCGCGGCCACGTCGGTGGCTTTCTGTTCCGCCTCCAGCGCCTCGCGGCGACGTGACAGGTCGATCGCCTGGCGGTCGAGATAATTGAGCTTGGTGCGTTCCACTTCGGCGGCGCGATTGGATTCGCCGGCGTTGCGGGTGTGGCTGTCCCAGCGCTGCTGCCAGTCGGCCAGTTTGGCTTCGGTGCTGCGCTGGACTTCGATGGTGTCGTCCTGCAACTGCTGCAGGGCTTCGAGCTTCGGCTCGCCTTCGGCCAGGGCCAGGCGCAACGCTTCGACCTGCTCGCGGTCGGTGGCGATGTGCGCGGCCAGCTCGGCATGCTCGCGCTCGGCGTCGCCGTGGGCGCGCTGCAGACGCTCGGCGGTTTCCTTGTTGTGATGGACCTGCTGCTCGACCCGGGCAATCTCGGCGCCGACCTTGTAGACCTCGCCCTGCACCGCGTTCAGGTGCTCGCTGGCCTCGGTGTGGCGCTCGCGCATGCTTTCCAGCTGCGCCTCGATCTGGCGCTGGCCGGCCAGCTGCTTCTCGATCTCGATCTCGGCGGCGGAAAGGCCTGCGCCCTCGCCATCGTGCTGGCTCTTCAGGCTGCGGTATTCCAGCGCGCGCAGTTCGGCTTCCTTGCGCGTCTGTTCTTCCTTCAGCGCTTTCCAGCGCTCGGCGGCGCGGGCCTGGCGGTTGAGGTGCTCGAGTTGCTTGTCGACTTCGTCGCGCACGTCGCGCACGCGGTCGAGGTTTTCGCGGGTGGCCTTGATGCGGCTCTCGGTTTCCTTGCGGCGCTCCTTGTACTTGGAGATGCCGGCGGCCTCTTCCAGGTGCGTGCGCAGTTCTTCCGGGTGCGCCTCGATGATCTGGCTGATCATGCCCTGCTCGATGATCGAGTAGCTGCGCGGGCCGAGGCCGGTGCCGAGGAACAGGTCGGTGATGTCGCGGCGGCGGCAGCGCGCGCCATTGAGGAAGTACGCGGACTGGCCGTCGCGGGTGACCTGGCGCTTCACCGAGATCTCGGCGTACTGGCCGTACTCGCCCTGAATGGAGCCGTCGGCGTTGTCGAAGATCAGCTCGACCGTGGCCTGCCCCACCGGCTTGCGCGTGTTGGAACCGGAGAAGATCACGTCGGTCAGCGAATCGCCGCGCAGGCGGCTGGCCGCGCTCTCGCCCATCACCCAGCGGATCGCATCGATGATGTTGGATTTGCCGCAACCGTTCGGGCCGACGACGCCGATCATGTTGCTCGGCAGATGCAGGGTGGTCGGGTCCACGAAGGACTTGAAACCGGCGAGTTTGATGGTGCTCAGGCGCATGCGGTCTTCAACGGGTAGCGGTAAGGCCCGTGCAGCCGGGCGACAAGGCACTGTGCCAAACGCAGGACAGTGCCGCAATGCATTCCTGCATGAGATTCAACATTACAAATAATACGTAAATCATCGATATTGATAGCTATTTTATCTGGCGTCGATCGAGAGCGCGTGGATGCCGTTGTCCATCAGGCCCTCCAGTGCCGCGTAGATCATGCGATGGCGCTTGATCGGCGGTTGCCCGGCAAACGCGGTGCTGACGATGCGCACGTGAAAATGGCCCTTGCCTTCCCCCGCATGGCCGGCATGCAGATGGCCTTCGTCCACCACGTCCAGCTCGGTCGGCGTGAACGTGGATTGCAGGCGTCCGCGGATCTGGTCGATCACGGGCTGCCCGGCCACGGCCGAGTCCGTGTTCACGGCAACACTTTGCGGAACGGCTTGACCGTGGTTTCACGGTACACGCCGGCGTCGACATACGGATCGGCCGCAGCCCAGCCTTGCGCTTCGGCCAGCGAGCCGAACTCGGCCACGATCAGGCTGCCGCTGAAACCGGCCGGACCCGGGTCTTCGGCGTCGATCGCCGGGAACGGCCCGGCCAGCAACATGCGGCCTTCGTCCTGCAACTGCTGCAGACGAGCCAGATGCGCCGGGCGCGCGGACTTGCGCGCGGCCAGCGAGTCGGCGTTATCCGTACCGATGATGGCGTACCACATGGTTCAAGCCTCCGGACGCATATAGGGAAACAGCAGCACATCACGGATCGAGGCCGAACCGGTCAGCAGCATCACCAGCCGGTCGATGCCGATGCCGAGGCCGCCGGTAGGCGGCAGGCCCACCTCCAGCGCGCGGATATAGTCGGCGTCGAAATGCATGGCCTCGTCGTCGCCGGCATCCTTGGCGTCGACCTGGGCCTGGAAACGCGCAGCCTGGTCTTCCGGATCGTTCAGCTCGGAAAAGCCATTCGCGATTTCCTTGCCGTTGATGAACAGCTCGAAGCGGTCGGTGATGCCTTTGTCGGTATCGCTCTCGCGCGCCAGCGGCGACACCTCGACCGGGTGGTCGGTGATGAACGTGGGCTGGATCAGGGTGTGCTCGACGGTCTTCTCGAAGATTTCCAGCAGCAACTTGCCCCAGCCATACCCGGACTTGACCTGCACGCCGAGGCGCCGGGCATGCGCCGCCATCGCTTCGCGGTCACGCAGTTCGCTCGCGCTGAATTTCCGGGTTGTGTTCCAGCACCGCGTCTTCCATGCGCCAGCGGCGGAACGCCGGGCCCACGTCGATCGTGGCGCCATCCCAGGCCAGTGCGGTGGTAGCCAGCACGTCCTGCGCGATGTCGCGGATCAGCCCCTCGGTGAGGTCCATGATCTCGTGATAGGTGGCGTACGCCTGATACAGCTCCAGCATGGTGAACTCGGGGTTGTGCCGGGTCGACACACCCTCGTTGCGGAAGTTGCGGTTGATCTCGTAGACGCGGTCGAAGCCGCCCACCACGAGGCGCTTCAGGTACAGCTCGGGCGCCACGCGCAGATACAGATCGAGATCCAGCGCATTGTGATGCGTGGTGAACGGCTTGGCCGTGGCGCCACCGGGAATCATGTGCATCATCGGCGTTTCCACTTCCATGAAGCGGCGTGACGGCGATTCGAGCCACTGGCGCATGTAGCCGATGATCTTCGAGCGCAGCATGAAGGTGCGCCGTGCTTCCTCGGTGACGATCAGGTCGACGTAACGCTGGCGATAGCGCCGCTCCACATCGGCCAGGCCGTGGAACTTGTCGGGCAACGGGCGCAGGCTCTTGGTCAGCAGGCGCAGCTGGTCGACGCGGACGGAAAGCTCGCCGGTCTTGGTGCGCATCAGCAGGCCTTCGGCCCCCACGATGTCGCCCACGTCCCAACCCTTGAACGCGTCGTATACCTCGCCAACCGTGCCCTGATGGATGAACAGCTGGATGCGTCCGCTGAAATCCTGCAACTGCACGAAGCTGACCTTGCCCTGCACGCGCTTCAACACGATGCGCCCGGCCACCTTCACCCGGCGTGCGGCCGCTTCGACGACTTCGGCCGTGTGCACGTCCTTGTCGGCGAACTCCGCCTGCAGATCGCCAGCGAAATTGTCGACCTTGAAGTCGTTCGGAAACGCGATGCCCTGCCCGCGCAGTGCCTGAAGTTTCTCGCGACGCTCGGCGATCAGTCTGTTCTCGTCCTGCGCCGGTTCGGTGGCATCGATGGCGGGCGTGGCGTTGTTACTGGTCATGCTGATTTCCGGCAGGGCTTCGGCTGTGGATGAAAGGAAGGATCAAGCGTCGCTGCGTTTCGAACCCGCTTCAAGGCCGGATTTCAGGCTGGCCTCGATGAACTCGTCCAGGTCGCCGTCCAGCACTTTCTGCGTATCGCTGCGCTCGATGCCGGTACGCAGGTCCTTGATGCGGCTCTGGTCCAGCACGTAGTTGCGGATCTGGCTGCCCCAGCCGATGTCGGACTTGGTCGCTTCCAGCGCGTCGCGCTCGACGTTGCGCTTCTGCACTTCCAGCTCGTACAGCTTGGCGGCCAGCATCTTCATCGCGGTGTCGCGGTTCTGGTGCTGGCTGCGCCCGGTCTGGCAGGCCACCACGGTATTGGTCGGGATGTGGGTGATGCGCACCGCCGACTCGGTCTTGTTGACGTGCTGGCCGCCGGCACCGGACGAACGGTACACGTCGGTGCGCAGGTCGGCCGGGTTGATGTCGATGTCGATGTCGTCCTCGACTTCCGGCGACACGAACACCGAAGTGAAACTGGTGTGGCGGCGGTTGTCGGAGTCGAACGGCGACTTGCGCACCAGCCGGTGCACGCCGATCTCGGTCTTCAGCCAGCCATAGGCGTAATCGCCTTCGACCCGGAACGTGGCGGACTTGATACCGGCCACGTCGCCGCCGCTGACTTCCATCAACTCGGTCTTCCAGCCGCGCGACTCGCACCAGTGCAGATACATGCGCAGCAGCATCTCGGCCCAGTCCTGCGCCTCGGTTCCGCCGGCGCCGGCCTGGATGTCGACGAACGCGTTGTTCGCATCCATCTTGCCGGAGAACATGCGCTGGAATTCCAGCTTGCCGATCTGTGCATCAAGCTTGCCCAGATCGTCGAGCACCGACTGGGCGGTCTCGTCGTCGGCGTCGGAGATCGCCATTTCCAGCAGGTCTTCAGCGTCGGTGAGGCCGCTGGTCAGCGTATCGATGCCGTGGACGATGGTGTGCAGGCGGGCGCGTTCGCGCCCCAGTTCCTGCGCACGGGCCGGATCGTCCCACACAGTGGGACTTTCCAGTTCGCGGGTTACTTCTTCCAGGCGTTCGCTTTTTGTAGCGTAGTCAAAGATACCCCCTAAGCGACTCGACGCGGCCACGAAGGTCGGCGATCTGCGCATGGATGGGATTGGTCTCGATCATGTCGGTATCAGGGTTGGATGCAAGCTGTCTAGGATAACAGACGCTCCCGCGCGGCCGCACCGCCACGGTCGCGGCGGCGCGGCCGACCACGGCGTCGCCGTTCAGGCCAGCGCCTGCTGATGCACCCCCTTGACCGCCCGGCCCGACGGATCGGCGGCGTTCGCGAACGCCGGGTCCCATGCCAGCGCCGCCGGCGACGAGCAGGCGATCGACTTGCCGCCGGGCACGGTCGCGGCGCAGGCCTCGCCGGGGAAATGTTGCTCGAAGATGCGCCGGTAGAAATACGCTTCCTTGGTCGCCGGCGTGTTGAACGGGTAGCGCGCCGCCGCCGCGGCGAACTCGCGGTCGCTGACCGCCTGCTCCGCATGGGCCTTCAATCCGTCGATCCAGCCGTAGCCCACGCCGTCGCTGAACTGCTCCTTCTGTCGCCACAGGATCGCGTCCGGCAGCGCGCCATCGAACGCCTCGCGCAGCACCGCTTTCTCGATCCGTCCCTGCCCCGCCATCTTGTGCTTCGCATCGAGGCCCATCGCCACGTCGATGAACTCCAGATCGAGGAACGGCACACGTGCCTCCACGCCCCACGCCATCATCGCCTTGTTCGCGCGCAGGCAGTCGTAGCTGTGCAGCGCGTCGAGCTTGCGCACGGTCTCCTCGTGGAATGCCTCGGCCGACGGCGCCTTGTGGAAGTACAGGTAGCCGCCGAAGATCTCGTCCGAGCCCTCGCCCGACAGCACCATCTTCACCCCCATCGCCTTGATCCGCCGCGCCAGCAGGTACATCGGCGTAGCGGCACGAATGGTGGTGACGTCGTAGGTCTCGATGTGGCGGATCACCTCCGGCAGCGCGTCGAGCCCTTCCCAGAATGTGTAGACGAAGCCGTGGTGCACGGTACCCAGCGCATCGGCGGCGACCTGCGCGGCGGCCAGGTCGGGCGAGCCTTCCAATCCGATCGCGAACGAATGCAGGCGCGGCCACCAGGCCTCGCTGCGGTCGTCGTCCTCGACCCGCTCGCGCGCGAACTGCGCAGCACAGGCGGCGACGAGCGAGGAATCCAGCCCGCCGGACAGCAGCACGCCATACGGCACGTCGGTCATCAGCTGACGATGCACGGCCTGCTCGAATGCTTCGCGCAGCGCGCGAGCGCCGACCTCGTGACCGCGGGTCGCTTCGTAGTCGCGCCAGGGTTTGCTGTAGTAAAGCTGCAACTCGCCGCTGGCGCTGTCGTACATGTGGCCCGGCGGAAACGGTGCAACGTCGGCGCACACGCCGACCAGCGCCTTCATCTCCGAAGCGACGCAGAGCCGGCCTTGCGCATCATGTCCCCAGTACAGCGGGCAGACGCCGATCGGGTCGCGCGCGATCAGGTAGCGCTGCGCCTCGCCGTCCCACAGCGCAAACGCGAAGATGCCGTTGAGCCTGGGCAGGAAGTCAGCCCCGTGTTCGCGGTACAGCGCGTTGATCACCTCGCAGTCCGAGCCGGTGGTGAAGTCGTAATCGCTGGCCGTGCGCAGTTCGCGGTGGTTGTAGATTTCGCCGTTCACCGCCAACGCCAGCGCGCCGTCGCGCGAACGCAGCGGCTGCGCCCCGCTGGCCGGGTCGACGATGGCCAGGCGCTCGTGCACCAGGATCACCCCGGCGTCGACAAACACCCCGCTCCAGTCCGGTCCGCGATGGCGCTGGCGTTGCGACAGTTCCAGCGCCAGTCGGCGCAGCGCCGCCAGGTCGTCGCCCGGCTGCAGGTCGAATATTCCGAAGATCGCACACATGGTGATGGCCTTTGGTTTGTGCGATCGGTCCCTGATCGCGAAGATCAAAAGCGGCCACCGTGGCCGCACGTTTTGGATTTGTGCGCTCATCCATGATCGCGAGGGTCAAAAAGCGGCCATCCATGGCCGCACTCTTCAGAAAAGCACGCGTCTTTCAGGCGTGCGCCCAAAACGAAAGAGGCCCGCACTAGGCGGGCCTCTTTCGCGTATTCAATGGAAACTTGCAGCTACGCGCGGGCCCGCCAACGGTTGGCGTTATTGTTCGCGCGATTATTGTTGTTGTCGGCCAGCACGAAGCCCCGCGCGGAAGGCGCGGTGAGGTTCAGGCAGCTGGCGGCGACGGAATGCATGGACCAACTTGAACAGATCGACCCGGCCTTGGCAAGTGCCGCGCGCATCTCTGCCACACGCGTCAATCGCTTTCCGTGGCGGTGATCCAGCGGGTGGCTTCCTCGATCTCCCTGCCGTGGAAGAGGCGGAACTGCGCCGGGATGGCAAAGCTGAATGCCATCGCGGTGCCGCGCAACCAGTGCACGTCGGTGACCAGCGCGACACGATCCCATCCGGTGAAATGACGCATGCCCAGCTTGGCGTCGTCCCACACCGCGCCGGGGTCGAAGCCGGAGAAGTCGTCGGCGGTGACGTACAACAGACGCAGCTTGCGGTTGAGCGCAAACGCCGCCTCGACATCCGGCACGATGACGTTTTCGTAATCAGCCGCCGTCACCTGGCCATGGGCACGGAACCCCAGCGTACCGGACGGCAGTCCTTCGATCAGTGCGATCACGGGCGTTCTCCATGAGCGAGGTGGCGCCAGTCTGGATCAGGCCGCGTGAAAAACACGCAAGTGGAATCAAACCGGTTCGATATGCCGCAACAACAGCCGTGGCGTCTCGCGCCCCTGCCAGTCGTTGATGCTCAGCTCGTAGGCCGCGCGCAGTCGCGGCGGCGGTGGCTGGCCGTGCCAGGCGTTGAACATCACCGCGTCATGCACGGCGCCGTCGCGCGGATCACGCAGTTGCAGGCGCAGGTGGCGTTCACCCATCAGCTTCCAGCTGGCGCACTCGAACAGGTTGTCGAACAGCGGCTCGGGAAAGGCCTGGCCCCACGGGCCGGCTGCACGCAGTTGCCGGGCCAGCGCGAGCGTGGCGGTACCGGGCGGCAGCTCGCCATCGGTGTACAGCACCGCCTGCAAGCGTTCGGGTTCGATCAGTTCGCGTGCCACGGCGTCGAAAGCGGCGGCGAAGCGCGGGTAATCGTCAGCCTTCAGGCTCAGTCCCGCCGCCATCGCATGGCCACCGAAACGCTCGATCAGGCCGGGCTGGCGCGCGTCGATCGCGGCCAGCGCATCACGGATATGAAAGCCCGGGATCGAGCGCGCCGAACCACGCAGGTGCTCGGTGTCGTCCTCGCTGGCGGGGGCGAAGGCGATCACCGGACGATGCAGCCGTTCCTTCAATTTGGAAGCCACCAGGCCGACCACGCCGGCATGCCACGACGGCTCGAACAAGGCCACGCCGATGGCGTCGATGTCGGTCAGGCCCGCCACCATCTGTTCGGCCTCGGCCACCATCGAAGCCTGCAGGTCGCGCCGCTCGCGGTTGATCGCGTCGAGCTGCTCGGCATGGCGGCGAGCCAGCGCCACGTCGTCGGTGAGCAGGCATTCCACGCCCAGGCGCATGTCTTCCAGCCGTCCGGCTGCATTCAATCGCGGACCGACCGCGAAGCCGAGGTCGCTGGAACACAGCGTGGCCAGGCTGCGTTTGCCGACCTCGACCAGCGCGGTGATGCCGGCGCAGGCGCGACCGCTACGCATGCGTTGCAGGCCGGCTTCGACCAGCACGCGGTTGTTGAAATCCAGCGGCACCAGATCGGCCACCGTGCCCAGCGCGACCAGGTCGAGCAGCGACGACAGATCCGGCCTTGCCTCGCCGAATGCGCCCTGCTCGTGCAAGCCGCGCGCGCACGGCCAGCAGCAGGTAGAACATCACGCCGACGCCGGCCAGCATCTTGCTCGGAAACGGATCGCCGGCGAGGTTCGGATTGACCATCGCATCGCAAGCCGGCAGCTGCTCGCCGGGCAGGTGGTGGTCGGTGACGATCACGCGGATGCCGCGCGCCTTCGCCGCCGCCACGCCGGCCACACTGGCCACGCCGTTGTCGACGGTGACGATCAGCTGCGGCGTGGGCTGCATCGACGCGACGAACGCCGCGCTCAGGCCATAGCCGTGCACGAAGCGGTTGGGGATCGCGTAGTCCACCCGCTTCGCGCCGAGCAGGCGCAGGCCGCGCACCGCGACTGCGGTGCCGGTGGCGCCGTCGCAGTCGTAGTCGCCGGCAATCAGGATCGACCAGTCATCGCGGATCGCCTCGACCAGCAAGTCGACCGCCTGCGCCATGCCGCCCAGCAGCTGCGGCGACAGCATCCGCGCCAGCCGGTGTTCGGCCTGGCCAGGTTCCAGCACGCCGCGCGCGGCGTAGATCTGCTGCAACACCGGGTGCACCGAATCCGGCCAGCCCGCCGGAGCGCCCCGGCTTTCGCGCCGACGCAGTTGCAGCACGCTCAACGCCCTGCCCCGCGCCAGAAGCGCCAGCGATGCCAGGGCTTGCGCTGCCAGCGTTCGCCGCTGGCGAAATGCAGCCGCACGGCGCGCTGGCTCAGCACGCCGCTGCAGCGTCGGCCACCACTCCGTGGCGATGGCGCTCGCCGGCAGATCCTGCAGATCGATCAGCCAGCTCGCCGGTGCCGCGGTCACCGTTTCGGGTGTGCGCGCCTGTAGCGGAATGCCGGCCCGCGCAGCCAGCGCACGCAGCAGCAGGTCATCGCTGACCACGCCCGGAAAGCTGGCTGGACAACGTCCGGCAGACGCCCGCCGCCCCACAGCCACAAGCTGTTGATCGGCGCCCATCCGTGCGCCTGCCGCTGCGCATTCAATGGATGCTGATGCAGCAATACCTGGATGTCGTTGAGCAGCACGCGCCAGCGACGTCCCTGCGCGCCCTGCGGCAGGTGCTGCGCCAGGTCCTCGCCCAGCGCCTGCTCCGGCGCGGCGAAATCCGGCAGCGACGTATCCGGCGGCAGGCGCAGATGCCAGCGATCCGGCGTGGAGATTTCCAGCTGCATGCCGGCTTCGTCGAATACCGGCCGCAGCGACTTCGGCCAACGCCCGCGCCGCGTCCATGTCCAGCTGCATCTGGCCGCAGGCGAGCAGGCGCACGCCGTTCATGTCCGGCTGCACCCAGGCCGGATCGGCCGACAGCCAGAGGTCGTCGCCCGCGTCGCCGGCCAGGAATTGCGCGGGTGATCGCCGCCGCCGGCACGCGTGGCGTCGACGCCGGGGAAATGATCGCCCAGGCCGCCCAGGTAGCCGCTACCGCCGGCGGGCAAACGATCGGCCCGGGCCAACCACGCGCGCAGCGGATGCGCCGGCTCGAAATGCGCCAGCGCGGGCAGCCACAGTTGCAGTGACGGATCGGGCGTCGCCATCGTCAAGCCTCCAGTTGTTCCATCAGGTGCCAGCCATTCGGTTTCCAGCGCTTCCTTTTCGCGACGCAGTTCGGTCTGGCGCTGGCCCAGCCGCATCATCTCGCTGGTGGGACCGTTGTAGGTCGCCGGGTCGGCCAGTTGGGTCTCCAGCGCGATCAGTTCGGCGTCGATCGTGGCGGTGCGGGTTTCGATTTTCTTCACCCGTTGGCGCGCCGCTTTCTCGTCGTCACGCTGGGCGGCGGCCTGGCGGCGGCGCTCCTCCGGCGAGACTTCCACCACTTTCACCACCGGTTTGGCCGCGGCCCCGGCCTTCGCGGCCTTCTTGCTGGCCGCACCGCGGTTTTTCAGCCAGCGGGCGTAATCGTCGAGGTCGCCGTCGAAGCTTTCCACCACGCCATCGGCAATGCGCCAGAAGCTGTCGCAGACCATGCCGAGCAGATGGCGGTCGTGCGAGACCAGCACCAGCGCGCCGTCGAAATCGGCCAGCGCGTCGGCCAGCGCCTCGCGCATGTCCAGGTCGAGATGGTTGGTCGGCTCGTCGAGCAGCAGCAGGTTCGGCTTGTCCCACGCGATCAGCGCCAGCGCCAGGCGCGCGCGCTCGCCGCCGGAGAAACCATCGACCGACTCGAACGCGCGGTCGCCGGCGAAATTCCAGGTGCCGAGGAAGTCGCGCATGACCTGGGTGGCCACGCCCGGCGCCTTGTCCATCAGATGATCGAGCGGACTGGTGCCTTCGCGCAGGCTTTCCACCGTGTGCTGGGCGAAGTAGCCGATCTTCAGATCCTTGTGCGCCTTGCGCTCGCCGCTGAACGGTTCGAGTTCGCCGACCAGGGTTTTGACCAGCGTGGATTTGCCGGCGCCGTTCGGGCCGAGCAGGCCGATCCGCTCGCCCGCCTCGATGCTGAAGCGCACGTCGGCGAGCACGATGTTCGCCACTTCGGCCTCGCCCTCGCGAGTGGAGGGATCGGCCTGATAGCCGGCCGTGATGTCCTCCAGTTGCAACATCGAATCGGGCAGCCGCCCCGGCGCCGGAAACTGGAAGCTGAAAGGCCGCTCGGCGCGCACCGCCTCGGTGCCGGCCAGTTTCTCCAGCCGCTTCATGCGCGACTGCGCCTGCTTGGCCTTGCTGGCCTTGGCCTTGAAGCGGTCGACGAAGGATTGCAGGTGCGCCCGCTCGGCCTGCTCGCGTTCGTGCGAGATCTGCTGCTGGCGCAATTGCTCGGCGCGCAGGCGTTCGAACGCGCTGTAGTTGCCGGTGTACAGCTTGGCCTTGCCGTCGTTGAGGTGCAGCGTATGGGTGATCACGCCGTCGAGGAACTCGCGATCATGCGAGATGATCAGCAAGGTGCCCTGGTAGCGGCGCAGCCATTCCTCCAGCCACAGCACGGCATCGAGATCGAGATGGTTGGTCGGCTCGTCGAGCAGCAGCAGGTCGGACGGGCACATCAGCGCACGCGCCAGGTTCAGCCGGCCGCGCCAGCCGCCGGAAAATTCCTGCACCGCGCGCTCATGCGTTTCCGGCGGAAAGCCCAGGCCGTGCAGCAGGCGGCCGGCGCGGGCGCGGCCGTCGTAGCCGTTCAATTCCTCGATGCGATGGTGCGCCTTCGCCAGCGCTTCCATGTCGCCGCGATCGCCAGCCTCGGCCTCGGCGCAGCATCGCGGCAGCCAGTTCCTCGTCGCCGCCCAGCACATAGTCGATCGCCGCATCCGGCAGCGCCGGGGTTTCCTGCGCCACCGAGGCCAGCCGCAGCTTGCCCGACATTTCCAGTTCGCCTGCATCACTCTCCAGCTTGCCCTGCAAGGCGGCGAACAGGCTGGATTTGCCGCAGCCGTTGCGGCCGATCACGCCGAGCCGCCAGCCGCTCTGGATCACCAGGTCGATGTCGGAAAGCAGCAGACGGCTGCCGCGGCGCAAGGCGAAATGTCGAAAGGAAATCATGAAAAACCTGGTTTGAAACCGGACAGGCAGTCGCCCGCAGCCGCCCATGATAGCGGTGATGGCGCTATTCTCGACGCATCATCCGGTGCCGCCCGGGCGATGGCCGAATGCCGAACCCATCGCAATCGGCCATCGCTGGCATGGCGTAGCATGGGCAGTTCTGCTACAACGACGCCGCATACAGCCTTGTAGGGAGAGGGGAACCATGGTCAAGTTCACGAGCAGTTTGCCGATCGTCATCCTGCTGGCCGCCGCTGCCGGTCTGGCCGCGCCGCAGCAGGCTGTCGCCGCGCCAGCAGCCCAGCACGGCGACAGCCTGCTGATCCATCGCGTGCAGCAGGAAAAGGGCATGAACCTGCCCCGCCGCGGGCTGAGCATGGCCCAGGTCGAGAAAACCTGGGGCGCGCCGCAGCGCAAGCTGTCGCCACGCGGCGGCGACACCAAGAAGCACCCGCAGATCAATCGCTGGGAGTACTCGAATTTCATCGTGTATTTCGAGCACAGCCACGTGATCCACGCGGTGCTGAACACGCCGGCCGGCAACAACACCAACCCCGCTGCCGTCAACTGAGACCAGCCTTCGCATGACGCGGCCCGTGGCAACACGGGCCGCGTTTTCATGTGCGCTGTCCATCGCGTCGTACAATTGGCGGTCCGTTCCCCGCATCGAGACAGACCAGCATGACCGACCACTCCTTGCGCCTGCCGGCGGAATGGGAACCGCAGGCCGCGGTGCTGATCGCCTGGCCGCATGCCGGCACCGACTGGGCCGAGCGACTGGCTGCGGTGGAAACCACCTATGTGGCGCTGGCCGCGGCCGTCACGCGGTTCCAGCCGCTGATCGTCGTGGTCGCCGATGCCGTGCTGCAGCTCGCATGTCGCAATCACAGCTGCGTGAGGCCGGCGTGGATCTCGCGAAGATCCGCTTCGTCGAACTGCCTTACGACGACACCTGGCTGCGCGATTCCGGCCCGATCACGCTGGCGGGTGGCGACGACTGGTTCCGCGATTCCAGCTCACCGATTTCCGCTTCACCGGCTGGGGCGGCAAGTTCGGCGCCGAGCAGGACGACGCACTGGTCGCCGGTCTGGTCGATGCCGGCGTATTCGGCCAGGCCGCCCACAAGCGCATCGACTGGGCGCTGGAAGGCGGCGGCATCGAGAGCGACGGCGCAGGCACCATCCTCACCACCTGGCGCTGTCTGGCACAGCGCCACCCCGAACAGTCGCGCGAGGAAATGAGCGCGATCCTGCGCGACAGCCTGCACGCCGATCGCGTGCTGTGGCTGGACTACGGCTATCTCGAAGGCGACGACACCGACGCCCACATCGACACCCTCGCCCGCTTCGCGCCGGGCGAGCGCATCGTGTTCCAGGCCTGCGACGATGCCAGCGATCCGCATCACGACGAGCTGCAGCGCATGGCCGCCGAACTGGCCGCGCTGCGCACCGCCGACGGTCGGCCGTATCAGTTGTATCCGCTGCCATGGGCGCAACCCATCCTCGACGAAGGCCGCCGGCTCGCCGCGTCCTACGCGAACTACCTGATCGTCAACGGCGCCGTGCTGGTGCCG
Source organism: uncultured Gammaproteobacteria bacterium (assembly GCA_963739815.1). Lineage (GTDB taxonomy): Bacteria > Pseudomonadota > Gammaproteobacteria > Xanthomonadales > Rhodanobacteraceae > Rhodanobacter. The sequence goes on from CAVUBI010000001.1 coordinate 979,973, forward strand.
GCCTACGGCGACCCGGCCGATGCCGAGGCTGCGCGCATCATCGGCACGGCGCATCCGGGCCGCGAAGTCGTGCAGGTGCCATGCCGCCCGCTGATCTGGCAGAACGGCAGCCTGCACTGCATCACCATGCAGTTGCCGGCAGGTATCGCCTGAGCGGCATCGGCTAAACTGCGGGTCTGGCCTACGACGCTGAGGACGCACACCGATGACCCGCAAGACCCTCAAGGTCGCGCTGCTGCAGGAAACCGACCGCGGCAGCCGCGACGCCAACCTCGATGCGATCGAAGCCGGCCTGCGCGAAGCCGCCGCCGCCGGCGTCGAGCTGGTGCTGCTGCAGGAACTGCACAACGGCCCGTACTTCTGCCAGCACGAATCGGTGGAGATCTTCGACCAGGCCGAGAGCATTCCCGGCCCGGGCACCGCGCGCATCGGCAAGCTGGCCGACGAACTGCAGCTGGTCGTCGTCGCCTCGCTGTTCGAGCGCCGCGCCGCCGGGCTGTATCACAACACCGCGGTGGTGTTCGACCGCTCGGCGGCGATCGCCGGCATCTATCGCAAGATGCACATCCCGGACGATCCGGCGTTCTACGAAAAGTTCTATTTCACGCCGGGCGACCTCGGCTTCGAGCCGATCGACACCTCGGTCGGCCGGCTCGGCGTGCTGGTGTGCTGGGATCAGTGGTATCCGGAAGCCGCGCGCCTGATGGCGCTGGCCGGCGCCGAGCTGCTGCTCTACCCCACCGCGATCGGCTGGGACCCGAACGACGACCAGGCCGAGAAGGATCGCCAGCGCGACGCCTGGATCACCGTGCAGCGCGGCCACGCCGTGGCCAACGGCCTGCCGCTGCTGTCGTGCAATCGCACCGGCTTCGAAGCCGATCCCTCGGGTGTGGGCGCGGCATCCAGTTCTGGGGATCGAGCTTCGTCGCCGGCCCGCAAGGCGAGTTCCTGGCCCAGGCCGGCACCGATGCGCGCGAGCTGCTGCTGGCCGATGTCGACCTGGCGCGCAGCGAACACGTGCGGCGCATCTGGCCGTTCCTGCGCGACCGCCGCATCGACGCCTACGCCGATCTGCTCAGGCGCTTCCGCGACTGAACGCACCGTGCCGTTTGCTTGTTCCGCATGGCCACCGTCCCCATGCTTGGATTTCCCCCCACGTCCGGCCTGCTGATCGCATGAGCGTTTCCGAAACCGAAATCACCGCGTTGCCCAGTGCTTTGCACGGGCAGCCGATCGAACGCGTGCAGCGCGACGACGTGGAATACGTGGTGCTGGGCACCGCGCACGTTTCGCGCAGCAGCATGGAAGCGGTCGAGGCGCTGCTGGCGCACGAACACTTCGATGCCGTGGCGGTGGAACTGTGCGACAGCCGCGCGCAGAGCATGCGCGATCCGGAAGCGTTCAAGCAGCTCGACCTGTTCAAGGTGATCCGCCAGGGCAAGGCCGGCATGGTCGCCGCCAGCCTGGTGCTGTCGACGTTCCAGAAACGTCTGGCCGACCAGTCCGGCATCCAGCCCGGCGCCGAGATGAAGGCAGCGATGGACGGCGCCGAACAGCGCGGCCTGCCGCTGTGGCTGATCGATCGCGAGGTCGGCACCACGCTCAAGCGCGCCTGGCGCAGCGTGGGTTTCTGGCAGCGCTTCGGCCTGCTCGGCGGCCTGCTCGCCAGCGTGTTCGAACGCGAGGACATCGAACAAGGCGAAATCGAAAAACTGAAACAGGGCGACCTGCTGGAAAGCGCCTTCAGCGAATTCGCCAGCGAGCTCGAAGCCGCTTTACGAAAGCCTGATCGGCGAGCGCGACGCCTTCATGGCCGCGCGCCTGCGCGAGGAAGCCGCCCATGCGGCCGGCCCCGGTAATCGACGCGTGCTGGTGGTGATCGGCGCCGGCCATCTCAAGGGCATGTGCGCGCTGCTGCGCGAACAGCAGGATGACCCGGCTGCCACGGTGGCCGAGGCTGGCCATTTCGCCGCCCAAGGCGCGCTGGCCGAAATGGCTGGCCGTGGCACTGGTGCTGCTGGTGTTCGCCGCCATCGGCTGGGCGTTCCACCAGAACACCGCGCTGGGCGCGCAAGCGCTGCGCGACTGGGTGCTGTTCACCGGCGGCTTCGCCGCACTCGGTGCGCTGGCCGCCGGCGCCCATCCGCTCAGCATCCTGGCCGCCTTCATCGCCGCGCCGATCAAGCCGTTCCGCCCGGGCATCCCCGCCGGCGGCATCAGTGCGATGGCCGAAGCCTGGGTGCGCCGCCCGCGCGTGGTCGACTTCGATACCTTGCGCGACGACATCGTGCACTGGAGCGGCTGGTGGAAGAACCGCGTCGCGCGCACCCTGCTCAATTTCTTCCTGGTCAGCGTCGGCACGATCATCGGCGAGTACAGCGCCGGCATCCACATCTTCAAGAGCCTGTTCTGATCCGCTCGCATACGCCGGTGCACGGCCGGACGCATGCTACGATTCGCGCCGCCTGCAGGCTCCCTGCAACGCGCACCGACATCCGGCCCGGATGGCGAAACTGGTAGACGCAAGGGACTTAAAATCCCTCACCCTCACGGGTATCCCGGTTCGATTCCGGGTCCGGGCACCAACGCTGCTTTCGTCAAGTAACACGCCGCATAAAAAAAGTGCGACGGGCAAGCCGCCGCACTTTCATGACCGACGTTGGGTAGCCGGAGGGCTATCAGGCCGCCGCGTCCTTCAGCTTCTTCAGCGGGCGGATCTTGACCTTCACCGAAGCCGGCTTGGCCGCGAACCACTGTTCTTCCTTGGTGAACGGATTGATGCCCTTGCGCTTCGGCTTGGCCGGCACGCTCACGGCGGAGATCTTCAGCAACCCCGGCAACATGAAGGAGCCCGCGCCTTTCTTGTGCACCGATCCGGCGACCGCGCCTTCCAGGGCGGCGAGCACGGCGCGCACGTCCTTGGCAATCACGCCGAGGCCTCGGCGATGTGCGCCACCAGGCCGGACTTGCTCAAGACTTCCTTGATCGGCTTGGTTGCGGCCGGTGCGGCCTTGGCCTTCGGTGCCGGCTTGCTCTTGGCGGCTGCTTTCTGCGTCTTTGCCATGGGTTTCCCCCTCGTCAATATGGTGATGGATGATTCGAATGCCTTGCGGCACGCTGAATGTAGGGGAATTCGGCGACGTCGCCAACGGGTTCGAGCAGCAAAAAGCGCATCCGATTCACAGAAGACCGGAAAAACAGCTCGAATCCACTATCCTGCGAGCTCCGTGACGTGCGCGGTCCAGCGGGCAAGCACAAGCCTGCTACCGCGAAGGGGACGTGGTAGGGGACGTGGTGGCTCATCTCAGTTTTGGCTATTTCACTGCCGCGCTGCTGGCGACGGCTGCCGTGGCGTTCGCGACGGGTATCCAGTTCCTGGTAATCGGCATGCGACAGCGACGCGACCCCACGCATCTGGCGTTCGCCATGCTGTGCCTGTGCGTCGCCACCTTGGCATTCGCCAATGCCGTGATGGACGCCGCCAACAACTTCGCACTGGCGATCCTCTCGCTACGCGTGATGTGTGCAGCGGCCCTGCTGTCGTTTCCGGCACTGATGCTGTTCGTCGGAAACTATACCGGGCGGGCCGCCAATCGTTACGTGTTCGGCGCCGTATGCGTGTTGTCGCTATGGCTGTTCTGGCTCAACCTGCACGCGCCGTACGCCCTGCTCGATATCCGCATGGCCGAAGGCGCCCCATTGGTGTTCCCTTGGGGCGAATCGCTGTACACCCTCAAGGGCGTGCCGTCGATATGGAACCAGGTGTTCCGCGTATTCGGTTACGTGGTCTTCCTGTGGGCCATCTATCGCGCGGCCCGGCAGTATCTCGAAGGACAGCGCCTGCGCGGAGCACTGCTGGGCGCCTGTTTGCTGGTGCAGTTCCTCGCGTTGTTGTGGGGCGCCATCGTGGTCGACACGCTGGGCCTGCCTTATCCGTCGATCGACGCCTTCGCGTTCCTGTCGTTCGTGTTGCTGATGGGCCTGTCGCTGGCCGGCCAGGTGCGCACGCATACGATGCAGCTGGAGCGCACGGCCAGCGAGCTGCGTGCCGAAGCCGAGATACGGCGCGAAGCCGAACTCGACCTTCGCCACGCCGCCTACCACGATGCCCTGACCGGTCTGCCCAACCGCCTGCGTGCGCTGTACATCCTGGCTGACCTGCTCGCGGACGCGGAGCAATCCGGCCAGTACGGCGCCGTGCTGATGATCGATCTGGACAACTTCAAGACCATCAATGATTCGCTGGGTCACCACGTCGGTGATCGCGTGCTGGAGACCATCGCCGACAGCTTGCTCGCCGCCGTCTCGAGCGCGTCCACGGTCGCTCGGCTGGGCGGCGATGAATTCGTGGTGTTGCTGGGTACGCTGGACAAGGATGCCGATACAGTATCCACGCTCGCGATGCAGGCGGCCGAGGGCATACTCGAACGACTGGCAACACCACTGCGGATCGACAGCCGGATGCTTGGCATCGGTGCCAGTATCGGTGTTGCGCTGTTTCCGGCAACCGGAGTGGGGGCCGCCGACATCGTTCGCTGCGCCGACATCGCCCTCTATCGGGCCAAATCCGCCGGGCGCAACACGGTACGGCTGTTCCTGCCGCACATGCAGCGCGAGGCCGATGCCCGACTGGAACTGGAACGCGGATTGCGCACGGCACTGGACCGCCAGGAGTTCTCGCTGTGCTTCCAGCCGCAAGTCGACATGGCGGGCAAGCTGGTGGGCGCCGAGGCCTTGTTGCGCTGGAACCATCCCCGGCTCGGCCAGGTGCCACCCACGACGTTCATCCCGGTCGCCGAGCAAACCGGGCTGATCCATGCGCTGGGCGCCTGGGTGATCGCGCAGGCCTGCAACTGCATCCGGAAATGGCGCCGGCTTGGCGTGGACTTCGGCGGACGCCTTTCCGTCAACGTCAGCCCCTGGCAGATCGCCCACCCGCAATTCGCGCAGAATCTCCGGACGCAGGTAGCCGATGCTGGTATCGAACCGTCCGCGCTGACGCTGGAACTGACCGAAAGCGCCCTGCTCGACGACTTCGACGCGGCACTGCATACCCTGCAGCAACTGTCGGCCATCGGTTTCCGGCTGGCACTGGATGATTTCGGCACCGGCTATTCGTCGTTGGCCTACCTGCAGCAACTGCCGTTGGACGAGTTGAAAATCGACCGGGCATTCGTCAGCGCCCTGCAGCCTTCCGGCGCCAGCCCGCTGGCGGGCTTCATCATCGACGTGGGACAACGCCTGGGCATCACCACGATCGCCGAAGGCGTCGAAACCGCCCGACAGCAGATCATGCTGGAGAAGCTGGGTTGCGATCTCATGCAGGGCTATTTCATCTGCCAGCCGTTGACCTCAACCGATTTCCTGCACTGGCTGGCCGAACGCGCGGCGGCCGACAGCGTGTCCGACGTGGTCAATGACAAGGGCGACGCCGCCGCCACCATCCCGGATTTCTAGGCAATCGCTTGTGCGGGCCGCGTGGCCCGCTACTTCCAATCGTGAACAACAAAAAACCCGCCGAAGCGGGTTTTCGGGACTGGCTGGCAGCCCGTTGCGCAATGGAGGCCTAGGTCGGAATCGAACCGGCGTACGCGGATTTGCAGTCCGCTGCATGACCACTCTGCCACCAGGCCATTGCTTGGTGCGTCGCGACCGTGATGGTCGCAGCTTGCCTCTATAAAACAAAACCCCGGTGGGCCGAGGTTTTGCCAAAACTGGAGCGGGAAACGAGACTCGAACTCGCGACCCCGACCTTGGCAAGGTCGTGCTCTACCAACTGAGCTATTCCCGCATCGGAGCCGCGAATCATAGCAGACTGAATCTGCTTGTGGATAGCTTTCGCGGCGTTTTTTTGCCTCGACATTCCAGTGCATTGCCCCAATCCATCGCACCCGCGGAAACGGCAAGGCCCCGAACTGGTCGGGGCCTTGCGATCGAACTGGAGCGGGAAACGAGACTCGAACTCGCGACCCCGACCTTGGCAAGGTCGTGCTCTACCAACTGAGCTATTCCCGCATTGGAGCCGCGCATTCTAATACGTGAATGCGTATCGTCAAGCCCATGTTGGCCAACCCACGCGGGACCGCTCATGCATCGTCGTTGCCCTCCGACGGCCGTCCCGCCGCATCGGCGCTCAGAATCGGCCATGCCGCGCGCAGGTAGTACAGGCCCGACCAGATCGTGAGCACGCCGGCGATCACCAGCAGGCCTTCGCCGATGTGGTACAGCCGCAATGCCTCGGCAGCTTTCTCGTGCTGCACGATCAGCACCACCAGCGCGACCATCTGCATCACCGTCTTCAGCTTGCCGATGAGAGCGACCTTGACGGTGGCGCGCATGCCGATCTCGGCCATCCATTCGCGCAGCGCCGAGACGCTGATCTCGCGCCCCACGATCACCGCCGCGGTCACGGCCATCAGCACGCCCGGCCAGCCACCGCGATGCGATTCGACCAGCAGGAACAGCGTCACCGCCACCATCAGCTTGTCGGCGACCGGATCGAGGAATGCGCCGAACGCCGAGGTGAGGTTCATCCGCCGCGCCAGATAGCCGTCCAGCCAGTCGGTGAACGCGGCCAGCACGAACACGATCGCCGCGGTGATGTTGTGCCCGGGAAACGGCAGGTAGAACACCACCACCATGACCGGCAGCAAGGCAACGCGGAACAGGGTCAGCCAGGTCGGCAGATTGATGTGCATGATTCTTTCCAGTGACTCGCGGCAGTTTCGCACGTCTTCGCAGCACTGCCGAGTGAAGATGCTTGCGAACGTTCAGCCATGCAGGCTGGCGTAGATGCGTTCGGCCAGTCCACGGTCGATACCCTTCACCTGCATCAGCTCCTCGATGCCGGCGCCTTCCACGCCCTGCATGCCGCCGAAGGCCTTCAGCAGGGCCGAGCGCCGGCGCGCGCCGATGCCGGGCACGTCCTCCAGCACGCTGCGTTCGCGCGCCTTCTCGCGCCGCTTGCGATGGCCGCTGATGGCGAAGCGATGCGCCTCGTCGCGCACTGCCGCGACCAGATGCAGCGCCGGCGATGACGATCCCGGGTGCAGCTCGCGCCCGGGATGTCCCGCTTCGATCCGCGCCAGCACCAGGGTTTCCTCGCCGGCGCGTCGGCCGGGGCCCTTGGCCACGCCGACCACCTGGATGCCGCTGACGCCGAGCTCGTCGAGCACGTCCAGCGCCTGCGCCACCTGGCCGCCGCCGCCGTCGATCAGCAGGATGTCCGGCCGCGCGCCCTCGCCTTCGGCGAGCTTGCGGAAGCGCCGGGTCAGCGCCTGATGCATCGCGGCGTAATCGTCGCCGGGCGTGATGCCGGCGATGTTGAAGCGGCGGTAATGCGATTTCTCCGGCCCTTCCGGGCCGAACACCACGCACGAGGCGACGGTCAGCTCGCCCATCGTGTGGCTGATGTCGAAGCACTCGATGCGCCGCGGCGGTGTCGTCCAGCCCCAGCAGTTTCTGCAGGTCGTCGAAGCGCGTGCCCAGGGTCTGCCGGCTGGCCAGCCGCGCGGTCAGCGAAGCCTGCGCATTGCGCTCGGCCATCTGCAGGAACTGCGCGCGATCGCCGCGCACGCTGGATTTCAGTTCCACCGCGCGGCCGGCATGCTGGCTCAGCAGCTCGGCCAGGATCTCCCGATCCGCCAGCGCCTCGCCGAGGATCAGTTCGCGCGGCACCGGTCGGTCGAGGTAGTACTGCGCGATGAACTGGGCCAGCACATCGGCCGGCTCGGCGTCCAGCGGCAGCCGCGGGAAGAAATCGCGCGTACCCAGGCTGATGCCGTTGCGGAAGAACAGCACGCTGACGCAGGCCATGCCCGCCTCGATGCGACAGGCGATCACATCCATGTCCGCGCTGGCGCCCTGCACGTGGTGCTGCGCCTGCAACTGGCGCAACGCGGCGACCTGGTCGCGCAGTTTGGCGGCACGCTCGAACTGCAGCGCCTTGCTGGCCTGCTCCATCGCCTCGGCCAGCTCGTCGATCACCGCATTGCTGCGCCCTTCGAGAAACATCTCGGCATGGCGCACGTCGTTGCGATAGTCCTCCACGCTGATCAGCCCCACGCACGGCGCGCTGCAGCGGCCGATCTGGTACTGCAGGCACGGCCGCGTGCGATTGCGGAAATAGCTGTCCTCGCACTGGCGCACCTTGAACAGCTTCTGCATCAGGCTGAGACTTTCGCGCACCGCGTAGGTACTGGGATAAGGCCCGAAATAGCGCCCCGGCAGGTTCTTCGCGCCGCGATGGAACGCCAGCCGCGGATAGTCCTCGCCGCTGGATAGATAGATGTACGGGTAACTCTTGTCGTCGCGCAGCAGGATGTTGTAGCGCGGCTTCAGCGACTTGATCAGCTGCGATTCCAGCAGCAGCGCCTCACCCTCGGTGCGCGTCACGGTGATCTCGACGCGGGCGATCTGCGCCACCATCGCGGCGATGCGCGGTTCCATCCGCGGCTTCAGGAAATAGCTGCCGACGCGCTTCTTGAGATTGCCGGCCTTGCCCACGTACAGCAGCTCGCCGGCTGCATCGAAATGTCGATAGACGCCGGGCGAGGTGGTGAGCGTGCGGACGAAGGCCTTGCCGTCGAAGGGGAGCGGTTGCGCGGGCTGCATGGGACGATTCTAGTGGCGACCCGGCCGATATGGTGGTTCAGTGCTGCGTGCGCAACCACAGCTCCGCGCGTTCCAGGTCGGCTTCGGTGTCGATGCCTGGCGGAAACGGCTCCGGGGTCAGCCGCACCGCGATGGCGTGGCCGTGCTCCAGTACGCGCAATTGTTCCAGCGACTCGGTCTGTTCCAGCGGGGTTCGCGACAACCGGCTGTAGCGACCGAGGAAGCCGGCCCGGTACGCATAGATGCCGATGTGCCGCAGGAACGGCGAGCCCGACGGCAGCGCGTGCCGGTCGATGGCAAACGCATCGCGTGCCCACGGCAGCGGCGCCCGGCTGAAATACAGCGCGTGGCCATTGGCGGCACGCACCAGTTTCACGACATTCGGATCGAACAGTTCATCGGCGTCGATGATCGGCGTGGCAAGCGTTGCCATTGGCGCATCGTCGCCGTCCAGCGCCTGCGCCACCGCACGGATGCCGGCAGCTGGCGCGAACGGTTCGTCGCCTTGCAGATTCACCACGATACTGTCGTCGGCCCAGCCGTATTGGCTGGCGCACTCGGCCAGACGGTCGCTACCCGAGGCGTGATCGCTGCGGGTCATGCAGATATCCACCCCGGCCTGTCCAGCCAGTGCATCGGCGATGCGCCGGTCGTCCACCGCCACCACCACCTGGCTGGCACCAGCCTGCAGCGCGCGCTGCGCCACCCGCACCACCATCGGCACGCCGTCGATTTCGCGCAGCGGCTTGGCCGGCAGGCGGGTCGAGCCGTAACGGGCGGGGATGGCGACGACGAACGGGGGTACGGCGTTGGACATGGTTTTTCCGGTCGGTGAATGTGGTGTCAGGCCACGGCCTGCAAAGCGAAGCCGCAGCCGTTGGCCAGCTCAAGAAAACCCGGGAAGGACGTGGCGACATGACCGCAATCGTCGATCCGTACCGGCGCACCGGCGACCAGCCCGGCCACCGCGAAGCTCATCGCGATGCGGTGGTCGAGGTGACTGGCTACCGTGCCGCCGCCGAGCCGGCCACCATGGATGATCGCACCATCCGGAGTTTCCTCGATCGCCGCGCCGAGCGTGCGCAAGCCGCTGGCCATGGTGGCGATGCGATCGGATTCCTTCACCCGCAGTTCGGCGGCACCACGCACGATGGTCTTGCCGCTGGCCACCGCCGCGGCGATGAACAGTGCCGGAAATTCGTCGATCATGTCGGGCACCAGCGCCTCGGGCAGCTCGACGCCGTGCAGTGGCGCATGCCGCACCACCAGATCGCCGACCGGCTCGCCACCCGCCTCGCGCGGCCTTTCGATCGCGATATCCGCGCCCATCAGGCGCAATGCCTGCAACAGACCGGTGCGGCGCGGGTTGAGCCCCACCGCCGGCAGGCGCAACACCGAGCCCGGCACGATGCTGGCAGCGACCAGGAAGAACGCGGCTGAGGAAAAATCCGCCGGTACATCGACGTCGGTAGCGCGCAACGCATGGCCGCCATGAGACTCGCGCGCGGCCGGGCGCGAACGCGATCGGCCAGCCGAACGCAGCCAGCATGCGCTCGGTGTAGTCGCGGGTCGGATGAGGCTCGGTGATCTCGGTGTCGCCGCTGGCGTACAGGCCAGCCAGCAGCAGTGCCGACTTCACCTGCGCGCTGGCCACCGGCAACTCGTAGCGGATGCCTCGCAACGGCTGGTTGCCGCGCACCTGCAGAGGCGGCAGGCCGTCGCGGGTGTCGATGCGTGCGCCCATCAAGGCCAGCGGATCGGTGACGCGACGCATCGGCCGCTTCGACAGCGAGGCGTCGCCGACGAGAGTGCTGTCAAACGCCTGCCCAGCCAGCAACCCGGCCAGCAGCCGCATGCCCGTGCCGGCGTTGCCGCAGTCGAGCGGCCGTGCCGTGCCGCGCAAGCCATGCAGGCCCACGCCACGCACCACGCGTTCGCCCGCCGAAGGCGTATCGATGCGCACGCCCAACTGCGACAACACGGCGGCAGTGGCGCGGGTGTCTTCGCCTTCGAGAAAGCCGCTGATACGCGAATCGCCATCGGCGATGGCGGCCAGCATCAGCGCGCGATGCGAAACCGATTTGTCGCCCGGCACGCGCACGCTGCCATGCAGCGGCTGGCCGGGCTGGCTGCTCCAATCCAGTGACGGGCTCAAGGCAGCGCCACCGGGTAGGAGCCCAGCACGCGCACCGACCCGGCCGACTGCTGGATCTCCTCCACCGCCGCCTGCACCGCGGCGTCATGGACGTGGCCGGACACGTCGATGAAGAACGCGTATTGCCACTTGCCGGTATGCGCGGGACGCGATTCGATCCGGTTCATGCTCACGCTGGTGTTTCGCCAGCGGGTTGAGCACGTCGTACAACGCGCCCGGCTTGTCGTTGACGGTGACCAGCAGCGAGGTACGGTCGTTGCCCGAAGGCGGGAACAATGTGCGGCCGATCACCAGGAAGCGCGTGGTGTTGTCGGCGCGATCCTCGATACCCTGGGCCACCGTCTTCAAACCGTAGACCTTGCCAGCGGTCTCGCCGGCGATCGCCGCAGCATCATCCGCGTGCCGTGCCAGCCGCGCGGCTTCGGCATTGCTGTTCACCGCAACGCATTCCACGTTGGGCAGGTTGATGCGCAGCCAGGTCTTGCACTGCTGCAGCGATTGCGCGTGCGCGTAAACCCTGCGCACGTCCTCCGGTCGGCCGGTGAGCGAATGCAGGCACTGATGCACGCGCAGCTCCACCTCGCCGCAGATGATTGCCGCGGAGGTGAGGAACATGTCCAGCGTGACCTGGATCATGCCCTGCCCCGAGTTCTCCACCGGCACCACACCGAAATCGGCGTTGCCGGCCGCGACTTCCTGGAACACCTCCTCGATGCTTCCCAGCGGCAGCCCGTAAGCGGCATGGCCGAAATGCTTGCGTACGGCCTGCTCGCTGAAAGTGCCTTCCGGTCCGAGGAAACCGATCTTCAGCGGATCTTCCTGCGCCAGGCAGGAGGACATGATCTCGCGGAACAACCGCACCATCTCGACGTCGGACAACGGCCCCTGATTGCGATCCACCACCATGCGCAGCACGTGGGCCTCGCGTTCGGGACGGTAATAGTCAATCGCCGAAAGCCCCTCGCCCTTCACCTTGGCCACTTTGCGCGCATGATCCGCGCGCTCGGAAATCAGCTGCTGGATCTGCCGGTCGATGCTGTCGATGCGCTCGCGCATCTCGCTCAGCGGGGTCTTTGTCGTCACTCATGTTAAGCCGCCTGGATGGATGGATGTCCAAATGATGAAGCGGCATCTTGCCTGAAACCGCGCTCAGCCGTGCCGCTGCGTGAAATCGCGCATGAAAGCCGCGAGCGCCTCGACCGCCGCCAGCGGCACCGCGTTGTACAGCGACGCACGCATGCCACCCAATGCCTTGTGCCCCTTCAGCGCGAGCAGGCCAGCCGCCTCGGATTCCTGCAGGAAAGCCGTATCCAGCGCGCTATCGTGCAGGGTGAAGCGCACGTTCATGCGCGAGCGTGCGGACGCCTCGATCGGGTTCCGGTAGTAACCGCCGGAGCCGTCGATGGTCTGGTACAGCAACGCGGCCTTGGCGTGGTTGCATGCGGCCATCGCCGTGAGCCCGCCTTGCTCCAGCAGCCACTGGAAGGTCAGCCCGGCCACGTACCAGCCCCAGGTGTTCGGCGTGTTGAGCATCGAACCGGCCGCGGCGTGCTCGGCGTAGCGGAAGATCCGCGCCATCGGCCGGCCAGCCCGCTGCAACAGGTCGCGTCGGACGATCATCACCACCAGGCCAGACGGGCCGATGTTCTTCTGCGCGCCGGCATAGATCAGGCCGAAGCGACTGACGTCCAGCGGCTCGGACAGGATGTTCGAGGACATGTCCGCCACCAGCGGCACCGCGCCGACCTCGGGGATGTCGTGAAACTCGACGCCGTGGATCGTCTCGTTCGGCGTGTAATGCACATAGGCGGCGCGGCGGGTCGAGCTGCCAGTCGTCGCGCGCCGGCAACTTCAGGTAGCCATCCGCTTCGCTGCTGGCGGCCACGTTTGCCTGCACGTACGGGGCCGCCTCGCTGACTGCCTTGGCGCTCCAGTGTCCGCTGACGATATAGTCGGCGGTGTCAGCCGGGCCGGCCAGATTCATCGGGATCTGCGCGAAATGCTGGGTGGCGCCGCCTTGCAGGAACAGCACCACGTAGTCGGCCGGGATCGCCAACAGATGGCGCAGATCGGCCTCGGCCTGGGCGGCCATCTCGATGAAGCGCTTGCCGCGATGGGATTGCTCCATCACCGAAACGCCGCTGCCGTTCCAGTCCAGCATCTCGCGCTGGGCGCGTTCGAGAACCGCCTGCGGCAATGCCGCCGGACCGGCACTGAAATTCCAGACTCTGCTCACGTGCGCTTGTATCCCGTCATGGTGTTCCACGCATTATGCCGCGGCGCAGCATGAGACCGTCAACTGTCAGAAACGAATCAGCAGGACCAGCGCGATACCCAAGGCCAGCACGGCCGCCGTGGCAATCAACCACCAGACATCACCGCTGGGACCAGCCGCCTCCTCGGGCAGATGCCACGGCAGCGGCTCGGCCATCACGATCTCCGGCTCGGGCTCCATCCCCGGCGCATCGACCACGAAACGATGCATTGCCACACCGATCTGGTCGCCGGGCTGCAGGGCGAGCTTCTGTGCAGCCACCCCATTGACCCGTACCGGATGGCGCGCGGAGGGCTGGGTGACTTCCAGCAGCAACCGCCCATTTTCCCAGGAAATCCGCAACGCGACCGTATCGCCCTGCGGCAACTCGAGTTGGCAGTGCTCCTGCGGACCGAACTCCAGGCTGTCCTGCAACGACAGCACGCGCCCCGACAGCGGGCCGGAAACGGCGCGCAGGGCCACCGTGCAACGGCCCTGTTCCGGCACCTCCAGCGGCTCACGCTCGGTGGGATTCTCGTCGGCACGCAGCAGCAAGCGGCAATCGCCCACGCTGACCACGTCACCCGCCCGCAGCAGGGCGCGCTCGCGCACCGGTCGCGCGTTGACGTAGATCCGGTCGGCCGACGGCAGGACATCCAGCACCCAACCCCGACGATCCTGCGGATCCGCAGATGATGCAACGCCGCCTGGCTGGCGGCCAGCACCAGGTCGTTGTCCGGTGCGCTGCCGATACACAACTGCGACTGTGCCCAATGGAAATCCTCGCGAGCCGCATTGGGAAATTCGATACGCATGTGTGAACCAGTCGAAAGACTGCGAAACTCTAACATGCAGTCCACCGCACTCTCAGGCATTAAGATGCAGCGCTTTCGCCCGGAGCCCTCCGTCATGCCCAAGATCGATATCCATCGCCCGCACCAGTTGCCGATCAGCGAAGCCCGTGCCGTGGTCGATAAGGTCGCGGCGCGCATGCAGGAGAAATTCGGCATGGGCAGCCACTGGCAGGACGACACCTTGCTGTTCTCGCGTCCCGGCGTCAGCGGCTCGATTACCGTGGGCAGCGACGCCATCCATGTGAAGGCGGAACTGGGGCTGATGCTGGCGCCGCTGAAGGGCATGGTCGAGCAGGAAATCCGGCGCAAGCTGGAAGAGCACTTCACCTGAACCGGGTCGCCCGGACCACTGCTGATGATTCTTTAACCGAACCGCCATTTCGTGGCATAATCGTCGGCTTACGCAGCCATGACGGCTGCGCGTGAACCCCGGAACACATGGCCAAAGACGACGTCATCGAAATGGAAGGCACGGTCCAAGAGACCCTGCCCAACACCATGTTTCGTGTGCAGCTGGAGAACGGGCACGTTGTCATCGCCCACATCTCCGGCCGCATGCGCAAGCACTACATCCGCATCCTCACCGGCGACAAGGTCAAGATCGAAATGACCCCATACGACCTGAGCAAGGGGCGCATCACGTACCGCATGAAGTGAGGTCGCCGGCGCGAGCCGCGGCGACCCACAGCAGTCCGGTAACGCGGGAACCGTAGTGTCAGACATGCAAAGGCGGCGCAATGCGCCGCCTTTGCTTTGCCCCGCGTTTGCCGGCCGCGGATCTACCAGCAATCGCCTACTCGACCACCACCGGCAGTTGTTCGGCTGCCTTGCAGTCCACCTTCAGCTCGCCGTCGGCCACGCTCAGGTGAACCATGCCGCCATCAGCCAACTTGCCGAACAGCAGCTCGTCGGCCAGCGCGCGCTTGACCTTCTCCTGGATCACCCGCGCCATCGGCCGTGCGCCCATCTGCGGGTCGAAGCCATGCTCGGCCAGCCAGCGGCGTGCGTCGGCATCCACGTCCAGGCTCACGCGTTTCTCGGTCAGCTGGCTTTCCAGCTCGATCAGGAACTTGTCGACCACGCGCAGGATGTGCTCGAAGTCGAGCGCGGCGAACTGGATGATCGCATCCAGCCGGTTGCGGAACTCCGGCGTGAAGATGCGTCGGATCACTTCCATCGCATCCGACTCGTGCTTCTGCTCGACGAAGCCCATGCTGCGTCGTGCGGCAATCGCCGCACCGGCGTTGGTGGTCATCACCACCACCACGTTCTTGAAGTTCGCCTCGCGCCCGTTGGTGTCGGTCAGCACGCCGCGGTCCATCACCTGCAGCAGGATGTTGAACACGTCCGGATGCGCCTTCTCGATCTCGTCCAGCAGCAGCACCGCGTGCGGATGCTTGGTGACCGCCTCGGTCAGCAGGCCGCCCTGGTCGAAACCGACGTAGCCCGGGGGCGCACCGACCAGCCGCGACACCGAGTGCCCTTCCATGTATTCGGACATGTCGAAGCGGATCATCTCGATGCCCAGCTGCATCGCCAGTTGCTTGGTCACCTCGGTCTTGCCCACGCCGGTGGGACCGGCGAGCAGGAAGCAGCCGATCGGCTTGGACGGATCGGCCAGGCCCGAACGGGCCATCTTGATCGACGCGGCCAGCGCCTCGATCGCCGGATCCTGGCCGAACACCACCATCTTGAGGTTGCGCTCGAGATTGCGCAGCACGTCGCGATCGGAAGCAGAAACCTGCTTGGCCGGGATACGCGCCATCTTGGCCACGATGTATTCCACTTCGCTCACGTCGACCTTGCCGGTGCGCTGGTCTTCCGGCAGCAGCCGCTGGCGTGCGCCGGCCTCGTCGATCACGTCGATCGCCTTGTCCGGCAGCAGGCGATCGGGAATGTGCTTCACCGACAGATCCACCGCCGCCTTCAGCGCCTCGTTGGTGTAGGCGACGTGATGATGTTCCTCGAAGCGCGAACGCAGGCCCTTGAGGATCTCGATGCTGTCGGCCACGGTCGGCTCGACCACGTCGATCTTCTGGAAGCGGCGAGCCAGCGCGCGGTCCTTCTCGAACACGCCGCGGTATTCCTGGAACGTGGTCGAACCGATGCAGCGCAGCTCGCCGGAGGCCAGCATCGGCTTGATCAGGTTCGACGCATCCATGGTGCCGCCCGAGGCCGAACCGGCACCGATGATGGTGTGGATTTCGTCGATGAACAGGATCGCACCGGGCTGCTTCTTCAGCTGCGCGATCACGCCCTTCAGGCGCTTCTCGAAATCGCCGCGATATTTGGTGCCCGCGACCAGCGCGCCGAGATCCAGCGACCAGATCGTGGCGCTCTCCAGCACCTCGGGCACTTCGCCATCGACGATGCGCTTGGCCAGGCCCTCGGCCAGTGCGGTCTTGCCCACGCCAGCCTCACCCACGTACAGCGGGTTGTTCTTGCGCCGGCGGCACAGCACCTGGATCGTGCGCTCGATCTCGTCGGCGCGGCCGATCAGCGGGTCGATCTTGCCTTCCAGCGCCAGCTCGTTGAGGTTGCTGGCGAATTCGTGCAGCGGGTTGCCCTTTGGCTCGCCGCCCTCCTCGCCCTCGCGCTCGCCGCCGGACACGCCGGCGGCCGGCTCGTCACCGATTTTGGCGATGCCGTGCGAGATGTAATTGACCACGTCGAGCCGGGTGATTTCCTGCTGGTGCATGAAATACACCGCGTGCGAATCCTTCTCGCCGAAGATCGCCACCAGCACATTCGCGCCGGTGACTTCCTTCCGCCCGGAAGACTGCACGTGGTACACCGCACGCTGCAGCACGCGCTGGAAACCCAGCGTGGGCTGGGTGTCGCGCTCATCGTCGGTCGGCAGCACCGGCACGGTCTCGTTGATGATGCGCACCAGATCAGCCGACAGCCGCGGCAGGTCCACCCCGCAGGCATGCAGGGCGCCGAGCGCCGACTGGTTCTCGGTCAGCGCCAGCAGCAGGTGTTCCACCGTCATGAATTCATGGCGCTGTTCACGGGCCTGCTTGTAGCAATGGCCGATGGTGACTTCCAGATCCTTGCTGAACATTCGGATCATCTCCGCTTGCAATGTTGAGCGGCCTTCAGCGCCGCGATGAGCACAAAATGGGGTCGCTCAGAGCTTTTCCATAGTGCACAGCAACGGGTGCTGATGGGAACGTGAATATTCGTTGACGTGGGTGACCTTGGTTTCAGCCACTTCGCGGGTGAACACGCCGCACACACCGCGTCCGCGGGTATGTACGTGCAACATCACCTGCACCGCCTGCTCCTGATCCAGGTTGAAGAAACTGCGCAACACCTCTACCACGAAATCCATCGGGGTGAAGTCATCGTTCAACAGCAGCACCTGGAACAGCGGCGGGCGCGCCACCTCGGGCTTGGCAGTTTCCAGCGCCAGGCCGCGGCCGCTGTCGTGCTCATGTTCGGGTTCGTGGGCCATGGTTTCCTGGGGTTCAATCTCCGGTTTGAAGTATACGCTGCGGCGCCAGCACCACCTTGCCGCGGTATGACAAGACAGGTGATGGCACAATGACGGTTTTTCCAGTCTCCGTTCGCCCTGATATGGCCGATTCCATCATTCCTGCCGAGATCTGGCGCCCGCACGTTACCGTCGCCTGCGTGGTGGCCAACGGCGGGCGCTATCTGATGGTCGAGGAAGAGGTCAACGGCCAGCTGGCCTGGAATCAGCCCGCCGGCCATCTGGAGGATCGCGAAAGCCTCGCCACGGCGGCCCTGCGAGAGACACTGGAGGAAACCGGCTGGACGGTGGAACTGCAACACCTGATCGGCGTGCACCAATGGCGCAGCACCGAACACGGTGATGCCGTGATCCGTTTCAGCTTCGCCGCCCGGCCGCTCAGCCACGATCCGGGCCGCCCGCTGGACAGCGACATCCGCCGCGCCGTGTGGCTGACCCGGGGCGAGATCGCCGCACTGGGCGAGCGCCTGCGCAGCCCGATGATCCTGCAAAGCATCGACCTGTGGCTGGGTGGCCAGCGATTGCCGCTGGACACCCTGAGCCGGCTTCCCGGGGGCGGAACGACGTGAAGGTGATGCTGGGTATCTCCGGCGGCGTCGACTCCTCGGTGGCCGCACTGCTGTTGCAGCAGGCCGGTTACGACGTCGAAGGCCTGTTCATGCAGAACTGGGAGGAAGACGACCGCTCCGGCCCCTGCACCACCGACGCCGACCGCAAGGACGCCGTGGCCGTGTGCGGCCGGCTCGGCATCCCGTTCCATGCGCGCAACTTCGCCAGCGAATACTGGGACGGCGTGTTCGAGCATTTCCTGGCCGAATACCGCGCCGGGCGCACGCCGAATCCCGATGTGCTGTGCAATCGCGAGATCAAGTTCAAGACGTTCCTGGACGAAGCGCACGCCCTGGGCGCCGACAGGATCGCCACTGGCCACTACGCCCGCATCGACTGCCGGGACGGTCGCTACCGCCTGCTGCGTGCGGTAGACGCGGCCAAGGACCAGACCTATTTCCTGCACGCGCTGGGCCAGCAGCAGCTCGCCGCCACGTTGTTCCCGCTGGGCGACATCGAGAAGCCGCGCGTGCGCGAACTTGCCCGCGAAGCGGCGCTGCCGACCCACGCGAAGAAGGATTCCACCGGCATCTGCTTCATCGGTGAACGCGATTTCCGCAGCTTCCTGGCCCAGTACATTCCGGCCCGACCCGGCGAAATGCGCACGCCCGACGGCCAGCTGATCGGCGAGCACCAGGGCGTGATGTATTACACCCTGGGCCAGCGCAACGGGCTGGGTATCGGCGGCCGCCACGGCGCCAGCGGCGAGGCCTGGTACGTGGTCGGCAAGGACGTGGCCACGAACGTGCTCTACGTGGCCCAGGGTGGCGAGAACCGCTGGCTTTATTCGCAGCGGCTGCGTTCGGAAGCACCGAGCTGGGTCGATGGCGCCGCGCCGGCGGCGCACTTCCGCTGCAGCGCACGCACCCGTTATCGCCAGTCCGATCAGGCGTGCACCGTCGACGTGCACGAGAGCGGCCTTGAGATTCGCTTCGACGAACCCCAACGTGCGGTTACCCCCGGACAGTCGGTGGTCCTTTACGATGACCAGGTCTGTCTTGGCGGCGCGGTAATCGCGTCCACCGATGCTCCGTACGGCGGCCTGCTGCCGGTATTCATCCCGCCCGTCACGCCTCCAGCAAGAGAACCGCAAATCCGTGTTTGAAACTTTTTCCATGACCGAAGAGCGCGTACTCGCCCTCGCCGGCCTGTTCCAGGCCTGCACGCTGGCGCAACAGCTGGCCAATGACGGCCGCTGCGACGAAGGCGCGATGGAAGCCGGCGTAGCCAGCGTGTTCCGCATCGATGCGCCTTCGGTGGTCGGCGTGTACGGCAATATCTCGAACGTCCGGCTGGGCCTGCGCAATCTGATCGCCCAGCTCGACGAAAACGGCCCCGACATGGCGGTGACCCGCATGGCGGTGACCGTGATACGGCTGGAACGCAGCCTGTCGGCTCGCCCCGACCTGCTGGAGAAACTGCAGCAGGGGATCATCGCCGCGCAACGGCAAGTCGAGCATTTCGGCCAGGATTCCAGCCAGGTCAACAGCCGCCTGGCCGAGGTCTACGCGTCCACCTTGTCGATCCTCAGGCCGCGCGTGATGGTCAGCGGCGACCCGCAGCAGTTGCAGCTGCCCAACGTGGTGGAAAAGGTGCGCACCAACCTGCTCGCCGCGGTGCGCTCGGCGGTGCTGTGGCGGCAGCTCGGCGGGCGCCAGTGGCAGCTGCTGCTGTACCGCCGCCAGTGCAGCATGCTGGCACGCGGCCTGCTGACCGGAGCCACGCTGGACAATCGTTGACGGCGGCCGTTTCAGCTCCCGGAAAAGCAAACGGCGGGCTTCATGCCCGCCGTTTTCCGTCCATGGGTGGAACTCCGTTGCGATAAGCTTGCCGTTCGCCGTCCGGATGGACGCAGTATGTCGCGGCCATGTGACAGTTTTAGAACCGCACCTCGCCGAACACGCCGATCTCGTTGGTCTTCGCGTTCTGCACGTGCGGCGGCAACGGGGTGGCGACCGACTTTTCGACCTTGCCGTGCTTCCACACGCCGGCCAGCTTGAAGCCCTTGGTTACCTGATACTCGACGCCAGCGTTGTAGTAGACGTCCTTGTAGTCGCGATCCAGCGTCTTGCTGAGACTTGGCATTGTCATAGCGGGCAAACAGGCTCACGTCGTCCGCCACGGCCACGCTGCCCCACAGCGAATAGCCGTCGGCCTTGTCCGTTGCCGTGGTGAGCACGTTGTTCCAGTTCTTGGCGGTGAAGTACTCGGCGCCGAGGCGGAACGCGTCGCTGGCATAGGCCACCATGAAATCACCACGCTGGGCCGTGTTCGGTGCGTTGATGTTCTCGGTCTCCTGACCGCGGTGACCGCTGTAGCCACCGACCGCCACGACCATGTTGTCGAACGGCACGAAGCCGACGCGGGCCTCAACGTCCACGCCCTTGCTGCGGCTCGGATTCTTGTAGCCGCGGCCGTTGACCACCGACACCGCATAGTTGAGCGACTTGCTGGCGCCGATGTCGCCACCCAGATGCAGGCCCCAGTCAGACGAGTTGCCGTACTTCAGGCGGTCGGTCAGGGTGTTCTCGACATAACGGAAACCGTAGTACTTCTCGGCGAACGGGACCCACGGCATGTCGGCCGAACCGACGCGCAACACCGCAGCCTGATCGAACTTGCCCTCGACGTACGCCTTCTTGACGAACAGGCTGGTCTGGCCATCGGTGCTGGAATAGTTGAAATCGGTGGTGAGGCTGGCCGACCAGATGTCGTCGAACTTGTGGTCCACGCCGAGGTAGAAGCGTTTTACATCCAGGCCGATGCCGGACTTGTCGGTCTTGCCGGTGTCACTGTTCTTGTCGTCGATGCTGGTGAAGTCGAAGTACATCCTGCCGGACAGCTTGGTGTTGTTGACCAGCTTCTCCAGCGACGCGAATTTCTTGTCGCTGGCCGCGGTCACGTTGGTGGCCTTCTCCACCGCCTGGCCGGTGCTGACGTTGATCTCGGACTGGGCGTCGGTGCGCTGCTCCAGTTCGTCCACCTTGGCCTGCAGCGCGCTGAGCTGCGCCTTCAGCAACGCGACTTCGCTGCTGCTGGCTGTCGCCGTGCGGTCCTGCGCCGGTGCCGCAGTGGCCGTGAAGCTGCTGATACCCAGCGCAGTGGCGATCGCCGCCGCAATCAATCTGGAACGCATGTGATTCTCCGCAAGTTGGTGGGGAAACATTCCGACCGCCCCGTGATCCGGTGGCTGGCCAGCGATTCGTTAAAAGTTTGCTGGCGGATGTTTACGGCAAGATGCTACTTCGATGACAGATTCAAGACAGCGGCGCGCCTCGGCCCGCACATGAGTGTCGGCTGATATGCTTTGTCGATGGATATTCCGAGCAACAACACCGCGTCACGCATGGCGGGACGCTTCCGCGGCTTTCTGCCTGTCGTGGTCGACGTGGAGACCGGTGGTTTCGACGCCGAACACGATGCCTTGCTCGAAATCGCCGCGGTGCCGCTGGTCATGGACGAAGGCGGCTATCTGCAATTGCAGCCCACGGTATCCACGCACGTGGAACCGTTCCCCGGTGCAAACCTGGATCCGCGCTCGCTGGAAATCACCGGCATCGACCCGACCAATCCGCTGCGCGGCGCGCTGGCCGAACGCCTGGCGCTGGATCACATTTTTCACGTGGTACGCGAAGCGGTGCGCGAGGCCGGTTGCCAGCGGGCGATTCTGGTCGGCCACAACGCCGCGTTCGATCTGGGCTTCCTCAACCAGGCGGTGCGCCGCTGTGGCCACAAGCGCAATCCGTTTCACCCGTTCAGTTGCTTCGATACAGTCAGCTTTGGCGGCCTCGCTTACGGCCAGACCGTGCTGAGCAAGGCGGTGCTGGCCGCCGGTCACACGTTCGACAGCCGCGAGGCGCATTCGGCGGTGTATGACGCCGAACGTACCGCCGAACTGTTCTGCAGCGTGGTCAACCGCTGGCGCCAGCTGGAGCTGCTGGAGCAGGCGCATGGCGGCCTGAGCGCCGCCTGATACGGTGCCGTGGGCGGGCCGAGCCCGCCACCAGACGGCCATGTGACAGCCTGTCATACGTCTGCAACATTCATTTCATCCAATGGCAATACGAAAAGCCTGAAATGGCCGGGTCGCATCCGACTTCCTCCAAGGAGCTACCGTGTTGACCATCAACAAAATCCCGCTTCGCTTCGCCGCCGTCGCCACGCTTGCCGTGGCCTCGACCTTCGGTGTGGCCGCGCATGCCACCGACATCACCGGCGCCGGCTCCAGCTTCGTCTACCCGGTCATGTCCAAGTGGTCGGCCGCGTACGCGGAAAAGACCGGCCATCACCTCAACTACCAGTCGGTCGGCTCCGGCGCAGGCATCGCGCAGATCAAGGAAGGCACCATCGACTTCGGCGCCTCCGACGCGCCGATGAAGACCGAAGACCTGCAGAAGTTCGGCCTCGGCCAGTTTCCGCTGGTGGTCGGCGGCATCGTTCCGGTCGTCAACATCGCCGGCGTGACGCCGGGCCAGATCAAGCTGGACGGCACCACCCTCGCCGACATCTTCCTGGGCAAGATCAAGAACTGGAACGACCCGAAGATCGCCGCACTGAACGCCGGCCTGACCCTGCCCGCCGGCAAGATCACCGTGGTGCACCGCTCCGACGGTTCGGGCACCTCGTTCAACTTCACCAACTACCTGTCCAAGGTCAGCCCGGAATGGGCCAGCAAGGTGAAGTTCGGCACCGCCGTGGAATGGCCGACCGGCGTGGGCGGCAAGGGCAATGAGGGCGTGTCGCAGTACGTGCGGCAGATCAAGGGTTCGATCGGCTACGTCGAATACGCCTACGCGGTGAAGAACAAGATCAGCTGGGTCGACTTGAAGAACTCCACCGGCAACGTCGTCTCGCCGACCGCCGCCAGCTTCGCCGCCGCCGCCGCGACGGCCGACTGGGCCAGCGCCAAGGACTTCAACCTGATCATGACCAACGCCCCGGGTGAGCAGGCGTGGCCGATCACCGCGACGGTCTGGATGATCATGTACAAGAACCCGAAGAATGCGACGAACAGCAAGGTGGCGTTCGACTTCTTCAAGTCCGCCCTGGAACACGGCCAGCAGGCCGCCAGCGAGCTCGATTACGTGCCGCTGCCGGCGTCGCTGGTCAGCCAGATCGAGGCGTATTGGGCTGCCGAATTCAAGCACTGACGACAGACGTACCACCCGCTCCAACCGTTCGCCCCCGGGTTTGATCCGGGGGCGAACGGCAATCCTGTTTCCCTGACGAGTTCATCCATGTCCGCCGTCCTGTCCACCGACATCCTGGAACAGCGCAGCCGCCGCGACGCCCGTCACGAGCGGCTGTTTCGCTGGTTGCTGAAGGGCTGTGCGCTGATCGTGCTGGCATCCCTGCTCGGCGCCGCCGGCGCCACGCTGTGGGGCGGCCGCGACGCTTTCGGCACGTTCGGCTGGCACTTCCTGGTCAGCTCCGAATGGGATCCCGGCAACGATGTTTACGGCGCACTGGTACCGGTCTACGGCACCCTCGCCACCTCATTCATTGCGCTGCTGATTGCCGTACCGATCAGCTTCGGCATCGCCGTCTACCTTTCCGAAGTCGCGCCGGCCTGGCTGCGCACGCCGGTCGCCTCGGCGATCGAGCTGCTGGCCGGCATTCCTTCGATCATCTACGGCATGTGGGGATTGTTCATCTTCGCGCCGTTCTTCGCCGAACACATCAAGCCGTGGCTGACCAACAACCTGGGCAACAAGCCTGACGACGGCAAGCTGTCGTGGGTGGCCGAACACGTGCCGTTCGTGGGCAAGCTGTTCGGCAGCGACTATCCGTTCGGCGCCAGCATCCTGGTGGCCGGCATCGTGCTGGCGATCATGGTCATCCCGTTCATCTCCTCGGTGATGCGCGAGGTGTTCCAGACCGTGCCGACCCGGCTGAAGGAGTCGGCCTATGCGCTGGGCTCCAGCACCTGGGAAGTGTCGTGGGACATCGTGCTGCCCTATACCCGCTCGGCGGTGATCGGCGGCATCTTCCTCGGCCTCGGGCGAGCACTGGGCGAAACCATGGCGGTGACTTTCGTGCTCGGCAACGCGATGCACCTGTCGGCCTCGCTGCTCGATCCCGGCACCTCGATTGCCTCGACCATCGCCAACCAGTTCAGCGAGGCGGCCGGACTTGCAGAAGTCCGCGCTGATGGCGCTGGCCTTCCTGCTGTTCGTGGTCACCTTCATCGTGTTGCTGATCGCGCGACTGATGTTGCGCCGGCTGGCCAGCAAGGAGGGCCGCTGATGAACGCGCTATACCTGCGCCGTCGCATCACCAACGCCGTGGCGATGCTGGCGAGCACGCTGGCCACACTGATTGGCCTGGCGTTCCTGGCCTGGATCCTGTGGGAAACGCTGCGCCAGGGCATCAGCGCCATGGACCTGAAGCTGTTCACCAAAGTCACCGCGTACGGCGAGGATGGCGGCTTGCTGAATTCGATGGTCGGCAGCCTGGTCATCAACTTCATCGGCATCGGCATCGCCACGCCGATCGGCGTGCTGGCCGGCACCTGGCTGGCCGAATACGCGCACCGCACCCGGCTGGGCGAGTCGATCCGCTTCCTCAACGACATCCTGCTGTCGGCACCGTCGATCGTGATGGGCCTGTTCGTCTATACCATCATCGTGCTGCCGAGCACCGCGCTCACCCACGGCTCCACTACGTTCTCCGGTTTCGCCGGCGGCGTGGCGCTGGCGCTGATCGCGCTGCCGGTGATCGTGCGCACCACCGACGAGATGCTGCGACTGGTGCCGTCCACGTTGCGCGAAGCGGCGCTGTCGCTCGGCGTGCCGCAGTGGAAGCTGACCCTGCAGATCCTGATCCGCGCCGCGCGCTCGGGCATCATCACCGGCGTGCTGCTGGCGCTGGCGCGGATCAGCGGCGAGACCGCGCCGCTGCTGTTCACCGCGTTCGGCAACAACTACATGGCGATCAATCCGATGGACAAGATGTCCAGCCTGCCGCAGATCATCTACCAGTACGCCAACGATCCGGGCGACGCGATGCACGCCCTGGCCTGGGCCGGCGCGTTCGTGATCACCATGTTCGTGCTGCTGCTGAGCCTGGCCTCCCGCCTGATCCTTTCCCGCACCAAGGTGTCCCATGACTGATTCCGCCCTCGCCACGAACCCGGCGCCGGTGGCGGCAGCGGCGGCTGTCGCCACCAAGCTCGTCGTGCGCGACCTGCACTTCTACTACGACGGTTTCCAGGCGTTGAAAGGCATCAGCATGGACATCCCGGAGAAGCAGGTCACCGCGATCATCGGGCCGTCCGGCTGCGGCAAGTCGACCCTGCTGCGCATCTTCAACCGCATCTACGCGATCTACCCGAAGCTCGAGGCGAAAGGCTCGATCGAACTGGACGGCGACAACATCCTGGACCCCGGCTATTCGTTGAACCGCCTGCGCAGCAAGGTCGGCATGGTGTTCCAGAAGCCGGTGCCGTTCCCGATGACGATCTTCGAGAACGTCGCCTATGGCATCCGTCACCACGAGAAGTTGTCGAAGGCGGACATGGAAGGCCGCGTGGAGCAGGCCCTGCGCAGCGCCGCGCTGTGGGACGAGGTGAAGGACAAGCTCAAGCAGAACGCGCTTGGCCTTTCCGGCGGCCAGCAGCAGCGCCTGTGCATCGCCCGCGCGATCGCGCTGAAGCCCGAAGTGCTGCTGCTGGACGAACCGACCTCGGCGCTCGACCCGATCGCCACCGGCCGCATCGAACAATTGGTGGAAGAGCTGAAAAGCCAGTTCACCATCGTCATCGTCACCCACAACATGCAGCAGGCGGCGCGCGTCTCCGACCTCACCGCCTTCATGTACCTTGGCGAGATGATCGAGTTCGACCGTACCGAGAAGATTTTCACCAAGCCTGGCAAGAAGCAGACCGAGGATTACATCACCGGTCGCTTCGGCTGATCACACGGGACCCCACCATGAACACTGGCACCGACCACATCATCAAGAGTTACGACAGCGAACTGGCCCGGCTCACCGGCGAGATCGTGCGCATGGGCGAACTGTCGGTGACCCAGCTGGAAGCGGCCATCGACGTGCTCGAACGCCGCGACGAACGCGCCGCCCAGCGCGTGGTCGGCAACGACGACGCGATCGACCAGCTGGAGCAGGAAATCGGCCACGACGTGGTACGCCTGCTGGCGCTGCGTGCGCCGATGGCCGGCGACCTGCGCAACGTGTACGCCGCGCTGCGCATCGCCTCGGACATCGAGCGCATCGGCGACTACGCCGCCAACGTGGCGAAGCGCTCGATCCCGCTGTCGATGGTGGCGCCGGTGGCGCCGGTCGGCGGCCTGCACCAGCTGGCCACGCTCGCCGCAAGCGAAGTGCGCGAAGTGCTGGCGGCCTATCGGGACCGCGATGTCGAGCGCGCCTACCAGGTGTGGAAGAACGACGTGGTGCTGGACGAAGCCTATACCGGCTACTTCCGCCAGTTGCTCACCTACATGATGGAAGACCCGCGCAACATCACGCCATGCACCCACCTGCTGTTCATGGCCAAGAACATCGAACGCATCGGCGACCACGCCACCAACATCGCCGAGAACGTGTGGTTCCAGGTCACCGGCGAGCCGCTGGACAAACAGCGCAGCAAGCGCGACCTCACGTCGAGCCCGGAAGTCACCAAGCTCGGCGAGTAGGCATTCACCTGCGCTCCTACTAGCTTGCGGTGAGCTTGAGTCCGACGATGCCGACCAGGATCAGCGCAACGCACAACAGCCGCGGCCACGTCGCGGGATCGCCGAACAGCACGATGCCCAGCGCCACCGCGCCGACCGCACCGATGCCGGTCCAGATCGCATATGCGGTGCCGATCGGCAGCGTTTTCACTGCCATCGCCAGCAGCACGATGCTCACTGCCATCGCCGCCAGCGTGCCGGCGCTGGGCCAGAGCCGGCTGAAGCCGTCGGTGTACTTGAGGCCGATGGCCCACACGATTTCGAACAGTCCGGCCAGCAGCAGATAGATCCACGCCATGATGACGCTCCTCGATTTGCTGCAGGGCCGTCCCTGCGATGGAAAGTGCGCGGGGTCGTCCCCGCGCCGGCAAATAACCTACAGCGGCTCGTGCGGCTCGTGCGGCTCGCGACGACGCTTGATGCCGCGCACGATGCCGTAACTGCCGATCAGCAACCATGCCACCTGCATGACGAAGGCGGCCAGGTTGAAATTGCCGAAACCCAGCGACAGCATCACGCCGATCGCACCCAGCACATTCATCAGCTGGTAGACCAGTCCGCTGCCTTGCAGCTTGCGCTCCTGCAGCAGGAAGAACGCCAGCAGCACCAGCGCCACGCCGAGATAACCGGCCCAGTCGTACCAGAACAGGTTCATCGCTTCGCGCTCCGCTGGCGCAACGCCTCGAACAGCACGACGCCGGTGGCGACGGAGACGTTGAGACTCTCCATCGTGCCCGGCATCGGGATCTTCGCCACGAAATCGCACAGCTCGCGAGTGAGCCGGCGGATGCCTTCGCCTTCGCTGCCCAGCACCAGCGCCACCGGTCCCTTGAAGTCGACGCCATAGACGGTGGTATCGGTATCGCCGGCCAAGCCGGTGATCCACACGCCGGCGTCTTTCAGTTCGCGCAGCGTGCGCGCCAGGTTGGTCACCGCGATCAGCGGCACCCGGTCGGCGCCGCCGGCCGAGGCGCGGCGCACCACCGGGGTCAGCCCGACCGCGCGGTCCTTCGGCACGATCACGGCGGTGACTTTCGCCGCCGCCGCGCTGCGCAGGCAGGCACCGAGGTTGTGCGGATCGGTGACGCCGTCAAGCACCAGCACCAGGGTGTCGCCGCCGTCGCGCTCCAGCAGAGCGGCCAGGTCGCTCTCATGCGCCGCCGGTGCGGCCTCGTAACGCGCCGCCACGCCCTGGTGCCGCGCCTCGCCGGCCAGCTTGTCCAGTTCGTCGCGCGGGCGATGCTGCACCGGGATCTTCAGCTTCTTCGCGCGCTCGGCCAGATCCAGCACGCGGGCGTTGCGCTGGCCGTTCTCGACCAGCACTTCACGCACGCGCTCGGCGTCGTTGCTCAGCGCGCCTTCGACGGGATTGATACCGACGATCCAACTCTCGCTCATGGCTGACCTTTCGGTTTCGGTTTCGATCGATGCCGATTGCTCTTCTTCTTCGGTGCTGGTGCTGCAGTTGCCGCCGGTGCCGCCGGTGCCGAAGCGCGCCTGGCAACACCGTCCTTGCGCGGACGACGATCCGCCGACGCCTCGGCCTTGCGACCGGGGCGCTGCTCGCCAGCATGCCGGCGCGTCGAGCCCGCCGAAGGTGGCGGCGGATTATCGCTCACTGCCGCCTTGCGCGGCGCCGGTGCCGGAGCAGCGACTTCGGCTTCCTTGCGACCGAACGCACGGCCGATCGCCTTGGCGGCGCGGCCGAACATGCCCGGCGCCTTGGTCGTGGCAGCGGCCTTCTTCGGCAACGAATAACGCTCGCCCGCGGCGGCGTAGTCATACGCCTTGCCGCTGCCGGCCGGCGGCGTGGCCGGCGTGCGCGGCGATACCAGCCGGAAGTCGATCTTGCGATCCTCCAGGCTCGCGCGCAGCACCTGGATGCGCACGTGATCGCCGAGACGGAATTGCGCGCCGGTGCGCTCGCCCTTCAGCAGCTTGCGGGTCGCGTCGAAGTGGTAGTAGTCGTTCACGAGCTGGCTGATATGCACCAGGCCGGACACCTTCGATTCGTCCAGTTCCACGAACAGGCCGAACGAGGTGACGCCGGTGACCACGCCCTCGAACTCGCTGCCGATATGCTTCTCCATCCACGCGCACTTGAAGCGCTCGTCGACGTCGCGCTCGGCTTCCTCGGCGCGGCGCTCACGCTGCGAGCAGTGGACCGCCATCGCGGCCATTTCGGCAGGCGTGTAGGTGTAGTCAGCCGGCTTGCGGCCGGTCAGCGCGAAACGGATCGCGCGATGCACCAGCAGGTCCGGATAACGACGGATCGGCGAGGTGAAGTGCGCATACGCCAGCAGCGACAGACCGAAATGGCCGCGGTTGTCGGGCTGGTACGCAGCCATGCTCTGCGAGCGCAGCAGCACGCTCTGGATCAGCTCGCGCTCGGGGCGGTCGTGCACCATGCGCAGGATCTCGGAGAAGTCCCCCGGCGTCACCTCATCCACCGGCGGCATGCGCAGCTTGAACTCGCGCAGGAACTGCTGCAGATCCTCGTACTTCTCCGCCGGCGGCGGCTCGTGTGCGCGGAACAGCGCGGGGATTTTCTTCTTTTCCAGGAACAGCGCCGCCTGCACGTTGGCGGCGATCATGCATTCCTCGATCAGCTTGTGCGCGTCGTTGCGCTCGGTGGCGCCCATCGACTCGACGCCGCCGGTCTGGTCGAGACGGAACTTCACTTCCGGCGTCTCGAAATCGATCGCGCCACGGCGCTTGCGCTGCTGCGCCATCGCCTTGTACAGCGCATGCAGGTTTTCGAGCTGCGGCAGCACATCGGCCACTTCGTGCCGGGCGTCAGTGTCGTTCAGGCCCACCGCCTGCCACACCTTGTCGTAGGTCAGCCGCGCGTGCGACAGCATCACCGCGTCGTAGAACTTCGACTTGGTCACGTTGCCTTCGGCGTCGACCAGCATGTCGCACACCATGCACAACCGCTCGACTTTCGGCATCAGCGAACAGATGCCGTTGGACAACGTCTCCGGCAGCATCGGCACCACGAAGCCGGGGAAGTAGGTCGAGGTGCTGCGCTCGTAACGCCTCGCGATCCAGCGCATTGCCGACCTGCACGTAGTGCGACACATCGGCGATCGCCACGATCAGCCGCCAGCCACCACCGCGCTTCGGCTCGGCATACACCGCGTCGTCGAAGTCGCGCGCATCGGCGCCGTCGATGGTCACCAGCGGCAGCTTGCGGATGTCGATGCGGCCCTCGCGCTCGGCGGCGGTCACCACCGACTCCACCTGCGCCGCATCGCGCAGCACCTCGGCCGGCCATTCGTGCGGCAGGTCGTGGCTGGCGATCGCCATCTCCACCACCAGCGACGGCTGCAGGCGTTCGCCCAGCACCGCGCGAATTTCGCCCACCGGGCCACGCTGCGATGTCGGCGGCGCGGTGATCTCGACCACCACGATCTGGCCCGCCTTGCGCGCCCTGCTCCTGTCCCGGCTTGATCATCACGTCGTGGTTGAGGCGACGATCGTCCGGCGTCACCAGGGTCACGCCGTCGTCGATCACCACCCGGCCAACCAGCCGCGGCGAACGCCGCTCCAGCACTTCGGCGATCGCGCCCTGCTTGCGGCCGCGACGGTCGATGCCGACCACGCTGGCCAGCACGCGGTCGCCATGCATGACCGCGCGCATCTGCTGCGGCGACAGGTACAGATCCTCGCCGCCCTCGTCCGGGCGCAGGAAACCGTAGCCTTCGGCATTGGCCAGCACGCGGCCGGCAATCAGGTCGAGCTTCTGCGTGGGCGCATAACCACCGCGACGACCCAGCAGCAGCTGGCCATCGCGCACCATCGCCGCGAGACGTTTGCGCAACGCTTCCAGGTCGGTCTCTTCGTGGATGCCGAGTGCGTCGGCAATGCGTGCCTCGGTCAGCAGTTCGCCGCGTTCTTCGAGCAAGGCGAGAATCGCCTCGCGGCTGGGGATCGGGCGCGCATAACGCTGCGCCTCGCGATCGGCATGGGGATCGCGCACGGCGCCAGCGGCGGCCTTGTTGCGCTTGTCCGACGCGGATACCGCACGCGGCGCCCGCCCGGCGGGCTTCTTCGCGGAATGCGGGTCCTGGGGATGGCCGGACTTGGGGGGAGTTTTTCTGGTCACTCAGTATCCTTGTGATGTTTGCGCCGCGGAGAATGCCACGTCGCAGTGGATGGATGTGAAAAAGTGTTGACAAGCCATCGGCAGATGCCTAAATTACGCGGCTCACGCAGCTCACCGAGCGACGTGACACCTGCCCAGGTGGCGGAATTGGTAGACGCACTAGCTTCAGGTGCTAGCGGGGGCAACTCCGTGGAGGTTCGAGTCCTCTCCTGGGCACCAATTGTAAACGAAGGCCGCCTAACAAGGCGGCCTTCGTCTTTATGTGTGTCTGATCGAGCCAGGAAAGTCGGCGGCCGTGGCCCGCCGGCATTTCAGGCAACTGCCGGCCCCTTCAACTCGATCATGTTGCCCTGCGGGTCGTACAGATAGATCGACGGGCCTTCGCCCTTTGCGCCATAGCGCGAACCCAGACTCGCCGATGCGCACGCCATGCGCCTTCAGATGCGCCAGGATCGCCGCCTCGTCGTAATCCTCCACGCGCAGGCACAGGTGATCCATGTTGTGGCCTTCCCTGCCCGGTGCGGCGCCGCCGTGGCGGCCAAGCTTGCCGTCGATGGATACCAGGTCGATCAGCGAGGCGCCGGCGCGCAGTTGCACCAGGCCGATCTCGTCCTGCCGGCGTTCCTCGCGGCAACCCAGCACCTCGCAGTAGAAGCGTTGCATGGCCGCGCATGTCGATGGCGCGCAACACCACGTGGTCGATTTCACCGATACGGATCATGGGCGCTCCGGCGGGTCGGGGAATGGAGCGTCCGAGCATAACGCGGGAGGTTCCTGAACCACACCCCGGCGAGCCGCAACGCGCGCCGCCCGCCCTGTATAATCGCCGCGGTAAACGCATGGTGGGAGAAGCGGGCGGCCCGGAACCGGGCACGTGCCGCTGCCGAAGACGCAACGCCCGTAATCGCTCAGGCTCCCATACCATCATGTGCGAACACTCTGGAGAGACCGGTTGAATCCGGCGCCGAAGGGGCACGAAGCGCGCCATCGCGTTTCCAAACTCTCAGGCAAAAGGACAGAGGGGCGCCCCACGTGCGGCACGGCACGTTGTCTTCGGATGCCCAGTCATGAGCCATAACCCCACTTCCCTGCGCGACCTCGAACACCACGACGCGTTCATCGAACGCCACATCGGCCCGGACGACGCCGAGATCGCGCAGATGCTGCGCGTGGTCGGCCACGATTCGCTGGAGTCGATGACCGACGCCATCGTCCCCGGCTCGATCAAGTCCGCTGCCCCGCTGGCCTTGCCCAAGGCGATCACCGAAGAAGCAGCGCTGGCCAAGATCCGCGCGATCGCCGACAAGAACCAGGTGTTCCGCAGCTTCATCGGCCAGGGCTACTACGGCACCCTCACGCCGAACGTCATCCTGCGCAACATCCTGGAAAACCCCGCCTGGTACACCGCGTACACGCCGTACCAGGCGGAGATTTCGCAGGGCCGCATGGAGGCGTTGATCAACTTCCAGACGATGTGCGCCGACCTCACCGGCATGGAGATCGCCAACGCCTCGCTGCTGGACGAAGCCACCGCCGCGGCCGAGGCGATGACCCTGGCCAAGCGCTCGTGCAAGTCGAAGTCGAACGTGTTCTTCGTGTCCAACGGCGTGCACCCGCAGACGCTGGAAGTGGTGCGCACGCGCGCCGAGCCGCTGGGCATCGAGCTGGTGGTCGGCGCGGACAGCGACGCGGCCGGCACCGAGGCGTTCGGCGTGCTGCTGCAGTACCCGGACACCTTCGGCAGCATCAACGATTACCAGGCGATCGCCGACGCCGTGCACGCACGCGGCGGCCTGGTCGCGGTGGCCACCGACCTGCTGGCGCTGACCCTGATCGCCGCGCCCGGCGAATGGGGCGCGGACATCGTGGTCGGCAACATCGCAGCGCTTCGGCGTGCCGTTCGGCTTCGGCGGCCCGCACGCCGCGTTCATGGCCTGCCGCGACGCGTACAAGCGCTCGATGCCGGGCCGCCTGATCGGCGTGTCGATCGACACCGAAGGCAAGGCCGCCTATCGCCTCACCCTGCAGACGCGCGAGCAGCACATCCGCCGCGAGAAGGCCACCTCCAACATCTGCACCGCGCAGGTGCTGCTGGCGGTGATGGCCTAGCATGTACGCGGTCTACCACGGCCCGAAGGGGCTGACCCGCATCGCGCGCCGCACGCATCGCCTGGCCGCGATCCTCGCCGCCGCGCTGCGCCAGGCCGGCGTCGCCGTGGGCAAGGATTTCTTCGACACCCTGCACGTCACCGGCATCGATGCCGCCGCGCTGCACGCCAAGGCTGCGGCCGCGCGCATCAACCTGCGCCGCATCGACGGCGGCAGCGTCGGCATCAGCCTCGACGAGACGCACCACGCGCGCCGACGTGATCGCGCTGGCCGCACTGTTCGGCGCCAGCATCGCTGACGTCGATGCGCTCGACGCCGCCACCGCCGACGCCCTGCCCGCCGCCCTGGTGCGCACAGAGCGCGTTCCTCACCCATCCGGTGTTCAACTCGCACCACAGCGAGCACGAACTGCTGCGCTACATGCGCGCGCTGGCGGACAAGGACCTGGCGATGGATCGCACGATGATCCCGCTGGGCTCGTGCACCATGAAGCTCAACGCCACCGCCGAGATGATCCCGATCACCTGGCCGGAGTTCGCCAACATCCACCCGCTGGCCCCGGCCGCGCAGACGCAGGGCTACAACGAACTGATCGACGGCCTGGAAGCGATGCTGGTCGAATGCACCGGCTACGACGCGGTCAGCCTGCAGCCGAACTCCGGCGCGCAGGGCGAATACGCCGGCCTGCTGGCGATCCGCGCCTATCACCGCTCGCGCGGCGACGACGCATCGCGACATCTGCCTGATCCCCGAATCCGCCCACGGCACCAACCCGGCCTCCGCGCACCTGTGCGGCATGACCGTGGTGGTGACCAAGTGCGACGGCAACGGCAACGTCGACGTCGAGGACATCCGCCGCGCCGCCGAGAAATATTCGCGATCGTCTCGCCGCGCTGATGATCACCTACCCGTCCACCCACGGCGTGTTCGAGGAAGACATCGTGGCGATCTGCGAGATCGTGCACGCGCACGGCGGTCAGGTGTACACCGACGGCGCCAACATGAACGCGCTGGTCGGCGTGGCCAAGCCCGGCAAGTGGGGCTCGGACGTGTCGCACCTGAACCTGCACAAGACCTTCTGCATCCCGCACGGCGGTGGCGGCCCGGGCGTCGGCCCGTGCGCGGTGAAGTCGCACCTGGCTCCGTTCCTGCCGAGGAAGCTCGGTGAGGACAGCGCCACGTCGGCATGGTCAGCGCCGCCAGCTTCGGCAGCGCCAGCATCCTGCCGATCAGCTGGATGTACATCACCATGATGGGCCAGCAGGGCCTGCGCAAGGCGACCCAAGTGGCCTTGCTCAACGCCAACTACATCGCCAAGCGGCTGGAAGCGCACTACCCCACCCTGTACACCGGCCGCAACGGGCTGGTGGCGCACGAGTGCATCCTCGACCTGCGCCCGCTCAAGGACGCCACCGGCATCGGCGCCGAGGACGTGGCCAAGCGGCTGATCGACTTCGGCTTCCACGCGCCGACGCTGAGCTTCCCGGTGTCCGGCACCTTGATGGTGGAACCGACCGAGAGCGAATCGCAGGTCGAGCTGGACCGCTTCATCGACGCGATGATCCAGATCCGCGACGAGATCCGCGCGATCGAGGAAGGCAAGCTCGACCGCGAGGACAACCCGCTGAAGAACGCCCCGCACACCGCCACCATGGTCAGCGGCAGCGAGTGGACCCACGCCTACCCGCGCGAGCTGGCGGCCTTCCCGCTGGCCAGCCTGAAGCTGCAGAAATACTGG
The DNA here is from genome assembly GCA_963739815.1 of uncultured Gammaproteobacteria bacterium. Classification (GTDB taxonomy): domain Bacteria; phylum Pseudomonadota; class Gammaproteobacteria; order Xanthomonadales; family Rhodanobacteraceae; genus Rhodanobacter. The sequence goes on from CAVUBI010000001.1 coordinate 1,014,602, forward strand.
CCGCCGGTGGCCCGCGTCGACAACGTCTACGGCGACAAGAACATCATGTGCGCCTGCATCCCGGTGGATGCGTACAAGGAAGAAGCCGAGGCGTAACGCCGCGCCGCCCGCTGACAAGGAAAAGGCCCCGCACGCGGGGCCTTTTACTGTCCGTCACCCATCTCCCGCAGCTCGCTACTCCGTCACGATGCAGTTCCGGCCCCGCTGCTTGGCTTCGTACAGACGCTTGTCCACTGCGTCTATGTACGACAGCAGCTTGTCGCCATGGGCGGGCACCACGCTGCCCACGCCGAGGCTGATCGTCAGCAGCGGGCCGATCGCGGACGATTCATGCGGGATGCGTTCGGCCAGGATCAGGTCGCGGCAGCGTTCGGCCAGCTTGCCCGCCGCGGCCTCGTCGGTTTCCGGCAGCACCAGCACGAACTCCTCTCCGCCGAAGCGCGCCAGCAGGTCGCGCGAGCGTGTGCCCACCGAGGCCAGCATGCGGGCCACATGCTTGAGGCAGGTGTCGCCCTCGAGATGGCCGTAGCGGTCGTTGTACTGCTTGAAATAATCGATATCCATCATGATCAGCGACAGCGGCCGCTGCTCGCGCTGCGCATGGCTCCACTCGACCTCGATGATCGCGTCGAAGCGGCGCCGGTTCGCCACGCCGGTCAGGCCGTCGCGGAAGGACAACTCTTCCAGTTCCTTCTGCAGGCTGATCAATTGCTGTTCGGTCCGCTTGCGCTCGCTGATGTCGAACATGAAACCGACCAGCGAATCGACCGAACCGTCTGCCTTGCGCACCACATGCACCACGTCGCGGATCCACACGTAGCGACCGTCGCGGGTCAGCGCGCGGTAGTCGGCCTCATGGTCCACGCCGGCCTGCGACTGCGTCACGCAGAAATTCACCACCCATTCGCGATCCTCCGGATGCATGCGGCTGGCCCAGTCGCCTACGGTCGCCCAGCTCGCCGGGGTCCAGCCCAGCAACGCCTCGATCTGCGGTCCGATATAGGCGAACTGCTTGCTGTCCCAGTCGATCTTCCACGGGATCGCCCGCGTCGATTCCAGCAGCGTCCGGTAGACGGCGCTGTCCGGTGCCATCCTGTTTTCGATATCGACCATCGTTCGTGCTCGATCCTGGCTGAAGAGTGCAGCGTGGCGTGGGCTCACCTCACCACCTGCCGCACCGAAAATACACCGCCACCCGGCCGGAACGCGAGCCAGCGGCCAAGCCGAACAGCATGAAGGCCCCGCGACACGGGGCCTTCATGCGCGCACGTCCGGTCGACTCAACCGCCGTTCTTCGCCAGCCAGGCGTCGATCGCGGGAAGCTGTTTGCTGCGGATCATCTGGCGGTACTTGATGTTCGCGACCACCGTCTCGGCGGCACGACGCGAACCGGCGGCGATATGCGCGTCGGCGTACGCGTTGATCTTGCCGATCATGGCCGGATCGTTCGAACTGCCGCCCAGCGCCGGGTAATAACGGCTGGCGGAGGTGGAATCGACCAGCTTGTCCACCTGCGCGCGGTGGGCCATGGCGAAGTCGAAGGCCAGGTCGGGATGGCGATACGCGGCACTGCCAATCATGCCCGCACTGTTGGTGGCGCCGGGTTCATCGGTGAGCGCCAGGTCCAGTGCCCGCCGGGCCAGGGCGGCATCGTCGGATGCGGCCAGCAAGCCATACAGGCGATCCTTGATCAGCGGCGTGGTCTCGGCCTTGGCCTGGGCGTGCAACTTGTCCCAGGTGGCGGCATCGGCATGGCTGGCCACCACGCCCAGGATCACCTTGCGCAATCCCGCCGGCAGCGCCTTCGGGTCGCTGTCCTTCGCCGCATAACGGCGCTGCGCCTCGCCGATCACCGTCGGTGTCGCCAAGCTCGGCCAGCACACCGATCAACTGGGTGCGCAGGATCGTGACGGGATCGCTCTCGCCCGGCCGTGCCTCCCAGCCGACGCGCGCGAACACCGGCGCGAGCCGGCCGATCGCGAACTTGCGGAAGCGGGCCTGGCGGGCCGTGTCGCCGCGGTAGTAGTTGTCCAGCCCGGCCAGCTTGTCCGGCGATATCGCCCCAGATCTGCGGATCGGCCTCGGGCGACGTGGCGCTGGCCAGATCCAGGTAATCCGAAGCGGGTTGCAGCCCGGCCATGCCCAGCGCCCAGGTGTCGCCCATCAGGCCGAGCTGGTCGATCGGCGCCAGCTTCGCGAAGTCGCCCTTGATCGCGGCGAACTGGGCCGGCGCATACAGCGTGCGGTAGTAGCCGCTCTGCCCCGCGTTGACCAGCACCGGCGCGCAACCGGGCACGCTCAGCGTGGCCCGGCCATCCACCAGCACGCGCGCCGGGCTGCCGCCGATGGCCTGCGCGATCACCGGCACCTGCCACTTCAGCGGCGTCTTGCCCGGGCGATCCTTGGTGAACTCGCCCTGGCTCAGTTTCAGCGTGGTCTTGCCGCCGCTGCACGCGGCCGCTTCCACGCGGATCAGCGGAATGCCCGGCTGCAGCGTGAAATCATGGGCGATCGCGGTGATCGGCTTGCCCGCCGCCGCCTGCACTTCGCGCCACAGGTCGTCGGACACGGTGTTGCCGTAGGCATGCGCCTTGATGTAATTGCGCACGCCGGCACGCCAGGCGTCGGCGCCGACGTAGCCTTCCAGCATGTGGATCACGGCCTCGCCCTTGGAATAAGTGATGGCGTCGAACGCCTGGCTGGCCTGCTCCACCGTCTCCACGTGCTGCACCACCGGATGGGTGGTGGCCACCGCATCGCGCGACATCGCGCCTTCGCGCGTGCCTACCGCCTCCAGCACGGTGTTCCATTCCGGGTGCAGCTTCTCGGTGGTGCGCGACGCCATCCACGAGGCGAAGCCCTCGTTCAGCCACAGGTCGTCCCACCAGCGCATCGTCACCAGGTCGCCGAACCACTGGTGCGCCATCTCGTGCGCGGCGGTGCTGAAGATCGCCTGCTTGTCGGACTGGCGTCGAGATCGTCGGGATCCAGCAGCAAGGCGTATTCGAAGGTGTAGATCGCGCCCCAGTTCTCCATCGCCGAGAAGAACTGGCTGCGGCCCGGCGAGGCGATGTTGTCCAGCTTGGGCAGCGGATACGGCACGCCGAAATAATCGTTGTACTCGCGCAGCACGGCGCTGGAGGATTCCAGCGCAAACCCCGCCTGCGACGCCAGCCCCTTCTGCGTGATCACGCCGATCTCGGTGCCGTCCGCCATGGTGGTGGCGCGATCGAATTCGCCCAGCCCGAAGAACAGCAGATAGGTCGACATCTTCGGCGACGGCTGGAAGCGCACGCGGCTCAGGCCGTTGCCCAGATCGGTGCGTCGACGTCGCCGGCATGTTGCTCACCGCCATCTCGCCGCTGGGCACGGTCACTTCCAGGTCGAACGTGGCCTTGTACGCCGGCTCGTCCCACGACGGGATGAAGCGGCGCGCGTCGGAATTCTCGAACTGGGTGTACAGCGCGCGCTTCTTGCCCGCACTGGTGTCGTAGTCGATCGCGAACAGGCCGTTGGCCTGGGTGCCGATCTTGCCGGTGTAGGCCATCGTCAGCTTGTAGCTGCCCGGCGGGCAGCGCGCGGTCGAAGCGTGAAGGTGGCGGTTTGCGCCTGCGCGTCCACCGTCACCTTCGGGGTCGGCCACCGCCATCCGCAGCCGTGTCGGCGTCAGGTGCACCGAGGAGAACGCCATGTCGAGCGCATTCAGCGTGATGCTGCGGGTCGGCTGCAGCACGTCGACGGTCACCGTGACCTTGCCGTCGAAACTCAGCTTGTCCGCGTGCGGCACCACCGCCACGTCGTAGTGGCTGGGCACCACGGTGCGCGGCAACTGGGTGGTGGCGAGATCCGCCGCAGGCGCGACGACCGGCGTCGTCGCCATGGCCGTCATCGAAACGCCGGCGAGCGCCAGGGCAATCGCGGAAACCAGCAACGTATTACGCATGACATTTCCTTCCATGCAAGTGGGGATCGGGGAACGGCGAACCATGGGTTCATCGACCGGCATCTTCGGCACCGGCCCGGGCCGAACGATACTGACGCCCACCCAGGCCATCGTGCACAGGCCGGAAGTCATGGCACCCGGGTTGCCTTCCGCGAAGCCGCTTACATCTGAACGACGGGACATTGACGGCGTCCACCGCAGGATGACCCATTCCCCCGCGACGCCGCGCGCCGCACCATCCCGGAGCATTTGCCATGGCCACGAAGAAACAGCCCGCCAATTCCGCCCAACCCTCCGCCGCCACGCGGCCACGGCGACGAACTGCAGGAGATGGCCGGCGGAAGCCACCCGCCGCTGACCACCAACCAGGGCATGCCGGTATCGGACAACCAGAACTCGCTGCGCAGCACCCCGCGCGGGCCGACGCTGCTGGAAGACTTCGTCCTGCGCGAGAAGATCACCCACTTCGACCACGAGCGCATCCCCGAGCGCATCGTGCACGCGCGCGGCTCGGCCGCGCACGGCTACTTCGAGCTGACCAAGTCGCTGCCGAAATACACCACCGCGAAGATCCTCACCGAAGTCGGCGAGAAGACGCCGGTGTTCACGCGCTTCTCCACCGTGGCCGGCGGCGCCGGCTCGGTCGACACGCCGCGCGACGTGCGCGGCTTCGCGGTGAAGTTCTACACCAAGGAAGGCAACTGGGACCTGGTCGGCAACAACATCCCGGTGTTCTTCATCCAGGACGCGATGAAGTTTCCCGACCTGGTCCACGCGGTGAAGATGGAGCCCGACCGCGGCTTCCCGCAGGCGGCCAGCGCGCACGACACGTTCTGGGACTTCATCTCGCTGACGCCCGAGGCGATGCACATGATCATGTGGGCGATGTGCGACCGCACGATCCCGCGCTCGCTGCGCATGATCGAGGGCTTCGGCATCCACACCTTCCGCCTGGTCAACGACGAACGGCGACAGCACCTTCGTGAAGTTCCACTGGCGGCCGAAGCTCGGCCTGCAGTCGCACGTGTGGGACGAGGCGGTGAAGATCGCCGGCGCCGACCCGGACTTCCACCGCCGCGACCTGTTCGAGGCGATCCAGGCCGGCAACTTTCCGGAGTGGGAGCTCGGCCGTGCAGCTGTTCACCCAGGCCCAGGCCGACAGCTTCCCGTTCGACCACCTCGACGCCACCAAGCTGATCCCCGAGGAGCTGGTGCCGCTGACCGTGATCGGCCGCATGGTGCTGGACCGCTGGCCGGACAACTTCTTCGCCGAGACCGAGCAGGTCGCCTACTGCCCCGCCAACATCGTGCCCGGCATCGACTTCTCCAACGATCCGCTGCTGCAGGGCCGGCTGTTCTCCTACCTCGACACGCAGCTGTCGCGGCTGGGCTCGCCGAACTTCCACCAGCTCCCGATCAACGCGCCGAAGTGCCCGTTCGCCAACCAGCAGCGCGACGGCCACATGCAGATGGAGGTGCCGAAGGGCCGCGTCAACTACGAGCCCAGCTCGCTCGACCCGGCGCTCCGCGCGCGCCAGCGCCAGCGGCTTCCGCAGCTTCGCCGAGCCGGCCGACGACGGCAGCAAGGGCCGCATCCGCGCCGAGAGCTTCGCCGACCACTACAGCCAGGCGCGGCTGTTCTATCCGCAGCCAGACCACCATCGAGCAGGCGCACATCGCCTCGGCGCTCGTGTTCGAGCTGTCGAAGGTGCAGACGCTGCACGTGCGCGAGGCGATGGTCGGCCACCTGCGCAACGTCGACGAGGACCTCGCCCAGCGCGTCGCCGACGGCCTGGCCCTGCCCGGCTTGCCGCCCGCGCAGCCCAAGGCGGTGCCCGCGAAGGACCAGCCACCGTCGCCGGCGCTGCAGATCATCGGCAAGATGAAGGACACGCTGAAGGGCCGCGCCGTCGGCATCCTGATCGCACGACGGCTCCGACGCCGCCGCGGTCAAGGCGCTGCGCAAGGCCGCCGAAGCCGCCGGCGCCAGCGTCAAGATCGTCGCCCCAAGGTCGGCGGCGCCAAGCTCAGCGACGGCAAGCACCAGCCCGCCGACGGCCAGCTCGCCGGCACGCCGTCGGTGGTGTTCGACGCCGTGGCGCTGGTGCTCTCCGCCGAGGCCGGCAAGCTGCTGGCGAAGGAAGCTGCCGCGGTCGACTTCGTGCGCGACGCCTTCGGCCACCTCAAGGCCATCGCCGCCGACGCCGGCGCGCAAGCCGTGCTGAAGGCCGGTGGCATCTGGAAGGACGCCGGCGTGGTCGACGCCAGCGACAGCGCCGGCTTCATCCAGGCGGCGAAGACACGGCAGTGGGCGCGCGAGCCGAAGGTGCGCACGCTGGCCTGAGCCGCACGTCGAACTCCCGCAAATCGGTCCCTCTCCCTCCCCTGCAAGTGGGGAGAGGAGCGGAGATGCCCCACCTCGCCCGCGCGCACCCTGCACAGATGCCGGCTGCAATGCGACAGATCAAAGGCCCTCACCGTCACCTGCCCATCGACGAGGCGACCGATGCGCTGACCGATCACGGCAGGCAGCGCGCCGCGTCCGATTGCGCGAGTCACGAGACCGGGACGCACGACGAAGCCAAGGGTTGCGGCGCATGTACGCCAAACGCCGCCGTCGTCATCTGCAGTCCCGACGGCCACCGTCTTCCCGTCCCACGATCGCGCCGGCGCTATGCTGCGCCGGTCAACTGCACGGCGAATTATTCCTCCGGCTCCGGCTGCATCTTCGCCAGCACCTCTTCCAGATCGACGATCGCATTCTCCAACGCCTCATGCAGTTGCCCCTGTCGGTCCATCAGATCCGCAATCTTCTCCGCCTGCTTCAGCCTGGACAGCTCGCCGTCGAACAACAGCCACGCCGTGGTCAGCGCTTCCACGTTGTTCTTCGAGTAGTGCCGCATCTCCTTGAGCTGCGCCACCGTATCGACGATATGGTCGGCGGGTGTCTTCGCATTTTCATCGGACATGGGATGGTTCCTCCTGGCAACCCCGACGTGTCGGGCCGTTTGTCCTGACGGTAGCGACGCCGATGCGAAGTGCGAGTCAACGTCTGCTCAGGACTCGTTGTCCGTCACGGCAGATGGACGACGCGTGACGACACGCCGTGCGCCTAGCGCCAGCCGGCGTCGCGCGCCGCGCGCTCCTGCCGTGCATCGAAGACATTGCCGCGCAAACGCGCGTCGACCGCGGCTTGCACCTCGGGCGGCAAGGCGCTCGCCGCCTGGCGCAGTTCGCCGCCTTCCGGCGGAGCCACCGCGCTGAGCACGGGCAGCACCCAGCCCGTATCGCTCGTGGCAGGCAAGGCCGGCTCGCGCCGGCGGGGTGTGCAGCACGAAGGTGCGGCAGATGCGCCCGTCGGTACTGCGGAAACTCAGGCCGATGGCGACCGGCGCATTCGCCTTCGGTTCGCTCGCCAGTGCCTCGTCGAGCGCGTGGGTCAAGGCGCCCGCGGCGAATGACTGGCCGCCCTGCATGCGCACCAGATCGCCGCCGGGCTGCCACCACCACAAAGCCACGGCGAGCAGCGCCACCGATGCGGCCAGCGCGGCGCCCGGCACAAACCAGCGGCGGGTCGCGCGACGTCGAGTCGTGCCATGCCACGCCCATCCACAGGCAGCACGCGCGGCGTGGCCGGTATCGCTGTCTGCGCGGATGCGCGGCTGCAACAAGGCGGACAGGCGTGCCGGCACCGGCTCGTCGAGCACCGGATCGAACGCGGCGCGTAGCTGCGCCCGCACGGCGCGCGCCTGCTCCACGCGACGGGCGAGCACATCGTCATGCGCCAGCGCCGCGTCGATGCGCGCGGCGTCGGACGCGTCGAGTTCGCCGTCCACGTAAGCCTGCAAGGTGTCGTCGTCGATCGGGTTCATGTGTCTTTCCCAAGATGGGCCTGCAAGGTGGCGCGGGCGCGGGCCAGACGGCTGGTGACGGTGCCCACCGGCACCTCCAGCAGCTCGGCGGCCTCGCTGTACGACAGGCCCTCGACCAGCACCAGGGCCACCACTTCGCGATGGTCCGGCGGCAACGCCGCCAGCGCCATCGCCAGTTCCAGCTGCTGCGCGGGTTGTGCGCTGGCGCGGTCGGCGGCCATCTCGCCGGCTTCCTCCGGCGCGAACAGGTGTTGCGAGCGGCCGCGTGCGCGCAGCTCGTCCCGCCAGGCGTTGCGCGCGATCGCGAACACCCACCGATCCAGCGCGGCATCCGGCCGCCACTGCGCGGCCCGAGCCAGTGCGCGCTCCAGCACGATCTGCACCAGGTCGTCGGCGTCGGCAACCTGCCCGGCCAGCGCGCGCGCCAGGCGACGCAGGCGCGGCAACAGCGGGATCAGTCCTTCGCGCACGGCGTCGCTCGAATTCACGCATCACCTTCCATTACGTCTGAAGGGGAGGATTCCTTCCCTCGCGCGCATCGACGCGGTTCGAGGGCGTAAAGCGGGTCCATGCTAGCATCCGGCCCCGTTGCTCCCGAGGCCGTTGGTCATGCCGCTGCGCCATTCGTCCACCATGTTCGTCACGTTGCTGGCCATCACGCTTGCCACGGTGAGCGCGACGCCGGCACAGGCGCAGGTGCTCGGCCCGGTGCAGGGTCTGCCGAACGTGCAGGTCCCCGGCGTGGGCCTGCCCGGCATGGTTCCCGCCTCACCCTTGCGCAGCGTGGACGACCTGTTGCGCGGACCGCTGGCCCTCACGCGAAAATTGCAGATCGACGCACTGCGACGCAGCGAGCCTCGGCGCGTCGACGTCGATCCCCACGGTGCACCGATCCTGCGCGGCGAATTTCTCGCCATGGGCCTGTCGGATGCGCAACTCGACGCGGTGCGGGCGCTGGGTTTCAGCGTAGATCGCGCGGACGCCGGCGGACGCGACGCTGGGGCTGGACTTCGTGGTGCTGCACGACACCCGCAGTCGCAGCACAGCCAGAGCCATGCGCGCCTTGCAGCAGGCCGCACCGGACGCGACGTTCACCTACCAGCACCTCTACCTGCCCGCCGGCCATGCTGACGTGGCCAACGTACCAGCGCGGCGGCTCCGCCGTCCAGTGCACCGGCGCGACGCGTGGGACTGGTCGATGGCGGCGTCGACCCGGCCGATCCCGCGCTGGCACGCGCGCGCATCGAACGGCATGGCTGCCAGACGGCCACCGTATCGCGGCACGGCACCGCGGTTGCCGCGCGCCTCGTCGACGGCGACCCGGACACGCTGTACGCCGCCGACCTGTGGTGCGGCGACGCGGTCGGCGGCGCCACCTCGAACCTCGTGGACGCGCTCGCATGGATGGCGCGCGAGCACGTGGCGGTGATCAACATCAGCCTGGTCGGGCCCGACAACCCGGTGCTCGCGCGCGCGGTGCAGGCGATGATCGCGCGCGGCCACGTGCTGGTCAGCGCGGTCGGCAACGACGGACCCGCGGCACCGCCGCTGTTCCCGGCGGCGTACCCGGACGTGATCGGCGTCAGCGGCGTCGACGCGCGCGACCGCGTGCTGCCCGAATCCGGCAGTGGCGAGCAGGTGGACTTCTGCGCATCCGGCGTGGTCGGCACGGCCGCGACGCGCTGCGCGGCACCTCGTTCGCGGCGCCGATCGTGGCGCGAAAAGCCGCCCAGTTGCTGGACGCCCCTCGCGAGGGCGCCGCGGCCCAGGTACAGCAGCGCCTGGCCGGCGAAGCACGCGACCTCGGTCGCCCGGGCCGCGACCCACGCTACGGCGATGGCCTGCTGTCGCCCTGAATCTGAATGAAACCCGACCGGCGCCCGCCGGCAGGGAAGGATCCGCGGGCCATGGACGTACAGGACCCTGGAAGCCGCGGATCCGCCGCCGGCAGGAGGTCCTCCCATGCGCAACACGACCCTCAACAACAAGACCCTCAACATCGCCCTGTTCGCCGGCGCCTTGGCGCTGGCCGCGATGGTCCCGGCGCATGCCCAGGTCCTGGGCGGCGGCTCGCTCACCGGCGGCATCACCGGCGGGATGAACGGCCCGGTCAATTCCGCGATGGGCCAGGTAGGCGGCCAGATCGGCGGCTCCGCGCGCGGCATGGGCAACCTCCACGCGCCCGACATCAACCAGCGGGCCGCCGAGCGGCGCGCGGAGCGCCTGCGTCAGCGCGCCGCCACGACCGCCGCTTCGGCGAGGGACACCGCCGCAAGCGCCACCCGCCAGGTGAACGGCCAGGCCGCCGCTGACGCTGCCGCCGGCCTCACCGGTGCGGCCGGTGCCAACGCCGGCAACGGCAACAGCGCCGCGCTGAACGGCGCGGGGCAACTGGGCTCGTCCGCGGCCGGCGCGGTCGATACCTCAGGCACGCGCCATGCCGTGGCCGGCGCCGCGGACCAGGCTGTCGGCCAATCGCGTTCAGCCGTCTCGACGGCCAAACGCGGTGCCCAGGGCGCACTGAACCGCGCGCAGAACGACGCCAGCAATGCGTCCGCGAATGCCGAGGGTGCGGCCGAAGGCTCGGCCACTGCCGGCCTGAGCGCCGCCCGCCAAGCCACCGCCACCGGCACGCAGTCGGCGCATACCGCCGGCTCGCTCGGCACCGACGCGGCCGGCAGCGCGTCGCAGGCAACTTCGACCGGCGCGAACGCCGCAAGCCAACCGTCGGGTAACGCAGCGACCCCGCAACCGCGCCTGCTGTCGCCGACGTCCAACGCCGTGCGCGGCGCCGGTGACAAGACGATCGACGTGTCGGGCTCGGGCGCAGCCAACGGCAACACGAACGCCAACGCCGGCTCGGCCTCCGGCACCCGCGGCGCAGCCAACGCCAACGGCCAGGCCAGTGGTCAGGCCAGTGCCCACGGCTCGACCCGCAACGGCATCTCCACCTCGGCGCAGACCAACGGCGATGCCGGCGCCAGTGCGAATGCACAGCAGCACTGAGCCAGCAGCACCTAGAAACCAGGAGCCCCCGCTTGCGGGGGCTCTTTCTTTGACCCGGCAAATCCATCAACTATGGCGCAATCGTCCCGCCTTGCGACTTGGCCCGCAGCGCCTCATACAACTGTGCCGGCCCCAGCAAGATATCTTTCAGTCCGTCACGCACGCGCTCGGAGCCGAGCGCCTGGGTGCTCATGCTGGAGTGAGCCTCCAGCGCATCCATGATGGCGTGCATCAGCGCGTGCTTGAGGTCGGGCGAGTTGGCGAATTGCTCCTTGCTGTTGCTGCCGGCCTGCTGCACGAGGGTGTCGTTTTCCAGCAGCTTGCCCTTGAGCACGCCGTTGACGTAGACCAGCTGGTCGTCGTCGGTAAGCTGACCCTCGAACAGGCCGTTGACCTTCTGGATGATCTCGGCCAGATACGCGCGTTGCTTCTCCTGCACCGAACCGCTGCCCACCGCATCCATCGGCGGCAGCTTGTAGCTGCCGTCGCCATTGAGGTTGAGCGGCTGGCGCCCGGCGTTGCGCAACGTGTGGTGGGTCAACACTACCTTGGACAGATCCACCGTGTCGCGTTCGCGACCGAATTCCAGCAGAGGGATCAGCCGTTTGTAGAAGATGAAGCGCTTCTCGATGTCGGTGTTGCCATAGTCGAACACCTGCGCCAGGAAGGCATACAGGCGCACGAACGTGCCCATGTCGTTCTTGAACAACACCAGCGCATCGAGCACGTCCTTGTTCGACTTCGGCTGCCTTGTCGTCGCCGCTGTCAGTGCGGTGGCCCGCGCCTGCTGCGCCGCCTTGTAGCGCTTGAGCAAACGGTCGGCCACCGGCGCAATCGCCGCGCTCAGCTGAGCCTGCGTACCGCGCGGATCAGTCTCCACTTTCGCGACGCGCTCCACCTCGAACTCGTCGTAATGGCCACTGGCGTCCAGCTTTGGCGCAAGTCGTAGACCAGATGCGGATCGGTGGTCGCTTCCAGTTCGGCGGTGTCGTAGTAGGTCTTGAACGCCTTGAGGATCTCGGTCGCGTCGTTGACGAAGTCGAGGATGTAGGTGGTGTCCTTGCCCGGATGCGCGCGGTTCAGGCGCGACAATGTCTGCACCGCCTGGATGCCGCCCAGCATCTTGTCCACGTACATGCCGCACAGCAGTGGCTGGTCGAAGCCGGTCTGGAACTTGTTGGCGACCAGCAGCAGGTGATAGTCGGGCTTGGCAAAGGCGTCGCGGATATCACGACCCTTGAGGCCGGGGTTGAGGTCGGTGCTGGTCTCGGTGACCGGCTGCGGATAGCTGTCCGGATCATTCACTTCGCCGGAAAACGCCACCAGCACGCCCAGCGAATAGTTCTGTCTCGCGATGTAGCCACGAATCGCCTTCTGCCAGCGCACGGCTTCCTTGCGGCTGCCGACCACCACCATTGCCTTGGCCTGACCTGCCAGCAGCGGCTGCACGTTCTCGCGGTAATGCTCCACCACGATCTGCACCTTCTGCGCGATGTTGTAGGGATGCAGGCGAACCCACTGCATGATCCCCTTCATCGCCGCGCTGCGTTCCACCTGCGTCTGGTCGTACTCCTTGCCGTCGTGCGCCAGCCTGAAGGCGAGCTTGTACGGCGTGTAGTTCTTCAGCACGTCGAGGATGAAGCCTTCCTCGATCGCCTGGCGCATCGAATACACGTGGAATGGCTGTGGCAGACCATCTGTCGCCAGGCCGACCGAACAGCTCCAGCGTCTTCTGCTTGGGCGTGGCGGTGAACGCCACGTAGGTCAGGCCCTTGCTACCGCCCGCACGCGCTGCCATGCCAGCGGCCAGCAACGCCTCGGTGTCGATCTCGCCGCCGTCCTGCAGTTCGGCCCACTCCTCGGCGCTCAGCAGTTGCTTGAGCTTGGCCGCCGCTTCGCCGGTCTGCGAGCTGTGTGCTTCGTCGGCGATTACCGCGAAGCATTTGCCCTCGGTGGCAGCCAGTTCCTGTACTGCCTCCAGTGCGAACGGGAACGTCTGGATGGTGCAGACGATGATCTTCTTGCCGTCCTTCAACGCCTGGCCCAGCTGCGCGCTCTTGCTGCCGTGTTCGCTGGTGATGGTTTCGACCACGCCGGTGGTGCGTTCAAAATCGAAGATCGCCTCCTGCAGCTGCGCATCCAGCACGTTGCGGTCGGACACCACCAGCACGCTGTCGAACATCTTCTTGTGCTGCGCATCGTGCAGGTCAGCCAGGAAATGCGCGCTCCACGCGATCGAGTTGGTCTTGCCCGAGCCGGCCGAATGCTGGATCAGGTAGCGCTGCCCTGCCCCCTCGGCCAGCACGTCGGCCACCAGCTTCCGCGTGGCGTCGAGCTGGTGATAACGCGGAAAGATCACTCCGGTGAGCTGCTTCTTGTCGTCGCGCTTGCCGATCAGGTAGCGGCCCAGGATCTCCAGCCAGCTGTCGCGCGCCCACACCTCTTCCCACAGGTACGCCGTGGCAAAGCCGTCCGGGTTCGGCGCGTTGCCAGCCCGCGCCGTGATTGCCGCGGTTGAACGGCAGGAAGCGCGTCGCCGGTCCGGCCAGCCGCGTGGTCATCATCACCTCGGCCTGGCTCACCGCGAAATGCACCAGCGCCCCGCCGGGGAAACCCAGCAGCGGTTCAAGCTGCCCGCCCTTGGGCTGCGGATGCCGGTCGAAGCGGTACTGGTCCACCGCATCGTTGACGCTCTGGGTGAAGTCGGATTTCAGCTCGGCCGTGGCCACCGCGATGCCGTTGACGAACAGCACCAGGTCCAGCGCATCCTTGGTGTTGTTGGGCGAATGCCGCACCTGTCGCACCACGCGCAGCCGGTTCGCCGCGTAGTGCTGCTGGATCACCGGGTTGATCGCCAGCGCCGGCTTGAACTGCACCAGCGATAACGGCTCCTTCAAGCCCAGCATCTCCACGCCCCGACGCAGCACCTCCAGCGTGCCGCGCTCATTGAGGTTCTTGCGCACGCGCTCGGCGATGCGCTCAGCCGCCGCCGGGCCGTGCGTCTTGGTGAGGCGCTGCCAGCTGTCTGGCTGGGTCGCTTCGATCCAGGCCAGCAGGTCGGGCAGATACAGGCCGTGGGTGCGGTCGTAATGCTCGCCGTCGCCGTCGGCGTGGAGCCAGCCGTGGGCAGCGAGGTGATCGCAGATCGCCTGCTCGAAATGAACTTCCCTGTGCAGGTTCATGCCTGGCTTTCCCTCGGGTCAGATACATCGTCGGTGAACAGGCGCACATACGGCTCGTAACGGAACCGCCGATTGCGCGCATAGCCAGTCATTTCCAGCAATATCCCCAGCTCGACCAGTCGCGCGACCATGGTGTTGGCCGCGGGATACGTCGTACCAGTCATCTCGCGCACGTCGGCGACGGTAACGATCGGTCGATCGAACAGGCTTTCAAGCACCTTGTGACCGTTGCCGGCGGCGCGTCCCAGACCCTCGGTGATCGCCTGCCGGTGGCGCTCCCGCAGCAGCTGGATGCGCCGCGCGGTCTCGGCCGCCTCGCCGGCGACCTCGACCACGCCGCGCAGGAAAAAAGCCAGCCAGTCTTCCCACGCGCCGCGTTCGCGCACCGCCTGCAGGTGGTCGTAGTAGGCCTGACGGTGCTGGCGGAAATAGTGCGACAGGTACAACACGGGCTTGTGCAACACACCGCATTCGGTCAGCAGGAAAGTGATCAGCAAGCGCCCGACGCGACCGTTGCCGTCGAGAAACGGGTGAATCGTCTCGAACTGCACATGCGCCAGGGCAATCTTCACCAGCGGCGGCAACTCGTCCTGACGATGCAGGAACAGCTCCAGCTCACCCAGCAGGCGAGGCACCTCGTCCTGGGGCGGGGGCACGTAGTTCGCCGTTGCCAGCGTGCAGCCAGCGGGCCCGATCCAGTTCTGGCTGCGCCGCAGCTCGCCGGGTTGCAGCTTGTCACCGCGCACACCTTGCATCAGCTCGGCATGGATTTCCCGAATGAGTCGCACCGACACCGGCAACTCGCCCAGCCGCGCCAGCCCGTGTTTCATCGCGCGCACATAGTTGACCACCTCGTCCACATCGCGCGGCATGGCCTCGTCGAAAATGTCGGCCTCCGCCGCCAGCAAGTCCTGCAGCGAGCTTTGCGTGCCCTCGATCTGACTCGAAAGCACCGCCTCCTTGCGCACGTACATGAAGACGAACAGATCCGGATTGGGCAGGGTCAGCACCGAACCGTCCAGTCGCCCCAGCGCCCGATCGGCCCGCGACAACAGCCCCGCCAACTCGCCCGTGATCGCCAGCGGTGGATCGGGCGGCAGCCCTTCGGGCATGAAGGCGCGATAGCCGGTCGGCTGACGGACGTAGCGACCGGCGCGGTGGGCATCCATGGGTCTGTTCAACGTCGCGCTCCCTTTAACATGGCGCCGCTCCCGACCCATGTTTAAGCCAGCGTTGAATATAGAGGCTGGATCGTGGCTTGTTCAAGCCAGCATTCAACAAGGAGCCGCACAGCAGAAGCTGGCGGAGATCAAGGCGTGGGCTGTATTGGATATCCGCGATACGCGAATGGCGAATATCTGCAGATATGGCCGCCCACGTTGCAAGGTGAGATCACGCTGGATCCCAAGCCAGACGGCTCCTGTGGACCCGCTGTAGTCTGAAAAGTCGACGATCGTTGCCTTGGTGGCAACACCCGGCACGCCGCAAGCAGTCACTCAACCTTCGCCATAGCTACGCTCCAGCAACGGCAGCGCGCGCTGAAGATCGGCCTGATTTCGCAGACACAGCTCAAGGTCACCCGTGCCCCACTTGCCGATGTTGCGCACGTCGCGGCTGAAGCCCGCTTCCAGCGTGACCGTATCAGGATCCAGTTTGAGCAGGACCAGCAGTTTGTCCTTGTAGGGCACCACGCAGGCAAAGTTCTTCAGTCGCCGGAACGCGATGTACTGCTTCAGTTGCTTTTCCTGCACGTCCTCGCCGAGCGCCAGCAACTGGCTGGAGACAGCCTCGTAAAGCGTGCGAATTTCCGGGTGTGCCTGTTCCAATTGCTCTTCGGCAGTCTTGTCCTTGCCGACGGGTTTCGCCTTGGCGGGCGTGGTGCCATCCACCTGTTTCTGTTTGACGGCGGTGGCATCGTCCACGCTCACCGCGTTGACCAGATCGAGCAGCAGCAGGTCATCGCCGAACAGCTTGTAGCGGATCAGTTCGATATTGCGGGGTATCTGCTGCACGGCGTGCTGGTCGTAGCGGGTGAAGTCGGCGGCGATGCAGAGCAGCCGCGTGCCGGTCCAGTCGATCTCGTCGGCCACGTCCTTGCCCAGCTTCTCCATCACCAGCCACTGGAATTCGGCACGGTGATCGAGCAGCCAGTCCAGGTAGAACAGGCCCTGGCTCATCACGTTCTCGTTGCTGTGCCGCTTGTATTCGATGATCACCGGGCAACCGTTCTCGTCCAGGCCCAGCGAATCGATGCGGCCGCGATGCGTCTTGCCGGTGGCGTATTCGCTGGCAAGAAAACGTACGCCGAGAAAGGTCGGCATCTGCGCCTCGATCAGGTTCTGCAACTGCTTTTCGACCGATACGGCGCGACCGGACAGTTCCACCGCATCGCCGCCAGTCAGGCGGAACAACTGGATATCGCTCATCCCCTACTCCCTGTGATTCCACAAATTACGATCACTCTTGAGCACCGGTCGTGCGTTTCCGACCAGGCGGACGCTCAACCTATCTGCCCAACGCACCCATTAGCGTGCCTATGCCACTCAAGGCGACCGTTGCGGCTGTCCAACATGCAGCTGTTTTGTTCAGCCGGGCTGATTCTGAAGCCGCTTGGAGCATGGCGGCGATCCATGCATCTTGCGACAGTGCATGGATACCGGGCTCGACAATTCCACCCTTACCCCAACCGGGATCGACAGGCACCCTGCTCGCCTTGAGCCAATACCAAGCGGACAACAGACCGGTGGCGAACGCACAAACTGCCAGTAGTAGTTCAATACTTTTCACGCGCAACCTTCCTCCATTGTCTGCGACACGCCGCGTACGTCGATCTTGCCGGTGACGGCGGCGGCAATCAGGGTGCTGCGGCGTTCTTTGAGCAAAGCGATGGCTTGAACCGATGAGGCATAGAGCGCATCAAGCCTTGCACTTTCATTGTCGACGAAGGCGAGAATTGACACTTGCTCCTCGGCCGGCGGCAGGAGAACGGGAAGTTCCATGACGTTCGTGGAAGAGATCGACGCAAGGTTTGTGCTTTGCTTAGAGCGCCCCATGAAATAGAACTGGGCGTATTGCGAACCAGTGATCTGGTTGAGCCATTGCGGGCTGACTGCATGCGGTCGAACGGCAAAGACATGGTTCTGGTGAATGCAGTCCTCGATTTCGGCGTTCCATATGGCGCCACGCCCGAGCTTGTCGAAATCACCACCCTCGTTCATCAGCACGTCACCAGCCTGGAGGCGGTATCGGTCAAGCTGTTCCGGTTCGATGTCGATCATCGCGACTTCATCCAATGCAAGGTGCCCGTCTTGAACATTGGCAACACGTAAATAGGGAACCGTGATGGTTTCCTTTCCTTGAGTATCTTTGCCTTTCGCAATGCCAGTCTGCACGACAGCCACAAATTTTAGGCGCGTAATCGTCCAATGCGCAGGCACTGCTCCCAGCCACGGCACGCCGGAGTCTTTCATCGGGGCGTTGGGGTTGAGGCCGCGGGTGACGGCGTGGGAGATGGTGGCCTGGCACTTTTCGGCCAGCAGCGTCAGCAGCTTTTCCTGCTCGGCAATCAGCGCATCGATCTTGCCGGTCTCGCGGTCGAGGAAGGCGGCGATGCCGGATTGCTCCTCTCTGGGCGCAACAGCAACCATTAGCTCACCGATCATCGAGCCATTTAAATTTGCCAAACCAGTTGTGGAATTTGAGAGCAGATCAAACTGCAATCTAGAGAGTTCGTTATTGAGAAAGTACCAGGCAACCTCCGGAGCGATTCGCTTGTTCGTGCGCAGTCTCTGCATGAAATTCGAATAGCAGCATCCTAGGTTCGCTATTTCATCGTTTACGAGCGTGGTCTTGCCAATATGCAACGAACTTCCACTCGATTTCGTTAGTAACAGGTCTCCGCTTTCCAGCAACGCGGCCGCGCGTTCATCAGCAGAGAGTTTTCGATACGCCGGATCGACCATCTTCCAGTTTCCGTCGACCGTTTGCTCAGTCGATCTCAAGACGGCTGTATCGTCGATCCCATCGGGCTCATCGCCCCAAACACCGCCGTCGTTTCGCTCGATATTCCACTTGAATCGCTCCACCGACCAATGCGCAGGCACCTCGCCCAGCCAAGCCACGCCACTGTCCTTGTACTCCGCATACCTCGGCAAACTACTCGGGCTTTCCCTGCCCTCGCCCCTGCCGGGGCCAGCCGCGGAGCGGCTGTTCAAATTTGTTCCAGACGAATTTGTCATTCCGCCAACCTCCCCAGCATCGCCATGATTCGCGCCGATACGCCCTTCAGCTCCTCGTCGATCTCGCGCAAATCACGCGGCGGCTCGAACACGTAGAAGTGGCGGTTGAACGGGATCTCGTAGCCGACCTTGCTCTTGGCTTCGTCGATCCAGGCATCCGGCGCGTGCGGCAGCACTTCGCGCTTGAAGTAGGCCTTGATGTCCTCGCCCAGCGGCACGTTCTCGGTGTCGCGCAGTGAACTGTCCGGCTGCGGCTTGCCCTTGAGCTTGCCTTTCTGGCCTAGCACCAGCTTGCCCTGCTCGTCGCGCAGCGGGCGTTCGACGGTGAGCGTGGTGTAGCCGAAGTCCTCGTTCCTGAAGATGCGCGCGATCGGCGCGACTTTCACCTTGCCACCTTCGGGCGGCTCGGGCGCGAATTCGGCGGCGGCGATCACCTGGCGGCCGGTTTCCTTGCCGGCGGCGTCGAACACGGTGGCCAGTTCGGCTTCGGCGAAGTCGCCGAACAGGCGCGTGACGGTGGCGATGTGTTCGTCGCTCATCTCCTTGCGCTTGCTGCCGAGGCTCTTGCGCATCTTCTGCCAGAAGCCGCCAGCGTCGATCAGTTGCACGTTGCCCTTGCGGTCGACGGGCTTCTTGTTGGAGATGATCCACACGTAGGTGGCGATGCCGGTGTTGTAGAACATGTCGGTGGGCAGGCCGATGATGGCTTCCACCAGGTCGTTCTCCAGCACGTAGCGGCGGATTTCGCTCTCGCCGCTGCCGGCGCCGCCGGTGAACAGCGGCGAGCCGTTGAGGACGATGCCGAAGCGGCTGCCGCCATCTTTGGCCGGGCGCATCTTGGCCAGCAGGTGCAGCAGGAACAGCATGGAGCCGTCGGACACGCGCGGCAGGCCGGGGCCGAAGCGGCCGTCGAAGCCCTTCTCCTCGTGCTCCTTGCGCACCGCCTTCTCGACTTTCTTCCACTCCACGCCGAACGGCGGGTTGGACAGCATGTAGTCGAACTTCTGGCCGCCGTGGCCGTCCTCGCTAAGCGTGTTGCCGGCGACGATGTTGGCCACGTCCTGGCCCTTGATCAGCATGTCGGCCTTGCAGATGGCGTAGGACTCGTCGTTCAACTCCTGCCCGTACAGGGTGAGCCGCGCGGCGGGGTTGTGCTGCAGCAGGTGCTCGGCGGCCACTGACAGCATGCCGCCGGTACCAGCCGTTGGATCGTAAATCGTGCGCACCACGGCATGGCCGGGTTCGAGCACGTCGTCGTCCTCGATGAAGATGAGGTTGACCATCAGCCGGATCACTTCGCGCGGGGTGAAGTGCTCACCGGCGGTCTCGTTGGAGATTTCCGCGAACTTGCGGATCAGCTCCTCGAACACCAGACCCATCTGCGCGTTGTCCACCTCGTGCGGGTGCAGGTCGATGTTGGCGAACTTTTCGGTGACCAGGTACAGCAGGTCGGCCTTGGCCAGGCGCTCGACCTGGGTATGGAAATCGAAACGCTCGAAGATGTCGCGCACCGCGGGCGAGAAGCTCTGGACGTAGGCGTAGAGGTTCTTGCGGATGTGGTCTTGGTCGCCCAGCAGCGTGGGCAGATCGAGCGGCGAGGTGTTGTAGAACGACTGCTTCGCCTTGCGCAGCAGGAACGGATCGGGATTGAGACCAGCCTTTGTCTTGACTTCGAACTCCGTCAGTACGGCCTTCTTGGTCGGTGCCAGCACACAGTCGAGACGGCGCAGCACAGTGAACGGCAGGATCACGCGGCCGTATTCGGACTGTTTGTAGTCACCGCGCAGCAGGTCGGCGACGGACCAGATCAGGGCGGAAAGCGAGGTTTGGTTCATGGCTTGCAGAGCATTCCTTGATCAGCGGCGTGACGGCAGCGATGTGTCGTCCGCTTCGGTTGCATGGAGATCATGCCTGCAGGGAGGCGAGCAGGCGTTGCGCGTTATGGTTGATGGCCACCTGGGCCTTTTTGATCCGCGCCTGGCCAGCACCCTGCTCCATCAACGTGCTCGCTGTGCCGGCCATGGCGTGCAGCACCAAACCGGCAAGCTCGATCACCCGGCGCTGCACGAAACGCGGTGCATAGCCGGTCGCTTCGGCGAACCGTTGCCAGTCAGCGGCGCTCACTTCGTCGATGCGCGCCGCGTTGCCAATACCCAGCGCGGGCTTTCGTTCGATCAGCTGCTCCGATATCGCGATGGTCGGCACCAGATCGTAGAACGGCGCCAGGCGACGCAGGCCATCCGGGCCGCAAAGCAGGGCGAGGTTCTTGGCGTGTGCGTCGGCGTTGCCGATGATCACGTTGAAGATCACCCAGTCCAGCAACGCCTGCACCGCGATGGGACCCAGCCGCAGTTGCTGGCGAATCAAATGGGCACACAGGGCCAGCGTCGGACCACCACCGGCTTCGTACTTGAGCTCGCCCGGATAGCCCAGCGCCTGGCAGAAGTCTTCCTGATGCAGGCGGGCGAGATCGCCGTTCTTCGCGACGTGGCGATCGTAGCGTTCGACCAGCAATGCCTTGTGCCCGGCCACGGTGACGATCGAGGATGCTGCCACTTGCAGGCCTGCCGCACGCGCGAGCGCGAGGCCGAACGCCTCGAAATCGCGCAGGCCGCGGATGCGCAGGCTGTCCGGCTTGAGAATGTGCGTGGTGATCTCACCGATCGCAGGGAGCCGGATGGAGCCGTCGGCGCCGAGCACGACGGCGATCTTGTCCTGTGCGCCGGCGAGCGACAGCCTGCGCGGCGTACCCATCAGCGCCAGGGAAGCCTCACCGGTTTCGCCACCCTGTGCGGCGAGCAAGGTTTCCAGATCCAGCGAGACGTCCGCTGGGCCGGCCACGGTGGCATCGGGCGACACGATGCTGACCGCACCGGCACACTCGCCGCCGATCGCGGCCAGCAACTCGAAGTCGTCCCACACCGGAATGCGCAGTCGCGCCGCAATGGCCTCGCGCACCGGGCCTTCGGGCAACAGGTTGCCGAACCAGTTGCGGGCCATGGCACCGACAAACGGCTCCGTGCGCAGCGGCAGGCTCACCGACAAGGCGGTCGGCTGCGCTGACGCCAGGTACTCGGCGGCGTAGGTGAAACGCCAATCCTCCGGCGCGCGAACTTTGCCGGCGATGCACAACTCGCCGATATGCCGATCGAACAGCCGGACCTGGAGCCTGTCAGTCACGACTCACCTCCGACCTGTATGCGCAGACCCAGCACGGCAAGCACCACAAGCACCTTGTTCAAGGCCACGTTGGGCTTGCCTCGTTCCAGTTCGCTGATGAAGCGCAACCCCGTGCCCGACAGACCAGCCAATTGAGTTTGCGTCAGGCCGTGCCGTCGACGTGCTTCGCGAATGGCCTGCGCAATCATCTCGACGTCGGGAGAAACCGCAGGGTCTTTTCCCGATCGGGGCAATGGAGTGTTCATGGTCGTCTGTTCCGGGCAATTATCCCGATCGGGATAATTGTCCATGCAACCGAGCGAGTCAAGGGGAATTATCCCGATCGGGAACAATGACTGAAGTGACGGGCGCTGGCTGTGGAGCGAAAAGCCTCGCAATAGATAGGGAGGCTCGAATACCCGCCTTTTGCTCGTCATTCCCGCGAAAGCGGGAATGACGTCATCCGTTTGTTCGAGGTTCCCTACAGAGACGTGCGCGCATCTGCTCCAGCCAGTTCGTGCATCCACCCCACCGTGGCATCAAGCACCTGGGCGACCTGGACGCCACGTGCCGAGAAAATTTCCGCCAGCGCCTGGTAGTAGCCGAGCGTGCCGTCGCGGCCGCCGGTGAAGCGGTCGAACACGCGGGTGCCGACTTCGGGGTCTTCGAGGTCCTGCACGATGGCGCGGGCGTTGTGCAGTTTGTCGCAGGCGCTGACCAGCAGGGTTTGATCCGGTGCTTCTTTCAGGTGCGCGAGGTAGGCGAGCTTGCGTTCGATCCAGTCGCGGCGTTTGGCTTCGGGGTCGGTGTGGCTGGCCTTGCCTTCGGCGGTGCCGTCGGTGCAGTCCTTGACGATGTTGGCGACGGCGTCGCCGAACTGCGCGCGGATCGTCGCCTCGTGCTCGGCGCCGCAGTCCTCGATAGTGTCGTGCAGCAGGCCGGCGATGGCCTGGTCTTCGTTGCCGCCGAATTCGATCACCAGGCTGGCCACGCCGAGCAGGTGGTAGAGGTAGGGAATGTTCGAGCCCTTGCGCACCTGCGTGGCATGGGCGATGCGCGCGTAGTCGACGGCGCGGGTGAAGCGATCGGTAAGTACGGTCATGGTTTGCCCCCTATCTGTTTTACCGCGCCGATGATGAAGGCGGCGCGTCGCAAGGGGCGAGACGGCGGCGACCGAAAGCGAATCCTTGGACGCGCGGCCAGGCCGGTCCCTCAATCGCCGACGTAACTGCGCGGCACCCGCTTCAAGCCGCAAAACAGCCGGTACGCACTGGTGGCGGCACGCGCGGCCAGTGCGCTAGCACGCACCTGGTTGCCCCACAGTTCGATCGTGCTGCCCAGGCCGGCGGCGGGATGATCGGTGAGGTCCACGGTGAGCATGTCCATCGATACGCGGCCGACCAGTTCGCCGGGCTGGTCATCGATCGCCACGGGCGTGCCGTTGGGTGCGAATTGCGGGTAGCCATCGGCGTAGCCGATCGCGACGACGCCGACGCGGCTGGGTCGCGCGGTGACGAAGCGCGCGCCGTAGCCGATCGGCTCGCCGGCGGCCAGTTCGCGCACGGCGATCACTTTCGAGTTCACGGTCATCACCGGTTGCAAGCGGTCGGCCACGGGATGCGGGCCGGCGAAGGGCGTGGCGCCGTACAGCATCAGGCCAGGCCGGGCCCATTCGGCGCGCACGCCGGGCCAGCCCAGCAGCGCGGGTGAATTGCTGAGGCTGCGCGGCAGCTGCAACTCGTCGCAGACCTCCTGGAACACCGCCAGTTGTTCCTGCGTGCGCGCGCAATCGAGTTCGTCGGCGCGCGCGAAGTGCGTCATCGCCACCACGTCGCGCACATGCGGCATGGCTTGCAGCCGTTGCAGGCTGGCGCGATAGGCCGATGCCGTCAGGCCAAGCCGGTGCATGCCCGAATCCAGTTTCAGCCAGACCGTATAAGGGCGTGCGGGGCGTGCGCGTTCGAGCGCGTCGATCTGCCAATCGGCCTGCACCACGAACCACAGGTCGTGGGCCTCGATCAGCGCCAGTTCGTCGGCTTCGAAGAAACCTTCCAGCAGCAGGATCGGGCCGCGGATGCCGGCTTCGCGCAGTTCCAGCGCTTCCTCGATGCAGGCCACCCCGAAACCATCGGCTTCGCCCTGCAGCGCCTGCGCACAGCGCACCGCGCCGTGGCCGTAGGCATCGGCCTTGACCACGGCGAGCGCCTTGTGGCCACCCAGCTCGCGGGCCAGCCGGTAGTTGTGGCGCAGGGCCGCGAGGTCGATGAGGGCGCGGGCCGGACGCATCAGGCGCGCGCCGCCAAGCTGGCGGCGGACGGCCACGGCTTGCCGTAACGCGCGATATCCAGGCCTTCGCTGTCGATCTGGGTCGGCTTGCCCGTCATCAGGTCGGCCAGGTAGCGACCGGAGCCGCAGGCCATGGTCCAGCCCAGCGTGCCGTGACCGGTGTTGAGGTAAAGATTGTCCATGCGGGTGGCGCCGATCACCGGCGTGCCGTCCGGCGTCGCCGGCCGCAGGCCGGTCCAGAAGGTGGCGTGGGCCAGGTCGCCGCCGTGCGGGTACAGGTCGGTAACGACTTTTTCCAGGGTGGCGCGGCGGCGCGGCGACAACGACAGGTCGAAGCCGGACACGCCAGCCATGCCGCCGACGCGGATGCGCTGGTCGAAGCGGGTGACGGCGACCTTGTAGCTCTCGTCGAGAATCGTCGACATCGGGGCCATCGCCGGATCGGTGATCGGCAAGGTCAGCGAGTAACCCTTCAGCGGATACACCGGCAGACGGATACCCAGCGGCGCGAGCAGCTGCGGGGTATAGCTGCCGAGGGCGAGCACGTAACGGTCGGCCTTCTCCAGCTGGCCATCGATGCGCACGCCGGTGAGGCGGGCGCCATCGTGTTCAAGCCGCTGGACGGTGGCACCGAAGCGGAACTCGACCCCGGCCGCCTGCGCGCGAGCCGTCAGCAGGCGGGTGAACAGTTCGCAATCGCCCGTCTCGTCATTCGGCAGACGCAGGGCGCCGACGAGTTTGTCCTGCACCGCGGCCAGCGCCGGTTCGACCCGCACGATGCCGGCGTGATCGAGCAATTCGTACGGCACGCCGTATTGCTTGAGCACCTCGATGTCCTTGACCGCACCATCCAGCTGCGCCTGCGTGCGGAACAATTGCACGGTACCCAGCTGACGGTCTTCGTAATCCAGCCCGATTTCC
The DNA here is from genome assembly GCA_963739815.1 of uncultured Gammaproteobacteria bacterium. Classification (GTDB taxonomy): domain Bacteria; phylum Pseudomonadota; class Gammaproteobacteria; order Xanthomonadales; family Rhodanobacteraceae; genus Rhodanobacter. The sequence goes on from CAVUBI010000001.1 coordinate 1,039,209, forward strand.
GCGCGCAGTTCGGCCAGGCAGTCGCGGCTGTATTCGGACAGGCGCACCATGCGCGCCTTGTTGACGGCGTAGCGGTTGGCCGTGCAATTGCGCAGCATCTGCAGCAGCCACAGGTACTGATGCGGATCGAGTCCCGGCGTGATCGACAGCGGCGCATGGCGCTGAAACAGCCACACCAACGCCTTCAGCGGTATGCCCGGTGCCGCCCACGGCGAGGCGTAACCCGGCGAGATCTGGCCGGCATTGGCGAAGCTGGTTTCCAGCGCCGGCGCCGCCTGGCGGTCAACCACCGTCACTTCGTAACCGGCGCGCGCCAGATACCACGCGCTGCAAACCCCGATCACGCCACTGCCAAGAATCAGTACCCGCATCTCGCTCCCCCTGCCTGTGATTTTCCCCTGCGCGACTGGCGCAGAAATGTCATCCGGGAAGTATAGGAACGATCCGGCAGTTTTATTTTCTGTATTTGGTTCTTATGCCGCGTAAAATCGCTGCAAGAAAATCAAACAACGGAACTTCCATGAGCGGACGCCCCCGTGAACTCGACAAAATCGACCAGAAAATCCTGCGCATTCTGCAGGAGGAAGGCCGGATCTCATTCACCGAGCTGGGCGAGCGGGTCGGGCTGTCGACCACACCGTGCACCGAACGCGTGCGGCGGCTCGAACGCGACGGCGTGATCACCGGTTATCACGCCCGGCTCGACCCGCAACTGGTCGGCTCCGGCCTGCTGGTGTTCGTGGAAATCAGCCTGGCCTACAAATCCGGCGACATCTTCGAGGGCTTCCGCAACGCCGCGTTGCGACTTCCCAACGTGCTGGAATGCCATCTGGTCTCGGGCGACTTCGATTACCTGATCAAGGCACGCATCTCGGAGATGGCGTCGTATCGAAAATTGCTCGGCAGCACCTTGCTGACCATGCCGAACGTGCGCGACTCCAAGAGCTACATCGTGATGGAAGAGGTCAAGGAAACGCTGAGCCTGCCGATCGGCGATCGCGTGGAGCCGAAGGCGAAGAAGGCCTGATGGTGGCGGGTGTCGGGGCGGTGCGGGTGTTGGCCGGTGTGGGTGATGGCCGGTGCGGGTGATGGCCGGTGCGGGTGATGGCCGGTGCGGATGTTGGCCGGTGCGGATGTTGGCCGGTGCGGATGTTGGGGTTCGCTGCGCTCACCCCAACCTACCTGGCAATGTAATCTTGTGTAGGTTGGGGTGAGCGCAGCGAACCCCAACAATCGCCACGCACCACCAACCCCAACAACCCACAACGTCAAGGATGACCAACATGCGCTACCGCAGGGCCAATGCCGCTGGCGGCACCTATTTCTTCACCGTCAACTTGGCCGACCGTTCCAGCCGTTTGCTGGTCGAGCGCATCGAGGTGCTTCGCCAAGCGGTACGCACGGTGAAGCACCGGCACGCATTCGATATCGTCGCATGGGTAGTGCTGCCGGATCACATGCATGCCGTATGGACGCTGCCGTCCGGCGATGCGGATTTTTCCACCCGCTGGCTGCTGATCAAGGCTGGTTTCTCCCGCGCCATTGCCGGTGGTGAAACCATTTGCGGCTCCCGTCGGAGCAAGGGTGAACGTGGCATCTGGCAACGTCGCTTCTGGGAACACCAGATCCGTGATGAGGACGATCTCGCGCGGCATGTCGATTACGTACACATCAATCCGGTGAAGCACGGCCACGTCGCCAGAGCGGGAGAATGGCCGCACTCGTCGATCCACCGGTATGTCCGCGAGGGAACGATCGCGGCGGATTGGGCGTGCGATCCGGGTGGTATTGAAATTGGCGGCGAACGGGGTGGTGATGTTGGGGTTCGCTGCGCTCACCCCAACCTACCTCGGCCTCGTAGGTTGGGGTGAGCGCAGCGAACCCCAACATCCGAAGCACTCCACAGCCCCAAGCACCAGTCCAGACGAAACAGGCCCCGACATGCGGGGCCTGTTTGCGAACAACGATGTGCAACGCTTACGCGAACGGATCGTCCAGGCTGATCGTGTCGTCGCGATCGGCGCCGGTGGCGACCAGGGCCAGGCGACAGCCGGACAGTTCTTCCACTGCGCGCAGGTAGGCACGGGCGGCGGGTGGCAGCTTGGCCCAGTCGCGGATGCCGGCGGTGGATTCTTCCCAACCCGGGAATTCCAGATAGACCGGCTTGCACTCGTCCCAGCCGTCCGCGTCGAGCGGCGCCAGCTCGCGGCGCTTGCCGCGATATTCGTAAGCGATGCAGACCTTGATGCTTTCCAGGCCATCGAGCACGTCGAGCTTGGTGATCGCCAGGCCGTTGATGCCGTTGATCTGCACCGCACGCTTCAGCGCGACCAGGTCGATCCAGCCGCAGCGGCGCGGCCGGCCGGTGCTGGCGCCGAACTCGTTGCCCTTCTTGCGCAGCAGTTCGCCCATCTCGTCGTGGAGCTCGGTCGGGAACGGACCGCTGCCGACGCGGGTGGCGTAGGCCTTGCAGATGCCCAGCACGTAGTCGATGTCGCCCACGCCCACGCCGGTGCCGGCGAGCGCGCCGCCGATGGTGGTGTTGGACGAGGTGACGTACGGATAGGTGCCGTGGTCGATGTCGAGCAGCGCGCCCTGCGCTCCCTCGTACAGGATGTTGCCACCATCCCTGCGCACGTCATGCAGGATGGTGGCGACGTCGTCGACCAGCGGACGGATGTACTCGCCCCAGGCCAGCGCGTCCTTCAGCACGGCGTCGTAGTCGACCGGCTCGGCCTTCAGCCACTGGGTGAGGATGAAGTTGTGGTAATCGACGGCGGTCTTCAGCAGCGCCGGCAATTCGTGCGGATACATCAGGTCGGCCACGCGGATGGAGCGGCGAGCAACCTTGTCCTCATACGCCGGACCGATGCCGCGGCCGGTGGTGCCGATGGCCTTGCCGCCGGCGGCGATCTCGCGCGCCTTATCCACCGCGATGTGGTACGGCATGATCAGCGGCGTGGCGGGGCTGATCTTGACGCGCGACCGCACCTCGACGCCATTGGCTTCCAGCTCGGCGATCTCCTTGATCAGCGCCTCGGGCGACAGCACCACGCCGTTGCCGATCAGGCACAGCGCGTCCTCGCGCAGGATGCCCGAGGGGATCAGGTGCAGCACGGTCTTCTTGCCCTTGATCACCAGCGTGTGGCCGGCGTTGTGGCCGCCCTGGAAACGCGCCACCGCGCTGACCCGCTCGGTCAGCAGATCGACGATCTTGCCCTTGCCTTCGTCGCCCCACTGCGCGCCCAGAATGACTACTGACTTGCCCATGATCTTCTCGCTCGTTTGCGTTGGCTCCGCCGCGGGAGCCGGGGAAAACACCAGGCGCTGCGGCGACCGGCCGCTGCGCGTGTCAATGAAACAGTTGCAGCAACACCAACCCGGCGACCATCGCACCGGCACCGAACAGTCGCAAGGTACGCGGCGGCAGTTTCAGTGCCTCGCGCATCATGGCCTGCCAGCCCTGCGGTGCCGCGAACAGCAGCAGGCCCTCGATCACCAGCATCAGGCACAACGCAGCGCTCAGCTGGTGCATCGGGGCTCGGCTCAGCGTTTTTGCGCAGACTGTTCGAAGTAGCGCAGGAACTCGTCGTCGGGCTTCATGATCAGCACGCCCTTGCCATCCTCGAACGACGTACGGTAGGCGGCCAGGCTGCGGTAGAACGTGAAGAACTCCGGATCCTGGCTGTACGCCCGGGCATAGATCGCGGCGGCTTCCGCGTCACCTTCACCACGAATCTTGGCGGCGTCACGCTCGGCATCGGCACGCAACACCTGGCCCTGGCGGTCGGCGTCGGCCTGGATCGTCTCGGCCGATTCCTGGCCGGTGAAACGCAGTTCGTTGGCCAGCTGCAGTCGTTCGGCGCGCATGCGCTTGTACACCGACTCGCTGACCTCGTTCGGCAGATCGATGCGTTTGATGCGCACGTCGACCACGGCGATGCCGAGGTTCTTGCGCGCCGAGGCGTCGGTCTGCGCGCGCACGCGCTCGGTGATGTCCTTGCGCCCGCCGGAGATCAGGTCAGGCAAGGTGCGCGCGTTGAACTCGAAGCGCAGCGCGTCCTTCACGATCGGGGTCAGCCGCTGCGCGGCCTGCAACTGGTCGCCGCCGGTGGCGCGGTAGTACGCGGCGTTGTCGGCAACGCGCCACTTCACGTAGAAGTCGACGTTGACGCTTTTCTTCTCGGAGGTGAAATAACGCTCGGGCGGCGCGTCCAGCGAAAGGATGCGCTTGTCGAAATTCATCACCTGCTGGATCAAAGGCATCTTGAAGTGCAGGCCGGGCTGGTAATCGGTGCGCACGATGCGACCGAACTGCAGCAGCAGCGCGCTGTGCCCTTCGCTGACCACGAACATGCTGTTCAGGCCGAGCAGGATCAGCAGCACGGCAACGACGGCGGAGGTGATCTTCATCATGGCTGCGCCCCCTTGTCCGTGGCACTGTTGGTCGGCGTGGTCACCGCAGCACCTACGGTGCCCGCGTCGGCTTGCGCCGGCGTCGACGGACGCTGCAGGTTCGGCAGGTTGATGATGTTGCGGCCGTCGGAGCCGTCGATCACCCTGGAATTCTTCGCCATCACCTGTTCCATCGTTTCCAGCCACAGCCGCTTGCGGGTGACTTCCGGCGCCGCCTTGTACTGCTTCAGCAGCAGGTCGAAGCGGGAGGTGTCACCGGTCGCGCGGGCGATCCGTTCAGCCTTGTAACCACCGGCCTCGGCGGCGATGCGCGCGGCATCGCCACGCGCCACCGGCACCACCTTGCTGGCATAGGCCAGGGCGGCGTTCTCGATGCTCTGCTTGTCTTCGCGGGCGTTGTTGACGTCGTCGAACGCGTCCTTCACCTCGTTCGGCGGCGCCACGTTCTGGAAACTGACTTCGGTGACGCGCAAGCCGGAGTCGTAGGTGTCCAGGGTACTTCTGCAGCGTTTCCTGCGCCTGGACGACCAGGCTGGCGCCGGCGGCGGACAGGATCTGGTCCATGTCGCTGCTGCCGATCGCCGAGCGCACGGCGGCCTCGGCGGCGGCGCCGATGGTGCCGTCCGGGTCGTTCAGCGAGAACAGGTACTTGCGCGAGTCATCCACCTGGTACTGCACGGTGAAGTCGATCGTGATGATGTTTTCGTCCTTGGTCAGCATCGCCACCTTGTCGGTGACCGAGCGGATCCGGGTGGCCTCGACCTTGGTGACCGATTCGATCGGCTGCGGCAGCTTCAGGTGGAAGCCCGGCGACAAGGTGCGCGAGTACTCGCCGAAGCGCAGCACCACGCCGGCCTGGCGCGCGCCGATGATGGTGTAGCTGCTGAGCACCAGGCCGACCACCAGCAGCACGATCACCGCCGTGAGAATGCTGCCGGGACCCTGCCCCAGCTTGCCGAGGCGGTTTTTCGCACTGTTGAACAGGTCTTCCAGCGGCGATTTGCCGGTATGGCGCTTCCTGTTCCACGGATCTTTTTGCCCGTTGTTGCCGGGTTCATTCCAAGCCACGAGTCAGTCTCCTTGGGGCCGTCGGGAGGCCGGCAACCACAGCCGGAACACGCGTTGCGCCGGGTTACACATGAGATTCAGCCAAAGCTGTCGAAGAGATGCGCCGACCGCTTCTCGCAGCCACGCAAACAGCGTCAATTCTAGCAGAGCACGACCATCACAGGTGGGCGTCATTCCGCCACAGCCAGCAGTGGGCGAAGCAGCAGGGTTTCGGTCGCGTCGCCACCACTGAGCGGGGCGATCACGCTGCGTGGCGCGTCGATGCGCAGCTGCCAGCCATGTTCGTCCACCGTTTCGCCGCTGATCGCACCAGCTGCCTTCAGCCGCGCATGCAGCCGGCCGGCCGACAGTGGCAATTGCAGCGCCGATTGCACCCGATCGCCGCCCAGCAGCTCGCCCAGCGCCTGGCGCAGCAGATCCAGGCCGACGCCAGTGGCGGCCGACAGCCAGACCCGCACGGGTTTGCCCGCGGCATCGCGATCGATACGCGGCTCGGCACCGGCCAGGTCGATCTTGTTCATTACGTGCAACTGCGGCACGTCGCCGGCGCCGATCTCCTCCAGCACCTTGTCGACCACGTGATGCAGGCGATCCCGTTCCTCGTCGGCGGCATCGCTGACGTGCAGCAACAGGTCGGCGTCGCGCGCCTCGGCCAGGGTGGCGCGGAACGCGGCGACCAGGTCATGCGGCAGTTCACGGATGAAGCCGACGGTATCGGCCAGCACGGCCGGGCCGCAGCTCAAGTCTTCCAGCTTGCGCACGGTCGGATCGAGCGTGGCGAACAGCAGGTCGGCGGCGAAGACATCACCGGTGGTCAGCGCATTGAACAGGGTCGACTTGCCGGCATTGGTGTAGCCGACCAGGGCCACTTGCGGCACGGTGTTGCGCAGCCGTGAGCGACGCTGCTGGCCGCGCTGGGTCTGCACCTTTTCCAGCCGCTTGGTGAGCATCTTCACGCGCACGCCGATCAGGCGGCGATCGGTTTCCAGCTGGGTTTCGCCGGGACCGCGGTTGCCGATGGCGCCGCCGCGCTGGGCGTCCAGATGGGTCCAGCCGCGCACCAGCCGGGTGGCCAGGTGCTTGAGCTGGGCCAGTTCCACTTCCAGCTTGCCTTCGTGCGAACGTGCGCGCTGGGCGAAGATGTCCAGGATCAATCCGGCACGATCGACCACGCGGATGCCCAGGTGCTTTTCCAGGTTGCGTTCCTGCACCGGAGTCAGCACGTGGTCGACCAGCACCAGATCGGCCTCCAGCGCACGCGCTGCTTCGGCGACCTCGTCGGCCTTGCCGCTACCGATGTAGTAGCGCGGGTTCGGATCCTCGACACGGGCGCTGATCACGCCGAGCACGTCGGCCCCGGCGGATTTCACCAGTTCGGCGAACTCGGCCGCGCGACGCGCCGTATCGCCTTCGCCGCGGGAATGCGGCAGAACGAGGACGGCGCGGTCGCCTTTCTTTTTTCGGTCAAACACGGGTGGGCGTGATCCTTCAGGAGCAAACCCATCTTATGCGGGCTGACCGCCCCGCTATCAAGCGTTCGCGTCGGCGGATGTACCCGGCGCGTCGGGATGATCGGGGCCTTCATGGCCATCGTGGCCATTGCCGATACGCACGTTGCGACTCGGCACCACGGTGGAGATGGCATGTTTGTAGACCATCTGGCTCACCTGATTGCGCAGCAGCACCACGAACTGGTCGAACGACTCGACGGTCCCCTGCAGCTTGATGCCGTTGACCAGATAGATGGCCACCGGCACGCGCTCGCGACGCAACGCATTCAGAAACGGATCCTGCAACGACTGTCCCTTGGACATTTCTTGTTCTCCCCTTGCCACGGACAGGCCGGAGAAAAAACGCCAATGGCGCCCCGGCCCAACATGACCTGGATGTTAGCTGCTTTCAAATACTTGATGAAAGGAGATTTTTACGCCGTGCAAGTGCGGTGGGTCACGATCGCGACGCTGGCAGGCCCGGCTGGCCCAGAAACAACTGCACGGCCGTGGCGGTACGAGCCGCCAGAGCAGGCTGATCCGGGTCGAACAAACGGGCTCCGTAGTCGCTGCGCAACCAGGTAATCTGCCGTTTGGCCAATTGGCGGGTGGCGAAAATGGCGCGGTCGCGGAATTCGGCCGAGTCGGTCCGCCCGTCCAGATGCTCCCAGGCCTGCCGGTAGCCGACTGCGCGGATCGCCGGCAGGTCGGCGTGCAGGTCGCCGCGCGAACGCAGCCTGCGCACCTCGTCCAGGAAGCCAGCCGCCAGCATCGCGTCAAAGCGAACGGCGATGCGCTCGTGCAATGTCTGCCGGTCGGCAGGCAGCAGGGCCAGTTTGAGCACGCGCCACGGAAAGCGCGTCGACGCACCGCCACGCTGCAATTCGGACAGCGGCAGGCCGGTGAGCTCGATCACCTCCAGCGCGCGCTGCAGTCGCTGGGTGTCATTGCAGCTGATCCGGCTCGCGGCAAGCGGATCCAGACGGGTCAGCCGCGCATGCATGGCCGGCCAACCGACTTGCGCGGCTTCAGCGGCGAGTCGTGCACGGGTGGCCGGATCGGCTTCAGGCAGGTCGGACAAACCCTGCTGCAGCGCGCGGAAATACAGGCCGGTGCCGCCGACCAGCAACGGCACCCTGCCCCGCGCACTGATCTGCTGCATGACCGGCAGCGCATCGGCGCAAAAATCCGCCGCCGAATACGGGTGATCCGGCTCGCGAATATCGACCAGCGCGTGCGGGTAGCGCGCCAACGTGGCCGGGTCGGGCTTCGCCGCGCCGATGTCCATGCCGCGATAGACCAGCGCCGAGTCGACGCTGACCAGCTCCAGCGGAAACCGCTCGCTCAGCTCGCATGCCAGCGCGGTCTTGCCGGAGGCAGTAGGTCCCATCAGGAAGATGGCGAGGGGTCGGGTGTCGACGGGCATCGCGCTAGTTTAGAGGGTGCCGCAACGCAAAAGGCCCGCGTCGACGACGCGGGCCTTGGTGCTTGCGTGAACGAGCGGCTTACTTCGCCGGCACGCCCATTTCCTTCAGCAGGTTGTCGGCGTGGTCGAGGTGGTGCATCACCCACAGCATGTAGCGCACGTCGACCTGGATCGAGCGGTTGAGCTGCGGGTTGAACAGCCAGTCGCCACTGACCGACTCCCAGTTGCCGTCGAACGCCAGGCCGACCAGCTGGCCATTCGCGTCCATCGCCGGCGAGCCGGAGTTGCCGCCGGTGATGTCCAGGTCGGCCAGGAAGTTGACCGGCAGCGTGCCCAGCTTCGGCGAGGCGTAGCCGTCGAACGCCTTCGCCTTGATCGCGGCCAGCTCGGCCTTGGGCGAGTTGAACGGCTCGACGCCGGTGTCCTTCTCGACGATGCCCTGCGCGGTGGTGAACGGCGCATAGCTGACGCCGTCGCGCGGCGCCACGCCCTGCACGTTGCCGAAGGTGACGCGCAGCGAGCTGTTCGCGTCCGGGTAGACCGGCAGCTTCTGCGAATCCTTCCACGCGATCATCGCCTGCATGTAGCGCGGGCGCAGCTTGCTCAGTTCGCCGTCGCGGGCGTCGGCCTGGTCTTCCAGCTGCTTCAACTGCGGCTGCACCGCGCGGGCGAGCTTGAGCATGCTGTCGTTGCTGGCGTCGATGGCCTTGCTATCGGCGCTGAACCACTTCATGCGCTCGTCGACGTTGTCCAGTTTGCTGCCGGCGTACAGCGCAGCGACCTTCTGCTTGAGCTGAGCCTCGGTCTTCGCGCCATCGAGCCACTTGTCCAGCGCAGGCAGGCGCTGCGCCTGCGGCAAGGCCACGTAGCGCTTGAGACCATAGACCATGAACTGCTGGTCGACGCCCGGATCGAAGCGACGATCCATCTGCTTCAGGCCGCCCTCGATACGCACCCAGTCGCGTTCCTGGTAACCGGCGTCACGCGCGAGATCGGCCTTGGGCCGCTCCTTCGCCAGATGGGTCAGGCGCACCGCCGTGCTGAACAGCGAGGCGCGGCTCACCAGCCCGATGGCCAGATCGCGCTCGCGGGTCGCCTGATCGCTGGCGATCTGCTGGCGCAGCTTGCCGATATCGGCTGCCAGCTCGGCATTTTCGGCGCCGCCCTGCTGCTTCAGCCAGGCTTCCAGTGCGGCTTCCTGCGTGCTCTTCACCGCGACTGCGTCGGCACGATGCAGGCCTTCGAGCTGGCCACCGAAGTTCTTCAGGTAGTTGTTCAGGCCCGCGACCATGCTGGCGTACTTCACCGCCACCTTGGGATCGGCCTTGCCGGCGGTGTTGATGATGTTCAGCGTGTCCTCGTACACCTTGATCTGGGTCGGGTAGACCCAGTCGATCGAGCTCTGCACCTCATCGGCGAGGCGATAGCGGTTGGTGCGGCCCGGATAGCCGACCACCATCACATAGTCGCCCGCTTCCACGCCCTGCGGATTCACCTTGAGCACGTGCTTCGGCCGGTACGGCACGTTGTCCTTGGAGAAGGCAGCCGACTTGCCGTCCTTCGAAACGTAGGCGCGCAGGTAGCCGAAGTCGCCGGTGTGGCGCGGCCACATCCAGTTGTCGACGTCGCCGCCGAACTTGCCGATCGATTCCGGCGGCGCGTAGACCAGGCGCACGTCCTTGATCTCCAGCTGCTTGATCAGCTGGTAGCTGTAGCCGCCGTGGAAGGTGTAGACGTCGCAGCGGTAGCCTTCGCTCTCGCACGCCTTGACTTGCTCCTTGATCGCCTGCTCGATCGCCTTGTAGCGCTCGGCACCACTCATCGTGTCGTTGAGCTTGGCGGTGATCGCCTTGGTGACGTCACGGATTTCCTCGGTGACGAAGATGCGCGAGGACGGGCCGGCGGAGAGTTCGTCCGCCTTGGTCTTCGCCAGGAAACCCTTCTCGATCAGGTTGTTCTCCGGCGTGGAGTTCAGCTGCAGTGCGCCGTAGACGCAATGGTGGTTGCTCACCACCAGGCCTTCGGGCGAGACGAACGAAGCGGTGCAGCCCCCGAGGCTGACGATCGCGCCCATCGGATAGGCGGTGAGATCGGTCAGCGTTTTCGGGTCGAGCTTCAGGCCGTGCTGCTGCAGCGTGGCGGCGATACCGGGAAGCTGGGCAGGCTGCCACATGCCTTCGACAGCATGGGCAGACGAGATGAGACCGATGGATACGGCTGCGGCAAGCAATAGACGGCGCACGGGAATCTCCTGGGGAAGCCGACCCGAGCTGGGCCGGCGAAAAATACGAAACTTACGACCTTCGAGTTATGCCCAAAGCGGGCGATGGCGACACATGCCACAAGTCACGCCTGCGACATTCAGCGCGCCGCCACGCCCAGTTCCTTGAGCAACTGCGGCGCCGGATAGACCTTGTCCATCAGCCAGCGCATGTAACGCATGTCGACGTGGATTGCGCGCTTGTAACGCGGATCGAACATCCAGCTGGCGCTGACCGACTCCCAGTTGCTGTCGAAATTCAGGCCGACCAGTTCGCCCTTCGCGTTCAGCACCGGCGATCCGGAATTGCCGCCGGTGGTGTCGAGATTGCTGAGGAAGTTCACCGGCATCACGGCGGACTTCGGATCCAGGTAACCGGCGTAGTCGCCCTTGGCGATCGCATCGAGCAGCGGCTTGGGCGCATCGAACGGCGCCACGCCGGTGTTCTTTTCGACGATGCCGGCGGTGCTGGTCAGCGGCTCGTAGCCCACCGCGTCGCGCGCCTTCAGCGGAGTGACCTTGCCGTAGCTCACGCGCAGGGTGGAGTTCGCATCCGGATAGACCGCACGGCCCTGCTGCTCGCGATAGGCGATCAGCGCCTGCATATAGGCCGGGCGCAGTCGCAGCAGATCGCCCTCGCGCGCCTTGCGCTCGTCGTCGATGCGCAGCAGCGCGGGTTGCAGCTTCGCCGCCAATTGCAGCAGGCTGTCGTCGGCCGCGGCCAGCGCTGTTGCGTCGGTGTCCATCCAGTGCAGACGCTGCGCCTCGTCGCCGAGTCTGGTGGTGGCGTAGACGCGATCCAGGTGGCTGTCAGCTCGGCCGGGGTACGGCCGAACGCGGCATCGAACTCCGCTACGTGTTGCGCGGCGGGCAGTTGTTGGTAACGGGCCAGCAGCGCGCCCAGCAGGCGCTTCTCGACGGCCGGGTCGTAGCGGCGCTGCACCTGGCGCAGCTGGCTGGCGATCAGCTCCTCGTCGCGCTGCTGGTAGCCGTCCTCGCGCTCGGCATCGGGCTTGGCGCGCTCGTGCGCGAGCCGCTGCAGGCGCAGCGCCGAGCGCATCAGCTGGGTCTGCGACTGCAGCAGGCCGAACAGCAGGTCGCGCTCGCGGGTGGCCTTGCCGTCGGCAATCAGGTTCATCGCCGCGTCGATCTGCGGACGCAGCGACTTCGCCGTACCCTGCTTGTCCAGCCAGGCCAGCATCGCCGCTTCATCCTTTTGCCGCACGCTGACCGCGTCGCTGCGCTTGAGGCCTTCCAGCTCGCCGCTGAAACGCTTGATGCCATTCTTCAGCGACTGCAGCTGCGAGGCGTAGCGGATCTTCGCCTGCTCATCCGCCGCGCCGGCATCCTCGATCACGTCCTGCAGTTGCTTCATCGCCGCCACCGCCGCGGGCAGGCGCCACTGCACCTGGTCGGCGAACTCGGCGGCGCTGCGATGGCGATAGGTGGTGCCGGGATAGCCGGCGAGCATCACGTAATCGCCGGCGTTAACGCCTTCGCGGGCGATCTGCAGATGCGCGGGCGGCGTGTAGGGCTTGTTGTCCTTCGAATAATCCGCCGGCTTGCCGTCCGGCCCGACGTAGGCACGCAGCACGGTGAAGTCACCGCTGTGGCGCGGCCACATGAAGTTGTCCACTTCGTCGCCGTAGTTGCCGATCGCGCGCGGCGGCGCGTAGACCAGCCGCACGTCGCGCAGCTCCAGCTGTTTCACCAGGTAGAAATCGCGACCGTAGAACATGTTGGCGACGCTGCAGCGCATGCCCGCCTCGCGCTCGCAGGCGGCGACCAGCGTCTTGCTCGCCGCATCCACCGCGTCGTAATAAGCCCGACCGGTCTTGCCGCGGGCGTTGGCCAATACCTGGTCGGTGACCTGGTCGAAGCCGACCGTGACGCGCAAGCGGAAGTCCGGATTGGCCGGCAGTTCCTCGCTGCGATTGCCCGCCACATAGCCCTGCTCGATCAGGTTGCGCTGCGCATTGCTGTTGTACTGGATCACCCCGAACGCGACGTGGTGATTGGTCAACACCAGGCCCTGGTCGCTGACGAAGGCGCCAGTGGCGCCGCCGACCTTGACCACCGCGCTGAGCGGCGGGCGGGTCAGCTCGGCCAGCGCCGCAGGGTCTCCCTGATAGCCGGCAGCCTTCAGTTGCTGACCGATCGACGGCAGCTGCGACGGCATCCACATGCCCTCGTCCGCCTGTGCCAGCGGGCTGAGTGACATCGCCACCGCAGTGGACCACAGCATCCTTTTCAATCGCATTGAATCCACCCTTGTGAGCCGTCGCATAAACCTACGACCATAGTTTGCCGCGGCGCTTCCGGCAAGATACCGGCCCGAAAGCCGCCACCGGCGAGTGCGTTCTATAATTGCCGTTTCCCCGCCCGCTTCGCGAGCCAACCGATGGATTACCCATGCCGCAGACGATGAAAGCCCTGGTCAAGCGCAAGCCCGAACAGGGCATCTGGATGGAAGAAGTGCCGCTACCGCAGGTCGGCCCGAACGAGGTACTGATCAAGATCGAGAAAACCGCGATCTGCGGCACCGACCTGCACATCTACAAGTGGGACGAGTGGAGCCAGCGCACGATCAAGCCGGGTCTCACCATCGGCCATGAATTCGTCGGCCGCATCGTCGAAATCGGCCCCGGCGTGACCGGCTACAAGATCGGCGACCGCGTCTCGGCCGAAGGTCACATCGTCTGCGGCCACTGCCGCAATTGCCGCGCCGGCCGTCAGCACCTGTGCCCGAACACGATCGGCATCGGCGTGAACCGCAACGGCGCATTCGCCGAATACATGGCCATGCCGGCCTCGAACCTGTGGCCGATCCCGGACCAGATCCCTTCCGAGCTGGCCGCATTCTTCGACCCGTACGGCAACGCCGCGCACTGCGCGCTGGAATTCGACATGATCGGCGAGGACGTGCTGATCACCGGCGCCGGCCCGATCGGCATCATCGCCGCCGGCATCGCCAAGCACGTGGGTGCGCGCAACGTGGTGGTCACCGACGTCAACGACTATCGCCTGAAGCTGGCCGCCGACATGGGCGCCACCCGCGTGGTCAACGTCTCCAACCAGTCGCTGAAGGACGTGATGAAGGACCTGCACATGGAGGGCTTCGACGTGGGCCTGGAGATGAGCGGCAACCCACGCGCGTTCAACGACATGCTCGACTGCATGTACCACGGCGGCAAGATCGCCCTGCTCGGCATCCAGCCCAAGGGCGCCGGCATCGACTGGGACCGGGTGATCTTCAAGGGCCTCACCCTGCAGGGCATCTACGGCCGGCGCATGTACGAGACCTGGTACAAGATGACCCAGATGGTGCTGACCGGCTTCCCGCTGCAGAAGGTGCTGACCCACCAGATCCATATCGACGACTTCCAGAAGGGCTTCGACCTGATGGATGCCGGCACCTGCGGCAAGGTGGTCTGTTCCTGGCACTGAGTCACGAGACGACGACCGGTCGTTGCACGATCCCGCGAACCACGGACCCTGACCGCTCGCGACCTGCACGGAGGTCGCGGGCAGTGTTCCCGCGTTAAGCCCGGTCGCGGTAGATTCCGTTGGCGGCCCGTCCAGCCATGAAGGCGGAGCGGGCCGAACCAAGCCATTCAGCATTTCCAGGGAGTCGGTATGTCCGGGTCGAGCTTGTCGCGGCTGCGTGCATCCTTGCGTGCATCCTGGGGTTCCGCACGCACGCGTGCGCAGCAGCTGAGTCACTCGCCCCGCGCCCGACGTATCGCCGCGATCCTCGCGGCCGTGCTGCTGGTCTACGCCCTGCTCGGCTTCCTTGCCGCCCCGCCGCTGCTGCGTAACTATCTGCAGAACCACTCCACTGAGATGCTGGGACGGCCGCTGAGTCTCGGCCAGGTGCGCTTCAATCCGTTCACGCTGAACCTGCGGGTCGGCAAGCTGCACCTGCCCGAGGCGGATGGCCAGACCCCGTTCGTCGACATCGACCAGCTCACGCTCAACGCATCGTGGAGCTCGCTGTTCCGCCTGGCCCCGGTGCTGGACGAACTGCGACTCAATCAGCCACGGATCGCCATCACGCGGGGCAAGGACCAGCGCTTCAACTTCGCCGACCTGATCGAACGCTTCACCGCGAAACCGGCGCCGGCGGACAGCCAGCCGGCGCGTTTCTCGCTCTCCAACATCAGCGTCCACGACGGCGACATCCGCTTCGACGATCGGCTGCTGGGCGCACAGCACCATATCGAGAAGCTCGAACTGGGCATCCCGTTCCTGGCCAACCTGCCCAGCTCGACCGACATTTTCGTGCAGCCGCTGCTGGCCATGACGGTCGACGGCAGCTCGCTGCGCGTCGACGGCCAGACCAAGCCGTTCGCCAACAATCGCGAGTCGACCATCGGCTTTCAGCTCGACCGGCTCGACCTGCCGCGCTACCTGGGCTACGTACCGGCGCCGATGCCGGTGGCGATTCCCAAGGGCCTGCTCAGCGGCAAGCTGTCCCTGCACTTCGTGCAGACGCAGCCGACGCCGCAGCTGCAGCTCACCGGCAACCTGCAAGTGGATGACCTCGCGCTCGACGGCAGCCGCGGCGACGCCATCGCCCGGCTGGGGCACGGCAACATCGAACTTGTCGACGTGCAACCGCTGGCCTCGCGCTACCACTTCGGTGCGATGCAGCTGGAGCGCGCTGCGCTGTTCTATACGCAGCGCGCCGGTGGCCACAGCAACTTCGATGCGCTCATGCCGCCTCCGGCCAAAGCCGATGACAAGGCGCCGCCGACCGACCTGCGCATCGCCGCGCTCACGCTGCAGGACAGCGCACTCACCTACACCGATGCCAACCAAGCCAAGCTGCAGCTGACCGGGTTGCACGGCAGTCTGCTCGGCCTGGGCACGCTCGCCGGGCCAGCCGCCAAACTCGACCTGTCCAGCCAGCTCGCCGGCGGCAGCTTCAGCATGCGTGGGGCCGTCGATCTTGCCGCCAGCCATTATGCCGGTGCACTCGAACTGAAACAGGTGGCACTCGTGCCGCTGCAAGCGCTGGCCGGATCCGCCACTGCGGCGCGCATCGCGAAAGGCAAGCTCGACGCCAGTGGCCAGCTGCGCCTGGACTGGGGCAAGGCATTCAACCTGCACATCGAACCGGCCCAACTCGGCATCAGCGACTTCGCGCTGGAACCGCAAGCCAAGGGGCTGGCCGCACCGGTGGTCTGGCGCAAGCTCGATGTGGGCATCACCCGCCTCGACCTGGCTGCCCGCAACGCGCAACTGGACAAGGTCGCGGCGAGCGGTTTGCAGGTCGATGCCGTGCGCGAGCGCGACGACCGGATCAATCTGACCAGCCTGTTCGCCAGCAAGCACGCTGCGTCTGCCAGCCATGACGAAGGTCCGGCCTGGCACTGGAGCATCGCCCGCCTCGGTCTCGAACAGGGTTCGCTGCGCCTCACCGACCGCAGCATCGATGGTGCCAGGCCGACGCCGTTGCTCGTCGAGGCGCTCAACGGCAGCGTCGAAGAACTCAGCGACAAACTCGACCAGCCGCGCCGGGTCAAGCTGGAAGGCCGGATCGGCAAGGGCCGCTTCGCCACCACCGGCACGCTGCAGCCGCTACCCACGGTGGCCGACCTGCAGCTGACCACCAAACGGCTGGACATCGCCGGCTTCGTGCCTTACGCCAGCGTGCCGCTGAACGTGCAGGTCACCAGTGCCCGCCTCAGCAGCGACGGCAAGCTGCACTACGACGGCCGCCGGTCCGAGCCCCGCTTCGACTACACGGGCAACGCCGCGTTCGAGCGCGTGCGCATGCAGGACAAGCTCACCGGCGACGACTTCATGCGCTGGCGCTCGCTGAGCGGTTCGCGCATCGACCTGCGTTATGGCGAGGGCACGCCACGCGTGCATCTGGGCGGGCTGGTGCTGGATGCGTTCTACGCGCGAGTCATTGTCAACAGCAACGGGCGCCTGAACCTGTCCGACGTGATCTCCACTGGCGAGCAGGCGCCGGTATCGGTGACCCGCGCCGCGAACAACGCACCGGCGGCGCCGCAGCCGGTGTCCAGCGCATCCACGACGCCCGCCAGCGGACATCCATATCGGCGAAGTCACCCTGGCCAATGGCCAGCTCAATTACACCGACAACTTCATCAAGCCCAACTACACCGCCAACCTCACCAGCCTCACCGGCAGGATCGGCGCGTTCGGCACCACCGCCGGCGAACCGCCGGCGGAACTGGTGGCGCAGGCAAAGCTGGACGATGCCTCGCCGGTGGACATCAGCGGCAACATCAACCCGCTGGTGCCGGTGGCCTTCCTCGACATCAAGGGCAAGGCGACCGACGTCGAGCTGACCCGGCTCAGCGCCTACTCCGGCAAGTACACCGGCTACCCCATCACCAAGGGCCGCCTGACGGCCGACGTGCACTACCTGCTGGACCAGGGCAAGCTCACCGCCGACAACCACATCTTCATCACCCAGCTGACCTTCGGCGAGCGCATGAATAGTCCCGGCGTATCGCACCTGCCGGTAAAGCTGGCGGTGGCCTTGCTGAAGGATGCCGAGGGCAATATCGACGTGAACGTGCCGGTGTCCGGCTCGCTGGACGATCCTCAGTTCAGCCTCGGCAGCATGATCATGCGCGCGTTCGGCAACCTCATCGCCAAGGCCGCCACCGCACCGTTCCGCCTGCTCGCCTCGGCGTTCGGCGGCAGCCACGAGGACCTCGGCTACGTCGAGTTCGCACCGGGTTCGGCCGTGCTGGGTGGGCCCGCCAAGGATCGCCTCGGCCAGATCGTGCAGATGCTCGGCCGCAAGCCCGCTCTCACCCTGGACATCAGCGGCCGGGCGGACCCGTCGCGGGACGAAGCCGGCTTGCGCAAGGTGACCGTGGACGACCTGGTTCGCCGCGAAAAGCTCGCCAAGGAGTCGGGCGACAAGGCCGCCGCAGACGCCTCGGCGACGGCGCTGGCCGAGGTGACGGTGACGCCCGACGAATACGAGCGCTATCTGCGGCGCGCCTACCGCCATGCCGACTTCGAGAAACCGAAGAACGTCCTCGGCCTCGGCAAGTCGCTGGAGCCGGACGAAATGCGCAGCCTGCTGGAAACCCACGTGGACACGGACGCCGCCGCGATGCGCGCGCTGGCCGAGCGCCGCGCCGCCGCCGTGCAGGACTGGCTGCACGGCAAGCTGGACGACAAGCGGATCGCGATCAAGCCGCCCAAGCTCGACGCCTCGGGCATCAATGACAACGGCAAGAGCACGCGCGCGGATTTCGGTCTGCAATGATCGTCGAGCAGCACGACCCGCATGCGCGACGATCGGCTGGCGTCCTACAATGGCGCTTTGCCCACCGCCGGAATTCCCCATGAGCTACTCAGCCAAGGCGCGCTACGCCAGCGAACTCGACGCCATCCGCGAACAGGGCCTGTTCAAGGCCGAGCGCATCATCATCTCGCCGCAGTCCGCCGAGATCGAGCTGGAAGGCGGCCGCAAGGTGCTGAACTTCTGCGCCAACAACTACCTGGGCCTGGCCGATCACCCCGAAGTGATCCAGGCCGCCAAGGACGCGCTGGATACGCACGGCTTCGGCATGGCCAGCGTGCGTTTCATCTGCGGCACGCAGGATCTGCACAAACAGCTGGAAGCGAAGATCGCCGCGTTCTTCGGCACCGAGGACACCATCCTCTACGCCGCCTGCTTCGACGCCAACGGCGGCCTGTTCGAACCGCTGCTGGGCGAAGAAGACGCGGTGATCTCCGACGCACTGAACCACGCCTCGATCATCGATGGCATCCGTCTGTGCAAAGCCAAGCGCTTCCGCTACGCCAACAGCGACATGGCCGACCTGGAGAAGCAGCTGCAGGCGGCCGACGCGGCCGGCGCACGCACCAAGCTGATCAGCAGCGACGGCGCGTTCTCGATGGACGGCTTCATCGCCAAGCTCGACCAGATCACCGCACTGGCCGCGAAATACGACGCGATGGTGCACATCGACGAATGCCACTGCACCGGCTTCCTCGGCGACACCGGCCGCGGCTCGGCCGAAGTCAACGGCGTGATGGACAAGATCGACATCTTCACCGGCACCCTGGGCAAGGCGCTCGGCGGCGCATTGGGCGGTTTCACCACCGGCCGCAAGGAAGTGATCGAGCTGCTGCGCCAGCGCTCGCGCCCGTACCTGTTCTCCAACTCGCTGCCGCCGCACGTGGTCGCCGCCGCGATCAAGGTATTCGACATGCTGGCCAGCGCCGGTGACCTGCGCGACAAGCTCAAGGAAAACACGCGCTACTTCCGCGAGCAGATGACCGCCGCCGGCTTCGACATCAAGCCGGGCGTGCACCCGATCGTGCCGGTGATGATCTACGACGCACCGAAGGCACAGGCGATGGCCACCGCCCTGCTGGAGGAAGGCATCTACGTCACCGGCTTCTTCTACCCGGTGGTACCGCAGGGCCAGGCGCGCATCCGCACGCAGATGAGCGCGGCGCACACCCGCGAGCATCTCGACCGGGCGATTGCCGCGTTCACCAAGGTGGGCCGCAAGCTCGGCGTGATCCCAGCCTGACGCTGCCACGCGGGACCCGCCGCTTGGCGGGTCCTTACGGTCGGGTTGAAGAAAGCGCCGCGAGCGTACGCACTTCGTCCGCCGTCAACCGTCGCCATTGCCCTTTCGCCAACTTACCCAGGGCCAGCGGCCCGATCGCCACCCGGACCAGGCGCAGCACGTCGAAGCCCAGCACAGCCAACAGGCGCCGGATGTGCCGGTTGCGGCCTTCGTCCAGCACCACTTCCAGCCAGGCGTTCTTCTCGCCCATACGCAACAAGGTCGCCCGGCGCGCCTTCAGCCGATCGCCATCATCATCGACGCCAGTCTGCATCGCGGCCAATGCCGCGGCATCCGGCTGGCCAGCCACCTGCACGTGGTAGGTCTTGTCCAGGTGCGTGACTGGATCGGTGATGCCGGCAGCCCAGGCGGTGTCGTTGCTCAGCAGCAACAAGCCTTCGCTGGCCTTGTCCAGGCGCCCCACCGGCCCCAACCACGGCAGACCGGCAGCCGCCAGTGCGGAGTAGACGGTGTCACGACCATGCTCGTCGGCAGCGCTGACCACCAGTCCCCGCGGCTTGTTGAAAACGACGTAGACGCACTCGGCAGCTTTCACCGGTTGGCCATCGACGGCAACCTGCTGTCGACCGATCTGGGTCGGGTGATATGGATCGCGGACAACCCGTCCATCCAGACTCACCCGACCGGCACGCACCCATTGCTCAGCCTGGCTACGTGAACAGGCGCCCAGCTTGGACAGCACCCGCGCCAGTCCATGCCGCGAAGGCGACGCTTGCATGCTCGACATTGCAGAACGCAGGGAACGTGCAGGTGGGCGAGGCATGGCATTAGCGTATCGGCGGAAACCGGGCACGCCAACAAGACGCGTTGCGGCGATGGTGGCTGTGAAAAAAAACCCGGCCGAAGCCGGGTTTTTTCATTGCGGGTTACCGCGGTTCGATTACTGCTGAACCTGCAGTTCCGTACGACGGTTCTGCGCGCGACCGGCGTCGGTGTCGTTGTCACCGATCGGGTTGCTCTCGCCGTGGCCGATCGGGCCTTCCAGACGGCTGGCATCGATGCCATGGCTGGTCAGGTAGTTGTAGACGATCGACGCGCGACGCTCGGACAGGCTCTGGTTGTACTCGTCGGTGCCCTTCGAGTCGGTATAACCGGCAACCGTCACCTTCACCTGCGGGTAGCGCTGCAGGGTATCGACAGCCTGGTTCAGCACGGCGATCGAATCGGCGCTCGGCTCGGCCAGCGACTTCGAGATGTCGGTCTCACCCTTCTTCGGGCGATCGAACTTGAAGTTCACGCCACGCAGGTCGATCACGACCTTCTGTGCGCAACCGTCCGGACCAACGATTGTGCCGGCGGTCGTGGCCGGGCACTTGTCGTCGCAATCGTTGACGCCGTCGCTGTCGCTGTCGAGGGTCGAGCAATCAGCCGGCGGCGGCGTTTCAGCCACTACCGGAGCCGCAGCTGCGGCCGGCGCGCCGAAGCGCGAGACAATGCTGAAGCCCAGGAACCAGTCGCCGTAACCGTCCATTTCAGGCTGGGTCTTGTTGTCCCAGTCGTAACGGTAGCCTGCCTCGAGGCGCAAGTCCGAGCTGTCGTCAATCGTCTTGGAAATGCCGCCACCCAGCTCAGCCGCCGGAGACCAACCGCTGTTGGTACCCGTGGCACTGTGGAAGCTGCCCATCACGCCGGCCAGCAGGTACGGACGCCATGCATTCCAGTCGCCCGCATAGAAGCGCACGGCCGCACCGACGGCGTTGTTCGACCAATTGCCACCACCGAGGCGGGAATCGCGATCACGCTTGGTGCGGTCGACGAACAAATCGATCGACGCATTCGACGAAATGAAACGACCGACGCCCAGACCGTAATAGATCTGACGGCTGTTCGTATTGCGATCGGTATCGTTGTAATAACCGCCCACCGTCGGCGCGATATACCAGCGACCATCATAGGTCGAGCTGGCAGAAGCATCGGCAGGAGCAGCAGTATCCTGCGCATGAACGGCACCTACGCCGCCCAGGGCCAGTGCAATCAGAAAATACAAGCCCTTACGTTTCATCAGGTGTCTCCTCATTTTATTAGGTTTTCGCGTCCGTTCAACCCCAACCGGAAGTCGCGTGTCAGAACTGAACTACGTCACTCAGAGCTCTTGTAGCCCCTGCTTGGCGTTATCTGCGGCAAGCGGCGGGGAGTGTAGCAAAATCGTTAAGGCCGGAGCGCATTAACACCTTTGAAACTAAATGCCGGTGATGCTCCGTTCAGGAAAGTTGATCTACGTGCAATCACGGAAGACGAAGGAACCGAGGCACAACGTCGCTGCATCCTTTGCCCGAAAAGCTGAAACGAGCGAGGCCGATCAGCTGCATCGACCACCGGTCGCCCCGTTTCCCGCCTTAATCATCCACTCACGCCGTCTTTACAATGTGAAGAAGCCCAAAAAGTGATGCAGCGGCATTGCATCCAGCCGGGATGGATCCGCTGTCGCGGCCATGATTGTCTTGACCTGATGCGCTGGCAAATGGTCGCGCACGGCTGCTTCGAACTTCTGCAGCAGGATCGGGATGCCTTCGGCACGGCGCTTGCGATGACCGATCGGATAATCGATCGAGACCTTTCCGGTACTGCTGCCGTCCTTGAAGAACACCTGTACTGAATTACCGATATAGCGCTTGGCCGGATCGAAGTAGTCGCGTGTGAACTGTGGGTTTTCGATCACGGTCATCTTGTCGCGCAACGCGTCGATGCGCGGATCAGCAGCCACATCGTCGTTGTAGTCGCTGGCCACCAGACGGCCAAAGATCAGTGGCACGGCCACCATGTACTGGATGCAATGGTCGCGGTCGGCATAGTTCGCCAGCGGGCCGGTCTTGTCGATGATGCGACAGCCGGCTTCCTGCGTTTCGATCACGATCTTTTCGATCTGGTCGAGCTTGCCGCCCACCTCGTCGTGCAGTTGCATCGCGCATTCCACCGCGGTCTGTGCGTGGAATTCGGCGGGATAGCTGATCTTGAACAGCACGTTCTCCATCACATAGCTGCCGAACGGACGCTCGAACTCGAACGGCTTGCCCTTGAACGCCACGTCATAGAAGCCCCAGGTCTTCGCGCTCAGAGCTGACGGATAGCCAACCACCCCGCGATAAACCGCATTGATCGCGTGGGTCACCGCACGCCGGCAGGCGTCACCGGCAGCCCAGCTCTTGCGCGGGCCCGTGTTCGGCGCGTGGCGATAGGTGCGCAGCGTGCCGTTGTCGATCCAGCTGTGCGACACCGCCGTGATGATCTGCTCCTTGTCGCCGCCGAGCATCGCGGTGGCAACTGCTGTGGACGCCAGCCGAACCAGGATCACATGATCCTGGCCGACTCGATTGAAACTGTTCAGCAGCGCATAGCAACCCTGAATTTCATGGGCCTTGATCGCATAACCCAATATGTCGCGGACGGTCAGCGGCTGGCCACCTTCGCGTTCCGCCTTGCGGCTGAGGTAATCGCCGACCGCCAGGATGCTGCCGAGATTGTCCGAAGGATGGCCCCACTCCGCCGCCAGCCAGGTGTCGTTGAAATCCAGCCAGCGGATCTGGGTGCCGATCGCGAACGCCGCCTGCACCGGATCCAGTTCATGACTGGTTCCCGGTACGCGGGCACCACCCGGCAACGTGGCGCCCGGCACCAACGGACCCAGGTGCTTCACGCACTCGGGAAATTTCATCGCCAGCATCGCGGTGCCGAGCGAATCCATCAGCATGTAGCGTGCGGTGTCGAAGGCCTCTTCAGAATCGATCCGGTAGTCGACGACGTAATCGGCGATGTCGACCAGCGGCTGGTCAGGGTCGGGACGAACGGCGGAGCGAATGTCGTGCACACTCATGGTGAACCTCGCGGCAAAGCAGCAGAAGCAAATCGCCATTTTAGCTGACTGGCGCAAATCAGGCTGCTTGACCCGCAACCACGGCGCACCCGACAATCCCGGTTCCCCAAAAGGGAGTAGTTCCCGCGGCAGGTACGCCAGCCCGGTGTGGTGGTCGTCAACACGAGCGATGCTTCGCTCCGGTCACCTCGGCAGCCCACGTTGCGAACAAGACTTTTGTGGTGGTCACGGGCCGCGCGCGTCCGTGCCCGCTGCATTGTCAGGCGCGCATGGAAACCCGCATGGAATTTACTGGTAGCGATTTTTTCTCCGGCCTGCTGGCCATCATCCTGCTCGACCTGGTGCTCGCTGGCGACAACGCCATCGTCATCGCCATGGCCGCCAGCCGGCTGCCCAAGGACCTGCAGAAGAAGGCCGTGTTCTGGGGCACGTTCGGCGCCGTCGCGGTCCGGTTCGCGCTTACGGCCGTGGTTGTCTACCTGCTCAAGCTGCCCGGGTTGATGCTCGCCGGCGGGATATTGCTGCTGCCGATCGCCTGGAATCTGCTGCGCCACGACAACAGTGACGACCCGCACGTCAAGGCCGGCAACACTTTCTGGAGCGCGCTGCGCACGATCATCGCCGCCGATGCATTGATGGGCATGGACAACGTGCTGGCGATCGCCGGGGCCTCCAAGGGACACCTCGGCCTGGTCATACTCGGCTTGCTGATCAGCGTCCCACTGGTGGTCTGGGGCTCTACCCTGATCCTGAAGCTGATCGATCGCTTCCCGATCATCATGTACATCGGCGCCGCCGCGATCGCCTTCACCGCCGGCCGCATGATCACCCACGACCACCTGCTGAGCGGCTGGTTCGATGTAAACAGCTGGGCGAAATACAGCCTGGATGTAGTGGTCGTGGTCGGCATCTGCGGCGGTGGCTGGTGGATGCAGCAACGTCGTCGACGCCCGAGCGAAAGCACCTCCAATTGAGGCCAGGGACGAACCGGCGACCTGCGCGGCGCTCGGTCAGTACATCATCGGTACCCGAACCGTCACGGTGGCATCGGGCGTGTCGCGCGTCACTCCCACGCCGAGCGTGAAGTTCATGCTGCGCCGATCGCTGAAACGATAGGATCCACCGATCAGCAAGGTGCCCAGCACGCTCTTGGCCGAGCTGGGCACTGTCTGGCCGTTCTGTTTGGTGATGCCGACGAAACTCTGGTCATAGCCAATGCTGATCGACGCCTTGTCGTTCAACGCCAGGCCCATGCCGATGCTGACGTCGGCGATGTCGCCCACCCGTACTGTACCCAGCGGTTCCTTGCCGCCCAGCAGCACGGTGCGGCTGACGTTGTGGCGCGGGAAATTGTGCAGGTAGCTGAGGTTGCCGAAGAACACCACCGGGTCGGAGGGATGCAACCAGGTGAGACCCGGCTGCAGCGAATAGAAGCCCGAGCCGGTCGGCAATTGCAGCGGCAGTCCGGTGCCCGTTGCATTCTGCACGCAGCGATTGACGCAATCGGTGGTGACTTCAAATGGATCCCGGCCGGTCCGCGACTTGAAACGCAGCCAGCCCACGTAGTACGGCCGATCCGCCCCGCCATCGTTGAACTGGTAACGGGCCGTGGCCTCGATGTCGCCGATGCCGTGGCCGCTGGAGGTGAACAACTTGTCGGTGGCACTGCCGGTAAATATCTCGCGACTGATCGTGTCGGTGTGGCCATAGACATATGGAATCCGCAGCTCCATTTCCAGCCGGTTACTGAGGCCGTAGCGCAGCGCAACCGCGCCGGTCTGCGTGGTCGTCTTGACCTGGCGTGCGTCGATCAGGCCGATCAGGATCGCCGGGATCACCGTGTAGCCGATCAGGGCGACTCGATCCGCCGACGAGTAACCGAATTGATAGGAAGGCTCCATCACCAGCTTGCCGCGCGGGGTCAGCACGCCCGGCTGGTTGAAGATCGGAGCCACGGCCGGCGGCCGCTCATCGCGCTCGGGCGCCTGCCCCACCGTGCGATCCTGCGTCTGTCCGGCTGGCACGGCATCGGCGGGCACTTCGCCAGCCGGCATCGGCAGCGCCGTGGCGCCTGGACCACCTGCGCGGATGTTGCCGGCCCGCTGTTGCTCAAGCGTGTCGAGTCCGACCGCTCGCCGCAGTGCACGGTAATCCGCCTGCTGCGACGCAAGCTCGCGTTTCATGGCCTCGATCTGTGCGTTCTGGGCGGCGAGCTGGCTGCGCATCGCCGCGCGATGCGCGCGTCCTGCTCGCGCACGCTCTGACGGATCACCGCCGACAATTCGGCCGAGCTCGTCGGCGGCAACACCTCGGGCGACGGCGGATCCTGCGCGCTGGCCACTCCGCCGAGCAGCAGCAACCCCGCGCAACCGGTCGAACATCTGCTTCGCCATGATTTGCGGGACATCGTGTTTCCTCGCTGACCGGATGGCGCCCTACGGCGGCGCGGGCCTGGTTTCGTCATGGTCCCGGTCAGTGCCCGAGCGATCCGATCAGTCCAGCCTGCAGGCTTTGCTGCAGGCTCAAACTGCGGAAGGCGACTTGGCTGTTCACCCCCACATTAATCATGGTCAGGCTGCGGATGTCCTGGTTGTCGAGGCTGTTCTGAATCACTGTCGCAGCCGTCACCTGGTCGATCGCAGACATATCGACGCTGTTGCCCGCGCCATTCTGGACCACGTAGACCGTGCCCGTGGCGGCAGCCAGGGCCGTGGCCAGGTCGGGCGTCATCCGACCGACGTCCGGGATGTGCACGCTGGTGCTGGAGACCAGGTTGCCGTTGATGTAAACCGCGCGGTCGATGCCGAAGGACGCCAGCAGTCCGCTGCCGATGTCGAACCCGCCTCGAATGGCGTCCAGTTGACGGTCACCTGCCGCCGCCGGCCAATGCACCGATGACGGCGATTCTTGGGCATGTGCCGGCAAACCGGCCAGTCCAACCAGCGCGAGGAAACAGGAGAATCCGGCGAGGGCGTGATGCATGACGGCGCTCAGATGTCGCCCGGACCGCGCTTGGGCAACGTCATGTTGCCCAGCCCGGTACGGTCGATGGCCGACTGGACGGGTGCCATTGGTGCAGCGCGCCAGTCGTCGCTGCTGTTGAATACCGCGAGGGTGCGGCGATTGTGGATCACGAAAACCAGGCCATTCTTCCAGGTCGCCTCGAACTGCCCGCGTGGAATCGAACGCGTGCCGCGGGCAGGATCGCCCACCAGGACACGGCCCGCACGGATGCCCTTGATCACCACGAAATGGTGATAGCCCCGCTCGTCGATCAGCACGATGGCCGGCAGGTTTTCGTCGCGAAGTTTGTCCAGTGAAACCTGGAAGCCATCGGCTTCGAAACCATTGGCACTCAGGAATCGCTTGATGTCGAGCAATGAGAAGCCTTCCCGGTTGATCTTCGGCTGGTTGCCATGCAGGTACATCTGCGCGAACGCTTCGCGCTCGTCCACCGGGTAGCCGTACTGATAGGTGAGCAAGGTCGCCACGGCGGCCGAGCCACAGCTGAAATCGTATTTCTGGCGAATCGTGTTGCGGTAGCGGATTTCCTTCAGGCTGGTCATGTGCAAGCGGTAGCTGCCGCCCTGCCACGCCGGGCAACGGCACCGATGCCGCCATCAGCCGCATCGGGGAAAACGGCCCAAAGGCGAAGATCGCGGTCAGCCACGCAAGAAGGAGCCGGTTGTTCATGGCGTGAACTGCACGTTGATGATGGTGGCGTTCTGGATCAGCACGCCGTTGCCGGTGTTCTGGACCACCATCGGCACGCCGGCGGCGCCGTTGAAGGCATCGTTGCCGATCATGTTCGATCCGGTCATCACATGATCGACCGTGTTGTTCGCCACGGTGCCGTTCAGGATGATGGTCTGGCTGACTTCATTGCCACCGCTGGCCATCGCCAGGGTCTTGCTGTCCGCGCTGCGGCCCCACCCGCCGAGCCCGGCAGGTTTTGCCGAAGGCGTAGCCGCGGTGGTTGCCGGAGGCTGGGCCGACGGCTGCGTCGCCGCGGCAATACACGTCACCATGCCGAGCAGCAACATCGCAGGCCATGACATGAAATTGACTGTGCGCATGGTGCTGGCTCCATGACGACCGCGTGCGACGGGGCATCCGCGGATGCCGACTGCGCCGACACCCGGGATGCTCCACTCGGGAAGCACGGTGGAGCGCCTGGCGCTCCACCGTGCGAGGCTTCAGTCACGGACCAATGTTGAGGTTGGCCTGGACGGAAGCGTCAGCCCCAGGCCGATGCATATCGCTGTCATTAATTAATAGAGTCTTTCGCATAGGTGTTCTCCCAAACGGTGCGGTGACCCCCTGCTTTTTTGCTTGGCTTGCAGCAAACAAGGCCGGGCAATATCCGAGCCATCCGGGCCCGCGTGTCTACGCACGCGCTGCACGACCGATCAGCCGCAGCGAGTCACTGTTTCATGTCTGCGACACGCCCGATCGCCATCGGGCATGCAACCCGCATTGCAACCGCATTTATCGCGGGTGTACCGCCGTGACGACCCCTGGCTGATGTCATGTAACAACACTGATACAGCGCGATCAGCACGAATCAGCCAACCGCCCCCGCTCAAGCAATCGCCATCATAGGTGCACAAAAAAGGAGCCTTGCGGCTCCTTTCGTTAGCGGAAACGTGTACTCAACGCTTGTCGATCGGCACATAGGCCTGATCTTCCGGGCCGGTGTAGTTCGCGCTGGGGCGGATGATCTTGCCGTCCTCGCGCTGCTCGATCACGTGCGCGCTCCAGCCGGAGGTGCGCGCGATCACGAACAGCGGCGTGAACATCGCGGTGGGCACGCCCATCATGTGGTACGCGCTGGCCGAGAACCAGTCGAGGTTGGGGAACATCTTCTTGACCTCGCCCATCACCTTCTCGATCCGCTCGGAGACGTCGAACAGGGTCGGGTTGCCGCCGTCGCTGCACAGCTTGCGCGAGACTTCCTTGATGATCTCGTTGCGCGGATCGGACACCGTGTAGACCGGATGGCCGAAGCCGATGATGATTTCCTTGCGCTCGACGCGGGCACGGATGTCGGCCTCGGCGTCGCCAGCGCTGCGATAGCGCGCGATGATCTCCATCGCCACCTCATTGGCGCCGCCGTGCTTCGGGCCGCGCAGCGCGCCTATCGCGCCGGTGATCGCCGAGTAGATGTCCGAACCGGTGCCGGCGATGACGCGGGCGGCGAAGGTCGAGGCGTTGAACTCATGCTCGGCGTACAGCACCAGCGACTTGTCCAGCGCCTGGGCGTGCAGGTCGCTCGGCTTTTTGCCGTGCAGCAGGTGCAGGAAGTGCGCGGCGATCGAGTCGTCATCGGTCTCGGTCTCGATGCGCTTGCCATTGTGGCTGAAGTGGTACCAGTACAGCAGCATCGAGCCGAAGCTGGCCATCAGGCGGTCGGCGATGTCACGCGCACCGGTGAGGTTGTGGTCGTCCTTCTCCGGCAGCACGGTACCGAGCACCGAGCAGCCGGTGCGCAGCACGTCCATCGGATGGGTGGCGGCGGGCAGCAGTTCCATCGCGGCCTTGACTGGTGCCGGCAGGCCGCGCAGGCGCTTCAGCCGCGAGCGGTAGTTGTTCAGCTCGGTCCAGTTCGGCAACACGCCATGCACCAGCAGGTAGGCCACCTCCTCGAAGCAGCCCTTGGCGGCCAGGTCGTGGATGTCATAACCGCGGTAATGCAGGTCGTTGCCGCTGCGGCCGACCGTGCACAGCGCGGTGTTGCCCGCGGCCACGCCGGACAGGGCGACGGATTTCTTGGCCTTGGGTAGGACTTGCTCGCTCATCGAAAACCTCCAGGGTGCAGGATTGTTCGTTTCGGCGGAAACCGGCAGACGGATTCCGCGGGACAAGGTGGACGGTCAGCTTTGCTTCGAGAACAGCGTGTCGAGCTTGTCCTCGTAGGCGTGGTAGCCGAGGAAGTCGTACAGCTCCTCGCGCGTCTGCAGGGTGTCGACGATGTTCTTTTGCGTGCCTTCGCGGCGCACGGTCTCGTAGAAGTTCAGCGCGGCCTTGTTCATCGCGCGATAGGCGCCACAGCAGTACAGCGCGATGTCCACGCCGGCTTCGCGCAACTCATCCGTGGTGAAGAACGGAGTGGAGCCAAACTCGGTGAGGTTGGCGAGAATCGGCACCTTCACCGCAGCCTTGAACTTGCGGTAGTCATCCAGCGTCTTCATCGCCTCGGGGAAGATCATGTCGGCGCCGGCCTCGACATAGGCGACCGCGCGCTCGATCGCCGCGTCGATGCCTTCCACGGCGGCGGCATCGGTGCGCGCCATGATCACGAAGCCCATGTCGGTGCGCGCATCGACCGCCGCCTTCACGCGATCGACCATCTCGCCCTTCGGCACCACTTCCTTGCCCGGGCGATGGCCGCAGCGTTTCTGGCCGACCTGGTCCTCCATGTGCACCGCGGCCACGCCGATGCGCTCGAACGAACGGATCGTGCGCGCGATGTTGAATGCCCCGCCCCAGCCGGTGTCGATGTCGACCAGCAGCGGCAGCCCGGTGGCGTCGACGATGCGGCGCGCGTCGGTGAGCACGTCCTCCATCGTGCTGATGCCCAGGTCCGGCATGCCCAGCGAATTGGCGGCCACGCCACCGCCGGACAGGTACAGCGCCTTGTAGCCCGTGCGTTTGGCCATCAGGCCGGCATAAGCGGTGATCGCACCCATGATCTGCAATGGCTGCTCGGCTTCGAGTGCGGCCCGAAAACGTGCGCCGGGGGATGCTGGCTGTGTCATGTCGCCTCCGTCAAAGCAGCCATTTTAGCCCACCGCGACGCCGTGTCGGGACGGAACTTCAATCCTGCGTGCCGGCGCCTGGCGACACGGAGCAAGGTTCATGCGTGACGAATCCGCCGCGGCCCCGTACATTCATGCGAATGAGCACATCGACTCCTCTCGCAAAACGCATCCTCTGGGGCCTGGTGATCGGCGTGGTCGCCGCCGTGGCCACGCTGGGCATCGGCCAACTGCACCCGCCTACCCTGGTGCTGATGCAGAAGATCTCCGGCGCCGTCTTCGACCCGTTCGGACAGATCTTCCTGCGCATGCTGTTCTTCGTGGTGATCCCGCTGGTGTTCAGCTCGCTGGCCTCCGGCGTAGCCCAGCTCGGTCGACTCGAACGACTCGGTCCCTTGGCCGGGCGGACCTTCCTGCTGTTCTTCCTCAACATGGGCATCGCCGTGGCGATCGGTCTGGCGATGATGAACATCGTGCAGCCGGGCCACCACCTGGACGAACAGGCGCGCACCCAGCTGATGCAGGAATACGGCAGCAGCGCACAGCAGTCGATCGACAAGAAGGCGGCCCAGCCCGGCATGAGCTTCGGCACGCTGGTGGAGATGTTCATGCCGCGCAACCTCGTCGGCGCCGTGGCCGGCCCCAGCCGCGACGCGCTGGGCGACGTGCTGCCGCTGATCCTGTTCGCGATCCTGGTCGGTGCCGCTGCCACCCAGCTGCGCGAGAAGGAACGCAAGCGGGTGCAGATGGCGTTGGACACGATCACCGACCTGATGACGAAGATCGTGGGTTTCGCCCTGCAACTGGCGCCATACGCGGTACCGGCGATGATCTACAGCGTGATCGTCAAGGTTGGCGTGGACGTGCTGCTGGCGCTGTCGGTGTTCGTGGTCGGCTGTACCGTGGCGCTGGCCCTGCACCTGTTCGGCACCATGTCGCTGTGGCTGCGCTTCCTTGCCGGCCGTTCGCCGCTGCCCTATTTCCGGCAGATCCGGCCGCTGCTGATCACCGCGTTCTCGACCAGTTCCAGCAACGCCTGCCTGCCCGCCTCGCTGGCGGTGGCGCATGACGATCTGAAACTCAATCCCAGTACTGCGGGCTTCGTGCTGCCGCTGGGCGCGACCATGAACATGAGCGGCACCGCCCTGTTCGAAGGCTGCGTGGTGCTTTTCGTGGCGCAGGCGTTCGGCGTTGAGCTCACCCTGAGCCACCAGGCCATCCTGATGCTGCTGTCGGTGCTCAGTGCGGTGGCGGTGGCCGGCATTCCGGGCGGCTCGCTGCCGATGATCGCCGGCCTGCTGGCCACGTTCGGCATCCCGCCCGAAGGCATCGGCATCATCATTGGCGTCGATCGCATCCTGGACATGATGCGCACCACGGTAAACGTGGGTAGCGACATCATCACCGCCACGGTGGTAGACCATCAGCTGCGCGACCGCCTCGAAGCCGCGCCGTAAAACCGGTTGCCAGCGAGCCAGCGCGAACTTGAAGCTTCCGCGCGAGGCACCCATATCGATAGCCACTGCCAATCGTCTTCATGGCAACAATCAATTAGATTGATTGAACCGCACGATCTATGATTGGTCCATCCTCCAACCACCAACGGGAAAACCACGATGTCCCTGATCAATACCGAAGTGAAACCGTTCAAGGCCCAGGCCCTCAAGGCCGGCAAGTTCATCGAAGTCACCGACGCCGACCTGAAGGGCAAGTGGTCGGTGGTGTTCTTCTACCCGGCCGACTTCACCTTCGTCTGCCCGACCGAGCTGGAGGACCTGGCCGACAACTACGCCGAATTCCAGAAACTGGGCGTCGAGATCTACTCGGTCTCCACCGACACCCACTTCGCGCACAAGGCCTGGCACGACACGTCCGATGCGGTGAAGAAGATCAACTACACGATGGTTGGCGACCCGACCCATCAGATCTCGAAGAACTTCGAGGTGCTGATTGAAGACGCCGGCATCGCCGATCGCGGCACCTTCGTGATCGATCCGGCGGGCAAGATCCAGATCGTCGAGATCACTGCCGGCGGCATCGGCCGCGACGCCAAGGAGCTGCTGCGCAAGGTGAAGGCAGCGCAGTATGTCGCCACCCATCCGGGCGAAGTCTGCCCGGCCAAGTGGAAGGAAGGCGAGAAGACCCTGGCCCCCTCGCTGGACCTGGTCGGCAAGATCTGATTCATCCGGCGCCATGCGCCACGGACCCGGAGTTCTTCCGGGTCCGATTTCCAGAAGAATGAAAGCTTGAAGCGACGCCCGGGTCCGCCCGGGTGCTCGCCACGCTTACCCCGAAGAAACCCAGACGGAGCCCGCCATGTTGGATGCCAACCTCAAGACCCAGTTGAAGGCCTATCTCGAAAAGGTCACGCAGCCGATCGAGATCGTTGCGTCCCTGGACGACAGTGCCAAATCCGCCGAACTGAACGAACTGCTCGAGGAAATCACCTCGCTGTCCGACCAGATCAGCCTGGTGCGCCGCGACGACAACGAGCGCAAACCCTCGTTTGCGATCAATCGCGTCGGCAGCGACATCGGCGTGCGTTTCGCCGGCATCCCGATGGGCCATGAATTCACCTCGCTCGTGCTCGCCCTGCTGCAGGTCGGCGGACATCCGTCCAAGACCGCGGCCGACGTGATCGAGCAGGTACAGGATCTCGACGGCGATTACCGCTTCGAAACCTATTTCTCGCTGTCCTGCCAGAACTGCCCCGACGTGGTGCAGGCACTGAACCTGATGAGCGTGCTGAATCCGAAGATCAAGCACGTCGCCATCGACGGCGCGCTGTACCAGGACGAAGTCGATGCGCGCCAGGTGATGTCGGTGCCGACCGTGTTTCTCAACGGCGAGATCTTCGACCAGGGCCGCATGAGCCTGGAGCAGATCCTGGCGAAACTCGACACCGGTGCCAGTGCCCGCGAAGCGGAAAAGATCGGGACCAGGGACGCGTTCGACGTGCTCGTGGTCGGCGGCGGTCCGGCCGGTGCGGCGGCAGCGATCTACGCCGCGCGCAAGGGTATCCGCACCGGCGTGGCAGCCGAGCGTTTCGGCGGGCAGGTGCTGGATACGATGGCCATCGAAAACTTCGCGTCGGTGGAATATACCGAAGGCCCGAAGCTCGGCGCGGCACTGGAGCAGCACGTCCGGAGCCATGACGTGGACATCATGAACCTGCAGCGCGCCGAGAAGCTCGTGCCGGCAAGTGAGGCCACTGGCGGCCTGATCGAAGTGCAGCTGGCCAACGGCGCCACCTTGAAATCGAAGACGGTGATCCTCTCCACCGGCGCCCGCTGGCGGCAGATGGGCGTGCCCGGCGAAGACGAATACCGCAACAAGGGCGTGGCCTATTGCCCGCACTGCGACGGCCCGCTGTTCAAGGGCAAGCGCGTGGCGGTGATCGGCGGCGGCAACTCCGGCGTCGAGGCGGCGATCGATCTGGCCGGCATCGTCAGTCACGTCACCCTGGTCGAATTCGACGGCAAGCTGCGTGCCGACGAAGTCCTGCAGCGCAAGCTGCGCAGCCTGCCCAACGTCGACGTCATCGTCAGCGCGCAGAGCACCGAAGTGCTGGGCGACGGCCAGAAAGTCAGCGCCCTGGTCTACAAGGATCGCGTCGATGGCGAGATGCACACGGTCGAACTGGAAGGCATTTTCGTGCAGATCGGCCTGTTGCCGAACACCGAATGGCTGAAGGGCACGCTGGAACTGTCGCCGCGCGGCGAGATCGTCATCGACGCACGCGGCCAGACCTCGCTACCCGGTGTGTTCGCCGCCGGCGACGCCACCACGGTGCCGTACAAGCAGATCGTGATCGCGATGGGCGCCGGCTCCAGCGCCGCACTGAGCGCGTTCGACCACCTGATCCGCAGTCCGTTGACGGTCACGGAAGACAAGAAGGAAGCGGTCGCCGCCTGACCGCCGTTTACCTGCGGCGCACCTCGTGCGCGGTGGCTCTTCGTGACGGAAGGCATCGCGTACCGGGTGCGCTCGCAGGGGCACCGGCGTTATCGGCCAACCCGCTCGTTCAACCGCGCACGCGCATCGTCAGCCCCTTCAGGAAGTTGCGCAGCAACTGGTCGCCGCACAGCTTGAAGTTCTTGTGGTCGGGCTGGCGGAACAGCGCGCTGAGTTCCGGTTTCGAAACCGGGAAACCGGCGGCTTCGAGGATCTGGTGCATGTCCACGTCCTTCAGCTCGAATGCCACGCGCAGTTTCTTCAGCACCACGTTGTTGGTGACGCGCTTTTCCGGCGGTCGTGGCGGCCTGCTTTCGTCCTTGCCACGGCGGTGGAATACCAGCCCGTCGAGGAACAGTGCCAGCACTTTGTTGCTGCACTCGACGTAGCCAGGTTCGTCGTCCTTCTTCAGGTATGCCTGCACGTCTTCCTTTCCGACCGCTGCGCTCGCGTCTGCCAGGTGGATGAAGTCCACCACCTTGCCGTCGCTGAGATCCAGCATGTAGCGAATCGCGCGCAGTACGTCGTTGTTGATCATGTCGTTCCGTCAGGTCCTGTCGAAGGACGCCATGCTACCGCGTCGCGACGTTGGCAATTAACCCCGTTCCCGGTTTGTCCGCGTTTCATCTTCCACACCCAGGAGGAGAACCGCCCCATGCACGTGAAAGCCCTGTTGCGCAGCCTGCTGCTGGCCTTGCTGGTGATACTGGCTGGTTGCAGCGTACCGAAAACCGTCGCGGACGCACCGACCACGACCGACACGACTCCGACCGCCGCGTCGGCACCGGAGACCTCTGTCCCGCCCACGACGATCGCAGCCGACACGGCTCTGAACGAAGTGGCCGCGCCGATGCCGGCGAGCCCGCCTGCGCCGCCGGAACCATCCAGACAGTCGCCGCCTCCCATGCCGATCTCGGCAATGAGCAAGGGCACGGTGACCGCCGGCTATCGTCCGATGCCGATGGTGATGCAGCCAATCCAGCCGACGCCGGGTGACGTCGACACCGAGAACTACACCCATCGCGACACCAACCCGGTGCAACTGGTCGGGGAGCAGCCGGTGTCCACCTTCAGCATCGACGTCGACACCGGCTCGTACACCAACGTGCGGCGCATGATTGAGCGCGGGCCAGCTGCCGCCGGCCGATGCCGTGCGCGCGGAGGAGTTCATCAACTATTTCGACTACGGCTACACGCCGCCAGCCGACCGCGAGCAGCCTTTCAGCGTCACCACCGAACTGGCGCCGGCACCGTGGAACGCACAGCGCCAACTGCTGCTGGTCGGCATCCAGGGCTATCGCGTGCCGGCCACGGAGATCCCGGCATCCAACCTGGTGTTCCTGGTCGACACCTCCGGCTCGATGAGAGAGTCGGACAAGCTGCCGCTGCTGCAGGCCTCGCTGAAACAGCTGGTGCGCGAGCTGCGCAAGCAGGATCGCGTAGCCATCGTCACTTATGCCGGCTACGCCGGCGTCGCCTTGCCCTCCACCGCGGGCGACCGGCACGCCACCATCAATGCCGCGATCGACAACCTGTCGGCAGATGGCTCCACCAATGGCGGCGCCGGCATCGAGCTGGCCTATGCGCAGGCCGAACAGGGCTTCATCAAGGGCGGCGTGAACCGGGTGATCCTGGCTACCGACGGCGATTTCAACGTGGGTACGGTCAATCAGGAAGCGCTGAAAACCATCATCGAGGATCACCGCAAGAGCGGCGTGGCGCTGACCACGCTGGGCTTCGGCGAAGGCAACTACAACGACGCGATGGCGGTGATGCTGGCTGACGTCGGCAACGGCAGCCATCACTACATCGACAGCCTGCAGGAAGGTCGCCGCGTGCTGGTCGACGAGATGTCCGCCACGCTGCTGACGATCGCGCAGGACGTGAAAATCCAGGTCGAGTTCAATCCGTCGCAGGTGCAGGAATACCGCCTGATCGGCTACGAGAAGCGCATGCTCAAGCGCGAGGATTTCAACAACGACAAGGTCGATGCCGGCGAGATCGGCGCGGGCGCCAACGTCACCGCGATCTACGAGATCACCCCGAAGGGTTCGGCTGCCGCACGCATCGATCCGCTGCGCTACGCCGACAAGGCCGCCTCCGCCAAAGCAGGCAACGAACTGGCCTTCCTGCGCCTGCGCTACAAGCTGCCCGGGCAATCGGACAGCCGGCTGATCGAACGGCCCATCCCAGTCCAGGCCGCAGCAAAGGCCAGCGAACGCCTGCGTTATGCCGCCGCCGTGGCCGCCTTCGCGGACGCTCTTCGCGGCGGCAAATACCTGGATGGTTACGGCTACACACAGATCGCCCAGCTCGCCGGCGGCGCACGCGGCACCGACGCCGATGGCTACCGTGCCGGCTTCGTGCAACTGGTGAAGCTGGCCGGCGGGCTGTCCACGCCGAGCCATGTAAACGCCGACGATACGGCGGCACGCTGAGGTTTCCGACCCCGCTGCGTGGATGGTTATGGACACGCGCACCCCGGTGTCCTTCCCCAGCCATCACCGCGCAGCGGGGCCGGACCTGGCAAGAGTCCGCCCGTCCGGTCCTTTCCACGCCGGGAGGGGCTGGCGCTTTTCGCGTCCAGCCTTCAACCTATCCGCTCCCGGACGATTTGGCTTACGCCCGCACCCCATGGATGCTGCTGTCGATCCCGATGCGATGCTGATGCTGGCCTACGCCCGCGGCGACCTGGCCGCGTTCGAAGTGCTGTATGCGCACCATCGCGGCATGCTGTACCGCTTCCTGCTGCGCAGCGTGCGCGACCCGCACCGTACCGATGAGCTGTTCCAGGAAACCTGGAGTCGGGTGATCGGTGCGCGGGCGAGCTACCAGCCGCAGGCGAAGTTCAGCACATGGCTGCTGCAGATCGCGCACAACCTGATGATCGACAGTGCCCGCCGGCAACGACCGATGGCCGACGGCGCCGAGGCCGAAGCCGCGCTCGCCAACGTGGCCACGCCAGAGCAGGAACAGCCTGATCACGCCCTGTCCGTGTTCGAGCGCCGCCGCGGCCTGCAGCGCGCGATCGAACGATTGCCGGACGAACAGCGCACCGTCGTGTTGCTGCGGCTGGAACAGGAACTGAGTCTGGAGGAAATTGCCGTGGTGACCGGCGTCGGCCGCGAGACCGTGAAATCGCGCCTGCGCTATGCCATGAACCGTTTACGTGAAGTGCTGCCCGAATGACCACGCCGATACCACCGCAGGATTCAACCGTGCCGGACGAAAAACTGCCCGGAGAAACCGAGCTGGCGGCGCTGTACCGCCAGTTGCCGCAGGACGAGCCCGGCCCGGCGCTGGACGCGGCCGTGCTGCACGCTGCAGCGCAGGCATTGGCGCCTCGCGAGAATGGCCCCGCCGTCTTGCGCGAGCGCCGGAGGGCTCCGCGGGAACCCGGCGACTGGGTGCATCCGAAGAAGCCGATCGCCTCCACGCCGGCGCTGCCAATGCACGCCACCAGCGGCAGGAAACGGCACCGTTGGCCCGTGGCGCTGGGCAGTGCCGCCGCACTGATACTCGCTGTCGGGCTCGGCTGGCGCATGCGCGACCTGCCGCCAGCAGCACCGCCACCGACCGGCAGCGTCGCACCGGCGCAAGTCAGCGCCGCCGCGCCCACGCCACAGCTTGCAAAGCACAGCGCGGAGATGACGACGAGCCAGCCGGCACTGCCACCGCAAGAACCCCTCAGGCCGTCGCTGCCGCGCCCGGCCGCTGCACCGCCAGCGCAGACGACCGCGGCGAGCGCCGCACGCAAGGCCATTGCCGACACGAGTGCGCAACGCGTATCCAGCGAGAACTACGCCGCCGGTAGGCTGGCGTCAGCCGCGCCGCCGCCGGCACCGGAGGAATCCGCCAGCGATTCGGCGGCGAAAGCCGCCAGGCCGGCACTCGCTGAAACGGCACCGACCGCCGCCGGCATGCCGGCGGCGATGGCAGCCGCCCCGGCACCCGCCGCCGACACCGCCGCACCGGATGCCGACGACACGCCAGCGCAGGAACTGGACAAGATCGGCCAGCTGTTCGCGCAAGGCCACGACGACGAGGCGCGGCAGCGGCTGGCCGCGTTCCGGCACGCGTATCCGCAATGGGATCTCCCGCCGGAGCTTCGCGCGAAACTGCGCAAGCCATGAGTGGAATGCCGTTCACGCTGACCCAACCGAGCCGTCACCAGGAAGACATCAAGAAGAGCCGTTTCCTGGCACTGGCCGCGCCGGTCGAGTCGCCCGGTCAGGCGCTGGCGTTCGTGCAGGACGCGAGTGATCCCGCCGCCACGCACAACTGCTGGGCCTACCGCATCGGCCAGGATTACCGCTTCAACGACGACGGCGAACCCGGCGGCACCGCCGGCCGGCCGATCCTGCAGGCGATCGAAGGCCAGGACATGGATCGCGTGGCGGTACTGGTGACGCGCTGGTACGGCGGCATCAAGCTCGGCGCCGGCGGTCTGGTGCGTGCCTACGGCGGCACCGCGGCCGAGTGCCTGCGTCGCGCCGAACGCGTGCCGATCATTCCGATGGCCACGCTCGCGCTGTCGTGCAGCTTTGCCGACCTGGCCCTGCTCAAGGCGCGGCTGCACGAACTGGACGCCAGCATCGCCGGCGAAAACTTCACCAGCCAGGGTGCCGACCTGCAACTCACGCTACCGCTCACGCGCGTCGACGAAGCGGTCAGCCGCATCGCCGACCTCACGCGGGGCGAGGCCATCGCGCGGCGCATCGACTGATGCCCGTCAGTCCATCCATCCCACCCCGGCAGGCGCCACCCATGAACCGTGACCCCCAGCTTTTCCCCAACGACGAAAACGGCGACGTGCTCTGGCAAATGGCCGAGGCCGGCGACGATCTGTCGATTCCTCGCGAAGTCGATTTCGCGGTGATCTTTCCCTCGGAAGACGCCGCCCTGAAATTTGCCGTGCACCTGTTGCGCGACGACCAGAAGGTGTCGTTCTCGTCCTACGAAGCACACGACGAACTTCCCTGGCAGGTGCTGGCGCACCCGTTCATGGAAGCCAGTCACGGGAACATCTCCGGCTTCGAGCGCCTGCTCGGCGAAGCCGCCGGAGAATTCGGCGGGCGCAACGACGGCTGGGGTTGCGAGGCGCAAGCGGCGGTCTGAGGCGGCGGACAACACACCACGGCTGGCGCATGCGTACAGCAGCCCCTCGCGCGCGCATTGAATCAAACCGCCAACCACCCCAACTCAAGGGGTCGATGCCGACCCTTTGCGAGATCCCATGATCACCACCGAAACGCCCCACTCCTCCCGTCGCATCGGCGCGCTGCGCGGACTGTGGCCTTTCCTCAAGCCGCATCGGGCGCTGGCGATCGGCTGGCTGGTCTTCCTCGGCTTGTCCTCCGGCGCCTCGCTGGCGTTGCCGCTGGCGTTCCGCCACATCATCGACCAGGGTTTCGGCCATTCCAGCCAGGCGGTGATCAACGAAACCTTCATTGTGCTGTTCGGCGTGGCGCTGGTACTCGCCGTCGCCACCGCGGCGCGGTACTTCTGCATCACCTTGCTTGGCGAACGCGCACTGGCATCGCTGCGCAATACGCTTTACGCGCAGGTCATCCGGCTCGACGTCGGCTTCTTCGAACGCAGCCGCGTCGGCGAACTGCTTTCGCGCCTGAGTGCCGACACCGAAGTGGTGCAGGCATTGATCGGTTCCGGCGTGTCGGTGGCATTGCGCAGCGCGGTGATGCTGATCGGTGCCGCGGTGGCGATGGTGTGGACCGCACCGTCGCTGGCCGGACTCACCGCGCTGGTGATCCCCGCGGTGATGCTGCCGATCCTCGTCTTCGGCCGCCGCGTGCAGAAGCTCTCGCGCGCCAGCCAGGACCGCCTCGCCGACGCCGCCGCGATCGCCAACGAAACGCTCAACGCCTCCACTGCGGTGAAGGCGTATGCGCGCGAGGACATCGAAAGCACCCGCTACAGCAACGCGATCCTGCGTGCGCTGGCCACCGCGCGCCGGCGCATCGGCATGCGCTCGCTGCTGACCATGGCCGTGATCGTGCTGGTGTTCGGCGCGATCACCCTGGTGCTGTGGGTCGGCGCGCGCCACGTGCTGGCCGGCACCCTCGAGGTCGGCGTACTGGGCCAGTTCGTGCTGTACGCGGTGTTCGCCGCCGGCTCGGTGGCCGGCCTGTCCGAAGTATGGGGCGACGTGCTGCGTGCGGCCGGTGCGATGGAGCGCCTCAGCGAACTGCTCGACGAGCGCCCCGAAATCGTCGAGCCGGCGCAGCCGCTGTGCGCTGCCCCGGCCGGTCAGCGGCGCGCTGCGATTCGAACATGTGAGCTTCCACTACCCCACGCGCCCGGACACCGCTGCGCTGCATGACTTCACGCTCGACATCCGCCCCGGCGAAACCGTAGCCCTGGTCGGCCCGTCCGGTGCGGGCAAGAGCACGGTGTTCTCGCTGCTGCTGCGCTTCTACGATCCGCAGTCCGGTCGCATCAGCATCGATGGCGTGGACCTGCGCGCGCTGGCTCTCGCCGAACTGCGCGGCGCGATCGCGCTGGTGCCGCAGGAAACCGTGATCTTCAGCGGCAGCGCCGCCGACAACATCCGCTTCGGCCGCGAAGGCGCCAGCGACGAGGAAGTACGCGACGCGGCGCGCGCCGCCGAGGCGCACGACTTCATCAGCGCGCTGGGCGACGGCTACGCCGCCGAGATGGGCGAACGCGGCGTGCGCCTGTCCGGCGGCCAGCGCCAGCGCATCGCGATCGCCCGCGCGATCCTGCGCGACGCGCCGCTGCTGCTGCTGGACGAAGCCACCTCGTCGCTCGACGCGCAATCCGAAGCCGCGATCCAGCAGGCGCTCGAACGGCTCGAAAAAGGCCGCACCACCCTCGTCATCGCCCACCGCCTCGCCACCGTGCAGCGCGCCGACCGCATCGTCGTGCTCGACGGCGGCCGCATCGTGGCGCAGGGCACGCACGAGAGTCTGCTGGCCGAGGGCGGGTTGTATGCGGAGCTGGCGCGGCTGCAGTTCGTGGCCTGACCCGCCGCTTCTTTTGCAGGAGCTCGCTCGCGGGCGATGCCTTTGCTTTTGCGAATCCCGATTCCCAAATCCCGGCCAAAGGCATCGCCCGCGAGCGGGCTCCTACGACGATTGCGAGGCGTCGGGAGCTTGACGCACCGGGCCCGTATGCCGATCCTCGAACACCATGCCAATCATCCTTACCTCATTCGCCCGCACCCGCCTATTCCCGCGCGACCACCGCCTCAGTGCCATACGCGATTGCAGCTGCGGAGGAGTTCGAGCAGCGCCTGAACTCCGAGGCCCCGCTGAAGGTGCTGGACGGCTATGCGCCGTTCTGCAAGCTGCATGTACATCGCAACTGGACCAGCACGCGCTGCACCGCCACGCCCATCACCGACGCCAACCGCCACCTGCTGCGCTCGGCCTACGAGGCCCGCAGCACGGAAGAACTGCCGGTGCTGGTGCGCTGGTTCGAAGGCATCGACCCACCGGTCGCCAACTACCTGCTACCGATCCTCTACAGCCGCGAGCAACTGGCGAAGGAAGGTTCGCCGATCGACGCGGACTGGGGCGTGGTGGGCTGCCTCTACACCGCCGAACCGGAAGAGATTCCGATGGTGCCGATCACCATGTTGCGCAATGCACTCGGCGTGGAGGAAGGCGGTTCGGGCGTGCCGCTGGATCGCGCGGCGTATCGGTGCGCCGTGGCGTTCTGGGAACGGCACGCGAACTGGCGCGGGTGACTTCGTCCCCCTGAACTGGCGCAGCTGACCCGTCCCCCTGCAGGAGCCCGCTCGCGGGCGATGCTCTTTGAAGCCGGGATTCGGGGGAGCAAGAGCATCGCCCGCGAGCGGGCCCCTACAGGTGTGGTCGGTCAGCCGGCCAGCGAGCTGTTGTCGATGACGAAGCGGTACTTCACGTCGCTCTTGACCATGCGGTCGTAGGCCTCGTCGATCTTCTGCATCGGGATCATCTCGATGTCGGAGACGATGCCCTTCTCGGCGCAGAAATCCAGCATCTCCTGCGTCTCGGCGATGCCGCCGATCAGCGAGCCGGCGATCGCGCGGCGCTTGAAGATCAGGTTGGCCACGTTCGGCGACGGATGCGGCTGCGCCGGCACGCCGACCAGCACCATGGTGCCGTCGCGCTTGAGCAGCGCCGGTGAAGGCATCCAGCGAATGGCTGGCGGCCACGGTGTTGAGGATGAAGTCGAAGCTGTTGGCGTGCGCCTTCATCTCGCTCGGCGTTGCGCGACACCACCACTTCGTTCGCGCCCAGATCCAGCGCCGCCTGGCGCTTGCCTTCCGAGGTGGTGAACGCCACCACGTGCGCGCCCATCGCATGCGCGAGCTTCACGCCCATGTGGCCGAGCCCGCCGATGCCGACCACGCCGACCTTCTTGCCCGGGCCGACCTTCCAGTGCCGCAGCGGCGAGTAGGTGGTGATGCCGGCGCACAGCAGCGGCGCGACCGCGGCGAGCTGCGCTTCGGGGTGGCGGATCTTCAGCACGAACTTCTTGTCCACCACGATGCGCTGCGAGTAGCCGCCCAGCGTGTGCCCGGGCGCGTCCGGCGTCGGGCCGTTGTAGGTGCCGACGAAGCCGTTCTCGCAATACTGCTCCAGCCCCTCGTCGCAGGCCGCGCAATGCTGGCAGCTGCCGACCAGGCAGCCCACGCCCACGGTGTCGCCGACCTTGAAGCCGGTGACTTCGCGACCCACGGCGCTGACGTGGCCGACGATCTCGTGGCCGGGCACGCAGGGATACAGCGTGCCACCCCATTCGGAGCGCACGGTATGCAGGTCGGAATGGCAGACGCCGCAATAGGCGATCTCGATCTGCACGTCCTGCGGGCCGGGTGCGCGGCGCTCGATGTCGATGGATTGCAGCGGCTTGTCGGCGGCGTGTGCGCCATAGGCTTTGGTGGTCATGCGATGTTCCTCGCTGGGGGATGGTTGAACAGGATCAGGGGGTGGGTCCCACAAGATATGCCTCATCGGCCACCTTCTCCATCCTGTCGACCACCTTGCCGTCCCGGGTGGGTCGAGACGGCGGCGATCGATCGCATGATTCAGGACCCGTGGCCACGAAGCTGCACGCGACAAGTCGGGGAGTTCCATCGCGGAAACGATGGCTGACGTTTTCGCATGGACTTGTTGCCGCTACACCCTAAGATGCGAAGCCGACGTTCCGTCGGCTCACTCATGAGTGGTCGATCGTGTTCAAGTTATCGCGTGTCTGCGTGGCCATGCTGCTGTGCGTGATTGCACAGACCGCCCTTGCCGCGGCCCCTGCCCTTGCCGCAAAGGCCTCGACCGACGCCGGCGTCGCGCCCGCCTGCGTTTCGGCGAAGAAAGGCAAGCTGGACGAGAAGGGCTTCGTCGTGATCGGCGGCATCGAGCAATGGGTCACGGTCAAGGGCGACAGTTGCGCCAACCCGATCATCCTGTTCATCAGCGGCGGCCCGGGCAATCCGCTCAGTCCCTACTCGGATGCGGTCTATGGCGCATGGAGCAAGGACTTCACCCTGGTGCAGTGGGACCAGCGCGGCGCCGGCATGACCTACGGCCGCAGCCCGCCGGAAGCGGATGCGGTGCTGACGCTCAAGCAGATGCGCGATGACGGCAACGAGCTGGCGGCCTACCTCGCGCGCCGCTACGGCAAGCAGAAAGTGATCCTGTGGGGCAGTTCGTGGGGCTCGATCCTCGGCGTGCACATGGCCAAGGCACGGCCCGAACTGTTTCATGCCTATCTGGGCACCTCGCAACTGGTCAGCTATCGCGAGAACCAGGCGGTCAGCTACGCCGGACTGCTCGCACTGGTGCGCGCCGCCGACGACAAGGCCGCGCTCGCAGTGCTGGAAGGTGTCGGCGCACCGCCGTGGACCGATCCGCGCAGCTTCGGCAAGGTGCGCCGGGTGATCCGCAAGTACGAGGCCAAGGTCACCACGCCACCGCCAGCCCATTGGTGGACGCCGGCCGCCGAATACGCGACGCCCAAGGCGCTGGCCGACTACGAGGCCGGCGAGGATTATTCCTTCATCAATTTCGTGGGCATGCTCGGCGACGGCATGTTCTCGCAGGTCGACCTGCCCCGACTGGGCACCGACTTCGCGATCCCGATGTTTTTCGTCGAAGGCGCGCATGACCTGCTGGCCACGCCCGACGTGGCCAAGCGCTACTACGACAGCATCAAGGCGCCACAGAAGGACATGGTGGTGCTCGAACACGCCGGCCACGATCCCAACCAGGACGTCGTGGACGCCGAGTACAAGATGCTCAAGGAGCGCATCCTGCCGTTGGCGAAGTAGACCGTTGCCCTTCGTCCCCGACGTCCGTTCCCTCAGTGCGTGGGCGGCTTCCGCTCCGCATCCACCGCGCGCTTGATGGCGGCCACGAACTCGCGCCGCGCGGCAACCAGTGCGGGGGA
This sequence comes from uncultured Gammaproteobacteria bacterium, assembly GCA_963739815.1. GTDB lineage: Bacteria > Pseudomonadota > Gammaproteobacteria > Xanthomonadales > Rhodanobacteraceae > Rhodanobacter. The sequence continues at coordinate 1,083,405 of CAVUBI010000001.1, forward strand.
AGTGGCGTGCGGCCACGATCCGGCCTGGGCGATCACCAGCTGGCGCGCGGGGTCGACGTAGACCATCTGGCCGAAGATGCCGATGGCGGCATAGCTGCCGTCGGTATCGGTCCACCACAGGTAGCCGTAGCCGCGGTCCGGTTCGTCGACACTGGCATGGCGGCGCACCGCGCCCTGCAGCCAGGCTTTGGCGATCACCGGCTTGCCCGCGATGCGACCGCCGTCGAGCATGAACTGCCCCAGCCGCGCATAGTCGCCCAGCGTGGCCGACAGGCCGCTGCCGCCGGTGTCGCTGCCATCGCACTCGTCCTTGATCCAGTACGCGTCGGCGGCCATGCCGTACGGCTTCCAGATCGTCTGCGAAAGATAGGCGGCCAGCGAGCGGTGCGTGGCACGCTGCACCAGGATGCCGAGCAGATCGGTTTCCGCGGTGTTGTAGTTGAAGTGCGTGCCGGCAGGCCACTGGCGCGGCTGCTTCGCCAGGTACGAGAGGATGTGTGCGCGGCCATCGACGCAGGCGCCGCGGTACATCTGCGCCACATCCGAGTTGGCGTCGGCGTAGTCCTCGTTCCAGTGCACGCCGGAGGTCATCGTCAGCAACTGCTGCACCGTGACCTCGGCGTAGGCGCTGTCGCGCAACTCCGGGATATACGTCCCCAAGGTGTCGTCCATGCCGCGGAGGTAACCCTGCTGCAGGGCGATCCCCAGCAAGGTGGAAGTAACCGACTTCGCCACCGAAAACGATTCCCAGCGCTGCTCCGGTCCGAAGCCCAGCGCATAGCGCTGCAGGCGCACGCGCCCGTGCTGCAGCACCATCACACCGGCAATGTGCTGCTTGTCCATGTAGCTGGCCAGAAACGCGGACGCATCCTGCCCGGACAGCGCCAGCGGCTGGCCCAGCGGCAACGCGTGGACGTGCGTGCCGTGCCCGGCGCGGTCACTCGGAAACATCTTGTACATCTGCCGGAACTGCGCATCGCGCTGCGCCTGCGGCCAGAACAGCACCGCTTCGCGCTGCTGGCCGATGGTCGGCACGCCCGGCCCGCTGGCGACCAGCGGCAACGGGACAGCCAGGCACAGTGCAACAACGAGCAGGTGGATACCGACGTTTGAACGCATGACGCGTGCCAGGCAATGAGGGACCACTATCTTAACGACCCGTGCCGCGGCGAATCGACCACGGAATAACGATCCGCACTGCCGAATAGCCGATGTTGCACTTCAGCGTGACGTGCCATCGACGGAAGCGGAAGCTGCTGCTTCCCATTGCACTGCGTCGCCTATCGCTTCGATTGGAAAAATCGAATGGCATACCTGCCCGGCCATGGGCAGACTCGATGGGGTACCGCCCGCTTGCCGGGAACCCGGCCAGCCATCAACAGAAGGAGACCACCCATGTCACACGACGAGAACAAGCCCGCCGGCGGTTCCACCACCGGTTCCGGCGCACCGGCCGGCAGCGATCGGAACTCGCTGACCATCGGCGCCAACGGCCCGATCCTTCTGCACGATGTGCATTTCCTCGAGCAGATGGCGCATTTCAACCGCGAGAAGGTGCCCGAGCGCCAGCCGCACGCCAAGGGTGCCGGCGCGTTCGGCGTGCTCGAGATTTCCGAGGACGTCTCGGCCTACACCCGCGCCGCGCTGTTCCAGAAAGGCGCGTCCACCGACATGCTGGCACGCTTCTCCACCGTCGCCGGCGAATCGGGCAGCCCGGATACCTGGCGCGACGTGCGCGGCTTCTCGCTGAAGTTCTATACCGACGAAGGCAACTACGACCTGGTCGGCAACAACACGCCGGTGTTTTTCCTGCGCGATCCGATGAAGTTTCCGCACTTCATCCGCAGCCAGAAGCGTCTGCCGGATTCGGGCCTGCGCGACAACCACATGCAATGGGATTTCTGGACCAGCAACCCGGAAACCGCGCACCAGGTCACCTACGTAATGGGCGAGCGCGGCCTGCCGCGCACCTGGCGGCACATGAACGGCTACGGCTCGCACACCTACATGTGGATCAACGCCGCCGGCGAGAAGTTCTGGGTGAAGTATCACTTCCATACCCGCCAAGGCATGGCGTTTTTCAACAACGCCGAGGCGGCCGCGATGGCCGGCAAGGACGCCGATTTCCACCGCGGAGACCTGTTCAACGCGATCAAGCGCGGCGAGTTCCCGGTGTGGGATCTGTCGGTGCAGGTGATGGCGTACCCGGAAGCGAAGAACTATCGCTTCAATCCGTTCGACCTGACCAAGGTGTGGCCGCACAAGGACTATCCGCTGATCAAGGTCGGCACGATGACCTTGAACCGCAACCCGGAAAACTTCTTCGCGCAGATCGAACAGGCCGCGTTCTCGCCCGGCAATACGGTGCCCGGCATCGGCCTGTCGCCGGACAAGATGCTGCTGGGCCGCGCGTTCGCCTACGCCGACGCCCAGCGCAACCGCATCGGCACCAACTTCCATCAGCTGCCGGTGAACCAGCCCAAGGTTCCGGTGAACACGTACATGTTCGACGGCCAGATGGCGTACCACCACAGCGGCAGCGCGCCGGTACACGCTCCCAACAGCGGTGGCCGCGCCTGGTCCGACGACACCGGCCCGGTGGAAAACGGCTGGGAAGCCGATGGCGAGATGGTGCGCAGCGCCTATACGCTGCACGCGGAAGATGACGACTTCGGCCAGGCCGGCACCCTGGTCCGCGAGGTCTGGAACGACGCCCAGCGCGCACAGTTCGTGGAGCAAGTCGCCGGCAGCCTGCTCGGCGGCGTGCGCAGCCCGGTGCTGGAGCGTGCTTTCGCCTACTGGAAAAACGTCGACGCCACCGTGGGCCAGCAGATCGAAGACAAGGTGCGTGCCGGCAGTGCGGCGGCACCAGCCGAGGGCATGGGCGAAGGCTGACGCCAGGATGACGCGTGGCACCTATGTCGACCTGCTGGTCGATCCGGGCGACGGCAGTGTGGTGCCCAACTCACGCGGCTGACGGATCGCGTGGGTGGCCGCCACAGCAAAACCCGGCGCCAAACTGCGCTGGGTGATGTAGGAAGGACGCGCATTCAACGAGCCCGCCTTCAGCCGGCTTTCCAAAAGGTCCCGCCATGCGGGACTTTTTTTCTTCCGGCAGGTCGGCGAAGCTCTGAAGACCATGAGCCTGCCCTTCTTCGGCCGATCCCCGGCTAGCGCGCCGGCAAGCCACTTGAGCACTGCGGAGTTTCCCGTGAACGCAAAGACGGATTTCATCGACTGCGAAGTCGGCTATGACATCCCCGCCCTGCCGGGCATGGACGAAGCGGATATCCAGACGCCCTGCCTGGTCCTCGACCTCGACGCACTGGAACGCAACATCATCAAGATGGGCAACTACGCGAAGGCGCACGGCATGCGCCATCGCAGCCACGGCAAGATGCACAAGTCGGTCGATGTGCAGAAGCTGCAGGAGCGCCTGGGCGGGGCGGTGGGCGTGTGCTGCCAGAAGGTGTCCGAAGCCGAGGTCTTTGCGCGTGGCGGCATCAGGGACATCCTCGTGTCGAACCAGGTGCGCGACCCGGGCAAGATCGATCGGCTCGCGCGCCTGCCGAAACACGGCGCGCGCATCACCGTCTGCATCGACGACGTGGCGAACGTGGCCGAACTCTCGGCCGCGGCGCAAAAGCACGGCACCACGCTGGCATGCCTCGTCGAGATCGACTGCGGCGCGGGCCGCTGCGGCGTCGCCACGACTGGCGAAGCGGTCGGGATCGCCGAGGCCATCCACGCCGCACCGGGCCTGATATTCACCGGCATCCAGGCGTATCAGGGCGCCATGCAGCATCTGGAAAGCTACGCGGAGCGCAAGGCGAAACTCGACGACGCCATCGCACGGGTGAAGACCATCGTCGACGGTCTGCGAGCGGCCGGGCTGACACCCGAACTCGTCACGGGCGGCGGCACGGGCTCGTATCATTTCGAGTCCAATTCAGGCATCTACAACGAGCTGCAATGCGGCAGCTACGCGTTCATGGATGCGGACTACGGACGCATCCGCGACGAGCACGGCCAGCGCATCGACCGCGGCGAATGGGAGAACGCGCTGTTCATCCTGACCTCGGTGATGAGCCGCGCGAGACCCGGCCAGGCAGTCTGCGACGCGGGCCTCAAGGTGCAGTCGCTCGACAGCGGCCTGCCCGTCATCCACGGCCGCGACGATGTCACCTACCTCAGCGCCTCGGACGAACACGGCGTGATCGAGGACAGGTGCGGCGTGCTGCGCATCAACGAAAAGCTGAAGCTCGTGCCCGGCCATTGCGACCCCACCTGCAACCTGCACGACTGGTACGTCGGCGTGCGCAACGGCAAGGTCGAAGTGGTCTGGCCGGTGTCGGCACGTGGCAAGAGCTATTGACGCGCCTCGTCGCCGGGAAGCGGCTGCCGGGGAACAAACAACCTTTTGGTTTCTTCGGCAAGCGCCGGCAACGGATCCAGCTGTGTGTTCTTGAGCCCAACCTTCGAAAGATGACCTTGGGGATGTCGTTCAAGCGAGCGATCCTATTCGTATAGCCTCCACCGGTTGAATCCGCCGCCGGAAGCCGACAGACGCCAGAGGCCGCTTTCGGCCAGGGCCAATCATTACCGTCGTGGGGGCAACGACCGGGGCAAATGCCGAAAGGTGAGCTTTGGTTGCCTTTGTGGCAACCTGCGCTAACGCTCCTTGATACCAACGTGGAAAGTCGCTGGTCGGGATTCCCCTTGTCGCCCTGTTTCGCCGGTGATCGTGGTCCACCGGCGACCGCGGAAGTGCGCCAGGCCGGGCGGCTCAGATCGATCGGGATAACGGCCTCATGCCGGTAGCCGCAAGGCTGGCCGAGTACGGGACCTTCGCAGCTTGCTGTCGCAATGCCGTCCGTCCAGTTTGCACGTTCGCCAGGGGAATCACATGTTCAAGAGCGCCTTCGCTATTGCGTTGCTTCTGCTGTCGCCCCATGCCTGCGCCCAGGCGCAAGGTGTTCCGGCTCAAGCCGATCCGACCAGCGTGGAAATCGCCCTGCGGGTCGTCGAGGCGTTGGACTCGGCGAACTGGGAGCTGGCGGCACAATCCATGGACGGTGTCACGCCGGAACGATTGCAGGGCGTCTGGACCAGAGGGGCGCGCGTGCGTGGCAGCGAAAAGGCCTGGGCCGGCCCACCCAGGGTGGAACCCAGGCATTACACGGATGGGCAATTTGCCTTCGACCTGGTTTTCCTCCCCATCGTCAGGACGCGGGGCCACATGGTGGTAAAGCTCCAGGTGGCCAAGGGCAAGGTGCAGGGCGTCGAACTTGTCCCCGATCATGCGGTCTTCGGGCCCTATGCCGCAGTGACGGACAAGACCCATCTCTGGCCCGATGGAACGCGATGGTACTGGTACGTATCGCCCTCCGGCGGCTCCGTGGTCAGCGAAGTGCGCGGTCCGGCGGGGCAGTTGCAACAGATGGACCTGATCAAGGCCGTGGGCGACGGGTCATTGGTCATGCTGCGCTGGCCCTACTGCCCCGATAGCGTCTGCGGCCAGACCGGCACGCTGCAGAAGGGCGTGGTCAGCTGGAAGGAGCCCAAGGCCAGCGGCGGCCGCTCCGGCAACTACATGGATGCCAAGGTGTGGGTGGAGCGCAACGCGCTGGTCACTTACACCACGGACCCGGCACCGTACGGCGGGGTCCAGTTTTACGACCAGTATCCGGAGTTGGCGCACATGCGGCCGAAACCCATCCGCATCGAACTGGAAAGGATCTCGGCATACTCGCCGCCGGAAGAGCTGGCCGAGTCCGATAACAAGATCGCCGAACTCGAGCCGCTGATCGAGATCGAGGTGGCCAGGGCCGTGGCAAAGCAGGCGTCGATCGGCCAGGCGATCGCGGACGCACAGGCAGAAAAGCAGCGCAGTTCGGAGCGCGTGCGCAGCTTCAATCAGATGATGGGCAGCCTCAACGAGGTGCTGACCGACGCCCATGTCGTGGCGACCGCGAACGAGGCGCAGTCGCGCGCCGACCTGGATGCGACCATTGCGGCGATGAACGCCCAGGCGGAAGCGCAACGCGCAATGCCCGCCGCGGTGCAGCAGCCCACCGTGACCAGCCGGGTTGAACCGACCGCGCCAGCCACCGCCCCGTCGCCAACCGAAGATGCCGGTTCGGCGGCCGGGTCCGTCAACGATGCGGGACGCCGGCTGTCCGAAGCCGGTCGACCGGCCACCCTCAATCAGACCGACGGGAACTCCACCTGCCCCATGGTGCCGCGCACGCAGAGCGGTACCTCGGGCATCCACGAGTCCAAAGCCGATGCCGAGGCGCAGGCCAAGGCCTATGTCCGCTGTGGCGAGGGCGGCATCGCCAGCATGAATGAGCCGACCTGCACGTCGCACATGAAGACCCTCGTCACGATGGTGGGCGGCAAGACCACGTCGAGCCAAAGTCCGCGTTGGGTCTGTGGCGTGGTAGCGACCTGCACGATCGGGCGCCCCGTGTGTGCGGAAGGGGGAGCCAAGGGTTCGTCGGCGCAGTGAGCCCGAACGGCCGGGGGCTTGCGTGGCGGGGTATGGTGCCGATGCCAACCCGGCGATCGACGCCTTCTGCCGCTGGCTGAGGCAGGAGGCATCCGGAGATGCGCGGGCCGCCGCAGCGGGGCCGTGATGCCTCGGTTGGCGGCGGTGCCTCCGCTTTGCGCGGTGACAGGCGGCTGAAGCAACGAGCGGAGTAGTCCCACGAAACACCGCAAACTCGGCAGCAACCTGGAAGTCTCGGCGCTCGGCCTTGGCTGCTTGAGCATGACCGCGGCGTAGGGCCCACCTGCCGACAAGCGGGAGATGGTCAAGCCGATTTGTTTTTTCGAGCCTTGCTCGCCGATCACTTCGTCCCGGCAACAGTTAGGATACTTTTTACCCTACGAAGCCGGGAGCGCCATGAGCGACACCCTTACCATCCATGAGTTCAGCGATGATCTCGCGGTGCACTTCCGAGACATCAATGCGGAATGGATCAACGCCATGTTTCGCCTCGAAGCAACCGATCGGGATGTGCTGGAGAACCCGCGAGCGAAGATCATCGACGCGGGTGGCGTCATTCTCTTTGTCGAGGCAAGCGGACTCGGGATCGTCGGTGCGTGCGCCCTGCAGAAGACGGGGGCCACCAGCTACGAGCTCACCAAGATGGGTGTGCGCGAGTCGGCACGCGGCATGAAGGCCGGGGAGTTTCTGCTCTCCGCGATCATCGACCGGGCAACGTCGCTGGGAGCCGAGCCGCTGTACCTGCTCACCAACGCCAAATGCGCCGCTGCCATTCATCTGTACGAGAAGCTTGGCTTCCAACACGATGCTGAAATCATGGCGCGGTATGGGGCACGCTATGAAAGGTGCGACGTGGCCATGCGCTACGACGCGGAAGTCTTGAGGTAAGCAACCCGATGGCTTCCAGCCATGGCCTGCATTCCGCCTTGGGTCGCGAAAGCGGCACTCCTAACTTGCCGGTCATTGTTATGGCGCCATCCCCAACCGCGCATGGCGTCGGCCATAGGCGAAGTAAATCACGATGCCCACGACCAGCCAGACCACGAAGCGCACCCAGGTGAGCGTGGTCAGGTTGAGCATCAGGTACAGGCACAGCAGCGTAGACGCCACCGGCAGCAACGGCGAGAACGGCACCCGGTAGCCGCGCTTGAGGTCAGGCCGCGTGCGCCGCAGGACCACCACGCCGATGCTCACCAGCACGAACGCCGACAGCGTGCCGATGTTGATCATCTCCTCGAGGATCTCGACCCGGGTGAAGCCGGCCAGCAAGCGCCACCACCACGCCGCAAATCAATTGCAGGCGCACCGGCGTCTTGCGGCTTTCGGAGGTGACGCTGAGCCAGCGCGGCAGCAGGCCGTCGCGGCTCATCGCCAGCAGCACCCGTGACAGTCCCATCAGCAGCACCATGATCACCGTGGTCAGGCCGATCAGGATGCCGACCGAAATCAGCTGCGCCGCCCAGTTCGCCCCGACGGCGATGAAGGCGGTGGCCAGCGATGGATTCGTCGGCCTCGGCCAGCACCGTGTACGGCACCATCCCGGTCAGTGCCAGCGAGACCAGCAGATACAGGATCGTCACCAGCGCCAGACCGCCGAAGATGCCGCGCGGCAGGGTCTTCTGCGGGTCTTTGACCTCCTCGGCCGAGGTCGCGACCACGTCGAAGCCGATGAAGGCGAAGAACACCAGCGCGGCCCCGGACAGCACGCCGGCGATGCCGTATTTTGCCGGCGCATCGCCGGTGGCCCACGACAGCAGCGATTGCGACCACACGTCCGCACTGCTGCCCGCGCTTGGCACTGTCGGCGGGACGAACGGCACGAGGTTGGCGGCATCGAAGTAAGTGAAGCCGACCACGATCACGAACAGCACGATGCCGACCTTGATCATGGTGAACACGTTGTTGACCCGCGCCGACACCTTGGTGCCCAGGACCAGCAAGCTGGTGAACACGCCGACGATGAACAGCGGCCCCCAGCTCCACCGCCAGTCCGAACAGACGGAGCGTGGTCGGGATGTGCACGTCGAGCAGGGCGAACACCGTGCTGAGGTAGATGCCCCAGTACTTGGCGATCACCGCCGCCGCGGTCAGCAGTTCCAGGATCAGGTCCCAGCCGATGATCCAGGCCAGCAGCTCGCCGAGGGTGGCGTAGGTATAGGTGTAGGCGCTGCCGGCCACGGGGATGGTCGAGGCGAACTCGGCATAGCACATGATCGCCAGTGCGCAGGCCAGCGCCGCCAACAGGAACGACACCGTGACCGCGGGCCCGGCAAAGCTGCCGGCAGCGCGCGCGCCGACCGAGAAGATCCCGGCCCCGACCGCCACTGCGACGCCCAGGATCATCAGGTCCCAGGCACTGAGCGAGCGCTTGAGCTGGTGGCCGGGCTCGGCGGCGTCGGCAATCGACTGCTCGATGGACTTGGTGCGGAACAGGCTCATGCGGAGGGCTCGTTGCCGGGGGTGTCCAGCCTACTCGCACCGGGAGATCCTGCGGCCCTCAGGTTGAGTTATGGCAACGTCTGCTTCGGGGTCGGAAGCAACCCCTCGCCGATAGAGCCTGCATGGTTTGAAACCCGCCCAGCGCGCCACCCGACCCACCTGGGCTCGCAAGGCGCCTCAACCCCGCCGCGCAGGCAAGAAACCGGCTGTTGCGCAGCAGGCCCGCCGAGACCAGCGACACCAGCACGCCGACCGGGAAGATCTCCGCGAAGGTCATCGGCAGGCGGAACATCGGATTCGCGTACTGCACCTTGAACGTCTCCATGTCGGCAGTCAGCTTCGCCAGCGCCTCGGCGCTCGCGCCCTTCGCCTGCTCGCTGGCGATGATCGCGTTCGAATACGAGGTGGCGAAATCCATGTGCGTCATCGCCTGCAGCGCTTCCCACGCCACCACGTAGAGGATCCCGGCGATGAAGCTGACGCCCAGGCCGATCCCGAACGCCGGCCAGAACCCGATCACTCCGCCGCGGTCCACGTCGCGGTACCGCTTGATCCCCACGAACACCGCGCTCAGCGCGATCAGCATGGTCATGTAGCCGATCAGCATGCCGTACTTCAGCGGCGGCATCCCGTCGAACCCGAGGAAGGTGGCGAACATCAGCCCGCCGACGACCAGGCCCGCGACGACGCCGTATTTCAAGATCGTGATCCACATGAGTCGTTCCCCTTTGGTGGTTGGTGTCGCCATTGACCGCCGTCCCGTCCGCCCTGGCAATCGCCCGAACGGGTGAATTTGGCCGATTCCCCCGAAGGTACGGCCTCAGGGCACGATCCCCAACTCGCGCGCCCGGCGTATCGCCTCGGTGCGCCGCTTCGCGCCCAGCTTCTCGAACAGCCGTGCCACGTGCGTCTTGACCGTGTTCGGCGATACGTGGAGGTGCGCCGCGATCTCCTTGTTGGAGTGGCCGGCCGCCAGTTCGTGCAGCACCTCCAGCTCCCGCCCGCTCAGGCCCAGCGCCGCCTGCGCCTTCGGGTTGCCGTCGAAGGCGGCTGGTGCCGGCGCAGCGAACACCCGCACGCCCAGCACGATGCCGAGCACGAGGAACGCAGCCGCGACCAGGAACAGGTACACGTCGCCCGCATGCATCCGCACCAGGCGCTGGTAGTCGAGCCACTGCAGGGCGAGCGTTCCCGCCGCCAGCAGCACCCCGTAGCCGACCATCCGCTTCCACATCCCCGATCTCCGCCCGTCCCGTACGAAGTCATCTTAGCGCCGGTCCGCGGGCGGCAAGAAAATGGCCACGCGGTTCGCTCCGGCGGAAACACGAAGCGATCATGCGCCGATGGTCATGCTGTTCGCCGCAAGCGCACTGGCGCCCACTCTGGCGCCTGCTTTCCGGGAAACAGCAGCATGGATTACCTCGGACTCATCCAGTGGCCGGCCATGGTGGTTACCGTGGTCGCGGCCTGGTTCGTCTCGTCGCGGACGAAAACGCGCCGCAGCGTGGGCTTCTGGTGTTTCCTGGCGAGCAACGTGCTCTGGATCATCTGGGGCTGGCACACCGACGCCTACGCGCTGATCATGCTGCAGGTGTGCCTGGCGGCGATGAACATCCGCGGGGCGAAGAAGAACGAGGCGGTGTAGACGCGATCACGGCGGACCGGCAGAAGGCGCGAACCATGCGTCGATGACCCGATCGCGATGCCTTTGAATATCCGACGAAGCCACCAGATGCAAAAAAGGCCGCGCACGATGGCCCGGCCTTCTCTGAGCGACTTGCGTTGGTGTGCGGTCGCTTACTTCGCGCTCGCCTCCGATGCGCTGGAAATGTCGTCCGCGTTGTTGCGCTTGAAGATGTCCTTGGCGATCTCCTTCTGCTTGCCATCTTCGGTGTGCACCGAAATCAGGATGTTGCCCTCGCGAATCTTGGCGTCGTACCGCTTGGCTTCGAACTCGGGAATGCCCAGGCCGACCAACGCGCCGATGATGCCGCCCGCCGCCGTGCCTACGGCAGCGCCGCCAAGCGCCGCCATGATGGGGCCGGCGGCGATGAAGGGACCGACGCCCGGGATCGCGAGCGCACCGATACCGGCGAGCCAACCCAACGCGGCGCCGACGCCGAGCCCGGCCACGCCACCGGTCGCGGCGCCCTCCGGCGCCTTGGTGTTGTGCTCGTGGGCGAAATCCTTGGTGCCGCGCTTGTCGGGAAGCAGGGCGGAAATATCGTCGCTGATAAAGCCTGCCTGCTTCAGCTCGAGAACAATGTTCTCGGCCTGTTCGACGGTCTTGGTCGTGCAATAGACGGAAGCGTTCATGACGTTTGGATCCTTAGTGTTGGGTTTTCACATCAAGCTGGTTGTCGACGCGGGATACGCCGGCGACGCCTTGCACCAGAGTCTCGACGCTGGCTTTTTCGGAAGCACTGTCGACCGGCCCGCGCAGCGTGACGACGCCACCTGCCGCCACCAGCTTGACGTTGTGTGCCGACATCGAGAGGGACTTGTCCTTGACGATGGCGCGGCGCACGGCAGCCGCCAGCTTGATGTCGGCCTTGTCATTGGACTGGTCGAACGGCGTGGCCGTCTGCGACGAACGATCGCGCGCGTTCACGCCCGAGTTGTCGGCCGGAACCGACATCGCGGCCGCGCTGCTGGACGCCTGTTGCTGCGCGTAAACATCCGTAGTTATCGCCAGCCCCAAGGCCAGCGTGGTGGTTGAAAGGAGAATGGCGGGAATGTGACGCATGGATGGTGTCCTTCGAAAGAGAACCACAAAAGAGACAATGCTCAGCGGACGTCCCTTATCGGGTGCGGCGAGTGAAGTGCACGTGCAACAACCCTTAAGCCGCCGATGACAGAAGCGCTTGGGTGTGGTTTTGTTCATCCGCAAGACGCGGCACATTGCCACTGCACGTCCCCTTCATGGCGAGCGCCGCACGCTTCCCTCGCGCCCCATCAGCAATGACCCGGTGGGGTCGTTTTTTGCGCAGCGCGTGAGCGCCTCTGCGCGATCGCATGCTTCGAAAAAAAACCGCCCCCCTGTCACGGAGCACGATCATCAAACGACGCCCGCCTTCGCTCGCCACCGCCTGGTTCGACCTCGCGCAACGCTCCATGGAAATGATGCAGGGCTCGGCGACCGTGATCGCCACGCGCACCGCGGCCATGGCGAACGCCGGCACCCGCCCTTCCGCCGCACACGATCGCGAGATGAAACGCATGGTGGGCGAGAAGGTCGATGCCTCCGCCGCGTCGCTGGCCGGGATGGCATTCACCGCCGCGGCATCGTGCCAATCGCTCTGGCTGGCTTCGCTGTGGGGTGGGCACGCACCCACCACCACGCAACTCCAGCGCGCCACCACGCGGGTGCTCGGCGCGGGCCTCGCGCCTTACCAGAAGGCCGTGCGCAGCAATGTAAAACGGCTGAGGAAGTAATATGTCACGCTGGATCGGGGGCGCGGTGGCATGCCGACGTACCCGATGCCTGCGGAGTCACTGGCCATCGCCGAAGACGTGGCCGGTCGCAACCCGTTAGCCAAGCGCATCCTCCGCCCCGCACATCGCACTTCCCCGCATTCACGGAACCCCATGGTCGCGAAACTGTTCAGTCTGCTTGCCGCCGCCATCATCGACTTGATCACGCGCGGCGGCTACCTGGGCATCGTGCTGCTGATGGCTATCGAGAGCGCCTGCATCCCGTTGCCGTCCGAAGTGATCATGCCGTTCTCCGGCTATCTCGTATTCCAGGGCACCCTGGTGCTATGGCTCGTCGTCCTGGCCGGGGCCATCGGCTGCGTGCTCGGCTCGCTGGTGGCCTATGCGGTCGGCGCGTGGGGCGGCCGCAGGCTGGTGGAACGCTACGGAAAGTACGTACTGGTTTCGCGCAGGGATCTGGATCTGGCCGACCGCTGGTTTCGCGAGCACGGCGGCATCATCGTCTTCGTGGGGCGGTTGCTGCCGGTGGTGCGCACCTTCATCGCCTTTCCCGCCGGCGTGGCACGCATGCCGATCTGGCGCTTCTGCCTTTACACCTTCCTGGGCTCGCTCATCTGGTGCGCGCTGCTGGCATGGATCGGGGTGAAGCTGGGGCAGCACTGGGACACCCTGGGCAGCTGGTTCCATCGCTTCGATGCGCTCATCCTCGCCGCCCTGCTGATCGCCTTCGGCTGGTATGTGTGGCGGCACGTACGGCATCTGCGCGAAGAGTGAGCCGCTGCTCGCTGAAGCGTGGTGCCGGGAACTCTTCGGGCGCCATGCAGGATCAGCACTCCCACTTGGTTGCAACGCGCTGGGCTGTCTTGATGTCGATACGCCGGGAGTCACATGAACGAGGCAGGTTCAACTTCTCACTGCGGACAAGCGAGCCCGACCTCGACCATCGGCTCGTTCATGGTCAGTGGTAATCGTCTTCGCGTTGGTGCCGCACTGCCAGCACGGTCACTGTTTTGGCGTCATCGATTTCAAACAGGGCCACATAGCCAGAGGCGCCGAAGGCGATGAGCAACTCGCGCAGGAAGGTGTTGTCCGGCGCTGCCTTCCTGCAGCTGAACGGCGAGTTCGACAACAAACCCAAGCCATCGCGAATGGCATCCAGTGCCCGCTCGGCCGTGGTCCAGTCACCGTCATCACGTACCACCGCAAACTCGTACAGCCGTTCAAGGTCGGCCAACGCTTCCTCCGTGAAGCGGATCTTGAAGGTCATACGGAGGCTTTCTTCGCCTTCGCCAATCGCGCTTCGAGCTTTTTCAGTACCGCAGCGGACGAAAAGTACACGCCGGTAACCTTGGCGCGATCGCGCGACGCCAAGCCGCGCGCGATGAAGGTGGCCTGCTCCTGGCGCTGCCGAATTTGTGCCCGCACTGCGTACTCGACAAAGCCCGACAGGCTTTCTCCGTCGCGCAAGACTTCTTCTGCGGCGCTACGCAGCGCCGGTTCAACACGCAGCGAAGGAATGGTTGCGGTTTTCATGAAAACTCCGGATGCGATGCAATTGCGATTCATCTTGGCGCAATTCGACGACAGGGGCAAACCGCCATGTCGAGAGAGGCCCGATGTCGTACTGGCGACATTCGTTGAAACCGGCCCGCCACCGCAGCCACCCACCCGCAGCCGAAGTCGGCGGAGTGCGGGGCGGCGGATCGCCTCGGTGCGCTGTTTCGTGCGCCGCTTCGCGCCCAGCTTCTCGACACCGCCGGCGGCGATAAAGATCGCCGGTGGGCCTATGATCGTCCCCACCGCCTGCCGGAGCCTGAGCGATGAAGACCGTCACTGCCCTGCTTCTGGCCAGCACGCTCGCCTGCGCGTCGGCCGCTTCCTCCCAGGAAATGCATTCGCACCCGGCACCGGAGAAACTGGGCAGGGTCAGTTTCCCCACCTCCTGCGCACCCGCGGTATCGCACGACTTCGAACGCGCCGTCGCCCTGCTCCACTCCTTTGCCTATACCGCCGCGGAGCAAGCCTTCCGTGGCGTCGCCGACGCCGACCCTTCCTGCGCCATGGCGCACTGGGGCATCGCGATGTCCCACTTCCACCCGTTGTGGAGCCCGCCCGGCCCGGACGAGTTGGCCAAGGGCGAAGCGGAAGCCACCCAGGCGACCAGCCTTGGCGCGAAGACCGCGCGCGAACGCGCGTTGATCGCCGCGATCGCGGCCTATTACCACGATGCCGGGCAGGTACCGCCGCCCGCCCGGGCCAAGGCCTATGAGGCGGCGATGGCTGTCGCGGCCAGCCGCTACCCGGCCGACACCGAAGTCCAGGTGCTCTACGCCTTGTCGCTCCTGGCCACGGCCTCCCCGCAGGACACATCGCACGCCAACCAGAAACAGGCGGGCGCCATCCTGGAGCCGATCTACAGGAAACATCCCGATCACCCCGGCGTGGCCCACTACCTCATCCACGCTTACGACAGTGCCGAACTGGCGCCCCGCGGCCTGGCTCCGGCGCGCGCCTACGCGAAAATCGCGCCTTCGGCACCGCACGCACTGCACATGCCATCGCACATCTTCACGCGGCTGGGCCTGTGGGACGACTCCATCGCATCGAACATGGCGGCGCGCGCCGCGGCGCACAGCCAGGGTGACCTGGGCGAGGAGCTCCATGCGATGGACTACCTCACCTACGCGTATCTCCAGCGCGGCCGGCGCGCCGACGCGGAACAGGTGGTGCGTTCGCTCGACGGCATGGGCGTCCACGCCGGTGCCGACTTCAAGGTCGGCTACGCCGCCACGGCCATGCCGATCCGCCTCGCCATGGAAGGCCGCCAGTGGGCCGTTGCCTCGCGCCTGCAGGCAGGCGACGGCGCGGCGCCGGAGGTGGCGGCCATCGTCTATTGGGCCCGCGCGGTTGCCAACGCCCGCTCCGGGCATGCCAAAGCCGCCGATGCCGACATCGCGCGACTGGACGCCTGTCGGCAGCAGTTGCTGGCCAGCAAGAAAGATTACTGGGCGACCCAGGTCGACATCCTCGGGAAGGAAGCCAGGGCCTGGCAGTCAGCGGCCGGCGCGCATCCCGACGATGGCATCGCGACACTCCGGCTGGCGGCCGACCAGGAAGACGCCATCGAGAAATTGCCGGTGACGCCAGGCCCGATCATTCCCGCACGCGAGCAGCTTGGCGACCTGTACCTGCAACTGCACAAGCCGCAGGAGGCCCTCGATGCCTACAAGACCGCCCTGACCGCGGCGCCGGGCCGACGGGGAGCACTCCACGGCGCGGCCTTGGCCGCCGATGCGGCTGGCGATACCCGCACGGCCAGCCAGATGCGGGAGCTTTTGTCGCGCTAGTGTCGAGGTGCCGGTGATGGGCCCAGGCGTGGTAGCCACGTCGCGGCTCACTTGATCTTGACGACGACCTTGCCCTTCGCGCGTCCTGCTTCGACGTAAGTCAGTGCCTCGTTGGTCGACTCGAATGGAAACACGCGATCGATTACGGGACGGATGGCCCCGGCCTCGATGAGCCGGGTGATCTCGCGCAACTGATGTCCATTGGCCCGCATGAAGAGGAATGCATACGTCAGACCACGACGGGCCGCTTTTTTCCTGACGCCGGCACTCAGCAGGCGGACGATGAGCCTCACGAACCACGGCGCTCCGATGCCTTGTGCGAATGCGGGATCAGGAGGGCCGGAAATCGAGACGAGGGTTCCGCCGGGTTTCAGCACGCGCAGGGATTTCTCCAGCGTCGCCGCATCCTGGCTGTGCAGGACCACATCGCAGTTGTGCAGAACCGTCTCGAAATCGTCTTTCCTGTAGTCGATGACGACGTCCGCCCCGAGGCTCTTCACCAGCTCGGTATTGGCGCTGCTCGTGGTGGTGGCTACCGTGGCCCCGAGATGCCTGGCCAGTTGGATGGCGAAGGTGCCGACGCCGCCTGACCCCGCCTGGATGAAGACCTTCTGCCCCTTCTTCAGGTTGGCTCTTTCAACCAAAGCCTGCCACACCGTCAAGCCGACCAGCGGGATCGATGCCGCTTCTTCCATGCTGATGTTCCCGGGCTTGGGCGCGACATCGTTTTCATTCACGGCAATGAACTGCGCAAACGTGCCGATGCGGGGATCAGGCGCCCGCGCATAGACTTCGTCGCCCACGTTGAATTGCCGAACCCGCGATCCAACGCGAGTCACGACGCCGGCCACGTCATGGCCCAGCACAAGCGGCATGCGGTACGGCAGGATCAGCTTGAACGCGCCGCTTTTGATTTTGGAATCCAGCACGTTCAGACCTGCGGCGTGAACCTCGATCAGTACATCGTCGTCGCGAAGCTCGGGTTCCGGCATGTCGCCAAGCCGCATCGGATCCTTCTTGCTGTACCGATCAATGATGAATGCCTTCATGATGTTTTCTCTTTCGTAGAGGTATCGGGCGAGGCTCGTTGCCGTCCGCACTGCTGGCTGACAGGACGATCACCGGGCTGTTTCCATCGAACGGCGATCCTCCGACGTCGCATGTATTGAACACCCGGCACGGCAACATGGTGCACCTGCGCACAGGCTGATGGCGTCGATGTCCTTTGCGCCTCGCGCGAAAAAGAAAAGCCCCGCGAAGCGGGGCTCTACTTGCCGCTGACACGACGTCCCCTGCCTGGTCCGCCGACCAAGGCGCTTCACTTTCCCCACGTCGCGAACATCACCACGGCGGCGATGCCCATGACCAGGGTCGCAAACCAGGCCAGCCACTTCAGCCATCCCGTCACCGTGAACTTCCCCATGATCTTCTCGTTCTGGGCAAGCAACAGGATCACCACCATCATCGGTACCGCTGCCACGCCGTTGATCACGGCGCTCCAGAAAAGCGCCTTCATCGGGTCAACCGGGGTGAGGTTGAGGGCCGCGCCGATCAGGGTCGACACGATGAGCACCCCATAGAAAAACGGGGCCTGCTTCGGCGTTTTCTCCAGCCCGTACGGCTTGCTCCACGCCCCCGCCATCGCATAGGCGGCGGAGCCGGCCAGCACCGGCAGGGCCAGAAGACCGGTGCCGATGATGCCGAAGCCGAACAACAGGAACGCGAACTTGCCGGCGATGGGTTCCAGCGCGGCCGCGGCCTCGGCCGAGGAGGTGATGTCGGTCTTCCCGTGCGCATGCAGCACGGCGGCCGCGGTGAGGATGATGAAAAACGCCACGAGGTTGGAAAAGATCATGCCGATACTGGTGTCGACGCTGATGCGCTTCATCGCTTCAGGCCCCTGCGCGGGCGCCGACTTGAGCGGCTTGCGCTCGTTCTCGTCGGTCTTGACCTCTTCCACTTCCTGGGCGGCCTGCCAGCAGAAAAGATAGGGGCTGATGGTGGTGCCGAGAATGGCCACGATGGCCACCGCGTACTCGGCCTTCCATTGAATCTGCGGAATGAAGGTGTTCTTCAGCGCCTCGCCCCAGGGCACATGCGCCACGAATACGGTCGCCACGTACGCGAACAGGCTCAAGGTCAGCAGCTTGAGGATCGGCGAGTACTTCGAGAACGGGATATAGACCTGAAGCGCCAGCGAGACCAGCGCAAACCCCACCGCATACGCCAGCGCGGGCCCTCCGATCAGCAGTTTCAACGCATCCCCCATCGCACCGATGTCGGCGCCGAGGTTGATGACATTGGCAATCAGCAGCAGCCCGATCAATCCGCGCACCCACCAGGCCGAGTACACCGCCTGCATGTTCTGGGCGAGACCCTTGCCGGTCACCCGGCCAATCCGTGCACTGACCGTCTGGATCGCGATCATCAGGGGCAGCGTCAGACACATCGTCCACAACGTCGCGTAGCCGAACTTGGCGCCCACCTGCGAATAGGTGGCAATGCCGCTCGGGTCATCATCGGCCGCACCCGTGATCAAGCCTCCGCTGAGGCGCTTGAGCATCGAGGGCTGGGCGTCACTGGCGGAGTTGGACTTCTGTTTGCTCATGTCGATCCGGGTGTGAAATCGTCGATGTGGAAGGGGACTCGAAAAGCCAGGTTCAGCCCCAGCGTGACCCAACGGCTGGTGACGCGATCGCGGCTTCGACCCGCCACACGTGCTCGGCAAGCAGGGCAATGCGCAGGAGTGGGCGACGCGATGCTGAGCGCTGATTTGCGAATAAAGCGTGTAGCCATCGACCCGGCGTTCTGCCGGGTTTCGCGGACGAGGGCATCAGGGCGACAGGCGCCTGATCCCGGGCGAGGATTCCGCGTTGCGGCCGCGATGGCGGAAGGGTTTGCCGTGATGGGGGACGTGGATCGTGGGTCGATCCGACGCCGGGTCATGCGCATCTATTTGCTGGCCAGCCGCGATGGCCACGGCTCGCCTGCGCAAGCCACCAAACGGCCCCGCCCGCCAGTCATCTCTTACCGTGCGTGGAACGCCCTCGAAGCAGCGACCGAGACACGACACGAGGCCCTGTGCTACGCCCGCCATGCCGCCGGCTTCGCGCGCAAGTCGCTGAGCGAATAAGGGGACGGAGGGAATTATTTGGATTTAATTCCCTCCGTCCCCTTATTCCACGACATGCCCCGCTGCGCGGGCTGGGGTCTGTAGCGCCGCGATCAGCAGGAAAGAAACACCAAGAATCAATCCACGCCCCATCTACCCTCTCCTTTCCCTGCTCCCAAAGTAAAAATTGCCCCTGACACCTTTTCCCCGGCGGCGTAGCCGTCTGCCTCGGATTAACTGTTAGACCCCTGCGTACGAATCATTGACCTACTTCCGATTGTGGTGGCAATGCAGTGCCAACAAATCTAGCCGGTGCGCCGCCTGGTGGAGTCTCAACTGCATAGATCCCGATCTTACTAAGATATTGGATTACCTCGTGAGACGAAATCTCGCCGTTTACAAACTTGTTCCTAAGGTCTGCGAAGGCGGCGTCCTTAAGAATGGGCCAGCCCAGACTTTTAATGTGACGCGACAGTGAGCTTGAGATTTCAGTGAGGTCTGCAAAAGCGCCATTCCTAGCCTCTGGCGCCATTGACGCCAAAGGCCAAGCCACGTGACAATACTCGCTGCATGAATGCCAGTTATTAGATAGCTTTCCCATCTTGGGGGTTTCAAAAGGTGCATCGATCTTCAACGCGTCGTTGACGATGCGCATGAACTCAAAGTGGCCATCTATTTCCTTTTGGTGTCCGCCGAGTTCGTATATTCGATTCTCAATATTTTTGAAAGACCTGATGTCTCGAAGGTCTTTTTCTTCGAGCTCACGGTCGAGCAGCGCTGCCCAGTAGTGGATCGCCAAGCGCTCTACTGCAAATCTCAACTCCAATGCAGCATAAGAAATTGCGGCACTATTCTCACCACCCTCGCTTACGGCGAGCCACGCCATGCCTTGGCGCAAGTGATGGCCTAGAGCTGTCGTATGTCGTGTGCTTACGTCAACCACGAACCACTCCAAAGGGGTCTAACGCTTAAGTTAAGCGGCGCGCAGCTTTTCGTGCGTCCACTTGGACGAATTTTAGGTGGCGACCCCACCGTAACTAGCTACCCAAAAAAAGGAATGACTTCTTTAAGGACAGATTCAACGTATGCTTCAGCCATGGCGGGCGTCATTGTTCGTGTAGTTGGATGGGCAAAGGAATTCCGATCATCCAAGAGGCGTTTGAGCAGCTTGAACTGTTCCTTCGTGACCATTCCCGCCTTGCGCGCTGTCTCGATGACAGTGCCTTCAATCAATTCTTGGAAATCATCAAGCGATTGGATTTTCTTTGGGGACTTCCAAGTCGACATCTCGGAGTTCATGACTGCGAGGTGATTTCGATAGATCCACGCGCGAAATAGTCCATATGCCACGCACCAAGACATGATGAGGCTTGATCTGTACTGCTTGAACTCAAAGCATGAAACTGTTTCCTCAAGGTAAGCGGTGATAGCTGGGTCTGAGGTCACAGCCAGGGTTGCACGAAGACCAGCGGCTACCTGTCTAGCCCCAGGTCTACCCAAATATTCTGCAGCCAATGATGATGCGTACGAGCGTTCAAGTGCATAGCCGCTTGAGAGTTTTACGTACTTGGGGTGAGGTTTAGCTCTTGACTTGGACGCATTCTCCGAAAGATAAGCAGCCGCTCTTGCGTACGGTGTTAAATGAAGAGCGCTTCTCAGCGAGCAGATGCTCGTGCCGGTAACGTTGTCGACTTGAGCGTGATTGAGCAGGTAGTAAGCAAGCAAGTCACACTGCAGTGGCAAATCTAGGTCTCCGAAGCCATTTACCGAATGGACGAAGTCATCAGCGCTAAGTGCTTCCATTTACTTGGCCTTTTTCGGTGCCTTTGGCAGATCGAACTTCACGTAATCCTCACCGACGTGGATCAGGTCGTACTGCCCGCCGCCAACATTCTTAACCCAACTCAGTCCGACCATATTGCCGAGCACCGAGCTAATCTTGGCGGGAGACTTCACAGCTACCGTGCGAAACGCCGTGAAGATGTCATTCCAAGTTGCGGTTGGCTTGTTGCCCTCACGTTTCAACCAGTCCATCAGGACCGCAATCTTTTCGTTCTGGGTCTGCGGTTGCTTAGACGTGTAGAAATCACGCAATTGCTGCCTTTGTTCTTCACTCAAACCAAGATCGACAACGCTATAGACTTCTTTTCCCTTAGAACTCTTGCTCGCCTTGCGGACGTCATTCTTTTGTTCAACCACGTTTACAGGTGACTCATCCGCTGAATGATCTGAGTTCTGCTTAGTCTGCGCGGATCCTCCAGGAGATGAGGGAGCGTTGCCCTCTGTTGTGGGACGCCCATACGCTTCAGACAGGCGAGGAATGAACGCGTCAAGGCGGTCAAAGATCGCATCGATGTTCGATGCGTCTGCCTCTACCTCGATAGTCCCCGTCGCAAGGTCTACCCGAATCTTTGCCGGTCCAGCCATAACATGTCCCCTGTGAAAATTGATGTGCAACAGAACTCCTTGTAACCCCACCTGCAGTTAGGCGGCGGCGCACCCGTCCGCTTTGAACGAGTTGTTTTCGCTTATCTGAAGGCTAACCGTTGTAGCGGCCCTTCATATTGCGCAATCAACGTATTTAGCGGATCTGCCCCACGATAAAACATAGCAGAGTCTACGCCATGCTCCGGCGTGAGTCGGGTTTGCCGACGGACTGTAGCAATGGCGCCTTTTCCGACTTGGCTCTTCCATCCAGGGAATCCGATCTGCGCTACTGTAACAAGTTTCTCAATGCGCTTACCAAATAAACCAAACTCACGAACGCGATGAATACGGCATACATCGATAAAATTCTTATGCGGATTGGACAGGCAATGGTCAAAATCACGCAGGCGACGATCTAATTCATGATAGGTAATTGTGTAATAGCGACTATCGCGCTCCCTTGAATTTCGCTTCAAATAGTCCGCAATAAAAAGCACATCTGCATCATCTTCGCGTTTTGCAAGATCTTTCATTCGACGATACTTAGTGAGACTTCGCTCCGCAATCTCCACCATGAAATCTTCAAGATTATTTTGACCATTTGTAGGATAGCGATTCATCTTATGGAGGGCGTACAGATAAGCAAGAAGGCCTGTGCGCTTGTTTGCGTCATGAAACGGGTGGTCTGTAACCAAGCCGAACACTAAAGTTGCCGCTTTTTCGTAGCTTGTTTTCCATTTAGCGAGTCCGCTATAGGCTACGAACTGACGATAAACAGCAGAATGTAGAAGGTTTAGATCACGCGGGCCGATGCCACCCAACCCGGATTCTTTACCAAAAAAATAATCCGCAATTAGAAAGTGTGCACGCAATACGTCAAGCACCCCAATCGTGTCTCTCGTATCGCACTGATCATCGGCGTCAACTTGGCAAGACCAGCGTTTGTACTCTGCTGAAATTGCGTCATTGGAAAAGGCAATTTCCATTCACTCCCCCTGTGAGCGTTAACGCCTGTAGGCCCCGAATCGGAGCATACGCACCGGATCGTCGCCCTTCGATGTGCCTGGGTCAAGAGAACTAATTTCGTGTCCTGCAAGAGGTTGGCAAGCGACTGGCGCGCCCTGGGCAAATGCGATCAAATGCGTAGCGAAGTCTTATCGCCAAAAGCGAGGGAATAAACCGCATGGCCGCGTGGTGGCCGCGCAACCGGCCTGGAGCGAAACCGGGTACTCCTTCGACACGTGCATTCCAAGGCTCGTCAAAGCTCCAAACAATCAAACCGCCGATCCGCCTCCACCTCGGCCTCATAGTCCACATCCCCCCGATCAAACCCGAACAGCTGCAAAAACTCGTGCTTGTAGCCGGCGTAGTCGGTGATCTCGCGCAGGTTTTCGGTGGTGACGGTGGGCCAGAGCGTCTTGCACGGGATCTGCACGTCGTCGCGCAGTTCCCAGTCGTCCAGCCGCAAGCGGCCTTCGTCGTCGGTGGGTGCGGCGGCGCCGTCGGCGCGGTAGAGGCGGTCGTGGAACAGGCGGTTGGCCTGCTCGATCGGGTTTTCGTGGATGCCCTTCTCCTTCATGATCTTGAAGGCGATGGACACGTACAGCGGGATCACCGGGATGGCGGCGCTGGCCTGGGTGACGACGGACTTCATCACGCCGACGTAGGCGTCGAGGCCGGGGTGGCGGCTGCGCAGTTGCTTGGCGGTGTTGTCCAGGTGCTGCTTGGCCTGGCCCAGGGTGCCGTGCCAGTACATCGGCCAGGTGATCTCGGTGCCGATGTAGCTGTAGGCGACGGTCTTGGCGTGTTCGGCGAGCACGCCGGCGGCGCTCAGCGCGTCGATCCACAGCGCCCAGTCCTCGCCGCCCATGACGGTGACGGTGTCCTTGATTTCCTGCTCGGTGGCCGGCTCGACGGTGGCCTCGATCACGGTGTCCTTGTTGGTGTCGACCGAGGTGTTGTGGAACGGCTCGCCGATGGTCTTGAGCGCCGAGCGCACCACTTCGCCGGTGTCCGGCAGCTTGCGCACGGGCGAGGCCAGCGAATAGACCACCAGGTCGATCGGGCCGCCCATCTCGTTCTTGATGATCTCGATCGCGCGCGCGCGGGTTTCGTGGGCGAACGCGTCGCCGTTGATCGACTTGCTGTACAGGCCGGCCTGCTTGGCCGCCTTGTCGAACGCGGCGGAGTTGTACCAGCCGGCGGTGCCGGTCTTCTCGTGGCTGCTGGGCTTCTCGAAGAACACGCCGAGCGTGGCCGCGCCGTAGCCGAACGCGGCGGTGATGCGCGAGGCCAGGCCGTAGCCGGTGGACGCGCCGATCACCAGCACGCGCTTCGGGCCCTTGCTGGCATCGTGGCCCGCGGCCTGGGTGACCTTGATCTGGTCGAGCACGTTGTGCTCGCAACCGACCGGATGGGCGGTGATGCAGATGAATCCGCGGACTTTGGGCTTGATGATCACTCGGGTGGCTCCTGCTGGTATTCGGCAATTCGTCATATTAACCAAGGTGGGCGGCCATGCGCTGCCGTAGGGCGTATCGAGTGGTTCGGTTCCTTGTTCGGTCATCCCGGCGCAGGCCGGAGAACTACTCGGCAGCGAAGCTGGTCATCGCGCTTCAACAACGAAGCCGGCCATCCGCTCGGCCTTTCGCAGCAGCGACTGCGATTCCAGCCTGCGCCGGAATGACCATGTGGGGAAACGAGATTCCCTGCTCTTCAACAACGAAGCCCGCCATCCGTTCGGCCTTTCGCAGCAGCGACTGCGATTCCGGCCATCGGGGAATGACGCTGTGGGGGAAACGAGATTCCCTGTGGCGGCGGCTTGACTGAAACGCGCTCAGGTCCTGGCCGGGCCTTGCGCCACCGTCGCCAATGCGGTGACCAGCGCGCGTACCTGCTGCGACATCGCTGCGCAGCTCGCCGCCTCCATGTCGCCGAGCAGCGGTCGCCGATGCTGCATGCCCGAGGGCAGCTGGCGTTTGGCGGAGGCATGGAACTCGTGCGCGCCGGTGGCGGCGGCCAGGCGGCGATGTTCTGCGCGTTGACGCCGGCGCCGGGCATCACGGCAAGACGTCCTGCGGCCTGCACCACGAGCTCGCGGATCAGCGCCGCGCCGTCCGGTGCGCTGGCCTGCGTGCCCGAGGTGAGGATGCGCTCGCAGCCGAGCGCGACGATGTCTTCCAGCGCCTGTGCCGGATCGCGGCTGAGGTCGAAGGCGCGATGGAAGGTGACGCCGAGTTTTCCGGCGGCGGCGATCAGCGCGCGGCAACGCGCGGCGTCCACCCGACCCTCGGCATCGAGCACGCCGAGCACCACGCCGTCGCAACCGAGCGCCACGCAGGTTTCGATGTCGCGCTGCATGGTCTCGCATTCGAGCTCGCTGTAGAGGAAGTCGCCGGCGCGCGGGCGGATCAGCACGTACAGCGGAATGTGCAGGCGTTCGCGGGCCAACGCGATCTGCGCATGCGACGGCGTCAGGCCGCCCAGTTCCAGCGCGGCGCAGAGTTCGACCCGGCCTGCCCCGCCCTCTTGCGCGGCCAGCGCGGAGGCGACCGAGTTCGCGGCGATTTCCAGTATCACGAATAGCTCGTCGTGTAGACGCTGGGCGAGGGGATCAGGGCGTCCTGTTTCTGCGCATCGCACACGGCGTAGGAGAAGCCGTGCTGGATCGCGTACGCGCCGACCTCGCCTGCGCGGTTCATCGCCAGGAAGCCGACCTGCAGCGTCTTCGATGCCTCGCGGCGCTTCCTGACGATGCGCATCACCGCCTCCTTGCACGCTTCCTGCGGCGAGCGGCCCTGGCGCATGAGTTCGACCACCAGGAAGCTGCCGGCGTTGCGGATCACTTCCTCGCCGACGCCGGTGGAGGTGGCGGCGCCGATCTCGCCATCCACGTACAGGCCGGCGCCGATGATCGGGCTGTCGCCGACGCGGCCGCGCAGCTTCCACGCCATGCCGCTGGTGGTGCAGGCGCCGGCCAGATTGCCGTGGGCGTCGAGCGCCAGCATGCCGATGGTGTCGTGGTTGTGCGCGCCGCCGGGCATGCCGGTGCGCGCCTTGCCGTAGTCATGCACTTCGCTGTTGATCGAGGGCTGGTAGCTGCGCGGTCTTCAGCCACTCGTGCCAGGCCTTTTCGGATTCCGGCGTCAGCAGCTCCTGCTTCTTGAAGCCCTGCTCCAGCGCGAACTGCAGCGCGCCCTCGCCGACCAGCAGCACATGCGGCGTGCGTTCCATCACCCGCCGCGCGACCGAGATCGGATGCTCGATGTGTTCGAGCGCGGCGACCGCGCCGCAGTTGCCGTCGGCGTCCATGATGCTGGCGTCGAGCGTGACGTGGCCGTCGCGATCGGGATAGCCGCCCTTGCCGACGCTGTGGTTCTTCAGGTCGGACTCGGGCACCTGCACGCCGGCCTCGACGGCATCGAGCGCATGGCCGCCCTTGCCGAGGATCGCCCATGCGGCCTGGTTCGCGGCGATGCCGAAGTCCCAGGTCGAGATCACGCGGGCGCCCGTGGCGGTCGTGGTTCGGTTGGCCGGCCCCGCGGCCAGCTTGCCGACCCAGCCCAGCATCGATGCCGAAACCCCGAGCAGCGAGGCCTGGAGGAAACGCCTGCGATCCGTCATTGCCTGACTCCCGTCGCGGAAAACAAAAAACCCCGCACAGGATGCGGGGTTTTCATTTTGCTTTAAAACGCGTCGACCGGCTGATCAGGCAGCTTCGACCGCCGAAGCCTGGGCGCCCTTCGGACCCTGGGTCACTTCGAACTTGACGCGCTGGCCTTCCTGCAGGCTACGGAAGCCCTTGCTGGTGATCGCCGAAAAATGGACGAATACGTCCGCACTGCCGTCCTCGGGTGCGATGAAGCCGAAACCCTTGGCATCGTTGAACCATTTGACCGTACCAAAACTCATCTGAGCGAACCTCTGGATCCATGGAATGGGTGCGCCAGGATCTGCGCTGAACCACCAACTCCCCCCGGTTCGCCGCCCTGGCCCGGCGAAAAGTAACAATATGTGAAGGTCCAGCGCAATATGTGAAGACGCATCGCCAGCCAAAACCGGAGGCGGACCTCAGCTTTTCAGCATGGCCGAAAGGATGCGCGGCACTTCGGCGGTGGCCGCCGCCAGGTGCGCAAAGATTTCCTCGATGCTGATTTCCGCCTCGTCGCCGCAGCCGGCGGCGAAGTTCGCCACCAGCGCCAGGCAGGCGTATTCCAGCTCCAGCTCGCGCGCCAGCACCGCCTCGGGCATGCCGGTCATGCCGACCAGGTCGCAGCCGTCGCGCTTCATGCGGGCGATCTCGGCGCGCGTTTCCAGCCGCGGCCCCTGGGTGGCGCCGTAACAGCCGCCGCCGATCACCGCGACGTCCGCCGCGCGCGCCGCCGCCAGCAACTGCTGGCGCAGCGATTCGGTATACGGCTCGCTGAAGTCGATGTGCTTCACTTCGGCGCCCTCGACATCGCAGTAACTGGTGTAGCGGCCGTGGGTGTAGTCGATCAGCTGGTCGGGCACCACGATCACCCGCGGCCCCATGTCGCTGCGGATGCCGCCGACCGCGTTGACGCCGATCACCCGACGCGCGCCGAGGCTGTGCAACGCCCACAGGTTGGCGCGGTAGTTGACCCGGTGCGGCGGCAGCGTGTGGCCCTCGCCGTGGCGGGCGAGGAAGGCCACCCGCTTGCCGGCGAAGTCGCCGATCACCACCTCGCCCGATGCCGCTCCGTACGGCGTCTCCACCGCCTGCCGCGTGGCGTTCTCCAGGCCCGGGAAGTTGTACAGGCCGCTGCCGCCGATCACGGCGAGGTCGATGGGGGTGGCGATCAGGGTCATTGGCGGTACCGGTGAGGGAACGGGGAACGGGGAACGGGGAACGGGGAACGGCGGACAAGAACAGGAGCAACGCGACGTTGCTCTCCGTTCCTTACTCCCCGCTCCCCTCTTTCAACGCATAGATCGCCGGCAGGTTGCGGCCCTGCTCGTAGTAGTCCATGCCGTAACCGAACACGAAGCGATCCGGCAGTTCGACGCCGTTGAAGTCGGAGGCGATGCCTTCGACCAGGCGGTCATGCCGCTTGGTGCACAGGCTGGCGATCAGGACCTTCTTCGCGCCGCGCGCGTAGGCAATCCTCGCGCACCGCCTTCAGCGTGTGGCCTTCGTCGAGGATGTCGTCGACCAGCAGCACCACGCGACCGGCCAGCGGCACCGCCGGTTCGCGCAGCCAGTGCAGGTCGCTGCCGGAGGTGGCGCCGCGGTAGCGCGTGGCATGCACGTAGTCGAATTCCAGATCGGTGCGGATCGCCAGCGCCAGTTGGCCGGCGAAGATCAGCGCGCCGTTCATCACGGTGAGGAAGACCGCGCGTTCGCCATCGAGCGCGGCGTCGATGCGTCGGCCCATGTCGGCGATCACGCTTTCCAGGGTATGGCGTTCGAACAGCAGGTCGGCTTGCGCCAGTGCGTCGGCGAGCGACGGGGTGGGAGTATTCATGCGATTCCTCGGTCGGCGTGCAAGGCCGTGATGCGCGCGACGAAACGGTCGCGCTGCGGATTGTTGGTGAGGCTGTCCCAGCTCGCGCCGAGGGCGCCCGCCATGGCCGCAAGCTGCGGCGGCAGTTCGGCCGCGCCGCCGCCCTGCATGGCAGCGATCGCCTCGTCCACCACCTCGGGGAAACAGGCCAGCACCAGGTCGCAGCCGGCCTCCAGATGCGCGCGTACCCGCTCGCCCACGCTGCCGGCCGCGCCGGCCGCGGCCATGCTGATGTCGTCGCTGATCACCGCGCCGGCGAAACCCAGTTCGCCGCGCAGGATCTGCTCGATCCACACCTTCGAATAACCGGCCGGCCGGCTGTCCACTGCCGGATAGGTCACGTGCGCCATCATCACCGCCTCGACCCGTGCCTCGATGCACTCGGCGAACGGCAGCAGGTCGTCGCGGCGGATCTCCTCCAGGCTGCGCGGGTCGATCGCCGCCGCCTTGTGCGTGTCGGTGGCGACCGAGCCATGTCCGGGGAAGTGCTTGAGCACCGCCGCCATGCCGCCCAGATGCATGCCGCGCACATAGGCCTGGCCCAGCTCGGCGGCCACCGCCGGATCGGCGTGGAACGCGCGCAGGCCGATCGCCGCATTGCCGCGGGCCAGGTCCACCACCGGCGCGAAACTGAAATCGACGCCGCTGGCGCGCAACTCGCTGGCCATCACCCAGGCGTGTTCCTCGGCCAGCCGCACCGCTTCGCCGGGATCGCGGTCGTAGACCGCACCGATCGACGCCAGCGGCGGCAGCCGGGTGAAGCCGTCGCGGAACCGCTGCACCGGGCCGCCTTCCTGATCGACCGCGATCAACAGCTCGTCGCCACCGACGTCGCGGATCGCATCGCACAGCGCGATCAGTTGCTCGCGCGATTGGTAGTTGCGCGCGAACAGCAGCACCCCGGCCACGCCCGGCGCGCGGAGCCAGCGCTTCTCGTGTTCGGCCAGTTCCAGCGCGGCCACGCCGATCATCAGCATGCGGCATCCTCCGCGGCGCGCTCGGCCGGCGACCATTGCCGGTACGGATGCGCGATCAGGTTGACGTTGTAATAGCGCGTCAGTGTGCTCACTTCGCGACCCAGCCACGGCGGCTGCGGATGCGTCGCATCGAGCGCCGGCAGTTCGACCTCGGCGACGATCAGGCCGAGGTTGTCGCCGAGGAATTCGTCGATCTCGAACAGCACGCCCTCGACCCGAACGTAGTGACGCGTCTTCTCCAGCACGCCGTCGCACAGCGTGGCCAGCAACGCCCCGGCATCGGAGCGGGTATCGCGATATTCGAACTCGGCCCGCGCGATACCCGGCGTGGCCGCCTTGATGTTGAGCCAGGCCTGATCGCCGGCGCGGCGGACGCGCACCGACGCGCGGGCGTGGCCGGCATGCAAGGCTTGCGCGCCCACCAGATAACCCTGCGCCATCGGCTCGCTGCGCTCGATCGCCGCTCGCCAGTCGTCGCTGGCCAACAGGAATTTGCGTTCGATCTCGATCGCCATCTCATCGCTCGAACAGCGCGATCGATTCGACATGCGCGGTGTGCGGGAACATGTCCATCACGCCGGCCGCGGTCAGCTTGAAGCCGTGCTGGTTGACCAGCATGCCGGCGTCGCGCGCGAGCGAAGCCGGATGACAGGAGACATAGACGATGCGCCGGGTCTGCTTGTGCGGCAGGTACTCCAGCACCTTGTCGGCGCCCGCGCGCGGCGGATCGAGCAGCAACTTGTCCCAGGGCTGGCGCGCCCAGTCGGCGGCGCGCTGGTCCTCGAACAGGTTGGCGACGTGGAAACTCGCGTTCGCGATGCCGTTGCGCGCGGCATTCTGCGCGGCGCGTTCGACCAGTCCGTGCTCGCCTTCCACACCGACCACTTCGGCGACGCGGCGGGCGATCGGCAGGGTGAAATTGCCGAGGCCGCAGAACAGGTCCAGCACGCGATCGGTCGGCTGCGGATCGAGCAGTTCCATGCGCGCGCGCCATCATCAGCTGGTTCATGCCGGCGTTGACCTGCACGAAATCGAGCGGCTGGAACTCCAGCTCGACATCCGCGAAGCGCGCATCGTCGCTGGCGATGCGGAAGGCCAGCCGCGGGTTTTCCGGCCACAGCGGGTGCACGCTGCTGGTGCCACCGGGCTGCAGGTAGATCGCCAGGCCGTGCTGCTGGCCGAACGCGATCAGCGCGGCCTGGTCGCGTTCGCTCAGCGGCTGCATGTGGCGGAACACCAGCGCCATCAGGTCGTCGCCGGCGGCGAACTCGATCTGCGGGATGGTATCGACCGCGTCCATCGTGCCGAGCAGGTCGGCCAGCAGGCCGACCTTGGGGCCGAGCGCCGGATGCATCACTTCGCATTGCTGGATCGCGGTGACGAAGCGCGGGTTCTGCTCTTCGCGAAAACCGACCAGCACGCGGCCCTTCTTCATCACGTTGCGCACCGACAGCCGGCCCTTGCGCCGGTAGCCCCACGGCTCGGCCGTAAGCGGCGGCAGCCACGATGCGGGCGTGACCTTGCCGATGCGCTCGAAATTCTCCGCCAGCACGCGCTGCTTGGTCGGCGATCTGCGAGGCGGCATCCAGGTGCTGCAGCGAGCAGCCGCTGCACTGCGCGAAGTGCTGGCAGCGCGGTTCGACCCGATGCGGCGAGCGGGTGATCAGCTCGACGACTTCGGCCTCGTCGAAATGGCGATGGCGCTTGCGCAGCCTGCGCCAGCACCTGCTCGCCCAGCAGCGCGCCGCTGACGAATACCGTCTTGCCATCGACACGCGCCACGCCGCGGCCATCATGGCCAAGGGCGCGTGATGTGGGCTTCGAACGGGGTGGGCGAAACGGAGTTGGATCGGGACATGGCGCGCAGAAGCAGAGACTGGCCGCCAATTATCACAGATCGGGCCAGGCGGCGCCCGCGCGCTGGCCTGGCCCGTACACTCCCGTGGCTATTTCTTCTGCCAGGCGCCGGCGGCGTTCTGGTAATACCAGCCGGCGTGGGCCTTCTCGATCCAGCTCTTGGCGAAGGTGGCGCGGATCTGCGACTCCCACTCCGGGTGGTTGTTGGCGTTGGCGATTTCGCGGTACAGCGCGGTGCGGTCACGATTCTCGTCGGCCACCGTGGCGTTGGCCTGCGCGCGCTGGCTCAGCGGCACCTTGGCGGCGTCGCGCATGGCCACCATGCCGTCATGGGTGAAGCCCACCGCGCCACTGTCGAGCAACTCGCCCAGCGCGCCCTGGAAGCGTTCCTGCATGCGACCGCGAATCGCCTCGGTGGCGCTGGTCTGGACGCGGATGTTCGGCACGTCGGCGGCATGCGCCGCCGGGACCAGCAGGTCCAGCAACCATGCCGAGGGTTGCTGGCCATCGCTCTGCGCGGCAGGTTTCGGCTGTTTCGGTGCAGGTGCACCCGGCGCGGTTCCATCCAGCACGTTGCCGATGAACTGGTCGGCGGCCTTCTGCGCCGCTGCTTCGGGAAAGTACACGTTGATGGTGACGCAGCCGACAAGCGCCACGGCGAGGGAGGTCAGGAAGACGTAGACGAACTTGCGCATGGTGAACTCCGGCGGAAGGAACTTACAGTTGAGAGTCTTGCGCACCCGGTCAGCGGATTTCCGGCGTCGCGCCATGGATGGCGTCCTGCAGGCGCTGCACCAGGGTCGGCCAGTCGACCTGCGTCTGATGGCCGATCACCTGCAATCGCGGCAAGCCGCTGCCTTCGACGATAGTGTAGCCGTCGCCGGTCGTTTCCAGGCCACTCATCTGGCATACCGTGCCATGCAGCGTGCAATTGAGGCCGATGCGTTTGTAGCCGAAGGTCTTGAACAATTTCAGCACGGCGCCTTGCAGGCCCGCGGCAATGCCGCCGCCACCGACCGCGGTGAGATTGTTCACCGCGCGCTGGCTGATCCGCCCGCCGTCGCCGGCAAGCAGACGGGCCTCGAAGGCCACCGGGTTCCAGTTGACCAGTCGCAGGTCGTTGATGGAACCATCCAGCGGTCCGGTGATGCCGCCGAAATCGAACACGCTGGTGATCGCCGC
Source organism: uncultured Gammaproteobacteria bacterium (assembly GCA_963739815.1). Taxonomy (GTDB): domain Bacteria; phylum Pseudomonadota; class Gammaproteobacteria; order Xanthomonadales; family Rhodanobacteraceae; genus Rhodanobacter. Next base: position 1,115,216 of record CAVUBI010000001.1, read on the forward strand.
CAGATCCAGTTGCCTCATCGCGATGTCGCCGCTCAACACCGGATTGGCGCCGAACGGTTGCTGCAGCGAAAGTCGGGTGATGTCGACGAAGCCGCCGAACAGGCTGGCCGACAAGCCGCCCTCCAGCTCGAAGCGGTCATCCACCCAGCGCAGCGAGGGGATCGCCCCGCCCAGCGTCCCGGGGAATGCCGGCCAGCCCATCGCCCGGCTGAAGGCGCTCATGTCGACGCCGGTCAGCGCCAGCGAGGTGGACAGTCGCTGGCCCTGCGCCGCGGCCGGACGCCAGGCCAGTTCACCGATCCGCAGTTGCCCCTGCAGCACGGGAATCTGCAGCGGCTGCAGCAGGCCGAGCGTGCCGTCGCGGCTCTGCCACGGCGCCTGCGCCGCGCCGTTGGTGATCCGATAAAACTGCAGGCTGCGCCAGCCAAGCGTGGTGGCAGGCCGGTCGCCGCTGGCTGCCCAGTCGAGCCCGCCTTGCAGGCCGTCGACAGCCAGCCGGCCATCCGCATCGGCCAGGTCTCAGCCCATCGGTCGTGAAGGCGAAGCTGCGCGGGCCGGCGGCACGCAGATCCAGGCTGCCGCTCAACTGGCCGCTGGTACGCATGTTGCGCAGGCCCAGCGTGCTCAGCCAGGCCTGGCCATAGCGCTCGTAGGCGGCCGGGAAACTCGCATGCAGGTGATCCAGCCGCAACGTGTTCAAGTTGCCCTTGGCATCGAACGCCAGCGCGCCATCGAGTTGCAGCGCGTCGGCATCGTTCAGCCGCAAACGGCTCAGCTCGAAGGCGCCACCCTGCGCGCTGGCCTGCAGGCCAAGCTGCACCGGATGCTCCGGCAGTTTGGCGTAGAGCGGGCCCAGCAGCAGTTCGCCACCCTGCAGGCTGGCATCCAGATCGATCACGCGCCGGTCCGCTGGTGGTGTCGAGCTTGAATCGCCCCGAGCCGCCCACGTCCTGCCCGGCCAGCGTGCCGGCAGGCGTGTCGAAACCTACCGCGTTCAAGGTGAACTGCCCCGACGACTGCAGCCCCGTTTCGCGCAGATCCAGCGCCAGTTCCGCGTCGAGCCGCCCGCCGGTGGGTCGCCCGGACCACACCGTGCCGAGCAGGCCCTGCAGCCAGCCGGCCGGGAGATTGTCGAGGCTTATCTGCGCATGGGTCGGTTGATCCAGCGGCAGCCAGGCGCTGGCCTTCGCCTTGCCCTGCCGGATGTCGACCAGCAAGGTATTGGCTGCCTTGCTGAGCTGGAGGTTCACGTGCGCATCGCCAAGCGCACCACCGGGAGCGCCAGCCAGTTGCAGCTTGCCGTCCAGTATCCAGCGCAGGCGTGCGTCACGTTGCCATGTGCCGTCGAGCTTCAGGCCCAGACGCCGCCAGCCCATCGCCGGCACGTCGGCCTGGGCGGCGCTCAATTGCATCCGCACCCCGCCCGCGCCATCCTCGCCAAGCCGGAGGGTGACCGTCTGCAGGCTGACGCCGGGGACGCTGATCGACTTCGCCGACAACAGCACATCCGCCCGCGCCGGCAACGACCAGCAAGCCGCCAGCACCAGGCAGCAGCAAAGCATCAGATGGCTTGATGTCGTGCGCATGTCAGGCCATTCTGCCAAATTAAGCTGAACGACATGGATTTCGTCATGAGCAGGCCCCTTGCCAACACCGACTCCATTGCCATGCCCGCGCGTGCTGGTGGCCGACGACGACCCCGGCAGTTGCCGTTTCCTGAGTGACGGCTTGCGCGCCATGGGCGTCCACGCGCAGGCCTGCCAGGATGGCATCGACGCCCTGCAGCTTGCCCGCGCTGAAGCCTTCGACCTGCTGCTGCTGGACTGCCGCATGCCAGGCGCCGGCGCGTTGCAGATCCTGACCGCACTGCGACAGGACCCGCAGGCCAGCTCGGCAGAAAGCATCGCCGTGGCCACCACCGCCGAACTGCAACCGCACGACCGCCAGTCGCTGTTGACGGCCGGCTTCAGCGACATCCTGATCAAACCCTGCGGACTGGCGGACCTTCAGCGGGTACTGGCGCTGGCCTTGCCGGACCGCGTCGATGCCGGCGTACTCGACGACGCCAGCGCACTGAGCACCAGCGGCGATGCCACCACCATGCGCGCACTGCGACTGCTGCTTCGCGAGGAACTGGTGCTGCTCCGGCAGGAGCTGGGCGAACTGAGCCGCGACCGCGCCAGCTTCGGCGAACGCCTGCACCGGCTGCGCTCGTCCTGTGGCTTCTGTGGCGCCGCCACGTTGTCGGCACAGACCGTGCTGCTGCAGCAACAACTGGCGCAACGCGATGCCACGCCGGCGACGCTGGCCCGCTTCAGCAAAGCCTTGCAGGCAACCCTGCGGGCACTTGACGGCTAAGTCGGCGGCGCGTCGTCGGCGGCAGGATGGCGGCGCCGCGATACGGCCATCGACAACACCCGCCAGGCACGCAGCTCGCCGCCACCCAGGTGAAAGCGGATGACCTCGCGCACCATGTCGCGCAGGGCTTTCAGCCCGATGTTGTCGGGCATGCGATCCTGTTCCAGTCCCAGCAGGTCGCTGCCGCGCAACGCGTGCGGGCTGTTCGCGGCACAACGCACGGCACCTTGCTCGACCAGGTAGTGGTAGGACGCCTCCGGATCCAGCGCTTCACCGGTGACGGAATCGTGCTGCAGCTGCAGGCCATAACCGATGGCTTCGAGCATATCCCGCTCGAACCGGCGCAGGCTCCACGCCAGCGGTTCACCGGCGCCCAGCCGCGCCAGGGTCTGCGCGTAGGCATCGAACAAGGCGGGATACGGGTCCTGCCGACCGGTCAGGCGTACCACCAGCTCGTTGAGATAAAGCCCGGCCAGGCCGGCATCGCCCGGTAATCGCGGCGGCGTGCCGACGGCTTCGACCGCGGTCAGCGTGGCCATTTCGCCGCGCAGCAGCAAGTCCATCGTCAACGGCTGGAACGGTTCCAGCTGCGCCCGCCGCAAGCGCGCGCGTTCGCCGCGTACGCCGCGCGCCACCACCCCGAGCCGACCGTGTTCGCGGGTCAGGCACTCCAGCAGCAGCGATGTCTCGCGATACGCACGCGCGTGCAGGACGTAGGCGGGTTGCTGTTCGATGCGCATGGGTCAGACAGGGAACGGAGGAAACGGGAACGGCCAGAGCATCGCAGCTTACGCTTTTGTTCCCGGCTCACCGTTCCCTGTCGCCGGCCTCAATCCGTGTAGCCGAATTTCTTCAGCATGTTCTCGTCGTCCACCCAGCCTTCGCGCACCTTCACCCACAGCTTGAGGAACACCTTGCGCTCGAACATGCGCTCCATGTTGCGCCGCGCGCTGCTGCCGATGGCCTTGAGCTGGGCGCCGCCGTTGCCGATCACGATCGCCTTCTGGCCGTCGCGCTCGACCCAGATGATCGCGTGGATTTCGGCGATGCCGTCGGGGCGATCGTTGAATTGCTCGATCTCCACCGTGGTGGCGTACGGCAATTCCTGGTCGAGCCGCAGCATCAGCTGTTCGCGCACCATCTCGGCGGCAAGGAAACGCTCGCTGCGGTCGGTGACCTCGTCTTCGCCGAACACCGGCGGCTGCACCGGCAGGCGCTTGAGGATCGCCTGCTCCAGTTCCTTCAGGCCCTGTCTCCTTGAGCGCGCTGACGTAGTGGATCTCGTCGTAGCTGTGCTTGGCCACCAGGTCGGCCACGAACGGCAGCATCACCGTCTTGTCCTTGTTGAGGTCGACCTTGTTGATCACCAGCAGGCGCGGCGACGATTGCTCGACCAGCGCGGCGTACAGCGCCTCGTCCTCGTCGGTGAAGCGGCCGGCCTCGATCACCTGCACCACCAGGTCGACATCACTGATCGCCGAGCGCGCGGCGCGGTTCAGGCTGCGGTTCATCGCGCGCTTGGCGCCACGATGCAGGCCGGGCGTGTCGACGTACATGATCTGCCCGGCGTCGCTGGTGTTGATGCCGAGGATGCGGTGGCGGGTGGTCTGCGGCCGCGGGCTGATGATCGACAGGCGAAAGCCGATCAGCGCGTTGAGCAGGGTGGATTTGCCCACGTTGGGGCGCCCGGCCAGCGCGACCATGCCGCAGCGGAAATTTTCGTGCGGCAAGCTGCCGGCGGCGGGATCCAGTTCGTGGTTCATGGCGTGAGGTGCTCGGCAGGTCGGATGGCAAGTGTAATGCTTCGCCGGAAACGGCAGGCTGCCGACGCCGCCGCCGGCCCGATGCAGCCAGCGGCATCGTCGGAGAATACGGAGATCAGGGTTTGCGCTGCTGCTCCAGCAACTGGTTCAGCACGCTCTCGGCCGCATCCTGTTCGGCGGCACGCCGGCTGCCGCCATGCGCCTCGACGGCGAGCGCCAGCGGCTCGGCGATCGTGCAGCTGACGTCGAACGTCTTGGCGTGGTCCTCGCCATGGCTGGCGATCAGCTCGTATTGCGGCAACGGCCAGGCCTTTCGCCTGCAGCCATTCCTGCAGGCGCGTCTTGGCGTCCTTGGACGACCGGCGCAATGCCGCGATGCGTTCGCCGAACAATCCGCGCACGGTTTCGCGGCAGGCGTCGAAAGCCGCCGTCCAGATACACCGCGGCCATCATCGCCTCGAACGCGTCGGCCAGGATCGAGTCGCGCCGGAATCCGCCACTCTTCAATTCGCCGGGGCCGAGCTTCAAGTCGTCGCCCAGCTCCAGCTCGCGCGCCACCACGGCCAGCGCCTGGCCGTTGACCAGCTGCGCCCGCAGCCGCGACAACTCGCCCTCGCTGGCCTTGGGATGAACCTCGTACAGCATCTCGGCGATGATCGCGCCAAGCAGCGCGTCGCCGAGAAACTCCAGCCGCTCGTTGTTCGGTTTGCCGATGCTGCGATGGGTCAGCGCCAGCTGCGCCAGCGCCGGGTCGCGAAAACGATAGTTCAGTTCCAAAAGTTACTGGTCCACATTGCCCTGCAGCGCGCACGCTCTTGTCGAAGTGCAGCAGGAAATCGATGTTGTACATGAACGGAATCTGCTTGTCGTAGGCCACGCGCAGCTGGCTGGCACCGCCGCTGTCGCGCACGATGGTGATGTTCTTCGGCTTGATGGTGGCGTCGTCGACGTACTGGAAGCCCATCTTGAACATCAGGCCGCGGCGGATGTCGTCCAGCGACTTGCCATTGGTGCCTTCGGTGGCGACCTGGTTCATCGCCTTGACCACGCCCATGTATTCCGAATACGACGGCAACAGCTTCATGCCCATGTAGGCCAAGAAAGCCCACGACGGCCATGATGATCAGGAACCCGATCAGGGTGACGCCCGACTGCTTCGATTTCATAGTCCCCTCGCTATGCCGCCTTGTTCGGCGTGCCTGTCTGTGATTGACCCGGATACGGCAGCCTCGGCTGCGCCTCGCCGGCGCGCCGATTATGCCTGCGGATTCTCGCACTGTTGAAGGGTGCGTGTACGCAACCACCCGATCACGTCACGCTTTGGCAAACCGGCGATGCCGCGATCAACCACCTCAGTGGATCACCGTGCCGATCCGCGAGAAATCCACGCCACCGGTACCCCAGCCTTTCCAGCTCATCCAGATCAGGAAGGCCTTGCCGGCCAGGTTCTGCTCCGGCATGCAGCCCCACCAGCGGCTGTCCAGGCTGTCGTTGCGGTTGTCGCCCATCACCAGGTAGCAGCCTGCCGGCACCTTGGAGGGCACCCGATCGTTCGGGATCGAGTTGGGCGTGGTGTAGGCCGGCATCCGCGCGATCATGTGATTGACGCTGCGCCCAGGTGCTCGGTCCAGACCGTGGCGCCCATGTTCAGCATGATCTGGTCCACGCTGCGCTGCGGGTTGCCCACGTACGGGCCGACTCAGTCGGCCGCCACGGGCTGGCCGTTGACCAGCAGATCGGCACCGTGCACTTCGACGGTGTCGCCGGGCAGGCCGATCACCCGCTTGATCCAGTTCTGCTGCGGCACCGGCGCATGCGGGTCGTTGCAGCTCATGTCGCCGCTGCGCACCAGCTCGCCGTCGTCCCGGCACAGGTAGCCGGGAAAGCGGAACACCACCACGTCGCCGCGCTTCGGCTCGCCCAGGTCGACCAGCTTGTTGTTGAACGCCGGCATGCGCAGGCCGTAGGCGAACTTGTTGACCAGGATGAAATCGCCCACGTCCAGCGTCGGCATCATCGAGCCGGAGGGAATGCGGAACGGCTCGGCCACGAACGAGCGCAGCAGCAGCACCACCAGCACCACCGGGAACAGCGAGCGCGCCCAGTCCACCGGCATCGGGTCGCGGTATTCCTCGCCGGCGGCGTCCAGTCGCGCCTTGCGCTTCTTGTACAGGAACAGCCGATCCAGGCCCCACACCACGCCGAACAGCACGGTGAGGCCAAGCAGAATCGCCGAAAAATCAAAATCCATGTGAGGCTCCTATGAAGCCGTGAATGGAGAATCGGGAATCGGGAATCGCAAGAGCCGCGAGGCTCCGATTCCCGATTCCCGATACCCGATCCCACGGCCAAGATCTATTTATCCACTTTCAGCACGGCGAGGAAGGCTTCCTGCGGAATCTCCACACGGCCCACCTGCTTCATGCGCTTCTTGCCTTCCTTCTGCTTTTCCAGCAAGCTTCTTCTTGCGGCTGACGTCGCCGCCGTAGCACTTGGCCAGCACGTTCTTGCGCAGCGCCTTCACGGTGGAACGCGCGATGATCTGCGCGCCGATCGCCGCCTGGATCGCCACGTCGAACTGCTGGCGCGGGATCAGATCCTTCATCCGCTCGACCAGGTCGCGGCCGCGGCGGTCGGCGTGGCTGCGATGCACGATCAGGCTCAGCGCATCGACGCGCTCGCCGTTGATCAGCACGTCGGTACGCACGAACGGGCCGGCCTCGAAGCGGTCGAAGTGGTAGTCCATCGAGGCATAACCGCGCGAGACGGATTTCAGCCGGTCGAAGAAATCCATCACCACTTCGGCCAGCGGCATCTCGTAGCTGATCTGCACCTGGGTGGCCAGGTACTGGATCGAGCGCTGCACGCCGCGCTTTTCCTCGCACAGGGTGATCACGTTGCCGATGTAGTCCGGCGGCGTGAGGATGTTGGCGATGATGATCGGCTCGCGAATTTCCTGCACCAGGCTGGAATTCGTCGGCAGCTTGGCCGGGTTGTCCAGCATCAGGATCGAACCGTCGGTCTTGAGCACCTCGTACACCACGGTGGGCGCGGTGGTGATCAGGTTCAGGTCGTATTCGCGCTCCAGCCGCTCCTGCACGATCTCCATGTGCAGCATGCCGAGGAAGCCGCAGCGGAAGCCGAAGCCCATCGCCTCGGACGATTCCGGCTCGAAGAACAGCGCCGCGTCGTTGAGGCGCAGCTTGTCCAGCGCCTCGCGCATCGCCGGGAAATCGTCCGACGACACCGGGAACAGGCCGGCGAACACGCGCGGCTGCATGGTCTGGAAACCCGGCAGCGCTTGTCGGCGGGCTTGCCGGCGTGGGTCAGCGTGTCGCCGACCGGCGCGCCGTGCACGTCCTTGATCGAGGCGTTGATCCAGCCCACTTCGCCCGCGCCCAGCTTGGCCAGTCTTCTTGCGCTTGGGCGTGAACACGCCGACGTCGCCCACCTCGTGGGTGCGCCCGGTGGACATCACCAGCAGCTTGTCGCCGGGCTTGATTTCGCCCTGCATCACGCGCACCAGCGACACCACGCCGAGGTAGTTGTCGAACCAGGAGTCGATGATCAGCGCCTGCAGCCGCTCGGTATCGCGCGGCTTCGGCGGCGGGATACGGGCGACGATCGCCTCCAGCACCTCGACCACGTTGAGGCCGGTCTTGGCGCTGATCGCCACCGCGTCGGTGGCGTCGATGCCGATCACCGCCTCGATCTCGCCCTTCACCTTTTCGATGTCGGCGGTCGGCAGGTCGATCTTGTTCAGCACCGGCACCACTTCCAGGCCCATCTCCACGGCGGTGTAGCAGTTCGCCACCGACTGCGCCTCGACGCCCTGCGCCGCATCCACCACCAGCAACGCGCCCTCGCAGGCAGCCAGCGAGCGGCTGACCTCGTAGGAGAAGTCGACGTGGCCGGGGGTATCGATGAAGTTCAGCTGGTAGGTCTTGCCATTGCGCGCCTTGTACGGCAAGCGACACCGACTGCGCCTTGATGGTGATGCCGCGCTCGCGCTCGATCGGATTGTTGTCCAGCACCTGCGCTTCCATCTCGCGGTCGGCCAGGCCGCCACAGAGCTGGATGATGCGGTCGGCCAGCGTCGACTTGCCATGGTCGATATGGGCGATGATGGAGAAGTTGCGGATCAATTCCATGGAGCGCTGGCGGCCTGTGGTCGGGCTTGGATCATGCCGCCGCACACCATGTGCAGCGACGCGTCGCTGCAAGGCGACGCTAACCCGGCATTATCGCATGGAACCTGCCGCCGCCACGCACCGGCACCCGTGCCTGGCGACCCGCCATCGGGGCGGGCGCCAGGCTGCGCCGATACCGGTCACGCCCTCTATTTCGTGGCATCCGGCACGGTCAGGCCGACGAAGTTGCTCTGGTCGCCCCGACGCACCAGCAGCAGCACCGTGCTGCCGGCCTTCACGTCCTTGGTCGCGGCCTCGGAACTCGGCCACGCTGCCGATCTTTTGCTGGTTGACCATCAGGATCACGTCGCCGGCACGCAGGCCAGCCTGTGCCGCCACGGGCCGGTGATGTCGTCGATCACCACGCCCTGCCCGGCTTTCAGCCCAAGCTGCTCGCGGGTATCGCTGTCCAGCGCCTGCACGCTCAGGCCCAGCGCAGCCGAACCGCTGCTGGCCGAGGGTGCGGCAGCCTTGGTTGTTCACCGCATTCTCGTCACGCGCGGCCTCGCCTGATGGCTGACCTGCAGCGTCTGTTTCTTGCCATTGCGCAGAATTTCCACCGGCACCCTGCTGCCCGGCTTGGTCATGCCGACCAGCGGCGGCAGGTCCGACGCCTGCTGCAGCGTCTGCCCGTTGTAGCTCAGGATGATGTCGCCGGGCTGGATACCGGCCTTGGCGGCGCCGCTGTCGGGGCTGACGTCGACCACGGCCGCACCTGCACCGTTGTCGAGCTTGAACGCCTTGACGATGTCGTCATCGACCGGCTGCATGGTCACGCCGAGCATGCCGCGCGAGACATAGCCCTTGCTCTTGAGTCTGCTGCACCGCGTTCATCGCCACGTCGATCGGGATCGAGAACGACACGCCGAGGTAATCGCCGGTGTTGGAATAGATCTGCGAATTGATGCCGACCACCGGCCTTGCAGGTCGAACAGCGGGCCACCGGAATTGCCGCGGTTGATCGGCACGTCGGTCTGGATGAAGGAGGTGTAGGGCTGGTCGCGCTGACCCAGATTGCGCCCCACCGCACTGACGATGCCCTGGGTCACGGTGTAGTCGAAGCCGAACGGCGAGCCGATCGCCAGCACCCACTGGCCCGGCTTCAGGCTGCGCGAATCGCCGATGCTGACCGCCGGCAGGCTGCCGCCGGCATCGACCTTGAGCAGGGCGATGTCGTAAGTCGGGTCGGTGCCGACCACCTTGGCGGTCAGCGTGCGCCGATCCTGCAGGCGCACGGTCACCTTGTCGGCATGATCGACCACGTGGTTGTTGGTGAGGATGTAGCCATCGCTGGAGATGATGAAGCCCGAGCCCAGCGAGGTGTGTTTCTGCTGCTGCGGCGACGGCATCATCGGCATGCCGAAGAAGCGCCGCAGGATCTCGGCCTGCTGATCGTCCGGCATGCCTTGGCCGGGCATCGTCTGGCCGCGTGCACTGCGACCTTCACTCTGCCGCTCGCCGCTGTACTTGGCCTCGACATGGACCACCGACGGCGCGTTCTTCTGCACGATGCCGGTGAAATCCGGCAGTGCCGCCGCTGGCGGCCGTCTGCGCCTGCAACCCCGCCGACTCCGGCAACACCCAGCAGCGCACAGCAGGCCAGGGTGCGCAAGATGGAATGGTTCATGACTCCTCCTCTGGATTGACTTTGGCCGATCAGGCCTCGGACCGGTTCATGGATGCGACTGCGACATGCCACACACCGTCTGCCCGCACACACAGCTCAACGGCCCGGACCACGGGTCGTTGGCGGTGAAAACGGTGAGGCGAACCGCGGACTATGCACACGCGGCCAGTCTTATTGCGCGCCGACGGCCGCCCTGCGCGAGGGACCGGGTGCAGGCTGCTGTTCCGGATCGAGCAGCAGCAGGTAGCTGCCGTCGTTGTTGTCGAGCGTCCGGTAACGGTGCATCGAGGGATAGCCGGACAAGCGGCGCGCATAGACCGGCTGGTTCTGGCCAAACGGCGCGCCCAGGGTGGCCGAGGCCTGCTGGCTGAGCAGTCCGGCGGAATTGCCGCTCAACCATGGCGGCACCGCGGCCGGCGCAACGGGCTTGCCGTTCGCCAGCGCGGCAACTTCGGCGCTGGCCTGCTGGCGCCGCGCTGGTCGTTGCGGTCATCCGCTCGGCGTCACCGGTCGGCTGGCCGATCATCAGCGCGGCGGCGGCCACGCTGGCGGCGATGGCGCCGCCGGTCGACCAGCGCAGCCAGTGACTGCGCCGGATTGCGCGCCGGCTTCGATTCCTGTTCGATCGCCGCCATCACACGTGCGGCGAACCGTGGTACTGGCCAGCGGCGGCAACTGCTGGCGCAGGCTGTCGCGGGCGATGTGGTAGCGGCTCCAGGTCTGCTGCAGCGGAGGCATCGTGGTCGAGTCGGCGCAGCAGAAAGCGCAGCTGCTCCTTCGACAACTCGCCATCGATGCCCGCGGAAAGGCTTTCCAGAAACTCCGGATCCGCGCCCGCCTGATTCATGCCTGCCTGATTCATGTCTGTCCTCGCGGTCCGACAACAGCGGCCGCAGCTTCTCGTCGATCGCCTCGCGCGCCCGGAAAATGCGTGAACGCACCGTACCGATCGGGCAGCCCATCGCTTCGGCGATTTCATCGTAGCTGAGGCCATCCACTTCGCGCAGCGTGATGGCTGTCCGCAGCTCTTCGGGCAGGGCTTGGACAGTGGAAAACACGGATTGTTCAATTTCCTGGCGCATCAGCTCGCGCTCGGGCGTGGCGCTGTCGTGCATGCGCTCGGCGCCGGCCATGAACTCGGCGTCATCGGCGTCGATATCGCCGGATGGCGGACGCCGCCCCATCGCCACCAGGTGGTTCTTGGCGGTGTTCACCGCGATCTTGTACAGCCAGGTGTAGAACGCGCTGTCGCCGCGGAACGAGCCGATCGCGCGCCACGCGCGGATGAACGATTCCTGGGCGATGTCCTCGCACTCGGCATGGCTTCTTACATAGCGGGACACCAGCCCGATGACCTTGTGCTGGTATTTGCGCACCAGCAGGTCGAACGCCCGCTTGTCCCCCTGCTGTACGCGCTCGACCAGCGCGCGATCCAGTTCGTTTTCGCCCATCCGGGCCGTATCCGTCGTCAATGCCGTCATCCGCTGCGGGAGCTTGTTTGAACTGAACGCGGCGCTCAGACCGCAGCCTGGCGCCCGAGTTCAGCTCATCAGGGTAAGCGCCGGCAGCTTAACGCACGGCCTGTTGGCAGGTTGTCATGCGTGTCCAGGCGGCCCAAACCCGTGACCGGCCGGACCAGTTATGGGTACGCCGGCGCGCCAGCTCAAGCCGGCACGACCTCTCGCACCTCGAGCAGCCGCTGGCGTTCGGCCAGCAGCTTGTCGAAGCTGACCGGTTGCAGCGGGCGGCAGAACAGGTAACCCTGCAATTCGTCGCAACCGTGCTGGCGCAGGAACTGCAGGTGCTGCTCGATCTCCACGCCTTCGGCCACCACCGCCCGCTTCAGCCGGTGGGCCATCTCGATGGTGGCGCGCACGATCGCCTCATCGTCGGGGTCGACCCCGATGTTGCGCACGAAGCTCTGGTCGATCTTGATGCGGTCGGCCGGCAACCGGCGCAGGTAATCCAGCGAGGCCGCGCCGGTGCCGAAGTCGTCGATCGCGATGTGGCAACCCAGCTTGTGCAGCGCATGCAGGTTCTCGACCAGGTTCGGTGCGGCCTTGATGCTGATGCTTTCGGTGACCTCCAGCTCCAGCAAGGTCGGATCCAGCCCGGTCTCGCGCAGCGCCTTGGCCACGATGTCGAGCAGTTGCGGCTCCATCAGTTGCACCGCCGACAGATTCACGCCCAGCCGCAGGCGCAGGCCATAGCGCTGCTCCCACTCCTTTGCCTGGCGGCAGGCGGTGCGCATCACCCATTCGCCGATCGAGACGATCAGGCCGGTCTCCTCGGCCAGCGGGATGAACACGGCCGGGCTGATCATGCCCAGCTCGGGATGCTCCCAGCGCACCAGCGCCTCCATCCCCACGATGTCCTCGCTCTCGGTATTGACCTGCGGCTGGTAGACCACGCGCAGCTCGCCGTTGCCCTCGGCGTGACGCAACCGGCTCCTCAACGCCATGCCGTGTTCCTGGGCGTATTCCGGACTGACCTCGTAGATCTGGAAGTTGTTGCGGCCTTGGTGCTTGGCCGCGTACATCGCCTCGTCGGCGTGCTTGAGCAGGGTCTCCGCATCGCCGGCGTCATCGGGGAAGAAGCTCACGCCCATCGATGCGGTCATCTGCAACTCGGTGCCGTCCTCGAGATACAGCGGCGTCTCCATCACCTGCACGATCTTCTCGGCCACGCGCAACACGTCATCGTTCTTCACGATATGCCGCAGCACGATAGTGAACTCGTCGCCGGCATAGCGCGCCACCGTGTCGGAGGCGCGAATGCTGCTGCACAGACGCTGGGTGACGGTACGCAGCACCTGGTCGCCAGCGGCGTGGCCGTAGGTGTCGTTGATGGCCTTGAAACGGTCGAGGTCGACGAACAGCACGGCGAAACATTCGCCGTTGCGGGTCGCCTCGCGGATGATCGTGTCCAGCCGGTCGTTGAACAGCAGCCGGTTCGGCAGGCCGGTCAGCGCGTCGACCAGGCCCTCAGCACGACCTTGCTCGCGGGTGCGGCCGAGCTCCAGCATCTGCGCAAAACCTGGCCGCGGCACAGCGCAACACCGGCTCGATGATGCCCATCTCGCCGAAGCCCCGGCGAGCTGCCGGTCAGCATCGCGCCAAGCACGGTGTGGCGTTCGTCGTACAGCGGCAGCCCGGCAAAACCGGCCAGATCGAGTTGTTGCAGCAATGGGTCGATCGGTGCCAGCCGTTTCGCATCGGAGCGATACAGGATCGGCTTGCCGCCCAGCACCAGTTGCAGCGAACTTTGCAGTTGCGCCGGTGGCCAGGTCACGTCGTCGCCGTTCCACAACTGCAGCATCTGGGTCGGCGCATCGGCACCATCCTGGCGCGCCGACCAGACGGCGAGGTAATCCAGCCCCAGTTCATCGAACAACAGGCGTCCGGCCGCACCTTGCGCGTCGACGCCGCTGGCCGAGGCGAATATCCGCGACAGCAGCGACAGCGCGGCCTCCGCGCGCAGGTCGGCCCGGTCACTGCGAAACATCAACGCCAGCGCATCGCGCCCGCCATGCCGGATACGCCGCACGCTGGACTGGCCGGTGTCGACTCCCTGCGCGGATTTGCGCTGGCACGGGTACCAGCTGCGATTGGCCTCGGCCAGCACCTGCTCGATGGCGATACCTTCGAAACGCAGCACCTCGCCCAGCGCCAATCCTTCCCACTGGCTGGCGTGCATGCGGCTGTGCCGGGCCACCGTGGGGCTGACGTCAATCACGCGCCGGGTCTGGGCGTCCACGATCAGCCACTCGCTGTCGCCCTCGTCGAAGACGTAGCGATAGTCCTCATGCGTACCGTTATCCGGCGCGGCAGCCATCTTTCGCGGACCGCTGGCGAGCTGCGAACGGCGCCAGCGCGGCACCAGTTCACTGGCGATCTGCGCGGCGGAAAGCCAGTCGGTGATCCCGGGCGGCAGATCGGCCGGACTGAGCAAGGCGTTATCAGCCAATACCGCGATGAGCGGCGTATCCGCCGCCACCCGGCAGGCGCCGCAGCTGGTCGCAATTTTGCCGTGCCTGCTGCTCGTCACCGTCCAGCACCAGCACCAACAGCTGCAATGGCGGCAACACCGGGCGCCCTTCCAGCAGGATCGCCGCATGCGACACATCACGCGCGCTGAGGATCTGCGGATACCCCGCCTGATCGAGTGCGTCGAACAGATTGCGGCGCAATTCGCGCTGGGCTGCGACTACCAGGATGCCTGAGTTCATTCGGTAATCCGCCTAGACCAGCCAACGACCGTCACGCAGACGCAGGCGCTGCGGCTGGCTGTCTTCGCTGTCCAGATGGGTGGCCAGCTCACCGAGATGCTCGGCCAAGCGCCACCGGCGCATCGATCAACACGACGCGACGCAGGTGTCCTTTGGGCGCACGGGCAAGCTGCCGCAGCAACGTGGCATCCATCGCCGACAGCGGCAGTTCCAGTCCGAGCAGGAAGTACACGCCGAAATGCATGCTCTGCTGCATGTAGCGCAGTGCATTGCCCAAGCGCTGGCAATCCGGTACCCGCACATGCGCGTCGCGCAGGCTGCCCAGGCCCGTATCGGGCTGCCACAGATAGACCGCCTGCCCGCTATGCCTGGCGAGCGCCCGGAACTGGTCGATCAGGGTCTCGACATCCTTGCTGCCGAGCACGACAAGCCCGCTGGGAGCGGCCAGGATCCGCTCGAAAATCTCGGCGCCGGCTTGCTGGGGAACGGAGGCCATTGCTGAGGTCATTGCGTCCACTTCCTGCGGCTTCGGCGGTAATTCGGAGATGAACCCAGTTCGCGGGCAATTGACCTTGGCGGCTGGCCGGCCATGGTAATCCATTGAACCCGGCCGAACGTTCCATGGTTTGCCCCTGCCACCGGCCCCGTATGACGGCTCCGCTAGCGGACTGGCCAGCATTCAGCCGATTTCACACCGGCACTGCCCCATGGTCAAGCAAGCCCGTCACATCTCGCAATCGTGGCGGCAGAACGGTATGGTTCAGGCCTTATCCATCACGCCCTTACTCCCATGTTCGAAGGACTGCGCTTCAACCACTGGAAGACCAGCGAAGGCGACGACGGTGTTGTCACGCTGACTCTCGACCGCGCCGGCAGCAGCGTCAATGCGATTTCCCGCGCCGTGCTGGACGAGCTCGAGCAGATCGTCGAACGCCTGGCCATCAACAAGCCCGCCGGCGTCATCATCCATTCGGCCAAGCCCTCGGGCTTTGCGGTGGGCGCCGATATCAAGGAATTCATCGAGTACGCGAAGCACGACAGCGTGCTGGAAAATATCGAACACGGCCAACGCGTATATGAGTCGCTGGCACGCCTGCCGTGTCCCACAGTGGCCGCCGTGCACGGTGCCTGCATGGGTGGCGGCACCGAGCTGATCCTGGCCTGCCGCCAGCGCATCGCCGCCGACGACGACAAGACCCGCATCGCGCTGCCCGAAGTGATGCTGGGCATCCATCCCGGCTGGGGCGGCACGGCGCGGCTGCCACGCCTGATCGGCGCCACCGAGGCACTGCCGGTGATGCTGACCGGCAAGACGCTGTCGGCGAAACGCGCGCTGGGCCTCGGCGTGGTCGACCGCCTCGCCCGCCCCGATGAATTGCTGGCCGAGGCCCGGGTGTTGCTGCGCCATGCGCCCGCCCGCCCGTTCGCACGGCGCGCCAAGGCATGGGCCAGCAATACCTGGCTGGCGCGGCAAATCCTGGCGCCGATGGTGCTCAAGCAGACCGCCGCCAAGGTGCGCAAGGAGCATTACCCTGCGCCGTTCGCGATGATCGACGTATGGAAGCGTGGCGGCTCCAGCCTCCAGCAGCGGCTGAAGCTGGAAGCGCGCTCGGTCGCCAGGCTGGCGACGACGCCGACCGCCCAGAACCTGATCCGTATCTTCTTCCTGCAGGAACGGCTGAAGAGCCAGGGCAGCGGCACCGAGCACGGCATCAGGCATGTCCATGTGGTCGGCGCCGGTGTGATGGGGGGTGATATCGCCGCGTGGGCCGCGCTCAAGGGTTTCGATGTGACCCTGCAGGACCGCGAGATGAAGTTCATCCAGCCGGCACTGGACCGTGCCCGTGCGCTGTATGAGAAGAAGCTGAAGGCACCCGACAAGGTCGAGGCAGCCATGCGCCGGCTGCGTGCCGACGCCGAGGGCAGCGGCGTGGCTTCGGCCGACCTGGCGATCGAGGCGATCTACGAGAACGCCAGGGCGAAGGAAGCGCTGTACGCCAGTATCGAGCCACAATTCCAGGCCGACGAAATCCTTGCCAGCAACACCTCGAGCATTCCGCTGGACGAATTGCGCAAGAATCTCGCTGCGCCGCAGCGCTTTCTCGGCCTGCACTTCTTCAACCCGGTGGCGCAGATGCCACTGGTCGAAGTGGTGCGCCACGACCGGCTCGACCCGACGATCGAGAAACGCGCACTGGCGTTCTGCAAAGCGATCGGCAAGCTGCCGGTGGCGGTCAAGGGCACGCCAGGCTTCCTGGTCAACCGTATCCTGATGCCCTACCTGCTGGAGGCGATGCGCCTGTACAGCGAAGGCGTGCCAGGCCCGGTGCTGGATCGCGAGGCGAAGAAATTCGGCATGCCGATGGGACCGATCGAACTGGCCGACACCGTGGGTCTGGATGTTTGTGCCTCGGTCGGCAAGGAGTTGGCGCCATTCCTGGGGCTGGAAGTTCCGCCAGGCCTGGACGAAAAACTCGACGCCGGCAAGCGCGGCAAGAAGGATGGCCAGGGTTTGTACGTGTGGCAGGACGGCAAGCCGCAGAAACCCGAGGTCGACAAGGATTATGTGACGCCGCCGGACGTGCAGGAGCGCATGATCCTGCCGATGGTCAACGAGGCGATCGCCTGCCTCGCCGACGGCGTGGTCGACGACGCCGACCTGCTCGACGCCGGCGTGATCTTCGGCACCGGTTTTGCGCCATTTCGCGGCGGCCCAATCCAGTACGTGCGCAGCGAAGGTATCGACAAGCTCAAGGCAAAACTCGAGCAACTGGCCCAGCGTTACGGCGATCGCTTCAAGCCAAAAAATGGCTGGAATCATCCGGCACTGGTCGCCAGCGACTTCGACGTGCCGAAGGCTCCCGCGAACTGAGCCGGCATGGCGGGGCTCAATAAAAAACGCCCGGCATCTGCCGGGCGTTTTTCGTGCTGTCGAGTTCACTCGGGTTGAACCGCAATCACCACACCAGGTCGTCCGGCACGCTATCGTCGTCCAAGCCATTCGCATTCGGATCAACCAGCAGCGCCACCAGGTGTGCATCGATGGCTAGTACCTGTTCGGCGAGCTCGCGACCGACCAGCAGATAACGGCCGCCTTGTTGCACCACACCCAGTTCGCCAGCGTTGAGCGCCGCCAGTTGCGCCGCATCGACGTACACCCGGCGGATCTTGCCGCCGTATTCGAAATTGCGCGGCAGATCGGCCGTCGGCCTTGTTCAATGCCTTGCCGTCGAGCAACTGCTGGATCTTCTGCTTGCGCTCGCGGCGCAGGCGCGCCTGCTCGGCCGCTTCCTGTTCGGCCCGCTTGCGCTCGCGCGTCTCGGTCTGCGCGCGCAATGCATAGGCCTTGGCCAGGTCGATATCCTGCTGGTCCGGATTCGACGCACGCGACGTCGTTGCCGGCACCGGAGACTTGCCACCTTTGCGCATGTTCTTGCCGGACGGCGGTGCACCCGGGCGTTTCGGCTCGCGGGGGCGCTCGGGTTGAACCTGTTTGACGATGCCGCTCTTGAGCAGCTGATCGCGCAGGGAATCGGCCATGCTGGTTTTCCGTGATCGGTGTGGCTGGAGCGTGTCAGTAATGTGGCGGTGGCGGCTCGTCGTGCGGATCGTCGGCCTGCGCGGTGCGCATCGACGCCATCTCGCCACGCAGGTCGCGCAAGGCACGTTCCAGCGCGACGATCCGCTGCGACTGATCGGCATCGGCCGTGGTCAACGCCTGCACCGCCTCGTCGATAAAGGTCAGCTTGACCTCCATCTCGTCGAGGCGCCGCGCCAGGGTATCGTTCGAATCGTTCATCGTCGCCACCAGCAGGCTGCGTCCACGGCCGATGCCGTAGTAGGCCAGACCCGCCTCCTCCACCACGACAGGGTCATACAGATTGCGCCCGTCGAAGATCGCCGGTTCGGCCAGCGCGGTGCGGATGGCGGCGAAATCCGGGCTGCGGAACGCCTTCCACTCGGTGACCACGGCCAGCACGTCGGCCCCTTGCAAGGCATCGCCAGCACGTTCGCACAACACCAGGTCGTCACGTTCGCCGTACAACCGGTGCGTTTCCTCGCGTGCCTCCGGATCGAACGCACGGACTTTCGCGCCGGCATCCCACAGCAACTCCATCAGACGTCGGCTGGAAGCCTCGCGCATGTCGTCGGTGTTCGGCTTGAACGCCAACCCCCACAACGCGATCGTCTTGCCGGCCAGGCGCCCGCCGAAATGGCGCGAGATCAGCTCGAACAATTTGCCTTTCTGCTGCCGGTTGACGGCCTCGACCGCGCCGAGCAGTTTTGCCTCGTAGCCGTGCGCCATGCGCGGTGCGCTCCAGTGCCTGCACGTCCTTGGGAAAGCACGAGCCACCGTAGCCGGCACCCGGGTAGATGAAGTGATAGCCGATGCGCGGGTCCGAGCCGATGCCCTGGCGCACCAGTTCCACGTCTGCACCGACCCGCTCGGCGATGTTCGCTATCTCGTTCATGAAACTGATCTTGGTCGCCAGCATCGCGTTGGCGGCGTACTTGGTCAGCTCGGCCGAACGCTCGTCCATTACCACCATGCGCTCGTGATTGCGATTGAACGGCGCATACAGCTTGCGCAGCAACGCCACCGCGCGCTCGCTGGAAGCACCCACCACGATACGGTCCGGGCGCAGGCAATCCTCCACCGCCGCGCCTTCCTTCAGGAACTCCGGGTTGGACACCACGTCGAATGCGATCGTCGGCATGGCGCGCCGCCAGTTCGGCCGCTACCGCCTCGCGGACGCGGTCGGCAGTTCCCACCGGTACGGTCGACTTGTTCACAACCACGGCATAGCGGTTCAGGTGTCGGCCGATCGTCCTGGCCACCTCCTGCACATACTTCAGGTCGGCGCTGCCATCTTCATCCGGCGGCGTACCCACGGCGATGAAGATAAGGTCGCCGTGTGCGACCGCCGGCGCTGCCTCGGTGGTGAAAGTCAGTCGGCCACTGGCGTGGTTTCGCTGGACGATCGCTGCCAGGCCAGGCTCGAAGATGGGAATCTCACCGCGCTCCAGCCGTTCGACCTTGGCCGCGTCGATATCGACGCAGAGCACATGATTGCCCATTTCGGCCAGGCAGGCGCCAGTGACGAGCCCAACATAGCCGGTACCGAAAATGGTGATTTTCATCATTGCTGCAGCTGTTCCCTAAGCACGAGCCGTCCATTCTAACCGCGCACGTCGCAAGCCACGATATTTTGTGCGGACACAAAACAGGAAGGGCGCGAATCGCTTCGCGCCCTTCGTTCGAGATTGTCGCGGTGGTGAAACCGCGACCGCCCCGATTACTTGCCGCCCGCGGCAGCGCCGGCCGGCGTCGGGCCAGTCTTGACCAGGGTCACGTCGAAAATCAGCGTGGCATTCGGCGGCATCGGCGGCTGCGGCTCGGCGCCGTAGGCCAGCGCAGCCGGGATGAACAGCTTGTAGTGGCCACCCACCTGCATCAACTGCAGGCCTTCGCGGAAGCCCGGGATCACGCCAGCCAGCGGGATCTTGGCGGCGCCGCCACCCGGGTGCTTGGCCGAAGCGTCGAACACCTGACCGTCGACGAAGCTGCCGGTGTAGTTGATCTCGACCGTGTCGTTCGGACCTGGACGAGCCCCCGTACCCTGGCTGATGACCTGGTACTGCAGGCCCGACGCCGTCGTCTTCACGCCCGCCGCGGTCTTGTTCTTGGCCAGGAACGCGTCGCCTTCGGCCTTGTTCTTGGCCGCCAGCTTGGTCATCTCAGCCTGGTACTTGGCCTGGATCTTGGCCATGAAGGCTTCATGCACCTGCTTGGCTTCGGCTTCGGCTCATGGTCGGCTTCTGGCCGGACAGCGCGGCCTTCACCGCATTCGCCACGGCGGTCGGGTCCAGCTCGTCACGCATGATCGGCGGAACCTGGGAAGCAATCTCCCAACCCACGACATAGCTGGCCTTGGCCTTGTCGACGGTACCGGCAGCGCCAGCGCGTCTGGGCGGACACGCCCGCCGTCATGCCCAGCGCAACGGCCATGGCGACCGCCGTCAGCGTGGGACGCAGAAAGTGCTTCATTCGTAACTCCCTCGTATATGTGATATGCCGGCGTTGCCGGCCGGGCCCCCCCGATGGAGGCAGGCCCGCATTGTGCGGTGCTTGTCCGGTCTTGGCAACGATCCAGGGCTCAGACCGTCAGTCCGCATAAAGGTTCACGAGATCTTGCCGTTCAGGCGGAGCCGCTCGCAGGCGGCTCGGGCTTCTCCAGGGTTTCCTTGAGCGCCGCCTGCAGACGTGCATGCATCTTCACCAGACTGCGCCACAACACCACCGCCAGCACCACGCCAAGCACGACCAGCGACAACGCAATGCCGCGGGGCGGCAGGATGGCCGAGCCGAGCGCACTGACCAGCACAGCCAGCGCCAGCAGGGTGCTCAGCGGGATGATCCGCGCCAGCACGTTGCGGATGGCCTGGGTGTACGAGCCGGCAAACCGCTCGCGTATGCCCAGTTCGGCCAGCAACATGCCCAGCGCCTCGGCCTTGCGGTAGATCGCGATCAGCATGGGCAGGGACAGAAACAGCGCACAGGCCCATATCAGCGTATGCCGCATGTCGCGATCGATGCCGAGCATCCGAAAACCAGCTCCAGTTGTGCGCATTGACGTAGGCGCCGATGATGAACAGGCTCACCACCAGCAGCACGTTGATCCCGATGTGCCACAGCAGCCGCCGGAACATCGCTGCGATCGCCGCGTTCTCGTTGACCGGCTTGAGGTTTTCCAGCCAGCCGCTGTAACTGGTCGCCAGCAACCGTACCGAACGCGGTGTCACCCGGCGCAGACCATTCGCCAGTCCATCCGCCGAACGGTTCAGATACGGCGACACCGCCATGCACACTACCGATACCGCGACCGCGATCGGATAGATGAAGTCGCTGATCACGCCCAGCGAAAGCCCGAGCGTGGCGATCACGAACGAGAACTCGCCGATCTGCGCCATGCCCAGCCCCGAGCGCAGCGCCGTGCGCGCATCGTGGCCGACGACGAAAATGCCCAGGCTGCATGCCAGCGTCTTGCCGACGATCACGGCTCAGCGCGATCAGCAGTGCCGGCAGCGCGTACTGCAGCAGCATCGCCGGATCGATCCTCAAGCCGATCGCCACGAAAAACAACGCCGCGAACATGTCGCGCAACGGTTCCACCAGATGCAGCACGCGGCCCACGCTGCGCGACTCGGCCACCACCGCGCCTGCCAGGAAGGCACCCAGCGCCACGCTGAAACCCATCCAGGCCGCGAACAGGCTGGCACCGAAACAGATGCCGAGCACGCTGACCAGCAGGGTTTCGTCGCGGCCGAACCCGGCCACATAATCAACCAGCCGCGGCAACAGCAGCAGGCCGAGAATCATCCCGACGACCACGAACAGGCCGAGGTGGCCGATCAGCGTGAACGCGGTTTCCGCCTGCACCGAGCCGCCGATCGCCACCGCCGTCAGCATGGTGAGCATGACGATGGCCAGCATGTCCTCCGCCACCAGCAGGCCCACCACCAACTGGGCGAACGGCTGATATCGCTGCCCCGACTCGGCCAGCGTGCGGGTGGCCACCATGGTCGAGGACAGCGAGATGATCGCGCCGATGAAACAGCGCATCCATGCCGGTCCAGCCGAACAGGCCACCGATGCCATAGCCGATCCACAGCATCAGTCCCACTTCGGCTACAGCCACGGCCAGCACGCCGATGCCGACCTCACGCAGCTTGCGCACGCTGAACTCCAGCCCCAGCGTGAACATCAGCAGCACCACGCCGAGATTGGAGATGTCGTCGATCGTACGCGGGTCGCCTACCAGCACGCCCGGCGTATGCGGGCCGATCAGCACGCCGGCCAGGATGTAACCCAGCAGCACCGGCTGGCGCAGGCGCTGGAACAGGATCGTGGTGGCGCCGGCCACCATCATCACCATGGCCAGGTCGCGGATGAAACCGATTTCGTGCATGCACCGACCCTTCAATCCAGCAGGTCGCTGCAGCTTAAACGAAGCGCGTGCGACATCCTGCCGGCCGGTCGACAGATGCCGCGAGTGCCGATCGATCCCAATATCGGAATTTCGGAAAAAAGGCTTGACGGATATCCAGGCCGCACCTATTCTTCTCGGCTTCCAGCGGCGGGGCCATAGCTCAGCTGGGAGAGCGCCTGCATGGCATGCAGGAGGTCGGCGGTTCGATCCCGCCTGGCTCCACCAACTTAATCCGTCCCCATCGTCTAGAGGCCTAGGACATCACCCTTTCACGGTGGCGACCGGGGTTCGAATCCCCGTGGGGACGCCAAGTTGGCTCGCAGAAGCTGGAAGATGTCGCAAAATGCGGAGTGGTAGTTCAGTTGGTTAGAATGCTGGCCTGTCACGCCGGAGGTCGCGGGTTCGAGTCCCGTCCACTCCGCCACTATTCGAACAAGAAGCCCGCCTCGTGCGGGCTTTTTGTTGCCTGTCGCTCGTCGACGGCCTCGGCGAGCTCGCGCTCGCGCTCAGCGTACCGATGGAATGGCCCTTGCTCGGCCAGGTATTCCAGCCAGCGCGAGAGGAAACCGTTCATGCGCAGGCGGTGCTGAAACACGGTATGCGCCGGCGAAAACGGCCCCAGCACCTGCCACAGGTGCCGCCCGGGATGGCAATGCAGCGCTTCGGCCACGTGCGCATCGGTATACATGCGCAATTGTGCCGACGGCGCGCGCTGGCCGGTATGCGCATCGACGAAATCGTAGGTGAGCTCCAGCTCCAGCGTGTACGGATGGCATTCCTGCACTTGCAGAAGCACGTCCAGCCCGTCATCCACATCGGACACATAACGACCCGGTGCCAGCCGCTGCGGCGCGAACAGCCGCGTCAGCCGGTGGTAATTCTCCGCATACAAGCCCCATCAGGAACTCGAAACGTCCCGGCAACAGGCTGTGGCGATTGTCCAGTACGGCACTCATGGAAAGACGGGCAAACTCCGGTCGGCAATCAGAACATGGTCCGCTCGATACCGAAGCGGTCGAAGATCTTGCTGGCGATCTCCTCGATCGACACATGCGTGGTGTTGAGGCTGGGGATGTTGGCCTGGCGCATCAGATCGTCGGCCTGCTCCAGCTCCCAGCGGCATTGCTTCAACGTGGCGTAGCGACTGCCGGCGCGGCGCTGTTCGCGGATCTGCGCCAGCCGCAGCGGATCGATCGTCAGCCCGTACAGGCGATCCCGGTACGGACGCAGGCGCGTGGGCAGCTCCAGCTTCTCGAGATCCTCGTCGGTCAGCGGATAGTTGGCGGCACTGACGCCGTAATGCAAGGCCATGTAGAGGCAGGTCGGCGTCTTGCCCGAGCGCGACACGCCGACCAGGATCAGGTCGGCCTCGGCATAATTCACGTCGATGCCGTCGTCATGCGACAGCGCATAGTTGGTCGCGTTGATGCGCGCCTCGTACTTGTCGAAATCGACCAGGCCGTGCGAACGGTTGACCGCACCCGAGCGCTTGGTACCCAGCTCGTCCTCCAGCGGACCGATGAACGGCGCGAACACGTCCAGCATCAACGCGCCGCTTGCGGCGACGATGTCGCACAGCGCGCGGTCGGCCATGGTGTTGACCACGATCGGCCGCTGCCCGCTCTGCGCGTATTTGGTCTTGATGCGCAGCGCCGCCGCTTCCGCCTTGTGCGCATCGTCGATGAACGGCAGTCGATGCTTGTCGAACTGCACGCCTTCGAACTGCGCCAGGATGCTGTTGCCGATCGTCTCCGCGGTAATACCGGTGGAGTCGGAGATGAAGAAAACCGTGCGATGCATACGTGATCCTGTCGCTGGCAATGCGTTTGCAAGCACCTTAGCGCAAGCGCAAAACGCTGTCGCCAATTGACTGCAGGCTGACTGGTATGCCGTTGGAATGACATCGCATCGCAATGGTCTTCTTGTGCTGCGCATCATCGGCAGCGGACAATACCAGTTCTTTGCAGCACGCTTCGGGCTGCAGCACGCATTCGTTCCGTTACCTCGCAAGCTTCCCAAGGAGACACCCTTGAACGATCTGGTGCTTTGGCTCGACCAATTGCGCATGACTGACCTGGGCAAGGTCGGCGGCAAGAACGCCTCGCTCGGCGAGATGATCGGCAACCTCGCCAAGCTCGGCGTCTCCGTGCCCGGCGGCTTCGCCACCACCGCCGATGCGTTCCAGCAATATCTGGAAAAAAGCGGCCTGGCCAAGCGCATCCAGGAGCGTCTGGCGACGCTCGACGTCGACGATGTCGACACGCTGGTCGCGGCCGGCAAGGAGATCCGCGGCTGGATCGTCGACACCGCCCTGCCCGCCGAACTCGACCAGGCGATCCGCGCGGCCTACACCAAGCTGTGCAAGGACGCCGGCGCCGACGACATCGCCGTCGCCGTGCGCTCGTCGGCGACCGCCGAGGATCTGCCCGACGCTTCGTTCGCCGGCCAGCAGGAAACCTTCCTCAACGTGGTCGGCATCGACGACGTGCTGCACAAGGTCAAGGAAGTCTTCGCCTCGCTCTACAACGATCGCGCGATCGCCTATCGCGTGCACCAGGGCTTCAAGCACGAGGACGTGTTCCTCTCCGCCGGCGTGCAGCTGATGGTGCGCTCGGACATCGGCGCCGCCGGCGTGCTGTTCACGCTCGACACCGAATCGGGCTTCCGCGACGTGGTGTTCGTCACCGGCTGGTACGGCCTCGGCGAGATGGTCGTGCAGGGCGCGGTCAATCCGGACGAGTTCTACGTCTTCAAGCCGACCTTGCGCGACGGCAAGCCGGCGGTGCTGCGCCGCAACCTCGGCGCCAAGCAGCTGCGCATGGTCTATTCCGACGCGCCGGGCGAACGCGTGCGGACCGAGGACACTCCGGCCGAACTGCGCAACAAGTTCTGCATCAACGACGACGACGTGCAGGAGCTCGCCCGCCAGGCGCTCGATCATCGAGAAGCACTACGACCGCCCGATGGACATCGAGTGGGCGAAGGACGGCAACACCGGCAAGATCTACATCGTGCAGGCGCGCCCGGAAACGGTGAAGTCGCGCTCGCACGCCACCCAGCTCGAGCGCTTCCAGCCTCAGCGAAAAAGGCAAGGTGCTGGCCGAAGGCCGCTCGATCGGCCAGAAGATCGGCGCCGGCAAGGCGCGCGTGATCCGCTCGCTGAAGGACATGAACAGGGTGCAGGCCGGCGACGTGCTGATCGCCGACATGACCGATCCCGACTGGGAGCCGGTGATGAAGCGCGCCTCGGCGATCGTCACCAACCGCGGCGGCCGCACCTGCCACGCGGCGATCATCGCGCGCGAGCTGGGCGTGCCGGCCGTCGTCGGCACCGGCAACGCGCTGGAGCTGATCCCCGACGGCGCCGAAGTCACCGTGTCCTGCGCCGAAGGCGACACCGGCACGATCTACGAGGGCATCCTGAAGTTCGAGCGGATCACCGCCGATCTCGGCGC
Source organism: uncultured Gammaproteobacteria bacterium (assembly GCA_963739815.1). Taxonomy (GTDB): domain Bacteria; phylum Pseudomonadota; class Gammaproteobacteria; order Xanthomonadales; family Rhodanobacteraceae; genus Rhodanobacter. Next base: position 1,140,828 of record CAVUBI010000001.1, read on the forward strand.
CATGCCCGAAGCGCCGCTGAAGATCATGATGAACGTGGCCAACCCCGAGCGCGCGTTCGATTTCGGCATGCTGCCGAACGCCGGCATCGGCCTGGCCCGCCTGGAGATGATCATCGCCAGCCACATCGGCGTGCATCCGAAGGCGCTGCTGGAATACGCCAAGCAGGACGCCGAGACCAAGGCGCAAGATCGACGAGCGCATCGCCGGTTACGCCGATCCGGTCGAGTTCTACGTCGACCGCCTCGCCGAAGGCATCGCCACCATCGCCGCCTCGGTTTACCCGAATCCGGTGATCGTGCGCCTGTCCGACTTCAAGTCGAACGAATACGCCAGCCTGCTCGGCGGCTCGCGCTACGAGCCGCACGAAGAAAACCCGATGATCGGCTTCCGCGGCGCCAGCCGTTACGTCGATCCGAGCTTCGCCGAGGCGTTCGCGCTGGAATGCCGGGCGGTCAAGCGCGTGCGCGAGGTGATGGGCCTCGCCAACGTCTGGGTGATGATCCCGTTCGTGCGCACGCTCGGCGAAGGCCGCAAGGTCATCGAGGTGCTGGCGAAGAACGGCCTCAAGCAGGGCGAGCACGACCTCAAGGTCATCATGATGTGCGAGGTGCCGTCGAACGCCCTGCTCGCCGACGAGTTCCTCGACATCTTCGACGGCTTCTCGATCGGCTCGAACGACCTCACCCAGCTCACGCTCGGCCTCGATCGCGACTCCAGCCATCGTCGCCAGCCTGTTCGACGAGCGCGATCCGGCGGTGAAGAAGCTGCTGTCGATGGCGATCAAGACCGCCCGCGCCAAGGGCAAGTACATCGGCATCTGCGGCCAGGGCCCGACCGATCATCCGGACCTGGCCGAATGGCTGATGGAACAGGGCATCGAATCGGTGTCGCTGAATCCGGATACCGTCGTCGATACGTGGCTGCGGCTGGCGAAGAAGAAGGCTGGCTGAGGCGCGCCATAGGTGCGCTGCGCTTTGAGGAAAGGGCCGGATTATCCGGCCCTTTCCTTGCCCAGCTTTGGCGGAAAGCAGACTTCCCACGACGTTGAGGGCGAGACAGTCCGACCCATCCCGAGCCGACTCTTCCGTGCTGCGCGTTACAGCGCCAGCCATCATCACTGGAAAAACAAAACGCCCACATGGGGCGTTTTGTTTTTCTGGCGGAGAGGGTGGGATTCGAACCCACGGTACGCTTACACGTACGCCTGATTTCGAGTCAGGTACATTCGACCACTCTGCCACCTCTCCGGTCTGGTGCATGGTGGCGCATGCGAGCCGGGAATGATACGCGAGCAAACTTGCCGTGACAACAACCAGCGGTTGCGGCATGCTTCAGCGGCTAGCCCCAACTGAAAGCCCATGATCGAATTCGGACACGGCACGCACGTCGGTCTGCGCCGCACGCGCAATGAAGACACCTATTACGCCGACGCATCCCTTGGCCTGTTCCTGGTCGCCGATGGCATGGGCGGACACCAGCATGGGGAAGTGGCGTCCGCGCTGGTGCGAGACGTGGTGATCGATCAGGTCAGCCAAGGGCGCAGCCTGGTGGACGCCATACATCAAGCCGCCGGACGGTTGTTTGCGCAGACCCGGCACAGCTCCGATCTTCTGCCAATGGGAACCACTGTTGCGGTTCTGCGCGTCATTGGTGACAGCTACGAAGTCGCCTGGGTGGGTGACAGCCGAATCTACCTCTGGAAGAAGGAGCTGCGGCAGATCAGTCATGACCATTCACTGGTGCAGTCGCTCGTCGAGGCCGGCAAGCTGGATCCGGCGCCAGGCCTCGCAGCACCCGCAACGCAATGTACTCACCCAGGCACTCGGAGTGACCGCCACCGAACAGTTGCATATCGGCATGGCACGCGGCTCGCTGGAACCTGGCATGGCCTTCCTGTTGTGCAGCGACGGCCTCACCGAAGACGTCAGCGACGCGGCAATCGCGCGCACGGTCGCCCGTACCGACCTTGCCGCCCAGGAATGCGTGGATCATCTTGTATTGAACGCGCTGGACAGCGGTGGCGACGACAACATCACCGTATTGATCGTCCGCTCCTGTTGAATTCCGCAGGCGGCGGCAACGATCAACCCAGCAGGCGCCACACGCTCTTGCCGCCCGCGCTCTTGTCCAACGCATCGAGGCGTTGCTCGTGCTGCCACAACTCGTCTGCCGAAGCATGCAGCACCCGTGGGCGGGCACGCAGCACCACTGGCGCAGCAATCACGGCATCATGCTGTTCGGCATCCTCGAACCCGAGATCGAACGCCACCTGCCCCGACGTCATCGCGAGATAGACATCCGCCAGCAACTGGGCGTCGATCAAGCCGCCATGCAGGTCGCGTCGCGAATTGTCCACCCCGAGCCGCTTGCACAATGCGTCGAGGCTGTTGCGCTGGCCGGGATAACGTTCCCTCGCCATCGCCAGCGTATCGAGCACGCTGCAGCGATCGCCGATCCGACCCACGCCGTTGCCCAGCCGGGCCAGTTCCGCGTTGAGGAAGCCGATATCAAAACTGGCGTTGTGAATGACCAGTTCCGCACCATCGATGAATGCGAGAAATTCATCCGCCACCTCGGCAAAACGCGGCTTGTCGAGCAGGAACTCGTCCTCGATACCGGTGACCAGTCGGGCACCTTCGTCGATTGCCCGATCGGGGTTGAGGTAAGTCTGGTATTGCCGGCCGGTGAGCCGACGCTCGACCATCTCGACGCAGGCGATTTCCACCAGACGGTGTCCCTGGCGCACTTCCAGCCCGGTGGTTTCGGTATCGAGAACGACCTGCCTCATTTCCCGCCCCGCAGCAACTCGGCCTGTTCGCGTGCAGCCTGGTCGACCCGTTCGTTTTCGATATGCCCGTTGTGGCCCTTGACCCACTTCCAGCGCACCTGATGCGCACTGCTGGCGTCGACCAGACGCTGCCACAGATCCTGGTTCTTCACCGGCTTCCGATCGGCCGTACGCCAGCCGTTCGCGCGCCATTTCGGAACCCATTCCTCGATGCCTTGCATGACGTAGCGCGAGTCGGTGGTGAGAACCACCTGGCAAGGTCGTTTCAATGCTTCCAGCGCACCGATGGCGGCCATCAATTCCATCCGGTTGTTGGTGGTGGCCGGGTCACCTCCGGCGACCATCCGCTCGCTGCCTTTCGCACGCAACAAGGCAGCCCAGCCACCCGGACCCGGATTGCCCAGACAGGCTCCATCGGTAAATGCTTCCACTTCGCTCATCGTTGTCCACGTATTCCATTGAAAGTCACCACGCCGAACTGCGCCGCGTACCCGGCGACAGCTGGCCGTTGGCCGGCACCCGTACCGCTGCCGGCCTAATTCGCAGCGGCGTCGCCATCTGGCGACGCTTGCGCGCCACCAGCACGTAACCGCCACCCAAGGCGTTGGCGAATGTCGAGCGTTCCCTCGGATCCGGCCACATGCTTCCCACTCGCTGCAACTGCTCGACCTCCAAACCAGCCTGTTGCAGCTGATGCCTCAGCCGCATCGGCGTCTGCAGCGCCTGCGATTTGCCGCGCACGCGCCAATAGAACCACGGCGACCAGCCACCGAGCGGGTGCAGACCTGTCAATACAAGCATCCCGCCAGGCGCGAGCACGCGAATGGCTTCCGCGAGCAGCGCCGAAACAACCGGCGCCACTTCGAGCGCATGGCGCAACAACACCAGTTCGAAGGCATCGTCGACAAACGGCAGTGGCTCGTCCGCCGCCGCCTGCACGTCGCCGCGATAGCGGCCTCCGGTCAGATGCAGCGTGGTCCAGCAGGCGAGCATGGGCAAAGCCGGCGGCGTATCCGCAGCGAACGCGCCCAGCAGCAACGCATGGGTGCCAAAGCAACGCTGCAGTTCGGGTATCAGGACGCGCCGCTGCGCATCCAGCAAGCGGCGCAACGGCGCACTGGCGTAGATGTCGTCATCGCGTTGATGCATGCAAGCGGCCCAAACCTTCTTCTGTGTCCGAGAGTGTAACGGTTGACGGAAGCGGCAGCAGCGCGCAGGCCGGGACGGAACTGCCGCACGCTGCTGAATGGCCACCCGACTGGTTAACGTTCTTCTAACGAGAAGACAGCAACGCCACTTTATAGTCGACCGCCCCAACGTGCCGCCGGCGCCGGCGTATGCCGTCATGGATCCGTGGTCTGACCTTCGCATACGGGCATATCTCAAACGCAGCGGAGTTTCGTCTTGCATCTGATCCCTTTGCCCGCCCTGACCGACAATTACATCTGGCTGCTGCATGACGATGATGGGAATGCCCTGGTCGTCGACCCGGGTGACGCCGATCCGGTCGAGCAGGCGCTGACGACACACCAGTTGCAACTGCGCGCGATTTTGCTGACCCACCACCACAACGACCATATCGGCGGCGTGGCGGCGCTGCGCGCACGCCATGACATACCGGTGTACGCGCCTCTCGATGAGCGCATTCCCGAGGCGACCGAACGGGTACGACGACGGCGACTGGATACGGTTGACGGCACCGCCGGTCCATTTCGAGGTGATCGCCGTCCCCGGTCACACGCTCAGTCACATCGCCTATGTCGGAGCGGGCCTGCTGCTGTGCGGAGATACCTTGTTCAGCCTCGGCTGCGGTCGGCTTTTCGAAGGCACCCCGGCGCAGATGCTTGCTTCACTGGACCGCCTGTCGCAGCTGCCTGGAGAGACGCTGGTCTGCGGCGGACACGAGTACACCGCAGCGAACGGGCGCTTCGCACGCACCATCGAACCCGCCAACCCGGCGCTGGAACAGCGCCTGCGTGAAGTTGCGGACTTGCGAACCCGTCTGCGCCCCACCCTGCCGGTGGCGCTGGCCAGCGAACTGGCCACCAATCCCTTCTTGCGCGTCGACGCCGACGCCGTCGCCGACTGGTGCAGCCGGCAAGGCAGCAAGCGAGATCGCGTTGCCCGCTTCGCCACCGTGCGTGCCGCCAAGGATGGATTTCAGCGGATGACCAGACCATCCCGAATCCTGCCTTTGATGCTGTCGATCCTGCTGGGTGCCTGTGCCACCTCGCCATCGCAAACGCCGCGTCCACGCGCGGCCGAGCAGCCCGCGCCAACGACCGCAGTCGAGTCCGCAACCACGTCGCCAGCCGGCGAACCGGCGCAAACACCGGTCAATGTCTGGGATCAACTGCGCGGCAGCTTTGCCATGGATGACTGCGATGCCGACCCGGCGATCATGACTTGGGCCACGCGCTACACGCGCGACCCGCAACAATTCGAAAGCCAGCTGCAAACCGTGCTGCCACGCCTGATCTACGTGCAGCAGGTAGCCGCCCGCTATGACGTCGCGGGTGAGTTCGTGCTGCTGCCGTGGGTGGAAAGCCATTTTCGGCCAACTACCGCCAGTAAACGTAGCCGCTCGGCCGGCATGTGGCAGATCATGCCCATAACCGCCGGTGGGATGGGTCTGCGCGTAGACGGCCATTACGATGGTCGCCTCGATGTTCCGGCCGCCACGCAAGCCGTGATGAAACAGCTGGAGCAATACCACGAACGCTTCCAGGACTGGCGACTAGCCGCCTACGCCTACAACGCTGGCGAATTCACCGTACGCAAACTCATCCGTACCCACGGCATGCCGGCCGGCCAGCCCGTGATCCCCGACTGGCCGGTGCGCAAGGTGACCCGTGACCACCTGGCCAAACTGCTGGCGATAGCCTGCGTGATCCGTGAGCCCGCCCGTTTCAACGTCAGCCTGCCCACGTTGCCGGACGAGCAGCACCTGGTGAAGACGGAAATTCCCCACTCCATGCCCATGGCCCGCGCGGCCGGCCACGCAGGCATGTCGGTGGATGCCCTGAAATATCTGAACCCCGCATTTCGCGGCAACACGGTCGACGCCAGCGCTGCGTCCTACCTGCTGCTGCCTGCCCGTCATGCCAGGCAGTTCCGTGACACCCTGCTGGAACAGGGGAGCAGTGCCGCGGGTGATGGGGTACTCGGTAGCGCCTCTTTTACCGACGCGCGGACAACGCCAAGAACCTACACGGTGAAAAACGGCGACAGTCTGTGGCAGATCGCCCGCAAGTATTCCATCGACATTGCCAGGCTGCAGCACTGGAATCACCTGCGCGGGCATGTGCTCAAGCCCGGCCAAGTGTTGCAGGTGAGCGCCCCGGACTGAACGCTCGACGGGTACGACTTCGGCCCGGTCGCAGTGCCTCATCCCGGCAAGAGTAAAGGGACAGCCTGCGCTGTCCCTTTCTCTTTCACACCAGTTTCAGGCAAGGCGCGCGACGGATATTACATCAGCGTCTTGTTGTACTTGATCTCGGTCTCGGCCTTGAGCTGATCGATCAGTTCACGCGTCGATTCGTATCCATAGGCTTGCGTCATCTGCTGGCCCAACGACTCACGCTGCTCCGGCGACACCTTGGACAAGTCGCCATCCTGCACCTTGTCCACTGCCAGCACCACGTAGTTACCGTCCTGCATGTTCACGGCAGCAAATTGCGGCTTGCCCGCTTCCGGATGCGGCAAAAGGAAGGCTTCCGTCAGCAGTGGCGCAGGCATCTGAGCACGCCGAACCACCTCGGTTGCCGTGGTGATGCTGGCGCCAAGAGACTTCGCCACCTCATCCATCGATTCGCCCTTGCGCAAGCGTGCAAGCGCAGCATCGGCCTGCTTCTTTTCGGCAGCGACGATGCGCTCCTCGATGATCCTTTTCTGCACGTCGCCACGCACTTCCGCCAGCGGCTTGGCAACGGCCGGCACGTGCTGGTCGACATGGATCACCACGGAATGATTGTTGCCCAGATCGATCAGACTGGAGTTATTGCCCTGCACCAGCACGTCATCGCCGAACGCCGCTGCAATCACCTTGGGGTTCGCCGCCAGGCCTTCGCCACCTGCACGCGAAAACAGCGGCAAGGTCTTGATCGGCAGATTCAGCGCCACCGAGGCAGGCTCCAGTGAAGTCGGGTTCTGGTAGGTGCTGTCGGACATCTTGCCGGCAACTTCGTTGTAGGTACGATCGCGTTCGGCCGCCGTGACCTCCTTGACCAACTGGTCGCGCACTTCCTCGAACGGCTTGGATTCGCCACTGCGAATATCGCGCAGCCAGATGATGTGGTAACCATCCGACGACAGCACGGGCTTGGATATCTGGTTTTTCTGCAGCGCAAACAGGGCTGAATCGAATGCCGCGTTGGTCACGCCCTTCTCCAGCCAGCCCAGATCACCACCTTGGCGTCGGGAGCCCAGATCCTGCGAATCCTTCTCGGCGAGCGTGGCAAAGTCGCCCGGGTTGGCTTCCGCTGCGATCTTCTCGGCCTTGGCCAGGGCTTCCTTCTGCTGCTCCGGCGTGGCGTTGGTCGGCACGTTGATCAGGATATGCGAAACCAGCCGTTGTTCCGGCTGCACGAAACGCTGCTTCTCATCGGCGTAGAGTTTCCTCAATTCTTCGTCATCCGGTGCAGCCGCCAGTGGAAGCTCGGCACCGTTGACCTCGACGTACTTCACCGAAACCTGCTCCGGATTCATGTAATCGACCTGGTGCGCCTTGTACCAGGTCGCGATCTCGGCATCACTGACGCTACTGTCGGCAAGCTCGGGACGCGGCAACTGGAAATAGCGCAGGTCGCGGCGCTGGGTCAGCAAATGCAGAAACCGATCGATCTGCGCGTCGCTGGTGATGGTGCTGGCATTGATCGCCGCGGGCAACAACTGAACTGCCAGGGACGAGCGGATCTCGTCTTCGAACATCTCCGGCGTCTTGCGCTGCCCCGCCAGCCATGCGCGATAGCTGGTTCCATCAAAATGACCGTTGACCTGGAACGCCGGAATCGACGCGATGTAATCGCGCATGGCATGGTCCGAAATTCGCAGGCCCCAATCGGCGTTGGCCTGGAGCAGCAACTGCTCGTCGATCATCCCGTCCAGAATTCGCTGTTTGGTTTCGGGCTTCTCGAAAATGCTGGAGTCGAAGTCCTCGCCTTGCTCTTCGACTGCCTGCTGCCGCAATTGGTTGACCCGGTCCTGGTAGACGCGCTGGTCGATTTTATGCTTGCCGACTTTCGCGACGTAGGAACCGTCGTTCGACATGAAGTAGCTCTCCATACCGAAGAACGACATCGCGAAAACGCAAATACCAAGAAGGATGATGGATGGCCATCCGTGCATCTTGTTACGCATTGCCAGCAGCATTGAGATCTTCCCGCAAGATGGTGAGGGCGCACTAGGCGCGTGGCGCGCGGAGGGTCAGGCCACCGCATTGGCGCGCGTCCGTCCAACGCACGACACGGACACGTGTTGCTTAAATGACAAGGGCGCCACACGGGCGCCCTTGCGAACTGTGGCGGAGTGGACGGGACTCGAACCCGCGACCTCCGGCGTGACAGGCCAGCATTCTAACCAACTGAACTACCACTCCGCATTTTCTTTGGTGGGTGCTGTAGGGATCGAACCTACGACCACCGCCTTGTAAGGGCGACGCTCTACCGCTGAGCTAAGCACCCGAAACCAAGCGTGAGCCGCTTAGTTTAGGGCATCCTTGAGGGTCTTGCCAGCCTTGAACGCCGGGACCTTCGAGGCCTTGATCTTGATCGCTTCGTTGGTCCGCGGGTTGCGACCGGTACGGGCAGCGCGCTTGCGCACGGTGAACGTGCCGAAGCCCACCACCGAGACGTCCTCACCCTTCTTCAACGATTTCTGCACGGTCTCGAAAAAGGCTTCAAGTGCACGGCCCGCGTCGGCCTTGGTCAGCTCGGCCTTTTCGGCAATGGCATTGATCAGATCGGTTTTATTCATTGAGAAAACTCCTTGTTCGGATTTCGCCGGCATGGTCGGCCCCACGGGTCAGACAATATCGGCATGGATGGTTGGCTCTTGCCAAAGCCGTAACGCAACCCCGCATCACTGCGCTGACGAATAACGCCCGGGCTGCGGTATCGCCTTTATACCAGTGCCTTGCCAGACTCCGCAACACAAGCCACACCAACGTTTTCGGTAGGTCTCGCGTCCGCGAAACCACTTGCAAAATCGGCGTTGGACGACTAGGCAAAAACTTCGCCGACCCACGGCGAAAAGAACAGAACGTGCAGTGCGTGGCACTGCATTGCACGTTCCAGGATGCCGACAGCTGGCGAGCGCCCGATCAGTGCGTGAGCGAATGCGCTTCCGTCGTGTCACCGGCAACCGCCGCAGGGGCTTCTTGCTTGACCGGGTTTGGCTGCAGCGGGCGTTCCAGCGCGATGTCCAGCACCTCATCGATCCAGCGCACCGGATGGATCTCCAGTGACGAGGTAATGTTCGCCGGCATGTCGGCCAGATCCTTTTTGTTGTCCTCGGGAATGATCACCGTGGTAATCCCACCGCGATGCGCCGCCAGCAGTTTTTCCTTGAGGCCGCCGATCGGCAGTACGCGGCCGCGCAGGGTGATCTCGCCCGTCATCGCCACTTCGGAACGCACCGGCACCTTGGTCAACACGGACACCAGCGCGGTACACATGGCGATGCCCGCACTGGGGCCGTCCTTCGGTGTGGCGCCTTCCGGCACGTGGATATGCACGTCGAGCTTCTGGTGGAACTCCGGATCGATGCCCAACTGGTCTGCGCGCGCGCGCACGACCGACAACGCTGCCTGTATCGATTCCTTCATGACGTCGCCAAGCTGGCCGGTGTGCACCAGCCTGCCCTTGCCGGCCACCACCGAAGCTTCGATGCTGAGCAGTTCGCCGCCGACCTGCGTCCAGGCCAGCCCGGTGACCAGGCCAACTTCGTTCTGCAGTTCCTTGCGGCCGAAATCGAACCGGCGCACACCCAGGTACTGACCCAGGTTGGCCGAATTCACCTTGACCTTGCCGGTGGTGGCTTTCGCCTTGCCCTTGGCCGTCTTCGCGGGCGACGCTTTCACCTTGGCCTTCTTCACCTGGCCCAGGGTCAGTTCCTTGACCACCTTGCGGCAGATCTTGGAAATTTCGCGTTCCAGGTTGCGCACACCCGACTCGCGCGTGTAGTAACGCACGATGTCACGCAATGCGTCTTCGGCAATGCTGAGCTCCTCCGGTTTCAGGCCATTCGCCTTGAGCTGTTTGGACAGCAGGTACTTCTGCGCGATACCGAGCTTCTCGTCCTCGGTGTAGCCGGGAATGCGGATGACTTCCATGCGATCGAGCAAAGGACCGGGGATGTTCAGCGAATTCGCGGTGGCGATCCACATCACCTCGGACAGGTCCAGATCGACCTCGAGGTAATGATCGTTGAACGCGTGATTCTGCTCCGGATCGAGCACCTCCAGCAGCGCCGACGACGGGTCGCCACGGAAATCCATCGACATCTTGTCGATCTCGTCCAGCATGAACAGCGGGTTCTTGGTCCCGACCTTGTTGATGTTCTGCACGATGCGGCCGGGCATCGAGCCGATATAGGTGCGCCGATGGCCGCGGATCTCGGCCTCGTCGCGCACTCCACCTAGACTCATGCGCACGAATTTCCGGTTGGTCGCCTTGGCAATCGACTGCCCCAGCGAGGTCTTGCCTACGCCGGGCGGACCGACCAGGCACAATATCGGCCCTTTCATCACCGATACGCGCTGCTGCACGGCAAGGTATTCCAGGATGCGGTCCTTGACCTTCTCCAGGCCGAAGTGGTCGGCGTCGAGCACTTCCTGCGCCAGCTGCAGATCCTTGTGCACCTTGCTGCGCTTCTTCCACGGCACGCCGACCAGCCAGTCGAGGTAATTGCGCACCACGGTGGCCTCGGCCGACATCGGCGACATCTGCTTGAGCTTGCTGAATTCCTGTCGCGCCTTGGTCAGCACAGCCTTGGGCATGCCGCTGCCCTCGATCTTTTTCTGCAGCTCCTCGACTTCGTTCGGGCCATCCTCGCTGTCGCCGAGTTCCTTCTGGATCGCCTTCATCTGTTCGTTGAGGTAGTACTCGCGCTGGCTCTTCTCCATCTGCGACTTGACCCGGCCGCGGATGCGCTTCTCCACCTGTTGCAGATCCATCTCGCCGTCGACCAGTCCGATCAGCAATTCCAGCCGCTGACCCACGTCGGCGGTCTCCAGCACCTTCTGCTTGTCGGCCATGCGAACGGACAAATGTGCAGCGATGGAATCGGCCACGCGCGATGGGTCGTCGATGCCGGACAGGCTCGCCAGCACTTCCGGTGGCAACTTGCGGCTCTGCTTGACCAACTGTTCGAACAACGAGATCAGGGTGCGCGAAACCACGTCGAGCTCGCGTTCCTTGGCGTTGTAGACCGGTTCGATCACCCGCGAACGGGCGGTGAGCATGCCCTCCTCTTCCTTGAAATCCTCGACCGCCACGCGCGACTGGCCCTCGACCAGCACCTTGACCGTGCCATCGGGCAGTTTGAGCAACTGCAGCACGCCAGCCAGCGTGCCCACCTGGTGCAGATCGGTAATTTCCGGGTCATCGATATCCGGACTTTTCTGCGCAACTAGCAGGATCTGCCGCTCGCCTTCCATCGCGCGCTCCAACGCGCGCATGGACTTGTCGCGACCGACAAACAAGGGAATGACCATGTGCGGGTAAACCACCACGTCGCGCAACGGCAACACAGGCAGAGCGTCCAGCGCAACAGGAATGGGGGCGTTCTTGGCCATGATGAAGAGAAGTCCTTCGGATTTGGATCTGGTTTCGTCCCGACACTGCGCCGGGCCCGTCTACACGTCAAGTGGAGGCAGCAGGCAACCTACTCAAGGCAGGCCGATCGCCAAAAACAGAACGGCTCCGGCGAAATCACCGGAGCCGTCGTCACGACAAATGGGCAAGCGGTCAGGCGGCGTCGCCACCATCGCCGGCTACTCGTTGCTGCAGGTTGCCGCGATAGATCAGGTAGGGCTCAGCCTGACCTTCGATCACCGCATCGTCTACGACCACCTTGCTGACGTGCTCCAGCGAAGGCAATTCGTACATCGTATCCAGCAACACCTGCTCCAGGATGGTGCGCAAACCCCGGGCACCAGTCTTGCGCTTGAGCGCCTTGCGGGCAATAGCCTGCAGCGCCTCGGGGCGGAATTCCAGTTCCACTTCCTCCATCTCGAACAGCTTCTTGAACTGCTTGGTGACGGCGTTTTTCGGCTCAGTGAGAATCTTCACCAGCGCCGCCTCGTCCAGCTCGTCCAGCGTGGCCACCACCGGCAGGCGCCCGACGAATTCCGGGATCAGGCCGAAGCGCACCAGGTCGGCCGGTTCCACGTCAGCCAGTACCTTGCCCAGGTTCTCGGTGCGTTCCTTGCTGCGCACTTCGGCCGAGAAACCGATGCTGGTGTTCTCGGAGCGCTGCTGGATGACCTTTTCCAGGCCAGCAAACGCACCACCACAAATGAACAGGATGTTCTTGGTGTCGACCTGCAGGAACTCCTGCTGCGGATGCTTGCGACCACCCTGCGGCGGAACCGAAGCCAGGGTGCCTTCGATCAGTTTCAACAGAGCCTGCTGCACGCCTTCGCCCGACACGTCACGGGTGATCGACGGGTTCTCGCTCTTGCGCGAGATCTTGTCGATTTCGTCGATGTAAACGATGCCCGACTGCGCCTTCTCGACGTCGTAGTCGCATTTCTGCAACAGCTTCTGGATGATGTTCTCGACATCCTCACCGACGTAGCCCGCTTCAGTCAGCGTGGTGGCGTCGGCGATGGTGAACGGCACATTGAGCAGGCGTGCCAGCGTTTCGGCCAACAGCGTCTTGCCCGAACCGGTCGGACCGATCAGCAGGATGTTGGACTTGCCCAATTCGATATCGTCGCTCTTCTGGCGCGACTCGATCCGCTTGTAGTGGTTGTACACCGCCACCGCCAGCGCTTTCTTGGCACGGGTCTGACCAACCACATACTGATCCAGCGATTCACGGATCTCGCGCGGCTTGGGCAACTGGGTGCGCCCCGAGGCAGCCTTTTCCTCCAGTTCCTCGCGGATGATGTCATTGCACAGCTCCACGCACTCGTCGCAGATGAACACGGATGGACCCGCGATCAGCTTGCGCACCTCATGCTGGCTCTTGCCACAGAAGGAGCAATAGAGAATCTTGCCGCTGTCGCTGGAACGCCCCTGCCGGTCGTCGCTCATACTTTCGGTCCCACTGACAAATCTGAATGCGTCGCGAGAATAACACAGGGCTCCGCGTCTGCCTGCAGACGCGGAGCCCGTCTCGCGACTCGAAGGTACACCCCGGGAATCAGGCCGATTTCACCGTTTCGCCGGCGCGCTTGTCGAGTACCTCGTCGATCAGGCCATAGGCCTTGGCGTCGGCGGCACTCATGAAGCGGTCACGTTCCATGTCCAGCCTCGATCTTCTCCAGCGGCTGACCAGTGTGCTCGACGTACAGCCGGTTCAAGCGCTCGCGCACGTAAAGAATCTCGCGCGCCTGGATTTCGATGTCGGTAGCCTGGCCCTGCGCGCCGCCGGAAGGCTGGTGGATCATCACACGCGAGTTCGGCAGGGCAAACCGCTTGCCCTTGGCTCCGGCCATCAACAGGAACGAGCCCATGCTGCAAGCCTGCCCGATGCACATGGTGCTGACATTCGGCTTGACGAATTGCATGGTGTCGTAGATCGCCAGCCCGGCGGTAACCGCGCCACCTGGGCTGTTGATGTAGAAGTTGATGTCCTTGTCCGGGTTCTCCGACTCCAGGAACAGCATTTGCGCAACGATCACGTTGGCAACCTGGTCGTTGACTTCGCCGACCAGGAAGATCACCCGCTCCTTCAACAAACGCGAGTAGATGTCATAGGAGCGCTCGCCGCGAGCCGTCTGCTCGACGACCATCGGTATCAAATTGAGGTTCTGGATCGGATCCATGGCCATGTTTGCAGCTCTCCGCTTTATGAGCCTGGCGCGATTGCTCAGGCGTTGACCGGGCGCATCACGTCGTCGAAGCTCAGGTCCTGCTGGGTGGTCCTGGCATGTTCCGCCACCCACTCGGCCACCTGGTCTTCCATCACGCGATTCTGCAACCCAGACATCAACTGGGGGTCGCCGTTATAGAGTTCAATGACCTTTTCCGGCTCTTCGTAGGTCGAGGCAATCGCGGCCAACTGCTCGGCCAGCCGTTTGCGATCGATCTTGATTTCCTGCTTGCGGGCGATTTCGCCCATCAGCAGGCCGGCAATCACTCGCTTGCGCGCGATCGGAAGCGCAGCGTCGATCAGCTGCTGCGGTGGCTGCTGACCCTGCGGCACGCTACCGGCGGCCATGTTGCGGGCCTCGGATTGCACCATCAGGTTCGGCACATCCAGCTCGGCGTGCGCCATGGACAGCTTCTCCGCCACCTCGGATTTCAGACGAGCCATCAGCGATGCTTTCAGCTCGCGCTCGAGATTCGCGCGAACTTCCTTGCGGAACGTGTCGAGATCGCCATCCGCGATACCGAACAGCTTGGCAAACTCGCCGTCGATCTCGGGCAGCTTCGGCGCCTGCACCTTGAGGATATTGAAGTTGACTTTGGCGGTCTTGCCAGCCAGTTGCTCGTTGCGGAAATCGCCCGGAAAGGCAATCTCGCCGTCGAAGCTTTCGCCCGCCTTGCGGCCGGTCAACACGTCGTCCAGCGCCTTGAACAGGGTGCCCGAACCCAGCACGCTGCCGGCCCGCTCCAGACCTTCGGCCGGGAAACGGTAGTCGCCAGCTTCGGCGGAATACTCGAACATCACGAAGTCACCCTCGGCCGAGGCACGATCCACTTCGTCGAAGCTGCGGCGCTGCTGGCGCAGGGTTTCCAGCATCTTGTCGATGTCGGCATCGGCCACGACCGCCATCGGGCGGTTGATATCGAGTTCGGTCACCTCGATGGCGGGGAACTCGGGCATGATCTCGAACGTCGCGGTGTAGGCTATTTCGCCATTCTCCGGCCGCCCGGTGGTGTCAATCGCTGGATTGGCGATCGGCTGCAGCTTCTCCTGCGCCACGGCCTCGCGCAGCGTGCTGCCGATCAGGTCGGACAGCACTTCACCACGAACCTGCTCGCCGAAACGCTGTTTGATCACCGTCGTCGGCACCTTGCCGGGGCGGAAGCCCTTCAGGCGAACGGTGCGACCCATTTCCGCAATCCGCGCACTGACCTGCGTCTCGAACCGCTCCGCGGGAAATTTCACCGTGAGCTTGCGCTCGAGCGTGCCGATGTTCTCAACCGAAACCTGCATGACGTCTCCTGGTACTACCTGATGTTGTGGGCCTGCCACAGGCGCCATGGCGGCCGTGCCGCCTGATAAAGAAACCGGAAATCCAACGGGGCATGGTGCGAAAGGGGGGACTCGAACCCCCACGGGGTTAACCGCCAGAACCTAAATCTGGTGCGTCTACCAATTCCGCCACTCTCGCCTTGCCACCCTTGCCAGACACACGTAACCAATGGATTGCGATAGCTATTCATCTGCCACGAGGCAAATGTGGCAGATATGGCAATGTTCCCGGTTCCGCACGTCCAAGTCGATGATTCCCTTGTACGAAAGCGGACCATTTTACGGTGGCATCGCCTTGCCGCACAAGCACGCCGGCGTATCGTCGGAAGCCAACGCCACGGCGCCCGTGACCACGCTCGCATCGCCACGACGCAAAGCAAAACGCCGATCGCAAGCGACCGGCGTTTTGCTTTGATGGTGGGCCGTGAAGGATTCGAACCTTCGACCAATTGATTAAGAGTCAACTGCTCTACCAACTGAGCTAACGGCCCAGGAAAACCTGGTTTGAAACTGGGGTGGATGATGGGATTCGAACCCACGACAACCGGAATCACAATCCGGGACTCTAACCAGCTGAGCTACATCCACCATCGATCTGATACTGGTGCGCCAGACAGGACTCGAACCTGCAACCGTCGGCTTAGAAGGCCGATGCTCTATCCGGTTGAGCTACAGGCGCAGTCACTGCAAGTAGAGCATGTCGCTGGTCGGGGTAGAGGGATTCGAACCCCCGACTTTTGCGTCCCAAACGCAACGCTCTACCAGACTGAGCTATACCCCGCTTTCGAACCCCCGACCATGTCACCACCGGAGCCTTGAAATGTTACGGGTGACGCCTCGCCCAGTCAATCCGTATCGAAGCACACCTTTGTTGTTTCTCCTCGTTTTCGACGAAAACCATGCAGGCTCTTCGTTGAAAACAAAACGGGGTGCAAGCACCCCGCCTCGCGAATAAAAATGGTGCGCCCGGAGAGATTCGAACTCCCGACCACCTAGTTCGTAGCCAGGTACTCTATCCAACTGAGCTACGGGCGCACTAAAAACCTGCTGCCTCGTCACCATGATGTCTGGGCATCAAGGCGGTGAAGCAAGAAGCGGAATTATTCAGACTCCGTCCGCTTGCGTCAACCCTTTTCGTAAAAATTTCTTCACGAAATTCGCCGCAACGCGAAAACATCGACCCTTCAAACGAAGAGAGTGGCCCTTATCGCCACCCTCCTCCAAGCTTGCATGCGATAACGATTTTGGCCGTCTAAACGCAATCAGCCATCCAGCCCCGTACGACTCTGCGGAGCGGGATCGCCCACCTTGCCCACGGTCGAGCCAGTGTCACTCTTGGGCGGCGGCGGCGGCGGCGTGACACCGCCCGTCGAGGCGCTCTTGGTCCAATCCGCCGGCGGCCCTGGTTCGCGCCCGGCCATGATGTCGTCGATCTGGTGTGCGTCGATCGTTTCGTACTGCAACAAGGCCTCGGCCATCGCATGCAGCTTGTCGAGGTTGGCGGTCAGCAGATCCCGGCTGCGCGCGTAAGCACGATCGAGGATGCCACGCACGACTTCATCGATCTTGCTGGCGGTCTCGTTGGAGATGCTCTTGTGCTGGGTTACCGAACGGCCCAGGAACACCTCGTCCTCGTCCTCGCCATAAGTGATCGGGCCGAGTTCGTCGGACAGGCCCCACTTGGTGGCCATGTTGCGCGCCATCTTGGTGGCTCGCTCGATGTCGTTGGACGCGCCGGTGGTGACCTTGTCGGCACCGAAGATCAACTCCTCCGCCACCCGGCCGCCGTACAGCGAACACAGCTGCGACTGGATCGCCACGCGGTTGATGCTGTACTTGTCGCCTTCCGGCAGGTACATGGTGACGCCCAGAGCGCGCCCGCGCGGGATGATCGTGACCTTGTAGACCGGGTCATGCTCCGGAACCAGCCGACCGACGATGGCATGACCGGCCTCGTGATAGGCGGTGAGCTTCTTCTCATCCTCGCTCATCGCCATCGAGCGACGCTCGGTACCCATCAGGATCTTGTCGCGTGCCTTGTCCAGGTGGCTCATGCGTACTTCGCGGGCGTTCTCGCGCGCGGCGAACAACGCCGCCTCGTTGACCAGGTTGGCCAGGTCGGCGCCCGAAAAACCAGGCGTGCCGCGCGCGATGGTCATCGCGTTGACGTCGCTGGCGGTCGGCACCTTGCGCATGTGCACCTTGAGGATCTGCTCGCGACCACGCACGTCAGGCAGGCCAACCACGACCTGACGGTCGAACCGGCCCGGGCGCAGCAGTGCCGGATCCAGTACGTCGGGGCGGTTGGTCGCGGCAATCACGATGATGCCTTCGGTGCCCTCGAAACCGTCCATCTCGACCAGCAACTGGTTCAGTGTCTGCTCGCGCTCGTCATGACCGCCACCCAGGCCAGCACCACGGTGACGGCCGACCGCGTCGATCTCGTCGATGAAGATGATGCATGGTGCGTGCTTCTTGGCCTGCTCGAACATGTCGCGCACGCGGCTGGCGCCGACGCCGACGAACATCTCGACGAAATCGGAACCGGAAATGGCGAAGAACGGCACCTTGGCCTCACCGGCAATGGCTTTCGCCAGCAGGGTCTTGCCGGTACCGGGCGGGCCGACCATCAGCACGCCGCGCGGGATCTTGCCGCCCAGCTTCTGGAAGCGGCCCGGATCGCGCAGGAACTCGACCAGTTCGCCAACCTCCTCCTTCGCTTCGTCGCAGCCGGCAACGTCGCTGAAATTGACCTTGATCTGGTCCTCACCCTGCAACTTGGCGCGCGAGCGACCAAAACTCATGGCGCCGCGGCCACCACCGCCGGACTGCATCTGGCGCATGAACCAGATGAACACGCCCACGATCAGCAGTACCGGCAGCCAGCTCACCAGCAGGCCGAGCAGCGAGAAACCCTCGGACGGATCCTGCCGAACCTCGACGCCCTTGTCCTGCATCTGCTTGACCACCTCGTTGGTGGAGAAGCCGAGCATGGGTGCAACCGTGCGGAACGCGCTGCCGTCCTTCAGCTTGCCGCTGATGGTGGCCGGCTGGTCCGCGCTGATCGTGGCATTCGCCACGTTGCCGCTGTCGATGCTTTGCACGAACGAGCTGTAAGGCAGGTCGGACGAGGCCGCGCCACGCGGATTGATGCTCTGGAACACGGTGAACAGGACCACCGCGATGATCACCCAGAGCAACACATTTTTCGATGTTTCATTCATGCACGGTTCTCGCCCGGTGGCACGGCGGTGGCCTTTCGGCCCACCGCCAGCGCGTACACCTCACGCGAACGTGCGCGTGAGGCCTTAGGTTTACGCATGGTCACGCGGGTGAAGTCCGCGCGCAAGCTGCGCAAGTATTCGTCGAAACCGACTCCCTGGAACAACTTGATCAGGAACGAACCACCCGGCTTGAGCCACTGCCGACTGAAATCCAGCGCCAGATCGGCCAGCGCCATTGCCCGGATCTGGTCGGCCAGCGCCACTCCACTCATATTGGGGGCCATATCGGACAGTACAAGATCCAGCTTGAGTCCTTCCAGGCGGGATTCCAGCTCGTGAAGCACTGATTCCTCGCGGAAATCGCCCTGCAGGAAATCCACCCCTGCAATACTCTGCATGGGCAGGATGTCCAGCGCGAACACCTTGCCAGTGTCGCCCAGCCGGTTGCGCACCAGTTGCGACCAGCTGCCTGGCGCCGCACCGAGGTCGACCACGGTAATGCCCGGCTTGAGCAGGCGGTCACGTTCGATCAGTTCTTCCAGTTTGTAGACCGCACGCGAACGCAAGCCATCGGCCTGGGCTTTCTTCACATATTCATCATTGAAATGTTCACGCAGCCAGACTGCGCTGCTCTTGCTGCGGGCCATGTCGCAACCGCCGATTGGGGGAACGGGAAGCCGCATGATACCCTTTGCCGTTCAACTACCGCGAATCGAGCATCACCGCATGGCCCTTTCCACTTCGCAGATCCGTTACCTGCGCAGCCTCGCTCACGACCTGAGCCCGGTCGTACTGCTCGGCAACAAGGGCGCCACCGAAGCCGTGGTCAAGGAGCTGGGACAGGCGCTGGACATTCACGAACTGGTCAAGGTGAAGCTGTCCGGTGGCGACAAGGATGAACGGCAGGCCCAGATCGACGTGCTGACTACCGGCACCGCGGCCGAAAAGATCCACCAGATCGGTCACATCGTGGTTCTGTTCCGTCGCAACACCGACGAACCGAAGATCGCTCTGCCACGCTGATGAGCCTGTCGCTCGAACGTCCCGAAGGCTATCTGTTCGTACGCCGGGTCGGTGCGCGCGGCGTCACCCTGATCGACCGCGAACTCACCAGCAGCTTCCTGCTGGCGCCGGATCGTGCCGTCGAGAACTGGCCGGTGACCGCGGCCGGCGCGCTGGAAGCCAGCCATGTAGGCGCCTTGATGGAGCTGCAACCAGAACTGGTGATCCTGGGTACCGGTGAGCGCCAGGTGTTCCCGGCAGCCGCCTTCATGGCCGGTTTCCTGCGCAAGGGTGTCGGCATCGAAGTGATGGACAATGCCGCTGCCGCCCGCACCTACAACCTGCTGGCCGGCGAAGGCCGGCGCGTCGTCGCCGGCTTCATCCTGCCCCCGCCTGCCGCCTGAGCACGACGGCCTCGCGCTGCATCAGCGCAGCGGCAGATACCCCAGCGGATCGACCGGATTGCCGTCCTTGCGGATCTGGAACTCCAGCTCGTTGCGTGTCGTCCCGGTGGAACCCATCTCGGCGATCTGCTGGCCGCCACTGACCCGCTGACCTTCCTTGACCAGGCGCTTGCGGTTGTGACCGTAGGCCGACAGGAAACTGTCGTTGTGCTTGATGATCACCAGCTCGCCGTAGCCGACCAGGCCGCTGCCGCTGTACACGACCACGCCATCGGCCGCCGCGCGCACCGGATCACCCGACGAGCCTGCGATCTCGATGCCGGGAATCGCATCGCCACTCTTGAAACGGCCGATCAGGTGGCCATCGGCTGGCCACCGCCAATGCACTCCGCTGACCACGCGCGCCACGCCAGCGGCTGCGGGTGCCGGTGGCGGCACGGAGGCCGGCGATGCCGCCGGTACGCCGGCCACCGGCACCTCGGCTGGCGTGCTGATAACCGCAGGTGCAGTCGAGGCGGAAGCGACGGGCGCAGCGGAAACCGGCGGAACTGGCGAAGTCGGTGGCTTTCCCTGCGCCGCAGGCGATGTAGCCGACACACTGGTAGATGCCGTGGCGGGCATCACGGCCTCGAACACCGGTGCCGTCGGGGTGGCCGGCGCCGTAACAACCGGGGTTGCTGCAACTGATGGGGCAGCGACCCTCTTCGCCAGTGGCGACAAGGTCAGCTGCTGACCCGGCCAGATCGTGTACGGCGCCGCAATACCGTTCCATTGCGCGAGATCGCGGAAATCCACGCCCTTGCGGAAGGCGATCGAATACAGCGTGTCGCCTTTCGACACGACATAGCTGCCGCCGGGTATCGGTGTCCGTGCTGGAGCCGCCGCACCGGTAACGGCCGGCCGGACATACTGCGTGCCCGCCGCAGGCTCCACCACGACCGAACTGCGCATCGTCCCACAGGCGCCCAGCAGCAGGGTCGCGGCCAGCAACTGCCAGCCAATGAAAATATCGATCCATGAACATCAGCATACCGGGGCGTCCGGTCTTTTTCATGCAGTGTCACTCCCTGCGCAGCCCGCACTCAACGTAGCCAGACCCACCACGCCAGCAGCCCGGCAAGCAGGATCAACGCGGCCCAGCCGATCCATTCGACGTATTTGTGCAGGATCTGTTCGGCGCGCTCGCCGAACAGACGGATCAACAGCGCCAGCAGCCATACCCGCTTGCCGCGGCCAAGGCCGATGCACGCCAGGAACGGCAGGATCGGCACGCCGATGATGCCGCAGGCCCAGGTGACGAACTTCATCGGCACCACCGGTTGCAGCGCTGCCAGGATCAGCACGCCGTACATGCCCCAGTGATGCTCGACCATCTGCCGGCTCAGCGTCGCCACACCCTGCTCGATCGGCGCCAGCAGATGCAGCGCGTCAAGCACGGGCCGCAACGCGTGAAACGCCCAGTGGCCGAGCACGTAGCCCACCAGTGCGCCCAGCAGCGAGAACAGCAGGCTGATGTTCGCGAAGAAGAACGCCTTGTGCCGTTTGCCCAGCATCATCGGCGCCAGCATCACTTCCGGCGGAATCGGGAAGATGAAGGCCTCGACGAAGCTCAGCCCGGACAGGTAGTACAGCGCTCGCGGCTCGCGTGCCCACTTCAACGCACGCGCATAAAGTGCCCCGAACAGGCGCATCAGCCGATACCGCCAAGCAGCGGCACGAAACTGACCGCACCGAGTTCTTCCTGGATGAAGTCACCTTGGCCATCGCCACGCATGCGGATCAGTGTCTGCCGGCTGGGCGAACCGACCGGCGCCACCAGCACACCGGTGGGACTGAGCTGATCGAGGATCCGGGTCGGGAATGGTGTCGCCGGCGGCGGTAAGGATGATCGCGTCGAACGGCGCCTCGTCCGGCCAGCCCAGCTTGCCGTCGTCATAGCGCGAGCGCAGGTTGGTCAGGCCGAGTTGGCGAAAGCGCCGACGCGCCTGGCGCAGCAGCGCCTCGATCCGTTCCACCGTGAACACCTGTGGAACCAGCGTAGCCAGCACCGCGGCCTGGTAGCCGGAGCCGGTGCCGATTTCCAGCACTTTCTGCGGCATGCCCTGCTTCGCGTCGAAATACTCGAGCAATGCCTCGGTCATGCGCGCCACCACCCACGGTTGCGAGATGGTCTGGCCGTGGCCGATCGGCAGCGCATCGTTTTCGTAGGCGCGCGAATGCAGCGCCTGGTCGATGAAATGATGGCGCGGCAGATTGCGGATAACCTCGAGCACCCGCGGATCGCGGATGCCGCCGTCCTTCAAGGTCGCGACTAGCCGGTCGCGCGCGCGCTGCGAGGTCATTCCCTCGCCCCTCAGATCCGCCGGCGGCAATGGATAGACGTTCATCGCTCAGACCACCTCTTTGTTGCCGGCCCGGCCGGCTGCCATCTCGTCACCCAGCGGCTGCATCCAGCTGCTGACCTTCTCCAGCGCCTGGAACCGCGTCAGGTCGACATGGATCGGCGTGACCGAAACAAAACCACGTCGCACCGCGTCGAAATCGGTGCCAGGGCCGGCGTCATCCACTTCGCCAGCCGGACCAATCCACCAGATCGGGCCGCCCACGCGGATCGGTCTGCGCAATGCACGGTGCCGCACGATGGCGGCGACCGAGCCGCGTAACCTCGAAACCTTCGATCTCAGCCCACGGCCGGTCCGGCACGTTGACATTGAGGATGGTGTCGGCCGGCAGCGGATCCACCAGCAACCGTCGCATCAGCAGCAATACCGCTTTCGCCGCCGAATCGTAGTGTTCGCCCTTGTGATCGTGGCTGACCAGCGACACGGCAATCGCCGGCAGGCCAAGGAAACGTCCTTCCATCGCGGCCGAGACCGTGCCGGAATAGATCACGTCGTCGCCCAGGTTCGCCGAATTGTTGATGCCCGAGACCACCATGTCGGGCTCGTCGGTCAAGCAGGCCTGCCAGCGCCAGATGCACGCAATCGGTGGGCGTGCCGGCGACCCGGTAATACCCGTTGCTCATCTGCAGCACACGCAACGGCGCATCGAGCGTGAGTGAATTGCTGGCACCGGAGCGGTCGCGATCGGGCGCGACCACCGTCACCTGAGCCACTTCGCCGAGGCGCTCGGCAAGCACGCGGATGCCCGGGGCATCCACGCCATCGTCGTTACTGACCAGAACTCGCATGATGCTCCGTTGGAAATTGCCTGCGAGTGCACCTCTCGCCTCACGGCGGCGCGCACTTCGTCCCTTGAAGTCTACCGGAGCAGGCCTCCGGTTTCACTCGGCGCAGCGGCCGTGGGATACATCCGCCACCATGGCGGTGGCATTGGTTAGCATGGACGCATGAAGCGCCGTGCACCCGCTCCGATCGATGATGCCGACAGCCGCCTGTTCCGCGAGGCGATCGGCGAAGTGCGCCAGCTTGATCCGGTGGCGCCACCACCAACCACGCCGAAACCCGCACCCTACCCGCACATGCTCGAAGCGGACGAAGCGGCCGTGCCGGGCGAACTGCTGGACATGGCGTTCGACCCCGCCCTGCTCGAAGTTGGCGAGGAACTGGGCTACCTGCGCGACGGCTACCCGCCGAAACTGCTGCGCCAGCTCAAGCGCGGCCAATTCAGCGTGCAGGACGACCTCGACCTGCACCAGATGAACACCGCCGCCGCGCAAGCCAGCATCGTGGCCTTCCTGGCCGAGGCGAAACAGCACGGCCTGCGCTGCGTGCGCATCGTGCACGGCAAGGGCCTGCGCTCGAAAGCCGCCGGCCCGGTGCTGAAAGGCCTCACCGATCGCATGCTGCGCCGACGCGACGACGTGATCGCGTTCGCCTCGGCGCGGCCGGCGCTGGGTGGTACCGGGGCGGTCATCGTCTTGCTCAAAGGCTGACTGTGGCGCACCCCGCGTCACGATGCTCTTTATTGGCGTGAAAGAGCATCGCGCATGACCGAAGGAAATCCCTCGCGGTCAAAGTGCGCTCCTACACAATCGCGGCCAGTTCGCGCACCACTACCGTGGCGTACGCACCGGCCGGAAGCTCGAACGACAGTTCCAGTGCAGCGTCGTCCAGCCAACGCCAGCGCAGATCTTTTGGCAGCAGCCGCAGCGGGCGACGTTCCTGATCCATCCTCGCGCCAGCCAGACCGGCAGCGAGATCGTGGTTGGCCGCGCCAACTTCGCGCTCCAGCGCACCGGCCTCAGCCTGGCTGGGCGGCTCGCCCTGCCCCCACAACGGACCGGAGGGATGGATATCCGCGCGCGCCAGGCGCTCGGCCAGCACGTCGCTGAACGGTTCTGGCCCGAACCACGAACGCGAACCGGCCAGCGACCAGATCTCGCCGTCCAGCGGCGAATCCCAGGCGCCACGCTCGACCCGCGTCGCCAACACGCTGTTGAAGATGTGCGAACGCGCCGCCGACAACAGGAACGAGCGCTTGTCGCGATCCACGCGGCGGCCGCCGAACATCGCCCGGGCCTGCTCCACATTGCCGCCCTCGCGACCGAAACGCTGCTCGCCGTAATAATTCGGCACGCCGCGTGCCGCGATCTGCTGCAATACCTGCTCGGCCGCCGCGTGATCGCCGTGCACCTCGCGCAGCACCAGCACGAAGCGGTTGCCGCGCAATGCGCCGCGCTTCAGCTTGCGCGAATGCCGCGTCGCCGCCAGCACCTTCACTTCCGCGTGCGGAAATGCCGACCAGTCCGGATCGGGCTTCCCGGCCAGTTGCACCGAGAACGCCTGCCGTGTCACCGCATGGCGATCCTTCAGCCCGGCATAACCGACGGCGACCTGCGACACGCCGGCAAATTTCGCCAGCTCGCGGGCGACCCAGTCGGTATTCGCACCGCGTTTTTCCACCCACAACAAGGCGTGCTCGCCAACCCCGTCGGCGTCGTAGCCGAGAATCTCCTCGACCTGGAAATCCTCGGGATCGACGCGCAAGCGGGCGGTCAGTGGCGGTTCGCCGAAGGCATGGGGAAGTTCGGACATGGGAGCTCTCTGAAACGAGGGACGAGCAGCGCGGCGCCGCGGCGCGGTAATTCGACAGACAGGGCGTACGCCGCCTTCCCAGCCTACATCAGGAAAATCGTGGCCAGCCCGAGGAAGATGAAGAAACCGCCGCTGTCGGTCATCGCGGTGATCAGCACGCTGGAGCCCAGCGCCGGATCGCGCCCGAACTTCGTCATCAGCACCGGGATGCCGACGCCGGCGAACGCGGCCAGCAGCAGGTTCAGCGTCATCGCCGCGGTCATCACCAGGCCCAGCGAGAGGCTGTCGTACAGCAGCCACGCCACGATGCCGATCACGCCGCCCCAGATCAGCCCGTTCAGCAGCGACACGGTCAGTTCCTTGCGCCACAGCCGCTTCGCGCTTTCGGCGGTGATCTGGTTCAGCGCCAGCGCGCGCACGATCATGGTGATGGTCTGGTTGCCGGAATTGCCGCCGATGCCGGCCACGATCGGCATCAGCGCGGCCAGCGCCACCAGCCGTTCGATCGAGCCCTCGAACAGGCCGATCACGCGCGAGGCGATGAACGCGGTGACCAGGTTGATCGCCAGCCACGACCAGCGGTTCTTCAGCGAAGCCCACACCGAGGCGAAGATGTCTTCTTCCTCGCGCAGGCCGCCGCGACTCAGCGCTTCGCTCTCGCCTTCCTCGCGGATCACGTCGACCATCGCGTCGATGGTGATGCGGCCGATCAGGTGGCCGCGCTCGTCGACCACCGGCGCGGTGACCAGGTCGTAGCGCTCGAACGCCTGCGCCACGTCATAGGCGTCGTCGGTAGGATGGAAAGTGTTGACGTCCGGCGCCATCACCTCGCTGACCATCTTCTCCGGCGGATTCACCAGCAGCCAGTGCAACGGCAGCACGCCGGTGAGCAGGTTGTCGTGGTTGATCACGAACAGCTTGTCGGTCTGCGCCGGCAGCTCTTCCCAGCGGCGCAGGTAGCGCAACACCACTTCCAGGCTGACGTCCTCGCGGATGGTGACCATCTCGAAGTCCATCAGCGCGCCGAGCTGGTCGTCCTCATAGGACAGCGCCGACTGCACCTGCTCGCGTTGCTGGGTGTCCAGGCTGGCCATCAGCTCCGGCAGCATCGCCGTGGGCAGATCCTCGACCAGGTCGGCCAGTTCGTCGGCGTCCAGTGGCTCGACCGCGGCGAGGATCTCGTGGCGATCCATGTCCGCGATCAGCGATTCGCGCACCGCGTCGGACACTTCCAGCAGGATGTCGCCGTCACTGTCGGCCTTGACCAGTTGCCAGATCGCGAGGCGATCATCCAGCGGCAACGATTCGAGGACGAAAGCGATGTCGGCCGGATGCAGCTCGTCCAGCTGCTGGCGCAAGTCCGCCAGCACTTCCGCCGGCAGGCGGCCGTCTTCCTCATGCCGGTGCAGCAGATCGACGATGGTTTCGAGCTGATCGTGCAGTCGGCTGGCGGCGCTGCGGGCTTCTACTTCGGTCACGCGTGCTCCAGCAGGACGCACGCTTGCGCAGCGATCCCTTCGCCTCGGCCGCAGAAGCCGAGGTTTTCCGTCGTGGTGGCCTTGACGCTGACGCGGCCGATCTCGCTGTCCAGGTCGGCGGCGAGATTCTCGCGCATCGCCTGCGCGTGCGGGCCGACCTTCGGCGCCTCGCCGATCACGGTGATGTCGGCGTTGCCCAGCGTGTAGCCATGCTGCGCCATCAGCATCGCCGCGTGGCGCAGGAACTGGCGGCTGTCGGCACCGCGCCAGCGCTCGTCCGTGGGCGGGAAGTGCTGGCCGATGTCACCCAGCGCCAGCGCGCCGAAGATCGCATCGCACAGCGCGTGGATCACCACGTCGCCATCCGAATGCGCCACCACGCCGCGACGATGCGGCACGCGCACGCCGCCCAGGGTGACGTGGTCACCCTCGCCGAACGCATGCACGTCGAAACCTTGCCCTATGCGCATCATCCCGTCCTCGTCAGCAGGAACTCCGCCAGCGCGAAATCCGCCGCCGTCGTCACCTTGATGTTGTCCTCGGCGCCCTCGACCAGCAGCGGCGCAAAACCGGCCTGCTCCATCGCCATCGCCTCGTCGCTGACATTCACGCCGCGCCGTGCCGCCTCGCGCAACGCCATCGCCAGTTGACCACGCCGGAACATCTGTGGCGTGAACGCGCGCCAGCGCAGCTCGCGCGGCTCGGTCAGCTCGCTGCGACCGGCCGCATCCGCCCGTTTCAGCGTATCGCGCAGCGGCGCGCCGAGCAGGCCGCCATCGCCCGCGCCGGCCCGTTCGATCAACCGACTGATGTCGACCAGCCGCACGCACGGTCGCGCGGCATCGTGCACCAGCACGAAATCGTCCGCCGCCACCGACGCCGGCAACGCGTCCAGCCCGGCCAGCACGGAGTCGCTGCGCTCGGCTCCGCCGACCGCGGTGAGCACCGGTTTGCCGTCCAGCCTGTCGATCCCCGACCAGTGCACATCGCCCGCGGCCAGCGTCACCAGCAAGCCGCCTATGCGCGGATGCGCGGCAAGCCGCTGCAAGGTGTGGTCGATCAAGGCTCGCCCGGCCAGCGGCAGGTACTGCTTGGGACAGTCACCGCCGACCCGGGCGCCGCGCCCCGCGGCCGGCACCACGCACCACAGCATCGGCGCGCTCATGGCGACCCGGCGGGCGTGGCGGGCGGCGGTGGCGGCAACGAACTGGTGGCACCCGCCGGCAACTCGACTACCTGGTAGAACACCTCGCCGGGCTTGATCAGGCCCAGTTCGGTGCGCGCGCGCGCCTCGACCGCCTGATCGCCATGCTTGAGATCCAGCACGTCGGCGCCGACCGCCTGATTGCGCTGCAGCAATTTCGCGTTCTCGTCGTTCTGTTTCTTCACTGCCACGCGCAAGGTGTCCACCTCGCGCATGCTGCCGCTGCCGGTCCACAGCTTCAGCTGCAGTCCGATCAGGAGCAGGATCAAAAGCAGGGCGATCCAGCGCAGCATGGCCAGCCCTCAGGTCCGCTCAGCCCGGCAAGCGGGTGAGGTTCGGGAACGCATCGCGACCAGCGTAACGTGCGGCCGAGCCCAGCGGCTTCCTCGATGCGCAGCAGCTGGTTGTACTTCGCCACGCGATCGCTGCGGCACAGCGAACCGGTCTTGATCTGGGTGGCCGTGGTGGCCACCGCGATATCGGCAATCGTGGTGTCCTCGGTCTCGCCGGAACGATGCGAGATCACCGCCGAATACTTCGCCGCGTCAGCCATCGCGATCGCTTCCAGCGTTTCGGACAGCGTGCCGATCTGGTTCACCTTGATCAGGATCGAGTTGGCGATCTTCTTCTCGATGCCTTCGCGGAAGATCGCCGGATTGGTCACGAACAGGTCGTCGCCGACCACCTGCACGCGCTCGCCGATCGCATCGGTGAGCAGCTTCCAGCCGTCCCAGTCGCCTTCGGCCATGCCGTCCTCGATGGTGACGATCGGGTACTGCTTCGCCCAGCCGGCGAGCAGGTCGACGAATTCGGCCGAGCTGTACTGCTTGCCTTCGCCGGCCAGGTCGTACTTGCCGTTCTTGTAGAACTCCGAGCTGGCGGCGTCGAGGCCGAGCAGGATCTCGCCGCCGACCTTGTAACCGGTCTTGTTGATCGCCTCGAGGATGGTGTCGATCGCCTCGACGTTGGAACGCAGGTTCGGCGCGAAGCCGCCCTCGTCGCCCACCGCGGTGCTGAGGCCGCGGCCGTGCAGCACGCTTTTCAGCGCATGGAAGATTTCCGCGCCGGCGCGCAGCGCCTCGGCAAAGCTCGGCATGCCGACCGGCAGCACCATGAACTCCTGCACGTCGACATTGTTGTCGGCATGCGCGCCGCCGTTGATGATGTTCATCATCGGCACCGGCAGTGCGCCCGGCTTGCCGTTCGAGAGATAGCTCCAGAGCGGTTCGTCGCGCGACGCGGCCACCGCGTGCGCCGCCGCCATCGATACGCCGAGCAGCGCGTTTGCGCCCAGCTTGCCCTTGTTCGGCGTACCGTCCAGCGCGATCAGCTTCGCATCCAGGCCCTTCTGGTCGGCGGCATCGAAACCTTTCAGTGCATCGGCGATCGTGCCGTTGACGTTGGCCACCGCGTTCTTCACGCCCTTGCCACCGTAACGCGACTTGTCGCCGTCGCGGAGTTCCACCGCCTCGCGCGAACCGGTGGACGCGCCGCTGGGCACCGCAGCGCGACCGAAACCGCCGCCGGCCAGGGTGACTTCGGCTTCCAGCGTGGGGTTGCCACGCGAGTCGAGGATTTCACGGGCGTGGATGCGGGTGATCGTCGTGGTCATGGTCGTCCGTCAGTCAAGTGTTGTCGTTCTTGTAGGAGCCCGCTGGCGGGCGATGCTCCTGGAGTTGGCAAAAAAACATCGCCCGCGAGCGGGCTCCTACAACGGCAGGTCTTGTTCCAGGAAACCGTGCCGCTTGGTCACGGCATCGAGCTCCAGCAGGGTTTCCAGCAGTGCTTCCATCTTGCCCAGCGGCCACGCGTTCGGACCGTCGGACAGCGCCTTGCTGGGATCCGGATGAGTCTCGGCGAACAGACCGGCCACCCCGACCGCCACCGCGGCACGCGCCAGCACCGGCACGAACTCGCGCTGACCACCCGAACTGGCGCCCTGACCACCCGGCAACTGCACCGAATGGGTCGCGTCGAACACCACCGGGCAGCCGGTCTCGCGCATCACGCTGAGCGAACGCATGTCCGAGACGAGGTTGTTGTAGCCGAAGCTGGCGCCGCGCTCGCACACCATGATGTCATCGTTGCCGACGGCTTTCGCCTTGGCCACCACGTGCTTCATGTCCCACGGCGCCAGGAACTGGCCTTTCTTGATGTTCACCGGCTTGCCGGCGCGCGCCACCTTCTGGATGAAATCGGTCTGCCGGCACAGGAACGCCGGCGTCTGCAGCACGTCGACCACCGACGCCACCTCGTCCATCGGCGTGTATTCGTGCACGTCGGTGAGCACCGGCACGCCGATCTGCCGTTTGACTTCACCGAGGATGCGCAGGCCTTCTTCCAGCCCCGGCCCGCGGAAGCTCTCGCCGGAGGAGCGATTTGCCTTGTCGAAGCTGGACTTGAAGATGAAGTGGATGCCGAGCCGGCCGGTGATCTCCTTCAGCGTGCCGGCGGTGTCCAGCTGCAACTGCTCGGACTCCACCACGCAGGGCCCGGCAATCAGGAACAGCGGCTGGTCCAGCCCGATCTCGAAGCCGCACAGTTTCATGCCACATGCTCCGTGGCCAGCTTCTCGCCGTCACGCACGGCCTTGAACTCGCGCGCGGCATGCACGAAACCGATGAACAGCGGGTGGCCGTCACGCGGAGTGGAGGTGAATTCCGGGTGCGCCTGGCAAGCCAGGAACCATGGGTGCTGCTGTCGCGGCAGCTCGATCATTTCCACCAGCAGGTCGTCCATCGACTTGCCCGAGATCACCAGGCCCAGATCCTCGAACGACTGGCGATAGCGGTTGTTGAATTCATAGCGATGACGATGGCGCTCGCGCACCACGTCCTGACCGTACAGCTCACGCGCCAGCGTGCCGGCCTTCAGGCGGCACTCCTGCGAACCGAGGCGCATGGTGCCGCCCAGGTCGGAGCGGTCGCTGCGCTGTTCGACTTCACCGCTGGCGGTGGTCCATTCGGTGATCAGGCCGATCACCGGGTTCGGCGTGTTGCGTTCGTTCTCGCTGGAATCGGCGTCGGCCAGGCCGGCGACGTGGCGGGCGAAATCGATCACCGCCGCATGCATGCCATAGCAGATGCCGAAGTACGGCACGCCATGCTCGCGTGCGTACTTCGCCGCCAGGATCTTGCCTTCGAAACCACGCTTGCCGAAACCGCCTGGCACCAGGATCGCATCGACCTTGCCAAGCACCTTGGCGGCGCCCTCGGCCTCGACCTGTTCGGAATCGATCCAGTCCAGGTTCACCCGCGTGCGCTGCTTGATGCCGCCGTGGCGCAGTGCCTCGCCCAGCGACTTGTAGGCATCCTTGTGCTCGACGTACTTGCCTACGATGGCGACGGTGATCTCGTCCTTCGGATGTTCCACCGCGTCGACGGTGCGCTGCCAGGCGGACAGATCCGCCGGCTTCGCATCCAGGCCGAGGCGCTTCACCACGATGTCGTCCAGGCCCTGCTGGTGCAGCCACAGCGGCTGCTTGTAGATGATGTCCACGTCGGCGGCGCTGATCACCGCGTACTCGGGTACGTTGGTGAACAGCGCGATCTTGCGCCGCTCGGCTTCCGGCAACGGCTCCTCGCAGCGGCACAGCAGGATGTCCGGCTGGATACCGATCGAACGCAGCTCCTTCACCGAATGCTGGGTCGGCTTGGTCTTGATCTCGCCGGCGGCCTTGATGTACGGCACCAGGGTGAGGTGCATGAACACCACTTTCTCCGGGCCGTGTTCGATGCGCAACTGGCGAATGGCCTCCAGGAACGGCAGCGACTCGATGTCGCCCACGGTGCCGCCGATCTCGACCAGCGCCACGTCGAAACCGCGAGTGGCTTCGTGGATGCAGTGCTTGATCTCGTCGGTGATGTGCGGGATCACCTGCACCGTCGCGCCCAGGTAGTCGCCGCGGCGCTCCTTGCGGATCACGCTCTCGTAGATCTTGCCGGTGGTGATCGAGTTCTTGCCGCTCAGGCGGGTGTGCACGAAGCGCTCGTAGTGGCCGAGGTCGAGATCGGTCTCCGCGCCGTCGTCGGTCACGTAGACCTCGCCGTGCTGGAAGGGACTCATCGTGCCCGGATCCACATTGATATAGGGATCGAGCTTCATCATGGTGACCGAGAGGCCGCGCGCTTCGAGGATGGAAGCGAGTGACGCCGCAGCAATGCCCTTGCCAAGCGAGGACACCACACCGCCGGTGACGAAAATCAGGGGGGTCATGGAAAGCAGCCGTGCTGGAAATTGGCATTTTAGCTTCAGAAGCGTCTCACTGCGAGATGGCAGCGCGGAATTTGTCGCGATTGGTTCATTTCCGCCTCTTTCGCGACGGATGAAACCGCCGTGGAGCGCCTGCTAGCATGACCGGATGAACAATCCCGTCCCCGCCCGTCTCGCCGCCCTGCGCGCGGCCATGCAGCAGCACGGCGTCGCCGCCGTACTCATCCCCAGCGCCGATCCGCACCTGTCCGAATACCTGCCGGCCCACTGGTCCGCGCGCGAATGGCTGTCCGGCTTCACCGGTTCAGCCGGCACCCTGATCGTGGGCCGCGACGAGGCCGGGCTGTGGACCGATTCGCGCTATTTCTCCCAGGCCGAGCAGCAACTGGCCGGTAGCGGCATCCGCCTGATGAAGCTGCGCGTGCCGCATACCCCCGAACATCTGGAGTGGCTGCAACAGCACCTGCACCGGGGCGACGTGCTGGCAGTGGCCGGCGACAGCGTGGCCGTGACCACGCGCAAGCAGATCGAGCGCCACCTGGCCGAAGGCGGCGCTACCGTGCGCACCGACCTGGACCTGCCCGGCATGGTCTGGAGCGATCGTCCCGCGCTGCCGCAGGCGCCGGTGATCGAACACGATCCGGTTTACGCCTGCATTCCGCGCACCGACAAGTTCGCCCGCCTGCGCAAGGCCATGCACAAGCTCGGCGCCACCCACCATCTGCTCTCCAGCCTCGACGACATCGCCTGGCTGACCAACCTGCGCGGCAGCGATGTCGAGTGCAATCCGGTGTTCCTTGCCCACCTGCTGGTGCACGCAGAGCAGCGCGCCACGCTGTTCGTTGGTCGCGCCAAACTCGGCGACGCGCTGGTCGCCAGGCTGGCCGCCGATGGCATCGGCATCGCCGACTATGCCTCGGTCACCTCGACCCTGAGCGAGCTGGGCACGAACGACCGGCTGCTGCTGGACAGCGGCCGCGTCGTCGAGGCCATTGCCGCAGCCATCCCGCCCACCGCCAGCCGGATCGAGGCGGCCAATCCGAGCACCGCGTTCAAGGCGGTCAAGAGTGCCCCCGAGCTCGACCATATCCGCGACGTGATGCGCCGCGACGGCGCCGCCCTGGTGCGCGGGTTCCGCCGGCTGGAACAGCGCCTCGCCGCCGGCATGACGGTGACCGAGCTCGACGTCGACACCTTGCTGCACGAGGAGCGCTCGGCCCAGCCCGGCTGGGTCGGCGAGAGCTTCGCCACCATCGCCGGCTACCAGGCGAACGGCGCGCTGCCGCATTACCGCGCCACGCCGGAAGCGCACAGCACGCTGCAACCGAAAGGCCTGCTGCTGATCGATTCCGGCGGCCAGTACCTGGGCGGCACCACCGACATCACGCGCGTGCTGGCGCTGGGCGAAACCACGCCGGAACAACGCCGCGACGCCACCCTGGTACTGAAAGGCATGATCGGATTGTCGCGCGCGCGCTTCCCGAAAGGCGCCAGCGGCCCGCAGCTGGATGCGCTGGCGCGGGCACCGCTCTGGGCCGCAGGCATGGATTACGGCCACGGCACCGGCCACGGCGTGGGCTACTTTCTCAACGTGCACGAAGGCCCGCAGTCGATCCGCCCGCCGGCGGCCGGCGGCGCGCTGGTGGCACTCGAGGCAGGCATGATCAGCTCGATCGAACCGGGCCTGTACAAGCCTGGCCGTCACGGCATCCGTCACGAGAATCTGGCGGTGGTGGTCGAGGCCGATCGCACCGAGTTCGGGGAATTCCTCGCCTTCGAGACACTCACGATGTGCCCGTTCGACCGCCGTGCATTGGAACCGGGCCTGCTCAACCCGGAGGAGCGCGCCTGGCTCGACGACTACCATGCCAGCGTGCGCGCCGCGCTCAGCCCGTTGCTGGACGAAGCGGACCTGGAGTGGCTGCACCGCCACTGCGCACCGCTTTAGGCCACCTCAAGGACGTCGCCTTCGCTGAGCGGCCGAAGCCGCTCAGCGGAAATGCGTCGCATCGACCTCGGCAGTGGCGGGTTGCATGAAGTACTCGTGCAGGTACTTTTCGCCCTCGTCGCAGAACGCCGTCACCACCGTCTTCAGCTCGGGGAAATTCTGCCGGATCCGCTTGGCAGCCAGCAGATGCGCGCCCGAGCTCGGCCCGCAGAACAAGCCGTACGTTCGCGCCAGCCGCTTCATTTCGGCCACGGCATCGGTGCTGGACACGCTGAGCACCTCGTTCACCAGACTGGAATGACGCTGGAAGATGCCCGGCACGAAGCCATCGGAAATGCCCTCGATGGTGTGCGTGGCGATCTCGCCGCACAGGATCGTGCACGACTCGGACGGCTCCATCGCGAACAGCCGCACATTCGGGTTGACCGCGCGGAACGCCTGGCCCACGCCGATCAGGGTGCCACCGGTGCCCACCCCCAGCACCAGGGCGTCGGGCAACTGGCCCGGCGGTAGCTGGGACAGGATTTCCGGCCCCAGCACCAGCCGGTTTTCCTCCACGTTCCACTCCGACTCGAACTGGGCCGGCGCGAAATAGCCCGGCTGCTGGCCAAGTTCACGAGCCCGCGTCAGCGCCTCGTTGACATGGAAGTTGCCGCAGAACAGCACCTCGGCGCCGAACGCCCGCGAGATCGCCACGCGTTCGCTGGACATGCCTTCGGGCATCACCACCAGCATGCGGTAACCCTTCACTGCAGCCACCATCGACAACGCATTGCCGGTGTTGCCGCTGGTCGCCTCGACGATGGTGTCGCCGGGCTTGAGCAGACCCTCCTGTTCGGCCCGCTCGATCATGTACTTGGCAATCCGCGCCTTGATCGAGCCGGACGGGTTCAGGAACTCGATCTTGGCGTAGACACCCTCGATCTCCAGCAGCGGGGTGTCGCCGACCGCGTCGAGGATAGTGTCGGAAACCGTCGTGAAGCGTGTTGCCATGTCAGCCTTCCCCGTGTGTATGCGACATCACGTCCAGCGCCAGGGTGGAGTGCGCGTAAGCACCACCCGCACGCATCTCGGCGGCAACCCAGATCGCTTCCATGATCTGCTGCTCGCTCGCCCCCTGCTTCAGGGCTTCGGCCGTGTGGCCCTTGATGCAATACGGGCATTGGGTGACGTGCGCCACGGCCACCGCGATCAATTGCTTGGTGACGTTCGGCAGTGCGCCGTCGGCGAATACCGCGGCGCTGAATGCCTTGAACGCCTTCAACGGCTCCGGTGCGAGCTCCCGGCGCTTGCGCGCAATCTCTGCGGAGGACGGCGGATACATCGATGATTCCATGACATGTTCCTTGATGGTCAGCGGCCAGGCCGCGGGTTTCGTTGCAGGCAGAAGGCTGAGGCAGGCCGCTCCTCACGGACGCGTCGGCGCCGCCGTGCCTTGTACCCAGCTCGGCGGATCGCTGGCCGGGAAGCTCTGTGCCAACTCCTGATCAATGAGTTCCTCGCGCATGCGCACGGATTCGCCGGACTCCTGCGGCCTGCCGGCGACCTCGGCGGCAGCGGTTCCGCTCAACCCGGCATGGCCGGAATTTCCGGTGCGGGAAAGGTGTGGCTTGGACATGGACATGGCGGACTCCCATCGTTGACGGTGATGCAACCTGCCGTGCCTTGCCGACGCACGACAACCTGTCTCGACGAGCGCACGCTGGTTCACAAGCCCAGGTTGTTGTGCTCCAGCACGCGCTCGGCGCGATAACTCGAACGCACCAGCGGCCCGGCGACCGCTTCAAGGAAGCCTTTGTGCAACGCCAGTTCGCGGTAATGGCGAAACTCGTCCGGGGTGACGAAGCGCTGCACCGGCAAGTGATGCGGGCTGGGCCGCATGTACTGGCCCAGCGTAACGACATCGACGTTGGCACGGCGTATATCGTCCAGCGTGCACTCGATCTCCGCGTCGGTTTCACCCAGGCCCAGCATCAGGCTGGTCTTGGTCAGTGTCTTCGGCGCGTGCTGCTTGGCAAACGCCAGCACGCCCAGTGTCTGCGCGTAGCCGGCGCGCGGGTCGCGCACCGGGTGGGTCAGCCGCTCGACCGTCTCGATGTTCTGCGCGTAGGTGACCAGGCCGGCGTCGAGCACGGCAGCCACGGCGGCGTGGTTGCCGGCGAAGTCGGGCGTCAGCGCCTCCACCGCGGTCTGCGGCGAACGCTGGTGGATGGCCTGCACGCAGGCGGCATAGTGCGCTGCGCCGCCATCAGCCAGATCATCGCGGTCGACCGAGGTCAACACGACGTACTTCAACCCCATCAGCGCCACCGCGTCGGCCACCTTCAGCGGCTCCAGCGGATCGAGCCAGCCTTGCGGATTGCCGGTGCTGACCGAGCAGAACCGGCACGCGCGCGTGCATACCGACCCCATCAGCATCAGCGTGGCGGTACCGCGGCCCCAGCACTCGGCGATGTTCGGGCACTTCGACTCGGCGCACACCGTGTTCAGCTGGTGGCTGCGCACGATCTCGTGCACTTCCTCGTAACGTGCCCCGCTCGGCAACTTGACCCGCAGCCACGGCGGTTTACGCCCGATGTCCGGCACCTCGCTGG
The DNA here is from genome assembly GCA_963739815.1 of uncultured Gammaproteobacteria bacterium. Lineage (GTDB taxonomy): Bacteria > Pseudomonadota > Gammaproteobacteria > Xanthomonadales > Rhodanobacteraceae > Rhodanobacter. The sequence goes on from CAVUBI010000001.1 coordinate 1,177,049, forward strand.
CGGTGTTCGGGCGGATGCCGCCCTTGACCGCGCGCGTGCCTTGCGGACTGACGAACTTGCTGCCATCGGGAATGCGTTCACTACTGGACATGGACAGGCGCGATCAGGGGAACTCCCCACAGTCTCCACCGTCAGCCGTGCGCGCGCCCTGATGCATATCAGGGCAAGCAGGCCGATCCCATGCGTGGTGCGACCGCTCAGCTGCGCTTGGGCGGTACCAGCTTCAGCCGGGCCGGCATCACTGGCTGGTTCGGGCACAGCAGGCGTTGCACTTCGTCCGGCTGGAGCGGATAGGAATACAGGTAGCCCTGCCCTTCGACGCAACCGGCGCGCAGCAGGAAATCGTGCTGCGCCTCGGTCTCGATGCCTTCGGCGATGGTGGTCAGGCCGAGGCTCTTCGACATCGCCAGCATCGCCTCGGTGATCGCCGCATCGTTGGCATCGCCCGGCAGGCCGGTGACGAAGGAACGGTCGATCTTCAGGTAAGTCACGGCCGGCAATTTGAGATAGGCCATCGAGGAGTAGCCGGTACCGAAATCGTCGATCGCCACTTCGATGCCAAGCGTGTTCAGCGTATGCATGGTGCGTTCGATATCGTCGCCCAATCGCAGCATTGCGCTCTCGGTGATCTCCAGCAGCAGCCGCCCGGCCGACAGCTGCCGCAACTGCAGCGCCCGGCTCACGCCGTCGACGAAGGCCGGATGGCCAAACCAGCGCGCCGAGATGTTCACCGCCACGCGGATCGGCGGCACGCCGGCCAGGTCCCATGCCTGGATCTGCGCGCAGGTGGTCTGCATCACCCATTCGTCGATGCGGCGGATCAGGCCCAGCCCTTCCGCCACCGGGATGAACTCGCCGGGCAGCACCTCGCCGCGTTCCGGATGCTGCCAGCGCAGCAGCGCCTCCACCGCCACGATCCGCCCCGTGCGCAATTCCACGCTGGGCTGGAACACCAGCTGGAACTCGTTGCGTGCCAGCGCCTGGCGCAACTCGGTCGCCAGGTGCAGACGCCGGCGCGTGTCCGCATGCATCATCGGCGTGTAGAAGCGAAACGCGTTGCGCTCTTCGGTCTTCGCCGCGTACATCGCCGCATCGGCATTCGCGATCAGCGTCGGCGCGTTGTCGCCATCCAGCGGATAGCCGGCCACGCCGATACTGGCGCTGAGCACGATCTCGTAGTCGTCCACCAGCACCGGCTCGGCGAGGCTGGACAGCAGGCGGCTGACGATCGCGCGGGCATCTTCGCGCATGCTCAGGCGCGGGATCAGCACGGTGAATTCGTCGCCACCGATGCGCCCGGCCACGTCGCCTTCGGACAACTGCTGGCGGATCCGCTCGGCCACCTTGACCAGCAGGCGGTCGCCGATCGCGTGGCTGTAACTGTCGTTGACGATCTTGAACGCATCCAGGTCGATGAACAGCACCACCGCCGCCAGCCGCTCGCGCCCGGCCACCGCGATCGCCTCGGCGCAGTAGCGCTCGAACTCGGAGCGATTGACCAGGCCGGTCAGCGGATCGTGCCGCGCCATGTGTTCCAGACGGCGCTGGTTCGCCTTGGCTTCGTGGATATCCGTGAACACCGCCACGTAATAGACCGCGTGTCCGTCCGCATCGCGGATCGCGCTGATGCTCAGGTGCTCGGGATAGTCGCTGCCATCGCTGCGCCGGCTCAGCACCTCGCCCATCCAGTTGTGACCGGCGGCGACGCTGTCCCAGATCGACGCCGGCAGCGGACTGCCGTCGGGCAGGCGGCGACTGGCGTCGAGATGCTTGCCAAGCAAGGCCCGACTGGTGAAACCGGTAAGTTCGGTGTGCGCCGCATTGGTCGAGATCACGCGCCGTCTGGCGTCGGCGATGATCACGCCCTCGGCGATGCTGGCCAGTGCCTCGGCAGCAACCCGGCGCTCCTGCTCCATCGCGACCCGTTCGGAAATGTCGCGAATGATCGCCTGGCGTACCGGCCGGCTGCCCCAGTTGGCCAGGCTGGTCTGCGTCTCCACCGGTCGGGTGCTGCCGCCCGCGCCCAACAGGACATTGGTGGCGGCACGTCCCGGCTGCTGGCCCGCCAGGGACTGCACGAACAGATGCACGAAACGGTCGCCAAGCAGGTCGGTCGCGGCGCGGCCGGTCCACATCGAAGCGGTGCGGTTCACGTCCAGGATCCGGCCGCTGGTCTCGTCGACCATCACGATCGCATCGGGGGCGCTGTCAAACAGCAGGCGGTAGCGCTCTTCGCTGCCGCGGATACTTTCAAGAATGCGCCGCGCCATGCGCAGCCATAGCAGGGCGGCGATCAGGAACGCGCCCAGCACGCCCCAGAACAGCAACTCGCCCAGCCACACGGCCCCTTTCACGACCTCGACCGAAAAAAGCTCGGTGCGCGGCTCCATGTACCTGTTGAGCGCGTGGATGCGTTCGCGCTGTCGCGCCAACTCGGCCGGTGACGGCCCGCCCTCGCGATAGGCTGCTTGCAGTTCGTTCGCGATCAGGCCGAGTTCGGCAATCGATGCATCGGTGGAACGCCAGGCCGCCAGCGCCTCGCTCACATGCGGGGCGTTGTGGAAATGTTCCAGCATGAAGGTCATGCCCAGCTGGGACGCGGGCATGATGTTGCCGCGCTCGAAAACCCGGGTGATCTCTTCCTTGCTGTAGTTGCCGGAGATGATCGCGTCGCGGCCCCAGCGGTCGGACTCGAGCAGCCCGTGGTGATCCTGGAAGCCGGCCAGGTCGGCCGCATCGCCGGTCATGGCGTAGCTGTCCAGGTCGATCACCGCCTGTTTCTGCGCCTTGGACCAGACACTCTCGCTGTTGAGGAAACCAGCGAGAGTGACCTGAACCTGCAGCACGCCCCAGGTCAACGCCATGATCAGTGCTATGGCCACCGCCAGCGCATAGGCCAGCGGCAACAGGCGCCGCGTCAGGGGTTTTTGCAAACTGTTACCGATGGAATGCATCGCCTGTCCGTTCGGTTGATGAGGCAGCACTCTTCCGTGGGTACAGTCTGCTCCGGGTACTACATCAAGCTGCAGCCTCTCTGGCTACCCACAAGTCGCGACACGTCCGGATACACCGGTCGCCAAGCAGGATCATGCTCATGTAACTCCGCTTGATGCACTCGGCCAGATGCGCCACGTCATCGGCCGAGGGTGTCTCGCCCATCAGGGTACACACTATATCCAATGCCTCCCAAGGATGGACGTCATCATAAGCCGCGTGGAGGTGCAGCCAGCGTAGGCTGCCCGCTCGAATCGACGGCTCGAAGCTCTCGCGATACTTCGTGCTGTCGTAGATCAGCTGCGACCATTCGCCGGTGACGCCCTCGATCGCATAGTTGGTCGCCACCATGCCGGCAGCCAGGCTGCCGTTGGCGCTGATGTCCTCGCACCAGCGGGTCAGCCCGTCGGTGCCGTGCGGCGGCACGCCGAACAGCAGGTCGTCGCGTGGCACGCCGGCACCCTCGGCCCAGTTGAGCCAGTACTCGGCATGGTTTTGCTCGACGCGGATGTTGCGCACCAGCCAGCGGCGGGCCTTGTCGTCACCCGGGCTGCGCCCATAGCGGGTCTTCAGCAGGTTCAGCGCCATGAAGCTGGGAAAGCGTTCGATGAACGGCCACAACCCCATCATGAAGTTGCGTGTGGACTCGCGATCGAGCTGCATGTCCGTCATCATTTTCCAGATGTCGTGGTCCAGGACACGCTGCTTGGTCTCGGCACAATCGGCCACCATGTCCTGGGCCCACTGCGGGTAGCTGGCCAGTTCGTTCAAGGGGCCGGTTCGTTCAAAAAAGGTGTACATGACATTCTCCTCAGAGTTGGACGCTTCAGTAGTTCACTGCTTCGCTCTGCCGGCACAGGGGTTCCTGTCGCCGGCCGTACCCGGCACCGCGATGCGGTGCCGAAAACTCTGGATTCGTCGCCGCTGGATAAGGGGCGTCAAAGGCTGTGTCCTGCAAAAATCGGCAACACCGTCGCGCGTTGTCGCCGGCGCGGGATAGTCAGGCGGGACACAACCTGAAGGCTCAGGGTAACCCCGCCATCGCGGTCAAGGGGCGTTCCACGGCTCAAGGCGGCGAAAACCGGCGGACGGAATCAGCAGCCGCAGGCTGCAGCAGGTACACCGCACGGCTCAGGCTGGAGCGCCAGCGGTGCGCAGCTGTCCTGACGAGGTCGCGCGTGCCTGCCATGCAACGTGCATCGCCCATCCCGGGCGAGGTCATCGCATGCAGAAGAAGCACCTGGCGAGCTGCTCAGCACTGCGTGCGGCATGGCATCAGGATCGCAGGCACGTCATCGGCCAGCAGGCATCGCCGCGGAACTTTTCACCCCGACACCCGGGTGAATCCATCCGCACTCCACGCTTCGCTGCCCACGCCGTGGTGAACGAAGAACAGCCAGGCCGGATGGCCGGGGCGGACCCGCGAGCGCAAGGCCGCCGCCGTGCCGGCCCAGGCAGATGCCAGCCCGCCGGAAAGCACGCTGGACAGGAACGGCAACGCGATCGCGGCCTTCAGCAAGTCTCTTCGATTCATTGCATCACCTCCCCAGGCGAGACACCGTGGATGCGCCCACTATCGGATGCCACCCTCGTCCGCAGACGCATGACGCCTCGCGATGGAGTGTATCCGGCGCGGGTGGCCTCAACCCGCTGTGGCGATGATCCGTGCCGGATTGCCGACCACGGTGGCGCCGGCGGGAACGTCGCGGGTCACCACGCTGCCGGCACCGATCACCGCACCGTCGCCAATGACCACGCCGGGCAGCACGATTGCGCCGCCGCCGATCCACACGTCGCTGCCAATGCGCACCGGCCGGCCAAACTCGAGCCCGGTGCGGCGCGTCGCCGGATCGCGCGGATGATCGGCGGCGTAGATCTGAACGGCTGGCCCGATCTGGGTGCGCTCGCCGATGCTGACCTCGACGACGTCCAGGATCACGCAGTTGAAGTTGAGGAAGCTGCCCGCACCGATGCGGATGTTGCTGCCGTAGTCGCAATGGAACGGCGCACGGATCACCACACCCTCGCCCACCGCCGCGAACCGCTCCCGCAACAAGTCGCGGGACGCCTGCGCCGAACGCGCCACCGATGCGTTGTAGCGCGCCATCCACTCCGCGGCAGCCGCCTGCGCAGCCTGGATCTCCGGCGTATCCGCGCGATACAGCTCGCCCGCCAACATCTTCTGCCACTCGCTCAAGGCCATCTCTCTTCACCCGCCATGTTTTTCACCCGGATCATCGCCGATGACGGGCACGCGTCAAGCACGAGTCCCGGCCGGCGGTCGCTCCGTCAGACCGAAGCGGCGATCCGCCCCACTTCGGCCAACACCGCATTGCGTTGGTCGGCATCGGCGGCCGACTCGGCGTAGTACGCCGTCACCAGCAACGGCTTGCGCTGGGGCGGCCAGACGATGGCGACATCGTTGGTGACCGCGTGGTCGCCACTGCCGGTCTTGTCGCCCACGCGCCAGCCGGGCGGCAATCCCGCACGCAAGCGGGTGGCGCCGGTGGTATTGGCGCGCAGCCATCCGGCCAGCTGTTCGCGTGATGCAGCGGACAAGGCCGTGCCAAGCAGCAGCACCTGCAGGTTCGCCAACATCGCCGCCGGCGTGGTGGTGTCGCGCGGATCGCCCGGGCGCGCCTCGTTGAGTTCGGTCTCGATGCGATCGAGCCGGCTCACGCCATCGCCGATGCTGCGCGCATACGCGGTCCATCCGGCCGGCCCACCCAGGCTGTGCAACAACAGGTTGCCCGCCGTGTTGTCGCTCATGGTGATGGCGGCATGGCAGAGCTCGGCCATCGTCATGCCCGGCGCACCGACGCGACGACTGGTGACTGGAGAATAGGCCACCAGCGTACCCTTGCCGAAAACGACGCGTCTCTCCAGGCTTTCCACGCCGCGATCCACCCGCGCCAGCACCGCGGCGGCCGCCAGCAGCTTGAACGTGCTGCACATCGCGAAACGCTCGTCGACGCGATGGCCGATGCGGCGTCCGTTGCCGGTATCGAGAACGGCCACGCCCAGCCGACCGCCGTGCCGGCGCTCCAGCGCCGCCAGACGCGCACGCGCTTCACCATCCTGCGGGACCTCCAACGAAAGCACCGGGCGAACCAGCAGCGACGCGGCGCCCAGCACGGCACCCTTGAGCAGGCCTCGACGATTCATGCAACACCTTCCTGTGGAAAAAAACCGACCATGCAGGGTAGCGCGGGCGCGCCGCGGCGGGAGGTCCGACAATCCGCGGGCAATCGTGATCACTTGCGCTCGTGCCGCCCGCACAATTCCGATCCGCTGCGCGATGGCGCCGCCGTGCAGTCGCGGCCGCAAAGAAATCAGGCGGCCGCGTTCGGATAGTCCACCGTCATGCTGAAGTGATCCGGCACCTTGGTACCGATCGCGCCTTCGGGTGGCTCGTCCATGATGCTGGCCATCATGCCGAGGAAAACGCCTGCGTGCATCAGCCTCAGGTGGAATCAGCCGATGTGGAACCGTTCTTCGGGCAGACGACTGTCGATGTAGTGGCCGAGGCTGCCGACCTCCTGCCCGGCATGCGGGTGCTCAGCCCTTGCCTCAGGCATCTGGCTGGACGGACGCCGGCTGTCGGTTGCGTTGCCGGTGGATGGCAATACTGCCTTTTTCGTCGATGGCAGAGTCGGGAATGAATAGTTCAGGATCAACATGGCCGCTTCCTCGAAATCACCGATGTGGGTGACGCTTACGGTAGGCCGGGCGTACGCTCGCAAAAAGCGACATTTTTGCAATCCGATATTGAGGCGGATTCAACATGAGTCGGCTGCCACTCACTGCCCTCCAGGGCTTCGTGCTTGCCGCGCGCACCGGCAATCTCTCGTCGGCGGCGAGACGTCTCAACCTCACCGTCAGCGCGCTCAGTCATCAGATCCGCGGTCTGGAGGAGCGCCTGGGCCGGCGCGTGTTCATGCGCGGGCCGCGCGGCGTCGAACTCACTCCGCACGGCGCGCACCTGCTGGAACTGGTGGGACCGCAGTTCGAGGCGATCGAACGCGCGCTGCAACAGTTCTGCGCGCCGCACGCCGATGTGCTGACGCTCAGCGTGATGGCATCGGTGGCGTCGAGCTGGCTGCTGCCGCGGCTGCCGCAGTTCGTCGCGCGGTATCCGCAACTTCAGATCAACCTGCAGTCGAGCGTGCAGCTGGTGGACTTCGATCGCGAGCCGGTCGATGCGGCGATGCGCTTCGGTCGCGGCGATTGGAAAGGCGTGCACGCCGAGCATCTGTTCGACGACTGGCTCACGCCGATCGCCAGCCCGGGACTGATCGAGCGGCTCGGTCGGCCGACCCTGGCGAAGCTGTCGGACTGGCCACTACTGCGCGATCCGGAGAACGTCTGGGCGAAATGGTTCCACACCTTCGGCGGTACGCCACCCTCGCGCTACGTCGCCCACTTCGACGACACCGAGACCCTGCACCGCGCCGCCATCGAAGGCATGGGAGTCGCGCTCGGCCGGCTGACCATGGCTCGTCCACTGGTCGACGCCGGACAGCTGGTGCTGCTCAGCACGCATCGACTGCGCGCCGAGTACGCCCACTACCTGGTCTATCCGCCGCGCAGCGCGGAACACCCTGCGCTGCTGGCGTTCCGCACGTGGCTGCTGGACGAGGCGCGCCGCTACGCGCCCGCGCCGGAGCACGCGCCCGCAGCGGAAGGCCGGCGCCGGAAAACGTCAAAGCACGGCCACACCTGACGCCATCCGGGTCGCACCACCTTGCCCCTCGGGCGCGCCCTGCGCTCAGCTCATTGCGCGCCGGATGGCGAAATGGGCACCAGTACCATCCACGCCACGCCGAAACGGTCAACCAGCATGCCGAAGCTGGAGGCGAAGAAGGTCGGCATCAGTGGCTGCTGCACCTGGCCGCCAGCGGCAAGTGCGTCGAACAGGCGTTTCGCCGCAGCGTCGTCGTCGGCGGAAAGCGCCAGCGAGAAACCCTTGAACTCGGGATGGCCGCGCGCTGAAACCGTCCGACAGCAGGACCTGGGTCGAACCGATCTGCAGGCAGGCGTGCATCACCTTGTCCGCCGGCGGCTGCGTGCCGTCCGGGCACTGGGCAGAGCCTTCCGGCCCATCGCCGTAACGCATCAGCATGACCACCTCGGCACCGATCGCCTGGCGGTAGAACGTGACGGCCTCTTCGCAGCGGCCGTCGAAGAACAGATAGGGCTGGGTTTGCATGGCGTGACCTCAGCGTCGGGTGGACAAAACGGAGCCGGCACAGCGGCTCACTGGGATACGACGAACGGCCCGGCCGCCAATCGACACCCCACCCCGGGCTTTGCAAGCGCGGCCCGGTGGTGGTCAACTCCACGAAACAAGGCGGCACCGACGACCATCAGGGGAATGACCGGCCGATGCACACACACACCTCGAAAAACCCGTGCCCGCGGGCACATCACCTGCACCTGTCGCGCCTGCTGCTGACCGCGGCGCTGCTCGCCTTCAGCCTGGTCGCCACGGCGCAGACCGCCCCGCCCGAACAGGCGCGCTGGCAGCGCCAGGCGCAGGCGATCACGATCACCCGCGACGACTGGGGCATCGCCCACGTGCACGGCCGCACCGACGCCGACGCGGTGTTCGGCATGGCCTACGCCCAGGCCGAGGACGACTTCAACCGGGTCGAGACGAACTACCTCAACGCGCTGGGCCGGCTCGCCGAGACCGAGGGCGAATCGGCGATCTGGAGCGATCTGCGGCAGCAACTGTTCATCGACCCGGTCGAACTGCAGGCGCTGTACGCGAAGAGTCCCGCCTGGCTGCAGGCGCTGATGAACAGCTGGGCCGACGGACTGAACTACTACCTCGCCACGCATCCGGACGTGCATCCGCGCGTGATCAAGCACTTCGAACCGTGGATGGCGCTCAGCTTCAGCGAGGGCAGCATCGGTGGCGACATCGAACGCGTCTCGCTCGAACAGCTCGCCGCCTTCTACGGCACCGACGGCAAGAAATTCGCCGGCGTGGCGACGCCGGCAAGCTGGGTCGAGCCGACCGGCTCGAACGGCTTCGCGATCGCGCCCAAGCTCACCGCCGACGGCCACGCGCTGCTGTGGATCAACCCGCACACCTCGTTCTTCTTCCGCTCCGAGCTGCAGATGTCCAGCGACGAAGGGCTGGACGCGTACGGCGCGGTGACCTGGGGCCAGTTCTTCGTCTACCAGGGTTTCAACCACCACATCGGCTGGATGCACACGTCCACCGGCGCCGACGTGGTCGACGAATTCGCCGAGACCATCGTGCACAAGAGCGGCAAGCTGTTCTATCGCTACGGCAAGGAGCTGCGGCCGGTCACCACGCGCACGATCCGCGTGGCGTATCGCACGAAGGACGGCTCGATGGCCACGCGCAGCTTCGACGCCCGCTTCACCCACCACGGCCCGGTCGTGCGCGCGGCCGACGGCAAGTGGATCGCCATCGCGCTGATGAACAAGCCGCTGGAAGCGCTGCAGCAGAGCTGGCTGCGCACCAAGGCCAGCGACTACGCCAGCTACATGAAGGTGGCCGAGCTCAAGGCCAACTCATCGAACAACACCATCTTCGCCAGCGACAAGGGCGAGATCGCGTACATGCACCCGCAGTTCATCCCGAAGCGCGACAACCGCTTCGACTATACGAAACCGGTCGACGGCAGCGACCCGGCCACCGACTGGAAAGGCCTGCACGCGCTCGACGAGGCACCGCACCTGCTCAACCCGCCGAACGGCTGGATCATGAACACCAACAACTGGCCGTACTCCGCCGCCGGCAAGTTCAGCCCACGGCAGGCGGACTACCCGCGCTACATGGACAGCTTCGGCGAGAACCCGCGCGGCATCCATGCCACCCGCGTACTGGATCGCGTGCGTGACTTCAGCAAGGCCTCGCTGATCACCGCCGCCTTCGACTCGTTCCTGCCCGCGTTTTCGCAGTTGATCCCGCCGCTGGTCCACGACTACGACATGCTGCCCGACAACGATCCGCTGAAGCCGCGACTGGCTGGCCAGATCGCGCTCTTGCGCGGTTGGGACTACCGCTGGGGAATCGCCTCGATGCCGACCACGCTGGCCGTGTTGTGGGGCGACACCTTGTGGGATCGAGTGCACGCCAGCGCCGAGGCGGAGAACATTTCCATCTACGACTACATGGCCGGCAAAGCCGGCAGCAAGGCGCGGCTGGCCGCGCTGGTCGAAGCGTCCGACCGGCTGGAAAAGGATTTCGGCAGCTGGGGCGTGCCGTGGGGCGAGATCAACCGCTTCCAGCGCAACGACGGCGCCATCGTGCAGACCTTCGACGACGCCAAGCCGAGCATCCCGGTGCCGTTCGTGTCGTCACGCTGGGGCTCGCTGGCCTCGTTCGGCGCGCACCGCTGGCCCGGCACGAAGCGCTACTACGGCACCGGCGGCAACAGCTTCGTCGCGGTGGTCGAGTTCGGCCCGAAGGTCAGCGCCCGCGCGATCACCGCCGGCGGCGAGAGCGGCCACCCCGAGTCGAAGCACTTCAACGACGAGGCCGAGCGCTACACCACCGGCAACCTGCGCACGGTCTACTTCTGGCCGGAACAACTGGAGGGGCACACCGAGCGGGTCTACCACCCCGGCGAATGAGCCGCCGCGCTACGCGGCGGTGCCGAACAGCATGCCCACGCCGGTGGTGACCGCCATCGCCAGCGCGCCCCAGAACGTGATGCGCATGGCGCCGACGCCGATCTTCGCACCGCCGGCCCATGCCGCCACCGCGCCGAGCACGGCGAGGAACACCAGCGAGGTGGCGAAGACCAGCGGCAGCAACTTCGCGACCGGCGACAGCGCCACCACCAGCAACGGCAGCGCGGAACCCACCGCAAAGCTCAGGGCCGAGGCGCCGGCAGCCTGCAGCGGGCGCGCTTTCAACGCCTCGGTGATGCCCAGCTCGTCGCGGGCGTGCGCGTCGAGCGCGTCATGTGCCATCAACTGGTCGGCCACCTGCCGGGCCAGTGCCGGATCGAGCCCGCGACCGACGTAGATCGCCGCCAGCTCGCGGTGCTCGGCTTCCGTCTGCGTCTGCAGCTCCAGGTGCTCGCGCGCGAGTTCGGCGCGCTCGCTGTCGGCCTGCGAGTGCACCGACACGTACTCGCCGGCAGCCATCGACATCGCGCCGGCCACCAGCCCGGCGACGCCGGCGACCAGGATGTTCTGCCCGCTCGCATGCGCCGCCGCCACGCCAAGCACCAGGCTGGCGGTCGAGACGATGCCGTCGTTGGCGCCCAGCACGGCGGCACGCAGCCAGCCGATGCGGTCGGTGCGGTGTCTTTCGTGATGGTGTCGGGGCATGCCGGTGCTCTCGCGGATCGGGTGGCGGCATTGTGCGCAGGTTGACCCGCGGCCGTGCAAACGCTTCTCGTCCCGGCGTAACGGGCAACGACGGCGTTACGCCCCGGCCTTCGCGCCGCCCTTCAGCAGCCCCAGCCGCAGCAGGCTTTCGGCGGTGGCGACGACGGCCTCCTGCGGCGACCGCGGCGACCAGCCCAGCACGCGCCGGGCCTTGGCGCTGCTGGCGTTCTTGCGCATGCCCAGCTCGGGCAGGATCTGCCTGACCGCCGGATCGCGCAGCGCCGCCAGGCGCACCAGCCAGTTGGGCAACTGCCGCATGGGCACCTTGCGCGCCGACGCGCCCAGCTGCTGGCGCAACGCCCGGGCGATCTCGCGGATCCACAGGAAGTCGCCGGCGACGGCGAGGAAGCGCTCGCCGGCCGCGGCCGGGTCGGTCATCGCGCGCAGGTGCAGGTCGGCCACGTCGCGCACGTCGACCACGCCGAAACACAGCTGCGGGCAGCCGGGCATGGCGCCGTCCATCAACCGCTGCACCAGCAGGATCGAGGTGGAATAGTCCGGCCCCAGCACCGGCCCGAACACGCCCACGGGGTTGACCACCGCAAGTTCCAGCGCGCCGCCCTCGCGCGCGATGAAATCCCACGCGGCACGCTCGGCCAGGGTCTTGGACTTGATATAGGGCAGCACGCCCTCGCCCTCGAGGTCCGTCCAGCTCGTCTCGTCGAATGGCGCCAATTGCGGCGGGTGGCCGTAACCGACTGCCGCGAACGAGGACGTCAGCACGACGCGCCTGACGCCGGCATCGCGCGCGGCACGCAGCACGCGCAACGCGCCCTCGCGCGCGGGCACGATCAGCTCGTCCTCGTGCTGCGGGATGTCCGGCGGGAACGGCGAGGCCACGTGCAGCACGTAGTCGCAGCCGGCCACCGCCTCCGGCCAGCCCGCGTCGCGCTGCAGGTCGGCTTCGACGAAGGACAGTTGCTCGCCCGGCTCTGCCCCGCCCTGCCTCAGCATCGCGCGCACCACGCCTTCGCGCCCGAGGCTGCGCACGCTGGTGCGCACCCGATGCCCCGCGCCCAGCAACTGCAGGATGCAGTGACTGCCGATGAAACCCGACCCGCCGGTGACCAGGACCGTGCTCATGTCGATCTCCCGAAGTTGCTTCGTTGCGACGCGATTGCGCGATTTCAGCCGCGAGCCGGAATCTTCAGCCCGCGCTGCACCGCCGGGCGTGCCAGCCCGCGATCGAGCCAGCCGGCGACGTTCGCGAAGCGGTCGAAGTCAACCAGCTCACGAGCTTCGTAGAACGTGATCAGGTTATCGACCCAGCCCAGCGTGGCGATGTCGGCGATGGTGTAGTCGTCGCCCATCAGCCAGCGGCGACCTTCGAGCCGATCGTCGAGTACGCCGAGCAGGCGTTTCGATTCGTCGACGTAGCGCTGCAGCGGCCGCTTGTCCTCGTAGGCCTTGCCGGCGAACTTGTTGAAGAAGCCGACCTGCCCGAACATCGGCCCGATCGATGCCATCTGGAAGAACACCCACTGGATCGTCTCCCAGCGCCGCGCCGGGTCGGCCGGGATGAACTGCCCGCTCTTCTCGGCCAGGTACATCAGGATCGCGCCCGACTCGAACAACGCCAGCGGCGCGCCGCCGGGACCATGCGGGTCGATGATCGCGGGAATCTTGCCGTTCGGATTGAGCGCGAGGAACTCCGCCGTGTGGCTTTCGTCCTGCATGATGTCGACCAGGTGCGGCTCGTACGGCAGCCCGGTTTCCTCCAGCATGATCGACACCTTCACGCCGTTCGGCGTGTTCAGCGAATACAGCTGGATGCGTTCGGGATGCGCGGCTGGCCAGCGCGTGGTGATGGGGAAATCGGACAACCGGGTCACATGGCACTCCTGCGGTGAGGGATCCATGCAACGTGGGTGCTTGCCCCGGCCGGTTCAACCGCGGAGCATCGGGTGGCGCGCCGACCTCTTGCTTCCGGCGTGTTTACCAGGTTGCCTTCAGTGCACGCTCGATCTCTTCCAGCGGCGCACGGAACAGCGACTTGTTGAGTTCCTCCACCATCCGCTTCGTCGTTTCCTCGTGCAGCAGGGGACGCATCTGCCCCAGCGTCTGCGGGTCGGCCACCAGCACCAGGTGGGCGAACTCGTTCTTCAATGCCGCTGCATTCAACCGGCGTGCCAGCTGCTTGGCGAAGGTGGCTTCGTCGATCTCGGCGGAACTCCGCTCGGGCGGCTGACGCCCGGCCGGACCGTCGTTGGCCACGTCCTTCGGCCCCACCAGCTTCACCTGCTCAAGCGAGACATTGAGCCCCTTGCCGACGTTGCGCAGGAGTCGCGCGCCGGTGCCGTCGGCCACCACAACCCATGCGCCAGTGGGAATCTTCTTCATCGCGATCTCCTCGGGTTGCCGGCGCCTCGAATAGCGATGCGCCATGCTGCCAAGGCTAGCCGCGGGGACGTGATGCCGATGGAAAGCCTGGCCCAGGGCAACAGCTTGCAGCGCACGGGCTACCGCGCCGTCAGCACCTGTCGCAGGCGATCGGACACGCCCGGGTCCAGGCTCAAGCCACCGTGCGAACAGCCACCATCAGGCACATCGTGACGTTCAAGGTGGCATGCACCAACCATGACCCGAGGATGGAGCCCGACTTGATGCGCACCCAGCCCATCGCGAGGGCCAGCAGGAAGATCAGCGGCAGCAGCATCCACATCTGCGGCATCGTGTGCAGGATCAGCAGATGGGGTATCAGGAAGACAAGCGCCTGCAGCAGGTTCGCCCACATCAGCGACAACCGCCGCGCCAGGCTTCCGGCGATCAGGCCACGGAATACCAGCTCCTCGACGAAACCGGTTTGCACCACACCGTAAAGCAGCGCCATCACGATGGCCTGCACGCCCAACCCCAACCCGGCAAAGGCCCGCTGCGGCGACCCCTCCTGCAGAAACGGCGCCACCGGCGGCTGCCAGAGCACCAGCACGCATGCCAAGGCCAGTGCTATCGCCGCGCTGATCAGCAGATAGCGGGCACTCGATCCCCGCAAGCCTGCGCGGCGTGCGATATCGACGAAGCGTCGCCCATGTCGCCGCTTGTGCCAGACGACATAACCCAGGAAGGGCACGCCCGCCAGCAACAACACCGCAATCAGCGCGTTCACGACGGGCGATACAAGCCACATGGTTTTCCCCTGTTTTGCGAAAGAAACTGGACTCGGGAATCCGTCGGGCCTCTCCCCCCGCCGCACTCCACGATCCGACGCCGCGCGGATGCTGTCACGGCCATCGCGGGCGCCGCAACTGTCTTTCGTCACATACCGCCTATGATCGGCTTCGCTGGCAGTTACATGACCGGTCGAATCGGCCACGTCGTCCGCACCATGCAACGCTGTCGGCGTTCGTTCACGCGCCTGGCAAACCATGCGGTGACGAGCTTGCGGGTGATCTTCGGGCGCGCGGTCCGGCGACGGCTCAGGCGGGCGCCCGGCGCAACGACCAGAACCCGATGTCGCGCCGATGGCGGTAGCCCATCTGCTCGTACAAGGACTTCGCGCGATGGTTCTGGGGACTCACATGCAGGAACGGCAGGCGGCCGCGCTCGAGGTTGTCGTTCGACAGCAGCGCCAGCAGACGTCGCGCATAACCGCGACCGTTGAAATCCGGATGCGTGCAGACGGCGCTGATCTCCTGCTGCGCGTCCATGCCCAGCCGCTCGCCGATCATCGCCGCCAGCCGACCGTCCTGGTAGATGCCGAAGTAACGACCCAGCTCCATCGTGCGCGGGCGAAAATAATGCGGATAAACCAGCGCCGTCAGCGCCAGCACATCGGCGCGATGCGCCTCGGTCAACTCGATCACTGCCGGCCCGTCGACGACCCGGATCGGCGCCGTGCAGATCATCTGCGCCAGCGGCGGGAAGGCGTCGAGTATCCAGCCGCGCGGCAACGCGGGCGCCACGCCGAGCAGGTAGACGGACTCGTCTGCCGCGACCAGAGACTCCATCGCGCCGGCCACGTCGGCCTGCGCGCTTGCCACACCCAGGAACGGCGCGAACTCCGCCGGATAACGTGCCGCCTCGCCGCGGCACAGTGCGATGGCCTGGTGCCGACTGCGCAACGCGGACCAGAACGGATTGTCGAGCTCGGACAGGTTCATGCCGCCATGCTAGCGCGCTGACATCTCGTGCCGAATATCCCGCGCCGGCAGCGTGGTCGAAAATCCGCCGCCCGCTCCCGTGCACCGTTGCCAGTCGGCGCGAGCGGGCCCCGACCTTTTCGGCGCGAGTCGCCTACAGGACCTGGCAGGCCTCCAGATAGTTGCCGTGCGGGTCGGTGAAGCCGAAGTAGCGCACACCAGCGCCGGTCCCGATCGGCTCGGGCGTACCGCCATGGGCGCTCACGAAGGCATGCGCCGCGTCGGCATCCGCGACCGCCAGGATCGGATAGGTCCCTGCGCGCCCCGGGGCGGCGTGGCCGGTGTCACCCGGCTCGCGTTGCCACAAGGTGAGGCTGGAGTCGCCCAGCGGCAGGACCGCCAGCCCTTCGCCGCCGTCCAGGTAGAGCGGCTCGGCCGCCAGCAGGGTCCGGTACCACGGCAAGGCATGGGCGAGATCGCGCACTCGCACGATGACCGTGTCGATGCGCAGGAACGGCGTGGTGGCAGGCATGCATGATCTCCAGGACAAGTGGCGCGTGGGATGGACGGGGATTCGCCTGACCGGCAATCCGCGAGAAGGCGGAGACATCATGCACCAGCCTTGTTCGCGCCGTATCCATGCGCGCACCCGCCATTCGGCTGCAACGGCTCCGCCCTTGTTCCCTGCCGTCGTGAAACCCATCTCCGGTCGATGACTCCGCTGCAGCACTTCATCGAAGCCCACCCGCGCCTGTTCGTGTTGACCGGCGCCGGCTGCAGCACCGACTCCGGCATTCCCGATTACCGCGACCGCGACGGCCAGTGGAAACGCCAGCCGCCGGTGACCTATGCCGCCTTCATGCACGAACCGGCCACGCGCCAGCGCTACTGGGCGCGCAGCATGGTCGGCTGGCGCCGCTTCGGCAACGCGTTGCCGAATGCCACGCATCGGGCGCTGGCCACACTCGAACGGCGCGGGCAGATCGAACTGCTGGTGACGCAAAACGTGGACCGGCTGCATCAGCGCGCCGGCAGCGAGCGCGTGCTCGACCTGCACGGCCGGCTCGATGAAGTGCGCTGCATGAACTGCGACTGGCGACTGGGCCGCCATGCGTTCCAGCACATGCTGGTGGCACGCAATCCGGCCTGGGCCCAACTCGACGCCACCGACGCGCCGGACGGCGACGCCGATCTGGACGGCTACGACTTTTCGCAGTTCCACGTGCCGCCCTGCCCGCACTGCGGCGGCATCGCGAAACCCGACGTGGTGTTTTTCGGCGAAGCCGTGCCGCGCGAGCGCGTGGAGGCGGCGACACATGCCTGGCAGGCAGCCGATGCCGTGCTGGTGGTGGGCTCCTCGCTGATGGTGTATTCCGGCTACCGCTTCGTGGCCGCAGCTGCGCAGGCCGGCAAACCGGTGGCCGCAGTGACACTGGGCCACACCCGTGCCGATCCGCTGCTCACGCTGAAGGTCGACGCGCCCTGCCAGGAGGCGCTGGCGTTCCTGTGCCAGCCGCGGACCTGAACCGGAAGCTTTTCGGGACTTTCATTAAAGCAACCTGATGGTTGCATTTATCCACCCTTCCGGCGCAAGCTGATGCGCAACCAGGAGGTGGCATATGAATGATCGCATCGAAAAACATATCGAGCTGCAGGCACCCGTGTCGCGCGTGTGGCGCGCGCTCACCGATTACCGCGAATTCGGCACCTGGTTCCGCGTCGACCTGAACGCGCCGTTCGAACCCGGCAAAGAAGCGACCGGCCGAATCACCCATCCCGGCTACGAACACGTCACCTGGCGCGCCGTGGTGCAGAAGATGGAGCCCGAGCGACTGTTTGCCTTTACCTGGCATCCCTACGGCATCGACCCGGACGTCGACTATTCAACCGAGGCGCCGACCCTGGTCGAATTCCGCCTCGAACCCCGCGGCGAGGGCACCCTGCTGACCCTGACCGAATCGGGGTTCGACAGCGTCCCGGCCGCTCGCCGCGCCGAGGCGTTCCGCATGAACGACAACGGCTGGACGCAGCAGATGGAAAACATCCGTCGTCATGTCGAGGCCAGCGAGGGCGGCCATGGCGGCTAGCGCGCAAGCCCGGCTGGCCCGTCAGTCGCCCAGGGCCGCGACCGTATTCGCCGCCCTGGGCGATCCGACGCGATTGTCGCTGGTGACCCGGTTGTGCGACGGCTCGCGCTGCTCGATCGCCCAGCTCAGCAACGGCCAACCGCTGACCCGGCAGGCGATCAGCAAACACCTGCGCGTGCTCGAGGATGCCGACGTCGTGCGCAGCGAGCGCGCCGGCCGGGAAAACCTGTATGTCCTCAACCCGCAACCGATCGAGGACCTGCGCAACTACATCGGGCTGGTGTCCAGCCAGTGGGATGCCGCGCTGTCACGGCTGAAGTCGTTCGTGGAGGAGTAAGCCTGCGCGCTCCGGCCGACCGCAGATGGCGGCTGCGGCCCCGAGGTTTTCCCTCCAGCGGGACCATGGGCAACCGACGATCGTCGCGATGGGCGTCTCAGGCACGGGAGAAGGCACGGCGGCCGGGAGGGTTCAGAGTGTGCGCACTGGCTGAACGCCCACGGCCCACTTTCATCGCGTCGAGCAGTGCGGTGAGACGTGAAGGTAGCGTGGTTGGCTGACGAACACGCCCGGGATGTTTCGCCCTAATCGCCGCTGCCACCGAAGTTTCGCTTTTTCATAACCATACGAAACATCCCGGGCTCGATTGACCCTCTCCCACCGCTGTGATATTGCCGTCCCGTGGCTACAGAATCGAACAGCCCGCGGGTGGATTATGCGTTCGGCGATATCCGCGTCGAACCGGCAGCCCACCGCGTGTTGCGCAATGGTCGCGAACTCGAACTGGAGCCGAAGGCCTATTCCGTCTTGCTGCAGTTCCTGGCCCATCCGGGCGAGTTGATCCAGCGCGACGACCTGCTGGAGCGCGTGTGGGGGCATAGCTATGTCACGCCGGCGACGTTGAGCCGGATCATCGCGCAGTTGCGCCAGAAGCTCGGCGACGACGCGGCGGCACCGCACTACATCCAGACCGTGCATGGCTGCGGCTACCGCCTGATCGCCAACGTGACCGCGAGCCATCCGGCGGAGGCCACCGTCGCCAGAGCCGAGGTGGCGCGTCCGTGGCGGAATCCCGACGGCGACCGGCGCAGCATCGCCGTGCTGCCGTTCGTCAACATGAGCGGCGACCTGGAGAACGAATACTTCAGCGACGGCATCGCCGAGGAAATCCTCAGCCTGCTGACCAAGCTGCCGCAGCTGAAAGTGTCGTCGCGAACCTCGTCGTTCTTCTTCAAGGGCAAGGAGGTCGACCTCGCGATGCTCGCCGCGAAACTGGACGTGGGTACGGTGCTCGAAGGCAGCGTGCGGCGGGCGGGCAACCGCGTGCGCATCACCGCACAGTTGATCGACGTGGCGTCCGACTCGACCCTGTGGGCCGAGACGTACGACCGCGAGCTCCGCGATGTATTCACCATTCAGGACGATATTGCGCAGAGCATCGTCGATGCGATGAAGGTCACCCTGTCGCCGAAGGAGCGCCGCGCCATCCAGTACGTCGCCACCGCCGACGTGCAGGCCTATGACGACTATCTGCGCGGCCGCAAATTTTTCTACGCGTGGAACCGGCGCGACTCGCTGCGCGCCATCGACATGTACCAGCGCGCCATCGCGAGGGACCCGAAATACGCCGCGGCCTGGGCCGGCCTGGCGGATGCGTACGTCATGCGCCATCGTTTCCTGGATCCGAACCCCGAGCATGTCGCCCATGCCATGGATGCCAGCGAGCGGGCCCTGCAGATGGATCCGGACTCGGCCGAGGCGCATGCCTCGCGCGGCATGGCGCTGTATGTCAGCAAGCGGTTCAAGCAGGCCGAGCGGCAGTTCGAGACGGCCATGATGCTCAACCCGAACCTGCTCGAAGCCTATTTCCTGTACGGCATGATGTGCAGCTCGCTGGGCAATTTCGAAAAAGCCGCCTGGCTGTACCTGCGCGCCGCCGACGTCAGTCCCGCCGACTACCTGCCGCTGGTGTACCTGTGCCAGGCGTACAGCGAGATGGGCCGCAAGGACGACGAAAGCAAGGCGCGCCATCGCGCGATCGAACTGATCGAGCGCGCCCTGGGCGTGAATCCCGACGACGCGCGCGCCCGCTACATGGGTGCCGCGAATCTCGCTTCGGTGGGCGAGAAGAGCAAGGCGCTCGAGTGGGCGAACCTGGCGCTGCGATCGAGCGAGGACGAGCCGATGGTGTTCTACAACGCGGCCTGCACGTTCGCCGTGCTGGAGGAACACGAGCGGGCCATCGACCTGCTCGAGCGCGCGGTGCGGCTCGGCTGGGGCGATCGCGCCTGGATGGCGAACGACAGCGACCTCGCCTCGCTGCGCGACAAGCCCCGCTTCCAGGCGCTGCTGAGCAGCCTGAACTGATCGGCACGCGCAGCCGGCGCGCGATGGCCTCGTGATGCCGGCCAGTCACGGCACCGGCGGGAATTTGCCCGCGCACTCGAACCCAAGTCACGCCGCGCGGCGCCGAGCCCGCCGCACGCCACTCAGCTGGAATGATCCAGGATGATCTTCCAGCCATCGGACGTGTTTTCCCACAGCAGCGAGAACACGCCATCGTCCTTGGCGGCCTCGCCGTGGGCGCTGCGGTCGAGATGGAAACGGCCGGTCATGATCGCGTAGTGCGGCTCGCCACCGGCGGCAGGCAGCAGGCGCACGTCGAGGTCGGAGAACGTGAGCTGGCCCATCTGCGCCTTGTTGGCGTAGTGCTTGCGGTAGCTGGCGAGAATCGCCTGGTAGCCCTTGCGCACGCCGCTGCCGACGAAGATGGTGTCGGGCGCGTCCTTGTAGCAGCGCATATAGTCGGTCACGTCACCGCGGTTCCACGCCGCCTGCGCCTGATCCATCACCTGACGAAGGGCGGCTTCATCGGTCGTGGCCGCCATGACCGAACCGGTGCGGCCAAGGCCGGCCAGCGCCAGCAGTACTCCGAGCAGGAGGAAAAGCCCTCGTCCGGTCATGGCGCGCTCCGCGGTAGTGTGGGAAGGCCCATGAGTGTACGGAAAAACGCCACCGGGCCGTTCGCCGCAACTCCACTGTCGATTCCCGCCCCGCCTGCTCGTCGTATCGATGAGGACTTCCCCTCGATCAACGGAAACCACCATGCCCAACACCGTCCGCTTCCACCGCGTCCTGCGTGCGCCGCCCGAGCGTGTCTACCGTGCCTTCCTCGATGCCGAGGCCAAGGCCAAGTGGCTGCCGCCCAACGGCTTCACCGGCAAGGTGCATCACCTCGATGCCAGGGTCGGCGGCGGCTACCGGATGTCCTTCACCAACTTCTCGACCGGCCAGAGCCACAGCTTCGGCGGCACCTACCTCGAACTCGCGCCGAACGAGCGCATCCGCTATATCGACCAGTTCGACGACCCCAACCTGCCAGGCGAGATGACGGTGACCGTCACGCTGAAAGCCGTGTCCTGCGGCACCGAGCTGCAGGTGGTGCAGGAAGGCCTGCCCGACGTGATCCCGGTCGAACAGTGCTACCTCGGCTGGCAGGAGTCGCTGCTGCTGCTCGGCAAGCTGGTGGAGGCCAAGGTTGCGGATTGACGACGGACCAGGAGATTCAGGTAAAACCGGTGGACTCGGGTTCGCGCCGGAAAAGTGACCCTGGTGCCCGCCGCTGCTCGCTGGCGTGCCCCACGGGTTACCATCGGCGAATGCCACCGCTAAGCACCACGACCTGGCTCCACGAATCCGGCAATCCATGATCGCGAAGCTGCCTCCCCTCGCCGAAATGCTCGACCTGGTACCCGATGCGGTGTGCGCCGTCGATGTCGAGGGACACCTCTTGTTCGTCAACGCGAGCTTCGAACGCATTTTCGGCTACGCTCCCGACGAGGTGCTCGGCCGGCCCATCTTCGACCTGCTCCATCCCGATGACCTCGCGGCGACCGTGCGGCAAGCCGCAAAGGTGATGAACGGCACGCTGCAGCGCCATTTCCGCAACCGCTACATCCACAAGAACGGTCACAGCGTCGACATCCAATGGTCGGCGCGCTGGTTGCCCGACTACGGCGTGCGGATCGGAGTGGGCCGCGAAGTGACCGAACTGCGCCGCGCCGAGCGCGAACTCGAGCACCGCGCCAATCACGATCCGTTGACCGGTTTGCCCAACCGCCATCAGTTGCAGTACGAGCTGACGTACGCCGTCGCGCGCGCCACGCGGACCGGCGAAGGCCTGGCCGTGCTCTACCTGGATCTCGACGGTTTCAAGGAAGCCAACGATCGCGGCGGGCACGACACCGGCGACCGCCTGCTGTGCGAGGTGGCACAGCGCCTGCAGCAAAGCCTTCGACAGGGCGACCTGGTGGCCCGCGTCGGTGGCGACGAGTTCGTCGCGCTGCTGCCCGGCTGCCGCAACGCCGAGGTCGCCCGTGCCATCGCCGATGATCTGCGCACCGGCCTGAGCCCGCCCTACGCGCTGCCCGACGGGGCGTTTCAATTGAGCGCCAGCGTCGGTGTCGCCTGTTTTCCGGCGGACGGCACCGATCCCGATGCCCTGGTGGCCCACGCCGACCGTGCGATGTACGCCGCGAAGCGAAACCGCCCGCGCAAATAGCGCCCGGCCCCACGCAACACCCCATGTCGATCCCGCACGGCTTCATTCGTCGCATGCAGGAAGGTGACCTTGTCGGCCGCCATTCCCCAGGGAGACAGCACATGTCCTATATCGATGGTTTCGTGATCGCCATACCCAACGCCAACCGCGGCAAGTTCATCGAGCACGCCCATACTTTCGACGCCATTTTTCTCGAGTTCGGCGCCACACGGGTCGTGGAGTGCTGGGGCGACGACGTGCCCGACGGCAAACTCACCGACTTCCGCCGCGCCGTGCAGGCAAAGCCGGACGAATCCGTGGCGTTCTCCTGGATCGAATGGCCCGACAAGGCCACCCGTGACGCCGGCATGGAGAAGATCATGAAGGACCCCCGCATGGATGCCGCCAGCGACATGCCGTTCGACGGCAAGCGCATGATCTTCGGCGGCTTCGTACCCGTGGTCAGCCTGCCGGCATAATCACGGTACGGGACGGACGCGGCCAGCCGTTTCGTGCACCCCGCCAAACGGAGCACCGCATGCGCCTGCACATTCTGTCGGACCTGCATCTGGGTGTGCACGGCATGCCGGCGCCCGCGGTGGTGGCGGATGTGACGATCCTTGCCGGCGACATACGACGCCCGGCAAGCCGGCGCGATGCAGTGGGCGGCCGGCCTGGGTCGACCGGTGCTGTACGTCCCCGGCAACCACGAGTTCTACGGCGGATCGATTCCCGAAGTGCGCCGGGCGCTGGCCCGGAGCGCCCGCGAACACGGCGTCCACCTGCTGGATCAGGGCACGCAGGTGATCGGGGGCGTGCGCTTCGTGGGCGCGACCCTGTGGACGGATTTCGAACTGTTCGGCGCCGGGCACAAGGACCTGGCGATGACGCTGTCGGCGAAGTTCATGCGCGACTTCGCCGCCATCCGCAACGCGGACGACAGCGTCTTCACTCCAATCGACGCTTGCACCTTGTTTGCCGAACAATATGCATGGCTCGCCTCCGCCCTGGATGAACCCTTCGCCGGGCCCACCGTGGTCATCACCCACCACGCACCGACACCGCACAGCGTTCATCCACGCTTTGCCGATTCGCCGGTCAGCGCCGCTTTCGTGTCCGACTGCACCGCGCTGATGGGCCGGGCCGTCCTGTGGATCCACGGCCACACCCATGACAGTTTCGACTACACGGTGAACGGCACCCGCGTGGTATGCAACCCGCGCGGCTACAGCCCCAACGGAACGAACGAAAACCCGCGTTTCGATCCGTGTTTGTGCATCGAGGTTGCGGCGGGCACGTAAAAAGCACGCACCCGTTCGACGGGCCCTGCGGCCAGCGGAGCCATCATTCACGGGTACGTGAAGAAGATGCCAGGGACATTTCCTGCTCCGTGCCGACGGCCATGGTCCCCGGCAAGCTTTTCCCGGTCAGCATGCTCGGTACCAGCATCGTCGGTGCCACCCCGAACACGCGCCGGCACGTGCGCGTCAGGTGTGCCGCATCGGCGAACCCGGCCTCATGCGCCGCCTCGGTCCACGAGCGTCCCTGGAACGCGTACTCCACCGCGCGCGCCACGCGTGCCCATAGCAACCATGCGCGCAGCGGCGTGCCAGTCTGGGTGACGAAGAGATGGCGGAAGCGGCCTGGCGACAAATGGACCGTGGCCGCGACTTCCTCGAGCCGGATCGGTGTCGCCAATCGCGCGTGCATCCAGGCGAGTGCCGCCGTGATGCGCGGGTCCTCGCCCGGCGCCACCGCCGGATTGCCGGCGATGCGACAGACCGCGCCCTGGGCGAACTGCGCCATGAGATCATCCGGCGCGGCGGCGGTGTACTGGGCGTGCAGGTAGCGCACGGCTTCGCGAACCTCGTCATCCGGCAACAGCGCGACGTCGCATCCGGCAAAGCGCTGCCTGAGCGCGGCGCCGCGCGCGGAATTCGGCTCGACGAACAGCGTCGCCGCCCACGCGCCGCAACCATCGAAGCGGTGACGACGGTCCGGCATGACCACCATGCCGCGCGTTGCGCGCGCCTCGGGCCAACCGTCGCCCTGGATCCTGAAGCTGCCCTCCATCGCCAGCGAGATCTGGATCGCATGGTGGGCATGGTCCTGTATCGGCCCCAGATGGCGGCCGATCCACAGGCTGCCGCCTGGCCAGCCGATGATGCGACCGACGCCTGCGATCGGGCGCTTGCGCGAAGCATGCTCGTCAGCGTGCGTTTCCATCGAATCCGATCAGCCCCTTTGTTCAAGATTGCGCGAACGACGGTCTGCAGAATGCGCTCAGGCCAATCCGGTCTGCCACTCCACCTGGAGCACTACGATGAACACTGAAATGAAAAACTGCTCGTGCACGGAATGCGTCGGCGCCAGCTGCACCTGCGGTTGCCAGACACCGGCCGCTGCCGCCTCATCCTGCCAGTGCGGCTGCCAGCAGGGCGCACCGTGCCAGTGCGGTCCGCGCGCGGCACGCCCGCAGTCCATGCGCGCGAACTCCTGATCCGCCCACAATGACTCGCCGCACAGGGCTCCATGTCATGTGCGGCAGTCCCTGTCAGATCACGATCATCCTCCCACAGGAAACGCCGACACGCCCCTGCCCTCCTCGGCCGAGCGTGTCGATCTGCGTGCCCGTCATTCGTCGGAGAAGGAAGGACACCCCTCCCCGCCCCGAACCAGGAGTACCGCATGGTCAGCAAGAACACGATTTGCCTTTGGTATGACGGCGCCGCGCTGGACGCCGCGACGTTCTACGCCAAGACCTTCCCGGACAGCGCCGTGGGCGCCGTCCACCGCGCGCCGGGCGACTATCCGGCAGGCAAACAGGGCGACGTGCTGATGGTCGAGTTCACGGTCATGGGCATCCCGTGCGTGGGCATGAACGGCGGTCCCGGCGTCCCGCACACCGATGCGTTCTCGTTCCAGGTAGCCACCGACGACCAGGCCGAAACCGACCGCCTGTGGAACGCGATCATCGACCACGGCGGCCAGGCCAGCGCCTGCGGTTGGTGCAAGGACAAGTGGGGCCTGTCCTGGCAGATCACCCCGCGCGCCCTGATCGCGGCGGTCACCGACCCGGACCCCGCCGTCGCCAAGCGCGCGTTCGACGCCATGATGGAGATGACGAAGATCGACATCGCCGCGATCGAAGCCGCGCGGCGCGGCTGACGTAGGCGGCGGTCAGCCGCCATGACCAGGCAAGGATCGGCGCTGCGCGTTCAAAAGCGCCCGCCGACCCTGCCTTTCAATCCTCCGGAGCCTTCCCATGATTCCCACCATCACCGCCTTCGAAAGCTCGCCCGATCGCGGCCGGGGACTCGCACGCGATACGCGCGTGCGCTGGGCCCTGGAAGAAGCGGGCCAGCCGTACGAGGTTCGCCTGGTGTCTTTCAGCGCCATGAAGAAACCCGCGCATCGGGCGCTGCATCCGTTCGGGCAGATTCCCACCTATGAAGAAGGCGAGCTCGCCCTGTTCGAATCGGGCGCCATCGTGTTCCACATCGCGGAGCAGCACACCGGCCTGCTGCCGCAGGACGCGAATGCCCGGGCGCGCGCGATCATGTGGATGTTCGCCGCAGTCAACACGGTGGAACCGCCGATCCTCGAACTCTCGACCGCCATGTTTGCGGAGGGCGACAAGCCCTGGTCCGGAGAGCGCCTGCCGCTCGTCAAGGATCGCATCCGCGCACGGCTTGGCGACCTTTCCGTTCGCCTTGGCGACGCCGACTGGCTCGACGGCGCCTTCAGCGCAGGCGATCTCATGATGGTGCACGCACTGCTTCGGCTGAAGCCATCGGGCATCCTGGACGAGTACCCGAACCTCGCCGCCTACGTCGCCCGCGGCGAAGCGCGGCCGGCGTTCCAGCGCGCCTTCGCCGCTCAACTGGCTGTGTTCACTGGCAAGCATCCGACGGGCTGACGAGCCGCCGAGGTTTCCAGCCGAAGCCCGGCCAGCGGATTCCTGAATATTCGGTCGTCCATGTCGAAAGCGCCGCATGCCGTTCGTCGAAGGGAAGGCGGCATGCGTGCCCTGCCCCTTCCAACCCGCTAAAGGATATCCGCCGTGCCCCGAATGATTTTCGTGAACCTTCCCGTTGGCAATCTCCATGCGTCCATGGACTTCTACAAATCCATCGGCTTCGACAACAACGCTCAATTCAGCGACGAAACGGCAGCATGCATGGTGTGGAGCGAGGCCATCCACGTCATGCTGCTCACCCACGCCAAGTGGCGCACCTTCACGGATCGCCCGATCCCGCCCGCGGGCTCCAGCGAAGTCGCGCTGGCGATCTCGCTTCCCGATCGCGCAGCAGTCGACGCCATGAGCGCGGCGGCGGCAGCGAATGGCGGAACCGCCGACATCAATCCCGTGCAGGACCTTAGCTTCATGTACAGCCGCAGCCTGGCCGACCCCGACGGGCATGTGTGGGAACCCTTCTGGATGGACCCGGCAGCGATTCCCCCGGGCGATCAGCCGGGCTGAACAAGCCGGCATCCCGATCCATCTGCGGAAACCGAAAGCCGGGTTCGGAGTCGACTTCCGCAAACCCGGCTTTCAAGGAAAGCGCCCTCTGATTCCTGTTTTGAGGACACTCCGCCTGCACTTGTGTGTCGAATACGGAGGCGTTTTCCTTCCCCGATCCGACTCAACGAGTGTGCGGCCAAGCAAAACCCGGGGCAGAGTGAGCTGGCCCGGGTTTCGGTGTTCCGGGTCGGGCGTTGCTATTCGGTGGGCATGACGAGGAACTCGCGCACCTCGACCGGTGCGCGGCAGGCGACCACGGCCTTGCGTCCCCACGCCAGGGCCTCGTCCATGTCGGTTGCGTCGAGTATCCAGAAGCCGCCGATGTGTTCCTTGGCCTCGATGTACGGCCCATCGGTGATCACCACCTTCCCGCCGGGCTGTTTGCGCAGCGATTTCGCGTGGGCCGCCGACTGCAGGCCGCCGGCGAAGAACCAGGCACCGGCAGCCGCCATCTCGTCATTGAGCGCCTGGATCTCGCGGGCCATGGCCTCGTCTTCAAGCGACGGGTCGTAGTTGTCGGGGTGGTGGATCGCCACCAGATACTGCGGCATGTTCGTCTCCTCGCATGATCGGCACGCGGGCCAGTCGCCGGCCTTCACGACAACGACGAACTGCCGGAACGGATTTCGACAACCGTTCGAAAATTCTTGTTCGAGTCCGTGCTTTGGTCCAGGCGTGGGGCACCGACTCACCTGCTGCCGGTACTGCCGGACTGGTCGCTCGCACCCTCATCGAGGCACCTGATCTACCCGCAAAACCTGCGCCCCGCGGCGAAGATGCGCACGGCGATCGACTTCCTGCTGGCCCGATTCGGCCACACACCGCCAGCCGACGGCTCGGGTGCCGGCGCATCCTGATTGCCTTCAGTGTCCTTGCGTTCCGGCGCCATCGTCCGGCTCCCAGCGCAGCAGGTCACCCGGCTGGCATTGCAGGGCGTCGCACAAGGCGGCCAGGGTGGCGAAACGAACGGCTTTGGCGCGTCCGTTCTTGAGCACGGCCAGGTTGGCGGGCGTGATGCCGATGCGCTCGGCCAGCGTGCCGACAGCCATCTTGCGCCGGGCGAGCATGACGTCGATGTCCACCACGATCGCCATCAGATCACCTCATCCAGTTCGGACTGCAGATGCCTGGCCTGGGAATCCAGCGCGACCGCCTGGGCCAGCAGCATCCTGAGCACCAGCACGATCAGCGCCACGCCGGCGATCACCAGCGATGCGCCACAGACCAGGGCAACCAGCCCGGGAGCGACTTCGTCGCCTGGCGTCGTCCGGTTGCTGTGCGCGGCCACCACCGCGATCCCGAACGTCAGCACCGAGGCCGCCGCAATCGCGCCGATCACGATGTCGACATAACGGAACGCCGCAAGGGAAAACACCGTACCGCGCCGAACCATGGTCAGCAGCCGCCAGATGCACACCGCGGTCACCTGCATCGTCAACACGCCCAGCACGACGATCACGACCAGCGGAATACGCACGTCCGCACGCGCGGATTCCAGGTCCTGCCACAACAGCGGCGCGATCACGCCCTGCACCAGCACCGATCCCGCCAACGCGATCGCAATCACGGCCCGCAACGCCAGCACGGCAAGATTCCCCATCTCCCACCTCATATCGTTTGATGACTGCAAACTATCGTAAAACGATATATTTCAAATGACAAGCGATATGGCGCGCTACCGAGCGCGGCCAGACAGCAGGCGCCGTGAACGAAAGGTCTCTACCGCCCGACCGGATGTCCGCAGCTGGCGTCGTCATGCGGGGTTAGCCGGCTCGTGCGGACATCGTGTTTGCCGAAGGGCACTGCCGCGTCAGCCGTATCGATGACGAGGCCAATTACGACCTGCCATGCCTGACGCCGTTCAGCGTCACCACCGGCCCACGACAGTCGAGCAACACTTCGCGCACGTCATCGGGCAGTTCGCTCATTAGATCGGCGTACCTGGCGAGCACGTCGTTGCGCAGTTCGTCGCACGACAACCTCTTCCCGACGCCGCGCACTGCCGATGTGACCGCGATGACGAGCACCGGAAGCTCCTCGTCGCCCACCCGCATCGTCTCGAAGCGCAGACTCACCTCGCTTTCCGGGTCGCCGGTCGCGGCTACCAGCGCGCCTGTCTCGAACAGCTTGTCCTCGATGCAGCGAAGGACGTCGAGCGCCGATTCGTCGGCGGCCGCCTCACTGAAATTCATGATTCCTCCGATACTCGAGACTTGCGCATTGTTCAAAAAAGACGAACCAAGGGACGGCGGCACTCATCGTATTTCGATCTCAAAGAAACAGGGAGCTTGGACCCGGCTATCCCGCTATTTCCCCCGTCGCCTGCATTGGTCCCTGGCACCCTTCCTGGCCGGGTTTCTTGCATACTTGCCGCTCAACGGAGCGACGTGACGCGAAAGGAGAGAAGGCATGGCCACGACGGACAAAGCACTCTGGCGATCGGTACGCAAGGAAGAGTTTCCGGACGGCACGGTGATCGGTGACGATCCTGCCCCGGGCGTGCTCTATCCCGATTTCTATGCCCGGACCCTGCCGAGCGGATCGGTGCGGCAGGCAGACGTGGTGTTGTATCGCGACGGTCTCGGGCAGGAGTGGGTGAAATCCGCCGGCGGCACCTCGCTGTTCGACGTGAAGGGGGTATTCAAGGGCAAGAGCTGGCTTTCCTTCGAAATTCCCGAGGGCACGCCCATCCCGGCATCGCTGCTCGTCCGCGAGACCGGCTACAACCAGCGCTTCAAGGCCAATCATTACCAGATCGAATGCGCGGCCAAATCCATGCGCATCGACGCGTTCAAGGGCGCGCTGGACAGCCTGGCGCGCAACGCCATTGCCCGCTCGGTAGAGCGTGCCTGATTCCGTTTCCATAGACGAGTGAAAGCCATGGCTGATATCGACGGTCAGACCCTGCTGATGGCAGTGCAGGCGGTGCAGGCGCAGATCCATGCCCTGGAAGCGCAGATCGACCAGGCGGGCGAGGACGATGACGTCAGCGACCAGGAGGATCTCCTGATGGGCTACCTGCGGGCCGCCGGCACCCTGCGCGTTGCGTATGAAGCCGAAGAGCTGACCAGCAGCAACCTCCCGCCGTACGACCGGCTGGTGCCCGCGCAGGGATAGGCGATGCCAGCGGCGCAGCGGCGCCCTACCGTTCCGGGCTGCCGCTCATGTGGAGAAGTCCACCCGTGACCATTCGGGTCGACGAAGCTATGCGTGTACATGAAGCCGGAATCCCCCGGCTCGTCGTAGGTCGAGTCGCCCGCAGCAAGGGCTTTGGCGACGAGGCTGTCGACCTCTTCGCGGCTTTCTTCGCAACGTGCCCGGCACGCAAGGTCCACTGACTGCACGCACTGATTTCGTGGATTTCACAAGCCACGCTCTAGAACAGTTTCTCCCTGCCGCCGATTCCGGCCATCGAGAAGGAGTGTCCTATGAGCACCGAGCAGAAACTCGAAGAGAAACTCTGGAAAGCCCTTTCCTCCGACCGGACCGTGATGCTGGGCCTGGACGGCGTGGAGGATGGTCACTCGCGTCCCATGACGGCGATGGTGGAAGGAAACACGGGCCCGATCTGGTTCTTCGTCGGCAAACCCAACGCCGTGGTCGACCATCTTTCGAAGAGTCATCGCGCGATTGCCGCGTTCAGCGCCAAGGGCCATGACCTGTTCGCCAGCATCCACGGCAACTTGTCGGTGGATCAGGATCGCAACGTCATCGATCGCTTGTGGAACCCGTTCATCGCCGCGTGGTTCGACGGCAAGGATGATCCGAAACTCGTCTTGCTGCGCTTCGATCCGGAACACGCCGAGGTCTGGCTCAACGAATCCAACGTGCTGGCCGGCGTCAAGATGTTGCTCGGCGCCGATCCGAAGAAGGATTACAAGGACAAGGTGGGCGACGTCGACCTGCGCTGATTCCGATCCCGGTTTCCTGCGCCTGCGCGCCCCGAGTCCTGTTTGTCGGGGCGTCTCCAGCTCTGTGCCGGGTGGTGCGATGCCGCCTCTGAGCTGTTGCACCCGCTCTGCCAAGGAGCGAACGGCATGCCGGGTTTCTTCGAAGATCGCCTCGTCATGATCCAGTGCCGCATGACTCGTGGCGTAAGGCTCGTAATACCCGATGTAGCGGTCCACTTGTGATTGGCTACCTGCACGCCGCCGACACCGTGCGCGTTGCCTATGAAGCCGAGGATCCGACCAGCAGCAACCTTCCGCCATACGACCGGCCGGTTCCTGCGCAGGGATCGGCGCGAAGCACCGCAGGCGCCCGCGCCACCCAGGTGCTCATTGCCCTGAGTGCGCGCACGGGCACAACGCGAGCGGCGTAGCGCCGCCCTACGGTTCCGGCTTGCCGCTCATGTGGAGAAGCCCCCACCCGTGACCGTCCGGGTCGACGAAGCTGTGCGTGTACATGAAGCCGAAATCCTCCGGCTCGTCGTAGGTCGAGCCGCCCGCAGCGAGGGCCTTGGCGACGAGGCTGTCGACCTCTTCGCGGCTTTCGCAACTGAGGGAGAGCAACACCTCGACGGCCTTGCTCGTATCGCAGACGTCCTTTGGCGTGAAGTCCCGAAACCTGGCGTGCGTAAGCAACATCACGGTGATCGTGTCGCTGACGACGAAGCACGCGGCAGCGTCGCCGGTGAACTGTGGATTGAGGGAGAAGCCGAGCGCCGTGAAGAAGGCTATCGACCTCGGGAGGTCGGCGACCGGGAGGTTGATGAACACTTGTCTGCTCATGAATTTCTCCTCGTGCTGCTGGTGGTGGTGTGCCATGCAGGCTGCCGACGTCTTCCACGGCACTCGTCATGCCTGCGTCCGGCGAGAGGCGTCATTTAATCACCTTCGTCCCCTTATGGGCGTCGAGATCATTTCCCGGCGCTCCGGGAAATGATGCCAGGGTGGGAGTTACCAGGATTTAGTGGACACTTGATCGGCCGCTTCGGTGTGCCGCTTCGAACTCAATCGGGCTAACGCCACCGAGATAGCTATGGCGCTGTGTCAGGTTGCAGAAGCCTTCGATGTATTCGGTCACGTCCGGAATTGCGGTTTCCCAGTCCGCGTAAATGCGCTTCTTGGGGCGTTCCTTCTTCAGGCTGCTGAAGAATGACTCTGCCACCGCGTTGTCCCGGCAGTTTCCTCGCCTGCTCATGGTCGGTTCGAGATGGTTGCTCTTGCAGTAACGCCGCCAGGCGTCGCTCCCTTATTTTGCGGAACTTCGACATTGCCTTGACCGCCACGCGCGGACAATCGCGGGCCGTCGCGACGATACAGGCCAATGATCAGGCGCTCGGCCATGGACACCTCACTCGCCCACTCCATCCGGCTCGGTCGCCTCAAGCGCGCCCTTGCACTGCCCTTGCTGCTTGTCGCGGCTATGGGCTGCGGCCCGCTGCATGCCACGGACTGGCACGTGGTGCTGGCCGCCCAGCAGGGCTGGACCGGTGGTTGGGTCCGGGTGCGCGAGTTCGACGTGCCCGCCACGCGGCTGCGCTTGAACGACGACCTGGGCGTGAACCACATGCAGTCCCTGCGCCTGCTCGCCTGGACACCCCTCGGCGACGCCAGCGAACTGCACCTGGGCCTGTTCACCCATCGCCTGGATGGGAGCACCCGGGTCGCCGCTCCGGTCTACTTCAACGGGACCAAGGTGGCATCAGGCCGGCTGGATACCGTCACGCACTTCCAGGACTTCATCGAACTGGACGCGAGCTACTGGCGCCGCCTGATGGACATCGGCAGGGGCGGCAGCCTGTGGGGCAGCCTCGGCGCCCGCTACGTGATGCTCAACTTCAAGATGGACGGCACGATCGCGCCGGACAGTCCCGGCAACGAACTGAAAGAGGACTTCTACGTGCAGGAGTTGCCGGTGCCCATGCTGGGGCTGCATCTGCGCTACCCACTGGGCGATGCCCTGCAGCTGACCGCCGACGTCAGCTGGGGCCGCCTGCCATGGGTCAACAGCCTGCGCACCGAAGGTGGCCAGGTGCGCCTGGCGCAGACCAACAGCGAAGAATACCTTGGCCTCGCCTACCGGCTGAACCCGCGCTGGCAGCTCACCGCCTACGCCTTCCACACCGAGTTCGCGCAGGACGAGCGCAGTCGGGAAGACGGCAACGCCGTGTACCTGCACGACAGCGGTGTGGGCGTGGCGGCGGAGTATGGCTTCTAGGGTGGCCCGTGCTTGACGGTCCGGCCCAATGCCCTGTCCAGCGTCGCCAGCGGCACGGCTCCCATGGAGTCTGCCGACCGCGAAGTCGGCGAAATGGTGACGCCGTTTCCCGACGCATGACCAAGCGCCATTCGGGTCAGGGCGTGTTGATCAGGAACAGCACGCGCAGGTCGTGGGTGGGCACGAAGTTCGTGGCAGTCCATTCGAACTGCGTCGGAGATATCTTGCGTGCGTCGGCCGGGCAGAATGCGACCAGATTGCCGGTCGCGCCCTTGTCCACGATCAGCCGGAAGTGACCGATCGGCCCAGCCCAGCCGGTGGCGGTCTTGAGGACGTAACCGAGCGTGTGCAACTCGAGGCCGGCCCGGCGTGCGTACGCGCCACGGCGCAGCGGTTCATCGATGCAGTAGTCGCGCCGGGTGTCGTCGTCCGGGAACTCGTCCCAGGTGATGTGGGGCATGTCGCCGAGGCCGGGGCGATAGCTGATTTCCACCCGGGTGTCACCGGGGGCGAAGTCCTGTTCCCATGTGAATACGGCCTGGTAGCTCCACTCCGGAAAATACGCCGAATCCAGCAGTTCATCGTCGCGCAGCTTTTCGCGCACAGCCTCCGGCAGCGCGCGGATCTCGGCAAACAGATCGTCGCTGAACACCAGCGGCACCCCGTCGCGCAGTAGCCGCGCGGTGACGTCGCGGTCACCCATCAACGCCCGGCCACGCCCGTTCGGGGTCATCGTCCGACCGTTCACGCGTACGCTGAAATCCATGTAGTTGAAGGCAGCATCTTGCGGGTGCCGCGTGAAACGCGGCGCGGGTTCCTGGCTACCGTCAAAGGTAATCTGTTCGACCTTCGGGCCCACCGGCATGGCCGGCATCGGAAACGCCACGGTCAGGTGCTGGCCGGCCTCGGCCGAGGCACGGAACACATACGACACCCGTACCAGGCTGGGCGACAGATACAGCTCCTCGCTGGCCATCGCGATGTCCTTGGACGTGCGGAATGCCAGCCCGCCGGCGGCGAATTCCGACGACACCGCATTGGCCGACAGCGCGAGCGGGCATGCCGCGGCAAGCACCAGCAGCAAGTGCAGCCCCACGCGCCGTAATGGCGTGCGCAGGCGGCTCGCGGCCAACCGCGACCACCGAGTCAGTCGGTCATCCTGTTGCGCCAGCTTGAAACAGGCATGTGGTGCTGATTGGATCATGCGATTCCCCCGTTCGGATGATGCCATTCGCGGATGCGGTACTCATCATCGTCAATCGCCATGGGTGTGGGAAGCCCGCCACGCCGGCCCGTTTGTCGCTTTCAGTCCAGCTCGGCATCGAGCATGCGCTCGGCCAGCGCCCGCTTCAGGTCGCCCATCAACCCATCGGACTCCAGCGCCGTCCGGGTGTCGCGACCGGCCAGCAACTGGTCCAGCAAGGCCACCGAAAACGCTCCGGAGCGTTTCTTCGCCATAGTCCCCTTCTCGCCCTCTCGGGCAGTCTATGGCTCGCACACAAGATTCCTGACACTCCCGCAACCACTCGATTTGCGTCATGGATGAGACTGCTGCACCTCATCGATGACCCGAAAAGACTCGACGATGAGATTGCCGATACCCGGCGATGAGACGTTCGGGCTCAGTGCCGAATGGGCAAGCCTCATGCATGCTGGGACGAGCTTCACCGTTGAGCCGCGGGAGCCTCATGCGTGAGGCTTTTTGGCTCGTCGATGAGGCAGAAAGACTCAACAATCAGCCAGCGAGCCTCATGCATGAGTGGTTGCTGCCTCGTCGATGACATGAAAAGACTCAACCGTCAGCATGGACAGCCTCACCGTTGAGCAAAGGAGCTTCATGCATGAGCCGCTCTGGCTCATCGTCGAGGCAAAAAGACTCGACGGTGAGCCGGCGAGGGTCAATGGTGAGGCGACGCGGCCACAGCGGCGAGGTGGAAAGCAAGGGCTGTGATTCAGCTTTGCCCCACTTGTGTCGAATCGCGTTCCACCCGTTCGTCGTGAGGAAAATGGCAGCCACTGGGGCTGCGCAGCCCCGGAGCATGGCATGAGCAAGTACATCATCTACTTCAACCAGGCGTGGGTCGGCGACCACACCGAGACGTGGTTTGCCGCGCGCGGTCCGCTTGCACGCGCGGTCGTGGACGATATGAAGGCGGCTGGCGCCTACGTGTTCGCCGGGGGGCTGGATGAAGACCCGGAAAATGCCTTCAGCGCGGATGCCACCAGCGGCACGCTGACCTTCACCGAGGGGCCGTATATGCGGAACTCCCAGTTCCTGGGCGGATTCGCCGTGATCGACGTGGCCGACGAGCAAGCGGCAAGGCAATGGGCCGGCAAATTGGCCGAAGCCTGCGGCTGGCCGCAGGAGGTTCGCCGGGTCAAGTAGCCGAACAATGGTGTCAGGGACAATTTGACGAGGCCTTTGGCGGCCGGAAATTGTCCCTGACACCTTTTCGCTCCGCTGGAGCAATTAGAGTCTACTTAAATGAACCTAACCCTTTTTTGTACTGACCCCTATTGTAATAAGGCCCGAAGAAAGCACGTGATAAGTGATCGCCATGAAGAGAATTACTTATCTGGCTCTATAGGTGTAGATCTTGCAGTATGAAGGAGTAAATCCAGCGCCAGGAACAATGTCTTTTAGCTCCGGATGAAATGGCATTGCGTCAAAGACGTCCAGTTGAGCCAACATACGTTTATCTGGACTTCCCTTGAGCGACTGCCATTTCAGATAGTAGGTATGGCCTTTGAAGATGAAAGGAATACCAGCCGTTACAGCATGGATACCCCACTTCGTATCCAACCTACCATCATTTTTTACGATGTAAGTTGAAACACTATCATCAGGATAATAATCCTTAAGATTATCAACATTGCACATCACGCCGTCCGCTATATAGATTTTTTGTATTTTCCCACTATTATCTGCATCAAAGTGACCTTCATAAATTTTATTTACCCCGATTTTCATATTTTTGGAGATGATTATTTCATCTCTTTTTCTATCAGCCTCGGATGGCGGCGTGAGCTCATTCCCCTCTACTTGAGCCATTTTAAGCCAGAGGCCCATATAGCTGGACGGAGGGAGCAACGTCTTTTCGACTCCCGATAGACCCAGGCTCCTTGCCTCAGGCCGCAACTCGAATCGACGCTCGCATAAAGGCCGTTCCGCATCCAGCACCATTCCATCGGCTAGAGCTTTTTTTACGGCCTGGCACATGGCTGTATTTTCATAACCATCCACAATGAAATATGACACGGCCATGGCACACGAGGTGCTCAGCATGCAGGCTAACGTAATCAGCGACTTGTAGATCAGCTTCGACTTGCTGCAACGTTTCACCAGACCCATATTCCGACCTATGGCCTTCGATCTGACGCTCATTCTCGCCCCCGTTTGCATAGTCGATCACACATATCCATTTTTCCGGGAAACCGCTCAAATAAACCCGCGTTTAATTTGGAAAATGATGCAGCCGGTTAGTGACAGACACATCTTAAATGGCGACTTCGAAAAATGGGACGGAGGACGTTAAGCGCGAACACCGCGCATGAAGTCATTTAACCTCCTCCGTCCCGGTTTCCCGGGGGCTGGATGAAGACCCGGAAAATGCCTTCAGCGCGGATGCCACCAGCGGCACGCTGACCTTCACCGAGGGGCCGTATATGCGGAACCCCCAGTTCCTGGGCGGATTCGCCGTGATCGACGTGGCCGACAAGCAAGCGGCAAGGCAATGGGCCGGCAAATTGGCCGAAGCCTGCGGCTGGCCGCAGGAGGTTCGCCGGGTCAAGTAGCCGAACAATGGTGTCAGGGACAATTTGACGAGGCCTTTGGCGGCCGGAAATTGTCCCTGAAGACTCATGTCGCCGCCTCCTGCACTAGGCGGTACGTTGGAACTACCACGGTTTCAACGTCGCCCCGCGACAGGAGGCAGCCATGTCACTTTACGCAGCCATCGATCTGCATTCCAGCAACAGCGTGTTGGCCGTCATGGATGGCGAAGGCAAGGCGCTGCTGCAGTGCCGACGACCCACGTCGCGCCACCGGCCACGTTCAACATCGCATTGAGCAACGGCCAGTCGCTGACGGCGTCGCTGCCGTCCTTCATGGCTTCCGTTTCGTGGCTGGGCAGGCAGGTGGCCATATTCAGGTTATCCAGCTCTGTATCGCCTCGGTCTTCCACTTGTCGCCCTGCCTTGTCAGCAGGAACGTACCGCCGACCCAGCCGGATGACCAGACAACCAATGCCTGTTTGCCATCATGGCTGACCTCGAAAATGGGGATGCGCATGACGAATAGCTGGCCGCGTGCTTTCTGCAGCGCCGCGCCCCGTTGCGCGTCGAGAACGATCATTCGCCCGTGCACGGCGACACCAGCGAAGTAGGCAGCCGGGGCCTGAATGAAGATGGCGCGGGCAATGTTGTAGTTGTCGGTGTTGCCGGTGAGCGCGTAGGCCTGTTCGGGCTGGGTACTAGTGGCCGAGGTCGTGACGATGGCACCCAGCGATTTATCGAACATGTTGGTCAACACCGCCACCAGGGCCGACGCGTGTGGATCGGCTGTGTGACTGGCTGCGACTTGCGGCAGCGGGTCGCGACCGTCGGGTATGCCGTCGCCGTCGGTGTCAGCTCGCTTTGGATCGAGCAGCATCGCCCATTCGGCGATGTCGGTGAGCCCGTCACCGTCAGTATCGCGCTGCAGATCGGCCAACGGGATATCCAGGTACAGATCGTCGCGCTGCGCCTTCATCGGCAGCCGGATCGGCGGCAGCATGATGTGGTCGTCGTCCAGTTGGCGCACGGCCACCTCAAGCTGAAGGTAGTCACCGGCGAACATGGGCAGCCGCGACTGCGCCCGCACCACGTAAGGCTCGAACATTCGCAAGCCGGTGTAAAAGGGCGCGTAGAAATGTTTCCCGCCATCGTCGGAGAGACTGACCCAGTAGCCGCCTGCACTCAATTCACCCGTGGGGTCGAGGCTTTGCGACACGGTGACCGCGAGCACGCGCTGCCCTTGCTGCTCGTAGCGAATGAGCTCGCCGTTGGGCAGCTGGCTGCCCCAGGACGGTCTGGCCACTGGACTGTCGGGCGGCGCCACGAACAGGCCCGGTTCGCCGGATGGCTTGGCTTGCGGATGCGGATGCGGCGTGCGCATGGCCTCGGGCAAGGGATGCTCCGACCAGTAAGGTCGCGGCGCAGCGATCATCGCGTCCATCGATCGCAGCACCGGCGCGGGCAATTGGGATTCGTTGGCTTGCAACGCATTTTCCGCGGGAGGCACGGGCTCGTTGGCCACACGGTCGATCATTGCCAACAACCCGGGTGCACAGCGATAGCACAGCTTGATCGCTTCCGCCCGCAGGTCCGACAGTTTTCCAGCCGGCACTGGAAGTTCCACGTCCTGCATCAGGCCGGGATAGTGCTGTTCGACGGCGATGCGGTTGTACAGACGCGCCCACAGCCCGCTCCAGTAGAGGCTGGCAAGGTAACTAGTGCTGGAGAGCCGATGGTGCTCGACCAGCAGGTCGAACACATCCTTCCCCGACGGATGGAGCACCTGGTCGAGAAGACTGGTTTCGTAACGGGCGTTCGCTTCGGCATCACTATCCGAAGCGTTAAGAAGCTCAGACGCGCTGCCCGGCGGCGCACCTGAATGGACTGAGTCGGCAGCATCCCGCCACGCCTGAGCCTGTGGTATTTGCCCCAATAAAATATAGGCAGCCGAAATGGCGCGACGCGTGCCGGCGTCCAGCAACCCGAGGAATTCCGCGTCCATCTCCTTCGGCGATCCTGCCAACAGATCGGTGGCGCTCTTCAATCGCCCCTGCCTCAATTCCTCGACCAGTCGCCTGGCGCGAATGTCGATCCGGGTGTGTTTGCTTGTGCTCGCGTCGTGCTGCGCCTTCTCGTCCGCTGTCCGATAGATAGCCAGGGTAAGCGCCGTGTTGCCGGTTTGCCCACTTTGGGTCGCAAGGGTGAGATAGGGCTCGATGGTTTCGGCGTTGTTACTCGTGCGCTCGGTCAGCAGCGCCAGGCAATAAAACTGATTGAACAGGACAATGCGCTCGGCATCGCCATGAGGTCGTCCTTGCAGAAGACGCTCGTAGGCGCCGATATCGCAATCGCGAAACGGGCGCTCGATAGTGCGTGCCGCTTCCAGCAGCGCCAGATCACTTTGTGGGTAGGCATGAGACAACGCGATGTATTGGTCGACCGCAGAGGAATTGCTTGCTTCCTGATCCTTGCGCGACCCACGCTGGAGAGTGAGATGTACAAGTTGGTCCGCCAGTTCGCGTGGAAGGTTGAACTTCTCCGCCGCGTTCGCCTGCAGTTCCGCCAGCGAGGGTCCCTTGCTGGCCCAGGCAAAGAGCCGGCCCTCGAGGGTTTTTGAATCATCAGGGCCGCCGTACCGCACGTCGGTATTTTTTAGAAATACCTTGATCGACGCATCATCCGATGACCGCGTGGCCGCCACGCCGGCGACCACACACATCAGCAAGCACAGCCCGATCCCTAAACGCTGCATGTTTCCCCCTGAGCTCAGCATGCATTTGCTACAGCAGACGCTACACCATCGGCAACTTCAACCCCTGCTCCTTCGCACACTCCACCGCAATCTCATACCCCGCATCCGCATGCCGCATCACGCCAGTCCCCGGATCGTTCCACAACACCCGCGCAATCCGCTTGTCCGCCGCTTCGGTGCCATCGCAAACGATCACGATGCCCGAGTGCTGCGAATACCCCATCCCCACCCCACCGCCATGATGCAACGAAACCCACGTCGCGCCGCCAGCCACATTCAACATCGCGTTGAGCAGCGGCCAGTCGCTGACGGCGTCGCTGCCGTCCTTCATGGCTTCGGTTTCGCGGTTCGGTGAGGCGACGCTGCCGGAGTCGAGGTGGTCGCGCCCGATCACCACCGGCGCCTTCAGCTCCCCATTGCGCACCATCTCGTTGAACGCCAGCCCGAGCTTGTCGCGCAACCCCAGCCCGACCCAGCAGATACGCGCGGGCAGGCCCTGGAAGCTGATGCGCTCCTTCGCCATGTCGAGCCAGTGGTGCAGATGGGCGTCGTCGGGGATCAGCTCCTTCACTTTCTGGTCGGTCTTGTAGATGTCTTCCGGGTCGCCGGAGAGCGCGACCCAGCGGAACGGGCCGATGCCGCGGCAGAACAGCGGGCGCACGTAGGCGGGCACGAAGCCGGGGAACGCGAACGCGTTTTCGCAGCCGACGTCCTGCGCCATCTGGCGGATGTTGTTGCCGTAGTCGAAGGTGGGGATGCCTTGCGCGTGGAACGCGAGCATCGCTTCGACGTGGGTCTTCATCGACAGCTTGGCGGCGCGGGCGGTGCCGACCGGGTCGCTCTTGCGGCGCTCGAACCACTGCTCCAGCGTCCAGCCCTGCGGCAGGTAGCCGTTGACCGGGTCGTGCGCGCTGGTCTGGTCGGTGACGGCGTCGGGGCGCACGCCGCGGCGCACGAGTTCGGGCAGCACGTCGGCGGCATTGCCGAGCAGCGCGATGGATTTCGCTTCGCCCGCTTTCGTGTACTTCTCGATGCGCGCCAGCGCGTCGTCGAGGTCGCTGGCCTGCTCGTCGACGTAGCGGGTCTTCAGGCGGAAGTCGATGCGGCTCTGCTGGCATTCGATGTTGAGGCTGCACATGCCGGCCAGCGAGGCGGCCAGCGGCTGCGCGCGCGCCCATGCCGCCGAGGCCGGCGGTGAGCAGCCATTTGCCCTTGAGGTTGCCGCCGTAATGCTGGCGGCCCATCTC
Source organism: uncultured Gammaproteobacteria bacterium (assembly GCA_963739815.1). GTDB lineage: Bacteria > Pseudomonadota > Gammaproteobacteria > Xanthomonadales > Rhodanobacteraceae > Rhodanobacter. The sequence continues at coordinate 1,217,586 of CAVUBI010000001.1, forward strand.
GACGAAGGTTTCGTAGGTGCCCTGGATGATGCCCTGCGAGCCGATGTAGATCCACGAGCCGGCGGTCATCTGGCCGTACATCATCAGGCCCTTCTTATCGAGCTCGTTGAAGTGCTCCCAGGTGGCCCAGTGCGGCACCAGGTTGGAGTTGGCGATCAGCACGCGCGGCGCGTCGGCATGCGTGCGGAACACGCCGACCGGCTTGCCGGACTGCACCAGCAGGGTCTCGTCGTCCTCCAGTTCGCGCAGCGCTTTCAGGATCGCGTCGAAGCACTCCCAGTTGCGCGCCGCCCGCCCGATGCCGCCGTACACCACCAGCTCGGCCGGGTTCTCCGCCACCTCCGGATCGAGGTTGTTCTGCAGCATGCGGAACGGCGCCTCGCTGAGCCAGCTCTTGCAGGTGAGCTCGGTGCCGCGCGGCGCGCGGATGGTGCGGGTGGTGTCGATGCGGGTGGGTGCGGTCATGGACAAGGGTTCCGGTAAGTCAGCGTTCGATTATAGCCACGCGATAACGGGCCGGGCCGCCACGGCAAACCACCGGCGACACCATGGCAGCACTGGCAAACGGATCTGATCGGCAGGATGCTGCGCCCTCGCACAGCGGAGGGAATGCACATGTCACACAAGAACTGGTTGATCCTGTGGCTGGCCTGCTCGTCGAGTGCACTGGCATCGGCGCCATCGCTGGATCCGGGCGCCGCGACATGCAAGGTCTGGCAGCGCGAATTGTCGTTCGCGCGGAGCGTGCAGCAGCATGACGCGACGGCGTTCGCCGGACACGTCATGGCCGATGCGGTCTTCGACGCGAACACCACGAAGCCGACGCGCGGCCGCGCCGCGATCCAGCAGCACTGGGCCACGTTCATCGACGGCAAGACGCTGCGGCTGGACTGGTATCCGCAGCAGGTCGTGGCAACCGGCGACGGCACGCTCGCGTATTCCAGCGGCGCGTACCTGTTCGAGAATCCCGCGCCGGGCGCGCAGCCGCGTTACACGATCGGCAAGTTCGCCACGGTATGGCGCCGCGCGGACGACGGTGTCTGGCGCGTGGCGTTCGACGGCGGCGACGACGGCAAGCCGGCGAGCGAGGCGGAAGTCGCCGCGTTCCACGCCGGCCGGCACGCGACTTGCCCGGCGATCACGGCCGCGCGTTGAGCGCGGGGCAAGGCCGGCGGATGGCCACTTTCCCGCACTGACCGGCGCCGCGCCGGGAACGGCCGGTCACGCCGATTGACCCGGCCCGGCCAGCGGAACAGACTTCCCGGCGGGAGCCCGGGCGTGACCGTCACACGTCACTGTGGGAGGTTGCCATGCATACGACAGGCTTGAAGAACCAACTCACCGTCGTCGCCGTGCTGTTCGCTGCCATGGGCAGCGTGCAGGCGGCCAACAAAGCCGCGCCGAGCGATGCACAGATGATCGCCAGCGCGATGCGCGCGGCACCGGCACGCGTGGCCAAGGACGCCACGATTGTCGCGGCGGGTGCGGACGGAACGATGCGCACGCTGCGCAAGGGCAGCAACGCGTTCACCTGCATGCCGGACAACCCGACGACGCCGGGACCGGACCCGATGTGCATGGACGCGAACGCGATGGAATGGGCGCACGCCTGGATGGCGCGCAAACCCCCGCCGTCCGGCAAACTCGGCCTGATGTACATGCTGGCAGGCGGCACGGACGCGAGCAACACCGATCCGTATGCGCAGAAGCCGGACAGCAGCAACCACTGGATCAAGACCGGACCGCATCTCATGATCGTGGGCGCGGACGCGGCGTTCTATGCGACCTATCCGAAGAACCCGAACCCGGATACCGGGGCGCCGTACATCATGTGGGCCGACACGCCGTACCAGCACCTGATGGCGCCGATCAAGTGAGGAGTTCGCGGCAGCGCGGGACGATCGCATGGATCGACGCGGATTGATGCCCTGGACCGGTCGCCCGTACCGCCACGACCGGCCCATTTTTTCACCGCTGCCAACCGGCCCCATGCGACAGCTGCCAGCGCGGCATTGATGTCCGAAAACGGCGAGTCAGCCCGGCTCGGCGGTGCTAGCCTGCGTGCATGGACGAACGCTTCCCCGCTGCCCGCTGCGCATATCTGCGAACAGGCCCGACTCAGCCGCGACGCGCGTTTCGACGGTCTGTTCTTCACCGCCGTGAGCAGCACCGGCATCTATTGCCGGCCGGTGTGCCCGGCGCCGACGCCGAAGCGCGAGAACGTGCGCTATTACGCGAACGCAGCCGCGGCGGAAGCGGCCGGATTCCGGCCGTGCCTGCGCTGCCGGCCGGAACTCGCGCCGGGCAACGAGCAGTGGCAGCGCGGCGACCATGTGGTGGCGCGCGCGTTGAAACTGATCGAGGCCGGCGTGCTGGCGGAGCAATCGCTGGACGAACTGGCGGCGCGCGTCGGCATCGGCGCGCGGCAGCTGCGCCGGCTGTTCGTGGAGCGCGTCGGCGCGCCGCCGATCAGCGTGCACACGACGCGGCGGTTGCTGTTCGCGAAACAGTTGCTGACGGAGACCGCGCTGCCGGTGACGGAGGTCGCGCTGGCGTCCGGCTTTCGCAGCCTGCGCCGGTTCAACGCGGCGTTTGCGCAGGCGAACCGCATCCCGCCGCGCGAGCTGCGCCGGCATCCGCGCGCGACGGCCGGCGCGGCGCTGGTGTTGCGGCTCGGCTATCGGCCGCCGTATGACTTCGAGGCGTTGCTCGCGTTCCTGCGCACGCGTGCGCTGCCGGGCGTGGAGCGGGTCGACGAGCACAGTTATGCGCGCGTGTTCGGCCCGGCCGACTGCGCCGGGCTGGCTGCGCCTGAGCGCATGGCCGAACGGCGAACACGCGCTGCAAGCTGGAACTGCATTGCCCGCAGCCGACGCAACTGCTCGGCGTGGTGACGACGCTGCGGCGGATGTTCGACCTGGATGCGAACCCGCAGGTGATCGCGGACACGTTCCGCCACGACCCGATCCTCGGCCCGCTGCTGCGCCCGCCGCCCGGGCCTGCGCCTGCCCGGCGGCTGGGACGGTTTCGAGATCGCGGTGCGCGCGATCCTCGGCCAGCAGATCAGCGTGGCGGCGGCGCGCACGCTGGCGACGCGCATCGTGCAGCGCTGGGGCGAACCGGTGCCGGCGGCGCCGCTGCCGGGACTGGAGCGGCTGTTTCCGACGCCGGCCGCGCTGGCCCAGGCGGATCTGCGCGAGATCGGCCTGACCACGACGCGCGCGGCGACGATCAGCGCGATGGCGCAGGCGCTGCTGGACGGCCGCGTGGATTTCCGCGCGGAGCAGTCGCTGGAGGAATTCGTGGCGCGCTGGGTCGCGCTGCCCGGCATCGGCGAGTGGACGGCGCACTACATCGCGATGCGCGCGCTGAGCCATCCGGATGCGTTCCCGGCGGCCGACCTGATCCTGCGCCGCGAAGCGACGCCGGATGCCGCGCCGCTCGAGCACAAGGCGCTGGACGAACGCGCGAACGCGTGGCGGCCGTGGCGCGCGTATGCCGTGATCCATCTGTGGCGCGCGCGCATCGGACACGCCGCCACCGCCGCGCCAACGCAAAACCGGAGGTGACCGCATGACGACGCCGACACGATCCACTACGACGAGATGGACAGCCCGGTCGGCACGCTGCGCCTGGTCGCGGACAGCCGCGGCCTGCGCGAGATCTGGTTCGAACGCGAACGCCATCCGAAGAAGGCGCACCCGGGCTGGGTCCGCGCCGCCGCGCCGCTCGCAGTTCGCGCGCGTGCAGCTGGAGGAATATTTCGCCGGCGACGCGCCAGCACTTCGAGCTGCCGCTGCATCCCGTCGGCACGCCGTTCCAGCTGGAGGTGTGGCACGAGCTGGGGCGGATCCCGTACGGCGTCACGATCAGCTACGGCGAACTGGCCCGGCGCATCGACAAGCCGCTGGCGGTGCGCGCGGTCGGCGCCGCGAACGGACGCAACCCGCTGCCGATCGTGTTGCCGTGCCATCGCGTGATCGGCGCGAACGGCAGCCTCACCGGCTTCGGCGGCGGCCTGCCGACGAAACGATTTCTGCTGACGATGGAAGACCGCATCGCACGCGGCGACCTGTTCGGCCGTAGCCCAGCGTCGCACTGCCGCCGCGCACGTCAGGATTGCCGCGAGTCACTTCGCCGCTGCGCGGCGATCGGCAGCGCTTTCGGCACCACCCGCGGCAGGTTGGCGGCATCGCGCTCGCGGTCGAGCAGGTCCTGCTGTCGGGCGCGGTCACGTTCGCGCTGCGCCTGGTCGGCCTGGTCGAGCTGCTTGCGGGCGCTGGCTTCGTTCGCCAGCGGGCGCTTCGCATTGTCCGACACGCCCTGACGCAGTTGCTGCTGCATCTGGCTGCTGTCTGCACCTGGTCGCGCGTCTGCTGCTGTTGCGCAGCCTGCTGGAACCTGCTCGCTCGGCGACACCGGTCGGATCGTCGACTGGCCGTTCGCCTGCCAGGCCACGGACACGCCCGGCAACGCGAGCGCGAGCGCTGCCGACCAGCAGGGTACGTCTCAGCGGGAAAGTGCCGAACGGTACGTGTAATGGTCATGTCGGTACGCGATCATGTCGGGTCGGTTCGAACGCATCGTAAGGTCCCCTGCATGAAAATCCTGTTTCGCCTGCTGCTGTGTTCCCTGGCAGCATTCAGCTTCGGCTGTGCCACGCAACGCCCGGCCACTTCGACAACGGCCGCGACAACCGCCAGCCGGCCGACGCCGCTGCTGCTGATCTCGATCGACGGCTATCGCCACGACTACATGCAACGCGGACTCAGCCCGACCCTGGCCATGCTGGCGCAAGGCGGCGTGCAGGCGGCATCGATGCAGCCGGCGTTCCCGTCGCTGACGTTCCCGAACCACTACACGCATCGTCACCGGCCTCACCCCCGATCACCACGGCATCGTCAACAACACCATGTTCGATCCGCAGCTGGGCAAGTTCTCGCTGGGCAGCCGCGAAGCGGTCGGCGACGGCCGCTGGTGGGCCGAAGGCATGCCGATCTGGGTCACCGCCGAGGCAGCACGGGCTGCGCACGCGCCACGATGTTCTGGCCCGGTTCGGAAGCGGAGATCCACGGCCATCGGCCGGATTAGTGGAAGCCGTTCGATGGCGCGATCCACTCCGATCAGCGGGTCGACCAGGTGCTGGCCTGGCTGGACCTGCCTGCCGCCGAACGCCCCGACTTCCTCACCTTGTACTTCGATGCGGTCGACCACGCCGGCCACGTCCACGGCCCGGACTCGCCGCAGGTGAACGAGGCGCTGCGCGACACCGACGCCGCGATGGCGCGACTGGTGCGGGGCCTGAAGCAGCGCGGCCTGTTCGACCGGATCAACCTGATCGTGCTGTCCGACCACGGCATGGCCGACGTGCCCGCGGCGAACAACGTGATGATCGACCAGCTGGTTCCGCTCGATCGGGTGCACACGGTCAGCATGGGCATCCTGGCCGGCTTCAATCCGAAGTCGGACAGCGCCGAGGCGCGTGCCGATTTCGCGAAAGTCGAGCAGACCCTGGAGCAACCGCAGCCGCACATGCAGTGCTGGGACAAGACCCGCGTGCCGGCGCGACTGGCCTACGGCAAGCAACCCGCGCGTACCGCAACTGCTGTGCCTGGCGAACGTGCACTGGCGCATCACCACCAGCGAGTACGCGGCCAAACGCAAGGGCCGGGTGAGCCTGGGCGAACACGGCTTCGACAATGCCGAACCGCTGATGCAGGCGATCTTCGTGGCGCACGGCCCCGCTTTCCGCGTCGGTGCGAAGGTGCCGGCGTTCCCGAACGTGGACGTCTATCCGCTGATGACGCACTTGCTGGGCATTCCAGCCGCCGCGAACGACGGCAACTACGACGCGGTGAAAGACATGCTGAAGCCGACGCAGCGCGCTGAAGCCTTGTCTCCGTCCCCTGCACGCAGGGGAGGGTTGGGGTGGGCTGCTCTTCAACATCCGGAGCTTCACGATCGAAGAGCTGTTGCCCTCGCTCCCAGCCTCCCCCTGCCGCAGGGGGAGGAGCAGTGCAGGCCTACGGCATCGCGCCCTTGCTCATCGGCGTAGGCGGCGTCGCCACATTCACCAGCGGCGGCAGGCGGAACAGCCGCAGCGCGATCAGCAGACCGGCCAGCACCAGCGCGCCGACGAACAGCGCCACGCCGTTCCAGCCGTGCGACGCATAGAACAACCCGCCGCTGGCGCCGGCGATGCTGGAGCCCATGTAGTAGCAGAACAGGTAGACCGAGGCGGCCTGCGCCTTCGCCGCGCCGGCGCGCCGCCCGACCCAGCTGCTGACGATGGAGTGGCCGCCGAAGAAGCCGAACGTCACCGCCACGATGCCCAGCATGATCAGCAGCAGCGGCTGCAGTCATGGTCAGCGCCACGCCGGCCAGCATCAGCGCAAACGCCGTCCACAACACCTTGCGCCGCCCGAGCTTGCCGGCCAGGTGACCCATCCACGCCGAACTGAAGGTGCCGACCAGGTAGATGCCGAAGATCAGCCCGACCGCCGCCTGGCTCAGGTTGTACGGCGGCGCCAGCAGCCGGTAGCCGAGGTAGTTGTAGACGGTGACGAACGCACCGAGCAGCAGGAAGCCTTCGACGAACAGCCACGGCAATCCGCGATCATGGAAGATGCCGTTGAAGCGTCCCAGCACCATGCGCCAGCGCAACGGCTGCGCCACGAAATGCCGCGATGGCGGCAGCGCGTGCCAGAAGATCAGTGCGGCCGCGATGCCGATCACCCCGACCACGCCCACGCCAAAACGCCAACCGAAGAAGTCGGCCAGCACCCCGGTGATCAATCGCCCGCCCATGCCACCGACCGCGCTGCCGCTGATGTACAGGCCCATGCCCAGGCCGATCGACTCGACGTGCATTTCCTCGCTGAGGTACGTCATCGCCACCGCCGGCAGGCCGCTCAGGGTCAGCCCGAGCAAGGTGCGCACCACCAGCAGCGCGGTCCAGTCCGGCATCACGGCGGTGACCAGTACCAGCACGGCCGACGACAGCAGCGACACCACCATCACCGACTTGCGCCCCCACGCATCCGACAGCGCGCCGGCAAACAGCATCGCGAACGCCAGCACGCCGGTGGTCAGTGACAATGACAGCGCCGCGCCCGCCTCGCTCACCCCGTAGTCGCGACTGAACTCCGGCATCAGCGGCTGCACGCAGTACAGCAGGCCGAACGTGGCGAAACCGGCGGCGAACAGCGCGAGGTTGGTGCGGCGAAAGGCCGGCGTGCCGTGGTGGATATATGCCACCGGCGCCTCGCGTGTCAGTGACTGCGCCGGGCCGGGCTTCAAGCTGTCATGCATCGCACTCGCCTGCTTCAAGGTGTTTCGAAGCCACAAGGATAGAACCATCGAAACTGCAACCGGCCCGGCGAGGTTGCCGGGACACGACGGCCCCCGCCTATTTGGAGAAGGCGCCGCGCGTGCGGTTCTCGCTGCCGAGGGCCAGCGCCAAGGCCGCAAAGACGAGCCGCGTGGCCGTGGCGAATGCCAGCCGCATGCCGCTGGTCGCCGACGCCGGCGCAGCGTGCGCGATGTCCGTCGTGGCCGCGCCGAACGCGTACACCGCGCCCATGCCGGATGCGCCAGTGATCAGGCCGAGGTTGCGCGACAGATTGAGCAGGCCCGAGACGACGCCGCGCTGACCTGGTTCGATGCCGCTCATGACGGCGGTGTTGTTGGCCGCCTGAAATGCGGCAAAGCCGGCGGTAAAGGTGACGAGGGGAACGATGTAGCCCCACGCGCCGAGGCGGATGGAGATGGCGGCCAGACCGATGCAACCGAGCGCCATGGTCAGCAGCCCCACGACAGTCATGCGTCCCGCGCCGAACCGATCGACGCCCCGGCCGGCCGGCACTCCGACGAGTGCCGCAACGAGGGGGCCGGCAGACATCACCAGACCCACGTGAGCGGCGCCAAGGCCAAGCGCGCCCGACAGATAGAACGGCCCGACCACCAACGTCGTCATGGCAACCGTGGTAACCAGGCTGCTCATGGCGAAGCCGGCGCTGATGGTCCGGTTCCCGAATAGCGCCAGCCGGACCAGCGGCGAAGGGACCCGGGATTCGACGAAAGCAAACAGGCCCAAGCCCACGAACGCGGCGCCGAGCAGCGCGGCGTTCGTCGGACCGAGCTTGCCGCGGCCTATGGTCATCGCCAGCGCATAGGCAGCCAGCGCGAGCATGAGCAGAAGCGAGCCACGGTAGTCGAACGACGCCCGGCTTCCGGCGGATGCAGACCGGTCCGCAGGCAGATATCGATACGCCAGAGCGATCGCGACCAGACCCAGCGGCAGGTTGACGAGGAAGATGGCTCGCCAGCCGAAACTCGCGATGAGCACGCCACCGAGCGTGGGCCCGAGTGCCGTGCCAATCGCCGACATCGTCCCGAGCAACCCCATGGCGCTACCGGCCCGCTCCTTCGCCACGGCATCGCCGACAAAGGCCATCGTCAGTGCCATCATGACCGCAGCCCCGAAACCCTGGGCGGCGCGGGCGGCAACCAGCACCCAGAGCCCGGGGGCCGCACCGCACGCCACGGACGCGACGGTGAAAACACCGATGCCGGCAAGCATGAGTCGGCGGCGCCCGAACAGGTCGCCAAGACGCCCGACGCTGACGATGAGCGTGGTGATGGCGAGCAGGTAGGCCAGCACGACCCATTGGACGGCCTGAAACGCCGTGCCGAAAACCTGCACGAAGGTGGGAAGGCCCACGTTGGCAATGCTGGTGCCCAGCGAGGCCAGCAACATGGTCAGCGAAAGGCTGGCGAGCGCCCACGGGATCCGCGTCGCAGCGGAGCGCCCAGCGAGACTTGTGGCGTTGATGGAGAGCGGCATGGAAATCCTTCAAGGCGGCAACGGTGCACAGCGCCAGCCTGGGGCAATCCCATGGCGGGCGCCAGACGCAGGGGTTGCACTGTATTCATGCATCCAACGCCATGTATCCGGCGTTTCGTGGTACTAGACAGCCATGACGACTCTTGACCTGAACCTGCTGATCCCCCTCGATGTCCTGCTGACGGAAGGAAGCGTCGTGGGCGCTGCCCAGCGCCTGCAGCTCAGCCCATCGGCCATGAGCAGGACCCTGGCGCGACTGCGCGAGATCACGGGTGATCCCCTGCTGGTCCGTGCGGGTCGTGGCCTGGTTCCCACGCCGCGTGCGCTCGCGCTCCGGGAGCGGGCACGACAGGTTGTGGACGACGCCGAGTCGGTACTTCGCCCCGCCATGAGGCTCGACCTCAAGACTGCTCTCGCGGACTTTCACGCTGCGCACCAGCGAGGGATTCGTGGAGAACTTCGGAGCCGTGCTCATCGCCCGGGTCGCAGAGCAGGCGCCGGGCGTACGGCTACGATTCCTGACCAAGCCGAACAAGGACAGCAGGTCACTGCGGGATGGCACGGTCGATCTGGAAACCGGCGTCACGGGCCAGGCGATGGGACCCGAGATCCGGACCTTGGGCCTGTTCCGGGACCGCCACATCGGCGTTGTCCGCGTGGGCCATGCGTTGTCCAAAGGCAGGGTCACGGCCACCCGCTACGCAGCGGGCCAGCACGTGCTGGTCTCGCGGCGCGGCCTGGATCACGGACCCGTGGATGAAGCCCTGGAGGCGCTCGGCCTCGAACGTCGGGTGCAGGCTACCGTCGGAGGGTTTTCGGCAGCCATCGCCCTGGCCAGAGCATCCGACCTGATCGCCACGGTGCCCGAGAAGCACACGCACACGTTGTGCGAGGGCATGTTTCGCTTCGCACTTCCGCTGACGCTGCCCGAATTCACGGTGTCCCTGTTCTGGCATCCACGGCTTGAAGCTGACCCGCCACACCGATGGCTGCGTTCCCTGGTTCACGACATCTGCGGCGGGACCATGTCCCCGCTCAAAAGCAGCTCGCGCAAGAAAACGGGCAAGCCACCGCATCGAGGCGGCTGACCACAGCTTCGCGTTGGGCCGAAAGCATTCCACACCCCGTGGCGGATGCTCGCCGGGTCAGCGCGCTGCGGTCGAGGGCACGGAAGTGGTAGGCGCCGTGCTGTTCGAGGTGCCGGTTACCCACTGCCGGAAGAACGCGTCGAGGTTCCGCCCGCTGGATCGTTCCATCGCGCGCTTGAAATCCGCGGTCGTCACCGACTTGCCGCGAAATTCCCGGGTGTAATCACGTATCCCCTTCCAGAAATCACGCTCGCCCAGCTGCCCTCTCAGCAAATGGAGCACGTAGGCGGCCTTCTGATAGACCACCGCCCGGTCATCCCGGCTCGGCTTGATCCATTGCGGGTAGACCAGGGGATGATCCTTGCCCGTGGCCACCAGGCGTTCCACCCGTTGACGCCAACGCTCGACCATCTGTTGATAGACGGCATCGCCGTGGCGGTGCTGCATGTACGCGGCCGCCATGAAGCTGGCAAAACCTTCGTTGAGCCAGAAATCGTTCCAGCTGCGGCAGGTAACCAGGATGCCCCACCACTGGTGCGCCGCTTCGTGGGCGATCAAATCCTCCGCCGTCGGGTCCTCCAGCACGTCTCGGCCATAGGCCTCCGACAGCAGCGCAAAACCGGCCAGTTCCTGCCCGATCGTCTTGGTCACCAGGGCCTGATCGTATTTGCCGCGATACGGAATGCCGGCACGGTCCCCGAAAAACTTCAGCATGTCCGCCGTGTTCGCGAACACGCGTTGCAACGGTTCGGGCTGCAGATCGTGCGACAGAAAGCGCAGCTCGACACCATCCACGCGCGTGCGGGCTTCGTTGAAGCTTCCGGCCGCGAACCCGTAGACGAAGCTGGGCACGGGCTCATCCTGTCGCCAGCGATACAGATCCCGGTCGTCGCTCAGCCGGGTCTTCGACACCAGCCGACCGTTGCCCGTCGCCTTGAAACGGGCCGGCAGCGCGACGCTGAGATCCAGCGTGGCGCGCTGCCCGGGCGCATCGAGGCAGACAAGCCATTCGCTGGTCGAGAAGATCGTGTAGAGCTGGTCCGCCTCCGGGTGAAATTCCAGACCGAAGCGCGGCGCGCCGTGGTATTCGATATCGATGTCGAGGTGCTGCCCTGCGGCGGAAGCATCCGCCAGCCGGATGTCGAGCCGGGTGCCCACTTTCCCGAACGACAATCGCTTTCCTTGCTGACGCACCTCGTCGATGACAAGACTGCCCGCATCGAAGCCGATGTTGCGGACTCCCGCCGTCGTGAAGACCAGGCTGATCCTTTCGCTGCCACGAAGCGTTTTTGCGGACAGATCCGGATCCAGCCGAGCCGTGTAATGAAGCACTTCGAAACCGGTATGCGCGGCGGGCTCTCCGGCCCGGCCGGGTGGTGCCCAGGGCAGACAGATCAGCAAAAGCGCAAGGCTGAAAGCCCAGCGCATGCGCGGAAAGGAATCGGTCTTCATCCGCCGCATGGTACGGGAGATCGGGCACAGGCTCTCGGCGAGACCGCCGATGGCAGGCCGGCCCGGAGCATCCTGCCGATCCGGCATCCCCGACTGGCACGACCCCATCGCAACCGCACCGTGGACATGCATTGACTTGCCGCCTCAGGCGCTGCGATCGCCACGCAAGGCACGCACGGCCTCGTCATTCCCGGCCGCACCGCGCCCGCTGAACCAGCCGAACAGCGCGATGCCGACGACGATCGCCAGCGCGCCGAACAGCGCGTAGCCGTGCGGCCATACTTCGCCCAGGAACAGCACGCCGAGCACGGTGGCGAACAGCAGTTCGGCCGCCTGCATCGCCTCGACCGCGGCCAGCGCGGTGGGCTCGCTGCGCACCATGTCGGTGGCGCGGAAGAACAGGATGGTGGCGATGGTGCCCGACGACAGCGCCACGCCGCCGGCCAGCAGCGCTTCGCGCCACGTGGGCGGGCCGATGGTGAACCAGGCGATCACGCCAAACAGCAGCCACAGCGGCCAACTGCACAGCGTCATGCCGAACACCCGCTGCACCGCGTTGATATGGCTTGCGCCCGGCTCCACCTGCGCCTGCTCCAGATGCAGCAGCAGCTTGCGGTTGCCCAGCGGATAGGCGAACGCGGACAACACCACCGCGCCGATCGCCAGCCAGTCGCCAACATGCAGTTGTCCCCGTGCATGGCCCCACTGCAGCGCGAACACGCCGGCCACGATCAGCGCACCGATCGCCAGCGTGCGCCAGGCCAGCCGCGCGCGTTCGTCGCGGTAGATCAGCGGCGCCAGCAGCGGCCCGGCCAGCACGGTGGTCTGGAAACTGCCGGCGACCAGCCACGACGGCCCGCTGCTCGCCGCCCAGGTCAACGGCACGCCGAACAGCACGAAACCCACGCTGCTCCACAGCAACCAGGGGCGCGCATGCCGGCGCAGCTCACGCGGCAAGGCACCGAGCCCGCCCTGCAGCGGCAGCACCAGCGCAAGCATCGGCAAGGTGAGCAGGTAACGCAGGATCACCGCCCACGCCCAATGCCCGCCGCCAGCAACCAGGCTGCGGTTGAGTACGTAAGTGAGCGTGAAGAACAGCGCCGAGCACAGCGCCAGTCCCACCGCGGCAAGGGCATTCGAGCGCATGGCGCGCCATCGGCGAAAGTGCCGAGTGTGACAAATCACATGGTGCTTGCGTAGGGTCCGGTGTTCGCGCCTGCCGCACGGCAAGGCCTGCGCGGCAGGCGCGACAGGCTCAGTTCCAGCGACCGTTGCTTCCGCCCAGGCTGTAACGGCCGGCACCGAGCAGCATGATGGCCAGCGCCGTACCGAAGAACATGCCCTGCAACTCCAGCGCCCAGCCGCCGGTATCGGCCAGCGTGGCGAGCTGGCCCATATGCACCAGGCCGATCGCCACCAGCATGTTGATCGCAATGATCAGCGCGCCGACCCGGGTCCACCAGCCGATCAGCAGCAGGATCGGCGCCAGCACCTCGCCGACATACGCCCCGTAAGCCAGGAAGGACGGCAGGCCTGCCCCCTCCACCACGCCGATGATGTAGCCGGGCCCGTGGATCAGCTTGGAAACACCATGGAACAGGATCAACACGCCCAGCACGACACGAAGAACCAGCTTGCCCAGATCAGCGGAACCTTGCATGGGAACTCTCCTGAGGTGACTCGAACGAAACCGTCGACGGGGACGGCATGCACAGCCACCGCCATGCTGCACCATTTGCTTTCGGCAGGGAACGCCTCAGCCCACGCGATCCGCCGGCGCCGACGGCAGCTGCAGATACACATCCAGCCCGCCACCTTCGCGATTGCGGGCATGGATTTCGCCGCCATGGATCGCCACCACACGCTGCACGATGGCCAGGCCGAGCCCGTGCCCGTCGGCGCGCGCCGCGTTGCTGCCGCGGAAGAACGGGTTGAACAGCGATTCCAGTTCGGCGTCGGGCACGCCCGGTCCGCGATCGCGGACCGACAAGCCGACACCTTGCGCTGTCTGCTGCACCGCCAGTTCGACTTCGCCACCGGCGGGGCTGAACTTGATCGCGTTCGCGACCAGGTTGTCCAGCGCGCTCTCCAGCAACTGCGCGTTGCCGAACACCACGGCTGGCCCGTCGGACGGCATCAGCTGCAGGCTGACCTGGCGCGCGGTCGCTTCGAGGCCGGCCTGCTCCACGCACCCGCGCAGCAGCCCGGCAAGATCCAGATGTTCGCGCTCCACGCCCGGTATGCCGCCTTCCAGTCGCGACAGCGCGAGCATTTCGCCGGTCATCCGGTCGAGGCGGGTGATTTCCGATTCGGCCTGACGGAAATAGCTCTCGGCCTGCGCAGTGCCGGTACTGCTGCGCGCCAGCTCGAGGATCAGATGCAGCCGCGCCAGCGGCGAGCGCAATTCATGCGACAGGTCCTGCAGCACCCTGCGGTCGTGCGTGACCAGCGCTTCGATGCGCTCGGCCATGGCATCGAAATCGCCCGCAAGCTGGGCCAGTTCGTCGTGCACCCTGCGGCCAGGTCGACCCACCCGGGTCGATAGCTCGCCGGCCGCCATGCGCTGGGCAGCGCGGCGCAACGTCTGCACCGGCCGGGCCACGCTGCGCGCCACCCACCAGCCGACCAGCCCGATGAACAGCAGCGACAGGCCCAACTGGACGACCAGCAGGATCTTCTCGCGGGTCTGCGGGCGCAGCCGGGTGTGGGTCCGGCTCAATGCCACCAGCTGGCGAACCTGTCCATCCGTACCGGCCACTTGCTGCACGGACAGATACAGGCCCGGGCGCGGTTGCAGCAGGATGTCGTGTCCGGCATCGAACCAGGCCGGCAGCGAGCGCTGGATCGACGGCGGCAAGCGGATCGGCGAAAGCGGTTGCCCGTCCTGATACAGCGTGGCATCGATACCCTGGCGCCGCTGCTGCCTCACCCAGACGGCGAGCGCGTCGGCGCCGCCGCTTTCGTAGTGCTGGCTGGCGTCCTGGGCCAGCGCCGCCCAGTTGATTTCCACCGCGGTGGTGTACTCGATGAAGCGCCGTGTCAGGAAGCCGCCGAGGAACAGCACCAGCAGGTTCGCCAGGCAGAACCAGACCAGCAGGCGCCAGTAGATCGAACTGGTGAACGGCTTCATGGCGTCCCCGCAATCAGCAGGTAGCCGGCGCCACGCACCGACTCGATGCGCGGCGCCTGCGCCGAAGCGCTCCGCCAGCTTGTGCCGCAGGCGGCTCACGTGCACGTCGATGCTGCGGTCGAAACGTTCCAGTTCGCGGCCCAGCGCCGCACGCGTCAGCGACGCCTTGTCCACCAGCTCGCCGGCGCGCTGGGCCAGCGCCAGCAGCAACATGAATTCCGCGCCGGTCAGCACCAGTTCCTGCTCGCCGATGAAGGCCTGCCGATCCCCGGGCTGCAGGCGCAACGTGCCGACCTGCAGGTTGGCCGCCGTGGCTGGCGTGTTGCGTCGCAGTTGCGCACGCACCCGCGCCAGCAGCTCGCGCGGCAGGCAGGGCTTGGCCAGGTAATCGTCGGCGCCGAGTTCCAGCCCGATCACCCGGTCCACCGGCTCGCCTTTCGCCGACAGCATGATCACCGGCAAGCGGTGCTGCATGCGCAGCTCGCGCAAGGTCTCCAGGCCATCGCGGCCGGGCATCATCACGTCGAGGATCAGCAGATCCGGGCGCAAGGCGGGCTGGCGCAGCTGGGCCAGCGCCGACTCGCCGTCGTGCGCGACATCCACCGCGAAACCTTCGCGTTGCAGGTAGTCGGCCAGCAAGGCGCACAACGCGCGGTCATCGTCGACGATCAGGATTCGGGGCATGGCGGCTTCTGGCATGGCTTCCATTCAATCGTCGCGGCGGGGCGAACTCCACGAGCTTTACGCATCTTTACCCTTCCGCAAAGAACATACACACGGCAATGGCGTCAAATGACGTTGCAAGTCCCCACCCACAGAGGTAGCAACCATGCGCAAGAACATCACCCTCGGCCTGATCCTGGCTTCCGCCATGGCGCTCGGCACGCTCGCCGTTGCCGCTCCTGCCTCGCCGGACGCCGGTTCGCACCGCGGCGGGCACGGCCACATGCACCGTCATGGCCATGACATGGCGTTGGGCAAGCTGGACCTCACCGACGCACAGCGGGCCAGCATCAAGCAGATCGTCCGCACCAGCTTCGCGCAGAACAAGACGCAGTGGCAGGCACTGCGCGAGCAGCGCAACGCGTTCGAATCGATGACGCCCGACCAGGTCGGCTACCAGGCCGCCGCCGCCAGGCTGGCACAGGCGGAAGGCGATGCCACCCGCGTGCGCGTGCAGCAGAAGGCCAACGTCCGCGCCCAGATCTACGCCGTGCTGACCCCGACGCAGAAAGCGAAGATGGCCACCCTGCGTGCGGAGAAACAGGCACGGAAGGAACAGTGGAAGGCGTTCAAGGCGCAGCAACCGGCATCTTCACAGACGGCGCCAGCGGTCCAGTAAGCGGCGCGGGAAATCCGCCGACAACGACTGCGCCAGCCATCGTGCTGGCGCAGTTTTTTGTGTGTCTCGACCAACCGCGGTCGTGTGCCGGCGTGATGCTTCAGCGCGCCGCCAGCGCGGCCACCGTGGCGCGATAGCGCGCCGCGATCCGGGCTTCGTCGCGATGCTGGAATCCGCGCACCTGCCAGCGCCCGCCGACCATCACGTCACGCACCAGCGGCGTATTGCCGGCGAACAGGAAACTGTCCAGCACCGCGCGTTCGTCGCGTGCCGCCAGCAGCGGCGAGCTGTCATCCAGCACGATCAGGTCGGCCCGCGCACCGGCGCTGCAACGCCCCGACCGGCAGACCCGAAGCCTGCGTGCCGCCACGCAACGCTGCGCGCCACAAGGTTTCGCCCACGCTTTCGCCTTCGTGCCGCGCGGCGATATTGCGATGGCGCGTGCTCAGGCGCTGGCCGTATTCCAGCCAGCGCAGTTCTTCCACCGGCGAAATCGAGATGTGCGAATCCGAACCGATGCCGAGCGTGCCACCGGCATCCTGATAGGCCGCCAACGGAAACAGGCCGTCACCCAGATTCGCCTCGGTGGTGGGACACAGGCCGGCAACGGCACCGCTGCGGGCGAGTTGCGCGGTCTCCGCCTCGGTGAGGTGGGTGGCATGCACCAGGCACCAGCGGGCATCGACCGCGGCGTGGTCGAACAGCCATTCCACCGGCCGCGCACCGCGGGTAGCCAGGCAGTCCTGTACCTCGCCGACCTGTTCGGCGATATGGATGTGGATCGGGTCCGCTCTGCGCCAGCTCGCTGGCCAGCACCTCGCGCAGCGCCGCTTCCGGCACCGCGCGCAGCGAATGCAGTGCGATGCCGACGCGCAGATCGTCGCCTTGCTGTCCACGCAAGGATTCCAGCAGGCGCAGGTAAGCGTCGACGGCATGGCCGAAGCGGCGCTGACGTGCACTCAGCGCGCGGCCGTCGAAACCGCCGCTGATGTACAGCACCGGCAGCAAGGTCAGCCCGATGCCGGCCTCGCGCGCCGCCTCGATCAAGCGCCAGCGACATCGCTTCCGGCTGCGCGTACGGCGTGCCATCCGGCTGATGGTGCAGGTAGTGGAATTCGCAGACCCGGGTGTAGCCGGCCTTGAGCATCTCCACATAGAGCTGGGCGGCGATCGCCTTCAGTTCGTCCGGGCCGATCTTGGCGGCAAACGCATACATCGTCTCGCGCCAGCTCCAGAAACTGTCGTCGACCCTGCCCTTGCGTTCGGCCAGACCGGCCATCGCCCGCTGGAACGCATGCGAATGCAGGTTCGGCATGCCGGGCAGCACCCATTGGCCGATCGACTCGCCCGCGGCATCCGTCGACGCCTGCAGGCACCCGTCGGCATCCACCGCCAGTCCGGCATCGGCCTGCCAGCCATCGGCGCGCCACAGCCGGGCGGCCTTCAAGTGACGAATGGCGGCATGGCTGCTCATGACTCCGACTCCGGTGGACGATGCCGCGCAGTGTAACCGTCCGCGTGCAGCACCTTCACTCGAACGTCCATCCGGCCATGCATAATCGCCCCATGGCCAGGAAAACCAGCGAGAACAAGGCGAAACTGCTGCTGCGACAGGCCGTGCCGGCGGACGTGCCACAGTTGACCGAGCTCACCGCACGCGTCTACACGCCCGAGTGGGGACACTCGCCGGAAATGCTGCGCTCCCAGCAGACGCACTTCCCCGAAGGCCAGTTCGTGGTCGAGTACGAAGGCGTGATCGTGGGCTACTGCGCCACGTTCCGCATCGACGAGGCCACCGCGCTGGCGCCGCATACCTGGATGCAGATCACCGGCGGCGGCATGGGCTCGCGCCACAAGCCGGACGGCAACTGGCTGTACGGCATGGAAGTGGTGGTGCACCCGGACTATCGCGGCATGCGCATCGGCCAGCGGCTGTACCAGGCGCGCAAACGACTGTGCATGGATCTGAAGCTGCGCGGCATCGTGTTCGGCGGGCGCATCCCGGGGCTGGCGAAAAACATCGCGCGCTACGGCAACGCCGAGGCGTATGTGCAGGCGGTGATCGAAGGCAAGCGACGCGACCTCACGCTGAGCTTCCAGCTGACGAACGATTTCGAGGTGATCGGACTGCTGCGCGCCTACGTTCCCTCCGATCACGAATCGCTCGGCTACGCGGTGCACATGGTGTGGCGCAATCCGCAATTGCTCGACCAACCGGACATCCCGCCGATCACCTCGGCGCGGCTGCTGCCCGACTCGGTGCGGGTGGCTTCGGTGCAATACCAGCAACGCCGGATCACCTCGTTCGAGGAGTTCGCCACCCAGGTCGAATACTTCACCGACATCGCCGCCGACTACAGCGCCGATTTCGTCACCTTCCCCGAGCTGATCACGCTGCAGTTGCTGTCGATCGAGAACACCGAGCTGTCGCCGGTGGAGTCGATCCGCAAGCTCAGCCACTACACGCCGCAGGTGAAGGAACTCTTCAGCCGGTTGGCGGTGCACTACAACATCAACATCATCGCCGGCACGCACCCTACCGAGCAGGCCAACGGCGACATCCACAATGTCTGCTACGTGTGCCTGCGCGACGGCTCGATCCACGAACGCGAGAAGCTGCACCCGACACCGAGCGAGCGCAACGTGTGGAACATCATCGGTGGCGACAGCGCGGCCACCGTGCTCACCGACTGCGGCCCGATCGGGGTGATGATCTGCTACGACGCGGAGTTTCCCGAAGTGGCGCGGCATCTGGTCGACCAGGGCGCGCTGATCCTGTTCGTGCCGTTCTGCACCGACGTGCGCGAAGGCTACCTGCGCGTGCGCTACTGTTCGCAGGCGCGGGCGATCGAGAACCAGTGCTACGTGGTGCTGTCCGGCAACGTCGGCAACCTGCCCGGCGTCAACAACTTCGACATCCAGTACGGCCAGAGCTGCATCCTCACCCCAGCGACTTCGGCTTCGCCCGCGACGGCGTGGCCGCCGACTCGACGCCGAACATCGAGACCGTGCTGTTCGCCGACCTGCGCCTGGAAAGCCTGGCCCGCGCGCGCAACGCCGGCGCGGTGCAGAACCTCAAGGATCGCCGCTTCGACCTGTACGAGACGCGCTGGCGCCCGCGCTGATCACGACCTGTCCGCCGTGCGGCATGCGTGCCGCGGGGAGTCTGCGATAATCGTCGCCCTGCCTGAGTCGCCGTGGTTCCGCGCCGGCTGCGCCGACCGGGCCGCTGTCGCCTGCCCAGCCCTGGCATCCACCGGAACTTCGTCGTCATGAACCATCCTCGCTGGGACAGCTTGCTGATCAATGCAACGCTCGCGACATTCGCGGGCGACGCCCCCTACGGGCTGATCGAGCACGGCGCGATCGCCATGCACCACGGCCGCATCGCCTGGCTCGGTCGCATGGACGAGCTGCCCGACGAACCGACGGCACTGGCCGAGTCGATCCATTCGCTCGACGGCGCCCTGCTCACGCCGGGGCTGATCGACTGCCATACCCACCTGGTCTTCGGCGGCGACCGCGCCCAGGAATTCGAGCTGCGCCTCAACGGCGCCAGCTACGAGGAGATTGCCCATGCCGGTGGCGGGATCGCATCCAGCGTCAAGGCCACCCGCGCCGCCAGCGAGGAGCAGCTGCTCGCGCAATCGTTGCCGCGCGCGCGGGCGTTGCTGGCCGACGGCGTCACCACGCTGGAGATCAAGTCCGGCTACGGGCTGGATCTCGACAGCGAACGCCGCATGCTGCGCGTGGCGCGACGGCTTGGCCGCGAGCTGGGCATCAGCGTACGCACCAGCTTCCTCGGCCTGCATGCGCTGCCGCCGGAATACAAGGACCGGCGCGACGATTACGTGGCGCTGGTCTGCGACGACATGCTGCCCGCGCTCGCCGCCGAAGGCCTGGTCGATGCAGTCGATGCGTTCTGCGAAGGCATCGGCTTCAGCCGCGAGGAAACCCGCCGGGTGTTCGAGCGCGCCAGGCAACTCGGCCTGCCGGTGAAGCTGCATGCGGAGCAGTTGTCCGATCTGGGCGGTGCCGCGCTGGTTGCCGAGTACGGCGGCCTTTCCGCCGATCACCTGGAACACCTTGGCGAATCCGGCATCGCGGCGATGGCCGCCGCCGGCACCGTCGCGGTGCTGCTGCCCGGGGCGTTCTACGCGTTGCGCGAAACGCAGCTGCCGCCGGTCGCGGCGCTGCGCGAACACCACGTGCCGATCGCCATCGCCACCGACTGCAACCCCGGCACCTCGCCGCTGCTGTCGCTGCGGCTGGCCGCCGGCATGGCCTGCACGCTGTTCCGGCTGACGCCGGAAGAGGCGCTGCGCGGCGTCACCGTCAACGCAGCACGCGCACTGGGCCTGCACGACCGCGGCACGCTGGCAGTGGGCCAGCGCGCGGACCTGGTGGTGTGGCGGGCACGACAACCGGCCGAGCTGTGCTACTGGATCGGCGGA
The DNA here is from genome assembly GCA_963739815.1 of uncultured Gammaproteobacteria bacterium. Lineage (GTDB taxonomy): Bacteria > Pseudomonadota > Gammaproteobacteria > Xanthomonadales > Rhodanobacteraceae > Rhodanobacter. The sequence continues at coordinate 1,237,897 of CAVUBI010000001.1, forward strand.
CCGCTGGTGCACGCGATCTGGGTCGACGGCGAGTCAGTCGCGTAACGCCGCGATCCGTGCAGCCACGGCATCGAAGAATGCCGCCGGCAACACGGCGCGCACCGGCACCCGCCACCAGTTTTCCTGGGCGAAGTGCCGGCACTTGACCGCGTCCTTGTCGGTCATCAGCAACGGCAGGTCATCGGCGAAATCCAGATCGGCCGGAACGAAACCGTGGTGGTCGGCGAACGCATGCTCGATCACCTCGATGCCGGCGGCGCGCAGACTGTCGAAGAAGCGCCGGGGGTTGCCGATCGCGGCCACCGCATGCACCCGTTGGCCACTGAAACCGGCCAACGGGTGCGTACGGCCGTCGGTCAGCGCGACCACGTCACCGCCGTGCAACTGCATCGCGTATTCGCCATCCTGCGCGGCACCGCCATTGCATACGCGCAGGTCGACCTCCTGCAGGCGGCGCAGCGGTTCGCGCAACGGTCCGGCCGGCAGCAACCTGCGGTTGCCGAAACGGCGCACGCCATCGATGACACAGATCTCCACGTCGCGCGCCAGCCGGTAGTGCTGCAGCCCGTCGTCGGCAACCAGCACGTCGCAACCGGCGTGGAGCAACAGGCGGGACGCGGCCGGCCGATCGCGCCCCACCGCCACCGGCACGCCGGCGGCGCGGATCAGACAGGGCTCATCGCCGACCTGGACGGGATCGGGCCTGTCTCCCAGCAGGAAGGGTTCACGCTGGTTGCCGCCATAGCCGCGACTGACCACGCCGGGTCGATAACCACGCAGCCGCAACGCCTCGACCAGCGCGATCGTCAATGGCGTCTTGCCGGTGCCGCCCACACTGAGGTTGCCGATCACGATGACCGGCACCGGCAGCTTCGTGCTGCGCAACCAGCCGGACCGATACAGCGTGCCGCGCAGGCGGATCACGCCGGCATACAGCGCCGCCAGGGGTCCCGTCCACCACGGTGCACGGGCGCCGCCGTACCAGGCTGATTCGAGCGTATCGATCAGCGCCATGGATGATCCTCAGTCGCTGCCCTGGTCGGCCGCCAGGTCGTGGAACTGCATGCGGTGCAACGCGGCGTAATGCCCGGCCAGTGCGAGCAGTTCCGCATGCGTGCCGCGCTCGACGACGCGGCCCTGGTCCATCACGGCGATCTGCTCGGCACTCTCGACGGTGGACAGGCGATGCGCGATCACCAGGGTGGTGCGGTCGCGCATCAAGCGCTGCAGCGCCTGCTGGATCATCCGCTCCGATTCGGTATCCAGCGCGCTGGTGGCTTCGTCCAGCACCAGGATCGGCGCGTTCTTGAGGATGGCGCGGGCAATCGCGATGCGCTGGCGCTGGCCGCCGGACAGCATGTTGCCGCTCTGCCCGATCGGCGTGTGGATGCCCTGCGGCATGCGCGCGATGAACTCCATCGCATTGGCCGCCTCGGCGGCGGCGATGATGTCCGCCTCGCTGGCACCAGCCAATTCACCGTAGGCGATGTTGTTGGCCACGGTGTCGTCGAACAGCACCACGCTCTGCCCCACCCAGGCGATCTGCCGGCGCAGCGAGGACAACGTGTAATCGCGATAGTCCTCGCCGTCCAGCACGATGCGCCCGGCACTGGGCTCGTAGAAACGAGGCAGCAGGCTGACCAGGCTGCTCTTGCCACTGCCGGAACGGCCGACCAGTGCCGTGACCGTACCCGGCGCGCAATAGAGATCGACGCCGCGCAGGGCTTCGAAATCATTGCGCGGATAAGTCAGGCGCACATCCTCGAAACGCAGGTCGCCGCGGGTGCGCCCCAGTTCGCGTGTACCCCGGTCGACTTCCGGCGGCAGGTCGATGACCTCGAACAGATCCTCGGCGGCGGACAGGCCGCGCTGGATGTTCGCCTGCACGTTGGTCAGCCGTTTCAGCGACGGCAGCATCGCGCCCATCGCCGTCAACACCGCGAAAAACACGCCCGGCGACATCTGCTGCAGGACCTGCGGCCGCGAACCCAGGAACACCAGTGCCGCCAGTGCGAGCGCCGCCACCAGTTGCACGGTGGAACTGGATGCGGCGTTGGTGGCAGCGATCTTCAGGTTGAGCCGGCGGGTATGGCGGGTGACCTCGTCGAAACGATCCGCCTCATGCACCTGTCCGCCATAGATGCGCACTTCGCGATGCGCGCCAACGGACTCTTCCACCGTCCCGGTGATCGACCCCATCGTGCCCTGGATACGCCGGCTGATCATGCGATAGCGCCGGCTGACCACGGTGGCGACCACGGCGATCGCCGGCACCATCACCAGCAGCGACAAGGTGAGGTAAGGGCTGTAATAGAGCATCACGCCCAGCATGAAGATCACGGTGAACCCGTCGGTCACCGCCACTTTCAGTGCATCGGTGGACGCCGAAGCGACCTGCTCGCTGGTGTAGGTTATGCGGGAAATCTGCTGCCCCGACGGCTCGTTGCCGAAGAAGGCGGCCGGCAATTTCAGGTACGCGGCGAACACGTCGCGCTGCATCGCCTGCACCACGTGGCGGCCGATGTAGGAGATGCCGTAGTTGCTGACGAAGGTGCCACAGGAACGCACCAGGAAAATGCCGATGATCCAGATCGGCATCCAGAAAATCAGAAAGGCATCCTTGCGCACGAACAAGTCGTCGATCATCGGCTTCAGCAAGCCGGTGAACACCGCCAGTCCGCCGGCGTCCACGCCCATGCCCACCAGTGCGATCAGGCCCACCGCCCAGTAGCGGCGCGTGTAGCCAAGCAGGCGCTTGTAGACGCGCCAGCTCGCGGCACCCCACGCGCTGGTTTTGGCCCCGCTCATGGCGTCGCGCCCGGCTTGCTCGGCGTGGTGGCGATCGACAGCCGGGTGAAGCCAAGCTGGCCAAGTGCATCCATCGCAGTGACCACATCCTGGTGCGGCGTGTTCGCGTCGGCACGGATCGTCACCTGGCGCTCGCGGTCGTCGCCTGCGTTGCGCGCGATGGTCTGCTTCAGCGCCTCGATGCCCTCGCCCATCACCTCGTCGCTGCCCACGAAGAAACGGCCGTCGCGGTCGACCATCACGGTCAGCGCGGCGGCGTTCATGTCGCGATCCTGCGTGCTCGCCTTCGGCAGGGTCACCTGCAGGCGCGAGTGCTGGATGAAGGTGCTGGTCAGCACGAAGAACATCAGCAGGGTCAGCAGCACGTCGATCAACGGAATCACGTTGATCTCGAAATCGTCCCCGCGGCGGTCATTGCCGATACGCATCGGTGTGACCTCAGCCCGCGCTCGGTGCAACCGGCGCCGGCGCGCGCCGCGGCCGTACCGGTGCAGGCGCGGCAGGCGCGAGGGTCAGGTCGTCGAGCAGGGCGGTCGCCTGCTTTTCCATCTCCACGCAATAGCCGGACACGCGCGAGCGGAAATAGCGGTGCAACACATAAGCCGGGATCGCCACGGTCAGGCCCGCCGCCGTGCAGATCAACGCCTCGCCGATGCCACCGGCCATCTTGGCCGGATCGCCGATGCCGCCGGCCATCACGTCCATGAACATGCGGATCAGGCCGATCACGGTGCCGAACAGACCGAGCAGCGGACCGATCAGCGCGATCGTGCCCAGCGTATTCAGGTACCGCTCCATGCGGTGGATGACATGACGACCGGTGTCCTCGATGCGCTCCTTGATCAGCTCGCGCGGCTGCCGGCGCACGGTCAGGGCGGCGGCGAGCAGTTCGCCCAACGGCGAGCCGTTCGCCAGCGCCTCGAGATGCTTCGGATCGAGCTGGGCCGAACGCGCCCACTGGCGCACTTCGTCACCCAGGCCCGGCGGCAACACCGACTTGCGGCGCAGGGTCCAGCAACGCTCCAGCACGATCGCCAGGGCGACCGCCGAACAGATCAGGATGGGCACCATCGCCCAACCGCCAGCCATCAGAATTTCCAGCACTTTTCGACCCCAATGCACGACCTGACAGGAAGCGCGCATGATAGCAGTCTCGTCAGGCGGTACTGCGGCAGGCGTGGCATTCCTTACTCGCGCCAGTAACGCGGTTGCTGCATGCGCCAGCCCGGCTCGCGCCGTGGCGGGGCATCCGCAGGGAAATCCAGCGCAATCGCACCCTGCATCGCAGTGTTGAACACCGGCACATGGGCCTCGGCGTAACGCGCCAGCACTTCCGGTTTCGGGTGGCCGAAGCGGTTGCGCCAGCCGGCCGACACCAGCGCCAGCAGAGGCTGCACGGCGCTGATGAAGGACGCTGCCGAGGACGTCTTGCTGCCGTGATGCGGCACCACCAGCACCGGCCGCGGGCCAGGGCCGAGTGCCGCCGCCACGCGCGGTTCCACCGCCGAGCTGATGTCGCCGGTCAGCAGCAGCCGCCCACCCGGTCCCTCGACCAGCAGCACGCAGGAACTGTCGTTGTCGCGGTCCCCTTCGCCGTCGGCCGGGCTCAGCACGCGAAAACGCACGCCATCCCATTGCCAGGATTGCCCGGCCACGCACTGCTGCATCGGCACACGCATGCGCGACGGCTCACCGGCATAGCGTGCCGCCTGCGGAAAGGCATCGGCCACCGTGGCGGCACCGCCGGCATGATCGTTGTCGCCGTGACTGATCATCAGCATGTCCAGGCGGTTGAGCCCCAGTGCATGGATCGCCGGCAGCACCACCGCCTCGCCCAGATCGAAACCCGAGGGGTAGCGCGCGCCGGCGTCGTACACCAGCACGTGGTCATGCGTGCGCAGCAGCACCGACAGGCCCTGCCCCACGTCCAGCACCCAGGCCTGGAACGCGCCCGGCGGCGGCACCGGGTTAGATGGCCGAAGCAGAGGCAGGAACAGCAGCAAGCCCAGCCAGCGCAGTGGCACGCCGCGCGGCAGGAACAGCCACAACGCGCCGAGCACGGCCAGCAGCAGCGCTTGTAGCTGCACCGTCGGCAGGTACCAGTGCGCACCGGGCCAGTTCGCCATCTGCTCCAGCAGCCACCACTGCGCATGCGCCATTCGCGCGGCCAGCCACAGTACCGGGGTAGCCAGCGGCGGACACAACCCCAGCAGCAACATGCCGAGCAGTGCGCACGGCACGATCACGAAGCTGACCAACGGCACCGCGATCAGGTTCGACAACGCGCCCACCAGCGAGGCCTGGCCGAAGAACCACAAGGTCAGCGGCAACAGTGCGACCGTCATCACCAGTTGCCCCGTGGTCAACTCGTGCAGGAATGCGCGCAGACCGTGACCGCGCGACTGCAGGCACAGCATCAGGAACGCCACGCCGACGAACGAGAGCCAGAAACCGGCCGCCAGCACGGCCAGTGGATCGACCAGCAGGATCGCGATCATCGCCAGCGCCAGCGACTGCGCGCCGCTGCTGCCGCGTCGGCTGCAACGCGCCAGCGCCACCACCGCGATCATCAGCAACGTGCGCACGGTGGGCAGGCCGAAGCCGGCCAGCGCGCTGTACATCGCGGCCACCAGCAAGGCTGCGGCAGCCTGCGTCTGCGGGCGCGGCAAGCGCAGACCCAGTCGGGGCCACAGCGCGTAGGCCAGCCAGGTCAGCCATACCCCGAACACCGCCGCCACGCCGACGTGGAAACCGGAAATCGCGATCAGGTGCGACACGCCGTTCGCGCGAGCCACCGCCCAGTCACGCTGCTGCAATCCCCGCGTGTCGCCGACCGTGAACGCTTGCAGCAGCGCCGCGTCGTGCCGATCGTGCACCCGCGCCGCGATGCCGCGGGCCACCACGTCGCGCACTCCGTCGACACACCAGCGCGCGCCGGCCAGCGGTGCGTTGTCCGGTGCGTCGCGCACATAACCGGTGGCGACGATGCCGCGCTCCAGCGCCGAACGTTCGCTGTCGGCGCTGCCGGGATCGAGTAGCCCGCGCGGCCGCTTCAGGCGCAGCAACAGGCGCCAGCGCGAACACGGCCGCAGCGTCGGTGCACCGTCATACCAGGAGACCGTGACACGACCGCGCAGCGCGATCGGCTGGCCGTCCAGCGTGGCCTGTTCCACCTGCAACGTGAAGCGGCTGGCGTCCGTGTGCACCAGCGGCAGGTCGGCGATCGTGCCCACTACCAGCAGGTCGCGCCCTTCCAGCGCGCGCGGCAACCGTGCATCCATCGCCATGCCGCCATGCCACGCTGCCCACACGATGCCGAACAGCAGGCAGGCCAGCCAGCGCCAGTGCGGACGACGCCAGGCCAGCATCGCGGCAACCAGCAGCCAACAGGCCCAGGCACCAGCGGGGCGGCAATTGCGGCAGCCATTGCACCAGCAGCACGCCAGCAAGCAGGGCCAAGGCCGCAGTGATTGCCGTCAATCGCGCCATGCCACCCGCCCCGTTCCATCCTGGAAGAATGCGAGCCTAGCGTGGTCAGCGCCGCGGTGAAGATGAAAAATGCGTAGGCCTGCACCAGCATGAGTGCGTTGCAGGCGATTTTCAGACCTTCGGACGTTCCTGCAGCACGCCGTTGTGCAGCACCAGGGTGCGGTCCATCTTCGCAGCCAGATGAGGGTCGTGGGTGACCAGGATGAAGCTGGTGCCGACCTCGCGATTGAGTTCCAGCATCAACGCGTAGACCTGCGCGGCATTGCCTTCGTCGAGATTGCCGGTGGGCTCGTCGCCGAGCACGCAGGCCGGCCTGGTCACCAGCGCCCGCGCCACCGCGCAACGCTGGCGCTCGCCGCCGGACAACTCGGACGGCTTGTGATGCGTGCGTCCACCCAGGCCAACCCGCTCCAGCAGCGCGGCAGCCTGCTTCTCCGCTTCACCGATCGCGGTGCCGCGGATCAGCAGCGGCATGCACACGTTCTCCAGCGCGGTGAACTCGGGCAGCAGGTGGTGGAACTGGTAGATGAAACCGAGTGAGCGGTTGCGCACGCGGCCGCGCTCGGCGTCGGACAGCCTCGACAGCACGCGGCCGTCCACTTCCACTTCGCCGGCTGTCAGCGTGTCGAGCCCGCCGATGATGTGCAGCAAGGTGCTCTTGCCCGAGCCGGAGGCACCGACGATCGCCATCGTCTCGCCGCGCTTCAGGGTAAAGCTGACGTCACTCAGCACCTCGGTACGCAGGCCGCCTTCGGCGTAGGTCTTGGCGACGTGGCTGGCACGGAGCACGTGTTCGGTCGTGGGTTTCATGACGGTCTTATTCATAGCGCAGCGCCTGCGCCGGCTGCGTGCGCGAGGCGCGCCACGCGGGGTAGAGGGTGGCCAGCAGCGAGAACGTGAAGGTCAGCAATGCGACCCAGCCCACGTCGTGCCAGTCCAGCCGGCTCGGCACTTCGCTGATGTAATAGACGTCGGGCGACAGGAAGGTGACGTGGAAGGTGTGCTCGATCCACTTGATGATGGCCGCCAGTTTCCAGGACAGCAGCGAGCCGAAGCCCACCCCGAAACCGATGCCCACGAAGCCCACCAGCAGTCCCTGCACCATGAACATGCCCATGATGCTGCGCGGCGTGGCGCCCAGCGTGCGCAGGATCGCGATATCGGCCTGCTTGTCGGTAACCAGCATCATCAGCATCGAGATCAGGTTGATCACCGCGACCAGGATGATCAGCGACAGGATGATGAACATCACCATCTTTTCCATCGACAGCGCAGCGAACAGGTTGGCATTGGTGTCCATCCAGGTCTGCACGCGGTAGACCTGGCCCAACTGGTCGGCCAGCTCGGTGGCGACCGGGCGCGCGTTGAACAGATCATCCAGGCGCAGGCGGATGCCGGTGGGGCCGCTGAGGCCACTGAGCTTTTCGGCGTCACTCATGTTGACCAGTGCAAGGCCGGAGTCGAACTGCTCCATGCCCAGCTCGAACATGCCCACCACATGGAAGCTGCGCATCCGCGGCACGCTGCCCATCGGCGTGGCGCGCAACTGGTTCACCGCCATGGTGACGCGATCGCCGACCGCCACGCCCAGCGTCATCGCCAGCTCGCGGCCCAGCACGATGTTCCAACTGCCCGGAGTCAGCTGATCGAGCTTGCCTTCCAGCATGTGCTTGTCGATGTCGACGACCTTCGGCTCCTGCGTCGGCTCGACGCCGCGCACCAGCGCACCGCTGGAGCGGCGGGCCAGCAGCATCGCCTCGGACTCGACGTACGGGGCGGCGCCCAGCACGTGCGGGTTCGCCTCGGCGATCCGGAGTGCACGCGGCCAGTCCTGCACGCTTTCGCCCACACCGGAAACCGTGGCATGCGAGATCGCACCGAGAATGCGCGAGCGCATCTGGTAGTCAAAGCCGTTCATCACCGACATCACCGTGATCAACGCGATCACGCTGATCGCGATGCACACGATCGATACGGTGGAGATGAAGGAGATGAACTGGTTGCGTCGCTTGGCGCGGGTGTAGCGCAGGCCGATGAAAAGTTCTAGCGGTCGAAACATGGGCGGGTCGCTTGTCGAGAGTCGCAGGGCGGGCCGCCCGGTCGTCCATTATCAGGTATTCGGTCAGACCGCGCTGCGTTGTGTAAGTGCCGCACGCTCAAAAACGCGGCATGACCCCGTCGGGCTGCATGGTGGCCAGCCGCATGCGCAGGCGCCGGCGGATGTCCGCATCGCTGTTGTCCGGCGCCAGCAGCAACACCCGGACACCCTGCTCCGCCGTCTGCAAGCGCAGCAGCACGAAGGCGCCGAGCACGCGGAACGAGGCCAGCGTGGCCGGTACGTCCTCGTCATCGTGCAGATGCAACGTCCAGGCGGCGTCGGCACTCCAGCCAGCCGCCACCACCGGATCGGCCGCGAGGCGCCGCAACGCGCGCCCGGTTGCCATCGATACCAGCCATGCCAGCAGCAGCTTCAGCCAGACCGGCACGGCGCTCAGCAGCACTGAAAGCAGTGCCAGCACGGCGAGCAGAATCAGTGCGCGCCGCAGCAACCGCGATGGTCGGTATTCAAAGCCGATGGCGGGCGCGGATGTCATCGACGATCGCCTGCCAGTCCGCACGCTGCGGACGCGCGTGACCCATCACCCAGTCCCACAGATCCGGATCCTGCACGTCGAGCAGCTCGTCGAACGCCTGCCGTTGCGCTTCGTTCGCATCGGCGAAGCACTCGTCCAGCCAGCCGCCGAACAGGGCGTCCAGTTCGCGCGTGCCGCGGCGGGTGCGCCAGCGCAGGCGCTTGATGCGGGCTTCATCCATCACTGACTCGATCCATATCCACGAATGCCAAGTGTAGCCGGTGCGCCAAGACGCGACAGGCCGCGCATGGCGGCCTGTCGCGTTCGAAACCCCGGGCCGCGGTCAGGCCGAGCGGCGCTCCACCATCAGCTTCTTGATCTCCGCGATCGCCTTGGCCGGGTTCAGGCCTTTCGGGCAGGTGCGCGTGCAGTTCATGATGGTGTGGCAGCGGTACAGCTTGAACGGATCTTCGAGATCGTCCAGACGCTCGCCGGTGGCTTCGTCACGCGAGTCGACGATCCAGCGGTAAGCCTGCAGCAGGATCGCCGGGCCCAGATATTTGTCGCCGTTCCACCAATAGCTCGGGCAGCTGGTCGAGCAGCAGGCGCACAGGATGCACTCGTACAGGCCGTCGAGCTTCTTGCGCTCTTCCGGCGACTGCAGGCGCTCGCGAGCCGGTGCGGCGCTCTGCGTGCGGATCCACGGCTTGATCGAGGCGAACTGCGCATAGAAGTGGGTCAGGTCCGGAATCAGATCCTTCACCACCGGCATGTGCGGCAGCGGATAGATCTTCACGTCGCCACTGGCGACGCTGTCGATCGCGCAGATGCAGGCCAGCGTGTTGGTGCCATCGATGTTCATCGCGCACGAGCCACAGATGCCCTCGCGGCAGGAACGACGCAGGGTCAGCGTGGGATCGATCTCGTTCTTGATCTTCAGCAGCGCGTCCAGAACCATCGGGCCGCAAGCGGCCAGGTCGACCTCGTAGGTATCGATGCGCGGGTTCTGCCCGTCATCCGGCGACCAGCGATAGATGCGGAAGGTACGCGGCTTCTTCGCATCCTTGGCCGGATAGTGTTTGCCCGGCTGGATCTTGGAATTCTTGGGGAGCGAAAACTCTGCCATGTGCTGAACCCTTCAACTTTCTGCAGGAGGGCTTGCGCCCCGACCGTACAACCTGATTGCTTTTCCACCGCGCTGCAGTCGCAGCTGCAGCGATGGATCAATAGACTCGCTTTGCCGGCGGCACGGCCTTGACCTCGTCGGTCATCGGATTCATGTGCACCGGGCGGAAATCGAAACGCGACTTGCCGGCCTCGTCGATCCACACCAGCGTGTGCTTCATCCAGTTGGCGTCATCGCGCTCCGGGAAGTCCTCGCGCGCATGCGCGCCACGGCTTTCCGGCCGCTGCTCGGCCGAATGCATCGTGGCCACCGCCTGCGCCAGCAAATTGGACAGTTCCAGCGTCTCGACCAGGTCGGAATTCCAGATCAGCGAACGGTCGCTGACCTTGACGTCCTTGAACATGTCGAACACCTCGGAAATCTTCTGCTTGCCTTCGGCCAGGGTCTCGCCGGTGCGGAACACCGCGGCGTCCTTCTGCATCGTGCGCTGCATGACGGAGCGGATCTGCGCCGTCGGCGTGCTGCCGTTGGCGTTGCGCAAGGCGTCGAAGCGGGCCAGCGACTTGTCCAGCACGTTCGCCGGCAGGTCCTTGTGCGGCGCGCCCGGCTGGATCAACTCGGCGCAACGGTACGCTACCGCACGACCGAACACGACCAGGTCGAGCAGCGAGTTCGAGCCCAGGCGGTTGCCGCCGTGCACCGAAACGCAGGCCGCCTCGCCGACAGCGAACAGGCCCGGCACCACCGCGTTGACGTCGTCGCCGCGCTTCTGCACGACTTCGCCGTGATAGTTGGTGGGGATGCCACCCATGTTGTAGTGCACGGTCGGGATGACCGGGATCGGCTGCTTGGTCACGTCCACGCCGGCGAAGATGCGCGCCGACTCGGCGATGCCGGGCAACCGCTCGTGGATCACTTCGGGACCGAGGTGCATCAGGTTCAAGAAGATGTGGTCCTTGTGCTCGCCGACGCCGCGACCCTCGCGGATCTCGATCGTCATCGCACGGCTGACCACGTCGCGCGACGCCAGGTCCTTCGCGCTCGGCGCGTAGCGCTCCATGAAGCGCTCGCCCTCGGAATTGGTGAGGTAACCACCCTCACCGCGCACGCCTTCGGTGATCAGGCAGCCGGCGCCGTAGATGCCGGTGGGATGGAACTGCACGAACTCCATGTCCTGCAGCGCCAGCCCGGCACGCAGCACCATGCCGCCGCCGTCGCCGGTGCAGGTATGCGCCGAGGTGGCGCTGAAGTAGGCGCGACCATAGCCGCCGGTGGCCAGCACCACGGCCTGCCCGCGGAAGAAATGCAGGGTGCCCTCGTTCATGTCCAGCGCCAACACGCCGCGGCAGACGCCTTCCTCGTCGAAGATCAGGTCGATCGCAAAATACTCGACGAAGAACGTGGCGTCATGCGCCAGCGCCTGCTGGTACAGCGTGTGCAGGATCGCGTGGCCGGTGCGGTCGGCCGCGGCACAGGTGCGCTGCGCGGTGCCCTTGCCGTAATGCGTGGTCATGCCGCCGAACGGACGCTGGTAGATCTTGCCTTCCTCGGTACGCGAGAACGGCACGCCCTGATGCTCAAGTTCGATCACCGCTTCGGGTGCGTTCTTGCACATGTACTCGATCGCATCCTGGTCGCCGAGCCAGTCGCCGCCCTTCACGGTGTCGTAGAAGTGGAAGCGCCAGTCATCCTCGCCCATGTTGCCGAGCGCGGCAGAGATGCCGCCCTGCGCTGCCACCGTGTGCGAACGGGTCGGGAAGACCTTGGTCACGCACGCGGCCTTGAGGCCCTTTTCGGCCAGGCCGAAGGTCGCGCGCAGGCCGGCGCCGCCGGCGCCGACCACGACCACGTCATACAGGTGTTGCTGAACCTTGTAGCTTTCCATGAAATCCTGGCCTCGCGTCTTGTCTTAGGGGGTCAGCGCAATGCGCAGAACGGCCAGCACACCAGCCAGTGCGCCCAGCACCGCGAGGAACTTGATCGCCACCAGCAGGACGACTTCCTTCCAGCGGGTGTGCACGTAATCCTCGATCACTACTTGCAGGCCGAGCACGGCGTGCCAGAACATGGTGAGCACGAAGGCGATCAGCAGCAGCGCGTTCCAGGGCTTCGCCACGGCGGCACGCGCGGTGGCGTAGTCGGCGTTCAGCAGGCACAGCACGGTGACCACGAACCAGATGCCCAGCAGTACCAGTGCCGCGGCGGTCACCCGCTGGGTCCACCAATGCTCCACGCCGGCCTGGGCCGAACCCAGGCCACGGGCAATCTTCAACGGGTTGCGTCGATCTTTCACGGCGACATTCTTCTCGCTCATGCCGCACCCCCGGCCATCAATACATAAGCCCACACCACGACCGTCAGCACGATGCTGCCGATGACCGACAGCCAGCTGGAGCGGACGAACTGGGGAATCTCGTAACCGAGGCCGGCGTCCTGGACCAGATGCCGGATGCCGTTGCACAGGTGGTAGAACAGCGACCAGCTCCAGCCGAACAACAGGACCATGCCAACCGGGCTACCGATGACACCCTTGAAGTGGTTGAAGCTTTCTTCGCCCGCGGCCAGGTGCAGCAGGCCGCAAACCACCAGCAAGGTACCGACGGCCAGCGCAATGCCGGTGGCGCGGTGCGTAATGGAAGTCATCATCTGCACCTGCTTCCGGTAGATCTGCAGGTGCGGAGAGAGCGGTCGTTGCATGTCTGCCATGGCGGCTATCCTGAGTGGAATCGCTGATGTCCGTGCCCCACCGCCCCATCCCGATACGCGATTGGCGACGAGCGCCCGTTGCGATCGTTCAGAAGTCGATGCAGCGCCCGTTCTTTTCCCAATCGCCGTAGCGGGTAGGATCCAGAGCCGGCCGTTCTGCCGGCAGCTTTTTGTCCGGTGCCGGGCCAACAGGCACAGCAGTCGTCTCCGTCGAAACGGAAGCGGGTGTGGACTCGGCTGGAGAAAAAGTATCGGACATGATTTTTGTAAGCCGACGAAGGTTAATACTTGCGGCAATGCAGTACAACCATCAGGCAGGATCCAACGCTGCCTGCATCAGACGGTTCCCGCCACTTGTACCGGAAACATCCGCCCCAAATTCCACATGCCTATGCCGACACTTCATCCCGCCGAAACTCTGCTGATCGAAGGTGCCGACGCCGCCGCGTTCGCGCACGCCCAATTCAGCAGCCCGGTCAGTTCGCTCGCCATCGGCCAGTGGCAATTCAGCGCATGGCTCGATCCGCAAGGCCGCGTGCACGCATTGTTCCATCTTGCCCGCCTTGACGATCAGCGCTACCTGCTGCTGCTGCGTGGCGGCGAGGCTGCGACGATGGTCGATGCATTACGGCGTTTCGTGTTCCGCTCGAAACTCAGCGTGACAACCTTGCCGCCACGCGTGCTGGCGACGGGCCCGGCCATGTCGCCGTACACGGTTGAGGATGATGCGGGGACGGTGTCGCTTGGTTGCGACACGCACAGTCTGCGCATCACCACGCGTGACGCCGACGATGCGTGGCGTCTGCCGCAATTGCGGATGGGCTGGCCGTGGCTGCCGGCATCGACAGCGAACACGTTGCTTCCACCGGCGTTATCGCTGTACCGACTGCGCGCGGTCGCGATCGACAAGGGTTGCTACCCCGGCCAGGAAATCGTCGCACGACTGCACTTTCGCGGCGGCCACAAGCGACACCTGCATCGCGTCAGATTGTCGCAACCCATGCTCCCCGGCGATGCGCTGCGCAGCGACGCGCGTGACGTCGGTTGCGTGCTCGACGTCGTGGCCACAGGCGAGGACATCGAGGCGCTCGTGATATTGAATGACGACATTGCAAACCGCGCCGACAAGGAACGCGTGCAGGAACTCGACGACAATCTCGCGATCGAATTCATCCACACCTGGCCGGCATGAGTATTCCTGTCACAACGAATTTTTTTTCGTGTTGCGTATATCAACGCATTGTGAGCGTCAGTTAAATTTCATGACCCCGGCACTTGCCATCGGCGCACTCCGCCACTAGGCTCCGTCGATCGAATATCGCGGCATCCGGAACACGGGATGCCGATGTACGCGACGAACCGGAAGAATCCGAATCGGCGCGACCCGGCAGCAACAGCGTCGGATGGAACAACGCCTCGCAGCCACCGAGTGCGCAGTAGTCGAAGGCAACCCCGGCTGATGCAGCCGCGCAACGCCCGACACACCCCAACCCCCGATCGGCATCGAACCGCCGCTCGACCCCGCCACAATCCCGTGGCAAAGCGTCATGGCTCAGGTTTCGGCCACGACGATGGATCCAGGTGGAACGGCCTGCCCGCCCGTCCACCGCAACGGCGCACGAAGCTGCAACCTGCTTCGTACGTACAGCACGCTGGAGGCAGAACCATGAAACTTTCCATGCTGTTGTGGTTGACGTCACTGATGCCCCAGCCCGTAGCCGATCAGGCTTGCCTGGCCACCACCGTCTACCTGGAAGCACGCAGCGAACCGCTCAACGGCCAGCTCGCCGTTGCCGAGGTCGCCCTGCGCCGGCTCGATCGTGGCCGCTGGGGAAACACCGTATGCAAGGTAGTCACCTCGCCGCACCAGTTCGCGACGACCACCACCCCCGGCTCCTTCGAGATAACCAATCTGGAAGCCTTCAACAAGGCATGGCAGGTGGCCGGCATGTCGATCCAGAACTGGCAACTGCCGCTGGCCCAACGTCGAATGGTGGTGCCGCGCGCCGACCACTTCGCCACCACGGCAATCTCGCCTGCGTGGTCACGCAACCGCCCCAGCGTGACGATCGGCGAGCATGCGTTCTACGCCGTGAACTGACGAACTTCATTGCAAGCGAACAGAAAAGGCCCTCTTCCGAGGGCCTTTTCTCTTACTTCAACTGGACATCTAGACGTCTAGACGTCTCCATGCGAACTACATCGCATAGACGTGGTCGCCGCGAACCTCGACATAGTCGCCATTGCGGACACCAGGGTTATCGCGCTGCGTTACAGTGGCGTACTGGCCATTGTCCAGTCGAACGACGATGCGCCACGCAACGTCGTTGCCGCTGTTTCGCTTGCCAACCTGGTTGCCGACCACACCACCGGCCACCGCACCGGCCACCGTGGCCGCCTTGCGGCCATCACCCTTGCCGACCTGGTTGCCGAGCACGCCACCAGCGACAGCACCGATGACCGCTCCGATCGTGCCGCCATTGCCACTGCCGTTGGTGTAGACCTGCTGCACTTCCTGCACCACGCCGCAAGACTGGCAACGGACATTGCGATTGCCGTAATTGCCTTGCTGCCCTTGATACCCCTGATTGTAGTTGCCGCTATTGCCGTAGGGAGCGGTGGCACAGCCGGTGAGGGCCAGGCCCCCGGTCAGCGCCATTGCCAGGGCGAGCTTGCTAGTCAATGCATTCATGGCTAAATCCTTTCTCTGTGGATTGTTTCAGCGAGCGTCGGATACCGCTGTCACACCTTCCTGCACCTGCACCCGATCGCCCGGATCGTGATCCATGCGCACGGTACGGGTGACGCCGTTGTACTCGTACCGCACGTCGTAACCGACGATCTTGGTACTGCTGTTTTTGACGGTTTCACACTTGCGCTCGACCGAAGTCGTTACCTGGGCATGCTGACGATTCGCCTGGATGCGATTGCCGGCATAGCCGCCACCGACAGCACCCGCCACAGTGGCCAGCGTCTTGCCTTTGCCACCACCGACCTGGTTGCCGAGCAAACCGCCGGCCACGGCGCCGATCGCCGTACCGGCAATGCGGTGCTCATCCTTCGGCGGGGCGGTGTGAGTGACCGTCTCGTCGTGACAAACCTGCTTGGGGTTGTTCACTGTCGAGCGCACCGGATCCACGCTAACCACCTTGGCATATTTCACTCCGGCATCCGCGCCCGCACTGGCGCTCGCATCGGCCGCCGCATTTGAGATGCCTGCGTCCGCATTGCGGTTGCAAGCCGAGAGACCCATCGCGAGTGCCGCCGCGATGGCGATATTGAGTACATTCGCCGTCAACCTGTTCATCACGTCCACTCCTCCTGTGTTTGCTCCGTTGCCAGCGTGCTGCATGCACCTGCGCAACAACTGTGTCGCCATTGATACCGTTGTCCAACTGAATCGGAGCTAGCTCGCATCCGTTGCATTATGTTTATGTTCGCCACACCGAACCCTCATGCCAGCGCACGAAAACCACAACATGTACAAACTCGTCGACAGCCACGTCCATCTCGATGACGACGCCTTCGCCCACGATCGCGACGCCGTCCTCGAGCGTGCGCGCCAGGCCGGAGTCGAGGCGATGATCATTCCCGCCGTGGACACGGGCAGTTGGCCGCGCATCAAGGCGCTCTGCACCGGCCACGTCGAACTGCATCCTGCCTACGGGCTGCACCCGGGTTTCCTTCCACACCATGCGCCAGCAGATGTCGATGCGCTGTCTTCATGGCTGAACGAGAGCCGTCCGGTCGCCGTCGGCGAGATCGGCCTGGACTTCCATCTGGAGGCACTGGATCGCAGCCTGCAGCGGCATTACTTCACCCGACAGCTGGAGTTGGCACGCGAACACGATCTGCCGGTGATCGTGCATGCCCGCGGTGCGCTGGAGGAAGTCACCCTGACCTTGCGCCGGTGCGGCGGCCTGCGTGGTGTGGTGCACAGCTTTTCCGGCAGCGAGCAGCAGGCCCGGCAACTATGGGAGCTCGGCTTCCATCTCGGCATCGGTGGCCCGGTGACCTACGAACGCGCGCAACGTCTGCGCCGCATCGTGACACAGATGCCGATCGAGTACCTGCTGCTGGAAAGCGACGCACCAGACCAACCGGATGCAGCCCATCGCGGCCAACGCAACGAACCGGCGCGCATCGCCGGGATACTGGACTGTATCGCGGCACTGCGTGGCGAACCCGCAGCCGACATCGCCAGCGCCACCAGCGCCAACGCCCGTCGCCTGTTCGGATTCGACTGATGCCCGTGCCATCCGTCACTTGCACGTGATCGCACCGGCTTGCTATCTTTTATTTCATTGGTGAAATATGAATCAGTGAAATGGCACGTCTGAAAGATTGCATCTCGATGATGGACGAGGGCGTCGACCGGGTGAGCCGGATCATCCCGCAGATGCCCGTGCTTGAAGCGCGGCTGTGCCGCCTGATGCTGATGATTGGCGACACCGTGGAAGGCGAGCTCGAATACAAGCTGAAGCCACACAAGCTCAACCACAGCGAATTCCTGACCCTGATGATCCTGTACAGCAACCCGGATGGCAGCTCGACGCCAGGCGAACTGTGCGAGTACGCGACCCAGGGCGCCACCAACATGACCCGTATCGCGAACGCGCTGGTCAAGCGCGGGCTGATTACGCGCGGTGCCAGCGCGAAGGACCGTCGCCGGGTGCTGATCCGCATCACCCCGGCCGGCCGGCGTTTCGTAAAGAAGATGCTGCCGCCGATGTTCCCGCGCGTGGCCACCATGTTCGCCGGCTTCAGCGACACCGATAGACGCCACCTCGACCGCCTGCTGCGCAAGCTGGCCGGCAACCTCGACCAGTTGGGCGAAAGCCGCCTCCCATGAAGGAAAAGCCGATGAAGCACGCCCCGCTTTGCGGTCGCATGGTGCTGGCCGCCGCGATCCTGCTGATGCTGGCCGGCTGCGCCACTGCACCGGCCCGGCTCGGCGAACCGACACTGCGCGGTGACGTGCCACTGGCCGGCCTGCAGGTCGCCACTCGCGCCGGCTGGCCGGACGCCCAGTGGTGGCGTCAGTACAACGACCCGCAACTCGATGACCTGATGGATCGCGCCTTGCGGCAGTCGCCGGATCTGGCACTGGCACAGAGCCGGGTGCAAGGCGCCGAACAATCGGCCCGGCTGGCGGCGGCGCAACTTGGGCTGTCGATCAACGGCAGCGTGCAGGCCTCGCGCCAGCGCATGAGCGACCACGGCCTGATACCCAGCCAGTTCCTCGGCTTCAGCTGGTACAACCAGGCCGACCTCGGCATCCAGTTGCAGTACGACTTCGACTGGTGGGGCAAGAAGCGCGCGACGATGGAAGCCGCGCTGGACCAGGCGCGCGCCGCCGAGGCGCAACGCAGCGCCGCCGCGCTGGCGATCCAGTACGCCGTCGCCGACACCTATTTCGGCTGGCAGGCCGACCAGGCACGCCTGCAACTGGCGGACCAATTGCTGGCCACCCAGCAACAATTCACCGACATCGCCGAACTGCGCGTACGCCAGGGCGTGGATCTGCCCGATGACGCGCAGAGGGCCCGGGCCCAACTGGCCGCAGTGCGCGAGATGCGCGCGGCGCTGGACGGTTCGGCCAGGATCCGCCGCGCCGCGCTCGCCTCGCTGCTCGGCGTGGCACCGGCACAACTGCCGCAACTCGATGCACGACCGTTGCCGGCGACCGAGCGCGGCGTGCCGGCGCACGGCGGACTGGACCTGATCGCACGCCGCCCGGACATCGCGGCCAGCCGCTGGCAAGTGGAAGCCGCCCTGAAGCAGACCGACGCCGCACGCGCCGAATTCTTCCCCGACATCAGCCTCACCGCCCTCGCCGGCCTGTCCAGCATCGACATGGGCAAGCTGCTGACTGCGGGCAGCCGCACGTTCGCGCTGACCCCGGCACTGCATCTGCCGATCTTCAACGGCGGCTCGCTGGAAGCAAACTATGGCGTGAGCAAGGCCCAACTCGACGCCGCCGTGGCGCAGTACAACAGCACCGTGCTGACGGCCGCCCGTGAAGTGGCAACGCAGGCATTGAGCGCAGAGCAGGTTGCCGCGCGCCAACGCGAGCAGCAGACCCAACTCGACGCAGACCAGCGCCTGCTGGCGAATGCCGTGGCGCGCGCGCAGCAAGGCGTACGCGATGCTTCGCGAGAGCCTCGGCGCCCGCGCCACGCTGCTGCAACAACGCGACGCCGCGATCCAGCTGCAGGCCCAGGCCATCAGCACCGACCTGGCCTTGATCAAGGCGCTCGGCGGCGGCTACCTCGCCACCGACATGCCCACCATTTCCCCTTCCTCATCCGCCAACGCCGGAGCCGCCGACCATGAGCGCCACTGAATCCGCCACCCCGGTCGACACCAACGACAGCGGCATGGCCGCAAAGAACCCGGGCAAGCGTCGGCGTGCACTGCTGATCGTGGCAGGCATCTTCATCCTGGCCGGCTTGCTCTGGTTCTTGCTGTGGTTCTTCGTGTTCTCCACTCGCGTAACCACCGACAATGCCTATGTCGGCGGCAACCAGGTGGCGATCTCGGCCCAGGTACCGGGCACGGTGGTGGCGATCCTCGCCGATGACACCCAGCGCGTCGAAGCCGGCCAGGTGCTGGTGAAACTGGACAGCACCGACGCCGACACCCGCCTGCAACAGGCCCGCAGTGCGCTGGCGCAGGCCGTGCGCGGCGTACGCCAGCAGACCAGCTCGGCCGCCGGTGCGGACGCCCAGGTGGTGGCCGCCCGGCTCGATCTGAAAAAAGCCCAGGCCGATCTCAAGCGGCGCCTGCCGCTGATCGCGGCCCAGGCCGAATCACCGGAAATCGTGCAGCACCTGCGTGACGGCGTCGAGCAGGCACAGGCCGCGGTGAATGCTGCCGAGGCCCAGGCCGCCGCCGCGCACGCGGCGGTCGAAGGCACCGACGTGGCGCAGAACCCGGTGGTGATGCAGGCCCGCGCAAACTTCCGCGCGGCGTGGGTCGCCGCGCAACGCAACGCCATCTACGCGCCGGTCTCCGGCTACGTCGCGCAACGCAGCGTGCAACTGGGCAACAGCGTCGCAGCCGGCCAGCAGCTGATGACCGTGGTGCCGCTGCACGACTTGTGGGTCGACGCGAACTTCAAGGAGAGCCAGCTGCGCCACATCCGCATCGGCCAGCCGGCGAAGATCGTCTCCGACGTCTACGGTGGCGACGCCAAATTCCACGGCAAGGTGGTCGGCCTTGGCGCCGGCACCGGCAGCGTGTTCTCGCTGCTGCCGGCGCAGAACGCCACCGGCAACTGGATCAAGGTGGTGCAGCGCGTGCCGGTGCGCATTTCGCTGGACAACCGCGAACTGGACAAGCATCCGCTGCGCATCGGCCTGTCCACCGAAGCCACCATCGACATCACCGATGACAAGGGCGGCGTGCTGGCCCTCGCGCCGGCGCAACAACCGGTGGCGCAAACCGACGTGTACGAGCAGATGGCCAGCAAGGCGGATGAGGAAGCCGACCAGGTGATTCGCACCAACCTGCCCCGCGACACCCACTGAGCCGAGCCGATGGCCGCCATCCCGAACGATGCCGCTCCATTGAAACCGCTGCAGGGCGCCTCCCTGGTGCTGCTGACCATCGCGGTCGCCTTCAGCACTTTCATGGAAGTGCTGGACATGACCATCGTCAACGTGTCGGTGCCGCACATCGCCGGCAGCCTCGGCGTGAGTCCCAGCGAAGGCACCTGGACGATCAGCTCCTACGCGCTGGCCAGCGCGATCATGCAGCCGCTGACCGGCTGGCTGGCGCGCCGCTTCGGCGAGGTGCGTACCTTCATCAGCTCGGTGTTGCTGTTCGTGCTGTTCTCGATGCTGTGCGGCATGGCCACCAGCATGCCGATGCTGGTGGTCTGCCGCCTGCTGCAAGGCGCCGGCTCCGGCCCGATGGTGGCACTGTCGCTGGCCCTGCTGCTGTCCAGTTACCCGAAGGCGAAACAAGGCATCGCACTGGCGCTGTGGGCAATGACCGTGGTGGTGGCGCCGATCTTCGGCCCCATCCTGGGCGGCTGGCTGACCGACAACTTCTCCTGGCCGTGGATTTTCTACATCAACGTGCCGGTCGGCGCGCTGGCGGCGATCATCACCTGGGCGTTGCTGCGCAAGCGCGAGACCAAAACATTCAAGATGCCGATCGACGTGGTCGGGCTGGTGCTGCTGGTGGTCGGCGTGGGCGCCTTGCAGTTCATGCTGGACAACGGCAACGACCACGACTG
The DNA here is from genome assembly GCA_963739815.1 of uncultured Gammaproteobacteria bacterium. GTDB lineage: Bacteria > Pseudomonadota > Gammaproteobacteria > Xanthomonadales > Rhodanobacteraceae > Rhodanobacter. The sequence goes on from CAVUBI010000001.1 coordinate 1,258,844, forward strand.
GTTTTCCTCGCCGATGATCCTGACGCTGGGGCTCATCGCGCTGGTCTGCCTGACCTTCCTGATCGTGTGGGAAATCCACGCCAAGCATCCGGTGATCGACTTGTCGCTGTTCAAGCGGCGCAACTTCACCATCGCGGTGGTGGCGCTGTCGTTGGGCATGATGGCGTTCTTCGGCATCAACGTGGTGTTCCCGCTGTGGCTGCAGATCACCCTGGACTACACCGCCACCTGGGCCGGCCTGGCCAGCGCGCCGGTGGGGGTGCTGGCGTTCCTGATGGCACCGATCATCGGCGCCAACATCCAGCGGCTGGAACTGCGCGCCGTGGTGACGTTCGCGTTCATCGTGTTCGCCGTCACTTCGTTCTGGTTTGCCAGCTTCGACAGCTCCGCCTCGTTCGGCACCCTGGTGCTGCCGCGCTTCGTGATGGGCATCGGCATTGCCTGCTTCTTCATTCCGCTCAACCAGATGTACCTGTCCGGCCTGCCGTCGGACCAGGTTGCCAGTGCGTCGGGACTGGCCAATTTCTGCCGCACGCTGGGGTCGAGCATCTCCACCGCTGCCACGGTGACGTTGTGGCAGCACCGCGGCGAATACCACCACGCCGCGCTGACCGAGCACATCACACCCGCCGCGCCGGCAGCCACGAACTTCCTGCAGCAACTCCAGCATGGCGGCTTCTCGCCGACGCAAAGCCTGGGCATCGTCGACCAGTTGATCACCCGCGAGGCACTGACCCTGGCGGTGAACGACGTGTACATCGTGTGCGCCGTGATGTTCCTGGCGATGATCCCGCTGTTGTGGTTCGCGCGGCCCCCGTTCGGCAATACGGGTGGTGCCGTGGGGCACTGACCGGCCGGAATTGCTGCGGCAAGTCGCTGCAGCAATTCCGGTCCGCTTCGACTGGTGCGGCGCAATATCTTCTGCTAGTTTGTGTCGCATGGCACAAACCAAGCGCACCATCAAGAAGTATCCGAACCGGCGTCTTTACGACACGGAGATCTCCAGCTACATCACCCTGGAGGAAGTCCGCCAGCTGGTGCTGGACAACGAGGACTTCGAGGTTCGCGACGCCAAGAGCGGCGAGGACCTGACCCGTTCGGTCCTGCTGCAGATCATCTCCGAGCACGAGGACAAGGGGCAGCCGATGCTGTCGCCGCAGTTGCTCAGCCAGATCATCCGCTTCTATGGCGATTCGCTGCAGGGTTTCATGGGTCCCTACCTGGAGCGCAGCCTGCAGGTCTTCCTCGATCAGCAGACCCAGTTCCGCAGCCAGCTCAACAGCCTGATGGGGCAAACCCCCTGGAACACGCTGAACGACCTGACCGAGCGCAACATGGCCGCGTTCCAGGCGATGCAGCGCGGCTTGATGGACACGGCCGCCCAGGTGATCCCGACCCCGGGCGGCACCAGTCGCGGCGGCAAGAAATCCGGCTGATTCCAGCCCGGTCCACGGCGCGCATCGACGCGCCGTTCGTTGGTTTCCCTTGATACCGATCGCTGCAGCACAGCACATGCTGTGTTGCGGCATGATCACGTGATGGATGCGCAATCCCATGAGCCAGGCTGACCTTGTTCCGCGCACCGCCCTGGTCACCGGCGGCATCGGTGGACTTGGTACGGAAATCTGCCGCCAGCTGGCCGCCGCCGGCCGCCGCGTGATCGCGCTGGATCTGGCCGCGCGCAGCGAGCGCCTCGCTGCGTTCCGTGCCGAAACCGCCGGCTTCGGCGACGCCATCACCTTCGAGCCTGCCGATGTCAGCGACTTCGACAGCTGCCAGCAACTGATCGGTCGCATCGAAGCAGCAGCACGGCCGCGTCGACATCCTGGTCAACGCCGCCGGCATCACCCGCGACGCCAGCCTGCGCAAGATGACGCCGCAGCAATGGCATGAGTTGATGCGGGTGAACCTGGACGGCGTGTTCAACATGTGCCGCAACGTGCTCGAGGGCATGACGGCGAGGGGCTTCGGCCGCATCGTCAACATCAGCTCGGTGAACGGCCAGACCGGCCAGTTCGGCCAGACCAACTATTCCGCCGCCAAGGCGGGCGTGCACGGCTTCAGCATGGCGCTGGCGCGCGAGACTGCGCGCAAGGGCGTCACCGTCAACACCGTTTCCCCGGGCTACTGCGACACCCCGATGGTCGCCGCCGTGCCGGACGATATCCGCGCGCAGATCATCGCCGGCATTCCGGTCGGCCGGCTCGGCTCGCCCGGCGACATCGCTCGCGCGGTGGCCTTCCTCACCGCCGACGACGCCGGCTACCTCACCGGCGCCAACCTGCCGGTGAACGGCGGCTATTTCATGAGCTTCTGAGTCACCGGGGCAACGCGCGGGATTGCAGTCGTGCACCGCTTGCGGAACAGTGGGCGGATTCCCTCCAAGGATCGCAGCATGGCGCAGCAACCCATCACCCTCATCGGCGGCGGTCTGGTCGGCGCGCTGCTGGCGCAGCAGCTGGCGCAACGCGGCTTTGCGGTCGAGGTGTTCGAGAAGCGGCCGGATCCGCGCCTGGCCGGATTTCTGGGCGGTCGTTCGATCAATCTGGCCCTGGCCGAACGCGGGCTGCAGGCGTTGCGCACGTCGGGTCTGGCCGACGAAGTATTGCAGCGCGCGGTGATGATGCGCGGGCGCATGGTGCACGACCGCGACGGCAACAGCGGCCTTGCAGCGCTACGGCGTGGACGACAGCGAGGTGATCTGGTCGGTCTCGCGCGGTGCGTTGAACATGCTGCTGCTGGATACGGCCGAGGCGGCTGGCGTGCAGTTCCATTTCGGACAAGCGCTGGTGAGTGCCGACTTCGGCGCCCGCCGCATCCGGCTGGCCGATGCAGCCGGCGTGGAACGCGAGTTGCCGGTCGGCCTGTTGATCGGCGCCGATGGCGCAGGCTCGGCGGTGCGCGCGGCGATGAATGCGCACAGCCCGCTGGGCGAGCGCATCGAGTCGCTTGGCCACGGCTACAAGGAACTGGAGATTCCACCGGCCGCCGAGCTGCCAGCCGCCGTGCTGCAGCTCAGCGGCGGCCGCGACCAGTTCGCGCTGGAGCCGAACGCGCTGCACATCTGGCCGCGCGGCGGCTACATGTGCATCGCACTGCCGAATACCGAAGGCAGCTTCACCGTCACCCTGTTCCTGCCGGGCGCAAGGTGCGGCACCAAGTTTCGCTACCCTGCCCGATGCGACGGCCGCGGCAGCATTCTTCAGCGAACAGTTTCCGGGCCTGCTGCCGCTGATCCCGCGCTTCAACCAGGACTTCGACAGTCACCCGGTGGGCACGCTGTCCACGCTGTACCTTGAGCGCTGGCATCTGGACGGCCGCGCACTGCTGATCGGCGATGCCGCGCACGCGATCGTGCCGTTCCACGGCCAGGGCATGAACTGCGGTTTCGAGGACACCGTGGTGCTGGCGAACCTGCTGGCCGGGTCGCCGGACGACAGCGCCGAGGTGTTCGCCGAATTCCAGCGCGTGCGCCAGCCGAACGCCGACGCGATCGCCACGATGGCGCTGGAGAACTATGTGGAGATGCGCGATTCGGTGGCCGACCCGCACTACCTGGCCAAGCGCGAACTGGGTGCCCTGCTCGCCGCCCGCACTCCGCAGCACTACATGGCGCGCTATCGCATGGTCACGTTCACCCATGTGCCGTACGCCTATGCGCTGGAGCGTGGCCGCGCACAGGACGCATTGCTGGAACAGTTGCTGCGCGACACGCCGCGAGTCGCCGATGTCGATCTCGATGCGGCGGCACGGCTGCTCCAGTCCCGCCTGCCGCCCTTGCCGGCACTGCGTCATGGATGAGTTTCTGCTCGAGGCATTCCGCGCCACGGCCTACCACGTCAATCTGGACACGGTGACCTGGGCGACGATACGCGTCGACCTGCCGCTGCCTGGCGAGCTCGTGTCCGTGGTCGGTTCGCGCCCATGGGCTTTCATCACCGCCTGGAATCCGCAGGCACGCCGGCGCCCACCCGCGGAGAACCTGGCCGCGCAGAGCGAGTTGCTCACCGCGTTGCAAAGCCAGCCCGGGGCCACCGTCTACCCGGCCATCGGGGTCGGCAGCACGGGCTGGATCGAGCCCAGCCTGTTTGTGACAGGCGTGGACGTCGACAGGCTGGACATGCTGGCCAGAAAACACGCGCAACTGGCCTACGTACAAGGCCAGGCCGATGGCATCGCCCTTTTGCGCCTGCTCGATTGAGAGCCCGTTCGTGGTTCAGCGGCAGCACGCCGCATGGACAAGCGCCATCGGCATTGCGGACAATCAAGGCAATGACCGTCGCCAACACCGCCATGCCCCTGCTCGAAGCGCGTGCCTTGAGCTTCCATCGCCAGGACGAACCGGTGTTCGCACCGCTGGATTTCCAGCTGCGCACGGGCGAGCTGGCCCTGGTCGAAGGCGACAACGGCAGCGGCAAGACCACGCTGCTGCGCATGCTGGCTGGCCTGCTGCATATCAGCGCGGGCGATCTGCACTGGCGCGGCGAACCGTTGCAGCGCGACCGTTGCGCTGGCGAGATTCTGTTCCTCGGTCACCAGCTCGGCCTGAAGGCCGATCTCAGTCCTCGCGAGAACCTGCACATTGCTGCCGGCCTGCATGGCACGCGCAAAGAATTGAGTGTGGCCTCCGTGCTCGCGCAGATTGGCCTGCGTGGCTACGAGGACGAGCCGGTGCGCCGACTGTCGGCGGGCCAGAAGAAACGTGCTGCGCTCGCCCGCCTGGTGTTGCTGCCGGCAACGCTGTGGTTGCTCGACGAGCCTTACGCGAACCTGGACCGGATCGGCATCGCCCTGGTGAACGAACTGCTGGAGCGGCATACCGACGCCGGCGGCGCGGCGATGGTCACCAGCCACGGCACGGTGAGTTTCCACGGGGGCGAGCCGCGACGGATCCGCATGCATGGATAGCCACCGCCCCGGCCTCGCCAGCGCCTGCAGCGCGATGCTGCGGCGCGACCTTACGCTTGCCTGGCGCCGGCGCGGCGACATCGCGATGCCGGTGCTGTACGCGCTGATCGTGACCATGCTGTTCCCGTTCGCGCTCGGCCCCGAAGACACCTTGCTGCAGCGGATCGCCGGTGGCGTGGTGCTGGTCACCGTGCTGCTGGCCATGCTGCTGGCGCTGGATGCGATGTTCTCCAGCGACATCGAGGATGGCTCGCTGGAACAGCTGGTGCTGGCGCCGCAACCGCTGGCCTTGATGCTGGGCATGAAGATCCTCGCCCACTGGATCACCACCGCGCTGCCGCTGATCGTGATCGCGCCGCTGATGGCCGCGATGCTGCACCTGCCCGGCGCCGTGATTCCGGTGCTGCTGCTGGCGCTGTTGCTGGCCACGCCGCTGCTCAGCCTGCTGGGTGCGGTGCTGGTCGCGCTGACGGCCGGCACCCGGCGCTCTGGTATGCTGCTCGCCTTGATGTTGCTGCCGCTTTGCGTGCCAGCAGTGATCTTCGCCGCCGGCGCCGTCGCGGCCGCCCAGCAGGGCTTGCCATGGCTCGCGCCGATCGCCTGGCTCGCTGCCGCACTGGTGCTGGCCGTGGTACTGGCGCCACTGGCCTGTGCGGCCGCCCTTCGTATCGCCCTGGACGCATAACTGGTTATGGCTAACTGGATCCCGCTCTGGTTGCACAAGCTCAGCTCGCCGCCGACGTTCTACCGCTTCGCCGGCACGCTGCAGCCGTGGGCGATGACGCTGGCCCTGCTGCTGGGCGTGGTCGCCCTGTACGGCGGCCTGGTACTGGCGCCGGCCGACTACCAGCAGGGCGACGCCTACCGCATCATCTTCATCCACGTGCCCAGCGCATGGATGAGCATGTTCATCTACGCGGTGATGGGCGTGGCCTCGTTCGTCGCGCTGGTATGGCGGATCAAGCTGGCCGAGGTGGTGGCGATGGAATCGGCGCCGATCGGCGCAGCGTTCACCTTCATCACCCTGGTCACCGGCTCGCTGTGGGGCAAGCCGATGTGGGGCACCTGGTGGACCTGGGATGCGCGGCTCACTTCCGAGCTGGTGCTGCTGTTCCTGTTCCTCGGCGTGATCGGGCTGTACCACGCGTTCGAGGATCGCCGCCAGGGCGCACGCGCCGCCGCCTTCCTGGCGATCATCGGCATCATCAACGTGCCGATCGTGCATTTCTCGGTGAACTGGTGGAACACCTTGCACCAGGGCAGCACGGTCAACGTGTTCGGCCAGTCCAAGATGTCCTGGGACATGCTGTGGCCGCTGCTGACGATGATGCTGGCGACCAAGCTCTATTACATCGCCAGCCTGTTCCGCCGCGTACGCACCGATTTGCTGGATCTGGAAGGCGGCAAGGACTGGGTGCGCCAGATCGCCGAGAGCGAGGCCGACCAATGAGCGCGCTGCAGAGCTTCCTCGCGATGGGTGGTTACGCGGCCTATGTGTGGCCGGCGTACGCGCTGTTCTTCGCCGTGCTGATCGCCGACACCATCGCGCCACGGCTGCGCAGGCGCCGCGTGCTGGCGGAACTTCGCGCGCGGCTGGCGCGTCAGAATGTCCGGCAGCAACGCGCCAGCGGCAAGACCACTTCCACTCCCCCTTCGTCCTGAACGCGGCTGCCTGATCCCATGCCCATGAACCCCACCCGCAAGCGCCGGCTCATCATCGTGCTGCTGATTCTCGCCGCCGCCGCCATCGCCGCCGTACTGGTCGTGGTCGCCCTGCAGAACAACATGAACTACCTGCTCACCCCGAGCCAGGTGCAGTCCGGCGAAGCATCCAGCTACAAGACCTTCCGCCTCGGCGGCATGGTCAAGGCCGGATCGATCCAGCGTTCCGGCGACTCGCTCAAGGTCACGTTCACCGTGGTCGACGCCGGCGGCGCGATGCCGGTGGAATACACCGGCATCCTGCCCGACCTGTTCCGCGACAACCAGTCGGTGATCGCCACCGGGCACATGGACAACGCCCGCTTCATCGCCACCGAAGTGCTGGCCAAGCACGACGAAACCTACATGCCGAAAGAACTGAAGGACGCCATGGCGAAGGCGCACGAAGGCAAGCAGGTCGAAGAAGCGGGGAACGGGGAACAGGGAACAGGGGGTGAGTAAACCCGTTGCGTCCCTTTGCCCATCGCCTGTCCGGAGCAAAATCATGTCAATTGCGTCGCACTACAACGTTCCCCGTTCCCTGTTCCCCGTTCCCGGCACTCAGTCATGACCCCCGAACTCGGCCAACTCGCGCTGATCCTCGCCCTGCTGCTGGCGCTGGCGCAGAGCGTCCTGCCGATGGTCGGCGCGTGGCGCGGCAATCGCGCACTGATGGCGGTGGCGCGCCCGGCGGCGGCCGGCCAGGCGGTATTCGTGGCGCTGGCGTTCGGCATCCTGGCCTGGGCGTTCCTGCGCTTCGACTTCTCGGTGCAGTACGTGGCCGACAACTCGAACCTCGCGCTGCCGTGGTATTACCGCATCGCCGCGGTATGGGGCGCGCACGAGGGTTCGCTGCTGCTGTGGATCCTGATCCTCAACGTCTGGACCGTGGCGCTGGCCGCCTTCAGCCAGAAGCTGCCCGAGGTGTTCGCCTCGCGCGTGCTCGCGGTGATGGGCCTGATCGCGGTGGGCTTCCTCGCCTTCATCATCTTCACCTCGAATCCGTTCGGGCGGCTGCTGCCGATGCCCGGCGACGGCGCGGATCTCAACCCGGTGCTGCAGGATCCGGGCATGACCTTCCATCCGCCGATGCTGTACATGGGTTACGTCGGCTTCTCGGTGGCGTTCGCGTTCTCGATCGCCGCCCTGCTCGGCGGCGAGCTGGAGCAGGCCTGGGTGCGCTGGGCGCGGCCGTGGACCAACGTGGCCTGGGCCTTCCTCACCTTCGGCATCGTCGCCGGCAGCTGGTGGGCGTACGCCGAACTGGGCTGGGGCGGCTGGTGGTTCTGGGATCCGGTGGAGAACGCCAGCTTCATGCCGTGGCTGGTCGGCGCGGCGCTGATCCATGCGCAGGCGGTGACCGAGAAGCGCGGCTCGCTGCGCGCGTGGACGATCCTGCTGTCGATCTTCGCGTTCTCGCTGTCCCTGCTCGGCACCTTCCTGGTGCGCTCGGGCGTGCTCACCTCGGTGCACGCGTTCGCCTCCGATCCGCGTCGCGGCGTGTTCATCCTGGCCTTCCTTACCATCGTGGTCGGCGGCTCGCTGCTGCTGTACGCGCTGCGCGCGCCGAAGGTGCTCGGCGGCAAGCCGTTCCAGGTGGTCTCGCGCGAAACCGTGCTGCTGATCAGCAACCTGATGTTCGCGGTGGCCGCGGCGATGGTGCTGCTGGGCACGTTGTTCCCGCTGATCGGCGACGCGCTGAACCTGGGCAGGATCTCGGTCGGACCGCCCTACTTCGGTTTCCTGTTCCCGCTGCTGATGGTGCCGGTGGTGCTGCTGTTGCCGTTCGGCCCGTTCCTGCGCTGGGGCAAGGGCGATGCGCCGATGCTCAAGAGCCTGCTGCTGCGCGTGGTCATCGCTGCACTGGCCTGCGCCATCATCGCGGCCTTCTTCGTCGACGGACAACCTGAAGGCGATCGTCGGCGTCGCGGCCGCCGTGTGGATCATGGTCGGCGTGCTGCTGTATGCCTACAAGCGCTGGCGTGAAATGCCGCGCGGCCGGCGCTATCCGGCCGAGATGGCCGGCATGCTGCTGGCGCATCTGGGCGTGGCGGTGTTCGTGGTCGGCGTGCTGTTGTCCGAGTCGCTCAGCGTGACCCGCGACGTGCGCATGGCGCCGGGCGAAACGCAGCACATCGGCAGCTACGACTTCCGCTTCGACGGCGTGCACCACGCCACCGGCCCGAACTGGACCGCCGACCAAGGCGTGGTCACGGTGACCCGCGACGACAAGACAGATCGCCGTGATGCACCCGCAGAAGCGCACCTATCCGCGCGGCCAGGTGCAGACCGAATCCGCGGTGGACGCCGGCGTCACCCGCGACCTGTACGTGGCGCTGGGCGAACCGATGGATGCGAACAACGTCGAGGGCGCCTGGGCGTTGCGCCTGTACTACAAGCCGTTCATCCGCTGGATCTGGGCCGGCGGCCTGCTGATGATGCTGGGCGGCTTGGTCTGCGCCACCGACAAGCGCTTCCGCATCAAGCGCACCGCCAAGGCGGAAGCCGAGGCCGCAGCTGCCGGCGTGCTGCTGGCACAGGAAACGCGCGCATGAACCGGCTGCTGCCTTTCATCGGTTTCATGCTGCTGGTGGCGCTGTTCGGCTTCGGCATCTGGTGGAACACCCAGCACGACCCGAACGCGATCCCGTCGCCGCTGCTGGACAAGCCGGCGCCCGCGTTCAACCTGCCCAAGCTGTACGAACCCACGCAGATGGTCAGCAAGGCCGACCTGCTGGGCAAGCCCTACCTGCTCAACGTGTTCGCCAGCTGGTGCATCGAATGCGGCGTGGAACATCCGGTGCTGACCGCCGAAGGCCCGACCCTGGGCGTGCAACTGGTCGGCTACAACTACAAGGACGCGCCGGACGATGCCAAGGGCTGGCTGGCGCAACACGGCAACCCGTACGACCTGCTGATCGCCGACGAGCCGGGCCAGACCGCGATCGACTTCGGCGTGTACGGCGCGCCGGAAAGCTTCCTGATCGATGCGAAGGGCGTGATCCGCTACAAGCACATCGGCCCGATCACGCCCGACGTGATGGCGAAGGAACTGAAACCGGCGATCGCAGCGATGCTGAAGGAGGCGCCGTGATGCGGTTGTTCCTGCCGATGCTGCTCGTGGCGTTGCTCACGTTTGCCGGCGTCGCGCACGCGCAGGCGATCGAGCCGATGCCGTTCAAGGACCACGCGCAGGAGTTGCGCTTCCAGCAGCTCACCCACCAGTTGCGTTGCCCGATGTGCCAGAACGAGACGCTGGCCGATTCCAACGCGCCGATCGCGCGCGACCTGCGCAACCAGATCTTCCAGATGATGCAGCAAGGCAAGAGCGACGAGGAGATCAAGCAATACCTGGTCGCGCGCTATTCCAGATTCGTGCTGTACGACCCGCCGCTGACGCCGGGCACCTGGCTGCTCTGGTTCGGCCCGCTGCTGATCCTGCTTGGCGGCGCCGGCGTGGTGCTGCTGGCGATCCGCCGCCGCAACCGCGGCGCCGCCGGCCACCGACAGCACGACCGGCAACGCGCCAGCCGATAACAGGCCGACCGGAAATGGGTCGACCGAAACGGGGACGACTGGTGAATACCGTTTTTTTGATCGCCGCCGCAGTGATGGTCGCTGTGGCGCTGGCCGCCTTGTTGCTGCCGCTGCTGCGCCAGGGCCGCCGCTCCGGTCGCACGCGCGGCGTGTTTGCGCTTGACCCTGCTGATCGCCTTCGCCCTGCCGCTGGGCACCGGTGCGCTGTACCTGCTGGTAGGCACGCCCGCCGCACTGAACGGGGTGACTGCCCAGGCCAGCGCACCGATCAGCATGCAAGCAGGCGCTCACGGAACTGCGCACGCACCTGCAGCAGCAGCCGAATGATCTGCAGGGCTGGATGCTGCTGGCCCAGACCAGCAGCATGCTGCGCCAGCCGGCCGACGCGCGCGATGCGTACGACCACGCGCTGAAGCTCGACCCGAACAACGCCGAAGCGATGATCGGCTGGGCCGAGAACGATTCGATGGCCGCGCGACGACCACCTGATCGAGGGCCGCGCGCTGGAGCTGCTCAAGCGCGCCGTGCAGCTGCATCCGGACAGCCAGCGCGGCCTGTGGCTGCTCGGCATCAGCAACTTCCAGCGCGGCGAATACCGCGAAGCTGCCGCCACCTGGCGCCTGCTGCAGCCGCAGCTGGAACCGGGTTCGACCGGTCGCCAAGGCGGTGGCCGAGCAGATCGCCGTTGCCGACGCCCGCGCCGGCGACACACCCGCCGGCACTGCGAGCAGCGCCGAGGCGCCCATCCCGCAAGGTGCTTCGCTGCAGGTGCAGGTAGCGCTGGCGCCAGCACTCAAGGACAAACTCGCCCCCGGCGACGCACTGTTCGTCTACGCCCGCGCCGCCATGACCCAGAGCGGGCCCACCGATGCCGCTGGCCGTGGCCAAACTCGACCCCGCCAGACTGCCCACCACCGTCACCCTGAGCGATGCGATGGCGATGACCCCGGCGTTCAAGCTGTCGTCGGTTCAGCGCGTCTTCGTCGGTGCGCGGATCAGCCGCAGCGGCCAGCCGGTCGCCCAGCCCGGCGACCTGGAAGGCGATGCCGGCGTGGTCGCGGTGGACAGCACGACGCCGGTCAAGATCAGCATCGACAAGGTGCATTGACGATGGGCGACGCGCGCCGCTATTTCGCCCTGCCCTCGCCGTTCCCGATGAAGCGCGGCGGCGAATTGCACGGCGCGCACGTCGCCTACGAAACCTGGGGCACGCTGAACGCCGCACGCGACAACGCCGTGCTGGTGCTCACCGGCCTGTCGCCCAGCGCGCACATGACCTCGTGCGAAGAAGATCCCACGCCGGGCTGGTGGGAAGACATGGCCGGCCCCGGCAAGGCGATCGACACCACGCGCTGGTTCGTGATCTGCGTGAACTCGCTGGGCAGCGACAAGGGCTCGACCTGCCCCGCGTCGATCGACCCGGCCACCGGCGAAGCCTACCGTCTGAGCTTTCCCGAGCTGGCGCTGGAAGACGTCGCCAACGCCGCGCACGGCGTCGTCAGCAGCCTCGGCATCAACCAGCTGGCCTGCCTGATCGGCTGCTCGATGGGCGGCATGAGCGCGCTGGCCTACATGCTGCTGCACCCGGACAGCGTGCGCGCGCACATCAGCGTGGACACCGCGCCGCAGGCGCAGCCGTTCGCCATCGCGATCCGCTCGCTGCAGCGCGAGGCGATCCGGCTCGACCCGCACTGGAACGAAGGCCGCTACGACGATGCCAGCTACCCCGACATCGGCATGAGCATCGCGCGCAAGCTCGGCGTGATCACCTATCGCTCGGCGATGGAATGGAACGGCCGCTTCGCGCGCATCCGGCTCGATCCGGAGCAGCGCGAGGACGAACCGTTCGGCCGCGAATTCCAGGTCGAGTCGTATCTGGAAGGCCACGCCAAGCGCTTCGTGCGCAACTTCGACCCGAACAGCTACCTCTACCTGTCGCGCGCCAGCGACTGGTTCGACATCGCCGAATACGGCCACGGCAGCGTGCTCGAAGGGCTCAAGCGCATCCGCATCGAACAGGCGATGGTGATCGGCGTCAGCACCGACATCCTGTTCCCGCTGCAGCAGCAGGAACAGATCGCCGAAGGCCTGCAAGCGGCCGGCGCCCGAGGTGGAATTCGTGGCGCTGGATTCGCCGCAGGGCCACGACGCCTTCCTGGTCGACATCGACAATTACAGCCGCGCGATCGGCGGCTTCCTGAACCGACTGGCGGCCGCCTGACGTCCGCGCTGCTAAGCTAGGCAGCCTCCCGCGCCACCCGAGACCATCATGCTTACCCTGGATTTCCCCGGCAGCCGCACCCTGATCGACGCGATCGACGCCGCCGTGGTCAAGCCGACCACCCACGAACTCACCGACAGCCTGCGCAACAGCCTGTGCAAGCTGATCCGCGAGAATGCGGTGACCCTGCCCGACTGCGTGTTCGAGGCAAACGCCGAGCACTACGCCCGCCGCGAGCTGTACCGCAGCGAAGAACACGGCTATTGCGTGGTGGCGATGACCTGGGGCCCGGGCCAGGGCACGCCGATCCACGACCACGACGGCATGTGGTGCGTCGAAGGCGTGTGGAACGGCGCGCTGGAAATCGTGCAGTACGAGTTGCTGGAACACGATGCACAGCGCTACTGCTTCCAGCCCGTCGGCTCGATCCAGGCCGGCGCCGGTTCGGCCGGCAGCCTGATCCCGCCGCACGAATACCACAGCATCCGCAACCCCAGCGACACCGCCGTCACCGTCAGCCTGCACATCTATTCCGGCCCGATGGTCCGCTGCTCGGTCTTCCAGCCGCTGCCGGAAGACCGCTGGTACGGCCGCGACGTGCGCCAATTGGGTCTCGACCGCGTCCACTGAACCCGGCATAATGCCCCGCTCACATGCCGGTGTGGCGGAATGGTAGACGCGGCGGACTCAAAATCCGCTTGTGGTGACACAGTGGAGGTTCGAGTCCTCTCACCGGTACCAGTATCGAAAAACCCCGCCTCGCGCGGGGTTTTTCATGCCTACAACTGGCGCACCACGCGGAAGCCGACCCGGCCGCTGCGCGCGTCGCCGTCGGCGCCCTGGCGATAGGCGGAGTCGACCTGGTCGGGCGAGCTGCCCCAGGAACCACCGCGTACCACGCGGGCACGACAACCCGGGTTGATCCAGGCGCTGCCGTCGTTCGGGGCGCGGATGTAGTTGTCATGCCAGCAATCGAGCACCCATTCCGAGACGTTGCCGTTGATGTCGTACAGGCCGAACGGATTGGCGGCAAAGCTCATCACGGGTGCCGGCCCCCAGTAGCCGTCGCGGTAACCACGGAACGCGTGGCTCCAGCGTCGCCCGCTGCGCGAGCGATCGCTGGAACCGGTGAGGTTTTCCACCAACCGGGTGGGTGCATCGTCGCCCCACCAGTACAGCGTACTGGTGCCACCGCGCAGCGCGTACTCGAACTCGGCCTCGCTGGGCAGCCGGTAGACCTTGCCGGTGCGCTGGCTGAGCCATTCGGCGTACGCCGCGGCATCGTTCCACGAGATGTTCACCACCGGCAGGTTGTCGTCGGCCTTGCGACCGGCGTAGTCGTCCTGCCAGGTCGCACCCGCGTCATCGCGCAGGACACCGCTGCGCTCGTCATACACGCTGGCGCCGCCCAGCTTGATCGAGTCGGGCACGTAACCGCTGGCACGCACGAATTCGCGGAACTCGGCCACGGTCACCGCCGTGCGCGCCATCGCAAACCCCTTCTCGATATTGACGGTGTGCTGCGGCTGTGCGGCACCCAGCGCACCTTCGTCGCTGGCCGATACGCCCATCGAGAAGCTGCCGGTAGGAACCACCACCATCGCCGGCGCCTTGCCCGGCAGGTCGACGTAGCGGTCGGTGAACACCTGGCCGGGCTTGTAGTTGGCGTATAGCCGGGCATTGGTGAGCTGCTCGTCGAACGCCGACAGTGCCGCCAGGGTCGGAGCAATCGCCCGCACCTGCGCCGCCAGCTTCGTGGCCAGCGCGACATTGCCCGCATCCAGCGCCGAATGCGCCTGCGCCAGCACGCCGTTGGCGCGCTGCTCGCGCATGCTCGTCGACGCGCTGGTGCACGTCGCGCATCTGCTGCGAACCGGGGCGGATCAGCTGGGCCGCCGCGAGCGCCTTGTCGGCGCCGGCAAAATCGTTCTGCGCGACAGCCGCCAGCGCGCGATCGAGTACCGCCCGCTGCACCTGCAGAATGCCCTGCTCGGCCACGGCATTGTCCGGATCCAGCGCCTGCACCTCGTGATACATGTCCAGCGCGCTGCCGCCAGCCGGCTGATCGGCCTTGCCCTGGCGCAGCAATACGGCGGCCTTGGCCAGCATCGGCCGCACCTGCTCGAGGATCTTCAGGGCTCGCGTCGAGTTGCGCCACTTCCTCCTCGGCATTCGGCAACGTGCGCAAGGCAGTCGAGCAGATCCACGGCCGCATCGGCGTCCCCCACCGCGATGTCCTGGTCGATCTCCGCCACCAGCCGCGCACGCACGTCGAACATGCCCTGCACCGCGCGGCGACTGTCCGGCTGGTTCTTCAATACTTGCTGGAACAACGCGGCGGCACTGTTCTCGTCGCCGACCAGCTGGCCGGCATGCAGCGCCTTGGTCGCCCGCGCCAGCAGCGCCTGCACCTCCGGCGTATCCACACTCAGCTGTCGGGCAGGTTCGGCGTTCTTGCCGCTGCGCGCGGCAATCACTGCCGCCGGTGCCAGCGTCAGCGGCGGGCCGGCATTGAGTTCGTTGATCGCCGACACCCGCTCCGGCCGCAACGTGGTGCCGGGCGCGGCCGTACCCAGCGACATCGAACGCTGCGGCGCCAGACTCGGATCGACATGGAACAGCCGCGGGAAAAAGTGATACGTCAGCGCGAACCCCAGCACGATCACCCCGAGCGCCCCGCCAAGAGTGCGCTGACGGCGCAGGGTCACGTTGTTCGGCATAGATGGGCGTCCTTGGTACGGCCTGTTATCGTGCGCTGTCCACCATAGGCACAAACCGCCGACAGGGCAATCCACGCCGGCGCATCCACAAGGAGTCCTGATGTCACTACCCGAAACCGCTGCCGACTGGATCACTCATCCCGACGCGCTGCAGGCCTGGCTGGCCGCGCTGCCCGCCGACGCCGCGGTCGGCCTGGACACCGAGTTCATGCGCCGCAACACGTTCTACCCGCAACTGGCCCTGCTGCAACTGGGCTGGAACGGTCGCTACGCGCTGATCGACCCGCTCGCGTTCGACATCGGCAATGCGCTGCAGCCGCGGCTTGGCTCCGGCCCAGCGATCACCATCATGCACAGCGCCAGCGAAGACCTGGAAACGCTGGCGCCGTTGCTGCCGGACGGTCCGCAGGTTCTGTTCGACACCCAGATCGCCGCCGCCTTCGTCGGCATGGGGCTGGGCATCAGCTACCGCGCACTGGTCGCCGAGCTGGTCGGGGTGGAGCTGGACAAGGGCGAAACCCGCTCGGACTGGCTGCAGCGCCCGCTCACCGCTTCGCAATACAGCTACGCCACGCTCGACGTGGTGTACCTGAAAACCATCCATGAACAGCTCACCGAACGCCTGCAACAGCGTGATCGCAGCGCCTGGCACGCGGAGGACTGCGAGCGACTGAAACGCCGCGCCAGCCACCGTGACGGCGACCCGCAGCCGCAGCGCGCACTGCGCGGCGCCGCCGAATGGCCGGCCGCACAGCAGGCCCTGCTGCGCCGCCTGCTGCTGTGGCGCGACCGCAGCGCGCGCCGCCTCGACGTGCCGCGCCCGTGGCTGCTCGACGACACCCTGGCCCTGAGCCTGGCGC
This sequence comes from uncultured Gammaproteobacteria bacterium, assembly GCA_963739815.1. GTDB lineage: Bacteria > Pseudomonadota > Gammaproteobacteria > Xanthomonadales > Rhodanobacteraceae > Rhodanobacter. The sequence continues at coordinate 1,274,791 of CAVUBI010000001.1, forward strand.
AACAGCCGCCGGCCAGCCTCGGCGATCTCGAACAGCGCAGCCGCGGCCAGCGCGCCCTGCGCTCGGCCCAGCGCAACGAGCTGTTCGAGCTGCTCGCGCCCGCCGTCAATGCCGAGGAGATCGCGGCCACCGCGAGCATTCCTGCCCACCCGCAAGGCGCGGCGAAGAAGGCATTGGGCGACATGAAGCAACTGGTCGACACCCTGGCCGGCGAACTCGACCTGCCGTCCGGCCTGTTGTGCCCGCGCAAGGTGCTGGAAGAATACGTGGTCACCGCCGAGTGGCCCGATTTCCTCGAAGGCTGGCGTCGCGAGGTACTGCACGACCGCCTGCCCGAGCTGCTGCCCGGCTGAGCTTCATGCATCTGCTCTTGGCGAACCCCCACGCACACTGCTAACATTCGCGGCTTCCGTGGGGCGGTAGCTCAGCTGGGAGAGCGCCACGTTCGCATCGTGGAGGTCGTGGGTTCGATCCCCATCCGCTCCACCACGGGTTTCACGAAAAGCCCCCGGTCACCGGGGGCTTTTTTGTTGGAAGGAACGTTGCCGCTACTCCGGGCAGCGCGTGCGCCTGGCGCCGCCTCGGCTAGACGCAATGCCGCAGGCCGCCCGCTTCTGCGCCCGCGGTCCGAGGAAACGCCTGACGCCACTGCTCGACATGCTGGTAGCACTGGGCCGCGCACGCGAACAGGACGGCCGCTGCACCAGCCAGTAGGCCCATCGGCCTTCCCCCCGACCGACGCTGCTCGTAGCCTGACGTGCCGGATGCCGGGCCTCACACTCCGAACAAAAAACTTCACGCTCCGGGCAAAAAGCCCCGCGCGCCGATCAAGGAGCTCCACGCTCCGACCAAAAAGCTTCGCGTTCCGACCAGTCGAGCCTCACGCTCCGGGCGAAAAGCCCCGCGCTCCGGGCGAAAAGCTTCACGCTCCGACCAAAGAGCCTCACGCTCCGATCAATCGAGCCTCGCGCTCCGGGCAAAAAGCCCAGCACTCCGGGCGAAAAGCTTCGCGCTTCGACCAGAAAGCCCCAGGCTCCGAGCGGAAAGCCCCGCGCTCCGACCAGCTCCCCCACGAGCCAGAGCCGGAGGGCAGTCCTGCCCTACGTCACGACGGCGGCTCAGTGCGCGCGGCCGGCGCCTGCCCCGCACAGTTTCTCCAGCAGCTCCATCTGCACGTTGTGGGCGGGTTCGCCTTCGCGCGGGGAGGTGTGCAGGTATTCGCCGTCGGATTGCAGCAGCGAGGCACCGGTGTTGTCGCTGAGGTGCAGCTCGAGCGTATGGCGTATGCGCTGCTGCAGCTTCTTGCCCTCGATCGGGAAGGCGGTTTCAACGCGGCGGTCGAGGTTGCGTTCCATCAGGTCGGCGCTGGCCAGATATATCTGCGGGTCGCCGTCGTTGGCAAACCAGTAGACCCGGCTGTGTTCGAGGAAGCGGCCGATGATCGAGCGCACGCGGATGTTCTCGGAAACGCCGGCGACGCCGGGGCGCAGGCAGCAGATGCCGCGCACGATCAGGTCGACCTGCACGCCGGCGATGCTGGCCTTGTACAGCGCGCGGATCACCTTCGGCTCGGTCAGCGCGTTGATCTTGAGGATGATTTGCGCGGGCTTGCCGGCGCTGGCGTGGGTGGCTTCCTGCGCAATCAGTTCGAGCAGGGTCTGCTTCAGCGTGAACGGCGCATGCAGCAGCTTCTTCATGTGCAGCACCTTGCCCATGCCGGTGAGCTGGCTGAACAGCTTGTGCACGTCTTCGCACAACGCCTCGTCGGAGGTGAGCAGGCTGTAGTCGGTGTACAGGCGGGCGTTGCCGGTGTGGTAATTGCCGGTGCCGAGATGCGCATAGCGCACCAGCTCGCTGCCTTCGCGGCGCTGGATCAGCATCAGCTTGGCGTGCGTCTTGATGCCGACCACGCCGTAGATCACCATCGCGCCGGCCTGCTGCAGGCGCGAGGCGAGCGTGAGGTTGGATTCCTCGTCGAAGCGCGCGCGCAGTTCGACCACCGCGGTCACTTCCTTGCCGGCGCGCGCGGCGTCGACCAGCGCGTCGACGATCTCCGAATTCGCGTTGGTGCGGTACAGCGTCTGCTTGATCGCCAGCACCTGCGGAGTCCTTCGCCGCCTGGCGCAGCAGGTCGACCACCGGCGCGAACGACTCGTACGGATGCAGCAGCAGCACGTCCTGCTTGCCGATCACCTGGAACAGGTCTTCGGCATGCTGCAGCACCTTCGGCAGCGCCGGCGTGAACGGCAGGTATTGCAGCTGCGGGTAGCTCACGTGATTGGCGATGCGGAACAGCCGCGCCAGGTTGACCGGGCCGTTCACTTCGTACAGTTCCGATTCGGTGAGGCCGAACTGCTTGAGCAGGTGGTCGGTCAGCTCCTTCGGGCAGTTGTCGGCCACTTCCAGCCGCACCGCGTCGCCGAAGCGGCGCGAGTACAGCTCGCCGCGCAACGCCAGCGCCAGGTCCTCGACATCTTCGGGGTCCAGCGTGAGGTCGGCGTTGCGGGTCAGCCGGAACTGGTAGCAGCCCGAGCACGTGCCATGCCAGGAAACAGCTCTTCCGCATGTGCGTGGATGATCGAGGACAGCAGCACGTAGTTGTCGCCGCCTTCGCAGATCTCCGACGGCATGCCGATCAACCGCGGCAGCACGCGCGGCGCCGGCACGATGGCCAGGCCGGAATCGCGGCCGAACGCATCCACGCCATCCAGTCGCACGATGAAGTTCAGGCTCTTGTTGACCAGCAGCGGAAACGGATGCGTCGGATCGAGCCCGATCGGCGTGACCAGCGGCGCCACCTCCTCGCGGAAGTAGCGGCGCACCCACAGCTTCTGCTTGTGCGTCCACTGCGAGCGACGCACGATGCGGATGCCGTGCGCCACCAGCTCCGGCAGGATGCGCTCGTTGAGGATCGCGTATTGCCGTTCGATCTGCCGGTGGGCGATGTCGCTGATCTCGGCCAGTGCCCGTTTCGGCGCCACGCCATCCGGGCCGATCATCTCGTGATCCAGCGCGATCTGCCCCTTCAGTCCGGCCACGCGGATCTCGAAGAACTCGTCCATGTTGCGCGAGAAGATCAGCAGGAACTTCAGCCGCTCCAGCAACGGCGTGCGTTCGTCCAGCGCCTGATCCAGCACGCGGATGTTGAACTGCAGTTGCGACAGCTCGCGATGGATGTACAAACGGCTGTCGGCAAGGTCGGGGACCGGCGTCGATGGCGCGGCATCGTTGGCGGCTGGCGCGCTGGCGTCGGTCGGCAAGTTTTCGCGGATCGAGTGGCTGCTCATGGGTACACCGGTCTCGGCAAGGTGAATACAGCGTCCCTGCATGGTAGCGCGCAGGCACACGCCGGGCCCGCCCACTCTGCGACAGACTCTTTACGCGGGAATGACACCGGCACATGCGGATTTGCCACCGTTTGCCCTATGGTGCGCATCCCACGCCGTGTCTCGCCGATCCGAACCCCACCATGCAGACCCGCCTCGATAGCGCACCGTTGTCTCCTTCCGCCGTCCCTCTCTCCAGCGACACCGCGCCAACCAGCGAGCCCACCCAGTTCGCCGTGCTCGGCGGCATCAGCTTCGCGCACATGCTCAACGACATGATCCAGTCGCTGATCCTGGCGATCTACCCGATCCTGAAGAACGACTTCCAGCTCAGCTTCGCCCAGGTCGGCCTGATCACGCTGACCTTCCAGCTCACCGCCTCCTTGCTGCAGCCGCTGGTGGGCATGGTGACGGATCGGCGCCCGATGCCGTATTCGCTGCCGGTCGGCATGGGCTTCACCCTGTGCGGCCTGTTGCTGCTGGCGACGGCGCCGAACTTTCCGGTGCTGCTGCTCGCCGCGGCGCTGGTCGGCACCGGCTCGTCGGTGTTCCACCCGGAGTCCTCGCGGGTGGCGCGCATGGCCTCCGGCGGTCGCCATGGCCTGGCGCAATCGCTGTTCCAGGTCGGCGGCAACACCGGCTCGTCGCTGGGGCCGCTGCTGGCGGCGTGGATCATCGTGCCGCACGGGCGCGGCAGCGTGGCGTGGTTTTCGCTGGCCGCGCTGCTGGCGATCGTGGTGCTGCTGCAGGTGGGACGCTGGTACAGCCGGCATCATGCGATCCGTCGCAAGGCAGCGGCGGGACGTTTCGAGATACTCGCGTTGTCACGCCATCAGGTCATCGGTGCGCTGCTGATCCTCGGCCTGCTGATCTTCTCCAAGTATTTCTACCTGGCCAGCCTCAGCAGCTATTACACCTTCTACCTGATCCACAAGTTCGGCGTGTCGGTGCAGAGCGCGCAGGTGCACCTGTTCGTGTTCCTGTTCGCGGTGGCCGCCGGCTCGCTGATCGGCGGCCCGGTCGGCGACCGGATCGGACGCAAGTGGGTGATCTGGGTATCCATCCTCGGCGTCGCGCCGTTCACCCTGCTGTTGCCGCACGTGAACCTGATGTGGACCGGCGTGCTGACCGTGATCATCGGCCTGGTGCTGGCCTCGGCGTTCTCGGCGATCCTGGTCTATGCACAGGAACTGATCCCCGGCCGCGTCGGCATGATCTCGGGACTGTTCTTCGGCTTCGCCTTCGGCATGGGCGGCATCGGCGCCGCCGTGCTCGGCGGCTGGCCGACACGCACGGCATCGAATACGTCTACCGGCTGTGCGCCTACCTGCCGCTGATGGGGTTGATCACGGTGTTTTTGCCGAATATCGAGAAGCGGGCTCGCGCGTAGCTACGCTTGCGGTTTTTTGTCGATGAAGTGCAGAGCTTTCACTTTGAAGCAAAAGCTCAAGTGCAGAGCGGTCGATCGCCTTCGGCGACCGAGTCACTTTTCTCTTGCGTGGCCAAGAGAAAAGTAACCAAAAGAGAAGGCCACCCCGCTTGGCGCTTGCCGGGCCTCCTGCCCGGCAAGTCCGTGAGGGCCGTGGCCGGGCTTTTCGACCGGGCATCCTGTCCGGGCGAAAAAGGATCGGCATCCATGCCGATCCCCCTGCGGGCCTGTCGTCCGGCCCTCACCGCCGCACAGGGGCCCCGGTAGAGCAGCGGGCCATCCTGGCCCGCACTTTTCAGAAGAACCGAGGCAAGAGCTAAAGAGCAACGTCACGGCGGACCGCAGCATGGCTTTGGCTTTGGCTTTGGCTTTGGCTTTGGCTTTGGCTTTGGCTTTGGCTTTTGGTTTTGGTTTTGCTCTTCAGCACTTCACCGAGTGCGGGCCACGATGGCCCGCTGCTCTACCGGGGCCCCTGTGCGGCGGTGAGGCGGGGACGACAGGCCGCGCAGCGGTGCGCCGCCAAGGATGGCAACGGCCATTTTCGCGTCAGGGCAGGATGCCCGCTCGACAAAGCCCGTAGCCTCGGCTCGCGGACCTTGCCGGGCAGGAGCCCGGCAAGGCGCCAAGCGGGGTGGCCTTTCTCTTTGGTTACTTTCTCTTTGGCCACGCAAAGAGAAAGTAACTCGGCCTGCCGAAGGCAGGACGAAAGCTCTTTGCCTTTGAATTGACCGAAAGAGCAAGAGCATCGCGCACAGGAGTGCGCTCCTACAAAGAAGCTCAGCGCGAGCCGATCACCACCGGCTCCGGCTCCAGTTGCACGCCGAACTTCTCGTGCACACCGTGCATCACCCTCTGCGCCAGCGCCCACAATTGCGGCCCCGTTGCGTGGCCATGATTGACCAGCACCAGCGCATGCCGATTGGAGATGCCGGCGTCGCCTTCGCGCAGACCCTTGAAGCCGGCGGCCTCGATCATCCAGGCGGCAGACAGCTTGCAGCGGCCGTCGGGCTGCGGCCACGCGGCAACTCGGGATGCTCGCGCTTCAGCGCATCGGCCAGCGCGGCGTCGACGATCGGGTTCTTGAAGAAACTGCCGGCGTTGCCGATCACCGCCGGGTCGGGCAGCTTCTTCGTGCGCAGGTGCACCACCGCTTCGGCGACGTGGAACGGCGCGGGCTTGTCCACGCCCATCCGCGCCAGCTGCTCGTTGATGCCGGCGTAATCGGTGCGCAGCGGACGGCTGCGCGGCAGCACGAAGCGCACGGCGGTGACGATGTAGCGGCCGGGCTCGTGCTTGAACAGCGAGTCGCGATAGGCAAACGCGCAGGTGGCGTGGTCCAGCGTCACCACGCGGCGCTCGCGGGTGTCCCACGCCTCGACACTCTCGATGAACTCGGCCACTTCGCAGCCGTAGGCGCCGATGTTCTGGATCGGCGCCGCACCGACGGTGCCAGGAATCAGGATCAGGTTTTCCAGGCCGGCGTAGCCCTGGCCCAGCGTCCAGCGCACGAAATCGTCCCAGCGCTCACCGGCGGCCACCGCGATGCGGGCGCTGTCGCCATCGCTTTCCACCTGCACGCCGCGGGTTTCCATCGCCAGCACAGTGCCGTCGAAATCGCCGGTGAACAGCACGTTGCTGCCCTCGCCCAGCACCAGCAGGCGGCCGTGGCGCACCGCGGGAAAGTCGAGCAGTTCGGGCAGCTTGCTGGCATCGCGGATTTCCGCCAGCAGGGTGGCCCGCGCGTCGACGCGCAAGGTGTTGCGGTTCGCCAGCGAGGCGTTCTCGACAAGCGTGTAGCCGCCCATGTCGGTGCGTTCAGACAACATAGCCGCCCTCTTCCGTGGCCGCCTCGCGCTGGCGGCGGATTTCGTTGACGCATTCGGCGACCAGCTGCGGCCCGCGATAGATCAGCCCCGAATAGACCTGCACCAGCGCGGCGCCGGCATCGAGTTTCTCGGCCGCGTCGCTGCCGTCGAGGATGCCGCCCACGCCGATCAGCGGAATGCGCCCCTGCAGGCGCCGGTGCATCCCGGCGAGCACCGCGGTGGAGCGCGCGAACAGCGGCTTGCCGGACAACCCGCCCGCTTCGCCGCCGCGCGGATCATCGGCTACCGAGGCATGATCGATCGTGGTGTTGGAGCAGATCACGCCGTCGATGCCGGTGCGCAGCAGCACCTCGGCGATCGCGTCGAGTTCCGCTTCGGCCAGATCCGGCGCGATCTTCAGCAGCATCGGCTTGCGCCGGCCATGCCTGCGACCCCAGCCGTTCCTGCGCCGCACGCAGCAGCGAGATGAACTTGTACAACGTGGCCTCCTGCTGCAGGTCGCGCAACCCGGCCGTGTTCGGCGAGGAGATGTTCACCGTGACGTAGGTGGCGTGCTCGTGGACCTTGTGCAGGCAGGTGAGGTAATCGTTGACGGCCTTCTCGTTCGGCGTGTCCTTGTTCTTGCCGATGTTGATGCCGAGCACGCCGTGGTAGCTGGACTTCCGCACGTTGCGCACCAGCGCGTCGACACCGCCGTTGTTGAAGCCGAGCCGGTTGATGATCGCCTCGTGCTGCGGCAAGCGGAACATGCGTGGCTTGGCGTTGCCCGGCTGCGGCAGCGGCGTCACCGTGCCCACCTCGATGAAGCCGAAGCCGAGTGCGTCCAGCGCATCGAGGTGGTCGGCATTCTTGTCCAGGCCGGCGGCCAGCCCGACCGGATTCGGGAACGTGATGCCGAACACCGTGGTCGGCAGGTCGGCCGGCGGCTTGGCGATCCAGTGCGCGAAGCCGCTGCGCTGCGCCACGCCCAGCGCATACAGGGTGAGGTCGTGCGCCTTCTCGGCGTCGAGCTTGAACAGCAGCGGGCGCAGGATGTCGTACATGGATCAGGCCAGTTGTCCCGCGAAGATGCGGGTGTCGTAATCGAAGCTTACCGTGCCGTCTTCGGCGCAGCTGTCGAACAGTTCGCGCAGCGCGCGCAGCATCGGCTCGTGCTGCGGGTGGCCCGCCAGCGGTGCATACGAGGAGGACATCAGCCGCCCGCGCAGCGCCTCGAAATCCAGTCGCTGGCTGTGCCGGAAACTTGCGCTGCCGCGGAAGCCGGCGCCGAACCAGCCGCGCATGCGTGCGTCGTCGGCATAACGTTCGGCCACGCTGGTGTAGTCGGTGCCATGCGCCAGCAGCAGTGCCTCGTAGCCTTCAAGGAAACGGGTGCCGGCGAGCCGGCGCGAATTCCACCAGATCGCCGCCAGTCCACCCGGGCGCAGGATGCGCGCGAACTCGCGGCGTGCTGCGGCCTCGTCGAACCAGTGGAATGCCTGTGCCACGGTGACCAGGTCCACGCTGGCGTCGGCGAGCCCAGTGGCGTCGGCACGACCATCGACGGCAGCGAAGTCGGCGTACCCGCGCAACCATCGTTCGGCAGCGACGCGCATCGGCGCATTCGGCTCTACCGCGGTGACCCGGTACCCGGCGTCCAGAAACATCTTCGACGAGATGCCGGTGCCGGCACCCACGTCGGCTACGCGCCAGTGGCGGTCCACGCCCTGCTCGCGCTGCAGCCAGTCGAGCAACGCGACGGGGTAGTCCGGGCGGTAGCGAACGTAGTCATCGACACGATCGCTGAAGCGCATCGTGGAATGCAGGTCAACCATTGAGCATCTGCCCGCCATCGACGACCAGGGTCTGCCCGGTGATCCAGCCCGCGAATGGCGAGGCAAGGAACAACGCGGCATGGGCGATTTCCTCCGGCGTGCCGAAACGGCCGAACGGAATCTTCGCCAGGGTCGCCTGGTAGAGCTGTGGCTGTTCCACCCGGCGGCGCTCCCACAGGCCGTCGGCAAACGCGATCGAACCGGGCGCGATCGCGTTGACGCGAATGCGGTGCTCGGCCAGGGCCAGCGCCTGCGACGTGGTGTACTGGCTGAGCGCCGCCTTCACCGCCGCATACGCCGCACCGTTGGCGCGCGGGCGGAACGCGGCGATCGAACTCGTGTGCAGGATGCAACCGCGCGGCGAAGCCTTGAGGTGCGGCAGGGCGGCGCGTGACGCCCGCACGGCGGCCATCAGATCCACGTTGAAACCGGCCAGCCAGCTTTCGTCGTTGTCGTCGAAACCGTAGCCGCTGGCGTTGTTGACCAGCACGTCGATACCGCCCAGCGTCGCCGCGGCATTCGCGACATAGGCGTCGATCGCGGCCGCGTCGGCCAGGTCACAACATTGCGCGTGTACCGTGCGGCCCAGGGCGGACAGCACCTCACGGGTTTCTTCCAGCGCCGCGACTCCGCGTGCGCAGATCGATACCGCCGCACCGGCCTGCGCAAAACCCAGCGCGATGCTGCGGCCGATGCCGCGGCTGCCGCCGGCGACGACGACGCGAAAATCGCGGAAATCGAAAGCAGCCGTCATGCGGGCGTCAGTGCCAGCCTGCGAACGCAAAGCCGAAAATCAATACCGCAATCAGCAGGAAAATGCCCAGCACGCACAAGGCCAGCTGCACGTAGCCGAGCACCAGCCCGGCCACCGCCATGCCGTCACCTTCGACGCGGTTGTCCAATGGACTGCGGCGGATTTCGCCGCGGGCCAGGTGGCCGCAGATGATCGCCACGAGCGCGCCGATGAACGGCAGCAGGCACCAGGACAGGATGCCGAAAACCAGGCTCACCACGGCCAGCGAACTGGTCGTGGTGCCCGGCCGATAGGAAGGCTGGTAGCTCATCGGGTCGTTCACTCATGCAAGAGGTGGAACAGCGCCGTCTGCTTCATGCTGCTGCCGGCCGCGAACGGGATCGCCCGTGGCCGGCACATTCATCAGAATTCGAACTTGATGCCCTGCGCCAGCGGCAGTGCGTCCGAATAGTTGATGGTGTTGGTCTGGCGGCGCATGTAGACCTTCCATGCGTCCGAACCCGATTCGCGACCGCCGCCGGTCTCCTTCTCGCCGCCGAACGCGCCACCGATCTCCGCGCCGCTGGTGCCGATGTTGACGTTGGCGATGCCGCAGTCCGAACCGGCTGCCGACAGGAACTGCTCGGCCGAGCGCAGGTTGTTGGTGAAGATCGACGAGGACAGGCCCTGCGGCACGTCGTTCTGCATGTCGATCGCCTCGTCCAGCGTCTTGAACGGCATCACGTAGAGGATCGGCGCGAACGTCTCGGTCTGCACGACTTCATGCGAGTTCGCGATGCCGGTGATGATGGTCGGCAGCACGAAGTTGCCCTTGCGCTCGGTCAGCGCCTTGCCGCCCGTGCGCACGTTGCCGCCAGCGGCCTTGGCCTTCTCGACGGCGCTGAGGAAGCCCTGCACCGCTTCCTGGCTGTTCAGCGGACCCATCAGCGTGGTGGCGAGCGTCGGATCACCGATCTTGCCCTCGACCTGCTGGTACGCCTTGACCAGGGTGTCGAGCACGCCGTCGAAGATCGACTCGTGCACGAACAACCGGCGCGTGGTGGTGCAGCGCTGGCCGGCGGTACCGACGGCGCCGAACACGATGCCCGGGATCGCCAGCTTCAGGTCGGCCGTCTCGTCCAGGATGATCGCGTTGTTGCCGCCCAGCTCCAGCAGCGAGCGGCCCATGCGCTGCGCCACGCGCTCGCCGACCATGCGACCGACCTTGGTCGAGCCGGTGAAGCTGATCAGCGGCGACGCGCTTGTCGTCGACGAAGGCCTGCGCCAGGTCGCTGCCGGCATCGTTGAACAGGAAGAACAGGTCGGGGAAGCCGCCCGCCTTCAGCGCCTCGTTGCAGATCTTCATCGTGGCAATCGCCGACAGCGGCGTCTTCGGCGACGGCTTCCAGATGCAGATGTCGCCGGCGATGGTGGCCAGCATGGCGTTCCACGCCCACACCGCGACCGGGAAGTTGAACGCGCTGATGATGCCGACCAGGCCGAGCGGATGGTACTGGTCATACATGCGATGGCCCGGGCGCTCCGAGTGCATCGTGGCGCCGTACATCATGCGGCTCTGGCCCACCGCGAAATCGGCGATGTCGATCATCTCCTGCACTTCGCCGTCGCCCTCGGGCTTGATCTTGCCCATCTCCAGCGCGACCAGCGAACCGAGCGCATCCTTGTGCTTGCGCAGCGCCTCGCCGCACAACCGCACGGCTTCGCCGCGACGCGGCGCCGGGGTGGTGCGCCACACCTTGAACGCTTCCTGCGCGCGCTTGACGATCACCGCGTAATCGGCGGCGCTGGACGCATGCACGGTGCCGAGCACGTCGCCGGTGGCCGGATTCACCGGCTGCAGTGCGCCGGCGTCGGTGGTTTTCGACCACTCGCCCTGACCGAGGTAGCTGCCGGACTGCTCGCCATCGAGGCCAAGCGCACTGAGGATTGCATGGGACATGGATGTCTCCTGGACTTGCGGCGCTTGCGGCACCGTGAAGGGAAAGCGGGAATTGCCCATTCTAGCAGGGGTGGCGGGAGTGGCTCGCGCTCCTGCTCGTCCCAAAAGTGGATTTCCTTGGCTCGCGGGGAGGAGCCGCACAATCGCACCACGGCGTGATCCATGCGAAAATCCCGCCGCTGCCCTCGTAGCTCAGTTGGATAGAGCGGTCCCCTCCTAAGGGACAGGTCGGACGTTCGAATCGTCTCGAGGGCACCAGTTCCGTAACGCGAGGGCCGGCCATGCCGGCCTTCGTGTTTCTCAGGAACTGCACGACAGCATCGAGCAACCGGCCTTGTGCCGCGCCCAGTCCGGGCGCTTCTGCGCAAATGCCTCGCGGCCGGGCTGGTCGTCGTAGGGATGGCGCATCACCTCGAGCAGCTCGGCGATGCCGCTGGGGTCGCCCTGCTCCGCGCGATCGATCGCCTGCTGCGCCAGGTAGTTGCGCAGCACGTAGCGCGGGTTCGCCAGCGCGCATCCGCTCGCGGCGCTGCGCCGGCGACGACGGATCGTCGGCGCAGCCGCGCCGCGTAGCGGGCCAGCCAGTCGTCGAGCGCCGGCTCGGCCTCGCGTCGCTTCGCTTCGTCGTAGAACGCTTCGCGCAAACGGTTCCAGCGTGGGCGCCTGCACATCGACCTCGGCCAGCGCGCGGAACAACAGCGTCATGTCGATCTCGGCCTGCTGCATCAGCGCCTGCAGCGACTGCATCAGCGCCACGTCGTCGTCGCGGCATTCGGCCAGGCCCAGCTTGGCGGCGATATTGGCGCGGTCGGCGGCGGCATAGGTGGCGGCGTAGCGCTGCAGCCCGGCCTGCAGCGGCTCGACGCCATCGAACAGCGGCGCCAGCGCACCGGCCAGGCGGCTGAGATTCCACCACGCCACGTGCGGCTGCTGGCCGAAGCGGTAGCGGCGGCGCTGCGCGTCGGTGGTGTTGGGCGTCCAGTCCGGATCGTAGTTGTCGACCCAGCCGTACGGGCCGTAGTCGATGGTGAGGCCGAGGATCGACATGTTGTCGGTGTTCATCACGCCGTGCACGAAACCCACGCGCATCCAGTGCGCGACCATCGTGGCGGTGCGCTCGCACACCTGGGCGAACCACGCCGCGTACAGCGCCTCGCCCTGCCCCGTCGAGTTCCGGGAAATCGCGGCGGATGGTGAAGTCGACCAGCTGGCGCAGCAGCGCGATGTCGCCGCGCGAGGCGGGCAGCTCGAAGTTGCCGAAGCGGATGAACGACGGCGCGACGCGGCACACGATCGCGCCCGGCTCCGGCGCGGCGTGGCCGTCGTAGAACATGTCGCGCACCACCGGCTCGCCGGTGGCGACCAGGCACAGCGCGCGCGTGGTCGGCACGCCCAGGTGATGCATCGCCTCGCTGCACAGGAACTCGCGCACCGACGAGCGCAGCACCGCGCGGCCATCGGCGCTGCGCGAATACGGCGTCGGCCCGGCGCCCTTCAGCTGCAGCTCCCAGCGCTCGCCGGCGGCGTTGATCGACCTCGCCCAGCGAGATCGCGCGGCCGTCGCCGAGCTGCCCGGCCCAGTTGCCGAACTGGTGCCCGCCGTAGTTCGCCGCGTACGGCTGCATGCCGTCGAGCAGGGCGTTGCCGCCGAACACCTGGGCAAACTCGGGCGTGGCGACGTCCGCTGCGCTGAAACCCAGCGGTCGCCGCCATCTCGGCCGAATGCGCCAGCAGCCGCGGCGCCGCCACCGGCGTGGGGTCGACCCGCGAGTACAGCGCGCCATCGACCTGGCGCAGCCGCGCGCCCTGCTCCGGATCGCCCGGCAGCTCGCGCACGAACGCATTGTCGAAACGAAGATCGAACATCAGGGTGCCTCGGGAGACTGCAGCCTATATCCGGGCGCCATCGGCGCGATGCAAGGCCGGATCATGGCGTGCGGCGCGCTTTCTCCCAACGGCTAGCGCGCCACGGCCTGCCCGCGGTGTACCGGACGATGGATCGCTTTCAGGCGCTGGTAGACGGTCAGCACAGCGGTGCCGTAATTCCTGGCGAGGGCCGGTGTGTGACTGTGGTAATAACCCACGCCAAGCACCCGGTCGGGCGTCTGCCGCATGCCGTCGCGCAGGATTTTCGCAGCCACGCTGATGTTGGTGTGCGGATTCAACAGCGTCAGCGGATCGCGCACGGCATCGCGGTGCATCGGGTAGTAGACCTGCATGATGCCGACGTCCTGCACCGCCGCCCCACCGAACTGACTCGCCGCCGCCATCGCCAGTTGCACGTCGTGGCGGTCCCCGCGCACCAGGTGATCGTTGACGCGGAACAGCCAGGGCGTGGGCGCGACCTTGCCATCCGGATACAACGCCTTCGATTCCACCAGGGCGATGCTGTACAACAACAGCGGATCGACACCGGACGTCTTGCCGATCTGCGACCACAGGCTGTGCTGCGAGCGGATGTCCAGATCGGGCTCCGCGATCGGCATCATCAGATCCATCGTGCTGGCATCGGACCAAACCCCGCGATCAGCTTGGATCGGCCTGGAACCGACCACCGTCGAGATCGTTGGCATGCCTGCCGGAGCCGTCGCGACAGCGGCTGACACCGACCTGGTCGGCAAGGAGGGTGCATGCATGGCCGCTGCCGGCCTGGCCGGCATGGCTACCGTTGCTCCGGCCGGCACGGATTCCGCGGCGGGATGCGTACCGATACGCAGCGACACCAGGGCGACGCCTGCGATGGCGCACAGGGCGGCGCTTGCCGCCAACCCGCGCCGATACGTAACTATCCGTCCCCGCCACGACAGCATGTGTGCCCGCAGCCACGGCAAGAGCCGGGCACCGACGATCCGGCGCAGGTCGGCGACGGTCATCGCACGCAACCCATCCAGCGGCCACGTGGGCGGCAGCAGCCAGCGTTTCGCCGCCGGCCGCCGTGCACTCGCGGGCAGATCGCCCGGACGCGACGCGCGAACGCACCCACTGCGCAGGTGCCGGTAGCGGAACAGCCAGGGCGCGGGCGTGGCGCCGTGCCAACTCGACGCCGGCTTTCCAGCGCGCCGGCGCCATCAGATACACGCGGCCTGATTCCCGACGGAGGCCGCGCACTGCCATGGGGTTGCGGGATCGGTCACGCTTGGCGACTGCCCGTGCAGCAGGATCCGGACGACCTTCGCGGGCCACCTTCGCCGCGCCAGAGGTGCCCACGCAACCACCAACGTCGGCATGCTCGCGACTCCCGCCGTGCAAGGCAGTCGAAGTCATGAGGGTCGAACCATCCACGGGCGAATCCTGTTCAAGGGGCGCCTGCCGCGGCAGGTGGCACGGCTTCCGGCGATCCGGCAGGATCGGCTCGGGCCGGCGCATTCCCGCGTCAGGATTCGCCATTAGATCAGGTTTGCGAAGTCGATTCCCGCATCCGCCCGTCGAACGCTCCCGCGCGAAGCCTGGGCAAGGCCGCCCCCCATGCCTGCAAAAATACTGGCTCGGCAACCGCCAGACGCTATAGTCGGCGCCGCGCGCCAACCCACGGACACCCGCATGACCGACGCCTCGCCCGCCAACCTCAACGCCGACGCACTGCCCGAGGACGCACCCTACCTCGCCGCCACCACGCGCTGGCTGGAGCGCGCGGTGATCGGGCTGAACCTGTGCCCGTTCGCCCGCGCGCCGCATGTGCAGGGCAAGTTGCGCCTGCGGGTCAGCCATGCGCGCGACACCGACGCGCTGCTCGACGACCTGTGCGGCGAACTGCAGTCGCTCAACGCGATGACGCCGGACGAATGCGAGACCGGCTTGCTGATCCACCCGTTCGTGCTCGGCGACTTCCTCGACTACAACGACTTCCTCGACGTGGCCGACGCCGCCGTGCAGACGCTGGGGCTGGAGGGCGAATGGCAGGTGGCCAGCTTCCATCCCCACTACCAGTTCGCCGACACCGCGCCGGACGACGTCGAGAACCTCAGCAACCGCTCGCCCTATCCCACCCTGCATTTGCTGCGCGAAGCCAGCGTCGAACGCGCGATGGATTCGATGAGCGACACCGACAGCATCTATCGTCGCAACATGGAAACCCTGCGCCGGCTTGGCCCGGAAGGCTGGCAGGCACTATGGCGCGACGACGCCGGCTGACGCGCTGCACGCAACGGCAGATTCACATTCACGCGCGGCGAAGCTGTCATGCTGACGAGTGAATAACCCCTACTCCAGCGCCCCCGATCCCTACGCCGAAAGCGTCGACCCGAGCGTGCAATGCACGACCTGCGAAGCCGTATGTTGTCGCCTCACCGTCGTGCTGATGCCCGAAGATCATGTGCCGACGTGGCTGATCGCCCGCGACGAAAACGGCATGGAAACCCTGGCCAAGGGCGAGGATGGCTGGTGCGCCGCGGTCGATCCGAACACCTTCGGCTGCACCATCTACGAAGACCGCCCCACCATCTGCCGCAAATTCGCGATGGGCAGCCCCAGCTGTCGCGATGAACGGCACAAGTGGTTCGGTGCGAAGATTCCCACGGCAGTGCACATGCTTTAGTTGAGCAACTCACCTGACCGTACCGTTCAGGGCCCCGTCCACGTAAAACCTCCCATCCGGTTTCAACGTGAACGTGGATGACGCTATCGGACAACCTAGTGGGTTCCGGCGTATCGTGAACGTCATGGATGCTGTCTTGCCATACCCCTCCTCAATGGTCGACCCTGCCGCTTCGACCTCGGCGGCACCCGTCATCCAGAGGTAGCCGCCCACCGGCGTTTCGCCCAAGTCCCCCATCCGGGCATAGACCAACCCCGCCGCGTGTGCGCTACCACGGCTCGGGCGATCTTCCACATCGAAAAACCTGAATACGACAGTTCCCGCGCCGCCTTCGGTGGACTGCGCATCCACGGCCAAACGCCCCAAATCCTGCAGCGGGATGACTTGCCTGCGTTCAAAATTCAGTCTTGGGCAATGTGCGGCGCTCTCTTTCGCGATGGCAGGTTGCACAACAAAGATCAGCACGCCAACGCATGCACCGAGCAAGTAACGCATCACGACGGTCCCTCGAAATTCGTGGATGGTGATTACGGATTGCTGAAAATCAGCGCGACCTCGTCGGCATCGAGTGCGCGCCATTCGCCGAGCGGCAAGTCGCCGAGGGTGAGCTTGCCGACGGAAATGCGCTGCAAGGTCTCGACGTGGTTGCCGGTGGCGGCAAACATGCGGCGCACCTGGTGGTAGCGGCCTTCGGTGACGCTGAGCCGGGCATGCCGCGGACCCAGCACTTCAAGCGCGGCCGGCGCCAGCGGCTCGGTTTCCGACTCCAGCATCAGCGTGCCGCTGGCGAACAGCTCGCCTTCGTCGCCGCGAAGGTCCTGCGCCAGGGTGGCCTCGTAGACCTTGGTCACCTGCGCCTTCGGCGAAATGATCCGGTGCAGCAGCGCGCCGTCGTCGGTGAACAGCAACAGCCCCGAGGTGTCGCGGTCGAGCCGGCCCACGCTGGACAGCGCCGGCGAGCGCACGTTGTAGCGCGGCGGCAGCAGGTCGTAGACCACGCGGCCGGGATCCTTGCGCGAACAGGTGACGCCGAGCGGCTTGTTCAGCATCAGCACCAGGCCGGGCGGCGGATCGAGCGGTTCGTCGTCGACGCGGATGGTCTCGTACGGCACCACGTCGTCGGCGTACAGCACCTCGCCGTCCGCATCGGTGATGCGGCCGGAGCGGAACAGCTGGGTCACGTCCTTGCGGCTGCCGTAGCCCAGGTTCGCGATCAACTTGACCAATTTCATCCGCGCACCCCGACCGCCTCGATCACCTTGAACCCTTCCCGCACGACCCGCGCGCGCACTTCATGAAAACGCGAGGCCAGCACGGCCTCGTACGGCAGATGCCGGTTCGCCACGATCAACAACCGGCCATCCGGCACCAGCGCCTCGGCCGCGCTGACGATGAACGCGCGGCCCAGTTCGGGCAGGTCGGCGCGTCCCTGGTGGAACGGCGGGTTGCTGACGATGGCGTCGTAGCGCTGCGCCAGGCCGCGCGTGACGTCGTGCCAGCGCACCGCCACGGCCACCTCGCGTCCGCACGCATGCTTCGCCCGCGCCAGGTTGATCCGCGCAGGCTCCAGCGCGCGCGCCTCGGCTTCGTACAGGTCGATCGCCTCGACTCGCGGGCAACGTGCGATCAGTTGCGTGGACAGGTAACCGTAGCCGGCGCCCAGATCGGCCACGCGGCCGTGCAGGTCTGCCGGCAAGTGTTCTGCCAGCAGCGCCGAAGCCCGGTCGATGCGGTCCCAGGCGAACAGGCCGGGGCGGCTGACGTAGCCATCGGCGATCTCGCGTGGCGCATCCAGCGCCAGCCAGTCGGCCAGCAGCGCCCGATCAATGACACTGGTATCCGGCGAGCTCCAGAACACCCGGCATTTGTGCTTGGACTGGTGCTGCACGGCGCCGGCCAGTTTTGCCAGATCCGCCTCACCTGACTTCGCGCCCTCGGCATTCGGCATCGCCGCCAGCACGACGCCACCGGGGGCCACATGCTGCAACGCGCGGGCGAACAGCGCGCGCGCTTCGTCGCGCTGGCGCGGCGGCAGCAGCAGCACCAGCGAAAAGGTCTCGTCCGCCACCGGCTCGCCCACGCGCAGCCCGTTGCGCGCCAGTTCGTCGGCAAACGGCATGAAGCCCTGCTCACACAGCCAGCCCGGCCGCGCCATCTCGCGCAGGCGCACGCCGGCGCGCGCGCGCAGGAACAGCACGCGATCATCCGCCGGCAACGTCAACTCGCCGGTGTCGAATGGCACGAACAGGGCCGCCAGCGCCGCATCCGGCGCGGCGGCGGAAACTCCGGCAGCCGTCACGTCATCTCCCGACCATCAAAAACGATGCGGCATTGTACGTGGCGGCAGACGGGATCCGCGCCGGCGGGACTCAACCGGCGCTGTGGGCGACGACGGCATCCATCGCACGGGCGGAAAACACCAGCGCCGCGCCGGCATTCATCGCCACGGCTACACCCAGTGCTTCGGCGATTTCCTCGCGGGTCGCGCCGTGTTTCAGCGCCTCGCCCACGTGCACCGTGATGCAGCCGTCGCAGCGCGTGGTCACCGCCACCGCCAGCGAGATCAACTCGCGGGTCTTGGCGTCCAGGTGGCCGGTCTTCTGGCCGGCATCGGTCAGGGTCTGATACCCCTTCACCGTATCCGGGCTGAGCTTGCCGATTTCGCCAATCCGGCCCAGCAGTTCCTTGCGGTATTGCAGCCAATCCAGCATGGGAATCTCCTCGCGGTCGTGGCGGCCGGGCGACGCGCCCGACCGTGGCGGGGATGCTGCGCCAGCGGATGTAAAATCCGCATGCGGGAGGTTTCCCGGCGGCAGGAAAAGCGGCGGAGCCGCCGCAGCCTGCCGCGAGAACATCACCTGGTTACGCCGCGGCCGATGTCCGCCCCAGCCGGGCCACCCAGCGGTACAGCGCCACATTGACCGCGACGAAGGCGATGCCGCCGATCCAGATCGCCGCCGTGCCGAAGCCGTCGCCGACCAGCGCCAACGGCGCGCCCTTGCCGGAGAACACCACGATCGCCGCGATGAACACGCCGATGATGCTCTCGCCGACGATCATGCCGGAGGCCAGCAGCACGCCAAGCTGTTTGGTTGCCTCGGGTTTCGCGCCACGCTCGGCGCGCTTGTCGAAATACCAGCCGACGACCGCGCCGACCACGATCATCAGCGTGGTCGAGGTCGGCAGGTAGATGCCCAGACCCACCGCCAGCGGCGGCAGCGCAGCCGATTTGGTGGTGCGTCCAAGGACGGCATCCAGCACGATCAGCGCCACGCCGATCGCGCCGCCGAGAATGATCAGGCTCCAGTCGATATTGCCCTGGATCACGCCCTGCGCCAGCGCGGAGATCAGCCCCGCCTGCGGTGCGGCCAACGCACGCGCCGGGTCGACCCCGGGCATGCCGGCAAAGCCATAGGCCTCGTTCAGCAGATCCAGCACCGGTGGGATCACCGCTGCACCGACCAGCACGCCGATCACCAGCGCCACCTGCTGCTTCCACGGCGTGGCGTCGACCAGCTGGCCGGTCTTCAGATCCTGCAGATTGTTGTTGGCGATGGTGGCCACCGCGAACACCACGGACGTGGCGAACAGCGCGAACGCCACCAGCCCCTTGCCGGCATCGCCGGACAGCTCCGACTTCACGCCGGCCATCAGCAGCAGCAACGCCGCGATGATCACCACCAGGATGCCCACGCCGGACAGCGGACTGTTGGACGAACCGATCAGGCCCGCCATGTAGCCGCACACAGCGGAAACCAGGAAGCCCATGATCACCACGAAGACCAGGCCGCCGACCACCAGCAGCCACAGGTGCGCACCGAGCCCGGTGACGATGCTGAAATCACCCAGCAGCCAGCCGATCGGCAGCAGGCACAACAGGCTGATCAGGCCGACGATGCCGATCGGCATGTCGAGTTCGGTGCGCGGCAAGGTCGCGCCCTGCCCGGACTTGCGCGCCCGCGAGGAAGCCATCGCCGAGGTGAGCCCGCTGATCACCGGCTTGACCAGCTTGGCCAGCGTCCAGATCGCCGCCACGCCGATCGTGCCGGCGCCGATGAAGCGCACCTTGGTGCCCCATGCCGCCTGCGCCACGTCCGCGGCGGCGCCGGTGGCTGCCGCCAGCATCGTGTAGTGCGGCACCGCCCAGCCCCAGGCGATCAGCGCACCAAGCAGCATCGCCAGGCCGACCCACAGGCCGACCAGGTGGCCCACCGCCAGCAGTGCGAACGACAGGCTGAAGTCATAACCGCTGGCCCCGCCGCGGTCGCCGACGTGGAAATACTGCGCCACGCTGCCGGCGAATACCTTGGTAGCGACCACCACCGCGAACACCGCCGAGACGATGGTGCCGGCGGCGACGGCCAGCAGGCCCGACTTGCTGCTCTCGGCCGAGGCCGCGACCGCGTCGTCGCCGCCGCCCACCTTCAGCACCTCGGCGCAGGCCACGCCTTCCGGGTACGGCAGGTCGGAATCGGTCACCAGCGCGCGGCGCAGCGGGATCGTGTACATCACGCCGAGGATGCCGCCGGTGGCGCAGATGCCGAACGTCACCCAGAACGGGAAGCCGGTCCACCAGCCGATCATCACCAGGCCGGGCAGCACGAAGATGATCGCCGACAGCGTGCCAGCCGACGAGGCGACCGTCTGCACGATGTTGTTTTCCTGCATGGTGGAGTTCTTGAACCCCCGCAGGATCGCCATCGAGATCACCGCCGCCGGAATCGAGGTGGCGAAAGTGAGGCCGGCCTTGAGGCCGAAGAACACGTTGGCGGCGGTGAACACCAGGGTGATCACGACGCCGATGATCAGGCCGCGTATCGTCAACTCGGTGCGTGGTGCCGCGCTGGACAATGGCTGTACGCTCACGAATGGTGTCCCCTGACTGGTTGGATGAAGCGGTGGAAGATAACGTGGAATGGCCGCGCATGCTCACCGCAGTGCGGGAAAACCGAGCCGATCCGGCCATCGTTCACAACACCATCCGACTCTCGAACCGGCGCGACTTCCCGGTCAGCGGGTCGGCAAAGGCCAGGCTGCGCGCCAACAGCTTCAACGGCCGCCGGTAATCATCGGCGGCCTTGTCGGTCAGTACCGGATACAGCGTATCGCCGCAGATCGGCGCACCCAGCGCGGCCATGTGCACGCGCAGTTGGTGCTTGCGGCCTGTAACCGGATGCAGCGCATAGCGCCAGCCATCGGCGCCACGCGCGGTCACCTCGATCCGCGTCTCGGTGTTCGGCTCGCCATCGACCTCCTGCATGCGGAAGAACGGTTCGCCCGCCACGATGCGCGAGCGACGCAGCAGCGGGAACGACGCATCCGGCAGTGCAGGCGCCAGCGCCTCGTAGCGCTTGTCGATCCGGCGCTCGCGGAACAGCGCCTGGTACGCCGCGCGGCTGGCCGGGTTCGCCGAAAACAGCAGCAGCCCGGCAGTGGCGCGATCGATCCGGTGCAACGGCACCAGCTCGGGATTGTCCAGCCGGTGCATCAACCGGCGCAGCAGGGTCTGCTCGACGAAGCCGCCGGCCGGGGTCACCGGCAGGAAATGCGGCTTGTCGGCCACCACCAGATGCTCGTCGACATGCAGCACGGTTTCGGTGAACGGAATCACCGGCTCGTCCGCGACCTCGCGGTAATAGTGGATGCGCATGCCCGCGTGGTACGGCGTCTGCGGCGTGATCGCGACGCCCTGCCCGTCCAGCACGCGCTTTCGCGCGATGCGGTCCAGCCATTGCTCGCGGCTGATGGCGGCGAACTGCGCGCACAGGGCATCGAGCGCCGTCGTCCATCCACCAGTCGGAAGATGCACGGTACTGGCATGGGCGTCGCGAACGAAGGATGGCGTGGGCTGGGGCATGCCCGTGGCAGTTTAATCCGTCACCGGATCAGGTGGCTGGCGCGGGGTCCGCGCCAACCATCGCCTGGTGCAACGCGCCACTCCCCCGGCGGAGCGGCGACAGCCATCGGCGACCTGTTACAGGCCGATGCCCAGGCCGACCGTGGCGCTGGTGTCGCCATGGCCGGCCAGCGCGGCGCCGAAGGTCACCGCCACCTTCGAAGAGAACGCGTGCTGCACACCCATCGCCACCGCACCGCTGCCGCGATAGCTGCCGACGGCCATGCCCAGGCGGGTGTTGCTGGCATTCACCGCCGAGGCGCTGGATGCCATGCCGGCCATGGCCGCACCGAGCGCGCCGATGCGGTCGATACGGCCGTCCTGGCTGGCGAAGCGGTCGTTGACCTCGCCACGGAAGCGGTTGAACTCCTCGCCGATGCCCAGCGCGGCCAGTTGCCGGTCGGTATACGCCTGTGCCGCCGACAAGGCACGCACATCGCCGGCATCGGCATAGGTTTCGGCGGTCTCCATCGCCGCGTCGAGCTGGCGCAGGTTGATCGCGTCGGTGGCCTGCGTGGCGTCGGCGACGTTGACGATCTGGCGCTCATCGCCGACACGTCCCACCGAGACCGTATTGCTCCGGTCGGCCACCGACAGGACGCCCAGCGCCACCGAACGGTCCGCGGTCGCCGAACTGTTCTGGCCGATGGCGACTGCCTGGGCACCGGCCGTGACCGCGCTCATGCCGACGGCCACGCTGCCGGTGCCTTCGGCACGCGATTGCGCACCCATTGCGGTGGTGTAGTCGCCCATACCCTGGCTGGCGTAGCCATAGCTCGAGGCCTGCACCCCCGCACCGACGGCGCGGGCGCCGACGGCGGTGGCGGCGTCGGCACGCGCGTCGCTGCGCAAGCCCATGGCGGTACTGTCGTAGCCGGCCGCGCTGCTGAGCAAGCCGACCGCCGTGGCGCCTTCCGCATTGGCCTTGCTGTCGTTGCCCAGCGCCGTGCCGTTCTGCCTGGCGGTGCTGCGGGTGCCGACCGCCAGGGCGTCCTCGTAAGCACTGGCGTTGTAGCCGATGGCGGTGCCGTTCGCACCGGGGGCGTAGCTGCCAAAGCCGAACGCGCTGCTCGTGGTGCCCAAAGCGGTGGCCGAGCTCCCCACCGCGGTGGAGTTGGCGCCCAACGCCGAGGACGCACCGCCGATCGCCACGCCACCTTCGACCGCGGAGCTGCTCTCGCCGCAGGCGAGCGATATCATGCTCGGCGCCGCGTGGGCACCACCGTTGTATTCCGTGCCAGGGGCGCCGTCGCTCAGTTCGCAGGTGTCCCCCGCCCATGCCGTGCTGGTGGTCGACAATGCCAGCAGCAAGGCTGCCGCCAGCGCGTTCCTGTACTTCATGTTCATGCTGTTCTCTCCCGGCCGGATGGCCCTTCGGTATGGTCGCTGCAGCACGCCGTGCTGCTCCCCGGAAGGACAAACGCGAAAGCGGGAAAGAAAGTGCCACGCTCCCAGGAGCGAGGGCGGCAGAAACCGTTCGCGGCGAAGAGCTTTACAACAGCGAAGCTGGTCAAAGTCTTCTGCACGAGGACAGTTTTTCGACGATTCGCCGGCCCATAGTGGTTCTATGGGCCAAGAAGCGGCGGGAAAATGGACCGCGCAGAGGGCTTTGCAGCCCGAACGGTTTCTGCCGCCCTCGCTCCTAGGGCAAGGCCAGGCAGGCCTCGGTGGCGAGCGTGGCGGCGGCCATGCAATGGCCCTGGACGGGATCGCCGGAATAATCGCGCAAGTCGTCGCGCAGGCGCCCGAGCATGGCGGCATCGCCGATCCTCGATGCATGCAGCAGCGACAGCATCCACGCGCGCATCCAGCTGCGGCTGGCGGCACTTGGCGGCTGGCGTTCGCGCAGGTCCGCCAGCAGCGCGGATGCGGTGGCCGCATCGCCATGCAAATGCGCCAGCTCGGCACGGGCAAGCAGGAACTCGGCGGAAACCACGGCGGGATCGGAAGCATGCGTCGCCGCGCAGACGTCCAGCAGTGCGGTCGCCGCCGCCGGCTGTGCCTGGCGCAACAGCACCGAGGCCTCCATGCCGCAGTTCCTCAACCAGTAGCCCGCGCCGTTGTCGAGTTTTCCCAGCATGACGCGATCAGCTTGCAGGTCACGGCGGGCGCCCTCGAAATCGCCGGTGCCGGCACGACTGTAGGCGCGGTTGTAACGGCACGATTCGGCATGCACGTCGTTGCGATCCAGCGCCTCGTCGATGGCGATGTTGCGGTCGTACCAGGACAGCGCGCCGTGCAGGTCGCCACGCTGCTGCAGCACCGCGGCCAGGTTGCACGCGGCTACCGCGGCATACATGTGCGGCTTGTCGTAGATGCGGTCGGTGATCGCCAGCGCCTGCCGTGCCAGCGCCTCGGCGCGATCAAGTTGTCCGGCATTGCGATAACTGGGCACCGAATCGGCCAGGTGAAACGCGTAGACGCCATCGTTCTCGCCATACAGCTGGCGCGCCACCTCCAGGCGCTGTGCGTGCAGTTCGAGACGCTGGGCGCGATCGTCGGCACGGGCACTCCTGGCGAGACTCGCCGACAGCGCATTGAGCGCATCCATGTGCAACTGCGTGTTGGCCAGTCCGGCGGCGGGAATTTCCGTCGCCAGCTGGCGCAGGCGCTGCTGGGCATCGTCGCGCTGGTCGGTCTTGGACAAGGCGGCGGCCAGCAGGAGTTCCGCCGACAGGCGATCAGCGACCGGCGCGTGCGCCCGCCGCGCCCAGTCCAGCGCCTGACGGAAGTGCGCGATCGACACATCCAGCGGCCCGCGTACCCGATGCAGCCGGCCGAACTCCAGGTGCACTTGGGAAAGTTCATATGCCGGCGGCGGATCGATCGCCTGCAGCGTGCGCAGGGCCAGTGCAAGATCCTGCTGCGCGCGATCGAAATCGTTGAGCGCGATGCGCGCGCCGCCGGTGATCAGCAGGACGTCGGCGGCCGCGCGCGGGTCGCGCTGCAGCAGCTCGCTGCGCGCGCGTGCGGAACCCTGCCCCAGCAGGTCGAGCGCATCAGGCACCTTGCCGCTGGAAGCCTCGGCCGAGAGGAACACCCCGGACAGGAAATCGCGCACGATCACCGCACGTCGCGCCTGCTCCTGCGCGTGGTTGCGCTGGATCACCACCTGCACCGTGCCGGCGGCGAGCAGCGCAAGCACCAGCACCGCCGTGGCCACCGCGGCACGATGCCGGGCCACGAAGCGCGCCAGCCAGTAGCGCACGCTGGGTGGCCGCGCCGCGACCGGGCGCCGTTCGCACCATGCACGCAGGTCGTGCGCCAATGCCTCCACCGAGGAATAGCGCCGTTCCGGTTCCTCGGCCAGCGCTTTCATCAATACCGTATCCAGGTCGCCGGTCAGGCTGCGCGCGCGACGGCGCTGCTGCGCCTGATCGCCCTCAGCCGGCACCCGCGACGGCGCCGTGATCGCCTTGCCGGGCCCTGCTGGCCGCGGCGGGCGGCCACACAACAGCCGATACAACAAGGCACCCAGGCCGAACACGTCGGCCGCCGTGGTGGCGCGCGCGCCGGCCAACTGCTCGGGCGCGGCGTACTGCGGCGTCAGCGCGCGCGCCCGCGATTGGGTGGCCTCGATCAGTTCCTCGTCGAGCAGGCGGCCGATGCCGAAATCCACCACCCGCACGTGGCCCTCGCCATCGACCAGCACGTTGGACGGTTTCAGGTCGGCGTGCACGACCAGGTTGCGATGCGCATAGGCCAGCGCCGCACACACATCCAGCACCAGCGCCACGCGCTCGCGCACCGACAGGCGGCGCGCATCGCACCACTGGTCGATGCGCTCGCCCTCGACCAGCTCGATCACCAGGTACGGCGTGCCGTCGGCGGTTTCGCCGGCTTCGTGCAGATGGGCGATGTGCGGATGGTTCAGCCGCGCCAGGATCGCCTGCTCGTGGCGAAAACGGCGCAGGCCGTCGCCGGCCAGCGCGCCCAGAGTCAGCAGCTTCAGGGCGGCGCGCTGACGATGCGCGCCTTCGCCGCGGCAGGCCAGGTAGACCACCGACATGCCGCCGCGGCCGAGCTCGCGCTGCAGTTCCCAGCCACCGAGCGTGCGGCCGACCATGCCGTCGGCCGCACGCTCGCCCGCCGATTCGCCATCCGCGACCCACGGCAGCGGTTGCTCCAGCGCACCGGAGCAGGCATGCGCGCGCAACAGGCGCTGCACGCGATCGAGCAGTTCGGGCGGCAGCGACATCGCCGCCAGCGTCGCGGCGCGATCGGCCTCGGCGAGATCCAGCAAGCGGTCCAGCAACGCATCGGCGCACGCCCAGAGTTCGCGTTCCGAGGCGGGCATGGTCATGGCGATGCCAGCGCCGTGCCGGGTTCGAGCTGCGCGTACAGGAAGGCCCGCGCACGCTCCCATTCGCGTTTGGCGGTGCGTTCGGAGCTGCCATGCAGCGCGGCGATCTCGGCGAAGCCGAAGCCGGCGAAGTAGCGCAACTCGACCACTTCCATCTGCCGGGGGCTGTGCTCGCGCAGCAGTTCCAGCGCCGCGTCCAGCGCCAATACCTCGTCGTCGGCGGCGATGTGCGGCATCAGCCGGTCGGTCAGGGTGAGGTCGGCCTGCATGCCACCGCGCTTGAGCGCCTGCCGGCGACGGGCCGCGTCGACCACGATCGAGCGCATCGCGCGTGCCGCGCAGGCGAAGAAATGCTGGCGATCGTTCAAGCTCAGGCTGCCGCTGCCGGTCAGGCGCAGGAACGCCTCATGCACCAGCACGGTCGGCGTCAGCGTGGCTTCCGCCGTGGCCAGCCGCGAACGCGCCAGCCGGCGCAGCTCCGGATACAACACCGCGAACACCTCGGCCAGCCGTTCCGGCTCGCCGCTCCGTGCCCGCGCCAGCAACTGCGTGATCTCCGCCATGCCGTCCCCTTGTGCCCGCCGCTTCCGGCAGCCCCCTTGGCCGGAGTCTACCCGGAGTGCGTGCCCCGGAAGATCGTGCTGGCACGTTTTGGCGCGCTTTCGCGTTTATCCTGTGGGAGAGCGCCAAGCCGGCGCCGGAACCGCCACTGGACAGGAACCCGGAGGAATCATGCCCGTCGCCACCCTCACCAGAATGACGTTGTTCGCACTGCTGTTGCTGGGCACCGCTACGGCCGGCGCCGCCGATGTCCGCGGCAGTGCCGATCATCCGCTGCTGCCGCGCTACCAGGACGCCGAGATCGTGCGCTACGAGCAGCACGCGTTTGCCAGCCACGCGTTGTTGAATGCACCGGCCAGGACGCATGGCGGTCTGCAGAAAAACCTGTCGTCGACGTTGCCGCTGGAAGGCCGGTTCACCCGCATCAGCTACCGCGCACCGGCCGCGCGCGCCACGCTGGAAGTGTTCCGCAATATCGAACAGGCACTGCAGACGGCCGGCTTCAAGCCGCTGTTCGAGTGCGCGGCCGAAGCTTGCGGCGGGCGCAATTTCAACCTGGCGGCCAGTGGCGGCGAGCTGTACTCGCTGTTCGGCGACTATCCGCAGGAGCAGCGCTATGTCGCCTCGCGCCTGCAGCGCGCCGAGGGCGACGTGTATGCCTCGGTCTATGTGGTCTTCAACAAGTCCGGCGGCGGCCCCAACCGCCATCGCGCGATGGTCCAGATGGACGTGGTCGAGCTGAAGCCGATGGAGCAGCGCATGGTGGTGCTGGACGCGGGCGACCTGCAGCGCAAGCTCGACCGGGAAGGCCGCGTGGCGATCTACGGCATCCTGTTCGACACCGACAAGGACAGCATGCGCAGCGACTCCGCCGCGCAACTGCAGCAGATCGCCAGCCTGCTCAAGCAGCAGCCGCGGCTGAAGGTGCTGGTGGTCGGCCACACCGATGCGCAGGGCAGCATGGAGCACAACCGCGATCTGTCGACACGGCGCGCGCAATCGATCGCCACCGCGCTGACTACGCAACACGGGATCGATCGCGCACGGCTGACGCCCATCGGTATCGGCATGGCGGCACCGGTGGCCAGCAACCGCAGCGAAGCCGGCCGCACGCAGAACCGGCGGGTGGAACTGGTGGACATCGCGACGTCGCCGCAGGCCCGCTGAACATCGTGACCGGAGCCTGGTGCCGTGCGCTGACCAGCGCGGGCCGGGCTCCGATCATCGTCAGCGCGTAGAATGGTCGGCTTGTTGTCTCAAAGGCACGCCCATGGCCCTCAACGCCACCATCTACAAAGTCGAACTGCAGATCAGCGACATGGACCGGCATTACTACGCCACCCATGCGCTGACTCTGGCGCGACACCCGTCGGAAACCGAAGAGCGCCTGATGGTGCGACTGCTCGCGTTCGCGCTGTACGCCGAAGACCGGCTGGAGTTCGGCAAGGGCATCAGCGACGAGGACGAGCCGGCGCTGTGGCGCAAGGCGTATACCGACGAGATCGAGTTGTGGATCGAGGTCGGCCTGCCCGACGAGACGCGCATCCGCAAGGCCTGCGGCCGTTCGCGCCAAGTCGTGATACTCAACTACGGCGGCAACGCCGCAGAGATCTGGTGGCAAAAGAACGCCGCCGCGCTAGGCCGCAACCGCAACCTCAGCGTGCTCGACATCCCCGCCTCCACCGTGGCTGCGCTGACCGGACTGCTGCAGCGTGGCATGCGTCTGCAGGCATTGGTCCAGGACGGCCAGTTGCAGTTGATGAACGACACCGACGCGGTGGCGGTCGATCCGGTCAAGCGGATGGTCGCCGCGGAACTGGTGAGCTGAGCGCCTAGCGTCATCGCGTTTACCGCATAATCCTCGATCCCATGCCTTCCCGGAGTCACCCATGCGCTGGTTGTTGCCTTTGCTCGCCGTCTTTGCCCTCACCGCCTGCAGCACCCCGCCCGCGGCGCACGCCAGCGGCAGCGTGGACAAACTCACCGTGATCGACCAGAAGATCGGCACCGGCGCCGAAGCGAAGGCCGGCATGGATGTGCTGGTGCACTACACCGGCTGGCTCTACGACGAAAACGCGAAGGACAAGCACGGCGCCAAGTTCGACAGCTCACGCGACCACGGCGCGCCGTTCAACTTTACGCTGGGCGCTGGCCGGGTCATCGATGGCTGGGACCAGGGCGTGGCGGGCATGAAGGTCGGCGGCAAGCGCACCTTGCTGATTCCCGCCGAGCTCGGCTACGGCGAACGCGGTGCCGGCGGCGACATCCCGCCGAACGCTTCGCTGGTGTTCGACGTGGAGCTGATCGACGTCAGCACACCCTGATCGCTTGCGCGGCCCGTAGGTTGGGGTGAGCGCAGCGAACCCCAACAATCCATGCCCTGCCGTCGCTGTTGGGGTTCGCTGCGCTCACCCCAACCTACCTGGGAATCGCTCAGTCTTCCTGCGCCGCAGCTTCGCGTCCTTGCTGGCGGATGATCGCTTCTTCGCGCGCATCGATGATCGACTGCATCACGCTGTCCACGTCGGCAATGCTTTCGTCGAACTCGAACTGGCCGGAGAGTTCGCTGTCCGGGTGCAATTCACCCAGCTCGAACAGCGCCCACATTTCCTCGCCGTAGTGGGTGTCCAGCAACTCCGGCGCGAAGCGCGACAGGCTGATGGTGATGTTGCCCACGTCACGGCGCAACATGGTGCGCGCCGCGTTGTTGCCGGAAGCGCTGACTACCTGCGGCAGGTCGATGATCACCGGGCCGGCCGGCCCCACCAGCACGTTGTACTCGGACAAGTCGCCGTGGATCAGGCCCACGCACAACATGCGCGCCACCTGCTGCATCAGGAAGCGGTGGTACTCGCGGGCGGTGTCGGCTGACAGTTCCACCTCGCCCAGCCGCGGCGCCGAATAGCCGTCCGCATCGGTCACCAGCTCCATCACCAGCACGCCGTTGAAGTAGCCGTAGGGTTTCGGCACGCGCACGCCGGCGGCGGTGAGCTGGTACAGCGCGTCGACCTCGGCGTTCTTCCACGCCGCCTCGGCCTCCTTGCGGCCGAACCGGGTCGCCTTGCCCATCGCGCGCGCCTGCCGGCTGCCGCGCACCTTGCGGCCTTCCTGGTATTGCACGCGCGCCTGGAAACTGCGCTGCGCCATGTCCTTGTAGACCTTCGCGCAACGGACATCCTCGCCCGAACGCACGACGTAGACGGACGCTTCCTTGCCGCTCTTCAGCGGTCGCAGCACCTGGTCGATCACGCCTTCGTCGATCAGGTCCTGCAGGCCCTTGGGGGTTTTCATGCGTGGGGGAGCTTCGGCATTGGAGAACAACGCCCATTATGGCCGATCGGCGACCCGGGGCCGTGGCTGCCGCTCATGCCGCCTGCAACCGCTCGCGCACCGCCGCGGCAATTTCGAACGACTGCCGCCGCGCCGCATGTTCAAACACGTTGGCGGTGAGCAGCAACTCGTCCGGCCGGTGCCTGGCGATGAACGCCGCGATACCGTCCTGCACCGAGCCGGCAGCGCCAACTACCGCGCAGGCCAGCGCACGCTCCACCATCAGTTTCTCCGGCGGCGTCCAGTACGACTCGATATCGTCGATCGGCGGCGGGATCAGGCCCGGCCGGCCACGCCGCAGGCTGATGAAGCTCTGCTGCTGGGTGGTGAACAGGCGCCGCGCCTCGGCGTCGCTGTCGGCGGCGACCACGTTCAACCCCAGCATCGCGTACGGCTGCTGCAATCGTGCGGAAGGGCGGAAATCGCGGCGGTACAGCGCCAGCGCCTCGTCCATCGCGTCCGGCGCGAAGTGCGAGGCGAACGCAAACGGCAGGCCGAGCTGCGCCGACAGTTTCGCGCTGAACAGGCTGGAGCCGAGCAGCCACACCGGCACGTCCAGGCCAGCGCCGGGCACGGCGCGCACCTGCTGGCCGGGTACGGCCGGCTCGAAATAGCCGAGCAACTCCAGCACGTCGTGCGGGAACGCTTCGGCGCTGTCGAAATAGCGGCGCAGGGCCTTCGCGGTGGGCTGGTCGGTGCCGGGCGCACGGCCCAGGCCGAGATCGATCCGGCCCGGATACAGCGAGGCCAGCGTGCCGAACGCCTCGGCCACCTGCAGCGGCGCATGGTTCGGCAACATGATGCCGCCGGCGCCGACACGGATGGTCGAGGTGCCGCCGGCCACATGCCCGATCAACACCGCCGTCGCCGCGCTGGCGATGCCCGGCATGTTGTGATGCTCGGCCAGCCAGTAACGGTGATAACCGAGCCGTTCGGCCAGTCGGGCCAGATCCAGCGTGTTGCGGAAAGCCTGGCTCGCGTCGCTGCCTTCAGTGACCGGCGCCAGGTCGAGAATGGAAAACGGGATCATGTCGGACTCTCGCCATAACGGATCGTCCCGATGTGGGGGCATCCGGCGTCGATTGCCACCGCTGCCCGGGCCCACGGCCCGATGGCCGCGGCGGGGCCTACAATGGCCCACCTTCGCTCCATGGCAGCCCCGATGACCGAACCTCTTCGCCTCGCCAAACGCGTCGTCGCGCTGGCCCGGTGTTCGCGCCGCGAGGCCGAGCAGTACATCGAGGGCGGCTGGGTGCGGGTCGACGGCGTCGTGGTGGAAGAGCCGCAGTTCATGGTCGAGACCCAGACGGTCGAGATCGACCCCGCCGCGCGGCTGGCGCCGCTGGAGGCGGTCACCCTGGTGCTGCACAAACCAGCCGGCTACGACAGCGGCGATGGCCCGAACCCGGCCAGTGCGCTGGTCACGCCGGCGACGCGATCGGCCGACGACGCTTCCGGCGTGCGGCCACTGCACCGGCACATGCACGGCCTGACCGCACCGCTGGCGCTGCCGACGCATGCCAGCGGCCTGTTGATATTCACCCAGGACTGGCGGGTCAGCCGCAAGCTCATCGACGACATCGACCGGATCGAGCAGGAGTTCGTGGTCGAGGTCGGCGGCGAGCTGAAGGAGAACGGGCTGGCGCTGCTCAACCACGGCCTGAGTTTCAACAACTATGCGATGCCCCCGATCAAGGTCAGCTGGCAGAGCGAGCGGCGCCTGCGCTTCGCGTTCAAGCGGATGTCATCGAGCCAGATCGAGCCGATGTGCAACGCAGTCGGCCTCAGCGTGGTGGCGATGAAGTGCCTGCGCGTGGGGCGTATTCCGCTCTCGAAACTGCCGCCAGGGCAATGGCGTTACCTGGCCCCCGAGGACCGCATCTGACCATCCTGCCCGGCGCCCCCCGGAACGGCTTAGACTTGCCTGCGCGTCACGTCACGCAATCATCTACCTACATCGCGGAGAACAGCATGAGCAAGGGCATGGATTCGAAGAAGGCCGAGAAGAAGAAACCGGCCAAGACCATGAAGGAGAAGAGGGCCGCCAAGCAGGAGAAGAAAAAGAACAAGTAGTTCCCCGCCGTGAAATGGCAGCGGGAACGGGGGCAGTGGGTGCCGAGGCGACCATGCCCCCAGCCCCGCGCACGAACGCCGGCAACCTGGTTTCCTCCGCCCTCCTAAATTTTCCGCGTCACCTGCCGATACCCGTACTGGCTACTCAGGCGTCAGTGCGCAGCAGCGAGGAACGCGAGGCATGGGGAATATGTGGCGGCGCATCTTCCGCGATCGGAAGGCAACGGTATCGGCAACCCGCGTACGGCCGGGTGTCGCGGTGCCTGCCCGCTCGCCGCCCGCCGCGACCTTCGCTCCGCCGGCGATGGCGCTGGAGGAAGTGGAGCAACGATTCCACCGTTTCGTCTTCGGCCTCCCCAACAGCGACGCAAGCGAGCCCAGTGCGGCCGAATTGGCCACGCTCAAGCGTCTGGAACTGCTCAGCAAGCGCTTTGACATCCGCAGCCTGCCACGCCTGCCGATGGTATTGCCGCAACTGTTGCGCACGTTGAAAAGCGACAGGGCCGCCGGCGGCCAGCTGGCCAAGCTGATCGGCCGCGATCCGCAGATGGTCGGGGAAATCATGCGGGTCACCGGTAGCGTGTACTACCGTGCCGCGCAGCCGATCAACAGCCTGCAGCAGGCCGTGGTGGTGCTGGGGCAGGAAGGCTTGCGCCGGGTGCTTGCGCGATACGTGATGAAACCGATCCTGCAAGTCAACGCCGGGGCTTTCGGCAATGCCGCCGGCGAGCTCCTGTGGAACCACGCCGAGCGCTGCGCACACGCCTGTGCCTGGCTTGGCAAGACCACCGGCTGCGATGCATTCGAGGCCTACCTGGCCGGCATCATCCGCCACACCGGAACCGGCGCCGTGGTGCGCCTGCTGGCTCCCCTGACGCCGACCAACGCCACGCCCCCCTCGTCCGGTTTCCTCTCCGGTTGCGCCGGGCTGGCCGCGCGCCTCTCGCTGCAAGCCGCCCTGCATTGGGAATTGCCGCCGCGCGTGATCGAGGCCCTGCGCCAGGATCCGGCGAGCCGGTCGGCGTCAGCGCTGGGCAACGCCCTGAGCGTGGCGGACCATCTGGCCATGGCCCAGTTGTTGGGCGAATACGACCGGGTGGCAAAGGATCTGGACCTGGGCTCCGGTTGGCCCGCGCTGTTTGCGCCGCCATTGGTGCTGCGCTGCCAGCAGGATCTTCGGCGCACCTTCCCGATGCACGAAGGCACATGAACTGATCTGCATATCGCAGCCGTTCCCGGCTAGTCGCCGCGACGCAGCAAGGTCAGCCCGATCAGCCGCGACACCACCAGCGCGATGTACATCACCCCGACAAACATCTCCAGGCTGGCCACCGCACGGGCATGCACCGTGATCGGAATGACGTCGCCGATGCCGGTGCTGGACATCAAGGCAAAGCTGAGGAACAGCAGCTCGGTCCAGCTGCGTGGTGCGTCCGGATTCACCGCCGCCGCAAAGCAGCCCGGCTGCAAGGCCTGGCAGAGCACGAACAGATAGGTGAACGCCCAGGCCAGCAGGGTGAACGTGGCGCCCGCCGCGAACAGCTCGTCACTGGTGGCGCGGCGGTCCGCCAACATGTAGCGGATCAGGCAAATGGCCGCGTAGAAGTAGAACAGCGACTCCAGCGCCGCCCACCACGGTTTCAGCGCGGGCACGTCCAGGATCATGTCCAGCACATTGAGCAGCACCGCCGGCACCGCGATGGCGGCACTGATCCAGACCCGCCCGCGCGTACGCTGCACCATCGCGATCGCCAGGCACAGCACCAGCACGCCGAACGCACCGAACAGCGCGCGCGCCGAACGGGTGTGTTCGATGAACGGATACAGCAGCAGGCCGACCAGTTGCACCACCAGCAGCACGGCCGAAGGGTGCCGCATGATGTGTACCAGCCAGCGCAGGCGGGTGAAGCGGGTTCGCTTCCCGGTGACCGCAACGGCGTCGGTATCGCTCATGCGCTCAGCCCTTCTGCATTCGTCGTCCCGCGGACAAGCCTGCCGGTCAGTACTGCCCCATGTAATCGCGCTTGCCGATATCGATACCGTTATGCCGCAGCAAGGCGTAGGTCGTGGTGACGTGGAAAAAGAACTGCGGCAGGCCATAGCTCAACAGATAAGCCTGGCCGGTGAACCTGCGTTCCTTCGGCGTACCTTGCCGGATGACGATCTCGCGCTGCCCGCTGCCTTCGAACTGCGCCGGGCTGAAGCCATCGATGAACCCGACCGAGCGCGCTATCAGCGCCCGCAATTCCGCCAGGGTCTGTTCGTCGTCGGCGTACTTCGGCACCTCGGCGCCGGCCAGGCGTGCCGATACGCCGCGGGCGAAGTCGCAGGCGATCTTCACCTGCTTGCTCAGCGGAAACATGTCGGGAAATAACCGTGATTGCGTGTATGCGGCCGGCTCGATCGCCTTCTCCGTCACATGCGCCTCGACCTTGGCCAGGATCGCATCGAGGGCGCCGAGCATCTGCTTGAACACGGGGATGGAGCTGGCATACGTGGCATCGGTCATGGCGTTTCCTTGGAAGCTATCAATAAGTCAACGCAGTGTAGCCCTTCACCGGCCGTGGCCGGTCGGAGCGTGACGGCAAGTTGGGGTTTGCCGCGCTCACGCCAGCCTGCGGCGATGCTACTGACGGATGCTCGCAGGAAGCCGTACGCCTGCCTCTACATGTTCCGGAACAATGCCACGAACTGCTGGCTCACGTTTAATGTTTCCGGTCGACGGCGCAGACGCAGGATGCCCTTCCTGGCATCGCGTCGCGCATCACCGAGGATAGTGATCGGCATCCCGCAAATCCCCGGCGCTGCGACGTCATGGCAGGTCGAGGTGCATCGGCTGGGTGATCAGGCCGGTGTCGCTGACCTTCAGCGGGCCGCTCGGCACGAAGCCGAAATGCCGGTACACCGGCACCGCCATGGCCGAGGAGTTCAGGGTGAAATGACGGGTGTCGGCACGCTGCTGCGCATCGCGCAGCGTGCGTTGCCACAGCTGGCGGGCGATGCCGTGACCGTGCAGCCGCGTGCTGACAAAAAACTGGAACAAGTGGGATTCGTCACGCATCGCCGCCACGCCGACCAGCCGAACGCCATCCTGCCATGCCAGATGGAACCGCTGACCCGCCAGGATCTTGTGCCGGATCGCCGCGGCGCTCATGTCATGCAGAAGTGCGCTGGCGGCGCTGGCCGGCTGCTCAGGCAGGATCCAGCGCCGCGTCACCCGGCGCGCCAATAGGCCGATCGCAGGCGCGTCCTGGGGGCGACCGAGCCGGTAGCGGATGGCCACGGCTTATCCCACCGCGCGGAACACCAGGCTGCAACAGGTCACCGCGCCTTCGGCCTTCTGCAATTCGGAAACGTCGACGGTGCTCACCCGGAAACCGGCATCGAGCAGGCGTTGGCGCGTGCGCGGGAAACTGGCCGGCATCAGCAGGGCATTACCGATGCGCACCACGTTGGCGGCATGCGGCTCGGCCGGATCGACCTCGATCACGCGGTAGGCGGCAAACCGCTCACGATCCACCCACGCCGGCTGCAGCAGCACGACGTCGTCGGCGAGCTGGGTCACGGCCGATTTCAGATGCAGGCAACCGTGGGTCGGCACGCCATGCACGACGTAACCGTGCCGGGCCAGCAGCCCGCGCAACTGCGCGATGCCCACGGCATTGCTGCGCGCCGACTCGCCCACGTAGACGGAGCGGCCCAGCCGCAGCACATCGCCGCCATCCAGCGTGCCCGGGGCCTCGATCGCCAGCAGCGGCCGGTGGCAACGCAATGCATCGGCGATGCTGCCCACCTCGCCACGACGGGACGCTGCGCCGGGCCGCGTCAGCACCGCCAGCTCGTCCAGCACGATCGCCGTGTCCTCGACGAAGACCGAATCCGGAAAGCCGGCCGCGGCCGGCAGCGACAACACGCGGCAACCGAATGTTTCGAGCGCCCGCCGGTATTGGCGGTGTTGCGCGGCGGCGCGCGCCACGTCGATCGGCTCGCGTTCGACATAGGACAGTTCGCAATCGCCGAGGGCCGGGCTGACCTCGCGTGTCACGGCAAACCACATGGTGTTTCCTCAGATTGGGCGGCTCAGGGGTGACGGGCACGCCATGCCGCCAGTGCAGCCCGGTAGCGCTCGAGCGCGTCCTCATGGACGTCATAGATACAGCGCACGCAGCCCTCGCCGCAGCAATCGGCGGGGTCCGGCTCGGGCGGGCGGACCGGTGGCGGATCGTCGGGATCCGTCACCGGTACGGCGGGGTCATCGGAATTCACGGTGCTCCTGCGGCTATCGGCGAATGTGCGCGCACATCCGATGGTGCCGCGAAGCGTTGCCGCAACTCAAGCGAATCGCATGACGCGGCTCATTTCGCCGGCTTGCGGAAGCGGTAGATGAACTGGTCGGTGTGGCCGCGTATCGACTTGTCGAACACCTTGGCGTTGCGCGGATCGGCGGGATTGCGAAGCGCGTCGCTTTCGCCGTCGAACACGAAGCCGGCCGCTTCCACCTCCTGTTTCACCGAGGCGGGGTCGATGCGGTGCAAGGTCTCGGTATCGGCCAGCCCGGAGCCAGCCGGAGCCGCATGGTCGATCACCACGAACAAGCCACCGGGCTTGAGTGCATCAAAAACCTGCCGGTTGAACGCAGCGATGTCCATCGGGCCCATGAACGAATCGTGGAAATCGTGATAGTTCTGCGAGGTGAACACCAGGTCCACCGGCGCCGGCGCCCGCAACTGCGCCGCTGGCTGCTGCAGCAGGCCGACGTTGGCGTAGTGCGGCGTGGCCACCAGCTTCTGCCAGTTCGCCAGGCTTTCGGTGTCGAACTTCGCCATCTCGTTCGGCCATACCGTGTAGACATGGCCTTGCGGACCCACGACAGCGCTGAATACGCGGGTCCAGTACCCGCTGCCAGGCGCCAGTTCCAGCACGTTCTGACCCGGCTTGACCTCGGCAAACGTCATCACCACGGCCACCTTGCGGCGGGCGTCATCAGCCTTGTCGGCCGCGCGGGCCGGATCGGCGAGCGCCTTCTGCACCGCGGCGGTGGTCGCACCGTCATGCCGATTCGAATCCCGGGCCAGCGCGACCGAAGGCAGCGCAAGGGCAAGCAGCACAGCAAGCATCGTCTTTCGCATGACGCATCTCCGCAGTGTAGGGTGCCGCCGATTGTGCGCCCGAACCGAGGAAAAGAACCTGTGCCGCCCGGCATGGCCGGCCTGCCATCGATACGCGCGGCCGCCCCACCGGAAATCCCTACCTGACTGATGGCCTATCCACGTCCGTCCAGCCTCTGGCAAAGTGCAGCGATCGGCCGTACCAGGCCTCGGGGAAGCTGACCATGCGCCTGACCATCCGGTTCTCACTGGGCACCTTGCTGGTGCTCGGCACGCTCGCCGCCCATGCCGCCCGCGCGAACAGCCCCACCGACTACGCCCGCGCGCCGGAGCAGCCGATCGACCAGGCCTATACCGATCAGATCCTGAAGTTCACTACCGACCCTTCGTTCAACACGGTACTGACCAATTACCTGCCCGCCTCCGCGAGCGTGCCGACGCCGGAGAAGGTGCTGGGCCACATCGCGGGTGCGCCGGATTATCTGCCCCGCACGGCCGAGGTCCATCGCTACTTCCGTGAGCTGGCCGCGGCCAGCCCGCGCGTGAAGGTTTTCACCATCGGCAAGAGCGAGGAAGGCCGCGAGATGATCGCGGTGGCCATCGCCGACGAGCACCTGCTGGCCGACCTCGATGCGAACAACGCGCGCCTGGCCAAGCTGGCCGACCCGCGCAGCCTCAAGCTGGACGACGCCAGCGCCGACCAGCTGATCGCCCAATCCACTCCGGTCTACTACATCACCGGCGCGATCCATTCCACCGAGACCGGCTCGCCCACCGCGTTGATGGAACTGGCCTATCGCCTCGCCGTGGACGAGGCGCCGTACATCCGCAACATCCGTTCACGCGTGATCACCCTGATCACCCCGATCGTCGAGGTGGATGGCCGCGACCGCATGGTCGATCTGTACAACTGGCACCTCGCCCATCCCGGCCAGAATTACCCGCGGCTGGTGTACTGGGGCCACTACGTGGCGCACGACAACAACCGCGATGCGATGGGCATGTCACTCAACCTCACTCGCCACGTGGCCGACACCTTCGTTGGCTGGCACGCGCAGGTGCTGCACGACCTGCACGAATCGGTGCCGTTCCTGTACGACAACACCGTCGGCGATGGCCCGTACAACGCGTGGATTGACCCGATCCTCAGCAGCGAATGGCAGCAACTTGGCTGGGACAACGTTCAGCAAATGACCCAGCTCGGCATGCCAGGCGTGTTCACCCACGGCGACTTCGACACCTGGAGTCCGGGCTATCTGATGTTCATCGCCGCCATGCACAACGGCATCAGCCGCCTGTACGAGACCTACGGCAACGCCGGCGCCGACACTGTGCAGCGGATCCTGGAGCCATCGGAATACGAGCGCACCTGGTATCGGCCCAATCCGCCGCTGCCGACCGTGCTGTGGTCGCAGCGCAACAACAACAATTACCAGCAGACCGGCCTGCTCACCGCCCTGAATTACTTTTCAGGCAATGGCCAGCAGTTCCTGAAGAATTTCTACTTGAAAGCCAAGCGCTCGATCGGAAAACCGCAGCAGGCCGGCCCGGCCGCCTACGTATTTCCGGCCGACGACAAGCGCCCGGGCTCGCGCGCCCAGTTGCTGCGTGTCCTGCAGCTGCAGCACGCCGAGATCAGCCGCACCAGCGCGCCGGTCACGGTGAAGCTGCCGAAAAGAATCGAGGGCAAGGCCGGCCACGCGCAGATTTCCCCGCGGGCAGTTACGTGGTGCGCATGGACCAGCCGTATTCGCGCATCGTCGATACCCTGCTCGACCGCCAGTACTGGTCGCCGAAAGACCCGCAGCAGCATCCCTACGACGACACCGGCTGGTCGATGGGCGATCTGTTCGATGTCGAGGTGGTACGCGTTACCGACAACGCCATCCTCGACGCGCCGATGAGCCTGCTCGCCGGGCCGGTCGACGTGCCGCACGGGCTGGCCGCGATCGACGTGGCGCCGGCGAAGCTGCCGCGCATCGCGCTGATGCATACCTGGCTGAGCACCCAGACCGAAGGCTGGTGGCGCATCGCGCTGGACAAGCTGCAGGTGCCATACGACTACATCAGCACCCAGGACGTGGCGAAGGGCGGCAATCTGCGCGCGAAGTACGACGTGATCCTGTTCGCCCCGATCGGCAGCGCGAGCGCGCAGCGGATCATCGACGGCTTGCCGATGTGGGGCAATCCGCTGCCCTGGAAAACCACCGCACTGACTCCGAACCTCGGCCGCATCGACGCCACCGACGACATGCGCCCCGGCCTCGGCGCCAACGGCCTGGCCAACCTCAAGCGGTTCGTGCAGGACGGCGGACTGCTGGTCACCGCCGAGGACACCGCGAAATTCGCCATCGACGTCGGCCTGGCGCCCGGCGTATTCGTCACTCCCAACGACAAGCTGAAAGTCGTCGGCAGCGTACTGCAGGCGAAGTTCGTCGACCGCCGCAGCCCGATCGCCGCCAGCTACCAGCGCGACGAGCTGGCGCTGTACAGCGCCGAGGGCCAGTCGTTCAAGGTGTCCCATCTGGTCACCGGCGATCAGGGCCTGCCGAACGCGAAGGACTTCCAGCGTCCGACCGGCCGCGGGGGTCCGCACGACAGCGACACGCCGGAAGGCCGCAGTTCCGTCGCCGCACCGGCCCTGCCCGAGGCCAAGCCGTGGCAGGCATTGCCGCTGAATGCCGAACAGATGCGCAACAACCCCTGGGTGATCCCGGAGGGTCAGCGGCCGCAGGTGATCCTGCGCTACGCCGACGCGAAGAACCTGCTGATCTCCGGTCTGCTCGATGGCGGTGAGGAAATGGCCGAGCGCGCCGCCGTGGTCGACGCCCGCTACGGCAAGGGCCATGTGCTGCTGTTCGCCAGCAACCCGATCTGGCGCGGCGGAACCATCGGCAGCTACCCGCTGGTGCTCAATGCCATCCTCAACTTCGACAAGCTGGATACGCCGTCGGCCAAACCGCAGGGTGCGGCGTCACGTTGAGAACGTGTCGAACGACGGGACCGGTTCATGCGCGATCGACGGCCACGCCGGCCACCCGTTGGCGCGGCTGTGTGTCGTCGCACACGCCGACCCGGTTGCGGCCTTCCCGCTTGGCCCGATACAGGCCATCGTCAGCATCGATCAGCAGGTCCCGCAACTCGTAACCCGAGCGGGCGATCGTGGCCACGCCGAAGCTCGCCGAGATCGGAACGCCAGGCGAGTCTTCTCCACTGGCCGCCGTGGCAATCGCCGCGCGGATCTGTTCGGCCCGGTTGAGCGCCTGCTCCAGCGTGCAGTCGGGCAGCACGATGCCGAATTCTTCGCCACCGAGTCGACCAAAGATATCGGAGGAACGCAGGTGCGCCTGGCAGGCCGCCACGGCCCGCTTCAGCACGCGATCGCCGACCGCATGGCCGTGGGTGTCGTTGACGACCTTGAAGTGATCCAGATCGATCAGCACCAGACAGGCCTGGCGCGCCGACTTTTTGCAGTATTGCAACTGCTGCTCGGCCGAGCTGACGAAATGCTGCCGATTGAATATGTCCGTAAGCCCGTCACGACGCGCCTGCCGCATGAAACGCAGCTGGGAGCGCTTGATGCGATAAGCCCAGAAGGCGATGAAGGCCAGCATACTGAGCAGCAATGCGATGTACAGCCGGCTCGCCTCGGAAGCTTTCCTGTCCAGCGCCTGCTGCAGCTGCAGTATCTGGTTCTGCTTGCCCAGCGTCTCGACTTCGAGCTTTTTTGCCTGCACCTGCTGTTTGACAACCTGGTACGCCAGTGCCTTCGTACTGACGTCGTTCAAGTCGGCCTTGTCGGCCGCCATGTACTTCTCGTGCCAGGAAAGCGCGGCAGCAAAATCACGTTGCTGCAGTTTGATCCGGTAAAGCAGCTCGTAGGCCGTCGTCAGGGATTCGGTGTACTCGTTCCTGATGCTGCTGTTGATCGCGTCGTGAGCAAATTTCTCCGCCAGAGCAGCCTGACCATTTTTCCAGTACGCCATTGCCAGCAGTGCGTCGAACTGTGAAATCAAACTCTGGTACTTGGCGCCCAGGACGTCGGCGTAGTTCTTCTGCAAGAGGTTGATGGCTGCCGCCGCGCGCCCCTGCTCGATCTCGAACCTCGCCATGTCTGCGCGGATCCCGTTGGCGAAAAGGACTCCACCAACTTCGACGCAGACATCGATACCTTCCTGGAATTGCCGGGCGATATCTTGCAGCTTGCCGCTGCGATAACGCGCATCGAGCACCAGATATCTGCCTTTGCAGGCATATTCTCCCGTCGAATTTTCAGCGAGCAACTGATTCGAGTAATTCAAGGCGAGATCATACTGGCCGGCTTCAATGTACAACTGCGCAGCTTCGGCCAGCCCCTGGAAGCGCGCCTCCTTATCGTCAACCTCCGGCAGTTGATCGAGAAGCTGGCTCAGTCTTGCGAACGCTTCTTCGTAGCGGTGCCCGATGCCAAGCATGTTGACCAATGTGGCGCCCGCGCGAAATCGCAGAGTGGCGCTGGGCGATTGATCCATTACGGCGTTCAGCGACGTTGTCGCGGTCTCGTAATCGCCACTGTAGGCTGCTTCCCAGGCATCGAGAAAACGCAAGTACCACTGCTGCTCCGCGGACAGTTTGTTCGCATCACCATCAAGCTGCTTCAGGAGTTCCGCGAACTCCGCATGGTTCGATGTCTTGATGGTGTCTGCTCGCCTGAGCAGTTGCTCCGGGTCTACAGACGCAGGCACGGCCGCAGAGAGCGGGCCTGCCAGCAAGCAAGCGAGCGGGATCGAAATGGCGAAGAACGCCACGCGCAACCTGCCCAATCCAAGCATCGGTCAGACTACCGACGCTGTGCTGCGGAACATGGTTTTAATGCCATTTCCTCATCTTCCCGTGACGGGGTTTCTTCAGTACCGTCCTCTTCACCCTCTTCTTCGTCCTCCTTGCCAGGGAACTGCATGCACAGTAACGGCCCACGCCCCAGCCATGCTTCCAGCCGCGAAGGATCCCGGTCGAGAATCGCCGATCGTGACTCCGGCTCAATCTGCGCATTCGCCAACGCAAGCTCCATTTCGACGTACGACGCACGCCTCAGCAGCGCGTCCTGCCCCGCCCGCTCAAGAAAATCGATGACATCCGACATTCCCCCTCTCCCTGATAATTGGCTGTCTGGCTATTGCCGTGCCGGCTGTTTACCGCAATAACCGAAATATCGGTCAGGCACATTTTACAAAAACCGCTTCCCCTGTTGCCCCCAGCGCAAGACACAAGCCCTGCGCTGGGGTTGAATCAGCGATCCGACAAACGGCCGCCTTTGCAATGAACACCCGACTACACGTTGGTCATCGCCCAAACGAGTCAGGGTACTTGTGAATGCTCCCTCAATACCTCAGGCACACCGCTCGCCAAGGATCTCATCCTCATCATTCATGCCGGACATCAGCAGGCAGCTGACTCGGCCCGACATCAGCATGCAGCAGGTATTTTTTGCCCTCAGCAACTCCGACAGTCGCTGTTGATCCCCGGCCAGCACAGCCTCCTGCAGCTCGTTATCCACCTGGCTGTCGGCCAGCAAGTGCTGCATTTTCTCCGGTGAAGCATAGCGCAGACTGGCGTTTTGCCCGACGGTTTCAAGAAAATCAATGATGTTCGACATGGCGCTCTCTCCAAGTAATGATGAGTTGGGAATTGCGCAGGTCGCTCGGTTGCCAGACGACACGAACCACCAAGAGCTACCGGCAACCGCAAACCCGCGCCAAACCATCGTAGAGACGCCGCCCATGCCAACTTGTCTATCTGCTCACAGAATGCCCACCTGAGCTGTGACCTCCGCCCGGTCCAGCTCAGCCAGACGCGCGCGGATTTCCACATTCGGCTGCAGAGGACCTGCAGGAGGCACCACCACCGTATCCTCCATCTCGACCTTCGCCTGCGGCAGGTCGCGCAGCTTCACCCGCTCGATACGCGCCTGCTGGATCGGCAAGGTGGCGCTGCGGTAGATGGTGATCTCGTGATCGAGCGGGTAGTCGCGCGCCAGCACGTCGACCAGCACCTGCTTGTACGCGGGGCCCGTCGAAAAGCGGGCCAGCGACTGGTCGCCCACCAGGCCCACTTGCCACAGCACCAGATAGGCGGTCGGGTCGATCCGCCGCTGGTAGAACAGCAGCTGGCTGGCCTCGAAATGCTGGCAGCCGTAGCGGCCCGGGTCGATGCCGAGGTCCGCGTAGAGGCAATCCTCGGCGGAAATGCCCGGCTCCATGTGCGCGGGATAGCCCTCGCTGCGGGCTACCTCGATCGACTTGTGCGGCGCCCAGGCGAACACGCCGGGATGGCCGTAGAACACCCCGCACACCCGCTTGCCCGCGCGCACCTCGGTGAGGATGGCCTCGACCATCTCACGGTAGGTCTGCATGCGCGATTTGCCCTCGCGGTAGTACGGCTGCAGGCTGCG
Organism: uncultured Gammaproteobacteria bacterium; assembly: GCA_963739815.1. Taxonomy (GTDB): domain Bacteria; phylum Pseudomonadota; class Gammaproteobacteria; order Xanthomonadales; family Rhodanobacteraceae; genus Rhodanobacter. Next base: position 1,318,114 of record CAVUBI010000001.1, read on the forward strand.
CACGTCCGCATGCATCTTGTTCAGCCACAGCTCGACGATGCCGTCGGAGAGCCCGGCGAACACCACGTCCGCCTGTTCGATATGGCTGCGCGCCAGCGGGCCGAGGTGCGAGCCCAGGGTCATGCCGAGGCCTACGCAGACCAGGCTTCCGGGTGAACGTGCTGCATCCATGGTGATCGCTCGTCTTGGCAGGAGGTGAGCGGCATTATTCACCCGCTTTGAACGGCTGCGCCAGTTCAGCGGTTCGAGGCCGGATCGGACTTTGCCGGGAATGCCTCCATCAGCGGCCGGATCAGGTCCAGCGGGAGCGGAAACACGATGGTCGAGGACTTGCCGTTGTTGGACATGTCGGCCAGCGTCTGCAGGTAGCGCAGTTGCAAGCGCCTGCGGCTGCTGCGACAGCATCGCGGCGGCATCGCGCAGCTTCTCGGCGGCCTGCATCTCGCCTTCGGCGTGGATCACCTTGGCGCGACGTTCGCGCTCGGCTTCGGCCTGGCGGGCGATCGCGCGCACCATGGTCTCGTTGAGGTCGACGTCCTTGATCTCCACGTTGGCGACCTTGATGCCCCACGGGTCGGTAGCCTCGTCGAGGATGGTCTGCAAGGTGTGGTTGATCGAATCGCGTTGCGACAGGATCTCGTCCAGCTCGTGCTGGCCCAGCACCGAGCGCAGCCGGGTCTGCGCGAGCTGACTGGTCGCCTGCAGGAAGTTCTCCACCTGCAACACGGACTTGTCGGGTTCCACCACCCGGAAATAGACCACCGCATTCACGCGCACCGAGACGTTGTCACGCGAGATCACGTCCTGCGGCGGCACGTCCATCACCGTCACGCGCAGGTCGACCCGGATCATCCGCTGCACGAACGGCACCAGCAGCACCAGTCCGGGGCCCTTGGTGCCGGTGTAGCGGCCCAGGGTCAGGATCACTCCGCGCTGGTACTCCGGCAGGATCTTCACCGCGGAGAACAGCAGCAGCGCGCCAAGAATTATCAGTACACCGACGAATCCGAACATGATCATCTCCTGCCTTTCATGAAATGGCCGCGCCGGGTCATGCCGGCTCGACCCGCAACAGCAACCCTTGCCGCGACACCACGCGCACCCGCGCACCGGCCGGCAATGCGGTATCGCAACGCGCGCGCCAGCGCTCGCCGCGCACCATCATCCAGGCCTGGCCGCCGGCTTCCAACGGCTCCAGCAGTTCACCGATGTCCATCTGCATCGCCGCATCGCCGGTGACCTGATGGGCGCGGCGCGAACGGAACACCAGCCACACGATCAGCGCCAGCAACCCCGCCGCGCACGCCGCGATACCGGCGATGACGCCGAGATTGACGCCATAACCGGGCACCCCGGTATTCATCAGCATCACCGAGCCCACCACGAACGACACCAGTCCGCCGGCGCCGAACGCGCCCACGCTGGGATTGACCGCCTCGGCCACCAGCAAACCGACACCCAGCGCCATCAAGGCCAGCCCGGCGTAATTCACCGGCAACAGTTGCAGCGCATACAGGCCCACCAACAGGCAGATGCCGCCGGCGATGCCCGGCAACATGGCACCGGGATGCATCGCCTCCAGCGCCAGGCCGAAGATGCCGCCCAGCAGCAGCAGGTAGGCAATGGTCGGATTGGTGATGATCGCCAGGAAGCGCGTGCGCGCACCGGGCGCATACTCGTGCACCGACGCGCCCTTGAGCTGCAGCGTGACGTCACGGTCGCGTACCTGCACCTTGCGCCCGTCCGCCTTGGCCAGCAGGTCGGCCACGTCCGCCGCCACGAAGTCGATCACATGCTGCTGCGCGGCCTCGCTGGCGGTCAGCGTGGCCGCACCGCGCACCGCCTGTTCGGCCCACTGCGCATTGCGCCCGCGCAACTGCGCCAGCGAGCGGATATAGGCGATCGCATCGTTCATGGCTTTGTGCGACTCGGCATCGTCGCCGACGGCCGGCTCGTCCTTGGCGGCAGAACCCGCTGTCGCGGGCTGATCGCCCGCCTTCGGCAGCGGCACCGGCCGGGCACCACCCAGTTGCACCGGCGTTGCCGCGCCCAGGTGAGTGGCCGGCGCCATCGCGGCGACCTGCCCGGCATACAGGATGTACGTGCCGGCCGACGCCGCCCGCGCACCGCCCGGAGCGACATACACCAGCACCGGTACCTCGCTGGACAACATGCTGGTGATGATCTGCCGCATCGAGTCGGCCAGCCCACCGGGCGTATCCAGCCGCAGCACGATCGCCACCGCGCCATCGGCCACCGCACGCTTCGAGGCATCGTCGAAATACTCCGCGGCGGCCGGGCCGATCGGGCCATCCAGCGTGATCTGCGCCACCATGCCATGGGTCGCCGTGTGGCCGGCAACCACCGGTTCGACGGCAGACGCCGCCTGCACCGGCAGCGTGCAAAGGACCGCCACACAGACCAGCCACAGCCAACGCATCATCTCACCGACCTCCGCATGACATCAGCGACGATACCGCCACTGTAACCCGGTAGGCGTTCAAAAACCGATCGCCGACCGGGTCAGCGCAACCAGGATCTGGCCGGTGCACAATGATTCATCGAAAGCCGCCTCCCCATCGCTGCGAGGAACAAGCCATGCCGAAGGTCAATGTCGCCCAGGTTCCCGAGCACCGAGGCTCGGACTATCCCGCACCTTACGGAGAACCCGTCAGCGCGCGCATCCGACAGGCGCTGGGCCGTGCCGGCGGCCTGACCGATTTCGGCGTCAACCTGATGCACCTGCCGCCGGGCGCGTGGTCGAGCCAGCGCCACTGGCACAGCCGTGAGGAGGAATTCGTCTACGTGCTGGCCGGCGAATTGACCCTGGTCACCGAAGCCGGTGAGCAGTCGCTGCGCGCCGGCGATGGTGCGGCGTTTCCGAAAAACGTGCCCGATGGCCACCACATGATCAACCGCGGCAAAGAAACAGCCGTCTATCTCGACATCGGCACCCGCTGCGACGACGACACCTGCCATTACTCAGACATCGACCTGCACCTGGAAGCCGGTGTCGATCGCTACGCGCACAAGGACGGCACGCCCTACGCCTGAGCAGTGCTCTACGCCACTGGCTGCAGGCGACCACTTCGCCAGCACCTGATAGTCCTGCTGGCCGACCACGCTGTGGATCAGCGCAACCCGTTCGACCCGCCATGCCACCGGTTCGATCGGGGTGACTTCCAGCAGTGCCGCATGGCTGTAGGCGACCGTGACATGCGGCGTGAAACTGCGCGCGACATGGCGGCTCTGCCCGGCCAGCACGAGCGCACGGCGCAGATCCTGCCATAACTGCTGCAGCGGTTCGGGCACGCTCGAGCTGCGCAGAATGCACGGCGGTTGCCGGCCATGGAAACTGGCCGCCTCGTGCAGCACCCATTCGAACGGCACCATGTGCAGCTTGCCCGCGGCAGCCACGGCCGCGTCGACCACGTCCTGCCGCAGCAGCGCGTAGTCGCCCAGAAAATGCAGCGTGGCGTGATAGCGCGCCGGATTCACCCAGCGCGCGCGCAAACCAGGATGGCGGGCCTCGAGCATCCGTGCCGCCTGCGCCAGGCGTCCGCGCGTCGTGTCGTCCGGCAGCAGTGCGAAGAACAACCGGTGCACTTGGGCGGGCCGGGCGTCGGCGGCTCCAAGCAGGTCGAGCTGAAGCTGGTCGGAAGGCATGGGTCGAGTGGCCATCGCTGTGGATCGCAAGCCGGGCGTGCGAGTCTACCCGGCCGCGCCGGCCGACGCCGGATGCTGGTCCTGCCCGGTCAGCTGCGCGCGGATCGCGCGTAGCTTGGCCTTGATCGTCGCCTCATTGGCAGGCCCCACGCGCAACAGCAGCTTCTGCCCGGTCGAGCGCGATTCCAGCGCGGGATCGGTATAGGCATAGAACGTCTTCGAGCGCACCAGGGTCGGTGGCGAGGTCGGTTCCGGCGCGGCCAGCAGGTCATCGATCACCAAGATCAGGCGATCGTTGAAATAGCCTTTCGGGTAACCCAGTTGCCGGTACGCCTGCTGGAACAGCGGATAGGCGTGCACGTACCAGGCCACCAGCGCCTGCGGATCGACGGCATCGACGATCTGCATGTACGGCGCGTAGCGGGCAACGTTGGGTGCGCCGGCCACCGTGCCGCCAGCGGCTTCCTCGACGAGGAACGCACCCTTCGGCACACGCGCCGGCAGCGTGAACGCAGCGAGCCCGTCGTGGCGCGGCAGCGCATCGACGGTCGCCACGATGCGCGCGATGACCTGCTGGCGCACCAGCAGCGAGGACAGGTCGTTGCCGCCGGCCAGCGCGGCGAGTGCGGCGATTGTGCTGGCGTCGCTGTCGTCCAGTGCCGGCAACGCGCTGGTCGTAGCCGTCGCCGGCCTGGCCTGCGCCTGCTCGATCGGGTGCTGGATCGGTGCACTGGCGGCGCTCGCGGGAGACGATACCGACGCAGCCGGTGGAGTCGTCAGCGGTGGACCTGGGTGCATCGCCTTGCGAGCCAGATACGCGCCCGCCGCCACAATGACCAGCACCACCACCGCCCCGATCCAGCTCCCCGTCGATGCTCGTCTGCTCACGATTACCCTCGTTCTTCCATCGAATGCCTGTGTTGGACTGGTCCACGCCCGATTCGTTCATCCGGCCCGATGAAGCTGGCTTGGCAATACCCTAACGACATTGCGGGTAAGCTGGCCATGCTTCCACTTCTTCCAGCGCCTCGCGGCGAATGCCGCTACGCTCCCCGCCCATGTTTCATCCCGCCTGCCGGTGACGGGACGATACCCTACGGGAGGTGCCCATGCCGGGCTATACCACCCGCGAACTCGTGGTCCGCCTCGGCGGCCACGATTACCGCATCCGCGCACTCAGCGACCTGCAGCAATTCGCCGACCCGCACCAGCTGGCCAACCGCATCGGCATCTCGTCGGCGCTGTGGAGCCTGTTCGGGCAGGTATGGCCGGCCGGACGGGTACTGGCCGAGGCGATGGCCACTCACGACATCGTCGGCAAGCGCATCCTGGAACTCGGTTGCGGGCTGGGCCTGTCCAGCCTGGTACTGCAGCAGCGCCGTGCCGACGTCATCGCCAGCGACCATCACCCGCTGGCCGAATCGTTCCTGAGCCACAACGCCTCGCAGAACCAGCTGGCGGCCATCGTCTATCGCGACCTGCGCTGGGAAGTGCCCGACGTCACGCTGGGGCGCTTCGACCTGATCATCGGCAGCGACATCCTCTACGAAAGCGGCCACGCGGACCTGCTCGCGGCGATGGTTGCGCGCCACGCGCTACCCGACGCCGAGGTGCTGATCACCGATCCGGGCCGCGGCAACAGCGCGCCGTTCACCCGCGCACTGGTCGGCCAGGGTTTCGCCGTCACCGAACTGCGCAGCCGTTTCGACGCGGCCGACGTTGCGCCGTTCCGTGGTCGCCTGCTCAGCTACCAGCGCGGCGCCGTGATGGCGAACGGCATGCCGACGCGGGCCCATTGAGCCGTTTTTGATAACAACCGTGTCACGCGCCCGCAACACGGTTGCGACAAGGATGAATACTGCTCGCTCGTCTGGCCCGCGCGGTACGTACGAGCTCTCGAGAACGCCGTCCGCGCGAGTGATGCCACACGCCGCGGAACACGGAGGGAGACCTCATGAAAACCCGATGCGTATTCAGCACACCCAATCTGGCCGCCGCACGCGCCGCGATGGCCGCAGCGCGCGAGGCCGGTATCGACGACGCCGACATCTCGCTGGTTGCCCGCGAGGACATCGAGCTGGAAAAGATCCCTGATCATCTGATGCAGGGACGCAACGATTTCTACCCCGCCGCCGTGCGTGGCGGCCTGTGCGGCGGCGGCACCGGTCTGCTGCTCGGGCTCATCGCGATCACCATACCGCCGCTGGGCGTGACGTTGGCCGGTGCCGCGGCGATGACCGTTGCCGGCGCTGCGTTCGGCACCTGCATCGGCGAGATCGTCGGTTTCGAGGTGCCTGATGCCGTGAGCCGCAAGTTCAAGCGCGAGATCGCGGACGGGCGCATCCTGGTGGTGATCGACGCCAGCAAGGAGAAGCTCGGCATGGCCGAACCGGCGGTGGCGCGCACGGGTGCCAGGCTGCTGCCATTCCATGCGCATACTGCGCTGACCTGAAAGTCAGGCCTTCAGCCGGTAGCCACTGCGGAAGATCCACCACACCGCAGCCAGACAGCATCACGAGAAACACCATCGTCATGCCCAAGCTGACGCCCACGCCGACGTCGGCGACGCCGTAGAAGCTCCAGCGGAAGCCACTGATCAGGTACACCACCGGATTGAACAGGGTGACCTTCTGCCAGAACGGCGGCAGCATGTGGATCGAGTAGAAGCTGCCGCCGAGAAAAGTCAGTGGCGTCACGATCAGCAACGGCACCAACTGCAGCTTCTCGAAGTTGTCCGCCCAGATGCCGATGATGAAACCGAACAGGCTGAAGGTCACCGCGGTAAGCAGCAGGAACGCCAGCATCCATAACGGGTGCGCGATCTCGAACGTGACGAACAGCCGCGCGGTGGCCAGGATGATCAGGCCCAGGATGATCGACTTGCTCGCCGCCGCGCCCACGTAGCCGGCGACGATCTCGAACGGCGACACCGGCGCCGACAGGATCTCGTAGATCGTGCCCACGAACTTCGGAAAGTAGATGCCGAACGAGGCGTTGGAGATGCTCTGCGTCAACAGCGACAGCATGACCAGGCCCGGCACGATGAAGGCGCCATAGCTGACCCCGTCGATCCCGCGCATGTGCGAGCCGATGGCAGCCCCGAACACCACGAAGTACAGCGAGGTGGAGATCACCGGCGAGACGATGCTCTGCAGCAAGGTGCGCCAGGTGCGCGCCATCTCGAACAGGTAGATCGCGCGAATGGCATGGATGTTCATGCGCGCTCCCTCACCAGGTTCACGAAGATATCCTCCAGCGAACTCTGGCTGGTCTTGAGGTCCTTGAAGTCGATCCCGGCCTCGCCGAGCCGGCGCAGCAGCACGTCGATGCCGGTGTGTTCACCCTGCGCGTCGAACGTGTAGACCAGTTGCCGGCGGTCGGCCGACAGCGCCAGCGGATAGCCAGCCAGTGCGGGAGGAATGCCTTCCAGCGGGTTCTGCAGATGCAGGGTCAGCTGCTTGCGGCCGAGCTTGTTCATCAGCTCGGCCTTGTCCTCGACCAGGATCAGCTCGCCCTTGTGGATCACCCCGATGCGATCGGCCATCTCCTCGGCTTCCTCGATGTAGTGGGTGGTCAGGATGATGGTGACGCCGGTGGCACGCAGTGCGCGCACCATCGCCCACATGTCGCGGCGCAGCTCCACGTCGACGCCGGCGGTGGGCTCGTCCAGGAACAGGATCTGCGGCTCGTGCGACAGCGCCTTGGCGATCATCACGCGACGCTTCATGCCGCCGGACAGGGTGATCAGCTTGCTGTCCTTCTTGTTCCACAGCGAGAGATCCTTCAGCACTTTCTCGATATGCGTCGGGTTGGCGCTCTTGCCGAACAGGCCCCGGCTGAAGCTCACCGTGTTCCATACGGTTTCGAACGCGTCGGTGGTCAGTTCCTGCGGCACCAGGCCGATCTTCGAACGCGCCGCGCGGTAGTCGCGCACCACGTCGTGACCATCGGCCACCACGCTGCCACCGCTGGGATTGACGATGCCGCAGATGATGCTGATCAAGGTGGTCTTGCCGGCGCCGTTGGGGCCCAGCAATGCAAAAATCTCACCCTGGCCAATCTCCAGATCGATCTGCTTCAGCGCCTGAAACCCCGACGCATAAGTCTTGCTGAGTTGCCTGACGGAAATGATCGGCTGCACGCAATCTCCTCGGTATGGGGAATGGCTGCGGGGAGCGCCGATGGTATGCCTAACGTTGCCATCGCAGCCAGCCCGCCTGCAGATTTCCGACGCGGCTTTTTCTCGACGTGACGGTCGCGATATTGATAAGGTCTGGAGCTCGTTCCCGAGACCTCAATGAATTCGATCGAAGTAGCGTTGGCCATGTTGCTGGCCGTGGTGGGCAGCGGTTACCTGGTCCGCATCCTGCCATTCTCGCTGCCCCTGCCACTGGTGCAGATCGGGCTGGGCGCGGTGATTTCCGGCGTGTTCAAGCACGGCGTGGCGCTCGACCCGGACATCTTCTTCCTGCTGTTCCTGCCGCCGCTGCTGTTCCTCGACGGCTGGCGCATCCCCAAAGATGGCCTGATGCGCGACCGTGGCGCGATCCTCGCGTTGGCGCTGGGGCTGGTCGTCTTCACCGTGATCGGCGCCGGCTTGCTGATTCACTGGCTGATCCCCGCCATGCCCATGGCCGTGGCGTTTGCGCTGGCCGCGATCGTGTCGCCGACCGATCCGGTAGCCGTGTCGTCGATCACCGCGCGCGTGCCGATTCCGAAACGGCTGATGCACATCCTCGAAGGTGAGTCGCTGCTCAACGACGCGACGGGCCTGGTGTGTTTCCGCTTCGCCGTGGCTGCGGCAGTGACCGGCAGCTTCTCCTTGGTGTCGGCATCGCTCACGTTTCTCTGGGTGGCGCTGGCGGGGCTCGGCGCAGGCGTGCTGTTCACCGTTGCGGTGAGTTTCGCCCAACGCTGGCTGTCACGGCATTTCGGCCAGGAGTCCGGTTCGCCGATCCTGATCAGCCTGCTGATACCGTTCGGCGCCTACATGCTGGCCGAATACGTGCATGCCTCCGGCATCCTGGCGGCGGTGGCGGCGGGTATCACCATGAGCTACGTCGAGCTCAGCGGCCGCCTGCTGGCGACTACGCGGGTGCAGCGCACGGCGGTGTGGAACACCGTACAATTCGCATTGAACGGCATCATGTTCGTGCTGCTCGGCGAACAGCTGCCCGCCAGCCTGCAGGGCGCAATGGCGTCGGTGGCGCAAAGTGGCCATGGCAACCCGTGGTGGCTGCTGGTGTATGCGCTGGCGATCAACGTCGGGCTGGCGCTGCTGCGCTTCATGTGGGTCTGGATCTCGCTGCGACTCAACCTGCTGAAGGCGCATCACCGGGGCGCCCCCGCAACCAGGCCGCACTGGCGCCTGGTACTGGCCACCTCGCTGGCCGGCGTGCGCGGCGCGATCACCCTGGCCGGCGTGATGACGTTGCCATTGCTGTTGCCCGACGGCAATCCATTCCCGGCACGCGAGCTGGCGATCTTCCTCGCCACCGCGGTGATTCTGCTGTCGTTGCTGGCTGCCAGCATCGGCCTGCCCCCTCTCCTGAAAGGCCTGGAACTGCCGCCGGAACCGGCCGCACAGCAGGAAGAAAATTTGGCCCGCCACGCTGCCGCCACAGCCGCCATCGCCGCGGTCGAGGCAGCCCAGCACGAACTGCTGGGGAAGGCTCCTGCCAGCGAGGTCGACACCTATACCAATGCGGCCGCCCGGGTGATCGCACTCTACCGGCACTGGCTGGACGAAGACGAGTCCAGCGAGGAAGAGGCCCGACACTTGCGCAAGGCTGACGCGGCCGAACGGGAGCTGCGCCTGGCCGCCCTGCAGGGACAACGCGAGGCTGTCTTCGACATGGCGCGGCACCACCGGATTTCCGACGAAATCACGCGCCGGCTGGTGCGCGAGATCGACCTGCAGGAGGCTCGCTACCGCTGACCGCAGGACATCGCCCTGCGATCCGGACTTCACCGTACGGTTAACGCAAAAAAGCCACCGGATCACCGGCGGCTTTTTTGCAAAGAACGGCGCCGGTTTTACCCGGCGCCTCCCGAACTGCGATCAGAAGTCGTAAGTGACTCCGAATTGCAGGTAACGGGGCGTCTGGAACGACAACGGGCGCTGATAGTCGTCCGCCGGATCTTCACCACCATCGACCTGCGAGAGCGTCTTCTGGCTGTTGAACAGGTTGAACACGCTTACCGAGAACGCCAGGTTCTGCGCCTCACCCGCCCACAACGGACGGTACTGCGCATTCAGATCGACCTTCAGCGTCCACGGCAGGCGACCACGCGAACCACGCGGCGCGGGCTGGTTGCCACACTCGAAGTACGAAGCGCCGTACTGGATCGCATCCACCGGGTCGAAGCCGATGCAGTTCTTCGGACGTCCCGAGGCAATCGCCACGTTCGTGCCGAACAGCCACTCCTTGTTGAGCTGGAAGAACCCGTAAGTCTTCAACTGGTGGGTACGGTCATTCGGCAGCGGGCCGTTGGCGAACTGCATGATTTCAGGCGCATCCCAGTCCTGCGTGACCGACGGGTCGAGCTGGCCGATATCCGACTTCAGCTGGCCTTCGGAGTTGCCGTAGCTGCGCGAGAAGGTGTAATCCATCCGGGCAAACCAGCGTTCATCGAAGTGATGCTCCAGGTAGAGCTCCATCGAGTAGTACTGGCGCTTGAGCGGCGGGAACTTCACTCCTGCCGGCGTGGTGAAGTCTTCCATGGTCAGCTTGAACGGCACCAGCGTGCCCTGCCCGTCCACGTCCACCAGGAAGGTGTTCGGCACACCCGGATTGAACAGGTAGCAGCCCGGGATGCTGGCGTTGGTGATGTCGATGTTGTTGCGAGCGGCGTACTTCTCGAACGGACGCGAGTCGCAGAAGTCGTCGATCGAGCTCTTCAGCTTGCGCACGGTCGCCTTGGCACCAAAGCTCCAGTCGTTGTTGATCACCTTGTCGAAGCCCAGGATGTACTCGTCCTGGTAATACGCCTTGATCCCCTGCGCCGCGACCGTCTTCGGATTGAGATCGGTACCGTCCTCGCCGTTGAGGAAGATCTTGCTGTTGGCAGGGACCAGGTTGAGCGGCTCGCCGTTCGGGCCGACGCCGTTGTAGGTGAAGTACTGGGACGAGTACAGCGATGCCGATGCACCGCGGATCGCCACGTTGGACGGGATCGCCAGGTGATAGCGACCGGCGTTCGCGTATACCTTGAACGTGGAGTCGCCGAACACATCCCACGTCACGCCCAGGCGCGGTGCCAGTTGGTGACGCTGCTTGACATACGTGTCGCCGGCGCCGTTGATGTTCTTGAACTGCTCGTTACGCAGGCCGAGGTAGGCCATCCAGCGATCGTTGACCTGCCAGTGGTCTTCGATGAACTGTGCTTCCTGTTCCACCTTGACCGCCGCGCCGGTGATGAAGGTGCGGTTCTCCACGTAATACTGAGTCCCGGCCGGCACTGATGTGTCCGGACGCCCGGAGAAAACACCATTCGCGGGGACGCTCCGATAACGCCAGCGGTAGCCACCTTCGTACTGGTTGCCGCTGCGCGACTCCAGCGTCTGGTTGTCCAGGCCGGCACGAATGTCATGCGAACCCAACTGGTATTCCACGTCGAGGCGCCAGCCGTGGGTCTTGTCCTGCGCGCCTGGGCCAAGCACCGTGCCATTGACCAGGCCGCAGCCCGTGATCGGACTGGCGATGCCCGAGCGGGAGTCGGTGATCCATGGGCAATTCGGGTTACCTGCGTAGGCAAGCGTGCGCCGATGTTCCGTCTTGCTGGTGCCATACAGTGCATTGACGGTGAGGCTGTCGGTCAGATAGCCCGTGTACTTGCCGACATAGACGTCGCCACCCGGTGCAGAACCGGCCAGCGAAGCCGCGTTCTTCAACGTGTCGGTACCAATCAGCGCCCCGCGCGACTGATCCGCATAGCTGTATTTGTACACGGTACGGTCGGTATCGGTCTGGTCCGACAGCCCGGTGAATTCCAGGATGTGGTTGTCGGTGATGTTCCAGTCGATCTTGGCCAACCATTTCTTGGCCTTGGAGGTCTCATCAGTGGACTGCGGCGCGAGAATGGAGCTGACCGTTTTTCCGCTGGTGCGGGTGAAGTCACCCGCGGCATACAGGAACAGGCGATCCGGAACCAGCGGGCCGCTCACGTAGCCGGTGTACTGCGTCGCCGTGGTCTCGTTGTCCCCACGGTTCTGGTAGAGCTGACCATTGGTGCGATAGACACTCTTCGATCCGGCACGCAGGGCGTCCGGCGAATAATGCAGGCCAACGCCACCCTTCCAGGTGTTGCCGCCGCGCTTGGTCACCACGTTGATCACGCCGCCGGTGGAGCGGCCGTACTCGGCGCCGTAGCCGCCGGTGAAAATCTGCTGCTGGTCGATGGCATCGTACGGCAGGCTGGTGAAGCCGATGCCGGTCAGCGCGTTGGTTACCGCGTAGCCATTGATGTAGTACTGGTTTTCCGAGGCGGAAGCGCCACCGAAGGAAGCGACGTTGCCGTAGCGCGAATCGCCCTGCACCGTGCCGGGAGCCAGCAGTGCCGCGGAAGTGACATCCCGCGCCAGCGGCAGCTTGGCCAGCTGTTCGGCGGTAAGCACCGTGCGCGAGTCAACCGACGACACGTCGATCGCCGGCAAGGCGGAACCGACTACCGTGAGGCCTTCCAGCGTCGTGGCCTGACCCTCGCTGGCCGTAGCCGTATCGAAGGAAACATCCGTACCCGAACCCACGCGGACCTGCACGTTCTCGCGGCTTCCCACCACCTGGCCATCGCGCTTCAGGGTGACGGTATAGGTGCCCACCGGCAACGAAGTAGCGCGGTAACGTCCATTGCTTTCCACCGTGATATCGCGGCTCAGGCCGGTATTCACGTTCTCCAGGTGGACGACCGTCCCGGAAGCATTCCCGGCGCTACCAAAGATGACACCCGAGGCATTCGACTGCGCCATGGCGACACCACTGAGTCCCAGGCTCAGGGCGATCGCCAATGCTGTGGGACGCCACAGCGCGATACGACGATTCCGATCAAAACGATTCATTCTTCAGCTCTCCCGCTACATGAAAAAATATTGATGCGACGGCCGGCAAACCCTCGCAAGTAAATACTGGAAAGGGGTGATGCCTGCCTCCCCGCGCCCTTTTCAGCGACTTGAACCGCAAGTTTCGATGCCAACTGAATATAAACCTGTTCCATCGCGTCGTAAACGTTTTTTTTACATTCGATAACTCTTTTTATATCAATCTGTTATGCGCGTAATGCCCAAAAAAAAGCACAAGAACTTCCTGTCGGAAGCTCTGCATTCCAACGAAATATGTACAAATTCCGCCGTTTTTTTGCGTAAAGCAGCACACAACCGGCCCCATCAAAAAAGGCGCTCACGCGTACTCACCGGCCTTGCCGGCACACTGAACGCTCGCTCCTGCCAGGAGAGCCATATGTCCCGTTTGTTGCTGACGACACTGTTGGTGGTTGCCCTGCCGCTCACCGCGGCCACCACCTTGCCCAATCGACCGGTGGAATCCCTCGATCTGGCGCGCTACAGCGGCCAGTGGCACGAGATCGCACGCCTGCCGATGTACTTCCAGCGCAAATGCCTGGGCGCCGTCGTTGCCACCTACACGCCGAACCCCGATGGCACGATCCATGTCCACAACAGCTGCCGCACCGGGAAGGGCCTGGTGAGCGTCGACGGCGTCGCCCGGATACAGTCGGACCAGCCGGCCGCCCTGGAAGTGCGCTTCGCCCCCGCCTGGCTGACCTGGTTGCCGGCCGCGTGGGCTCCGTACTGGGTGATCGAGGTGGATGCCGGCTATCAGTGGGCGGTGATCGGCAGCCCCAACCGCAAGCACCTGTGGATACTCTCGCGCCGACCCACGATGGATCGTGCGCGGTTCCAGATCCTCAGGGAACACTCACGTCAGCGTGGCTATGCCGTCGACCAATTGATCATGACCGCACCGCTGGACTGATCGTCGATACGAGGCCGCGTCGAGCTCAGAGCAGCCACAGCAGCAACGGCAGCAAGATACCGGCGCCAAGAAGGGACCCGAACAGCGCCGGTTTGCGGCTGTAGCGCCAGGCCATGTACAGCCCGCTCGACACCGAGGTGGCCAGGCCCAGTGCAACCAGCGCAAAAAACGCTTTCATCGGTACCAGGTTCGGCTTCGGCGCAGGAGTTCTTTCCGCCAGCGGGGCTGCCTGCGTCGGTGCGGCGGCAACGGCAGCTTCCGATGGCGGCCGCTTGCGCTGCGGCATCACGGTGGTCTGCTTCTTGTGGAACTGCGCCGCACTGGCCAGCCATGTCGGTGGCGTGTAACTGCTGCCGCGAGTGCTTTCATGCAGGCTGAAGCTCTGCAGGCCGCCGGTGACTGCGAAGAACAGCAACATCGGCGCGATGAACACGCCCAGATAGAGATGGATGGTGCGAAGCGTCTTGAGGAAATGGTGATTCAGCGGCATGGCAGGCAACGTGGCGGCAAAGGCCCGGGCACTTTAACCGCGTCACCCGGTGACGCCAACGGCCGCCAGGCATCCGCCGGACCCGGACCCGCCGCGGAGAACAGCGTGATTGGTACATCAGTGCGTTCTGCTGATACGCTGGCGATCGCAACGCGGTCGCTACCGAAAATCGGCACCGCTTGCGCCGGGAACCGGGCCTTGCGCTCCACCATCCCAGCCACCCAGATGGGGCAATGCGTGGCCTTTGAGATCGAAGAACAACGCATGGACGTTGACGACCTGCGCCTCGGCATGTTCGTGTGCCGTCTCGACCGGCCATGGGAGGAAACGCCCTACCTGCTGCAAGGCGTGGGGTTGTCCAGCACCGAGGACCTCGAAGCCATCCGCGCGCTGTGCCGCCATGTCTACATCGACCGTCGTCGTCAGGTCGTCATCACGCCGCGGCCCGCGCTGACCCGCACCACCCTGTCCGACACGCGTTTCAAGAGCACGATCCGCTACGTCGACAAGATCCCGGTCGAAGAAGAGGCGCCGCGGGCGCATGCCGCGCTGGACACCGCCGCGATGATGGTCGACCGCATCTTCGAGGACATCGTCAGCGGCCGCGAACTTTCCGTCGAGCACGTGGAGCAGGCCGTGCGCCCGCTGGTTGCCAGCGTGCTGCGCAGTGCCGATGCGTTCTTCCTGGTCGAGGGCCTGCGCCGGCACGACAGCTATTCCTACAGCCATGCGATCAGCTGCAGCGCGCTGGCCGCGGCGTTCGGACGGCACATGGGCTTCGCCGAGGAGACCATCCTCAGCCTCGCCGCCGGCGGCCTGCTGATGGATGTCGGCAAGACCCGCCTGCCCGAATCACTGCTGCAATACCCCGGCTCGCTCTCGCCCGCGGAAACCGACCGGATGCGCTCGCATGTCGCCGCCGGGCTGGCGATCGTGGCCGATTCGGACATTACCGACCAGGACGTGCTGGACATCCTGCGCACCCACCACGAACGCCACGACGGCAGCGGCTACCCCGACGGTCTGGCCGGCAACCTCATCCCGATCACCGGTCGCATGCTCGGCATCATCGACACCTACGACGCGATGGTGAGCCCGCGCCCGTACCGCCCGGCCATCTCCCGGCACCAGGCGCTGCGGCAGATCTACGCCGCCCGCAGCACGTTGTTCCAGGCCGAAATGATCGAACAGTTCCAGGTCTGCCTTGGCGTGTACCCGACCGGCTCGCTGGTCGAACTGAGCACTGGCGAAGTGGCGGTGGTGATGGCGCAGAACCAGGTGCGCCGGCTGCGCCCGAAGGTGGTCATCCTGAGCAAACCGAACAAGCAGCCGCTGGCCGATTTCCGTCAGCTCGACCTGATGATGCACCAGGCCGACGACGCCGGCGCCATCGACATCAAGCGCAGCCTCGTCGTGGGTGACTACGGCATCGATGCCACCGACCTGTTCCTGCAGTAACGTGGAGTCGATGGGCGCCGCCCATCGTTCCGACCCTTACACAAGACCGTATCGACCATGCTGAACCGGCTGCAGATATTCACCTCGATCGAGCAACAGATCGCCGCCGGTGGCGAAGCCGGCGGACGCTTTGCGGTGATGATGCTGCATGTTCGCGGACTGCACGAGATCAGCCTGCGGTTCGGCTACGAACAGGGGGAACTGGCCGGCGAACTGGTGCAGACGCTGATCGCGCAGTCGCTGCGCCCGGTCGACCGGGTTTTCCGCGCCGGCGACCATGGCTACGTGGTGGTGGTGCCGAACCTGCTCAACCGCAATCACGTCCTGCTCGCCAGCACCCGCCTGGCGCAGGTCCTCGAACAGCCGCTGGCGGGCACCACCTCGCCGTGGCAGTTGCGCGCGGTGATGGGTGTGGCGTTGTATCCCGAACACGGAGCCGATGCCGACCTGCTGTGCCGCCGCGCCGGCATGGCACTGGACGAGGCCCAACGCCGCGGCGAACCCTGCGTGATCTACCAGCCGCACGAGACACAGGTAGAGATCTTCTACGAAGAGTTGCGCGAGGCGATCGAGGCGAACCGATTGAACGTCTTCTTCCAGCCGTTGCACGACCTGCAGGCTGGCCGCATCGCCGGGGTCGAATCGCTCGCGCGCTGGACCAGCCCGCAGCACGGCGACGTCTCGCCTGCCAGTTTCGTGCCGTTTTCCGAGCAGAGCGACCTGATCGCGGCGCTGACCCGCTGGAGCATCAATGCCACCTTGCGTCACGCGGCACCGCTGTGCGAGGCGCATGGGCTGAGCTTCGCCATCAACCTGTCGCCACGGGTGTTCACGCGACCGGGCATGGTCGAGCAATTCATGGGCGCACTCGACATCTGGGGCGTGGCGCCGACCGCGGTAATCGCCGAGGTCACCGAAACCGCGCTGGCCAACGACCTCGAGCAGAGCGTGCTGGTGCTGCGCCGGCTGCGCGACCTCGGCGTGCGCATCGCGATCGACGACTTCGGTACCGGGTATGCGTCGATCGCCTACCTGCGCCGCCTGCCCGCCACCGAACTGAAGATCGATCAGTCCCTGGTCGGCCCGATGCGCGACGACGCGCACACCGCCAAGCTGGTCAGCGCGATCATCAACATGGCCCACCACATGGGCCTGACCACGATCGCCGAAGGCATCGAGGACCAGGCCACGCAAGACCTGCTCACCGGCATGGGCTGCAATTTCGGCCAGGGCTACCACCTGGGACGGCCGGAGCCGGCGGCGGATTTCGTCACCCGGTTCAACGCCAGCATGGCCGTGCCATGACCCGTGATGTCCGCGCCTGAGCTCCCCGGTGGCATCGCCTTTGCGCTGGAACAGGCCGGCAAGCGCTACGGCAAGGTGCACGCGCTCAGGCGGGTCAGCCTGGCGTTCGCCGCCGGCACCACCACAGCGCTGATCGGCAGCAGCGGCTCGGGCAAATCCACCGTGCTGCGCTTGTTGCTTGGACTGGAGTGGCCGGACCACGGCCACGTGGAAGTCGAGGGCCATGCCCTGCAGCGCAGCGACGTGTTGCCGCTGCGCCGGCGGGTTGGCTACGTGATCCAGGAGGGCGGCCTGTTTCCGCATCTCACCGCGCTGGGCAACCTGGCCCTGCTGCCGCGATACCTCGGCTGGAACCGTGAGCGTATCCGCCAGCGCGCGGAGCAACTCGCTGCACTGACTCACCTGCCGCCCGGCGTGCTGGAGCGCTACCCGGCGGAACTGTCCGGCGGCCAGCGCCAGCGCGTGGCGCTGATGCGCGCGCTGATGGCCGACCCCGACGCGTTGCTGCTGGACGAACCGCTGGGCGCGCTCGACCCGGTGGTGCGACACGAACTGCAGGACGAGCTGAAGCAGATCTTCGACCAGCTCGGCAAGACCGTGATCGTGGTCACCCACGACCTCGCCGAAGCGGCCTGGTTCGCCGAACGGCTGGTGCTGTTGCGCCGAGGCGCCGTGCTGCAGGACGGGACGTTCCGGGACATGCGCGACCGCCCCGCCGACGCGTTCGTCAGCCGCTTCGTCGCGGCGCAGCGACGCTTGCCGGAGCCTACGTGATGCGCCGCCTGCTGAGCGCACTGATCCTGCTGCTGGGCACATGCCTGCTGCCCGCGTCGGCACAGGACACGCCGGTGCGCATCGGCTCCAAGCAATTCACCGAGTCGGTAATCCTCGGCGAACTGGCGCTGGCCGGTGCACGCGAGGCCGGCGTCGACGCGGTGCATCGGCGCGAACTGGGCGGCACCAGCATCCTGTGGCGCGCCCTGCTCGAAGGCGAGATCGACGCCTATCCCGAGTACACCGGCACGCTCACCCAGGAACTGCTGAAAGGCGTGCCGGCGAACGCGGACATCGCCACTTTGCGCGCGCGGCTCCAGCCGCTCGGCATCGGCATCACCGACTCGCTCGGCTTCAGCGACACCTATGCGATCGGCATGCGCGCCGATGACGCCACGCGGCTGGGCATCAGGGACATTTCCGACCTGCTGCAGCACCCTGAGCCTGCGCTTCGGCTTCTCCAACGAGTTCATGGACCGCGGCGACGGCTGGCCCGGCCTGCGCCGCGCACTACGGCCTGCCGCAGACGAACGTGAGTGGCCTCGACCACACGCTGTCGTATCGCGCGGTGGCCAGCGGTGCGGTCGATGCGATCGACCTGTACAGCACGGACGCGGAAATTCCCTACTACCACCTGCGCACGCTGCGCGACGACCGCCATTACTTTCCGCGCTACGAGGCGGTCTACCTGTACCGCCTGGCGCTGGACCGGAGCGCACCCGTCTTCCTCGATGTGCTGCACAAGCTCACCGGCAGCATCGACGAGGACGCGATGCGCGCAATGAACGCGCGGGTGAAACTGCGCGGCACCAGCGAAAACGTGGTGGCCGCCGATTTCCTCGGCATCCATGCGGACGACCACGACGGCGGACTATGGCCGCACTTGCTCCAGCGCAGCGTCGAACACGTCAAGCTGGTGGCGATCTCGCTGGGGCTGGCCATGCTGCTGGCGATCCCGCTGGGCATCCTGGCGGCCCGGTTGCGACGGCTGGGCCAGTGGGTGATCGGCCTGACCGGCGTGCTGCAGACGGTGCCGTCGCTGGCGATGTTCGTGTTCATGATCCCGCTGCTCGGCATCGGCACCTGGCCGGCGATCGCCGCGCTGTTCCTGTACAGCCTGCTGCCGATCGTGCGCAACACGCACGCCGGCCTGGCCGGCATCGCGCCGGAATTGCGCGAATCCGCCGCCGCGCTGGGCCTGCCGCCCGGCGTGCGGCTGCGCCGCGTGGAACTGCCGCTGGCGATGCGCTCGATCCTGGCCGGCATCAAGACCGCGGCAGTGATCAACGTGGGCACTGCCACGCTGGCGGCGCTGATCGGCGCCGGCGGTTACGGCCAGCCGATCCTCACCGGCATCCGGCTGGACGACGTGGGCCTGATCCTGCAGGGCGCGATCCCGGCCGCGGTGCTGGCGCTGCTGGTGCAGGGCCTGTTCGAGCTCGTCGAGCGCTGGCTGACGCCGCGCGGGCTGCGGCTCGAAGCGCGCCAGTAGGTCCGTGTCGGCTCAGGCCTTCTTGAGGAAACAGACCTTCAGCACCAAGCCCTTGATCTTGTCCGAGTTGCCTTCGATGTGCTCGACGTCGCCGTCGACCAGGCGAATGTTGCGGATCACCGTGCCCTGCTTCAGCGGGATCGATGAGCCCTTCACCTTCAGATCCTTGATCACCGTCACCGTGTCGCCGCTGGCCAGCACGTTGCCGTTGACGTCGCGCACCACCAGCGCGGCATCGGCCGCATTCACGCCCGCTGCGATCGGCCACTCATGGCCACAGTCGGCGCAGACGTAGTTGTCGCCGTCGGGATAGGTGTTCTCCATCGCACACTGCGGGCAGGCAGGAATATCGGACATCGGTCAATCCAGTCGCTCGTTCAATCGGCCCGCGAGTATACGGGCCATCGCGCGTCCCTTCACGCGACCGACATCTGCGAGACGTTAAATGTGCGGATACCACTGCGGAGACTTGCCATGACTGCCCACGAAGTTCTCGCCACGGTTGCCGTGAGCGACTTCGCTGCCTCCAGCGCCTGGTACGCCCGCCTGTTCGGACGGGTACCCGACAACCGGCCGAACGCCTCCTGCGCCGAATGGCAGATCGCCCGGAGCATGCGGATCCAGGTATTGCCCAGGAACGGACTGGCCGGCACTTCACAGCCTGCGGGAACGGCATCGCTCAGCATCATCGTCGACGATCTCGATGGCATCCTGCACGACCTGCAGGATCGGCAGATCGACGTACCGGCGCCGCAACTGGCAACCCACTACGTGCGCTTCGCCCCGGTGTGCGACCCGGACGGCAACCGGGTCACCTTCGTCGAATCGGCGACCGCTTGAGAGCGGGCCGTCATCCCGCCGCCCCACGTCCGTGCACTGCTATGTTCTCGCGAAGCATTTACCGAAACGGTTTGCTGCACCAAGCGTATCGTGTTGCCGCGCCGCCTGACGCCGGCATTCGATGACAACGTTGCCTCATGCGCGGGATGACGGTTCTCCCTGCGCCCCCCAGTACATCGCCGGCCGGCTTCGGTTATCGTGTCCATCGTCTGACGCGAGGTAACCCGGGATGCTCCATTCGCTGCTGCTGGCGCTTGCACTCACCCTGTACGGCCATGCCGCGATGGCCGCCACGCCGGCGCAAGCCGCCTTGGCCGGGCTGCCCCACGTCGCGTTCCCTGCGCCGCAAAGGGTCGCCTCCGGGCGCCTGCAGGCGAGCGACATCGCCGCGCTGCAACGTGCAGGCATCCGCCAGGTGATCGACCTCAGCGTCGACAGCGAGACACCCGATTTCGACGAAGCGGCCGCCATGCGCGCGGCCGGCATCAGCTATCACAACCTGCCAATCCATGGCGCCAGCGACCTGACCCGGACCAGCGTCATGCAGTTCGATCGGCTGCTCCGGGATGCCGGCGACCAGCCGACCCTGGTGCACTGCGCCAGCAGCAACCGGGTGGGTGCG
The DNA here is from genome assembly GCA_963739815.1 of uncultured Gammaproteobacteria bacterium. GTDB lineage: Bacteria > Pseudomonadota > Gammaproteobacteria > Xanthomonadales > Rhodanobacteraceae > Rhodanobacter. Next base: position 1,338,750 of record CAVUBI010000001.1, read on the forward strand.
ATCATCGCGCTGCGCGCCGCGCTGGTGGACGGCCATTCGATCGAGGCGGCGCTGTCCGAGGGTCGCCGCTGGGGTCTCAAGAACCTGGAGCCTGCCGTGCGCGAACGACTGCGGGCATGGTCGCCAGCCGGCGCTGCCGACCCGCACTGAACGCCTTCTCGCCCGGAGACCAGCACGGTTGCGGCCGGGCGGCGCGCTTTCGGGATACCATGCGCGCCTCCCCCACTCCCGCGCCATGACCACGGACCCCACGCCCGCACCATTTGCTTCACCGCTGCCCCTGCGCGCCGTGCTGCTGATGCTTGCCAGCGCCAGCCTGTTCGCGGTGATGGCGGTGATGATCCGTCTCGCCTCCGCGCAACTGCATCCATTCCAGATCACGTTCTTCCGCAGCAGTTTCGGTGCGCTGTTCGCGCTGCCGCTGCTGCACGTGCACGGTTGGCAGTTGCTGCACACACCGCGCTTCGGCTTCTACGTCATGCGCTGCGTGCTCGGCATGGGCGGCATGCTGGCCGGTTTCTGGGCGATCGTGAACCTGCCGCTGGCCGAAGCGGTGGCGTTGTCGTACGCCTCGCCCCTGTTCGTCACCATCGGCGCCGTGCTGTTTCTCGGTGAGATCGTGCGCATGCGCCGCTGGAGCGCGGTGGTCGCCGGCTTCATCGGCGTACTGGTGATCGTGCGGCCCGGCAGCGACGCATTCACCGCCGGCAGCCTGGTCGCGCTGATGGCGGCGGGGCTGACTGGCGCGGTGACGATCAGCATCAAGTCACTTACCGGCAGCGAGCCGGCCGACCGCATCGTGCTGCTGACGACCTTGCTGTGGGTGCCGCTGTCGCTGCCCGCCGCGCTGGCCGTATGGCAATGGCCGCATGCGAATATCTGGCCGTGGCTGGTGCTGTCCGGCGCGCTGGGCACCGGCGGCCACTACTGCTGGACGCGCGCACTGCGCCTGGCCGACGCCTCGTTGCTGGCGCCTTTCAGCTACCTGCAGTTGCTGATCGTGGCGGTGCTCGCCTGGTGGATCTTCGGCGAGGGGGTCGACCGCTACACGGCAGCGGGCGCGGGCATCATCATCGGCGCCAGCCTGTACATCGCCCATCGCGAACACAGCCTGGCGCGCCAACGCCGTCGGCGACTTTCCCTGGCGAGCGCCGAACCGCCGATCTGAACCACCTGGATCATTCCTCGTCCAGCAGGTCGGGCACGTCGAACGTATCCGGCAGATTGGCCATCTCGTCCATGAAATCGTGCACCTCGGGCTCGGGCGGGGCCGCCAGCGGCCACTGGCCGACTACTTGGTAGCGGGACTGGCCAAAGAAACTGCGGATCAGCACGAACTCGGATACCCGCCACTGGATCGGCGCGACCGATTCCTCGATCGCATCGACGGCGTGGCCGTGCAGCAAGCTCACATGCGGCAGGAAACTGGATACGCCGCTCACCTGCAGACCGACCCGGCACTGTGCCGCGGCAATCGCCTTGCGCAGATCGAGTGCCGCCTCGCTGGAGGCCGCATCGGTGCACAGCACGAACGGAAACTGCCCATTCCTGGCACTGAAGCGCATCGCCGATTCCAGCGTCACCGTGAACCCCTGCGCGCGCACTTCGCCACCCGCCGTCAGCAAGGCCTCCTCCAGCGGCTGCCGCAACCGCTCAGGCTTGCCCATCGGGCACAGCGACAGATGCAGGTCGCCGGTGTCGACCGGCACACCGTTGACCCGGTGCGATTTGCGAAAACGCTCGCCCACGGCGGCGATGACGCCCCTGGCCGCGTCATCGGGGAGCACGGCAAAAAAGTAATCAATACCGGCAGTCAGTTCGGAGGGGTTCGATACGGTAGAAATGGCCAGTATCTCCACGGCAATCGCTGGCAGACGGTTGTAGAGCCCCACGATACTCCCCGACCCCGCGGCCAGCCACCCGCCGCCACATTGCCGGCTAGCGCAGCTGGCTGTCCTTGCTGCCGCGACGGTTGTACAGGCCGGCACTACGCTGCTGCGCATCCGCAGCTTCTTGGCAGACCACACACAGACGCACGCCCGGCACGGCGTGGCGACGCGCAGCGGGAATCGGCGCGTCGCATTCCTCGCAATGGGTCAGGCCCGGGCCCTTGCCCAATTGTTGACGCGCGCGCTGCACCGCATCGTCGACCGTGGCGTCGATCTGGTCTTGCACGGCGCCATCGCCAGCCCAACCGGTTGCCATGGCACACCTCCGAAAACTGTCGCGCGACCTTGGGCGATCAATGCGACCTGCTTCGCAAGTCCTTGATATAACCCAGCTCACCCAGGGACTTGGGTTCGCCGGGCTGGAGTTTCAAGCAGCCCTGATAGGCCTCGACTGCCTCATCCAGCCGATGCAGCTCGACCAGTGCGTAGCCCTGGCCGCGCAGGGCGGTGCACTTCAGGTTGGAAACCTGGTCCGAGCTCGCGCTGATGCCGGCGTCACCTTCGGCTTCCCGGTACAGGGCCAGCATTTTCTCCCAGTCCCTGCTGCGCAGATAGGTGAACGCCAGCTCGTTCTTGTACTGGCTGTCCAGCGGCGACAACGCCAGCGCCTTTTCCAGCTCGGCCCTGGCATCCGCATAGCGAGCCATCTCGCTGTAGGCATAGCCGCGCGCCCAGTACGCCTGCGCCCAGGCCGGGCCGATCACCTCGACCGGCACATCCGCTTTCCCGTTGACGGCCTTGGCGCCCATGCTCGCGTAGATGAGCGCATCGGCCATCCCGCGGGCGCAGAACATCTTGACCGGCTTGCCCGCGTACGCCGCCTCGTACTTGTTGACGACCTCGCGCAGCGGCCCGTCGATCGCCAGTTGGATCCTGCCGTCCTGGATCATCTTTAGAGCGTCGATCACTTTTTGCAGGTCGGGATCGCTGGCCTTGTCGCCCGAGGCGTCGACCGCCAGGGTGATGGCATTGGCGGGCTTGACCGCCGCGCGCGGTGCGCAACCGCCCAGCGCGAATGCGGCGACCAGCAGCGCGCCGATGGCGAGTCGATTCATGGACTTCCCCCGGTGAAGTGCACGGCGAGCATAGCCGAAACGATGGCGCGCGCCGGCTGCGTCGATTCGTGACAGGGGCATGCATGGCGGAAGTGCCAGAATGCAGCTTTCACCCCACCATGGAGAATGCGCCGTGAGCACGCCACCGCCCGCCATCACCGAGCAGCCGGCGCTGCGCAGCGACGACAGCGTCGCCAAGCAGCTGTTCCTGGGCAACATCCTGGAAGAGAACCTGTTCCCGTACCCCGAGATCCGCGCACGCGACAAGGACATGCTGGGCGCGATGACCGACGCGATCGACCAGTTCCTCGCCGACAAGGGCGCCGAGTTGAAGCAGTACGACCGCGACGCCGAGCAACCGGCCGGGTTCATCCAGGCGTTGCGCGAGATGGGCCTGTTCGGCCTGATCATCCCGGAGGAATTCGGCGGCATGGAGCTGTCCAACGGCGCCTATGCGCGCGTGCTGGGCCAGACCAGCAGCCACGACAGTTCGGTCTCGCTGACCATCGGCGCGCACAGTTCGATCGGCATGAAGGGCGTGCTGCTGTTCGGCAGCGACGAGCAGAAGCAACGCTATCTGCCGAAGCTGGCCACGCGGCGAGATGATTGCCGCGTTCTGCCTCACCGAATCCGGCGCCGGTTCCGACGCCGCCTCGATCCGCACCAAAGCCGTGCGCAACGACGACGACAGCTGGACGCTCAACGGCGAGAAGATCTGGATCACCAACGGCGGCATCGCCGATTTCTACACCGTGTTCGCGCGCACCGACACGCCCGAGGGCAAGATCACCGCGTTCCTCGTCGAGGCCGCGTGGCCCGGCGTCAGCCACGGTCCGCACGAGGACAAGATGGGCATCCGCGCCTCGTCCACCACCACGGTCGCGTTCGCCGACGTGCGGGTGCCGCCGGAAAACGTGCTGGGCCCGGTCGGCAAGGGCTTCAAGGTGGCGATGAGCATCTTGAACAGCGGCCGCACCGGCCTGGGCGGCGGCGCGGTGGGCGGCATGCGCTCGCTGATCCGCCTCGCCAGCGCACAGGCCAAGGAGCGCAAGCAGTTCGGTCACCCGATCGCCGAGTTCGGCCTGGTGCGCGAGAAGATCGCGCAGATGACGGTGGACTGCTTCGCCGCCGAAAGCGCGGTGTGGATGGTCGCGCACCTGATCGACGGCGGCGGCAGCGACTACTCGGTCGAGGCCGCGATGAGCAAGGTGTTCGCCAGCGAGGCGGTGCAGCGCGCGTCGTACGAGGCGCTGCAGATCGCCGCCGGCAACGGCTTCATGCGCGACTTCCCGTACGAACAGATCACCCGCGACACGCGCATCCTGTCGATCTTCGAGGGCACCAACGAAATCCTGCGCCTGTACATCGCGCTGTCCGGCCTGAAGGGCGTGGGCGCGGGATTGAGCGAGTTGAAGGCCGCCGTCGGCGACATCTTCAACGACCCGATCAAGGGCTTCGGCGTGCTCGGCACGTACACCGGCCGGCGCATGCGCGAGGCGACCGGCTACGGCATCGACCGCATCATCCACGAGCTGTCACCGCGCCTGCGCAAGGTCGCCGCCACCTACGAGAAGTACACGGTGGAATTGTCCAAGTCCAGCGACGCATTGTTGCGCCGCTACGGCAAGCAGGTGGCCGACCAGCAGCACGCGCAAAAGCGCCTGGCCGACATCGCGATCGATCTGTTCGTGGGGCTGTGTGTGTTGTCGCGCGCCGACAGCCTGGCGAAGCAATCACACGCCGCTGCCGACGAGGCGATCGGCATCGCCGAGATTTTCACGAAGCAGGCGCGCCGGCGCATGGCGCGCAACGTGCGCGGCCTGGAGCGCAACGAGGACGCGGCAATCGAACAACTGGCCGGCGCGGTGCTGGCACACGACGGCTACATGTGGGACGTGATTTGAAACCAACCCCGGAGAAACCTGCCATGAGTCTACCCAGCGTCCGCGCCAGCACCGGCGATGCGCCTTACGCGGTCCACTTCATCGACGACCAGGGCAACACCTGGCAAGCCGACGAACCGGTCGAGGAAGGTGGCGCCAACACCGGCCCGGCGCCGCACCGGTTACTGTTGTCGGCGCTCGGCGCGTGCACCGCAATCACGCTGCAGATGTACGCAGCGCGAAAGCAATGGCCACTGCAGCACGTCGACGTCGAACTCAAGTTCAATCCCAACGGCACGCCCGAGTCAGGCAACGACATCACTCGCGTGATTACCCTGCAGGGCGAGCTGAGCGACGAGCAGCGCGAGCGCCTGCTGCAGATCGCCAACAAGTGCCCGATCCACAAGGTGCTGACCGGCGAAGTGCGCATCGCCTCGCAACTTGGCAGCGATTCGCCGTAACGCGCCGATACCCCGGCACGGCCACGCCATGGCCGTCTGGAAGGCTGTTCCCCAACCAGGCTCGGGCCGGAATCACGGCTTTCCGCCCGCCCCATGCTTCGCCCTACCTTGACATCATCGCCAGGGTGGGAGTACATGGCCGGCACGTGGCGCTTTCGGGGGAGAGAACGACCATGATCTTGCAGAACGCGGTGTGGGTCATCACGCTGACGGGGATGGGGCTGGTGGCGCTGGGCTTCATCTATGCGATCACCCGGGCCGGCCGACCGGCCGATGCGGCCGAAACTGCAAAGGCCAACCGAAGTTCCACCACCTTGCGCCGCGGCCTGTTCCTGGCGCTGCTGCTGCTGAGCATCGGGGTCACCTGGGCCAGCCTCCGGCACTTCCCCATCCCGTTGCAGCACGAGCCATTGCAGGCGGCGCAGGTGGTCGACGTGATCGGTCACCAATGGACATGGGATGTCAGCCAGACGCACTTGACGGCGGGCGAACCGGTGGAATTCCGGGTAACCGCCAGCGACGTCAACCACGGCTTCGCGATCTACGCCCCGGACGGCCGCATCGTCATCCAGACCCAGGCGATGCCCGGCTTCACCAACAAGATCCTCTACACGTTCCACACCCCAGGCACCTACAGGATCATGTGCCTCGAATACTGTGGCGTCGCACACCACGGGATGACGGCCGAACTTGACGTTGCTGCCCCGGGGGACAAGTCATGAGCTCGCTCGAACTCTACCCGCAGGACGAAAAGCTGCCGCGCGGCGAACACGCGGCGTTCAACCTGTACATGATCACCGCCTTGCTGCTGTTCGTGTTGATGATGCTGCTCGGCCTGACCATGCGCACGACCCAGGCCGAGTGGGCACCCGTCCAGGCTGCCATGTTCTACAAGATCATGACCATGCACGGGGCCGGCATGGTCGGCACCATGAGCCTGGCCAGCACCGCGGTGATGTGGTTCTTCCTGCGCAAATACGTGTCGTTGCACCTGTGGGCGTTCGTGAGCAACTACGTGCTGTTCATGCTGGGTGCGTTGTGCATCATCTGGGCGGTGTTCGTCGGCAACTTCGCCAGTGCGTGGACCTTCCTCTACCCGTTGCCGGTGCACTCGATGGGCCTGTGGAGCAACGGCGCAGCCGCCGTCTTCATGGTCGGCTACCTGCTGATCGGCGTGGGCATGCTGCTGTTCTACCTGGACGCCGCCGCGGCGATCATTCGGCGCTTCGGCAACCTCGGCCGCGGGCTGGGGCTGCAGTGGCTGTTCCGCGGCAGCATCGATCCGACCCACCCCAAGGCGGTCGTCGCCAGCACCATGGTGATCATCGCCAACTCGCTCGGCATCCTGGTCGGCGCGGTGGTGCTGGTGATTTGCCTGGTCAACGCCTACGAACCCGAGATCGCGCTCAATGCGCTGGTGGTGAAGAACCTGATCTACTGGTTCGGCCATATGCTCATCAACGCCACGATCTACATGGGCGTGATCGCCGTCTACGAACTGCTGCCGCGCTATACCGGCAAACCCTACGGGATCTCGCGGCCGTTCCTGTGGTCGTGGGCGGTGAGCACGGTGTTCGTGATCATCGTGTTCCCGCACCACCTGCTGATGGATTACGCCGAACCGCGCTGGATGCTGGTGATGGGCCAGGTCATTTCCTATGCGGCCGGCTTCCCGGTGTTCCTGGTCACCGCGTACGGCGTGCTGACCAACATCCACCGCTCCGGAATGCGCTGGAAGATGCCCTCGATGCTGGCCGTGCTGGCGCTGTTCGGCTGGGCCGCGGGCATCGTGCCGGCGATCATCGACGGCACCATCAGCGTCAACCGGGTGATGCACAACACCCAGTGGGTGCCGGGACATTTTCACTTCTACCTGTTGCTCGGCGTGCTGCCGATGATCCTCACCCTGCTCTACCACGTGGTCGGCAGCCGCGCACGGGCACCGGCGTACATTCGCGCGGACAGGCTCGGCCTCGCCCTGTATGTCGTGGGCGGCATCTGCTTCAGCATGGTGTTCCTCTACGCCGGCCACATGAGCGTGGCGCGACGCTTCGCGGCACATCTGCCGGAGTGGGTGCCGTACGACCGGGCCGGCTCGATCGCCGCGATGGTGCTGATCCTGGGCATGCTGCTGTTTGCCACCCGCCTCATCGTCGGTCTGCTGAAGGCGCCGGCCGATGTCGACCCTGCGCACCGCACTGGCTAGCACCCTGCTGCTGGTGCTCGGTGGCGCCGTGCTGACGGTCGCCACCGACGGCTTCCATGCCTTCACCAGCGAAACCGCGCGTCGCCTGGCGGTGCAGCGACACCCGCCGACGGTGCCGGCGGTGTCGCTGGAAACCCAGTCCGGCGCGCAGCTGAACCTGGCCGACCTGCGCGACAAGTGGCTGCTGGTCGACTTCGTCTACACCCGCTGCATCAGCTGGTGTCTGGTGCAAGGCGGCGAGTTCGCGCAATTGCAGGACCGGCTCGCCGAACCGCTGGCACAAGGCAGGCTGCTGCTGCTCAGCATCAGCTTCGATCCTGCACGTGACACGCCGGCGGAACTGGCCGCGTACCAGCAGCGATTCCACAGCCGCGGCGCCGGCTGGCTGGCGGCCCGGCCACTGCACGCAGGCGACCTGCAACAGTTGCTGCATACCTTCGGCGTCACCGTGGTTCCCGACACGCTCGGCGGCTTCGTGCACAACACCGCCATCGCGGTCGTCGATCCACAGGGTCGGCTGGTACAGATCCTCGACATGGGCAACCCCGAGGCCGTTGCCGGGATCATGCGGCGGAATCTCGGGCCATGACCGCCGCGGCGTGGCGCCTTGCCCCGCCCGTCGCCGCGCTGCTGTTCGCGGTCTTGCTGCTGCCGCCGTCGCGACGCCTGCTGGAAAGCAGCATGACCTTGCAGATGCTGGTGCAGCTCCCGCTGCTGATCAGCACGGGTTACCTGCTGCGCGAGGCCGTGCCGGCACCGCTCGCGGCGGTCATCGCACGCTGGAACCAGCACGGCATCAGCGGCCTGGTGCTGGCCAGCCTGGCCGGCATGTTCTGGATGCTGCCGCGCTCGCTCGATACGGCGGTGAGCCTGCCGTGGACGGCGTTCGCCAAGTTCGCCAGCGTGCCGTTGCTGATCGGCCTGCCGCTGGGCTTGAGCTGGCCGCACATGGGCTTCATCGTCAGGGGCGTATTCCTGCTCGAACTGATCGCCACGTTCTTCCGACTGGGCTGGCTGTACCTGGTCTCGCCGATGCGCCTGTGCAACAACTACCTGCTCGACGATCAGCAGCGCGCAGGCGAAACCATGCTGGTGATCGGCAGCGTGATCCTGGCCGGCGTGCTGGCCAAACTGTTGTGGGGTCGCTTCAATTCGACCTGAACGGCAGTCGCCACGACGTTGCCGGAACGCGACCGCCATCGGCGGTGAGGCCGGACATCACCAGCCGCTTGAACGGTCCCAGCCGCGCGCCGGCGCCCAGGGCCAGTTTGCGCAATACCCGTGCCGGCCGACGGTCATCGGTGTACAGCCCGGCCAGCATCTGCGTGGCCAGGTACAGCGACCGCGTAGCCAGGCGATGCCGGCGCTCATAGCGTTGTAGCAACGCCGGACTCCAGATCGGCCGCCCCGCTTCCACCGCCGCGCGCAACTCGCGCGCCAGCGTGGCCTGCCCGAGCAAACCGAAATTGAAGCCGTGTGCGGTCACCGGATGCATGCCCACCGCCGCATCACCGATCAGCGCGAAGCGCTCGGCCACGAAGCGCTTCGCGTACACGCCCACCAGCGGATAGGCACAGCGCGGGCCGGCCACACGCATCACGCCCAGCCGCTGCTGTAAACGTTCGGCCATCGCCGCTTCCAGTGCCGCATCGCCCAGCGCCAGCAAGGCTTGCATCCGTTGCGGCTGCAGGGTCAGCACCACCGAGGAGGTGTGCGGGTCGTGCAGCGGCAGCAGCGCCAGGGTCTGGCCGACGCCGAACCACTCCCACGCCACCTGCTTGTGCGGTACCTCGTGACGCATGCGCAGCACCAGCATGGTCTTGCCGAAATCGTGCATGGCGGCGGCGATGCCCATCGCACGGCGCGTCTCGGAAAAGCGACTGTCCGCCGCCACCACCAGTTGCGCGCGCAGCGTGTCGCCGTTGTCGAGGCCGACCTCGGCGCCATCGGCGTCGCTGCGTACCGCGCTGACCCGCGCGCCGGTGATGCGTTCGACCTCGGGCAGGGTCATCACTTCGGCATACGCGGCGCGACGGATCGCATGGTTCGACAGCAGCCAGCCCAGCTGCGACTTGCCCGCCTCGTCGTGGCGAAACATCAGGCCGTCGCGATCATCGCCGTCGAGCACCAGCGCATCGCGCAGGGTGCCGACCTCCTCCTCGCGCAGCCGCTGCCACAGACCCAGCTCGCGCATCAGCCGCTGCGAGTGGTGGGTGATCGCGATCTCGCGCCCGTCATCCGCCGGTGCCATCAGCGCCGCCTCGTCCTGGCCCTCCACCAACGCGATGCGCAGCCCGCTGCCGGCCAGCGAGCGCGCGAAGCACAACCCGGCGGGACCGGCCCCGATGATCACGATATCGAACGACATGCGTTGCACTCCCGATGAATGACCGCAGCAAGCTACGGGCAGGCACGGTCACCGGCGCTGACCTTGATCAAGAAACGGGTCACTGATCCGGACAATGGATCACCCGCACAACGCGCTACCCGCCGCAACCGCCGCAGCATATCGACGGCAGCTGCACCACCTGCTCCAGCGCCACCGGCCAGCCGACCTGCCGCAACACCTCGACCAGGTCCGCCGCCGTCGTCGAGGCGGACACCCGCAACACCAGGCCGCTCATGTCGAGATCGACCACCGCGGTCGGATCGACATCGAACAGGGCGTCCTGCACGACGCCGGGATCGGGGGACGCGCTGGTCAGGGCGACATGGAATTCCATCGGATTTTACCGTTTCATGGACACCGCCATGGTGTCGCTGGAACCGATGTTCGACCGTGCCGGCCGACGTCGCCTTGACCCCGGTCAAGCGCGGCCCGAGTCGACGCCCCATGTTTGCCGCCGCGCAGATACCGCCGGCCCGACATGCCCGCGCAGCGAAGGCCCTCAGCGAACGTGCAGCCAGTACACGCGCACGCCGTGTTCCCGATCCCCTTCGCGGCGGCCCTCGCGTCCGTCGGCGACCACGCCCCACACGCTGCGCACGCCTTCATCGAACAACCGATCGACCCGCACGTGCTCATCGATCGGGATCTCGAACGTGGCCTCGAGCACCATCGTCTTGTCGCACTCCCAGACGAGCACGGCGGGCTTGTCCGCACCCATGCCCCAGCCGACGTGGATCTGCACGTCCTGCGTGACATGACCGGCCCGGTTGTCCAGCTTCCAGTGCTCGGTCTTGCTCAGCAGCGACTGCAGATCCGGGTCGTTCCAGTCGACGCGGTGACCCGATTTCGAGGAATTGCGACGGTGGTTCATTGACGAACTTCCGGTGATGCTGCCGTGGAGGCGTTGTCCGCCCGGATACCTCATTCAATGCGCTGGCATGTTATTCCGCTCTGCACGTCTCGGACGTCGACCATCTCGCTGTTCGACCAAAGGATACCCCAGGAAGTCCCCTTCGACGGCCAGCGCAAGCCTGTGCATCGAACATGCAACCTGCCCCGCCTGCCGGTGTCGATATTGTGCATGGCTGTTCGTCGCATGGAAGAAACCCACGCAAGGTGACCCGCATGACTCTCGAGCTCTACGCCCACCCGTTCTCCTCCTATTGCCAGAAGGTACTGACCGCACTGTACGAGAACGGCACGTCGTTCGAGCAGCGCATGCTCGCACCGGACGACGCGAAGACCGCCGAAGAATTCGCGACGCTGTGGCCGTTGAAGCGCATGCCCCTGCTGCGCGACGGCAAGCGCACGGTGGTCGAGTCGAGCATCATCATCGAGTATCTCGACCTGCACTATCCCGGCCCGGTACGGCTGATTCCCGCCGACCCCGGCGCCGCACTCGAGGTGCGCCTGCTGGACCGCGTCTTCGACAACTACGTGCAGACGCCGATGCAGAAGATCGTGACCGACCGCCTGCGCGCCGAGGCCGACCGCGACGGCTTCGGCGTAACCGAGGCGCGCAGGATGCTGGACACCGCCTACGCCTGGCTCGACCAGCAGCTCGCCGGGCATCGCTGGGCTGCCGGCGACGCGTTCAGTCTGGCCGACTGCGCCGCTGCACCGGCGCTGTTCTACGCCGACTGGGCGCACCCGATCCCGGCATCACGCGCCAACGTCACGGCCTACCGGCAACGCCTGCTCGCGCGCCCCTCGTTCGCGCGCGCCGTCGACGAGGCACGGCCATATCGTTCGTACTTCCCGCTCGGCGCACCCGACCGCGACTGAGTGAACCCGAAGGAGACTGCCATGAACCACCCACCCATCGTCACCCGCGAACAATGGCAGGCCGCGCGCCGCGCCCTGCTCGTGGAAGAGAAAGCGCACACCCGTGCGCAGGATGCCTTGAGCGCCCGGCGCCGGCGCCTGCCGATGACGCGCGTCGACGACAGCTACACGTTCGGTTCACCCGCGGGCACGCATACATTCGCCGACCTGTTCGAGGGCCGGCCGCAGCTGATCGTCTACCACAACATGCTGGCGCCGGATTCGGATCACGTCTGCCCCGGCTGCTCGTTCTACTGCGACCAGATCGGCAACCTCGACCACCTGCACGCGCGCGGCGTCACCTTCGCCGTGGTCTCGCGCGCCAGGGTGTCCGAGATCGATCCCGTCAAGGCGCGGCTCGGCTGGAGCTTCCCCTGGTACTCCTGCCACGGCACCACTTTTCACGAAGACTTCGTCGCCGCCGAAGGCGCGCCGTTCGGCCTGTCGGTGTTCCTGCGCGAAGGCGACGCGATCTTCCAGACCTGGTTCACCACCGGTCGCGGCATCGAACTGCCCACCAACACCTTCGGTCTGCTCGACGTCACCCCGTGGGGCCGTCAGGAAGTCTGGGAAGATTCCCCCGCAGGCTGGCCGCAGCAACCCACCTGGAGTCAGGTGAAGATCCACGACCAGTATTGATGCCATCGTCTGCGCCGCCGCGACAGCGCGGTTTTGCAGGATGGGCCGTGCCCGCCCTGCAAAACTGCGACCGACCAATCACTCGGCCGGCAGGACCACGGCCCGGCGCGCCCGGCGTTCCCTCCACGCATAACCGATGCCCAGCAGCACGAACCACACCGGGCTGGCGATCAGTGCTTCGCGGGTATCCGGCTGCAGGCTCAGCAGCACCAGCACGAACACGAAGAACACCAGGCAGGCGTAGCACATGAACACGCCGCCGGGCATCTTGTAGATCGACGCCTCATGCAGATGCGGGCGCTTGCGCCGATACGCGATATAGGCAAACAGGATCAGCGACCACACGAACATGAAGAGCACCGCGGACAGCGTGGTGATCAGGGTGAACGCAGTGATCAGGTCGGGGATCAGGTAGATCAACGCCGCGCCCAGCAGCAGGCAGAAGCAGGAGAACAGCAAGCCCAGCGACGGCACCGCCGCGCGCGACAGCCGCGCGAACGTCTTCGGCGCGTGCTGCTCCTCGGCCAGGCCATAGAGCATGCGGCTGGTGGAGAAGATGCCGCTGTTGGCCGAGGACGTGGCCGAGGTCAGCACCACGAAGTTGATCAGGCTCGCCGCGGCCGGGATGCCGGCCAGCACGAACAGTTCCACGAACGGGCTCTTGCCGGCCTCCACCATGCGCCACGGCGTCACCATCATGATCGCGACCAGGGCCAGCACGTAGAAGATGATGATGCGGATCGGGATCGAGTTGATCGCCTTGGGCAGGTTGCGCTTCGGGTCGGCCGTCTCGGCGGCGGTGGTGCCGACCAGCTCGATGCCGACGAAGGCGAACACGGCGATCTGGAAGCCGGCGAAGAAACCGCTCATCCCCTGCGGGAAGAATCCGCCGTCATTCCACAGATTGGCCACGGAAGCCTTGTGCCCGGTCGGCGATTCGAAACCCCACGCGACCAGCGCGAAGCCGGTGGCGATCAGCGCGCAGATCGCGATGATCTTGATCAGCGCGAACCAGAACTCCATCTCGCCGAACAGCTTGACCGTCACCAGGTTCAGGCTGAGCAGCAGCAGCACGCACAGCACCGCGGGGATCCACGACGCCAGTCCCGGGAACCAGAATTGCGTGTACGCCGCGATGGCGATGACGTCGGCGATCGCGGTGATGATCCAGCAGAACCAGTAAGTCCAGCCGCAGAAGAAACCGGCCCAGGGCCCGAGCAGGTCGGTGGAGAAGTCGATGAAGGATTTGTACTCGAGGTTGGACAGCAGCAGCTCGCCCATCGCCCGCATCACGAAGAACAGCATCACGCCGATGATCAGGTAGACCAGCAGGATCGACGGCCCGGCCAGGCTGATCGTCTTGCCCGAACCCATGAACAGGCCGGTGCCGATCGCGCCACCGATGGCGATCAGTTGCAGATGTCGGTTGGAAAGGCTGCGTCGCAGGTGATCCGGTTGTTCCAGCGTTGCGGTCATGCGGCGCGCCTTGGCGAATGGGAAAGCGTCAACATACAGAAAAGCGCACGCCGCATCCACGCCACGCACAACGCGTCGAACTTCGTGCCTCGCTAACCCTGCCCACGCGGCTTCGCCGGCAGGCTGCGGAAGTAGGCGTACAGGGCGCCGACCTCCTCGTCGGTGAGGTACTTGGTCACCCGCACCGGCATGTAGTCGACCTTCATGGCCCGACCGCCCGGCGCCATGCCGTCGCGCAACGCCTTTCTCAGGTCGGCCTCGCTCCAGTTCGCCAGGCCGCTCGGGTCCGGCGTGAGGTTGGCGGCATCGGGCCAGTCCGGCGGCGTGCCCGGGATATGTCCGCCGGAGAAGCCCTTGCCGTGGCAGCCGGCGCAGGCGGTGGCGAGGTAGGCGCCGTAGACGGCGGTGGGACCAGCCACAGGCGGCTCGCTCCGCTGCACGGCGTGGTCGACAATCTCCGCCGGCAGCAGCGGCACCTTGCCGGCCACGAACAGCACGCGTCCCAGCGGACCGACCCGGTTCGCCGGCGGCGTGCGCTCGACCGCCGGTACGCTGTGCAGGTAGGCCAGCAGGTCACCCAGATCCTGATCGCCGAGATGACTGAACTCCTGCGCCGGCATGAACAACAGCGGGTGCCCGTCCGGCGCCACGCCATGGCGGATCGCGCGCACCCGGTCCACGTCGGTGAGCTTGCCACCCGCCCCGCCGGGCGTGAGGTTGGTGCCCGACAGGCGAGCGAACAGCGGATCGTCAATGAAGGTGGCGCCGCCAAGATCGGCGCCATGGCAGTCCTTGCAGCCGCGGATCGCGGCCAGGTGGCTACCCCGTTCGACCGCGGCCGCATCGGCAGGCACCGCCGGCACCGGCGGGTCGATCCGGTACACCTTGGCCATGCGCCGCTCGCTCAGCCCATAAGCCGAAAGCAGCACCACCACGAGCAGAACCAGCACGACGGCCGCCAGGCGGCCGAGCCACTTCCATGCCTTGCGCATAAAACCCCCTTCCCCATTCCGCGGCGCGGAAGCGCGTTGCAAAGCGAACAATACCGCGACCGGCGCTGGCCCGAAAGCCTGGAGCAGGAGCATCAAGCGCGCGGTGCTGACGGAAAATTTCCTGCGGTGTGGTCAGGCGATCGTAGACAACCACTGCGCGAACACCGAGCAGATCGCGACGGATGCGCCAACAACAACAGCGCCCGTTGTTCCAGACACTTTCCACTGCGCCCGTATACCTGTAGCCAACGCGATGCCCACCGCCATGCCGGACCAAAGCCACAGGTGAAGTGCCCCCGGCGCAAATAGACTCGTGGTGAGAACGACGGCCAGCATGCCCACCGAAGCACCTACGAAACCTTTTACAGTGGAAAGTAAGAAAGGCATATCAGTCCGTGCTGTGCTTAGCGCTGGAGTTAAACGGCGGCGAAGCCCTCCGCCTTGAACGGGATGTCAGGCCTCATGGGATGAACGCCAGAGGGATAGATCTGAGCCAGGCGGAAAGTCGTAGCGCTCTTTTCTGCAGCAAGGCTTTGCAAGCCACTCGAAAACGGCTTCTGGCCTTGCCAGATACCCAAAGTGCCGTGTCTCATCCCACTTGGTGGGTGAACCAGAGTTATCGATATACAGAAAACGGGCCGGCATGGAATGAGGCCTAACGTTTGAGTGAAGCCGCGTCGCGGAGCGATGTCCGCTTGAATGAATTTTTACGGCCCGCCGGATTCACAGCAGGTCCCCAACCAAAACCACCGGCACGCCCGAGCGGACAGTATTGTGTATCTCCGCCACTGCGTCAGTTTGCCGGAGTAGATCCGCGATTGCAGATGGACCAGCCGGCGAAAACACGTTGGCCCGATAGCGGATATTCGTGGCCGCCAGGCCAACGCCCGGGAAATCGGCCGTGGCCTCGACCTCAACCCCGGACAAGCTAATACCCAAGCGCGCTGCCTCCCGGTAAAGGTCATTGCAATAGCAAGTGGCCAAAGCAAGGAGCAAGAACTCGCCGCCGTTCACGCTGGAGCCGTGACCGGAAGCCTTGCTTGGGATGGCCAACGCTTGGGTCGCGCTATCGGTACGAACAGAGACGACATGTACGGCTCCAGAGTTCTTGACGATCGCCGAGATCTCCATTTACGGTCTCCGATAGTTCTCGAAGCGAGCCTAACGAGGTTGTAGAAAAACCTCCGCCGATCTTGCTTCAATACCCCCATGTGAACAAGGGGATCGGCATGGCGCGCTACCGGCATATCGACATGAGTCGGCTGTTGCCGGGTTACGCAGGCGAAAAGTGAGGTGTAACGGGAGCAAAAATCCCGCGGTTACCTCGAACCGGTGCGAGCGCGTCAGGGACATGGAGTCGGACTCATGGTCCCGAATCGAAAACGAACTTGCCCCTGCCTCGGTTCCTCTATGCCCCCTGATTCCACGCCACCTGATTGCGGCCCAAGTGCTTGGCCCGATACAGCGCGACATCGGCGGCGCTGACCAAACGCTCGAAGTTCGCGTCGGTGGCGGCAGCTCCGCCGACGCTGGTGGTGATGTCGATGGTGAGGCCGTCGAATATTGCCGGCTCCGCCGCCACAGCGGCGCGCATGCGTTCGGCCAGGGCGCCGGCTTGCGCGGGCTCGATTGCGGGCAATAGCAGCACGAACTCCTCGCCGCCGTAACGTGCGAACAAGCTGTCGTTCGTGAGGCCCATGCTGCGGACCACCTCGACAAAATGGCTGAGCACGGCGTCGCCCGCGGCATGGCCCCAGCTGTCGTTGATCGTCTTGAAATGGTCCAGGTCGAACATCAGCACGCTGCAGGCCTGACCGCGCGCGCGGCAGGTATCGACCAGGCGGGCGCCTGCCTCGATCAGCGCGCTGCGGTTGAGCAGCCCGGTGAGTCCGTCGGTACGCGCAAGCCGGCGCAGGTCCAGGGTCAGCCGCTCCGCCAGCATCAGGGTGAACCCGGTGCTCAACAGGAACGAGGACAGGATGCCAAACAGGTAATTCCAGGTGGTAAGCAGCTCGTCGAGCGGCGTGTGCGCGAGCAGCTGCGGAAACAGCACGACCACCGAACGCAGCAGGTAGAAGACCGCGTCGATGATGAAAATCAGCGCGGTGAAGCCGCAGGTGTTGCGCATGTCTCGCGGCGAGCGCCACAACAGCACCCAGACCATCCACACGTCCCAGACCACGCTGTACGCGCCGAACATCAGCGCCGATGCCGTCTGCGATGGCGGCAGCAGGTAGACGTGGAGCTGATTGGCGGCAAACAACCCGACGACCGCCAGTGGCCAGCGCCAGCGCAGCGGGTAGCGCAGGTGGATGGCGATGCCCATCAGCATCAGTGCGTTGGCCAGCGCGATCAGGCCGCCGCCCGCGACCGTCGAAAGCAGGCTGCCGTTTTCGTTGAGGCCCTGCGCGAGCGCGGCGACGGTCAATACCCAGAACGCGCTGGCCCAGATGCGCAGCGCCGGCAGGCCGCGCAGCACCAGTCCGAGCAGGGTGAAACTTATCGAGATGGCGATGCCGATGGCTGCGCCGATAACGCCGAGCGTATAGAGATCGAAGTGCATGCACATTCCCGTGTGCACCCGAAAGTCAGGGTCAGCGTGACGCTTCCATCATGCGCACGCGGGACCTTCGGGCTGACACGGCCTGCAAGGTAGCACGCCAGAGCACCCGCCTCCCTGGTTGATGCCATGCCGCGCCGACATCACCACCGCTGCAACCCGTGCATACTCCGCGGACAGATAACCCACCAGCATCATGAAACCGTGCGGGAGTTTTCCATGAAGGCCCTGACTCCGCTCCTGTCCGCACTCGCCGTGTTCACCCTCGCGGCGGTCGTGTCCGCCACCGCATCTGCACCCACCTCCACGGAGCCCGCCGCCATGCATGCCACCGGCCATTTCGACGTCAAGGTCGCCCCCCAGACTCCCGACAATCCGCAGGCCCGGGCGTCCGGCCTCGCGCGGCTGTCGCTGGACAAGCAGTTCCACGGCGACCTCGACGCCACCAGCCAGGGCGAGATGCTGGCTGCGGGCGACGGCACGACATCCGGCGCCTACGTGGCGCTGGAGAAAGTCAGCGGCAGGCTGCACGGTCGCAGCGGCACGTTCGTGCTGGTGCACCGCGCCTTGATGGTCGACGGCGTGCCGCAGGAGTGGACCGTGGTGGTGGTGCCCGGTTCCGGCACCGGCGACCTGGCCGGCCTCGCCGGCGCGATGACGATCACCATCGCCGGCGGCAAGCACGGCTACGACCTCAGCTACACCCTGCCCGGCCACTGAGCTGCCTGACCCGCCCCATGAAATCCCGGGAAGCGTCGCCATGAGCCAGCACACGGAAGCATCCGGCAGCGCCACGGCGCGGGCGCCTTCCGTGCTGCGCCGGATACCGGCCGGCATCTGGGCGCTCGGCCTGGTCTCGATGCTGATGGACATCTCCTCGGAGATGATCCATGCGCTGCTGCCGGTGTACCTGGTCGGCGTACTCGGCGCCTCGGCGCTCGCCGTCGGCTTGATCGAGGGCATCGCCGAATCCACCGCGGCGATCACCAAGGTGTTCTCCGGCGCGCTGTCCGACTGGCTGGGCCGGCGCAAGTTGCTGGTGGCGATCGGCTACGGCCTGGCGGCGTTCACCAAGCCGATCTTCCCGTTGGCGAGCACGCTCGGCTGGGTGGTCACGGCGCGCTTCGTGGACCGCATCGGCAAGGGCATCCGCGGCGCGCCGCGCGATGCGCTGATCGCCGACCTGGCGCCGGCCGAACTGCGCGGCGCCTCGTTCGGCTTGCGCCAGTCGCTCGACACGACGGGCGCGTTCCTCGGCCCGGCGCTGGCGATCGCGCTGATGTGGCTGACTGCCGATAATATCCCGCTGGTGTTCTGGTTCGCCGTGCTGCCGGCGTTTGCCGCGTTCGCGCTGGTGCTGTTCGGCGTACATGACGTGCCCGGCGACAGGGAAATGAAGCGGGTGCGCGCGCCGTTGTCGCGCGCCGAGCTGGCGCGCCTGCCGCGCTTGTACTGGGGCGTGGTGGCGATCGCTGCGGTGTTCACCCTGGCCCGTTTCAGCGAAGCGTTCCTGGTGCTGCGCGCGCAGGAGCTGGGGTTGGGGCTGGTGCTGATTCCGCTGGTGCTGGTGGTGATGAACGTGGTGTATGCGCTGTCGTCCTACCCGGTCGGCGTGCTGGCCGACCGCTTCGACCGCGGCACGCTGCTGGCGCTGGGCGTGGTGGTGCTGGTGCTGTCGGACCTGGCACTGGCCTTCGTCGGCGGGCTGGCCGGGCTGGCGCTGGGCGTGGCGCTGTGGGGCCTGCACATGGGCATGACCCAGGGCCTGCTTGCCGCGATGGTCGCCGACACCGCGCCGGCCAACCTGCGCGGCACCGCGTACGGCATGTTCAACCTGGTGAGCGGGTTGGCTCTGCTGGCGGCCAGCGTGGTGGCCGGCGGCTTGTGGGACGCGTTCGGCTCGCGCGCCACCTTCCTCGCCGGTGCGGGCTTCGCGATCGCGGCGCTGCTCGCGCTGATCCCCGTCGCACGGCGGGTGCGCAGGAACCGGCTGGCGCAGCGCTGACGCCGCGTCGTCGCGCTTGCCGCCGCAACGATTCGCCGTTGCAGGCGAACCATCTGCTCCCCGCATCGGTCGCGGTTATCCTCGACCCGATCGATGCCGCCACCCGGAGAAACCATGTCCAATACCATCCAGATCACGCCCTTCATGCACGTCACCGACCTGGACGAAGCACTGCGCTTCTTCAACGACATCCTCGGCTTTCGCACCCTGCTGCGCACGCCTGGCTACGCCTACATCGAGCGCGAGACGGCCGGCCTGCGCATCATGGAGAGTAACGGCGAGTACGCGGTGCCGCCGGGCAACCGTCGCTTCGCCTACTACGTGGACGTGCGCGACGTCGATGCGCTGTATGCCGAATTGAAACCACGGCTCGACAGCTTGCCGCCCGCCGATGTGCACGGCCCTGCCGACAAACCCTACGGCCAGCGCGAGCTGCTGGTGCTGGTCCCGGATGGCAATCTGCTGGCGTTCGGGCAAGCCATCGGGAGCGTCGTCGAGGAACCCTGACACCGTACGCCGGGGCTCGCTCAAGTTGCTGCCCCTGCCCGGCCGGGTCTTCGGGCGGGTGTCGATTTCCCGCGACGCTGTTCGTCGCCAGGGAAAGATTCCTGCCCACGCAAAGCCCCACCGGAGACCGGCCATGACGCACATCCCTGCCCTCGTTCCCGCCGCCGAACTGGCCACGCGCAACCGCATGCGCCTCCCGAATGAAAGCGACGACTACCGCCGTGCACGCACCGCGCTGCTCGCCGAGGAGATCGAGTTGCGCCGGCACATCGAGCGCGTCGCCGAACTGCGCCGCGCACTGCCGCCCGGCGGCGAGGTGAGCGGCGACTACCGCTTCCAGGGCGAACACGGGCAGCTCGATTTCGCCAGCCTGTTCGGCGACAAGCCAACTCTGGTCGTCTACAGCTACATGTTCGGCCCGCAGCGCGCGCGGCCCTGCCCGATGTGCACGTCATTGCTGAGCGCGTGGGACGGCGAGGCGCGCGACGTCGACCAGCGCGTGGCGCTGGCCGTGGTCGCGCGTTCGCCGATCGAGCGCCTGGTCGCGTTCAAGGACGAACGTGGCTGGCGCGACCTCAAGCTGTACTCCGACCTCGACGGCGCCTACAGCCGCGACTACTTCGCCGTCGACCCGGACGGCGGCGACGGCGACCAGGCCGCGCTCAACGTGTTCACTCGCCGCGACGGCACGATCCGCCACTTCTGGAGCGGCGAAATGGGTTTCGAAAGCGCCGACCCCGGCCAGGACCCACGCGGCGCGCCCGACCTGATGCCGTTGTGGACCATCCTCGACATGACGCCCGAGGGACGCGGCACGGACTGGTATCCGAAGCTCGAGTACTGATCGCAAGGGGATGAAAGCCCGCACGCCTCCATTCCCGTAGGCGACGAGCGAACCAAGGCTGGATCGACACCAGCCGTGCCTGCTGCCTTACCCATCCGGCGCGCGTGCTTCCGCGAGCAAGGTGGGGATGAGTTCCGACACGGTCGGGTGGATCGGCACCGTGTGCTGCAGCCGGGTGGCGGTGGCGCCCACGCTCATCATGTCGATGATGCCGTGGATCGCCTCGTCGCCTTCGGCGCCGAGGATCGCAGCGCCGAGGATCGCCTTCGTTTCGGCGTCGACGATCACCTTCATGAAGCCCTGCGTCTCGTCCTTTTCCACCGCGCGGCCGACCCGGCTCATCGGCCGCTTGCCGATCAGGAACGGGCGCCCGCGCTTGCGCGCCTCCGCCTCGTTGATGCCGACGCGGCCCAGCGGCGGGTCGATATACAGCGCGTAGCCGCTGACGCGCTCGCTGAGCCGGCGGTGCTCGCCATCGAGCAGGTTCGCGGCGACGATCTCGAAGTCGTTGTACGCGGTATGCGTGAACGCGCCGCGGCCGTTGCAGTCGCCGAGCGCCCAGATGCCGGGCACGTTCGTGCGCAGCTCGTCGTCGACGCTGATGTAGCCGCGCGCATCCGTCGTTACGCCGGCCTTGTCGAGGCCGAGGTCGTCGGTGTTCGGCACGCGCCCCACCGCCACCAGCACGTGGCTGCAGGCGAGCCGTTCGCCATCGACCGTCACCGTGAGCATTTCGCCCGCGCCCGCAAACGCGAGGTCGGCGACGCCGGTGCGGACGTCGATGCCTTCGCCTTCCAGGATCTCGCGCACCGCCGTCGCCACGTCCTCGTCCTCGCGTCCGATCAGCCGCGGGCCTTTTTCCACCACGGTGACGCGGGCGCCGAAGCGGCGGTACATCTGCGCGTATTCCAGCCCGATATAGCTGCCGCCGACGATCAGCAGGTGTGCCGGCACACGGTCCAGGCCCAGGATCGAGGTGTTGGTGAGGTACGGGATGTCGTGCAGGCCGGGCATGTCCGGCACCGACGCGCGGCCGCCGACATTCAGGAAGATCTGCGGCGCGCTGAGCCGTTCGTCGCCGACGCGCAGGGTTTGCGCATCCTCGAACTGCGCATGGCCTTCGATCACCGTGCAGCCGTCCATGCCGTCCAGCCAGGTGCGCACGCCGTGGCGCGCGTTCGCGATGACGGTATCGGCGCGCGACTTCACCCTGGCCATGTCGATGCCCACCTCGCCCGCCAGCACCACGCCGAAATCGGCCGCGCGACGGGCCATGTGCGCGGCGCGCGCGCTGGCGACCAGGGTCTTGGTCGGCATGCAGCCGGTGTTGACGCAGGTGCCGCCGAACAGCTTGCGCTCGACCAGCGCGACCGACTGGCCGGCCTGGGTCAGCCGGTTCGCCAGCGGCGGGCCGGCCTGGCCGGCGCCGACGATGATGGCGTCGAAGCGGCGGCTCATGACGCGGCCACCGCGAGCGGCAGCGTGCCGGTGATTGACAATGCAGACAGGTGGAGGGTCATGCCGTCACTCCCTGCGTGGATGGGCCACGCGACGCCCATGGTGCCACCACCGCACATCACGGCCGCGCGAATTCCAGCAGGTCGGCATGGACCCGCTCCTTGCCGGCGATGCAACAGCCTTTCAGGCGGGCCGCGAAATCGGCGAGCACACGGACCTGGCTCATCTCCGCCTCCGCACACCAGCGCTTCAATTCTTCCAGCAGGGCCTGGGCGTCGCGACCGTTGCGCTCGGTCAAGCCAGCGAGTCGTGCACGGAACTCGCAGACGGTGGACAGGCGCAAACGTTGGTACAGGAACGCAGCAAGTTCCCGGCGCGACGCCGGATCCAGCCAGCGGCCCCCACTTGCCAGTCCCCGCCGCAATCGCCGCGACAGCCTTCCATCGTCGATGCCTTCCGCGCGCAAGGTCGGAGTGATGACGCCGACGACGTAGTCATGCAGGATGCGACACCGCTGCGCAAGCAACGCCCGGACCGTTTCCACATCCGGCTGCTGCACGTGGGTACGGAAGTCCAGCGCAGGCGCGACCCGCCGCACCTGCGCGAGACCCAGCCGGCGCAGCAGGCAGATCAGCATCCAGCCGCCATCGAATTCGAACCTGCGCTGCGAGAACTTCGCCGAGCTGGGAAACGCATGGTGGTTGTTGTGCAGTTCCTCTCCGCCCACGATCAGCCCCCACGGCACCAGGTTGGTCGAGGTGTCGGCCGTCTCGAAATTGCGATAGCCACACCAGTGCCCGAGACCGTTGACGACACCGGCGGCCCAGAACGGGATCCACGCCATCTGCAGCGCCCAGATCGCGATGCCGACCACGCCGAACAGGCCAAGGCTGATCACCGCCAGCAGGGTCGGTCCCCATGCCGACCAGCGCGCATAGAGATGGCGTTCGATCCAGTCGTCGGGCGCGCCGACGCCATAGGTCGCCAGGTCGTCCACATTCGCGGCAGCCTTCTGGTAAAGATCCACGCCGCCCCACAGGACCGCACGGATGCCATACACCCGCGGGCTGTGCGGATCCTCGGCGGTCTCGCATTTCGCGTGATGCTTGCGGTGCACCGCGATCCACTGCCGGGTCACCATGCCCGTCGTCAGCCAGCACCAGAAGCGGAAGAGATGGGCGACAGCCGGATGGAAATCGACGCCGCGATGCGCCTGGCTGCGGTGCAGGTACAAGGTGACCGTGGTAATCGTCGCCTGCGTCATGACCACGAAGTAGATCAGCCAGGCAGCCCACGATGCCTGGGTCAGTCCGCGTGCCGCATAGGAAAGCAGGTCCGACATGGATCTCTTCGAAACCGCCCGCGCCGGGCGAAACTCCATATTTCCCTTCTTGTAACGCGCACCACCGAACGAGACCGGAAAATTTCCGTGAAGCCGCCGTCCCTTTCGTCGAGGCAAGGCGTCGTGGACTCGGTCGCCAAAAATACACACTTGCGACAGGAGCGGAGGTCACCAAGACGATCAACGACCGCCATCCCCCTGGTCCCGACCACCGGGCGGCACGTCAAACCTGTAAGCCGTGTTTCCCGCCGAGGCCCGCTTGCCGAACGCCCGGGCGAAAGCCGTGAGGCGGCCATAAGGCGCGAGCGGGATGGTCGCGCGGAAGGCCAGATGCTCGACGATGCAGAACAGCGACACTTCCAGCACGCTGAGATCGCGCGGCGGCAGCGCGTCGATGACCGACGGCAGCCTTTCGTCGAGCCACGCCAGGGCATTGCGCAAGCCGGCAGCCGCCTTGACGAAGTAGACGCTGTCCGCCGGGAGTTTCGCGACCTGCGTACCGAAGCCGAGCTGCACCTGCGCCTGCATGGCATGCCTGACGAGTTCCTGCGCATTGCGCGCCTGCATGTCGCGCACATCCTCGGGCCAGACGATGCGCCGACGCTCCGGCGCAGACTCCGCCAGCACGCGACAGATGTTTTCGGCACCGAATACGGTCGCGTCGCCCTGCGTGAGCACGGGCAACTTGAGCGCGGGATTCCCGGCATAGTCACGCGGATCCAGCGACGCCAGGTCGTAGACCGGAACGAACTCGCAGGCCACGCCAAGCTCCAGCGCGAACACGCGCACCAGACGGGTGAAATGCGAACTGCTGCGGCCGGTGATCCGCAGGGTCGGACTCCTGCCGGCCATGTCACCTTCACGAGACAAGGCACCACCTCATGGGCAAGGGAGCAAACGGGAGTCGGCAGATTACTCCTTCGAATCCGGGCCAGCTCGCCGGGTTCGCTTGACCGCCACTTTTACGGGTTCCCCGCCGAGCGGTCTTGCGCGAAAGCGACGAAACCCTCCACGAACTTGCGCAGCGAGTCACGGGTGCGCGCATCGGCGATGGCGCCATCCGCGTCGAACACGTTGCCCGCGCGCGACACCAGCAGGCGGCCGCCGGTCCAGAGCTCCGCACCAAGCGTGCGCAGCACCGGCAGCCAGGCGTTCTGCGACAGGATCGTGCCGAAGCCGCCGGGCGACGCACCCATCAGCGCCACCGGCTTGCCGGCGAACACGCGCGGGATGTCGGCCGGCGGTCGCGTCAGCCAGTCCAGCGCATTCTTGGTCACGCCGGGGATGCTGTTGTTGTATTCGGGCGTGGCGATCAGCAGGCCGTCGGCCGCGGCGATCGCATCCTTGAGCGCCGCGACCCCGGCTGGGATGCCGTGCGCGGCTTCATCGTCGCCGTTGTACAGCGGAAACGCGGCGATCGACATCATCTCCAGCCGGCTGCCGACCGGCATTATCGCGCCCGCGGCACGCAGCAGCGCGGTATTGAACGAGTCCTTGCGCAGGCTGCCGGAAAACCCCACCAGAACGGTCATGTTCCACCTCCGACACCGTCGCGACGACTGGAGCGGCAAGCATAACGCAGGGGAAACGCGGCCGCGCCACGAGCGGGACTTTCGGCCCGGTCGCGTCCAACACGCTTCCTCTACCATCGAAGGATTACCGATCCGGAGTTTCCCATGTCACTGCTTCGCCTCGCGATTCTCGCCACCCTGTCGCTCGCGCCCGCAGCGGCGTTCGCCGCCGACGAGAAGGACGGCAAGACGTCCAAATGGGATGTCAACGCCGCGCACGGCCCGACCAAGACGGTCAAGTTCACCACCGACGAGGGCACCTGGATCGACCTCGACGTCAGTCCCGACGGCCGCCGCATCGTGTTCGCCCTGCTCGGCGACCTGTACCTGATGCCGATCGAGGGCGGCAGCGCGAAGCGGCTCACCTCGGGGCCAGCCTGGGACGTGCAGCCGCGATTTTCGCCGGACGGCAGGGAGCTCGCGTTCACCTCGGATCGCGGCGGCGGCAACAACCTCTGGCGCATGCCGGTGAGTGGCGGCAGTGCGAGCGCAGGTCAGCAAGGAGGATTTCCGCCTGATGAACAACCCGGCGTGGACGCCGGATGGCCAGTACCTGATCGGTCGCAAGCATTTCACCGGCGAGCGCTCGCTCGGCGCCGGCGAGCTGTGGATGTATCACAAGAGCGGCGGTGCCGGCCTGCAGCTGACCAAGCAGAAGAACGACCAGCAGGATCTCGGCGAACCCGCGCTGAGCCCGGATGGCCATTACGTCTATTACTCCGAGGACGTCAGCGCCGGGCCGTACTTCCAGTACAACAAGAATCCGCACGAGGTGATCTACGCGATCAAGCGGCTCGACCGCCGGACCGGCGAGACCGAGACCATCGTGGCGACGCCCGGCGGCGCGGTACGGCCGCAGCCATCGCCGGACGGAAAATCGCTGGCCTTCGTCAAGCGCGTTCGCGACAAGAGCGTGCTGCACCTGGTCGACCTCGACACCGGCGACGTGCGCGCGCTGTGGGACGGCCTCTCGCACGACATGCAGGAAGCCTGGGCGATCTTCGGTCCCTACGCGAACTTCGCCTGGACGCCGGATTCGAAGAACCTGGTGATCTGGGCGCAGGGCAAGCTGTGGCGCGTCGACGCCGACCAGGGCACGCCCACCCAAATCCCGTTCAGCGCCGCCGTCGAGCAGACCGTGGCGCAGCCGCTGCGCTTCGAACAGAAACTCGACCAAGGCAGCTTCGAGCCGAAGATGATCCGCGACGTCGCCACCAGCCCGGACGGCACGACACTGGTGTTCCACGCGGTCGGCCACCTGTGGACCAAGGCGTTGCCGAATGGCACGCCGCAGCGGCTGGTCGCCGAAAACGGCCAGTTCGAATACCAGCCCGCGTTCAGTCCTGACGGTCGCAAGCTGCTGTACACGACCTGGTCCGACGCGGCACAGGGCGCACTGGTCGAACGCGATCTCGCCAGCGGCCAGACCCGCACGCTGACGAACAAGCCCGGCTTCTATTACGCCCCGACGTACTCGCGCGACGGCAGCCAGATCGTCTACGCCAAGACCGCCGGCGGTTCGATCAGCGGCAATCTCAACGCAGGCGAAGCCGGCATCTACCTGATGCCGGCGAACGGCGTCATGGCGACGCGGATCGCGAAATCCGGCAGCAACCCGCAGTTCGCCGCCGATGGTCAGCGCGTGTACTTCCTCACCGGCAACGGCCTCAAGAAGAAGCTGCAAAGCGTGGGCATCCACGGCGAGGAACCGCGCGACGTGTTCGACCTGAAATACGTCGACGCGGTCAGCCTGAGCCCGGACGGCCAGTGGGTCGCGTTCACCGAACTGTTCAACGCCTACGTCGCGCCGTTGCCGCAGACCGGCGCGGCGATCGAGCTGTCGAAGGACACCAAGGCGATTCCGCTGACCCAGGTCAGCAAGGATGTCGGCTCCTACCTGCACTGGTCGGCCGATTCGAAGGCGCTGCACTGGATGGTCGGGCGCGACTACCACTCGCGCGACCTCAAGGACGCGTTCGCCTTCGTGCCCGGCGCGCCGAAACGAGCTGCCCAAGCCCGGCAGCGAGCGCGGCATCGACGTCGGCCTGAGCCTGCCGATGGATCGCCCGAACGACATCTTCGCGTTCACCGGCGCGCGCCTGATCACCATGAAGAACGCGCAGTCCGGCGAGCAGGAAGTGATCGAGAACGGCACCCTGATCGTCGAGGGCGACAGCATCCGCGCGCTCGGCGCAACTGGCAGCGTGACGATTCCGGCCAACGCGAAAGTCATCGATGTCACCGGCAAGACCATCGCGCCGGGCTACGTCGACGCGCACGCGCACGCCAACCACTTCTTCACCGGCGTGGTGCCGCAGGCGAACTGGGCCTATTACGCCAACCTCGCGTTCGGCGTCACCACCATGCACGATCCGTCGGCCGACCACCGAAACCGTGTTCTCGCAGGCCGAGCTGCTCAAGGCCGGCGACCTGGTCGGCCCGCGCGTGTTCTCCACCGGCACGATCCTGTACGGCGCCGACGGCGACTTCAAGGCGGTGATCAATTCGCTCGACGACGCCCGCGCCCACCTGCGCCGGATGCAGGCCAACGGCGCGTTCAGCGTGAAGAGCTACAACCAGCCGCGCCGCGAGCAGCACCAGCAGATCAACCAGGCCGCGCGCGAGCTCGGCATGCTGGTGGTCGAGGAAGGCGGCTCCACGCTCAACCACAACCTGCCGATGATCCTCGATGGCGTCACCAGCATCGAGCACAACCTGCCGGTCGCGCCGCTGTACGCCGACGTGGTCAACCTGTGGAAGCAGACCGACGTGCGCAACACGCCGACCCTGGTGGTGAACTACGGCGGCCTGTCCGGCGAGAACTACTGGTATGCGCGCGACAACGTGTGGGAAGACAAGAAGCTCAACCGCTTCTTCCCGCGCGAAACGCTGGACGCCCGTTCGATCCGCCGCGACACCGCGCCGGAGTGGGACTACTACTACAAGGAAGTCGGCGCCGCCGCGAAGAAGCTGCGCGACGTCGGCGTGAAAATCCAGACCGGCGGCCACGGCCAGTTGCAGGGCCTGTCCGAGAACTGGGAAATCTGGATGCTCGCGCAGAGCGGCTTCAGCAACTGGGAGGCGCTGCGCGCGGCCACCTACGACGGCGCCGACCTGCTCGGCCTGGCCCGCTACATCGGCTCGCTGGAACCGGGCAAGCGCGCCGACTTCGTCGTGCTCAACAGCAACCCGCTGGAGAACATCCGCGCCACCGCCGACACCCGCTACGTCGCCGTCAACGGCCGCGTCTTCGACGTCGACGCGGACATGGCCGAAGTCGCCGGCAAGGGCCGCCCCGCTCCCGAGTTCTACTGGCAGCGCCACCGCGACGGCCGCAGCTTCGGCACCGAGTTCGGGCCCACCGCGCAATGCCACTGCCCGAAATCCGGCACGCTGCACCGGCACTGAAGTCCAGGTCCAAGAGCCTGTTGACGATCTCCAGGCGCCTCCTCCGGAGCTGATCCGGGGGAAGCGCCAAATCGGCGCTCGCATGCAGCCCCAACGCCGATACGGGACTGGCCCGGCACGATCGGCCATGGCGGCCGCCACGCCATGCTCCACACCTCGTCGCGGCGCCCTTCTGCTTCAAGATTCTGCTTTTGGCGCATTTTGCCTTGCATAACATCATGTTCACGGATGTTTGCGTATGATGCGGACTTTCCTCTGCCCCCATTGCCCCGTATCCGGGAGCTTTGCTGCGCCCCTCAGCCGCGCTGCAGAGAGAAGCCATCAATCGACGCGATGGGTGTCGAACACCCTTCGCCGCACGTCAAGCCGCGGGCGCAGACTCCCGCGCCCCGCCACTGCGGAGCCACCAGCAACAAGGAGAAATCATGTCCCCCAAATCCACCCAGACCGTCAGCAAGCACAGCACCACATCGCGCCTGTTCGGTTCCGGCCAGGGCAAGAATCTGAGCCGAAACATGACCAGCGAAACCATCGCCGACGATATCGCGGCGTTCAAGAAGTACGGCGGCCGCATCGAGGTCCTGGGCAACACCCCGCTGCGCACGCGCACCCAGACCGCCGCACCCCGCTCCAAGGACAATCCCCAGACCGCCGCCCCCGGCAAGGCCTCCGCGCGGGGCTGACGCCGCCGGCGCACGCGGAATGGACAGGGTTCATCGCCCGGCCCGACCCCAAGATGGACACCGACGACTTCTTGCCATGCACTCCGCTGCGGCCACGCCAGTGGGTTACGATGCCGGCCCGTCGTCGCACTGCGGCAAGCTGTCGCCGGTTCAGACAGCTATTTCAGGAGATCGCCCCGTCGTGCCGCATTATTCCGGCCCCCTGCTCACGCGTCCGATCGCGGAGGCGCTGCTCGCCGCGCGCGATGCCGGTGCGGGCGAATGGTCCGGCTCGCTGGATCTGGGCCGCTCGAACGGCAACGCGTCGCTGGAGACGGACGCGTGGCGATGGCAGGGCCAGCGCTATGCCTATCCGCACAAGCTGAAAGACCGCACGATCCATTACTGGGACGGTGACGAGTTCGCGCCGGTGTCGCGCTATGCCGGCTCGCTGATCAAGCTGGTGCCCACCGAGTGGGGCGCGCCCACGTTCGAGATCGACGGCATCAAGATGCTGCCCACGTCGAAGGAATCGCCGTTCGCGGATGCGCGCCGCAAGGTGGCGCTGGTCGAGCCGCACGGCAAGGTGGTACTGGATACCTGCGGCGGCCTGGGCTACTTCGCCGCATGCTGCCTGGAAGCTGGCGCCGCGCGCATCCACTCGTTCGAGAAGAACGCCGACGTACTGTGGCTGCGCACGCTCAACCCGTGGTCGCCGGACCCGGATGCCCCGGCAAGCGGCGGCCGCCTGCAACTCACCCATGCCGACGTGTCGCACGCGATCGCGCAGATCGCCGACGCCTCGGTGGACGCCCTGCTGCACGACCCGCCGCGCTTCGGCATCGCCGGCGAACTGTACTCGCAGGCGTTCTACGACCAGCTCGCGCGCGTGCTCCGCCGCGGCGGCCGCCTGTTCCACTACACCGGCAGCCCGAACAAACTCACCAGCGGCCGTGACGTGCCGCGCGAAGTCGCGAAACGGCTGGAGAAGGCCGGCTTCAAGACGCAGCTGGCACTGGATGGCGTGTTGGCGACACTGCGCTGAAGAGGGTTGGCCGGAAAGCAGCTCCGGGCTGATCCGGTTCAAGGCAAAACGGGCGCAATGGGACACTACCCATCACGCCCGTTAGTTGACGCCTTGCCGAGGTCTCAGAGTCCGATGGCCGAGATGCGGGTCGCCCAGTTGCCCAGTGCGGCGCGCGTGCCGCCGCACTGGAACAGCGGAGCGGTCAGGTATTGGCTCAGAGTGCACGTCTGCGCGATGTACTCCGAAGCGGTCCAGATCGTGTTGCCGTCGGCTGCAGCCGCGCCATAGTCGCCCCAGCGCGGCCCAGAGCCGAAGAAGGGGATGCCGGTAAAGCCGTCCCACGGACCTGCGCCCGCTGCGGCGATATGGACATCACCGGCACCCAGCTTCGCATCCAGGCTGGCGTAGCCGGCACTCGGATGGTCGTTGGGACCAACGACGGTGAACGCGATGACGCCGCGCCCGCTTTGCGTGACGGCCGCCGCGCCGTAGGTCAGATTCGCGTCGGGCAGGGCCAGCGTGCCGTTGGCGAAGACGCCGCCGGAGTTCGGACTGATGACGAAGTAGTTGATGCCCGAGCCATGGCTGCCATCAGCCAGCAGGACGTCGGTATCCAACGTACCCCAGAGTTTGCCGTTGGCGTAGCTCACCTGCTGCATGCGCGAGTCGTTCACCGCCATGTCGCGCGGCGCCGAATAGACGATGTTCGGATAGCCGAGATACGTCGGTGCGCAACCGGTCAACGCAAAGCAGTCCCGCAGCGGCGTGCTGCCCGGCTTCTGCTTGGCCAAGCTGCTCGGCACGGCGTACTGCTGCACGGTCAGCGGCGAAACGCCCAGCACCAGCGCCGTGGGCGCGGTGTCGATGGCCTGCGTGTTCGACACCGACCACAGCCAGATCGTGTTCGACGTGCCCGAGTCGAAGAACACGGCGTCCGAGCTGAGCAGGTATTCGGTTCCACCATGCGCACTGGCATGCTGCCCCCCGGACGAGATGGCCGGCCAGACCGTGAACGCGGGCGCCGGGATGCTCGGATCGCCGCCGTTGAACAGCACCACATTCGGTGAGGCGGCACCCGACGCCAACGCCTGCTTGGAGATGGCGTAGATCTGCGCGCCGTAGAAGCCGTCTTCGAACAACGCGAACTCGTTGGTGGTCAGGAAGATCGCATGGGCGTCAGCGCCGATGTGGGGGTAGTCGCCCAGGCAGAATCCACCCGCACAGCCGTGATCCGGTGTGCCTTGCGTGCCGTTGTTCTGTACCGGCAGATGGTAGATGTTCCAGGCACCGGTGGGATTGGCGGTCTGGCTGACCGCGATGTCCAGGTGATTGGTGCCGGCCAGGGGCGACGTCGTGCCGATGCGGTCGAGCGTCAACACGACCTGGAACCAGCGCTGCGTGCCTGCGTCGTAGTAACAGGACGGGTCGGTGATGCTGGGTCCGTACGCACCGGTGGTGCGATTGATCGCTGCGGGGTAGCCGTAGAACGTGTTGAGATCGACGGGGCCGACGAGCTCGTTGCCGGCGCTGTCATAGATCGCCAAAACGTCGTTGACGCTTTCCATGACGAATCCGTTGCCGACGCACAAGCCTTGATCGGGCGGCTCCACCGAGAACTGATTGCCGCCATTGGCGTAACGCTGGTCGTGGAAATTGAGGCCATCGAAGCCGCCCAGAAGTTCTGGGTGCGACTTGGCACGCCTGGCATTTCCCATACGGTTGCTGCCGGCATGCCCGTGGGCGATGCTGCGATTCACCACGGGCTGCCCTCCGAGTTCACCACCGTCGCCCGAATCGGCGTCCCCGGCGGTCATCGCCGGATCCTGTTCCAGGGTTGTCAGCGGCGCACCCCCAAGCGGCGTGGTCACTGGCACCGTGGTGCCTCCTTTTTGCAGTTTGAGCATCGTCGGCGAGGCGCCCAAGGCGCACGTGGCGAACGCCATGGCCGCTGCCGCAATGAGCAGTCGAGTCTTCATATCATCGGTCTCCCGTTCGTTTGATAGGTGACCGCGCCCCCTGAAGACGCTATATCGGTTGCGCCGACGAGCGTCCACGCAAGTACGCATATTGACATATGCGCCCGCGTACGATACGCGCGTGGGAGGAAGGCCGCCATAGGCCTCCGGAACCGGGTTCGCCCACCCCAAAGAGCTCCGGCCTCCACCAGTCCCTGCCAGACGCAGCCAGTGGTCGGAGTTGCGCGGCCGGCTGTGGCACGCAGGTTCCTGACCACGGTGGAAAGCGTTCGACGCGTCCCACCCCGCCGGAAGACGATCGCGCCGGCGCACTCCAGCACCACAAAATTGCCCTACTATCAGGCGGTGGGCACACCAACTCTTCCGCCATCGAATGACGCGCGACGCGGCAGCCTGGCCTGCATCGGCATGGGCATGACCCTGGGCTCCCATCTCACACCCCTGGCGCGCAGCCATATCGAACAGGCGGACGTGGTGTTCGCCGCGCTCTCCGATGGCATCGTGGAGTTGTGGCTGCAACGCATGCACCCGGATGTGCGCAGCCTGCAGCCCTACTACGCGGAGGGCAAATCGAGGATGGTCACGTACCGGCAGTGGGTCGATCTGATGATGACCGAGGTGCGCGCCGGCAAGAACGTCTGCGGGGTGTTCTACGGCCACCCGGGCATCTTCGCCTGGTCGCCGCACAAGGCCATCGAGGTGGCCCGCGCGGAAGGCTTCCAGGCGTACATGGAGCCGGGCATTTCCGCCGAGGACTGCCTCTACGCCGATCTGGGCATCGACCCGGGCCGCTTCGGTTGCCAGCATTTCGAGGCCAGCCAGCTGCTTTTCTACGAACGGCGAATCGACCCCTTCGGTTACCTGGTGCTGTGGCAAGTCGGACTGGTGGGCGACTGGTCGCTAACGCGTTTCCAAACCGGGCCAGAGTACCGACAGGTACTGGTAGACCTGCTGAGCCTGGACTATCCGTTCGACCATGAAGTGATCATCTACCGCGGGGCAACACTGCCGATCGAGAAACCGCACATTCGTCGCGTCGCCTTGCGTGACCTGCCCAATATCGCTCTGACCGTCGAAGAAACCGTGGTATTGCCTCCGGCCAGGGCGTTACAACCGAACATCGCCATTCGAGAGCGACTGGAATCGTTGGACAAATTGCACAGGAAAGGTGCGCTGGCGTAAAAAGGAAAGCCAAGGAAAGCTTCGGAAAGGGGAAATCCTTTATAGGAACGCCTCGGGGGAAATGCGTTCCATGGGCAATCCGCACCATATGGGGCACTGATCAAGGTAGTCATGAGCCCTGTCCAGCTGATGGGCATACGCCGCATGCACGCCGAATATCTCAGCTGGCGCGTGACAATCACCGAAAAACGGGGGACACATGGCGGACACGATTGAATTGCTGGAGACCATCGGTCGCGACGCCTCGCTGCGTCATGCGTCGACCGAGAGGTTGGCGGATATGCTGGAACAGGCACAAGCATCCGGAGCACTCAAGGCTGCAGCTGTGTCGGGCGACCGAATGCTGCTTTCCGGGGAATTCGGCAGCAAACCGCTGCAGGCGCCGCAAAGCACCTTGGGTCCAGCTCACGAAGACGAGCCTGCACAGAATGACGATGACGAGCCCCTGGACATTCCGGTATCCGTCCGCCGCAAACCTTCACTCCATCAGTAGGCGAGATGCGCATGGTTCGGTTGCCGAGCTGCCTGTGGTCATCGCTTCTAATGGCAAGCATGGTCATCGGAACTCTTGTACAGCCTTGCCATGCAACAGCGCCCGCATCGGATCCGGCCGCACTTCTCGACCAGGCTGAAAATCTGCAAAGGAAGGATCACCCCCGATTCGTGAAGACGCTGGCGCAGATCCACAATGAAACGCGACTCCTGACTCCGGAACAGCGGTGGCGCTTGCATTACCTCGATGCATGGGAAAACGTATTCGAAGGAAACTACACCAAGTCTGCAATCCAGCTTCACGAGATGATCGATCAGGCTGGTGACGAGACTCTGGTCGCCAAGGCGTCTGCGCTGCTGCTGACCAACCTGGGAATCAATCGGCGCTACGAGGAAGCCTTTACGCTGGCCAATCGTCTGACGGCCGAGTTGCCTCGGATCAAGGATCCTGGCGCCCGCTATCTGGTGCTGATGAATCTATCGCAGATGCTGGATTTTTCCGGCCAAATCGACCTCGCGCTCAAGTACGCGCGCATGATGGAGGACTCCCTGCCTCCGGGCGAAACCCGTTGCCTTCCCCTCAACCTGCAAGCCGCGGCACTTTACAACGGCAAACGGTTAACCTCGTCCAACCCGATACTGCAACAAGCCATCGAAGCTTGCATGGCGGCCCAGCACCCCGTCGCCGCCAACTCCACCTGGCTGGTTCTGGGCAGCCTTTATCTGGACGAAAATCAACCTCGCAAGGCCATGGATCTGCTGGACAGAATCGGCCCCAGCATCCGCGCCAACCAGTATCACGACCATCTATTGTCAGCGCAGGTGGAACGGGCCCAAGCCTATGCCAAGCTGGGTCAGGACAATGAGGCCAAGAAAGCCGCACTTGCCGCCATTGCCACGAGCCGCCCCGACGACATCAGCGAGTGGCTGGCCTTGGCCTACCAACTGGTCTACCAGATCGAGAAGAAGCAAGGCCATAGCGCCGCCGCACTCGCCTACTACGAGCACTATGTCGCCCAGGACAAGGGTTACCTCAACGACGTCAGTGCCAGGACGCTGGCCTATCAGGTAGCACGACAGCACATGCTCGTGCAGAAGCTCGAGACGGAAAAGCTGAGCAGGCAGAACAGTATCCTGCGATTGCAACAGGCCCTGGACACCAAGGCCGTCGAGACGAGCCGGCTTTACGTCGTGCTGCTTCTGGTGACGCTCGTTTTCATCGTGCTCTGGTTGTTCCGGCTCAAGCGCTCGCAGCTTCGCTTCATGCGGCTGGCCACCCGCGACGGACTCACCGGCATCCTGAATCACCAGCACTTCATCAACGAGGCCGATCGTGCCTTGCGCCTGCTGGAGAAGAAGCCCGGCCACGCCTGTCTGGTATCCATCGACCTCGACCACTTCAAGCAGGTCAACGATATCCACGGCCACGCCATGGGCGATGCCGTGCTGAAACGGGCCGTGGTCATCTGCCAGCAGCACTTGCGGCCCACCGACCTGTTCGGCCGGTTGGGCGGCGAGGAGTTTGGCATCGTGCTGCACGACTGTTCCCGCGGCCAGGGCCTGGAGATCGCCGACCGCATACGGATCGCCATCGGCACAACGCCGATCGAGCAAGATGGGCACCGCATAGCGATTTCCGCCAGCGTCGGCCTGGCCTCCACCGGGACTTCCGGCTACGGCCTGCAACGACTCTGCAAGGAAGCGGACGCCGCGCTTTACCGCGCCAAGCGCGCCGGGCGCAATCGGGTCATCGCCGATAGCGGCAACGTGGCCGAAGCCTGAAGCCGGGATCCCGGGCGGGTCGCCAAGGAAGAAGCGCCCGCCGGACTGGCTGCACGTTGGCTTCGCGCCCCTCCAGAAAGCCGGCGCCGTGCCGATAGCCATATCAGTCCCGAGGATCCATCGATGTCACGACACGCGCGAACGCGGTGTTTCGCAACGGCGTCACCTGCCGGAAACGAGTGGCACCGGCCGGTTCGCCCGTGCCTCCCAGGCGCGCAACGCAGGCACATGGTCGGACGTGGGAAATTCCGTCGCGTCACTGGCACCCACCTCAGCGGACGGCAGAAATGATGGCGGACAGAAACCCTCACACGCGTGCGGGCAACCGCGTCGATTGGGACGACCCCCAATTGCAGAAATTGCTGACCAAGATCGAAGGCTGGGATCTGGACAACCGCGAAAACCACCCGCGGGAGGAAGTGCAGATCCAGGTCGGCTGGAGCGCGGGCGGAGGCAAGGCAGCCACGCTGGTATGGAAGCGCGAGAAGGTCATGGTGCTGGAGGCCAGCTTCCCGATCCCCACCGGCGAGTACGTGCGCGTGGACATCTTTTTCGGCGACGGCATACGCAGCGTATGGGGCGTGGTCGTCGAAAGCCGCGCGGGAAGGCGCGCGGAAGACTGCAGCAACGGCGTGACCATCTATTGGCTGCACGAATGCTGAGCCCTCGGGTGGCCGTCCCGGACTGACGACAGATCTGGTTCTCGACGCTGTTGCCCACCATGCTGGACCGCTTCGCCTGTCTCACCGTGGCAGCCAGCATTCACGCGGTGGGCTGCGTGAGCGGCCTGCCGGTGATGAAGCGGCGGGTGGCCGGCGAAGGTCCGCTTGAAGACGAGCGCGACCGCGCCATCGACTGGCATGCAGCGAGAACGGCCTACTTCATCCTGCTGACCGGCATGATCGTGGTCGGCATGCTCATGCCGTTCAACAAAAGCGGCTGGGAGGTCGCCAACACCGCCTTCGCACGACGCCGCCATCGTGCCCGGGGCCGGCGCGCCGGCCCCGGCACCGAAGAGGAGCCCCAGCCAGCCCACTGTGGCGTATAAGTAACCCGCCTCCCCACCGTCCAGGAATCATCCCCATGAAGTCTTCGATGAAATTCGCCGCCCTCGCGTTCGTCGTTACCGCCGCCCTGGCCTTGCCGGCTTTCGCCGCGCTGAAGGAAGGCAGCCAGGCGCCCG
Organism: uncultured Gammaproteobacteria bacterium; assembly: GCA_963739815.1. GTDB lineage: Bacteria > Pseudomonadota > Gammaproteobacteria > Xanthomonadales > Rhodanobacteraceae > Rhodanobacter. Next base: position 1,375,623 of record CAVUBI010000001.1, read on the forward strand.
ACTTTTCCGCACCGGCCTACCTCGCCGGCCAGCCCTTCACGTTCAAGCTCGCCGACGCCCTGAAGCAGGGACCGGTGGTGGTCTACTTTTTCCCGGCCCCGCACACCTCGGGCTGCAACGTCGAGGCGCATCTGTTCTCGCAGGCCATCGATCAGTTCAAGGCAGAACACGCCACGGTGATCGGCGTCACCGCCGGCAACCTCGACCAGCTGGCCGCGTTCTCGAAGGAAACCGAACACTGCGGCGGCAAATTTCCGGTCGCCGCCGATGCGGGCGCGAAGATCGCCAAGGAGTACGACGCCCTGCTGCTGATGCGTCCGGGCTGGTCGGACCGCACCTCGTACGTGATCGCTCCCTCCGGAAAAATCACCCACGTCTACTCGGCGCTGAACCCCACGAAGCACGTCGAAGAGACGCTCAATGCGGTGAAGGCACTGGAGAAATAAGGCGCCGGATCATGACGACGGGCCGGCAGAACCGGCCCGTCGGTGGCACGCCATCGGCAATCAGTTTTCCAGCAGCGGCTTGCGCGGCAGTTTTTCCTCACGCATGGCGGCGTGATAGACGAAGGACGCGACGATGGCCGCCGCCTGCTTCAGGTCTTCCGGTTCGGCGTGGTCCCAGGTGTCCAGGTGGCTGTGGTGGACGTTGGTGAAGTAGTCCAGACGATCCTGGATGAACTGGAACCCCGGCAGGCCGACGCGATCGAAGGAAACGTGATCGGTGCTGCCGGTATTGCGGGTGACCACGGTGGTTGCGCCGACGTCGTGGAACGGCTCCAGCCAGGCCTGGAAGATCGGCATCACCGCCAGGTTTTCCTGGGCATAGATGCCGCGGAAACGGCCCGAGCCGTTGTCCATGTTGAAGTAGGCGGCAAAGCGGTCGTAGTCGCGCTTCTTCTGCAACGCACCGGTCGGTTCGCGCAGCGACGCCGGCAACGCCTTCTGCTTGGGATCGGTCGGCTCCGGATAGGCGGCGAAGTGCTTCGCCACGTACGCCTGCGAACCGACCAAACCCTGCTCCTCGCCGCTCCACAGCGCCACGCGGATGGTGCGCTTCGGCTTGGCACCCACCGCCTTGAGGATGCGCATGGCCTCCATCATCACCGCCACGCCGGCGGCGTTGTCGGCCGCGCCGGTGCCGGTGTGCCAGGAATCCATGTGCGCACCCAGCATGACGATCTCGCCGGCCTTGGCGCCGCTGCCCGGGATCTCGGCCAGGGTGTTGTAGCCGGGCTGGTTGGCCTCGTCGGTGAAGCGTGCTTTCACGTTCACCCGCAGCTTCACCGCCTGCTTGCGCTCGATCGCGCGCGCCAGCTGGTTGTAATGCTCGGCCGCCATCGCCAGCTCCGGCACGCCCACCGATTCACCGGCCTTGCGCGAGCCACCGCCGCCGACGCGGATGATGCCGTTGTCCCAGCCGCTGATGCTGAGGGTGGCCAGCACGCCTTCGGCGACGAAGAACTCGTTGGTCGCGCGGGTCAACTCCTGCCGCTCGGTGTATTGCTTGATCCGCTTGGCGCGGTCCCTGGTGACATCCTTGGGCACGGCGAACGCCTGCAGTTCGGCCAGGCCGGCCTCGTCGTGGCGGTGCGAATCGGCCTCGACCCCGCGCTTGTACTCGCGCGCGTCGTTCAACAGCAGGATCTTGCCCGCCAGCTTGCCCTTGTACTTTTCCAGGTCGGCGCGCTTCTTGATGGTGACCGCCATCACCTCGCCCTCCACCGGGCCGTTGGTACCGGGCGTCCACGCCTTGGGCAGCGCATGCAACGGCAGCGTGCGCGGGCTGAGCATTTCCACGCTGGCGTCGCTGAATTCCCAGCCACGGCCGAAGTCGTCGAAGGCTTCGTCGTGGACGCTGGCCAGGCCCCACTCGCTGAATTTCCCGCGGGTCCAGGCATTGGCCTGGGCCATCTGCGGCGAGTTGGTCAGGCGCGGACCAATGGTCTCGGTCAGGTGGCTGAAGGTGGCCATGACCTGCGAACGATGGAAAGCCTCCTGGCGGATACGGCTGACCATGTCCAGGTCCACCGGCTCCTGGGCCGCGGCGATGCCGCTGACGCCCAGACACATCATCACCAACATGCAACGCTTGATCACGCCATCTCCCCTGGGCAACAGGCCCGGCATACAAAGAGCCGAGTCTAGCGATCCGGTGCGCCGCGCTCGCAGGCCTTTAGTCATGTTGCGTCCCCCGATCCCGGGAAAATGACCCTTCCAAAGGTGTATAAGGCTTCCGTCCCATACCTCGGGATCCGACCGCACTTCCTGCGCGATCGCTCTCCATCCGGCGCCATCGTGCCGTGCACTCGAACCCGAGTCCCAGCGGACACGTCAAGAACGCTCGAGGCCATCCAGTCGTTCAACGCGAACGCCGATCGAGCGCAAGGCAAACCCCACCCAACCCGGGAGGCACCATGCTCCGCACACTCGCAACCGCACTGACACTCGCTCTCGCCCTGCCCGCTCTGGCGCAGGACACCCCGCCGCAGATGTCGCCGAAAGACGCGGCGATGATGCAGGCCTACCAGGCCGCCGGCACGCCGGGGCCACAACACGCAGCCCTCGCCAAGGGAGTGGGCAGCTACGACCTGTCCATCCGCAGCTGGGACAAACCCGGTGCGCCGCCCACCGTCGAAACCGGCACCGCCACGCGCAGCATGACCCTCGGCGGCCGGGTGCTGACCGAGCACGTCGAGGCGAAGATGCACGGTCAGCCGTTCACCGGCCACGGCATGGTCGGCTACGACAACGTCAGCGGCAAATGGTGGAATACCTGGAACGACAGCATGTCCACCGGCCTGATGGTCAGCGAAGGCAGCTGCGACGACAAGGGCGCCTGCAGCTTCACCGGCAGCTGGAACGACCCGATCACCAAGGGCAAGGTCACCGCACGCATGAACAGCCGCTGGACCAGCCCGACCACCGAAGTGTTCGAGATGTACGGACCGGGGCCGGGCGGCAAGGAGTTCAGGATGATGGAGATGACCTACACGCGGCGCTGAGCTGCCGACGAAGCATGGCGTCACGGGCGCCAGCCGCCCGCGACGCGCGTGCTCAGCCAGAACGCTTCAATGCAGGCCGGCGGCGCAGGCTTGCGCGCTGCGCCGACGCGTGCTCAGAACGCGTCGCCCGGCACCCGCACCGAGCCTTCCATCAGCACGCGTGCGCTGCGGCTCATGCTGGCCTTGGTCACGCTCCACTGGCCATTGTGCTGGCTGGCTTCGGCACCGACCCGCAAGGTGCCGGAGGGATGGCCGAAGCGCACGGCCGTGCGCTGGCCACCGCCGGCGGCCAGGTTCACCAGGGTTCCCGCGACGGCGGCAGCGGTGCCGATGGCCACGGCGGCGGTGCCCATCATGGCGTGGTGCAGTTTTCCCATCGACAACGCGCGCACATTGAGGTCGATGTCGGCAGCGGCGACTGCCTTGCCGCTGGAAGAAACGTACGCCGCCGCCGGCGCGACGAATGCGACCTTCGGCGTGTGCTGGCGCGCGGCCGCCTCGTCGACATGCTGGATCAGGCCCATGCGCACGGCGCCGCAGGCACGAATGGCCTCGAACATTGCCAAGGCTTTCGCGTCGCCGTTGATCGCGTCCTGCAACTCGGTACCGGCGTAGCCGATGGCGTCGGCGTTGACGAAGATGGTGGGGATGCCGGCATTGATCATGGTGACCGCGAGCGTACCGACGCCGGGTACCTCCAGTTCGTCCACCACGTTGCCGGTCGGGAACATCGCCCCGCCCTGCTCGCCGTCATCGGCGGGGTCGAGGAACTCGAGCACCACCTCGGCCGCCGGGAAGGTCACGCCGTCGAGTTCGAAATCGCCGGTTTCCTGCACCTCGCCGTGGGCGATCGGCACGTGGGCGACGATGGTCTTGCCGATGTTGGCCTGCCAGATACGTACGGTGCAGAGGCCGTTGTTCGGGATGCGTTCCGCATCGACCAGCCCGCTGGCTATGGCGAACGAACCGACGGCGGCGGAAAGATTTCCGCAGTTGCCGCTCCAGTCGACGAACGGCTTGTCGATGGCGACCTGGCCGAACAGGTAATCGACGTCGTGGTCCGGTCGCGCGCTGCGGCTCAGGATCACCGTCTTGCTGGTGCTCGAGGTCGCCCCGCCCATGCCGTCGGTCTGCTTGCCGTAGGGATCGGGGCTGCCGATCACGCGCAGCAGCAGGGCATCGCGCGCCGCGCCCGGGACTTGCGCCGCCGCCGGCAGGTCATCGAGGCGGAAGAACACGCCCTTGCTGGTGCCACCGCGCATGTAGGTGGCGGGAATCCTGATTTGCGGAACATGGGACATGACGTTCGGCACCTGTGGGTTGAATCTGTTCGTCACTCCGCTGAAGGCCGGAGTGACGATTTCCTGACATCACTGGATCCCCGCCTTCGCAGGGATGACGAGCTTGCGCATCAAGCGGCCTTCGACGACTCGATGAAGTCCTGCGCAAACCGCTGCAACACGCCGCCAGCCGTGTAGATCAGCAGCTCCTCGTCGCTGTCCAGGCGGCAGGTGACCGGCACTTCCACGCGCGCGCCATCGCGGCGGTGGATCAGCAGCGTCATGTCGGCGCCCGGCGTGGGCGTGCCGACCACGTCGAAGGTCTCGCTGCCGTCGATACCCAGCGTGTTGCGGTCGGTGCCCGGCTTGAACTGCAGCGGCAGCACGCCCATGCCGACCAGGTTGGTGCGATGGATGCGCTCGAAACCCTCGGCGGCGATGACCTCCACGCCAGCCAGGCGCACGCCCTTGGCGGCCCAGTCGCGCGAACTGCCCTGGCCGTAATCCGCGCCGGCGATGATGATCAGCGGCTGCTTGCGCTGCATGTAGGTTTCGATCGCCTCCCACATGCGGGTGACTTCGCCTTCCGGCTCGATCCGCGCCAGCGAGCCCTGCCGCACCGAGCCGTCCTCGTTGCGCACCATCTCGTTGAACAGCTTGGGGTTGGCGAAGGTCGCGCGCTGCGCGGTCAGGTGGTCGCCGCGGTGGGTCGCGTAGGAATTGAAGTCCTCTTCGGGCAAGCCCATCGTCGCCAGGTATTCGCCGGCCGCGCTGTTCGCCATGATCGCGTTGGAGGGCGACAGGTGATCGGTGGTGATGTTGTCGCCCAGCACAGCCAGCGCACGCATGCCGGTCATCGTGCGCTCGCCGGCCAATGCGCCTTCCCAATACGGCGGACGGCGGATGTAGGTGCTCATCGGGCGCCAGTCGTACAGCGGGTCCACCTTCGGCCCGCCCAGCCCGCTGCGCGCGAACATCGGATCGTAGACCTGGCGGAACTGCTCGGGCTTGACGCTGGCATGGACGATGGCGTCGATCTCCTCGTCGCTCGGCCACAGATCCTTCAGCGTCACCGCGTTGCCTTGCCGGTCGATCCCCAGCACGTCCTTCTCGATGTCGAAGCGGATCGTGCCGGCGATGGCATAGGCCACCACCAGCGGCGGCGAGGCGAGAAAAGCCTGCTTGGCGTAGGGGTGGATGCGGCCATCGAAGTTGCGGTTGCCCGAGAGCACGGCGACGGAGTACAGGTCGCGCTCGATCACTTCTTTCTGGATCGCCGGATCCAGCGCACCGCTCATGCCGTTGCAGGTGGTGCAGGCGAAGCCGACGATGCCGAAACCCAGCTGTTCGAGTTCCGGCAGCAGTTTCGAATCTTCCAGGTACAGCTGCACCGCCTTGGAGCCGGGCGCGAGCGAGGATTTCACCCACGGCTTGCGGGTCAGCCCGCGCGCGTTGGCGTTGCGCGCCAGCAGGCCGGCGGCGATCACGTTGCGCGGATTGGAGGTGTTGGTGCAACTGGTGATGGCGGCGATGATCACCGCGCCATCGGGCATCAGGCCCGCGGCTTCCTGCGCGCGGGCCTTGTCCAGATCCACGGCGATGCCGCGCGATGCCAGGTCGGCGGTCGGCAGGCGCCGGTGCGGGTTGGACGGGCCGGCCATGGTGCGCACCACCGCCGACAGGTCGAAATGCAACACACGCTCATACTCGGCCGTCACCAGATCGTCGGCCCACAGGCCGGCCTGCCGGGCGTAGGTTTCCACCAGCCTGACCTGTTCGTCGGCGCGACCGGTCAGCTTCAGGTAATCGATGGTCTGCCGGTCGATGTAGAACATTGCCGCCGTCGCGCCGAACTCCGGCGTCATGTTGGTGATCGTGGCGCGATCGCCCAGGGTCAGCGCCGATGCGCCCGCGCCGTAGAACTCGAGATACGCGCCGACCACGCGCTGGTTGCGCAGGAATTCGGTCAGCGCCAGCACGATGTCGGTGGCGGTGATGCCCGGCTGCGGCTTGCCGCTCAGCTCCACGCCGATGATGTCGGGCAGGCGCATCCACGACGCACGGCCCAGCATCACGCTCTCGGCTTCCAGGCCGCCGACGCCGATGGCGATCACGCCCAGCGCATCCACGTGCGGCGTGTGGCTGTCGGTGCCGACCAGCGTGTCCGGATACGCCACGCCGTCGACCGCGTGCACCACCGGCGACATCCGCTCCAGATTGATCTGATGCATGATCCCGTTGCCCGGCGGGATCACGTCGACATTCTTGAACGCCTGCCTGGTCCAGTTGATGAAGTGGAAACGGTCCTCGTTGCGACGGTCCTCGATGGCGCGGTTCTTGGCGAAAGCGTCGCGATCGAAACCCGCTGCCTCCACCGCCAGCGAGTGGTCGACGATCAGCTGCGTCGGCACCACCGGGTTGACCAGCGCCGGATCACCGCCCTGCTCCGCGATGGCATCGCGCAGGCCGGCCAGATCCACCAGCGCGGTCTGCCCGAGGATGTCGTGGCACACCACCCGCGCCGGGAACCACGGAAAGTCCAGATCCCGACGGCGCTCGATCAGCTGCCACAGCGATGCGTCCAGGGTCGCCGGATCGCAACGCCGCACCAGGTTCTCCGCGAACACGCGCGAGCAGTACGGCAAGCCGGCATAGGCCCCGGGCCGGAGCGCATCCACCGCGGCGCGGGTATCGAAGTAATCCAGCGAGGTGCCCGGCAAGGGCTTGCGGTTGGCGGTATTCATGTCGGGCTGTACGGACCTTGAGTTGGGACAACGCGTGGGGGTGCAAGGGCTGCAATGGGCCCGCCAGTATAGTTGCCCCGGCCCGGCGGCCGGCCGCGAGCGAGTGATCGAAGGGTGAACCGTTTTCCGGTGCATTCGGCCCCGGCCTGTAATACCTTCGGCGCCGTACAGTGACTTGAGCCCGAGGAGGTCGCATGAACACTGTCGCCACGCCTGCACCCGGCCAGCCGCCCGCCCACTTCCAGGGCAACGACCGCCTGCTGCTGGGCATCATCATGGGCGTGGTCGCGTTCTGGCTGTTCGCCCAGACCACGCTCAACATCGCACCCGACATGCAGCGCGACCTGGGCATCGACGCGGCCACCATGAACATCGCGGTGGCGCTGACCTCGCTGTTCTCGGGCATCTTCATCGTGGTCTTCGGCGGGCTGGCCGACCGGGTCGGGCGGCTGCGGATCACCCGCATCGGCTTCTACCTGAGCATCGCCGGCTCGCTGCTGGTGGCGATCACGCCCAACGGCGCGATGGCCGCACCGGTGCTGCTGCTGGGGCGTGCGCTGCAGGGGCTGTCGGCGGCCTGCGTGATGCCGGCCAGCCTGGCGCTGGTGAAAGCGTACTGGGACGGCGCCGCGCGCCAGCGCGCGGTGTCGATGTGGTCGATCGGTTCGTGGGGCGGCGCCGGGCTGTGCTCGCTGGTCGGCGGGCTGATGTCGCAGAACCTGGGCTGGCGCTCGATCTTCTGGCTGGCGATCGCGGTCAGCGTGCTCGGCCTGTGGCTGATGCGCGGCACCCCCGAGAACAAGGCCGAGACCCATGGCGATTACACGTTCGACCTGCCCGGGGTGCTGGTGTTCATGGTCGCGATGCTGGCGCTGCAGGTGCTGGTAACCCAGGGCAACACGCTGGGCTGGGCCAGCCCGGCCAGCCTCGGCCTGATCGCCGCCACGCTGGTGTTCGGCGCGCTGTTCGTGGTGATCGAGCGCCGCTCGGCCAATGCGTTCTTCGATTTCCGCCTGTTCGGCAATCCGACCTACACCGGCGCCACGATCTCCAACTTCCTGATCAACGCCACCGCCGGCACGCTGATCGTCTCGCTGCAGCTGGTGCAGCTGGGCGGCGGCATGAACGCGCAGCAGGCGGGCATGCTGACGCTGGGCTACGCGATCGCGATCATCGCCTTCATCCGCGTGGGCGAGAAGCTGCTGCAGCGCTTCGGCCCGCGCAAGCCGATGATCTGGGGCTGCCTGATCACCGGCGTGGCGATCGCGCTGTTGATGCCCACGCAACTGATGCTGGGGCAGTACACGATCCTGGCGGTGATCGGCTACTCGCTGTTCGGCCTGGGCCTGGCCTTCTACGCCACGCCGTCCACCGACGCGGCACTGTCCAACCTGCCGGCGGCGCAGGGCGGCTCGGGCTCGGGCATCTACAAGATGGCCTCGTCGCTGGGCGCGGCCTTCGGCGTGGCGATCTCCGCCGCCGTGTTCACCGCGCTGGCCGGCGACAGCGGCAGCGTGCGCTGGCTGGAGGGCGTGATCACCTTCGCCGGCCGCCAGGACAACCTGGCGGTACGCGAAGCCGCCTTCGTGGCGCTGGGCTTCAACGTGCTGATGGTGGCGGCGGCGATCGTCTCGATCGTGCTTACCGTGCCCAGGGGCCGCAAGACCAACGACTGAGCGCGAACCGGCGGATCAGCGGCGTTACGCCGGCTTGCACAGCCACGCCGAGGCCGCGGCCAGCATCGCCCGCGCACCGACCTCGAAGGTCGGTTCCAGCACTGGCGCGAAACGCGGCGAATGGTTGCTGGGGATAGTGCGCACGGTGCCCTCGGCCACCGCCTTGGCGTAGGTCGCCGGATCGGTGCCGCCGACGAACCAGAACACGTAAGGCACGTTCCAGGCGCGGCCGAATTCGCTGAAGTCCTCGCTGGCGGACGCGCGCTGCGCCTCGCGGGCGGCGTCGCCGAACTCGGCGTGGAACGCATCGGCCACGCGCGCGGCAGCCGCGGCGTCGTTCTCGGTCAGCGGATAGCGGCTGAGGTTCTCGAAGTCCGGTGGCTTCGGCGCACCGGAGGCGTCGGCCTCGGCACGGCAGATGCGGTGGATCGCGCCGAGCATGTGTTCGCGTACGCCCTCGTTGTAGGTGCGCATGTTGAGCTTCAGCGTGGCCTTGTCCGGAATGATGTTTTCCTTGGTGCCGGCCTGCAGCGCGCCAATGGTCAGCACGGCGCTGTCCAGCGGCGAGATCTCGCGCGAAACGATGGTCTGCAGGCGCAGCACGGTCGAGGCGGCCATCACCACCGGATCGATCGAGGTCTGCGGCTGCGAGCCGTGCGAGCCGCGCCCGTGCAGGGTGACCTGCAGGCTGTCGGCAGCCGACAGGATCACGCCGGGCCGGTGGCTCACGCTGCCGGCCGCGCCGACCATCACGTGCTGGCCGAGCACGACATCCGCGTGCGGCAGCCCGCGCGCATCCCAATCGGCAACCATCGCGCGGGCACCCTGGGCCGTCTCCTCGCCGGGCTGGAAGACCACCAGCACGGTGCCGCTCCAGGCATCGCGCGCCGTCGCCAGCAGCTGCGCGGTGGCGATCAGCCAGGTGACGTGCAGGTCGTGGCCGCAGCTGTGCGCCACCGGTACCTCGTTGCCATCCGCGTCGCGCGCGGTGGCGGTGCTGGCGTAAGGCAGGCCGGTGTCCTCGGCCATCGGCAGCGCATCCATGTCCGCGCGCAGCATCACGGTGGGGCCATCGCCGCTGCGCAGGATCCCGACCACGCCGGTGACGCCGACGCCGCTGGTCACTTCGTAGCCCATCGCCCGCAGCCGTTGTTCCACCAGGCCCGCGGTGCGGGTTTCCTGCATCGACAGTTCCGGGTGCGCGTGGATGTCGCGGTACAGCGCCAGCCAGTCCGGCTGGTGCTCCTTGAGCAACGGTCCCCATGCCTGCGTGAGCGGATTCATCGGATGCTCCTGGCGGCGCGGCGGACCTGCCGCAGCCTTTCGTAGCGCCGCTCATGCGGCGGGCGCATGACGGCGTCGATGAGGTATAGCGCGTCGTTCATGATCGAATGCGGTCTTGCAGACATTTCAATAACACTTTCTTTCATCGTGACTCAGCATCTGAATGGAACCGGAGGCTGTCACCGGCAGGGCCGGTTGTGGAACGATGCATCCTGGTTCGTTTGCCATGAGGATTCGATGAAGACCATACATTCACCGCTGCATGCCCTGCATGACGGCGGCATGGAGCTGCACCGCGGCGAGCTGGTGCCGTGCTTCGAGATGCCGGCGCGGGTCGACCATATCCTGGCGGCGATCGCACGCGCGGGCTGGGCGGTGGAAGCGCCGCGCGAGTACGACGATGCGGTGCTCGCCCGCGTGCACGACGCGGACTACCTGGCGTTCCTGCGCGGGGCGTACGCGGAATGGCAGGCTGAAGGCCGCGACGGCTTCATGCTGCCCGGGGCGTTCCCGGCGCGCGGCATGCGCCGCGACCGCGTGCCCGCGGGTCTGCATGCGCGCTTGGGCTACTACGCCTTCGACGCCGGCAGCCCGATCGTGCAAGGCACCTGGCAGGCGGCACGCGCGTCGGCGTTCTGCGCACTGACCGCCGCGGACCTGGTCGCCGCGGGCGAGCGCAGCGCCTATGCCTTGTGCCGGCCGCCCGGCCACCACGCCGGGCGCGCGATGTTCGGCGGCTACTGCTTCCTCAACAACGCGGCGCTGGCGGCGCAGCGCCTGCGCGATGCCGGCCTGGCCCGGGTCGCGGTGCTCGACGTGGACTACCACCACGGCAATGGCACCCAGGACATCTTCCGCGAGCGCGACGACGTGCTGTTCGTCTCGATCCACGGCGACCCGGACACCGAGTACCCGTTCTACCTCGGCTACGCGGACGAACGCGGCACCGGGGCGGGCGAGGGCTACAACCACAACTTCCCGCTGCCGCGCGGCACCGACTGGGCGCGCTATGCGGAAACGCTCGATCGCGCACTCGGGCTGGTGGCCGACTACGCCCCGCAGGCGCTGGTCGTGTCGCTGGGTGTGGACATTTTCGAGGGTGATCCGATCAGCCAGTTCCGGTTGGGTGTGGAGGATTTCCCGCGGCTGGGCGCGCGCATCGCCGCACTGGGCCTGCCGACGGTGCTGGTGCAGGAAGGCGGCTACGCCGTCGCCGGAATCGGCGACAACGTGGTCGGCGTGCTCACGGCGTTTGCCGGCCCATGAGCCCGGCGCCCAAAGGTGCTGCGCTGGGGCGCCGGCTGCGCACCGAGTGGCAGCACCTGGCCACGTTCCATCCCTCGCGCCGACGCTGGCAGATGCCGGTGGCGGCCGGGCTGGCCACCGGCTTGCCGGTGCTGGTGGGCGCGTACTTCGGCCGGCTCGATGACGGACTGATCTCGTCGCTGGGCGGGCTGGCGTTCCTGTACCTGCCCGACACGCCGATGTACCACCGCATGGCCAGGTTGATGGCCTGCGCGTTCGGCATCGCGGCGTGCTACGCGCTCGGCATCATGAGCCACGCCGTGGCGGCGGCGACGGTGCCGCTGCTCACGGTGATCGCGGTGCTGGTCACGATGGCCTGCCGCTACTACCGCGTAGGGCCGCCGGCCAGCCTGTTCTTCGTGATGGTCGCGGCCATCGGCGCCTATTCGCCGGTGCCGTTTCTCGAACTGCCGCTGAGGGTCGGGCTGGTCTTCCTTGGCGGACTGCTGGCGGCCGTCATCGCCTTCGGCTACAGCCTGATCGTGCTGCGGCTGCAGGCGCCGACGCCGGTGGAGCCGCTGCCGAAACCTACCTTCGACCATGTGGTGCTCGACTCGGTGCTGATCGGCGCGCTGGTCGGCCTGTCGCTGCTGCTGGCGGTGGCACTGCAGCTGGAGCGGCCGTACTGGGTGCCGGTGAGCTGCATGGCGGTGATCCAGGGAACGACGCTGCGCGCGGTCTGGAACCGCAACCTGCAACGCGTCGTCGGCACTGCGCTCGGCATGCTGGTGGCGTGGGGGCTGCTGTCGCTGCCCCTGGGCCCGTGGGCCGTGGCGCCGATCCTGATGCTGCTGTCGTTCACGGTGGAGTGGCTGGTCGTGCGCCACTACGGGTTGGCGACGGTGTTCATCACCCCGCTGACGATCCTGCTGGCCGAGGCCGCCAGGCTCGACCCGCAGGTTTCGCACGCGGCGCTGATCCAGTCGCGTTTCATGGATACCACGCTGGGCTGCGCGGTCGGCCTGCTCGGCGGCGTGGTCATGCACCAGCCGCGCCTGCGCGCCGCGGTCGGCCAGTCGTTGCGGGCGCTGATGCCGGCACGCATGAAAGGCCAACGCGACCGCGACATCCGTTGAATGCACGATCTTTGCACCACATGAAACATGGCGGCCGGCGGTCAGCGACAAGACGGGCCCGACGCACGGGCGCGCCCGCTCATCGGGGGCGCAGGATCTTCGGGTTCGACGTGCCCCAGACCGTGTACTGGTCGGCCAGGATGACGCCGGTGATCTGCTCGACCTCGGCCAGGGTGATTTCGGCATTGCCCTGCTTGCCGAACAGCACGACCTCGTCGCCCGCCTGGACACCGGGGATGTCGGTCACGTCGACCATCGTGGTGTTCATGGTGACGTTGCCCATCACCGGAGCCCGCTGCCCGCGGACCAGCATCGCGCCCTTGTTGGAATACGCGCGCCGATAGCCGTCCGAATAGCCCACGGGAATGTTGGCCAGCAGCGAATCGCGCTTCAGCACGCAAGTGCGGTCGTAGCTCACCGTGTCGCCGGCGGGATAGGCCTGGACCGATGCCACCCGCGACTTGAAGGACGCCACGTGCGCGAACGGCGGCTTGGGCGTGCCGCCATAGCCGTACAGCGCGCCGCCGGGACGCACCATGTCCAGGTGCGCTTCGGGAATGTGCTGGACGGCGTAGGAATTGGCGGCATGCAGGATCACGTCCTCGCGCCGCAAGGCGGTATGGGCGAACAGCCAGGCGGCCTGCGCCTTGAAGGCGTCGAGTCCTTGCAGGATGTCCGCGCGATCTTCGGTCGGGAAGTGGGTCATCATGCCGACGATCTGCAGGCCCTCGATCTTCGCCAATGCCTCGGCGTCCTGCCGGCCCTGCTCGGTCTCCATCTCGATGCCGTTGCGGCTCATGCCCGCCGAGTTCAGCGCCAGGTGCACGCGCAGCGTGCGACCGCGATTCCGCGCACTGTCGCCCATGGCCCGTGCCTGGGCGAGATTGCCCACCAGCTCCTCGACCTTGTAACGCAGCGCATCGTGGATCTCGTCCAGCGTGGCGGCACGCACGCGCATCACGCGGCCCTTGTAGCCGCAGGCCCGCACCATGCGGGCTTCCTCGGTACTCGCGATGCCGACATAGGGGATGCGCGCCTTGATGATGCTTGGCATCACCAGGTCGATGCCGACACCATAGGCATCGGCCTTCATGATGGCGCAGACCTTGGGCTCGCCGACCAGGGCGGCCTGGACGAGCCGAAGGTTGCTTTCGAAAATCTCCGGATCGATCTCGATCCAGGCATTGAATGCGCCCGCCTTGCGCTTCCCGGGCAGGCCGAGCAGCGGCGCGGCATGCGCGGGGATGACCATCGCCAGGGCCGTCCCCGCGGTGGCCAGGAGGAATTGGCGGCGGCTGAGGGAGGGAGATGCGGAATGGCGCTCTGGCATGGTGCTCTCGAAGTTGCCGCCGCCGGTTTCCCGGCAGCGGCTGGATGCAGATCGGATCAGGCGGCCGCCATCAATCGAACCGGTATTCGGCCGTCAGGTAGAACGAGCGGCCGCGCGGATCGGCTACGCGCGGCTCCCACGCGGCGCCCGAGGCGAAGTCGACCTGGTGCGCGGTGAACGGCGGATCGGTGTCCAGCAGGTTGCGCACCGCGAAGGTGAGCCTCGTGTTCTTCAGGCCCGACCAGCTCAGGCTGTAGTTGTAGAGGGTGTAGTCATCGACGTCGGGGTTCCAGTTAGCCGGGATGTAGCTGCCGTTGGCGACGCTGACCGGCTCTTCGTCCTTGTAGCCGGCGCGGTAGATCTGGCTCAGCGTATGCGTCCAGTCACCCTTGGACCAGTCGAGGCTCAGGGTGTGCTTCCACTTCAGCGGCAGGTTGTAGAACTGGACGTACTCGCCCACCTTGTTGTCGCTGTAGGACTCGTCGGCCAGCGGTTTTTCCCTGAAGGTGTTGATGTAGCTACCGTTGAGGCTGACGTGCCAGCGGCCACCGGCCAGTTGACCGGTCAGGTTGGCGTCCAGCTCCACGCCGCGCATCAGGGTGCCGCCGGAGTTGATGAAGCGGCGGTCGATCGCGATCACCTTGTTGCTGCTGTCACGGATCCAGTTGGCGGAGAACAGGCCGTAGTTGTCGATCAGCGTGGGCAGGTTGGGCGAGCGGATCGTGTTGGTGCGCTCGATCTCCCACCAGTCGAGGCTGACGTTGAACTTGCCGGTGGGCGCATAGACGAAGCCCACGCTCTTCTGCCTGGACGTCTCCGGCTGCAGGTCGATCTTGCCGCCGGTGATGATGGTCGGCTGGATCAGCGCACAACCCGGCACTGCCGAGTTGGCCACGCCACTGGGACAGGTGGCCGGATCGGCCAGGTCGAGGCCGAAATAGTCGACTTCGTTCACGCCGGCGAACAGCTTGGTGAACTCGGGCACCTTGAAACCGGTGCTGTACGCGCCGCGAAACGCCAGCGATTCGATCGGCTGCCACTTGAACGAATATTTCGGATTGGTGGTGCCGCCGAAGGTGTCGTACTGGTCGCGGCGCACGGCCAGGGTCACGTCCAGCGTCTTCACGATCGGCAGATAGGCTTCCGCGTAGACCGCCTTCACATTGCGGTGCACCTTGGGCAGGTCGCTCGTTTCGTCGAACGGTGCCTGGTAGATGGTGTCGTAGTTGAGCGGCACCCCGTTGCGCACCTGCACCCCGCCGAACTTGAATTCCTCGCGCCGCGCTTCGACGCCGGTGGCCAGTTGCACTTCGTCGCCCCACAGGTTGAAGCCCAGCCCGCCGCTGAAGCTGGCGTCCAGCGAGGTGACCGTGGACTCGCCGCCGTACAGATGGATGCCGGTGGCCGATGCCGCCTGCAGCGCGGAAACGCCTGCCGGGTTCTGCGCCTCGCCCGGCATCAGGAACGGATTCAGCAAGCCACTGCCGAGAACCTGCTTGAGCCCGTCCGAGAAATAATAGCCTCCGGCGAGGACCGACTCGGCCTTGCTGGACGCGTGCGACAGGCCCACGTCGTAGTCCCACCGGCCGATGATGCCCTGCATCCCGGTCAGCAGGCGGTAGGCCTTGGTGGTGGTCTCGATCTCGCGCGGGCCGCAGGGGACGCAGCGCCAGCGATACGGAATCCTGTTGCCATACACCAGGTTGTCCGTGCCGAAGAAGTCGGCCATGGCGTCGTAGATCTTGTCGTAGGTAGGCTGGGTGTCCGCGTTGAACGGATACCAGGTGCTCGGGTCGAGCACGGCGGTCGCCGACGCGCTGGACGTGAGCTGCAACGGCTCGTATTCGCGCCGGACCTTCACGCGTGAGTTCATCGCCTCGGCATAGAACCGGTGACTCTCGCCCATCTTGTAGGTGGCGCGGCCCAGGAACTGCACGCTGTCCTGCGGCTGCTGCAGCGGCTGCGCGGCCGGATAATCCCAGGCGCAGGCATACTTCGAACTGGCACCATCCCACAGCCGGTAGTCGTACGGTCCCATGTTGTCGCCGCCGCTCTCGCAGCCGCCACCGCCCGGCAGATTCAGGATGTTGATGAATCTGCGGCTGCCGCCGTCTTCCGGGTCGATCAGCGCGCCGTTGATGATGCCGCCGGCGGCGTTGGTTACCGTGGCGAACGGCGTGCCGCGCGTGTCGGGCGATACGCCGCGGTCGGGCTGGAAGCTGTTGGCGAAGTCGCGCTGGCCGCTGCGCAGGATCTGCGCGCGCCGGTAGTTGATCGTGCCCCACGCGTTCCAGCCGTCGCGGTCGAGATCGCCGACTCCGCCCAGCACGCTGTAGGTGGAAATGTTGCCGCCGCCATCCCCGGTCACGTCGACGCCGGCGTTGAGCGTGACGCCCCGGTAGTCGGTGCGGGTGATGAAGTTGATCACGCCACCGATGGCGTCGGTGCCGTACATCGCCGAGGCGCCGTCGCGCAGCACCTCCACGCGCTCGATCGCCGCGAACGGAATCGAGTTCAGGTCCACCGCCTGGCCACGCAGGCCATGGGTCGCGACGCGGCGACCGTTCAGAAGCACCAGCGTCGCGTCGGAGCCCTGCCCGCGCAGGTTGGCACCGGACACGCCGGCGGTGCCGCGCAGTTCGCCGAGATCCATGTCGACGGCGGCCGAGGTGAGTCCATCGGCGCCGTTGCCGGCGACGTTGAGGAATTGCAGCAGTTGTTCCGCCGAGGTGATGCCCTGCGCGTCGATTTTTTCCTTCTCGATGATGGTGATCGGCAGCGCCTGTTCCACGTCGGTGCGCTTGATGCGCGAACCGGTGACGGTGATTTCCTTGAGCGTGACCGGCGCGGACTGGTCGGCGTCCGGCGAAGACTGGCCGGCCTCCTGCGCTGCAGCCGGAACGGCGATCGCGACCAGCAGGGCCGCACAGAGGAGATTCAATCGGAGGTCGCGCCGTATATGCATGATGTGGCCTCTAGGTTATGAACGACGGATCGGGGTGGAACCAGCTCTTCAATACGGAAATCGGAGTCAGTGGGGCTCGACTTGGGCGTCGGCCTGGAACCATCGGCCGATCGAGATCGCCAGGTCGTACGGCGTCGGTTCGTTGCGGTTGCTCAGCACGACCACGGTCAGGCGCTGCTTCGGCCAGCGCACGATCGTGTTGCGGAAACCGATGCTTTCGCCGGAATGCCATTGCAGGCCGTCGGCGAGGCGCCAGCCGAAGCCGTACCAGGTCGCGTCAGGCGTGCTGGAAACCTGCACCTGGCGCTCGAACGCCAACGCGCGCGACGCTTTGCTGAGCAGGTGGTCGTCGTCCAGCGCGGCGGCCCAGCGCGCCATGTCGGCGATGTTCGAATAGATGCCGCCATCGCCGAGCACGGCGCTGTAGGCGTTCTGGTCGGTGCGTGTCCAGCCGTCGCAGGCTTTGCTGTAACCCCATGCGCGGTGCGGCACTTCAGGCCCGCCGACCACGTAGGCCAGGGTGTCGCGCATGCCCAGCGGCTGGAAGATGCGCGTGCGCAGGTACTCCGGGAAGCTCTTCCCGGAAGCGCGCTCCGCCACCAGCGCCAGCAGCGCGTAGCCGCTGTTGCTGTAGCGGAAGCTGCTGCCCGGCGGGAAATACAACCGGTCTTCCTTTTCCAGCAGGGCCAGCACGCCGGCATCGCGGATCTGCCCTTCGTAGGGCGCCGCCATCAGGTCTTCGTAATCCAGCATGCCCGAGGTGTGGTCGAGCAGGTTGCGCAGGGTGATGCCGTCCGCCACCTTCGGCAGCGATGGCAGCCAGCGCTTGACCGGATCGTCGATGGAGAGTTTCCCGTCCTGCGCGAGCAGCAGGATCGCGGCGGCGGTGAACTGCTTGGTCACCGAGGCGAGCCGGTAGCCGGTCGCCGGGCCCGCCTCGATACCCCGCTCCAGGTCGGATCGCCCGTAGCTGCGGCTGAGAACGACCTTGCCGTCCTTGAGCACCAGCAGCGAGACGCCCGGCACGTCGCCGTCATAGGGCTGCATCAGACGTTCGATCTCGGCCTGCCATCCGGAATCGGTGAGGGCCGCCACCGGGATGTCGTAGAGGGTGTCCGGCGCGGGTTCGGGACGCAGGGTGTAGTGCCACCACTCCATCGCGTAGTTGCGAAAACCCTGGGCTTCCATCGCGTCGCGCAGCAGGTGGCGGTTCGCGCGCTGCGCGGCATCGACCTCGGGCGAATCGGTATGCGCGCGGGTTCCGAAGAAATCGAAACCGGTACCCATGTCCAGCGGTTCGCAATCGGCATCATGCGCATCGCATCGCAGCACGGTCAGGTCGACGGTGGCGCCGCGGCTGTGGCCGGAGACCGGCGCAATGTAATCGCCGAGCAGCTTCGACTTGTCGAGGTCGGGGTAATGCGTGGCCTTGTTGCGCTGGTCGGCGCGGTCGTTCGCCCAGCGCACGAAATGGGCCACCGCGCGCACCGGCCGGTAGCAGTCGAACACGCGCAGGCGCATGTGGCGTTCGCGCAGCGCGGCATCCACCCGCGCCAGTGCCTCGGCGGCTTCGCGCTTCAACCAGCAGCGCGGCGCCTGATAGCCGCGGATCGGCGCGCCGACGAAGTTGTTGCTGCCGGCGTAGGCGATGGATTGCGAGAGGTCCGGCACCAGGCTGCGGATGTCGACCATCCCGGCCTGCTCCATCGTGACCGCCGCCGACACGCGCGGCGCTGCGTCGGCTTGCGCCAGTGCCGATACCGACGCCATGCACAGTGCAAGCAGCAGGGCGAGCCGCACCGAGCCAGGAACTCTCCAGCGCTTCCGATCACGACCGGCAGAGTTGGTGGAAGGAAAATCGAACGCAAGGTATTGCGAAATTGACCACCGGTATTGTCGGATTGGCACGGCATCTCCCGGAAGCCAGATCGATATGGATGGGCCGCGTCCATGCCGGGCTGACCCGACCCGGATTTCCGTGCCCGCCTCTTCCCCTTTCGGGCCGTGTTTCGGGTTCCCCTCCCGATGCCCTCGATCGCATTGCACGCTGTCGTGTACGCGGTCATGTCTGCCATCGCTTGTGTAAGTAGCACGGCCATTTCAAAAACGTCAACGACGTGCCGCAAAGGCGTCACGACCCGTCCGGAGCGGCTTCCGGGGCGATGGCATGCGTGCAACCGGCCATGGACGCCGGCTTTGACCGCCGGCGAAAGATCATGCGAATCCGCTAGTTACCGGGATCACCGATGACCCATGCGGCAGCGGACAACGCCCGGATGCGGCGTCGTGCGTCGAGGCGCGGGGGCGAAAGTCCATAACCAGGGGTTGGGGTACTAGCAAATCATTCCATGGATGGCCGACGCTTCCTGCACGTTGGTGGAACCGGCGACGGCCCGGGCGGCCGACGCGAGCCGAAAACAAGCCCGACCGCTTTTCAACTTCCTCCGCCCCCGGTTTCGCACGCCTCAATGCGGTAACAATGAGGGGATATCCCCACAGGAAGCCGCCCCATGATCCAGCGTTTCGATACCGGCCCCCGCATGTCCAAGATCGTCATCCACAACGGCGTGGCCTATCTCGCCGGGCAGGTGCCCCAGGACGCCAGTGCCGACATCGCCGGTCAGACCGAGCAGGTACTCCATGCCATTGACGATCTGCTGCAGCGGGCAGCGACCGACAAGACCCACATCCTGCGTGCGGACATCTTCCTGGCCGACATGGCCGATTTCGACGGCATGAACGAAGTCTGGGAGAGATGGGTGCCGGAAGGCGCCGCGCCGGCGCGTGCCACGGTGCAAGCCAAGCTCGCCCGGTCGAACTTGAAGATCGAGATCGTGGTCATTGCCGCGGTGCCGTGATCAAGGCGGATCACGAGATCAACGCGGGTCGGAGCCACTTCATGCGGCGCTTCTCCCACGCCGGCCCATCAGCCCACGCCCCTCGCCATGCCAGTCGCCGCGAACCATGCCTGCAACGGGTTGACCGTCAGCCTGGGTCCTTGGCCTGCTTGACTCTGCGAAGCCATGCCGGCAAGCATGCCGGGCCGGCTCAAGCCCGCCTTGCGCGGGCGGAGCAACCGGAGAGGCTACCTGGGGAGTAGCGCATCCGGCGCCGGCAGCAACGCCAATGCAATCGAGCTCCCCTTGCCCGCTTCCGACACGGGCTTCGTTACGGTCTGGTAACCACCACGGGAGAACCACGATGATCCATCGATCCTTGCTCCTGCCGCTGCTGGCGGTCCTGCTGGCGGGCTGCGATCCGGCGTCGAGGGCGACCGGCGACACCGCCGCCACTTCGGAAGCCGCCGCGTTGCCGCTGTTCGACACCTTCGGCGACCTGCACCACGACGTGGCCAGCCGCGTGCCGGCCGCGCAGCGCTATTTCGACCAGGGCCTGCGCATGGCCTACGGCTTCAACCACGAGGCGGCCGGGCGCAATTTCGCCGAGGCGGCGCGGCTGGACCCGCAATGCGCGATGTGCGTCTGGGGCCAGGCCCTGGTGTTGGGGCCGAACATCAACCTGCCGATGGACCCGGCGCAGGCGAAGGACGCCACCGCCCTCGCCGCGCGCGCCGCGGGCCTGGCCGAAGCGGCGCGCCCGGTCGACCGGGCGCTGATCCAGGCGCTGCAACTGCGTTACGCCGACCCGGCGCCGGAGGACCGCCGGCCGCTGGACCGCGCCTACGCCGACGCCATGGCGGGCGTGGTCGCGCAGTTCCCCGACGACGACGACGCGGCGACCCTGTACGCGGAGGCGTTGATGGATCTCTCGCCGTGGGCGTACTGGGAAAAGGACGGCGCCCCGGCAGAGTTCACCCCGCGCCTGCTCGGCGAACTGGAACGCGTGCTGGCGCGCAACCCGCGCCACATCGGCGCAATGCACTACTACATCCACGCCACCGAGTCGTCGCCCGAACCGCAGCGCGCCGAACCCTACGCGGACGCCCTGGCGGCAATGGCGCCTGGGTCGGGCCATCTGGTGCACATGCCCGCGCATACCTACATCCGCGTCGGCCGCTACCACGACGCGACCCTGACCAACCTCGCCGCCACCACCGCGGACAGGGATTTTCTGGCGATGTGCCGCGGCAGCAATGGGGTCTACCCGCTGGGCTACGTGCCGCACAACTGGCACTTCGCCACGATGACCACGGGCCTGACCGGCTCGCGCACGCTGGCGCTGCAGGCGGCGGAGCAGACTGCCCGACGCGCCGACCGTGCCGCGATGGGCGAAGCGCCGATGGAATTCATGCAGCAGTTCGTGGTCACGCCGCTGCTCACCCAGGTCCGCTTCGGCGACTGGGACGCGATCCTCGCCGATACCACGACGACATCCCCGGAGTTGCCCTACCCCGCCGCGATCCGGCACTTCGCCCGCGGCATGGCGCACGCGCGCAAGGGCGCATTGGCCGAGGCCGCGCGCGAGGCCGACGCCCTGCATGCGATCGCCGTCGACCCGGCCATGGCGAAGGTGAGCTTCTTCGACATCAACCATGCCGACGGCGTGTTGCGGGTGGCCGATGCCCTGCTGCGCGGGGAACTGTTGCGTGCGCGGGGCAAGCACGCGCAGGCCATCGCCGCGTTGCGCGAAGCGGCGGCCGCCGAGGATGCCCTGGCCTACAACGAACCGGCCGACTGGCCGCTGCCGGCCCGCCCCTACCTGGGCGCCGCGCTGCTCGAAGCGGGCGACGCCAAGGGCGCGGCGGAAGCGTTCGACCAGGACCTGAAGACCTACCCGCTCAACGGCTGGTCGCTGTTCGGCCTGGCGCAGGCACAACAGAAACTCGGGCAGGCCGATGCCGCACGCGAAACCTCGAAGCAGCAGGCAGCCGCGTGGCAGTGGGCTGATGCGCCGTTGACGGCAGCGCGGTACTGAGGGCCATTCGGTGATTCCGGGACATGGCCGACCGGGGGCGGCGGAAGCCACGCCGCCTTCGTCATTTGCGCTCGCATCAAACGATGCGTCGACGCCTTGCTTTTTTCATGGCTGCGACGACGACGAGGCCGGCGCGTCCGGAACGACGATATCTTTCTTTCCGACGACCTTGTCGTCTTCAGTGACTAGGCTCAGCTGATACCTGCCCGGCCGCAGATAGAGGTCGCCCGAAGGCGCATTCTCATAGTCGCCGAACACGGGAATGGAGGATCGGGTATTCATCGGCGGTGGCTGGACGAGCACCATGCGGTCCGCCGGGATCGCATCCGCGCCTTCATCGCTGTAGCGGGCCTCGACAAGGCAGGGATAGTGCCTACGGCAGCGATTGCCGCTGACCAGGTACGGCCGACGCAAACCACCCAGGCTGAGCCAGGTGGGGCGTCCGTGCAGCATCTGCGTCGGCGGAAAGAACACGCTCACGTCGTAGCCCGGACGCAACGACCACGGCTCGCCGGCCGCATTGACGAACACGATGGGCTCCTTCGGCCGCAACGCCTGCATCACGATCGTGTAATAAGGATGGTCGGCGCTGCTCGAGGGGTGGGGGTACAGCATGGTCTGCTCTATCGACAGCATGGGGATGCGGGTGAGCTTGTACAGATGCTCGGCCATCGATGCGCCGCCGAGATACGCGCCCGACTTCACGATATGGCCGTAGCCGGCATTGACCACCAGTCGCGCATGAGGGTCGGACTCGAACACCCGTTCATCGATGTGGCGTGCCTGCTCGGTTTCGCGTGCGTCACTCCCCACGGCATCCGATGTTGCCTCATAGGCAATCACCTTGAAGCCGAGTTTCAGCGCAGTACGCACCATTTCCGCGTAAACCGGCTCCTTGGTATAGAAGCCGCTGGCGTCGATGGGATAACCTCGCGACGGCAGTGCGGTGTCGCTCTCATAGAGCGTTTCGGCGGCGAAATAATTGAAGCCTTCCCGGCGCAGCCTGCCAAGCAGTTGCACGGTCAGGCTGCGGGTGAGCGGAATATTGTGCGCTTCGTTGAGAAGCACGATGCGATAGCCTCGCGCCAGTTCCGGAATGGCATCCAGGGCAGGACGGGCCGCATAGCCGGCCTCGGTCAGCGGCGACGGGCTGTCGTCTTCCAGCGGCGGCTGCCCGATCGAATAGCTTTCCATCGCGGCGGGATAGTCGCCGAGATAGCTTTGATACCAACTGATGTACTGCGCGAAGATCGGGCGAAACGCCGGTGAATCGTCGCCGGCATAGGCTTGGCGCATCACCTGATACTGGGCCAACAGCCCTTTGTGGGTGTTGGCTTCGGTCATGATCTTGTCTGACTTGCTCGCGGCTGCAGCTTGCAGCGCCTGCCATTCGGCGGCCGACTGGGCCCGGGTCGCCGCGGGTGTGCAGGCGAACAGCAGACATCCGATCGTCAGGGCAATGCGGCGTGCGGGCATCGGGCTTTCCTGGCAGGTCCAGCCTCGTTGCAGCGTGTTTTACCACTCTCTTCCTTGCTACGGCGAAATCGATGATCCGGGGTGCCGTGACGCTTGAGCATCCGACACCTCCCAAGGGATCGTCCGCATTCAAAGCTGCCCGTCAAATCCGGGCCAGCTCACTGCGTTCCAGTTCCGCCCGGTTTGTTCCCGAAGCGTGTTTCCTTCCTTGAGAAAGCGCACTTCGGCCCTGATGCTGTTGACTTGCGACCCCCTCCAACACGTGGCCATGTTCGAAAAAATCAGAAACTGGCGCGTACGGCGCACCATCGCCCGGCGCCCGATTGCCGAACCGCTCTGGCGCGACGCGCTGCAGCGCTGTACCGCAGCGCGTCGGCTGGGCGCTTCCGACCAGGCCACGCTGCGCGTGCTGGCAACGCTGTTCCTGGAAACCAAGTCGCTGGAGCCGACGCAGGGCCTGCATCTGGAGGACGCCGACCGTGTCCTGCTCGCGGCGCATGCCTGCGCACCCATCCTGAAACTGGGCATGGACTGGTACGACGGCTGGCACAGCGTCATCGTCTACCCGGACGCGTTCATTCCGCGTCGCCCGCAAACGGATGCAGCGGGCGTGGTGCACCAGACGCAGCATCGTGATGGCCGGCGAGGCATGGGGGCGTGGGCCGGTGATCCTGTCGTGGGCGGATGTGCTGAACAGCGGAAAGAAACCGGGGCACAACGTGGTCATCCACGAAATGGCCCACAAGCTCGACATGCTCAACGGCGACGCCAACGGCTTTCCGCCCTTGCATCGGCGCATGGATCGCCGCGTGTGGTCGCGGGTCTTCTCGAGCGCGTGGGATCGCCTGCAGGAAGAGCAACGCAACGGGGCTGACCTGCCGATCGACCCGTATGCCCTGGAAAACCCGGCCGAGTTCTTTGCGGTGGCCAGCGAGCAATTTTTCGAGACACCGGCAACCTTGCGCGAGCATTTGCCGGACGTCTATCGGCAGCTCGAGCAGTTCTATCGGCAGCATCCGCTCTGAGCGCCCGGTGTTCGAGAGCGGAAACCAAGCCCGAAGGGATTCAACTTCCTCCAAGACCGGCCAGCACAAAAGACGAGGCTTGACTGGCCACGCCGCCTTATTGTGCAGCGCGGATCACATCCTCTTGACTCGGGTACTTTGACCTTCGCCAGAAACGCCAAAAAATGCGGCCTTTATGCAACAGGGACCAAAAGCAAATCGCGGCCACGGAGAGCAACATGTCCACGACGTCCTCTCCCGATGAGAAACAGGCCTTTTCATGGTTTGTCTTCGGCCTGATGGCCAGCGTCACCTTCGTGGGCATCTTGTCCGAGTTGGTGCCGTCGGGAATTTTGCCGCAGATGACCGAGGGGCTGGGCGTCGAGGAAAGCGAGGTTGGCTTTCTGGTCGGTGTCTATGCGTTGGCCTCCGCCATTGCCGCCATCCCATTGGTCAGCGCTACCCTGGCGTTCAACCGCAAGACGCTGCTGATGGTGCTTCTGGTCGGGTTCGCAGCCTCCAATATTTTCGTCGGCCTCTCGTCGTCCTATGCGGCCATCATCGTCGCCCGCATCGTCGGCGGCATTTGCGCTGGCGTGATGTGGCCGATGATCGCGGCCTACGGCACGCGGCTGGCCCCGGCAAACATGCATGGCAAGGCCATCACGGTCATCATGTCGGGCAACACCCTGGGCATCAGCATCGGCCTGCCGGCGATGACGGCGATCGGCCTCGCATTTGGCTGGCGCAGCGTCTTCCTGACCCTTGGCGTCATTGTCGCAATCATTGCCGTGCTGTCGTATTTCCATCTTCCAGTGGTGAAAGGCGAGCAGCTCGGCAAGAGCAATTCGCCCCTGGCAGTGCTGAAAATGCCGTCGATCCTGATCGTCTTGCTGTTGACCTTTCTATCCGTCGTGGCCTTCTACGGCGCTTACACCTATATCGCGTTGCTGGTGGAGTTGACCGGCTTCACGGGAGGTATCGGCCTGGCGCTGCTGATCTTCGGAATCGGCTCGGTGATTTCGGTGATTCTTTCTGCGAAATACATCGACGCCTACTTGTGCCCCTTGATCGTAGCCACGCTCGGCGTTGGCGGTATGTCCATGGCCATGCTGCTTGTTTTCAAAGGGACCATTGTCATCTCGCACGTCGCGTTTTTCCTTTGGGGCCTGGCCTTTGGCCCGCTCGTGACCATGTATCAGGCCGCCGTGAGCAAGCAGGTTGAAAAAGCCAAGGACATTGCGACCTCGGTGCAATCCAGCGTCTTCAATTTCTCCATCATGATCGCCACGTGGGTTGGCGGAATGCTGTTGAACGATTCTCCGACAACCGGCATCACGCACATCGTTTACCTGACACTGGCCTGCTTTGCCCTGGCCATCATCGTCGCATTCCTGGCCAGGCGTACCCTGCGGTCTTCCTCAGGGTCGCCCACCAGATAAAACGGGAAAAACGATGCCGGGGATGACTTGGACAAACCAGTAATCATCTGGAAATTGTCCCCGACACGTTTACTCCCAACAGCACCCGTCATGCCGTGGATACGGTCGACATGCCAGCTGCGGCTTCAGTGACTCAGCCTTCCTTCGTCCAATTTGGCCGCCTCAAGCTTCTTGTCGGTCCACGGTGTGGGCTGGATGCTGCTGGCTTTCTGGTACGCGTCAGTGGCGGCCGTGACGTCGCCTTGCGCCCAAAGTACGTCGCCTTTCATGCTCAAGCCGTATGCCTTCAGCGAGGGCACGGCCTGCATCTTGGAGGACAGGTCCGACCAGGCATGCAACTCATCGACGCCCAGACTCCTGGGCCTGCTTACGGATGAAATGGTTACCCTGGCATACGTCATGTCTGCGCTGACCATTTGCCCTGGTTCGCCCTTCGGCAGTTCCAGCGCCGGGTCTCGCAAGACATTCGGCACACCCGACTTTGCGGAAATCACATTGGCGACCATCTGGGCGCCCTGCGTAGTGACGATGCGCGGGGACGCCTGCTGCGCATTCTGCAGTGCGGTGTTCGCAGGCGTGAGCAGCCCCAGCGAGGCGAGCGCATCCGCCGTCAGCACCCATTTCGCCGCGGACGGAAGTTCCGGCGCCGTCCGGGAAACCGATTCGCCGGCAACATCGGCGATCTTCGCGAACTGCTGCTCCCTGGGTAGCCGGATCAGCTTGGCGATGTTGTCGGATGACGACAGGTAGTTGGCCACCTGCGCCGTTACCTCGCGTGTCACTGTGTCCTGCTTGGCCTGCACACCTTCCACGTCCTTGATGCGTACCACGACGAGTCGATCATCCAGCGGCGGCACGCTGAGCGTGAAGCGGTATTCCTTTTGCAGCGGGCCGCGCATGAGTACGAGTTTCAGCTTGTCGCTGTGCTGCGCGGGAATGTCCTTGGGCGTGTCGTCGGGCAGCACCAGGAGATGAGGGTCCGAGATCTGCCCGATGGTGTAGTTGAGCTTGCGCGCCCCGTTGTTGATCAGGCGCGCGTCGTTCTTGCCGTTCGGGTCGGTGAGCTCGTACGTCCAGTGACCACCCTCGGGTTGGAAGTCCGGTGTCGAGAGCAGGGGTTGGCTGGAGCTGCCGAAAACATACTTGTTGAGGGCATTGACCAGCACCATCACCGACGGATGTGTCAGCCGATCGGGCTTGACGATGGTGAGATGGTCCGTGCCCTCGATGGCGGTGGGCACGTCCTTGCAGAACCGGGTGGCGCTGGACCATGGGACGATCATGACGCCAGCCAACGGCGCCGTTTCGTAAGCGCAGATAATGGTCGGCTTGTCCTGGTCCGGCAGCCGCCCCCATTCGTCGCTCAGCAACTGAAGAAAGTCGTTCTGGTCCGCCATCAGCATCTGCCTGACAGCCGGGTTGTTGACCACGTGCTGGGCGATGGCGGTGATCTGCGAACCCTCCTGTGGTGATGCATAGAACACCATGAGCGGCACCTTGTCCCGGTGCGACGGGTTGTCGATCATCTCGCGCATCGCGATCAGTCCGCCCATGCTGTGGGCGACGAACACGACGGTCGAATAGTTCCACACGCCGTGGTACTGCAGCGACTGCTCCAGCATGTTCGCCGCCTCGCGGATATCGAGCGAACCGCCCTTCAGCTTGTTGGACGTGAATCCGAACGCAAAGATATCGACCTGGTTGCCGATACCGGGCGCGGACTTCAGTAGCGTGAAGAAGCTTTTCCCGTTGGCGTTCGTCCAGGTGTCGTCCGTATCGCCGAATAGACCGTGGACGAAGACCACCGCCACCCTGGATGGCGGCGTGGCCTGCTGGACCCAATGAGGGTCGGTGGTATTCGTCGCCGTGTTGTCGCTTCCGCAGCTCGCACCGAGGGCGGTGATCCCGATCAGCAGAGCCGTGCAGAGGAAAAAACGTAGCGCAGGGCGACGCCAAGCCACCCAAGCCGATAAACGCCGCAGAGTGTCCATGGACCCTCTCCCGAAGCAGCGACACGGCAGTCGCCAACACATACTAAGGCTGCCGATTGCAGGCTTTCAATCGAAGCGGGTCCGCTTTGCGTTTCGAGTCAGTTTTGCGCCGGTTTTCCGGCCGCCGCGGTCTCCGCCGCCTTCTGCGCGATTTCCTTGATCTTGAGAACACGCAACTGCTCAGACTTCTTGAGTCCTTCGCGAGCCTCCTTGATCACTTCGTGGGCCAGGTTCTGGCTGGTGTGATGCCGCTTCGCGTCGACAGCGGCATCCAGCCGCAGCTGGGCTGCCTTGATCGCTTTGTCGACGCGGTAGAGGGGAGCATGCGGGTTCGTGGTCAGGGGTGGGTCGTAGCTCTTGGTCATGATGTTTCTTCGTGATCAGGACGGCACGATAGCCCGGTTTTCAGTTTTCACGGGAATCCCCTCTTTGAACGTGGCACCATCTCGTTGGTAGGAAAGGTACGAACGTGATGCCCGCGACACGCGCTTGCATTGCAGATTGGCGTGTTGTCGGATTCCTATGAGCTGTGAGCACTCATCAGTCGAACTTGACCAGGTCCTTGAAGATCAGCTGACCCCAGCTGTTTCCGCGCCCGTGCACCAGCAGTCCACCTTCCGAAAGCCCGCCAAGGGTGATCGGCGCGAAACCGAGGTTTTCCGCAAGTGCGGCAATCTCCGCTGCAGCGCCGTCATCGTCACTCGCCAGGAACACGACTCTCCTGCCGCCGTGGACGGCCGGATCCTGGCCAAGAATGCCAGCGGGCAGATGATTGAAGCCCTTGACCAGCCTGCCGCCAGTGAAGGCCTGCGCGACGGCCTTGGCAGAAGCTTGTCCCCCAGTTCCTCGGGGGGCACGCCGTAGGCATTGGTCACATCGACGATGGTCTTTCCCTGCCAGCTGGGCAGCGCCTTCGCGACATCCTGGTACGCCCGAAAACCGACGGCCAGAAAGACAACGTCCGCCTTGACCGCCTCCGCCAGTTTTTCGGGAATGATCGTGGGTCCGATCGCGGCCGCAGCGGCTGCAAAGCTTTCCGGGTCGCGCGTGGTGGCCACGGATACTTCGATGCCGCTTGCGGGCAAACGCCTTGGCCAGGGCCTGGCCGATCTTGCCGAAGCCGATGATTGCGTAGTTCATGTGTTTTCCTTGGGTTTGCCACGCCCTGCGGGTTCCCTATCGAATGGAGTGACCGGCCGGGCGTGGCGGGTCAGATTTGCGCCAGGCCGCCGTCGACGGCGACCTCGCTGGCGGTCATGAAGCTGCTGTCCGACGACGCGAGGAAGGCAGCCACCGCGCCGATCTCGGCCGGATCGGCCATGCGCTGGAGCGGAGTCATCGAACCGAAGGCCTTCACGCCTTCCTCGCCCAGCGCTTCCTTCGCCAGTTCGGTCGCCGTCGGCCCGGGCGACAGCACGTTGACCCGGATGCCGGTGCCCTTCAGGTCCTGCGCCCAGGTCTTCGCAAGGTTGCGCACGGCCGCCTTGCTCGCGCTGTAAGCGCTGAATGCCGGGGCGCCCGTGGTGCCGGCGCTCGATCCGGTCAGGATGATCGAACCGCCCTCGCCCATCAGCGGCAGCGCCTTCTGGACCGTGAAGATCGAACCCTTCACGTTGGTGTCGAAGATTTCGTCGATGTGCTCGGCGGTGATCTTGCCGAGCGGAAGCTGGCTTCCCGCCCCGGCATTGGCGAAGACGATGTCGAGGGTGCCGCGCTCGGCCTTCACCGCCGCGTAGAGTCGGTCGAGGTCGGCCGGCTCGGAGACCGAGCCCTGCACCGCGCGGGCATTGGCCCCCAGGTCGGCGACAGCGGCGTCGAGCGCTTCCTGCCGGCGGCCGAAGATGAAGACGAAGGCGCCCTCCTCGATGAAACGCTTTGCCGCCGCGCGGCCGATGCCGGTAGCGCCGCCGGTGATCACGGCGGTCTTTCCATTCAGTCTGGTCATGTCGTGCATCCTTGGGTTCAAGGTGTATCGAAAGTCGGGGCCAATCTGGACTTCTTGACACATCAATACAATTGACGAAACATCGCTTAATACGATCTATTTTCTGGATGAACGTGCTCGACAACGTCACCATCAACCAGCTGCGTGCGTTCGTTGCGGTATGCGATCAGGGAAGCTTCTCGGGTGCCGCGCGGACACTCAGGCGCGCGCAGTCGGCCATCAGCCACGCGATCAAGGCGCTGGAAGGCGCGTTCGATGTCGAGTTGTTCGAGCGCAACACACGGAAGGCGCAACTCACCGCGGCGGGGCGCAGCCTGTTGCCGGACGCGCGGGCGGTGATCTCACGCACGGAAGAAATGAAGAGCCGCGCCGGCTCGATCGCCCGGGCCGGGGTGCCGCAGGTTTCGGTGGCGATCGATGCCTACTTCCCGCGCACCCACCTGATCGACTGTTTGCGGACGCTGCAAGAGGAGTTCCCCACCGCAGCGATCAACCTGCGGATCACGAGCATGCAGGGCGGCGAGAACCTGGTGCTTGAAAGGGTGTGTGCCCTGGCCGTCACGATCGAGAACGTGCCGGCGGTGAACCCGGATGCGATGGAACGCCACTGGCTGTGCGAAGCGAAGATGGTGACGGCATGTGCGCCATCCCATCCGCTCGCTTCGGCACCGAAACCCATCCCCCTGGACGAGTTTGGTCGGCATGTCCAGATCGTCGTCACGGACAACCAGCCCGGGGCGGAAAAGACCCAGCAGGGAGTGGCCGGCAAGCGCCAGTGGCTGGTCAACGATCTCGGCGCCAAGTGCGATCTTCTCAAGGCCGGTCTCGGCTGGGGCCACTTGCCGTGGCACCTGGTCGGCGAGGATCTGGCAAGCGGACAGCTGGTCGAACTTGAACGCCGCGCCTGGCACGTCGGCCCGCTAACGTTCATGCTCTCGCAACGACGGGGCTACGACCTCTCCCCGTGCGAGTCGCGACTGGTCGAACTCCTGGGCCAGGCGCAGTGCATC
This sequence comes from uncultured Gammaproteobacteria bacterium, assembly GCA_963739815.1. Lineage (GTDB taxonomy): Bacteria > Pseudomonadota > Gammaproteobacteria > Xanthomonadales > Rhodanobacteraceae > Rhodanobacter. Next base: position 1,406,030 of record CAVUBI010000001.1, read on the forward strand.
CCGAAGAAAGCCGGGCGGCGCTCCGCCTCGGGTAAAGGTGTACCCCGTGTGTGAGCAACAGCCCGCATGGCCTGCTGCGCATGGACCAACGCCAGCGAAGCAGATCAACGGCAGTCTGCTTTCCAGAACAGGGGTCAGCGTCGGCTTTTCAAATCAAGTGCACTCTCATCCCTGTTTTGATTCCTGCCGTGGTGGAAAATGAACCTGACCACTTTGGTTGGCGCGTCAGGACGAGGACCCGCGGATGCGGTTGAGCAATGTCGTATATGTGCGCGTGAAAACGCCGCTGGGTGTGTTCGTGGTGGCGGCACGCGACGGGGCGCTGAAGGGCGGCTGGTTCGAGGGGCAGAAGTATTTTCCCGAGATCGACCCGGACACCGGCTGGCGCGAGGACGAGACGGCCTTGTTGCACGCGGCTCGGCAACAGCTCGACGCTTATTTTGCCGGCGCGCTGACGCGTTTCGAGCTGCCGCTGGCGCCCGAGGGCACGGCGTTCCAGCAACAGGTGTGGAACGCGCTGTGTGCGGTGCCCTGCGGTGAGACCACAACCTACGCAGCGCTTGCACGCGTGCTGGGCCGGCCCGACGCCTTTCATCCGGTCGGCGCCGCGGTCGGACGCAACCCGATCTCGTTGTTCGTTCCGTGTCACCGCGCGCTGGGCAGCGATGGTTCGCTGACCGGTTACGCGGGCGGACTCGAGCGCAAGCGCTGGCTGTTGGCTCACGAAGGCCGGGAGCGCGACCTGTTCGACTGAGAGAAAAGCCGGGTCAAGCTTTCTTGAAAGTCGGCGCTGCCCCCTGTCTTTGCCTGGGCCCGGTTTCCCGGACCAGCTCACTCCGTCCCCTTTGTTCCTGCCTGCGGCCCTACCCCCGCAACAGGAAAAACGGAAGCGTCACCAGGGCCAACGCGAAGAGGATGCCCAACACGCTCATCACGACGCGCAGCGGCTCAGCACGGAGCAAGGTGATGAACGTCGCCGCGGTGCCTGCGCGCTTGGCAGCGGCGTATTCGGCGCGGGCACGGGTCGCGCGCTGCTGCTGGTAGTCGTCCATCGCGCGCCGGGCGTCCGCGAAGGCCGCGTCTTCCGTGATCCAGATGCCCCCAGCCGAGATACCCCAAATGCTGGGCCTGGTTTCGTAGTACGCGATCCCCTGCGCGTCGAGCATCGCTCGCACATCGTCGGCTTCATCACCGGGGACATCACGCAGGTTCATGAGCAACTTGGACATGCCGTCATGATAGCCGCCCCTGAGCCCGCCGACCGCGTTGTGCCAGCACGGAATCAGGTGAACCGGCCCGGGTTCTTCGGCCGCTCAAAGCTCGGGTACGTCCCCCGACTCGAACAGCACTCGCGGCGTGCCGTAGTCTCCGCTCTCTTCGTCCACGTCCATGCTGTAGGCGACGACACCGGCATGCTTGCCGGCCAGCAGCCCTGCCCTGCGCGATGCCTCATCGGCCGTATTGAACTGCAGGACCTGACCTGGTTTCAGGCCATTCTTCACCCGGTCGAAGGGCTGTACTACGTGGATCGTTTCCATATTTGCTCCTGGGTTGAAGCAAGTATGACGGGTTGGTATATCAGCACGACAAAGGCCAGAGTCGCCTTTCTTGAGAAGGCCCACTCTGAGCCCAGCTTCGATTTAACGTCCCCCCGTCCCGGTTTCCGCAGCGCCGCCGGCGTCAGGCATCGCGGAAGGCCACGAAAGCCATCCGGCACTTTGGGAAATGAACCTGACCCCTTTTCCTCCGGCGGCCGAGACCGACATCGTGGTCCACGACGACTACTTCGGATGCGGCTGACGCGAACCGAGGACGCCCTGGTCGATCCGTTCTACACTGCCAAGGCCCCCTTGGTAGAGCGACGCGCGCTGCCCGACGCACGCAACATCGTCTACTGCATACCGGCGGCACGCGCACCCTGTTTTCCTGCGTCGACATCGAGCGACGTGCATTCCTTGGAACCCTTGCATGAAAAACACTCTGTCGAGCGCACGCCACGCCATCCGGGCGGCGTGCCTTCTCCTTCTCTCGGTGGCGCTGTCCGGCTGCAGCGGCCCCGCCGACAGCGTCAAGGCGGCGAGCCATGACCTAGCGATCACCAACGCGACCATCGTCGACGGCACGGGCAAGCCCGCGTACAAGGGCACGGTACTGATCCGCGACGGCCGGTTTGCGGCGGTCGGCAACGTCGACACCTCCACGCTGGACGTCGCGCGTACCATCGACGCCGCCGGCAAGGTACTCGCGCCCGGTTTCATCGACATGCATTCGCATGGTGACCCGGTGACGCAGTCGTTCGAGAACTTTCTCGCGATGGGCGTGACCAGCGTCGTGCTCGGACAGGATGGAAGCAACCCGGTCAGCACGCCATTGAAGCCTTGGCTTGCGACGCTGGAAGCCGACGGTGCTCTGGTCAACGTGCTGGCGCTGGCCGGCCATGGTTCCATACGCCGCGAAGCGGGCATCCCCGACGAGGTGCGCAAGCTCGATGCAGCGCAGTCGCAGCGCCTGGCCGAGGTGCTGGACGCGTCGCTTTCGCTCGGCCTGCACGGCATGTCCACCGGGCTGGAATACGTCCCCGGGATCTACTCCGAGCCGTCGGAAATCGTCGCGCTGGGCAAGGTCATCAATCGCCACGGCGGCATTCTGATCAGCCACATGCGCAGCGAGGACGATGACAAGATCGAGGCTTCGATCCGCGAGCTGGTCTCGCACAATCCGGACGGCCGCGTGCACATCTCGCACCTGAAGGACATTTACGGCAAGGGCGCGGAGCGTGCGAAGTCGCTGCTCGACTTCATCGAGAATCTCGTGCAGCAGGGTCATGCCTTGACGGCCGATGCCTATCCCTACACCGCCGGTTACACCTGGATCGGCATCGTGTTTCCGGAGTGGGCGCTGCCGCCCACCGACTACGCGAAGGTCATGGCCGAGCGTCGCGACGAGCTGGCAAAGTATCTGCAGGAGCGCGTCACCGGCCGCGGCGGCCCGGAGGCGATCCTGTTCGGCACGGCCCCTTATCCGGGCAAGACGCTGGCCGAAGTGGCGGCGGAGAAAAAACAGTCCTTCGTCGACGTGCTGATCGAGCTTGGCCCCGAGGGCGCCTCGGCGGCGCACTTCACCATGGACGCGACGTTGCAGGACGCGCTGGTCGCAAGCATGAAAACGGCGCTGTCGACCGACGGCGGCCCGGGCCTTTCGCATCCGCGCAGCAGCGGCACCTATGCGCGGCTGATCGAGCACTTCGTGGTCAAGACCGGGCAGTTGAGTCTGGAAGATGCGGTGTACAAGGCGAGCGGACTGCCGGCACGAATCATGGGCCTGCCCGATCGCGGCACGATCAAGGTCGGCCAGTGGGCCGATGCGGTGCTGTTCGACCCCGCGTCGGTGCGCGAGCGTTCGACCTATGTCGAGCCACATGCCCTCGCCGAAGGATTCGACCTGGTGCTGGTCAACGGTCTGGTCGCGCGCGAGAACGGACGCCTGCAGGAAAAGCACGCCGGTACCTTGGTCAAACCGGCGGCAACCGAGTAGTTCGCCCTGGCGATGCTCGCGCGAGCGCAGCGGTCGGTGTCTTCGACCACCAGGATGGACCGGAATCGAATGGCACCGACTGGGCAAGCCTCCACTTTTCGCCGTCCAATGCCTCATGGTTGTTGGCCGTGTGAAGACACTGGATAGACTCGCTTCGCTCATCCCTCCGGACCGCCTTGCAGGCGCCTGCGGATTTCGCACTGGTCCGCCTCGACCAGTTCATGCGGTTGTTGAAAAGCGCCGCTGGAGCGGCGGCTATCCGAGACCTCCCAGAAAACGCTCGCCAACCGTTGCACCAACTGAAGAACGATGGCCTCGTTGTTGGTACCGTCTATCCACAGGCGTCACCCCACGTGGACTACCGCCGTCCCCGATGGGGCCCCGGCGGCGCTAGCGCACACGCGGCGCGCCTTTTTCCAGATCGAATTTGGCTTGAAGCTCCAACCAGAAACATTTGTCGGTACCCAGCGCCGCCGCCAGGCGCGCATCGGTATCTACCGTGACGTCGCGTCTGCCGAGCACGATGTCTTTGATATGGACTGTCGACATGCCGGCGGTGCGCGCCAGGGCGCTCTGACTGATGCCCATGGGCGTCAGGAACTGCTTACGCAACACTTCGCCGGGATGGACGGTGGACACGCTCTTCATGATCGCCTCGTTGGTGTCAGTGGTAGTGAGGGATGGCTTCCCTGGTTTGGCCGAAGCCAGGACCCTGCGTTTGCCAGCATCTGACCCGCTCACCGTCACCAGGCAAAGATTCAACCAATGAACCTGCGGCATGTGACGCGCTGTCCACGGGCAAATACCTTCGCCCGGCAAGGTATACGGCCTGTTCTTCCTCCACGCCGGTTTGCGATCCGCGCGCCTTCCCGAGCCTCTGCGATTCCATCTGGCGGATGATGTCGCGCACCGTCATCGCGTCGTTGAAGATGGCATCGCCCAGCAAGGACAGCGTGTGCTTGGCGAACTCGGCCTCATCACTGGCGATCACCACATCGCCATGGGCCACAATCATGTCGATCAGCCGGTCGAGCCTGTCGAGCTGATCCAGGGTCATGCCGAAGATGTAGCGGCCGTCCGCATCATCGGGTACCTCCTCCGCGATTTCAGGCCCCGCCTCGGTCTCAGGCGCAGCCTCCCTTTCGGACCGGTATGCCGGCCACGAGATTTCGTCCAGCACGAGCCCCACCTGCTCCGCCAGCAATTCCAGGCAGACTGCCACGCGAATCTCGGGAATCCCCTCCCGCTCCTCGTCCGCCATCCGCGGTTGCGCCAGGTGCGACAGGAATTCGACGTACTCGCGTAGCTTCTTCAACCGGAACTGGCTGTCCTTCGGCAGGAAATAGCCCGTCATTTCCAGATCATTCGAATCGAACTTCGACATGGTCGTCTCCTGGTTCCATGAAGTGCCCGTCCACGGCATGACGACGGACGGGAAGTCGAGAGATTAGAAACCGCTAACAGACGGCGGGCGTATTCCCCAAAGGGTGTCGTATTGGCCGCCCTGCTCGACGCAGGTATCACGTCGGCTTGTACCGGCAAACGGGTACAACCCCCATTTGTCGAAAGTGGACCTGACCAAACCTTTGTGGCGCCGCTGCCGGCGCAACGCCCCGCTGCCACTTTCGAAGGCGGCACGCGCCGCAGCGAAACCGGGCGCAACGTGCTCCACAAGGCTGGCAACGATGGCTGCGATCCACTTCATGGCTGGTACATTGCAACCAATAAGTGGACTTGTCAACAACCTGAAAGTGGCTTGCTGCGAATGCGGGTGCGCAACAATCGTGGCGACCACTCAACGTCGCCGCGCGCAAGTGCGGCGACGACGCAATCACAGGAACCTGGATGGCTGCCCCCTACGAGGAATTCGCGGATCGCCTGCGGCGGATGCTGGATCGCGCCCGCTTCGAGGAAGGCCGCGGAAGGACGGGCGCCCTGGCCGACCGCTACGCCGTGTCGCGGGAGACCGCCCGCAAATGGCTTACGGGCCTCACCCTGCCCGAGCTTGCCCGCATCATCGAGCTGGCGAAGGATTTCGACGCCAGCTTCGAATGGCTGGCCACGGGCCGCGGGCAAGTCCACCTGGCCGTGGCGGAAAAATCCCCCACCTATCGTCACCTCACCGACAACGAGGGCCGCCTGCTCGATGCCTTCCGCAAGCTGCCTGAGTCCAAGCGCCGACTGTTGGTGGAATTCCTCTCGTAGGCAAAAGGTATCGGGCCTAAACGGGACGGAGGAAGTTAAGCGACACGAAGGCTGGCTCATTGCCCACGCGCCGCGTCCCGTATTTCCGGCATCACCCGCCACCGGTCACGCGGACACTGGGTTCCCCGATCAGTCGGTGCACCCATGCCCCGCCAAGCTCGCCTGGAGATCCCCGGCATCCCGCTCCACATCACGCAGCGCGGGGTCAATCGTTGCGCCATCTTTCTGGACGGCGACGATCGTCGCCATTACCTTCGCCTGCTTGGCGAGAGCGCGGCAAGACACGGCCTGAGCATCCACGCCTACGTGTTGATGGGCAACCATGTGCATCTGCTCGTCAGCTCCGGCGAGGCGGGAAAGGTATCGCTGGCCATGCGCCAACTCGGCCAGGCCTATGTCACCGCATTCAACCGCCGCCATCGACGCAGCGGAACGCTGTGGGAAGGACGCTTCAAGTCCTGCCTGGTCGACTCGGATCGCTACCTGCTTACCGCGTACCGCTACATCGAACTCAACCCGGTTCGAGCCGCGATGGTCGAGCGGCCCGAACATCACCACTGGTCGAGCGTTCACGCCAACCTGGCCCTGTGCGAGGACGTATTGGTGACACCGCACGCCCGCTTCCTTGAGATGGGCGCGACAGCTCTGATGCGTGCTGAAGCCTATCGAACGTGGCTCAGCCAAGGCGTCAGCGACGATGAGCTGACCGCCATTCGCCGGCACCTGCAGCAGGAGCGCGCGCTCGGTAGCAAACGCTTTCAGGCGATGGCGGAGAGAACCCTGGGTCGCCCGGTGAGCCTGCGGCGGCCAGGGCGGCCGAGTCGAGACAAAGACAAGCCCGAAGGGATTTAACTTCCTCCGTCCCGGTTTCCGCGAAGTAGCACCCTTCCCATAGCGTCCCCGTGCACCTTTTTTCGAAGCGGCGGCCACAGGTTGATCGCCAGGCCCAAGTCCGGCGCGCGAGACGCGGGGCGTCATCCCCTATAGTTGAGACCATGCACCCACACGCCACGCATGCATGACCTACGGACCCAATTCGCTGTTCGACCTGATCATTCCCATCACCTGCAGCCTGCTGGGCGCGGGATTCAGCCTGGCATGGCTGTACCTGCGCCAGAACGCTTATCTGGGCTGGGCTGCGACGGCCATGTTCGCCTTTTCGCTGGGCATCTGCGTACAACTCTACAACGTGCCGGCGTCGTTGCCGGCCAATTCCGCGGTGGCGGCCACGTTTTTCATGACCGGGGCCTGGGCGGCGGCGCGCAGCATCGGAGCGCGGCTGGGCGCGCCTTGCAACAACGCTCTGTCAGCGCTGGTCTACCTGGGCACCACGGGCCTGCTCGTGTATTACAGCAGCTCGCTGGTGCAGTACCGGACCGAACGCTTCTACACCATGAATTTCGGTGCGGCGGCAATGCTGTTGCTGACCTGCTGGCGGATGCTGCTGCACTGGCCGCGCCAGCTCATCGACCGTTGTCTGCTGGTCCTGTTCTGGCTGATGGCGCTGCAGTTCATCGTGCGGACCCTGCTCAGCGTGCCGTTCGGCACCTCGATGGGCGATATGGCGTTCGTCCACAGCATCCACTGGCAGATGATCAACCTGACCATGTTCGTGTTTTCGCTGCTGTTCTCGCTCGCCTTGATGGGCGCCACGGTGGTGGATCTGACCACGGCGCTGCGCGAGGAACGCAACCGCGACCCGTTGACCTCGGTGCTCAATCGCCGCGGCTTCGACGAACGATTCCTGCGGATGCAGGACGAACGTCGCGGCGGCACGACCGCCCACGACGCGGGAACGGCGCTGATGCTCTGCGATCTGGACCGGTTCAAGGCAATCAACGATACCCACGGCCATGCCGCCGGCGACGCGGTGTTGCGTATGTTTGCCGAAGTGCTCGGCCGCCACGTACGCGCCTCCGACTTGTTGGGGCGTTACGGCGGCGAGGAGTTCGTGGTGCTGGCATCGCGGGTCGACCTGGCCGAGGCGCGCGCGCGTGCCGAAGCGATCCGCGCGGAAATGGCGCAGACGCCCCTGCCCGGCCTGCCGGACGACGTGCGGGTCACGGTGAGTATCGGGTTGGTGCAGTTGCACGTGGGCGAGAGTTACGAAGCCGCACTGCAGCGCGCCGATGTGCTGCTCTATCGCGCCAAGCGCGAAGGTCGCAATCGCGTGGTGGCAACGGAATGCGGTCAAAGCGGGTCAGAGCCCTTTCCGAAAGCATCCTTGTCCCGTCTCGGGCGGTGAGCGGCACGGACGTTGGCGCAACGGCCGATCATCGCTTCGATCTCGCGCTGAAATCGAATCGTGCCCAGCGCCCGTTGCTGTTGTACGTACGCACGAATCTCGGCCAAGCGAGCATCGCCCAATACTTCCTTGAACAGTTGCCGGTAAGCACTACAGCGCTCCGATGCATCGGCACCTAGACGCAGATATTCAGCGTGCGGCACGACTAACTTGTCTGGCAACGCCTGCGCATTGGCATGGTAGCTAGACCACGCATAGTCGGCCGGATCGGCCACCATGGCGGCCCGCACAGGGTTCAGTTCGATATAGCGATAGCAGGTGAGCAGATAGCGCTCGGTATCGACCAGACAGGACTTGTAGCGACCTTCCCACAACGTGCCGGTACGCCGATACCGTCCATTGATGTAGCCCACGTACTGGCGACCCATCCACTGCATCATCCGCGACACCGCGCCCGTCGATGACGGTGTCACCAGCAAATGCACGTGATTGGTCATCAGCACATACGCATGTACCGAGCAGCCATAGCGGATGGCCGATTCGCGCAATCCGGCAAGATAACGACGGTAGTCATCCGCCACATAGAAGCATGGCTGACGATCATTGCCCCGCTGAACCACATGCTGCGGAACATCGGCAAGATCGGGTCTGGGCTGACGTGGCATCCGGAGTCTCCCTCGGCACCGCTCCAGCCTGCCAAGCCGATCCCGTCCTGCCCATCAGCTCCCGCACCACGTCAGCCATCACAACCCACGCCTGTAAGGGGCTCTGACCCGGTTAGCTAGCTATACGGCGGCCAGGGCAGCCGAGGCGAGACGTAAGACAAGCCCGAAGGGATTTAACTTCCTCCGTCCCCTTTTTCCGAGGTTTCCCCACGTTTCATGCTGCCACAACCATCTGATCGAGCAGTGCCGGAGATGGCTTTCGTATTTGCTCCATGAGTTCCTCGAGCCTGGCGTTTGACCATCGTCGCACCAGTGCCTCACGGCCCAGCCGCATGATCGAGTACAGCCGTCGTTTGGATCGAAATGGCGTCAGCCATTGGTCGATGCCTGCGGTTTCGCAGGCCATGCCTACCAGCCAGCTGGCGAAGGCTGCCATCGTGTGGAGTAACAACAACACCTCGATGCGCTTACCCTTGCGGGTCAAGCTGTCCTCAAAGGCATGACCGTAGCGGTGCGATTTGAGATCCCGGAAGGACAGTTCGATCTGCATGCGTCGCGCGTACAACGCGACCATCTGTCGGGCGCTCAAGTGACTCAGTGTTGGTGACGCAACGAGTAGCCATGGCTCCCGCTCTCTCGCCGCGTTTTGCTTGCTCTTCTTGGTGCGCGATGGCACGCCCTGACGATTGCGTTGCTTGCGCCCCTTCGGTGGCTTGGCATGCACCACGACACGGCAACGCCACGGCTTTGCGCGCACCGTATCCATCAGCCCCAAGTCGCGTGGTGCGGCAACCGCCAACTCATAAAGCGCCCGGCACGGGACCCACGCATCCGGCGTATCCGTTGCATCGACGGGCTTGACCAGCGTGCGGTGGCGCAGACGGCCAAGCCAGTACCAACCCATCGCTTCGACGGCGCGGAACCATGGCGCACGAAAGCCGGCATCGGTCACCAGGATCGGCTGTATGCCTTCGGGAATCACCGTCGCCAAGCGCTGCAGGAACTGCTTCTCCGCGGCTGGTGAACCTTGTTGTCCATCAGGAAAGACCATGTCCAGGATCGTCAGAGTGCGACCACCCACGGGCACGGCGGCGCGCAATAGATGCCAGCGCTGATCGGCCTTCAAGTTGCACCAATCGAGCACGATCACCGGATGCGTGCCGCGCAGCAGCCAGCGCGCCATGGCCGCGTGCAGATGTTCGCGCTCGGCGTGCAGATGCGAGTTGCCAAGCAGTCGATCCAGCGCTTTGAGCGGCGCGCGGATACGCTCCGCACCGGGCCATGCGCGGGCGACATCGATCAGCGTCAGACGACGGCCATGGATCAACGCTTCCACGGCACGCAACAACACGCGTCGGCGCAGCGCATGCATCGGCTGCAGTGCATCGCCCAGGCACTTTTGCAATACTTTGGTGGCGCGCATGGTGTGGTCTCCTCTGGCTTCGTAACCCGTGAGGAATGACCGCATCATGCGCGCACTGTTCCTTCAATCAGCACGCAACGTGTTGATTGAACGAGAGGATTCGTGGGGAAACCTGCTCTACCATGGCAAATCGAAGATAGGCACCATTGCCGAGCTCATGAACCAAACCCTCACCTTGTGAGGGGTGTACCTGGCTAAAAATCCCAAGATGAAGACCGAGATCAAGCCATTTCTCGTCGTCCCCAATGCGAGCCCTCACCTCTCTCCAAAAATGCAACCTATATCCGAGCTCAGTATTCTCGGATAGAACTCGTGCACCAACCCGCATGACATCTCGTCGACCGCCACCCAAAACAAGCCCTTCTAAATATCTAATTAGTGCGGGGCCCGTATTAGGTGGCAACCGAATCGCCCCCGCATCCATCGTGTACTGCTCGCTCGCAATATATATAAGAAAACTGGAGTCGGATACAATTTTCTCTACCAATCGTGAGGCTTGTCTTGGATAGTTACTAAAAACGTAGTCATTCAATAAAATGAGACCAAGCTGAGCCGAATATCCAAGCAATCGAAACTTATCAGAACGCCCAATCTCGTCAATGCCATCTGTAAGCGAAGACAACTCGCCCGAGCTGTAACAGCCAGCGTAGAACCTTGTAACATTAAGCCAGTAGAAGTTTCTAGCAATGGCATCGAATCGCTCTGGCTTTCCTGCACGATTTTGGACGGCGGCAGGTTTGTACGGCGCAGTATCGTACAGGTGACGTGCGGCAAAATATTCCCGCAAGGGCTGCACTTCAAACTCAAATGTGCCCTGAACCCGCGAAACTAACGCCACGACTCTTTCGACCATTCCGGTGAAAAGCTTTTCTACAAGGTCTGTCGGGTGACAGTTGGTTTCCAGGTATTGGCGTAGAATGTCTCGAAGGCGAGAGTCACTTATGTTTCCAGAACCAGAAGACTCGGCCTCTGATTGGAGAACCCATGCAAGATACCGATGGATTTGGACCAGAAGCTCTCGGTGATCACGAACTACTGTGCTTTTCTCAGATTCGCGATTTAGGAATATATTAATGTACTCGTCGTAGAGCGCCGTTCGCTTATCAGGCAAAGAGGCGCCTTGTACCGAAATTAACGCTAGTAAGATGGCGAGCTGCATAGGGTTCCTTGCAAGGTCCCTGACATGAGGATGCGCAAGCTTTTCTTCGAGAACCGACAGGACCGCTTTTCTCTCGCGAGCTTCGGCTTCGCGACCATCGAGCCAACGGTGAGCATATAATTCGATTACGGGAGGTGTCAGCGGAAGAATCTGTAAATGCTGCCACTCCTCACGCGGAAAGCCGGGAGAATTTGCGAATGCAGCCGGTCTACTTGTAACTATAATTTGCGCAGAAATTGCGTTCTCTGCTAAACGCACCGACGCATCTGACACCTCAGCTACAATTTTATTACGTAGCCTGATTTCCGCAACTTCATCAAAACCGTCTAGAACGATAAGTACTTGTGAAGTCCGCACAATGACACTGAGATCGTCAATTGAAAATGACATCCCGGCTTGCCGATTAATTTGCGCGGCAATAAAAGACTCTAATGTCGACGTGCTGCCGGGCGGCAACTTCTCAGCCTGATCTTCCGAGAATGGATCTCGCCGAGAAAGCCAGCTTGCATAATCTCGTAGATCCACGCGGAATGGGATTCGCGCAGTTGTCGGCCTGTGTTCGACCGCCACTCTACTGAAGTCGCCCTGTCGGTTTAGTAGACGCAACCTGTTTACTTGACACAAATACTGAGTGATCGTCGATTTGCCTTGACCCGGCGCGCCTTCAACGACGAGTTTTGTAGTTTTTTGTGAAAAATTTTCGTTAACTAGTAACCGAAGGGCGCCGACCGCACGATCTGAGCGATCATCGCTGTCTAGAACTTCAATACCGGCCGTGTGTATTAACTGCGACCAATAGGAGGCATGCTCCCGATCATTCTGCCCTGGTGTCGCCAACATTTTTGCTGGCACATCGACAAATAACTCAGTTATGTTCTTATTGAGATCAATCTGCTTGAATTTGAGCTGAGCATCATGCTGAGCTTGGTGAGCCATGTAGGCTTTTATTGCAGACCCGCGTTTTTCTGCTGCAGAGTCTGCGTGCATGTCTAAGAGAGCCGGCAATAGATCGGTAGCACGCAATATTTCCGGGTAACTCCATTTAATGGCCGGGATTCCGTCAATGCGACGTTCTAAATCATCAAGCCACCAACAATATGCTGGTATCCCTAGCTCGTTGCTCAGCTGTTCGTTGATCTTATCAATTGATCCTACATCGAGATGACTGGTGCCCCGTACGTTAGTTAGTAAGTAGTAGCTAGCCGCACCACGCTCTATGAGAGAACCTACCTTCTTCTTTTCTGTCTTGACTACCTGCTCTATCGCGTCGCGCTCGCTTCTAGCGTCAGGTGTCTTTGAATACTTAACCTGATACACAACAAATTGACCAGCGCGACTTTTCGAAGAAGCGCGTTGAAAGCCATCCCGCCCGCCATCGGGCTGGCCTACCGGTAGACATTGAATGTCGGGGTGTGTGGCAACCAATATAGCTTGGCAAAGTTGTTGAAATCGCTCGTCACCTAGCGACTCAAAAAAATAAGTCATAACTGCCCCTGTGGCACTGGTTTAATATGCTCCCACCCGCTCCTAGCAAGAAGATTCTTGCGCAGAGCATTCTACGTCTTCCCACATTACATTATTGGCCAACGTGGAGTCGTCAGTCTCAATCACCCCATGGTTGATTGCTAAAGCCTTTGAGACTGGAACACAGACAGTTGCGCACGCCACGCTCGATGCGATGTACGCACATGACGTGTTGTCCAAATCACATGTCCCGCCGATACTCCCCATCCACCTCATAAAGTGCATGCGAAATCTGCCCCAACGAGTTGTACTTAACCGCTTCTATAAGTTGCTCAAACACATTCCGCCGATCGCGCGCCGTCGTTTGCAGCACCCTCAAGCTGTCGGCAGCCAGCGCATTCCGCACCTCCCCATACCGCTTCACGTTGGCAGTCTGCTGGCCCTTCTCTTCCTCCGTCGACCGAATCAACTCGATTTCGGTAGCAATCTCCCCGCCATGATCCTTCGGCAGGAACGTATTCACCCCAATCAACGGTAACGACCCATCGTGCTTCTTGTGCTCGTAATACATCGACTCGTCCTGGATCTTGCCGCGCTGGTACATGGTGTCCATCGCGCCGAGTACGCCGCCGCGCTCGCTAATCGCCTCGAACTCCTTGTACACGGCTTCTTCGACCAGGTCGGTGAGGGTGTCGACGACGTAGCTGCCCTGCCACGGGTTCTCGTTGAAGTTGAGGCCGAGTTCCTTGTTGATGATCATCTGGATCGCCACCGCGCCATTCCCCCACAGCATTTCCCGAGCAAGCTCACGTTCTGCCGCAAAGTCCCGATGATAGGCTTCCCGGCAAAGGATTTCAGGCCCTATCTTCCAAGGAGTTCTCATGTTCCCCATTCCACTTCGTATCCGGTCGCGTCAGTCCCACAACGCTCTACTCCTTGCCGCACTGGTCGTGAGCTTCAGCGCTGGCTTTGTCGCCTTCACATGCACGGCGGCGACAACCGATACCCCGGCGACAACCGTGCCCAATGACGTGCGGGCTCTTGTCGCACCAACCGACACCCTGCTTGCCTATAAGCTCGCTGATCTCTACGGCGATGGCAATCAGGCGGCGGTGATCGTCATTCGCCATCAGGTCAGCGGAAAGAGCGATTACGACTTCGACAACAACCCCTGCGAGCTGGTGGTGTTGCGCCAGAAGGGCGGCAAGTTTGCGGAAACCGATCGCAGTACAAAGGCGGTGGACTGCACGTACAACGATGTGGCACGTAACGCGCCTGCCATGTCATTGAACGACAACCTCACGGTGGCGCCAGCCAGCATTGTTTACGTCAACCAGAAGGACAAGGGCGACAGCACCTTCTACTTCGCGTGGTCGAAGGAAAAGAGCGTGTGGTATCTGCAACGCGCGACGGCCTCGAACCCCGATGGCAACAGGGTCACCAACGTCAGCGTGTCGTATCCGGGAAATTTCACGTGGACGCCGATGTCATCCGTCGACCCGGATGCCATAGCCGAGATTCTCGAGGAACAGGGAAAGGTAACCAAGTAAAAGGAATTCGCCATGCCACATTTCAACGAAAGTTCTGCCCTGCTGTTCACCCGCTGCGTCGAAGCGGGTATCGAATCGCCTGCCGAACTCGCCAACATCATGGGTAACGCCTCGGTCGAAACCAACGGCTTCCGCACGATGCATGAGGGTCTGGGGTATTCCTCAGTGGAGAACGTCGTCGGTGCAGTGAAGAGTGCTGCCGTGCGATACACGCGGGACGAGATTCAGGCTGCCGTCGACAGCCGCGATCCGAAAGAAGTCGCCAAGGTGCTGTACGAAGGCCGCGCCGATCTGGGCAACAGCACTCCCGGCGATGGCTACAGGTTCCATGGCCGCGGCTATTTTCAGTACACCGGCCGCGACAACTACACCACGTTCGGCGACAAGTTCGGCGTCGACCTCGCGCACCATCCCGATCAGGCAGCCGAGCCGGAAACGGCGGCGAAACTCGCCATCGCCTATTGGAAGGACAAGGTTCCCGAGAAGTACCGCGAAGACGCCAAACATGCCGGCGCCATCATCAACGGAGGCCCGAACGGCGCCAGCGAGCGCGTTACGCAATCGAACCTTTGGAAAGGCACGATCACTCCAGAAATGGTGAAAGGGGTCAAGGACGGAACGATCGACCTTAAGCGGCTCGCCAGCATGGGCGTGGACGAGCACGCCAAGACGCACCATCAGGGTGGCGCCGAACCCAATCCCGGCGACACCATGCGCAAGGGTGACCACGGTGCCGGCGTCGCCGAACTGCAAACGAAACTCGACCAGCTGGGCTACCAGGGCCCTCATGGCGAGGGTTTGACCAATCGCAACCACAACTTCGGGCCGATGACCCACGACGCCGTGCAAGCCTTCCAACGTGCGAACCATATGAAGGCCGATGGGATTGTTGGCCCTGCAACGCACAAGGCTATCGACGCGAAGTTGCACGAAACCACGCAAGCACGACTCCCGGCGAATCTCGCCGACACCACACACCCCGGCAACGGCATGTACCTGCAAGCCCTCGACGCCGTGCACCGCCTGGATGCGCAGCAGTGCCGCGCACCAGATCAGCGCAGCGACAACCTCGCGGCTGCGCTTGCCGTCGCCGCCCAGCGCAACGGCATGAACCGGGTCGACCATGTCGTGTTGAGTGACGATGCCAGCCGGGCGTATGCCGTGCAGGGCGACATGAACTCCGTGTTCAAGCGCTATACCGACGTCAATGTGGCACAGGCGATCGGTACGCCGCTCGCGCAAAGCAGCATCCAGTGGCAGCACGATATTCAACAACTCGCCCCGGCCCAGGCCATGCCGCTCAGGCACCAGATGCCAAACCCGCAGATGGATCAACCGGTGGTGCAGCGTTCTCCGTAGCGGCCACCGTTGCCGGGTGCGGCAAAAGCGAAGAACGCGCCCTCTTCCCAACCCTCTCCCGGCGATGCCGGGGAGAGGGATCTGCGCGGGGTCACATGTTGCGGCGGTACTCGCCACCCACGTCATACAGCGCATGGGATGATCTGCCCCAGCGAGTTGTACTTCACCGCCTCGATCAGCTGCTCGAACACGTTGCGCCGATCGCGCGCGGTGGTCTGCAGCACTTTCAGACTGTCTGACGCCAGCGCATTGCGCGCATCGCCATAGCGCTTCACGTTGTCGATCTGCTGACCCTTCTCTTCCGCGGTGGAACGGATCAGCTCGATCTCGGTGGCGATCTCGCCGGCATGATCCTTCGGCAGGAAGGTGTTGACGCCGATCAGCGGCAGCGAGCCGTCGTGTTTCTTGTGCTCGTAGTACATCGACTCGTCCTGGATCTTGCCGCGCTGGTACATGGTGTCCATCGCGCCGAGCACGCCGCCGCGCTCGCTGATCGCCTCGAACTCCTTGTACACGGCTTCTTCGACCAGGTCGGTGAGGGTGTCGACGACGTAGCTGCCCTGCCACGGGTTCTCGTTGAAGTTGAGGCCGAGTTCCTTGTTGATGATCATCTGGATCGCCACCGCGCGGCGCACGCTTTCTTCGGTGGGCGTGGTGATGGCTTCGTCGTAGGCGTTGGTGTGCAGGGAGTTGCAGTTGTCGAACAGCGCGTACATCGCCTGCAGCGTGGTGCGGATGTCGTTGAACTGGATTTCCTGCGCGTGCAGCGAGCGGCCGGACGTCTGGATGTGGTACTTCATCATCTGGCTGCGGCTGCTGGCGCCGTAGCGCTCGCGCATGGCGCGAGCCCAGATGCGGCGGGCGACGCGGCCGATGACGGTGTATTCCGGGTCCATGCCGTTGGAGAAGAAGAAGCTGAGGTTGGGCGCGAAGTCGTCCACCTTCATGCCGCGGGCGAGGTAGTACTCGACGATGGTGAAGCCGTTGCTGAGGGTGAAGGCGAGCTGGCTGATCGGGTTCGCGCCGGCTTCGGCGATGTGGTAACCGCTGATCGACACCGAGTAGAAGTTGCGCACCTTGTGGTCGACGAAGTACTGCTGGATGTCGCCCATCATGCGCAGCGCGAATTCGGTGGAGAAGATGCAGGTGTTCTGCGCCTGGTCTTCCTTGAAGATGTCGGCCTGCACGGTGCCGCGTACCGCCTGCAAGGTTTCTTTCTTGATGCGCGCGTAGGTTTCCGCATCGACCAGCTCGTCACCGGAGACGCCGAGCAGGCCCAGGCCCAGCCCTTCGTTACCCTTGGGCAACTCACCGTGGTACTGCGGGCGCGGCACGTTCTTGTACAGCGCGGCGATCTTCTTCTCCGCCGCGGCCCAGCGGGCCTCGTCTTCGCGCAGGTACTTCTCGACGTTCTGGTCGATCGCGGTGTTCATGAACATCGCCAGGATCATCGGCGCGGGGCCGTTGATGGTCATCGACACCGAGGTATGCGGCGCGCTGAGGTCGAAGCCGGAGTACAGCTTCTTCATGTCGTCGAGCGTGGCGATGTTGACGCCGGAGTTGCCGATCTTGCCGAAGATGTCCGGGCGCGGCGCGGGGTCTTCGCCGTACAGCGTGACCGAGTCGAACGCGGTGGACAGGCGCGTGGCGGCACCGCCCTGGCTGAGGTAGTGGAAGCGGCGGTTGGTGCGCTCGGGCGTGCCTTCGCCGGCGAACATGCGGGTGGGATCTTCGCCGCTGCGGCGGTACGGGTAGACGCCGCCGGTGTACGGGTAGTGGCCGGGCAGGTTTTCCTTGCCGAGGAAGGTGACGAGCTCGCCCCAGTCCTTCGACTTGGGCGGGGAGACCTTCGGGATTTTCTGGTGGCTCAGCGATTCGCGGTAGTTGTCGACCTTGATGACTTTGTCGCGCACCTTGTATTCGTTGACGTCGGCGGTGACGGATTGGTACAGCGCCGGCCATTCGCGCAATTGGCGGATCGCTTCGTGGCTGAGTTCCTTCAGCGCGGCGTTGTAGCGCTGACGGAGTGTCGTCAGCGAGCGGTCGCCCTCGGCTTGCAGGTCCGCCTGGCGGTACAGCTCCAGCGGCTTGGGCAGCTTGTCGTCGCCCAGTTCCTTCAGCGACTCGTAGTAATGCTGCGCCTTGCTGGCGAATTCGGCCTGGGTCTCGATGCCCTTGTTGATGGCGCGGCCCTGCTCGGCGATCTCGGCGAGATAGCGCACGCGGGCGCCGGGGATCAGCACGGTGGCGCGCGGCGATTTCAGCGTGGTGTCGAGTTGCGGCGACCACTTCTCGGTCGGCAGCTTGAGCTTGTCGCGCATCAGGCGGCACAGGTTGGTGAACATCCAGGTCACGCCCGGATCGTTGAACTGGCTGGCGATGGTGGGATATACCGGCACGTCCTCGTCGGCCACCTTGAACGCGGTGTGGTTGCGCTTCCACTGCTTGCGCACGTCGCGCAGCGCGTCTTCGGCGCCGCGCTTGTCGAACTTGTTCAGCACCACCAGGTCGGCGAAGTCGATCATGTCGATCTTCTCCAGCTGGCTGGCGGCGCCGTAGTCGCTGGTCATCACGTAGACCGGGAAGTCGACCAGGTCGACGATCTCCGAGTCGCTCTGGCCGATGCCGGCGGTCTCGACGATGACCAGGTCGTACGGCTGGCTCTTCAGGAAATTGATGCAGTCGTGCAGCACGATGCTGGTGGCGGCGTGCTGGCGGCGCGTGGCCATCGAGCGCATGTAGACGCGCTTGGAGCGCAGCGAATTCATGCGGATGCGGTCGCCCAGCAACGCGCCGCCGGAACGGCGCCGGGTCGGGATCGACGGCGAGCACGGCGATGCGCATGTCGGGGAACGCGTGCAGGAAACGCAGCAGCAGTTCGTCCACCACGCTGGATTTGCCCGCACCACCGGTGCCGGTGAGGCCGAGCACGGGCGTGTGCTTGCCGGCCAGCTTCCACTGCTTGCGCTGGTGCTCGAGTTCGGCGTCGCCGAGCTTGCCTTCCTCGATCGCCGAGAGCATGTGGCCGATCGAGATCTCGTCGTCGATGTCGACCTTGGGCAGCGCATGGGTTTCGGACTCGGCGCGCTGGGCAGCGCCCGCGCTGGCGCGCTGCATCACGTCCTCGATCATCTCGACCAGGCCGAGCTTCATGCCGTCGTTCGGGTGATAGATGCGCTCGACGCCGTAGGCCTGCAGTTCCTTGATTTCCTCGGGCGTGATGGTGCCGCCGCCGCCGCCGAACACGCGCACGTGGCCGGCGCCGCGCTCGCGCAGCATGTCGATCATGTACTTGAAGTATTCGACGTGGCCGCCCTGGTAGGACGACAGCGCGATCGCGTCGGCGTCTTCCTGCAGCGCGGCGCGCACGACATCTTCCACCGAGCGGTTGTGGCCGAGGTGAATCACTTCCGCGCCCTGCGACTGGATGATCCGCCGCATGATGTTGATCGCCGCGTCGTGGCCATCGAACAGGCTGGCCGCGGTGACGAAACGCAGCGGGGTGGTTTCCGTCTGCGGGGCGCTGGCGGGGACGTGCTTGGCGGGGGAACTCATGGCAACTCCGACATCGTGTGCTTGATCCCGTCGATTCTAGTGGATCAACGGCAGGCACGCGGAGCCGGTGGCGTACTTTTGCGTACGGCAACGCCCTTGCACGCGCCGTTTCACCGGCGTCATTCCGGTGGACGCTTTTACCCAGCCGAAGGGCCGGTCAGGCGGGAATGGCGGCAAGAAACCCGGCCCAACGGACGCCGGGAACCTAGATGCAGAGTCCGGGATCCGGACTGCCGACCACGCGCGTGCCCACCTCATCGCCGCGCACGAAGGCCAGCGCGGCCTCGATCACCTCGGGCGCATCCAGCACGCGGCGGTGACCGAGCCCTTCGGTGGTGAGCAAGCGCGCGCCGGGCCAGTACTGGGCGTAGCGTTCGCCCTCGCCCCACGGCACGTCCTGGTCGTCCAGGTCATGCACGATCAGTGCGGGCTGGCCCAGCATGGGCAGCTTGCGTTCGAGCTGCAGCTCGTCGATATGCACGCCGGTGCGGTGGTGCAGCCATTCGTAAAACGGGGGGCGCAGGTAGCCGGCCAGGTGCACGAAGCGGAAGAAGCGCCGCGCCGCCGCTTTCATGTCGACCGCTGGCGCCACCAGGATCAGCCGGTCGGCATGCCAGTCCTCCCCCTGCGCGAGGGTGACGGCGGCGCCACCCAGCGAATGACCCACCGCCAACGCGGCATTGCCGTAGCGCATGCCGATCGCGCGGATCGTCGCGGTGAATTCCGGCAGCGTGCACAGCTTGCCGCTGCTGTGACCATGGCCGGGCTGGTCGAACGTGACCACCGCGTAACCCAGCGCGCGCAGCTTCGCTACCCACGGCAGGTAGCGCAGGCCGAAGCTTGACCAGCCATGCGCCAGCAAGGCATACGGCTGGGTCGATGGATCGCCCCAGACATAGGCGGCGATGGTTTCGCCGTTGATCTGCAGCGCTTCACGTCGCATGTCGCCGTCGCCCTGTTGCGCCTGCGCGCGGCTGCGGCTGCTGGCGAACGGGGTGGCGAACAGGCGCGCGGCGCGCTGTACGGTGCGCCCTGGCGCGAATCGGCTGCCCAGGGCGAAGCCGGCGCGCACGGTACCGAGTTTGAAGCGATGGATCGCGGTGGACATGGGGTCTTCCTCAGGCTTGCCAGCGGCGCCACAGGCGCTCGAAAGCCGCCGCGGTGTGACGGCCGGCCGCATCGAATCCGAACAGCCCGGCGTCGTGGTGCAGGCCGAGCATCAAGGCGTAAATCTCGAAGGCGAGCTGGTCGGCGTCGGTGTCGGCGCGCAGGTGGCCCAGCTCGACCGCCTGCGTGATGGTCTTCTGCAATTCGCCGCGCCAACCGGCCTGCTGCTGCACCACGCCGTCGTGCAGGGCGCCGTCGCGTCCGTCGTATTCGCTGGTGGCGGACAGCAGGACGCAACCGCTCTGGTGTTCGCGGCCCCATTCGAACCAGTTTGCCACGATCGCGCGCAGGCGCGGCAGGCCGCGCGGCTGTTGCAACGCCGGCTGCAGCACCTGGCTCACGAAGCGCTGGCGGCCGGTATCGAGCACGGCCAGTTGCAGCTCTTCACGCGAGCCGAAGTGGGCAAACACACCGCTCTTGGACATGCCCACGTCCGTCGCCAGGGTGCCTATCGACAGGCCTTCCAGCCCTTCGAGCCGAGCCAGCGCATAAGCGTGGTCGAGGATGGTTTCGCGGGTGGTGACGCGCTTGCCGGGGTGGGTGATGGTCGTCATGAAACATAAAATAGCACGATCGTTCGTACAATTCATCAAGACCGTCTTGATCTGCCCGTGATTTCCTGCGGGTTATGCTCCCCTCCCCATCACGGCAGGGATTACCCATGAAACCTCGCTATCTGCTCGCTTCGCTGGTCGTGGCCGTACTCGGCGGCTGCGTTACCTCGCCCACCGGCCGCTCGCAACTGATGGTGGTTTCGGACAGCCAGATGAGCGAGATGGGGCTGAGCGCGTTCAACGACATGCGCAAGCAGGGCAAGTTCGTCGATGCGCCGCGCGAGCGCGCCTACGCCACGTGCGTCTCCAACGCGCTGATCGCGGTGCTGCCGCCGCCATGGAACACCCAGCAATGGGAGGTGCAGATCATCGGCGACGACACCGCCAACGCGTTCGCCCTGCCCGGTGGCCGCATCGGCGTGAACAAGGGCATGTTCAAGCTCGCCGACAACCAGGATCTGCTGGCGGTGGTGCTGGGCCACGAGCTGTCGCACGTGGTGGCGCGGCATGGTGCCGAGCGCGTTTCCGACAACATGGCCGCACAGACCGCGGTAGCGGCCGGCACGGTCTACGCCGGTACGCGCGGCACGGATACCGGTTACGCCGCCGCCGCGCTTGGCCTCGGCGCCCAGGTCGGCATCCTGTTGCCGTTCTCGCGCACGCAGGAAAGCGAGGCCGATACGCTGGGTCAGCGCTACATGGCGCAGGCCGGTTTCGATCCACGCGCGGCGGTGACGCTGTGGGACAAGATGGGCGCGCAAGGCGGCAGCAAGCCGCCGGCCTTCCTGTCCACCCACCCTGCGTCCGGCAACCGCGCCAAGGCCTTGAACCAGCAGGCGCAGCAGCTGCTGCCGGTGTACCAGCAGGCGCGCGGCAATGGCCACGCACCGAACTGCCGGATGTGACCGCCATCGCGTGATGCGTGGCTGAACGGGACGGCGGCACCTGGTCAACTGCCTGCGCCGTGCGTCGTTTTCCGTCCTGCATGCCGCAGCCCGCGGCACTCACGGAGAACGCCATGAACCGAACGCCCCTCAAGCTGGCCTTGCTGGCCGGACTCGGCCTGACCTTCGCCGGTGCGATCTACGCACCACCGGCCGCGGCGCGGGCGCAGGTCGCGGTCGGCGTGCACGTCGGCATCGCCCCGCCGCCGCCGCGCTTCGAGCGTGCGCCGCTGCCGCGTCGCGGCTATGTCTGGGCACCGGGTTACTGGCGCTGGAGTGCTCATGCCCACCGCCACGTCTGGGTCGGCGGCCACTGGGTGCAAGTGCGTCCGGGCCATCGCTATCGCCCCGCGCACTGGGTCCGGCATGGTCACGACTGGCGCTTCCGGCCGGGTTATTGGGGCCGCTGAGTGTCCCGCCACCGCTCCGTACGCAGGCGCCTTGCTGCGCCGCCGCACCACCCGTCGGGGGTGACGTATTAAACTTCTCGCTTTGATTCATCGCCCCGGCTCCGGTCGGGGCGATGAGTTTCCAGCGTTTCCACACCCCCTGGCAGGGTCCCGTACCGCTCCCCGCCGTCCATCTGTAGATGCCCTCCGGCACCGTAAATCATGGAGTCACCGTTCCAATGATCTTTGAAACCATCGCCAACACGGGTCACGAAGAAGTCGTCTTCTGCCACAACAAGGACGCCGGCCTGAAGGCCATCATCGCGATCCACAACACGGTGCTGGGCCCTGCGCTCGGCGGTTTGCGCATGTGGCCGTACAAGACCGAGCAGGAGGCAGTGAACGACGTGCTGCGCCTGTCGCGCGGCATGACGTTCAAGAACGCGGTGGCCGGCCTGAACCTGGGCGGCGGCAAGGCGGTGATCATCGGCGATCCGAGCAAGGACAAGTCCGAGGCGCTGTTCCGCGCGTTCGGCCGCTTCGTCAACTCGTTGAACGGCCGCTACATCACTGCCGAGGACGTCGGCATCGACGTCAACGACATGGAATACGTGTTCCGCGAAACCGAGTACGTCACCGGCGTGCACCAGGTGCACGGCGGTTCGGGCGACCCGTCGCCGTTCACCGCCTACGGTTCGCTGCAGGGCCTGATGGCCTCGCTGCAGGCCAAGCACGGCAATGAAGACGTGGGCAAGTACAGCTACGCCGTGCAGGGTTGCGGCCACGTCGGCGGCGAGTTCATCAAGCTGCTGCGCGAACAGGGCGCCAAGGTGTTCGTCACCGACATCAACAAGGAAGCGGTGCAGCGCTGCGTGGACGAGCTGGGTTGCGAAGCGGTGGGCCTGGACGAGATCTACGACGTCGACGCCGACGTCTACTCGCCGTGCGCGCTGGGTGGCACGCTGAACGAGCAGACCATCGACCGCATCAAGGCCAAGATCATCTGCGGCCCGGCCAACAACCAGCTGGCCACCGACGAGATCGGCGACGAGCTGAACCGTCGCGGCGTGCTGTACGCGCCGGACTACGCGGTCAACGCCGGCGGCGTGATGAACGTGTCGCTGGAAATCGATGGCTACAACCGCGAGCGCGCGATGCGCATGATGCGCACGATCTACTACAACCTCGGGCGCATCTTCGAGATCTCCAAGAACGACGGCATCCCGACCTACAAGGCCGCGGATCGCCTGGCCGAAGAGCGCATCAACGCGATCGGCAAGCTGAAGTTGTCGCACATGGGCAATGGCGGCACCCGCTTCCAGGGCCGCATGCGCGGTCAGTAAGACATTGCGATACGCCATGCCGGTGGCATCACCGGCATGCGATGCTCGCCAAAGGCCTGCCGCGTTGCGCGGCAGGCCTTTGCATATGCGGGATGGCAACCGAATAATCGGACACAGGAGGTGCCACGGATGCGCAGGGTGATGATCTGGCTGGGCTGGAGCGTGCTGGCGCTGTTGCTGCTCATGCTCAGCGGGCTGCTGCTGGCCGACCACCTGACCCCGCGCGCCACCGGGGCCCCCAGTACCACCTTGCCGCTGCAGCCGGCACAAACCACGATCGACCGCGAACTGGCGCCGTACCTGGCCACCCACCCGGGCGAGACCGCAGCGACCTTGCTGCACGACGGGCTGGATGCCTTCGCCGCGCGCGCCGCTTCGGCACGCCTGGCCGGGCGCAGCCTCGACCTGCAGTACTACATGTGGCATGACGACCTGGTCGGCCACCTGCTGGCGCGCGAGGTGTATGCCGCGGCCGAGCGCGGCGTGCGCGTGCGCCTGCTGCTGGACGACATCAATACCAAGGGACTCGACCCGGCGCTGCTGGCGCTGGACGCGCACCCCAACATCGAGGTGCGCCTGTACAACCCGTTCCGCAACCGCAGCGGCGTGTGGCGCCTGCTGGAAATGGTGCAGCGTTTCTTCAGCGTCAACCACCGCATGCACAACAAGGCGTGGATCGCCGACGGCCGGGTCGCGCTGGTCGGCGGCCGCAACATCGGCGACGAATACTTCGACGCCGGCAGCAGCGTGAATTTCCGCGACCTCGACATGCTCCTGCTCGGCCCGGCGGTGGCCGATGCCAGCACCATCTTCGACGACTTCTGGAACTCCAGCGCAGCCGTGCCGATCGAGGCGCTGAATCCGCAGACGCCGGAAAACCTGCGCAAGCTGGTAGCCGCACTCGCACAGGAGTCCACCGATGCCACCGCGCAGGTCTACCTGGACCGGGTCGCCGCCTCGCCCTCCGCGCAGCGCCTGGCCAACCACGAAGTGTCGCCGCACTGGAGCGCGAACATCGTGGTGGCTTCCGATCCGCCGCTGAAGACGAAGTCCGCCGACCGCCGCGGCTGGCTGCAGCCGCGACTGGCTGCCCACCTGGCCGGGGCGCATGGGGAAGTGTTGCTGATCTCGCCCTATTTCGTCCCCGGCAAGAAAGGCACGGCGACCCTGCTCGGGCTGGTGCACGAAGGCGCCCGTGTCGGCGTGGTTACCAACTCGCTGGCCGCAAACGACGTGCCGGCCGTGCACAGCGGCTACGAACGCTACCGCTCACGCCTGCTGGCCGGCGGCGTGAGCCTGTTCGAGATCCGTCGCAACGGCCCGGTCGCCACCCACGGATTGTTCGGCAGCAGTGGCGCCAGCCTGCACACCAAGGCGTTCGTGATCGACGGCGCGCGCGGCTTCGTCGGCTCGTTCAACCTCGACCCGCGCTCGGCCAACCTCAATACCGAGATGGGCGTGCTGTTCGACGATCCGGGCCTGGCCCACGACCTGCACCAGGAATACCTGCGGCTGGCCGCGCCAGCGCTGAGCTACCAGGTTCGCCGCAGCGCGAACGGCTCGACGCAGTGGCTGGACCGCACCACGCAGCCGCCGCAGGTCATCGAGCACGAGCCCGACGCCGGCTGGTGGCTGCGCGCGATCACCCGGGTGATGAGTTGGTTGCCCATCGAATCGCAGCTGTAAGAACCTGTTCATGGCCGGCGCTGCAAGGCCACGTGCGCTAAAATCGCCGATCTGCATTCAAGGAGTTCGCCATGCGCCCGTTTCCGCTCGGAGAAGACATCGACCTGCTGCGCGAGTCCGTGCATGCATTTGCGGAAAAGGAAATCGCCCCGCGCGCCGACCGCATCGACCGCGACAACCTGTTTCCCGCCGACCTGTGGCGCAAGTTCGGCGAGATGGGCCTGCTCGGCGTGACCGTGCCGGAGGAGTACGGCGGCAGCGGCATGGGGTTCCTGGCGCACATGGTGGCGATGGAGGAAATCTCGCGCGCGTCGGGTTCGGTCGGGCTGTCCTACGGCGCGCATTCCAACCTTTGCGTCAACAACATCTACCACAACGGCAACGCGGCGCAGCGGAAGAAATTCCTGCCGAAGTTGTGCAGCGGCGAGCATGTCGGCGCGCTGGCGATGAGCGAACCGGGCGCCGGTTCCGACGTGGTCGGCTCGATGAGCTGCAAGGCCGAGCTGCGCGACAACGTATGGGTCGCCAACGGCACCAAGATGTGGATCACCAATGGGCCGGACGCCGACGTGCTGCTGGTCTACATGCGCACCGCACCGCGCACCGCCGGCAGCCGCTGCATGACGGCGTTCATCGTCGAGAAGGGCATGAAGGGTTTCAGCACCGCGCAGAAGCTGGACAAGCTCGGCATGCGAGGCTCGAACACCTGCGAGCTGGTGTTCGAGGATTGCGAGATCCCCGCCGAAAATATCGTCGGCGAAGTCAACGAAGGCGTGCGCGTGCTGATGAACGGGCTCGACACCGAGCGGCTGGTGCTGTCCGGCGGCCCGATCGGCTTGATGCAGGCCGCGCTCGACCTGACCCTGCCCTACGTGCGCGAGCGCAAGCAGTTCAACGCACCGATCGGCACGTTCGGCGTGATGCAGGCCAAGGTTGCCGAGATGTACACCGCGCTGCAAAGCTCGCGCGGCTTCGCCTACATGGTGGCGCAGCAGTTCGACAGCGGCGTGAAGTCGCGCATCGACCCGGCGGCCTGCCTGCTCAACGCCTCGGTCAACGCAGTGAAAGTGGCCCTGGAGGCGATCCAGTCGCTAGGCGGCAACGGCTACATCAACGAGTTCCCGGCCGGCCGTTTGCTGCGCGATGCGAAGCTGTACGAGATCGGCGCCGGCACCAACGAGATCCGCCGCATGCTGATCGGCCGCGAGCTGTTCCACGGCAAGGCCTGAAAGCTCCGGAGGGCGGACACGGTCCGCCCTTGGCTTTTCGAAGCGGCGGGTGCTGCGCTCCATGCCGTGCCCGCTTCGATCGGCTCAGAACTTCCAGCTGAAACTCGCGGTGGCCATCTGCGCCTGCTGGCGCTGGCCGACATAGCGGTCATAGCCGAACTGCAGGCTGGTGCGCGGCGTCATCTGCCAGTCCAGCGACGTGCCGAGCACGCCGCCGTAACGCGACAAGCCGATACCGCCGAGCGGAGCGAACTGGTTGATGCCGGTGAAGCTGGCGTCGAACACCTCGCCACGCAAGCCGAACGACTGCTGCCACAGCATCCGCCCCTGCAGGCGCAGATGCCCGCCTCCGGCCAGCGCCCAGTCCCTGGTGGCGCGCAGGCCCATACCCGCCTGCCAGCGGGCGGCCACCTGCGCAGCCGACTTCAGGCCGAAGCCATAGGCGCCCCGCTCATCGAAGCCATCGCGGCGGATCTGTGCGTACTGCAGGTTCACATACGGCGTGAGCCAGGCCCGACCCAGCGCCAGGCGATAGCCGCTTTCGCCATAGGCCATGCCGTAGCGGCCGCTGCTGGTGCTTTCGACGCCGCCGTACTGGCTGCCCAGCTGCAACTGCCTGCGCATCACTTCGCGGTAGTTGCCGATGCCGAAGCGGCCCATCGTGTACCAGGCACCGCGAACCGCACCGCCGTAAAGCATGCCTTCCATCGCATGGCTGCGGCCTTGGTCCGCGCTCTCGGCCAGCCGACCCAACCCCTGGCTCTGGCTCAACGCGTAACCGGCGAAACCGGCGCTGCCGATGCGCCGGTCCATGCCGATCATCGTGCCGTTGAGGTCGTAGCCGACACGGTTGTAGCCACGGCGCGACATGTCACCCTGATAGCCGAGGTGCTGCGCCCAGGCGCCGGCTTGGTGGCTGCCCAGCAAACTGTCGAAACGATCGGACAGCGCTCGCGTGCCGGCGTCGATCGCCTCGAACGTCATCGCTGCGCTGGCGGCGTGCAACTGTCCCGACAGACTCTCCAGCGAGCGCTGTGCGCTGGGGAGTGTCGCGACCTGCTGCAGTTCGGACGCGCCGGCAAGAAAGCCATGGCTCGCCGATGCCGAGGTGATGCCCTGCGTGGCCAGCTGTTGGTCGAGCTGCCTGAAGGCACCCTCGACACGCTGCGCCGCATCGTAGGAAGCGGCGGTATAGCTCATGCCCTGAATCGCGGTCACGTCGGCGCGACTGACATCCAGCCACGCGCCGGTGGCGTCGTAGCCGGGCGCGGCGGTGAGCATCACGTTGGACGCGGCGGTGACCGCGCCGAAGGTTCCGGTCAGTCCGCCGCCAGCGGTGAGCACCTGGGTATGCGCCTTGACGACGTAGTCGGAGCGCTTGCCAATCACGTGCAGGTCGCCGCCGGACAACGTGGCGCTGCCATTGACCTGCAGCACCGAACCCAGCTGCAGCGCCAGGCGTCCGTTGCCCTGCTGCGTGTAACTGCCGCTGATGTTGACGTTGCTGTCGGCTACGGTGAGCACGCCGGCGTTGTCCACATTGCCGCCGATGTTCAACACCGAGCCGAGCATGCCGCCGGCATCGATCTGCACGGAGGACATCACCGACTGCGCATTGAGGGTGCCGCCCGCGATATGGGTGAGTCCTGCGTACCGCGTATCCTGGGTGAGGTTGAGTGTGCCCGTGCCCTGCTTGACCAGCCCGCCAGCGCCGGAGATCTGGTTGTTCCAGCTCGAGCTGCCACTGAAATTGACAGTGACGTCACCCCAGTCGAACTTCGCCGGCCCGTTCACCGCCTTGCCGACATTCAACTCGCCGTAGCCGAACACCGGATCCACGCCAGCCACGCCAAGATCATCGGCGGTACCCAGCAGGGTCTGCCGCACCAGGTCGTTGTTGAAATAGGGATAGGCCTGCCACACCAGTGCCGCTGCACCCGTCACTTGTGGCGCAGCCAGCGAGGTGCCCTTGACCACCCAGTAGCTGGGACGGGTGCCGGCAACCGCGTCCTTGTCGCTGACGATCACGTCGCCCGGCGCGGAAAGGCAATAATTCATCGCCTTGCCGCAGGCATTCGAGTAACTCGCCAGTTGGGTCGGATGGTTGCTGTCGACCGCCACCGCGACCAGCCAGCCCTGTTCCAGCTGTGACGCCAGGCTGGGCAAGCTGGCAATGTCGCTGGGATCGCCGCGGGAGTCGTTGCCAGCGGCGAACACCACCAGGCCGCCATGCTGCAGCACGAATGGCTCGTAGGCCTGGGCGAATGCCTGGTTGATCGAGGCGTTGGTGGTATCCCAGTAGATGCCGCCCCAGGAGTTGTTCACCACCTGCACACCGGCGGCGATCATCGCCGGGTTGAGCGTCTGCGCGAAAAAGGCGGCATCGTCGGCGGTCACCTCATTGCCTCGGCCCGAACCGTCGTCCTTGGGTGTCACGTCACTGATGATCCGCGCGGAAACCAGGCTGGCGCCGGGAGCAATGCCGCCTGGAAACTGGTCGAAAGCCTTGCCGGCGGCTATCTGCGATACCCAGGTGCCGTGGCCCACCACGTCGTCGATCGCGGTGTTGTTGCTGGCCGGATCGACATAGACCAGTTCCTGCTTGACCCGCCCGGCCAGCGCCGGATGATTGCGCATGATGCCGCTGTCGACCACGCCGAGGGTTATTCCGGCGCCGGTATAGCCCTGGGCGCGGGCCGCATAGGTGTGGGTGATCGAAAGCTGCGCATCCAGTGGCGGCTGACTGGTCGTACTCGGGGGTGGCGAGACCGGCACGCTCGGAGGGGGCGTCGGCTTGACATTGCCGCCGCCTCCGCAGGCGCTCAACCCCAACGCCATGGCCACCACCCATGCCAGCTCACGGCGTTGCAGGCCCGTGTCGAACGTCTTCATCATGATTTCCCCGCCACCACGTCAAACCCCGTGCCGCGAGGCTAGCGGCTCCGCCCCGATGCATCCTCCGCGCATCTTGGCACAACGAAAATCCAATGAAACCGGGTGCAAGTCGCAGCCCGACACGGGCCGCCCGCGTTTGCCGAGGTTTGCGGCTGGCTGCGATAATCTGCGGGTTGTCTGTCAGGCGTTCGCGCCCCTCGAGTATTCAAGCGGAGTTCCCCATGTCGGATGTCAGCGTAGTCATCGTCGGTTCCAAGCGCACGGCCATCGGCTCTTTCCTCGGCCAGTTCACCGGTGTCCCCACCCCGAAGCTTGGTGCCACCGCCATCCATGCGGCCCTGGAACAGTCCGGCATCACCCCCGCCGATGTCAGCGAAGTGATCATGGGCTGCGTGCTGCCCGCCAACCTGGGTCAGGCACCGGCACGCCAGGCCGCGCTGGGTGCCGATCTGCCGGCCAGCGTCGGCTGCACCACCATCAACAAGGTCTGCGGCTCGGGCATGAAGGCGATCATGCTTGGTCATGACCTGATCAAGGCCGGCTCGGCAAGCGTGGTAGTCGCCGGCGGCATGGAGTCGATGACCAACGCACCGCACATGGTGCAGGCGCGTACCGGCATCCGCTACGGCGACGGCAAGCTGGTCGACCACATGGCCTGGGACGGCCTGACCAACCCGTACGACGGCAAGGCGATGGGCGTGTTCGGCGAACTGTGCGCCGACAAGTACCACTTCACCCGTGAGGCGCAGGACGCATTCGCGATCGAGTCGGTCAAGCGCGCACTGGCAGCGCAGCAGAACGGCGGGTTCGCCGGCGAGATCGTCCCGGTCACCGTGAGCGGCCGCAAGGGCGACGTGGTCGTCGACACCGACGAACAGCCCGGCCGTTCCGATGTCGCCAAGGTGCCCACCCTGAAACCGGCCTTCCGCAAGGAGAACGGCACGATCACCGCGGCCAGCTCCTCCAGTATCTCCGACGGCGCCGCCGCCGTGGTGCTGCTGTCGGCCGACGAGGCGAAGGCGCGCGGCCTGAAACCGCTGGCGCGTATCGTGGCGCACGCCACCCATTCGCAGGAACCGGAGTGGTTCACCACCGCGCCGGTCGGCGCGATCCAGAAGGTGCTGGACAAGGCCGGCTGGAAAGTCGAGGAAGTCGACCTGTTCGAAATCAACGAGGCATTCGCGGTGGTCGCGATGACCCCGATGAAGGAACTCGGCATCCCGCACGACAAGCTCAACGTCAACGGCGGCGCCTGTGCGCTTGGCCACCCGATCGGCGCCAGCGGCGCGCGCCTGGTGGTAACCCTGCTCAACGCGCTGAAAACGCGAGGACTCAAGCGCGGCGTGGCGTCCTTGTGCATAGGCGGCGGCGAAGCCACGGCGATCGCGGTGGAGTACTTGGGCTGAATTCGACTCGCCATTCCATGACGGTTGGCTAAATCGGTTTTTAACCTGTACTGAAGCGCCGCCATAAAGATCTGGCGCAATTACCCCGAAAGCGTTATTAATACACGGCCAAACGGCATTCCACGGCAAAGGAGATCCACCATGAAGTTTACGCGTACCCTACTCGCCGCCGCGCTCGTCGCGCTGTTGGCGGCATGCAGCAACGGCGCGCAGGATTCCGCGCAGGACGCCCAGAAATCGGCTGATACCGCACAGCAGGCTGCCGATACGGCGCAGCAGGCCGCCGCGGCAGCTCCGACCCAGGGCGCTGAGCAGGCTGCAGACCAGGCCAAGACCGCTGCTGACGCAGCCGGCCAGGCCGCCGACCAAGCTGCGCAGGCTGCTGCTGCAGCTTCCGCCGCTACTCCGGCCAACACCGACACTGCGAAGGACGCCATGTCGCAGGCCAAGGACGCTGCCGGCAACGCTGCTGACGCCGCCGACAAGGCTGCGGACGCTGCGAAGGACGCTGCTGGCAACGCCAAGGACGCTGCCGACAAGGCCAAGGATCACTGATCCCTTAGTCGGTTCTGAAAAAAACGGTCGCTTCGTGCGACCGTTTTTTTTCGCCTGTCGCCAACCGGACCTGCGAGTCGTTTGGGTCGCAGCGCGACGCCCCGCTATCATCCATGGTTTGTCCCCGACGGGAACCATACCGTGAGCGTCCATCCATGAGCGTCATTGCATCGCAGATCGATCCGCGTTCGCCCGAGTTCCAGGCCAGCAGCAAGCAGCTGCGCGCCGTGGTCGATGATCTGCAGCGTGAACTGACCCGCAGTGCCGAAGGCGGCGGCACAAAGGCGCGCGAGAAGCACGTGGCCCGCGGCAAACTGCTGCCGCGCGAGCGCATCCGCGCCCTGCTCGATCCCGGCTCGCCGTTCCTCGAACTCTCGCCGCTGGCCGCGCATGGCATGTACGAAAACGTCGCTCCAGCCGCTGGCCTGATCACCGGCATCGGCCGGGTCGACGGCATCGAGGTGGTGGTGGTTGCCAACGATGCCACGGTCAAGGGCGGCACTTATTTCCCGATGACCGTGAAGAAGCACCTGCGCGCGCAGGAAGTGGCGCTGGAAAACCGCCTGCCCTGCGTCTATCTGGTCGACTCCGGCGGCGCCTTCCTGCCGCTGCAGGATGAGGTGTTTCCGGACAAGGAGCACTTCGGCCGGATTTTCTACAACCAGGCGCGGATGTCCGCGCTGAACATCCCGCAGATCGCCGTCGTGATGGGCTCGTGCACCGCCGGTGGCGCCTACGTGCCGGCGATGAGCGACGAGACCATCATCGTGCGCGAACAGGGCACGATCTTCCTCGGCGGCCCGCCGCTGGTGAAGGCCGCCACCGGCGAAGTGGTCGACGCCGAGACGCTGGGCGGCGCGGACGTCCATACGTCCATTTCCGGCGTGGCCGACCACTTTGCCGAGAACGACGCGCATGCGCTGTCGATCGCCCGCGACATCGTGGCCCACCTCAACCGGAAAAAGGACATGCCGCTGGCGTTGCGCACGCCGGTCGAGCCGAAGTACCCGGCCGAGGAACTGTACGGGGTGATCCCGCAGGACACCCGCCGCCCGTTCGACATCCGCGAGGTGATCGCGCGCATCGTCGACGGTTCCGAGTTCCACGAGTTCAAGGCGCGCTACGGCAAGACCCTGGTCTGCGGCTTCGCGCACATCCACGGCTATCCGGTGGGCATCGTCGCCAACAACGGCATCCTGTTCGCCGAGAGCGCGCTGAAGGGCGCGCACTTCATCGAGCTGTGCAACCAGCGCAACGTGCCGCTGGTGTTCCTGCAGAACATCACCGGTTTCATGGTCGGCAAGAAGTACGAGCAGGCTGGCATTGCCAAAGATGGCGCAAAAATGGTCACCGCGGTGGCCTGTTCGCACGTGCCGAAGTTCACCGTGGTGATCGGTGGCAGCTTCGGCGCCGGCAACTACGCGATGTGTGGCCGCGCGTATGGCGCGCGTTTCCTGTGGATGTGGCCGAACGCGCGGATCTCGGTGATGGGCGGCGAACAGGCCGCGTCTGTGCTGGCCACGGTCAAGCGCGACGGTATCGAAGCTGCCGGCAGAACATGGAGCGCGGAGGAAGAAGAAGCGTTCAAGGCACCGCTCCGCGAGCAGTACGAACGCCAGGGCCACCCTTACTACGCCAGCGCGCGACTGTGGGACGACGGCATCATCGACCCGGTAGATACTCGCCGCGTGCTGGGACTGGCGATCTCCGCATCAATGAACGCGCCGATCGAGCCGCAACGCTACGGCGTGTTCCGCATGTAGTCACCCGGCCCTGCATTCGCGCTGGCACGTGCGGTGGTCGGCGCTCTGCCGACCAGTCGTGCCCCGGCCCACAACGCCAGCAGGGTCAGCGCGTAGAACAGCAATTGCATGCCGGCCGGCTGTGCGTCGTAGCCGACCAGGATGTGCGCGGTCTGGCCGAGCAACGAACCGTTGCCGAGCAGCCACGAGCTGTCCCACATCGGCTGGCCCCAGGCCGGCAACAGGTTGGCCTGGATCAGGTAGCGCGCGGCGGTGGCCGCGAGTCCTGCGGCGAGCAGCACCAGCATTGCGTTGGTGGCGCGGAAAAAATGCCGCATCGGAATCCGCAGCAACCCGGCATACAGCACGATACCGAGCGTGGCGCCGGCCGCCACGCCAATCGTCAGGCCGGCCCACAGATGCTCGGCACCACCGGCACGCATGCCGTACAGGAACAGCACGACCTCCGAACCCTCGCGCAGCACTGCCAGCGCCACCACCGCCAGCAGCAGGCCGATCGGGCTGGCACCGCGTTGCACCGCGCTGCCCACTGCCTGCATCTGTTGGCTCAGCTCACGGCCGTGGCTGGACATCCACAGCACGTGCCAGCCGATCATCGCCACCGCCGCCAGCAGCACGCCGGCGTTGAACAGCTCCTGGCCAACTCCGCTGAACGCCCCCGCCAGGAGGCCGGCTGACCACGCCACCAGCAATGCACCGAACACGCCCAGCGCGATTCCACCGCCGACGAACCAGCCGCGTCGTGGCACGCCGCGGGTAGCCGCAGCCACCACGCTGACGATCAGCGCCGCTTCCAACACTTCCCGGAACACCAGCAAGGCTACCGCCCACATGAACCTACTCCACGACCAACGTGCCCTGCGCGGTGGGCTGATGGAAATCGCCGTAGAAGCCATAGCGCCCCGGCTTGAACGGACCGATGAACAAGCTCGTCCGGCTGTTCGGCATCACGATCTTCTCCGCCGGGAAATCATTGCTCTCGAACTCTTCCGGCGAAGAATCCTGGTTGATCACTTCCAGTCGTACCCGCGTGTTCGCCGGGATATGCAGCACACTGGGCTGGTAGCGGTGATCCTTGAGCACCAGCGTGTAGCTGGGTGCATCGGCCGCGCTGGCCAGCAAGGGCAGCAGCACGGCAAAGGCGAAGGGCAACAGACGTTTCATGACGGCTCCTGCATTCTGTGCGTGAATGATAGTCATTCTCATCATCGAAACGCAAACCACCCCGACGCCCGGCCTCGGCCGGTGGGGTTTCGTGTTCAACGACGATGAGTTGTGCGTCGATTCTGACAGCTGTGCGCCGCCAAGCCCCTGACCTGGATCAGGAGCCCGTTCCCGCGCCGGTTTAATCCCGCGACGGCTCGCCGCGCAGGCGCACGTCGTTCGGCAGCATGTCGGTACGCTCGGCGTTTTCGTCACGCTGCGACTCGAAGAAGCGCTGCACCTGCTGGCACACGGCCATGGTGTTCTCGCGCGCGATCGCCGAGACCAGGAACCAGGGCTGGGTCCAGTTCAGCTCGGCGACGATCTTCTCCGCCACCGCCTGGCGTTCCTCCGCAGCCAGCATGTCGGCCTTGTTCAGCACGAGCCAGCGCGGACGCTCCAGCAGTTCCGGGTTGAACTTCTCCAACTCCTGTTCGATCGCACGCACTTGTCCGGCCACGTCAGAACCGTCGATCGGCGCAATATCCACGATGTGCAGCAACAGGCTCGTACGCGCCACGTGGCGCAGGAACTGGATGCCCAGGCCGGCACCGTCGGAGGCGCCCTCGATCAGACCGGGAATGTCGGCGATCACGAAACTCTGGTCGGTGCCCAGGCTGACCACGCCCAGGTTCGGGTGCAAGGTGGTGAATGGGTAATCCGCCACCCGCGGCGTCGCGGCCGACACAGCGCGGATGAAGGTGGACTTGCCAGCATTCGGGAAGCCGAGCAGGCCGACGTCAGCCAGCAGGCGCAGTTCCAGCTTCAGCTCGCGCACGTCGCCCGGCGTACCCGGGGTGGCCTTGCGTGGTGCCCGGTTCACCGAGGTCTTGAAATGGATGTTGCCCAGGCCACCCTTGCCACCTTGCGCCACCAGCATGCGCTGCCCGTGGGCGGTGAGGTCGCCGATCACCTCGTCAGTGTCGATATTCGTGATCATGGTGCCCACCGGCACCCGGATCGTGGTGTCTTCGCCGCCCTTGCCGTACATCTGGCTACCCATGCCGTTCTCGCCACGCTTGGCCTTGAAGCTGCGCTGGTGACGGAAGTCGACCAAGGTGTTCAGGCCCTCGTCGGCCACCAGCCAGACCGAGCCGCCGAAACCGCCGTCGCCGCCGTCGGGGCCGCCGAACGGGATGAACTTCTCACGCCGGAAGCTGATGCAGCCATTGCCGCCATCACCGGCCTGGACTTTGATGTTTGCTTCGTCGACGAATTTCATTGGGTGGATCCAGGGAACGGGCAACGGGAATGGGGAACAACAGTCACAGGGTACCGGGAAGCGCATGTTCCCCGTTCCCGCTTCAAAAACAAAAGCCCCGCCGAAGCGGGGCCTTCGCTATCGCATCGCGTAAGGCTTACGCCTGGACGACGTCGACGAAACGGCGGTTCTTGTCGCCGCGGACGGCGAACTTGACGGTGCCGTCAACCAGCGCGAACAGCGTGTGGTCGCGACCCAGGCCCACACCCGTGCCCGGGTGGAACTGGGTACCGCGCTGGCGCACGATGATGTTGCCGGCCTCGATGGCCTGGCCACCGTAAATCTTGACGCCGAGGTATTTCGGGTTCGAATCGCGACCGTTGCGGCTGGAACCTACGCCTTTTTTATGTGCCATGACTCAATGCTCCAGTTGCTCAGGCGTTGATGCCCGTGATCTCGATTTCGGTGAAATGCTGCCGATGGCCCTGCTGACGCTTGTAGTGCTTGCGGCGGCGGAACTTGATGATGCGGATCTTGTCGGCACGGCCGTGCTTGCGCACGGTGGCGCTGACGGTGGCGCCTTCGACGACCGGCGCACCGACGGTGACCGACTCGCCGGAACCGACCAGCAATACCTGGTCAAAGCTCACGGTGGCGCCTTCTTCGGCGGTCAACAGCTCCACGCGCAGCACGTCGCCCTGCTGCACACGGTACTGCTTGCCACCGGTCTTGATGACTGCGTAACTCATGGGAATGCCCTTCTGTCGTTATTCTCTTGGGTATCGCCATGACCATTTCGGGTCTGGCGAACCGCGGATTATAACGATGTGTCTGCGCAGTGGTCAAATACTGACCAGTGAAACCCGCATGGCACGTTCAGATGGCCCACCGCGCCTCAGCGGCCGGACTTTGGCGCAGGCTTTGGTGCAGACTTCGGCGCAGGCGTCGGTGCGGTGGCTGCCGGGCTGGCCGGGCAGCGGCCGTTGGTGTCCAGGGTGCCTTTCTGCTGCAGCTGCCTGATCATCGCCTCGCCGCGCTCGCGCCCCCACTGCTGGCCGACCTTCATGCCCTCGGCCATGGTCAGCGGCATCTGCGTAATCACTTTCTGGCCCAGCGGCGAGCGGTAGAACTTCAGCAGGCCGGTGACATCCGTGGCGGTGAAATGCTTCTGGTAGATCGGCACCATCCGGCTGAGCAACTGTTGGCTGCCGCTGGCGTCAATGAAGCCCTCCCAGTAGGACGCCGGCACGCACGGTACCGCCTGCCCCATCACGCCGGCCATCTGTGCATTCATCTGGCCGAACATCTGGTCCATGTGCATCACCTCGAACAGCTGGCGCACCTGCTGCTCGCTCGGCTGCGCCGCCACGGCCTGACCGGCCACGCCCAGCGCCAGCCCCACGCCTGCCGCGATCCCCATCCATTTGCGCATGACTCGTCTCCCACAAGGCCGAAGCTGGCCATTTAGCCATAGCCACGCTGGCGAGGGGAACCTCGACGGCGACCACGTGGCCGATTTGCACAATGCACTATCGAAACTCCTTGGTATAGTAAAAAACTCTCCCCATATCCGGCGTCCATGGACACCATTCGCATCCGCGGCGCGCGCACGCACAACCTCAAGAACATCGACCTCGACCTCCCACGCGACAAGCTGATCGTGATCACCGGACTGTCCGGCTCCGGCAAATCCTCGCTGGCGTTCGACACCATCTATGCCGAAGGCCAGCGTCGCTACGTCGAATCGCTGTCGGCGTACGCGCGGCAGTTCCTGTCGATCATGGAGAAGCCCGACGTCGACCATATCGAAGGCCTGTCGCCGGCGATCTCGATCGAACAGAAGTCCACCTCGCACAACCCGCGTTCCACCGTCGGCACGATCACCGAGGTGTACGACTACCTGCGCCTGCTGTACGCCCGCGTCGGCACGCCGCGCTGCCCCGACCACGGCATTCCGCTGGAGGCGCAGACGGTGAGCCAGATGGTCGACGCCACCCTGGCGCTGGATCCGGAGCAGCGCTTCATGCTGCTGGCGCCGGTGATCCGCGAGCGCAAGGGCGAGCACGTACAGGTGTTCGAGCAGTTGCGCGCGCAGGGTTTCGTGCGTGCCCGCGTCGACGGCGCGGTGTACGACCTCGACGCGGTGCCGCCGCTGACGCTGCGCCAGAAGCACACCATCGACGTGGTGGTCGATCGCTTCCGTCCGCGCGACGACATCAAGCAGCGCCTGGCCGAATCGTTCGAGACCGCGCTGCGGCTGGGTGATGGCCTGGTGATCCTGGCCAACATGGATGCCCCCGACGCATCCGAACAGTTGCTGTCTTCGCGCTATTCCTGCCCGGTGTGCGACTACTCGCTGCCGGAACTGGAGCCGCGATTGTTCTCGTTCAATTCGCCGGTGGGTGCGTGCCCGACCTGCGACGGCCTCGGGGTGACCCAGGTATTCGACGCCTCGCGTGTGGTTGGCCATCCCGAACTGCCGCTGTCCAACGGCGCGGTGCGTGGCTGGGATCGGCGCAATGCGCACTACTTCCAGTTGATCCTGTCGCTGGCCGCGCACTACGGCTTCGACGTGGACACGCCGTGGAACCAGCTGCCGGCGAACGTGCAGAAGGCCATCCTGTACGGCAGCGGCAAGGACCGGATCGCGTTCCGCTACCTCACCGAGCGTGGCGGCAAGGTCACCCGCGAGCATGCGTTCGAGGGCATCCTGCCGAACCTGGAACGGCGCTACAAGGAAACCGAATCCGCCGCCGTGCGCGAGGAACTGGCCAAATACATCAGCGACCAGCCCTGCCCCGCCTGCGAAGGCCAGCGCCTGAACCGCTCCGCCCGCAATGTGTTCGTCGCCGATCACGCGCTGCCCTCGCTCACCGCACGCTCGATCGACGACGCGCTGGCGTTCTTCGAGACGCTGACGCTCACCGGCTGGCGTGGCGAGATCGCGGCGAAAATCGTCAAGGAGATCCGCGAGCGGCTGACCTTCCTCAACGACGTCGGCCTGAATTACCTCACCCTGGATCGCCAGGCCGATTCGCTTTCCGGCGGCGAAGCACAGCGCATCCGCCTCGCCTCGCAGATCGGTGCCGGCCTGGTCGGCGTGATGTACGTGCTGGACGAGCCCTCGATCGGCCTGCACCAGCGCGACAACGAACGCCTGCTCGGCACGCTCACGCGCCTGCGCGACCTCGGCAACACGGTGATCGTGGTCGAGCACGACGAGGACGCGATCCGCATGGCCGACCACGTGCTCGACATCGGCCCCGGTGCCGGCGTGCACGGCGGCGAGATCGTGGCACAGGGCAGCGTGCAGGACATGCTCGACTCGCCGCGCTCGGTCACCGGCCAGTTCCTCTCCGGCGCGCGTGCCATCGAAGTGCCGCAGCAGCGCCGCCAGCCCGTCGACGACGACGCCTGGCTGCACCTGAAAGGCGCCAGTGCGAACAACCTGAAGCACGTCGACGTGGCGATCCCGGCCGGCCTGTTCACCTGCGTCACCGGTGTCTCCGGCTCGGGCAAATCGACCCTGATCAACGACACCCTGTTCCGTCTCGCCGCGATGGAATTGAACGGCGCCGGCACGCAGCCGGCGGCATACCAGTCGGTCAGCGGACTGGAACTGTTCGACAAGGTGGTCGACATCGACCAGTCGCCGATCGGCCGCACGCCGCGTTCCAACCCGGCCACCTACACCGGCCTGTTCACCCCGCTGCGCGAGATGTTCGCGCAGGTACCGGAAGCGCGCGCACGCGGCTACACGCCGGGGCGCTTCAGCTTCAACGTGCGCGGTGGCCGCTGCGAGGCGTGCGAAGGCGACGGCATGATCAAGGTGGAGATGCACTTCCTGCCCGACGTCTACGTACCCTGCGACGTCTGCCACGGCAAGCGCTACAACCGCGAGACGCTCGAAGTTCTGTACAAGGGCCACACGATCGCCGACGTGCTCGACATGACGGTGGAGGACGCGCTGAAGCTGTTCGAGAACCTGCCGGGCATCGCGCGCAAACTCGACACCCTGCGTGCGGTGGGCCTCGATTACATCAAGCTCGGCCAGAGCGCGACCACGCTGTCCGGCGGCGAGGCGCAGCGCGTGAAGCTGTCCAAGGAGCTGTCCAAGCGCGACACCGGCAACACCTTGTACATCCTCGACGAGCCCACCACCGGCCTGCACTTCCACGACATAGAGCAACTGCTCGACGTGCTGCACCAACTGGTCGACCAGGGCAACACCGTGGTGGTGATCGAGCACAACCTCGACGTGATCAAGACTGCCGACTGGGTCGTCGACCTCGGCCCCGAAGGTGGCGCCGGCGGTGGCCGCATCCTGGTCGCCGGCACGCCGGAAACCGTGGCGGCCACGCCCGAATCGCACACCGGCCATTTCCTCGCGCCACACCTCAAACCGGCCAGGCCGGCCAAGGCGGGCGCCGCCAAACGGATCAAGGCCGCCACCAAACACATCGCCTCGGCCGACAAGTACAAGCCGATGCGCGGAAAGAAGAAATCTTCATGAGTGCCCATCCCTCCGGCACCGCCGCAACCGAGACCTGCGCGTCCGACGCGCCGCTGTTCGTCGCCTCGCTCGGCGTGCGCTGGCGCGACCTGGACGCGTTCAACCACGTCAACAACTCCAACTTCCTCACTTACCTGGAAGAAGCGCGACTGCAGTGGCTGCAGCACGTGCGCGACTGGTTCAGCGAGGATGTCATGCCGGTGCTGGCCGCCAGCGAACTGCAATACCGCCGCCCGATCGCATGGCCTGCCGCGCTGCATATCGAACTGCGCTGCACTCGCCTCGGCACCAGTTCGGTGACGATCAGCCACCGCATCGTCGACGCCACCGATGCCGGCGTTCTGTATTGCGACGGCCACGTGGTGATGGTGTGGGTGAACCCCGCCACCGGCAAGGCGATGCCGTTGCCGCCGACGATCCGCGCGGCGGCTGGCCGCCAGGACGCCTGACCACCGCGCTCTACCATGCATTGCGCGGTGACGTACTCGACGCCCGCCACACACATGCCATCGTTATGATGTGGATCCGGCCTCACGATGGAACTCGCCCATGACGACAGCACATCGCACCGTTCTTGCGCTCGCCTGCATCGCCGCCCTCACCGGCACATCCACGGCACACGCCACGGATGCCACCGAACTCACGCTCTACCGCAGCGACAACCCCGCGCTGTACGCCAGCCACGGTGGCGACATCGGTGAAGGCTACGCGGTAGTGCGCGAGCAGCGCTCGCTGAGCCTCGCCGCCGGTACCCATGACGTGGTGATCGGCGACCTGCCGAACTCGCTCGACGCCGAGGCGCTGGCTCTGGGCTTCCCCGACGGTAGCGCGAAGGTGATCTCGCAGCGTCTGCTGCTTGCGCAGGGTGCGGATGCAGCGCTGACCGGCCTGGTCGGCCGCAACGTGGACGTGCTCGGCAGCAGCGGCGAGCCGCTCGCCAGCGGCACCCTGCTGCGCGCGGGCGATGGCCTGCTGGTG
Organism: uncultured Gammaproteobacteria bacterium; assembly: GCA_963739815.1. GTDB lineage: Bacteria > Pseudomonadota > Gammaproteobacteria > Xanthomonadales > Rhodanobacteraceae > Rhodanobacter. Next base: position 1,447,015 of record CAVUBI010000001.1, read on the forward strand.
CGTGACGGCAACGGCCGCACCAGCCTGGTCACCCACTACGCGGCCGTGCGCAGCAGCGGCGCCGACTTCCCCACCGGCTCCAGCCTCAGCCTGCGCGTGGACGCCGCGCGCACCGGCCAGGCCCGGGCCGTGCTCAGCTATCCCACCTCCGGCCTCGGCTGGCGTGCCGCCTACGTGGCGACGCTGCAGCCCGGCACGGCCTGCCGCATGCAGTTCGAATCGCGCGCCAGCATCGCCAACCGCAGCGGCCGCGACTGGCACGATGCGCAGGTCACCCTGATCGCCGGCGAGCCGAACATGGCCAAGGCCTCGGCGCCGCGGCCGATGATGACGATGGCACGCGGTTTCAACGCCAAGGCCGAGAGTGCCGACATGCCGCAGCAGGACAGCGTGGGCGACTACCGCAGCTATTCCCTGCCCGCCGCGATCGAGCTGCCTGACGGCAGCGTCAGCCAGGTGCCGCTATATGCCGCGCGCGTGCTGGATTGCGTGCGCACCGCGCTGTACGAAAACGGCAGCAACTTCCAGCCGCAACAGCCGATTCTCAACCGCGACTTCAACCAGGGCGGCGGCAGCGCGATCGTCAGCACCTTGAAGGTGAAGGCGTTCGACAGCCTGCCTGCCGGCTACCTGCGCGTGCTCACCGCCGACCGCAATGGCACGCCGCAATTCATCGGCGAGGGCCGCATCGACGACACCCCGAAAGGCAGCGAGGCCACCATCACGCTGGGTACCGCGTTCGACCTGCGCGCCGAGCGCGAGCGCACCGCCTTCAGCACGGACAAGGCTGGCCGCACCCTGGATGAAGCATTCCGCATCAACCTCAGCAATGCCGGCGACAGCAGCCGCACCGTGACCGTACGCGAACATCCCAATCGCTGGCGCCAGTGGGCACTGATGTCATCCAGCAGCAAGCCCAGCCAGCAGACCGCGGACACGCTGGAGTTCCGCATCGAAGTACCCGCCAACGGCAAGGCCGTGCTCGACTACGCGGTGCGCTACCGCTGGACCGCCGACGAACAACCCCAATGATTCACGCCCGGAGTTCACCATGCTCAACCTGACCAACCACGACAATGGCATCCGCGAAATCCAGTTGGCCCGGCCACCGGTCAATGCGCTGAACCTGGACCTGGTGCGCGCGCTGCGCACCGCCATCGACGATGCCGTGCATGACGGGAGGCGCGGGATCGTGCTGTCCGGCGCGCCGGGACTGTTCTCGGCCGGCGTCGACGTACCGGCCCTGCTCGGCTGTGATCGCGTCGGCGTGCGCGAGTACTGGGGCGAGTTCTTCGCGCTGTGCGGCACCCTCGCCCGTGCGCCGATACCGCTGGTGGCGGCGATCACCGGCCACAGCCCGGCCGGTGGCGCGGTGCTGGCGCTGTTCTGCGACTACCGGGTGATGGCCGAAGGTCCGTACCGGATCGGCCTCAACGAAGTGCAGGTCGGTTTGATCGTGCCCGAGGCGATCCAGCTGGCATTGCGCCGCGTGGTCGGCACCTATCGCGCCGAACGGCTGCTGGTCGCCGGCGCGATGATCGAATCGGCACAAGCGCTGGCCTGCGGCTTCGTCGACGAACTCACCAGTGTTGACCAGGTCGCCGCCCGCGCCCTTCATTGGCTGGGCGAACTGCTGGCGCTGCCGTCGCACGCGATGCTGGCCACCCGCACGCTGGCCCGCGCCGATCTGGCCGGCGCTTACGCCGACATGGATGCGCTGCCACTGGACGATTTCGTCGAAGCGTTCTTCCATCCACAGACACAGGCTGTGCTGCAGCAACTGGTCGCGCGGTTGAAAGAGAAAAAGTGAAGGTTATGCAGGCGCACCTCTGCGCGCGCCTGCGTATCAGCCCTGCTCGACGGGTCGCGACGGATCGCTGACCCAGCCGCTCCAGGACGGCGCGTACAGCCGCGAACCGTGCAGGCCGGCGTGTTCCATCGCCAGCAGGTTGTAGCAGGCGGTGACGCCGGAACCGCACATGTGCACGACCTGGTCGGGCGTCGCGTCACCCAGTACCGCGGCGAATTCCTCGCGTAGTTGCGCCGGCGATTTGAAGTGCCCATCCGCACGCAGATTGTCCACGTAAGGTCGGTTGTGCGCGCCGGGCACGTGGCCGGCGGCGCGGTCCAGCGGTTCGACGTCGCCGCGGTAGCGTGCGGCAGCGCGGGCGTCGATCAGCAGTGGCACCGGCGCGGCGTGCAGGGCCGCGTGCTCGACGATCACCTGGCGCGCGTCGTAGGCCAGCGTTACCTCGGTGGGGGTGCGCGAACGGACGGCTGTTTCCAGCGGCTGTCCGGCGGCCTGCCATGCGGCGATACCGCCATCGAGCACCGCCACTTCCCGTACGCCAGCCAGTCGCAGCAACCACCACAAGCGGGCTGCCGCCAGCGCCCCCGGTCCGGCGTCGTAGCTCACCACCTGCATGCCCGGCGTCCAGCCCCAGCGACCGAGCACGGCGCTGAATGCCGTCGCCAGTGGTAGCGGGTGCCGACCCAGCCCCTCGGGCACACGCGACATGTCGGAAAGGTCGCGCTCCAGGTCGGCGAACACGGCGCCGGGAATGTGCCCGGCCAGGTAGGTGCGCTCGCCTTGCGTGCGGTCGGCAAGATCGACGCGGCAGTCGACGATCAGCACTTCGTGCGCGGGCAACGCGGCCAGCGTGGCGACATCGATCAGGGTGGTCTTCAGTGTCATGCCCGTCCCATCCTCTGCAGCAGGTTGTAAAGCATCGCGGCAGTGGCGCCCCAGATGCGGTGGCCGCCGTGGACGAATTCCACCATCGGTCGCTCGTGGCCGCGAAATTCCATGGTGTAGCGGCGCAGGTTGGCCGGCTCCAGCAGGAATGCCAGCGGCACTTCGAACACCTCGGCCACCTCGGCCGGCGCAGGATACAACTGCGCCTCGACGGCGATCGACGCCACCACCGGGGTGATGCAGAAACCACTGATCGTCTCGAAACAATCCAGATAACCCAGCGGGGTCACCAGCTTGCGCTCCAGCCCGATTTCCTCCTCGCTCTCGCGCAGTGCCGTGGTCAGCGCATCGCGATCGTCCGGGTCGCTGCGCCCGCCGGGAAACGCCACCTGGCCGGCATGCGCCTGTAACTGATTGTTGCGTACCGTGAGTACCAGCCGCGGTTGCACGCCTTCACGAAAACCGATCAGCACCGCAGCCGGCTGCCGCTCGCTGTTGCCGAGCAGCTCGGTCATGTCGGCGTGGTTCCAGCCGGGCCCGGCTGGCGGCGTCGACAACGGCCACAGTACATTGGCCACTTCGTCGATCATGGCAATTTGCGCAACGGCAGGATATTGCGCATCACGTGCAGCCGTTCGGCGTCGCTCATCGCGCGCCAGCGTCCGATTTCCTCACCGCTGCGCTGGCAGCCGATGCAATAGCCGCGTATGTCCAGTCGGCAGGTGCCGATGCAGGGCGTCAATGGCGGGGTTTCGGTAGTGAGCGGATGGTTCGGCATGGCCCGTCATGCTACCACCGGAGCGACTTTGAGCAGGCGCTTACGGCTGGCCGGAATCGGGCTTGATCGCGAGCAGTTCGATCTCGAAGACCAGCACTTCGTTCGGGCCGATTCGCGGCAGCGCGCCGGCATCTCCATAGGCCAGTTGCGGTGGAATCACCACTTTCCAACGATCGCCGACGTGCATGCGCGGGATCACGTCCTGCCAGCCGCGAATCACCTTGTCGACGCGAAAGCTGACCGGTGCGCCGCGTGCCCAGGTACTGTCGAACTCGGTGCCATCGATCAGCATGCCGCGATAGTTCACGGTCACCGTGCTGGACACCGTCGGACTGACCTTGCCACTGCCCGCGCTCAACACGGCGTACTGGATGCCCGATGGCAATTGCACCACGCCGCGCTGCTGCCGGTTGTGCACCATGTACTGCGCGCTCTTGTGTGCATTGGCCGCTGCGATGCGCGCGAACTCGCCCACCGCCTCGGCATGCATCTGCTGGCTGAGTCGCTGCAGCTGCCGATGCATGTCCTGCATCGATACGCTGGGCTGGCGTTTGGCGTTCGCATCCTGGATCGCCCGCATCAGCACGCCGATATCCACATCCGGACGGCCATCGGCGAACTGGCTGCCGATCTGATAACCGATGGCGTACGACAGTTTGGCCTTGTCGGGCTTGATCGGCTACCGACGCGGCGTTCTGCGCATGCGTCGCACAACTCAGCAGCAGCAGCACGCCGAGCAAGCCGCAACGCAGATGTGTCATGCCTTTCTCCACCGGGCCTTCCTGTCGCGACAGTCCTGACGAGTCATCCTAAGCGGTTCGCCGGATTCATGCAGCGACGACGCTCGAGGCTTGAGAAACCCGACGGCAACAAAGGTTCCCGCTGCTACCATCGCGGCTTTGCAACCAGCGGGAGTCGCTCATGGCCTATCGCAACCTGGAAATCAGCAACCGCGGTGCGGTGCGCACCATCATCGTCAACCGCCCCGATAAACTCAACGCGCTGAACCGCGACACGCTCAACGAGCTGACCCTGGTGTTCGCGCAGGCCGCGCAGGACGACGCCGTACGCGCGGTGGTGCTGACCGGTGCAGGCGAGAAAGCGTTCGTCGCCGGTGCAGACATTGCCGAAATGAGCCGCTACACGCCCGCGCAGGCGCAAAATTTTTCGCGCACCGGCCAGCGCCTGATGAGCTCGATCGAGCGACTCGGCAAACCGGTGATCGCGCGCATCCAGGGTTTTGCGCTGGGCGGCGGCATGGAGCTGGCGATGGCCTGCCACCTGCGTGTGGCCAGCGAGAAAGCGAAATTCGGCCAGCCGGAAATCAACCTCGGCCTGATCCCCGGCTTCGGCGGCACCCAGCGCCTGCTGCGTCTGGCCGGCCGCGGCGCCACGCTGGAGTTGTGTCTTGCCGGCACGCCGGTCAGCGCACAGCGTGCGTATGAGCTGGGTATCGTCAACCGCGTGGTCGCTCCCGAAGCACTGGACGACGCGGTGAATGCGCTGGCCGACCAGCTCGCCGCCGCCGCGCCGCTGGCTGCCGCCGGCATTCTCGACGCGGTGCTGCAAGGTGGCGAATGCAGCATCGATCAGGGCCTGGAGTTCGAGACCCAGGGGTTCGCGCTGGCGTTCTCCACCGAGGACATGCGCGAAGGTACTTCGGCATTCCTGGAAAAGCGCAAGGCCGAGTTCAAGGGACGCTGACGGCTGCCCCTGGATCGATATCGTGGCCGCGGAATTTCATCTCACCCGCGGTCACCGATAATTTCAGGCGGTTCTCCGGCGGTGCCAGCGGGCAGACCACGTGTGGGGTGATCGCACACGGCGGGTTCTGCGCCAGGTTGAAATCCAGCACGACCTTGCCGCCCTTCGGTGCCGCGGCATACAGGAAACGGGCACCACCGTAGGTCAGCTTCCCCGCCGTGCGGTCGCTGAACACGAAGAACAACTGGCCGTCCTCGTCGATCGGCAGCAACTCGTAGGTCCGGCCATCACGCTGGAACACGGCCTTGCCGGCAATCGACACATCGCCCTCGGTACCGGTGACGTAGGCGATCTTCAACGTGTGCGGTGGCGTGAACGGCACCCAGTCCGCCTCGATTCGCCAGCTGCGATCGATCGGAAAATAGTCGAGGCCAGGGAAGTGCGTGCGCAGCGGGGCATCATTGTCCTTCACGCGCAAGCCGCGCTGTGCGCCGTTCTCGATCACGTACAGGTAGCTGCTGCCAAACCCCACCCGGGTCGGCTGCTGCTTGCCATCGGAACCCTGCGTGCGCAAGACGTTCGCGGTTGCCGCCGGCGCACCATCGACGGTGATACCGCGGGTATTTGCCAGGTGCAGGCTGACCTGCCCGCCCGCCGCCAGTTGCAATACGCCCAGGTGCGCGGGCGCACCGGGCACGGCTAAGCGGTTGTCGGCCGCGCTGCCCACGCTGTTCGCGCCCGGCTCCAGCCAGCCCGAGGCGGTCAAGGTCAGATAGCCGTCCATTTGCCTGAGCTGCTCGACGCGCGCACTGCGCGCCTGTTCCACCGAGGCGATGTAATCAGCCGGCGTGGTCGCCACCACGGAAAACGACAGCAACAGCCCCAGCGCGCCGAGCGCACTCAGTTCATTGATGCGAGCCACGATAATTCTTCTCCCCGGCGGTTACGCGCAAATCGAGCCGATTTTCCGGTGGCGCCAACGGACAAGTGGCGAACGAGGTAAACGCGCACGGCGGGTTGTAGGCCTTGTTGAAATCCAGCACGACCTTGCCGTCTTTCGGCGGATCGATGTACAGAAAGCGTGCAGCACCGTAGGTTTCCTTGCCGCTGGTACGATCGGCAAACACGATGAAGTACTGCGCGTCGCCCGGCTCCTCGACCACCGGCAGGATCTCGAAACGCTTGCCGTCGCGAGTGAATTCCAGCTTGCCCGGTACCGGGTACTTGTCGATGGTGCCGATCACCGAACCCATTTCCAGCATTTCGCCCGGTGCCGCCGGCACCCAGGTTGCCTCGATCTGCCACGACGGGTCGATCGGGAAGGCATCGATGCCGAGGAAATGCTTGCGCGTCGGCGCCTCGCTGTCCTTCACCCGCAGCCCCTTGCGGCCGTCGCGATCGATCACGTAGAAGCTCGCCGTGCCGAAGGCCACCGTGGTCGGCGCGGCATCGGCGGCGGCATGCGCGTCGTCGATCAGCATCGCCTCGGCCACGCTCTTGCCATCGACGGTGGCGCCACTGTCCTTGTCCAGCACGATATGCATGCCGCCGTCCGCGGACAGCGTGACCACGCCCAGGTGGGCAGGCCCGGCGGCCAGCACGATGTCGTTGTCGGCGGCGCTGCCCACGCGATTGGCGCCGGGCTGCAGCCATTCCAGGCCGATCAGGCTGAGCCAGCCGGTTGGCGCGGTGAGCCGCTCGATCCGGCCGGCGTGCCACTGCTCGATGCCTCGCTTGTAGTGATTGACGTCGGTGGCTTGCACGGTAGCGACTCCCAGGATGGCGGCGGCAACAAACAGGCTGTTACGAAACATCGGTTGCTCCAGCAGTGAATTTTTTCGAAACGTGTCAACGGCCGCGCATGAACAATTTGTCGAGTTCGGCCAGACTCAGCTGAACCCAGGTGGGACGCCCGTGGTTGCATTGACCGGACCGTTCGGTTGCCTCCATCTCGCGCAGCAAGGCATTCATTTCGGGCAGGGTCAGGCGCCGCCCCGCGCGCACCGAACCGTGGCATGCCATCGTGGAGAGCAGTTCGTTCTCCAGCTCCTGCAACCGGCGGGAGCTGCCGTGTTGGGCCAGCTCGGCCAGTACGTCGCGACTGAGCTGACCTACGTCGGCGCCTTCCAGCAATGACGGAATGCGCCGCACGACAACCGCCGAGGGACCGCTGCGCGACAACTCCAGGCCCCACTCGGCCAGCGCTTCGGCATGCTCCTCGGCAGCGGCAGCCTCCTTCGCGCTGACCGCGATGGACAGCGGTACCAGCAGCATCTGCGAACGCAGGTTGCTGCAGGCACGGCCGGATTTGAGCTTCTCGTAAGTGATCCGCTCGTGCGCCGCATGCATGTCCACCAGCACCATGCCGTGCGCATTCTCGGCCAGCACGAAGATGTTCTTGAGCTGGGCAATCGCGTAACCCAGCGGTGGTGCCTCGCCCTCTTCCACGGCCGGCATCGGCATCGGCGCACCGATGCTGGCAGGCGACGTACCCAGCAAGGCGGCATAGTCGGCCAGTGGCGCCTCGCGTGTGCCCAGGCCCAGACGGCTCTGGCTGAACTGGCTGGGCCACGTCGCCGCGGCGGGCGCGGAGGGCGCATACGAATGGCTCACCAGCGCTGCCGGCGCCGCCGCAGGCAGCGTGCCCAGGCCAGCGCGAGTCTGCGCCAGCACTTCGTGCAGGGTGCGGAACAGGAAGTCATGCACCAGCCGCTGCTCGCGGAAGCGCACTTCGTGCTTGGCCGGGTGCACGTTCACGTCGACCCCGGCCGGGTCGAGTTCCAGGTACAGCACGAACGCGGCGTGGCGACCGTGAAACAGCACGTCGGCATACGCCTGGCGCACCGCGTGGGCGACGATGCGGTCGCGCACCAGGCGGCCGTTGACGTAGAAATATTGCGCGTCGGCCTGCGCCCGCGACGCGGTGGGCAGGCCGACCCAGCCGGACAAGATGCAGACCGGCCATGGCGTGGTCGATGCGCAGGCTCTGCGCCGGGAAATCCTCGCCCAGCACTTCGGCCACGCGTTGCAACTGCGCCTGTTCGTCGCGTGCGGCCTTCCAGATGCGCACCGGTTTGCCGTTGTGGCTGAGCCGGAATTCCACCGCGCTGCGCGCCAGCGCCAATGATTTCAGCAGATCGTCGATATGCGCGAATTCGGTGCGCTCGGCGCGCATGAATTTCCGCCGCGCCGGCACGTTGTAGAACAGGTCGCGCACCTCGACGCTGGTGCCTTGCGGATGCTGCGCCGGACGCGCCGCCTGCAACTTGCCACCGTCGACCTCGATGCGGAATGCCGCGTCCTGGTCGCGCACGCGCGAGGTCAGCGCGAAGCGTGCCACCGACGACACCGAGGCCAGCGCTTCACCGCGGAAACCCATGCTGGCGACGTGTTCGAGGTCGTCGAAGCTGCCGATCTTGCTGGTCGCATGCGAGGCCACCGCCAGCGGCAGCTCGTCGACATGGATGCCGCCGCCGTCGTCGCGCACGCGGATCAGCCGCGCGCCACCGGCCTCGATGTCCACCTCGATCCGGCTGGCGCCGGCGTCGAGGCTGTTCTCGACCAGCTCCTTGACCACCGAGGACGGTCGCTCGATGACCTCGCCGGCAGCGATCTGATTGATGAGTTCGGGGGGAAGCAGGCGGATGAGCGTCATCCGCCAACTTTAGCAGCGAACGCCGGCGATGCCGCCGAGGACGATCAGCTGGCCGGGATGGTCAGTGTGGTACCGGCACGCACCGTGTTGCTGCTGATCTGGTTGGCGTTCTTCAGCGCGCCGACGCTGACACCGTATTGGCGCGCGATACTGCTCAGGCTTTCGCCACGACCGACCTTGTGCACATCGCGCGCGCGCGTGACCGCGCTGCTGTCGGCCACCGAATTGCCGGTCGTGGAAATTTTCCGCGATGCCAGCTGGCTGCCGCTGCGACGTGCTGCCTCGGCTGCGAACCAGGTGCCCGGCGGAGGCGTGGACTCGAAATAATTCTTCACGCCGCCCATCACCGCTTCGGCGAGCTTTTTCTGATGGGCCGGATCGCGCAGCCGGCGCTCCTCGGCCGGATTGCTGATGAAGGCGGTCTCGACCAGGATCGACGGCACATCCGGCGAGCGCAGCACCACGAAATTAGCGCGCTCGACATAACCGCGATGCGTCGGGCCGAGTTGGCCCAGCGCCTTGAGCACGTTACCGGCGACCTCGTCGCTGGCCTGCATCGCCCAGCCCTGCTGCAGATCCAGCAGCACCTTGGCCAGGCTGTCGTCCTTGTCGTCCAGCGTGGTGCCGCCGATCAGGTCGGCGCGGTTCTCGCGATCGGCCAGCCAGCGGGCGGCCTCGCTGGTCTTGCCGCGCGGCGACAGCACCCACACCGACGAGCCGCGCGCGTCGTCGTTGGTGAACGAATCGGCGTGGATCGAGACGAACAGGTCGGCGTTGTTCTCGCGCGCGATCTGATAGCGCTGCTTCAGCGGAATATAGAAATCGGTGCTTCGGGTCAGCACGGCCTTCATGCCGGGCTGGCGATTGATCTGCGTTGCCAGTTCGCGGGCCACCGCCAGGGTGACGTTCTTCTCCAGCGTGCCACCGGGACCGTGCGCACCCTGGTCCTTGCCGCCATGACCGGCATCGATCGCCACCACCACCTGGCGCTGACCATTGAGCATGGCCGCCGCCTGTTCGGCGGCTACCCGGCGGCTATGCGTGGGATTGCTGTACTGCGGCGGCGCTGCCGCCGGCGCGGGAGGCGCGGGACTGGCTTGCACCGGCGCCGCCTTGGCCACGCTGCCGCTGTCCTCGACCGGGTAAAGGTCCAGCACCAGGCGGTAATCGTTGCCGCTGGCCGGTTTCAGCACGAAGCTCTTCAAGCGGGCAGCCGGATCGACTTCGGCGGTTAACTGCAGGCGGTCTCCGATGCGGGCATGACTCATGCCCCGGTACAGTCCCTGCGCCGTCGGCTCGGCAAATTCGCTGGTCGCCCGGCTCCGGGGCAGATCGACCACGAGCCGGCCATCCTTCTGGCTGACCGTGTATTGCAGCGGGCCGGAAGCGTCGATTACCACACGGGTGTATTCAGGGCCGGCCCAGACACGTGCGTGCTTCAGATCTGCCGCTTGTGCCGCGCACAGCGGCGTGGCCGCGATGATCGCGACGGCGACAAGCCCACCCCAACTGTTCAGGTAACACCTCATAGGCCGCATTGAAACGCAGCCCGACATTGAATGCAAGCAGGTTTTCCCTTGAATATCCATAACCTGCAGCCGATTCATCAGGCTGTGTCAAGTTATGGGCCGCAAGACGCGCATTCCGAACATATCTTTGCCCGAATCGCCAAGCCGCCTTTTGCAAGAAAAAATCAATACTTAGCGAGCCGCGCCAGCAGCCGCTCACCCCGGTCGGTGAACGCTTGCCATGAGGCGCTCCGCCCTGTTCCGGCGTAATCCAGATGCAGCTCGAGATCCGCTGCCGGCAAGGCGCCGGCACCGCGTTCGGGCCACTCGACCAGGACCAGCGCGGTCGGATCCGCCAGCGCGTCCAGGCCCAGCCATTCCAGTTCGCCCGGGTCGGCGATCCGGTACAGATCCAGATGCCAGGCCAGCCGCTCCCGCAACGAATAACCCTCGACCAGACTGTAGGTCGGGCTCTTGACGCGTTCGCCCACACCCAGGGCCGTCAGCAACGCCCTCGCGAAACTGGTCTTGCCGGCGCCCAGCGGGCCGTGCAGGTAGAGCACCAACCCTTCATCCAGCACCCTGGCCAACTGTGCGGCAAACGCCGCGGTGGCAGCTTCGTCGGGCAACACCCGCTCGCCGTCGCCGTGCAAATCTTCAGTCACGCTCATACCCCGCCATGCCATTGCCAAGCGCCCGCAGCGGCGCCAGCAGATCGCTCGCCATCAGGCCACGCTCGCCTGACTGTGCCGCCCGATCGCCCGCTCGCGCATGCAGGCCGACGCCGAGGCAGCCTGCCTGCCACGCGCTGCAACCCTGCGCCAGCAACGCCGCCACCACACCGGCTAGCAGGTCGCCCATGCCACCCGAGGCCATGCCCGGATTGCCCCACGGGCAGACGTCCAGACGTCCATCCGGATCGGCGATCAGGCTGCCCGCCCCCTTCAACACGACGACAGCGGCATGACGCCGCGCGAGTTCGCGCGCCGCTGCAAAGCGGTCGTGCTCGACGGCGGCGGTGGTCAGCCCGAGCAAGCGCGCCGCCTCGCCCGGATGCGGCGTAAGCACGGTCGGCATACGGAACTGGCGCGGCTCGCGTGCCAGCAGATTCAGGCCGTCGGCATCAAGCACCAGCGGCATGTCCGCATCCAACGCGGTCAGCCACAGCGCATGACTCCAGGCGACCTGACCCAGGCCCGGCCCCAGCGCCAGCACGCTGGCACGCTGCAGCAGCGGCGCCAACGCCTGCGGTCCATCGACGCCATGCGCCATCAGCTCCGGCCGCGCGGCATTCAGGGCGAACACGTGTTCCGCACGCGTTGCCACGCTGACCAGGCCGGCACCGCCGCGCAGCGCCGCCTCGCCGGCCAGCCGCACCGCGCCAGCCATGCCCTGATCGCCGCCGATCACCAGCACGTGACCGTAGTTGCCCTTGTTCGCGTAACGAGCGCGCGGCGGCAGCGACTCGGCTATCAGCAACTGCGCGTCGGGCCGCGCACCGTTGTAGACACTGTCCGGCACGCCCAACGTGGCCAGTTCGATGACGCCGACGTGATCGGCGGCACGGCCGGTGTGCAGGCCGCGCTTGCCGGCAACGAACGTGACCGTGACGTCCGCACGGATCGCAGCGCCGGGACAACTGCCGGTGTCTGCATCGAGCCCGCTGGGTACGTCCAGCGCGAGCACCGGCCGCCCCTCCTGGTTGATCGCCTCGATCAACTGTGCCGACGCAGGTTCCGGCGCGCGGTTGAGGCCGATGCCATACAACGCGTCCACATGCAGTTCGGCTTCGGGCAGCACGCCTTGCGCATCCCATAACCGCACCTGGCCACCACCGGCTTCCCACGCCTCGCGTGCCGCGGCGGCGTCACCGTGCGAGCCGGTCGACAGCGCCACCAATTCGACCTGCAGCCCCGCCTCGCGCGCCAGTACGCCGAGCAGGAACCCGTCGCCGCCGTTGTTGCCGGGGCCGCAGTGGATGCAGATCTGTCGCACTTGTGGCCAATGCCGGCGCAGGCTGTTCAGCGCGGCGCTGGCCGCGCGACGCATCAGTTCCGGACCGGAAATACCCAGCGCCACCAATGCGGCACGCTCCATCGCGCGCAACTGTTCGACGGTATGCAGATCGCGGCTGTACGGATGGGCGGGCATCCGTGAATTATAGGCATGGGCCGCCTCTACAATAGACGGATGTCCAGCACCGACATTCGCCACGCCCCCGATTACGCCGCCCTCGCTCACGACATCAAGCGCTGGGCGACCGAGCTGGGCTTTGCCGAAGCCGGCATCAGCGGCACCGACCTGGGCGAGGACGAGCAGCATCTGCTGCGCTGGCTGGAACACGGCCATCACGGCGAGATGGAATACATGGCCCGCCACGGCACCCGGCGTAGCCGCCCGGCCGAACTGGAGCCGGGCACGCAGCGGGTGATCTCCGTGCGCATGGATTACATCCCGCCCGGCACCGCGAATGCGTGGAACGTGCTGCAGGACGCCGAGGCCGGCTATGTGTCGCGCTACGCACTGGGTCGCGACTATCACAAGCTGATGCGCCATCGGCTGCAGAAACTGGCTGAGCGCATCCATGGCGTGGTTGGCGATTTCGGCTATCGCGCCTACGTGGATTCCGCGCCGGTGCTGGAGAAAGCGTTGGCGCGCAATGCCGGCCTGGGCTGGATCGGCAAGCACACCGTGCTGATCAACCGTCACGCCGGCTCGTATTTCTTCCTCGGCGAGCTGTACACCGACCTGCCACTGCCGATCGACGCGCCGGCCAGCGCGCACTGCGGCACTTGCACGCGCTGCATCGAGGTGTGCCCGACCCAGGCGATTCTCGGGCCTTATCGGCTCGACGCGAAGCGCTGCATTTCCTATCTCACGATCGAGCTGAAAGGCAGCATCCCGGAAGACCTGCGCGCACCGATGGGCAACCGCATCTTCGGCTGCGACGACTGCCAGCTGGTGTGTCCGTGGAACAAGTTCGCACAGGCCACCACCGAGCCGGATTTCGCGCCGCGGCATAGCCTCGACGGTGCGAAGCTGGTCGAGCTGTTTGCTTGGAGCGAAGAGGAGTTCCTCAAGCGCACCGAAGGCATGGCGATCCGCCGCGCCGGCTACGAGGGCTGGCTGCGCAACATCGCGGTGGCGCTGGGCAATGCGCCACCCTCCGTGGCCGTGCGCGACGCGCTGCAGGCTCGCGCCGACCACCCTTCGGCAGTCGTGCGCGAACACGTGGCGTGGGCGCTGCAGCGGCAACAGCGCTGAAAAACCCTCTCAGGCGGCAGCCATCTGCTTCGGGATCGAGCGGTTGGTGTGGCTGATGTGGTTGCCCGGACCTGCCGCGATGTAGACGCAGGTCGGCTGGAACTGCTCCAGCTCGGCTTCGCTCAGCTGCGCGAATGCGGCGATGATGACGATGTCACCGGCCTGCGCACTGCGCGCGGCACTGCCGTTCACCGAGATGATCCCGGAGCCTTCCTCGGCACGCAGCGCATAGGTCACGAAACGCTGTCCGGTGTTGACGTTCCAGGCGTGGATCTGCTCGTACTCGCGGATACCCGAGGCATCCAGCAACAGACCGTCGATCGCGATCGAGCCTTCGTAGTGCAGCTCGGCATGGGTCACCGTGGCACGGTGGATCTTGGCCTTGAGCATGTTCAGGTGCATGACATTCTTTCCGGCAGGGACATCCTGCAAAGTCGGCAATTATCGAACCGTTGACATTGCACTGCAACATCAGCAGCACCGGGCCCGATATGCGGTTGCCTCAGTCGAACAACAAGTTGTCGATCAGGCGGGTATTGCCCAGGCGCGCCGCGACCAGCGCGATCAGCCCGTCACGTTGTGCGTCGACCGGTTCGGCCAGGTCCTCGGCACGGCGGACCACCGCATAATCGGGAACGAAACCCGCACGTTGCAGGCGCGCGACGGCAGTCTGCTCCACGGCCTGCCACGCATGGCCCTGGTTCAACAGCTCGCGCATCTTCAGCAAGGTATCGTAGAGCAGCGGTGCACGCGCGCGCTCCTCGGCGGACAGATACTGGTTGCGCGAACTCAGTGCCAGGCCATCGTCGGCACGCAGGATCGGCGCCGTCACCACCTTCACCGGCAGCGACATGTCGCGCACCATCCGCTCGATCACCTTCAACTGCTGGAAGTCCTTCTGGCCGAACACCGCCAGATCGGGCTGGACCAGGTTGAACAGCTTGCACACCACCGTGGCCATGCCATCGAAATGGCCGGGCCGATGCGCGCCTTCCAGGGTGTCGGTGATCCGTGGCACGCGCACGCTGACGCTGTGCTCGGCGCCAAACGGGTACATCGTGGCTACATCCGGGGCGAACAGCAGGTCGCAGTCCTGATCGGCCAGTACGGCCTGATCCCGTACGAGGGTGCGCGGATAGCGTTCGAAATCCTCGTTCGGACCGAACTGGGTGGGATTGACGAACACGCTGGCGACGACCCGCTCGGCACGCTCGCGCGCCAGCTTGATCAGCGACTGGTGGCCAGCGTGCAGGTTGCCCATGGTCGGCACGAAGCCCACGGCCTGGCCTTTCGCACGCCAGCCACGGATCGCGGCGCGCAAGGCGGGGGCGTCTTGTACGGTCTGCATGGCGCGTCGACCCTGCTCAATTGAAACAGTGTTCGGGAGCCGGGAAGGCGCCGCTGCGCACGTCCTCGGCGTAGGCCGCGATCGCCGCGGCCACAGAATCGTGCCCTGCCAGGAAATCCTTGCTGAACGTCGGCCGCTTGCCCGGGGTGATGCCGAGCATGTCGTGGATCACCAGCACCTGGCCATCGCAATGCGGGCCTGCACCGATACCGATCACCGGAATCTTCAGCGCGGCGGTTACCCGTCGGCCCAGTTCAACCGGCACGCCTTCCATCACCAGCAGGCTGGCACCGGCGTCCTGCACTGCCAGCGCCTCGGCCAACACGCGGTCCGCCGCGTCCGGCTCGCGGCCCTGGATGCGGAAGCCGCCGAACTTGTGCACCGACTGTGGCGTAAGACCCAAATGCGCACAGACCGGAATCGCACGCGCGGTGAGCGCGGCAACCGCTTCGAGAATATGCGGTGCGGCGCCTTCGATCTTCACCATCGCCGCACCGGCTTCGCCAACCAGCCGCGCGCCCGCTTCCAGCGCGTGCGCGACATCGCGATCGGCCATGAACGGCAGGTCGGCCACCAGCAAGGTGGCCGACAGCCCGCGTGCCACCGCGGCGGTGTGGTAGACCATGTGATCGAGCGTCACCGGCAAGGTGCTGTGGTGTCCCTGCACCACCATGCCCAGCGAATCGCCCACCAGCGCAATGTCGACCCCGGCAGCCTCCAGATGCCAGGCGAAACTGGCGTCGTAGGCGGTCAGCATCACGATGCGCCGCCCTTTCGACTTCATCGCCAGCAGGCCTGGCACGGTTACCGGCTTGCGATCGGGGGTAGTGGTGTTCTGCACGTACACGGCAATTCCTGGGTCGGGGTGGCCGCCGATTATCCGGCGTGCCGCGGGGAGTTCAAGGCAGTTTTTCGCAACCGGCAAGATCAAGTGTCGCCAGTTGTTGCGCCACCGTACCCTGTCCGGGCAGCCGCAGGGCCGGCGCGATGTCATGCAGCGGCAGCAGCACGAAGGCCCGTTCGGCCATCCGCGGATGCGGCAGGGTCAGGCGTTTGTCGTGCCGTTGCACGCCGTCGACGTGCAGCAGGTCCAGATCCAGCGTGCGCGGCCCGTTGCGTTCGCCACGCACGCGACCGGCCCGTCGCTCGATCGCCAGCAAGGCGTCCAGCAAGTCATCCGGCGACAAGGCCGTATCCAGTTCCACCGCCGCATTGATGAACGACGGTTGTTCCAGCACGCCCCATGGTGGCGTGCGATACAGGGACGAGCATTGCAGCAGACGGGTTTTGGGCAGCTGCGCCAGTGCCTCCATCGCATCGAGCAGCTGTTGCCGGGGATTGCCGAGATTGCTGCCCAACGCGACGTAGGCAAGAGTCATGCGGAACCCGATTTGTCGCCAGGCCGGCGCCGCCGGCGGCGCGGGCGCGGCGGCTTGGCCACCGACATCGCGACCGGTTCGCTGGCGCCGCCGCCGGCGGGCAGTGCTGCCGCCAGCACATCCGGCGGCAACTGCTGCGCATGTGCCCACCACTGGCCCAGCTCGCGCATGGCCGGCGATTCGTCGGCGCGTAGCAGCAGGAAGTCGAATGCCCCGCGAAAACGCGGGTGCGCCATCAGGCGGAACACCCGCTTGCGCTGGATCTGCTCGAAGCGCGGCTGCAACGACCAGATTTCTTCCATGGTGAAGGTGAACCGGCGCGGGATTGCCACCCGCTGGCACTGCTCGCCGACCACCTGGTTGGCGGCACGCGACCATGCTTCGTTGCTTTCGACGCCACGGCCGATCAACTGGTGTGCCACATCGCGCACCTCGCCCCACAGCAGCACCGCGAACAGGAACGCGGGAGTCACCGACTTGCCGTCGGCGATACGCGCATCGGTATTGGCCAGGCCCTTTTCGACCAGTGCCCGCAAGGCCACATCGCCACGCTTGAGCGCACGCGCCGTGGCCGGAAAGAGGAACTTCAGCAGGCCGCACCGCTCCAGCATGCGGAAACTCTTCAGCCCGTTGCCGCTGAGGAACATCTTCAGCGATTCATCGAACAGCCGCGCCGGCGCGGCGTCGGTCAGCAACGGCCCCAGCGTCTCGAACGGCGCCATCGCCGCCGCGTCGACATGCATGTCCAGCTTGGCCGCCAGGCGCGCCGCACGCAGCATGCGCACCGGGTCTTCGTGATAGCGGGTGTCCGGGTCGCCGATCAGGCGCAGCACGCGATCCTGCAGATCCTGCATGCCACCGACGTAGTCACGTACGGAAAAATCGCTGATGTCGTAGTACATCGCATTGACGCGGAAATCGCGGCGTACCGCGTCCTCCTCGATCGTGCCCCAGATATTGTCGCGCACGATCAGGCCATCGACGATATGCCGGTCGCCCACGCAGCCCTCCTCGCCGGTGCCGCGGAACGTCGCCACCTCGATGATCTCCGGACCGAACACCACATGCGCCAGGCGGAAACGGCGGCCGATCAGGCGGCAGTTGCGGAACAGTTTCTTCACCTCATCGGGCGTGGCGTCGGTGGCCACGTCGAAATCCTTCGGCTGCAATCCCAGCAGGAGGTCGCGCACCGCGCCACCGACCAGGTAGGCGGTGTGGCCGGCTTCATTGAGGCGATACAGCACGCGCAACGCCGCCTTGCTGATGTTCTTGCGGGAAATGATGTGCTGGTCGCGCGGAATGATCCGCAGCGTCGGCATGGCGTCGGTCCTTGATTCGAGATTCAAGCGGTCGAAATCCTTGCAGGGCGAAGCTGCCCAAGGGCTTGCAATATATCGCGGCGCACGGCACCGCGGACCTTCCCGCGGGACGCGGAATGCGTGCACCGGCGGGGCATGTTCCGGACGGTGCGGGCGGGTGTATCCCAAGCCATTGCCGCACGAAACAATTCCGTTATACTAGCGCGCCTCGCAGGATAACGCTCCCTTCGTCTAGTGGCCCAGGACACTGCCCTCTCAAGGCGGGAACACGAGTTCGAGTCTCGTAGGGAGCACCACCTGGTTTGCCTGTGCGATCGTCCACGATCGCCGCTGGCCCGAATGCAGGCAGCCACGAGTCAATCCTCGTTCCACACAGGAATTGAGATGTGGCCATTGCTGGCCGCACTTTTCACAAAAGCTCCCGTGCGGCGATACTGACCGCTTCACAAACCAAGAGCTTCGCTCCATGACTTTCGTCGTCATCGACAACTGCATCAAGTGCAAATACACCGATTGCGTCGAGGTCTGCCCGGTCGACGCCTTCCATGAAGGCCCCAATTTCCTGGCTATCGATCCCGACGAGTGCATCGACTGCACCTTGTGCGAGCCCGAGTGCCCGATCAATGCGATCTACCCGGAAGACGACGTGCCGGCAGGTCAGGAGGAGTTCGTGGCGTTGAATGCCGAACTGGCGAAGCACTGGCCGGTGATCACCGAACGCAAGGACGCCTTCCCCGACGCCAAGGACTGGGAAGGCAAGCCGGACAAGATCAAGCTGCTGCAGCGCTGAGCCCGGTTGCCACGGACACAAAAAAAACGCCGCCTTGTCGGGCGGCGTTTTTTTGTGTCACGCGATAAGGAATCAGCCGCCCAGGCGCGACTTCAGCGTGTCGATCACCTTGCCCACTGCCGCAGCATGCCCCTCGGCACGCACTTCGCTGCCATTCGCGCCGTTGCTGCCTATGCTGATCAGCACCTGGTGCGCGGCGGCGCCCGGCGCGCTGACGGAGCCGCTCTTGTCGCGGCCGAACATGCGGCCGAAGAAACCCTTTTTCTTCTGCTGCGTGACCGCATCGGAGACATTCAGCGTATAGCTGTGGGTGGCATCGTCGTGACCGACCACTTGGCCGAGACTGCCGCTCTCCAGCACCTGGCCGACGCGGCTATAGGTCTTGTCGACACTGTCGGCCAGCACGAAACCGTCAGCGATTTGTCCGCTGGCCGCACCCACGCTCGCAGTGGCGCCATTGGCGGTCGGCTGGTTCGCGCCCGGCGGCGGGATCACCAGCGCGTCACTGGTCGAGGGCCGATCAAGGCTCGGCGGAATCTCCAGCGGCGACTCCTGCTGGGCGGTATTCCACGCCTTGTGCGAGCGAAACGCGCCGCAGCCGGCGAGCAGCAGGCCGCTGAGAGCCACGGCCGGCAGGGCCAGGAGGAGCGAGGTTTTCTTCATGTAATCGGATTCCGTGAGGTAAGTCGGCAACCGTCAACCGGCTGCAGTCGCCAAGGATGCCAGAGTGGACAGTGCTTGGTGTAATCGGGCGCGATCCGGACCATCGTTCAGTTCCACCAGCGGCAACCGTGGCAGGGCCAGCCCCAAGCCCAAGGCAGGCAGGCCGGCCTTCACCGCGATCGGGTTCGGCGCGCACTCGAGCGCACGCAGCAGCGGATCGAGTGCAGCACGGCACTGCGCCGTCGCCGCGTGGTCACCGCCGGTAGCCGCATCGCACAAGGCACGAAACGCCTGCGGCACCAGGTTGGCCACCACCGAAATGGTACCGGCGGCTCCGGCCAGCATGGCTTCGCCCGCGCTGCCATCGTCGCCGGACAGATAGACGAAATCCGCGCGCACAAGTTCCGCCAGTGCCGAAATTCGCGCGCGATCGCCGCGCGCTTCCTTGATTCCGATGATCCTTGGATGCTCGCACAACCCGGCGACGGTCTCCGGCAACAGGTCGCAACCGGTGCGGGTTGGCACGTTGTACAACAGCACGGGCAAGCCACCGTGCTCGGCCACTTCCAGGAAGTGCCGACGCAGGCCTTCCTGGGTGGGGCGTACGTAATAAGGCGTCACCACCAGCGCCGCATCGGCGCCGAGTTCCCGTGCACGACGAGTCATGGCGACGGTCTTGGCGGTACCTGCCTCGCCGGTACCGGCGATTACCGGTACTCGCCCGGCCACGTGCTCGAGTGCAAACGCCAGCAGGCGGTCGAACTCGGCGTGTTCCAGCATGTGCGCCTCGCCGGTGGAGCCGGCCACCACCAGCGCCTGCGTACCGCCAGCCAGCTGATGGTCGAGCAAGCGGCCGAATGCCGCCAGATCGAGTGCGCCGTCGGCTGCGAACGGGGTGACCAGCGCGCAGATGCTTCCGCGAATGTCCAAGACTCGATCCCGCTACAAGGCAAGCGTTACATGTTACTTGCCGCCTCGCGAGGCGGGCAAGTAAGCTCGAACGGAGTAGTCTCGGAGTTTGCGAAAAATTCCACCGCCATGGCGGGTGCCGTCGCAACGGCAGTAGGTGGCGGTTTTTCACAGGCTCTCAGGCATCCCGCCTCGCGCGGGTGACACCAGCCCACAGGCAGACCCACTTGAAACCTTCTTCAGGATCCACGTCCGTATCCGCACGCCCGGGCAACGACAACCAGTTGCTGATCCAGGCGCTCACCCCAGCCGGCAAGTCGCCGCTGCTGGCGCTGGCCAAGCGCATCGCCGATGCCGGCTGCAATCTCTCCGAGTCGCGCGTGTCCACCATCGGCACGGAGATCTCGCTGATGCTGCTGGCCAGCGGCGCGTGGGACGCGTTGGCCAAGCTGGAGACCGCGCTGACCAAGCTGGCCCGCGACGAAAGCCTGCGGCTGGTGCACTACCGTACGGGACCGCGCGAGAACAGCTCGCACCTGCTGCCGTATCTGGTGGAAGTGGTGGCGGCCGATCGGCCCGGGATCGTGGCGCGCATCGTGGAGTTCTTCAGCCAGCACGGCATCAGCGTGGAACAGCTGAACTCCACCCGCTACCTCGCCATGCAGACCGGGGCGGAGATGTTCCAGGCCCAGTTCACCATCGGCATCCCGGCGGAAATCCACATCGCCGCCTTGCGCGACGACTTCCTCGAACTGTGCGACGGCCTGAACCTCGATGCGATCATGGATCCGGTCAAATTCTGAGGCGCAGCAGTCTCCCGAGCATCGCGCGATCCTGCCGCCCTGACAAGGACTGTCATCCGTCGCCCCGCCCGCGCTAGTCTGTCTTCGTGGACTGCCTGAGGGACGTTGCATTGCAACCAGCGTGTCGATTCATGCCGATCGTTCCGGGTGCGACCAGGCACCTCGCCGGCTCCGCCGCAGCGTCCCCCGATTTCCACGTGCCGTCACTCCCCTTCTCCTACCCGCCACCGCGGCGCGACAGCGCCGTGCAGGACTCGTCATGCCCGACATTGGCAAGAAGCTCCCTCCGCTGAAAGGCACCACCACCGACGGCAGCGAGCTGAAGCTCGCCAGCCTCAAGGGCCAATGGGTGGTGGTGTATTTCTATCCAAAAGACAGCACGCCCGGTTGCACCAGCGAGGCCAGGGATTTTCGCGACCTCTACCCAGCCTTCCGCGAACGTCACGCGCAAGTCATCGGAGTGTCACGCGATTCGGTGAAATCACACGCGAACTTCACGGCGAAGCAGGAGCTGCCGTTCCCGCTGGTCTCCGACGCCGATGAAACCTGGTGCCAGGCGTTCGACGTGATCCACGAAAAAGTGCTGTATGGCAAGCGCCACCTTGGCATCGTGCGCAGCACGTTCCTGATCGATCCTGACGGCAAGCTGGTGCACGAATGGCGCGGCGTGAAAGTCGCCGGTCATGCCCAGGCCGTGCTCGACGCCATCCCGGTCCGGTGACTGCCCCGCCACTCATGGACTTCACCCGTGCGGCCTGCGGTGCGCCGCGATTCCTGCTTCATCCACCCACCAGCGAGGACACTTCCGCATGATCGGAAGCAAGCGCATCTATGCTTTGGACACCAACGTCCTGCTGCATGACCCGACATCGCTGTTCCGCTTCGAGGAACATGACGTCTTCATCCCGATGACCGTGCTGGAGGAGCTGGACGAAAAGAAGAAGGGTGCCTCGGAAGTCTCGCGCAACGGGCGCCAGGTCAGCCGCTTCCTCAACGAACTGATCGAACTGGGCAAGCAGCACGACCTCGGCGAGGGGCTGGAGCTGAGCAACCCGCAGGGCATCAAGCTCAAGCGCAGCAATTCGGTCGGCCGGCTGTATTTCCAGCACCGCACCAGCAGCAACGGCCACACCAAGGCGGACAACCAGATCCTGGCGGCAGTGCTTGAACTGCGCGACCAGAACCCCGGCCGCGACGTCATCCTGGTCACCAAGGACATCAACCTCCGGATCAAGGCCAGCATCAACGGCATCGTCGCCGAGGACTACGAGAACGATCGCGCGCTGGACGACTTCTCGCTGCTCTATACCGGCTCCACCGAACTGCCGGAAGACTTCTGGGAGCGGCACCCGGAGGTGCGCTCGTGGACCGAGCGCGGCCGCACGTTCTACGAAGTGGATCGGCACGAGGACGACGACTGGCACCCCAACCAGTGCCTGTACCTGCCCGGCGAGAACGCGGTCGAGTTGCGCGTGCTGCACCTCGACGACACCAGCGCAACCCTGGTACTGCTGGACGACCACTCGCACGCCAACCACCACGTCTGGGGCATCGGTGCGCGCAACCGCGAGCAGAACTTCGCGCTCAACGCGCTGATGGATCCGGACGTCGATTTCGTCACCCTGCTCGGCAACGCCGGCACCGGCAAGACCCTGCTGGCGCTGGCCGCCGGCTTGGCCCAGGTGATGGACCAGCAGCGCTACCGCGAGATCATCATGACCCGTGCCACCGTTTCGGTCGGCGAGGACATCGGCTTCCTGCCCGGCACGGAGGAAGAAAAGATGACGCCGTGGATGGGCGCGCTGACCGACAACCTCGAAGTGCTGACCAACCCCGAGGACGGCGGCAGTTGGGGCCGCCAGGCCACCAACGACCTGCTCGCCTCGCGCATCAAGATCCGTTCGCTGAACTTCATGCGCGGGCGCACCTTCCTGAGCCGCTACCTGATCATCGACGAGGCGCAGAACCTCACCCCGAAACAGATGAAGACCCTGATCACCCGCGCCGGCCCCGGCACCAAGATCGTTTGCCTCGGCAACGTCGAACAGATCGACACGCCCTACCTCACCGAGACCACCTCCGGCCTCACCTACGCGGTCGACCGCTTCAAGCACTGGGAACACTCCGCGCACATCACGCTGCGCCGCGGCGAACGTTCGCGGCTGGCGGATTTCGCGGCGGAGACGCTGTAACGTCAGGTGGCAAGCCGCGGGGCCTGTCGCAAGCCGGCAGGCCCTGCCACTCCCGCGCCCCGTCCCCCAGCCATGCCCGACTGACGCCGCCCCATGTCGTTGAAGAATTTCGCCTACCGTCACCGGCTTCCGGTCAAGCGCGCCATTGCATGGCTGGCACGCTCGCTGCCGGCGCCGGCTCGCCGCCGGCTGCTGGCCATGGCCGAGCGCGTCGCGTTCAGCATCACCTCGCAATACCAGGGCGAAACGCTGTCGCCGATCTTCGCGTACTGGTCCGGGCACTTCCTGGCGCCGGACGCGCAGCGGCTGGGCATCGGCTCGCCGGAAAGCTTCTTCCTCGACCACATCCGGCGCAGTGCGACCGGCGCAAACGTACCTGTGCGCGTGCTCAGCGTCGGCAGCGGCTCATGCGGCATGGAGATCGAACTGGCTGCACGACTGCACGCGGACGGCAGCGCGGTGCACATCACCTGCCTCGATTTCAATCCCGCGCTGATGCGCCGCGCTGCCGCCACAGCGCAGGAACGCGGCGTCGATGCGCTGATGACGTTCGAGGCGCGCGACTGCAACCTGTCGTTCGCACTGCCCGCACAGGAGGT
Organism: uncultured Gammaproteobacteria bacterium; assembly: GCA_963739815.1. Taxonomy (GTDB): domain Bacteria; phylum Pseudomonadota; class Gammaproteobacteria; order Xanthomonadales; family Rhodanobacteraceae; genus Rhodanobacter. The sequence goes on from CAVUBI010000001.1 coordinate 1,470,621, forward strand.
GATCATCGTCAACCAGTTCTTCCACCACGTCACCGAGCTGGAGGCCTTCTGCGGATCGCTGCGCCGTTCGCTGGCTGCGCAAGGCGTGCTGCTCAGCTCCGACATCGTCGGCCGCAACGGCCACCAGCTGTGGCCGGACGTGGAAACCGTGGTGCAGGAAGCGTGGGCGACCCTGCCGGCGAACAAGCGCCACGATCGCCATTTCCATACGGCATCATCGCGTTACCGCCCGATCAACCATGCCGCGTATTCCAACGAAGGCGTGCGCGCGCAGGACATCGTGGGTTGCCTGCTGGCCGAATTCGACTTCGAGCTATTCTTCAGCTTCGGCGGCGCCATCATGCCGTTCGTCGAACGGCGGATCGGCTTCAACTTCGACCCGCAGCTGGCCGAAGACCGCGAATGGATCGGCCACGTGCACACACTGGACGCAGCCGCCCTCGCCGCCGGCCGCTATCCCGCCGCCAACATGATCGCCGCGCTGCGCCACAAGGGTGGTGTCGTACAGCCCGTGTTCGATCCGATCAGCCCGCAGCAGCACGTCGAGCTGACCCGGGAGCAGCAGGTGAAGGCCGTAGCGGCTTCGCGATAACGGCGGCAGCCAAGCGAGTAGAATGCCGATCTGACAGTCATTTCACGGTTGCAAGCGTCGACATGCTCCTCACTCCCCGCCTCGTCCTGCTGGCCCTGTTTGCCTTCTTCGCGTTGTGCGTGCTGCTGGTGCATCTGCGCGGGCGCGTGCGGCTGCGTTTCGACCGCCAGCTCGTCGACCACTCGGCGGTGTTCGCACCCTACAATCTGCTGATGTACGCCTTTTCGGCGGTACCGGCCCGGCCCATCCTCGACCGCCGCGGCTTCCCGCAGCTCGATCTGCTGCAGGCGAACTGGCAGACCATCCGCGACGAGGCGATGCACCTGTTCGACGAAGGCTATATCCGCGCCGCGGCGAAGAACAACGACGCCAGCTTCAACAGTTTCTTCAAGCAGGGCTGGAAGCGCTTCTACCTGAAGTGGTACGGCGAGCCGCTCGCCTCGGCCGAGGCGCTGTGCCCGAAAACGGTGGAACTGCTCAACTCCATCCCCGGCATCAAGGCCGCGATGTTCGCCACGCTGGCGCCGAACAGCAAACTCAATCCGCATCGCGATCCGTTCGCCGGTTCGCTGCGCTACCACCTGGGCCTGATCACGCCGAACTCGCGTGATTGCCGCATCTTCGTCGATGGCGAGGAGCACGCCTGGGGCGACGGCAAGGACGTGGTATTCGACGAGACTTTCGTGCACTGGGTGGAGAACAAGACTGACCAGACCCGGGTGATCCTGTTCGCCGACGTCGAACGGCCGCTGCGCACGCGCTGGATGAGCGCGATCAACCATCGCGTCGGCGCGTTCATGGGCAAGATCACCGCCTCGCCCAACAGTGACAGCCATGCGGAAAAGACCGGCTTCGTGAATCGCATGTACGCCCTTAGCCAGCGCAAGGGCGCCACGCACGCGTGGAAGGCGGCGTTCAAGCGTCGTCACAAGAAGCTTTACAAGGCGTGCAAATACGTCGGCATCCTGCTGCTGGCCTGGCTGATCTTCCTGGCGCCGTGGCCGCTCCTGCACTGAGCTGTCACATCGCGTGACCTTCGCGCGTCCTTGCTGCGTATCCCATCGGGACGCCATGGATCCGATGCCGAACATCGATACCCAACGGCGTCTGCTCGAACGCTTCATGCAGGCGCTGCAGCAGCAGCGCTACGGTGGCGTGCGCCACGAGATCCGCCAGCTCAACGCCGAGCCGGCCTTGCTCGGCTGGCATGGCGACACGCTGGTCTCGGCCAGCTGGATCGACGACGAGGGCGAACGCATCACCGCGGTGCAAGCGTTGCGCCATCCCGGCAAGCTCGCCCGGCTGGCGGCGGTCACGAAATCGGCGACGTCCACGTCCTTGCCCCAATGAAAAGCCGCGGAGCGACCGCGGCTTTTTTTGTTGCCTCGCACCCCCTCAGGCGGCGAGACGCTTCACGATCGCATCGGCGAAGCTGTCCGTGCTGCCCTTGCCACCCAGGTCCGGCGTCACGCTGTCGCGGTCGTTCGTCATGGTGTCGCGGATCGCCTGGCGCAACCGGTCGCCCTTGGCCACCATGTCCAGGTAATCGAGCATGTCGGCGGCGGCCAGCAGCAGCGCGCACGGATTGGCGATGCCCTTGCCGGCGATGTCCGGCGCCGAGCCATGCACCGCCTCGAAGATCGCCGCGTGCTCGCCGATGTTGTCGCCCGGCGCCAGGCCGAGGCCGCCGACCAGGCCGGCGCACAGGTCGGACAGGATGTCGCCGAACAGGTTGGTGGTGACGATCACGTCGAACTGCTCGGGCTTCATCACGAGCTGCATGCAGGTGTTGTCCACGATCATCTCGTCGAACTCGATCTGCGGGTATTCCTTCGCGATCTCGCGCGCCACGTTGAGGAACAGGCCCGAACTGGTCTTCAGGATGTTCGCCTTGTGCACCGCGGTGACCTTCTTGCGGCCCTTCTTCACCGCCAACTCGAACGCGTAGCGCACGATCCGGCTGCTGCCCCTGCGCGTGTTGCGTGCGACCGACTCGGCAATCTCGCCGTCGGCGGACAGCGTCTGCCCCTCGGAGCGGTACGCGCCTTCGGTGTTCTCGCGCACGGTGATGATGTCGATGTTCTCGTAGCGCGACTTGGTGCCGGGGAAGCTCACCGCCGGACGCACGTTCGCGTACAGGTCGAAGTGGCGGCGCAGGGTCACGTTGACCGAGGTGAAGCCGCCGCCGATCGGCGTGGTCAGCGGGCCTTTCAGCGCCACCTTGTGCTCGGCGATCTTGTCCAGCGTGATCTTGGGCAACAGGTCGCCATGCTTGTTCAGCGCGACCATGCCGGCATCGACAAACTCATACTGCAGACCGCAGTCCAGCGCGCCGAGCACGCGCAACGTGGCGGTCATGATTTCAGGGCCGATGCCATCGCCGGGGATCACGGCAATCGTCTTGCTCATGGGGGAACTCCTTGAAGCTGAAACGAGCGGGCGGCACGCGCGGAGCGGGGACAAGCGCGTGCCGAAACCCGTCGATTATCGCCGATGGCGTCCCATGCGAACAGGGCGGATGCCCGCCCGGGCGTTGAAAATACTCGCACGCAGCATTGCAGAAAGCCGCAGGCGACGGCGTTGGCGCCATCGCCCTGGACGGTACTCAGCCGTGATCGGCGCAGGCCGCGTTGCCGCTCTCGGCACCGGATTCGAGCTGATCGAGCAGATCCACCGCCCGGCGCAAGTGCGGGATCACGATGGAACCGCCGACGACGAGGCCGACACTGAAGACCTCGAAGAACTCGTCGCGCTGCACGCCCGCCTCCTTGCATTGGGCCACGTGATAGCTGATGCAGTCGTCGCAGCGCAGCACCATCGAGGCGACCAGGCCCAGCATCTCCTTGGTCTTCACGTCCAGCGCACCGGCCTTGTAGGTCTGCGTGTCCAGCGCAAAAAAGCGCCGCACGACCTGATTGTCCTCGGCCAGGATGCGCTCGTTCATGCGCTGGCGGAACGCGGTGAATTCGGCAAGTTTGTCGCTCATGCCGCCTGCTCCAGCAACTCGGCCAGCTTGCCGCTGCGGTCGGCGGCCACGAGGTCGTCGTAGCCGCCCACGTGCCGGTCGTTGACGAAGATCTGCGGCACCGTGCGGCGGCCGCCGCTGCGCGCCAGCATCGCGTCGCGCTGCGCCGGATCGGTATCGACGCGCACCTCGGTCCACTCCAGCCCCTTGGACTTGAGCAGGTTCTTGGCTGCCACGCAGTATGGGCACACCGCCGTGGAATAGACCTCGATCTTGGACATCACAACACTCCGCAACTGGTTGGGAAGGACCGTCATCAGATGGGGCCGCCGCGGCGCCAGCTCAAGCCACCCGTCCACGGTGAACCGACGCGGCCAGACACGGTCACAGTGCTATTGTCGCCTGCCCATGACCATGAAACCACGACGCCCCGCCCCGCGCCTGTTGACGGCCCTGATCACCGCCACGCTGACCTGCGCCGCCGGCGCGCAGCAGGACGTGCGCCTGCCGGACCTCGGCAGCTCGGCGAACGCGCTGATCTCGCCGCAGGAGGCGCAGAACTACGGCGCTTCCATGCTGCGCCAGATGCGCGCGATGGACATGGTGCTGGACGATCCGCTGCTGGATGACTACATCAACGACCTCGGCTACCGGCTGGCCGCCAGCAGCGACAAGCCGAAGGAACACTTCGCGTTCTTCATCGTCAGGGACCCGGAAATCAACGCGTTCGCCGCGCCCGGCGGTTACATCGCAGTGAACTCGGGGTTGATGACGATCACCCGCGACGAAAGCGAGCTGGCCGGCGTGGTCGCGCACGAGATCGGCCACATCACCCAGAATCACCTGCAGCGCGCGTTCGAGGATTCGAAGAAGGACGCGCCGCTGATGGCGCTGGTGCTGCTGGGGGCGATCGCCGCCGGCGCCAGCAGCCACAGCGGCGACGCGCCGATGGCGGTGCTGGCCGGTGGCCAGGGGCTGATCGCGCAGAAGTCGATCAACTTCACCCGCAAGGACGAAATCGAGGCTGATCGCGTGGGCATCCAGACGCTGGCCAAGGCCGGTTTCGACCCGAACGCGATGGCCGGCTTCTTCCAGCGCATGCAGGACGCCATGAGCGCCGGCGCCGGGGGTCAGGACATCCCGGCATTGCTGCAGACCCATCCGGTCACCACGATGCGCATCAGCGACGCGAAGTCGCGTGCGGATGCGCTGGTCGCCGCACAGAAACTGCGCCCGACCGATACCGTCATGGACAAGCTGCAGTGGGAGAAGAGCACCGCACCGATCGCGTTCGTGAAGGATCCGTCCACGCTGGTCAGCCCGCCCAGGTCGGGCGCCGCGGACACCTACGCCATGATGCGCGAGCGTGCGCGCGTACTCGGCGGCGATGCGGTCAAACAAGCCGCCTATTACGGCTCCAGCCTGCACGACCGGCGCGACTTCGACACACCGGCAAACCACTACGGTTACGCCCTGGCACTCACCCTCAGCGGCCGTGGCGCTGCGGCCATCGAACAATTGCAGCCCCTGCTGCGGGCCGATCCGGACAACCTGATCCTGAAACTGGCGCTGGCCGACGCCCGCCTGCAAGCCGGCGAGCGGGCCGATGCCCTGGCCATCTACGCCGCGCTCAACACGCAATCCCCGCGCAACCGCGCGGTCGCGCTGGCCTATGCCAAGGCGCTTGCTCAAGGCAGCGACAAGGAACAGGCGCGCACCGCCGCAAACCTTTTGCGGCCCTTGCTGGACAATGCCAGCGAGCCGGAGATCTACAGCACCTACGCCCGCGCCAGCGACAAGGCCGGCGACAGCGTGCGCGCCGGCGAGGCGTTCGCCGATGCCAGCTACTACTCCGGCCGGCCGTTCGATGCGATGGAGCAACTCAAGCGCCTGCTCAAGCGCGACGACCTGGATTACTACGCGAGGGTGCGCATCCAGGCCCGCATCAGCGAGCTGACCCCGCTGGTGTTGGAGCTGCACAAACGCAAGATCCAGACCGAGGACAATCCGGACGGCCGCAGCCAGAGATGACGCAAGGCGATGAACGCACGCCGAGGGCGGCATAGGCTGCTGGCCTATGCCGCGTCACCCGACAGGAACCGATGGACTGTCCTGCTCTTGCGAGCGTCCGGGACGGGGCGACCGGCTCAGAAACCCTTGACCACCTGCAACCACAACCGTGCCGAGTTGCGCTTGCCCAACAGGATCGGCGCGGCGCCCAGCGGCGCGGCCAGTTGCACCTGCGCTTGCCAGGCTTGCGTGCCGATCCAGCTGAAGCCCACACCGGCGCTGTGGAGATTGACGCGGTTGCGCCCGGCGGCCCAGGGATCGGCATTGATGCGCAGGCTGCCGTGATCGACAAACACGCTGCCTTCGCAGCGGCCGGCGCAGCCCCAGTTGAGATCGTGGCGCAGCTCCATGGTGCCCAGCCAACCACTGGAGCCGGCCACGCTGGCGACGTCGTAGCCGCGCACGCTACCCGGACCGCCCAGCAGGAACTGTTCGGAAGTATCGAGGTTGCGGTTGCTGTGCTGGCCGCTGACGCTCGCGTACAGACGCGTGCCGGCGCTCAGCGACTGCAGTCGCGCGAGGCTGGCGTTCCAGTGCGTGTAGCTGCCCTGGGTACGTGCAGTAGCGGCATCGGCGGCAGCCGCCGCGGCAGCACCCTGATCGAAACCTAGCCGGCCATGACCGAGGCTCAGGTTGGCGCTGGTGAAGCCGCCACCGGCCAGGTCGTCGCTGCGCTGACCATACACGCTGGCCGTCCAGTGATTGCTGTGGCGATCGTTGCGCAGTGCGGTGGTATCGATGCGATCGCGCAGTTGCTTGCGGTCGAATTGCAAACGGACGTCCATACTGCTACTGCGGGTACGCAGCAGCGGTTGCGCCAGCCATGCACTGGCAACCTGCGCGGTGCCATGCGCATCCAGCGCATCCAGCGGGCCACCCAGCGCATAGGCCAGTGCCGAGTACGCCGCGCCCAGGCGGGTGCCTTGGCCATTGAGGGTGTACTGATAGCCCAGCCGTCCGTAGCGCATGCCGTGACCGGCGGTGAACGCGCTGAGATTGAGCTGATCGCCGTGATGCAGCGGGCTGTTGATGTCGAGGTTGCCGCCCAGGCGCATACGACCGGTGTAACGGCTGCCGGCATCGTCCACGACCAGGTTGCCCTGCATCAGAGGCGTGGCATCGGCGACCACACCCAGGGTCGAGGTACCGGCGGCGGCGCCAGGACTGAGCGTGGCGTGCGGTGAAACGCCAGGCAGTTCGCCGAGCAACAGCAGGCTGCGATCGAGCGATGACTGCGTCACCACATCGCCAGAGCGCAACGGCGACAACGTGGCACGCAGCAGGCCGTCGTTGACGCGGCTGCGGTTGTCCAGTTGCACCTGGTCGTACCGTGCCTCGACCACGGCAATGTGCACGGTGCCGTCGCTCAGCGTCTGCGCCGGCACCAGCGCGCGCGCCAACGGATAGCCGTGGGCGTGGTAGTAGTCGGTGATGCGCTGCGCCAGTGTGTTGAGTTCGGTCAGGGTCAGCGTGCGCCCTTCCCCATCAGCGACCAGCGCGTGCAAGGTGGCGCTGTCGAAGGCAGTGTTGCCGTCGAGCTGCAGGTGCGTCACCACGAACGGCGTGCTGTCGGCGGCGGCGGACAAGGCTGGCGATTCGATCGCCAGGCCCGGTTTGGCCTGGGGCCGCTCCGACGGCTTCGACTGCACTTGCTGCAGGATCTGGCCACTGTTGGGAATCGCCTGCGCCAGCACGCCCAGCGGCAAGGCGACCAAGGCCAGCGCCAGCGGCGAGAGACGGAAGCGGGAAGACACGGACATGCGGCGATCCTTGCGGTGGGTGGATAACGAGCGGAGGGAAAGGTTCACGGCAGGCGCACCCCGCTGCCGACGATGCGTACATCCGGCGCATCCGGCGTGGACGTGCCGCTGTTGCCGCCCGGTGCCGTCTCGTCGTCCTGTTGCAGGCCGGCGACAACGTTGCTCACGACGAGAGGTGCGCTGCTATGACTCACCCGTAGCGCCAGGGCATTGCCCGGTGCCTGCGCGAACACGTAGTTGCGCGCGGACAAGCCGCCGCCCTCGATGGCGTACTGTCCCGCCGGGCTGGCCGAGGTGGCTGGCGTGCTCCATGTCAGCACGCCAGCGGTGGCGTCGGTCAGCGTATCGCCGCCGACCAGGCCGGTCACCGCACCACCCAGATCGCCCGGAACCTGGCCGGTCCAGAAGGAGGCGCCATCCGCGCGATAGGTCAACGTGGCGGGCGTGATATCGGCGGTGGTGCCGGTGGTGGCGTTGTAGCTGTAGTTGCCGGCATCGACGCCGCTGGCGGTGATGCCGGACACGCTGACGTTCTTCGCGGTACCGACGTGCTTGTCGGCGAAGCTGCCCGTGCCAGTGAAGCTCACCACGTCACCTGACAACACGCCGGCACTGGCCAACGCGACCACATCCGCTGTCGTGCCGTCGTAGACCTTGTTCGTCCCCGTCGCATCGACCGTGATGCCGAGCTGGCTGATATCAGCCGTCGTGTTCGCCGTGGCGTTGTAGCTGTAGTTGCCGGCGTCGGCGCCGCTGGCGGTGATGCCGGACACGCTGACGTTCTTCGCGGTACCGACGTGCTTGTCGGCGAAGCTGCCGGTGCCAGTGAAGCTCACCACGTCACCTGACAACACGCCGGCACTGGCCAGCGCGACCACATCCGCCGTCGTGCCGTCGTAGACCCTGTTCGTCCCCGTCGCATCGACCGTGATGCCGAGCTGGCTGATATCGGCCGTCGTGTTCGCCGTGGCGTTGTAGCTGTAGTTGACGGCGTCGCTGCCGCTGGCAGCGATGCCGGACACGTTGACTGTTTTGCCGGTACCAACATTCTTATCGGCGAAGGTGCCGGTGCCGCTGAAACTGACCATATCGCCGGCCAAGATGCCGCTGCTGGTCAGGTTCACCGCGTCGGCGGTGCCGCCGTCGTAGACGCGGTCGGTGCCGGTGGCCTCGACCGTAACGCCCAGCGCCGTGATGGTGCCAGCGGTGTTGTCGGCGTAGGTGACAACGTAGTTGTTACCGCTGTTGCCATCATTCACGGTAACGCCGGAGACTGTCACGCGCTTGCCGGTGCCGGCGTTTTTGTCGGTAAAGGCGAAGCTGCCCCCGCTGAGGGTATCGGTGCCAAACAGCGTGCCATTGCTCACCAGGGCCGAGCCCGACGCACTCAGAGCGCCGTCGTAGATTTTGCTGACGTCACTGGTGCTTAACGTCAACGACGCCGCGGTGATGTCCGCCGTGGCGGCGGCGGTGGTATTGAAGCTGTAGTTGCCGGCGTCGGTGCCGCTGGCGGTGATGCCGCTGACGCTGACCGCCTTGGCGGTGCCGACATGCTTGTCGGCGAAGGCGCCGGTGCCGCTGAAACTGACCGTGTCGCCGGCCAGGATGCCGCTGCTGACGAGGCTCACCGCGTCGGCGGTGCCGCCGTCGTAGACGCGGTCGATGCCGGCGGCCTCGACCGTAATGCCCAGCGCAGTGATGTCGGCGGTGGTGGCGGCCGTGGTGTTGAAGCTGTAGTTGCCGGCGTCGGTGCCGCTGGCGGTGATGCCGCTGACGCTGACCGTCTTGCCCGTGCCCACGTGTTTGTCGCCGAACGCACCGATGCCGCTGAAACTGACCGTGTCGCCTGCCAGGATGCCGCTGCTGGCCAAGCTCACCGCATCGGCGGTGCCGCCGTCGTAGACGCGGTCGGTGCCGGTGGCAGCAACGGTAACGCCGCGCGCCGTGACGATGCTGGTGACGTTGTCGGCATAGGTGACGGCATAGTTGTTACCGCCATTGCCATCATTCACGATAATGCCGGAGACGGTCACGCGCTTGCCGGTGCCGGCGTCCTTGTCAAGGAAGGCGAAGCTGCCACCGCTGATGGCGTCGCTGCCAAACAGCGCGCCGCCGGTCACCACCGCTGAGCCGGACGCGCTCAGGCCGCCATCGTAGGTTTTGCTGACGTCGCTGGTGCTGATCGTCAACGCCGCCTGGTTGATGGTCAACGTGCCGGCCGTAAAGTCGATGTCGTAACCCCGCTGGCCGGAATACAGACCGTTGTTCAGGAGATAGCTGCCGGCGTTGATGGCCGGGCTGGTGGTGTTGACCTCTCCGAATAGCAGGCTCGAATCGACGCTGTTCGACGGCAACCACTGGTTGGGCGTCAATGCGCCGAACGTGTAGTAGGTACTGCCGCCAAATGCAGTGCCGTTGTAGGTAGTGGTGACATTGGTGGCAGTGACGGCCAGATTCGTCATGAAGCCGGTCAGCAACGGAGCCGTATGGCCTTCATAAATGCGCCAGACGGCACCACTGCCACCGGTATTGGCGATATTCCAGTTACTGAAACTGGCTAGCTTCATCATCTCGGCGGTGGTCAGGCCGGAACCACCCGTTGAAGTAGACCGGCCTGTTGTACCGATATCCCAGAAACTATCGGTCACTACCCCCGAATCGTTCAGGCCCGTCAGGCCGCCACTACTGGTACCGGTCACGGCCCCACTCGCGTAGCTGTTGCTGATCGTCCCTTCATTGCGCCCCACCAAGCCGCCAGCGTGCTCGCTGGCGACCATTCCGGCCGCATAGCTGTTGCTGATGGTGCCGCCAGGCATCAGCCAGCCTACCAAGCCGCCGACATAGTAATTGCCGCCTCCATTCACGCTGCCGGTCGCGTAACTGCTATTTATGGAACCTTCGCTGCGACCCACCAGGCTGCCAGCGTAACTGTCTCCATTCACGTTGCCCCCAACGAGACCGACATTGCTGATACTTGAGGCAGAATTGGCGTAGGCAAACAGCCCACGGTACGCCAGATCAGGCCGGTTTATGGTGATACCGCTGATCACATGATTGCGGCCGTCGAAGCTGCCGGAAAATGTGCCTATCGACGAGAAACCGGTGCTGCCCCAGACATCGTTGCCGAGACCCGTATTCGCGGCATTGATATCTGAGCCCAAAGCGTAACTGGCCGCAGGGGCCATCGCGATCAACTGCAACTGGTGTGCGTTGTTGATGGTGGTGGAATATTCGGATGCCAGCATCGGGCGGGTCGCTCCCACCGGGCCGCTGGCGTTATTCAAGCTGCCGACGCCGTCCACTATGACCCAGTTGTTCCCCGAGGCGCCCGGTGTCGCGGTGAAATTGAAGCCGGCGAATTTGGATGGAGTTTGCATCTCGATGCTGGTGAGACCTGTGCCACCGGCGCTGGTCACCTGACCGGACGTCGTGAGATCCCAATAGCCATTGACCACTGTCGCGCTATCGTTCGATCCGAGTAATCCGCCGACATCCGTTGTCCCGCTGACCGCGCCACTTGAATAAGTGTTGGTGATTGTGCCGCGCGTACTGTTCCCAACCAGTCCGCCAACGTTACCGGTGCCTGTCACAGTGCTTGTCGAGTAGCTGTTGGCGATACTGCCCTGGTTCATGGCGCCAAGTATTCCGCCGACTTGATAGATACCCGATACAGAGCCACTCGCATAACTGTTGCTGATGGTCGCGGAGGCATATCCCACTAATCCACCCGACGCGCCCGTGGTCGCCGTAACGTTGCCTGTGGCGTGGCTGTTGTTGATCGATCCACTCTGGAATCCGCCAACCAATCCGCCGATCTGGTCGCCGCCTATTACGCTGCCGCTGGCGTGGCTATCGATTACTGCTCTGTAGTTCGTTCCTATCAACCCGCCGACATAATTGCGGCCCGCCACTGCGCCGGTGGCGTAGCTGTTGCTGATCGTTCCACTCCCCACCCCGCCGTATGAGTTGAATCCGACAAGTCCGCCGACCGAGTCGATGCCTGTTACCGCGCCGGTGGCGTAGTTGTTGGTGATCGTGCTGCCTACGTTGGACCCGACCAGCCCGCCGACGTTGTTTTTGCCGATGACCGACCCGCCCAGCAGACCGAGGTTGCGGATCGTGCCGTTGCTCGTGTAACCAAATAAGCCGACAAAATCGGTGTCCGGACGGTTGATGGTCAAACCACTGATGGTGTGGGCGAGGCCGTCGAATATGCCCGTGAACGCCGGCGTATCGCTGGCGTTGCCAAGCGGCGCAAAGCCCGCACCGCCATTCCAGTTGATCGTGGCGCTGGCGTCGATGTTATTGCCGAGTGCGTAGCGGTTGTTGAGGCTGGTGTTTACCACTTGCAGCTGGTTCACATCCAGGATGGCGGTGTAGAGGTTTGGCCGGTTGGTGGGCGTCACGGTGCCGGTGGGCAGGTCGTTGCCGTTGAACACCTGGTTGCCGGCCATGTTCAGCAGGTACGGCGTGGTCTGGTTGTCGCCGTTGCCCCAAATCGCCGCGTCAAAACCGGTGGGTAGCGCGGCAATGAGTTGCACGGCGGTGAGGCCGATCCCGCCGCCAGCGCTAGTGACCTGACCGGTGGTGTCCGTGACCCAGTAACTGTTGACGACGGTTCCAGAAGCGGTTCCGACCAGCCCACCAACGGAATAGTCGCCGCTGGCAGCGCCCGAAGCATACGATCCCGTGATCTTCCCTCCATTGAAACCGTCGAGGAACCCAACCAGGCCGCCGACTTGTACGCCTCCCGTGACGGCACCTGTTGCATAACTGTTGGACAGCTCAACTGCCCGAACCTGTCCGATCAGACCACCAACATCGGTCGCGCCACTCGCGTATACATTACCGGTGGCGTAGGAGTCGGATACGGAGCCAAAGAAACGCGCTTGTCCGATCAAGCCTCCTATCAGTTGGGACGTCCCGGTCACCTGCGCGGCCGAATGCGCCTGGACGACGTAGCCACCATTATTGAGACCAATCAGACCGCCGACGTAGGAATAGCCGCCGACAACTCCACTGGACCACGCGTTGGTGACAGTGCCGCTCTGGCTATTCCCCACCAGGGCACCGACGTAGGTTCTGCCCGTGATATTGCTGCCAGACAGACCGACATTGCGCAGGTCTGCCCGGTTCGCGACCGCGAACAGGCCAATTTCATTTTCGCTCGGGCGATTGATGGTCAGGCCGGATATCGTGTGTCCAAGACCGTCGAAGAGGCCATCGAAACTCGTTCCGTTGCCACCGATCGGATCAAAGCCGGCACCGCCATTCCATCCGCTGGTGGCGTTGGCATCGATGTTTGCGCCCAGCACGTAGTTACCGGTCAAATTGCCGTTGACGCCTTGCAGGTCGGTACCGGTGACCGATCCGGCCGCCCCCAGGCTGGTGATGACTCGGTACTGCACTACGGCGCCGGCGCTGCCCAGCTTCGTGCTGAAGTTATTGCCGGCCGCCAGATTGACCTGCCCGCCGCGCAACGTGTAGCCGCTGCCCGTGCCGTTCGCCGTGGCCTGCCCGTACTCCAGCGCAAGCCTGGCCGTGCCGGAGCCGTTCAGATCGGCGTTGATGTTGATGTTGTTCTGGGCGTTCAACGTCAACCGGTTCGCGCTCCAGCTGACCCGGTCGTTGACGTTGATGTTGCCCACGGTGCCGCCGGCGCCCGCGGTGCTTTGAATGGTGACGTCGGCGGAGGCGAGGCTGCTGCTCAGCAAGGCGCCCGTGATGTCGCCGCCGCTGGCGGCAATGGTGAAATCGACCGGATCGATCAGCCAGGTGCCGGTGTTGCCGCCCGCGGCCAGCGCGGTGATGCGGGTACCTTCGGCAACCTGCACGTGCGCGGCGGAGGTTTCGATGAAGCCACCATGACCGTCGGTCGGGGCCGACGCATCCAGCGTGCCGGCCACCTTCGTGGTGCCGGCAGCCATGCCACCGAGCAACACGATTTTTCCGGCGCGGTTTTCCACCGTCTGCGCCTGGATCGTGCCGCTGTTGTTGACCACGCTGGCCAGCAGCGAATCTTTCGCGCCGGCACTCATCAGCACCTGGCCACCGTCGGCAACGATCAACTGCCGGTTGTCGGCCAGCGCATTCAGCGTGCTCTTGTCCACCTGCAAACTGAGCAGACGGTTGCCGTCGAAACTGAGCGTGACCGCGTTGCCGCCGGCCAGCGCCACGGTGCCGCCCGGCGCATTGAGCGTGCCCTGATTGGTCACTTGCGGCCCCAACAGGGCGACATAACCACCCTTCGCGGCGTTTATCGTGCCCCGGTTGACCACGCTGCCACGGCCGCTGTCGTTGCCGCCGAAATGGCGCGTGCCGCCGGCCAGTTCGCCGTCATCGATGTTCAAGGTGGAGGCGACCAGGCCGCCGACATTCACCTGCGCGCCCTGCCCGAACAGCACGCCGTTCGGGTTGATCAGGAACACCTGGCCGTTCGCGTTCAAGCGGCCGAGGATCACGCTGCCGTTGGCGTCGGCGATGCGGTTGACCGCAATGGACTGCGCGTCGGGTTGCACGAAATTGACCGTGCTGTCCGCGCCGATGTTGAAGCTCTGCCAGTTCAGCGACAGGTTCTGGCTGTGCTGATTGATGGTGGTGGTCAGTCCGCTCTGGCTGATGTTGCCGCTGCCGACAGTGACCTGCCCACCGCTGGGGCTGGCCGTGCTGCTGACGATGGGTGTCGCGACAGGCGGCGTGGGCAACGCCATCCGCGGCATCGGCATCGCGTCGCTTATGATCACTGGCGCGGCCGCCATGCCCAGGATCGGTGACAGACTCAACGGCAGCGCCGCCAGCCACGCCAGATGGCGCGCACGGACCGTGCGACCCGCCTTGCCACGTTCGCGAGAAACCTCAGAGGCCACCACAAACACCTGGCGCGCCCGGTTCCAGACCAGACGGTAGCAACGATTCATAACTTGTTCCCCTGATTTTTTACGAACAAACTCGGCAGTACTGCCGGCGCAACGTGGATGCCAATGCGCGTTGTTGCATCGGCACTTCAATGGTCATCATCGAGCTAACGACTCTGCGAATGATAGCTGCGGCACCAGCACTAATCGTGCCGCGATGTGAAACCCGCGGCGAGGGTGCTCGCGTCTGCTGCCATTCGTGCACGGCGCGATCTGAATTTGAGGTCAAATCGACTTCGATTGCTGATGCAAGCTACGCTCGGCACGAATGGATTCCACGAGTCGAGATTCGCCACCAGCCACGTGACTCGAAGCAAGAAACGGCATGCCATCACGCAAATGATGCCGAGCAGATGCGAACTCTCGGTGGCGCCAAATAGAAGCCGGCGAACGTGCCGCGCTCCGCAGGCATTGCTGACGGATGCCTCGCTTCAAGCCCCTCCCCCGCTGCGGCGGATGACCGTGCCATGACACCAGCTAGACATCCACAAGGGCAATGTCACAGCGCGGTAACATGCATGCGCTGCAATACCTTCGTCATACACCACCGGCAGACCCCGCGTGCACAAACGCATCCTGATCATCGAAGACGAGGCCTCGATCCGCGAAATGATCGCCTTTGCCCTGCGCAAGGCCGACATGGAGCCGATGCAGGCCGCCGATGCCCGCGCCGCCCAGCTGGCACTCGCCGAACAGGTGCCCGACCTGATCCTGCTCGACTGGATGCTGCCCGGCATGAGCGGCCTCGAACTGGCCCGGCGCCTGCGCAAGGAAGAACTCAGCCGCGAGATCCCGATCATCATGCTGACCGCGCGCGGCGAGGAGATGGATCGCGTCAACGGGCTCGAGGCCGGCGTCGACGATTATGTGGTGAAGCCGTTCTCCACCCGCGAGCTGGTGGCGCGGATCAAGGCGGTGCTGCGGCGCAGCCAAGGCGATGACGGTTCCGGCGTGATCGAACTCGGCGGCCTGCGCATCGACGGTCCGGCGCACCGGGTATTCGCCGGCGACGAGCCGTTGCCGATCGGCCCGACCGAATATCGCCTGCTGCATTTCTTCATGACCCATCCGGAGCGCGTCTACTCGCGCGCACAACTGCTCGACCATGTCTGGGGCGGCAGCGTGTACGTGGAAGAGCGCACCGTCGACGTGCACATCCGTCGCCTGCGCAAGACGCTGGAGCCGTGGAAGCTGGACGATCTGGTACAGACCGTGCGCGGCACCGGCTACCGCTTCTCGACCAGCGTCTGACGGCTTGCGGCGGCTACGGCTTTTGCCGATGCTGGGCGCCCACCCCGAACGCTGCAGCGTCACCACCGAATGACACCGCCGGCCACGCCCTCCTGGAAATTGCCTGCCGCGCTCGCGGCGGCCCTGCTCGTCGGCGCCACGCTGGGCGGGCTTGCCGGCGGCCATGCCGCGGCGGGTGTTGCCCTGGTGGCGGTGGCGGAAGTCGTCTTGCTGCTGACCCGGATCCGTCATCAGGCGCAGGCCATGATCGCGGCACCGGCTGTCGCCAGCCCTCTCCAGCATGACCGCTTCATGGCCCGTTCCCGCCGCATTGCCTCGAACCTGCGCGATCTGCGCAACGCCGCCAGCCAGTTGCCGGACGCAGTGGTGCTGCTGGATCAACAGCAGCAGATCCGCTGGTTCAACCATGCCGCCGAAAACCTGCTCGGGCTGCGTCGGCCGGAGGATCGCGGAGCACTGCTGCAGCAGCGACTGGCCGGATCGGAGCTGGCCAAGTGGTTGGGTGACGGCGCACGCGAGCCGCTCAACGACACCGCCGCGCCCGGCCAGCCGGACAGCCAGCTCAATCTCAACCTGTTGCCCTTCGGCGAGCACGAACACCTGCTGCTCGGCCGCGACATCAGCCACCTGAACCGGCTCGAACAGACCCGCCGCGATTTCGTCTCGAACGTCTCGCACGAACTGCGCACACCGCTGACGGTGATCCACGGCTACCTCGAACTGCTCGATCCGGAAGACGTGCCCGAGCTGGCCCCGGTACTGGGCGAGATGCGTGCGCAGTCCAAACGGATGGGCCAGATCGTGGAAGACCTGCTGACCCTGTCGCGACTGGAAACCCAGCACGAGGTGCTCGACGAACGGGTGCCGATGGCAGCGCTGCTGGCAACCGTGCGCAAGGAGGCCGAGGCGATCAGCCATGGCCGCCACCGGATCAGCCTGGAATCCACCGCCGAAGCGGACCTGCTCGGCTCGCCCAAGGATCTGCACAGCGCGCTGTCGAACCTGGCCAGCAACGCGGTGCGCTACACCCCGGCCGGCGGCAGCATCACGATCCGCTGGCAACGCGAGCCCGACGGCGCGGTGTATTCGGTCAGCGACACCGGCTTCGGCATCCCGGCCTCGCACCTGGCCCGCCTTACCGAACGCTTCTACCGGGTCTCCTCCAGCCGCTCGCGCAACAGCGGCGGCACCGGCCTGGGGCTGTCGATCGTCAAGCACGTGCTGGGGCTGCACCAGGCCCACCTGCAGATCGAAAGCACGCCGGGAGCCGGCTCCACGTTCTCCTGCCACTTCGGCGCGGCGCGGCTGCTTGCGCCCGGCGGCAGCGAGGAGAACTGAACGGCGCGGCGTGTATTTGAATCACGCCATGCGCCAGAATGCGGCATGGCCTCGCCTTCTCCCACCATGCCGGATGCCGGCAACCTGACCGCCCCCGGCCTGTACTTCAGTCGCGAACTGGCGGCACTGGAGTTCAATTTCCGGGTGCTGGCGATGGCTCGCGACGCCAGCGTGCCGTTGCTGGAACGGCTGCGCTACCTGAGCATCGTGGCGAGCAATCTCGATGAATTCTTCGAAGTGCGGGTGGCGATGCTCAAGCATCACCACGCCTACGGTTCGGCCGCGCCTGGACCGGACGGCATACCCTCCGACGAACTGCTGGCACGGATCCGCAACCGCGCGCTGGACCTGGTCGCCGAGCAGTACACCACCTGGCAGGAAGAGGTCAGCCCGCAACTCGACGCCGCGCAGATCCATATCCTCACGCGCAAGCACTGGACGCCGCGCCAGCGCCGCTGGTTGCAGGGCTACTTCGAGCACGAGGTGCTGCCGGTGCTGTCGCCGCTGGGGCTGGATCCGGCGCATCCGTTCCCGCGCATCCTCAACAAGACGCTGAACATCGCGGTGGTGCTGAAGGGCCGCGATGCGTTCGGTCACGAAGGCCACATGGCGCTGGTGCGCGCACCGCGCTCGCTGCCGCGGATCATCCGCGTGCCGGCCGAAGTCAGCGGCCCCGGCGAGCATTTCGTGTTCCTGGCCGAACTGCTGCAGGCGTTCGTCGACCTGATGTTCCCCGGCCTCAAGGTGGTCGGCTCGTACCAGTTCCGGGTCACCCGCAACAGCGAGCTGATCGTCGAGGAGGCCGAGGTGGAGAACCTCGCGCTCGCGCTCAGCGAGGAACTGGTCGGGCGCGGCTACGCACGGCCAGTGCGGCTGGAGATCGCCAACGATTGCCCGAAGGCGATCACCGCGATGCTGATCGAGAACTTCCAGCTGGAAGAAACCGACGTGTACCGCTGCGACGGCCCGGTCAACATCATTCGCGCCGGGCTGATCTACGACTGGCTGGACCGGCCGGAACTGAAGTTCCCGCGTTTCAATCCGCAATTGCCGCCGGCGCTCGAAAGCAACCGCAACAAATTCGACCTGATCGGCCAGCGCGACGTGCTGCTGCACCATCCTTACCAGAGCTTCGCCGCGGTGATCGACCTGCTGCGCCAGGCCACCGCCGACCCGCAGGTGCTGGCCATCAAGCAGACCCTGTACCGGGCCGGCGAAGACACGCCGCTGGTCGACCTGCTGGTGGAAGCGGCACGCCACGGCAAGGACGTCACCGTGGTGATCGAACTGCGTGCGCGCTTCGACGAGGAAGCCAACATCCGGCTGGCCACGCGGCTGCAGGAGGCCGGCGTGCAGGTGGTCTACGGCGTGGTCGGCTACAAGACCCACGCCAAGATCATGCTGATCGTGCGCCGCGAGGGCGAGCTGCTACGCCGCTACGTGCACCTGTCGACCGGCAACTACCACCAGGCCAACAGCCGCATGTACACCGACATCGGCCTGATGACGGCGCAGCCGGAGATCGGCGAGGACGTGCACAAGGTGTTCCAGCAGTTGTCCGGGCTGGGCCCGATGATCGAGCTGAAGCGCCTGCTGCATTCGCCGTTCACGCTCTACCCCGGCGTGCTGGCGAAGATCGAGCGCGAGACCGCACACGCGCTGGCCGGCCGCCCCGGACGCATCGTCGCCAAGCTCAACGCACTCAACGAAGCGCGCGTGATCGAGGCGCTGTACCGCGCCTCGCAGGCCGGCGTGGAGATCGACCTGATCGTGCGCGGCGCCTGCACCCTGCGCCCCGGCCTGCCCGGCATTTCCGAACACATCCGCGTGCGCTCGATCGTGGGCCGCTTCCTCGAACACAGCCGGGTGTACTGGTTCGCCAACGACGGCACCTCCGAGATCTACTGCGCCAGCGCCGACTGGATGGAGCGCAACCTGATGCGGCGGATCGAGGTGGCGTTCCCGATCCTCGACCCCGAACTGGCTGCGCGCGTGTTCGAGGAAACCCTGGCCAACGGCCTGGCCGACAACACCCAGGCCTGGCTGCTCGGCAGCGACGGCCGCTACGTGCGCGCCGAACCCGGCGACAACCCGCCGTACAGCGCGCAGCAGGGCCTGCTCGAGCGCCACTGTCAATGAACTGCATGCGAGCTCCCCGTTTCAACCATGCCATGCGTGCATGCGAGAATCCGCGCTTTGACGCCGCCGGAGCCCGGACGTGAGTCCAGCCGAACAGATACCGATTCGCGACGGCGAACTGATTGCCGCCGTGGACATGGGCTCGAACAGCTTCCACCTGGTGGTGGCGCGCATGGAACACGGCGAGCCGCGCGTGATCGACCGCCTGCGCGACACCGTGCGCCTGGCCGCCGGCCTGCGCGCCGACGGCACCCTGGATGCGGAACGGCGCGCCCGCGCGATGGCCTGCCTGGCCCGCTTCGGCCAGCGCATCGCCGGAGTCCCATCGATGCGCGTGCGCGCCGTGGCCACCAATACGGTGCGCCGGCTGGCCTCGCCGCAAACTTTTCTGACCGCCGCCGAGGCCGCGCTCGGCCACCCGGTCGAGGTGGTGTCCGGTCGTGAGGAAGGCCGCCTGATTTTCCTCGGCGCCGCGCACGACCTGCCCGCCTCGCGCGAGCCGCGACTGATCATCGACGTGGGTGGCGGCAGCACCGAGTTCATCATCGGCCGCGGCCTGGCCCCGCTGCACACCGAAAGCGTGCAGGCCGGCTGCATCGCCTCGACGCTGCGCTTCTTTCCCGCCGGCAAGATCAACCGCAAGCGCTGGCAGCGCGCGCGCAGCGAGATCGGCGTGCTGCTGCAGCAGTTTGCCGAGGACTACCGCGAATCGGGCTGGCAGGATGCCTTCGGCTCGTCCGGCACCGCCAAGTCGATCGGCTCGGTGGTGCAGGCGATGAAGTTCTCCGACGACGGCATCACTCCCGCGTCGCTCGCCGCGTTGCGCGATGTGCTGATCGAGCATGGCCAGACCAGCACGCTCAAGTTGCCCGGCCTGGCCGAGGATCGCGCGCCGGTACTCGCCGGCGGCGTGGTGATCTTCGAGGCCGCCTTCGCCGCGCTGGGCATCGAACGGTTGCGCGTATGCGAAAGCTCGATGCGCGAAGGCCTGCTGTGGGATCTGCTCGGCCGCGCCGGCGGCAGCGACCCGCGCACCGCCAGCATCGATGCGCTGGCCGCCCGCTACGGCGTGGATCGCGCCCAGGCGCGCCGGGTCGAGTCCACCGCACTGATGCTGTTCGACCAGATCGCGCGCGCCTGGAAGCTGGACGCCGACGCCCGCGAATGGCTGTCGTGGGCCTCGCGCGTACACGAGATCGGGCTGGCCATCGCACACAGCCAGCACCACCACCACGGCGCCTACATCCTGCGTCACGCCGACCTGGCCGGCTTCTCGCGGCAGGAACAGCAGTTGCTGGCGGCGGTGGTCGAAATGCACCGGCGCAAGCCGGACAAGCCGGTGATCGCCGCGTTGCCGCAACGCTATCGCCAGCTTGCACGCTACATCACCGCGCTGTTGCGTCTGGCCGTGCTGTTCCGCCGCGCGCGCCGCGCCGAATCGTTGCCGCAGATGCGGCTGGCCGCCAGCAGCAAGTCACTGCGCCTGGCCCTGCCACTGGCCTGGTTCGAGCAGCATCCGCTCAGTGAAGCCGACCTGCAGCAGGAACAGGCGCCGATGGCCGAGCTTGGCGTGAAGCTGGAAGTCACCAGCAGCTGAACATCGAGACAACCAGCCCCGGTCCCGGCCGCGTATCATGCCCGGACGTCCAGACAGTCCTGATGCCCATGTTGAAATTCCTGATCGCCGCACTGTTCCTGACCCTGCCGCTGACACTGGCGGCACAAGCCGCCAAGCCGGCGCCGGTCGCCACACCGCCACCGCAGGTTCTGCTGAGCACCTCGCAGGGCGACATCACGCTGGAGCTGTACCCGGACAAGGCGCCCAAGAGCGTCGCCAATTTCCTGCAATACGTGCGCGACGGTTTCTACGGCGGCACCCTGCTGCACCGGGCCATTCCCGGTTACCTGGTGCAGGGCGGGTTGTACACGCGCGACCTGCAGGCCAAGCGCACGCGGTCGGCGATACCCAGCGAAGCGGATAACGGCCTGTCCAACCTGCGCGGCACCGTAGCCGTCGCGCGCGGCGTCGATCCGAACTCCGGCACCGCGCAATTCTTCTTCAACCTGGTCGACAACCGCCGACTGGATTTCGCCGGCAACCAGAGCGGCCTGACCTGGGGTTACACCGTCTTCGGCAAGGTCACCAAGGGCATGGACGTGATCGACAAGATCGCCGCCCTGCCCACCCGCGCCCTGGGCCCGTTCGCCGCCGACGTCCCAAATCCGCTGGTGCTGATCGAGCACGCCCGTGTCATCGGCGAGGAAGCGCCCGCACCCGCGAACAGCGCCGCGGCACCCGCCGGCGCTGCGTCGACCACTGCAGCACCGGCGACCAGCAAGCCGGCAGGAAAAAAAGCCGCCAAGCCGACCGGCAAGAGTTGATCGCCGCCATGGCCACGCTGTTCATCGCCGATCTGCACCTCGACCCCAGCCGCCCGACCATCACCGCCCTGTTCGAGCATTACCTGGCCAGCGATGAAGTCCGCCACGCCGACGCGCTGTACATCCTCGGCGACCTGGTCGAGGCATGGATCGGCGACGACGACGATGCCGAACTGCCCGGGCGCATCGCCGCCGCCACCCGCGCCGTGCGCGACGCCGGCGTGCCGGTGTACTTCATGGTCGGCAACCGCGATTTCCTGCTCGGCCGCGTCTTCGCCGAACGCGCCGGCCTGACCCTGCTCGACGACGGCACCGTGCACGACATCCACGGTCGCGCCACCTTGCTGATGCATGGCGACGTGCTATGCACCGACGACCTCGCCTACCAGGCGGTACGCCAGCAGGTGCGCACACCCGAGTGGCAGGCGCAGATCCTGGCCATGCCGCTGGAAGCGCGCCGCGCGTTCGCGGCCAAGGCGCGCGCGGACAGCAAGGCGCACACCGGCAGCAGCATGGAAAGCATCATGGACGTGAACGACGATGCCGTGGCCCGCACCATGCGCACGGCCGGCGTGAAGCGGCTGATCCACGGCCACACCCACCGCCCCGCCGTGCACAGCTTCGATCTGGACGGACAACCCGCCGAACGGATCGTGCTGGGCGACTGGTACGAACACGGCTCGGTGCTGCGCGTCGATGCCGACGGCGTGGAACTGCGCGGCCTTGCGGTGGGCTGAAGGCGCCGTCATCCGACGTACCGCCAGCGATAACCCGCCGGCAGGCTCAAGCCGACCGGCATCGTGCTCACCGCGCGCCAGTACGCCGCACCGGCGCCACCGATTGCGCCGTTGCGTCCGATACGCGGATGCACGGGCGAGGGCGGCGCGTGAACATCGTATGAAAGCGTCGGCCATCACCACATAACCTTTTCATCTCACCGGCTATGACTAGGGGCGGAGCGTCGTCGTACACGGCCACGCGCGCAGGCCATGTCGCACGAGGAGTGAAGGATGAAACGCAGCCGCAAGGTACTGAGCTGGAGCGCAGGCGTGTTGCTGGCGCTGGTCGTGCTGCTGGTGGTGGCGGTCGCCACGTTCGACTGGAATCGGGCGAAGCCGTTCATCAGCGACAAGGTGAGCCAGGCGATCGGGCGGTCGTTCACGATCAACGGCGACCTCACCGTCGACTGGCAGCGCGATCGCAGCGGCAGCTGGCTTGCCTCGCTGCTGCCGTGGCCGCAGTTCACCGCACGCGACATCCGCATCGCCAACCCGGACTGGGCCACGCAGCCGCAATTCGCCCACCTCGATGCAGCACGCTTCCGGCTGTCGCTGCTGGCGCTGCTGGCGCGACGCATCGAGGTACCGTCGATGCAGCTCGTGCAGCCCAGTGTCGACCTGGAACGTGACAAGCAGGGTCGCGCGAACTGGAGCTTCGCCCTGCCACAGGACACGAGACCTTCGGCCTGGCGCCTGAACTTGGGCACGGTTGGCTTCGATCGCGGGCTGATCACCCTCGACGACGCCGCCACCCGCACCAGACTCAAGGCGACCGTGACGCCCTTGCAGGCGGCGATCCCGTACGACCAGATCGTGGCGCAGCAAACCACCGACGCCCGCGAACAGGCCGGCAAGACTGCTGGCACTGCGGCGAGGAATACCCTGGCCGGCAGCGGCGAAACGCCGGACAAGCGGGAGGCAGTCGCTCACCTACCAGTTTGGCTGGGACGCCGAAGGCAGCTATCGGGGCAACCCGCTCAAGGGCAAGGGCAGAACCGGCGCAGCACTGGCACTGCAGGACCCCCGCCGGCCGTTCCCGCTGCAGGCCGACGTGCATATCGGGGACAGCCATGTCGCCCTGGTCGGCACGCTGACCGACCCACTGCATCTGGGCGCGCTGGACGTGCGGCTGTGGTTCTCCGGCTCCAGCATGGCCAAGCTGTACCCGCTCACCGGCATCACCCTGCCCGACACGCCGCCCTACGCTACCGAGGGTCACCTGGAGGCGGAGCTGCATCGCGACGGCAGCCGCTACAGCTACCAGGATTTCCGCGGCCGCGTCGGTGGCAGCGACCTGGCCGGCGATCTGGTGTTCGTCACCGGCGGCGCACGCCCGAAACTGAGCGGCGAGCTGCATTCGAAACTGCTGCAATTCGCCGACCTGGCCCCGCTGATCGGCGCCGACTCCGACGCCGGCAAGCAGCAACCGCGACGGCACACCGCAACCTGCCGACAAGCTGCTGCCGGTCAAGCCGTTCCGCACCGCGCGCTGGCAGGCGATGGATGCGGACGTGACGTTCACCGGCGCGCGCATCCTGCACGGCGAGGCATTGCCGATCGATTCGCTCAGCACGCACCTGGTGATGAACAATGGCGCGCTGTACCTCGACCCGCTGACTTTCGGCCTGGCCGGCGGCACCGTGCGCAGCAACATCACCCTCGACGGCAGCCGCACGCCCATGCGTGGCGTGCTGAAACTCGACGCGCGCCACCTCAAGCTGAAGCAGCTGTTCCCGACCTTCGAGCCGATGCGCGCCAGCTTCGGCGAGATCAATGGCGACGCCGACCTCACCGCCCAGGGCAACGCCATCGCCACCTTGCTGGGCAGCGCCAACGGCGAGCTGAAGTTGCTGATGAACGACGGCGCGATCAGCAAGACACTGCTGGAAACCGCCGGCCTCAACGTGGGCAACATCATCATCGGCAAGCTGTTCGGCGACAAGACCGTCCAGATCAATTGCGCCGCGACCGACATGAGCGCCACCGACGGCCTGTTCGACATGCGCCTGTTCGTGTTCGACACCGACGACGCGGTGATCAACGTCACCGGCACGGTGAACCTGGCCAGCGAGAAACTCGACCTCGACGTGAAACCGCACACCAAGGGCTTCCGCGTCTTCTCCCTGCGCTCGCCGCTGTACGTGCGCGGCAGCTGAAGAACCCGAACGTCGGCGTACAGGCCGGGCCGCTGCTGGCACGCGGCGCCGGTGCCGTCGCACTCGGCGTGGCCGCCGCTCCGGCCGCCGCCATGCTCGCCCTGATCGCACCCAGCCATGGCGACGACGGCGACAACACCTGCCGCACCGTGCTGCAGCAGCTGCGCAGCTCCGGCACGATGATGCCATCGGGCAGCAAACCGAAATCCCTGTAGGAGCCCGCTGGCGGGCGATGGGCTGGCTTCGATGGAGACCAGAGCAAACGCATCGCCCGCCAGCGGGCTCCTACGGGCGACCTGGGTGGGGCGCTAGAATGCCGACATCCCTTCCCGCACGAATTCCCCATGCAACCCGTCAACCAGGCCCGCCTGCAGATCCACTTCTGCGTGTTGCTGTGGGGCTTCACCGCGATCCTCGGCAAGCTGATCACGCTGCCGGCGCTGCCGCTGGTGTGGTGGCGCATGTTGCTGGTGGTGGTGGCGCTGCTGCTGATGCCGCGGGTCTGGCGCGGTTTGCGCGCGATGCCGGCACGGCTGATCTGGGCGTATGCCGGTATCGGCGTACTGGTGTCGCTGCACTGGCTGAGTTTCTATGCGGCGATCAAACTGTCCAACGCTTCGGTCGGCGCCACCTGCATCGCGCTGGGGCCGGTGTTCCTGGCCTTCATCGAGCCGTGGATCGCCAAGCGCCGGTTCGATCCGCGCGAGCTGCTGATCGGCGTGGCGGTGGTGCCGGGCGTGGTGATGGTGGTGGGCGGCGTACCGCACGACATGCGCCTGGGCATCGCGGTGGGCGTGCTGTCGGCGCTGTTCGTGGCGCTCTTCGGCTCGCTCAACAAGCGCCTGGTCGAGCACGGCGACCCGCTCACGGTGACCTTCATCGAACTGGGCACCGGCACGGTCTTCCTCACCCTGCTCGCGCCGTTCATTCCGCATGTCGGCCCGGCATTCATGCTGCCGGGCACGCACGATGCGCTGTTGCTGCTGGCGCTGTCGTTCGGCTGCACCTTGCTGCCGTTCGCGCTGGCGCTGGTGGCGCTGCGCCACATGAGCGCGTTCGGCACGCAGATGGTGACCAACCTGGAGCCGGTCTACGCGATCATGCTGGCGATCGTGCTGCTGGGCGAGCAGCATGAGCTGGACGGCTGGTTCTACGCCGGCGTGGCGGTGATCCTGGCTGCGGTGTTCATGCATCCGCTGCTGCACCGGCGAGCACGCCCCACCGCGCAACCCGAACTGCTCGGCACCGCCGAAAGCCGTGGCATGGTCGACTGATCGAGCCCCGCGCGCTCAGATGAGCGCAGTACGCGCCGCCCGCGTCGGACCACCCGGGAGTCGAACCATGATGACAGCGAAGCACGATCACACCCGCGGCATCCTGCAGGCACTGGCAGCGGCGGCCCTGTTCGGTCTGAGCACACCGCTGGCCAAGCTGCTGGTGGGCACGATTCCTCCGCTGCTGCTGGCCGGGCTGCTGTATGCCGGCTCGGGGCTGGGCTTGTCGCTGTGGATGCTGCTGCGCAGGATGCGCCGCCAGCCAGCCACCGAAGCGCCGCTGGTGCGTCGGGACGTGCCGTGGCTCGCGGGCGCCGTGCTGTTCGGCGGCGTGCTGGGCCCGATCCTGCTGATGCTGGGGCTGGCGCAGACGCCGGCATCGACCGCCTCGCTGTTGCTGAACCTGGAGAGCGTGCTGACCGCCGTGCTCGCCTGGGTGGTGTTTCGCGAGAACGTGGACCGGCGCGTGTTCCTCGGCATGCTGGCGATCGTCGCGGGCAGCGTGCTGCTGTCCTGGCAGCGTCAGGCCGGCAGCGACGTGCCGTGGGGCGCGCTGGCGATCGCCGGCGCATGCCTGTGCTGGGCCATCGACAACAACCTGACCCGGCCCGTCGCCGGCAGCGATCCGGTGCAGATCGCCGCGATCAAGGGCGGCGCGGCCGGCGCCATCACGCTCACCCTCGCGTTCGTCATGGGTTACCGCTCCCCTCCGGCACTGCCCCTGCTGGCCACCGGCCTGCTCGGTTTCGTCGGCTACGGCCTGAGCCTGGTGCTGTTCGTGCTCGCCCTGCGCAGCCTGGGCACGGCGCGCACCGGTGCATACTTCTCCACCGCGCCGTTCGTCGGCGCCGGCTTGTCGCTATTGCTGATCGCCGAACACCCGCACTTCACGTTCTGGCTCGCCGGCGCGCTGATGGCGCTGGGCGTGTGGCTGCACGTCAGCGAGCGTCATGCGCACGAACACATGCATGAAGCGCTGGCGCACAACCATCGCCACTACCACGACGAGCATCACCAGCACACCCACGACTTCCCGTGGGACGGCAAGGAACCTCACACGCACCCGCACGTGCACGAACCGCTCGTGCACAGCCATCCGCATTATCCGGACATCCATCATCGCCACCGGCACTCTTGAGGGCCCGCCATGACTGGCAAGCAGCACTGGGAAACGGCCTACCGGACCAAGGCAGCGGATGCAGTCAGCTGGTACCGCCCGCATCTGGATACCTCGCTGGCGCTGATCGAGCGCGCCGCACCCGACCGCGGCGCCGCCGTGCTCGACGTGGGCGCCGGCGCGTCGACCCTGGTACCTGCTCGCGCGCGGCTACCGCGACCTCAGCGTGATCGACATTCCCGCGGCGGCTTTGGACGTCGCCCGCGAACGTCTGGGCGAGACGGCAAATGCGGTGACCTGGCTGACGGCCGACCTGCTCGATGCGCCACTGCCGCAGGCGCGTTACGACCTGTGGCACGACCGCGCCGTGTTCCACTTCCTGACCCTGGCGGAGCAGCGCGCGCATTATCTGCGGCAGCTCGGCACCACCCAGCCATTCCTTTACGCCTTGTTCCGGCGAACGTCCGCCGACACCATGGGAGACATGCGCTGATGGCAAACTGCGACGAATGCTGCGGAGCCGCGGCCACGCAACTGGCGCTTCGCCAGCGTGGCGTGTTGAAGACCGTGCTCGTCATCAACGCCGCCGCCTTCGTCATCATGATCGTGGCCGCCATGCAGGCGCGATCCTCGGCACTGCTGTCGGACAGCTTCGATTACCTCGGCGATGCACTGACCTATCTCGTCAGCCTGTGGGCCGTCGGCCGCAGCGTGCACGCCAAGGTACGGGTCGCGCGCATCAAGGGCGGCCTGATCGTGACGGCCGGGCTGCTCGTGCTGATCCAATTGGGCTGGCGCCTGTGGCATCCCGCCGAACCGCTGTTCACCTGGATGGGCGCGTTCAGCCTGCTCGGCCTGCTCGCCAACGGCTGGTGCCTGATGCTCCTGCACAGGCACCGCCATGACGACATCAACATGACCTCGGTATGGATCTGCTCGCGCAACGATATCGCCGCCAATCTCTCGGTCATGCTTGCCGCCGCGGGCGTGTGGGCGTTCGAGGCCGCATGGCCGGATCGCATGGTGGCGCTCGGACTGGCGCTGCTACTGCTGCGTTCCGGTTTTGCCGTCCTGCACCGCGCCAACGGCACCATGCGCGCCGCCGGTTGATCTTCCCGCGGCGTCAACCTCTCACTTGACGCCAACACCGACCGAGCCGTGCGGCACGAACAAGCCCACGCGCCTACCCGCAGCAGCCCTTCTGCTGCTGGATCGGCGGGCACGGCACGCTGCCCCAGGAACAGAACACGCAACAGTCGCCCGGTTTGGGCTGCAACAATTTGCCGCAGCCGGGACAGTCGTAGAAAAACTGGCAGGCGTCGGTCGGCATGGTCTCGGTGACCTGGTGGCCGCAATGCGGACAGGTCAGCGTGCTGCGCAGGATGAGTTCGGTCGTCATGGGCCTTCACCCTACTCCGGTTGCGCCGGCTCGATCGACGTCACCGTGCTGGCCATGCCGGCCGGACGCAGGGTGAACTGCACCTTGTCGCCGACCTTCACGTGCTTCAGCAACTCGGGCGAAGCCAGCTTGAACGGCATCGTCATCGCCGGCCAATGGATGGAGGCAATCGCCTCGTGCTGCAGCGTGATGGTGCCTTGGGCTGCATCGATGGCCTTGACCACGCCCACGCCCTGCGCATCGGTCGGCCCGGCGTCGTGCATGTCGGCCATGGCGTGCGTGGCGGAGCCCATCTGCTGGGCGGCAGCCATGGCGGAAGTGGCGATCAGCGCGCCGGTGAGTACGAGGGTGACGAGGGACTTTTTCATGGATCAGTTTCCTTGCAGTTTGGAGTGAAGCGAGGCGTGCGCCTGGCCGGCACGACGCAACCGGCGCAATACCAACAATCGGAACGCGGCGGGGATGACCAGCATGGACAGCAGCGGTGCGGTGAGCATGCCGCCGATCATCGGTGCGGCGATGCGCTGCATGACTTCGGAGCCGGCACCGTGGCCGAGCAGGATCGGCAACAGGCCGGCGAGGATCACCGCGACGGTCATCGCCTTCGGCCGCACACGCTGCACCGCGCCTTCGCGGATCGCGTCATCCAGTTCGGCCAGACCCGATCGCGGATCGATGGCCAGTTGGTGGTCCCACGCGTGACGCAGATACAGCATCATCACCACGCCGAATTCGGCGGCGACGCCGGCCAGCGCGATGAAACCGATCATCGTCGCCACCGACACCGCATGGCCCAGCAACCAGATCAGCCAGAGCCCGCCGACCAGCGCCAACGGCACGCTGGCCATGATCAGCGCGGCCTCACTCATCCGACGGAACACCGCGAAGATCAGCACGAAGACGATGAGCAGCACGACCGGCACCACCAGGGTCAGCCGGCGCATCGCCTGCGCCAGATATTCGAACTGGCCCGACCATGCCACGGTGACACCCGGCGGCAACCGGACCTGCTGCGCCACCGCGCGCTGCAGGTCCGCCACCACCGCACCGAGGTCGCGGCCGGCGGTATCGACGTAGACGTAAGTCGCCAGCTGGCCGTTTTCGCTTTTCAGCATCGGCGGCCCGGCCACCACCTGGATATCGGCCACCTGCCCCAGCGTCAGCTGCGCGCCGTTTGCCGCGACGATCGGCAGCTGCGCCAGCGCGGCCAGCGAATCGCGCGCCGCCCGCGGATAGCGCAACACGATCGGGTAGCGCTCGCGACCCTCGACGGTCTGGCCAATCGGGTCGCCGCCGACCACGGTCGCCACCAGCTGCTGCACTTGCTGCTGGGTCAGGCCGTAGCGTGCGGCATCGGCGCGCCGGATGCGCACGTCGACATAACGCCCGCTGGCGGCCCGCTCGGCAATCGCCGTACTCACGCCCGGGCACGCCGCGCGCCACCGCCTCGATCCGGTCGGCGACTGCCTGCAGGCTGTCGACGTTGCTGCCCAGCACCTTGATGCCGATCGGGCTCTTGATGCCGGTGGCCAGCATGTCGATGCGGTTGCGCAGCGGCGGCACGAACAGGTTGGTCAGGCCCGGCACGTGCACCGCCCGATCCAGCTCCGCCTTGATCTTGTCCATCGTCATGCCCGGTCGCCATTGCTCCTTCGGCTTGAAGGTGATCGTGGTTTCGAACATTTCCATCGGCGCCGGATCGGTGGCCGTGTCGGCACGACCGGCCTTGCCGAACACGTGATCGACCTCGGGCACCGTCTTGATCATGCGGTCGGTGAGCTGCAGCAGTTGCGCAGCCTTGCCCGCGGACAGCCCGGGCAACGCGGTGGGCATGTACAGCAGCGTGCCTTCGTCCATCGCCGGCATGAATTCGCTGCCGAGCCGGCCGAGCGGCAGCAGCGCGGTGAGCAACAACAGCCCGGCCAGCGCCAGGGTCGCTTTCGGATAGCGCAGCACCGCTTCCAGGATCGGCCGGTACAACGCGATCAGGCCGCGGTTGAGCGGGTTGGCATGTTCCGGGCGGATGCGCCCGCGGATCAGGTAACCCATCAGCACCGGCACCAGGGTCACCGCCAGCCCGGCCGCCGCCGCCATCGCGTAGGTCTTGGTGAACGCCAGCGGCTTGAACAGCTTGCCCTCCTGCCCCTGCAGCGCAAACAC
Source organism: uncultured Gammaproteobacteria bacterium (assembly GCA_963739815.1). Classification (GTDB taxonomy): domain Bacteria; phylum Pseudomonadota; class Gammaproteobacteria; order Xanthomonadales; family Rhodanobacteraceae; genus Rhodanobacter. The sequence continues at coordinate 1,500,917 of CAVUBI010000001.1, forward strand.
CGGGATGAAGGACAGCGCGATGATCAGCAGGCTGACAAACAACGCCGGGCCCACTTCGGCCGCCGCGTCGGCGACCAGCGACCAACGTGCCCTGCCTTGCGGCTCCTCGCCGTCATGCGCGTCGCGCCAATGCTCCAGATGCTTGTGCGCGTTCTCGATCATCACCACCGCCGCATCGACCATCGCGCCGATTGCGATGGCGATGCCGCCGAGCGACATCAGGTTCGCCGTCACGCCTTGCAGGTGCAGCGCGATGAACGCGACGAGCACGCCCAGCGGCAGACTGACCACCGCCACCAGCGCCGAGCGCAGATGGCCCAGGAACAGCACGCACACCAGCGCGACCACCAGGAATTCCTCCAGCAACTTGCCCCACAGGTTGCTTACCGCCGCGTCGATCAGCCGGGAGCGGTCGTAGGTCGGCACGATCTCGACCCCGGCCGGCAGGCTGCGCCTGAGCTCGGCGAGCTTCGCCTTGACCGCCACGATCGCCGCCTTCGCGTTCTTGCCCGAGCGCAGCACGACGATGCCGCCGGCCACTTCGCCCTGGCCATCCAGCTCGGCGATGCCGCGCCGGAAACTCGGCCCGCGCCGCACCGTGGCGACCTCGCGCAGCAGCACCGGCACGCCGGCAGCATTGGTGGTGATCGGCACGCTCTCGAAGTCCGCCCGGCTGCGCAGGTAGCCTTCGCTGCGCACCATCAACTCCGCCTCGCCCTGCTCGATCACCGAGCCGCCATTGGCGCCGTTGGCCGCGCGCACCGCGTCCACCAATTGCGCCACGGTGATGCCGCGCGCGGCCAGCGCCGACGGGTCCGGCACGATCTGCCAGGCGCGTTCCATGCCGCCGAGGCTGGCCACCTCGGCGACGTCCGGCACGGTCTTCAGTTGATAGCGCAGGAACCAGTCCTGCAGCGCACGCAACTGGCCGAGGTCGTACCTGCCGGTGCGGTCGACCAGCGCGTATTCGTAGACCCAGCCCAGGCCGGTGGCGTCGGGGCCCAGCGACGGGTTGACCCCGGCCGGCAACTGATCGCGCACCTGGCTCAGGTACTCCAGCACGCGCGAGCGGGCCCAGTACAGGTCGGTGCTGTCATCGAACAGCACATAGACGTAGGAGTCGCCGAAGAACGAATACGCGCGCACCGTCCGGGCGCCGGGCACCGACAGCATGGTGGTGGCCAGCGGATAGGTGACCTGATCCTCGACCACCTGCGGCGATTGCCCAGCCCAGCTGGTGCGGATGATCACCTGGGTATCGGACAGATCCGGCAAGGCGTCCAGCGGCGTGCGCATGACCGAAAACACGCCGACGGCGGCCAGCACCAGCGCGGCCAGCAACACGGCCACACGGTTCGCGATCGCGGCACGAATCAGCGCAGCGATCATCGCTTGTCTCCCGTCGGCATCGGGTGGGACATGGCATGGTTCGCTGCGCTGGTAGCCGGCGCGGGCGCAGCCTGGCCATCGCCCATGCGTTGCAACGCGCCGGACAGGCTGGCCTCCGAATCGATCAGGAACTGGCCGGATACGACGACCTTCTCGCCGCCGCGCACGCCATCCAGGATCTCCGTGTAGCCATCGGCCGAACGGCCGATGCGCACGGCGAGCGGACGGAAATGGCCGTCCGTTTCCGCCACGATCACCCGCGTCTGCTGGCCGGTCGCGATCAGCGCATCGTCCGGCACCACCGGCACCGCCTCGCCATCGGCCGGATGCAGTTGCACGGTGACGAACATGCCCGGGCTCAGCCGACCGTCCGGGTTGGCCAGCACGATGCGCGCGCGCCGGGTGCGGGTGGCGTTGTCGATATCCGGCAACAGCGCCTCCACGCTGCCGTGAAACTCCTGGCCCGGCAGCGCGTCGACCGTGACAGTGACGGGCGTACCGCCGCGCACCGCGCCGGCGACCGCCTGCGGCAGTGCCGCCTCGACCCAAACCGTGGCCAGACCGTTCAACGTCATCAGCGTCTGCCCGGCACTGACCCGCTGCCCTTCCCGCACCTCCAGCGTGGTGACCACGCCGGCCTGCGGCGCATGCAGCGTGATCGCCGCGCCCGCACCGTGGCGTGCCGCGCGGATATCCGCGGAGGTCAGGCCGAGTACCTGCAGGCGCTCGCGCGCGGCGCCGCGCAAGGCCTTCGCGTCGGCCGACTGCGCGCCCTGCAGCGCGTCGTACTCGGCCAGCGCGCTGCTCCACTGCGGCGCCAGCAGGTCGGCCAGCGGCTCGCCCGCCGTCACCTGCGTGTACGGCGCACGCACCCGCAGTTTGCTGATCACCGCATCGACGCGGGCGCTGACCGTGATGGCTTCGCGCGGATTCCACGCCACCATGCCGGGCACGCGCAGTGCGGTCGACAGGACGCGGCGCTCGACCGGTGCAGTGCGCACGCCCAGGTTCTGCACGGTGGCCGGGTCGATCCGCACGACACCATCGGCCGTCACCGGTATCGGCATACCGGGGCACCATTTCCATCCCCATCGGCGACAGGCCGGGTTGGTCGAAATGCTGCTCCGGCACCATCGGGTCGTACCAGTACAGCACCTTGCCGGCCGTGTCCGGCGCGGTCGCCGACGGGTGCGTCGATGCGGACGCGGTGGTGGCCTGGCGACGACCGCCGAGATAACCGGCGACGAGCAATGCAGCAGCCGTGACGACGGCGGCAACGATCACCAACGGACGCTTCATGGCGTCACCTCTGAAGGCAGCAGATAGGCAAGCGAAGCCCACAACCGTGCGCGTGCAGCCAGCGCATCGGCGTAGCTCAGGCGCAGTTCGATCTCGGCGCGGCGCGCATCCAGCCACGGCTGCAGCGAACCGCCGCCGCGGTAGCCGGCCAGCGCGGTTTGCGCACGGTCACGCGCCAGCGGCAGCAGGGTTTGCTGATAGCGCGCGATCTGCCGCCCCCAGCCTTGCCAGGTAGCCACCGCCCGCGTCACCGCCTCGCGCTGGGCGCGGCGCGCGTCCTCGTGATCGGCCTGCACCGCGTCCCATTGCGCCTGCCGGGCGCTGATGCCGCGGTCCTGCCGGTTGCGCGTGAACAGCGGCAGGCTGACGCCCACCTCCAGCATCACCATGTCCGACAGGCCCGGGGCGCGCTTGCCATAGCTGGCGCTCACGCTCCAGTCCGGCTGCTTGGCCGCACGCGCCTGCTCGAGCGCCGCTTGCGCCACCTGTTCACGCGCGGCCCATGCCTGCAGCGGTGCTTGCTGGTCGATGGTGGTGGTCAGGCGAGTGGTGTCCACCGGCAACTGGCCGAAATCCTGCGTCGCGGCAAGCGTGCCGGACGGCGTCCCCAGCCAGCGCTGCAGGCCCGCCTGCGCCGCCGCCAGATCCGCCTCGACCGCTTCCAGCCGATTGTCCAGCGTAGCGATCTCGGCCTGGGCCGCCAGCGCATCGACCGCACTGCCTTCGCCGCCACGCAAACGTGCCTGCGCGATCCGCACGGCCAACGCCGCCTCGTCGCGCAAGTCGAGCAGCAACGCACGCTGCTGCCCGACTGCCCACACGTCGATCCAGGCATCGGCGATGCGCTCGCGCACGCTCTGCGCGGTGATCTCGCGATCGGCCTGTGCCGTATCGATCCGCGCGCTGGCCAGGGCACGTTCCGCGCGACGCGCCGTGCGCGACGGAATGGCCTGCATCACGCCGACCGTACGCGCGGTCATCTCGTCCGAACGCAAGCTGAAAGCGCCCGGGCTGGTGACCGGATAATTGGAAAGCCCGAACGTCAGCGTGGGATCCGGCAGTTGACCGGCACGCGCCGCCTCCTCGCGCGTCGCCGCGATGTCGGCGGCGCGCGCTTCAAGTTGCGGCGCCCGCGCCAGGCCTTGCTGGACAGCCGCTTCCAGTGCCAGCGGTGGCTCGGCGGCATGCGCCGTCGCAGCCACACCTCCCCACAGGAGCGCGGCCAGACCCGTCACCACCAGGTGCCGGGCGAAATGAATGGACAACATGGGTGAACACTCCGTCGATCTGAATTTGCGTCTTGCCAAAGCGGGCACGACGCCACGTCGGTGGATACCGCGACGTGTCAGATCAAATCAGGAGTGCGCAGTACAACAACATGGGCGTGGGCGGTGGCGCACGCAAACGGTCGAGATGCGCCAGGGTTCGATGCGACGGCAACGTCACGGCCGCCACGGACAGCATCGGCGGCAGCGCGGTCAGTGCATTGAACGGCACCGAGGCTGTGCGCACATCGACCTGGGTGGCATGATCGGGCTGGCAGTGCTGCTGGCAGATCGGATCGGCCGGGGCCACCGGCATTCCCGCGCAACCGTCGCCCACCGCCGCCATCGAAGACGCATCCGCCTGCGTCGCCACCGCAGCCGGTGATGCCGGCATGGTGGTACAGGCGTACGCCGCCACCGCCACCTGCTGCCACAACAGCAGCAAGGCCACCAGCCATGCAAGGCGGCGGCGGGTACGCGGGCGGATGTGGAATGCGCGCTTCATGCCGCCGCCACTGTAATGCAAACGGATCGAGCAGGCGATTGACGCGGGTCAATGGAACGGCACGACGGCTGACTCGCCGGCGGTGGCCGCACGGCCAGGCTCGCTAGCCGCGATGGCGCTGCACTGGCGCATCACAGTCACCTACTGAGTCGAACCCGGCATCGCCGCGCCGGTTCCTTCCGTCACGAGTTCGACCACGACCCGGTCGCGACCACAGCCCTTGGCCTGATACAGCGCAGCATCCGCGCGTCGCACAAGATCCTCGACCAACGCTGGATCGCAAAAAACATGCGCCACTCGGCGTCGGCACGGCTGATGCCCGGAAGCCGCACCAGGATTTCCTCGGAATGGCGCCCATTGCACATACACAGCGACACGTCGTTCGCCTCCTGCAAAAACCAGCCTGCAACAAAAATCAGCACCGGCGGCAGTCCACAGCCGGAACCGACGCCGACGCAAGACGGCGTGGCGCGATGAATCATGGGGCCTGGGTCGAGCGCCGTGAACTGAGCGATCCACACGCCGTCGATGCCCCATAACGCCAGCACCGTCGCAACCTCACGCTGACGCGCCGATAACGTTGAAGAGCGCAACAATCGCGGCGGGCAGCGATGTTTCGGTCGGAGCGCAGTCATGGGCGCATGCAAACTTCCATGCTCGATGACGCGTCGAGCATGATGACTACCCTCATCATCGGTCGATGGTCCCTGGTCACCGACGTACGCGTCGAAACCGTGGCGGGTTAGGCGGCCGGCATGAGTAGACGGCCAGCCACCCGCACTTTCGGGCAACGTCTCGCTGATTTGCACGGCATCCGGCAATGGCGCGAAGCTCGGTACGACCGTCTTTTTTTTGCGCATACCTCGCTGGCGAACAACCTTTATCGCGGCGTTTTTTCCAACTTCACCGACGCCCAGGCAAGCGTAGAACGCACCCGTCCGCTGGGTTACGACAATCAGCCCTCCGCCGATCTCTATCGGGAACGCACCCGCCGCGTCGGCATCAACGACTACCCGGCCATGCTGTGGCTATCCAAACTGTTCGAGACCGGCAGCACGTCGGTCTTCGACCTGGGTGGCCACATCGGCGTCGCCTATTACGCCTATCAACGCTACCTGCGCTATCCGCAGACAATCCGCTGGCGCGTACTCGACGTCCCCGCCGTAGTCAGCGCCGGCATGGCCTGGGCCGAAACTCACGATGCACTCCGGAGTTTGACGTTCACCAGGAGCCGCCATGACGCCGATGGCGTCGATATCCTGTTCGCGGCGGGGTCGCTGCAGTACCTCGACTACACGCTCGCCGACCTGCTGGATGGCCTGCGGCAGCTGCCCGGACACCTGCTGCTGAACTCCGTGCCGATCCACACGTCCGCTTCCTATTTCACGGTACAGAACATGGGCACGGCCTGCTGTCCGTACCGGATCACCGCGGAGCGTGAATTTGTCGACGGCCTGAAAGCGATGGGTTATGTCATGCGGGACCGCTGGGAGAACCCGCACCGCAGTTGCGTGATTCCGTTCCACCCCGACCACTCGCTCGACCGTTACTTCGGCTTCTGTTTCAGCCTCGAACATGACCTGCGTTCGGCGCGCCATCCCCAGGTGACGGGCGGTGGCGCATCGCATGAAGCCGCGGATTGAATGCCCGCGGCCATGTCCGCCGCCGTATCGGCGGCCGCTGATGGTTGCCGTCTAACTGGCGCAACGTCATTCCCGACTTCCCACGGGCGCGAACGACGCGCCGGCGTTGCTCAGGCGCCGGGGCCGTGGGTCGCATAGACGCGGGTCGAGCCGTCGCGGCCGATCAGCACCACGTCATAGCGTTCGGGCGTGCCCATCTCCATGCCGGGCGACCCCATCGGCATGCCGGGCGCCGCCAGGCCGAGGGCGTTCGGCCGCTCGGCGAGCAGGCGGCGGATGTCTTCCACCGGCACATGCCCTTCGACCAGGTAGCCGTCGATCAGCGCCGTGTGACAGGACGTTGCCGTGGCCGGCACGCCAAACCGCGCCTTCACCGCCGCCATCGGCTGGTCCTTGTGCTCGGTGACGGTGTAGCCCTGCGCACGCATGTAGTCGACCCATGCGCCGCAGCAGCCGCAGGACGGATCGCTGTAGACATCGGCCACCTTCGCGGCCCACGCCAGCGAAGGGAGCGCTGCGGCCAACAGGATGGCGAGACTCATGCGGGACAACCACGGTTTCATCTTCATGAATAACTCCGGGTAACGGTGTGGATGATCTTGGCCCGGCGCGATCGCCGATGCCGTCAGTGGTCGTGGTGGTGTTCCGTCTCACCGTGGTCGTGGTCGTGGCCGGTCATGTCCATCTCCATGTCTTCGTCCGGCGGCGCCTTGGCCACGATGTCCTTGTATTGCGCCGGCGTCATGCCGGGCATTTTCTGCAGGAACGCCACCATGCTCCAGATCGTGGCGTCGTCATGACTGGATCCCCACGCCGGCATCGCGCTCATCTTGATGCCGTGCTTGATCACCCAGAACGCCTCGTGCGGATCGGGCCGGAACTTCGCCAGTTGCGGCGGCTTCGGGTACAGGCCCGGGCGCATCTCGTTCTCGGCCATGCCTGGCGCCAGGTGACAGCCGGTGCACATCGCCGCGTACTGGCCCGCACCCTTCAGGATCAGCTGCGGGTCGTCGAGGTTCGGCACGGCGAGGTCCTTCGCGTGACGCTCGATCGAACGCTCGCGCAGCGTCTGCATCAACGCGTAAACGGGCTTCGTGTGGTGACTGTCGGCACCGATGTCGTACACGCCGGAATGGATGAAGACGCCGGCCGCAAGCGCGGCGACGGCGAGCGTGGCCACGACGGTGACGACGATGATGACGGATGTTTTCATGCGGCCCTCCTCGGGAAAATCCGAAACCGATGGCAACCTGTCCCGTGTTCTGCAAAATGACGCGTTCGCGTGCCTCAGAACCAGAAGCGTACGCCGGCCACGAACTGGCGATCCATCGCCGGCTCGCCATCCTGGCGCGCATAGTCGGCGGTGACACCATGACGCTGCGTCCACACTACGCCGATATACGGCGCGAATTCCCGCCGGATCTCGTAGCGCAGACGCAGGCCCAATCGTGTATCGGAAAGGCCGCGGCCGGTACGAGCGGCGGCATCGTTGCGTCCGTGCAGGTTCAGCTCGAACTCCGGCTGCAGGATCAGCCGCTGCGTGAGCAGCAGTTCGTACTCGGCGCGCAAACGTGCGGCGGTACGACCCGACGTACCCGCATAGACGGTGGCCTCCAGCTCGAACCAGTACGGCGCCAGGCCCTGGACGCCGAACGCGATCCATCGCCGCTGCGGTCCGTGGCCGACGTCCTGGCGCACGCCGAGCCGGGTATCCCAGAACGGCGCGACGGCATGACTCCACAGCAATTCGAGGTGGCCGTGATCCGTGCGGCCGCGGCTCCGTTCGCCTTCGCTGCGCAACCACAGCTTGTCGCCGTCATTGCCGTACCAGCCCTGCGCGGCCCAAGCCTGGCCGGTCGCGTGGCGGCCGTGGGTCGCCTCCAGTTGGTCGACCCGCAGCATCGCCAGCGGCTGATTGTCGAGCATGTGCATGCCCGGCATGCGGCCGCGGCCGATGCCGTCGGAGTAATCCGGGCTGCGCGGTTCACGTGCGACATGGTTGCCATGCATGGGCTGCACCGGCATGGCGGACGCGCCCACCGAACCATGGGCATGATCCACGACCGGCTCCGACGCAGGCAGTTTCGTGCCGTGCGTCGCATGGCGATCCGTACTTGACGCTGTCGCCTGCGAAGCCCCCTGCGTGTGCTGCGGAGTGGCTGGCCCCGTACCTCGTGCCGCCGCCAGCAGCGGCAGGGCCAGCAACAAGGTGGCCGCCAGCATGCGCGAACGGGGAGCGGCTGAGCGACTGACAGGCATCCTCATGACACCACCACCTCGCGCATCATGCCCGCCTCCATGTGGTAGAGCATGTGGCAGTGGTACGCCCAGCGGCCCGGCGCATCGGCGGTTACCGCGTAACTGATGCGCTGCGCCGGCTGCACGTTGATGGTGTGCTTGCGCACCTGGAATCGCCCCTGCGGATTCTCCAGGTCGCTCCACATGCCGTGCAGGTGGATCGGGTGATTCATCATGGTGTCGTTGACCAGCACGATGCGCAGCCGCTCGCCGGTGTTGAAGTGGACGGGCTTCGCATCGGAGAACTTCACGCCGTCGAACGACCACATGAAGCGTTCCATGTTGCCGGTCAGGTGCAATTCGATTTCGCGGCCGGGCTCGCGTGCGTCGACCGGTCCGCCGACGCTGTGCAGATCGGCATAGGTCAGCACGCGGCGACCGTTGTCGCGCAGGCCGACACCCGGATCGTCCAGGTTGGTGCGCGGCGTATCCACGCGCATGTCGACACCGGGACCGTATTCCGTACGCGCGTGGCGAACCACCGGCGCCGCGCCCATCGCCATGCCGTTGGTGGCGCCGTGGTCCATGCCGTGCATGTCGTGTCCCGCAGGCATCCCGCCCATCATGTCCCGCATGTCGAGCCATACGCGCGGATCGGGCGCGGGCACCTCCGCCTGCATGCCGGTTCGCGGCGCCAGCGTGCCGCGCGCGTAGCCGCTGCGGTCGATCGACTGCGCGAATACCGTGTAGGCGCGCTCGTCCCCGGGTTCGACGATCACGTCATACGTCTCGGCCACCGCGATGCGGAATTCGTCGATCGCCACCGGCTCCACCTCCTGCCCGTCGGCGCTGACCACGGTCATTTTCAGACCCGGGATGCGCACGTCGAAGATCGTCGAAGCGGAGCCGTTGATGAAGCGCAGGCGGATCTTCTCGCCGGCACGGAACAGCCCGGTCCAGTTGCCGGCCGGCGCGGTGCCGTTCATCAGGTAGGTATAGGTGAGACCCGACACGTCGCCCAGGTCGCTGGGGCTCATCCGCATCCGGTTCCACATGCGCCGCTGCGCCAGCGCCGCGCCGGCGCCGTCACGCCGCGCGTCGCGCATGAAGTCGACCACGTCGGGCCGGGCCAGGTTGTAGTAGTCGCCCTGCTTCTTCAGCTTCGCGTAGATGCGCGCGGGATCCTCGTCGGTCCAGTCGCTCAGCATCACCACATAGTCGCGATCGGCCGGATGACGTTCGGGCCCGTCCGGCTCGATCACCATCGCTCCGTAAAGCCCGGTCTGTTCCTGGAAGCCCGAGTGCGAGTGATACCAGTAGGTGCCGGACTGGCGCAGGGTGAAGCGGTAGACGAAGGTTTCACCCGGCGCGATGCCGGGAAAACTGATGCCGGGCACGCCATCCATCCCGAACGGCAGCACGATGCCGTGCCAGTGGATCGAGGTGGGTACGCGCAGGCGGTTGGTGACGCGCAGGGTGACGGTGGAGCCTTGCCGCATGCGCAGGACCGGCCCCGGCACGCCGCCGTTGACCGTGGTGGCGATACGCGCCGCACCGGTGTAGTTGACCGGCGCTTCCAGCACGTCCAGCGCGAAGTCGGTGCCGCTCGCCACGGTGGGCTGGCCGGCGCTGGTCAGCGCCCACAGCGGTGACGGGCGCAACAGCCCGACGCCGGCAAACGCGCTGCCCATGGCAAGGCCCTGCACGAAATGGCGACGCGACAGATTCGGCGGTGCGGCCACCGAGGGATCAACAGGTTTCATGGTGCAACTCCAGACAACACGTTCCGGCGGTGCCGGAATCCGTCATGGCCAACGTTCACACGGGCCACCGGCTGGCGCCGGCGCGTGGACGGATCAGGTCAGTCGTGAGGTCTGCAGCAGCGGAGGCCGCAACGGCGGCGAACGGGTGACACTGGGCGCCATCGTGCCGTGGTGCGGGACGGGCATGGCATGCATGGATGCCGGAGCAAGTTCCAGCATGGCCACTACCGGCAACACGCTGGCGCAGGTCGCCGCACAATGGCAACTGCCCATCGCATCGTGGGTGTGCGGAGACTGCCCCGGGCAACAGTCGGTCGTCATCGCCGCCATGTCAGGCGCGGCGTGATCGGCCATCGGCATCATCGTGAAGGTTTGACTCACGCCCTGGGCATCGCCCATCGTCCCGCCCGGCACGCCGTAAGCCGGCGTCAGCGCGAGCATCAGCCACGCCAACCACGCCAGCGCCCGGAGGTGCGGCGTACGTGCGAAATGGCGTAACGATCGATCCATTGGCACAGCTTAGGTGCTGTCCAGGCCCGTCTCAACTCTGGATGTGTCTCCAGTGGCTGGGCGAATGGTCGCAGCGGCGGCTCGGCAGCACGCGCGAGCGCAGCGACCCCGGTACCTCAACCGTTCACCCTGAGCGCAGGCATGACGTCGCGGAGTCGAAGGGCAGCCCTTCGACCCCGCGACGCTCAGAGCGAATGGTCAGAGGCCGGGTTGTGCAGATCACCGCTTCACGCCAACTGGCATGCCACCAACTATTTGCTGTATCCCATGTGCAGCGTGATCGTGTCGCCGGTCTTCAGACCAGCCACCGAAGGTGGCGGGAAATGCACGCGCAGGGACATCCCGCCCGCGTTCACCTCGACGACGCCGGTCTTGCTGTCGACCGCGGTGACCGTGGCGGGCATCTTGTGCATGCTGCCGTTGTCGTTGTAACGCTTCATCTTGTGGTGCATCGAGCCCTTGTCCATGTGGCCCATGCTGGTGGAGGCCGCTGCCGGCGCCATGCTTCCGGAATCCTGGGCGCTGACTGCGGTAGTGGCCACACAAAGGCCGAAGGCGACCGCTGCGGTGATGATTTTCGGCGAGAACGTCATGATGAGTCTCCGCGCTGGATGACGGCCGAGCCTGGTGCCCGGCGGGTTGCAGGAGCGCAACAGGCGCAGCGTGCACCGGCCGATGTGCAGGAAAGGTATGTGAGACGGCGATGAGCGCGGGTGGCCCATCTATACTGGGCCACCCCGCCCGCCGTGACCGCCATGAATTATCGCCACGCCTATCACGCCGGCAATTTCGCCGATGTCCTGAAGCACACCGTGCTGCTCGCCCTGATCGAGGCGCTGCAAACCAAGCCCACCCCGTTCTGCTACGTCGACACCCACGCCGGCAGCGGCAGCTACCTGCTGGACGGCTTCGAGGCGCGCAAGACCAGCGAGCACAAGGACGGCATCACGCGCCTGCATCCGGCCGAAAAAGTACCGCCGCTGCTGCAACGCTGGCGCGCCAGCATCCTCGGCGGCGAAGGCAACGAGCAGGGCCTGAAGCATTACCCCGGCTCGCCGCTGCAGGTCGCGCGGCTGCTGCGTCCCGGCGACAGCGCGCAGTTGTGCGAACTGCACACCGAGGAAGCGGCCAGGTTGCGCCAACTGTTCCACGGCAACCCGCAAGTGCATGTGCACCACCGCGACGGCTACGAAGCCCTGAAAGCCCTGCTGCCGCCGAAGGAAAAACGCGGCCTGGTATTGATCGACCCGCCGTACGAGGCGCAGGAGGCCGAGTACAAGCAGATCGAGCAGGCACTGAAATCCGCCCTGCTGCGCTGGCCCACCGGCGTGTATGCGGTGTGGTATCCGATCAAGTTGCGCAGCCAGGTGCAGCCGTTCCTGCGCAAGCTGCAGCACAGCGGGGTCAAGCGGATCCTGCGCGCCGAGCTGCTGGTGCATCCGGACGATTCGCCGCTGCGCCTCAACGGTTCGGGCATGGTGATCCTCAACGCGCCGTGGAATCTCGACGACGTGCTGCGCGAGCCGCTGCGCGCCCTGTCCAGCCTGCTGGCGCAGGAGCGCCCGGCTGAAGTGAAACTCGACTGGCTGCTGGACGAAGCCGGCAGCCAGCTGAACACGCCCAGCCCGCTGCCCGCCTCGCGACTACCGCGGCCACCGGGCCGCCGCTAAGCTCGATACTCCGAAAGGCCTGCCAGGAGCTTGATCATGCGCACCCGTCCCACCGCCCTGTTGATTCGCCTCGCGGCACCGGCCGCCCTGCTGGTGCTGGCCGCCTGCGCCCCGGCGCCCATCTACAAGACCACCGGCGCCGCGGTCACCGCCGCCCCGTTCCAGGTGGCGCAGTCGCCCGAGAATTTCAGCAACAGCGCGGTGATCTGGGGCGGACGCATCGTGCAGGTCAAGGTGTTCGCCGACCACAGCGAAATCGAACTGCTGGCCTATCCGCTGGATTCCTCGCAGCGGCCGAAAGCCAACGATAGCGGCAGCGGCCGTTTCATCGCCGTGATGCCCGGCTACGTGGAACCACTCGACTATCCTGCCGGCGCGCTGATGACGGTCGACGGCAAACTCAACGGCAGCCGTGCGGGCAAGGTCGGCGAGGCCGACTACGTGTTCCCGCTGGTCAGCGTGGCGCAATCGCACGTATGGACCGCCGACGAGATGAACAAGGGCCGCAACAACGTCCGCTTCGGCGTCGGCCTGGGCGTCGGCATCCGCTGATACCTTCAACCCAATTCCGGCGCGCCTCAGCGCCGGAATTGGGCGAACGTCACGAAATGCCCGCCCGGCTCGCGATAGCCGATCTCGGTGGCGCCGTAGAACGTGTCATGGCGCGGCGCCACGATCTCGCAACCGTCCAGCGCCGCGGCCAGCACGTCGATATCGTCCACCTCGACGAACAGGCAACTGCGATCGCCGCGCCAGTCCATCCCCGCCGCATGCGGGTCGGCCGCCAGCGAAGCGGTGGTCTGCAGCATCAGTTCGATACCGTTTCCCACGAGGATCACGAACGCCGGCCCGCCCTCGCCCGGCACCTCCGCCGTCACCGTGTAACCCAACCGGTCGCGCCAGAACGCCAGGCTCGGGGCGATCGTTTCGACAAACAGCACGGGTGTGGCCTTGCGGCAAACCGGTAACACCATGGCGCAACTCCTCGGAGGGATGAAAACGCCAGCATGCCGCATGTGCGGCGCCGTGTGTCGGCCCACCTCACGATGTGCGCAGTGGAGTGGCCGGAATTTCCATCGGTAACCTAAACTTCACGGCCAATCTCGAAGGAATCGAACATGTCAGGCCACGCCGCCAACCCGATCAAGGCCATCCTGCTCGCGCTGGGCGCCAACTTCGCCATCTTCGTGGCCAAGCTGTTCGCCGCCTTCGTCACCGGCTCCGGCGCGATGATGGCCGAGGCGGTGCACTCGCTGGCCGACTGCGGCAACCAGGGCTTGCTGCTGCTCGGCATCCGCCAGGCCAAACGCCCGCCGTCGGACGAATTCCCGCTGGGCTGGGGCCGCGCGCTGTACTTCTGGTCGTTCCTCGTCGCGATCCTGCTGTTCAGCGTGGGCGGCATGTTCTCGATCTACGAAGGCATCCACAAACTGGCCAACCCCGAACCGCTGAAATGGCCGTGGCTGGCACTGGGCGTACTGGTCTTCGGCATCGTCGTCGAAGGCATCTCGATGCGCGGCTGCCTGCAGGAAGTGAACAAGGCCCGCGGCACGCAAGACCTGTGGACATGGTTCCGCGAAACCCGCTCCAGCGAGCTGCTGGTGATCTTCGGCGAGGATCTGGCCGCCCTCGTCGGCCTGTGCCTGGCCGCGCTCGCGGTGGGCGCCACCATGCTCACCGGCAACCTGATGTTCGACGCCGCCGGCACCATCGCGATCGGCGTGCTGCTGATCGTGGTGGCCGTGCTGGTGGCGATCGAGGTCAAGGCACTGCTGATCGGCCAGGGCATGGAGCCACGTCGGCGCGAGGAGCTGATGAGTTTCCTGGAAAACCGCCCCGAAGTCGCCGACGTGCTGAACCTGATCACCCTGCAGATGGGTCCCGATGTGATGGTGGCGGTGAAGGCGCGCATGCAGCCCACCGCCGACAACCAGAACCTGATCGAAGCCATCAACACCGTCGAGGCGGCGATGAAAGCCGAATTCGACGATGTGCGCTGGAGCTTCTTCGAACCCGACAATGCGGATTGACCCGCAGAGATTTAACGCACCGGCACTACACTTCCCGTCCACACTTCGTTCCGAACCCTCATCCATATCCATGCGCAATCCCCTGCAAGAACAACTCCTCAAAGCCGGCCTGGTCAACAAGGCCAAGGCGGCCCAGGTCGTGCGCGAGCAGGCGAAGAAGCACAAGGGCAAGGCGCCTGCACCACCAAGCGCCGAGCAGGTCGAGGCGCAACGGTTGCAGGCGGAAAAGGCCGAGCGTGATCGCGCGCTGGCAGCGGAGCGCAATGCGCAGACGCGAGCCCACGAGGCACGCGGGCAGGTGCACCAGATCGTCGAGGCGCACAAAGTGAAGCGTGAGGGCGAGATTGCCTATCGCTTCACCGACGGCGAGAGGATCAGGGACGTGCTGGTGAACGAGCCGCTGCGCGCGCAGTTGGCCGCTGGCACGCTGGTGATCGTGCGCCACGGCGAGGGTTACGAGCTGTTGCCGCGCGCGGCGGCCGACAAGGTGTACATGCGCGATGCGACGATGATCGTGCTTGACCACGGTCGTGCCGAAACCGGCAGCGGCAACGATGCGGACGACGAGTACTACAAGCAGTTCGAGGTGCCGGACGATCTGATCTGGTAACGCCTCAGCGCTTCAGTTCCAGCAGGTCCCAGCCATTGCCGTACAAATCCTCGAACACCGCCACCGTGCCGTAGGCTTCATGGCGCGGCTCTTCGCGAAAGTGCACGCCAGCGGCGCGCATGCGTTGCCAGTCGCGCTGGAAGTCGTCGGTGTGGAGCAGCAGGAACACGCGGCCGCCGGTCTGGTTGCCGATGCGCGAAGCCTGTTCGTCGCCTTTCGCCTTGGCCAGCAGCAAGCGGGTTTCGCTGGAACCCGGCGGCGCCAGCAGCACCCAGCGCTTGCCCTCGCCCATGTCGGTGTCTTCGACCAGCTCAAAGCCGAGCGCGCGGGTGTACCAGGCAATCGCTTCGTCATAGTCGGCGACCAGCAGCGCCAATGCGCCGAGATGCTGTTTCATTTTTCGCCTGCCCGGAGTGTCGGCAACGGGCCCAGTTCGGCCTGCAGTTTTTTCGTCAGCTTCGCGCGGATCAAGCCGTACGCGTCCAGGATGAATGTCTCCAGCTCGGTCGTGGCAAAACGCTGCGGTTCGGTGATCGAGATCCAGTGCGCGCGCGCCAGGTAGGGCGCCGGGATGATACCGGGCTGGTCGGTGAGCGCGAGGAAACGATCGTCGTCCACCTTGAACGACAACCGCCCGCCCTCGCTGCCGTCCGACGGCATCACCGCGAACATCTTGCCGCCCACGCTGAACACCATGTCGACACCCCATTTGGTATCGCGCGTGACGCCGGGCCAGTGGCCGCAGAGCGCCTGCAGTTGGGCCGCGGTGAGGCCGCGGGCTGGTTTACGGGTCATGCCATGCTCCGGAAGCGTCCAGCCCGCATTGTGCGGGGACACACGGCTCCTGTCTGCCACGTCGCGATATTCCGTGCTGCAACATGCGGTTGACGGCGCGTCACCAAGGTGTAAAGCCATGTGACAGCTCACCACAGCGCCCGTCATTGAAAATTCATGCTGCGGCGCACACAATACGCAAAAGTATGGAATTGCCATGATCCCTGCCATCGACTTCTCCGCACCGTCCCGCTACGCCCCGTTGCCGCCGCGCAGCAGCGAACGCTTCGCGCGACCGCGTGTGGCGCCGTTGCCGCATGGCGAACAGGTATGCACCCAGGACGGACGCGAGCTGATGCTTGCGCGCGATCGAGCCGGGCGACGTGGCCGCGATGCAGCGCTGCTTCACCCGGCTGTCGCCGGAGGATATCCGTCGCCGCTTCCTGCATGCGATGTCCGAACTGCCTGCGCCGATGGCGCAGCGTCTGTGCCGCATCGACCCGACGCTCGAGACCGCCTATGTGCTGATGGACGAATCGGAGCATCCGGCCGAGATGCGTGGCGTGGGCCGGATCTACGTCGACGAGGCCACCGACAGCGCCGAGTTCTCGGTGCTGGTGGAGCAGGACTGGAGCCGTCGCGGACTCGGCGCGTTGCTGATGCAGCGGCTGGTCGACGACTGCCGCCGCCGCCAGCTGGCCGAGCTATGGGGTTACGTGCTGCTGGAGAACCGGCCGATGCTGCAACTGTGCCGGGAGCTGGGCTTCGTCCAGCGGATGATGCCGGACGAGCCGGGCACGGCGCAGATCACGCTGAAGCTCTGATCGCCACCCTGCATGCAGACAGCCCCGGCCCGCCGGGGCTGTCGCGTTACACTTGTCCGCTTTCCCCGGCGCGGCTCGATGACGGCGCCATACACATGCGTCCCCTATGTCCAGCCTGATCAAGCACCCGCCCCTGCCGACCACCCCGAAGCAACGCCGCTACTGGACGCCGCCGCACGGCTCCGCGCGGGCGCTGCTGATCGCCGAGGCGGCGCGCACGCACGATGGCCTGCTGGTCGCGGTGGCGCGCGACACCCAGCGCGCGCAGGCGCTGGAAGCGGAGCTGAAGATCTTCGCCGGCGGCCTGCCGGTGCTGCATTTTCCGGACTGGGAAACCCTGCCCTACGACGTGTTCAGCCCGCATCCGGAAATCGTCTCGCAGCGCATCGCCACGCTGTACCGGCTGCCCGGCGTGAAGCGCGGCGTGCTGGTGGTGCCGGTCGCCACGCTGATGCAGCGCATCGCGCCGCGCGCGCACATCACCGGCTCCGGGCTGGTGCTGGCGCAAGCGGCAGAAACTCGACCTCGCCAGCCGAGCAGCGCCGGCTCGAAGCCTCCGGCTACCGCCACGTGCCGCAGGTGGCCGAGCCGGGCGACTTCGCCGTGCGCGGCGCGCTGCTCGACATCTTCCCGATGGGCAGCGCCGAGCCGTACCGCATCGAGCTGTTCGACGACGAGATGGAATCGATCCGCAGCTTCGATCCGGAAACCCAGCGCTCGCAGCAGCAGGTGGACAAGGTCGAACTGCTGCCCGCGCGCGAGTTTCCGCTGACCGACGAAGCGGCGAAGG
Organism: uncultured Gammaproteobacteria bacterium; assembly: GCA_963739815.1. Lineage (GTDB taxonomy): Bacteria > Pseudomonadota > Gammaproteobacteria > Xanthomonadales > Rhodanobacteraceae > Rhodanobacter. The sequence continues at coordinate 1,518,227 of CAVUBI010000001.1, forward strand.
AGTTCCGCAACAACCTGCGCGAGCGCTTCCCGATCGACGTGCGCCGCTGCCCGCTGTACCAGGACATGAAGGAAGGCGTCACGCCCGGCGGCATCGAGTATTACCTGCCGCTGTTCTTCGAACAGACCGCCACGCTGTTCGACTACCTCGCCGACGACGCGCTGTTCGTGCTCGGCGAAGGCGCGCGCGAAGCGGCCGACCAGTTCTGGACGCAGACCAGCGAACGCTACGACCAGCGCGCCCACGACATCGAACGCCCGGTCCTGCCGCCGGCCGAGCTGTATCTGCCGCCGGAACAATTGCGCGAACAGTTCAACAAGCGGCTGCGCGTGGAAGTGGTCGATGCCGGCCACGAACACGCCGTGGACATCGGCACGCAGCCGGCGCCGGAGCTGCCGCTCAATCGCAAGGGCGAGGAGCCGGGCGACGTCGCTGCGGCATTTCCTGGCCAGCTATCCGGGCCGCGTGCTGATCGCCGCGGATTCGGCGGGGCGGCGCGAGGCGTTGATCGAGACGCTGGCGACGGCGGGGCTGAAGCCGCAGAACGTCGAAGGCTGGTCCGATTTTCTCCGCCCCCTGCGACCGGAGGAAGTCCCTGTGGGGCAAGCAGGGGAGGAAGTCAAATTCGCGATCACCGTCGCCGGCCTCGAACAAGGCTTCGCGCTGACCAGACCCGCCCTCACCGTGCTCACCGAACGCGAGCTCTACGGCGAGCGCGTGCGCAGCGAGCGCGACCGCAAGCGCCGCCGCGGCGCCGCGCGCGATCCGGAAAGCATCATCCGCGATCTCACCGAGCTCACGCTCGGTGCGCCGATCGTGCACGTCGATCATGGCGTCGGCCGCTACCAGGGCCTGCTCTCGATGGACGTCGGCGGCATGGACGGCGAGTTCCTCACCATCGAATACGCCAAGGGCGACAAGCTCTACGTGCCGGTCGCGCAGCTGCGCCTGGTCAGCCGCTACTCCGGCACCGCGCCGGAACTGGCGCCGCTGCATTCGCTCGGCGGCGATGCATGGGAACGCGCACGCAGGAAGGCCGCCGAGAAAGTGCGCGACGTCGCCGCCGAACTGCTGGCGATCTACGCGCAGCGCGAGGCACGCGGCGGCGAGTCGATGCCGATCGACCGCCAGCTGGTGGAGGAATTCGGCAGCACGTTCCCGTTCGAGGAAACGCCCGACCAGGAAACCGCGATCGAAGCGGTGCTCGCCGATCTCGCCGCACCGCGCGCGATGGATCGGGTGATCTGCGGCGACGTCGGCTTCGGCAAGACCGAAGTCGCGCTGCGCGCCGCGTTCGCCACCGCCACCGCCGGCAAGCAGGTCGCCGTGCTGGTGCCGACCACCCTGCTCGCCCAGCAGCACTACCGCAATTTCGCCGACCGCTTCGCCGACTGGCCGGTGCGCGTCGACGTGCTGTCGCGCTTCAAGTCGACCAAGGAAGTGAACGAGGCGCTGAAGCGCCTCGCCGACGGCCAGATCGACGTGATCGTCGGCACGCACAAGCTGCTGCAGCCGGACGTCAAGTTCAAGGATCTCGGCCTGGTCATCGTCGACGAGGAACAGCGCTTCGGCGTGCGCCAGAAGGAGCAGCTGAAGAAGCTGCGCGCCGAAGTCGACCTGCTGACGCTGACCGCCACGCCGATCCCGCGCACGCTGAACATGGCGATGGCCGGCCTGCGCGACCTGTCGATCATCGCCACGCCGCCGGCGCACCGTACCGCCGTGCGCACCTTCATCTCGGCGTGGGACCCGGCGACGATCCGCGAGGCGCTGCAGCGCGAGCTGTCGCGCGGCGGCCAGGTGTACTTCCTGCACAACGAGGTGGAGAGCATCGAGCGCACCGTGCGCGAGCTGGAAGAACTGGTGCCCGACGCGCGCATCCGCATCGCCCACGGCCAGATGCCCGAACGCGAACTGGAAGGCGTGATGGCGGATTTCCACCGCCAGCGCTTCAACGTGCTGGTGTGCACCACGATCATCGAAACCGGCATCGACATGCCGACCGCCAACACCATCATCATCAACCGCGCCGACCGCTTCGGCCTGGCGCAGCTGCACCAGCTGCGCGGCCGCGTCGGCCGTTCGCATCACCGCGCGTATGCCTATCTCGTCGTGCCCGACCGCAAGTCGATCACCGCCGATGCGCAGAAGCGCCTCGAAGCGCTGGCCTCGCTGGAAGAACTCGGCGCCGGTTTCACCCTGGCCACGCACGACCTGGAAATCCGCGGCGCCGGCGAGTTGCTCGGCGACGAGCAATCCGGCCAGATCCAGGAGATCGGCTTCGGGCTGTACACCGAAATGCTCGACCGCGCCGTGCGCGCGCTGAAGTCGGGCAAGGTGCCGGACTTCGACCTGAGCTCGCGAGCACGAAACCGAAGTCGAGCTGCACCTGCCGGCGCTGATTCCCGACGACTACCTGCCCGACGTCACCACGCGCCTGACCCTGTACAAGCGCATTGCCAGCGCACGCAGCGAGGACGAACTGCGCGACCTGCAGGTGGAAATGATCGACCGGTTCGGCCTGTTGCCGGACCCCGCCAAGCAACTGTTCGCGGTCGCCAGCCTGAAGCTCATGGCCACTCCGCTCGGCATCCGCAAGCTCGACTTCGGCGCCAACGGCGGCCGCATCATCTTCCGCGAGAAGCCCGAAATCGACCCGATGGCGATCATCAAGCTGATCCAGCAATTGCCGCGCGTGTACAAGCTGGACGGCCAGGACAAGCTGAAGGTGATCCTCGACCTGCCCGGCGCCACCGAACGCATCCGCAGTGCGCAGGAAGTGCTGATCCTGCTGGGCGCACGCCGGCCAGGCTGAAACCCGGCCGCGATCGCCGGGTACTGACACCATGTGTCCGGATTGAACCACTTCAGCCGCTCCGGCGACTCAACGCCGCCACCAGCTGATGTCCGCGAACGGCGCCTGCCAAGGCCCTGTGTGCCGGCCAACCGCGGTGGCACGGCCCGTGCTTGACACGGACTGGGAAGAAAGGCACGTTCAAGCGTTACATTCGCCGCGAAGCACGTGGCGGTGATGTTTCGGGAGGACCACCGGGCACGGAAAGTGCGCTGGTCACGAAAGTCGCGGGCTGGCAGGTAAACACGTCGCGCGCTTGCAATCCTGCAAGAGTCTGACAGGGCGGGGAGAGGCTGATGGAGAAGCTGATCACAATACCGGCACCAGGCCGTCCCGGGCGGTCGTGGCTCGGCGTCCTGCTCGTCTGGCTGTGGCTTGGGCTGGGTGCAGCCCATGCGTCCACGCCATTGAACGGTGCCTGGCGCAACGCGCGCATCGGCGATACGCCGCAACTCGTGCTGGACGAGTACCGCGCCGGCCTGCTGAAAAGTTTCGACCCTGCCTTGCTGCAGCGCTTCCCGCAGAGCGACGGCGGCAGCTGGGTGGTGCTGGCGCCCCAGCCGCCCTGGGACCATGCCCCGCGCGTGCTGACGATCTATCCGGCCACGTTGGGCACGGTCACCATCTACGCCGGCAGCCAATCCCAATCGCTGGCGCTGGACGACTTCAGTGCAGCGCCCCACGGCCACGGCAGGCTGGCGTGGAACATGCCGGCCGACACGGCGGCATCGGCACCGATCCTGCTGAAGTTCGAGCCTCTGGCGACGCTGGCCGCTCCGGTACGTTTCCACCTGCAACCTACGGCGGAATACGCGGTGCAGGACGCGCAATGGCTGGTGTTCGCCAGTGCGTGTTTCGCCGCGATGCTGGCGATGGTGCTGATGGCGCTGTGCTTCGCATTGATGTTGCGCGACGCCACCTATGCCTGGTACGCCGGCTACATCCTCAGTTACGCCCTGATCCAGGGCATACAGACCGGGTTCCTGTTCCATCCGATGGAGTGGGCATGGCTGTCCGGGCACGCCGTGATGGCCGGCTCGGCAGCGGTGGCGCTGTCGGTCGCATTCGCCTCGCTGTTCATGGTGCGGTTCTGCGAATTGCAGCGTTACGCGCCGTTGCTGCGGGTGCCGATCATGGCGTTGGCCGTGGGCATGATCCAGCTGATGCTGATGCGCAGCAGCCAGATCACGTTGCTGGTGGACGTGGCGCAAATCCTGCTCAACCCGCTGCTGGTGATCGGCGCCGCCCTGCTGCTGCTGGCCGCCGTCGTCGCCGCTGCCCGCGGCTCGCGCCAGGCCTGGTTTTTCCTGGCCGGCTGGACTCCACTGCTGCTGCTCACCGCGTTGACCAGCGCCCAGATTGGTGGCGCGTTGCCGCAACTGGACTGGCTCAACGACGCCAGCCTGGCCGCCGGCGCGTTCGAGGCGATCGTGCTGTCGCTGGGGCTGGCCGACCGCGCGCTGAAGCTGCGCCACGACCGCGACATGGTGCGGGTGCTGGCTGACCGCGACGCGCTCACCAACGTGCTCAACCGGCGCGCCTGGGCCGAGCGTGCGGGCGCCCTGCTGTCGAGAAGCCCGCCGCAGCCGATCGCCCTGCTGTTCCTCGACCTGGATCACTTCAAGCTGCTGAACGATCGCCACGGCCACAACGCCGGCGACCGTGCCCTCGTCGCCGTGGCCGAGGCCCTGCTCACCGAACTGCGACCGACCGACCTGCTCGGCCGCTACGGTGGCGAGGAGTTTGTCGCCCTGCTCGATGGGGCCCAGGCACAGCAGGCCATGCATGTGGCGACCCGCCTGTGCCGACGCGTACACCGGCTGGAGATTCCCGCGGCTGCCGACTCGCTGCTGCTGAGCATCAGCGTCGGCGTGGCCATGCGGCAGGATGGCGATGACGTGGCATCGCTGGTCGACCGAGCCGACCAGGCCATGTACGACGCCAAACTCAACGGCCGCAACCGGGCATGCCTTTACGCCGATACCGTGGCGCCCGAAGAGGCTCGGCGCCGCCCCGCGGCCCACGGTTGCACGTGGTGGAAAAGCGCGAGCGCGACAACTGAGCCAGCCGCGGCCAGGAATCTGCGCTCAGCGCCCGGCCAGCGTGCTTGCCGCTGCCACCACGTCGGCTTCGCCCGGAAGCACCAGCAGGGCGGCACCCGCCAGCGGCGTGAACGTGTCGGCACCGACCACGCGCCGTAGTGGCGTGGCGCCGCAGCCGCCTTCGACGATCGCGGTGATCACGCCCTCGCCCACGCCGGCGCTCTTGCGCCCCTCGTCCAGTACCAGGATGCGTTTGGCGGTCTTCGCCTGCGCCGCGATGAAGGCATCGTTGAGCGGCGCCAGCCAGCGCAGGTCGACCACGCGCACCTGCCAGCCCAGGTCCTTTTCGATCGTGCGCGCGGCGCGCAGCGCCATCGGCACACCGTTGCCGAAGGTGAACACCACCAGGTCGTTCGCCGCCTCGTTGTAGATGCGGCCCTCGCCCAGCGTCATCGCCTGGTCCAGCGCCGGATAGTCGAACTGCCACTGGCCATCGCCGGCCTCGTACAGGTCCTTGGTCATGTACAGCGCGATCGGTTCGAGGAAGGCGCACACGCGGCCGTCCACTTTCGCCAGCGCCATCAGCGTGCGCAGCATCATCGCCGCGTCGTCGCCGCGGCTGGGGCAGCCGACCACCAGGCCGGGGATGTCGCGCAGCGCGGTGATCGAGTTGTCGTTGTGGAAGTGGCCGCCGAAACCCTTCTGGTAGCCCAGCGAGGCGACGCGCATCACCATCGGGTTGCGGTACTGGCCGTTGGAGAAGAACTGCAGCGACGCCGCCTCGCCGCGGATCTGGTCGCAGGCGTTGTGGAAATACGCCAGGTACTGGATCTCCGGCAGCGGCAGCATGCCCATGTTCGCGTAACCCTGGGCCAGGCCCAGGATCATCGTCTCGTCCAGCAGCGTGTTGAACACGCGGCTGCCCTTGAAGGTCTTGTTCAGCCCCTTGGTGACGGTGTACACGCCACCCTTCTGCGCCACGTCCTCGCCGAACAGCAGCGCCTCGGGATACTTCGCCAGCAGGTCGTGCAGCGCCTGGCCGATCTGGATGGCCATGTGTCGCGGCGGCAGGTTTTCCGGCAGCTTGGCCTCGCCGCCGAACACGGCCAGGCGCTTGTCGGCGTAATCCGCCCGCGTGGCCTCGGCCTTCACTGCGGCCGGCGTGTACGGCGCCAGCGGAGCCATCACGTCGTCCAGCGAGGTCAGCCGATGGCGCGAATCCGCATCCTCGGCGGCGGCGAAGCAGCGCTTGCGGGTGGCCTCGTACAGGTTCAGCAGCTCGTCCTTCGAGTACAGGCCCGACTCCAGCGCGATGCCGGCCGAGCGCAGCAGCGGGTCGGAGCACTCGACCGCAAACAGTTCCTCGATGCTGCGCCACTCGATCTCGAAATCGGTGCCGGCGTGGCCCATCACGCGGGTGGTCTTCAGATGCAGGAAGGTCGGCCGGCGCGTCGTGCGGCAATGTTCCACCGCGCGCTGCACCTGGGCGTAGCCTTCGGCCAGGTCGAGGCCGTCGGCGAAGAAATAATCGAGATTGGCACGATGCTGGTAGTTGTTCGCGATCCAGCCGCTCGGCGTCTTCACCGAGATGCCGATGCCGTTGTCCTCGCACACGAACAGCACCGGCGCCGGCAGCTTCTGGTACGCCGTCCACGCCGCGGTGTTGAACGCGGTCTGCGCGGTGGCGTGGTTGCTGGAGGCGTCGCCGAACGAGCAGATCGTGATGCTGTCGTCGGGAATCGGCAGCTGGTGGCCGATGCGGCGCGCCTGCTCGATCGCCACCGCGGTGCCCAGCGCCTTGGGCAGGTGCGAGGCGATCGTCGAGGTCTGCGGCAGCACCCACAACGGCTTGCTGCCCCATACCTTGTGGCGGCCGCCGGAGGCCGGGATCGTCCTTGCTGGCGGCGAAGCTCAGCGCCGAATCGACACTGGGTCCATGCCGGGAATCTTGCGGAAGCGCTCGGCCATGAAGCCGCCGGAGCGGTAATGCAGGAACGCCGGATCGGTGTGCCGGGCCAGCCGCGCCACCATCGCGTTGCCCTCGTGCCCGCTGGAACCGATCGTGTAGAACACCTTGTTCTGCACGCGCAGCACGCGCGCCATCAGGTCGAGGTGGCGCGAGATCAGCTGCGATTCCAGCAGCTCGCGGAAACCGCGTGCATCCAGCGCACTGCCCGGCAGCACCGCCTCGCTGTCGCGCGGCGCGGCGCGCACGTCGCCCTGCCACAGCTGCACGAACTCGATGAAGTTCTGGTCGACGATCTCGGCACGGTTGAAACCCTTGTGGCGAGCGCTGAGGGCAAACGGAATGGACATGATGTTTATCGGCAAGGTCGGGAGAGGATTTTGCAACGCAAGGTCAACGATTGCATCGGGGTGTGGCCGGGTTGAGCCTGTCACGCGGCCCAGCCACGCGCAAATATTCGGGAACGTGGATAACTCGAAGCCGCCATCGCCGGCACAATGGGTATACGCATACAACGCGATGTCGGCAAGGCCATAGCTGTCGCCGACGAACCAGTCGCGCCCGGCCAGATGCTGCTCCATCACTGAGAGTGCCTGCACGCCTTTCTGCAGCAGTGCCGGCACTTCGGCCTGGCGCGGATGATCGTGCGGCAGCCAGCCGCGGATGAAGCGCGCCACCGCGATGCACGGCTCGTGGCTGTATTGCTCGAAGAACATCCATTGCAACGTCTGCGCCCGCAACCAGTGGTCTGCCGGCAGGAACGGCGTGCCTTCCGCCAGATAGCACAGGATCGCGCCGGACTCGGCCAGCCGGCGGCCATCGTCCAGTTCCAGCAGCGGCACCTTGCCGTTCGGATTCTTCGCCAGATATTCCGGCGTGCGCGTGGCGCCATGGGCGCTGTCCACGTCCACCCAGCGATACTCGCGACCCAACTGGTCGAGCAGCAGCTGCAGCTTGTAGCAGTTGCCGGAGGCGCGCATGCCGTAGATGGTGATCATTGCCGCTCCTCGCTCAAGTGCTTCAGCAATGCCGCGCGCTGAAGATCTTTTGGACGTCCGAAACTTTCCAGTATGCGTATCTGCTCCGCCACCGCGGGAATCGGCACCGCGATACCGGCCACGTCGCACGTGACGACTTCGCCGATCCGCACCGGCGCCCAACCGCGCTCGCCGACAAAGTTCGAGACCGCCCATCACCTCCACCGGCAGCCGGGGAAAACGAAAGCGGGCGAAACGCGAGCGGAAACGCTCCGCGCCGGCCGGCGCATGGGTCTACGTCCAGCCGCGCCCGCCACTGCCCGATCAGGGTGTCCGCATCACGCACACTGGTCAGCACATCGAGGTCGGCCACCGTCACGTCGGCACCGGCCAGGTGCGCCGCGGCGCTGCCGATCACCACCCACGGATCGCGGCAATGGCGCTGCAGATCCGGCCCCGCCACCGCAAGCACGTCATGCAAGGCCGCCGCCGTCTCGACGTGGATGGATACCGTCATGGCTGCGCGCGGCGCCGGCGCCATTGCTCGCGCGTCTGCGCCCAGATTTCGGTGGGCGAATCTTCGTACGGCGCAGGCAGCTTGCCCGGACCGCGGCACGTCGAACCGAGCCGCTGCGCCAGCGCCTGCGAGGCATGGTTGTCCGGATGGATGGAATGGATCATCTCGTCCCAGCCCAGCCGGTCGAACGTCCAGTCGATCGCGGCGATGCAGCCTTCCAGCGCGTAGCCCTTGCCCCAGGCGCTGCGTGCCAGGCCCCAGCCCACCTCGGTGCCGGGCCAGTCGGCCGGATGCCATGGCCCGAGCCGACCGATCCATTGGCCGCTGCTTTTCTCGATCACCGAGAACATCGCGAAGCCCTGGATCGACCAGGCGCCCGCCATGGTCAGGAAACCGCGCCAGGCGGCGGCGCGCGATTGTTGGCCACCGATGAACTGCGCCGCCTCGGCGTCGGCCATGTTCGCCGCGTAGGCGTCGAAATCCTCCGCCTGCGGGCGGGCGCAGGATCAGTCGATCGGTTTCGATGCGCAGCGAATCGGAGTCCATGCGCGCCACGCCCCTTTCAGAATGCGTTGATGCCGGTCAGCTCGCGGCCCACCACCAGCTCATGCACGGTCTCGGTGCCTTCATAGGTGATCACCGATTCCAGGTTCAGCGCGTGGCGGATCGCGCCGTGCTCGGTGGTGATGCCGGCGCCGCCGAGGATGTCGCGGCACTGCCGCGCGATGTCGATCGCCATGCGGCAGTTGTTCCACTTGGCCAGCGAGACCTGGGTCGGCTGCATCTTGCCGGCATCCTTCAGCCGGCCCAGCTGCAGCGACAGCAACTGCGCGGTGGTGATGCGCCGGGCCATGTCGGCCATCTTCAGCTGCACCGCCTGGTTGGAGGCGAGCGGCTGCCGAACAGGATGCGCTCCTTCGTGTAGTCGAGCACTTCCTTGAGGCAGGCCTGCGCGGCGCCGATCGGACCCCAGGTGATGCCGTAGCGCGCCTGCGTGAGGCAGCCCAGCGGCCCCTTCAGGCCTTTCACGTTGGGCAGTCGCGCGCTGTCCGGCACGCGCACGTTGTCGAAGAACAGCGCGCTGGTGACCGAGGCGCGCAGGCTCATCTTCTTGTGGATTTCCTGCGCCTTGAAGCCGGCCGTATCGGTCGGCACCACGAAGCCCTGGATGCCGTCCTCGGTCTGTGCCCACACGATCGCGATGTGCGCCAGGTTGCCGTTGGTGATCCACATCTTGGCGCCGTTGATGACCCAGTCGCCGCCATCCTTCTTCGCGTGGGTCTTCATGTTCGCCGGATCGGAACCGCCGTGCGGCTCGGTCAGGCCGAAGCAGCCGATCACTTCGCCGGCCGACATCCGCGGCAGGTAGTGCTTTTTCTGCTCCTCGCTGCCGTAGGCGTAGATCGGGTACATGCACAGCGAGCTCTGCACCGAGGCGAAGCTGCGCAGGCCGGAATCGCCGCGCTCCAGTTCCTGGCAGATCAGGCCGTAGCTCACGCCGTTCATGCCGGCGCCGCCATAGGTCCTCGGGAATCGTGGCGCCGAGCAGGCCGAGCGCGGCGATCTCCGGGATCAGCTCCTTCGGAAAACGCGCCTGGTCGAAGCAGTCGCCGATGATCGGCAGCACACGCTCGTCGACGAAGCGGCCGACGGTGTCCTGCACCATGCGCTCCTCGTCGGTGAGCAGCGAACGGACATCGTACAGATCGAGCGGATTCAGACTGACAGCCATGGGAGCTCCGGAGAGGCGGCGTTAAAACCAGTATTGTAGCGTGGTCCGCGACGGTCCTACGACTCCCGCCCACGCCACGATCCACGACGGAAATCCATGCTCAAAGGTGTACTGCTCGGTTTTGCTGCGTTTGCCGCCTACGCCATCAGCGACGCGTTCGTGAAATCGCTGCGCGGCTCGCTGCCGGCCTACGAGGCGGTGTTCTTCGGCGCCGTGCTGGGCCTGAGCGCGCTGCCCTTCATCCGCAAGCGCGACGACCGCTGGCACGAGGTGCTGGTCGCGCAGCGCCAGGGGCTGTGGCTGGTGCGCGCGCTCGCCAGCGCGGTGGGCAGCACGGCGGCGGTGATCGCCTTCACCGCACTGCCGATGGCCGAGGCGTTTGCGCTGATCTTCCTGCTGCCGATCTTCGTCACCATCCTGTCGGTGCTGGTGCTCGGGGAACACGTGGGCTGGCGCCGCTGGTCGGCGGTGGTAGCCGGTTTCATCGGCGTGCTGGTGGTGCTGCGACCGGGCTTCCGGGTGCTTGGCGTCGGTCATCTGGCGGCGATCGTCTGCGGCCTTGCCGGCGCCGTCTCGATGATCGCCCTGCGTCTGTCCGGCTCGCACGAAAAGCGCGTCACCCTGTACGGCGCCGGCGTGGTCGGCTCGATCCTGCTGACCGGCGTGCTGATGCTGCCGGTCTTCGTCTGGCCATCCCTGCACCAATGGCTGCTCCTGCTCGGCTACGGCCTGCTCGCCGCATTGGCCTCGGTGCTGTTGATGCTGGCCACGCAGCGCGCGCCGGCCAACCACGTCGCGCCGACCCAGTACAGCCAGATGCTGTGGGCCGTGCTGCTGGGCTACGTGTTGTTCCACGACAAGCTGGACTGGCCGATGGCGATCGGCATCGCGATCATCCTCGGCGCTGGCCTGTTCACCCTCGTGCGCGAGGAGCAGGTCACGCAATGGTGGAAGCGCGTGCGCATGCTCTGACGGCAAGCCGGTACCAGCCGGCCGATGCGTTCTGCTGCCACAACGGGACACGCGCATGTTTCGCCGCTCGCCGAAACATGTGCCGGCGGGCCGGACTCATCATGGCTGCCCTCCCCCCACGAAGGCAGCAGACATGTCTGGATTGCTGGCACTCGGACTGGCCTCCACCCTTTCCGCAAGCACCATCCACTTGCCCATCGCGCACGACCCCGCGCAACAGATCGCGCTGCACTGCGTGACTCCGGCACAGGCGAACGGCCAAGGCGTGCTGTTCGTGCATGGCGCCAGCTTCCCGACCATGCTGGCGTTCGGCTTCGAATTCGCCCCCGGCGACTCCTGGATGGACTTCATGGCGCAGCGGGGCTTTCTCGCCTGTGGCCTGGACTTCGTCGGCTTTGGCGCGTCCAGCCGCCCCGCGGCCATGGCACGCGCGGCCGCAGACGCCGCGCCGGTGACCCGCGCCCCGGAAGCCGCGCGCGAGATCGCCGTGGCCATCGACTACCTGCGCAGGACGCGCGGGATCGGCCGCGTCCATCTGGTTGCCCACTCCTGGGGCACCATGCCGGCCGCCACGTTCGCCGCGGAACATCCCGGCGCACTGGCCTCGCTCACCCTGTTCGGCCCGGTCGTGCCGAAGCCGGATCAACCGGCCGAACCCGTACACGAAGCGTGGTGGACGATCAGTGCCGAGGCACGCTATCAACAACTGCGGTTCAAGCATGTCCTGCCGCCGGAACTGACCTTGCTGGAACCGGCCGTCACGCAACGCTGGGCCAGCGAATTCGACGCGTCGGTGCCGCACGTCGAGGGTGACCCGCCGGGCGAGTTGCGCATTCCCGCCGGCCCCGCGGCGGACATCGACGCGGTGGCATCCAGCGCCAGCTATCCGTACGACCCGGCAGCCGTCAGGGTTCCCGTCTTCGTGGTGTACGGCGACTACGACACGATCACCGACGATGCCGGCGCCACGGCATTCCTGGCAAAGTTCAGCGCCAGTCCGCTCAAGTGGCGCATGCGCATCGACCACGGCAGCCACGTGATGCACCTGGAGCGCAACCGTCACTCCCTGTACCGCAGCGTGAACGCGTTCATCCACGTGGCGGAGATGCAGCCATGATCGCGGTGATCTTCGAACTCGTGCCGGCCGATGGACGCAGCCAGGACTATCTGGACACCGCCGCCGGCCTGCGCCCGCTGCTCGACGGCATCGACGGTTTCCTCTCGATCGAGCGCTTCCGGAGCCTCTCGGTCCCGGGGAAAATCCTCTCGCTGTCGTTCTGGCGCGACGAAGAAGCGGTGGCAAGCTGGCGCCGGACGGAAGCGCACCGCATCGCCCAGGGCCAAGGCCGCGCCGGCATCTTCAGCGACTATCGACTGCGCGTGGCCAGCGTCAACCGCGACTACGGCATGCGCGAGCGCGACCAGGCACCCGCGGACAGCCGCGCGTTCCACGCCTGAGAGTCGCCGTCAGCGTCGACGCGGACGCGCCAGTTCGCGCAGGCGCGTGGCGCAGTGCGCGAGTTCGATGCGCAACGCCGCCGGCGCATGGATCTCGAAGCCGAACGGCAGGCCGGCGAGCTGACGCGCGAACCACGCGAGATCATCGGCACCGGTGCGCAGCAGCACGCCGCCCGGCACCGGTTCGAGCAGGCCGAACGCCAGCGAGAACGCCTTGCGCGCCGTCGGCAGATCCGCGTGCAGCAGCACTTCGATCGCATGGGCGTGCGGTATCGTGGCGATGCTCCGCTGCAGCTGATCCAGGGCGTCGAAACCGGGCGGCCGACGGAACGACTGCTCAAGCAGGCGCACCTCGCCAACCCGATCCAGACGGAATGAACGCAGGCCGTGGCGCAGGTGGCACATTCCCACCGCGTACCAGGCACCGGCCCGCCAGGCCAAACCATACGGGTCGAACTCGCGTTCGGTGTGGGCACCCACGGCAGAGTCGTAGCCCATGGACACGCGCCGCTGTGCCTGCGCCGCGCCGGTCAACGCGATCAGCGCCGCATTGCTGCCGGGCGTACTCGAGGCCTGCCACAAGTCGACCTTGACTGTATCGGCGATCGCGCGCACGTGGCGCTTCAGGCCATCGGGCATCACCCGGGCCAGCTTCGCCTGCACGCTTTCCACCGCCGGCGCCGCCTCGGCCAGGCCCAACCCGCGCGCAGCCACCATGCCCACCGACAGCGCCACCGCCTCGTCGTTGGTGAACATCATCGGCGGCAGCCTGAAGCCGGCGACCAGCATGTAGGCACCGTGGCGGCCGCGCTCGGTGGTGAGCGGTATGCCGAGGTCCTCCAGCATCACGATGTAGCGCCGCAGCGTGCGCACGTCGACGCCGACCCGGCGCGCCAGTTCGGGGCCGCTCATGCGGCCGTGGCTCTGCAGCAGGTCGAGCACCGCCAGCACGCGGGTGGTGGGTTTTGCCATGGCGGCATGGTAACTACAAATCAGGGCGGTATTTGCCCTGTATGGGTTTTAGCGTGTGTTCTGCGCTACCCGGCGCCCAGGCCAGGGATACCCATGAACCACTTCAAACGACTGTTGCCCGGCATCGTCGCGAGCATTGCGCTCGGCGCAGCCATGTCGGCGCACGGCACACCCGCGAACGAGGCCACCATGATGGAAAGCGTGCAGCACCTCAGGGACTACCAGGTCGTCGAATTCCGCCGCTACGTCACGGCGAACGACGAACTGGCGCACTTCGTCAGATACTTCGACGCGTATTTCCCGGAAGCCTTCGAGCAGCTCGGCGCGATGGTGTTCGGCCAGTTCACCGAGCGCGCGCACCCGGACCGATTCACCTGGCTGCGCGGCTTCCGCGACATCCACGCACGCCCGATCGTCAACGCGGCGTTCTACTACGGACCGCTGTGGCAGGAGCATCGGATCAAGATCAACGCGATCCTGCCGGACAGCGACAACGTGATGCTGCTGCGCCCGCTGCATCCGGAACACGGCATCAGCGTGCTGCCGGCGGTGGATCCGGTGACCGAGGAACGCGGCGCGCAGGGCATCGTGGTCGCGCAGATCTTCGCGGTGAAGAAAGGCAGCGAGGCGACCTTCGCCAAACAGGCCGAGGCCGCGTTCGACGCCTATCGTATCGAGGGCGTGCACCCGGCCGGCGTGCTGGTGTCGCTGGACGTACCGAACAATTTCCCGCAGTTGCCGATACGCGCGGACGGACCGTTCCTGGTGTGGCTCGGCGTGGCAAGGGACAACGCCACGCTCGATCGGCAACTTGCGCCACGGCTGGCCGCCGTCGAACAGTCGCTCACCGGCAACGGCCTGCTGCGCGGCACACCGGAACGCGTGGTGATGGATCCCACCCCGCGTTCGCGCCTGCGCTGGCTGCCCGACACGAACGCCGGAGCCATGCCATGAGCCATTACGAGCAGCTGTGGCTGTTCTTCGTGCTGGTCTTCGGCATCGTGGTGCTGCCGGGCCTGGACATGGCCTTCGTGATGGGCAGCACGCTGGCCGGCGGGCGTAGCCGCGGCTTCGCCGCCGTGGCCGGCATCATCGCCGGCGGGGTCTGCCATGTACTGATGACGGCGCTGGGCATCAGCGTGCTGATCAGGCTGATGCCCGGCGCGTTCAACGCGCTGCTGCTGGCCGGCGCGCTGTATATCGCCTGGATCGGCATCTCGCTGATGCGCAGCGAATCCTCGTTTGGCGGCCTGCAGCCGGACGCCCGGCAGCGCTCCCGTACGACGACCTTCCGTCAAGGCATGCTGACCAGCCTGCTCAATCCCAAGGCTTACCTGTTCATGCTGGCGATCTTTCCGCAGTTCCTTCGCCCCGAGTACGGCCTGGTCTGGCTGCAGGCGCTGGTGATGTGGCTGATCATTGCGCTCAACCAACTGGTCGTTTACGGCGGCGTGGCCCTGATGGCCGATCGCGCACGACAGTGGCTGCAAGGCAAGCCTGCCGCCGGGATGATGGCGACACGCTGCGTGGGTGCCCTGCTGCTCGCGGCGGCGATGTTCACCGGTTTTGAAGGATGGCGAGGCATCCAGCCCTGAGGCGGCTCAGCGCTTGCCGTCGACGTCCCTGAGCGGGCTACGCACCAGCATCCACAGACCGCCATGAATGACGAATGGCGGCCACCACCGCGGCCACGACGGCTCGAGGATGAACATCAAGGCCGCCATCACGATGACGGCAGCGGTCAACGGCGAGCGCAACACTGAGTGCCGCCACGGTAAGGCCGTGATCGGCCGTCTCGCCAGTGACAGGCGCCACCCCGAAAAGCCCGAGTCGGGCCTCAGCGGTTGCTCACCCCATGCGGCACGTGCCCGGTCGCCACGTGCTTGCGCGCGGACTCCACATTGGCCGGCGAATCGTCGAAGAAGATGTCGGCGCCGAAGGCATCGAGGAAAGGGCCCTTGTCGCGGCCGCCGAGGAACAGCGCCTCGTCGATGCGCACGCCCCAGCGGCGCAGGGTGAGGATCACCCGCTTGTGCGCGGGCGCAGAACGCGCCGTCACCAGCGCGGTGCGGATCGGCGAATCCTCGGCAGGGAACGCGGTCTGCAGGTGATGCAGCGCGGTGAGGAAACCGCGGAACGGGCCGACCGACAGCGGCTCGGCGGCATGCTCGGTCTCGCTGCGATGGAACGCCTCCAGTCCTTCCTCGCGTGACACCCGCTCGCCCTCGTCGCCGAACAGCACGGCGTCGCCATCGAATGCGATGCGCAGTTGCTCGCTCATGCGCGGCGGCGCGGTGCTGGGCAGGATCGTCGCCGCCGCCACGCCGGCAGCGAGCGCGCGGCCGACGTCCTCGGCGTTGGCGGAGAGGAACAGGTCGGCCTTGAACGGCGCGATGTAATCGGACGTCGGCGCGCCGCTGGTGAACGCGGCGCGGCTGATCTCCAGGCCGTAGTGCTGGATCGCGTTGAAGATGCGCAGGCCGGTATCGCCGGAATTGCGCGACAGCAGGATCACCTCGACCGGCGGCACGTCACCGGCCAGCTTGTTGAGGCCGAGCAGCTTCTGCACCAGCGGGAAGGCCACGCCGGGCTGCAGGATCTCGTTCTCGTGGTCGATCTGGAACGAGCGGTAGGCATCGAGGCCTTCGCGCTCGAACAGCGCGTGGCTGTCGCCGAGGTCGAACAGCGCGCGCGAGGAAATGGCGACCACCAGCCGGTTGTCGCCGACGGCGGCGGGATCATGGACATCAGGAAACGAAGCGGGCGTGTTCACGGACGGATGCAGGTCGGTTGGCGAAAGACGGTACCGGTCAATCTAGCACGCGGTCCAACTCATTCTGCCGCGAACTGCTCGTCGAGAATGCGCTGCTCCAGGTTGTGTTCCGGATCGAACAGCAACCGCACGCCCTGCCCGCCGGATTGCCTGATGGACACCGTGCTCACCTCGCGCACTTCGTGGAAATCGGCGGTGGCACTGACCGGCCGCTTGCCCGGATCGAGCACGCGCAGGATCACTCCGGTGCGATGCGGCAGGATCGCGCCGCGCCAGCGGCGTGGGCGGAACGGGCTGATCGGGGTGAGCGCCAGCACGTTCGCATCCAGCGGCAGGATCGGTCCGTGCGCGGACAGGTTGTAAGCGGTGGAACCGGCCGGCGTGGCGACCATGATGCCGTCGCAGATCAGGTTCGGCAGCTTCACCGTATCGTTGAGCTGCACTTCCAGATGCGCGGCCTGGTTGCTCTGGCGCAACAGCGAAACCTCGTTGAAGGCCAGCGCGGTGTGCTCGTTGCCGGCCACGTCGGTGACCTGCATCTGCAGCGGAAACAATGACGCCGTGTGCGCGCGCGCGATGCGCTCCGGCAGGCCGTCGAGCTTGTGCTTGTTCATCAGGAAGCCGACCCGGCCCAGTTTCATGCCGTATACCGGCACCTCCTGGGCGCGGTACGCATGCAGGGTGCGCAGCATGAAGCCGTCGCCACCCAGCGCCACGATCAGCTCGGCCTGCTCAGGCGGCACGTCACCATAGCGATCCACCAGCTTGCGTCGCGCCTGCTGGGCGATGCTGATGTCGCTGGCAACGAAAGCAAAACGCATGCGCGGGTACCGGCTACGGAGGTCAGTCGAGATTACACAGCATGAAGGCGCAAGACCATGCCTGATCCTGCGCCTTCATTCGTCACTCGCTCGACCCGGACCGACTCAGCCCACCGGCACCTGCGCCAGCTGGGCAAGACGGCGTACCGCGACCGAGGCGATCGGATAGTCCGCGTTCTGGGTGAGGATTTCCGCCAGCATGCTGCGGGTGTACTGCAGCGTGGCGTCGTCGCGCTGCAACCACGCCTGCACCGGCGAAACATCCTTGCTGCCGCCGGCGAGGCCCAATACCTGCAACGCCAAGGCACGATGCTGGTGGTTGAGCTCATCCAGCAGCGAGCCGCGGGCTTGGGCATGCCAATGACCCTCGACCGGCAATGCCTCGATCTGGTCGCGCAGCCACTCCAGGTCAAGCGATTCGCCCAGCTCGTAGAACACGCTGGCGACCTTCTCGATCGGCTGGCCGCTCTGCTGCGCCACCTCGACCATGTCCAGCGCGGCACGCAGCTTCGGCATGCGGGCCAGCCGCAAGGCCAGCTCGGCGGGCAGGCCGAGGCCTTCCCACTTCTCCTGGCTGCAGGAGAAATCGGTCTTGCCGGTCGTGGTCAGCACCTCCGGCAAGGACTTGCGCAGGACAGACACGGCGCCCTGGTAACGCTCGACGTTGGCAGCGATGTCCAGCGCGCCGCCCGGACGGTTGAGCAACCAGCGCGTCATGTGTCGCAGCAGCGACCAGATCTGCTTGATCGCGTCGAGCTGGGTGTCCTCGGCGACCTTGCTGTCGAGCGCCTCGATCTGCGCCCACAGCTCACGTGCCTCCAGCACCTCGCGCGCCACGGTATAGGCCTTGGCGATCGCCGCGGGACCCTGCCCGGTGTCTTCCTGCATGCGCATCATGAAGGTGGCGCCCATGCGGTTGATCGTCGAGTTGGTCACCGCGGTGGCGATGATCTCGCGCTTCAGGCGATGGCGCTGCATGTGCTCGGCGTATTTCTCGTGCAGCGGCTCGGGGAAGTAGCGCACCAGTTCCTTGGACAGGTACGGATCTTCCGGCACGTCCGAATCGAGCAATTGCTGGAACAGGCGCATCTTGTCGTACGACAACAGCACGGCCAGCTCCGGCCGGGTCAGACCCAGCCCGCGGCTCTTGCGCTCGGTCAGTTCGGCTTCGCTGGGCAGGTTCTCGACCTGGCGATCGAGCGTGCCCTCGGCTTCCAGCGTGCGGATGAAGTGCGCCATCGAACCGATGCGACTCACCGACTGATGCTCCATCAGGGTGATCGCCTGGTTCTGCCGGTAGTTGTCCCACAGCACCAGCTGGCCGACCTCGTCGGTCATCGCCGCAAGCTGCGTGTTGCGCTCGTCGAAACTCAGCTCGCCACGCTGCACGGCATCGTTCAGCAGGATCTTGATGTTGACCTCGTGGTCGGAGGTATCCACGCCGGCGGAGTTGTCGATGAAGTCGGTGTTCAGCAGCACGCCCTTCTGTGCCGCCTCGATGCGGCCCTTCTGGGTCATGCCGAGGTTGCCGCCCTCGCCGATGATCTTCGCGCGAACATCGGCACCGTTGATGCGCAGGCCGTTGTTGGCGCGGTCGCGCACGTCGGCGTGGGTTTCGCCGGACGACTTGATGTAGGTGCCGATGCCGCCATTCCACAACAGGTCGACCGGCGCCTTGAGCACGGCGCTGAGCAGGTCATTCGGCGCCAGGTGTTCGACGTCGGACTTGAGCCCCAGCGCCTCGCGCACTTCCGGCGAGATCGGAATCGACTTCAGCGCTGCGCGCATACACGCCGCCGCCGGCGGAGATCAGCGACTTGTCGTAATCGTCCCAGCTCGAGCGCGGCACGTCGAACAGGCGCTCGCGCTCGGCAAACGAACGGGCCGCATCCGGGTTCGGATCGAGGAACACATGGCGATGGTCGAACGCGGCCACCAGCCGGATGTGCTCGGACAGCATCATGCCGTTGCCGAACACGTCGCCGGACATGTCGCCGATGCCGACGCAGGTGAAGTCCTGGCGTCTGGCTGTCGCGGCCGAGCGCGCGGAAGTGGCGCTTGACCGATTCCCACGCGCCCTTGGCGGTGATGCCCATGCCCTTGTGGTCGTAGCCGTGCGAGCCGCCGGAGGCGAACGCGTCGCCGAGCCAGTAGTTGTGCTCGATCGAGATCGCGTTGGCGATGTCGGAGAACTTGGCGGTGCCCTTGTCGGCAGCCACCACCAGGTACGGGTCGTCCTGGTCGTGGCGCACCACGTCGTGCGGATGGGCGACCTTGCCGTCGATCAGGTTGTCGGTGATGTCGAGCATGCCGTTGATGAACAGGCGATAGCAGGCGATGCCCTCGGCCTGCACCGCGTCGCGATCGCCGCCGGCCGGCGACTTCTTGACGAAGAAGCCGCCCTTGGAACCGACCGGCACGATCACCGTGTTCTTGACCATCTGCGCCTTGACCAGGCCCAGCACCTCGGTGCGGAAATCCTCGCGGCGGTCGGACCAGCGCAGGCCGCCACGCGCCACCGCGCCGAAGCGCAGGTGGATGCCCTCCACGCGCGGGGCGCACACCCAGATCTCGCGGTACGGCACCGGCTTGGGCAGGTCGGGCAGCATGTGCGAATCGATCTTGTAGCTGATGTAGTCGCGATAGGCGCCCTCCCATTGCTGGAAGAAGCTGGTGCGCAAGGTGGCCCGGATCAGCCCCACGAAGCTGCGCAGGATGCGGTCCTCATCGAGGCTGGCGACGTTCTCCAGCAGGACGCCGATGGCGTTCTCGACCGCCTGGATCTGCTCGTCGCGCGGCTTCGACAACATGGCGCCGAGGCCATCGATCAGCGTCGGCTGCGCCGCCTGCACATTGGCCGGGATCAAGCGTCTGCATCTCGGCGACCAGCGTGGCGCCGGCAGTCTTCAGCTCGTCGGCGGAAAGCGACTCGCGGCGCGGGTCGAATTTCGCCAGGAACAACTCCACCAGCAGCCCGGCGATCGCCGGATAGCGGTTGAAGGTTTCCTCCATGTAGGACTGGGAGAACGTCGCGCCCGTCTGCAGCAGGTATTTGCAGTAGCCGCGCAGCATCGGCCACCTGGCGCCAGCTCAGCTTGGCGCCCAGCACCAGCCGGTTGAAGCCGTCGTTCTCGGCATTGCCGCGCCAGATCTGCTCGAACGCATCCTCGAACAGCGCACCGACCTGCTCGACGCTGAAGGTGAGCTTGCCGACCGGCTGCACTTCGAAATCCTGGATCGACAGCGGACCGTCGCCGGCAATCTCGTAGACGTGCTCGGTAAGCACGCGCAGGCCGAGGTTCTCCAGCTGCGGCAGCACTTCGGACAGCGCGATGTCGCCGCCCGAACGGTAGACCTTGAAGCGCAGCGTCTCCGGGTCCTTCGGCGGGTGGTAGAACGACATCCGCAGCGCGTTTTCGCCGGCCAGTTGCGACAGCTGATGCACGTCCTCGGCAGCCACCGCCGGACTCACGTCCTCGACGTAACCCGCCGGCAGCGAACGCGCATAACGGTTGGCCAGCACCACGCCTTCGTGCTCGCCGCGCTGTTTCACCAGCGCATCGCGCACCTCGTCGTGCCAGTTGCGCACGATGCTGGCCACGCCCTGCTCCAGCTCGGCCAGGTCGTAAACGGGCTGGTCGCCGATCTTCGGCCGCAGCACGATGTTCAGCCGCGCCAGCGCGGCCTCGCCCATCTGCACCGAGGAGTCGATCTGCTCGGCGTGCAGTGCCGCGCCCAGCATCGATTCGATACGTTCGCGCACCGAGGTGTTGAAGCGGTCACGCGGCACGAACACCATGCAGGTGAAGAAACGGCCGTAACGGTCGCGGCGCATGAACAGCCGCGTATGCGCGCGCTGGCGCAGCTCGAGAATGCCCGTCGCGGTGGCGAACAGCTCGTCCTCGGTGCTCTGCAGCAACTCCTCGCGCGGCAGCGTTTCCAGGATGTGGCGCAGCGACTTGCCGGAATACGAATCGCGCTTGAGACCCGAACGCGCCAGCACCGTCTCCACCTTGTGCCGCACCAGCGGCACGTCCTGCGGACGGGTCATGTAGGCATTGGAAGAGAACAGGCCGAGGAAGCGCTGCTCGGCCACGGCGCGGCCATCGGCGCCGAACTGCAGCACGCCGATGTAATCCATGTAGCCGGCGCGATGCACGTGCGAGCGCGCGTTGGTCTTGGTCAGGATGATCGCGTCGGTGGCGCCGGACTGCGGCAGTTCGCTGGCAGCCAGCGTGCGCAGCGAACGCGGCGCCATCGAGCGCTCGTTGCTGCGCAGGATGCCCAGGCCGGAACCGTCGATGCGCGCGCAGCACGCGGTCGCCGTCGGCGCTCGGCGACTTCGTACTCGCGGTAACCGAGGAAGGTGAAGTTGTCGTCGGCGATCCAGCGCATGAACTCGCTGGCCTCCTGCACCGAGGCGGCGTCCAGCGGCATCTTGCGCTGCGGCAGCTCGTTGGCAATCGCCAGCGCCTTGTCGCGCATCGCCGCCCAGTCGTTCACCGCCGCGCGCACGTCATCCAGCGCGGCCTCGACCTGCGCCTTCAACTGCGCCTGCTCGGCGGCATCGGCAACCCGGTCGATCTCGAAATGCATGATGCGATTCGGACGCGCCGGCGTGCTCGCCGAGGCTCAGCAGCTTGCCGGAGGCATCGCGCACCACCTTCAGTACCGGGTGGATCACCGCATGGATCTGCAACTTCGTCGAGACGATCATGCTGACCGTATCGACCAGGAACGGCATGTCGTCGGTGACGATCTGCAGCAGGCTGCGGCCGGCCTGCACATCGGCCGGGCTGAGCACGCGCACGCTGGCATGGCCGGCCTGCCGCTGCTGCATGAAATCCAGCAGGCTGCTGACCAGCGCAGCCCATTGCACCGGTGTGTGCAGATTCGCGTCGCCGCCCCCGATACGTGCAAAGAAAGCCTCGCAGAAAACCTGCGCCTCGCTCAGGCGCTCGGGCGAGAAACCGCCCTTTTTCAGTTCTGCGAAGACTACCGACGGAAGGGAGGGATCGTTCGCCGCAAGGGTCGCATTCATGGCATCTACTGGTCAGTGGAGACGATGGTTGGGGAAGCGGGTAAAAAGCCTTGAAAGGATACGCTGCGTGGCATGGCGAATCCAGCCGAGGGCATGGCCCTTGACCATGCCCGCGCGCATGGTCGGAGGCTTCTCGCGGCGAAGTCCGGCCCGCGATCGCGCACGTCGTGCGGCAGCCGCGCAACCCGAGTGCACGATGATCGACGACATGCCCATGCCGTCCGCAACGATGCGCCGGTTCGGCGTTGTCCAGACCACCTGTCTGCATGTCAATGACTGGATTCGCGCCGCCGATAAAATGTAAACTGGCCGGTATAGTCTGGCCGGCAAGCGCGTCCGCGCACTCGCTTTCGCAGCAGGACGCCGCTGCATCCGTCGCATGTCCAGGACAAACCGATGACACAAGACAAGCGGAGTCGCGATGCGGTATCTCGTCCACGGAATCGCCGCATCGCGCCCCGGCAACGACCCCTATCCCCGTTCAAGCAAGTTCTGGAGCTCCCATGAAGTCCTCGTTACTGCGCACGCCCTTGTTGTGCCTGAGCCTGCTGGCGCTGGCCGCCTGCGCGGCAAAGGCAAGGATCAGGGCCCGCCGCAGATGCCGCCGCCGGAGGTGGGCGTGCTCACGGCGCAGCCGCAGAAGCTCGCCGCTGACCCGTGACCTGGTGGGTCGCCTGTCGGCCTATCGCAGTGCCGACGTGCGCGCCCGCGTGCCGGGCGTGCTGCTCAAGCGCAGCTATGACGAGGGCACCAACGTCAAGCAGGGCCAGCTGCTGTTCCAGATCGACCCGGCTCCGCTGAAGGCCGCGCTGACCGCCAGCGCAGGCAGCGCAGGCGCAGGCGCAGGCGACCTACATCAACAACAAGGTCACCGCGCAGCGCGTGCGCGAACTGGCGCCGAAGGGCTACGTCTCGAAGTCGGACCTGGACAACGCACTGGCCGCCGAACGCAGCTGCCGCCGCCGCCGTGCAGGCGGCACAGGCCAACGTGCAGACCGCGCGCATCAACCTGGGCTACGCCAACGTGACCTCGCCGATCGACGGCCGCGCCGGCCAGCAGCAGGTCACCGAGGGCGCGCTGGTCGGCAACGGCGAAGCCACCTTGCTCACCACCGTCGACCAGATCGACCCGCTGTACGTGAACTTCACCATGAGCGTGGCTTCGCTGGAACAGATGCGCCGCGCGCAGAGCAGCGGCAACGTCACCCTGGCCGATCCGGACAAGGCCAGCGTGCAGATCACCCTGCCCGACGGCAGCGCCTATGGCGAACCGGGCACGCTGGATTTCTCCGACACCTCGGTCAACCCGGCCACCGGCTCGGTCAACCTGCGCGCCACCGTCCCCAACCCGAAGCACAACCTGCTGCCGGGCATGTACGTAACGCTGAACGCCAACCTCGGCGAGCAGCACAAGGTGTTCCTGATCCCGCAGCAGGCCGTGCAGCGCGACACCAGCGGCACCTATGTGATGACCGTCGGCAAGGATGGCAACGTCGTGCGCAAGGACGTCACCACCACCGACATGCGCGACGGCGACTGGGTCGTCAGCGACGGCCTCGCGGCCGGCGACCAGGTGGTCGTTTCCGGCGTGCAGAAAGTGAAGGCCGGCGCGCCGGCCAAGGCCACCCCGTGGCAGCCCGCAGCGGCGCAGCACTCCGCCGCCACCGCTCCGGGCGCCGCCCCGAGCGGCAAGTAACGGAGCGCATGACCATGCCGACTTTCTTCATCGACCGCCCGATCTTCGCCTGGGTGGTTGCCATCCTGATTTCCCTGGGCGGCGTGCTGGCGATCCTCAACCTGGGCGTGGAGTCCTATCCGAACGTGGCACCGCCGTCGGTGACGGTCAGTGCCACCTACCCGGGCGCCAGCGCGGACACCACCGAGAAAAACGTCACCCAGGTGATCGAGCAGCAGCTGACCGGCATCGACCACCTGCTGTACTTCAGCTCCTCGTCCAGCTCCAGCGGCCGCGCCAGCATCACGCTGACGTTCGAGAACGGCACCGATCCGGACATCGCCCAGGTGCAGGTGCAGAACAAGGTCTCGCTGGCCACGCCGCGGCTGCCGTCCGACGTGACCAAGCAGGGCGTGGTGGTGGCCAAGGCCAACTCCGGCTTCCTGGAAGTGGTGGCGCTGCAGTCCGACAATCCGGCGATCGACCGCAACAAGCTCAACGACATCGTCGCCTCGCAGGTGCTTGACCAGATCTCGCGCATTCCCGGCGTCGGCAGCACCCAGCAGTTCGGCGGCGAGTACGCCATGCGCATCTGGCTGAACCCGGACAAGCTGCATGGCTACGCCCTGTCGGCCAGCCAGGTGCTGGCCGCGGTCGCTGCGCAGAACGTGCAGTTCGCCGCCGGCTCGCTCGGCGCGGACCCGGCGGCGGACGGCCAGGGGCTCAGCGTCACGGTGGCGACCGAAGGTCGCTTCACCACGCCCGAGCAGTTCGAGAACATCATCCTGCGCGCCAACAGCGACGGCACCACCGTCAAGCTCGGCGACGTGGCGCGGGTCGGCTTCGGCGCTGGCGGCTACGGCTTCAACACCATGTTCAACGGCAAGCCGGTCGGCCGCGTTCGCGATCCAGTTGCTGCCCGGCGCCAACGCGCTGGACGTGGCGACCGCCGTGCACGGCAAGATGACCGAACTGGCGACCAGCTTCCCGCAGGGCGTGAGCTGGCTGGTGCCGTATGACTCCACCACCTTCGTGAAGATCTCGATCAACGAGGTGGTGCACACCTGATCGAGGCGATCATCCTGGTGTTCCTGGTGATGCTGCTGTTCCTGCAGAACATCCGCGCCACCATCATCCCGACCCTGGTGATCCCGGTCGCGCTGCTGGGCACCTTCATCGGCATGCTGCTGCTCGGATTCACCATCAACCAGCTGACCCTGTTCGGCATGGTGCTGGCGATCGGCATCGTGGTGGACGACGCGATCGTGGTGATCGAGAACGTCGAACGCATCATGACCGAGGAAGGCCTCTCGCCGAAGGAAGCCACCAGAAAGGCGATGGGCCAGATCACCGGCGCCGTGGTCGGCATCACCGTGGTGCTGATCGCGGTGTTCGTGCCCTCGGCGTTCCAGCCGGGCGCCTCCGGCGTGATCTACAAGCAGTTCGCGCTGACCATCGCGGTCTCGGTGGGCTTCTCCGCCTTCCTCGCGCTGTCGTTCACGCCGGCGCTGTGCGCCAGCTTCCTCACGCCCGGTGCACGAAGAGAAGAAGAACTTCGTGTTCCGCTGGTTCAACACCGCGTTCGCGAAGGTCACCCACACCTACACCGGCCATATCGGCAGCGCGGTGCGCCATGCACCGCGCTGGATGATGGTGTTCGTGCTGATCAGCGTGCTGACCGGTTTCCTGTACACCCGCTTGCCCGGCAGCTTCCTGCCCGAGGAAGACCAGGGCTTCGCGCTGGCGATCGTGCAGTTGCCGCCGGGCGCCAGCCTGCAACGCACCAATGCGGCGATGGCC
Organism: uncultured Gammaproteobacteria bacterium; assembly: GCA_963739815.1. GTDB lineage: Bacteria > Pseudomonadota > Gammaproteobacteria > Xanthomonadales > Rhodanobacteraceae > Rhodanobacter. The sequence goes on from CAVUBI010000001.1 coordinate 1,543,827, forward strand.
GACATGCGCAACGCGCTGAAGCACAACCCTGCCGTCGACGGCATCATGCAGGTGGCCGGTTTCAGCTTCCTCGGCTCGGGCGAGAACGTGGGCATGGCGTTCATCCGGCTCAAGCCATGGGGCGAGCGCGGCTGGTCGCCGGAGCAGAAGACGGAGAAGGAGCGGCACGACAAACTGGTCAAGGAAGGCAAGGCGCAGCCGATCGACCCGCACATCACCGCGACCGAGTTCATCCAGCAGGCCAACGGTGCGGTGCAGTCGGTGCGCGACGCGCAGATCTTCGTGATCAACCTGCCCACCGTGCAGGGCCTGGGCCAGTTCGGCGGCTTCGACATGTACCTGCAGGATCGTGGCGGCGCGGGTCGCGACGCACTCACCGAGGCGCGCAACACCTTGCTCGGCAAGGCCAGCCAGAGCCCGCTGCTGACCGGCGTGCGGCCGAACGGACTGGAGGATGCGCCGCAACTGCGGCTCGACGTCGACCGCACCCAGGCGCAATCGATGGGCCTGCAGGTGGGCGACATCTACAACGCGATCAGCCTCATGCTGGCGCCGGTGTACGTCAACGACTTCTCCTACGGCGGCCGCGTCAAGCGCGTGATCATGCAGGCCGACTGCGGCCTATCGCATGGGCCCGGAGGCGCTGCAGCACATCTTCACGCCAAGCACGCAGAACAACAGCGACGGCACCCCGCAGATGATCCCGCTGTCCAACGTGGTGCAGGCGAAGTGGCAGATGTCGTCGCCGTCGCTGACCCGCTACAACGGCTACTCGGCGGTCGAGATCGTCGGCTCGCCGGCACCGGGCCACGCCTCGGGCGAGGCGATGAACGAGATGCAGAAAATCGTCGACGACGATCTGCCTCGCGGTTTCGGCTATCGACTGGACCGGCCAGTCGTACCAGGAAATCCTCTCCGGCAACGCCGCGGTGTTGCTGATGGTGCTGTCGGTGCTGATCGTGTTCCTGTGCCTGACCGCGCTGTACGAAAGCTGGTCGATCCCGGTGTCGGTGTTGCTGGTGGTGCCGTTGGGCGTCCTCGGCGCGGTGGTGTTCACCCTGCTGCGCGGTCTGCCCGACGACATCTACTTCAAGATCGGCATGATCACGGTGATGGGCCTGGCGGCGAAGAACGCGATCCTGATCGTGGAGTTCGCGGTGATCGAGCAGCGGCAGGGACGCACCTTGCGCGAAGCCGTGGTCGACGCCGCCCGGCTGCGTCTGCGGCCGATCCTGATGACCTCGATCGCCTTCATCGGCGGCGTGTTCCCGCTGTTCATCTCCAGCGGCGCCGGCGCCAACGCACGCCACGCGATCGGCACCGGCGTGATCGGCGGCATGCTGTTCGCCACTTTCCTCGGCGTGCTGCTGATCCCGGTGTTCTACGTGGTGGTGCGCCGCCTGCTGGGCGACAAGCTGGATGGCGACACGCCGGCCAAGCCCGCACTGGATGGCCCGCACACGTTCGACTCCGATCCGCAGCGCGGACATTGAGGTAGAAGCGAAACAAAAAAAGCCCGGCAGGGTCGCTGCCGGGCTTTTTTGTTTCCACCTCGATGGTGCAGGACCCGCGCGCGGGCTCCTGCACCACGCCGTCAGCGCAAGCCGGTTTCGGCGCGCGCAATCACCAGCCGCTGGATCTCGCTGGTGCCTTCGTAGATCTCGGTGATCTTGGCGTCGCGGAAATAGCGCTCCAGCGGCATCTCCTTCGAATAGCCCATGCCGCCGTGGATCTGCACCGCCTGGTGGCTGATCCACATCGCCGCTTCCGACGCGGTGAGCTTGGCCACCGCCGCCTCGGTGCCGAAACGGCCGCCGTGCTTCTCGGTCTCGCCCTTGGTCCACGCCGCGCGCAGGGTCAGCAGCGTCGCCGCGTCGAGCTTGCACTTCATGTCGGCGATCTTCGACTGGGTCATCTGGAACGTGCCGATCGGCTGGCCGAACGCCTTGCGGTCGCGCGACCACTGCAGCGTGGCCTCGTAGGCGGCGCGGGCGATGCCCACGGCCTGCGAGGCGATGCCGATGCGGCCGGCGTCGAGCACGCCCATCGCGATCGAGAAGCCCTTGCCCTCTTCGCCGAGCAGGTTTTCCTTCGGCAGCACGTAATCGGTGAACTCGATCTCGCAGGTGGCCGAGGCGCGGATGCCGAGCTTCGGCTCGGTCTTGCCGGCGTGGAAGCCCGGCAGCTGGGTGTCGATGATGAAGGCCGACACGCCCTTGGCGCCGATGCCCGGCGTGGTGATCGCGAACAGCACGATGTAACGCGCCACCGGGCCGGAGGTGATCCAGCTCTTCTTGCCGTTGATCACCCAGTCGCCGTTGGCGTTCTTCGTGGCGCGGGTATGCATGGCCGAGGCATCGGAGCCGGACTGCGGCTCGGTCAGCGCGTAGGCGCCGATCGCCTCGCCGGTGGCGATCGCACGCACGTACTTCTGCTTCTGCTCCTCGTTGCCGTGCTTGAGGATGCCGTTGCAGAACAGCGAATTGTTCACCGACATGATGGTGGCGGTGGCCGCGTCGGCCGCGGCGATCTCGATCATCGCCAGCACGTAGGCGATCGGATCCATGCCGGCACCGCCGTACTCTTCCGGCACCTCGATCCCCATCAGGCCGAGCTGGCCCATCTCGCGGATGTTCTCCAGCGGAAACTCGCCCTTGGCGTCGAGTTCGGCCGCCACCGGCGCGATGCGCTTTTGCGCAAAATCGCGGGCGATCGACTGGATCGACAACTGGTCTTCGGTAAAGCTGAAATCCATGGGCGAGCTCCGGCGGCAATATATGGAAACGCGAAAGCCGACCATTTTAGCTGCAGTGGACATGCCTGAATTGTGCGATTGCAGCAAAATCGACATCGGCGGGCATACGCAGTCGTCCGGCGATGACGCTCCCGGCCAGCACACCCCACCCCGAGGCACGGGCTTGACGCACCGTCCCACGCGGCCTAGCCTATACATCTTTATATCGCGATAAAAGGATGCCCGATGGATCTGGCGACCGCCTCCAGCGTGCTCCGGCTACTGGCCGATCCCACCCGCGTGCGCCTGCTGGCCCTGCTCGAACACGAGGAACTCACCGTGGCCGAACTGGCCGCGGTGCTGCACCTGGCGCAGCCGCGCGTGTCTACCCACCTGGCCAAGCTGAAGGAAGCCGGTCTGGTGCGCGACCGCCGCGCCGGCGTGTCGGCCTATTACCGCGCCAACAACGAGGGCGACGAGGCCCAGCACGGCCTGCTTGCTTCGTTGCGCGCCAGCATCGACGACGCCCTGCTGCGCGAGGACGCCGCGCGCCTGCCCGGCGTGCTGGCCAACCGCGCCCGCGCGGAAGGCTGGGCCGACACCGTCGCCGGCGACATGGAACGCCATTACTCGCCCGGCCGCACCTGGGAAACCCTGGCGCGCTCGCTGCTGCAGTTGCTGGAAACCGGCGACGTGCTGGACATCGCCTCCGGCGACGGCATCACCGCCGAACTGCTGGCGCCGCACGCGCACTCGATCGTCTGCGTCGACTCCAGCGAGCGCGTGGTCGAGGCCGCCGCGAAACGGCTGAAAGCGTTTCCCAACGTGCAGCGTGCTCCAGGGCGACATGCACGCACTGGAGCTGGGCGAGCAACGCTTCGACCTGGTGCTGATGCTGCACGCACTGACCTATGCCGAGCATCCCGCCAAGGCCGTCGCCGAAGCCGCGCGACTGCTGCGCCCCGGCGGTCGCCTGCTCGCCGTGACGCTGGGCCAGCACGACCATCGTGCGGCGGTCGAGCCGTTCGACCATCGCAACCTCGGCTTCCGCAGCGAGCAACTCGAAGGCTACGCGCGCAGTGCCGGGCTGGATGTGCTCAGCTGCAACCGGCTCAGCCGCGAGCGCAAGGCGCCGCATTTCGAAGTGATCAGCCTGCTGGCGCGCAAGCCGGCCTGAACCGGCCTGTGCTCCGCAGGCCATGTATTCGTAGAAGGACGTTGCAATGAGTACCCTGCCCTGGCTCCACCCCGACCGCGTCGCCCTGCTGGAGCAGGCGCTGCGCCAACGCATCCTGATCCTCGACGGCGGCATGGGCACCATGCTGCAGGCGCATGAGCTGGACGAAAACGGCTTCCGCGGCGAACGCTTCGAGCACGGCCACGACGGCCACGCGCATGCGCACGACCATCCTGGCTGCGACCTCAAGGGCAACAACGACCTGCTCACGCTGACCCAGCCGCACATCATCCGCGGCGTGCACGACGCTTACCTGGAAGCCGGCGCCGACCTGGTCGAAACCAACACCTTCAACTCCACCCGCATCAGCCAGGCCGACTACAAGCTGCAGCATCTGGCCCACGAATTGAACCGCGAAGGCGCGCAACTCGCCCGCGCCGCCTGCGACGCGATGACCGCGAAGACGCCGGAAAAGCCGCGCTTCGTGATCGGCGTGCTCGGCCCGACCAGCCGCACCGCCTCGCTGTCGCCGGACGTCAACGACCCGGGCTTCCGCAACGTCACGTTCGAGGAACTGGCGGAAAACTACACCGAATCCGCCAACGGCCTGATCGACGGCGGCGCCGACGTGATCATGGTCGAGACGATCTTCGACACGCTGAACGCGAAGGCCGCGCTGTTCGCGCTGAGCGAACTGTTCCACCAGCGCGGCGCACGCGTGCCGGTGATGATCTCCGGCACCATCACCGACCGCTCCGGCCGCACCCTGTCCGGCCAGACCGCCGAGGCGTTCTATTACTCGGTGCGCCACGCGCGGCCGCTGTCGGTCGGCTTCAACTGCGCGCTCGGCGCCGAGGACCTGCGCCCGCACGTGCAAACCCTGGCGAACCTGGCCGAGACCTACGTCAGCACGCATCCGAACGCCGGCCTGCCGAACGCATTCGGCGAATACGACGAAACGCCCGAACACATGGCCAGCGTGATCGGCGGGTTCGCCCGCGACGGCCTGCTGAACCTGGTCGGCGGCTGTTGCGGCACCACGCCGGCGCACATCCAGGCGATCGCCGAGGCGGTGCGCGAACTCGCGCCGCGCGCCCTGCCTTCCGCCGACCAAGTGGAGGCCGCATAACATGGCGCGCCATACCCGCCTGTCCGGCCTCGAGCCGCTGGTCATCACGCTCCGACCTGCTGTTCATCAACGTCGGCGAGCGCACCAACGTCACCGGCTCGGCGCAGTTCAAGAAGCTGATCAAGGAAGACCGCTACGACGAAGCCGTCGAAGTCGCCCGCCAGCAGGTCGCCAACGGCGCCCAGGTGATCGACATCAACATGGACGAGGGCCTGATCGACTCCGAGGCGGCGATGACCCGCTTCGTCAACCTGATCTCGTCCGAACCCGACATCGCCCGCGTGCCGTTCATGATCGACTCGTCCAAGTGGACGGTGATCGAGGCCGGCCTGCGCTGCCTGCAGGGCAAGGGCATCGTCAACTCGATCTCGATGAAGGAAGGCGAGGCGGCCGTTCCTCGAACACGCGCGCAAGGTGCAGCAATACGGCGCCGCCGCGGTGGTGATGGCGTTCGACGAACAGGGCCAGGCCGACACCTGCGAGCGCAAGGTGTCGAGATCTGCTCGCGCGCCTACGAGCTGCTGACGAAGGAACTCGACTTCCTGCCCGAAGACATCATCTTCGATCCGAACATCTTCGCCATCGCCACCGGCATCGAGGAACACAACAACTACGCGGTGGATTTCATCAACGCCACGCGCGAGCTGAAGAAGCGCTTCCCCGACTGCCACATCTCCGGCGGCGTCTCCAACGTGTCGTTCTCGTTCCGCGGCAACAACATCGTGCGCGAGGCGATCCACTCGGTGTTCCTGTACCACGCGATCCGGGCCGGCATGGACATGGGCATCGTCAACGCCGGCGCGCTGACGATCATGGACGACATCGACCCGCCGCTGCGCGAGCGCGTCGAGGACGTGGTGCTGAACCGCCGCGAGGACGCCACCGAGCGCCTGCTGGAGATCGCCGACAACTACAAGGGCAAGCGCGGCGCGGCCGAGGTCGAGACGCTGGCCTGGCGCGAGAAGGACGTGCGCGAACGGCTCAGCCACGCGCTGGTGCACGGCATCGACCAGTACGTGGTCGAGGACACCGAAGAAGCGCGCCAGATGTCGACGCGTCCGCTCGACGTGATCGAAGGCCCGCTGATGGACGGCATGAACGTGGTCGGCGACCTGTTCGGCGCCGGCAAGATGTTCCTGCCGCAGGTGGTGAAATCCGCCCGCGTGATGAAGAAGGCGGTGGCCTACCTGCTGCCCTACATCGAGGCGGAAAAGCTGCGCACCGGCGACACCGGCAAGAACAACGGCAAGATCGTGATGGCCACGGTCAAGGGCGACGTGCACGACATCGGCAAGAACATCGTCGCGCGTGGTGCTCCGCTGCAACAACTTCGAGGTGATCGACCTCGGCGTGATGGTGCCGGCGCAGAAGATCCTGGAAACCGCGATCGCCGAGAACGCCGACATGATCGGCCTGTCCGGCCTGATCACGCCGTCGCTGGAGGAGATGGGCCAGGTCGCCCGCGAGATGCAGCGGCAGAATTTCCACATCCCGCTGCTGATCGGCGGCGCCACCACCTCGCGCGCGCACACCGCGCTGAAGATCGAGCCGCACTACAAGGCGGGTACGCGTCTGGGTGAAGGATGCCTCGCGCGCGGTCGGCGTGGCGCAGTCACTGGTCAGCAAGGATCTGGTCAAGGACTTCCTCGAAAAAATCCGCCTCGAATACGCCGACGTGCGCGAGCGCCATCGCAACCGCGGCCCCGGCAAGAAACTGGTATCGCTGGAACATGCGCGCGCGCACCGCTTCCGCTGCGACTGGGCGGCCTACGATCCGCCGCAGCCGAACGCAGCCCGGCGTCACCGTTTTCGACGATTACGACCTCGCCACGATCCGCCGCTACATCGACTGGACCCCGTTCTTCCAGGCATGGGAACTGGCCGGCCACTACCCGGCCATCCTCACCGACGAAGTGGTCGGCCCGCAGGCCAGCGAATTGTTCCACGACGCGCAGGCGATGATGGACAAGATCATCAGCCGAAAAATGGCTGACCGCCCGCGCCGTGATCGGCCTGTGGCCCGCCGCCAACATCGGCGACGACGTGGAGGTCTACACCGACACCAGCCGCACCGAACGATTGGCCACCCTGTGCAGCCTGCGCCAGCAGGCCGACAAGCCGACCGAGCGGCCGAACCTGTGCCTGGCCGATTTCATCGCTCCGAAAGAGTTCGGCAAGCCCGACTGGATCGGCGGCTTCGCGGTCACCGCCGGCCTCGGCATCGAGGAACACCTGGCGCGCTTCCAGGCCGACTACGACGACTACTCCTCGATCATCCTCAAGGCACTGGCCGACCGCCTCGCCGAAGCGTTCGCCGAACACATGCACGAGCGCATGCGCAAGGAATTCTGGGGTTTCGTGCCGGACGAGTCGCTCGACAACGACGCGCTGATCGCCGAAAAATACCGCGGCATCCGCCCCGCGCCCGGCTACCCGGCCTGCCCCGAGCACACCGAGAAGGCCACCCTGTTCAAATTGCTCGACGTCACCCGCAACACCGGCATCGAACTCACCGAAGGCTTCTCGATGTACCCCGCCGCCGCGGTCTCCGGCTGGTATTACTCGCACCCGGACAGCCAGTACTTCGTGGTCGGCCGGCTCGGCAAGGAACAGGTCGAGGATTACGCCAGAGCGCAAGGGCTGGACGCTCGCCGAAGCGGAACGCTGGCTCGCCTCCAACCTCGACTACGAACCCGAATGACCGTCCCGCCAGGACGCCGTCACACCGTGACATCACCGGTGACGGCGTTCTTGCGGTGGCGCAGGTGCACGATCAGGTTGTAGACGGAGACGAATACCGGGAAGAAGTTCGAGAGGATGCCGACCGAATCGTTCTTGCCCACGGTGAAGTACGCCAGCAGCAACACACTGCCGAACACCGACAGCCACCAGAACGACAGCGGCATCACTACCCGCTTGTACTTGCGCGTGTAGTACAGCTGCACGAACCAGCGGCTGGTGAACAGCAAGGTGCCGGCAAAACCGACCATCTTCCACGGCGTCAACTCGAACTGCTGCAACGCGTGGAGGATGTGGGTGAGTTGGGTGCTGAGAAAGTCCATGGGCCGGGTGCTTCGCTGTAGGCAGGGCCGGCAGTTTAGCAACCCGGGGCCTGCATCGCCGCCTGCCGGCGCCCGTCGCAACCGCCCGAAACCATTGACCCGCCCCGCATCTCCCCCTAGAATCTCGCGTTCTCGGCGGGCGATTAGCTCAGCGGTAGAGCACTGCCTTCACACGGCAGGTGTCGCAAGTTCGATCCTTGCATCGCCCACCAATACCATCCTGAAACCGGCCCCATGGCCGGTTTTGTTTCTCTCATGCCGTGCAATGCGCAGCGTGCGTGTAGCAACGGGCACTTCACACGGCAGGTGTCGCAAGTTCGATCCTTGCATCGCCCACCAATACCATCCTGAAACCGGCCCCATGGCCGGTTTTGTTTCTCTCATGCCGTGCAATGCGCAGCGTGCGTGTAGCAACGGGCACTTCACACGGCAGGTGTCGCAAGTTCGATCCTTGCATCGCCCACCAACATGATCTTCAAAAAGGCCACCTCATCGGGTGGCCTTTTTCGTGATGGCCGCCCGGCCAGCACGCCTCATGCAAATTCCCTCGCGCACGGCCTGGGCGGCCGATCCAGGAACCGCACGGGCGTCCGTTGCATCCAACGGATTGTGCAAGAAAAGCCCACAGCCCTGCCTGCCGATGCCGTTGCGGCCGATGACGAGTCACCGGATGACCGCGTCCTGGCCGCACGGGTCCGCAGCGGCCAGCATGGGGCATTCGGCCAGCTCATGCAGCGCTTCGACCGGCACCTGTTCCGCATCGCGCGCGGTGTGATCCATGACGACACCGAAGCAGAGGACGTGGTGCAGGAAGCCTATGCGCGGGCCTACCACAAGCTCGACACGTTCCGCGGCGACGCACCGCTGCGAACCTGGCTGACCAGCATCCTGCTCAACGAGGCCCGCAGCCGCTTGCGCAAGCGGCGCAGCATGGTCGGCCTCGAACAGGTGGACGAATCGTCGCTGGATCCGTACTGGGCCACCCAGTCGTCAACCCGGTTTGGCAGCGAGGATCCTGCCGCGCTCGCCGCGCACGCGGAGATCCGCCGACTGATCGAGCGTGCGGTCGATGCGCTGCCGGATGCCTTCCGAACGGTCTACGTGCTGCGCGAGATCGAGGAGTGCAGCGTGGAGGAAACCGCCTCGCGGCTGGCGCTCAAGCCGGAGACCGTGAAAACGCGATTGCATCGTGCACGCCGGTTGCTGCGCACATCGCTGCACGAAACCCTGGCCACCAGTCTGACCGGCACCTTCCCGTTCATGGGCCGGCGCTGCGCCGACATGACCACCGTCTTGATGGCGTGGCTTGCCGTCGAAGCGACCTGCGGCAGCGACGGCAGATAGATCCACCGGCGCGGCGATCGCCGCGCCGGACCAACACACCGCACAAACAGCAACGGCGACCGCATGCCACGGTCGCCGCTGCCTTGTCACGGTTCCGGGCTTAGCCGGAAAACTGCGCTACAGCGATTTCACGTACTCGGCGACGTCCGACATTTCCGCACTGCTCAGACCCAGCGCGCGCTTCGTGTTGTACTTCGCCACCACATCCACGAGGGTTGCCGCCGAACCGTTGTGGAAGTACGGCGGATGCTGCCAGACACCTTTCAACGGCGCCGTGCGGTACTGCTTGGTCGCCGTGCGTGATGCGTAGCTCGGCACACCGGCTGCCTCGGGTTCGCTCGCCACTTCGCTGGCCGGGTGCAGGCGCTCGTTGGCGTCGGTGAACTCCGTGCCGCTATGGCACGTCACGCAGCCTGCCTTGCCCTCGAAGAGGACCTTGCCGCGTGCCGCCGCCGTCGCATCGAAACTGCCGGCCGGTGCGGGCGGCGCCGCGATCGACAGCTGGTACGCCTGCAACGCCGGCAGCTTGGCCGTCACCAGGTCGTCGGTGCCGTTGGTGATGTTGATGCCCGTGCCGACGCGCGGATCGGTGAAGTTGCCGTGCCCGCCCATCTGGGTCACGCCGACATAGCGGTTCCAGTAGGCCAGGTCGTCGCCATCGCCGGTCGCGATGATTTTATGGATGCCCTGCAGGCCAAACGCCGGGGAGATCACCTGCGGACCATTGAGGCCGTCGATGTTGTAGCGCGGGTCGTACTTGCCCGGGCCCCACGAGTTGTAGACGGCTTTCTGCGCCGGGGTCAACGCCGGCGACAGCGCGATGATCAGGCCGGGATCGAGGTCGCGGTTCGGCCAGCCGTCGAGGCGCTTGCCGATGCCTTTTGCAAACGAGTTGTCGACCGTGGAATGGCACAACGCGCAAGTGATGCCCACTCGCGTCAGCGTGCTCTTGCCATTGACGGTTTCCACCGTGCCCTTGATGCCCACCACCGCGTCGAGACTGATCAGTGCCAGCGTGGTGTCGGGACTGGTGAGGCTGATGCTGCCGTTCTGGATGCCTGCCACGACGGACGGCGGAAGCGCTTCGGCGTCCACCTTCAATCCGACGGCCAGCGCCGTTGTCGGGTCGACGGCCGCAGCGATCACGTCGTTCATGTGCAGCGTGTCGGTCCACGTGGTCTCGTCGCCGAACGTGTCGAAACGAAAAATCTGCTTGCCCTGCTCCAGGAAAGCCGTGTCCGTCACGGTGGAAAAGGTCCACACGTAATTCGCCGCCAGGGCCGCGCCGCTGGCAGCCTTGGCGCTCGTAGTGATGGTTGCGGTGCATGTCACGTCCGCCGGGAACGGTTCGGCCACCTCCGATTGCGGCTGGTTCGTCGGGGTCTCGGTGATGCGCGCGAACGTGGCTTTCTTCGTCGCCGCGTCATAGCTGACGGAACCGAACGACTCCGTCCCGGCCGGGCAGGTCACATTGAAACTGGCGTTCTTCAACGTCGTCGGATCCATCGCCTGATCGAACGTGGCGCTGACTTCCGCGGTATTCAGCACGGCCGTAGCCGCATTGGCGGGCGTGGTGGAGACCACGGTCGGGGCGGCGCTCATCGGCGGCGTGCCCGCATTGCCGTGGCTGGAGCCACCGCAACCGGCGAGACTCATGCCGAGCGCGAGCGACAGCGCGCCCGGAACCAGTTTTCCTTGCACAAACCTTTTCATCTGCATTCCCTCTTCGTTGGATGCAACCAAAGCAAGACAAGCGACTTCACTCACCCCGACCGTCTGGAACTGCTGCGCGTGCACGGTGAACGTTGCCGGCCGCACACCGACGGAACTTGTCGCCATCACCTCCGACCAGCGCAACAACCGTCGCCGGCCGATCGCAGGAAAACGGCCCCTGTCCAGCAACCGACGCAGCAGCGCGCAGCAGGTTCCCGTCATCCGGTCAAACAAAAAAAGACGCACGCGCATTCGCGTCGCGTCATCGTCGACATCGTTGCCGTGTGCGGGACATCGGGAACCTGCGAACAACGGCTTGCATCCAACCACTGCCGCCGACAGTCCGGATGGCCGTCCGATACATGACACGCGTCCGCGTGGATCGGGCGCATTCACGACAGGAAACATTCGCACCGCGGCCGCATGCGTCCACGGCGGGCCCGGCCGCCTGACTTCCGATTTTCAGCACATCGAGGTGATCTCACCATGCGGGTCCAGGCACATCCCCAACGCGGCTTCACCCTGCTCGAAGTGATGGTGGTCGTGGTCATCCTCGGCATCCTCGCCGCACTGGTGGTGCCGAAGGTGATGAGCCGCCCCGACGAAGCGCGAGTCACCGCGTCGCGACAGGACATTGCCAGCCTGATGCAGGCGCTCCAGCTCTATCACCTGGACAACCAGCGCTACCCGACCACCGAACAGGGACTGCAGGCGTTGGTGACCAGGCCGGATTCCGATCCGATTCCCCCGAACTGGAAATCCGAGGGCTATGTAGGGCGCCTGCCGAGAGATCCCTGGGGCCATCCCTACCAGTATCTGAACCCGGGCGTGCACGGCGAAATAGACGTCTACGGCCTCGGCGCCGATGGCACACCCGGCGGCGAAGGCAACGATGCCGACATCGGCTCGTGGACGTTGTGACGAGGGAGGACACCGATGCATGACGCGACCGCCAGGCACGGCATGCGCGGTTTCACCCTGGTGGAAATGCTGGTGGTGATGCTGATCATGGGCATCCTGGCAGGCACGGTCGGCGCCAACCTGCGACCCGGCAACCGCGACCTGTTGCGCGTCGAAGCGGAGCGGCTGGCGCAGCTCCTGGATCTCGCCGCGCAGGAGTCGCGCCTCACCGGCACGAGCATCGCGTGGACTTCCGACGGCGTCGGCTACCGGTTCTGGCGTCGCGGCAACAACGATGAGTGGGCGGAGATCCGCGACGACGACTTGCTGCGCGCGCGCGGCTTGCCACACGGCATGACGCTCTCGCAGCTGCGCGATGAAGCCAGCGGACCGCAACAAGTCATGCGCCTGGAGTTTCCGCCGGACGGCGCGATGTCCGCCTTCTCGATGGATCTGTCTCTGGGCGCCGAGCACTACGTCATCGCCGCCTCGCCGGTGGGCGATTTGCGGATCGCGCCGGGAGCAGGAAAAACCTATGCCGACATGGCAGCGCCATAATCCGGCAGGGTTCACCCTGGTCGAAGTGCTCGTCGCGATGGCGATCGTCTCGATCGCGCTGCTCGCCGCGCTGCGCGTGGCTGCACTGGCCACGAACCAGGTCGGTGAACTGCACGCGCGCCTGCTCGCCGGCTGGGTCGCCACCGATCGCCTGGCCGAACACCACGCGCGCACCGACTGGCTGCCGGTTGGCGTACACAGCGGCACGCAGCAGCAGGGCAACCTCACCTTCGGCTGGCGCGAGGAAGTATCCGCGACGCCCAACCCGGCGTTTCGGCGCGTCGACGTCTTCGTGTATGCGCCCGCGGAGCCATCGCATGTGCTCGCGCACGCCGCGGGATTCGTCGTGGATCTCTCGCGGAGCGGCCCATGAACACCGGCCGGCGATACCACGCGCGCGGCTTCACCCTGATCGAGTTGCTGTCTGCGCTGCTGGTGCTGTCGCTGCTCGCGCTGATGTCCTATCGCGGACTGGGCGTGGTGCTGCAGTCGCGCGACCACATCGAGGCGGAGGCCGTGAAATGGCGACAGGCAGAATCGTTCTTCGCACGCTTCGAACGCGATGTGCGACTCGCGGCGCCGCGCCCGGTGCGCACGCCGTCCGGCACGGCACCGGCATGGCTCGGGCGGCCCGTGGCGACACAAACGCCGCAGCTGGAGTTCACCCGCTTCGCCCGCACCGACGCCGCCGGCACGCCCCATCGCATCGGCTACGGAATCAACGGCAAACACGAAATCGAACTGTGGATCTGGCCGGGACTCGACACCGCCGCCGACACGCCCCCCGTCCGCTACGTGGTGCTCGGTGACGTGAAGCGTTTCGGCCTGCAATACCTCGGCCCGGCGCTGAGCTGGAACAACACCTGGCCGACGGCGCCGGGCGGTCCGCCCCTTCCCTGGGCGGTGCGCGTGCGCGTCGAATTCGGCTCGGGCGAAACCGTGGTGCGCGTGTTCGCGCTGCGCTCATGAACAGGCGGGAACGCGGTGCGGCACTGCTGATGGCGATGGCCATCATGGCGTTTGCGGCGATCGCCGCCACCGCGATGCTGGTGTCGTTGAGCACATGGTCGCGCCAGGCCGGGCTGGTTGCCGATCACGCGCAGGCACAGGAACTGCTCAGCGCCGGCGACGACTGGGTACGCGCGATGTTGTCCGACGATCGTCGCGCCAGCGGCGACGTCGACCATGCCGGCGAGCCGTGGGCGCTGCGCCTGCCGCCGATACCGTTCGAGAACGGCGAGTTGGCCGGCCACATCGAGGACCAGCAAGGCCTGTTCAACCTCAACAATCTGGTGCGCGACGGCAAGCTCGACCTCACCCAGTACACACGCTTTCAGCGCCTGCTGAACATCCTCGGCCTGCCGCAGGAACTGGCCGACGCACTCGCCGACTGGATCGACGCCGACAGTATTCCGCAGCCGTCGGCCGGGGCGGAGGATGCGTACTACCTCGCACTCGGCCATCCCCACCTGACCGCCAACCGGCCCTTGGTCGACCTGGACGAACTGGCCCTGGTGCGCGGCTTTGACGCCGGCATCCGCGCACGCCTCGCGCCGTTCGTGACGGCGCTGCCCACGACCACCGCACTCAACGTGAACACCGCGCCGCCCGAAGTCCTCGCCGCCGTGGTCGAGGGACTGGATATCGATGCGGCGCGGGCCCTGGTCGCGCAACGGAACGGCATCTTCTACCGCAACACCACCGACTTCCTGAGCCAGCTCGGCAAGAACGCCAGCGTGCCCGCGCAGGACATCCGCGTCGGCAGCGATTATTTCCTGGCGACCCTGCGGGTGACTTACGGCAAGACCCAGGCCCGCGGCCAGGTGCTGCTGGCCCGCACCGACGCGACGCGCTGGCCCGATGTGGTCTGGCGGAAATACCAATGAGCCTGCTGCGTATCTTCTGCCCGCCTTCCGCCACGCCCCGGTCGTGCCAGTGGGTGCTGTTCGACGACCGCGCCCAGGCGCAACCCGGCGAAGGCACGCTTGCGCAGTTGCCGCGGGGTGCCGGCCACGTCGAGCTGGTCCTCGCCGCCAGCCAGGTGCTGATCACGCGGGTGCAGTTGCCGCCCGCGAGCGGACGCCGCGCCGGCGCTCTGCTCGCCTACGCGATCGAGGAGAAACTCGCCTCCGATCCCGATACCCACCAGGTCAGCCGGCTCGGCCGGATCGACGCCGACGACGTGCTCGCGGTGGTGAACCGGCCGTACCTGGAAAGCTGGCGGGAAGCACTCGACGCCCTCGGCATCCACGTCGACGGCGTGTGCTGCGAAACGCTGATGCTGCCGCTGCAGGATGACGCATGGAGCGTGGCGTGGAACGGGCAGGAAGGGTATGTGCGCACCGGCGAGCTCGAGGGCAGCGCCACCGATTGCGGCGACACGCATTCGCCACCGCTGGCCCTGCAGCTGTTGCTCGAAGAGGCGCGCGCACGCCACGCGGCACCCGCTGCGATCGCCCTCTACACCGCCACGCCGGCGGCGATGCCCGACATCGAGGCGTGGCAGCAAAGCCTGGGCATCGGCATTCATCACGTGCGATCGTGGGATTGGCGCAGCGCGTCGGCGGCCGCCCCGATCCGGCTGGAACAGGAACGCCGTCGCTGGCGACCGTCCCCGCCCATGCTCGCGCGCTGGCGTCGCGTGGGTTGGGTTCTGCTCGCCGCGCTCGTGCTGCATTCGACGGCGCTGCTGGCAGACCGGATGCGACTGAGCAGCGAACAGCAGCAGTTGCGCCAGCGGATGGAAGCGCGTTTCCGCCAGGTATTCCCCGATGCCGTCGCGATCGCCGACCCGGCCCTGCAGATGCGCCGGCAACTGGCGCAGGCACGCCACGCCGCCAACCGCCCCGACGACGGCGATTTCGCCGCCATGCTCGGCAAAGTGGTGCCGGCGCTGAAGGGCGCGCCGTCCGCGCCACTGCATGCGCTGTCCTACGAAGACGGCCGGATGACCCTGGAACTCAGCGCACCCGGCGACGCGCTGGCGCAGCAGCTCCAGGCTCGCCTGAGCCAGGCCGGGCTGCTGGTCGACGTCACGCAGACGGCGCGGCCCGCCGCGCGCGGCACCGTCACGCTGACGTTGAGGTCGCCATGAGCACGCACGACGAGAAACGCACGACGGCAAACGCGCTGGCCCGGTCGTGGGCATCGCGTTCACGGCAGGAGCGCCGGGGCATCGCCGTGCTGGCCGGCTGCGTCGGTATCGTGCTGTACGCATGGCTGCTGCAGTCGACGGTGCATACGCGTCAACGGCTGATGCCGGCCGTCGCCCACTTGCAGGCACAGGCGCTCCGGCTGGACGACGACGCCGACGAGATCGTGCGCCTGCGTGCCGCGCCGCCGCCTGCGCAGGCATCGACGGATTTGCGCCAGCTGGTGCAGCGACAGGTGGATGCCGGCGGACTGGCGCGCTCGCTGGTGAGCATCGAAGCGGTCGGCGCGCATCAGGTGAAAGTGGTGTTCGGCACCGTTCCGTTCGCCGAATGGTTGAGCTGGGTCGACACGCTGCAGTCGCAGCACGTCCGCATCGAGGCCGTGCGGATCGAAGCGCAGCCCGGCCCCGGCCTGGTCAGCGTCACCGCCACTCTCGACCGGGCCGCACCATGATGCGCGGGCCGACATGGCGCAGCACCGCCCGCACCGGGGGCGTGGGGTTGGCGGCTTACGTGCTGTTTCTGCTGATGCTGGCGCCGGCCAGCCTGCTCGACACCGGCTTGCGACGCGCCAGCGATGGCCGGCTGCGTCTTGCCCAGGCGCAAGGCACGCTGTGGTCCGGCCACGGGCAACTGGAGATCCGCGACGACAGCGGGCGCGGCGTGGGCAAGGCGCTGTCCTGGACGTTGCAACCGCGCGGCCTGCTGCGCGGGCGCCTCGACATCGACGTCGACATCGATCACGCCGCCCGACACATTCCGCTGCGCATTGCGATGCACCGGATCGAGGCCAGCGACATCGACCTCACCCTGCCCGCGAGCACGCTGGGCCTTGCCGTGCCCGGCATCGCGCCGCTCGGCCCCAGCGGCGAGCTGGCCGTCCACATCGCGAAATTTTCCCTCGCCGGCGACACCGCCTCCGTCGACGGCGTCGTGACATGGCGCGATGCCGGCTCCGCCCTCACTTCGATCGCCCCGCTGGGCAGCTACGAACTGCGCCTCGGCGGCGAGGCCGGCGCGTTGCACGCGACGCTGCGCACGATCGGCGGCCCGCTCCACCTCGATGGCAGCGGTTCCATGCACGGCACGGACCCGGCCACGTTTTCCGCGATCGCGCGAGTCGATCCGCCGCAGCGATCGCAATTGGCACCGCTGCTGCGCCTGATCGCCGTCGAACGCGGCGATGGCGAGTTCGTACTGCAACCCGATCAGCCGTTCGGCAACGTATCCACCCATGCGGCGAGGCCAGCCAACCCGTAGCGAATCGCGCCGACGGGAACCCGCTTCATCCGGCATCCATCCAACCCATGCAAACACAGGTGAATCCAGTCATGTCGTCGGGACGATCGAATCTTGCGCAAACGGCGATCGTGTCGATGGCGGAACTCGTCGCGCTGTCGTTGCTGGGACTGGTACTGGCGTACTGGACCTGGGCCTGGTTCGCGCCGTCGCCGCTGCCGCAGGCGCGGACCGTGGCGACACCTGCCGGCCGACTGGCCGCGGCAGGCGATCTGTTCGGCGCGTTGCAAGGCGGGCAGACCGCCGACACGCCCACCGGGCTGGCCATCAAGTTGCTCGGCGTCATGGCCGCCGAGCCGGAAGGCGCCGGCTACGCGCTGCTGCAACTCGATGCAAAAAAGACGCAGGTGGTGCGCGCGGGCGCCGAACTCGCGCCCGGCATCCGCCTGGAGAAAGTGCTCGCCCATCAGGTGATCCTGCTGCGCAACGGCACGCGCGAAACCCTTGCCTGGCCGAAACCCGGCCAGCCTGCCACCCACCCCACGAGTACCCCGATCCGATGAAACGCTGCTGGCAAACACCCCCGGACGTACGCGCATGAAACCGTGCTGGCTGCGCTCCGCCATCCTCGCCGCAACGCTGCTCATCGCACACGGCCAGGCCGTGTCTGCGCCGGCACCATCGGCGGCAGCTTCCGTGCCGACCGAAACGGTTACGCTCAATTTCGTCAACGCCGACATCGAAGGCGTGGTGAAGGCGATGGCGCAGATCACCGGCAAGAACTTCGTGATCGATCCGCGCGTCAAGGGCACCGTCAACATCATCTCGGCCGAACCCGTGGCGCGGGCAGTCGTCTACGACGTATTCCTGTCGGCGCTGCGCCTGCAGGGCTTCACCGCCGTCGAGGACCGCGGCATCGTCAAGATCCTGCCGGAGTCGGACGCGAAGGTGCACCGCAACGTCGTCACCGGCCCCACACGACGCCGGCGACGAAATCCAGACCCGGGTCTTCGTGCTGACCCACGAATCGGCCGTGCAATTGATTCCCACCTTGCGCCCGCTGATCGCGCCGGGCAATTCCATCACCGCGCTGCAGAACAGCAACACGCTGATCATCACCGACTACGCGGGCAACCTGCAGCGACTGGCGGAAATCATCGACGCGATCGATCAGCCGGCCGAAACCGGGCCGGCCATGATCGCCCTGCATTACGCATCCGCGCTCGATGCGGCGCAGACCATCAACCGGCTGTTCGCGAATGCACCGCAAGCCCTGCAGACGCTGCAGGGTTCGGACCCGACCCAGCGCGTCAGCATCGTCGCGGACGCCCGCTCCAACAGCCTGCTGGTGCGCGCGGCGGACCCGGCGCGACTTGCGCAGATCCGGAAATTCGCGGCGATGCTCGACTCGCCGACCAGCGCCGCCGGCAACATCCACGTGGTCTACCTGAAGAATGCCGAGGCGGTGAAGATCGCCGAAACCCTGCGCGGCATCTACGCCGGCACCGTCGCGCAACCGACAGCCGCGACGAGCAACCCGGCCGCGCCTTCGGGCACGGCGGCGGCGGACACGGCGGTCGATGCCGCGACCGGCACGCAGGCGGCCGCGGACACTACGCCGTCGCCGAGCGGCGCCAGCACGCCCGGCATCATCCAGGCGGACGCCGCCACCAACTCGATCATCATCACGGCGCCCGACGCGCTCTACAACAACCTGCGCGCCGCGGTCGAGAAGCTCGACGCGCGGCGCCTGCAGGTTTACGTCGAGGCGCTGATCGTCGAACTCACCGCGAGCAAGGCCGGCGAGTTCGGCATCCAGTGGCAGGACCTCGGCGGCATCGGCGAAACGGGCACGCACGTGTTCGGCGGCACCAACTTCGGCGGCGCCGGGCAGAACATCATCGGCATCGCGCAAAACCCGGCCAGCGCCGGCCCCGGACTGAACCTGGGCGTGATGCACGGCACCGTCGCGATCGGCGGCGTGCGAGATCCTCAACCTGGGCCTGCTCGCGCGCGCGCTGGAAACGGACAACAACGCGAACATCCTGTCCACGCCGACCCTGCTCACCCTCGACAACGAGGAAGCCAAGATCGTGGTCGGCCAGAACGTGCCCTTCATCACCGGCCAGTACGCGGTCTCCGGTGCGGCGACCACGCCAACGCCGTTCCAGACCATCGAGCGCAAGGACGTCGGGCTGACCTTGCAGATCCGCCCGCAGATCTCCGAAGGCGGCGTCGTGCGCCTGCAGATCTACCAGGAGGTCTCCAGCATCTCCGACACCGGCAACACGGCAGGCGTCATCACCAACAAGCGCTCGATCGAGTCGACCGTGCTGGTCGACGACGGGCAGATCATCGTGCTGGGCGGCCTGATCCAGGATTCCGTCAGCGGCGGCGTGTCCAAGGTGCCGCGTGCTCGGCAGACATCCCGCTGGTCGGCGGATTGTTCCGCTACAACACGCGTTCGCGCACCAAGACCAACCTGATGGTGTTCCTGCGCCCGACCATGCTGCGCGACGCGCAGCACGCCGATACATTGACCGGCGACCGCTACGACTACATCCGCGGCCAGCAGCTCCAGGCCGCGCCGACGCCCGGCGCGACCGGCCCCGCCAATCCGGCGCCGCTGCTGCCGTCGTTGCCAGGCAGCCCGGTCCGCGCAGACGACCGGCGATGAGCGCGCCATGCTGACCCGGCCACCCGTGCCGTATGCCTTCGCCAAGGCGAACGGCGTCGTCGTCACCGGACTCGGCGATGGCGCGGCCGATGCCGTGGTGCGCCATGGTGCGTCGGCCGGCGCACTGGCCGAACTGCGCCGCGCGCTGGGCGTGCCGCTCCGCGCGCAACGGGTCAGCGCCGGCGAGTTCGACGAACTGGTCGCCACGCTGTACAACGGCGCCGGCACGGGCGCCGCCGCGCTGGCCGACGACCTGGCGCAGGATCTGGACCTGTCGCGGCTGCTGCAGGAAATCCCCCGGGTCGAGGACCTGCTGGACAGCCAGAACGACGCGCCGCTGATCCGCCTGATCAATGCGCTGCTGACCCAGGCGTTGCGCGAGGGCGCCTCGGACATCCACATCGAGCCGTTCGAATCGCGCTCGGTGGTGCGCCTGCGCATCGATGGCACGCTGCGCGACCTGATCGAGCCGCGCGCGCGCCCTGCACGCCGCCATCGTGTCGCGCGTGAAGATCATGGCGCAGCTCGACATCGCGGAGAAACGCCTGCCGCAGGACGGCCGCATCGCGCTGCGCGTCGGCGGGCAAGCCGATCGACGTGCGCGTGTCGACGATTCCGACCGGACACGGCGAGCGCGTGGTGCTGCGCCTGCTGGACAAGCAGGCCGGGCGACTCGACCTCGTCGCGCCTCGGCATGGACGACGCCACGCTGGCGCAGATGGACGCGCTGATCCGCGAGCCGCACGGCATCGTGCTGATGACCGGCCCCACCGGCTCGGGCAAGACCACCACGCTGTATGCCGCGCTGTCGCGACTCGACCCGAAGGCGCTCAACATCATGACCGTCGAGGATCCGATCGAATACGACCTCGACGGCATCAGCCAGACGCAGATCAACAGCCGCATCGACATGAGTTTCGCGCGCGCGCTGCGCACCATCCTGCGCCAGGATCCGGACGTGATCATGATCGGCGAGATCCGCGACCTGGAGACCGCGCAGATCGCCGTGCAGGCCAGCCTCACCGGCCACCTGGTGTTCGCCACGCTGCACACGAACGATGCGGTGAGCGCCGTCACGCGGCTGATCGACATGGGCATCGAGCCGTTCCTGCTCGCCTCCAGCCTGATCGGCATCGGCGCCCAGCGACTGGTGCGCCGGCTCTGCCTGGAGTGCCGCCGGCCGCTGGCGACGGACGCGGTGCCGCTGCGCAGCCTCGGGCTGGCGGCGCCGGGAGGCCAATTCCACGCACCGCATGGTTGCCCGGCGTGCAACCGCTCCGGCTACAAGGGGCGCACCGGCATCTATGAACTGCTGACCGTTGATGATGGCCTGCGCAAGCTCATCCACGACCGCGCCTCCGAACAGACGCTGCGCGAATACGCCAGTGCGCACGGCATGGGCTCGCTGCGCGACGACGGCATGCGACTGGCCGCCGAAGGTACGGTGAGCCTCGAAGAAGTGCTGCGCGTCACGCGCGAGCGGTGACGGGCATGGATGCGTTCCGCTACCAGGCATTCGACATCAGCGGCCGCTCCGTCTCCGGCGTGGTGCAAGCCGATTCGCCGCGCCAGGCACGCGCCCAGTTGCGCATCCAGGGCATGTACCCGGCGCAGATCGAGCGCATCCGCGCGAAGGAACGCGCGCGGCAGGCATGGACGCGCGGCATTCCCGCCGCCGAGCTGAGCCTGCTGACCCGGCAACTGGCGACCCTGCTCGCCTCGGGCCTGACCATGGAACAATCGCTGACGGCCCTGATCGAGGAGATCACCGCGCCGCTGACGCGGGAAGTGCTGAGCGGCGTCAAGTCCGAAGTCACCGCCGGCCTCTCGCTGGCCAATGCGCTGGGCGCCTACGGCAGGCACTTTCCCGAGTACTACCGGGCACTGGTCCGCGGCGGCGAGGAATCCGGTGCGCTGCCGGTCGTGCTGCAACACCTCGCCGACTACCTGGATGCACGCCAGGCCCTGCAGCAGAAAACCAGCCTGGCCCTGCTTTATCCGGCCCTGGTCACGCTGGTGGCGGTCTGCGTGGTCACCGGCCTGCTGGTCTACGTGGTGCCGCAGATCGTGCAGGTTTTCCAGCAATCGCGGCAGAGCCTGCCGTTGCTCACCCGCGCGCTGATCGCCGTCTCCGACTTCCTGCGCAGCGCCGGCGCCTACCTGGTCGGCATCGGCATCGGCGCGGTGGTCGGCACGCGCATCGCGTTGCGGCAGGATCGGTACCGATTGCGCTGGCATGCCCTGGTGTTGCGCCTGCCCTGGCTCGGCCCGGTCGTCCGCGGACTGAACACCTCGCGCTTCGCCAGCACGCTGGCCATCCTCGTCGGCGGCGGCGTGCCGCTGCTGGCGGCGCTCGATTCCGGCGCGCACGCGATGTCCAACCTGGTCATGCAGAAAGGCATCCAGGCCGCGATCGAACATGTGCGCGAAGGCGAAAGCCTGGCGCGGGCACTCGGCGCAACGCATATCTTCCCGCCGCTGATGATCCATCTGGTCGGCAGCGGGGAAACCAGCGGCAAGCTGGAGCAGATGCTCGAACGGGCGGCGCAACTGGAAACCCAGACGCTCGAGCGGCGACTGGCGGTGCTGCTGACCCTGCTCGAACCGGTGATGATCCTGGTGATGGGCGGCGTCGTGCTGATCATCGTTCTCGCCATCCTGCTGCCGATCATGGAGATCAACCAGCTGGTGCGTTGAGGCTGCCGCCGCACTGCGATTCACTGCGGCGCGGCGGCCCCGCAGATACGCGCGCGTTCCAGCAGCAGTTCGCGTTCGCGGGTGTTGCGGGTCAGCGCAGCGGCACGCTCGAACTCGGCACGGGCTTCGCCGGAGCGGCCGAGCTTGGCCAGCAGGTCGCCGCGCACGGCTGGCAACAGGTGGTAGTTCGCCAGGCTGGGTTCGTCCAGCAGGGTATCGACCAGGTCGAGGCCGGCAGCAGGACCGAACGCCATCGACAAGGCAACCGCCCGGTTCAGTTCGATCACCGGCGACGGCGCCAGCCGGGCGAGCGTGGCGTACAGCGCGGCGATGCGCGGCCAGTCGGTGTCCTCTGCGGTCAGTGCCCGCGCATGGCAGGCGGCGATCGCGGCCTGCAGGGCATAGGCCCCGAGCGCGCCGCCCAGTTTTTCGGCGCGTTCCAGCGCCGCCAGGCCGCGGCCGATCAGCAGGCGATCCCAATGCGCGCGGTTCTGTTCCAGCAGCAGCACCGGTGCGCCGTCCGGGCCGGTGCGCGCGCCGATGCGCGAGGCCTGGATTTCCATCAGCGCCAGCAGCCCGAACACCTCCGGCTGCTGCGGCATCAGGCCCGCCAGCACGCGGCCCAGGCGCAGCGCCTCGTCGCACAGTTTGGGTCGCATCCAGTCATCGCCGGCGGTGGCCGAATAACCCTCGTTGAAAACCAGGTAGATCACGCCGAGCACCGACGACAACCGTTCGGCCAGTTCGTCGCCCCGCGGCACTTCGTACGGCAGCTTGGCCTTGGCCAGGCTGCGCTTGGCGCGCACGATGCGCTGCGCGATCGTCGACTCGGGCTGCAGGAACGCCCGCGCGATCTCGTCCGTGCTCAGCCCGCCGAGCAGGCGCAGAGTCAGCGCCACCCGCGCCTCGACGGAAAGCACCGGATGGCAGGCGGTGAACATCAGCCGCAGCAGGTCGTCACCGATCGGATCGTCGAGGCTCGCCTCCACAGCGGACACCTGCTGCTCCTGTTCCAGCTCCAGCTCGTGCACCAGCTCGGCGTGTTTGCGCTCCAGCAGCTTGCTGCGGCGCAGGCGGTCGATCGCGCGATGCTTCGCGGTGGTCATCAGCCAGGCACCGGGGTTGTCCGGCACGCCGGTCTGCGGCCACTGTTCCAGCGCGATCACCAGCGCATCCTGCGCCAGCTCCTCGGCCAGCCCGACATCGCGCAACATGCGCGCGAGGCCGGCGATCAGCCGGGCCGATTCGATCCGCCAGACGGCGTCGATGGTGCGATGGGTGTCGGTCACGCTCATGGCGACCGATCACACCATCTGCCTCCCATCGACGCAAGTCCGCAGGTTGGGGTGAGCGCAGCGAACCCCAACGAGTCGCAGACCATGATGTTGGGGTTCGCTGCGCTCACCCCAACCTACCCTTCATCGCCAGGCTTGGGGGTTACTGGTCTTTCTCGCAGTTGATCATCCACGGCACGCCGAACTGGTCGACCAGCATGGCGAAGCGCGCGGCCCAGAAGGTCTGCTCGTACGGCATCTGTACCGTGCCGTTCTCCTTCAGCGCGTTGTAGATGCGCTCGCCTTCCGCCTTGGTATCGACGTGGATCGACACCGAGCAGCCCGTGATGCCGCCATACGGACGGTCGGGCGGGCAGTCGGAACCCAGCAGCACCTGGTCGCCGATTTCCAGCCGCACGTGGATGAGCCAGTCGCGGGTTTCCGCCGGCATGTGCTCGCAGCCGGGCGCTTCGCCGAAACGCATCATCATGGCGATCTTGCCGCGCAGGCACTGCTCGTAGAACCGGAAGGCCGCTTCGGCCTTGCCGTTGAAGATGAGGTAGTTGGTCAGTCGCATCGGAATGCTCCGTCGGAATATCGTCGAAGCCGGATCGAAACCCGGCTCATGACCTGGCAGCCACCTGCGCGCGCAGCCGTTCTTCCTGCTCGCGCAGCTCGGGCGTCAACTCGGCACCGAAGTCCTCCGCCTCGAACACCGGCCGCAACTCGACCTCGGTACCGCCGTCGAACGGCGCGCGCTTGAGCCACTCGACCGCCTCCTCCATCGACTTCACCTGCCACAGCCAGAAGCCGGCAATCAGCTCCCTGGTTTCGGCAAACGGCCCATCGATCACGGTGCGTTGCCTGCCGGAGAACTTCACGCGCACGCCCTTCGAACTGGGATGCAGGCCCTCGCCCGCCAGCATGACGCCGGCTTTCACCAGTTCCTCGTTATACCTGCCCATCTCGGCCAGCAATTGCCTTGCTCGGCATCACGCCGGCTTCCGAGTCCTCGTTTGCCTTCACCACCACCATGCAGCGCATCGTCGTGCCTCCGTTGTCCGTGGATGAAAACCGGCAGGTCAGCCCCGGTTCTGTGCATGCGACGAACGACGATCCGGCAAATCGACATCCCTGGCGCGGCATCGCCGCAACGGATCCGTCCGGCCAATCGCAAACGATGAGCCGGCGCCTCGCTATGCTGTGTACCGTGAAGCCATCCTCGAACGAGCGAATCCCAGCCTTGCCTTCCGTGACCGACACCGCGCCGCCCGTCCGCCTCGTCCCGATCGAACCCGGCCTGATGGTGCTGCACGGCAACCGGTTGGAGGACCTGCGCGACCTGCTCACCGCGTGGCTGGCACGCGCACCGCTGCGGCCGCTGGAAAACGAGCTGATGCTGGTGCAGAGCAACGGCATCGCGCAGTGGTTGAAGCTGGCCCTGGCCCGCGCGCCTGCGGAAGGCGGGCTGGGCATCAGCGCGGCGATCGACGTGCAACTGCCGGGGCGCTTCCTGTGGGCGGCGTATCGCGCGGTACTGGGACGCGAGGCGGTCGCGGCCACCTCGCCGTTCGACAAGTCGCGGCTGACCTGGCGACTGCTGCGGCTGATCCCGCAGCACCTGCACGAGGACGATTTCACCCCGCTGCGCGATTTCCTCGGCGACGATCCGGACTGGCAGAAACGCCACCAGCTCGCGGCGCGAGTGGCGGACCTGTTCGACCAGTACCAGGTCTATCGGGCCGACTGGCTGGATGACTGGGAACACGGCCGCAACGACCTGCATGACGCGCTGCGCGATCGCCGCACGCCGCTGACCGCCGACCAGCGCTGGCAGCCGTTGCTGTGGCGCCGGCTGCTGGAGGACGTCGGCTCGGCCCTGCGCCACAGTCACCGTGCCGCCGTGCACCAGGCCTTCGTCGAACGCGTGGCCTCGCTCGATACGCGACCGCCCGCCCTGCCGCGCCGCATCGTGGTGTTCGGCATGTCCTCGCTGCCGCAGCAGACGCTGGAGGCACTCACCGCACTGGCGCGCTTTTCCCAGGTGCTGCTGGTGGTCGCCAACCCGTGCCGGCACTACTGGGCCGACATCATCGAGGAACGCGAGCTGCTCAAGGCCAGCCAGCGCCGGCAGCGCGACAAACCCGGCCTGCCCGTGCAAGCGCGCTATGAAGACCTGCACCTGCACGCGCATCCCCTGCTCGCCGCGTGGGGCAAGCAGGGTCGCGACTACATCCGCCTGCTCGACGGCTACGACCAGCCGGAGCGTTACCGGCAGCAGTTTGCCGCCATCGACCGCGGCATCGACCTGTTCCAGGACGTGGAGGGCGACGGCCTGTTGCAGCAGGTGCAGCAGGCGATCCTCGACCTCGAGCCGCTTGCGGCCGACCCGGCACAACGCAAGCCGTGGCATGCGGACGACGCCTCGCTGCACTTCCACGTCGCGCACAACCCGCAGCGCGAGGTGGAAATCCTGCACGACCAGTTGCTGGCGATGTTCGAGCACGCCGCGCAGGCCGGCCGGCCGCTGGCGCCGCGCGACGTGATCGTGATGGTGCCGGACATCCAGACCTACGCGCCACACGTGCAGGCGGTGTTCGGGCGGCTGCCGGCCAGCGACCCGCGCCATCTGCCCTACAGCGTGGCGGACCAGCCCACCCGCGGCAGCGCGCCGCTGATCGTGGCGCTGGAACATCTGCTGGCCCTGCCCGAATCGCGCTTCGCGGTCAGCGAGGTGCTCGACCTGCTCGATGTCCCCGCGCTGCGCGCACGTTTCGGCTTCGACGAAACCGGGTTGCCCACGCTGCGGCGCTGGATCGAAGAGGCCGGCATTCGCTGGGGCCTCGATGGCGAACAGAAGCGCAGCCTGCAGTTGCCCGCGCTGGAACAGAACAGTTGGCGTTTCGGCTTGCGCCGCATGTTGCTCGGTTACGCCGTCGGCGATGGCGAAGCGCTGGACGGCATTGCGCCCTACGCCGAAGTCGGTGGCCTCGATGCCGCCCTGCTCGGCCCGCTGAGTCTGCTGCTGGATCGGCTGGAACACGCCTGGCAACTGCTCGGCACGCCCGCCACGCCCGCTGCATGGTGCGAGCGCCTGCGTGCCCTGCTGGGCGATTTCTTCGACAGCGGCGACGAGCAGGATGCGCTGCGCCTGAACCGCCTCGGCGACGCACTGGACGACTGGCAGCAAGCCTGCAACGAAGCCGGCTTTGCCGATCCCGTCCCGCTCGCCATCGTGCGCGAACACTGGCTGCAGGCGATCGACGAAAGCCGCCTGTCGCAGCGCTTCATGGGCGGCGCCGTGAGTTTCGGCACGCTGATGCCGATGCGCGCGATCCCGTTCCGCGTGGTGTGCCTGCTCGGCATGGACGACGGCGCCTATCCGCGGCAGCAGGCACCGGTCGATTTCGACCTGATGGCGCAACCCGGGCACAGCCGCCCGGGCGATCGCTCGCGCCGCGAGGACGATCGCTACCTGTTCCTGGAAGCCCTGCTCTCGGCCCGCGATGCCCTGCACGTGAGCTGGGTCGGCCGCAGCGCCCGCGACAACAGCACGCTGCCGCCATCGGTACTGGTCGGCCAGTTGCGTGACTACCTCGCCGCCGGCTGGCACATCGACGGCGATGCGGACGCTGACGGCGGCGCTGGCGCACGCCTGCTCGACGCGCTCACCACCGACTATCCGCTGCAACCCTTCAGCCGCCGCTACTTCAGCGCAGCCGACGACCGCCGTGTGTTCACCTATGCCCGCGAATGGCAACAGGCCCATCGCACCACGGCGTCTCCCGCAACGCCCACCGCGCTGGCGCCCTGGCAACCCGACGCCAGCCTCGGCATCGGCCAGTTGCAGCGTTTCATGGCCAAGCCGGTGGCGTATTTCTTCAACCAGCGCCTGAAGGTGCACTTCGGCGCAGACAACGACGATGCACTCGACGACGAACCGTTCGCGCTCGACGGCCTGCAGCGTTACAGCGCCACGCAGACCGTGCTGCACGCGGCCATCGACCCCACCGTCACCGATCCTGGCCACACCATTGCGCGCGCTGCGCAACGACTGCACGACGAGGGCCTGCTGCCGCCCGGCGGCTTCGGTGCGGTGCTGCAGGCGGAAATCGCCGAGCAGGTAGAGGCCCTCGCCGGCAGCTGGCGCGAGGCCTGCCAGGACTGGCCGCTGACCGGCGACAAGCATGAGCTGCATCACGCCAGCGGCGATTTGCTGATCGAAGACTGGCTGATCGACCTGCGCCGCGATGCTGCCGGTCGGCACCGCCGCCTGGAATTGGTCAACGGCGCGTTGCTGACCCGGGATGGCGACCTGCGTCACGAGAAGCTGATCCCGGCGTGGATCGTCCATCTGCTGGCCAATGCCAACGGACTGGCCATGCGCACCCGGGTGATAGGCGTCGATGCGCAACCGGGCTTGCGCGAGCTGTCGCGCGACGAGGCCGTCGCCTTGCTCGAACAGCTGCTGACCGCGTTGCGCGCCGGCATGCAAGCGCCGCTGCCGGTCTCCAGCAAGAGTGCCTGCGCGTGGCTGCGTTCCGAAAAGAATCCGCTTGCTGCCGCCACGCTCTGCCACGAAGGCAACGCGTTCGCGCACATCCCGGGCGAGGTCGGCACCGACCCTTGCCTCGCCCGCGCCTGGCCCCGCTTCGAGCTCATGCATGCCGCCGGTTTCGAGCACTGGCTGCCGCTGTACGAGGCACTGGTCGATGCCGTGTTGCCGGCCGAGGAGGCGGCCGCATGAACAAGCTCGCTCCGCTCGATCCGCTGCAGCTGCCGCTGCACGGCGTTCGCCTGATCGAAGCCAGCGCCGGCACCGGCAAGACCTGGACGATCGCCGCGCTGTACCTGCGCCTGGTGCTCGGCCACGGCGATCGCGCCACGCCCCTGCTGCCGCCGCAAATCCTGGTGGTCACATTCACCAAGGCCGCCACCGCCGAACTGCGCGAGCGCATCCGCACGCGCCTGGGTGAAGCCGCCGCCGCGTTCCGAGGACAGGGCACGCCTGACGGTTTCCTCACCGGCCTGATCGCCGAATATCCCACCGCCGATGAACGCGCCCGCGCCGCACGCCAGCTGGAGCTGGCCGCGCAATGGATGGACGAGGCGGCAGTGCACACCATCCATGGCTGGTGCCAGCGCATGCTCAGCCAGCATGCGTTCGACAGCGGCCACGCCTTCGTGCAGACCACCACCAGCGACGAAAGCGAACTGCTTGCCGAAGCCGTGCGCGACTACTGGCGGCAGCAGTTCTTCGCACTCGGGCGCAGCGACGCCGAACTGATCAGCGCACTGTGGAAAACCCCGCAAGATCTGCAGGCCTCCTTGCGCCCGCTGTTGCGTCACCCCGCGGAAAACCTGCGGATCGACGGCCAGCGCCTGCCCGGCGTCCATAACCTCGGCGAAGCCATGCAGACGCTGCTGGCGCCACTGCACGAAGCACGGCAACGCGCGCGTGCGCTGTGGCTGGCCGATGCCGCCGCGATCGAGGCGATGTTGCTCGCGGCTATCCAGTCGAAGGCACTCAGCGGCACCACCTACAAGATGGCCCAGTTCGCCACCGACATGGCGCAACTGCAGCACTGGGCCGCCACCGGCACGCTGGGCGACGACAAGTCGCTGTGGCGCTACGCCCAACGCAAGCTCAGCGCCTCCACCAACAAGAACAAGGACACTCCGCAGCATGCGGCGTTTGCCGCGATCGATGCCGCGCTCGCAGCGCGGCATGCAGCCGAGGCGCTGAAGCCGCTGATCCTTACCCATGCCGCACCGTGGGTCGCCGCACGCCTGGAAGCCGCCAAGCAGCGGCTGGCCCAGCTCGGTTTCGACGACATGCTGAAGCGCCTCGATGACGCGTTGCATGGCAGCAGCGGCGAGCGTTTGGCGCGCACCATCGCCGCGCAGTATCCGGTGGCACTGATCGACGAATTCCAGGACACCGATCCACTGCAGTGGCGCATCTTCCAGCGCATCTACGCCGAGCAGCCCGATACCGGCCTGTTGCTGATCGGCGATCCCAAGCAGTCGATCTACGGCTTTCGCGGCGCCGACATCCACACCTACCTGCAGGCACGCGGCAGTGCGGTCAGCCCGACCTGGACGCTCACCACCAACTTCCGCTCCACCGAGTCGATGGTGCACGCGGTCAATCGCGTGTTCGAGTTCGCCGAGCGGCATCCACGAGGCGCTTTCCTGTTCGGACGAGGCAACCAGGGCTTGCCGTTCCTGCCGGTCGACGCACAGGGCCGCAGGCAGCGCCTGATCCTCGGCGGGCAGCCGCTGCCGGCCCTGCAACTGGCCGTGACCGGCGACGCCACACCGATCAGCAAGGCGGCGTATCAGAAGATGATGGCCGACCACGCCGCGGCAACGCTGGTGGCCTGGCTCGACGCCGCCCGTCGCGGTGACTGCGGCTTCGCCGACGACGACGGCGGCTTCACCGCGCTGGTACCCGGCGACATCGCGGTCCTGGTACGCAAGGGCCCCGAGGCCATCGAGATGCGCAAGGCACTGCAGGCGCGCGGGCTGGCCAGCGTATACCTGTCCGACCGCGACTCGGTGTATGCCTCGGCGGAGGCCCGTGACCTGCTTGTCGTGGCTGCACGCCTGCGCCGAACCCGGCTCCGACCGCGCCATGCGCGCGGCGCTGGCCAGCCCGACGCTGGGCCTGGGCTATGCCGAACTCGATCGCCTGAATCTCGACGAGCAGCACTGGGAACGTTGCGGCGAACGTTTCCGCCAGTTGCACGACAGCTGGCTGCGCCATGGCGTGCTGGCGATGCTGCACGACCTGCTGCACCTGTTCGATCTGCCCGCGCACATACTGGCCCGCGACGATGGCGAGCGCACGCTGACCAACCTGCTGCACCTGGCCGAACTGCTGCAGCAGGCCGCCGCCACGCTGGATGGCGAACATGCCCTGATCCGCCATCTCGCCACGCAGATCGCCCAGGCCGATACGCATCAGTCCGAGACCGCCGACGAGCAGATCGTGCGGCTGGAAAGCGAAGCCGCGCTGGTCAAGGTCATCACCATCCACAAATCGAAGGGACTGGAATACCCACTGGTACTGCTGCCGTTCGTGTGCGGCCTGCGCGAGCTGAAACTCGACGACAGCTTCGTCTGGCATGACCCGGAAGGCCGCGCCACGCTGGATCTGCAGCCCACCCACGCCACTCTGGAACAGGCCGATCGCGAACGCCTGCAGGAGGACTTGCGCCTGCTGTACGTCGCACTGACCCGCGCCCGCCACGCCTGCTGGCTGGGCATCGCCAATCTCAAGGATGGCCAGAAGAAAACCTCCGGCCTGCACAAATCCGCGTTCGGCTACGTGCTGGCTGGCGGCGATCCGATCGAGGAGGCGGAATTTTTCGGGCGTATCGCGGAGCTGCGAAATGGCCATCCAGACATCCATATCGAGACGTTGCCGACCGTTGCCGCCGCGCAACGCTACCAACCCGTCACCACCATCGAACCGACCCGACCGGCGCGCGATTACCACGGCCAGCCGGTCGAGCCATGGTGGATCGCCAGCTACAGCGCACTGAGGATCGCCGAAGCCGGGCATGTCGCGCGGCCCGCCGCGCCGGAAACCGCGCAGCAGGACGTGCTGGCCGAAGCGGTCAGCGAGCGCATCGAACCGGCGCTGCCCGCTCCCACCGACCACGTTGCCAGCATCCACACCTTCCCGCGCGGTGCCGGCGCCGGGTACGTTCCTGCACGGCCTGCTGGAATGGGCCGCCGATGAGGGCTTCGCGGTCGCCGCGAACAGGTCGGCGGAACTGGCCGAACTGATCGCGCACCGCTGCCAGCGCCAAGGTTGGCAGGCGTGGAGTCAGGCACTGACGGACTGGCTGCCGGCCTTCCTCGCCACGCCGCTGTCACTCCCCACGGGTGGCACGCTGGCGCTGGCCGGGCTCACCGACGCTGGCGCCTGCCGTGCCGAACTGGAGTTCTGGTTCGCAGCGAACCGGGTGGACACGCAGGCACTGGACCGGCTGGTCACCGTGCACACGCTGGATGCCCGAGCGCGCCCGCCGCTGCTGCCGGACCGCCTCAACGGCATGCTCAAGGGCTTCATCGACCTGGTGCTCGAACACGACGGCCGCTATTACATCGTCGACTACAAATCCAACTGGCTCGGCCACGATGCCGCGGCCTA
This sequence comes from uncultured Gammaproteobacteria bacterium, assembly GCA_963739815.1. Lineage (GTDB taxonomy): Bacteria > Pseudomonadota > Gammaproteobacteria > Xanthomonadales > Rhodanobacteraceae > Rhodanobacter. The sequence goes on from CAVUBI010000001.1 coordinate 1,575,647, forward strand.
TACCGTGGAAGCCATGCGTGATTCCGTGCTGCACAGCCGCTACGACTTGCAGTACGCGATCTACACGCTGGCCTTGCATCGCCAGCTGCGCGCGCGCCTGCCCGGTTACGACTACGAGACGCACATCGGCGGCGTGCTCTACCTCTATCTGCGCGGTATCGACGATGCAGGCCACGGGGTACATCGCGAGCGCCTGCCGTTCACGCTGATCGAGGCGATGGACCGGTTGTTCGAGCAGGGAGGGCTGCACGATGCCGCATGAGGCCTTGTTCGATCTGCTTGAACGCGACGTGGAGCAGCATCGCCTGCGCCCGCTGGACGTGGCTCTGGCGCGCTTCCTCGCCGAGCGCGATGCCGGGGCGTCGCCGTCGTTGCTCTGGCTGGCCGCCATGCTCAGCCGCCAGCTCGCCGACGGCCATCTCTGCCTCGACCTCGACGCACTCGATGCGCTGGCCGACGAGCAGACCTGGCCACTCCCTTGGCGCCAGCTGTTGCGCGCGTTCGATGAAAACCGCAACGAATCGACGGCCACCCGGCTGGTGGCCGATGGCTGCGACGGCACGCCGATAAACGCGCCGCTCGTGCTTGACGGTGCGCGGCTGTATCTGCGGCGCTACTGGAACCACGAGCGTCAGGTCGCGGCGGCGATCCGCGAACGCCTGGACCGGGTGCACGACGTGCCCGACCAGCTCGGCAACGAGCTGGCGCGACTGTTCCCCGCGGGAGCGCACCCGAACTGGCCGAAGATCGCCTGCGCGCTGGCGGCGCGCGGTGCGTTCACGGTCATCACCGGCGGCCCCGGCACCGGCAAGACGACCACCGTGGTGCGCCTGCTCGGCCTGCTGCAGACGCTGCAGTTGCGCGAGCATGCGCGCCCCCTGCGCATCCGCCTTGCCGCACCGACGGGCAAGGCCGCAGCCCGCCTGAACGCCTCCATCGCCGCCCAGCTTGCCCAGCTCGACGTGGACGACGCCGTCCGCAGGGCGATCCCCGCCAGCGTCGACACTTTGCACCGCCTGCTGGGCGCGCGCCCCGACACGCGCCGCTTCCGCCACGACCGCAGCAACCCGCTGCACCTGGATGTGCTGGTGATCGACGAGGCGTCGATGATCGATCTGGAAATGATGTCCGCCGTACTCGTCGCACTGCCCGCCACGGCGCGGCTGATCCTGCTCGGCGACAAGGATCAGCTTTCCTCGGTGGAAGCTGGCGCCGTGCTCGGCGACCTGTGCCGTCGCGCCGACGAAGGCCATTACGACGACACCACCGCCAACTGGCTGCAGGCGATCACGGGCGACGACATCCACGCTTTCACGCGCAGCGACGCGCAACCGCTGGACCAGCAAGTCGCCATGCTGCGGCACAGTCACCGTTTCGACGACAACAGCGGCATCGGCCGACTGGCGCGCGCCGTGAACGCCGGCGATACGCATACCGCGAACACCCTGCTCGCCACGCCTTCGACCGCCCTGGCATGGATGGCGTCGGCCAGCCGCACGCAACTGGCCGACATGGCGGTCGACGGCAGCCAGGCCCACCTTGCCGACCACGCCGGCGCCTCATCGCCATGCGGCTACCGGCACTATCTGGAGCTGCTGCAGCGCCAGCGGCCCGAACTACACGCCGACGATGCTGCGCACGAGCTCTGGGCCCGCGACGTGCTGCAGGCGTTCAATCGTTTCCAGTTGCTGTGCGCGCTGCGTCACGGTCCCTACGGCGTGGAAGGACTCAACCAGTTGCTCGCCGAAGCGCTGCACGCACGCGGACTGATCGACACCAGCCTCGGCTGGTACGAGGGCCGCCCGGTCATGGTCACCCGCAACGACTACAGCCTGGGTCTGGCCAACGGCGATGTCGGCATCTGCCTGCGCATGCCTGACGACCAGGGCAACCCGCGTCTGTCCGTGGCGTTCCTTGCCAACGCCGCCGCAGGTTCGGCTAGCGGCACACGCATCCGGCACATACTTCCCTCGCGCCTGGGCGACGTGGAAACCGTCTACGCCATGACCGTGCACAAATCGCAGGGCTCGGAATTCGAACACACTGCGCTGATCCTGCCCACCGAAGCGAACAACATCCTCACCCGCGAACTGCTCTACACCGGCATCACCCGCGCCCGCCGCTGGTTCAGCCTGTTCGGCGACCACGCCATCATCGACGGCGCCGTCACCCGACGCACGCGCCGCTATTCCGGTCTGGCCGAAAGGTTGGGCGGTGGCTGATCACGTCGCGCTATCGCGGTACGTCAGCATCACACCCGGCACGACATCAACAAAAATCCCGCCGCTGCATGCAGGGGCGGGACCGGGTAACGATGTTCTGAGTTTCCAAAACACTCCCTGCTTGCAGGGAGCGCGTTGTATTACCAGCAACCTTCCACCGTGGGTGCGCGCGCGCCGGTTTGATCCATGGTAAGCGTGCCGCACTTGGTGTCCCTCGCCAGCTGAGCCGCGATCGGGACGGCCTGCACGACGTAGGCGCTCGACGAAGCCGACGACAAGCCGTAGCTGTAGCTGCTTCCGGTGCGCGGGGCGCCAGCACAATCGAGCGTCGGCAAAACAATCGCCGTACCGGCAGAGTCCTTGCTGTAGCTGAGGTTGGTGGTGTAGTAGCGCTCCATGTAGTTGGCGTACTCCGACAGGCAGCCCTGGGCCGCCACGCGCTTGGTCTTGGTGATGTAGTTGGTGTAGGAGGGGTACGCAATCGCCGCCAGGATCGCGATGATCGCCACCACGATCATCAGTTCGATCAAGGTGAAGCCTGTGCTGGCCCTACGTGTCACCACCGGGCCGAAAGCTTGCCGGCTCGATGGAATCCCACTTTCAATCGACAAAAGCCTTTTCATCATTCATCCCTTTATTGGGCAATCAGCTCGCGCCACGACACTCGCTGCATGCTGCCGGATGAGCTCGAGGTCTTGATGCTGCTGGTGGAACCGTTGTCAAAGCTCGTCAGCATGGTGCTGCCGACGAAGATCGGGTTGTTCGGCAGCGAGGAGAAGCCGATGCCGGCGGCGGGCGTGCCGTTGACCGAATCGGACGAGTCGATCACGCCATCGCCATTGCGATCGAAGAAATTCACGCTCGGGTTGGTTCCGGTGAACGGATCGAGGGCCATGATCCAGCCCCGTCCGGATGGGTTGCACGGATCGGTAGCCTGCGGGATGCGCGTCGTACCAAGCAACAGGTTGCCCTGGAACTGGTTCGCCGTGACCATCCGCTCGCCTTCGGCGCCGTTGACCGGCGAAGTAAGGTCGATGTACCAGCCGGACTTGCCCGTAATCGAGGCACTATTCGCCGCAGCTTGCGCCAGCGTGGTTACGGCGCGGCCATTGCCGACCTCGTCCGTGATGGAACGCTGCACCAGATTGGCCGTGCGCGTCATGCTTGACGTCACCGCCAGGCCGCTGCTGCCGGACTGCACGATCAGTCCATACCAACTCTGGGTTTTCAGGTTGGCCAGGTCCGTCGTAGTCAGGTATCGGCCAGTACCGAAGAATACCCAGGTATTGCCGGTAGCCGGATCCTTGCCAGCCAGCATGCCCGCCGTGATCGGCTGTGCGTTCCCGCTGGCGTCCATCGCGGTAAACAGTTTCACGCCATCGCTATCAGGCGTCGCCGTGAGCGGCGTGCCTGCACTGGTGTTGATCGCGAACGACCACACGTTGCCGTTGGCGTCGCCCGCATAGGCCAGCGTGCTGACGCCATTGCCGGAGGGATCCATCCACACCGCCGGCGCAGCCAACCCGCTGGTATCGGTGGTCTTGTGCACATGCAAGGTGCCGTCGGCAAGATCGAATTGCAACAGCGCCGACTTGCCGGCCGCACTGTTGTAGCCGTTGCCGATCAGCACCGACCAGGTTCCATTCGCCGTCTGAGCAATCACCGGCTTGCCGGTCATCTGGCCGATGTAACCGCTGTTGCCATCGGCGGTGTTGCCGTCGGCCGCGGAGCGCTCCCACAGGAACTTCACATCGGCCGGATCGGTGATGTCGAGCGCGTACACGGTCCGTGCTACGCCGCGACCGGTGGTACCCACCAACACGGTCGTCCAGGCCGGTGTGCTGCCGATATAGGCATCGGCCACGGTCAGCTCACCATCGTTGAAGAAGCTGTGCGCTACCGAGCCGCCGTAGTCCACGCTCGCCAGCGCGCTGATTCCGGAGGTGATCACCGCGCCGGGCAGATAAGCGAAGTTCTCCGCGCCGGTGGCGGCATCGAACGCATGCAGCATGCCGTCATTCGACGCCACGTAGATCGCGCCGTTACGCCCGGACTTATTGCTCGCGAACTGGGAGAAGCTCGATGAACCGGTGAACGACTCGGTGTAGAACTGGTTTGCGTTCGGCGCGCCCGCAAAGACCGGCTGCGAGTTGACGATGTCGCCAATGGGGTTGTGGCCCGTTGCATCAGTGCGATTGCGGTAGCTGCCCTTGTTGTTTTGCTCCTGTTTGGCATCGCCACGCAGGTAGTTGATCAGACTCGTCTCATCGGTGGCCGTACCATCCACCATGCTCAACGCGGCGTGCTGGGCAGCCGAGAGCGAGGGCAATGTGCCGTCCGCAGCCACCTTGAAGTCCACGAACTGGCTGCCAGCCGACGCGGACGGGTTGTAGGTCTTGATGTTCCGGCTGTCGACCACCGGCAGTTTGTTCGAAGCAGTCCAGGTCGGGTTGATGTCGATGGCACCAGTAGTGGAATTCACCCCCAACGCTTTCAGGTCGCCCATCCACTTGGCCGTCCAGTAATTGGCCTGGTAGGCCACCGTGCCGGTCTGCAGCTGGGTGGAGTTTGCCGCCAGGCTGGCGCCGGTACCGATGCGCTCGGCGGCGCGTTTCAGCGCCTCCTTGATGCCTTGGGCAAAGCTGTCGGGGTCCTTGGCCGAGAAGAAGCCGCCGTGACCGTTGACCGCGGCGTGGGCCAGGTCGGCGATGTTGTAGATCGAGTCAGCGCTCGGTTGCGGCCAAGTGAAATTGGTGATGGCCTTGCTGTTGTCGCCATTGGCCCAGGCGAACACCTGATCCGTGGGAATCTGTGTTCCGTCCGCATATTGCGGGGTGAAGCCCAGCCCAAGAGTAAAAGTCGTCATGTGCTGCCAGAACGCCGGATCCGAGGCATTGGTTGGCACTTCGTTGGCCACAGCAGGGCGGAGGTCTGTGTTCCAGTAATTCATGGCGACGTCCGCCAGCGTACCGCCGTAGCTAACTGGGGTACTTGTGGTAACGGTGTATTTGTAGGTGCACGTGTTATTAGAAGTTTTATTGCCCGCAGTCCATTTATAATTTGTAGCACCTTGCGCACTGTTAAATGATGCAGCGCATTGATCCGAGGTCAATCCATTTTGCGCGAAATTCTTCGTGGTGACAGTAGTGGTTGTAGTGCCATCCTGATAGGGTAACGCAGGGGCATAAGTATAACTCTGACCATTAGTTCCAGTTATAGCCGAACCAGCAGTGCCATCCACGTCCCCCCTAGTGGTAATCGCGGAAGGAGTTGTGCCATTCCAGAAACCATCCGTGGTCAGGATCGTATACGACTGGCGGCAGGCGAGTTGGGTATTCCCGGCAGCCGTCGTGTAATCCGGATCGGAGGTCATTCCCTGCCAAGGCTGTGCCGACTGGTAATACTGGCCAACCGCATCCAGCGACGCCAGAAGAGGAGTGCCACTATTGGCATTGACGCCAACCAGCCAGCTCCAGAAGCTTCTTTTTTGTGTGCCTGCGGACCCATCCCCGAATGGCGCCACCTGTGCAATGACCTTGCTGTTATAGGTGGCTGTGGGTGAAGGCAAGCCACCGCTGTTGTTGTTGTTGATAGAGCCGAAACCAACCCGGAACGTAGGATCCAGGGTGGAGAACGAATCCATCAAGCCGCTCTTGGCCATCAGGATGCGGGTGTGATAATACGAAAACCAGTTGGCGATGTTCTGTCCGGCCGCAATACCTACAGGCGCGGCGGCGCCGGACGTATCCGACGCCAATACGCAATTGATGGGTGAACTGGTGCTACTCAAACTACCGCAGTCCGAGGAAGCTACATAATATACGGTGTACGGGCCAGACGCAGGGCCAGTCGAGTACTGGAAATAGTTGTATTTATAGTACTTGATGGTGCAAGTACCTTTGGCATTACTGCCATTGCCGGATGTTCTAGTCCAAGATTCATTATTGGCACCAACCGTCTGAGCATACAAAGTATCGCAAGCACTCTGCGTAATATCCGTCACGGGCGCTGCAGTTTGCGTGGACAAGCCCGCCGAATAGTTAATGTTGCTTGAACTGTACGAAGTCAAATTCACGCTGCCGCTTGAAGTCTTGAAGCCATCTACCCAAGCATTGGTCAGACCTGTCGCTGCGGTATAGAACGTGCCATCCGCCTTGGGTGGTGGCGAGTAAATAACCGCCGGGTTGTAATAAGTGCCATTATTGTTGGCATTGATCACGGCGGCATTATTGGAGGTATTTTTCAGATACCCCCAGTCTGGCATGTAATCCCACGCCATCGACCCCGAGTCATCCAGCATCAGCGTGACGTTCGGTGGCAGCGAGCGCTGGATGATCAGCGGCGACTGGTCGACGGTGACGGTCGCAGCCAGAGCCGGCGTGTAGACGACACCCAGCATCCAGATGGACAGGCTGGTGTACAGCAGCTTGCCCAGGAAACTACTGAACCTGCTGCGTGGACGGGATGATGTATTCATGACGGTAGCGCTCTTGAAATGATGCGTCATGGAAAGGCCCATGCGCCGATATCAACGCGAAGCGATGGATCAGCCCTGCTTGATCATTGCCTGCAGCACCACTACGGCACGATCGCCCACCGTGGCGGGGTCACCGCTGCGGGCGGTGACGCGGTAATACACGGCCGTGGTGGAGGTGCCCTGGGCACCGTAGTTGTGCGAATTGGCACTCTGGCCAAAGCCGGTGCTGGAACTGGGGTCCACCCAGTTACCCATGTTCTCCACCACGTACTGCGGCTGGCTGGCGGCCACCGCGCTTGTCGTGAATTGGCCCGCTGCCGTACCCGAAGCCACAGGCACGATCTTGCTGGCGTCCAGCGTCGCGTCGTCAAAAGGATTGCCCGGGCAGAACACACCGCCGGCCTGACAATTGCGGGCGACGTCGCCCGGATTGGCGGCGATACGCGCCGTAGCCGCACGCATCGCCGCTTCGGCACCCTGGAAGGCGATCTGCCGGTCATACAGGTTGGACGCCATTTTCTGCTGCATGATCGTGCCGCGCACGGCAGCAAGGCCCACCAGGGTGATCACCACCAGCAACAGCAACGCCACGACCAGGGCGACGCCGCGCTGACCAGCAGCATGCAGGGACGGTTGATGCAGCGGGCGACCCCGACTGCTGGCGGTGTGGAACAGGCTGGATGCGGAAACGTGGATCATTTCAGTTCACCCGATTGCGCACAGTAGTAGTGGCGGTGAAATTGCGGCTCAGCGGCTTGGCGTCGGTGCCGGCGCGCTTGTCAACGCTCTCCAGCCACAGCCGCACCTGCACGGCATCGACCAAGGCCCAGTTGGTGATGGCCGTAGCCGCCTTGAAGTCGGCGTCGCCGGACTGGTGGTAAGCGATGCGCATGTCAGTGACGTCGCGCACCATTTCCTGCGCGGTGGGCGTGGGCACGCCAGCCGTGTTGATCAGTTCCACGCGGTAGAGCGAACGGCCGCCAATAGGGTTGATGCCGATGTACCAGTCGGCCGCCCCCAGCTTGGTAATCTGCGAATTGGTGGCAAACACGTAGCTGGCGCTGCTACCGCACACGGTGGGAAAGTTCAGGTCGGTGGTGCAGTTGCCAGGCGTTCCACTGGCGGCATGGGTGATGGTGCCCCCGGCGAAGCTGGTGATCTGCACCAGGGTGGCGTGATCGGGGTCGCATACGATGATCACGTCGCCGGCCTGCAACTCGGAACTTGTTTCATTGAGGGTGAAGGTGGCGGCCGGCTCGGTGTTGACCTTCACGCTCACGCCCGAACCTTCGCCGCCCAGAAGCATGAGCGAATCCGTACCATTTACCCGATTTTTCTCCGCCGTCCCGGTGGTCACGGCCGGATCGGTCTGGCTGCCGCCATAGCCGACCAGGGCGTTGTTCCAGTTCGCCCACCACTGTGGCGCAGCACTTCCGCCAGGAGCGGCATTGAGCACGTTGGCAACGCGTCCATTCTTGCTGCAGCCACTCAAGCCCGCGTCACGAATGTCGCGCGCCATCATCTCGAAAGCGATGCGCGAACCATCCTGCACGTCACCCAGCGCCTGATTGGTCCGATAGGAACGCTGATTGGCCAGAAACACGCTGACCACGCCAGCGATCACGATCAGACCCAGCAGCATGGCCACCATCAACTCGATCAGCGTGAAACCCGACGCCGACCTGCCCGGCTGCGGCGAATGCCGTCCCCGAGAAAGGAGAAACATGGGACGGCGGCTCATAGCATGGCCTTGGTGGTGATTGTCTGGACGTTGCTGCCACCCAAGCCGGCTCGGCTGTCGTCGAAAGTGATGGTGACGGTGCAGTCGGCACTGTTGCCCGTGTCCGTACAGGCAATCCCGCCCGTCGTCGTGGCCGCCGCACCCAGGCCACGACCCAACTGGACGCACCACTGGTTGAGCTGGGCGTTGGCGAGCGAGCCCGTCCCGACCGGACACGCATTGGCCTTCACCAAGGTTGATCCGGCGCGGTTGTAACTGCCCGCACGGGCATTGTCCAAGTCGGCCCGCATCGAATCGAGGATCGAATAACTGGCGATCGTGGCCATGCTGCGCGCCATCGCACTGTTGTTGGTGGACATCGACATCGCCTGCAGTGCGGCAATGCCGAGGAAAGCGATGGAGAGCACCAGCACGGCCACCAGCACCTCGATCAGGCCGACACCGGACTGTGTGGAGCGCCGGCGAGCGCAACGTTGCGCACGCAACCCGCGTGCCGGCAACGGTGACATGAGCGTGATCGGGCTATTCATGACTAGGGGCAATCTCCGCTAGTCGGTCGTGGTCGCGAGGATCGAACCGGCTGTCATCGTGATCACTCGATGGTTGTTGCTGCTCATCTGGTTGGTGCAGATGTCCACGACGACATCGCTGTAAGGGGCGGTGGTACCGACTTTTCGCGCCACCCCCTGTGCCGTGAAGCGCAGCGCCGCGATGTCACCTTTGAGCTGGAGCGGCGAAGCGATACCGCTCGTGCCAGCCAGCACGGGGCTGGGTGCGGCGCCGCTCAACGCATAGACCGCGCCGGACTCGGTGCCGCAGGCTCCGCCGAGCACATCGCCCGAGTTGGCGCCGGACGAATTGCTGCAAAGCTGGGTGTTGCTGTTGCGCTTGACTGCTTCCATTCGCGCAACGTTGATTGCGTTGACCAGATCGTTGGCGGTCGTAGTGAGCTTGTTGGAAAGCGTGATGCTCTTGAAGCTCGGCACCGCGATCATGAGCAGCACCAAAGCGATCGTCATGGTGATCATCAGCTCGACCAGGGTGAAGCCGCGCTCATGCCGACGCACCGGTCCACCAGCCGACGGACAGCCGCCCGAATTCGGCCTGCGCATCCGGATCAACGAGACACCTCGCTGACGTGACAAAACTTGCATGGAATTCTCCCTGATACCCCTGAGTGCACTGTACCTACCCGCCCCGCCTTGGCCAGCCTCCAGCCGACAGGCGGTAGAAATTGCCCGACGAGCGGCTGAGGGCGGCGTCGGAAAGGTGATCGGGATCACGGGACCGGCAGCTTGGGCAACGGCGTCCGCATCGCGGCGATTCCCAAATCGCCGCCAGCCCGTTCAAGGTATCCAGAGACTCTAGGACAGGCCCTACGGAGCCGCCTCGACCCGGTCTCTGCCGTTGTCCTTGGCGTGGTACAGCGCCGCGTCGGCACGCCGTACCAGGGAAGCCGCGCCCGTCTCGGTGGCTCGCAATTGGGCCACACCGAGGCTGATCGAGAGCTGCAATTCGACGCCGGCGACCACCGGCCGCGCGGCGGCCACGCAGTCACGCAAGCGCTCGGCCACCTGCACGCCTCTCGCGAGGTCGGTATCCGGCAGCACCACCAGGAATTCCTCGCCACCCATCCGGCCAATCCGGTCGTGCTGGCGCAGCGCACCCTGGCAAGCATGGACGAGCTGCTCCAGCACCTGGTCGCCGGCCGGGTGGCCGTGACCGTCGTTGATGCGCTTGAAGTGGTCGACGTCGAGCATGATCACGGCCAGCTCCCTTCGGGTTCGGCGGGCCTCGTCGACGGCCGCGTGCAGCATGTATTCGATATGGCGGCGATTGGAAATGCCGGTCAACGGGTCGGTGAGTGCCAGCCGATGCAGGCGACGGCTCTGGCGCCATTGTCGCCATGCCAGCCAGAACATCATCAGCAGCAGCGCGCCGGCAAGCAGGATGGCCAGCCACTGCCAGCCGCGGATGTGTTCCAGCGCCGCCAACTGCTGTTCCTTGAGCGCCTTGTCGGCAGCGAGCTCGCGGTTTTCCAGCTCGCGTCGTTCGGTATCGAACTGGTAGCTCATCAACGTAGTCAGCTGGGTCTTGGCCATGCGCGCCATTGCGGCGTCGGCCTTCATCTTCAGCCTGAGATCGGCCAGCGCAGCCGCCGTTTTGCCCAACGCCTCCTGGTTCCTGGAACGCTCGTCGTAAAGCTCGGCGAGGTAACGCATGTTGCGGCCGCGCCTGACGCTCGCCTCCGCAAGATCGAACTCGCGCGCGGCCAGCTCGTGCCGGCCCAGGCCCGCGTGCGCCACGGCCGACTGCAGGGTCAGCATGCCGGCGTTGGACTTGTCTGCGACGGCATGGAATTCCCTCGCGGCGCCCTCCACCTGCTGCAGCGCTTCGGCGTAGTGCTGCCGGGCATTGCTGCTCTCCGCCAACGCCAGCAGGACCGAACCCACGCTTTGGCGCGAACCGGTTTCGTGTGCCAGCGCCAGCGCCCGCTGCAAGGGCGCGACAGCACCCGCAGGATCGCCCCGCTCGGTCGCCAGGAACCCAAGCTGCAGGTCGACCACCATCTGCTCTTGCTTGTCCTGCTTGCGTTGCGCCGACTGCATCGACTGCTGCAGGTAGTCGCCAGCCTTGTCGTACTCGCCCAGCCGCCGATAGATGGTGGCGATGCTGATGAGGTTGGACTGTGCCGCCGTCGTATTGCCCACGATTTCATAGAGACGCTGCGCCTCCAGGAAATCAAACAGCGCCTTCGCCTGCTCGCCCAGCAGCGACTGGGCGCTGCCGCGCCAGGTCAGCCCATCGGCAAGCAGGCGCGAATCCTCCAGGCGCCGGGCAATCTGGATGCCGGCTTCGTAGTCCGGCAGTGCGTCGCGTTCCGTGGTGACCTGGCTCTGGTAGTGGCCACGGCAAATGTGGAAGTTGGCTTCCACCTCCAGGTCGCCTGCCTGCCGGGCCCGCTCGATGCCGCGGCCCGCATAGGCGTACCCGCCGTCGACGTCGTTGTCGAACGCCATGAAGCAGTACATGTACTCGTACCGCCGCTGCCGATAGGCGTCAGCGGGAGGCAACAGGGCACGCAGGCGACCCAGGGCCTGGTCGACCTCCGCCCGGGTGTTGAGGGGAATGTCGCCGTTGTCCAGCTGCCGGATGAGCTGGTCGAACGCCACCGTGTCATGCACTGGCGCCCGCGTCGCCGGCGCGGCATGCGCAAACGGCATCGCCACCAACAGCACCGCGAGCAACCCTGGCAAACCACGGAATAGTCCGGACAACACGCCCCCGAGAAAAATCGATTCAGGGCCTCCATGTCCGCACGCATAGCCTTCGTTTTGTTTATCGGCCACGCCCTGCAAAACCTGAGCAGGCACGATCTCCCATCATTCAGCCGTTGTGGGACGCAAGGTCGCAACCATCGTTTCTCGGCTGCCTGGCCCCGCAAACACCGTCATCGTCGCTTGCACCGTCGCGGTGCGGCCCGTAGAATTCGCGGTTCCGCCGGAGTAGCTCAGTTGGTAGAGCACGTCATTCGTAATGATGGGGTCGTAGGTTCGATTCCTATCTCCGGCACCAGTTGACGCAGGACACGAAGCCCCGGAAAGTCATGCTTTTCGGGGCTTTTTCGCTTCAGCCAGGCGGACCCGCCGCATTGCGTTTGCGCAAGCGGCGAAGAGTCAGAAACTGGTCGAACCGCCGCCGCCAACCAGGCGCAATTCCTTCGGCAAGGCAAAGGTGATGTTTTCCGGCTCGCCGTCGAGCTCGCGCACGGCACCGGCACCCCACGACTGCAGGCGCGCGATCACGTCGCGCACCAGTTTTTCCGGGGCCGAGGCGCCGGCGGTGAGGCCGATGCGGTTCACGCCGTCGAGCCAGCTGCGCTCGATGTGTTCGGCGCCGTCGATCAGGAACGAGCGCACGCCCTGCTTCTCGGCCAGCTCGCGCAGGCGGTTGGAGTTGGAGCTGTTGACCGAGCCGACCACCAGCATCAGGTCGACCGCGTCGGCGAGCCGGCGCACGGCGTCCTGGCGGTTCTGCGTGGCGTAGCAGATGTCGTCCTTGCGCGGCCCCTCGATGCCGGGGAATTTCACGCGCAACGCCTCGATGATCGCCTTGGTGTCGTCCACCGACAGCGTGGTCTGGGTGACATAGGACAGCAGGTGCGGGAATGTCGGGCGCCAGCGTGCCGACGCATTCCAGCGACTCGACCAGCAGGATCTCGCCGGTGTTGGCGGGGTTCCACTGGCCCATCGTGCCTTCGACTTCGGGATGCCCGGCATGGCCGATCAGCACCACGCTGCGGCCGATGCGGCCCAGCCGCGCGACTTCCATGTGCACCTTGGTGACCAGCGGACAGGTGGCATCGAACACCTTGAGGTGGCGCTGATCGGCCTCCTCGCGCACGGCCTGCGACACGCCATGCGCGCTGAAGATCACGGTGGCGCCATCGGGCACTTCGTCCAGCTCCTCGACGAACACCGCGCCGTCGGCGCGCAGCTTGTCGACGACATAGCGGTTGTGCACGACTTCGTGCCGCACGTAGATCGGCGCGCCGAACGATTCCAGCGCGCGCTCGACGATGGCGATGGCGCGATCGACGCCGGCGCAGAAGCCGCGGGGATTGGCGAGCAGGATGTCCAAGACTGACCTCGATTCGGAATTCTGTAGGAGCCCGCTCGCGGGCGATGCATTTCGATGCGGTGATAAAAGCATCGCCCGCGAGCGGGCTCCTACGAAGGCTGCGATTATCGCACGCCGTCCCCGGACTTGCCGGCGAACAGGCCGAACACGATCAGCATCACCGCGCCCACGGTGATGCCGCAGTCGGCGATGTTGAACACCGGGTAGTTCCACTGGCGGAAGTACACCTGGATGAAGTCGGTGACCTGGGCTGCGTGCAGGCGGTCGATCAGATTGCCGAGCGCGCCGCCCATGATCAGCGCCAGCGGCAGCGCGGTGCGCCAGTCGCGGCGCGGCGTGCGCGCGAGCCAGATCACCAGCACCGCGCCGATCACCAGCGCCAGCAGCACGAAGAACCAGCGCTGCCAGCCGGCGCCATCGGCCAGGAAACTGAACGCGGCGCCGCTGTTGAACGCCAGCGTCCAGTTCAGGAAACCGGGGATCACCGGATGCGGCACGCCCATCGGCTGCAGCGCATGCAGCGCCCACCATTTGCTGAGCTGGTCGAGCGCGATGACGAGCGGCGGAAAGCCACAGCCAGGGGAGTGCGTTGGGTTTCATGGTCATGGGGTGCGGGGCTCGATGATGAAAATTTCTCGGCTGTCGGGGTTCTCAGGCGGCGGCGGGCAATGCCCGCCGCCGCCTGAGAACGCTCCTGAATCACCCACTCAGAACCAGCGGCGATCCTCGCCCGGGCCTTCGATATTGCCGACGCAGCGCCCGCACAGTTCCGGGTGCTCGGCATGGCTGCCGACGTCGTCGCGACGATGCCAGCAGCGCACGCACTTGGCGGCGCCGCTGACGCTGGCGGAAACCCATGCCTCGGCGCCTTCCAGTTCCACTTTCACGGCATCGTCCGCACGCGGAGTCAACGGCGCGAGGGTGAAGTCGGAAGTGATGAAGAAGAAGCGCAGTTCGTCGGCGACTGCCGGCGTAGCGCGACTGCGATCGCAGCGTCGGCATGGATCACCAGTTTCGCCTCCAGCGCAGCGCCGATCTGCTCGGCCTTGCGCATGCCTTCGAGCACGCGCGAGGCGCTGTCGCGGATCGCCAGCAGGTCGGCCCAGTAACGGCGCTGTTCCGGCGAGTTCTGGGTGGCGGCCAGGCCGTCGTACCAGGTTTCGAACAGCACGCTGTCGCCGCGCTCGCCCGGCAGCTGCTGCCAGATTTCCTCGGCGGTGAAGCTCAGCATCGGCGCCAGCCAGCGCACCAGCGCCTCGGCGATGCGGTACATCGCGCTCTGCGCGCTGCGCCGGCCGCGGCTGTCGGTCGGCATGGTGTAGAGCCGGTCCTTGGTGATGTCGAGATACAGCGCGCCGAGTTCGTTGGTGCAGAAGTTCTGGATGCGCGCCACGACTTCCGGAAAATCGTAGCGCTCGTACGCGGCCAGCACCGCCTGCTGCACGTCGTAGGCCTGCTGCACCGCCCACTGATCCAGCAACAGGCTGTCTTCCACCGGCAGCAGATGCCTGGCCGGATCGAAGCCGTCGAGGTTGCCGAGCAGGAACTTCGCGGTGTTGCGGATGCGCCGATAGGTATCGGATACGCGCTTGAGGATCTCGTCGGAGACGGTCATCTCGTTGCGGTAGTCGGCCGAGGCCACCCACAAGCGCAGCACGTCCGCGCCGAGCGTGTCCATCACCTTCTGCGGCGCGACCACGTTGCCCAGCGACTTGGACATCTTGCGGCCGTTCGCATCGACCGCGAAGCCGTGGGTGAGCACTTCGTCGTACGGCGCGCGGCCGTGGATCGCCGACGAGGTCAGCAAGCGACGACTGGAACCAGCCGCGATGCTGGTCGGAGCCTTCCAGGTACATCACCTTGTAATGCGACGCCGTGCCCTGCTGCAGTTCGGGGCGCTGGCCGACCACCGCGAAATGGGTGACGCCGGAATCGAACCAGACGTCCAGCACGTCGGTGACTTTCTCGTAGTCGTTCGCGTCGTCGCCGAGCAGCTCGGCCGCATCCAGCGTGAACCACGCATCGATGCCGCCCTGCTCCACTTTCTGCGCGACCTGCTCCAGCAGCGCGACGGAATGCGGATGCGGCTCCTGCGTGGCCTTGTGCACGAACAGCGCGATCGGCACGCCCCAGGTGCGCTGGCGCGAGATGCACCAGTCCGGGCGGCCGGCGACCATGCCGGCGATGCGCTCCTCGCCCCAGCCCGGCACCCAGCGCACGGTCTTGATCGAGGTCAGCGCGGTCTCGCGCAGCTTCGCCTGCTCCATCGAGATGAACCACTGCGGCGTGGTGCGGAAGATCACCGGCGTCTTGTGGCGCCAGCAGTGCGGGTAGCTGTGCTCGATCTTCGCGAACGCCAGCAGCACGCCGCGCTCGGCGCAGCAGCTCGACGATCGCGTCGTTGGCCTTCCAGATGTGCATGCCGCCGAGTTCGAGACCGTCGGCGGCCGGCGTGTCGGCGCGGTAGGTGCCGCGCGACTCGATGTAGTTGAGCAGATCGATGCCGTACTCGCGCGCCACCACGAAATCCTCGACGCCGTGATCGGGCGAGGTGTGCACGGCACCGGTGCCGTCCTCGGCGCTGACGTGGTCGCCGAGGATCACCGGCACTTCGCGCGGGTAGAACGGATGCTGCAGCTTCAGCCGTTCCATGCGCCTTGCCGTCGGCATGACCAAGCACGGTCGCCTGCTCGACGCCGTAGCGCTGCGCGCGCCTTGTCGACCAGCGCGCTGGCGATCACCAGCAGCACGCGCTTGCCGTCGCGCGCAGGGCCTTCGATCAGCGCGTATTCGAGCTCGGCGCCGAGCGACACCGCCTGGCTCTCCGGCAGCGTCCACGGCGTGGTGGTCCAGATCGGCATGGCGACGATCGGCGTCGCCGGCATCCACACCGAACTTCGCCGCCAGCGCCTTCGCGTCGACCGCGTCATACGCCACGTCGACCGCGGGCGAGACCTTGTCGCCGTATTCGATCTCCGCCTCGGCCAGCGCCGAGGCGCAGTCGAAGCACCAGTACACCGGCTTGGCACCGCGCACCACGTGGCCGTTGGAGACGATGCGCGCCAGCGCGCGCAGCATGTCGGCCTCGTACTGAAATCCATCGTGCGATACGGATGATCCCAGTCGCCGAGCACGCCGAGCCGCTTGAAGTCGGTGCGCTGCGCGTCGACCTGCTTCGGCGGCGTATTCGCGGCACTTCTGCGCGGAACGCGGCCGCATCGAGCTTGTCGCCCGGCTTGCCGAATTTCTTCTCCACCGCGATCTCGATCGGCAGGCCGTGGCAATCCCAGCCCGGCACGTACGGCGCGCGATAGCCGGCCAGCAGCTTGGACTTGACCACCATGTCCTTGAGGATCTTGTTGACCGCGTGGCCGATGTGGATCGCGCCGTTCGCATACGGCGGGCCGTCGTGCAGCACGAACACGCTGTCGCGATCCGCCGTTTTCTGCTGGATCTGCGCATAGCGGCCGACCCGCTCCCACTCCGCCAGCCAGCCAGGCTCGCGCTTCGGCAGATCGCCGCGCATCGGGAAATCCGTCTGCGGCAGGTTGATCGTGCTTTTGTAATCGTGGGTCATTGCGTGGATGCCGTAATTGAAGCGTTGCCGCCCGCCAGCTGGCAGGCAAAGGTTCTAAGTTAATGGATACGCGCGCGCACAGGAATACCGGCTCACGCCTCGGCCAGCCGCGGATTCATGCCCAGCAGCTCGCGCGCCATGCGCGAATCCAGCGCCATCTGCGCCTTCAATGGCTCCAGCCCGTCGAACTTCTGCTCGTCGCGCAGCTTGGCCACGAACTCCACCGCCATGCGCTGGCCGTACAGATCGCCGTCGAAGTCGAACAGATGCACTTCCAGCAGCGGCTGGCTGACCTGGTTCACGGTCGGGCGCACGCCGAGGCTGGCTACGCCAGGCCAACTGCACTCGCCCTCGCCCAGCCCCACGCGCACCGCGAAGATGCCCTGGATCGGACTGACGCGTTGCTGCAGGTGGATGTTGGCGGTGGGATAGCCGAGCGTGCGGCCGAGCTGGTTGCCATATTCCACCTTGCCGTCGATCACGAACGGACGGCCCAGCAGCGGCTCGGCGCCGGCGAACTCCCCGGCCGCCAGCAAGGCGCGCACCCGGCTGGCGGAAACGCGACTGCCATCCAGCTGGATCGCCGGCATGGTGCATGCGCTGAAGCCGAGCTGCACCCCCATCCGCTCCAGCAACGCCACATCGCCGCCACGCTTGTGGCCGAAGCGGAAATCGCTGCCCACCCATACCTCGCGCGCGGCCAGCCGCTCGACCAGCACGCGCCGCACGAAATCCTCGGCCGGCATCGCCGTCAGCGCCCGGTTGAAGCGCAGCAGCAAGCTGTGCTCCATGCCGGCGGCGGCAAAACCGCGCAGCTTTTCGCGCACGCTGGACAGGCGCGGCACCGGTTCCGGCGAAAAGAATGCGCGCGGCAGCGGCTCGAAGCTCACCACCACCGGACTGCAGCCGAGCGCCTGCGCACGCTCGCGCACCTGTGCCAGCAGCGCCTGGTGGCCGCGATGCAGGCCATCGAACGCGCCGATCGCCATCACGCTGCCGCGCGGCGCCAGGCAGGGGCCCGCGACATCCCTGGAAAGTCTCATCATCGTGTGAGTATAACGGCCGCGCGGCTGCCGTTGAGAGCCCGCCAAGGCGGCCTCGCGGCATCACACGGCGCGCAGGTCACGCAGGCGGAAGCCGGTGGCAAACAGCATGCCGACATAGGTCGCGCCACCCGCCAGCACCAAGGCGGTCAGGTGCCACAACCGCGTCAGTACCGAGACGTGTACGGTCCAGTCGGGCCACCACCAGCGGCCCAGCAACAGCACGCCCGCCATCACTGCGCAGGCCAAGGCAAGGCGCAGCAGATGGCGCAGCCAGCCCGGCTGCAACCGGTACACGCCGGATCTTTTCAGCCAGCGCCATAACAACCACAGGTTGACGTATGACGCCACCGCGCTGGCCATGCCCAGCGCCATGTGCAGGCCAGGCAGCGGCGGCCAGACCCGCCAGCCACGTCATCTGCTTCAACGCGGCGAGTCGCCCACAGCTCGAACAGCAAGACCAGGAACACCAGATTCAGCAGCATGTTGGTGAGCAGCGAGGCCACCGCCGCGCGCACCGGCGTGCGCGTGTCCTGGCGCGAATAGAACGCCGGCAGCAGCACCTTCACCAACGCAAACGCGGGCAGCCCGAAACTCAGGGCGGTAATCGACAGCGTCGCCATGTTGGTGTCGTGCGCCGTCCAGCGGCCATGCTGGAAGATGGTGGCCACCAGCGGCTCGGCCAGCAGCATCAGGCGCGAACATCGCCGGCAGCGCGATCAGCGTGGCCACGCGCAGGCCCCAGTCCAGCGCGCGCGAAAACCCGGCGTGGTCGGTCGCCACGAAATGCCGCGACAGCGAAGGCAGGATCACCGTACCCAGCGCCACGCCGAACACGCCCAGCGGCAGTTCCAGAAAACGATCGGCCTGCGACAGCCAGGTCTGCGAACCGGAAATCAGCAGCGAGGCGATCACCGTATCGAACAGCAGGTTGATCTGCGCCACCGACGAGCCGAACAGCGTCGGCACCATCAGGCGCATGATCCGGCGCACGTCCGGATGGCTCCAACCCCAGCGCGGCAGGGTCAGCAGGTTCAGCTCGCGCAGCGCCGGCAACTGGAACAGCAGTTGCAGAATGCCGGCCGCCAGGATCGCCCAGCCCATCGCCATGATCGGCGTCTGCAGCTGCTTCGACAGCCACAGCGCGCCGGCGATCATGCACAGGTTGAGGATCACCGGAGTCAGCGCCGGCAGGCCGAAGCGGTGGAAGCTGTTCAACGCGCCGCCGGACAGCGCGGTCAGCGAGACGAACAGCAGGAACGGAAAGGTCAGCCGCAGAAGATCGACGGTGAGCCCGAACTTTTCCGGCTCATCGACCGCACCCGGCGAAAACAGCATGGTCACCTGCGGCGCGAAGATGATGCCCAGCGCGGTGATCAGCAACAGCACGCCACCCAGCGTGCCCGACACGCGCGACATCAGGTCCTTCAGCTGCTCGTGCGTGCCCTTTTCCTTCACTTCGGTGAATACCGGCACGAAGGCGGTGGAGAACGAGCCCTCGGCGAACAGCCGGCGCATGAAGTTGGGAATGCGGAACGCGACCCAGAACGCGTCGGTGGCGCCATTCGCGCCGAACGCGGCGTTGATCGACATGTCGCGCACCAGGCCGAGCACCCGCGAAACCATCGTCATGCTGCTGAACGAAAGCAGCCCGCGGAGCATGCTGGGTGACTTCATGGGTACCGGTTTCTACCTTCGGCGTCGATCGCGCGGGGCGCGTAGTTTGACAGTCCGGGCAGGCAGGATGACAGCCCGGATGTGGCAGAATAGCGGCGGTCGGGCCCGCGCAGGCCGCGCCGCGGCTGCGTAAATGATTGACGCATCGGCGGATCGACCGCATAATTGGCGTCTTTTTCCACCCTCAACCCTGCATTCCGGAGTTCTACCTTGGCCAACATCAAGTCCGCGAAGAAGCGCGCGCGCCAGTCCGAACAGCGCCGTCTGCGCAACATCAGCGCCCGCTCCATGGTCCGCACCGCCCTGAAGAAGGTCGTCAAGGCCATCGAGGCCAAGGACAAGGCCGGCGCCATCGCCGCATTCACCGTCGCCCAGCCGGTGATGGATCGCTACGCCGCCCGCGGTCTGATCCACAAGAACAAGGCCGCTCGCCACAAGAGCCGCCTCAACGCGAAGATCCGCGAACTGGCGTAAGCCGGAGCGCGATTCGGGTTGCACGAAAAGCCGGCGCAAGCCGGCTTTTGCTTTGCCCCGACTTCGCAGGGCGACCTATCGTTGCGAACGGAATTCCAGCGGCATCGGCTCGCCGCGCTTCGCTGCCGCCGGCGGTTTGGGTCCGCAGGCACCGCAGGTGCTGCAGCCATCGCTGCAATCGCCGGTGGCTTCCTTCGGCTGCAGGCGGCGACCGAAAGCCCGTGCCAACACGCTGCGTCCGGGCTGGTTGAAGCGGATCGATGCCGCTGCCAGCCAGCGGTTGGTGAGCTTCGGCGCCAGCTTGCGGAACACGATCAGCACACTGGCCAGCACGATCAGCCCGACCACGACGTACTGCACCAACAGCCCCGTGCTCATGACAGCATCCTCGCCACCTGATAGACGATGAACGACGCGGTATAGGCCATCACGAACATGTAGCTGAACGAGATCGCCACGTTGCGCCAGGAGTCGGTCTCGCGCTTGATGATCGCCAGCGTGGACATGCACTGCGGCGCGTACGCGAACCACACCAGCAGCGACAGCGCACTGGCCAGCGGGATCTGCCCCGCCAGCGCCTGACCCAGCCCGCTCGCCTCGCCACCCACCAGATAGACGGTGGCCAGTGCCGCCACGGCCGTTTCGCGTGCGGCGAACGCCGGGATCAGGGCCAGGCTGATCTGCCAGTTGAAGCCGATCGGCGCGAAGACATACTGCAACGCCCGCCCGATGTAGCCGGCGAAGCTGTATTCGATCGCCGGCTGGGTCGCGCCCTCCGGTGCCCCGGGAAAGGTGGACAGAAACCACATCAGCACGGTCAGGCCCAGGATCACGCCGGTCAGCCGCTTCAGGAAGATCATGCCGCGCTCGTACAGGCCGATCGCCACGTCGCGCAGCTTGGGCACGCGATACGACGGCAGCTCCATCATCAGCGCGTGCTCGCTCTTGTCGCGACGAATGTGCTTCATCACCCAGCCCACCAGCATCGCGCCGAGAATGCCGGCCAGGTACAGCGCGAACAGCACGATGCCCTGCAGATTGAACACGCCGAATACGTAACGGATCGGGATGAACGCCCCGATCAGCAGCGCGTACACCGGCAGCCGCGCCGAACACGTCATCAGCGGCGCGATCAGGATCGTGGTGAGCCGGTCGCGCGGATCGGTGATGCTGCGCGTGCCCATGATGCCGGGGATCGCGCAGGCGAAGCTGGACAGCAGCGGTATGAACGAGCGCCCGGTCAGCCCCACCGACAACATCAGCCGATCCAGCAGGAACGCCGCGCGCGGCAGGTAGCCGGACTCTTCCAGCACGATGATGAAAAGGAACAGCACCAGGATTTCGGGCAGGAAACCGAGCACCGTGCCGAGCCCGCCAAACAGGCCGTCGGTGACCAGACTCTGCAGCGGCCCGGCCGGCATCCACATGGCGGCGTGCTCGCCCATCCAGCCGAAGCCCTCGCCGATCGCGTCGGTCATCGGCTTGCCGATCGAATACACCGCCTGGAACACCAGGAACATCACCACCGCCAGGATCGCCAGACCGAACACCGGATGCAGGGCCCAGCGGTCCAGCGTGTCGTCGATCACGGCGGTGGTACGCGGCATGGTCACCGTCGCCGCCAGCAGTTCGCGCACCTGCGCATGCAGGTCGGCGTGGGCGGCCGCGTCGGTCGCCTGTGCCCGTGCCGCCGGCGGCACCTCGCCGTCGACGCGCTCGATCAACGCCCGCGCGCCGCCGCGCTTCACCGCGACGGTTTCCACCACCGGCAGGTCCAGCCGCCGCTGCAACTCCGGCACGTCGATCACGATGCCGCGCGCGCGCGCGGTGTCCATCATGTTCAGTGCCAGCACCACCGGCCTGCCCAGGCGTTTCACTTCCAGCACGAAACGCAGGTGCAGGCGAAGGTTGGTCGCATCGGCAACGCAGACGATCAGATCCGGCACCGCCTCGCCGGGATAATTGCCGGCACAGACATCGCGGGTGATCTGCTCATCCGGACTGTTCGCGGCGAGGCTGTAGGCGCCCGGCAGATCGAGGATCTGCAGCACCCGGCCGGATGGCGCGGTGAAACGACCCTCCTTGCGTTCCACCGTGACGCCGGCGTAGTTCGCCACCTTCTGACGACCGCCGGTGAGCTGGTTGAACAGTGCCGTCTTGCCACAATTCGGGTTGCCGACCAGGGCAATGCGCAAGGTCGAGGCGCTCATGCCGCCACCTCGCTGCGCACGCTGACCCGCGCCGCTTCGGCACGACGCAGGGCGAAGCGGGTGAAACCGATCTGGATCAACAGCGGATCGCCCCCCATCGGCGCCACCGCCACCACCCGCACCGGTTCGCCGTCGACGAAGCCGAGATCACGCAGGCGCTGCGCGATCGGATCCGCGGCATGCGCATCGTCCACGCGCTCGACCACGGCGGGGGCATCCTTGGGCAAATCGGACAAACGCACAGGCGGATTCTCAAATAAGAATTGTTCGCATTGTAATCCTTTGTCCGCTCCGCTGCACTCCGCCCTGCGGCGATCCGTACAGCGTTTATCATGGCGTTATTTGCCGCAGGGACGACCGATGACCGACTCCATTCTCAGCGAACGCCGCGGCGCGGTCGCGTGGCTCACGTTGAACCGCCCGCAGATCCACAACGCGTTCGACGACGCGCTGATCGCTGCACTCACCGACGCGCTGGCCCAGGCCGACGCCGACCCGGCCGTGCGCGCCGTGGTGCTCAGCGGCAACGGCAGCTGCTTCTCCGCCGGCGCCGACCTCAACTGGATGCGCGGCATGGCCGGCGCCAGCGAGCAGGAGAACCGCGAGGACTCGCTGCGCCTGGCGCGGCTGATGCGCAACCTGCAATTCCTGTCCAAGCCGACCATCGCACGCGTCAACGGCGCCGCCTACGGTGGTGGCGTGGGCCTGGTCGCGTGCTGCGACATCGCGATCGGCGTCGACACCGCCAAGTTCGCGCTGTCCGAAGTGAAGCTGGGCCTGGTGCCGGCGGTGATCTCGCCGTACGTGATCGCCGCGATCGGCCTGCGCGAAGCGCGCCGGCTGTTCATCACCGGCGAGGTGTTCGACGCCGCCACGGCAGCGCGGATCGGCTTGCTGCACGCCAGTGTGTCCGGCAGCGAACTCGACGAAGCGATCGAACGCCAGCTTTATCTGCTGGCCAAGGCCGGCCCGCTGGCCCAGCGCGAAGCGAAACAACTCGCGCTGCGCATCGGCGGCGCCGATCCGGCCGAGGCCGAGCGCATCGACAACGCCAACGCCGAACTGATCGCCCGCCTGCGCGTGTCGCCCGAAGGCCAGCACGGCCTGGGCGCGTTTCTCGACAAGCGAGCGCCGGCATGGGTGGGGAATGCGTAGGAGCGCTCCCGGTGATCTGCTAGTTTTAGACGATTTGCATCGCCACGAACGGTTCCAGGGACTCGCATGTTCGAACGTGTACTGATAGCCAACCGCGGCGAGATCGCCTGCCGCGTGATCCGCACCTGCCGCCGCCTCGGCATCCACACCATCGCGGTGTATTCGGAGGCGGACAAGGACGCGCAGCACGTGCGGCAGGCCGACGAGGCCTGGCCGATCGGCGGCCCGCTGCCGGCCGACTCCTACCTGCGCATCGACGCCATCATCGAGGCCGCGAAAAGGAGCGGCGCGCAGGCGATCCACCCCGGCTACGGCTTTCTTTCCGAGAACACCGCCTTCTCGCGCGCCTGCAAGGAAGCGGGCCTCGTGTTCATCGGCCCCGACCCCGAAAGCATCGAGGCGATGGGCTCCAAGGCCGCCGCCAAGCAGCTCATGGCCAGGCACGACGTGCCGCTGGTGCCGGGCTACAGCGGCGACAACCAGGACAACGCCTTCCTCGCCGAACAGGCGCACCTGGTCGGTTATCCGCTGATCATCAAGCCCTCGGCCGGCGGCGGCGGCAAGGGTATGCAGATCGTGCGCAGCGATGCCGAATTCCCGCAGGCGCTGGCCACCGCGCAGCGCGTGGCGCAGGCCGCCTTCGGCGACGCCTCGATGCTGCTGGAACGCTACGTGGAGCACCCGCGCCACATCGAGTTCCAGATCTTCGGCGACCGCCACGGCAACATCATCCATCTGGGCGAACGCGAGTGCTCGGCGCAGCGCCGCTACCAGAAGGTGCTGGAGGAAACGCCCTCGCCCTTCCTGACACCGGAAAAACGCGCTGCCATGGGCGCGGCCGCCGTGGCCGCCGCGCGCGCGGTGAACTACGTGGGCGCCGGCACGGTGGAGTTCATCGTCGGCCCCGCGGGCGATTTCCACTTCATGGAAATGAACACCCGGTTGCAGGTCGAGCACCCGGTCACCGAACTGACCCACGGCGTGGACCTGGTGGAATGGCAGTTGCGCATCGCCGATGGCGAACCGCTGCCGCTCGCCCAGGAAGATGTGGTCTCGCACGGCCACGCGATCGAAGTGCGCCTGTACGCCGAAGACCCCGACCAGAACTTCCTGCCCGGCTCCGGCAAGCTGCAGACCCTGCGCCTGCCCGCGCCATCGGCCCACGTGCGCCTGGACGGCGGCGTGATCGAAGGCGACACGGTGACGATCTTCTACGACCCGATGATCGCCAAGCTGATCGTGTTCGACGCCAATCGCGCGCAGGCCCTGCAGCGACTGCGCGAGGCGCTGGCGTCGTGCGAGATCGTCGGTCCGAAATCGAACATCGGTTTTCTCGAACGGCTGGCGCGCCACCCGGCCGTGGTCGAAGGCCGCATCGACACCGGCTACCTGGATCGGCACCTGGAAGAGTTCCTGGTCGGCGACGTCGTTCCGGGCGACACCGTGCTGTTCGCCGCCGCCACCGCCGCCCTGCTCCACGACGAAATCAGCATCAGCGGCGCCGCGGCCGATCCTCATTCGCCTTGGGCGCGCGCCGACGCCTGGCGCATCGGTCACGCCGGCAAGCGCATCGTGGCACTGACCACGCGCGATCAACGCTACGACATCGAAGCCCATGGCCATGCCGGCAATTATCGATTGCGCCACGGCGAAGCCACCTGCGAAGTGCGCGGTGCGCGCCTGCTGGACGATTGCCTCAGTGCCCGCTTCGACGGCGAATCGCAACGCGTGCCGCTGCGCGCCGACGCCGCCCATGTGCTGCTGCACGACACCCACGGCCAGCGCTACAGCTTCAGCCGCGCCGCCGCGTTCGCGTGGGAAGCCAAAGACGCCGCCGGCGGCAACCAGGTGGTCGCGCCCATGCCCGGCCGCGTCGTGCTGGTGAAAGCGAACGCCGGTGACGTGGTCGAGCAAGGCCAGGAGCTGCTGGTGATGGAGGCGATGAAGATGGAACTGGCCTTGAAGGCACCGCGCTCCGGCACCATCGAGAGCGTGAGCGCCACGCAAGGCGAGTTCGTCGAGGCCGATGCCGTATTGGTGCGCTTCGCGGAATAGCACGTAGGAGCCCGCTCGCGGGCGATGCTTCTGCTCTGACGCATCGGCAGGGTCCAAATCAAGATCATCGCCCGCGAGCGGGCTCCTACATGTCTTTATCGGAGTTCTCCATGAACGCTTCCAACCACGTCCGCATCGTCGAAGTCGGCGCCCGCGACGGCCTGCAGAACGAGAAGACGCTGCTGCCGGCCGAGGTGAAGATCGCGCTGATCGACCGGCTGTCCTCCACCGGCCTCAAGACCATCGAGGCGACCAGTTTCGTCAGTCCGAAGTGGGTGCCGCAGCTCGCCGACGCGGCCGAAGTGTTTCGCGGCATCCGCAAGGTGCCCGGCGTGAGCTACCCGGTGCTGGTACCGAACCTGCAGGGGTATCAGCGCGCGCGCGATGTCGGCGCCACCGAGATCGCGGTGTTCACCGCCGCGTCCGAAGCATTCAACCGCAAGAACATCAACGCCTCGATCGACGAGTCGATCGAGCGCTTCGTCCCGGTGATGGAACAGGCCCGCGCCGATGGCGTGCAGGTGCGCGGCTACGTCTCCACCGTGCTCGGCTGCCCGTACCAGGGCGAGGTGCCGGTCAGCGACGTGGTGCGCGTGGCGCGGCGCATGCACGAACTGGGCTGCCACGAAATTTCGCTGGGCGACACCATCGGCGTCGGCACCCCGGCCAAGGCGCGCGCGATGCTGCACGCCGTGGCGCAGGAAGTGCCGAT
Organism: uncultured Gammaproteobacteria bacterium; assembly: GCA_963739815.1. GTDB lineage: Bacteria > Pseudomonadota > Gammaproteobacteria > Xanthomonadales > Rhodanobacteraceae > Rhodanobacter. The sequence goes on from CAVUBI010000001.1 coordinate 1,601,631, forward strand.
GGCCGCGCTGGCGGTGCATTTCCACGATACCTACGGCCAGGCGCTGGCGAACATCCTGGCCTGCCTGGAAGAGGGCGTCCGCGTGCTGGACAGCTCGGTCTCCGGCACCGGCGGCTGTCCGTATGCGAAGGGCGCCACCGGCAACGTCGCCAGCGAAGACGTGGTCTACATGCTGCATGGCATGGGCATGCAAACCGGCATCGACCTCGACCTGCTGGTTGCCACCGGCGCCTGGCTGGCCGCACAGCTGCACAAGGAAACCGCCAGCCGCGTCACCCGCGCGCGCACCGCCGCCGCCTGAAAGCTCGCTATCATCAGCGCTTCGGCTGACCGGACGAAGCGATGCGCGCAAGCCTGAAGACCTGGTGGCAAACCGCGGCGATCCTGCTGCTCCTGCTGTGTACCCTGCCCGCCACCGCGACCACGCCGCAAGGCGACTGGCTGCTGCTGCCCGAACGCGTATGGACGGCCGACGGAAACACCGCGCATGACGGCTGGGCAGTGCTGGTACACGACGGCATCATCGCCGCGGTCGGTCCGGCCGCCTCGATCCACGCACCGGCCGGCGCACGCCGCGTCGAACTGCCCGGCGCCACGCTCACGCCCGGCCTGATCGACCTGCACTCGCACCTGTTCCTGCATCCGTACAACGAGACGCTGTGGAACGACCAGGTGCTGACCGAGCCGCAGGACTACCGCACGCTGCTGGCCGCGAAGCATGCTCGCGACACCTTGCTCGCCGGCTTCACCACACTGCGTGATCTGGGCACCGAAGGCGCCGGCTTTGCCGACGTCTCGGTGAAACGGGCGATCGAAGAAGGCCTGATCCCCGGCCCGCGCCTGTTCGTGGCCACCCGCGCCATCGTCGCCACCGCCAGCTACGGCCCCGGCCCGCGCGGCTTCCGTCCGGACCTCGAACTGCCCGGCGGCGCGCAGGAAGTCAGCGGCGTGGATGCCGCGATGGCCGCGGTGCGCGAACAGGCCGCGCGCGGCGCCGACTGGATCAAGATCTACGGCGACTATCGCGTCGGCCCCGACGGCGCCACCGCGCCCACCTTCACGCCGGCGGAGCTGAAGGCGCTGGTCGACACCGCGCACCAGATCGGTCGCCCGGTTGCCGTGCATGCGGCCAGCGACGCCGGCGTGCGCATGGCGGTGGAAGCCGGCGTGGACAGCGTCGAGCACGGCTACGGCGCCAGCGAGGCCACCTTCAGGCTGCTGAAGCAGCACGGCATCGCCTACGAGCCCACGCTTACCGCGGTCGAATCCACCGCCGAGTATTTCGAGCATTACATACCGGGCAAGAGCGAACCGACCGAGCGCATGCGCGAAGCCGAGCGCGCGTTCCGCACGGCACTGAAGCTGGGCGTGACGATCGGCAACGGCAGCGACGTCGGCGTGTTCCGCCACGGCGACAACTGGCGCGAGCCGGCCGCGATGGTGGCCTACGGCATGACTCCGGCGCAGGCGCTGCACGCGGCCACCGACGTGGCGGCGAAGATCCTGCGCCAGTCGCAGCACTTCGGCCGCATCGCGCCCGGCCTGGCGGCCGACCTCGCCGCGTTCGGCGGCGATCCCAGCACGCAGATCGACGCCCTGAAGAAACCGGTCTTCGTGATGAAGGCCGGCGTCCCCTATCTGCACCCCCGCAGCGACGCCATGACCGACACCTTCCTGATCCGCCCGATCGAGCCATCCGACAACGCGGCCATGGCCGCGATCATCCGCAGCGTGATGCCCGAGTTCGGCGCCGATGGCCCCGGCTTCGCGATCCACGATGCCGAAGTCGACACGATGTACGAGGCCTACGCGCAGCCACGCTGCAGCTACTTCGTGGTCGAGCGCGACGGCGCGGTGATCGGCGGTGGCGGCGTCGCCCCGCTGCAGAACGCCGACCCGGACGTATGCGAGCTGCGCAAGATGTACTTCCTGCCCAGTGCGCGCGGCATCGGTGCCGGCACGGCGATGATGCAGCGCTGCCTCGATGCGGCCCGCGCGCATGGCTTCAAACGCTGCTACCTGGAAACGCTGACCGGCATGGATGCGGCGCAGGTTCTGTACAAGCGCAGCGGCTTCACCACGCTGTGCGCGCCGATGGGCGGCACCGGGCATTTCAGTTGCGACCGTTTCTTCATCCGCGAACTGTGAGCAAGGCCATGACGAACCACGACCCCCGCATCGATGCTTACATCGCCAAGTCCGCCGAGTTCGCCCGGCCGATCCTGGAGCACCTGCGCGCCAGCGTGCACGCCGCCTGCCCCGAGGTGGAGGAAGGCCTGAAATGGAGCATGCCGTTCTTCAGCTACAAGGGCGCGCCGATGTGCATGATGGCCGCGTTCAAGCAGCACTGCAGTTTCGGTTTCTGGCTGTCGAAGGAAGTCACCGGCGGCAGCGACGAGGACGGCATGGGCCAGTTCGGCAAGCTCGCCTCGCTGCAGGATCTGCCGCCGGCGAAGCAGCTCACCGCGTACCTGAAGAAGGCCATGGCGTTGAACGACGCCGGGGTGAAGAAGGCGCGCCCGAAGGCTGCCGCGAAGCCCGCGCCGATCCTGCCGGACGACCTGGCCGCGCTGCTCGCGCAGAAGAAACACGCCGCCGCACGCAAGAGCTACGCGGGCTTCAGCTCCGGCGCGCAACGCGAATACGTCGACTGGATCGCCGAGGCAAAGACCGATGCCACCCGCCAGAAACGTATCGCCACCACATTGGAATGGCTCGCCGAAGGCAAGAAACGCAACTGGAAATACGAGAACTGCTGAAGGCCGCCGACCCATGATCCGCATCGCCCGCGACGAAGACGCCGCCGCCATCCACGCGATCTACGCGCCCTCGATCACCAGCGGCGTAGCCACCTTCGAAACCGAACTTCCCGGCGTGGACGCCATGCGCGAGCGCCTCCGCGCGCGCCTGCAGCACTATCCGTGGCTGGTGTGGGAGGACGCCGGCGAAGTGCTGGCGTACGCCTATGCCGGGCGCTTCCGCGAGCGCGCCGCCTACGACTGGATCGCGGAAACCTCGATCTACGTGCGCCACGATGCGCAGCGCCGCGGCATCGCACGCAAACTCTACGGTGCGCTGCTGGACGTGATGCGGCTGCAGGGCATCACCCAGGCGGTCGGCGTGATCACCCTGCCCGGCACGGTCAGCGTGGCGATGCACGAGGCGATGGGCTTCACCCCTGCCGGCGTCTGGCGGCAGTGCGGCTACAAGCTGGGTCAATGGTGGGACGTGGGTGTATGGCAGAAGGAACTGCAGGCTGCGACCAACCCGCCCATGGCCGTCACGCGGTTTCCGCAGTTGTCACCGACGCAGCTGCAACTGCTGCTCGGACGCCAGGATTGACTCCCCAGGCCCAGCGTGGCGTGGCGTGGGCACCATCTTGCGGCCACGCGCTGCACGACGAACAAAAAAGGCGTGCCCGCAAGTTGCGGGCACGCCTTCATGCATGGTGTTCGAGCTGGCTTACTGGTTGAGCAGCAGGTCGACGATCACGCCGGTGGCGATCGCCACCAGCAGGAAGTCGCCGTTGTCGCTGCGCACCCAGTGATAGCCGCGCGGCGGTTCGCGCAGGCGGTCGTGGCGCCAGTCCGTCACCACGTAGCGGGTGCGGTATTCGACCGGCAAGTAGCCGCCGCGCCTGTACCAGCCCTCGTGGCGGCCGCGATCGTGCCAGTTCTTGTAGTGGCCATACGCGTGGCCGCGAGGGCCGTCATCCCGCACATAACGATCGCGATCGCGATCGTGCCTGTCGCCACGATCGTCGTGCCGATCGTAACGGCCCTGATCGCCGTTTCCCTGCTCATTCCGGTCATGCCCATTGCCGCGACCATGACCATGGTTCTGCGCCAGCACGGAGCCACTGGCCAGCATCAGCATCGCACCCAGTACGGCAGACAGACTCAGCAACTTCTTCATGCATTACCCCTCATCCGATGGAAAGGCTTCCGTCCCGCCGCACCCGGCACCTTGCGCTGCGGCCGACGGTTCGACGCCACCATGATCAGCATCGCCCCAACGCCGCGTGAATCCGCACGCCATGGCAGATTCGCGTTCAGCCTGCAGCCGCCCACCCCGGTCGGCTACCATGACGGTTTTTCGGCAGCGGCCCCAAGGATTTCCCATGCAGCTCGATCAGGTCAAGGCAATCATCACCGGCGGCGCCTCCGGTCTCGGCCACGCGGTGGCGCAGCATTTCGTCGCCCACGGCGGCAAGGTCGCGCTGTTCGACGTCAACGACGACAAGGGCCACGCCGCCGCGAAGGAACTGGGCGACGCCGCACGCTTCTTCCGCACCGACGTCACCTCCGAGGACGGCGTGGCCACCAACGTGGCCGCCGCGCACCACGCGATGGGCGGCCTCAACGTGCTGATCAACTGCGCCGGCATCCTCGGCGCCGGCCGCGTGCTGGGCAAGGAAGGCCCGATGCCGCTGGCGAACTTCGCCGGCACCGTGATGGTGAACCTGGTCGGCAGCTTCAACGTGGCCAAGGCCGCGGCGGCGCTGATGCAGGGCAACGAGGCGGGCGAGGACGGCGAGCGCGGCGTGATCATCAACACCGCGTCCGTCGCCGCCTATGAAGGCCAGATCGGCCAGGCTGCGTACTCCGCATCGAAGGGTGGCGTGGTCGGCATGACCCTGCCGATGGCGCGCGAACTGGCCCGCTTCGGCATCCGCGTGGCGACGATCGCGCCGGGCATCTTCTGGACGCCCATGGTCGACGGCATGCCCGAAGCCGTGCAGCAGTCGCTGTCCGCCTCGATCCCGTTCCCGTCGCGACTGGGCCAGCCGAACGAATACGCCAGCACGGTTGCCTTCATCCTCGGCAACCGCTACATCAACGGCGAGACGATCCGCCTCGATGGCGCGGTGCGGCTGCAGCCGAAGTAGCCTTCCCGTTTCCAACCTCACTCCATACGAATCCATCGCATGAAAGCTTCCGACGTCAAGAAAGGCAACGTGGTCGAACACGACGGCACCGTCTACCAGGTGCGCGACATCGAGCGCAGTTCGCCGAGCGCGCGTGGCGGCAACGTCACGTTCCGCTTCACCCTGTACACGATCCCCGGCGGGCGCAAGTACGACCTCAGCCTGCGCGCCGAAGACGAGCTGAAAGAAATGGACCTGGTCCGCCGCGCGGCGAACTTCTCGTACATGGACGATGGCGCGTTCGTATTCATGGACGCCGAGGATTACACCCAGTACCCGCTCTCGCCCGAACTGGTCGGCGACAACGCCGGCTATATCGTGGAAGGCATCGAGGGCTACTACGTGCAGTTGATCGACGATGTGCCGGTGGGCCTGCAGGTCCCCACCAGCGTGGTGCTCACCGTGGTCGACACCGCGCCGGAAATGAAAGGCTCCAGCGCCACCAAGCGCAACAAGCCGGCCAAGCTCAACACCGGCATCGAAGTGCAGGTGCCCGAGTACATCAGCAACGACGAGAAGGTGTGGGTGAATACGCTCACCGGCGAGTTCGCCGGACGCGCCTGAACCGCCCGAGACAGGTGGCCCTGCGCCGACGGGGCGGAGTGCGCCCCTCGATCGGCCTGCTGCTGGCCGCACTTTTCATCCGGACCGCTTCGGCGCTGCCCGCCAGCATCGTCGAAGCGACGCGGCCCACTCCGGTGGCGAAGTTCTTCGGGCGCAGCGAAGGCTGCATGCATTTCGCCGGCGAGTTCAATGGCGACAGGTCGGCTCGCGATGCCGGGATCCATCGCCGGATGGACGAACTGCGCTGCAACGCGCTGCCGCACGACCTGCAGCAGTTGCGCCAGCGCTACCGTACCGATGCGCGCGTCAACGCGCGGCTCGAGGCCTTCGACGAAGACGGCATGCCCAGGGATACCGAAACGGGAACCTGAGCGGCTTCCCGCCACGGCCTGCGCTTGCGTAGTGCAGAATCACCGCCACGACGCAACTTCAATGAAATATCCATGTCCCCCAGCGGTTATTCGCTACGCGCCCATGCGATCGAAAGCCTGACCGCCATCAAGCGGCCGGACGTGCCGTGGCGGGTGGTGCTGCGCAATACCGCGGCGGTGGTGTTGCCGCTGGCGGTGGGCCTGGCAACCGGCCATCCGCAGATCGGCCTGGGCGTGGCCGCCGGCGCGCTGGACACGATGTTCTCCGATCAGCCCGGGCCGTATCGCCAGCGCATGCGGCAGTTGCTGCTGGCGTCGCTGGCGGCCGGACTCGCCGCGCTGGTGGGCTTCCTGATCGGCGGCCAGCTGCTGCCGATCCTGATCGCCACCGCGGCCTGCGGCTTTTTCGGCGGCCTGCTGGTGGTGTTCGGCACCGATACCGCGCGGGTCGGCATGACCAGCATGATCCTGCTGGTGATCACCGCTTCCACGCCGACCTCGCTCGACCATGCGCTCGGCGGCGCCGTACTGATCTTCGCTGGTGGCCTGCTGCTGACCGCGTTCTCGCTGGCGGCGTGGCCGTTGCAGCGCTACTGGCCGGAGCGCATGGCGCTGGCCCAGGTCTACGCGGGACTGGCCGACACTGGCTCGGCAACCGTCGCGCGACGAGGCCGACGTGCCCGCGCTGACCGAGGCGATGACCACGCTGCAGCAGACCCTGCTCGGCCGCCACCGCGCGCACGGCCGCGCGATGGAAGCGTTCGGCGTGCTGCTGGAACTGGCCGAGCGGATCCGGCTGGAACTCACCGCGATGGCCGAACTGCACGCCGACCCGACCATCCATGCGATGTTCCGCGGCGACGCCGCGCGCGTGCTGGCGGCGATCGCCGAAGCGCTGGAACGCGGCGACTCGCCCGAGCGGGCCCACCGCGTGCTGCAGACTCTGCGCGCCAGCGAGCGCGCCCTGCTCGACGGCGGCAATCTGGCATCCGGCTTGGCCGCGCACCTCCACGCGCTGGCCGGCCAGCTGGCCGCCGCGGTGCGCAACGCCGACTGGGCCGGCAGCCGCGGCGAACTGCGCGCCAGCGCAGCGGAAACCCGGTTGCCGCCACCGCTGCGCAGCAACTCCAGCTGGGCCACCCTGCGCGCCAATCTCACGCCGCGTTCGGTGGCGTTCCGCCATGCCGTGCGCATGGCCGTCTGCCTCAGCGCGGCGCTGTGGATCTCGCGCCTGTTGCAGCTGCCGCACGGCTACTGGCTGCCGATGACCGCGGCGATCGTGCTGCGTCCGGATTTTGCCGCCACCTTCAACTTCGGCCTGTTGCGCGTACTTGGCACCGTGCTCGGGCTGGTACTTACCACCGTGCTGCTGCACGTCACGCCGGACGAGCCATGGGCGCATCTGGCGCTGATGGCGGTGCTGTGCATGGCGTTCCGTTACCTGGCCAGCGCGCACTACGGCATCGCGGTGGCGGCGCTGACCGGCACGGTGGTGATCCTGCTCTCGTTCGACGGCGTGAACCCCGGCGCTGGCGGTGAGCGACCGCGTGATCAACACCGCGCTCGGCTGCGGCATGGCCCTGCTTGCCTACGTGGCCTGGCCGACCTGGGAGCGCGGCCGCGCCCGCGCCGCGCTGGCGGTGATGCTGGACGCCTACGCCAGTTACCTGCGCGCCCTGGCGCAACCCGATCGGGCCGGCACCACCCGCAACGACACCCGTACCGCGGCGCGCACCGCCCGCACCAATGCGCAGGCCTCGATCGACCGCATGCGCACCGAGCCGGCCACGCCGCCGGAACTGCTGGCGCTGGCGCGCGCGCTGTTCGCCAACGGCAACCGCCTGGCGCGCACCGCGATGACGCTGGAGGCCACCCTCGACGATCTCGCCACGCTGCCCGCGGCGGACGCCGTCGGCCGCTTCGTCGAGCACAACGCCGACGCCGTGCAGGCCATCGCCACGGCGCTGCGCGAACAGCAGCCGCTGGGCGCCCTGCCCGACCTGCGCGCCATGCAGCGCGAGCTGCTCACCTCGATGCAGGGAACGCAGCGACCGCGCCGCACTCGAGCTGCTGGCGCGCATCAGCGATCGCCTGGTCGACAACGTCGACACGCTGGCCTACGTGACGAAGCGCAGCTCCCAGACGTCAGCCGCCGCCGCGGAACAGCCACAGGTGTAACCCCGCCGCACCATGTGCGAGCGCAACGCGACGCCACCGCGCGGAGGTTTTACACTGCGCGGATGCTCAAGATCGATACCCACGCGCACATCCTGCCCCGTGACTGGCCGAACCTGGCGGCCAAGTACGGCGACGACCGCTTTCCGGTGATGACCCATACCGATGGGCGCCACCGCATCTACAAGGACAGCAAGTTCTTCCGCGAGGTATGGGACTCGGCGTTCGATCCGCAGACACGCATCGACGACTACGCCCGTTTCGGCGTCGACGTGCAGGTGATCTCCACCGTGCCGGTGCTGTTCTCGTACTGGGCGCCGGGCCACCAGGCGCTGGAGCTGCATCGCCATCTGAACGACCACATGGCCGGCATGTGCCGCGACTATCCGCGCCACTACGCCGGCATCGGCACGGTGCCGCTGCAGGCGCCGACGCTGGCGATGCGCGAACTGGAACGCTGCATCGACGAACTGGGCCTGCAGGGCGTGCAGATCGGCTCGCACTGCGGCGACTGGAATCTCGACGCGCCGGAACTGTTCCCGTTCTTCGAGGCCGCCGCCGATCTCGGCGCCGCGGTGCTGGTGCACCCGTGGGACATGATGGGCATGGCCAGCATGCCGAAATACTGGATGCCGTGGCTGGTCGGCATGCCGGCCGAGCAATCGCGCGCCGCCTGCTGCCTGGCCTTCGGCGGCGTGCTGGAACGCCTGCCGAAACTGCGCGTGATGCTGGCCCACGGCGGCGGCAGCTTCCCGTCGACGCATCGGCCGCATCGAACACGGCTTCAAGATGCGCCCGGACCTGGTCGCCACCGACAACCCGCGCAACCCGCGCGAGTACCTCAAGCGCTTCTATTTCGACTCCTGCGTGCACGACGACAAGGCGCTGCGTTATCTGCTGGATGTGACGGGCGTCGAGCAGGTGATGCTCGGCACCGACTATCCTTTCCCGCTGGGCGAGCAGGAACCCGGCAGCGGCATCGAAGCACTGGGCCTGGACGACAGCCGAGCGCGCGCGGCTGTTCCACGGCACCGCGCTGGAATGGCTGGGCCTGCCCCGCCACCGCTTCGCTCCCGATTCCACCGCCAAGGAACCCGCATGAAACTCCTGCGCAGCACCACCATCGCGATCGCGCTTGCCACCGCCCTGCTGCTGACCGCCGGCGCCCACGCCACCGAGGTCAGCATGGCCGACGGCAGCGTCAACTTCAGCACGCCGGACAACTGGCTCGGCATCATGGAAACCCAGGGCGACCCCGAAGCCCGCGTGTTCCAGGTGCCCGACCCCTCGCCCACCGGCAAGAACAGTCTCGCGCGCGTCACGGTGACGGTGAAGCAGGTCGGCGACATCAGCGGCTTCCAGCAATACATGGCCGAAGCCACCGCCAAGGCGATGGCGCTGCCCGGTTACAAGGCCGCCGCGGTGCCGCCCAGCCCGAACAGCAACCTCTACACCGCGCAGGAAAGCGCCACCAGCTTCAGCTACACCGAGCACTACTGGTTCAAGAACGGCCACGCGATCCAGCTGCGCTGCGTGCGCCCCAGCCAGACCGAGGCCGGCGCCGCCTGGAAGGCCGAGTTCGACAAGGGCTGCGACGCGATCGCCGCGCAACTGAAATAACCCCCGCGCGCATCCCTTCTCCCGCATGCGGGAGAAGGGTGAGCTGCACCGAAGAGACACCCGATGTCCGCAAACTTCGAAGCCACCCTCGCCTGGGCCCATGCCCGGGACGCCGCCGATCCGCTGCGCGCGTTCCGCGACGAGTTCCTGATCCCGCCGCACGAAGGCCGCGACGGTCGGCCGTCAGACAGCGTGTACTTCTGCGGCAACTCGCTCGGCCTGCAGCCGCGCGCGGTGCGCGAAGCGGTCAACGCGGAACTGGACTACTGGGGCGAGCTGGGCGTCGAAGGCCACTTCAAGGGCCGCCTGCCGTGGATGGACTACCACGAGTTCGTGCGCGACGACCTCGCCGCGGTGGTCGGCGCGCTGCCATCCGAAGTGGTGGCGATGAACACGCTGGGCGTGAACCTGCACCTGATGATGGTGAGCTTCTACCGCCCCACCGCCGAACGCCCGGCGATCCTGATCGAGGCCGGCGCATTTCCCACCGATCGCTATGCGGTGGAATCGCAGATCCGTTTCCACGGCTTCGACCCGGCCAGCGCACTGATCGAGCTGGAAGCCGACGAGCCGAACGGCACCATCTCGCTCGCCGCGATCGAGCGCGCGCTGGCCGAGCACGGCTCGCGCATCGCGCTGGTGATGCTGCCCGGCGTGCAGTACCGCACCGGCCAGGCGTTCGACCTGAAGGCGATCACCGAACTCGGCCACAAGCACGGCTGCACGGTCGGCTTCGACCTCGCCCACGCGGTCGGCAACCTGCCGCTGCAACTGCACGACAGCGGCGCCGACTTCGCGATCTGGTGCAGCTACAAATACCTCAACAGCGGCCCCGGCGCCGTCGGCGGCGCGTTCGTGCACGAGCGCCATGCGCAAGGCCGTGCTGCCGCGCTTCGCCGGCTGGTGGGGCCACGACAAGACCACCCGCTTCCAGATGGGCCCGGAGTTCGTGCCCACCCCCGGCGCCGACGGCTGGCAGCTGTCCAACCCGCCGATCCTGGCGCTGGCGCCGCTGCGCGTGTCGCTGGAGATCTTCCGCCGCGCCGGCATGCCCGCCCTGCTGCGAAAAATCGCGGCAGCTCACCGGCTACCTGGAATGGCTGGTGCAGACCCAACTCGCCGACGTGCTGCAAGTGGTGACGCCCGCCGAACCGGAACGCCGCGGCGCCCAGCTGTCGATCCGCGTGATCGACGGCCGCGAACGCGGCCGTGCGCTGTTCGAATACCTGATGGCCCACGGCATCATCGGCGACTGGCGCGAACCCGACGTCATCCGCATCTCGCCCGCGCCGCTGTACAACCGGTTTGCGGATTGCCTGGCGTTTGCGGAGGCGGTGCGGGAGTGGAGTCGCGGCTGACCATCGACGTCCGGACTACTTATGTCCGCTCCCGCCGCCGGAAGGACCTTCGGCACTACATCCGACTGTGCGGATGCCGCACCTGCCTTCCCCCGCACGACGAAGCGTTCCACCAAAAAGCCGGCCCAGGGTGGCCTTTAGGGCATCGGCTGTTGGTTTGAAGCTGCGCCCCGGCAATGGGTGCGTCGGACCCGACATCTTCAGGTCACAAACTGCAACGCACGGGGCTCATCGAAGCGGAACCCATGGGCGCTGCCAGACTCGCAACCCCAAAACTCCCAAGCCCGAACCTCCCAAGCCTCGAGCGCAATGCCGGAACTGTTGCATGCAAGGCATTGATGCCTTCTGTCCAACCCCAAGCCTTCGCGCGCAAGCCTCGCGACCTCGTAACGGCAAGGGTCGGAACGCCGCTTGCGACGCCTGCCGGAACGGCCGCGAGGGTATTTCGGGCACGGACGCTGGTTTGATCTTTGCGCTTGCAGTTGTTGACCTTCGCGGTCCGAGGCTTTGGACCTTGCGCTTCGGATCTTTTGGCTTGCAGGCACAACTGGCGCGGGTGCGGGCGAAGGTCGAAGGGTTGGACGCCTCGTGGAAACCGTTGCGGGTTGAGCTTGGTCCCTTGCAAAGGAAGGGTGGAAGGGTGACGTCGAGGGTTTGTGGCGTGTCGCAGGTTGGGGTGAGCGCGTAGGTTGGGGTGAGCGCAAGCGAACCCCAACGATGACGATGACCTCGATGTTGGGCATCGCTGCGCTCAGCCCAACCTACGAAAGCCTCTGACCGTCAGCAGGTATACGCGTCATACCCGGCTCTGCGGATGCCGCACCTGCCCTTCCCCACGCACCACGAAGCGCTCCACCGTGAGCGCCTCGGCACCCATCGGGCCGTAGGCGTGCAGGCGCGTGGTGGAGATGCCGATCTCGGCGCCGAGGCCGAGCTCGCCGCCGTCGCTGAAGCGGGACGAGGCGTTGACCATCACCACGGCGGAGCGGATCGCCTGCACGAAGCGTTGCGCGGCGGCTTCGTCGTTGGTGGCGATGACTTCGGTGTGGTCGGAGCCGTAGCGGCGGATGTGGGCGATGGCGTCGTCGAGGTCGTCGACCACGCGCACGGCGAGGATCAGGTCGAGGAACTCGGCGGCGTAGTCGTCCTCGCGTGGCCGGCGTGCATGTCGGGCACCAGGGCGCGGCTGCGCTCGTCGCCGCGCAGCTCGACGCCGCGTTCGCGCAGTGCCTGCGCCGCGCGCGGCAGGAACGCGTCGGCGACGTCGCGATGCACCAGCAGCGTCTCCAGCGCGTTGCACACGCCGGGGCGCGAGGTCTTGCCGTCGATCAGCAGATCCAGGGCCAGCGTCGAGGTCGGCGGCGCGGTCCACGTACAGGTGGCAGACGCCCTTGTAGTGCTTGATCACCGGCACGCGCGCGTGCTCGGCGACGAAGCGGATCAGGCCTTCGCCGCCGCGCGGGATGGCCAGGTCGACGAGGTCGCTGAGTTGCAGCAGCTCGACCATCGCCTCGCGGCTCAGATCCTCGACCAGCGTCACCGCGGCCGTCGGGCACGCCGTGCGCGCGCAGCGCGGCATGCAAGCGCCGCGGCGATGGCGAGGTTGGAATGGATCGCCTCGGAGCCGCCGCGCAGGATCACGCGTTGCCGGCCTTCAGGCACAGCGCCGCGGCGTCGGCGGTGACGTTCGGGCGCGCCTCGTAGATCATCGCGATCACGCCGAGCGGGATGCGCACGCGCTCGACCGACAGCCCGTTCGGCCGCGTCTCGCGGCGGGTCGTCACGCCGACCGGATCGGGCAGTTCGGCCACCTCGCGCAGCGCGCCGGCGATACCGGCCACGCGCGCCTCGTCCAGCCGCAGGCGGTCGAGCATGGCGCCCTGCACGCCTTTCGCCGCGGCCTGGCGCATGTCCTCGGCGTTGGCGGCCAGCACCGCGGCGGACTGCGCTTCCAGCGCCGCGGCCATGTCGCGCAGCAGCGCGCGCTTCGCCTCGCTGCCCAGCGCCGCAACGACCTGGGCGGCGTCACGGCAAGCCAGTGCCTGTTCGCGGATCGTGCTCATGCGTTGATCTCCTGCCCGGACGCGACCGGGCGATTCATGCTGACGAGGTCGTCGCGATGCACCACCTCGTCGCCGTAGCTGTAGCCGAGCACGCCGTCGATCTCGCGGCTGTGCCGGCCGGCCAGCCGGCGCACCTCGGCGGCACCGTACTGGCTGAGTCCGCGCGCGACGGCGGCGCCGTCCATGTCGACGATCTCCACCAGGTCGCCGCGGTGGAAGTCGCCGTCGGCGCCGAGCACGCCGCCCGGCAGCAGCGAGACGCGTCCGCCGGCCAGCGCCCTTACCGCACCGGCGTCGATGCGGATACGACCCGGCGCGGCGGGTGCGTGGCGCAGCCAGTACTTGCGCGCCTGCAATCGCGTGGAGGCCGCGGCGATCAGCGTACCGCGCAGTTGTCCGCGTTGCAGCGCCTGCACGGTGGCCACCTCGCGCCCGCTGAACAAGGCCGTGGGGATGCCGGCGGCTGCGGCCTTCGCCGCCGCCTGCAGCTTGGTGCGCATGCCGCCGGTGCCGGCCGCGCTGCCGCTGTCGCCGGCCATCGCGACGATCTCCGGGGTCAGCGCGGCCACCTGCGCGATCGGCACGGCTGCGGGATCGCGCCGCGGGTCGGCGCTGTACAGCGCATCGACGTCGGAGGCGATCAGCAGCAGGTCGGCGTCGACCAGCGCGGCGACGATGGCGGCGAGGTTGTCGTTGTCGCCGAGCTTCAATTCATCCACCGAGACGGTGTCGTTCTCGTTGATCACCGGCAGCGCGCCGAGCTGCAGCAGCTCGCGCAGGGTGGCGCGCGCGTTGAGGTAGCGGCGGCGATTGCGCAGGTCGTCATGGGTCAGCAGCACCTGCGCCACCGGCCGCGCGGACAGCGATTGCCACAGCGCGATCATCGGCGCCTGGCCCAGCGCGGCCAGCGCCTGCCGCGCGGCGAGGCCGCCGCCGTCGCTTGCATGCTGGCGCAGCAATGCGCGGCCCGCCGCCACCGCGCCGGAGGACACCAGCACGACCTGGCGACCGTCCGCGTGGCTGGCGGCGATGAAGCCGGCCAGTGCCTGGGCGTAACGCGGCGTGAGGCCGCCGCCATCGGCAGCGAGCAGGTTGCTGCCGACTTTCAGCACGGCGCGACGCCACGGCGGCAATGCCTGTTCGGGCAGCTCGGTGCGCACGTTCTCCGTGTCGATCGCCGTCATGCCCGTACTCCGCTCAGTCGTCGAAAGCGCGCAGGCGCGCGTGCAGGTCGTCCAGGCGCAAATCGTCTCCGGCACCCGGCGAAACACGTGCGGCGAGGCTGCTTTCCGGCGTGCGTCCCTGCCCTGCGGACGCCGCGGTTTCCGCCGCAGCGCGATAGGCATCGCGGAACGGCACGCCGGCCGCGGCCTGTTCGATCGCCACATCGGTGGCATACATCGCCGGCTCGATCGCGGCGCGCATCGCGTCATCGTTCCACTGCCAGCCGCGCCAGCAGGTCGGGCACCAGTTCCAGCGCCATCAGGCCGTGGCGCACGCCGTGGAAGATCGAGCCCTTGGAGAACTGCAGATCGCGCTGGTAGCCGGACGGCAGCGACAGCAGCTGTTCGATCTCGGTGCGCGCGGCGGCCACGCTGGCGTAGCTGGCGCGCAGCAGTTCGATCACGTCGGGGTTGCGCTTGTTCGGCATGATCGAGCTGCCGGTGGTGTACTCGGCCGGCAGCTTGACGAAGTTGAATTCGGCGGTGGTGAACAGCGACAGATCCCACGCCAGCCGGCGCAGGTCGAGCAGCGCGCCGCCGATCGCCTCCAGCACGGCCATCTCGAACTTGCCGCGCGACAGCTGCGCGTAGATCGGGCTGATCTGCATGCGCGCGAAGCCGAGCGCCCGGGTGGTGTGCTCGCGATCGAGCTTCAGGTTCACGCCGTAGCCGGCGGCGGTGCCGAGCGGATTGGCGTCGATCAAGGCCAGCGTCTGCCGCGCACGCAGCGCGTTGTCGATGAAAGCCTCGGCGAAGCCGGCGAACCACATCGCGGTGGACGACACCACCGCGCGCTGCAGATGGGTGTAGCCCGGCAGCGGCAGCGCCGGCTGCGCGGCGCGATCGAGGCAGACCTCCGGCGATGGCGCGGCAATGCGTCTTCCAGCGCGACCAGCTTGTCCTTCAGCCACAAGCGCGTGGCGACCAGGATCTGGTCGTTGCGGCTGCGCCCGGTGTGCACGCGGCGGCCGGCGTCGCCGAGGCGCTCGGTGAGGCGCGCCTCGATCGCCGAATGGCCGTCCTCGTAGCGTTCGTCCAGCACGAACGCGCCGCTGCGTGAAATCATCGGCCAGCGCATCCAGCTCGCGCTTCAGCGCCGCCGCTTCGTCGGCGCTGACCACGCCGATATTGGCCAGCCCTTCGACGTGCGCCTTGCTGGCGGTGATGTCGTGCAGGAAGAACTCGCGATCCAGCAGCACGTCGTCGCCGGCGAGGAACTGCATGATCTTCGCGTCGATCTGGATGCCGGCTTTTTGCCAGAGGGGTTGGGTCATGGTGGTGTCCTGGTAGGTACTTTTGTAGGAGCCCGCTCGCGGGCGATGCTTGTTTGCTGCAACGCCCGGAACAAGAGCATCGCCCGCGAGCGGGCTCCTACGGAAGCGGTATCGCGGTGTATTCGTCCACGCCGATCGCGCGGTTGATGTTCTGCATCGCCTGCGTCGCGGCGCCCTTGAGCAGGTTGTCCAGCGTGGCCACGATCACCACGCGCTTGCCGTCGGCCGAGACCGCGAAGCCGCCGATCTCGGCATGGTGACGATGCGCGATGCGACTGACCCACGGCGCCTCGTCGGTCACGCTGACCAGCTTCTCGTTGCCGTAGGCGGCGCGGAAGCGCCGCAGCACATCCTCGCGCTTCAGCGGCCGCGAGAGATACAGGTTGCAGGTGACGGTGAGGCCGCGGAAATGCGGCGCCACGTGCGGCATGAACTCCACCGGCACGCCGAGCCGGAACGAGGCTTCCTTCTCGTGCATGTGGCCGGTGAGCGCGTACGGCATCAGGTTGTCGCGCAGCTTTTCCGGATCGTTCTTGTCCGACGGCGTGGTGCCGGCGCCGGAATAGCCGGAGACGCCGAAGCACACCGGCGGCGCGGCCAGCAGATCCTTCAGCGGTGCAATCGAGAGCTGCATCGCGGTGGCGTAGCAGCCGGGGTTGCTGATGCGTTTCTCGCCGCGCCACCGCTCGCGGGTGAGTTCGGGCAAGCCGTAGTACCAGCCTTCGTCGAAGCGGTAGTCGGCGGAGAGATCGAGGATCAGCGTGTCCGGCTCCGCCGCGTCGATCGCCTCGACGTAGGCAGCCGCCTTGCCGTTTGGCAGCGCCAGGATCACCACGTCGGCAGCCTGCGCCGCGCACTGCGGTCGTGCGTCCAGGCTGGCGTAGCGCAGTTCGCCGGCGTAGCCGTCGACGTGATCGGCCACGCGCTGGCCATCCAGCTCGCGCGAAGAGACGAAGGCCAGCTCCAGCGCCGGGTGCGCCGCGATCAGGCGGATCAGTTCGGCGCCGGTGTGGCCGCGCGCGCCGACGATGCCGACGCGCTTCTTCTGGGTGTCCATGGCTCAGTCCGTCAGTGTCGGCTGGCGCTGCGCGCAGTGCGCCACGCAGCGGGAGATCGTGTCGAGGTCGTCGATGCCGTACCAGAACACCTTCCAGCGCGGCTGCTTGATGCAGCCATCCGATTCGGCGTAGTAGAAATGGTTGACCTGGTTGCCGTGGCGCGAACGCCAGAACAGCTGCGGGTTTTCCTCGCGCATCACCTGCCACACCGCGCGGCCCAGGCCTTCGCCCTGGGCGTCGTCGAGCACGGCGAACTTGTCCAGGTACGGCAGGCACTGCTCGTTGTCGACGTCTTCCATGCTGAGGATCATCGCGGCGCGATAGTTCTCGCTGACGTAGATGCGAAACGGCTTCGTGCGCTCGAAATAATCCGGCACCAGGGTGCGACCGAAGCTGGACTCGATCAGCGTGCGCATGCGTGCCAGGTCGATGCCTTCCCACGACGTCGAACGCTCAGCACCCGCTCGCCGCGCCGGACCAGGGTGCCGGAGCCCTTGTGGGTGAACAGTTCCTTGGCCAGTTCGGACGGCCGGGTGATCGACACCGACGAGGTCAGCGGCAGGTCGGCCAGCAGGTCGGCGATCTGCTCGATCTTCAGCCGCATGCCGCCGTTGATCCACGGCTGCGCCATCAGCTGCTCGAACTCGGTGGACAGGTTGATCGAATCGATCAGCTTGCCCTGGCCGTCGAGCAGGCCGCCGGTGCCGGTGAGGAACACGATCTTGTACGGCTGCAGCACGCGCACCAGTTCGTTGGCGGCGAAGTCGGCGTTGACGTTGAGGATCTGCCCCTCGTCGGTCTCGCCGAGACTGGCGATCACCGGGATCGAGTTGGCGCGCAGGCTGGCCTCGATCGGCGCCAGGTTGATGCTTTCCACCTTGCCGACCAGGCCGTAGGGTATCGCGGTCGAGGTAGCTGGCCATGAACACGCCCGACGGCACCGAGGTGGCGCGCGTATCCATCGACTGCAGCGCTTCGACCAGCTTCAGGTTCTGCTGCATGGAACACGCGGCGCACGATGCCCAGCGCCTTCGGCGAGGTCACGCGCAGGCCGTCGACGGTCTGCTTCTCGATGCCGGCGGCGGCCAGCTCCTCGTCCAGCTGCGGGCCGGCGCCGTGCAGCACGATCGGGGTCAGGCCCACCTGCTGCAGGAAGGTCAGCGACGAGGCGAGGTCGGCCAGCTCGTCGCGCAACACCGCGCCGCCGACCTTCACCACGGCGAAGCGCTTGGCGTCCAGCTCGGAGAAACGCTTGAGGTATTGCTGGATTTCCTTCGCGCTGCCCATGCTCGAAAGCAGGCGCACGATGGTCTTGCGGGTGTCTGATCGCGTTCATGCGCTTTCCATTGTCGACGATCCGGATGATGGTTTCTGCGTACTGCTGCAATTGATCCAGCGCGACCCACTCGTCGGCGCTGTGCGCCTGGGCGATGTCGCCGGGGCCGTAGACGAAGGCGGTGTAGCCGGCGGCGGAGAACAGCGCCGCCTCGGTCCAGAAGTCCACCGCATTGCCGACCGGGATGCCCAGCTCGTCGGCGAGGTCGCGCGCGACCAGCCGGTTGGCCTCGGCGTTCGCCGTGTCGCCGGCAGGCAGCGAGGCGCCGCGGAAGGTCTCCGCGAATTCCACCGGTTGCGGTTCCACCAGATTGCGGAAGCGGATCAGCAGGTGTTCCGGGCTCCATCGTCGGCAGCGCACGGAAACCGAAGCGCACCTCCGCCGTGGGCGCGATCATGTTCGCCTTGATGCCGCCCTCGACGCGACCGATGTTGAAGCGCAGGCCGGTGAGACCACCGAACCGCTCATGCGACTGCGCCGCCACGAAGTCCAGCGCCGCATTGCCCCAGCGCATCGCCTGATGCAACGCGCTGTCGCTGGGCTTCTGCTCGCCCGAGGCGTGCCCGGCGTGGCCGGCGAAGCGCATCAGCACCGACTGGATGCCGCGATGCGCCAGCACCGCCTCGCCCTTGGTGGGCTCGGCCACGATCACCGCTTCGTAGGCATGCGGCTGGCGCAGGAAGCCGGCAATGCAACGCGCATCGTTGGCCTCTTCGTCGGTGGAGAACAACAGCGCCAGCGGGCCGGTCGCTGGCATTCGCCGCCGCCAGCAAGGCCGCCGCCGCGCCCTTGATGTCGCAGGCGCCGAGGCCGATCGCACGATCGGCCGTCACGCGCAGCGTGTGCGGATCGGCCGTCCATGCCGGCGAATCCGGCACGGTGTCGAGGTGCACGTTGAACAGATACTTCGGTTCGCCACGCACCGCATGCAGGGCCACCGCGCCGGCACCGAAGTCGGTCACCGTCACGTCGAAACCCGGCAACTGCGCACGCAGGTAATCGAAGATGCCGCCGGTGTCGATCACGCGCGGCGGGTTGCGCGTGTCGAAACCGACCAGCGCCCGCAGGTGCTCCAGCGTCGCGTCGAGCAACACCGACGAATCCCGATTCCCGACTCCCGACTCCCGGTTCACGACCGATTGACCTCGGCCCACAGCGTCGAACTCATGCCGAACAGCTTGATGAAGCCCTCGGCCTCCTCCACGCCCCAGTCGGCCGACTGCGCATAGGTGGCGCCCTTGGCGTTGAGGATGTGCTTCGACTCGACCGCCACCGCGCCGACGCTGCCGCCATGCGTCTCCAGCGTCACCGTGCCGTTGACGGTGGACTGGCTGGAGGCCAGGAACGCTTCCAGGTCGGTCTTCAGCGGATCGTGGAAGAAGCCCTCGTAGACCAGCTCCACCCACTTGCGTGCCACCTCGGGCTTGAAGCGGTTCTGCTGCTTGCTGAGCACTGCCTCTTCCAGCGCGCGGTGCGCGGCGAGCAACGCGGTGAGGCCCGGCGCCTCGAAGATGATGCGGCCCTTCAGGCCGATCGTGGTGTCGCCGGTGTAGAGGCCGCGGCCCACGCCGTACTGCGCGAACAGGCCGTTGAGCTTCGCCAGCATGGCGTGCCCGGCGATCGTCTCGCCGTCCAGCGTCACCGCTTCGCCGTTGACGAAGCCGATCTTCACCTGCAGCGGTTTGGACGGCCATTCGGCGCGCGGCTTGCACCAGCCCACCGCGCCGGCGCCGGGCGCCTGCCACTTGTCGATCTCGCCGCCGGACATGGTCAGGCCGAGCAGGTTCTCGTTGATGGTGTAGGCCTGCTGCTTGGCGCGCACGCCGAAGCCGCGGTCTTCCAGATACTTCTGCTCGTAGGCGCGCGTCTGCGTGTGTTCCTTCTGGATCTCGCGGATCGGCGCCACGATCTCGTAATCGCCCAGCGCCTTCACCGCCAGGTCGAAACGCACCTGGTCGTTGCCCATGCCGGTGCAGCCGTGCGCGATCGCCTTCGTGCCCAGTTCGGCGGCGCGCTTCAGCGCGGCCTCGACGATCAGGTAGCGGTCGGACACCAGCAGCGGGTACTGGCCCTGGTAGCCCTCGCCCGCCCACACGAACGGCTTGACGAAACCCTCCCAGATCGCCGGGCCGCCATCGACGGTGACGTGGCTGGCCACGCCCAGTTCCTTCGCGCGGTTCTCGATGAAGGCGCGCTCCTCCGCGTCGACACCGCCGGTATCGGCGAACACGGTATGCACGGCCCAGCCGCGCTCCTGCAGATAGGGCACGCAGAAACTGGTGTCGAGGCCACCGGAAAAGGCGAGGACGATGTCTTTGCTCATGGCTTGCAGATCCTGGAAAGAAGAGAGGTCAGGCGGATTCGACGACGATGCGCGGCTCGCAGCGCACCGGGAAATTCACGGAATTGGCAATGAAGCAGGCGTGGTGCGCTGTTTCGTGCGCCGCTTCAGCCTTGGCCGGGTCGCTGGCGGCGCTGATGGTCACGGTGGGGCGCAGTACCACTTCGACGAAGCGGCCGCCATCGCCCTCGGTGGCCATCGTGCCTTCGGCGGCGTCGGTATATGCGGTCACCACCACGCCGGCCACGGTGGCCATGTGCAGGTAGGACAGCATGTGGCAGGTCGACAGCGCGGCCACCAGCATGTCCTCGGGGTTGTGCCGGGCGGCATCGCCGCGGAACGCGGAGTCGGAGGAACCGGCGATCGCCGGCTTGCCGTCGATGCGGATCACGTGGTCGCGGCGGTAGTTGCGATAGCCGTCCGTGCCCGTGCCGAGGTTGCCGGTCCATTCCACGTCGACGCGATAGTGATGCTGATGGTTCACGGTTTCGATTCCTCTTGTTGAGTCATCCACGCGGCCAGTTCCGCATCGCCATCGCCGTCGCGCTCGCGCAGCCCGGCGATCACGCCCGCGCGATTGCGCGCGGGGTGGTTCTGGCTCAGCTTGAACTTGCCCTCGATGCGATCGATCGCGATTTCGAGGCCGACGATCGCGCGCAGCGACTTCTCGATGTGGTCGTCCGGCGCATCGCTGATCTTCCACGGCTGCGGCTGGCCGGCTTCATGATGATCGGTCAGGGTTTCCAGCAGGCGGCGCAGCCATGCCGCGTCATCGATCACGCGCAACCGGCCGTGCACATGCACCACCGCGTAGTTCCAGGTCGGCACCTCGCGCCCGGTCTCGTGCTTGCTCGGGTACCAGTTCGGGCTGATGTAGCCGTGCGGACCGCGGAATACCAGCAGCACCTCGGCGCCGTCCATTCGTGCCAGTTCATTGCCGCGGGCGACATGGCCGTGCAGCACTTCGCCGACCAGCTCGAACGGCAGATGGTTGGCCGCGAACCCATCGGCCGCGCTGGGTCACCACGGTGGCGAACGGATACGCGCGGATCAACCCATGCAGCACCTCGGCGACGGCGTTTCCGCGAAAGTGCTTCGGCGTATACATGGCGCGCTCAACCCTGTCCGATCAACGACGCCATCACCGCCTTCTGCACGTGCAGGCGGTTCTCGGCTTCGTCGATGGCGATGCAGGCGGGCGAATCCATCACCGCGTCGGTGGCCTTGATGTTCCGGCGCAGCGGCAGGCAGTGGCTGAACAGGCCGTGGTTGGTGAGCGCCATCTTCGCCTCGTCGACGATGAAGTGCCTGCTCGCTTCGCGAATCGGCTTTTCCTTCTCCCACTGGCCGAAGAACGGCAGCGCGCCCCAGCTCTTGGCGTAGACCACGTCGGCGCCGGCGTAGGCTTCCTCGATGTCGTGGCTGACCTTCAGCGAGCCGCCGTTCTGCTCGGCGTTCAGACGGCCAAACGCCATGTAGCGCTCGTCCAGCACGTAGTCCGGCGTGGGGCACAGCAGGGTCACGTCCATGCCCATCTTGGTCGCGATCAGCAGCGCGGAGTTCGCCACCGCGGTGTTCAGCGGCTTCGGATGATAGGTCCAGGTCAGCACGTATTTCTTGTTCGTGCAGGTCGCCCAGGTGCTCCTTCAGCGCCAGCGCATGGGCCAGCTCCTGGCAGGGATGGGTGATCGTCTCCATGTTGATCACCGGCACCGTGGCGTACTGCGCGAACGCCTTGATCACCTTGTCCTGGCGATCCACCGCCCAGTCCTGGAACTTCGGGAACGCGCGCACCGCGATCAGGTCGACGTAGCGCGACAGCACCCGCGCCACCTCGGCGATGTGCTCCTCGGTGTCGCCGTCCATCACGCTGCCCACCTCGAACTCGATCGGCCACGCGTCCTTGCCCGGCGCCAGCACGATCGCATGGCCACCAAGCTGGAACGCGCCCAGCTCGAAGCTGGTGCGGGTGCGCATCGAGGGATTGAAAAACAGCAACGCGATCGACTTGCCGGCCAGGTGCTGGCCGCGTGGCGAACGCTTGAACGCGGCCGCCTGCTCCAGCAACGCGTCGATCTCGGCGCGGCTGTAATCCTGGGTGGTGATGAAGTGACGAATGGTCATGACGGCTCCAAATCCAAAATCCAATAACAAAAAACCCGGCGCAGAGGCCGGGTTTCGTCGTCGATGCACATGAAACGCGTGCGACTGCCTACCCGGCCGAATATCCACCCAGCGGTCGGCGCGCACGCGACGTCATGCCAGCCGCCGCGCGGGCGCTGGTGAGTACGGTGGCGGTATAGACGGCTGAAGACATGCAGAATCCGTATAGCGAGTGCGCATGATGGCGGCAATTTCGCTGCCATGCAACAAGAAAAAATCGGACCCCGGAAACGACAACGCCGCCAACAGGTGGCGGCGCTGGAAGTGGCTGGACCGAACCTCAGTCGGCCGGCTCGACCTGCACGCGCACGCGCAGGCGCTCGCCCGGGTCGTAGCTCAGACGCGAGGTATAGACCTCGCCGCGATACCGGTATTCCACGTCATAGCCGATGATCCGGCGCTGCTCGCTGACAGCGCTGACCTGGCGGCATTGGGTCTGGGTGGTCTCGTACTCACCACCGCGCCCCGCAGCCCGGTTACCCACCGCACCACCAGCCACGGCACCGACCACGGTGGCGGCCTTGCGCCCGTCGCCCTTGCCCACCGTATTGCCCAGCACGCCACCGATCACCGCACCAAGCACCGTGCCGGCCGTGCTGTTGCCACCCTCGCGGCGCACCACCGGCTGCTCGTAGCACTCCTGTCGCGGCACTTCGGTGCGGGTGACACCCTGCACCGGATCGGCCCGCAATACATCGGCCCAACCATAGTGGGCATTGTCGTCGCCATTGGCATAACGCACGTCCTGTGCACAGACGCTGGTCGCCGCCAGGGCGAATACCAGTGCGAAAAGCCAGAACTTGGTCATTACGACCTCCCAGATACGAAACAACAGGCGCGTTAGCGTGCTTATTGATGTCATTCGAACAAATTCACGCTGAATACACGCTTAGAATCAGCCCTCGCCGGGGCTGGCGCGACTGCGCCACTTACACCTTGTTAATATGCCGGGCCGATCATTACGCGCCCCGGCGGCCCATGCTGCGGATTCCACGATGCCGATATCGCTCTACAACAGCCTGACCCGTCGCACCGAACTCTTCACCCCGCTCGATCCCGCACGGGTGACGATGTATCTGTGCGGCCCCACCGTCTACAACTACGTGCACATCGGCAATGCGCGTGGCCCGGTGGTGTTCGATGTACTGGCGCGATTGCTGCGTCGGCATTACCCGAAGGTGCTGTACGCCCGCAACATCACCGACGTCGACGACAAGATCAACACTGCCGCGCAGCAGCAGGGCGTGCCGATCGGCACGATCACCGGCCGCTTCGCCCAGGCCTACCGCGAGGACATGGCCGGACTCGGCGTGGCGCCGCCGGACATCGAGCCGCATGCCACCACCCACATCGGTCCGATCATCACGATGATCGAAAAGCTGCTCGACGGCGGCCACGCCTATGTTGCCGAGGGCCACGTGTTGTTCGACGTCGGCTCGTTTGCCGCCTACGGCGAGCTGTCTGGCCGCAACCCCGAGGAACTGATCGCCGGCGCACGCGTGGAAGTGGCGCCATACAAGCGCAACGCCGGGGATTTCGTGCTGTGGAAACCGTCCACGCCCGATCTGCCCGGCTGGGACAGCCCGTGGGGCGTAGGCCGGCCCGGCTGGCACATCGAGTGCTCGGCGATGAGCGCGGCGCATCTGGGCGACACCATCGACATCCACGCCGGCGGCGTCGACCTGCTGTTTCCGCATCACGAGAACGAGATCGCGCAATCCACCTGCGCCCACGGCGGCAAGCTGTTCGCCCGTTGGTGGATGCACAACGGCATGCTCACCTTCGACGGCCGCAAGATGTCCAAGTCGCTGGGCAACGTGCTGCTGGTGCACGAATTGCTGAAGTCGCATCCGCCCGAGGCGCTGCGCCTGCGTCTGCTGAGCGGGCATTACCGGCAGCCGCTGGACTGGTCCGAAGGCGCGATCGCCCAGGCCACGAGCACCCTGGATGGCTGGTATCGCGTGCTGCGCGACCTGGCTTCGGTGGAACTGCCCGCCGGCGAGCTGCCGGTGCCGGAGCGGGTCGAGGCAGCCTTGTGCGACGACCTCAACACGCCGCAGGCGCTGGCCGAACTGTCGGTGCTGGCCGATGCCGCGCGCCAATCCGGCAGCGCCGCGGCAAAGGCGGCGCTGCTCGGCGGCGGCGCCCTGCTCGGCCTGCTCCAGCAGGATGCGGAAGCGTGGTTCAAGCGTGGCGAGAACAGTGTCGACGCAGCGCACATCGAGGACTTGCTGCAGCAGCGCAAGGCCGCCCGCGCCGCTCGCGATTTCGCGCGCGCCGATGCGATCCGCGACGAACTGGCCGCATTGGGCATGGCGATCGAGGACGGTGCCCAGGGCACGCGCTGGAGCATCATCAAGGCGTGATGCGGGTGTAGCGCACCAATTCATTTCCCGTCCTTGCCCGTCCGCGCGATAATGTGCGACATGAACGCCATCGTCACCACCAGCGCGGCACAGGCGCAGCAAGAGATCGCCGAGGAATTCGCCTTCTTCGGCGACTGGACCGAGCGCTACCAGTACCTGATCGACCTCGGCAAGCAATTGCCGCCGTTTCCGGAAACCGGCAAGACCGAGGAATACCGCGTGCACGGCTGCCAGTCGATGGTCTGGCTGGTACCCAGCGGCGACGCCTCGAACATGCACTTCGAGGCCATCAGCGACTCCGCGATCGTCTCGGGTCTGATCGCCCTGGTGCTGCGCGTGTATTCTGACCGTCCGGCCGCGGAGATCGTCGCTACCGAACCGACCTTCATCGGCACGATCGGCCTGGCCAAGCACTTGTCACCCACACGTTCGAACGGACTGGCGGCGATGCTGGCGAAGCTGAAGGGTTATGCGGCACAAGCACTGGCCTGAGCGCTCCCATGCCGATACGCTGAAAGACAAAGCCCCGCACGAAGCGGGGCTTTGTTTGAAAAGTCCGGCATGGATGCCGGTTTGATCTTTGCGCTCACGGAGGAGCGCAGAGAACCGCTCTCAGTCGCCCATCTGTTTCTGCAGGTGCTCGCGGCGTTCCTGTGCATCCAGTGACAGGGTGGCGATCGGGCGCGCATCGAGACGGTCGACGCCGATTTCCTCGTCGGTCTCCTCGCAGAAACCGTAGCTGCCGTCTTCGATCCGGCGCAGCGCCTTGTCGATCTTGGAGATCAGCTTGCGGTAGCGGTCGCGGGTGCGCAGCTCCAGCGAGTTTTCGGTTTCGCGGGTAGCACGCTCGGCTTCGTCGCCGACATCGCGCACTTCCTCACGCAGGTTGTCCATGGTCTGTCGCGACTCTTCCACCAGCTGATCGCGCCAATCGCGCAGCTTGTTGCGGAAGTAAGCCAGGTGCTGCGGATTCATGTACTCCTCGTTGGGCGAAGGGCGATAACCCTTGGGCAACGTGATCGTACTGGTGGAAGGCAGCGCGTATCGCCCGTCTTCACGGGTGAAACCGTTATCGAGTTTTTTTGCAGCAGATTTATTCATTGAGGACGACGAGGTTTTCTGATTTTTGTGGGAAGAGGCGTGACCCGCGGAAGCCGGGGCTGCACGTGGTGTCACCATGGCGGTTGCACTCGCCACCTTGCCCTTGAACAGGGTGCTGGCGGGTGTCGGGGATACGCTTTTGGCTGCAACTACCGGCGCCGGATGGGCGGCAGGTTTGACAACCGGTTTCTTTGCCGCCGGCTGAGCTGCCGGTTTCGCGACATGCTTCGCCGCGGGCTTGACCGGCGCAGCCACCTTCCTGACGACCGGCTTGGTCACGGGCTTCGCTACCGGCTTCCTGGCTGCGCTGCCCTTGACCACGACTTTCTTGACGACCTTCTTGGCAGCAACCTTCTTGGCCACGGCCTTTTTCGGTGCCGGCTTCCTGGCAACGATTTTCTTGGCCGCCACTTTCTTCACGGCAGCCGGCTTCTTCGCCAGCGACTTGGCCGCCGCTTTCTTGACCGCTGGCTTCGCCACCGGTTTCCTGGCGACCACTTTCTTCGCCGCAACTTTCTTCGGCGCGGCCTTGCTGGCGGGCTTCGCCGCGGTACGACCGGTCTTCGCCGGCGGCTTGCTGGCGACCTTCACCGTCCGCCCCTTGCTTGCAGCTGTTTTCGACTTGGCCGCCCTGACGTCATGTGCCTTGGCGGAAGCCTTGCCTTTCTGAACCTTGGTGGCAGCGGTCGAACTACGCGTCGTTTTCGCCATATCCCTTCACCGTTTGTGGCCGTGGCGGCCGGGTGTTATAGCCCATGTGTCCTACACCAGCAAGCCCGCTTCTGGAATACTTGCACTACTTACATGTGCAAGCCGTTCCGGCAACGTGAATGCCCTGACCCGATTGATACTGTGGTTGCTCCGTTTGTACAAGCGCTGGCTCAGCCCATTGCTTGGTCCGCGCTGCCGTTTTCACCCCACTTGCTCTGATTATGCACGGATTGCAGTCACGCGCTTCGGCCCGTGGCGCGGCAGCCTGCTGACCGGCTGGCGGCTGCTGCGCTGCCAACCGCTGTGCGATGGCGGCGAGGACCCGGTACCCGAACACTTTCACTACCCCCACTGTCGACGCCGGGGAGATACCCCTGACGCCCACTGACGCGCTGACCAGGAGCGCCTGACCCGTCCGCAGGCCGGCGCTTCCAGGCGCCCCGCGCGCCCGTACAACGACGGGCGAGGCAGCAACTTACCTTCGATCGCTGCGCGATTTTTTATTGCAGTGCGGGCAATACCCGCGCTGCAGGGGCGTCACGGCGTCGAGCCGTAGCCGCCCTCCACACCCTTGCTGGCATACGCCACCGCATCATGCGGGTGCAGGCTTTCCTGGTGTTCGACGCGAACGTGGAAGTCACTCAGCGTGGCGTCGGCGTCCAGTGCTTTCTGGATGCGCCGGGCGGCGTCTTCGCAGAACATCAGGTTGCCGCCGTTGGCCAGTGCGAAGGCTTGTTCGTCTTCGCGCTTCACGGCGGTCTGCACCGGCGTGCCGAGCGCCTGCTCGACACGGTCGACCAAGCCGATCAGGTGGAAGCCCGCGCCCGGCACCGGGCGAATGCGCAGCCGCGCCACGCTTCGTTGGGCGTGCGGCGGTGGCGACGATGCCCTTCTCGCTGCCCAGCCAAGCCAGCACGGCGGCGTGGTCGAGCGGTTTGCCGGCATCGAAATCGTTGGCGAACTGATCCTGGATCAACTGGCGCGACAGCGCGGCCGAAGCCGGACACGTCGAGGAATAGACCACTTCGGTGCCGAATTCGAGCAGGAATTCGTTACCGGTGAGGCTGGCTTCGATGCACACCGGATAGGCGCGCCAGCCGCTGTTGGCGCTTTTCAACGCCGGGCGACGCACCAGGTGTTCGAAGTGGATGCTGAGGCAGGCGCGGTCGGACAGGCCTTCATGCGAATTGAGGAAACCACGCAGCAGCGCGTGCAACGAGTCGGCGGTGAGCGTCTGCGTACTCAGTGCCTGCTCCACCTGCAGGTACAGCCGCGACATGTGGATGCCGCGCTTGTCCGGCCGGTTGAGGTTGACGAAGGCGCCGACCCGCGCGCTGGCGCGCTGCACCTGGCCATCGCCGGCATCGAACAGCACCGGCACCTGGATATCGGCCATGCCGACCCAATCCAGCGCACCGGCAAGGTGCGGCTGCGCGTGCACGGCAACATCGGGCAGCAGGCGGGCGGTGTTTTCCTGGTTCGGCATGGTGGGAGTCCTGGCATCGGCGAACGCATCGCCGCGAAGCATGTCAATCTTGGGGCATGCAGGCCGTCGCTGCAATAGTGGCGCGACGGAAACACTGCGTCTTGAACGATTTATGCCGACCTGCCGGCGCCACGCACGAGCGGCCTGCCACGCCTGCAGTGCGGTACCCGGTCCCGGTACGCGACTGGCCGGCCTGCAACACCGCCAGCGAATCGCCCGACCGCGCCGCCCGCCGCGCCAGTTTGCCAGCGTGGCGCGATTCCAGCGCGCGGAACACGCTGAGCGGGCCGGCAAGCGTGGCCGACGCCTTCCAGCTGGCCAGCAGGTCGTCCAGCTGCGCCTTGATCGCCTGCTGCCGCGCGGCGCTGGCCATGCGCAATTGCGTGCGACTCAGGCCGTGGCGCGCCAGTCGCGCCATCGGCAGCGGCAGGCGATCGCGCTCGGCATCCTGTTCCAGTCGCAGCAGTGCGTACAGCAGGTGATTCAGCACGGCGACCTGCGCGGCCCGTTCCGGCCGACGCCCCGGCGCCGTACCACCAGGCAGTTTCCAGCGTGGCCAGTGCGCCGTGCAGTGGCATCGCTGCGGCAAACTGCGTCGGGAAAATCGGCAGCGGTGCCCTGCTCCAGTTGCGCCATCGCGGCCAGCACCGGCGCCAGCCACAGTTCGCTGGCGATCGCGTGCGCACGCTCGTCGTCAAACAGCACCTGGGTCAGCGGGTGGCGACCGCCGCTGGCGGCCGCCCCGGCCAGTTCCTCGGCCCACCAGTTGAGCTTGGCCGCAGCCACCTGCGGCTCGCGGATGCCGTAGGCGGCACCGAGCAGCTCCTGCTCCAGCGCCGCCAGCGCGACGTGGCCGGGATAGCGCCGGCCGTCGACGAAGGCCAGCGCGATGCGCTGCTGCGGCTGCACCGCCAGCCATTTGTCGATGAAGCCCTGCAGCACGGCATTTTGTTCGACCAGTTCGATCATGCCGCGACCGGTTGCAACTGCAGCAGTTCGGCCAGTTCGGCGGGATGATCCAGCACGATATCGGCGCCCCAGCCGTGGGGATCGCCGCCATCGAGATAACCCCAACTCACCGCCACCGTATACAGGCCGGCAGCAGCGCCGGCCTGGATGTCGCGGCGATCGTCGCCGACGAACAGGCAATGCACCGGATCCACTCCGGCACGCTCGCACGCCAGCAACACGGGCGCCGGATCCGGCTTCTTCACCGGCAAGGTGTCGCCCGACACCACGGCGCTGGCGCGCGTGGCCCAGCCGATGCGATGGATCAGTTCGTCGGTGAGGAAGGCCGCCTTGTTGGTGACGATGCCCCAACGCAATCCGTGCGCCTCGATCCTGACGAGCAAGTCGTCGACGCCATCGAAGGCCTGCGTCTGCTGCGCCATGACCTGCTGGTACAACTGCAGGTAGCGCGGCACCAGCGCTTCCAGCGCAGCTTCGCCACGCGCGGCGAACGCGCAGCGCAGCACCGCACGCGCACCGCGCGATACCACCTCGCGCACCGGTGCGTATGGCGGTGGCGGCACCGCCTTCCTCCGCGCATTGCGCCAGCAGGGCGGCGTACAGGTCGGGAGCGCTGTCGAGCAAGGTGCCGTCGAGGTCGAACAACACGCCGGCGATGTTTTCGGGCAACGGTTTCATGCTGGCTTCCGTGCGCTGAGCACGTAATTGATGGCCGTGATCCTGCTCAGCCACGCCTTGCGATTGAGCGGGTTGTAGCCCAGTCCGGAGACGTCCTCAAGCTCCAGCCCGGCATGGCGCAGCAGACGGCCAAGCTCGGACGGCTTCAGGAACTGCGCGTAGTGATGGGTGCCGCGCGGCAGCATGCGCATCACGTATTCGGCCCCCACGATCGCCGCGCCGAACGCGGCCGGCGTGCGGTTGAGGGTGGACATGAAACAGACGGCCGCCCGGCTTCAGCATCGTGGCCAGGTCGTTGACCAGGGCTGCCGGGTCGGGCACATGCTCGATCAATTCCATGCAACACACTGCATCGAAACTGGCCGGCTCGGCAGCCGCCAGATCGGCCGAGGATTGCACGCGATAATCGACATTGAGGTTCGACTCGTGCAGGTGCAGCTTCGCAATCTCGATCACCTTCTCGCCGAGATCGATGCCGGTGACTTTTGCGCCGGCCCGCGCCAGAGCTTCGCTCAGCAAACCGCCGCCGCAACCGACATCGGCGACCTTCGCGTCGCGCAGGTCCGTCGCGTGCGGCGATATACGCGGCGCGCACCGGATTGAGGTCATGCAGCGGGCGCGACTCGCCATCCGGGTCCCACCAGCGCGCCGCCAGGCTGTCGAAGCGGGCAATCTCGTCGGGGCTCGCATTGATACCGTGCATCGTCAGGTCCTCAAGAACAGGCGTGGAGTTTAATGCGCCTGCCATTCGTACACCGTGATATCCCAGCCGCCGCTGACATGCGCCGGATCGTTGTGTGCGATCGCGGTGGCTTCGGCGAGATCAGCCGCCTGCAGCAGATAGGCACCGCCAGACTTGTCGCTGAAGCCGCCGGACAGTTCCACCCGGCCTTCTTCGCGCAGGCTGTCCAGAAACGCCAGATGCAGCGGCACGATGGCCGGATCGAGATGCGGCCGGCGAATCAGCAGAACGAGGTAACGGTTCATCGTGGACTCCGTTTCAAGCCGAGGCAATGCGTTCGCGCCAGGCGCGCGTGCGCGCCAGGATCGCTGGCGGTATCCATCCCTGAGGAGTTCACGCGCGGCCAGCTTGCGCTTGCCGGCGATCCACACGTCGCTGACCTGGTGCCGGCCGGTGGCGTAAACCAGTTGCGAGATCACGTGAAACATCGGCTGGGTTTCCAGCTCGTCCAGTCGCACGGCGGCGAAGTCGGCTTGCTTGCCCACTTCGATCGAACCGATTTTCGCGTCCAGGCCGATCGCCCTGGCGCCGTTGAGCGTCGCCGCGCGCAGCGCGAACGCCGCGTCGAACGCCGCCGCATCGCCGGCCACGGCCTTGGCCAGCAGCGCGGCAGTGCGCATCTCGCCGAACATGTCCAGATCGTTGTTCGAGGCGCAGCCGTCGGTGCCGAGCGCCACGTTGACGCCAGCCTGGCGCAGTTTCTCTGCCGGGCAGAAACCCGACGCCAGCTTCAGGTTGGACTCCGGGCAATGCACCACCGACACGCCCGCAGCGGCGCAGGCGGCGATCTCGCCGTCGGTCAGCTGGGTCATGTGCACGGCGATCAGGCGGTCGTTGACCAGGCCCAGCTTCTGCAGACGCTGGAACGGGCGCAGGCCACTCTTGGCCTTCTCGTCCTCGACTTCGTGCGCGGTCTCGTGCGGTGTGCAGATGCACCGGGATGTCGAGCTGGTCGGACAGCACGCGGATGCGCTCGAAGCTCTCGTCCGACACCGTGTACGGCGCGTGCGGCGCGAACGCGGTGCTGACCAGGTGGTCGCCGCGGAAGCTGTCGTGCACTTCGCCGGCGCGCTCGAAATATTCGTCCTGGCTTTTCGCCCACGCGGTGGGGAACTCGATCACCGGCAGGCCGACCACCGCGCGGAAACCCAGCTTGCGGTAGGTGGCGCCGATCACGTCGGGGAAGAAGTAGTTCTCGTTGGCGCAGGTGGTGCCGCCGCGCAGCATCTCGGCCACCGCCAGCTCGACGCCGTCGCGCACGAACTCCGGCCCCATCACCTTCGCCTCGGCCGGCCAGATGTGCTGCTGCAGCCACACCATCAGCGGCAGGTCGTCGGCAAGGCCGCGCAGCAGGGTCATCGGATTGTGCGTGTGGCTGTTGACCAGGCCGGGAATCAGTGCATGTTCACCCAGTTCGACGCGCTCGCGCGGCGCATAGATGGCGCGAGCCTCGGCAATCGGCAACACGGCGACGATGGTGTCCCTGTCGACCGCCACGGCATGGTGCTCGAGTACGACCGCGTGCGGCTCCACCGGAACGACCCAGCGTGCCTCGATGACCAGATCGACCGACTTCGGAGGAGTGGCACTCATCTTCACCTCACCTTGCTTGATTCGCTGGCGACCGCGATCGCCTGCGTTTGACCTGAATACGACGAGGGGCGGTACCCTGCGGCGGCCGCCCCTTGCCATCAATCACTTTGCTGGCGCTCGATCGCCTTACTTGCCGGCGCGGCTGTCGTATTCGCCGGTGCGGGTGTCCACCTTGATGACTTCATCCTGGTTGACGAACAGTGGCACGCGCACCACCGCCCCGGTCTCCAGCGTGGCCGGCTTGCCGCCGCCACCGGAGGTGTCGCCGCGGACACCCGGATCGGTCTCGACGATCTTCAGCTCGACGAACTTGGGCGGCTGCACGGCGATGATGCCGCCATTGAACAGCGTGACCACGCACTCTTCCTCGCCCTTGAGCCATTTCCAGGCGTCGCCCATGGCCGCCAGCGAAGCCTGCGCCATCTCGAAGGTTTCCATGTTCATGAAGTGCCACACCTTGTCCTTGCCGATGCCGTCGATAAACGAAAGCTGCATGTCGGTGTCGGTGGCATCCGCTTCCTCGAAGGAGTCGCTGGATTTCAGCGTCTGCTCGGTGGTGCGGCCATCCTTCAGATTGCGGATGCGGATGCGGGTGAAGGCCTGCCCCTTGCCCGGCTTGACGAAGTCGGCCTCGGTGATGATCCACGGATCACCGTTGTGGAGGATCTTCTTGCCCGTTTTGACATCATTGAGGCCAAGGGTCGCCATGCGTTGTCTGCTCCAGAGGTAAAACCGCCCGTCGGGCGGTTAAAATGGGTATCTGCCGCGGGCACCATGGCCCGCTCAAGGCCCGACATGATAACCGCAAGCCCCAGTGCCCGCCTATCTTCACCCGCCGCCGACTGGCGCGAACTGTGGCGGGATGCCATCACCGACGCCGCCGAGCTGCTGCAGGTCGTCGGCCTGGGCGACCGCCCCGACCTGCATCCCCGCCGATGACGCCGGCTTTGCCTTGCGCGTCCCGCGCGGATTCGCCGCCAGGATGCGCCAGGGCGATCCCGCCGACCCGTTGTTGCTGCAGGTGCTGCCGCAACGGGTCGAGCACGACCACGTCGAAGGCTTTACGACCGATGCGGTGGGCGACATGGCCTCCCGTACCGCTCACGGCATGCTGCACAAGTACGACGGGCGCGCCCTGCTGATCGCCAGCGGCAGCTGTGCGGTGAACTGCCGATACTGCTTCCGCCGGCACTTCCCCTATGGCGAGGAGATCGCCGCAGCCGGGCAATGGCGCGAGGCGCTCGGTCGCGTGCGGGAGGATCCTTCGATCCGCGAACTGATCCTCTCCGGCGGCGACCCGCTGGCGCTGGCCACGCACAAGCTCGATGAGCTGACCCGGGGTCTGCCGAACTGCCGCACGTCATCCGCCTGCGCATCCATAGCCGCCTGCCGGTGGTGTTGCCCGAACGCATCGACGACGCCTTCATTGCCTGGCTGGCTGCCGTGCCGCTGCAGAAAGTGGTTGTGCTGCACGCCAACCACGCCAACGAGATCGACGGCAGCGTCGACGCCGCTTGCGCCCGTCTGCGCGATGCCGGCGCCACCGTGCTCAATCAGTCGGTGCTGCTGCGCGGAGTCAACGACGATGCCGATACGCTGGCGGACCTGTCCGAGCGCCTGTTCGCTGCCGGCGTGCTGCCTTACTACCTGCACCAGCTCGACCGCGTGCAGGGCGCCGCACACTTCGAGGTCGACGACAGCCGTGCCCTGGCATTGATGGAGGGGCTGCGCGCACGCCTGCCCGGCTACCTGGTACCCAGGCTGGTGCGCGAAGTGGGTGGCGACAGCTCCAAGCGTCCCCTTTGAAACGCCAACCGCCACCGTCGAGCGGTTTTCTGCTGGCGGCTGCCGCCGGAATCCGTTACAAACACTGAACGGCAGAGTACTGCCCGGCCCGCCTGCGATGATCAACGGATTGCGCCACGCCCCATGAAAAAAGATTACGTCATCAAGATCCTCTTCGTCGAAAGTTCACTGGAAGAGGCCGAACAGATCATCAGCCTGCTGCGCAACACCGGCATCGCCGTGCGCCCGGCCCGCGCCACCAACGTCGAGCAGATGCAGGCTGCGGTGAACGAGCTGGAGCCGGATGTGGTGATGTTCGATCCGGCGATCACCAGCATCAGCATGGAAGAAGCGACCAAGGTGCTCGATGCCTACGGCCGCGACTATTCGCTGCTGGGCCTGGTCAACTCGATCGACAACCAGGTCGTGGCGGAACTGTTCGTGCAGGGTGCCCGTGGTGTCGCCGTCGCGCAGTCAGCCGAAGCAGCTGGTCGCGGTGCTGCAGCGCGAGTTCGATTCGTTGCAGACGCGTCGCCAGGTGCGCCGCCTGGAAACCGCGCTGCGCGAGTCGGAGCGCCGTTGCGACGCGCTGCTCGACTCCTCCACCGATGCCATCGCCTACGTGCATGAAGGCATGCATGTGCGTGCCAACCACGCCTATCTGGAAACCTTCGGTTACGACAGCTTCGACGACCTGCTCGGACTGCCCGTGCTGGACATGATCGATTCGGCACACGCCGACGAATTCAAGGACCCTGCTGCGCGGCCACACCCGCCAGGAAAAGATGCCGTCCCAGCTGACCCTGCACGCACGCCGTGCCGACGGCAGCACGTTCGATGCCACCGTGGAATTCGCGCCGGCCACGTTCGAGGGCGAGCCTTGCCTGCAGATCGTGTTCCGTCGCCAGCTGGTCGACCCGGCCATGCTGGAACAGCTGCAACGCGACCCGGTGACCGGACTGTTCAACCGTGCGCGCATGCTGGAATGCATCAACGACGCCGTCACGGCGGCGGCCAAGGGCAAGAAAGGCCAGTCGCTGCTGTTGATCGAACCGGACAACTGGGCCTCGCTCATGGGCGGCATCGGCCTGGGCAAGGCCGACGAACTGCTGGCCGGCTTCGCCGACCGCATCCGCATGCTGCTGGGCGCCGACGATGTCGCCGGCATGCTCGCCGAGCACACCCTCGGCGTGGTGCTGGACGCGCGCGCGGACGAGGCGATCAAGGAGTGGATCGCCAAGCTGCAGCACAGTGTCAGCAACGAGATCTTCGACGCCGGCACGCGCTCGATCACGGTCACCGCCAGCATCGGCGGCAGCCTGCTTGGCGAGAAGAACGCGAACACCGAACTGTTGCTCAACCAGGCCAGCCAGGCCCTGCGCACCGCGCAAAGCCTCGGCGGCAGCCAGGTCGAGCTGCACGACCCGGCGGCGCGCGAGAAGGCCGACGAGGAACGCGAGCGCTACTGGCTGGACCTGTTGCGCACGGCGCTGACCGGAGAAGGCCTGGTGCTCTACCACCAGCAGACCATCAGCCTGCAGGACGCCGAGGGCGACTACTCGGAAATCCTGCTGCGCATGAACGGCCCGCAGGGCGAAGTGCTGCCGGGATTCTTCATGCCGATCGCCGAGAAGCACAATCTCACCGGCGCGATCGACCGCTGGGTGCTGGATCAGACCATCAAGGCATTGCAGGTCCGCGAAGGCCAGGGTCAGCAGACCACGTTCTTCGTCAAGCTCACCGCCGCCTCGTTGCAGGACGACACACTGCTGCCATGGCTGGGCAAACGCCTCGGCCAGGCCGCCCTGAAGCAGGGCCAGCTGGTGCTGGAGATGAC
The DNA here is from genome assembly GCA_963739815.1 of uncultured Gammaproteobacteria bacterium. Classification (GTDB taxonomy): domain Bacteria; phylum Pseudomonadota; class Gammaproteobacteria; order Xanthomonadales; family Rhodanobacteraceae; genus Rhodanobacter. The sequence goes on from CAVUBI010000001.1 coordinate 1,637,372, forward strand.
CGAGAGCAAGGTCATGACCCTGCTGCGCCCGGCGCAGGAGTTCGTCAACGGCTGGAGGAAGCTGGGCGGACGTTTCGCGCTGGAGCAGTTCGGTTCGGGCCTGAACTCATTCCAGCTGCTCAACCACGTCGACGCGGACTACCTGAAGATCGATCGCAGCTACATGGCCGATCTGCCGCAGCACCCGGACAGCCAGAAAAAGATCGCCGAGATCTGCCAGCAGGCACGCGAACTCAACCGCCAGACCATCGCCGAATGGGTCGAGGACGCCACCAGCACTTCGCTGCTGTTCGCCTGCGGCGTGGATTTCGTGCAGGGCAATTTCCTGCAGCAGCCACAGCGGCTGGCCTGACGTCGCGACAACGCGGCGGCAGCATCAGGGCAACAAAAAAACCCGCGGATCGCTCCGCGGGTTTTTCATGCAGCGGTGATCGCAGTATTACTTGGCGGCGGCGGCGGCGGCGGCAGCGGCAGCCTTCGCGTTCGCCTTGGCGGTCGCGGCGGCGGCGACGTCTTCCTTGATGCGGGCAGCCTTGCCTTCCAGGCCACGCAGGTAATACAGCTTGGCACCGCGCACCTTGCCCTTGCGCTTCACGGTCAGCGAATCGATGGCCGGGCTGTGCGCCTGGAACACGCGCTCCACGCCGGTGCCGTGCGAAATCTTGCGCACGGTGAAGGCCGAATGCAGGCCGCGGCTGCGCTTGGCGATGACGATGCCCTCGAACGCCTGTACGCGCTCGCGGTTGCCTTCCTTCACCTTGACGTTGACCACCACGGTGTCGCCGGGGCTGAATTCCGGCAGCTGGCGGGTGATCTGCTCGGATTCAAACTGTTCAATGATCTTGTTCATGGCGCACCTGTCGGTTCACGTTTGCGATATCAATGTTGCGACCGTCACCCGATCGCACCGTCTTGCCGTGGCAGCTCTTGCGAAGCCTGCTCCTGTGAAGCATGTTCACGGCGGAATTCATCCAGCAAGGCCCGGGATGACGCATCCAGTCCGTGCTGTGACAACAAGTCGGGCCGCCGCAACCAGGTCCGTCCGAGCGACTGCTTCAGGCGCCAGCGGGCGATCGCCGCATGGTCACCGGACAGCAACACCTCCGGCACGGAGCCCAGTGCATCGTGCACCGGTTTTGCATAGTGCGGGCAATCCAGCAGGCCATCCGAGAATGAATCCTGCTCGGCCGACTGCGCGTCGTTCAACGCGCCGTCCTGCAAGCGGCCCACTGCGTCGATGATCACCGCGGCAGCCAGCTCGCCGCCGGACAGCACATAATCGCCGATGGAGAGCTCCTCGTCGACCTCGTGCGCCAGCAGACGCTCGTCCACACCTTCATAACGCCCACAGAGCAAGGCGATGCGCGGCAGCTTTGCCAGCGCTTCCACCTTGCCCTGCGTCAGCCGCGATCCTTGCGGACTGAGATAAATCAGATGCACCGGTTCCGGTGCCGCGTCACGCATGGCCGCCAGGGTCGTGCGCAACGGCTCGATCATCATCACCATGCCGGGACCGCCGCCATACGAGCTGCTATCCACGCTGCGGTGCTTGTCGGTGGCGTAGTCGCGCGGATTCCAGGTTTCCACCTGCAGCAACTCGCGCTGCTGCGCACGTCCTACCACACCGACGGCGGCGCACTGGCGCACGAAGTCGGGAAACAGGCTGACGACATCGATGCGCATGACCCTTGTCCTTGTGTGCCGTAATCCGGCGACGTCAGAATTCAGGATCCCAGTCCACCACCATGCGCCCTGCGGACAAGTCCACCGACCGCACATACGAACCCTGGACGAAAGGAACCAGCCGCTCGCGCGCCCCGTCCCTGACCACCACGACGTCATTGGCACCGGTGGCGAACAGGTGACTGACCCGCCCCAGCATCACGCCTTCCGTGGTGACGACCTCAAGTCCCTCGAGATCGACCCAGTAATACTCGCCTTGCGCGGGAGCTGGCAGTTGTTCACGGGCGACATGAATGTCGGTACCGATCAGCGCTGCCGCCTGTTCGCGGTCATCCACGCCAGGCAACCGGGCCACGATGCCCTTGCCCTGCGGACGACCCTTCACTCCCGTGACCTGCATTTCCCCGCCAGGCGCTGTATCGAGCAGCCATGGCTGGTAGTCGAAGATCCGCATGCGTGGCTCGGCCCAGGATTCGATCTTGAGCCAGCCTTGCACGCCGTACAGCCCGACGATGCGCCCTATCAGGACGCGCCGACCGGCTGCCCCATCACTCATGCGTGCAGTGCTCAGGCAGCCTGCTGCTTGCCGGCTTCCTTGACCAGGGCCGCGACCTTGTCGGTCAGCTGCGCACCCTTGCCCACCCACTCCTTGACGCGATCGACGTTCAGCTCAAGGCGCTTGTCCTTGCCCGAAGCGACCGGGTTGTAATAACCGACGTTCTCGATGTTGCGGCCGTCGCGCTTGCTGCGCTGATCGGTCACGACGACGTGGTAGAACGGACGGCCCTTGGCGCCACCGCGCGAAAGACGAATCTTGACCATGGTTAAACTCCAGAATTGCCGGACGAGCGGCAGGCGCACGAGAGTCGTGCGCGGTAAACGGGGCATTTTAAAGGGGGAATCGTGAAAAGGGAATAGGCGAGCGGGAACAGCCGCTGCCGCCCATCAACGCATCGGCGGCTCAGCGCGGCGGCATGCCGCCCATGCCGCCCATGCCCTTCATGGCGCCGCGCATCTGCCGCATCAGGCCCTTGCGTGCCGCCCTTGGACAGCTTGGACATCATCTTTTCCATCTGCATGTACTGCTTGAGCAGGCGGTTGACGTCGGCCGGCTGGGTGCCCGAACCGCGCGCCACGCGGGCGCGACGCGAACCGTTCAGCAGGTCCGGGTGGCGGCGTTCCTTCTTGGTCATCGAGCTGATGATCGCGATCATGCGGTTCATCTCGCCGTCGTTGACCTTCGACTTGACGCTGTCCGGCAGGCCGGACACGCCGGGCAGCTTGTCCATCAGGCCGGCCAGGCCGCCCATGTTGCCCATCTGCTCCAGCTGATCCTTCATGTCGTTCAGGTCGAAGCGCTTGCCCTTCATCACCTTCTGGGCCAGCTTCTGCGCCTTGTCCTGGTCGACCTTGCGCTCGACTTCCTCGACCAGCGACAACACGTCGCCCATGCCGAGGATGCGCTGCGCCAGGCGATCCGGATGGAACGGCTCCAGCGCGTCGCTCTTTTCGCCGGCGCCGAGGAACTTGATCGGCTTGCCGGTGACGTAGCGCACCGACAATGCCGCACCGCCGCGGGCGTCGCCGTCGGTCTTGGTCAGGATCACACCGGTCAGCGGCAGCGCCTCGTTGAACGCCTTGGCCGTGTTGGCGGCGTCCTGGCCGGTCATCGAATCGACCACGAACAGGGTTTCGATCGGCGTGATCGCGGCGTGCAGCGCCTTGATCTCGGCCATCATCGCCTCGTCGACGTGCAGACGACCGGCGGTATCGACGATCAGCACATCGACCACTTCGCGGCGCGCGGCGACGAGCGCGGCCTTGGCGATGGCGACCGGATCCTGGCCCGCCTCGGACGGGAAGAACTTCACCCCGACCTGCTCGGCCAGCGTGCGCAACTGCTCGATCGCCGCCGGACGATAGACGTCGCAGCTGACCACCATCACCTTTTTCTTCTTGCGCTCGGTCAAGAGGCGCGCCAGCTTGGCCACCGTGGTGGTCTTGCCGGCGCCCTGCAGACCGGCCATCAGCACCACGGCCGGCGGTTGCTGGGCCAGGTTCAGTTCGGTGTTGGCGGTGCCCATCACCACGGTCAGCTCGTCGCTGACCACCTTCACCAACGCCTGGCCCGGCGACAGGCTCTTGACCACGTCCTGGCCGACCGCGCGCACCTTGATGCGCTGGATCAGCGCCTGCACCACCGGCAGCGCCACGTCCGCCTCCAGCAGCGCGATGCGCACCTCGCGCAGGGCTTCGCGGATGTTTTCCTCGGTCAGTCGGCCGCGGCCGCGCAGGCGGTTGACGGTGGTGGACAGGCGTTGGCTGAGCGACTCGAACATGATGGCGGCACGACTTGGGGCTAGCCGGCAAATATACCAGACTGACCCGCTGCCTCAGGAATGTGGTCGCCGCGCCTCGATCCATGCCGCGATGGCTCGAAGCACCGTGGCGTCCGGCAGGGAAAGAACGGCAGCCGACCATGATCGCCAGGGGAATCGGACGTTCTGGCCAAATATCCAGTTGATGCCATGCCCCGGCCACCTGCACCTGCACGGGAGCCTGTGCGACACTTCACGGCTATGGTCATCCACCTCTTCGCTCTGCTCGCCATCGCGCTCTATCTCGCCGCTGCCGGCGGACTGGCGCGCCCCCTGCTGGGCGGCGGCCAGCCGCTGAACCGGCTGGCTCTGGGACTGGCCGGCGCTGCCGTGCTGATCCACGCCGGCATCCTGCTGGGCATGCACCGCGGTGCGTTGGATCTGCATTTCTTCGCTGCGCTGTCGCTGGTCGCCTTCGTGGTGTCGGCACTGACCCTGTTGGTGAATGCCTCGCGCCCGGTCGCGGCGCTCGGGGTGATCGTGTTTCCGCTGGCCGCGGTGCTGGTCGCGGTGGACAGCTTCCTGGCGCCATCGACCCAGCCGCAGTCGATGGACTGGCAGATCAAGCTGCATGTCACGATGGCGCTGCTCGCCTTCGGCGTGTTGTCGATCGCCGCCGTGCTGGCGATCCTGCTGGCGATCCAGGAACGCGCCTTGCGCCATCGTCAGTTCGGTCACTGGTTGCGCGCATTGCCGCCACTGACGCTGACCGAAACCCTGCTGTTCCGCCTGATCAGCGCCGGTTTCGTGCTGCTCACACTGACCCTGCTCACCGGCGTGCTGTTCGTCGACAACCTGTTCGGCCAGCACCTGGTGCACAAGACCGTACTGTCGATCGTGGCGTGGCTGGTGTTCGGCGTCCTGCTGTACGGTCGCTGGCGGCATGGCTGGCGCGGCACCCGCGCGGTGAACCTGACCTTGATCGGCATGGCCGTGCTGCTGCTGGCGTTCTTCGGCAGCAAGGTCGTGCTGGAGCTGGTCCTGCATCGCCAGATGTAATCGGCACTCTCAGCGGCAGGCGTCGATCGCCTCGCTCAAGCGCTCCACCCCGATCACCTCCATTTCGCCGACCTTGCCCTTCTTCGGCGCGTTCGCCTTCGGCACGATGGCGCGGCGAAAGCCGTGGTGGGCGGCTTCTTTCAGGCGCTCCTCGCCGTTCGGTACCGGGCGGATCTCGCCGGACAGGCCGACCTCGCCGAAGGTGATCATGTGCTCCGGCAACGGCCGGTCGCGCAACGACGACAGCACCGCCAGCAACACCGGCAGATCGGCCGCCGTCTCCTGCACGCGAATGCCGCCGACCACGTTGACGAACACGTCCTGGTCGTAAGCCGCCACGCCGCCGTGCCGATGCAGCACCGCCAGCAACATCGCCAGGCGATTCTGCTCCAGTCCCAGCGTGACCCGACGCGGATTGCCCAGCGAGGACTGATCGACCAGCGCCTGCACTTCGACCAGCAACGGCCGGGTGCCTTCGCGGGTGACCATCACCGCGCTGCCCGGGGTCGGCCCGGCATGCGAGGACAGGAAGATCGCCGACGGATTCGGCACCTCGCGCAGGCCCTTGTCGCTCATCGCGAACACGCCCAGCTCGTTGACCGCGCCGAAACGGTTCTTGAACGCGCGCAACACGCGGAAGCGACTGCCGGATTCGCCCTCGAAATACAGCACCGCGTCGACCATGTGCTCGAGCACGCGCGGGCCGGCGATACCACCCTCTTTCGTGACGTGACCGACCAGAAATACGGACGTGCCGGTTTCCTTGGCGAAGCGCGTGAGCTTGGCCGCCGACTCGCGCACCTGCGATACCGAGCCGGGTGCTGCCGTGAGCAACTCGGTCCAGATGGTCTGGATCGAATCGATCACCAGCACGCGCGGCCGCGTCGCCACCGCCTGTTCCAGGATGCGCTCGATGCAGGTCTCGGCCAGCGCCTGCAACGGCTCCAGCGGCAGGCCCAGGCGCTGCGCGCGCGATGCCACCTGCGACAGCGATTCCTCGCCGGTGACGTAAACGCTCGGCAGATGCGCGCCCAGCGTGCCCAGCATCTGCAGCAACAGGGTCGACTTGCCGATGCCCGGATCGCCGCCAATCAGCACCACCGAACCCTGCACCAGGCCACCGCCAAGCACGCGGTCCAGTTCGCCGATGCCGGTCAACGTGCGCGCCTCGGTGGTCAGCGCCACCTGGGTCAGCGGCGTGATCTGCGCCGCGCCCGCCGCCTGGCCGGCATAGCTGGAACGCTGCGCGCCCACCGACGACTTGCCCGCCGTGGCTGGTTCCAGCACGATCGCGCTGAGCGTGTTCCACACCCCGCACTCGATGCACTGCCCCTGCCACTTGCTGTGCTCGGCGCCGCACTCGGTGCAGACGTAGGCGGTCTTGGCTTTGGCCATGCGGGGTTCCTGGAAGGTGGTGATGACGACGAGCTTAGCCTGCGGTCATCGCAAATCGCGAGACCGGATGGCCGCGCGGAGCCGTCAGTATTCGTCCTCGACGAACGGCTCGGCGGGTCATGCCACCGGTGAGGTCGCAGAGACAGCAGGCTGGCACGTCGCCAACCGTCTTCCTTTAATCGAAACTGCCCACGAACGAATCCGGCGCGTAGTTCACGAACTGGGTGTAGTGACCCAGGAAGGTGAGTTTGCAGGTATCGGTGGGGCCGTTGCGTTGTTTGCCGATGATGATCTCGGCGATGCCCTTGTCCGGCGATTCCTTGTTGTAGTACTCGTCGCGGTAGATGAACATGATCACGTCGGCATCCTGCTCGATGGCGCCGGACTCGCGCAGGTCGGACATCATCGGACGCTTGTCCGCGCGCTGCTCCAGCGAGCGGTTCAACTGCGACAGGGCGATCACCGGCACGTTCAACTCCTTGGCGAGACCCTTGAGCGAGCGCGAAATTTCCGAGATCTCGGTGGCGCGGTTTTCCTTGTTGCCCGGCACCTGCATCAGCTGCAGGTAATCGATCACGATCAGGCCCAGGCCGCCATGTTCGCGATGCAGCCGACGTGCGCGCGAGCGCAACTCCACCGGCGACAGGCTGGGCGTGTCGTCGATGAAGATCTTGGCGTCGGACAGCAGTGCGATGGCGTTGGAAACGCGCGGCCAGTCTTCTTCTTCCAGGTTGCCGTTGCGCAGGTGCTGCTGATGGATGCGGCCAACCGAGGAAATCAGACGGAATGCCAGCTGCGACGAAGACATTTCCATCGAGAACACCACCACCGCCTTCTTGCCGCCCAGCGCGGCGGCCTCGGCGATGTTCAGCGCAAACGCGGTCTTGCCCATCGACGGACGTGCCGCCACGATGACCAGATCGGACGGCTGCAGGCCGGAGGTGAGCGCATCCAGATCGGTGAAGCCGGTGCTGACGCCGGTGAGCTGGCCGCGGTTCTCGTAGCGCTCGGTGAGCAGGCGGAACGCGTCCTTCACCGCCTCGCGCATCGAGACGGAATCCTTCTTGCCACGCGCACCGGATTCGGCGATGTGGAACACCCGCTGCTCGGCGTTTTCCAGCACCTCCTGCACGCTCTTGCCCTCGGGCCGGTAACCATCCTCGGTGATCGAGGTGCCGGCATCGATCAGCTGGCGCATGACCGACTTCTCGCGCACGATCTCGGCGTAAGCGGCGATGTTGGCAGCGCTCGGCGTGCTGTTGGCCAGTTCGATCAGGTAGCCGGCACCGCCGACCATCTCGGCCAGGCCGTTGCTGTCGAACCAGTCGCCCAGGGTTACCGCATCGCACGGCATGCCCTTGTTCGCCAGTTCGTTGATCGCGCGCCAGATCAGTCGGTGGTCCTTGCGGTAGAAGTCGTCCTCGGCCAGCCGATCGGCCACCTTGTCCAGTGCATCCGGCGCCAGCATCAAGCCACCCAGCACCGCCTGCTCGGCATCGATGGAGTGCGGCGGCACGCGCAGCGCCTCGATGGCGGGGGACGAGGGCTTGCGGTCAGGCACGAAGGACATCGATTTACCTCTGCAGAATGACCCCACGACCGGCACGCGATGTGCCGACATTGCGCGGGTGATCACACGGACACCATCATGCGCGGCGATGTCTCACCCGTCGAGACAATAACTCTGTGGATAAGCTGTGGGTTGGTGGGGATAAGCGGGAAAGGGCAGCGCGGCGCGCGCTCCTGGCGCCCGTACTCTCCTGGCTCGCCAAAACAAACGGGCGCCTCTCGGCGCCCGTTTGTTCCATCCTGGCGATGGAATAGCGCTTATTTGTCGCTCTTGTCGCTGACCACGATCACCTTGACGGTGGTCTGCACGTCGGCGTGCAGGTTCACCACGACGTCGTACTCGCCGGTGTTGCGCAGCGGACCTTCGCCCAGGATCACTTCGTTCTTGTGAACTTCATGACCGGCGGCGACCAGGGCCTCGGCGATGTCGCGCGGACCGACCGAACCGAACAGCTTGCCTTCCGCACTGGCGTGCGCGGTGATCGTCACCGAGGCTTCGGCCAGCTTGGCCTTGCGCGCTTCGGCATCGGCCAACATGGTGTTGGCCTTGGCCTCGTACTCGGCACGACGCTGTTCGAACGCGGCCAGGTTGGCGGCATTGACGCGCACGGCCTTGCCCTGCGGCAGGAGGAAGTTGCGGCCGTAACCCGGCTTCACGGTGACCTTGTCGCCCAGGTTGCCGAGGTTGCGGACTTTCTGCAGAAGAATGAGTTCCATGATGTTTCCTGTTCGTTAGCGCCGGTGTGGCCCGACGCAGCCAGAGGACGGTTGTCCGAAGGGTGTCTGGCGTTGCGCCCGGCCGGAGCCGGGCGCAACGAACCGATCGCAGCGCAAGGCTGCAATGGGCCACGATCAGACGTCGTGGTTGTCGGTGTACGGCAGCAGCGACAGGAAGCGCGCGCGCTTGATCGCGGTGGCCAGCTGGCGCTGGTAGCGCGCCTTGGTGCCGGTGATGCGGCTCGGCACGATCTTGCCGTTCTCGGTGACGTACTGGCGCAGGGTGTTGAGATCCTTGTAGTCGATCTCTTTCACGTCTTCGGCAGTGAAGCGGCAGAACTTGCGGCGGCGGAAAAACTTGGACATGGTCTGTGCTCCTGATCAGTCGTCGCTGTCGCGATCGTTGTCGTGGCCATCGCGGTCACGGCCGCGGCCCTCGCCATCACCCTCGTCGTCGCGGCGACGGGTGGACTTGGCGTCATCCTTTTCCTTCGACTTCAGGATGAAGGACGGCTCGGTATCGGCCTCGTCGCGACGGATCACCAGGTGGCGCAGCACGGCGTCGTTGAAACGGAAGCCCGACTCCAGCTCGTTCAGCGCGTTCTGGCTGACTTCGATGTTGAGCAGCACGTAATGTGCCTTGGCCAGGTTCACGATCGGATACGCCAGCTGACGGCGGCCCCAGTCTTCCAGGCGGTGGATCTTGCCGCCGTCGGTCTCGATCAGCGCCTTGTAGCGCTCGAGCATCGCCGGAACCTGCTCGCTCTGGTCAGGATGGACCATGAACACAACTTCGTAATGACGCAGGGTCATTGTGGGTTGACTCCTTGTGGATGCGGCCTTGCGGCCTCGCAGCCTCCCGCTGAAGCGGTGAGGCAAGTGTCCTGCCGGCGCCCAAAAGGATGCGGACAGAAGCGGGATTGTAAGTGCGCCGCACGGCTGCACGCAAGCCATTGAAAGTCATGACGGGGCGCGATGCGCCCGGACTTCAGCTGACGGTGAAGCTCTCGCCGCAGCCGCATTCGCCGGTGGCATTGGGGTTGTGGAACACGAAACTGGCGTTCAGGCCCTGCCGCTGGAAGTCGATCACGGTGCCTTCGACCATGGCCAGGCTCTTGTCGTTGACGATCAGCGGCAAGCCGTCCACCTCGACCAGGCGATCGCCTTCGCCGACCGTCTCGGCCAGGTCCACCACGTAGGCGAAACCGGAGCAGCCGGTGCGCTTGACCCCGAAACGCACGCCGGCCGCACTCGGCGTACTGGCCAGGAAATGGCGCATGCGTTCGTTGGCGGCGGGAGTGATGGTGATGCTCATGACGATGGATCCAACCTCGGACTAAGTGACCCGGAAAGTCGCAGCACGGGCGACAGCTACATTATCATGCCGGTTTGGCCTTGCGCGCCGCGGCGCGCGTGCCGTTCATTCATCGCGCGCCGGCTGCGGCGCTCCAGCAGGAGTTTCAACCGATGGCCGTGGTCAGTCCGACGCTATGCAGCGTGAAGCAGGCTCTTTCCGGCAAGCTCGCCGCCGGCAGCACGGTGACCGTACGCGGCTGGGTGCGCACCCGTCGCGACTCCAAGGCCGGCCTGTCCTTCGTCAACGTCACCGACGGCTCCTGCTTCGACCCGATCCAGGCGGTGGTGCCGGCCACGCTGGCCAATTACGAGAGCGAGGTGAAACACCTCACCGCCGGCGCCGGCGTGATCGTCAGCGGCACCCTGGTGCCATCGCAGGGCAAGGGCCAGGCGTTTCGAACTGCAGGCGAACGAGGTGATCGTCACCGGCCTGGTCGACGACCCGGAAACCTATCCGATCCAGCCCAAGCAGCATTCGATGGAATTCCTGCGCGAGGTCGCCCACCTGCGCCCGCGCACCAACCTGTTCGGCGCGGTGACCCGCGTGCGCCACACCATGATGACGGCGATCCATCGCCATCTCACCGAACAGGGTTTCTTCTGGATCAACACGCCGATCATCACCACCTCCGACGCCGAAGGCGCCGGCGACATGTTCCGCCTGTCCACGCTGGACCTGGCCAACCTGCCGCGCCTGCCCGACGGCAAGATCGACTTCCGCAAGGATTTCTTCGGCCGCGAGGCGTTCCTCACCGTGTCCGGCCAGCTCAACGTCGAGGCGTACTGCCTGGCGATGAGCAAGGTCTACACCTTCGGCCCCACCTTCCGCGCCGAGAACTCCAACACCGCCGCGCCACCTGGCCGAGTTCTGGATGGTCGAGCCGGAGATCGCGTTCGCCGACCTCGCCGCCAACGCCGACTGCGCCGAGGCGTTCCTGAAGGCGATCTTCAAGGCCGTGCTGGACGAGCGCGCCGGACGACATGGCGTTCTTCGCCGAACGCGTGCAGCCGGATGCGATCAGCCGGATGGAGGCCTTCATCGCCAAGCCGTTCGAGCGCATCGACTACACCGACGCGATCGACGATCCTGCAGAAGTCGGGCCAGAAATTCGAATACCCGGTCGCCTGGGGCATCGACCTGCAGACCGAGCACGAACGCTACCTGGCCGAGAAACATATCGGCCGTCCCGTGGTCGTCATGAACTACCCCGAGGCGATCAAGGCGTTCTACATGCGCTTGAACGACGACGAAAAGACCGTGGCGGCGATGGACGTGCTGGCGCCGGGCATCGGCGAGATCATCGGCGGCAGCCAGCGCGAGGAGCGGCTGGATTACCTCGATCGCCGCATGGTCCAGTTCGGCCTCGATCCCGCAACCTATGGCTGGTACCGTGACCTGCGCCGTTACGGCACCGTGCCGCATGCCGGTTTCGGCCTCGGTTTCGAGCGCCTGCTGGTCTACATCTGCGGCCTGGCCAACATCCGCGACGCCATCCCCTACCCGCGTGCGGCCGGAACGGCCGAATTCTGAGCAGCCCACCCACCATGTCGCTTCGACTCCCCGCCATCGCCGCCGTGCTGGCCCTTGCCACCCTGCTGGGTGGCTGCCACACCGCCAAGGCCTTGCTGCCGCCGAACCTGCGTCCGCCATCGGAAAACACCGGTGACGCACTCAAGCTGGCCCAGCTGCAGCTGATGCAGGCTTCGCCGTGCTGCAGCAGCTTCGCCGACTTCTCCTATCGCAACATGCTGCCGTGGCAGCCGCAGAGGTTCATGCTGGGCAGCGGCAGCATGGTCGCCAACCTCGGCGGCACGCAAAGCTACTTCCTCGCCTTCCGCCTGCCGACCGAAGCGAAGTTGCCCTACGACGTGGCATTGAAGTCGGAATTGAACGGCCGCTGGCTGCATGCCAGTTACCTGTTTGCGCCCACCGTGGTGCTGCTGGACGAAGCGTTCCAGCCGATCCGCTCCGAGGACATCGGCCTGTGCGAGCACATGGGCTGGAGCGACGAGACCACCGGCGCCTTCGGCAGCCTGAAGATCGACAACCAGCAGGCGCGCTACCTGCTGGTCTACAGCTCCGCCGAACAGCAATCGGGCAAGACCTACTGGGAACAGTCGCCCGCATCGATCTCCAGTTCCACCACCGCGTCCCTGAAGATGAACTCCGCCGGCAGCTTCAGCATCCCGCATGGCCCGGATGGCGCGTTGTGGATCGGCATGATGAACAAGACCTACGAGAAGGCCATCAGAAGCGCCATCTGCAAACAGGCGTCGAAGGGCGATGGCGTGCTGAATACGTTGCGCACGGCGTTGCCGCTACCCTGGAGCAGCGGCAACAAGACCGGCCAGACCGGCCATCGCGGTGCGCCATGATCGTTCTCTACCTCGCGCTCCTGGCATCCGGCGTCGGCCTGTTCGTGCTGTCGTACGTGGCGCCGTTCCGGGTTGCCGCCATGATGCGCCGACGCTATCCGGAACACTGGCGGGTCATCGCCGAGCCGGATCCCGGCAAGACGTCCGGCTTTCGCACCTGGGTGCGCATGCAGCAGGTGCTGCGCTCGCCGGCCCTGCCGGCACTGGACGACAAGGCCATCGACCGCTGGCGCTACATATGGCGTTACAGCCAATGGCTGGGCTGGCTGTGCTGGCTCGGCGCACTGGGCATGCGCCTGTGGCTGCGCTGAGCACCATGGGGAGTAGCGCATGCAACTGGATCTGAGTGGACGCCATGCCCTGGTCTGCGGTGCCTCGCAAGGCATCGGCCGCGCCAGCGCGATCGAACTGGCCGAACTCGGCGCCAGCGTCACCCTGCTGGCACGCTCGGCCGACAAGCTCGCTGCGGTCATGGCCGAGCCTGCCGCGGACGCACGCCGGACAGCGGCACGACTGGCGCAGCGTCGACATGCTGGATACCGCGACCTTGCAGGCGAGCGCAAGCGACATCGCCGCCAGCGCACCGGTGCACATCCTGATCAACAACAGCGGCGGCCCGCCGGGCGGCCCTGCGCACGCAGCGGCACCGGCTGCGTTCGAAAGCGCGTTCCGCCAGCATCTGCTGGCCGGCCAGACCCTGCTGCAGGCGCTGCTGCCCGGCATGCGCGCGAGCGGCTACGGCCGCATCGTCAATATCATCTCCACCTCGGTGAAGGAACCGATCGCCGGCCTGGGCGTATCCAACACCGTGCGCGCCGCCGTGGCCGGCTGGGCCAAGACCCTGTCCGCCGAACTGGCCGCCGATGGCATCACCGTCAACAACGTGCTGCCCGGCTACACCCGCACCGATCGCCTGGACAGCCTGCTGGCCGCGCAAAGTGGCGGCCAGCGGCCAGAACGAGGACGCCGTGACACGCAGGACCTGCTGGCCACGGTACCCGCCGGCCGCTTCGGCGAAGCCAGCGAAGTGGCCGCGGTGATCGCCTTCCTGTGCACGCCCGGCGGCGGCTTACGTCAACGGCGTCAGCATTGCCGTCGATGGCGGGCGCACCCGCGCATTGAGTTGATCCGGAGGACCCTGCAAGCGTCTGCATACGCCTGCGTCCGGTGCAATTGCGGCACGCTGGTTTTAAGCTTGTAGCGATGTCCACCCAGCGCCTTGCCAATCTGATCGACGGTCGCCTGCAGGCGCCGCAACACGATGCCTGGCTGGATGTGTACGAGCCGGCCACCGGCAAGGTGTTCGCGCACTGCCCCGATTCCGACGCCGACGACGTCGCCGCCGCGGTCGACGCCGCCAGTCGCGCCGCGGCCGGCTGGGCCGCCACGCCGATCGAGCAGCGTGCCGCACCTGCTGCAGCGCCTGGCCGACCTGATCGAGGCGCGGCTGGAGGAATTCGCCGCACTGGAATCGCGCGACAGCGGCAAGCCGCTGAGCCGTCGCGCGCCGGCTCGACATTCCGCGCGCGGTCAGCAACCTGCGCTATTTCGCGGCGGCGATCACCAGTTGGGGCAGCGAGTCGCACGCGATGGAAAGCGGCGCCGTCGGCATCGGCGCGATCAACTACACACTGCGCCAGCCGCTTGGCGTGGTCGGCTGCATCAGCCCGTGGAACCTGCCGCTGTACCTGTTCAGCTGGAAGATCGCGCCGGCGCTGGCCGCCGGCAACACGGTGGTGGCCAAGCCATCGGAAGTCACCCCGTGCACCGCCGCCCTGCTCGGCGAGCTGAGCATCGAGGCCGGCTTTCCGCCCGGCGTGCTGAACATCGTGCAGGGCCGCGGCCCCAGCGTGGGCCAGGCCATCGTCGAACATCGCGCAGGTGAAGGCGATCTCCTTCACCGGCAGCACCGCCACCGGCGCGCGGATCGCCGGCGCGGCGGCGCCGCAATTCAAGAAAGTCTCGCTGGAAATGGGCGGCAAGAACCCGGCGATCGTGTTTGCCGATGCCGACCTCTCCGACGCGAATCTGGACACCATCGTGCGCTCGGGCTTCGCCAACCAGGGCGAGATCTGCCTGTGCGGCTCGCGCCTGCTGGTGCAACGCTCGATCTACGAAACCTTCCGCCAGCGCTACCTGGCGCGCGTGCAGGCGCTGCGCGTGGGCGATCCCAACGACGCCGCCAGCGAGCTCGGCGCGATGGTCTCGCAGGCGCATTACGACAAGGTGCTGGGCTGCATCGCGCAGGCGCGCGCCGAAGGCGGCCAGGTGCTGTGCGGCGGCGACGCCGATCCACCTGCCCGGACGCTGCGCCGACGGCTGGTTCATCGCGCCCACCGTGATCGAAGGGCTTGCCGTCCGCGGCGACCACCAACCAGCAGGAAATCTTCGGCCCGGTGGTCAGCCTGATCCCGTTCGAGGACGAGGCCGAAGCACTGGCGCTCGCCAACGACAGCCGCATACGGCCTCGCCGCCTCGCTGTGGACGCAGCGATCTTTCTCGCGCCCATCGGCTCGCCGGACAGCTCGAGTTCGGCATCGTCTGGATCAACTGCTGGCTGTTGCGCGACCTGCGCACGCCGTTCGGCGGCGTCAAGCAATCCGGGCTCGGCCGCGAGGGCGGCAGCGAGGCGCTGCACTTCTTCACCGAGCCGAAAAACATCTGCATCGCATACGACGCCTCGTTCACACATCCCTAGGGCATGCCGAGGTGTGCAAGCCCGAACACTGGAAATACTGATGAATTCACTGAAAGATCTGCTTGCCAACAACCGACGCTGGGCCGACCAGCGTCACCGCGCAGGACCCGACCTTCTTCGAGCAGCTGTCGCAGCAGCAGGCGCCGCGCTACCTGTGGATCGGCTGCTCGGATTCGCGCGTGCCGGCTACCCAGATCGTCGACCTGCCGCCGGGCGAGATCTTCGTGCACCGCAACGTCGCCAACGTGGTGGTGCACACCGACCTCAACGCGCTCAGCACCATCCAGTTCGCGGTCGACGTGCTCAAGGTGAAACACATCCTGGTGGTGGGCCATTACGGCTGCGGCGGCGTCGGCGCCGTGCTGAAGGAAAGCCGCCTCGGTCTGATCGACAACTGGCTGCGGCACATCACCGACATCGCCCTGAAGCACGCCGACAAGCTCGACCCGTCCCAGTCCTTCGCGATGCGCCATGCGCACCTGTGCGAACTGAACGCGCTGGAGCAGGCGCTCAACGTATGCCACACCACGGTGGTGCGCGAGGCATGGGAGCGTGGCCAGCAGCTCGCCGTGCACGCGTGGATCTACGGCCTGGACAATGGCCACATCCACGACCTCGGCCTGGACGTGCGTGGTCGCGAACAGTTGCCGGATGCCTATCAGGAAGCCGTGGTCCAGCTGACCCGCCGCTGGCAGGGCGCTGCGTGAGCGGCGACAGCATCCGCACCGACAAGGCGCCGACACCGGTGGGCGCCTACCCGCACGCGCGGCGCGTCGGCGACCTGCTGTTTCTGTCCGGCGTCGGCCCGCGCCAGCCCGGCACCGATGCCATCCCCGGCAACGTATACGACGCCGACGGCCGCTTGGTCGACTACGACATCGAAGCACAATGCCGGCAAGTATTCGCCAACGTGCGTGCCGTACTGGAAGCCAGCGGCGCCGCCTGGACCGACCTCGTCGACGTCACCGTCTTCCTCACCGACATGCAGCGCGATTTCGCCATCTACAACCGGCTGTATGCGGAATGCTTCGCCGGCGTCGACGCCTGCCGCACCACCGTGGGCATCGGCGCCCTGCCCACGCCGATCGCGATCGAGCTGAAGTGCGTCGCCGCGTCGGCACGCGGATCGCACGGATAAAACTTTCGCCAACCGTGCGACGGAGGCCCGTTTGCGATCGCCCTCCCTGCTCTCAGCGCAGGCAGGCCTGCAACAACTGGCCGATCAATGCCTGCACCGCCGGCGCCTTCGCCTCGTCGTACTCGAAGCTGTCCTCGTCCATGTAGTTGAGCTGGGCCAACTCCAGTTGCACCGCCTGGACACCGTGTGCTGGATCGCCATAGTGACGGGTGATGTAACCGCCCTTGAAACGGCCGTTGACCGCAAAATCAAAGTGCGACTGCGACTCCAGGCATGCCTGCAACTGCGCCTGCAGCGCTCCGTCGCAACTCGCGCCTGCTGCCGTGCCGAGGTTGAAATCCGGCAGCCTTCCCTCGAACAGCATCGGTACCCGACTGCGGATCGAATGCCCTTCCCACAACACCACCCGCCCATGCTCGGCGCGCAGACGCGCAAGTTCCAGCGCAATGGCCTGGTGATAAGGCCGCCAGTAGCCGTCTATCCGCCGTTGAACTTCAGCGGCATCGGGCTCGTTGCCATCCAGGTACAGCGGCTCGCCATCGAAGCCGACCGTCGACACCAGCCCGGTCTCACGCTGCCCCGGGTACAACGCATGGCCATCGGCGGGGCGGTTCAGGTCGATCACATAGCGCGACGCCTGCGGTTTCAACACGCTGGCCCCAAGCGCCTGCGCCAGGGGTTCGTACAGCCGGCCCACATGCCAGTCGGTATCGGGAGAGCGACGCGCCGCCGGCTGCATCCGCGCCGCGATGTCGTCGGGAATGAAACTGCCGTCATGCGGCAGGCTGATCAACAGCGGCGCACGGCCGCGCTGCAGTGTGAAGGTGGTCATCGGCACATTGTAGCCAGACCGCGGAATGGGGGGACGGGGGCGAAACCGCCTCACACGAGCAGACTCCGACAATGAGCGCGTACGCTGGGTGACCACGCCTGCAAGCCGCCCATGACCATGGGTACTTGCCCCGGTATTGATCCCGGATGCAGGCTGGCGGCAAACCATCCCGAGGCCCGAACATGTCGCGCAGGACGTCATTGGCTTGCATTGCGTGCTGCCTTGCCGCATGGGTGGCCACTCCTGTGCTTGCGCAGGAGTTCAGCCCGGTCGCAATCACCATGTTCCGCGATCTGAACCGGCAACCCAACGACCTGGCACGCTACGCCTATCTGGCCAGGAAAATGCCCGAACTCCCTGCCACCGAGCTCCCGTTGGCGCTGCAGATGTTTGCCTCGATCGAGAACGAACTCGGCCTTTACAACGAAGCCATCCGCGATTTCCCGTTGAAGAGCCACGTATCACCGGACGCCACCCTCCCGACACCGACCGACTGGAAGCCCGCCAACGCCGCCGAGGTCATCACCAAGCTGGCGGCAGGGCGTCAGCTGGTGTTGATCAACGAGGCGCACCACGACGCCCACACGCGCCAGTTGACCCTGGCCTTGCTGCCGCGCCTGCGCGCACTGGGGTTCAACTACTTTGCC
Source organism: uncultured Gammaproteobacteria bacterium (assembly GCA_963739815.1). Classification (GTDB taxonomy): domain Bacteria; phylum Pseudomonadota; class Gammaproteobacteria; order Xanthomonadales; family Rhodanobacteraceae; genus Rhodanobacter. Next base: position 1,655,160 of record CAVUBI010000001.1, read on the forward strand.
GCCGAGGCTCTCTCCGGCAATGACACTCAACTGATGCAACGCGGCTATCCGGTCAAGGACAGCGGCACCGAATACCTGCACGAACCATCCTACGGGGACATCGTGCGAATAGCGCTCAAACTGGGCTTTAGCGTGGTGTCCTACGACGCAGACACCGGCGGGACACAGGAGCGCGAAGCCGGTCAAGCGGACAACCTGTACCGGAAAGTTTTCGCCAGGGATCCCCACGCCCGGCTGTTCGTGCATGCCGGCTATGCGCATATCGACAAGACAAAAGGGCGCCTGGGCAAAGTGCAGCCAATGGCCATGCATCTTCAGCAACTGACTGGCATCGAGCCGTTGTCGATCGACCAGGTCTTGTTGCGCGAGCAAATTCCCGCCGAGCCTGACGCCTACCGGCAGCTAGTCACGGACTTCCCGCCGGCTGGCCCCACCGTGCTGGTCAACCGCACGACTGGCAAGCCGTGGAGTGCCGACGCGGATCGTTACGATGTCAACGTACTGCTGCCGCCGACAGGCCCCGACGCCATCGAAAGTGGCGTCCTCCAACCAGCCACCATCGTGCATGACAGCGATAGCAAACAGCCCATGCTGACGCACCGGGTCAACACGTTCCGGCCCGGATGGCTCACATTGGGCGACCAGCGCATCGCGTACATGGTCAGTACTGCGCTGTGCAAAACAGCCATGCCCTGTGTCGTCGACGCGTACTACAGCGACGAATCAGGCGACGCCATTGCTGCCGACCGTTACGCCTTCCTGCAAGGTGACGCCACGGCCAGGCTTTATCTGCGTCCGGGGAGCTATCGCCTGCGTGCCTGGGACATTCGCGGTCGCACGTTGAGCGAACGCATTATCCGGATAGAAACCCCGAGCCGGGAGCCGGTCAGGTAACGGCACCCACTTCGCGTCATCCCTGATAACTTCCATACAACTTATTGATTTGATAACCTCAAGCTGAACTTTAACCGAGGCTATGCCATGCGCATGGACACTGCCCGTCGATCCATGCCACTGGTGCTCTTGGCGAAGTTGTCGCCATGGACATTGCTTCTACTGCTCGCCGCGTGCTCCGGCAATCCGCATCGTGCACAACCGACATTCAGGGGTTCGCAATCCGCCTTGGCCAATTTGCCGCCGCGCGCGCCTTCGGCGGCCAGCGCGGGCGAGGCAAACGACATCCTGTTCCGGGCGCTCGGCTTGGTGGGCACGCCTTATCGCTGGGGCGGCAACACACCTGCCGGCGGTTTCGATTGCAGCGGCCTGGTGGATTACATCTACCGCACCGCGGCCGGCATCCAGCTGCCGCGCACCTCGCGTGACATGGCGTCGGTCGATGGCCACAAGGTGAAGAAGATGGCCCTGCTGGCCAGCGGCGACCTGGTGTTCTTCGACATCGGCGGCGCGATCAGCCATGTCGGCGTGTATGTCGGCAAGGGGCGCTTCGTGCATGCGCCGAACAGCGGCGGCACGGTACGGCTGGACGATATCGACGGACCGTACTGGGGAAACCATTTCGCTTATGGGAAGCGGGTGCTGAACTGAAGCCGGTGCAACTCCCCGGACGGGAGCAACCGATCCAGGATTCGGGGGAACAAGCGAACAACGGCGCCAAGGCGCCGTTGTCGTGTCATCCCATGAAAGCGTTCGTCAGTGCGCTTCGGCGCCCGGTGCATGGGCGTGGCCATGGGCAATCTCTTCCTCGATGGCGTCGCGCACTTCGCCGATGACCACGTCGAAATGCAGGGTCTTGCCGGCCATCGGGTGGTTCAGGTCGACATCGATCGCACTCATGCCGACCTTGTGCACGGTGACGGCGCGCTGGCCGCCATCCTTCAGCCGCAGCACCGTGGTCATGCCCGGCTTGAGGCGGTTGGCCTGGGGGAAATACTTCTTCGACATGCGCTGGATCTGGCCTTCCTGACGCTCGCCATAGCCATCGGCGGCCGCCACGTCCACGCTCAGCTCATCGCCGGCTTCGTGATCTTCCAGCGCCTTCTCCAGACCCGGGATCAGCTGGCCGTGGCCGAGCAGTATCCACAGTTGCTCGTCGCGATCGTGCGAGCTCTCGACCTTCTCGCCATCCACCGTCAGCGTGTAGTGGATCGCGATGACCTTGTCCTTGCCAGCCTTCATTGCCGATATCTCTGAGAAGTAAAGCGGGCATTCTATCAGCTGCCCGCGCTATCGAACCCCGGCCCGCGCGCCTCCGGCTCCAGCCATATCGGCAAAACCAGGACCACCATCGATGGCACTCGCGCAGCCGATGGCCTAGGCTGCCTTCATCTTCGGAACGCAGACTCCGGATGGATCGCCACACCCGCACACGCATCGCCGCGTTTTACGACGGCCACATCCAGCGCGGCTACGTCCGCGGCAAGCTGGCCGGCGACCCCGTCTACGCCGCCACTGCCGCGCTCGTGGCCGGCAGTACACTGCCCCTGCTCGACATCGGCTGCGGCATCGGCCTGCTTGGCCATTACCTGCATGCACAAGCTCACCTCCAGCCGTACCTCGGCCTGGACCACGACCCGCGCAAGATCGCCGCCGGGCAACGGGCCGTGCAACGTGCAGGACTGGAAACGACGATGCGCCTGCGCTGCGTCGACGCCGCCGAACTGCCGCCCCTGTTGGGCCATGTCGCGCTGCTCGACGTGCTGCATTACCTCCCAGCCGCCCGCCAGCCCGCCTTGCTGCAAGTCGCCGCCGGGCACGTCGCTCCGGATGGCTGCCTGATCATCCGCAATGTGCTGCGCGAGGATCACTGGCGCTTCCACGTCACCCGCGTCGAGGAATTCTTCCTGCGCACTTCCGGCTGGATTCCCGGCGGCGCCCAGCACTATCCGAGCGCCGCGGAACTGCGCGCACCGCTCGAAGACGCCGGGCTGGACGTGTGCATCGAGCCCCTGCGGGGGCGCACGCCGTTCAACAGCTATCTGATCGTGGCGCGACCGCACCACTGAAGCGATCCCAAGCCGCCATTCAGCCCGGGCATACGTGATGCTGCCGGATCCGCTATACTTGGCGGCGTGGTCATCTCCATGACCGCTGCGACGCACCGTCGCCCCTTCCCCTTAGTCTGCAACACGGTATGAACACTCCGGGTTGCTCAGGAGTGTTACATGTCTTTTGATTCGCTGGGCCTTGCGCCCGCGTTGTTGCGTGCGCTTGCCGAATACGGCTACACGAAACCCACCCCGATCCAGGCCGCCGCGATCCCCCCGGCCCTTGAAGGTCACGACCTGCTCGCCGCCGCCCAGACCGGCACTGGCAAGACCGCCGCGTTCGCGCTGCCGTTGCTGCAGAAACTGTCGACCAGCGGCCAGACCATGACGCGCCGGCCGCGCGCGCTGATCCTCACCCCGACCCGTGAGCTGGCCGCGCAGATCCACGAGAACATGCGCGACTACGGCAAGCACATCCAGGTCAGCGCCACCACCATCTTCGGTGGCGTCAGCATGGGTCCGCAGATCAACGCGCTGCGCCGCGGCGTCGATATCGTCATCGCCACCCCCGGCCGCCTGATGGATCACATGCAGCAGCGCACGCTGGATCTCTCGGCGGTGGAAACACTGATCCTCGACGAAGCCGACCGCATGCTCGACATGGGCTTCCTGCCGGCACTGAAGCGCATCCTGCAGGCACTGCCGAAGAAGCGCCAGACCATGCTGTTCTCGGCGACCTTCGCGCCGGCGATCAAGACGCTGGCGATGGAGTTCATGCACAACCCGCGCGAGATCTCGGTCTCGGCACCGAACACCGTAACCACCCTGGTCAGCCATCAGGTGCATCCGGTCGACGCCTCGCGCAAGCGCGACCTGCTGCTGCACGTGCTGTCGCAGGACAGCCGCCGCCAGACCCTGGTGTTCAGCCGCACCAAGCACGGCGCCGACAAACTGGTCACCTTCCTCAATGCCTCCGGCCTGCGCAGCGCCGCGATCCACGGCAACAAGAGCCAGAACGCCCGCACGCGTGCTCTCAGCGACTTCAAGAGCGGCCGCGTCACGGTGATGGTCGCCACCGACATCGCCGCCCGCGGCATCGACATCGAGCAGTTGCCGATCGTGATCAACTTCGACCTGCCGTCGGTCGCCGAGGATTACGTGCACCGCATCGGCCGCACCGGCCGTGCCGGCATGGAAGGCCTCGCCCTGTCGCTGGTCAGCCATGACGAAAGCGGCCTGCTGTTCGACATCCGCAAGCTGCTGAAGCAGGACATCGCGATCACGCCGGTAGCCGGCTACGAGCCGTCTACGCCGCTGCGCATGGATGCCGGCGCACCGCGTCCGAAGCAGGGCGGCGGTGGTCAGCGCCAGCAGCAGCGGGCACCGCGTCAGGGCAAGCCCGCCGGCGCGGCACGGCCCAATGGCTATGCGCCACAGGGTCGCGGCGAACACGCCGCCGGCAACCAGCGGCGCCGCTCGAGCCATCGTCCGGCCGCCAAGGCCTGAGCGATCGCTCCAGCCATACCGAATGTGGCGGCCCCAGGGCCGCCACATTCGTTTGCGGGAAGCGGAATCGCCCGGCGTTTCAGATCATGGCGGAATTCACGCCAAACCCAGCGCCGCCGCATGGTGGCGCAGATGATCGTCGACGAAGCTGGTGATGAACCAGTAGCTGTGGTCGTAGCCGACATGCCGTCGCAGCAGCAGCGGCTGCCCTGCTTCGGCGCAAGCCTGATCGAACAGCTCGGGTTTCAGCTGGGCCTCCAGAAACTGGTCGGCCTCGCCCTGGTCGATCAGGATCGTGCCGCCGAAGGTCTGCCTCCGCACCAGCTCGCAGGCATCGTAGTCGGCCCAGGCTCGCGGATCGTCGCCGAGATAGCGCGGCAAGGCCTTGCGCCCCCACGGCACCTGGCTGGGCGCCACGATCGGTGCGAACGCCGACACCGAGCGATAACGCGTCGGATGCTTCAGCGCGATGGTCAGCGCACCATGCCCGCCCATCGAGTGGCCGCAAATGCCGCTGCGCGCGGTATCCACCGGAAACCGTGCACCGATCAGTGCGGGCAATTCGTCCGCCACGTAGCTGTGCATGCGGAAGCGCGACGACCACGGCGCCGCGGTGGCGTCGACATAGAACCCCGCGCCCTCGCCAAACTCCCAGTCGCCGGTGGCGCCTTCGATACCGGTGTCGCGCGGACTGGTATCGGGCATCACCAGCACCAGGCCCAACTCGGCGGCCAGCCGCTGTGCGCCGGCCTTGATCGTGGCGGTTTCCTCGGTGCAGGTCAGTCCGGCCAGGAAATACAGCACCGGGCAAACCTGCCGCGCAGCCTGCGGCGGCTGGTACACGGCAAAGCGCATCGGTCCGGCGCAGGCTTCCGAGTGATGCCGGTAGAACCCCTGCACGCCGCCATGCAGGCGTTGTTCGGCGATGGTTTCGAGCATGTCCATGGTGGTCTTTCCGTTTTCTGGCAGAGGCCGATGCCAAGCATAACCGTGTGCCAGCATGGTTCGCGTTCAGCCAGCATCACCACGCAGCAGCCGTGGACACTGGTAGAATTACCGATCCGCGCGTCGCATTCCCGGCGCTGCCATCTGTTCCGAGGTACCCCCCATGTCATCCCCCGTTTCCGACAACGCCCCGGTGCCGTCCGGTTTTGGCGCACTCGCGCTGCACCCTGACGTGCTGCGCGTGCTGGCCGATGTCGGCTATGAATCACCCTCGCCGATCCAGGCCGCCACCATTCCGCCGCTGCTGCAAGGCCGCGACGTGCTCGGCCAGGCGCAGACCGGCACCGGCAAGACCGCCGCGTTCGCGCTGCCGATCCTGTCGCGGATCAGCCTGAAGCCCGGCAAGCCGCAGGCGCTGGTGCTGGCGCCCACGCGCGAACTGGCGATCCAGGTGGCCGAGGCATTCCAGCGTTACGCCGTGCTACCTGCCCGGTCTGCAGGTGCTGCCGATCTACGGCGGCCAGAGCTATGGCCCGCAATTGCATGCGCTCAAGCGCGGCGTGCAGGTGATCGTGGGCACGCCCGGCCGCGTCATCGACCACATGGACAAGGGCACGCTGGACCTGTCCGAACTGAAGTACCTGGTGCTCGACGAAGCCGACGAAATGCTGCGCATGGGCTTCATCGACGACGTCGAGAAGGTGCTGCAGGCCACCCCGCCCGAGCGCCAGGTCGCGTTGTTCTCGGCGACGATGCCGTCGGTGATCCGCAAGATCGCGCAGCGCCATCTGAAAGACGCGGTCGAGGTCATCATCAAGTCCTCCACCACCACCACGCCGAACATCCACCAGCGCTACTGGTTCGTCAGCGGCATGCACAAGCTGGATGCGATGACGCGCATCCTCGAAGCCGAGCCGTTCGACGCGATGATCATCTTCGCGCGCACCAAGCAGGCCACCGAGGAACTGGCCGGCAAGCTGCAGGCGCGTGGCCTGGCTGCCGCCGCGATCAACGGCGACATCGCCCAGCCGCAGCGCGAGCGGGTCATCCAGCAACTGAAGGACGGCAAGCTCGACATCCTGGTCGCCACCGACGTGGCCGCGCGCGGCCTCGACGTGGATCGCATCAGCCACGTGCTGAATTACGACATCCCGTACGACACCGAAAGCTACGTGCACCGCATCGGCCGCACCGGTCGCGCCGGGCGCAGCGGCGAGGCGATCCTGTTCGTCAGTCCGCGCGAGCGCGGCATGCTGAGCGCGATCGAGCGCGCCACCCGCCAGCCGATCGAGCAGATGCAGTTGCCGTCGGTCGACGTGGTCAACGACGTGCGCATCGGCAAGTTCAAGCAGCGCATCAGCGACATGCTGGCGCAGGGCGACCTCGGCCAGTTCCAGAAACTGATCGAGCAGTACGAGCAGGAACACAACGTGCCGGCGATCGAGATCGCCGCCGCGCTGGCACGCATCGCGCAGGGCGACCAGCCGCTGCTGCTGGTCCCGCCGCCGAAGCGCGAGAAATACGAACCGGCAACGCGCGAGCGCGTCGAGCGCGCGACCCCGCGCGAACGCATGAGCAGCGAGCGGCGCCCGCCGCATGCGCGCGAAACCACGGCTGCCAGTCATCAGCCGCGCGAGTCCAGGTCGCACGACCAGCGGCCACGCGAACACGCCGCGCATGAGCATGCCGGGCACGAGCAGGCGCCGCCGCGTGACTTCGGCCATCGCCCGGTACGCGCGCATGCCACCGAGGAAGGCAAGCGCACGTATCGCGTCGAGGTCGGTCACGAGCACGGCGTGAAGCCGGGCAACATCATCGGTGCGATCGCGAACGAGGCCGGCCTGGACAGCCAGTTCATCGGCCGCCTCAGCATCCGCGACCACTACAGCCTGATCGACCTGCCCGACGGCATGCCGAAGGAAGTGTTCGAGCACCTGAAGAAGGTATGGGTGGTGCAGCAGCAGCTGCGCATCCACGAGTGGGACGGCAGCGACACCGGCACCAGCGCTCCGCCCGCGCACAAGCCGGGCGGCTTCAAGAAGCCCGCTGGCTTCAAGCCACGCCCCGCCGGCGGCAAGCCGCCGCCGCGGCGCAAGTAACCGCCTTGTCTCGCGCCACTCGATAAGCGGCGGCGCGACGACGTAACATCGCCGCGTCGTCACCGCTGCGAAACCACCGCATGTCCAGCCGCACCGCCGAGCATCGTTCACGCAGCAGCGCCGAACCGCGACTCGACGGACTCGCGCCGGCGGCGGTGCAGCAGCTGCGGATGGCAGCGCACGCGATCCGCGATGGCGCCGAGGCGGTGGCGCGACAGGCGCTGGATACGGCACTTGGACTGGCGCCGGAGCACCCCGAGGTGCTGCGGCTGTACGCCATCCTGCACGCCCGTGCACGGCGCCACGACGACGCCCGCCTCGCGTTGCAACGCGCCATCACGCAATGGCCGGACTACGCGCTGGCCCATTCCGACCTGGGCAACGTGCAGCAGGCTGCGGGCGACATGGACGCTGCCTTCGGCAGTTGGTGGCAGGCCTGCGCGCTCGCACCCGATGCGCCGATGCCGTGGTTCAACCTGGGCCGCAACCTGCAACTGCACGGCGACACCACCGCGGCGATCGAGGCGCTGCAGCGCGCGCGCGCATTGGCTCCGGATTTTCTGCCCGCACTGATCCTGCTCGGCGACGCGCTGGTACATGCGGGCCGCTTCGACGAAGCGGACGCGCGCTATCGCGCCGCGTTGGCATTGCATCCCGCCTGCGGCGATGCCTGGCGCGGACTGGCCAACATGAAGACGCGGCCGTTGTCGGACACCGACCGCGAGCAGCTGGTCGCGGCGCTGCGCCCGGGTGGACTGGATCCGGCCGACCGCATTGCGATGGGCTTCGCGCTGGGCAAGCTGTGCGAGGACCAGGGCCGCTACGAACAGGCCTTTGCCGCACTGAACAAGGCGAACGCCGAGTTGCGCCAGCTCAAGCCATGGAACGCCGGCGCCTTCCGCGCGCATGCCGAGTCCATGTTCGCTGCCTCGAGCGGACTACCCGCGCCGCCGGATGCCGGGCTGGGCCACGAGGTGATCTTCATCGTCGGGCTGCCGCGCTCCGGCTCCACCCTGTTCGAACAGATCCTCGCGGCCCATCCCGATGTCGAAGGCGCCAGCGAACTGTCCGAACTGGAACAGGTGATCGCCGAGGAATCCACGCGACGGCAGCAATCCTTGCTGCAATGGATCGGTGCCGCCACGGCCGAAGAATGGCAGCGCCTGGGCCGGCGTTACCTCGAGCTCACCGCGCGCTGGCGCCAACACAAACCGCGACATACCGACAAGCTTCCATCGAACTGGCTGCTCGCCGGCGTGCTGGGTGCGATGCTGCCCGGCGCGCACATCGTCGATGCCCGCCGCGACGCGCTGGAAGCTGGCTGGTCCTGCTACAAGCAGCAGTTCTACCGCCTGCCGCATTTCGCCTGCACGCTCACCGACATCGCCGCCTACACCCGTGATTACGAGCGGATCATGGATGCGTGGCAGGCGGCCGCGCCGCAGCGCATCCGCGTCCAACGCTACGAGTCACTGCTGGCCGAACCGGAGCACGAGATCCGTGACTTGCTGGCGTTCTGCGGCCTGCCCTTCGACCACGCCTGCCTCGACCATCAACACGCGACGCGCAACGTGCGCACCGCCAGCGCCGCCCAGGTGCGCCAGCCGCTGCAACGCGACACCGCCCGCGCTGCCCGCTACGGCGCCCTGCTCGACCCGCTGCGCTTCGGCCTGGGCCGGCCCGCGTACGCTCCCTGACGGAAGCCCGCTTGCGACTCAGGCGCTCTGCGGCAGCGGCGGTTCGCCGGCATCGAACGGATCGAGCCAGTCCTCGGGCACCAGCAGCGGCAAGCCATGCGCAAGGCGCGCCTTGTCGCATTGCGGGCTGGCTGCGCCGAACTCCCATGACGGCTGCACCTCGCGGCACACCGACGGTCGTTGCGGGTAAATGCCGCAATGCGCCGCTTCGCCCACCGTGCCCTGCAAGGCCACGCAACGCGTCGGCGCGGCATAGGTGCCGCGCATCGCCACCCGGTGCGGATCAAGCTTTTCAGTCAGTTCCGGCGGCACATGGCCACCGAGGAAAGCTTCCGTCTCCGACCAATGGAAGGCTACGCGAAAGAAGGCGCAGCAGGCACCGCAGCGCAGGCAGGGATGCAGCATCGAATTGACCAGGCGCACCCCGCGGCACGCAGCTCACAGATTCTAAAGCGTCGAAGGCCCGCCGTGCAGCGGGCCTTCGACAACACCATGACGCCACCGGCATTTTTCCTCAGGGCGCACCGGCAAAAGAATTGCACTGGGTGATATCGCCGCTGGCGAAGCCGGTCTTGAACCACTTCACGCGTTGCGCCGAGGTGCCGTGGGTGAACGTGTCCGGCCGCACCCGACCCTGCGCCTGTTGCTGCAAGGTATCGTCACCGATGTGGCTGGCCGCATTGAGCGCCTCTTCGATATCCCCCGGCTGCAGCCAGTTCAGACTCTGCTGACTGTGGTTGGCCCATACGCCCGCATAGCAATCGGCCTGCAGCTCCTGTCGCACCGACAGGCCGTCGGCGCCGTCCATCGGCACCCCGCGGCGCCGGGCCTGGTCGACCTTGTCGAATACGCCGGTGAGCTTCTGCACGTGATGACCGATCTCGTGCGCAATGACGTAGGCGCGGGCAAAGTCGCCGGAGGAGTGCAGCTCGTCCTGCAATTGCCGGAAGAACGCCACGTCCAGATACACCTTCTGGTCACTCGGGCAATAGAACGGCCCCACCGCCGCGCTGGCACCGCCGCAAGCCGTGTTCACGCTGCCGCTGAACAGGTTCAGCTTGGGCTCGACATAACTTGCGCCGTGCGCCTGGAAGATCTCGCCCCAGGTCTGTTCGGTCGAATGCAGGATCGCGCTGACGAAGGCCTGTTGCTCGGGGTCGACCTCGGCCGGCGCGCCGGTCTGCGTCGGCGCCCCCACCTGGGTGCCGCCCTGGTCGAGCAACGCCAGCGGGTTCTTGAAGAATACCCAGCCGATGATCGCCAGCACCACGATGGTGCCCACGCCCATGCCGCGACCGCCGCCGAAACGCCGGCCGCCACCGCCACTGTCGATCTCGACGTTGCGGCTGCTGCCGCCTTTTCGCCAATCCATACGTACCTCGCTGACTGGTGCATGCACCCGGATGCCGCGTGGCGACGATAACGCGTCACCCTCGGCAGCGCCACGCGCGCGCCGCAGTTAAAGTAGGCGACCCTTTGTGAGGATTCCGGCATGACCCATCTGCCCGCCCTGGTTACCCTGCTCACCATCCTGCTGCAGTTCGGCACCATGTGGGCTGTAGGTCACGCCCGCGGCAAGTACGGCATCAAGGCACCGGCGACCAGCGGCGATCCGGCGTTCGAGCGCGCCTATCGGGTGCAGATGAATACGCTGGAGCAAACGGTGATGTTCCTGCCCACGTTGTGGCTGGCGGCGCATTACGGCTTCAGCGGCTGGGCCGGCGTGGCCGGACTGGTCTGGATCGTCGGCCGCGTGTGGTACGCGCTGGCCTATCTGAAGGATCCGGCCAAACGCGGCCCGGGCTACCTGGTCGGCATGCTCGGCTGGGCCGCCCTGCTGGTGATGGCATGCCTCGGCGTTGGCCGGGCGATGCTGGTCGGCTGAGCGCCGGCCGGCGGGGGTTCAGCCGGGCGGACCCGGCACGATGGCGCTCAGCACCCACACGCGATGCGGTACCGCCATCGGTTCCAACACGTGGCGCGCGGCCAGCATGCCGGCCAGCTCGGCATCGAAATGCTGCACCTTGACCGGATCCAGCGTGGCACCGATGCCGGCGCTGGCACGAATGCGGCCACGCCAGTCCGCGTGGCTGTACGGCACGTCCAGGTCGAACGACCAGGTGCGCAAATCGGTGAAGCCGGCTTCGGCCACGTCCTTCAACCAGGCCGGATACAGGCCGCTGCCGCTGTGCAGGGTCCAGGCAGGGTTGTAGCTGAGGATCAGCCGCTCGGTGTCCTGCACCATGTTGCCGTTCAGCGGCACCCAGTCGAAATGCGCGATCAGCAGGCGCCCGCCCGGCCGCAGCCACCTGCACAGCAGGGCGGCGGTGCGCGCACGGTCGAACCAGTGCCAGCACTGGCCAGCCGTGATCACATCGAACGAGGCCGGCGCGAACTCGGCATTCTCGACCCGCGCACGCACCTGCTTCACCTGCACGCCGGCGGCGCGGTCGAGTTCCGCGGCCTGCGCCAGCAGCGGCGCGGAATGATCCAGCCCGGTCACCGCGCAGCCACGCATGGCCAGGCCGCGTGCGACGGTGCCGGTACCGGTGCCAAGGTCGAGTACGATGTCGCCCTTGCGCACGCTGCCGTCGGCAAAAATGCGTTCGAAAAAGGCCTCCGGGAACCCGGCCCGGTGACGCGCGTAATCAGTGGCAGTCCTGCCAAAATCGGTAGCCATCGACACTCCCCTGTGATCGCCTGCAGCGCCGAGGTTATCGGGACGCGCCCGCGTTGCAAGACGTGAACCGACATCCCCCTGTCGAACGGCAGGATTGCACAGGCGCACCGCAAGGCACTAGCTTGGCCGCGATGACTGCCGTCTGCGGCGTCCGTTCCAGTCGCCCGTCCGCAACCTGCCAGGCATGAGTCCGCATGGAAGTCCGCTGTACCGAAGCCTCTCCGTCGCCATCGCCACCGCCTGCAGCGCATACCGAAACGCCGGCACCGGGCCTGTGGCCGAGCGCCGGACTGATCGCGACCTATTTCGCACTGCAATTCGTGGCCGGCACCGTGTTCGTGCTGGCGGTCGGTGCCGTGGTCTTCTTCGGCGGCCACGGTGCCGCCGGTCTCGAAACCGCCATCGGCAGCGTGCTGCAGCGGCCCGCCACGCAGGCATTGCTGGCGATGTTCTCGCTCGGCGTGGCGGCGCCACTGACGCTGTGGCTGGTGCATCGCCAATGGAAACCGCTGTGGTCACTGCCGCGCCCGCCGGGTTTCGGCTTTGCCGCACCCCGCCATCCGCTGTTTTTCGCGCTGGCCGTATCGGCCGGGTTGGCCGCGCCGGTCCTGGGCGGGCTGCTGACCCAATGGCTGGCGCACGGCCACGCAGTGACCCAGGATATTCGCCAGCTCGGCGGCGCCACCCCGCTGGCGCTACGCATTCCGCTGGTGCTGGTGGTGGTATGCGTGGGGCCGCTGCTGGAAGAGCTGCTGTTCCGCGGCGTGTTGTTGTCGGCCCTGCTGCGGCGCTGGCACGTCGGCTGGGCCGTGGCGATCAGCTCGTTGCTGTTCGCGCTGATCCACCTGCCAGGCCTGGACTACCAGTGGTACGCCGTGCCCAACCTGCTGTTGCTGGCGCTGATGCTGGCATGGCTGCGGCTGTACTCGGCGTCGATCTGGCCGTGCGTGCTGGCGCACGCCGTCAACAACGTACTGGCCGTGGCGGCCTGGTTCGTGGTGACCTGACCGCGCTACCCCATGCCGATGCCGGCACTCCGCAGCAAGCGTGCCGTCTCGAACAGCGGCAGCCCCATCACCCCGCTGTAGCTGCCGGCCAGATGTTCGACCAGGACCGCACCGCCACCCTGGATCGCGTATCCGCCGGCCTTGCCGAAGGGCTCGCCGGTGGCGACATAGGCCGCGATGGTCGGCGCATCCAGCGTGGCGAAGCGCACCTGCGACGTGCACACCGCGCATTGTTCGCGGACGGCATCGACCAGCCACACCACCGAGATCACGTCGTGCGTGCGCCCGGACAGGCGACGCAGCATTGCCGCGGCGTCATCGGCATCCTGCGGTTTGCCGAACACCTCATCGTCCAACACCACTTCGGTGTCCGCACCGAGCACGACGGCGCCCGGCTCGGCGCCGAGGCTGGCCAGGCCCGCACGCGCCTTGTCGCGCGCCACCCGGCTCACGTAGTCCCGCGGCGACTCATCCGGCGCGCGACGCTCCGGCACCTCGACGTCGAGTACGGTGAAATCCGCGCCGAGCTGGCCCAGCAACTGGCGGCGACGCGGCGACTGCGACGCGAGGTGAAGCACGGTCGACATGGAGTTCACAGGCTGAGGTGGTACTCGCAGAACTGGCGGTCACGCTGCCAGCCCAGCGCCTCGTACAGCGCCTGCGCCGGCACATTGTCCAGGGCCGTCGACAGCGACAGGCTCGCCGCGCCGAGTGCACGCGCATGCTCCGCGGCTGCACCGAGCAGTGCCGACGCCACGCCCTGGCGGCGTGCCGATGGCGCGACAAACAAGTCGTTGAGCAACCATGTGCGCACCGTGCGCACTGAGGAAAACAGCGGATAGAGCTGGGTAAAGCCCAGTCCCTCGCCGTGCTCGTCCCGCGCAAGCAGGATCAGCGATTCCCGCTGGTGGATGCGCTCGGCCAGAAAACCATGCGCCCGCGCCAGATCGGCCGGCTGACCGTAGAACTGGCGATAGCCGTCAAACAGCGGCGCCAGTACGTCGATATCGTGGAGGGTGACTTGTCGGATGCTGAAGGACATGACGATGCCGGCGCGAGTGAGGGCGGGCAAAGCATCGCATACGTCCCCGGTGGTCTCAAAAAAGCAGCGAACCAACCCGATACTTTCCGAAACCGGCCTAGCCCCGATGGTACGGATGCCCGGCCATGATCGTGGTGGCGCGGTACAACTGCTCGGCCAGCACCAGCCGCACCAGCATGTGTGGCAAGGTCAGCGGGCCCAGCGACCAGCGCTGATCGGCGCGCGCCAGCACCTCGGGTGAGTGGCCGTCCGGACCGCCAATCAGGAACGCCAGGTCGCGTCCGGCCATGCGCCACTTCGCCAGCTGCGCGGCCAGTTCCTCACTGGACCAGGTTTTGCCGCGGCCATCCAGAGCAACCACATGGACGTCATGCGGCAAGCGCCGCGAGGATCGCAGCGCCTTCGTCCTGGATCGCCCGCGCATCGTCGCGGCCCTTGCCGCGGATGCCGGGTTTCAGTTCGATCAATTCCAGCGGCAGCTCATGCGACAGCCGCTTGCGGTATTCGGCGAAGCCTTCCGCCACCCAGCCGGGCATGCGTTCACCGACCGCGATCAGGCGTGCGCGCATGCCGGGAAGCCGGCTCAGCCGGCTTGGGCGGCGTCGACTTCGTGGCCGTGGTCACCCACCGTCCACAGCCGTTCCAGGCCGTAGAACTCGCGGATGCGCGGCAACATCACATGGACGATCACGTCGCCCAGATCGACCAGTACCCATTCGCCCTCGGTCTCGCCTTCCACACCCAGCGGCAACACGCCCGCCTTCTTGGCGAACTTGCCCACTTCGTCGGCGATGGATTTGACGTGGCGTGCCGAGGTACCGGAGGCGATGACCAGCAGGTCGGCGATGGAGGTCTTGCCGCGGACATCGATCTCGCGGATGTCCTTGGCTTTCAGTTCTTCGAGCGCGTCGATGACCGACTTGCGCAGGGTGGCCGTGGTAACGGACTTGTTGGTACGGGCAGTACTCAAGAGGGAAGGCCTCGATGCGGAATCGCAGCGCAAGATGGCGCGGGCGCAGTATAACCGCCCAGCCGTAGCGGCAAGTCAACCCGTCCGGCCGGGGCCGGAACCGTCAATGCGCCAGCGCCCTTTTCGCCAGCCGGTACTCGTGCATCAGCCGCGCGACCAGTTCGGCGGCCGGTTGCGGACGCACCAGGGCAGCGGCCTGGCCGCACCACTCGGAAAGCAGGTCGCCGCGCCCGGCCTGTGCAGCCGCGCGGCGCAGCGGTGCGGTAAGCGCGTTCAGCACCGGATACGGCAGGCCCTGCGCCGCCTGCGGCATCGCCTCCACGAAGCGATTGCGCAGGCCGCGGGCGGCGCGGCCGGAAAAACCGCGGATGGTGGCGACCTGGTGCTCCTCGACTCTTGGCAGGTCCTGCTTCCAGGCCTCCGCCGCCGGGCATTCCGGACAGGTGAGGAAGGCGGTGCCGAGCTGGCTGGCCGCCGCACCGAGTACTTCCGCCGCCAGCATGCCGCGGCCGTCCATGATGCCGCCGGCGGCGATCACCGGGATCTGCAGCGCACGCACCGCCAGCGGCAGCAAGGCGAACAGGCCGATCATCGCGTCCTCGGCTTCGTGCAGGAAGGTGCCGCGATGACCGCCCGCCTCGGCGCCCTGCATGGAAACCGCATCGGCGCCGGCGTCGGCCCAGGCGCGCGCCTCGGCCACCGTGGTGGCGGTGCCGATCACGCAGATGTCGCGCTGGCGCAGCTCGCGCAGTTGCGTCGGGTTGATCACCCCGAATGCGAAACTCGCCACCGCGGGACGCGCCTCGCACAGCGCGGCGAACTGTTCGGAGAAACGTGGCGCCCAGCGCGCCGGCAGACTGGTGCGCACATCGAGACCTTCGCGCGCCATCAGCGCGTCGAGCTGCTGCCGCGCCTTCGCCACCGCCACCATGTCGGCCTCGAATTCATCCGGCAGCACGAACAGGCCGATGGCATACGGCCGATCGCCCAACGCACGGATCTGCGCCGCCTGGTCGAGGATCGCCTGCGGCTCCAGGTAACCGGCGCCGAGCGATCCCAGCGCGCCGGCATTCGACACCGCGGCCACCAGCGCGGGCGACGTCGACCCGGCCATCGGGGCCTGGATCAGCGGGTGCTCGATGCCGAGCCGGCTGGCGAAGGATGTGCTCATGGACGACCTAGCCGCCCTGCCCGGCCACGATATTCACCGTGATCGCGATGATGAACACGTTGAAGAAGAACGCGATCACGCTGTGCAGCAACACCACGCGACGCAGGTACGGGCTGGTGATCTGCACGTCGGAAACCTGGAAGGTCATGCCGATCACGATGGAGAAATAGGCGAAATCCCAGTAGTCGGGTTTCGGCGTATCGGGAAATTCCAGGCCCGCGTGCTTGTCGCCGAGATTGCCGTAGTAACCGTGCGCGTAGTGCACCGCGAACATCACGTTGAGGAACAGCCAGCTGAGGATCACGCTGAGCACGCCGGCCGCCAGCTCCAGCACGCCACCGCCCCTGGCCGCATGCAACTCGTTGCCCAGCGCCGCCAGCACCACCGCGGACAGCACCACGCCGCCCCACAGCACGCCCCAGCGCCCGGTATCCAGCGCCTGCGCCTGGCTGCGCATGTGGCTCGGCGTGGCCCGGTTGAACAGTTGCGCCAGGATGCCCAGATAGACCACCGCGGCCAAGTCGAAACCGAACAGCACCGCACTGGCCAGGCGCAACCCGTAGCCCCACGACAGCACGGCGGCCGCGCCCACGAAAATGACCAGCGACAGGATCAGCCACGGCCGAGCCTTGACGAAATGCCACGGTCGCCAGCCACGCGGCCTGATCGGGGCCGGCTCCGCCTGTGCCGATGGTTTGTCCATGCATGCCTCCGCGCCCGGGTCTCAGCCGAGCAGGTCGTGATAGTCCGGATGCCGTTGCATCCACACGGCAGCATAGGAGCACGCCGGCACCACCTTCCAGCCTTCCGCGCGGGCGGTGTCCAGCGCCGCCTGCACCAAGGCCGCGGCGATGCCGCGACCGCCTACTTCGGGCGGTACGCCGGTGTGGGTGATCGTCATCACGGCAGACGCCAGGCTGTAGTCGAGCCCGCACTGCGCACCGTCCACCTCGGTGTCGAAAGCGTTGGGCCTTGCGATCGTGCTGGATGGCAAACGGCATGCGCGCTCCGGACCTCAGGCAAACCGCGAGCATACGGCCTGCACGAGGCAACCAGATGTGAAACCCGGCCACTTTTTTATTCGCGCCCGCTGCATGAGCCGTCGGGCACAGTGAACACTTGTCCCCACCGTTGCGCTGGAGAACCCCATGAAGAAATCCGCATCCGCCCACTGGTCCGGCGGCATCAAGGACGGCCAGGGCACGATCTCGACCGAGACCGGCGTGCTGAGCGAGGCTCCCTACGGTTTCAAGTCGCGTTTCGAGGACGGCCCCGGCACCAACCCGGAGGAACTCATCGCGGCGGCGCACGCCGGCTGTTACTCGATGGCACTGTCGCTGGGACTGGGCAATGCCGGACTCACCGCCGACAAGCATCGACACCACGGCGGTGGTGACGCTGGACAAGGACGGTGACGGCTTCTCGATCACGGCGGTACACCTGAGCTGCGAAGCGAAGGTGCCCGGCACCGACGCGGCCACGTTCGACGGGGTCGCGCAGGCGACCAAGCTGGCCTGCCCGGTTTCCAAGGTGCTGAAGGCCGCGATCACGCTGGACGCGCGCCTGCTGGGCTGACTCAGGCGACGGCCTCCGCGGGGCGCACGGGTTCGGCGGCGCCGCGTCGCTGGCGCACCGCCTGCGCCAGCCGCTGCAGCACGTGCACCGAACTGTCCCAGTCGATGCAGCCGTCGGTAATGCTCTGGCCGTAACGCAGCGGCTGGCCCGGCTGCAGTTCCTGGCGCCCGCCGAGCAGATGGCTTTCCACCATCACGCCGAGGATGCGCGCTTCGCCGGTGGCGATCCGCGCGGCGATGTCCTCGATCACCCGCGGCTGGTTTTCCGGTTGCTTGCCGCTGTTGGCGTGGCTGACGTCGATCATCACCTGCGCCGGCAAGCCGGCCTTGCCGATCGCGGCGCAGGCGGCGTCGATACTGGCCGCGTCGTAGTTCGGCAGCTTGCCGCCGCGCAGGATCACGTGGCAGTCGCCGTTGCCGCTGGTGGTGGCCACGGCGGCCTGGCCGTCCTTGGTCACCGCCATGAAATGATGCGGCTGCGCGGCGGCCTGCACCGCATCCACCGCGATCTTCACGTTGCCGTCGGTGCCGTTCTTGAAACCGACCGGGCAGGACAGCCCCGAGGCCAGTTCGCGATGCACCTGGCTCTCGGTGGTGCGCGCGCCGATCGCGCCCCACGCCACCAGGTCGGCGATGTATTGCGGCGTGATCATGTCGAGGAACTCGCAGCCGGCCGGCACGCCCAGCTCATTGATGTCGCGCAGCAGGCCGCGCGCCAGGCGCAGGCCCTTGTTGATCTGGAAGCTGCCGTCCAGGTCGGGATCGTTGATCAGCCCCTTCCAGCCCACCGTGGTGCGCGGCTTCTCGAAGTACACGCGCATCACGATCTCCAGCGCATCGCCCAGTTCGCGGCGCAGCGGCGCCAGCCGCGCGGCGTACTCCAGCGCGGCGCGGGTGTCGTGGATCGAGCACGGGCCGATCACCACCGCAAGGCGGTCGTCGCTGCCGGAAAGGATGCCGTGCAGCGCCTGGCGCGAAGCCTCCACCGTGGCCATCGCCGCGTCGGTGGCCGCGCAGTCGCGGATGATGTCGGCCGGTGTGCTGAGCGGGGTGATGGCGCGGATGCGCAAGTCATCGGTGGGATTCATGGCGGCTCTCCTGGTGGGGTTCCCGGACGGCGGCCAAAAAAAAACCGCCAGGGATGCTGGCGGTTCGGTGGGGTTGTGTCGATCAGTTCAAAACGATCGCGCCCGCGCCGCCGCCGTTGGCTTCGGATAGCCGTAAAACCAGAAATACAGGCGGGCGGTGGCGGAATGCATGGCGACATAGATAACACAATGGACGTCCAAATCAAACTCCGCCGCATGCAGACGATAGACTGCATGCATGCCCTCGCCCTTCGACCTGCTCCTCCGCCCCGCCCGTGAACCGATCCGCCGCTGGGTACTCAGCGCCTTCCCGCGCGCCGACACCGGCAGCCTCGACTACGACCACCCGCACGGCGACCCCGGCCTGTTCGGGCCGCACAGCGCGACCTGGCGCGTGCATGCGGATTTCCCCGGCATGCTCGCCGGCGGCCTCGCCGCGCTGACCCTGCAGACCCTGCACCCATTGGCGCTGGCCGGGGTGTGGGACCACTCCAATTTTCGCGGCGACCTGCTCGGCCGGCTGCGCCGCACCACCGCCTTCGTCGGCGGCACCACCTACGCGCCGCGCGCGCAGGCCGAAGCGTTGATCGAGCACGTGCGACTAATCCACGGCCACATCACCGGACAGGGCGAAGACGGCCGCCCGTATTCGGCGAACGACCCCGACCTGCTGACCTGGGTGCACGTCAGCGAGGCGTACTGCTTCCTGCAGGGATACCGCCGCTACAGCCATGTCGCCATGCCGCCCGGCGCAGCCGATCGCTATTACGACGAGGTGCGGCGGATCGCCGAGGCGCTCGGCGCTCGCGGCGTGCCCGCTTCCGAACACGAAGTGGCCGACTACTTCCGGCGCATCCGGCCCGAACTGGCGTACACGGAACGCTCGCGCGTGGTGCTGGGCCTGCTCTCGCAGGTGCGCCTGCCGGTGCCGGCGGCGGGCCCGTCACGCGACCTGTTCCTGCACGCCGGCCGTGCCCTGCTGCCGGATTGGGCGCTGGCGTTGCTCGCCTGCACGCCGCGGCAGCAACGGCAGGCGCGGTTGGCGGCGCATGCGTTGTGGACGGTGGCGCCGGTGTTCCGCGCCGCGCTGCGCGACGGTATCGCCAGCCGCGCCTGCCGACGCATGGACGTGGCACCGGAGCAGTTGCAGCACTGGGCATAGATTCCCCAAGAGACTCCGTGCCGACGTGTCGGTAACCGCCGACATCCGACCCGGCATTGACAGTCCCGTCCTATCGGCTAACGTCGGGCAGACATGTCAGCCAGGGGCGCCTGTGGCAACACTCATCCCAACCCGCAACAGTTGCCTGCCGCGCATGACCGGCGGCGAAAAGCGCGTCTCCGAACGACTGGAACAGAAGCTCGAAGACGACTACCTGCTGTGGTACGACGTGCCGGTCGGGGTGAAGCAGCGGCACCCGGATTTCGTGGTGTTCCACCCGCGCCGCGGCCTGCTGGTGCTGGAGGTGAAGGACTGGAAAGCCGACACCATCCGCCACGCCGACAGCACCCAGTTCACCCTGGTCACCGAGCGCGGCCTGATCAAGGAGAACAACCCGCTGCTGCAGGCACGCGCCTACGCGCTGGAAGTCGGCGTGGTGCTGGAGCGCGATCAGGCGCTGCGCCATCCGGAGGGCTCGCGTCATGCCGGCAAGCTGATCATGCCGTGGGCGTGGGGTGTGGTGCTGGCCAACATCACGCGCAAGCAGTTCGATGATGGCGCGCTGGATGAAGTGCTGCCCGGGCACCTGGTGATCTGCCGCGACGAAATCTATGAAACGGTCGACGCCGAAGCGTTCCAGGAGCGGCTGTGGGCGATGTTCCCGCAGGTGTTTCCGGTGGCGCTCACCCTGCCGCAGATCGACCGCGTGCGCTGGCACCTGTTCCCCGAATTGCGGGTCGAGGCCGGCAGCGGCCAGTTCGGCCTGTTCGGCCCCACCGACGCCGCGGTGCGGCCGCTGGAGATACCCGACCTGATCAAGGTGATGGACTCGCAGCAGGAACAGCTGGCGCGCTCGATCGGCGACGAGCACCGGATCATCCATGGCGTCGCCGGCTCCGGCAAGACGATGATTCTCGGCTTCCGCGCGATGCAGCTGGCGCGCGAGATGTCCAAGCCGATCCTGGTGCTCTGCTACAACAAGACGCTGGCCGCGCGACTGGAACAACTCATCGGCGAACGCGGCCTCAGCGAGAAAGTTCAGGTCTACAACTTCCACAAGTGGTGCCGCAAGATGCTGGTGGCGTACCACGCACCGCTGCCGCCCGGCAGCGGCAAGGCCTTCATCGACGCGTTGCCGCCGGCCGTGATCGCCGGCGTGGACAGCGGCCAGATTCCGCGCGCCCAGTACGGCGCCGTGCTGGTCGACGAAGGCCACGACTTCGAGCCGGACTGGTACAAGCTGATCGTGCAGATGATCGACCCGGCCACCAACTCGCTGCTGGTGCTGTACGACGACGCGCAGAACATCTACGGCAATCCGAACCGCCGCAAGATCAGCTGGAAGAGCCTAGGCGTGCAGGCGCAAGGGCGAACCACCATCCTCAAGCTCAATTACCGCAACACGCTGGAAATCCTCTCGGTGGCGCGCAGCTTCGCGCAGGACCTGCTCGTCTCGCGCAGCGATGATGCCGACGGCGATGGCGTGCCGCTGATCGCACCGGAAAGCGCCGGCCGGCGCGGTGCCGTACCCGAACTGGTACGCACCGACACCGCGCGCGCGCAGATGGATGTGCTGGTCGCCCGGCTGCGCGACGAACACGCGCATGGCCGTCCGTACTCCGACATGGCGGTGATCTACCGCAACCAGTGGGAAGGCGAGAAGCTGCACGACGTACTCACGCGCTTGGACATCCCCAGCCGGCTCGCCGACAACGCCGGCAAGCAGACCCTGTTCGTGGTCGAGGACAGCGTCAAGCTGGTCACCATGCACTCCAGCAAGGGGCTGGAATTCCCGTTCGTGATCATTCCCGGCATCGGCGGCTTGCCCAAGGAAGGCCAGAGCGAAGCCGACGAGGCACGCCTGCTTTATGTCGCGATGACCCGCGCCACCGAACACCTGCTGCTGATCCATCACGCCGAGTCGGTCTTCAGCAAGCGCATTCGCGATTCGATCAACGAGGTGCAGGGGCAGCTGACCAAGTCCTGAGCCCTGCTCCCGCGACACTGTGCCGCGCGGTCGGCGTGCGGCGGCATTGCCGTCCGCCACCGCCAACCCCTACAATAAGAATCATTCTCACCTGATGACAGCGGTGAACGGCACCTCGTGGCCGTCCGCGACCGGCGTCGGTCGGTGCAGAAAGACAGCCATCGCATGACAACCGGGCTGGTCGCTTTCCGACCACCGCCGACTGCGCGCGACACGCCAGCCCATTCACGCCGTCCACAAGGCTTTCCATGTCACTGCTGACCGCATCCGCCGTCGCTGCACCGCTGCCGCGCGCCATTCGTCGTGCCCTGACTGTCCTTCCCCTGCTCGCCGTGCTGGCGTTGCCCGCGCATGCCGCCGACACCGGTACCGCCGCCGAGGCGCAGCGCAAGGCAACCACGCTCGAAGGCGTGCAGGTCACCGCGCCGATCGCCAAGGACAGCGATTCGGTAACCAAGACCGACACCCCGATCGTGGAGATTCCGCAGTCGGTCTCGGTGATCACCGACGAGCAGATGCGCGTGCGCGGCATCCATGGCATCGAGGAAGCGGTGTGGTACACCGCCGGCGCGCAGGGCGGTGGCTACGGTCCCGACTCGCGCAGCGACTGGCTGCTGGTGCGCGGCTTCGCCCCGGCGCGTTACATGGACGGCCTGGCCCTGCCGGCCGGCTCGGGCACCGAGCTCACCCGCATCGAACCGTACGGGCTGGAGCGGCTGGAAGTATTGAAGGGACCGTCGTCGGTGGTCTACGGCGCGATGCCGCCGGGCGGCATGCTGAACATGGTCAGCAAGCGGCCGACCGAACAGCCGCTGCACGAAGTGGGCGTCGAGCTCGGCAGTTTCGACCTGCGCCAGGGCACGTTCGACTTCGGCGGCCCGCTGAATGACTCCGGCACCCTGCTGTACCGGCTCACCGGCCTGGCACGCAACAGCGACAGCATGGTCGACTACATCAAGGACGACCGCTATTACCTCGCTCCGGCGCTGACCTGGAAACCCGACAACAGCACCTCGCTGACCGTGCTGTCGCACTTCCAGAAAGCCGACACCGCCTCCGGCGGCGGCTTCCTGCCGGCGTCGGGCACCTTGCTGCCGAACCCGAACGGCAAGATTCCGCGCAACCGCTTCACCGGCGAACCGGGGCAGAACGACTACAACAAGAAAATCGCATCGATCGGCTACGAGTTCCGCCACGATTTCGCCAGCGGCCTGGCGTTCAACCAGAACCTTCGCTACGGCAAGGCCGACGTCGACAACAACGGCGCCAACGTGGGCGCGTTCGGCCTGCTCGGCGACGGCCGCACCCTGCTGCGCTACCTGTTCCCGAACGAGAACCACACCAAAACGCTCGGCGTCGACAACAACCTGCAATACACCTTCGACGCCGGGCGCGTGCAGCACGTCCTGCTGGCCGGCGTGGACTACCGCCGGGCGAAGGACGACTACGCCTCCGCGTTCGATTTCAACGTCGCCGGACTGGACGTGTTCGCTCCGGTCTACGGCAGCCCGGTCACGGTTCCCGCCTACACCAGCCACACCGTGCAGACGCAAGCGCAACTGGGCGTCTACCTGCAGGACCAGATCAAGCTGGGCCGCTGGGGCATCACCCTCGGCGGTCGCCAGGACCACGTGAAGACCGACACCGACAACGTCATCGGCGCGAGCAGCGCGCATCAGACTGACGACGCGTTCTCCGGCCGCATCGGCGTCAACTACCTGTTCGACAACGGCCTGGCGCCGTACGTGTCGTGGTCGCACTCGTTCCAGCCCACCGTCGGCACCGACTTCGCCGGCAAGGCGTTCGAACCGACCACGGGCGACCAGTACGAAGCCGGCCTGAAGTACCAGCCGGCCGGCGGCAACGGCCTGCTCACCCTGTCCGCCTACCAGATCACCCAGCAGAACTCGCTCACGATCGACCCGAACCACACGCTGTACCAGGTGCAACAGGGCGAGACGCGCCTGCGCGGTGTCGAGCTGGAAGGGCGCTGGAACATCGGCCCCAACCTCGCCGTCTACGGCGACTACACGTACAGCGACTCGAAGGTCACCCGCACCAACGACCTGCCGTCGCTGGGCAAGCAGATCGCGCTGCTGCCGAAACAGCAGGCCTCGCTGGGCGCCGACTACACCATCGTCGGCGGGTCGCTGGCCGGACTCGGTTTCGGCGGCGGCGTGCGCTACGTGGGCGAGCACTATGGCGACATCTACAACGACTGGAAGACGCCTTCGTACACCCTGCTCGACGCCGCCGTGCACTACGACACGGGCAACTGGCGCTTCCAGTTGAACGCGATGAACCTCACCGACAAGGAATACGTCTCCGTCTGCAACAGCGCCTACTGGTGCTACTACGGCTACGCGCGCACGGTTACCGCCAGCGCGCGTTACCGCTGGTAAGCGCATGACCGCCTGGCCGAGCATGGCGGCCTTCGCGATGGCGGCACTGTCCGCCGTCGCGATGTACGCCGCGTCACCGCATTGCATGTGGAACGCGCTGCGTGGCAAGCCGCGCGTTGCGCGCATCGCCGGCCTCGTGCTGGCCCTGTCGTCGCTGCTGATCTGGACCAGCGTGCTCGGCGCCGCCGCCGGGTTGTGCGCCATGCTGGCCAGCTGGATGCTGGCGCTGGCCGTACAGCCATGCCTGGCCCTGTTCACCGGCACGCTGGCCGCGGATACGACGACGGCGGAGAAGGGCTGATGTGGGCTCGCGCCAGTGCCGGTATCGTGCCGGGTTTTTTCCTCGCCGCCGCGCTGATCGGACTGGTCAGCTGGCTGCTGCCCGGCTCGTGGGAGTCGACCCTGCTGGCCGGCCTGACCGCCTTCTTCCCGCTATGGATCGGCGTGGTCTGCAGTGCGTTCCGGTTCTCCAGCGGCGCTCGCGCATGGGGTTGGCTGAGCGCGCTGGCGCTGTCCGCGCTGGGCCTGCTGTGGCTGCTGCAACTGTCCGGCTGGGTACGTTGAGGTCGTCCGAATGAAACTGAAACCCGCCACCTTGCGCACCTTCACCACGCTGCACTCATGGATGGGCATGGTCGCCGGCTTCGCGCTGTTCGTGGCGTTCTACGCCGGGGCGATCACGGTGTTCCACCATGATCTGCAGCAATGGTCGACGCCGCGTGCTGTCGACGCCGCCCCGGCCACGCTCGACGACGCGCAACGCCTGCTCGACGGTGTGCTGGCGCGCCACCCGGAAGCGCGCGACCACGTGGGCATGACCTTCCCCGGCTACGAACTGGCACAGCCCACCGCGTACTGGCAGGACGCGCACGGCACCTGGCAATTCGCCACGCCGGATCACCTTGCCGGCAGCCCGACGCCGCCGGGCGCCAGCCTGCCCGAGCTCGTCAACGAACTGCACTACACCCTGGGGCTTCCGCTCGTCGGCACCTGGCTGATGGGACTGGTCAGCCTGCTGTACGGCATCGCGCTGGTGTCCGGCTTCGTGATCCACCTGCCGCGGCTGGCCAAGGACCTGTTCGCACTGCGCCCCGGTCGCAACCTCAAGCGCTTCTGGCAGGACGCGCACAACGTGATCGGCGTGCTGAGCCTGCCGTTCCACATCGTGTTCGCGGTCACCGGCGCGCTGCTGTGCCTGCTGTTCGTGTTGATGCTGGCGCTGAACCCGCTGATCTACGGCGACAAGCTGATGGCCGCCTCGCCCGCGGCGATGGACACCGCGCCGATCGTGCAGAAAGCCGATATCGCCAGGCCGCTGTCGCCACTGGCGAGCTGGCACGCGCGCTCGATCGAAGTGGCGCGCGACCGGGGCCTCGCCGATTTCGAGCCGGGTTACCTCAAGCTGGCGCATGCCGGCGACGCGCATGCGGTGGTCGAGGTCACCGGGCGGTCGTCGCACGGACTGGGCAGCGGTGCGGTGGCGCTCGACGCCGTCAGCGGCGCCGTGCTCGCCACCCAGCTGCCCGGCGCCCGCGACGCCAATCACGCCGTACTGGCGGCGGTGTACGCGCTGCATTTCGGCGACTTCGGCAACGTCGTGGTGCAGTGGCTGTATTTCCTGCTCGGGCTGGGCGGCGCCTTCCTGTTCTACTCCGGCAACCTGCTCTGGATCGAATCGCGGCGCAAACGCCGGCAATCCGAGCAGGGGCGATCGTCGCTCGTCATGGCGCGCGCCACCGTGGGGGTCTGCATCGGCGTCTGCGTGGCGATCTCCGCCACCTTCGTCGCGGCGCAGCTGCTGCCCGCGCTGGGCTGGAATACCGGCACCGGCGAACGCTGGATCTGCTTCGTCAGCTGGGCACTGTGCGCAGGCTGGGCAGCCTGGCGCGCGCCGCTGCGCGCCGCGCGGGAACTGCTGTGGCTGGCCGCGATCGTCACCGCGCTGATTCCGCTGGCGCATGGCCTCGCCACCGGCTGGTGGTTCTGGCGCAGTGCGGCGGCCGGGCACGGCGCGCTGCTCGCCATCGACCTCGTCGCGCTGGCGCTGGCTGCCGGCTTCGCCTCGCTGGCCCGCACCGCGGCCCGGCGCGGTCGCGATGGAGCACCCCACAGCGTGTGGGCGACGAGCGCGCGCTAACCCCGGTACGGCGCCAGCAAGGCCGGATCGTCGAACAACCCGGTCGGCAACAGGTAGCGCGGATCGCGCCCGGCGGCGAGCAGTTCGCGGATGCGGGTGGCGGAGATTTCCAGCGGCGTCACCGCCAGCTCGACGACCTTGCCCGCGGGCAGCGCGCGCAAGCCCGCTGCGTCGGCGATGCGTCGGCCGGCCACTTCGCGCTCCAGCTCGTCCGGCAAGCCGGCGGAAACTCCCGGTCGGCTCAGCACACCGATATGCGCCGCCTCGAACAGTTCGCGCCAGCGATGCCAGCTGGCGAGGCCGGCAAACGCATCGGCACCGAGCAGCAGCACCAGCGGACGTTCACCCTGCTCCAAGCGCAGCTCGTGCAAGGTGTCGATGGTGAACGACGGGCCATCACGATCCAGTTCGCGCGTGTCCAGCGTGAGCCGCGACTGGCCGTGCAATGCGGCACGCAAGATCGCCACGCGCTGCGCCGCCGAAGCAACCGGCGCACCACGATGCGGCGGCACGCTGGCGGGCAGCAGGCGCACTTCCGCATCGAGCAATTCGGCGGCTTCCCACGCCACGCTGAGGTGGCCCAGGTGCACCGGGTCGAAGGTGCCGCCGAAGATCGCGAGCGGGTTGCTGGTGATTGGTGACAAGAGCTCTACCTCTCCGCAGTTTCCCCCGCACGCGGGTGAAGCCGCACGTCAGTCAGGCGAGCGCCCGCGCCGCGCGCGGTTCGGCGATCGCGGCGATCAGTCGCTCGGCTTCCTGCCATGGGTCGCCCTGCTCGCGGCCCTTGACCATGCGGTCGATCCGCGAGGCACGCGCCAGGCATTGCAGCCAGTGCTCGCGCGGGGCACGCCGCAGGGCCTGGCGGAACAGTTGTTCGCGCGCCTGCCACAGGCGTTCGGTGCGGAACTGCGCGGCGAGATCGGTGGCATTGGCCAGGCGCAGCGCCAGTTGCAGCTGATTGACCAGCCAGCCCATCAGCGCCAGCAGTTCGTCGCCTTCGGAACGCAGCCCGGCGAGGATGCGCAAGGCACGCGCGCCGTCGCCGGTGAAGGCCGCGTCGGTGAGCTTGAATACGTCGTAGCGGGCGCTGTCGGCGACCAGGTTTTCCATCTCGGCGGCGTCGACACGACCTTCGCCGTGCAGCACGGCGAGCTTGTCCACTTCCTGCGCGGCAGCCAGCAGGTTGCCTTCGACGCGCTCGGCCAGCAGCGCCACCGCATCGGGCGTGGCGGACAGCCCGCGCGATGCCAGTCGCGCACCGATCCAGCTGGCCCACTCGTGCGCTCGCGGCGCGTTGAACACCACCATCGTGCCGCTGGCGTCGAGCTTCTTGCTCCAGGCGCCGTCGTGCTTGTTGCTCCACTCCATCGCGGTGACCAGCAAGGTGACGTCCGGCGGCGGATCGGCGCAGAACGCGCCGATCGCCTTGGCGCCCTCGATGCCGGGTCGTCCGGTGGGCAGGCGCAGGTCGATCAATCGACGGGTGGCGAACAGCGACATGCCGGCGGCCGCGCGGGCCAGATCGTTCCAGTCGAAATGCTGGCCGACCTCGAGCACTTCGCGTTCGCTGTAACCCAGCTTGCGCGCCTGCGCGCGCAGCGCGTCGGCCGCTTCCAGCACCAGCAACTGCTCGCCCGCCAGCAGGTAGACCGGCTGCAGGTGGTCGGCTGCCAGCGCCTTCTGCCATTGGCCGGGATTGAGCGGCATCAGTGCGTGCTGGCGGTACTTGCCGGCGCAGCCAGCTCATGTTTGCCGGCGGCCTGCAGGCGGAACAGGATCGCCTGCACCATGTCGTCGTTGAGGCTGCGCTGGATTTCCTGCACCTGCGATGCGTTGCCGACGGTGTTGCTGGCGTCGTAGCTGTACTCGCGCGACATGTCGATGCGCTGGCGCGGCACCAGCACCTGCCCGGCGGCATCGAGGACATCGAACTGCACCTGGTAGCGCACCGCATATTCAGTGATGCGCACATAGCCGCCGGCACTCAGCGTCTCGGTGCTGAAGGCCGCCACCGGCACGCGCAACTCGGCGATGCCTGCGCCACTGTCGTCCTCCACGGTGGCGCCGGACGTCTGCAGCGCACGGGCCAGGTGACGTTCGAGCTCGCCGCCGCCGTTGACGGCAAGGTGCACCCGCTGCATTTCGCGGCGGCAGGGTCGCGTTCTCGCGCAGGTGGAAACCGCAGGCGCCCAGCGCAAGCGCCGTGGCCAGCAGCAACGAGGCTTGGAACAGGCGACGCGCTTTGTCGACAGCTCATGGGTTTCATCCTGCGACGATGTTGACGATCTTGCCGGGTACCACGATGACCTTGCGCACCGTCATCCCTTCCAGGAAGTGCACCACCTGCGGCTGGGCCAGCGCCAGCGCCTCGGCGTCTTCCTTCGAGGCCTGTGCGGCCAACTCGATGGTAGCGCGCAACTTGCCGTTGACCTGCACCGCCACGGTGACCGAATCGCGCACCAGCGCAGCCGGGTCCACCCGCGGCCATGTCCGGTCTTCCAGCACGGTCTCGGCGTGGCCGAGCACCTGCCACAGCGCGTGACTGATGTGCGGCACCACCGGGTTGAGCAGCAGCACCATCGCCTCCAGCGCCTCGTGGCGCACCGCGCGGCCCTGTTCGCTCCGGTCGTTGAACTTGCCCAGCGCGTTCAGCAGTTCCATCAGCGCGGCGATCGCGGTGTTGAACGCATGCCGGCGGCCGAAGTCGTCGCTGACCTTCTGGATGGTTTCATGCAACTGGCGGCGCAAGGCCTTCTGCCCCGCATCCAGTGCGGCCGGGTCGGTGGCCGGGTGATCCGGATCCGCCGCATGCGCGGTCACTTCGCGCCACAGCCGCTTGAGGAACCGCGCCATGCCCTCGACGCCGGCCTCGCTCCATTCCAGCGACTGCTCCGGCGGCGCGGCGAACATCGAGAACAGCCGCACGGTGTCGGCGCCGTACTTGTCGACCATCATCTGCGGGTCGATGCCGTTGTTCTTCGACTTCGACATCTTCTCGATGCCGCCGATGTGCACCGGCTTGCCATCGGCCTTCAGCATCGCACCGGTCACGCGGCCCTTGTCGTCGCGCTGGACCTCCACAGCGGCGGGGTTGATCCAGTCCTTCGAGCCGTCGGCGTTGTCGCGGTAGAACGTCTCGGCGATCACCATGCCCTGGCACAGCAGGTTCTGCGCCGGCTCGTCCGAATGCACCATGCCGGCGTCGCGCAGCAGCTTGTGATAGAAGCGGAAATACAGCAGGTGCATGATCGCGTGTTCGATGCCGCCGATGTACTGGTCGACCGGCAGCCAGTAGTTCGCGCGCTCGTCGATCTGCGCATTCGCGCCGGGACTGGTGTAGCGCGCGTAATACCAGCTCGACTCCATGAAGGTGTCGAAAGTGTCGGTCTCGCGCTCGGCCGGCGCCGCCGCACTCCGGGCAGGTGGCACTTGCGCCATGCCGGATCGGCCTTGATCGGCGACTGCACGCCACTGAACGCCACGTCTTCGGGCAGCACCACCGGCAGCTGGTCTTCCGGTACCGGCACCGCCCCGCACTTCGGGCAATAGATCACCGGAATCGGGCAGCCCCAGTAACGCTGGCGGCTGACGCCCCAGTCGCGCAGGCGGAAATTGACCCGGCGCTGGCCGCGGCCTTCGGCTTCGAAACGCGCGGCGAGCGCATCCAGCGCCTGCTGGAAATCGAGGCCGTCGTATTCGCCGGAATTCACCAGGATGCCGCGCTCGGTGAAGGCACACTGCTCCAGGATGCGCTGCTCGAAATCCTCGACCACCTGCACCGCCGTCTTGGTGTCGTAGGCATCGGTGTTGCCGCCGCCGAGCGCGGCGCCCATCGGGTCCGCGCCGCCATCGGCAAGGTCGTGGCCGATTTCGCGTACCGCGTCGAGCACGCTGCGATCGACCACCACCATCCTGATCGGCAGGCTGTAGTGCTTGGCGAATTCCCAGTCGCGCTGGTCGTGCCCGGGCACCGCCATCACCGCACCGGTGCCGTAGTTCATCAGCACGAAGTTCGCCACGTACACCGGCAGCGATTCACCCGTGATCGGGTGGATCGCACGCAGGCCGGTGTCCATGCCGCGCTTTTCCTGCGTTTCCATTTCCGCTTCGGAGACGCCGCCCCGGCGCAGGTCGGCAATGAAGTCGGCCAGCCGCGGGCGCGCCTGCGCGGCGTAATGCGCCAGCGGATGTTCGGCCGCGATCGACAGGAAGGTCACGCCCATCAGCGTGTCCGGCCGGGTGGTGAACACCGTGATCGGCTCCACCGGCGCCTCGTCGTCGTTGACGTCGAAGCGGATCTCCAGGCCTTCGCTGCGGCCGAGCCAGTTGCGCTGCATGGTCTTGACCGCGTCGGGCCAGCCCGGCAGCGTGTCCAGGCCGGCGAGCAATTCCTGCGCGTAGTCGGTGATCTTCAGGAACCACTGCGGGATCTCGCGCTTCTCGACCACCGCACCGGAGCGCCAGCCGCGGCCGTCGACGACCTGCTCGTTGGCCAGCACGGTCTGGTCGACCGGATCCCAGTTCACCACCGCGTTCTTGCGATACGCCATGCCCTTCTTCAGCAGGCGGGTGAACATCAGCTGTTCCCAGCGGTAGTAGTCCGGCCGGCAGGTGGCGAACTCGCGGCTCCAGTCGATCGCATAGCCGAGCGACTGCAACTGGCTGCGCATGTGCTCGATGTTCGCGTAGGTCCATTTCGCCGGTGCGGTGTGGTTCTTGATCGCGGCGTTCTCGGCCGGCAGGCCGAACGCGTCCCAGCCCATCGGCTGCAACACGTTCTTGCCCTGCATGCGCTGGTAGCGGCTGATCACGTCGCCGATGGTGTAGTTGCGCACGTGGCCCATGTGCAGCGCGCCGGACGGGTACGGCAGCATCGACAGGCAGTAGAACTTCGGCCGCGACGTGTCCTCCTTCACCTCATAGGCGCGCTGCGCGTTCCAGTACTGCTGCGCGGCGGCTTCCACTGCCTGGGGGCGATAGGCAGCTTCATCCTGTTCGGGAGAGGTCGGGGCTTGAGTGTCCTGCATGGTTCCGTGCCGTTGTGCGATGGATGCGGCCGGGGGATACCGGCTGCAGTGAACTGATCAGACTAGCCCAGCCCGGGGCAGGCGCCAAGCATGGCCGCGCCTCATCCCGCCGGGCAGGCCGACGTCTGGCCATGGCCGAGCGCGCGCGCGGCGCTGGCGATCTGTGCCGCCAGCTGGCCGATGGCGCGCTGGTGGCCTTGCACCAGGGCGGGGTAGCCCGGCCCCACCGTCTCGCTGATGCGGCTGGTGCAGGCGAGCGTGGCCGGCTGCGTGCCGTGCAGCAGGCGTACGCTCCAGGCGCCTTCGATCAGCGCGTAGCCGCCGGGCTGCGAATCGAACCGGCGCAGATCCAGCTTGATCCGCAGCAGCGGCTTGTCGTTGCCGGGCAGGCCGCTGACGTCCTGGCTGCGCAGCTCGCGCGCCAGGTCGGCCGACAGCGCGCGGCGCACTTCGTCGCCGAGCGGGGCGATCCAGCGTTCGCTGCCCAGCAGCAGCCATGCCCTGCCCGCCTTCGCGCACCACCAGCTGCGGCTGGTCGACCTGCGCCGGCACGCCGACCGGCAGCAGCTCGAACGGCAGCGCGGGCGCCACGTCGGCCGGATTCGTCGGCCCAACCGGCGTTTCGCCGGCCGGCGCGACCAGGGTGTAGTAGTGCAGCGGCGCCGAGGCGCAGCCGGCCAGCGCCAGCAACGCGCACGCGCCGAACCGGCGAGACGCATGGTACGGATCATGGCTTGCTCCCTTGCGGCGTCGTGGTGGCAGGCGCAGGCGGCGGCGTGGCGGCCGGCGACGCGTCCGGGCGGCGGCCGCGGATCAGCGCTTCCGGATGGCCGCCCAGATAATCGGTCAGCACGCGCAACGAGCGCGCCATGCGCTGCACCTGTTCCAGCGTGGCGCCCAGGTTCTGCTGCAGCGGCGAATCGCCGGACAGCGCTTCGTCCGCCGTGCCCATGGTCTTCTGCACGCCCTGCAAGGTGTCCTTGAACGCCGGCAAGGTCTGGCCATTGACCTGCTTCAGCGTGGCGTCGAGTCCGGCCAGGGTCCGATCCAGGTTCTGGCCGATGCTGTCGAACGGCACCTTGTCGAGCTTGTCGACGATCTCGGCCAACTGCTCCTGCAGCTTGTCGAAACTGCCCGGCACGGTGGGCATGGTCAGCGGCTTGGCGCTGGCGTCGAACGCCACCTTCGGCGCGTGCGGCACGAAATCCAGCGCCACGTACAGCTGGCCGGTGAGCAGGTTGCCGGTGCGCGCCTGCGCGCGCAGGCCATGCTCGACCAGGCGGCCGATCATCTGCGACAGGTCGGGGTTCTCGCCGCGCGCCTTGGCCAGGGCTTCCAGCTTGTCGTAGGCGGCGCCCAGGCGCTGCGGATAGATCACCGCGCCGACCAGCACCGGGAAACGCTGCTTCTTTTCGTCGTAGTCGAGCCGCACCGACACCACCTTGCCGATGTTGATGCCGAGGAACTCCACCGGCGCATCGACCGCCAGCCCGCGCACCGACTGCTCGAAGCGCATGCGGATGTAATGCGGCTCGCCGTCCGGCGGCGCCATCGCCGTGGTCTGGTCGGCGAACAGCTTGTAGTCGGCATTCTCCGGCGCCGGCGTGCCGTCGTGCGGCCCGGGCGGATCCTGGAACGCCACGCCGCCGGCCAGCACGGTCGCCAGCGACTGCGTATTGAGCTTCAGCCCGTTCGCGCCGATCGACACGTCCACGCCACTGGCATTCCAGAAGCGCGAGGAGCGGGTGACGAAACGGTCGTTCGGGCCGTCGACGAAGATGTTCAGCGAAACGCCCTTGCCGTCCTTGTCCAGCTGGTACGAGGCGACCCGGCCCACCTGGATGCGCCGGAAATACACCGGCGAGCCGATATCGAGCGAGCCGAGGTCATCGCTGTGCAGGACGAAGCTGCGCCCCGGCGCGCCGTGGTTGACCGCCGGCGGCAGCTCCAGCCCCTGGAATTGGTCCTCCGGCTCCTTCGAGTCGCCGACGTCGGCGCCGATGAACGCGCCCGACAGCAAGGTGTCGATGCCGGACACGCCGCCCAGCCCGATCCGCGGCCGCACCACCCAGAAGCGGGTGTCCTTGGTGGCGAAGCTTTCGGCGCTCTTCTCCAGCGCCACCATGCACCAGCACATGGCTGCGATCCTCGCTGAGATGGATCTTGGTGACCCGGCCGATCACCACGTTCTTGTATTTCACCGGCGTCTTGCCGGCGTCCAGCCCTTCGGCGCTCTGGAAGCTGATGGTGATCTGCGGGCCGGCCTGCAGCCAGTTGCTGACCACCAGCGAAAGGCCAACCAGCGCGGCCAGCGCCGGGATCAGCCAGATCAGCGACGCATTGAAGCGACGCCGCTTCACCACCGGCCGCGGCAGCTCGCCACCCTCCGGGCGGTCTTGTTCGATATGGCTGTCGTCAGTCATCGCTATCCCTGCCGTCCCAGATCAACCGGGGGTCAAAACTCATCGAGGCCAGCATGGTCAGCACCACGGTCAGGCCGAAAAAAATCACGCCCGGCAGTGGCTCCACCAGGCTCAACACGCTGAAGCGCACCAGCGCGGTCAGCAGCGCCACCACGAACACATCCAGCATCGACCAGTAGCCGATCAGCTCGACCAGCCGATAGAGTTTTGCACGTTGCGGCCGCGCCCAGCCGCTGCCTTGCTGGCTGCTCACCAGCAAGGTGCCCAGCGCGAGGAACTTCAGCACCGGCACCACGATGCTGGCGGTGAACACGATCACCGCCAGGTTCGGCGAACCGGCGCGCCACAACTCCACCACGCCGCTGATGATGGTGTTGTCGTCCACGTCGTTGAGGCTGGCCGTGCGCATGATCGGCAGCACGTTGGCCGGGATGTACATGATGAAGGCGGCGATCAGCAGCGCCCAGGTGCGCGCATAGCTGTTCGGCTTGCGCCGATGCAGGGTGGTGCCGCAGCGCGGGCACGCCATGTCGTCGCCCACGCCATCGCCGTCCAGCCGCGTGTCGCCCGGCACGTTGCGGCACACCAGCCCGCATACCGTGCACGCGATCAGTCCCAGCTCGCGGGCGCGCGGCAGCGCGCTCATGCGGAGCCCTCCAGATCCTCGTCCCACAACCGCCGCAGGTCGACCCCGGCGAAGATGGTGATCAGCAAGGTCAGCGCGCGCATAGGCGTAGATGCCCGGGTCGGCGGTGACGTCGAAATAGGTATGCGCCTTGACGATCGCCACCAGCGCGCCCAGCACGAACACCTCGCTCATCGTCCACGGGCCGAGGTAATGCAGCCCCACCATCAGCGGCACGAAACCCGGCGCGCGACGGCCGCCGCGGGCAAACCACAGCAGCCAGCCCAGCACCGTCATCTTGAGCAGCGGAAAGAAGAACAGCGTGGCGGCGACCAGCACCGAGACGACCTTGGCATGCTCCTGCCACATCGCGATGATCATGCCCCACAAGGTGGTGCTGCTGTGCTGGCCACTCAGGCCGAGGGTCACGATCGGCCACATGTTCGCCTGCACGAACACGATCAGCGCGGTCAGGATCAACGCCAGCATCACGTTCACGCTCAGCACGTGGTAACGCTCCAGCTCCGCCGCGCAGCGCGCGCAGCGCGCCACGTCGCCGCGCGCCAGCATGCGACGGCGGTAGACCGTGTCGCATTGCTCGCAGATCAACAGCGTTTCCGGTGAGCTCGTGCCCATGCACTCGGTGCCTTGCTTCGGCGTGACAATCCGCAGATTCTCGCAAATCTATCGTGAACGTGCCGCTTGATATGCTCGGCCATCACCCTGATCTGAACCGGCATCCGCCGAGCTGGAGTTTCCCGTGACCGATGCCACCACCGCTTCCCTCGTTTTCGACGTGGACCAGCAAACCTTCGAAGCCGACGTACTGCAGGCCTCGCTGACCACGCCGGTCCTGGTGGACTTCTGGGCCACCTGGTGCGAGCCGTGCAAGACACTCGGCCCGATGCTGGAAAAACTCGCCGCCGAATACAACGGCGCGTTCCGGCTGGGCAAGGTCGACGTGGACACCCAGCAGGAACTGGCCGGCATGTTCGGCATCAAGAGCATCCCGACCGTGGTGCTGGTGAAGGACGGCCAGGTGCTCGACGGCTTCGCCGGCGTGCTGCCCGAAGGCCAGTTGCGCGAATTCCTGTCACGCCACGTGCAGCCGCTGGAAGCCGCGCGAGATCGCCGAAGAAGTCGTGCAGGAAACGCCCGAGCAGGCGATCAACCGCCTGCAACAGGAAATCGCCGCCGAGCCGAAAAAGCCCGACCTGAAACTCGACCTCGCGCTGGCCCTGATGCAGGCCGGCCAGACCGACGCCGCCGAAGCGGAACTCGCCGCACTGCCGGCCAACCTCGCCACCGACGCCCGCGCCGTGCGCCTGCGCAGCGAGCTGGATCTGGCCCATGCGCTGAAAGACGCCCCCTCCCTCGACGCACTGGAACAACGCGTGCAGGCCAACGCCGAACGACTGGGCCGCACGCGACCAGCTCGGCGTGCGCCTGCTGCTGGAAGGCGACGCCGAAGCCGGCCTCGAACAGTTCCTCGTCATCCTGCAGAAAGCCCGCGACTGGAACGACGGCCAGGGCAAGAAACGATTGCTGGCCGCGTTTGCCACGCTCGACGACGCCGACCTGGTCGGCCGCTACCGGCGCCGGATGGCGTCGCTGTTGTTCTGATAAACGGGAAGGCATCGCCGCTTCCAGCATGTAGGTTGGGGTGAGCGCAGCGAACCCCAACACGCCACTGGCCTAGCGGATTTGCTGGGGTTCGCTGCGCTCACCCCAACCTACCGGCCGCGTTCTAGTGTTCACCCCTTCCGCCACATCCATACCGCCGCGTACGTTCGGGTAAGATCGCTGCATCCCCGCCTGACGAATCCCCATGCGCGCCTCCACCTTCCGCCGCCTGATCAACCTGTGGCCGCCGTTCCTGTGCAACGCGATCCGCATGCAGTCGCTCAGCGACGATTACACCGAGGCGAAGGTGGTGTTGCGGCTGCGCCCGTGGAACCGCAACTACGTGAAGAGCCAGTTCGGCGGCAACCTGTTCGCGATGGTCGACCCGTTCTGGATGCTGCTGGCGATGCACCAGCTCGGCAACGACTACTTCGTGTGGGACAAGGCCGGCACGATCGACTTCGTGGCGCCGGGCTACGAGGACGTGTATGCGCACTTCAAACTCGAAGCCGGCGTGGTCGATGAATTGCGCACCGCCGCCGCCGGTGGCGAGAAAGTGCTGCGCTGGTTCGAGACCGAAGTGACCACCGCTTCCGGCAAGGTGATCGCCGTCGTGCGCAAGCAGCTCTACGTGCGACTGAAGCCGAAGGCGCGTTAGTCGCGCCTGCGGGCACTGCCCGCAGGCTGCCATTGGTCCTCGCGCTTCGGATGAAAGCGGCGGCAATGCCCGCCTTGCATCAGCGACGCGAACCGGCCGTCACGCCCGTTCGAAGCGTGCAATCTCGTCCAGCTGCCGCGAGGCACTGAGCAGGTTGCGGCCGCTCATGTCGTCGACGATGCGCTGCAGAAATCGCGAGCGGACCGGACGCCCCGCGAAACGACGCGCCAGCCACACGCTGACGCCGATGCCGACCAGCCCCACCGCCAGGTTCGCCCAGATCCACGGCGCACCCGCCGCGTACAGATCCACCCCGGTGAAGTCCGCGATGGCCACCAGCGTCACCAGCAGCCACAGGCACCACCACGGCAGGCCGAGCGCCAGCGTGCTGTAGACCCGGAACCGCCGCAGTTGCGCCAGCCGGCGCTGCAACACCAGCACCGGTGCGTCGAACAGATAGATCCGCGCCAGCAGGAACAGCTGCGTGGCACACGACCAGATCGCGGCGATGCCATACACGTGCAGCAGCAAGCCCATCAGCAGCAGATGCGGCGTATGCCGGTGCGCTACCCAGAACGAGGCCACCCAGACCACGAAGACGATCCAGCCAACCACTTCCAGCGCCAGCCACCACAGCGTGCGGCGCATCGAGGCGCGCGACTTCTCCATGCGCCGATCACGAAAATCCTGGCGCAGCAGTTCCTCCATGCCCTCCTGGCGGATCTCCATGCGAGCCCATGCCTGTTTCAGTTCATCGAGTTCCATCGTCATGCTCCGGTGGTTTCCGCCGCGGTCATCTGCCCGCGCAGTTTCTGTTTGATGCGGCTGATCTTGGTCGCCACATTGGTTTCGCTGATGCCGAGAATCTCGGCCATCTCGCCGTAATTGCGGTCTTCCAGGTACAACAGGATCAACGCGCGGTTGAGCGGATCGAGCTGGCCGATGAACGCGTACAGCGCGGTCAGCCGTTCGTCCTGCTCCGCGATCGGTTCACCGCCGCCGACGGTTTCCAGGTGATGCGCCTCCAGCGGCTCGAAGCGATCGGCTTCCGACCAGCGCTCGCGCCGCACCTGCGAGATCGCCACGTTCAACGCGATGCGATACATCCAGGTGGAAAACTTCGCCCGCGCCGCGTCGTAGCTGCCGAACGAGCGCCACAACTGCGCACTGATCTCCTGCACCAGATCCTCGCGATCGGCGACCGTGCGGCTGTACAGCCCCGCCACCTTGAACACGATGCGGCGATGCTCATGCAGTAGCGATTCGAAAGCTTGCTGGTGTGGTCTGGCCGTCATGAAGTCATCATTCCCCGCGATTCACCCCATGATTCGCACAGCCGCGAAAAAAATCACAGCGCTGACACCGTGGCCGCGGCAACTTGCCAGGCCATCGTTCGCTGCTGACGGGCTTGCCTCTGCCGTGCGAACGTCGGCAGCGAGACATGGTGACCGGCGGCGGCGACGATGGAACTGATGCCCTCTGGGCGGGCCGCCACGAAGCCAAAAGCCTCGGAGCGAAGGATCTTCTCCATCCCGCATCTGTAGGAACGCACCCTGTGCCCGATGCCGTCTCCACATTCAGAGCGAAGAGCTTTCGTCCGCCTTCGGCGGCCGAGTTACTTTCTCTTTGCGTGGCCAAAGAGAAAGATAACCAAAGAGAAAGGCCACCCCGCTTGGCGCTTGCCAGGCATCCTGCCCGGCAAGTCCGTGAGCCGGGGCCGGGCTTTTCGAACGGGCATCCTGCCCGTGCGAAAAGGAGTCGACCTCCCTGTCGACTCCCGCTATGCGGCCTGTCGTCCCCGACTCACCGCCGCACAGGGGCCCCGGGTAGAGCAGCGGGCCATCGTGGCCCGCACTCTTCAGAAGAGCCAAGACAACAGCAAAAAACGCCGCGAACAGCAGCTATCCGCTTCATCTGAAAGAACCACGCAGTCGCGGCAAATTTGACAGTCCGTTATCGACCCGAACCGGCCTGTGACGGGGGTCCGCTTCCGGGAAGGCTAGTTCTTAACGAACCGTGCCATCAAAGGCAGGGGCGCAAGGCCCCAAAAGGAGCTTCCCGATGGACTCCTTCGAATGTTAATTACCCGCTCCTTGCTGGCACAAGATACACATGTCCTGTAATGATGCTCGATGCACGATCTGATACGAGAGCACTCGTCTTTCCAACGGGGAATCCGATGTACGCACCAGCGCATTTGAACCTCGCAGCGGTGGCGCTTCTGGCAAGCTGCTCGCTTGCCTCCATCGCAGTTCCTGCATCTGGAGGAGACAGCGTCCAAAGGTCAATTGACGAACTCAAGCCAATCGCAACTCTGCACCTCGGCAAGACCGCCGACTGGGTGGCCGTCACGCCCGACGCAGTCTGGGTCGGAAGCACGGGGCCCGATGCGGTCAGCAGGATCGAACCGAAGACCAACACCGTGACAGCCACCGTGAAGCTGGGCGGCGCGCCTTGTGCCGGGCTGGCGACGGGTTTCGGCAGCCTCTGGGTTCCACTGTGTGGTCAACTGCCCATGCTGGCCAAGGTCGACATCAGGACCGGCACCCTCACCAAGGTCTTCAAGGTTGGCCCGGCCGCGGCCGAAGGCGGCGTTGCGACGAGCCCCGACAGCGTTTGGCTGGTCATCGACAAGAGCGGTACGCTCGCGCGCATCGATCCGATCAGCGGCGCGATCCAGCAGAAGATTAAAGTGCCGCCCGGGTCCTACAACCCCCGCTACAGCGATGGGCAGATCTGGGTGACGCGCGCCGACGGGTCGGAGATCACCAGCATCGACGCCGCCACCGGCACGAACATCGGCACGACCGCCACTGGTCCTGGCCCACGCTTCCTCACCGACGGCAACGGCGCCGTCTGGACTCTCGACCAGGGCGACGGAACCCTCACTCGTGTTGACACCCGCACGAAAGCCACAAGGATCGTCCGTCTTGGAACACCCGGTGAAGGTGGCGACATCGCCTTCGGCGAAGGGATGATCTGGACGACGGTCAGAAAAATTCCCCTCTCCGTCGTCGACGCCGCCAGCGACAGACTGCTATGCCAATGGAAAGGACCCGGAGGCGATTCGCTCGGTGTTGGCTTTGGTGCGATCTGGTTGACCGATTATCACGCGGGGACGGTTTCAAGGATCGAGGTGAAGAGTGCATTGGCACGGTGTCTGCTGCCGAAACACACGTAGGCTGGACTGGTAATCCCAGCGCTGGGACAGCGTCAACGAACGCCAATTATCGCGATCCCAGCCTGTGGTGGATGGCGAGCCCGGAAGCGCTTGGCTCGGTGACGTCGATTGCTTAGCGCGGTCGCCTCCGACTTGGCGGGGCGGACGATGACCGACGCTGCGCGACCCGTTGCAGCCGTTGGCGAGTATCGGCTTTCGGGAGAGCTGGTTGGCCTCACGCGGTTGGCGCGGCGACATACTGCAAGACGTATTTAAGCAGGAACCGGTTTACCCGATCACCTCTGCGTGGAAACTCTGGAGCGCGTGCATACGGACAGCCTCTTGCGTTGCCGCGCCCCATGCGGAGTAGTATCCGCTAGCGTTCGGATGCGTGCGCAAGGGGCTACCGATGGTCTTCAACTCACTCGCCTTCATGGCGTTTTTTGCGATTGTGCTCGCACTTCACGCGATGCCCTTCAAGTGGCGCACGCGCAAGATCAACTTGCTGGTCGCCAGCTACCTGTTTTATGCCGCATGGAACCCGCCGTTCGTGATTTTGCTGTGGATCTCCACGGTAGTGGACTGGGTTGCCGCGCAAAAGCTGGTGCATGCTGAACGACCGGCGGTGCGGCGGGCCTGGATGCTGCTGTCGGTCGTGGCCAATCTGGGCATGCTCAGCTACTTCAAGTACGGCCACTTCCTGCTGCAGAACTTCAGCGACTTGATGGCGGTGGTGGGCATACATTACGTGCCCCCGGTGTGGGACATCGTGTTACCGGTAGGTATCTCGTTTTATACCTTCGCCACGTTGTCCTACACGCTCGATGTATACCATCGCCGCGCGTTGCCGGCGCGCAAGTTCCTTGATTACGCGCTGTTCGTGACCTTCTTTCCGCATTTGGTGGCCGGGCCGATCATGCGCCCGACCGAACTGGTGCCGCAGTTCGAGCAACCTCGCCGCGCCAGTCGGCGGCAGCTGCAGTTCGGGCTGGTACTGGTGACGCTCGGACTGTTCCAGAAAGTGGTGCTGGCCGATGGTTTTCTGGCCAAGGCCGCCGAAGATATCTTCGACAACGGGCAGGCGCCCGGTGCCGTGGACGCCTGGATCGGAACGTTGGCATTCAGCGGGCAGATCTTCTGCGACTTCGCAGGTTATTCAACCATCGCCATCGGCGTGGCGATGTGCCTGGGCTTCGCGATGCCGGACAACTTCCGCTTTCCCTATGCCGCCGTGGGCTTTTCCGATTTTTGGCGGCGCTGGCACATTACGTTGTCCTCTTGGCTTCGCGATTACCTGTACATCCCGCTGGGCGGCAACCGTCACGGACCAGCGCGCACCTATATGGCACTGATGGGAACCATGCTGCTGGGTGGCTTGTGGCACGGCGCCAGCTGGACCTTCGTGGTCTGGGGCGGACTGCATGGCCTGTATCTGTCGGCCGAGCGCGTGCTGCGAAAGCATTTCGCCAACTACCGCCCGGGGCCGCTGGCGCTGTTTGCGTTGGGCATGCTGACCTGGATGCTGGTCAACGTGACCTGGGTGTTTTTCCGCGCGCACAGCTTCGGCAAGGCTTGGAGCGTATTGGGCGGCATGTTCGGTGCAAACACTTTGGCCGAGCCGATCCTGCCGACCATGCTGATCACGATGACGTTGCTGATCATCACCTCGCTCGTCGCGGCACACTGGTGGATGCGTCGACGCACGCTGGAATCGATGCTTCAGGGTGTTCCGGCGATTCCGCTCTCCATGGCGCTTGGCGTCATGGCCTTCCTGATCGTTATTGCGCAGGGTACGGGCAGTGCTTTCATCTACTTCCAATTCTGACAACGCTGCGGCATCCGGCACGGCGCGGCCCGGTTTCGTGCGATTGACGGCCTCTGACCGACCGGGCGTGGCCCAACCGGTGCCCGAGCGCGACATTCCCGAACGCCCCTGGGGTGGTATCTGGCTGGGCGCGCTGGCGCTCGCGCTGCTGCTGATCGGCGGCTGGGAGGCGCATTGGCGCTCGTTCGGTGTCACGCCAAGCTACAAGAACAGCAATGCCGAGTGGGCACAACAGCGTCGCCGCATCGATCATGGTGAAGGCAACGCGCTGGTGTTGATCGGCTCCTCCCGCACATTGTTCGACGTGCAGTTGCCGGTGTGGCAGAAATTGAACGGCGAGCGTCCGATCCAGCTGGCGCTGGAGGGCACCTCGTCGCTGCCGGTGCTGCAGGACCTGGCCGCCGATCCCAAATTCACTGGTCGAGTACTG
Organism: uncultured Gammaproteobacteria bacterium; assembly: GCA_963739815.1. Classification (GTDB taxonomy): domain Bacteria; phylum Pseudomonadota; class Gammaproteobacteria; order Xanthomonadales; family Rhodanobacteraceae; genus Rhodanobacter. The sequence goes on from CAVUBI010000001.1 coordinate 1,697,343, forward strand.
GTGGGGGTGACCAGTTCATTGTTCTTCACCGGCTTCGCCTACCGTGACGATGCGATCCGGGAAGCACCCCGGGAGGGTCCCTCCAAGCGCATCGGCAACTGGCTGTCGATGCACCTGATCGAGCCATACGTGGCATTCGACGATCCGGACTTTGCGCTGGAGACCGTGATCGCGCGCCAGCCGTGGCCGGTGCGCGCGGGTACACACCCGCATACCAGCGTGCGCAAGCTGTCCAATTCCGACGCCGATCGCAACACGCACATGTGGTCGAAGCTGGTGACCGATGCCAACTATCGCGCGTTGGCGCGGAGCATCTGGACCCAATCCTGGACCGGCCCGCTGCCACCAACCATCGACACGCCGGCCAAATTGCGGGCAGTGGAGCAGGCGCAGATCGATCAGGCCGTCGCTGCGGTGAAGACCCTGCGCGCCCGCGGGGTTCAAGTGGTGTTCCTGCGCGCACCGGTGATCGGCCCGTATTTCGCCTTCGAGGAGCACATCGCGCCACGGGCGTCGACCTGGGATCAATTGCTTGCGCGCACCGGCGCATCCGGGATCAACTTCCTCGACTACAAGCAACTGCAGGGCTACGAGCAGCCTGAATGGTCACACCTGTCCGAACCGGCAGCCCGGCAATTCACCGCAGCTTTGGTACCGCTGGTGACCCGGGCATTCAGCACGCCCGTCAGCAACTGCGTCATGGCCGCTCCATCGAGTGAGTGTGCACGCCGACCTTGAGTACGGCGAGAAGTCAGGTTGGAGTTACCAGCTTTTCCTGGACATAGGGCTAGCATCTGAGTTCGTGGCTGGAGGCAATCGCCATGTCTGTGAACAAGGCTCCAAGCAAAGCCAGGCAAGTGTACAAGTTCATTGAGGTGCATCGGGATGAGTTCAGCATCCAAGTGATGTGCCGGCTTCTCGGCGTTGCCCGCGCTGGCTACTACGCATGGCTGGATCATCCAGTATCTGACCGAGCCCAGGAAGATGCGCGACTGCTCCGGCTTATCCGCGCATCCTTCACTGCCAGTCACGGAATTTATGGTGCCCCTAGAGTTCTTCAAGACCTACGGGAACGCGGGGAGACGTGCAGCAAGCACAGGGTTGCGCGGTTGATGCATGAAAATTGTTTGCGAGCACTCCATGGCTATCGTACGCGGCACATTCCGGTGGCCAAATCCCAAGCCTTGATCCCCAACCTGCTGCAGCGCCAGTTCACGGTGTCACGGCCAAACGTGGCGTGGGTGACGGATATCACCTACATCCGAACCTGGCAAGGTTGGCTGTATCTGGCCGTGGTCATGGATCTCTTTTCACGAAAAATCGTCGGCTGGGCGGCCAAGCCGACGATCCACCGAGAATTGGTTCTGGAAGCTATTATGAAAGCCGTTCGAAGCCGGCGACCGCGCAAGGCATTGATCCACTCGGATCAAGGAACTCAGTACGGGAGCGATGATTGGCGGCGCTTCTGCAAGAGTAACCATCTCGAACCGAGCATGAGCAGACGAGGAAACTGCTGGGACAACGCGGTGGCGGAGTCCTTCTTCAGCAGCCTGAAGAAGGAACGTATCAAGAAGCGCATCTACGCTGACCGAGAGACCGCTGTTCTGGACGTGACCGAATACATTGAAGGCTTCTACAACCAGACACGCCGCCATAGCTATCTCGGTGGCGTTAGTCCGATTGAGTTCGAAGCGGCACACCGAAGCCGCCAATCAGGCGTCCACTAAATCCTGGTAACTCCAGAGGCAATTAATTCGACTTGATGGCCTCCTGTTCAATTTCCTTCGTCCGCTTTGGGCTCCGTTCGTGACCGACAGCTTTGTGACCGTTCGATTCGACGAGCGGATGTCCGGTTTTGGCCGATAGCAGACATCGTCCTCATCCGAAGAGCCGCCGATGCCATTCGCTTTTTGCCCTCGCAACCGCAACGCGGTTGCGCACCGAGTGCGGGCCAGGATGGCACGCTGCTCTGCCCGGGGCCCCTGTGCGGCGGTGAGTCGGGGACGACAGGCCCCGCAGGGGGAATCGGCAGGATGCCGATTCCTTTTCGCCAGCACAGGGATGTGCTGTCGAAAAGCCCGGCCCCGGCTCACGGACTTGCCGGGCAGGAAGCCCGGCAAGCGCCAAGCGGGGTGGCCTTCTCTTTTGGTTACTTTTCTCTTGGCCACGCAAGAGAAAAGTGACTCGGCTGCCGCAGGCAGACGAAAGCTCTGGCTTCGAATGCAGCAGAGCATCGAGGACAAGCCCAGGTCATGGTGCACTTTCAACCATATGCAAAAAATGCGTCGCGGTGCATCCGGGCCCGCATCGCAGCCCATGCGGATGCGATGGGTCAAAAGCGGGATTGAGAAGGCAATGGAACCAGCGCTTCACGGATTGCCGATAGATAGAAGCACGCCTACAGTCCAGGGAACCCGATCGGATCACCGCTCCAGGCTGAGCGTGCACCCGAACTGAAGGACGCCGCTCCATGCCGCGCAAGAAAACCCTGAAGCTCGCCACGTTCAACATCAATGGCATCAACAGCCGGCTGCCCAACCTGCTTGAATGGCTGGGGAGGGAGAAGCCGGACATCGTGGCCCTGCAGGAACTGAAGGCGGCGGACCAGGCATTTCCGGTGAAGGCCATCGAGGCGGCGGGCTATGGCTCGGTCTGGCAGGGCCAGCCATCGTGGAACGGCGTGGCCGTGCTGGGCCGGGGCGTTGCTCCCCTCGAGAGCCGCCGCGGACTGCCCGGAGACGCCGCGGACACGCAGAGTCGATACATCGAGGCGGTCGTCCACGGCATCGTGGTCGCGGGGATCTACTTGCCCAATGGCAATCCCCAGCCAGGACCGAAGTTCGATTACAAACTCAAATGGATGGAGCGGCTGGCGCGTCACGCCCAGTCCCTGGTGGACTTGCCCCATCCCGTCGTCGTGATGGGCGACTTCAACGTCATCCCTGCCGACGTGGACGTCTACGATCCCAAATCGTATCGAAAAGACGCCCTGCTCCAGCCCGAATCAAGGCACGCATACGAGCAACTGCTGAAACAGGGATGGACGGACTCGTTGCGGCACGTGTTCGGAGATGAGCGGATCTACACGTTCTGGGACTACTTCCGCCAGCACGCCGAAAGGGATCGCGGCCTGCGGATTGATCGCCTCCTGCTCAATCCGTCCCTGGCGAAAGGCCTCACGAAGGCAGGCGTCGACCGCTGGGTGCGCCTGCAGGAGAAGCCCAGCGACCACGCGCCCGCATGGGTCGAGGTGGCCATCCCCTGATGGCCTGTACGCGGTGGAGAAATTTGCCTGGCTGTCCACTGGCGTTACATGGACGTCGAGTAAATTTTCATGGACGGCCACACTCGCTACATGGACGTCGAGTAAATTTTCATGGACGGCCACATCCGCTACATGGACGTCGGGTAAATTTTCATGGACGGCCACATTCGCTACATGGACGCCGAGTAAATTTTCATGGACGGCCACACTCGCTACATGGACGTCGGGTAAATTTTCATGGACGGCCACACTCGCTATATGGACGTCGGGTAAATTTTCATGGACGGCCACATTCGCTACATGGACGTCCAGTAAATTTTCATGGACGGCGATGAGTTTTATATGGACGCCCACTGATTTTTACTCGACGTCGATATATTTTTACTCGACGTGGGGGCTTGCCACCGCGGCGCCGGGCGAGCGCCCATCGACACCGGACATCCGGCGACTCCTTCAGGACGCGGAGAAAATCGTGTCAGGGACAATTTGAACGACCATGATCGTCCCCCAGGTCGCACCAGCCATTGCCCTAAAACCTTTCCCTTATCGGCAGTGGATACCGTGCTCAGATCGCCAACCACACGTAAAAGTAGAGCGTATTGTTGGCGCTGGCGCTGCGCCCTGCCCCGTCGATGTTGTGCACCAGGCCACTGAAGCGGGTGAAGTACGTGTACTGCAGGCCCAGACGCACATTGGCCCAGGGCTGCCGCCATGAAGTGGACTGGCCGAACGGGTTGTAGTTGAGCTCGATCATTCCGCCGCGGGTATCCGGCGAGCCGTTGTTGCCGTACAGGGTGACGTCGTTGCTGCCGTTGTCGGCAAACGACGCCAAGGTCACGCCATAGGTATTGCGATACCAGTAGCTGCCCTTGAGGTTGAACGCCTGCAGGCTGTTGTGCAGATGGTCGGCGCCGCCGTCGGCGTAGGTGGCATCGAGGCGCTGCTGCTCATGCACGTACAGCGCGTTCACGGTGAAGCTATGGTTGGCATTGACGTACTGGTAGTTCGAGTCAAGCCCGACATCGCGAAAGCGGTCTGTTGGCCCGGCCACGGCCACCGCGTCGCCCGCGAGATTGGTGCCGGCCAGGCCGCGACGCATGCTCAGCACGAAACCACCGATGGTGAAGTCGCCCTTGGGCAGACTCCACGTGTAGGTCACGCGCGCGTACGGCGCGATCCCGCTCAGGCGGCCGTCGTAGCCGGCATTGACGTGACGCAGGAAGGCCGGCGACAACGAGCGATAGCCACCGGCCTCCAGATACCAGGCGCCATCCAGCTGCACGTAGGCACTGGCGCCGATGGCCTGACCACCGAGCCCACCGAACAGCATCGGCTGAGCCGGTGCACCTGGCGCCAGGTCAGCCGACAGGTAGGGATACATCCACGCCGGCGCGGTGTTGAACACGTCGCTGACGGTGGGGTTGTTGTTGACCGTGATGCCCCAGATGCCGGAATGGCTGCCACGGCTGAACATGCGCGCGTAGCGCAGGTCCACGTTGTCCCAGCCAAGCAGCCCTCCGTTCTCGGAATAGGTGGCTTGGGCGAAGACGCCGATGTGCTCGCTCAGCCGCCCGGCCAGAAACACCGAGGCCTGCTGCAGCTCGGTGTTGTCGTTGGTGCCGAAGCCCTTGGCCGGAGCTTCCGTCTGGGCCTTCTGCGTATGCGTGAACGATTCCACCAGCATCGCCGACAGCGGCAACTCCTTTGCGTCGCCGACCTTCATGGTGTAGCCCATCAGCTTGAACTGCCGCCCGAACGCGGTGAGCTCCGGGCCGAAGGCTCCGACGTGGCACGCCACGCAGGCGAGCTGGGTTTGCCGCGCATACGAGGGCATGGCCAGCGCCAGGGTGGGCACGACCGCCAACCACGCCAACACCACCAGCAACATCCAGCGCCGTGGCAGGCGCATGGAGACGAAGCGGCCAACAGCGTGGCCCTTGCCGTGACCGTTCATGCGCATCCGCTCCGTCGCCGGGAAGAATGTCGCCAGCCTGAGCCGATGGATGCGCCATATGTTGACTTCGATCAAGCAACCCGACGCCGTTTCGCCGCGGCAGGTTGCCACCACGCCGGCCAGGCGCTGACCCGCAAATACTTTCGAACTCGCGGGCCACGCCGATGGCGAACGAACCCTCCCGCGCGATTACGACGCCGTGCCGCCCACCGTCATCGAATCGATCTTCAGCGTCGGCTGGCCCACGCCGACGGGCACGCTCTGCCCGTCCTTGCCGCACACGCCCACGCCTTCATCCAGCGCCAGATCGTTGCCGATCATCGAGACGCGGGTGAGCACTTCGGGGCCGGAGCCGATCAGCGTGGCGCCTTTCACCGGGCGGGTGATCTTGCCGTCCTCGATCAGGTAGGCCTCGCTGGCGGAGAAGGTGAACTTGCCGTTGGTGATGTCGACCTGGCCGCCGCCGAAGTTCGGCGCGTACAGGCCTTTCTTCACCGAGCGGATGATTTCCTGCGGGTCGTGCTGGCCGGCGAGCATGTAGGTGTTGGTCATGCGCGGCATCGGCAGCGCGGTGAAGGATTCGCGGCGGCCGTTGCCGGTCGGGCGCCATGCCCATCAGGCGCGCGTTGAGCTTGTCCTGCATGTAGCCCTTGAGAATGCCGTCCTCGATCAGGGTGGTGCACTCGGTCGGGCGTGCCTTCGTCGTCGATGCTGAGCGAGCCGCGGCGGCCGGCCAGCGTGCCGTCGTCGACGATGGTGACGCCTTTCGCGGCGACGCGCTGGCCGATGCGGCCGGCGAACGCGGAGCTGCCCTTGCGGTTGAAATCGCCTTCCAGGCCGTGGCCGATCGCCTCGTGCAGCAGCACGCCGGGCCAGCCGGGGCCGAGCACCACGGTCATGCTGCCGGCCGGCGCGTCGACGGCCTCGAGGTTGACCAGCGCCTGGCGCACGGCCTCGTCGGCGAAGCGCCAGTGCGCGGCCGTTCTCGATCAGCTCGCGGTAGCCGTAGCGGCCGCCGCCGCCGGAGTAGCCCTGCTCGCGGCGGCCGTTCTGTTCGGCGATGACCTGCACGTTGATGCGCACCAGCGGGCGCACGTCGGCGGCGAGCGTGCCGTCGGAGGCGGCGATCAGGATGGTGTCGATGGTGGCGGCGAGGCTGACGATGACCTGCTTGATGCGCGGGTCGCGCGAGCGCGCGTACGCGTCGACCTCGCGCAGCAGCGCGATCTTGTCGGGGTTGGGCAGGCTCTCGACCGGGTCGATCGCGGGATACAGCTGGCGCGCGCCGTTCGAGCGCCAGCGGCTTGCCGGCGCCGTTGCCCGTCGCGGGCGATCGCGCGCGCGGCCTTCGACGCTTCCAGCAACTGCGGCAGCACGATCTCGTCGGAATAGGCGAAGCCGGTCTTCTCGCCGCTGATCGCGCGCACGCCCACGCCCTGCTCGATCGAGTGGCTGCCGTCCTTGACGATGCCCTCCTCCAGCGTCCACGACTCGCTGCGCGAATGCTGGAAGTACAGGTCGGCGGCGTCGATCGACGGACCCATCAGCTGGGTGAACACGCGGTCGAGGTCGCCGGTGGCGATGCCGCCGGGGGACAACAATTTGCTTTCGGCGAGGGCGATCAATGAATCCATGGGTATCAGCTTGTCTGCGGGCGATCCGGAACTATCCCACATGGGGCTGGCGGCGGCGGCTTTAAAGCCGTTGCGCGGCTCCGCTACCATGCGGAGCAGCGCCGGCCGGCGCGCGATAGTGAAGGATCACCCGTGAGCGAACATTCGAAACGCGAGGCTGCCCGCGACGTCATCGAGCGGGCCGTGCAACCGGTGCGGGAAACCCGTGAACTGCTGCAGCGCGACGGCGAGCTGAAGCCGGGCCTGGGCAAGGTCAGCGGCGTGATCGCGCTGTCGCTGGGCTTCCTGTGCCTGCTGGCAGTGGTGGCGTTCCACTTCCCGCAATACCTGACCACGCCGGATCTGCGCCAGCAGTATTCGGTGGACGTGTTGCGCCAGGTGCTGCTGGTCGCCCTGCTGGTGGCCGGCGGCATGGCGCTGGGCAACCTGGTGCTCAACCGCCAGCGCAACCTCAACCTCGTGGCGTTCGTGCTGGTGATCGCGGCGGTGGCGCTGGGCGGCTCGCGCGTGCCGGTGGGCAGCTTCCCCGACCACACGCCGTACATCGGGCTGGACTGGTTCATCCTGGACCTGCTCGGCTCCACGCTGATCTTCGTGGTGATCGAGAAGCTGTTCCCGCTGTACCGGGGCCAGGCGATCTTCCGCAAGGAATGGCAGACCGACCTGAAGCATTTCGCGGTGAATCATTTCATCGTGGGGCTGGCGCTGCTGACGGTGAACTTCCTGCTGCACCATCTGTTCGGCTGGCTGGTCAGCAGCGATTTCCAGCAGACCGTGCAGCACATCGCCTTCGTGCCGCAGTTGCTGCTGTGCGTGCTGGTGGCCGACCTGGCGCAGTACTGGACGCATCGCGCGTACCACGAGGTGCCGTTCCTGTGGCGCTTCCACGCGGTGCATCACAGCGTGAAGACGATGGACTGGCTGGCCGGTTCGCGCCAGCACATGCTGGAGCTGGTATTCACCCGCGTCTGCGTGCTGGCGCCGCTGTACATCCTCGGTTTTTCCGAGGCGGTGATGAATGGCTACATCCTGATCGTGGGCTTCCAGGCGGTGTTCAACCACGCCAACGTGCGCCTGCCGTGGGGGCCGCTGAAGTACGTGCTGGTGACGCCGGATTTCCACCACTGGCACCACGCCTCCGACGACGAGGCGATCGACCGCAATTACGCCGCGCACTACGCGTTCCTCGACTACGTGTTCGGTACCGCGGTGACCTCGACGAAGAAGTTTCCCGAGCGCTACGGCGTGGTCGGCGACTACATGCCGGACGGCTTCGTCAGGCAGCAGCTGTTTCCGTTTCGCGGCCGCAAGGCACCGGCCGAACCGCCGGCATGATCACACCGGCTAAGGATGGATCGAGCTGGCCGACGCCGGCGGTCTCGCGCTGCTAGCCGGCGCCGGCAGCAGCCCCGCCTGGGGCAAGGCCGCGCTGCCGGCGTCGACCGGCAGGCCCACCGCGGGATTGAGCAAGGGCGCCGGTGGTGGCAGCGTGCTGCCGTGCTTTTCCACCAGGATCATCACCGGCTTGTCCCAGCTGCCGGTGATCTTGTAACGCGCGCTGGCCGCCTGGTTCAGCCCCTTGCCGAGCAACCCCTGCACCGCGAAGCCGGCTGCCGCGCCGATCGGGCCGCCGACCACCGCACCGACCAGCGGCAGGCTGTTGCCGACGTGCGGCACCACGCGCATTTCCTGGTCGTAATCCCTGGCACGCAAGCCGGTGCGGCCGGTGACGCTGATGTTCGCCGAGGGGCCGGCGATCACCAGGTTGTCGGTGGTGGCGTTGCCGTTGGCCAGGCGGAAGTCGCCGGTGATCGAATCGAAGGCCAGCCCCTTGCCGAACACGTCGCCGAAATCCAGCGTGAGCCGGCGCGGCAACTCGGCCAGCGAGACCAGCCCGAGCAGCCGGCCCATGCCGGGTGACGCGGCTTCGGGGATGCGGCCGTCGTTGACCTGGATGCTGAGGGTGCCGTCCATCCTGGCCAGCGACAGCGCGCTGGGCCCGCCGGGCCAGCGGGCGTCGAGCTGGTTGCGGGTCTTGCCGCCGTTGACCAGCCCGTCGAAGCCGAACGCGCCCAGCATGGCGCCGAGGTCCTCCGCCGCGAAGGAGATTTTCATGTGCGAATGGCTGTTGCTGGCGGTGCCGTTCCAGTCGCCGCTGCCGGTGATCTGCACGCGGCTGGACAGCGTGCGCAATTGTTCGATATGCATGCCGTCGGCGGTCGGCCAGGTTTCCAGGCGGGCTTCGCCCAGTCTGGCGTCGCCCAGGCGCAGGTCGCCCACCCACAGGTGGAACGGCGGCAGCGCAGCCGGATTGATCCCGGTATTGGCCGGGTCGGGGGCCGCAGCGGCCGCAACGGCGGCGCCGTCATGCGGCTCGGCGGCAGGCTTGTCGGCGGGGCCGCCGGCTGGGGCCGTGGAGTCCTTCGGCCAGTACAGCCGCTGCAGTCGCGCGGTGACGCCGCGCTTGTCCAGTTCGGCGGTCGGCACGCCGAAGTTGCCGGTCATGGCGGCACCATCCACGTCCACGTTGAGCAGGTCGGGTTGCAGCGTGGCATGGAGTTTCAACGGACCCACCGAACGCTCGAACCATTCGGCCTGGTCGGTGCTGATGTCGAGGCTCTCCAGCCCCGGGCCACCGCTGCCGCTGCCACCGGCCGTGCGCTGCACCCAGCCGGTGACATCGAACCGGCTGGCGTGGCCGCGGATGCGCAGGCCCCGCGGCGGCAGTTCCTGCGGCATGACGCTGCCGAGCGCCAGGGTACCGGCCAGCGGGCGTTGCGCGTCGGACAGGCGCAGGTGCCCGCGCACGGCGTCGCCCAGCCCGAACTGCAGGTCGGCACCGTCGATCGGCAGGCTCAGCGTGAGATGCAGCGGCAGGCGGCCGGCGGCCGGTTTGTGCAGCGGCGCCGGCAGCCCCAGCGCGACGCCGTCCAGCGGCGAATCGACCCGGAGCGTCTGCGCCAGCGCATCGCTGCCGGGCACGTGCGCGATGCGGAAGCCGATGTCGAAATCGCTGCGCCCGTCGGCCAGCTGGGCCAGCCAGTCCAGCGTCGGATAGTCCTGCACCAGCTCGGCCACGCTGTAGCGGCCCTGCATGTTTGCCGACAGCACGGTGGCCGGGTCGGTGTTGGCCCCGGCAATCGCCAATTGCAGCGTGGATGGCTGGCCGCGGAAGCCGCCGGTCAGCGTGCTGGACTGCACGCCGTGGGCATCGAACTTCAGTTCGCCATTGAGCTTGTCCAGCTTGAGTTTCCACTCCGGCGCGCTGAGGTCGGCATTCCTGCAGCTGGGCGACGCCCTCCAGTTGCGCGTCGGCGGCGTCCTGCAACGGCAACGCCAGGTGGAACCCGAACGTGCCGCTGCCGCCGAGCTTCAGCTTGGCCAGCGTATCGGCCTCGTGGCTGCCGACCGGGCTCTTGCGCACGAACTCCATCAGGCTGGCGCCGCTGCCGCTGCCTTGCACGTTGAGATCGAGCAGGGCGTCGTGGAAATCCGGGATCAAGGCCACCGCACGCTCGACCTTCACGCCCAGCGACTGCCCTTTCGACTGGCCTCGACCAGCATGCCGTTGTCGACGAAGCTGGCCACCGCATCGATGCCTTCGCCGTGCGGCCAACCCTTGCCGTAGTCGAGGGTGAGGTCGCTGATCACGGCGCGCGCCTCGAAGCGGCCCTCGTTGTGCCGGAACGGCCAGTCGGCGAGATCGCCGCGCACCAGCACCTGGGCCTGGTCGAGCTGGCCGGCCACCAGGCCGCGATCCAGCCATGCGATGGTGCCGGGCGACATCGAGCCCAGCGGCCAGAACAGCTTGGCCGCCACCACGTCGGCGTGATCCAGCGCGGCATACATGTCCAGGAACGGAGCGCCACCCTGCGCCGGCAAGGTCAGCTCGCCGCGGGCATGCCCGGCATAACCGGCGCCGACGAAATCCAGTGCGTCGACGCCGATATGGCGGTCGCCGTCCTGCGACCAGAACGCCAGCGTGCCGCCCAGGCTGGACAGCACGAACGGCTGGCGGAAGGTGTGCGGGAACTGCAGCGTGGTGGCCTGCGCCGGCAGCTCCAGCGACAGCGCTGCCGCGTCGCCGCGTACTGCACCATGCAGGCTGCTGATGCCCGGCAGCTTGCCGACCGGGTCGATGCCGAGGTCGCGGAAGGCCAGATCGATCGAACGCAGGCCGTCGACGCGACTCCACTGCAGCGCCAACCGGTCCAGTTCGCCACGCGGATGCCCGCTGCCCAGCCACTGTGCCAGCGCCGGCGACACGTCGGGCTTCAGCGCCAGCCACGGCAACAGCGGCGCCAGTTGCAGCTTGCTGCGCGGCCACGCCCACGCGAAGCTGGTCCGTACCGGGCTGATGCAGGCTGAGCGCCAAGGCGCTGCCATCGTCACCGGCCCAGCGCAGTTGATAGCCATCGTCCGTCCGATGCACGCCAGCCAGCCCATGCAGCGCGGCTACGCTGGCGGTGCCGCCGGCCGGTGCGCTCACGGCCAGGGTATCCAGGTCGAAGCGGACCAGGCTGCGGCTCAGCTGTCCCTTGCGCCAGTCGAGCCAGGCCCTCAGGCGGCCGCTGCCGTGGCCGACCGTATAGCCGTCCATGACGATGCCATCCAGCAACGGCTTCAGCTCGGCGCCATCGACGTCGACCCAGACCTGGCCCGCGCTGCCGTCTTCGCGGAAACGGCCGGCGGTGCGCACGGCGGCGGTCACCCCTTCGCGTTGCAACACGCCGCCGAAGCGCAGGCTCTGTCCCTGATGGCTCAGCCGCAGTTGTTTCGACAGCAGGGTGTAATGCTGGTCCAGCGTGGCATCGGTGACCACCACGCGCAGGTCTTCCAGCCACAGGTCCAGCGACAGCCGTCCCAGCGACAACGGCTGCCGCCCGCTGCCGCCGGCGACGCCAATGCCGTTGACGTGCCAGCCGCCGGCATCACGCAACAGGTCCAGTTGCAGGCCGCGCACGTGCAGGTTGAGCAGGTGCCGCGACGGCAGCAGCCAGCCGCCGAAATCGAGTTTCAGTTCGGAGTCGGGCAACTGCAGCACCGTACCGCTCTCGCCGGCTGCCGCGCCGATGGTCACGCCGCGCATCACGAACAGCGGACCGGAGGCGGTCCAGCGCCCCTCCATCGAAGCGAAGCTGACCGGCCGCTGCAGCCGCTCGCTGAGCTGCGCCGCCACCCACGCCGGATGCCGCGCCAGCAGCGGCAACAGCAACTGCGCCAGTGCCACCAGCACGGCGAGCAGGATCACGGCGATTCCGCTGCTCCAGCCCAACGCGCGCGCAGCACGATGCAGCCATCGTTGCCACGACGGTTTCACGCGCGGCATTCCCGGCCGGATTTACAGCAAGACGACATCAAACTGTTCCTGCGAATAATGCTCTTCGGCCTGGAAGCGTATGCTTTTGGAGATGAACTCTTCCAGTTCCGCCACCGCGCTGGATTCTTCCTCCAGGATCCGGTTGACCACCGCCGGGCTGGCCATCACCAGCAGCTTCTCGGCGTTGAACTGGCGCACCGCGCGGGTGATCTCGCGGAAGATCTCGTAGGTCACCGTCTCGGCGGTCTTCAGCACGCCGCGGCCGTTGCAGGTGGCGCAGGGCTCGCACAGCTGGCGCGCCAGGCTCTCGGTGGTGCGCTTGCGGGTCATCTCGACCAGCCCCAGCGCCGACATCGGGTACACCGTGGTCTTGGCGTGGTCGCGCGCCAGCCCCTTGCCCAGCATGCGCAGCACCTGGCGCTTGTGTTCCTCATCGGTCATGTCGATGAAGTCGATGATGATGATGCCGCCCAGGTTGCGCAGCCGCAGCTGGCGCGCCGCCGCCTGCGCCGCCTCCAGGTTGGTGCGGTAGACGGTCTCCTCGAGATTGCGCGAGCCGAGATAGGCGCCGGTGTTGACGTCGATCGTGGTCATCGCCTCGGTCTGGTCGACGATCAGGTAGCCGCCGGATTTCAGCGGAACCTCCTTCTTCAGCGCACGCTGCATCTCGTCCTCGACGCCGTACAGGTCGAAGATCGGCCGCTCGCCGTCGTAGTGCTCGATGCGGTCGTCGAGCTTGGGCATGAACTTGTGCACGAACTTGGTCACTTTCTCGAAGGTCTCGTACGAGTCCACGCGCACCTTCTCGATGTCTTCGTTGAGCATGTCGCGCAGGCTGCGCAGCGGCAACGAAAGTTCTTCGTACACGCGGTCGCCGATTTTCGCCTTGGCGATGTTCTCCTGCACCACCCGCCACACCTTGCCCAGGTAGGTCACGTCGAACGCCAGCGCCTCGGCGCTCTGGCCCTCGGCATTGGTGCGCACGATGTAGCCCAGCCGGCTGCCGCCAGGTATGTCATCGCCGATCAACGGGGTCAGCACGTCCTTCAGGCGCTGGCGCTCGGCCTCGTCCTCGATGCGGGCGGAGATGCCCAGCGTGCGCGCGTACGGCAGCAGCACCAGGTAGCGCGACGGGATCGACAGGTGCGCCGACAGCCGCGCGCCCTTGGTGCTGATCGGGTCCTTCACCACCTGCACCACGATCTCCTGGCCCTCGTGCACCAGTTCGCTGATCGAGGGGACGATGGCCGTTGCCGTTCGCCTCGGCGCCTTCGGCCAGCGGCCGCACGATGTCCGAGGCGTGCAGGAACGCCGCGCGCTCCAGCCCGATCTCCACGAACACCGCCTGCATGCCCGGCATCACCCGCTGCACGCGCCCCTTGTAGATATTGCCCACATAGCCACGCCGGGACGCCCGCTCGACGTGCACTTCCTGCAACATGCCGTTTTCGACCACCCCAACCCGCGTCTCGCGCGGGGTCACGTTGATCAGGATTTCTTCGCTCACCACATACTCCCCGGACAGACCATCTTTATAGCGGCTGCAGCCACGGACTGTCGATGAATCCCCGCATGGATTCCGCATTCTCCGGGCGGATATCGCAGAATGGCGCAGATATCGATCCGATCGAGCCATCCGGAGCTGAACGATGACAACGCCCAGGGCAACGCCGACCCTGCTGGCCTGGAGCGGCGGCAAGGACTGCCTGCTGGCCCTGCAGCGCTTGCTGGCCGATCCGCAGTGGCAGGTGACCGCCCTGCTCACCACGGTCAACCGCAACTACCAGCGCGTGGCCATGCACGGTACCCCGCGCGAGGTGCTGCAGGCACAGGCCGCGGCGCTGGGCCTGCCGCTGCTGGAGGTGATGCTGGACTGGCCCGGCAGCAACGAAGCCTACGAGGCGGCCCACGCGCAGGCGCTGGTCGAGGCGCGCATGCGCTGGCCGGGGATCCGCCACTGCGCGTTCGGCGACCTGTTCCTGGAGGACGTGCGCGACTACCGCGTGCGCCAGCTCGGCCGCGAGAACTGGCGCGCCGTGTTTCCGCTGTGGGGCGAGGACACCGCCGCGCTGTCGCGCCGCTTCGTCGGCGAAGGCCATCGCGCCGTGCTGTGCTGCGTGGATACCCAGCAACTCGACGCCGGCTACTGCGGCCGTGCCTACGACGCCGCGCTGCTCGATGCGTTGCCGGCCGGCGTCGATCCGTGCGGCGAGCGCGGCGAATTCCATACCCTGAGTTACGCCGGGCCGCTGTTCCGCCAGCCGCTCAGGCTGCGCCGCGGCGAATCCGTGCTGCGCGACGGGCGCTTCCAGTTCACCGATTTCCTGCTCGACGAGGGCCGGCTCGACGCGGGCCGGCTCGACCAGAACGGCCTCGACGATGCCACGGCACGCTGAAGAGCACATCCTGCCCGACCTGCTGCAGCCGGGACTGGCGCTGGTGTTCTGCGGTACCGCCGCGGGCAAGCGCTCGGCCGCCGAACGTGCCTACTACGCCCATCCCGGCAACCTGTTCTGGCGCGCGCTGTTCGAGGCCGGACTGACCCGGCGCCAGCTGGCGCCGGCCGAGTTCCCGCTGCTGCCACAGTTCGGCATCGGCCTTACCGACCTGGCCAAGCGCCACAGCGGCAACGACGACGAGCTGCCACGCGACGCGTTCGACGCGCCCGGCCTGATCGCCAAGATCGAGCGCTACGCCCCGCAGCTGCTCGCCTTCACCAGCAAAAACGCGGCTCGCGCCGCACTCGGCCACGCCGTGAACTACGGATCGCAGGACAAGCGCATCGGCAGCACGCGGCTGTTCGTGCTGCCCTCGCCGTCCGGCCAGGCGCGCGGCCACTGGGACATCGGCCCATGGCGCGCGCTCGGCGAACTGTACCGCGCCATCGGCAAAGCGCCGCAAGGCGAGCACCCCGGAGCTGCATTCAGTCGATCGGCGTGTGGCGGTACGTGCTGACGGCCTCGCTGCGCACGATCGACGCGTGGTTGCCCCACGCACGACGGATATAGGTCACCACTGCCGCCACCTCACTGTCGTTGAGCTGTTGCGCGAACGGTGGCATCGAATACGGCCGCGGGTTGGCGGCGGTGACCGGGGCAAAGCCGCCGAGCAGGACCATCCGGGTGGCGTTGACGCCGGTCGGTTCGGTCACCGAGGTGTTGCCGTCCAGCGGCGGGTAGACCCCGGCGACGCCCTGGCCGCTCTTGCCGTGGCAATCGGCGCAATGCTGGCCGTAGATCTTCTCGCCCCGTTCGGCCAGCGTTTTGGCATCGAACGGTGTCGTCGGCGCGGCCGGCGCCGCACGCGGCGGCAGCGACTGCAGATAGTTCGCTATCGCACGCAGGTCGTCCTCGGTCATGTGCTGGGTGCTGTTCGAGACCACCGCAGCCATCGGGCCGAACGCCGCGCCCTTCGCCGACTGGCCGGTCTTCAGCAGGTCGACGATGTCCTGTTCGCTCCAGCCTTCCAGGCCACCATGGCGCTGGGTGCTCAGATCCGGCGCGTACCAGTGCTGCATCGGGATCTGGCCGCCGGCGAGGTGCACGTCCTGCGGCGTGCCGCCGAGCGAATCGCGCGTGGCGTGGCATTCGTTGCAATGGCCCAGGCCCTGCACCAGATAGGCGCCGCGGTTCCACTGCGGCGACCGGGCCGGATCGGGCTTGAACTCGCCCTCCCGGAAATACAGCGCGCGCCACGCCTTCAGGCTGTTGCGCACGCTGTACGGGAAGGCCAGCGTCGGCGTCTTGTCCACCTGATGCACCGGTGGCAACGACTGCAGGTAAGCGAAGATCGCCAGCGCGTCGTCGTGGTGCACCTTGGTGTACGAGGTGTACGAGAACGCCGGATACAGCAGCTCGCCATGACGGCCCTTGCCGCTGTGCAGCGCCTGCCAGAAATCCTCGAAGCTCCACTCACCCAGGCCGGTCTCGCGATCGGGCGTGATGTTGGGCACCGGGATATTGCCGAACGGCGTGACCATCACGCGACCGCCGGCGTAACGCGCGCCACCCTGCGCGGTGTGGCAGCCGGCACAGTCGCCGACCGTGGCCAGGTATTCGCCTTTGGCGATCAGCGCCGGGTCGCGCAGCGCGGTTGGCGCGATCTTGCTGGCGGCTGGCGGAGTCGGCCGGCTGCCGCTGCCGCCGAACAGCATCCAGCCCAACCCCAGCACGATCAGCAGCACGATGGACGGCAGCAGCCAGCGCAAGGCCTTCATGGCGTGTCTCCGGTGGCACCCAGCACGCCGCACGCCAGCGGCGGCGTCACCGTGCCGGCGGGCTGTGCATGCGTGTCGGCCGGCAGCGCACGGCTGGCCAGCGCCGCGGCCACCGCGGTGATGTCCGACTCGCTGAGCCGGCTCGCCACCAGGGCCATGCAATCCGGAGCCAGCGTGGCGCGGGTATGCGTGCGCCAGGCGCCCAGCTGCGCGCTGATGTAGTCATACGGCAGGCCGACCAGACCCGGCGTGGACGGCTGCACGCCGGTCAGTTGACTGCCGTGGCAACTGCTGCAGGCAGGAATCTGCCGCGCCGGATCCCCCTTGTCGATGAGCTGCTCGCCCCGCTGCAGTGCGGCGGCGGAAACCGCTGGCAGCGGCGAATGGCTGTACGGCACCTGCTGCGCCGCGAAGTATTCGGCGATCTCTTGCATGTACGCCGGACTCAGCTGGCGCACGGTGTATTCCATCGGCGCGTACTTGCGCAGGCCGTTCTGGAAATCCTGCATCTGGCGCGCCAGGTAACCGGCCGGCTTGCCGGCCAGGCGTGGGAAATAACCGCTACCCGGCGTACCTTCGCCATGCACGCCATGACAGGTGGTGCATGAAGCGATGCGCTGCTGCAAAGTATCGGGAATCGGGGGAATATCGGCGGCGTGGCTCGCGGTGCCAAACAATGTGGCGACCACGAACAAGCATGCAACACCGAACGGCTTGGCGAGATACAGGCTGGCGTTCGTCATCATTTCCTGGATTGTACTCTCGTGGAGGCGACGCCCAGCCGGGCCGCCGCCGCGCACAGCAGCCGCATCATCGAAACCGGGGGTTATCGTGAATCGTTCAGCCATCCATCTCGCCGCACTCGTCACCGCTGTACTCGCCAGTCCCGCATGGGCTGCCGACGCTGCGCCGACACCTGTCGCGTATGCATCCATCGCGCAATTGCAGCAGCGCATGGATGCCGGCGCGCTGGACAGCCGCCAGCTGACGCAGCAGTTGCTGGAACGGATCGAGCAGATCGATCGCAGCGGTCCCACGCTGCGCTCGGTGATCGAGACCAATCCCGAGGCTCTGTCACTGGCCGGCGCGCTCGACGACAGGCACAACGGCGCAGGCGCGTGGTCCGCTGTACGGCATCCCGGTGCTGCTGAAGGACAACATCGACACCGGCGACCGCATGCTGACCACCGCCGGTTCGCTGGCGCTGGCCGACGCGCCGGCACCGCGCGACGCCAGCGTGGTCGAGCGCCTGCGCAAGGCCGGCGCGTTGATCCTCGGCAAGACCAATCTCAGCGAATGGGCAAACTTCCGCTCCAACCATGCCAGCAGCGGCTGGAGCGGGCGCGGCGGACAAACCCGCAACCCCTACGTGCTCGACCGCAATCCGTGCGGCTCCAGCGCCGGCTCCGGCGCGGCGGTGGCGGCGGGACTGGCCACGGTGGCGATCGGCACCGAAACCGACGGCTCGATCATCTGCCCGGCGGCGATGAACGGCATCGTCGGCATCAAGCCCACCCTCGGCCTGGTCAGCCGCGCCGGCATCGTGCCGATCAGCCACAGCCAGGACACCGCCGGCCCGATGGCGCGCAGCGTCGCCGATGCCGCCGCCCTGCTCAGCGTGATCGCCGGCAGCGACCCGCGCGACCCGGCCACCGCCGAGGCGGACAAGCACGCCACCGACTACAGCCGCTTTCTCGACCCGAACGGCCTCAAGGGCAAGCGCATCGGCGTGGTGCGCCAGCTGGCCGGTGCCGAACCGAATGCCGACCGCGTGCTCGAGCAGTCGATCGCGTTGATGAAGGCGCAGGGCGCGATCATCGTCGACCCGGTGACGTTGCCGCACCTGGCCAAGCTCGGCGCGCCGGAGATGACCGTGTTGCTGTACGACTTCAAGCACGACATCAATGCCTACCTGTCCAGCCGCAAGGGCCTCAAGGTGAAGACGCTGGCCGACTTGATTGCGTTCAACCGGGCACACGCCGCCACCGAGATGGCGTGGTTCGGCCAGGAACTGTTCGAGCAGGCCGAAAAGAAAGGACCGCTCAGCGACAAGGCGTATACGGATGCACTGGCGAAGGCGAAGTCGTTGTCCGGCCCGCAAGGCATCGATGCCGCGCTGCAGGCACAGCATCTGGACGCGCTGCTGGCGCCGTCCTGGGGTCCGGCCTTCATGACCGATCCGGTGCTGGGCGACCACATCGTCAGCGGCGACCCCACCGTCGGCGGCGCCTCGCAGCCGGCGGCCGTGGCCGGCTATCCGTCGATCACCGTGCCGGCCGGTTTCGCCCACGGCCTGCCGGTCGGCATCGTGCTGTTCGGCGCGAAGTGGAGCGAGCCTACGCTGATCTCGATCGCCTATGGCTTCGAGCAACACGCCAAGGCCTGGCAGCCACCGCAGTTCCTGGAGACGGTGGGCGGCAAGCCGGTGACCGCCGCGACCACGCGCTGAACCAAAAAGGCGGCCATGCCGGCCGCCTTTTCATGCGTGTTCCGCTACTGCGTGTTCAGCACTGCCCGCCCACCGACTTGCGCACGATCAGCATCGCCAGTTCCAGCGACTGCTCGTAGTTCAGGCGCGGATCGACCATCGACTTGTAGGCGCGATCGAGATCACTCTCGGACAGGTCGCGGGCGCCACCCAGGCACTCGGTGACATCCTCGCCGGTGAGCTCCAGATGCACGCCGCCAAGCCGGCTTCCAACCGCCGCGTGGATGTCGAACGCCTGTTCCAGCTCGCCACGGATGTTGTCGAAGCGGCGGGTCTTGTGGCCGTTCGAGGTGTTCTCGGTGTTGCCGTGCATCGGATCGGCCACCCACAGCACGCGGCGCCCTTCGCGCTTCACCGCTTCCAGCAACGGCGGCAGCGCCTGGGCGATCTTCGCGTTGCCCATGCGATGGATCAGGGTCAGCCGCCCCGGCTCGTCGTGCGGATTCAACTTGTCGATCAGCGGCAGCAACTGATCCGGCGTCACCGTGGGACCCACCTTCACCGCGATCGGATTGCGGATGCCGCGGAAGTACTCGACGTGCGCGCCATCGAGTGCGGCGGTGCGCATGCCGATCCACGGAAAATGCGTGGACAGGTTGAACCAACCCGGATTGCGCGGCACCTCACGCGTCAGCGCCTGCTCGTAGTGCAGCAGCAAGGCCTCGTGCGAGGTGAAAAAATCCACCTTGGAGAAACCGGCGATCGGGCCGGCCAGGGTTTCCATGAAGTGCAGCGAATCGCCGATGGCCGAAACCATCTGCCGATACTCGGCCGCCAACGGCGAGTGCTCTACCCAGGCCAGGTCCCAGTATTCCGGGTGACGCAGATCGGCGAAGCCGCCGTCGATCAGCGCGCGCACGAAGTTCATGGTCAGCGCGGAATGTGCATGGGCCTGGATCATCCGCTGCGGATCGGGCCGCCGCGCGGCCAGCGTGAATTCCGGGCCGTTGACCAGGTCGCCGCGGAAGCTCGGCAGGCTCACGCCGTCACGGGTTTCGCTGTCGGTCGAACGCGGCTTGGCGTACTGACCGGCGAAGCGTCCCACCCGCAGTACCGGTTTCTTCAGCCCGTGCACCAGCACCAGACTCATCTGCAGCAGCACCTTCAGGCGGTTGGAAATCACCGGACTGGTGCAGTCGGCGAAACTTTCCGCGCAATCGCCGCCCTGCAACAGGAAACGATGACCTTCCTGCGCTTCGGCCAGCGCCTGCTTCAACGCCAGCACTTCCCACGACGTCACCAGCGGCGGCAACCGCGCAAGATGGGCGCAGGCCCCGGCCAGTTCGGCGGCATCGTCGTAAGCGGCTGCTGCAGCGCCACGCGCTGCTGCCACGAGTCGATGGCCCAGTCGTCTGGAGTGGTAACGGGAAAAGCTGGGTTCATCGCACGCATGTCTTGATCTCGGCAGCGTTATTCACTTCGATACGGCCCGGTGACGCGTGGCGACGATCGCCAACGCGGCCAGCAGCACAAACCACAACAGGCTCCAGGCCGGCATCGGCAACCCCAGGATGGGCTCGACTGCGGCACACTCGCCGGAACCGGTGAACACCAGCTTCAGCATTCTCGCCAACGGGAACGCGTCCAGCATGTAGCCCAGCCCGGGGCCGCAGGACGGCACCTGGTCGGGCGGCAGGCTCTGCAGCCACAAGTGTCGGCCGGCGCTGATGACGCCGCCCACAGCGCCCGCCAGGACCAACCCGGTATAGGCCCAACGGCTCTTTCCGCGTGGCGCGTGCAGGCCACCCAGCAGGAAGAACAGCGCCATGAACAGGAACCCGATGCGCTGGAATATGCATAGCGGACAGGGCGTCATGCCCAGTCCGTATTCGGC
Source organism: uncultured Gammaproteobacteria bacterium (assembly GCA_963739815.1). Classification (GTDB taxonomy): domain Bacteria; phylum Pseudomonadota; class Gammaproteobacteria; order Xanthomonadales; family Rhodanobacteraceae; genus Rhodanobacter. The sequence goes on from CAVUBI010000001.1 coordinate 1,718,054, forward strand.
GTACAGGGCAAAGCCCAGCAGCCCCACGCAGATCAGGAAACCGACGAGGAAACTGACACGGTACGACCAGCGGAATGGATTCATGGCGTTTTGCTGCGTTGCGGAACGACGACCTTACCCGTTCGCCGCAACGCTGTCAGCAAACAGGCGGCACTCTTGGAGAAATACGCGTTCCAAAAATGCAGAAACCCGGCAGGTTGCCCGGCCGGGTTTCTGTGTTTGGACGTCTAAACACCAGCCCCGATCGAATGACCCGATCGGCCCGCTCGGCCGGTTACTCGGCGTCGACAGCCTCGACCTGTGGGCGACCGACCAGCTCGACATACGCCATCGGCGCATTGTCGCCGGGACGGAAGCCGCACTTGAGGATGCGCAGGTAGCCGCCGGGACGTTCGCTGTAACGCGGCCCCAGCTCGACAAACAACTTGCCGACCGCTTCCTTGTCGCGCAGGCGCGAGAAGGCGAGGCGGCGATTGGCTACGCCATCGGTCTTGGCCAGCGTGATCAGCGGCTCGGCCACACGGCGAAGTTCCTTCGCCTTGGGCAGGGTGGTACGGATCAGCTCGTGCTTGAACAGCGAGGAAGCCATGTTCTTGAACATGGCTTCGCGGTGCGAACTGGTGCGGTTGAGTTTGCGTCCGGATTTTTGGTGGCGCATGGCAAAAGTCTCTATGTCTGTTGTTATGAAAAGCCGGCACCTGTGTCCGACTTTCCGCGGTTACCCGCTATGAGGAGCCTTTTTGGGGCAGGCTCTTGTTTGGAAGTACAGCCATGAATGGCCGCCTTGGGCGGTTGGCAGAACGGGCAAATGCGCGCTCGCCAAACCGACATGACACGGCAATCAAGGGCGATCGCCAAAAACAACCGCGACCATGGAGTGGTCGCCTTTCTGCGATTCAGCCGAAGCGCAACACGCGCTCCGACCGAAAGTTTGCTGTACGGCGATCAAGGACCGATCGCAAAAAACCTGTCGACTCAACCCAGCTGCATGCCGTGGGACAAGCCCGGCGGCGGCCAGTTCTCAAGTTTCATGCCGAGTGCGAGACCACGCCCGCCCAGCACATCCTTGATTTCGGTCAGCGACTTCTTGCCCAGATTCGGCGTCTTCAGCAGCTCGACCTCGGTCTTCTGCACCAGGTCGCCGATGTAGTAGATGCTCTCGGCCTTCAGGCAGTTCGCCGAACGCACGGTGAGCTCCAGATCGTCGATCGGACGCAGCAACAGCGGATCGAAACCGCTCTTCTCCGCCTTGTCGGTGGCGCTCTCGCGGCGCGAGAAGTCACCGAACACCGACAGCTGGTCGTTGATGATCTCGGCAGCCTTGCGAACCGCGTCTTCTGCACCGATCGTACCGTTGGTCTCGATGTCCAGCACCAGCTTGTCGAGGTTGGTGCGCTGCTCGACACGCGCGGCGTCCACCTCGTAAGCGACGCGCAACACCGGCGCGAACGACGCGTCCAACTGCAGACGACCGATCGGGCGTGCCTCGTCATCCGGATGCTGACGCGTGCTGGCCGGCTGGTAGCCGACACCGCGACGCACCTTCAAACGCATGTTGAGGGCGATGTCCTTGGTCAGGTGGCAGATCACATGCTCGGGGTTGATGATTTCCACCGAGTGGTCGACGACGATGTCGCCGGCCGTGACCACGCCCTTGCCCTTCTTGGACAGGGTCAGGGTGACTTCATCGCCGGTATGCTGACGAATCGCCACGTCCTTCAGATTGAGCAGGACTTCAATCACGTCCTCCTGCAAACCTTCCAGGGTGGTGTACTCGTGCAGCACGCCATCGATTTCAACCTCGACGATGGCGCTGCCAGGGATCGAGGAGAGCAGCACGCGACGCAGCGCGTTGCCCAGGGTGTGGCCAAAGCCACGCTCGAGCGGCTCGACCACCACCTTGGCGCGGTTGGCTCCGAGCTGTTCGACGCTGAGGCCACGCGGCCGCAGCACGCTAGTTGACGAAACTGCCATGCAGAACTCCGGTAATTACTTCGAGTAAAGCTCGACGATCAATGCTTCATTGATGTCGGACGGCAGGTCACCGCGATCCGGCACCGACTTGAACGTGCCTTCGAACTTCTTGGCGTCGACTTCGACCCAGATCGGACGCAAGTCCATGGTGTCGAACACCGTCGCCGCTTCCTGTACGCGCAACTGCGCGCGGGCCTTTTCGGTCAGCGCGATCGCATCGCCCGGACGGACCTGGTAGGAAGGAATGTTCACCTTCTTGCCATTGACCAGGATCGCCTTGTGGGCAACCAGCTGGCGGGCCTGGGCGCGAGTGACCGCGAAGCCCATGCGATAGACGACGTTGTCCAGGCGGCTCTCAAGCAGGCGCAACAGGTTTTCACCGGTGTTGCCCTTGAGGGTGGTCGCCTTGGTGTAGTAGTTGCTGAACTGACGCTCAAGCACACCATAGATGCGCTTGACCTTCTGCTTCTCACGCAACTGCACGGCATAGTCGGACATACGCATGCGCTTGTTCGCACCATGCTGGCCGGGCTTGTTTTCCAGCTTGCACTTGGAATCCAGCGCACGCGCCGGACTCTTCAGGCTGAGATCTGCACCCTCACGACGGGCGAGTTTGCAGGTAGCTCCACGATAACGGGCCATGTTTTTTCTCTTCAATAGTCCGGCCACGGATGGCCGGTTTTTGATTCTCGCGATCAGGGATGACCGCAAAAAACAACCTTTAGACTCGACGCTTCTTGGGGGGACGGCAGCCGTTGTGCGGAATCGGCGTGACATCGATGATGTTGAGCACCTTGTACCCCAGCGCATTCAGCGAACGCACCGCCGACTCGCGGCCCGGGCCGGGGCCCTTGATGCGCACTTCCACCGTCTTCACACCGTAGTCGCCTGCCGCACGGCCAGCCTTCTCGGCGGCAACCTGCGCAGCGAACGGGGTCGACTTGCGCGAGCCACGGAAACCGGCGCCGCCGGCAGTAGCCCACGACAAGGCATTGCCCTGGCGATCGGTGATGGTGACGATGGTATTGTTGAAGGAGGCCTGCACGTGGGCCACGGCATCCGTGACAACGCGCTTGATCTTCTTCTTGGTTTTAACCGGCTTAGCCATATTCGGAATCCGTTACTTCTTGATCGCGCGACGGGGGCCCTTGCGGGTACGTGCGTTGGTACGCGTGCGCTGGCCGCGCACCGGCAGGCCACGACGATGGCGCAGGCCACGGTAGCAACCCAGATCCATGAGGCGCTTGATGGCCATACCCACCTCACGGCGCAGGTCGCCTTCGACGGTGTACTTGCCGATTTCCTGGCGGATCTTCTCCACCTCGCCTTCACTGAGGGACTTGATCTGGGTGGTGGGAACCACGCCAGCATCCACGCAGACTTTTTTGGCCCGGCTGCGGCCGATACCGTAAATGCTCTGCAGACCAACCCAGACATGTTTCTGGACCGGCAAATTGACACCCGCGATGCGCGCCATGATGTACTTTCTCCGATGCTTTCGTGCGCGGTAAACGCGCAATTTTAACCTGATTTACCCTAACTGGAAAGCCCTGCGACACCGTGGTGTCGCCACTCCCCGACTTTGACCGACCCGCTGCAGCCTCAGCTGCGACGCAGATTGGCCTTCTTGAGCAGACTTTCGTACTGGTGACTGACCAGATGCGCCTGCACCTGAGCCGTGAAATCCATCACCACCACCACCACGATCAGCAGCGACGTGCCACCGAAATAGAACGGTACATGCCAGGCGTTCTGCATGAACGACGGCACCAGACACACCAGTACCAGATACACCGCACCGACGCAGGTCAGACGAGTCATCACCGCATCGATGTAACTGGCCGTTGCCTTGCCCGGGCGAATACCCGGAATCAGCGCGCCCGACCGTTTGAGGTTGTCGGCAGTCTCCTCGGCGTTGAACACGATCGCCGTGTAGAAGAACGCAAAACCGATCACCAGGACCGACGACACCGTTTCATACAACGGGTTGCCGGGGCTCAGCGCCTGGGTCAGATCCTGCAGCCAGCGCGACTGCTGGCCGGTGCTGAACCAGCTGATCGCCGTCGCCGGGAACATCAGCAGGCTCGAGGCGAAGATCGGCGGGATCACGCCCGACATGTTGATCTTCAACGGCAGGTTCGAGCTCTGGTTCATGTAGGCCTTCTGCCCACCGGACCGTCGCGCGTAATTCACCGTAATGCGCCGCTGGGCGCGCTCCACGAACACCACAAACGCCGTCACCGCCAGAGCCAGACCGAACACCATCAACAACTTGATCAGCGACAGTTCGCCGTTGCTGGCCATGCCCAGGGTGTGTACCACCGCACCCGGCAGACCGGCGACGATTCCGGCGAAGATCAGCAGCGAAATACCGTTGCCGACACCGCGCTCCGTCATCTGTTCACCCAGCCACATCAGGAACATCGTGCCGGCGGTAAGACCAACCACGGATGAGAAGATGAAGCCGAAACCCGGCGTGTAAACCACCGGAGCACCACCTGCCGCAACCTGTCCCTGCAATGCCACTGCGATACCGAACGACTGGAAGGCCGCCAGAGCCACCGTGGCATAGCGCGTATACATCGTCATCTTGCGCTTGCCGGCTTCGCCTTCCTTGCGCAGCGCCTGCAGGCTCGGCACCACCGAGCCCATCATCTGGAACACGATCGATGCCGAAATGTACGGGATCACGCCAAGCGCGAACACCGAGAAACGCTCCAGCGCACCGCCCGAGAACATGTTGAACATGTCCATCAGGCCATTGCCGTTGACCAGGTTGGTCATCGCCTCCGGGTTGACGCCAGGCACCGGAATGAACGAGCCGAGCCGGAACACCACCAACGCACCGATCACGAAGAAGATGCGCTGGCGAAGCTCTGTCAGCTTGCCGAGCTTGCCGAGTGCATTGCCCTTGGCTGCTGCCACCGGATTACTCCACGCTGCCGCCGGCAGCTTCGATGGCTGCCTTGGCGCCGGCGGTAGCCAGCAGACCCGACAACTTCACCGCGCGACCGATTTCACCCTTGAGGACGACCTTGACGCTGCTTCGCGCGGCTGTTGATCAGGCCAGCTTGATGCAGCGCGACGACGTCGATCACGTCAGCCTTGAGATTGGCCAGCTGATACAGGAACACTTCCTGGCTCTCGGCCTTCTTCTTCGAGCGGAAGCCAACCTTCGGCAACCGGCGCTGCAGCGGCATCTGGCCGCCTTCGAAACCGTACTTGTGGGTGCCGCCCGCACGGGCATGCTGGCCCTTGTGACCACGACCCGCGGTCTTGCCCAGGCCCGAACCGATGCCGCGACCGACGCGAAGACGCGTCTTGTGCGAACCGGCGGCCGGCTGAATGTCATTCAAACGCATGATGCTTACTCCTCGACCCGGACCAGGTAATAGACCGTGTTGATCAGGCCACGGACCTGCGGGCTGTCCTTCAGTTCACGGACATCGTTGATCTTGCCCAGACCCAGCGCCTTGACGCTCAGGCGATGACGCGCCTGCACGCCGCGCAGGCCCTTGACCAGGCGCACGCGCACGGTCTTGTCGGCGGTTTGTTGAGACTTAGCCATTGCCGAGCACCTCATCCAGTGTCTTGCCACGCTTGGCGGCGATCTTCTTGGGCGAGGCAACTGCCTGCAGGCCCTTGATGGTCGCGCGCACCAGGTTGATCGGGTTACGCGAACCCACCGCCTTGGCCAGCACGTCCTTCACACCAACCACTTCCAGCACGGCACGCATGGCGCCGCCGGCAATCACGCCGGTACCTTCGGAAGCAGGCTGCATGTAGACGCGGGCCGCGCCATGGTTCGCCTTGACGGCGTACCACAGGGTGCCGTTGTTCAGTTCGATGTTCACCATCTGGCGACGGGCACGCTCCATGGCCTTGGAGATGGCCACCGGCACTTCACGCGCCTTGCCATAGCCGAAGCCAACCTTGCCCTCGCCATCACCGACCACAGTCAGTGCGGTGAAGCTCATCTGGCGGCCGCCCTTGACGGTCTTGGCCACACGGTTGACGGCAATCAACTTTTCCAGCAGGCCGTCGGAATTTTCGCGATCGGTAGAAGACATGTTCTTTTCCATGTGCCCGGCAAACCGGGACTTTGCTTGCGGCTGAGCCGCTTGGAGTTGTAGGTAACGCTGTGGAAATCAGGGACGCGCCCTGACTCCAGGTGCTGCTTAGAACTTCAGACCAGCCTCACGAGCCGCATCGGCCAACGCCTTGATGCGACCGTGGTAACGGAAGCCGGAGCGGTCGAACGCAACCGCTTCGATGCCCGCTGCCTGCGCACGCTCGGCGACAGCCTTGCCCACGGCCGCAGCGGCCGCCAGGTTCTTGGTGCCCTTCAGGCCTTCGGCGACCGACTTCTGCACGGTGGAGGCCGCTGCCACCACGTTCATGCCGGAGGCGTCGAACACCTGGGCGTAGATGTGCTGCCCGGTGCGATGCACCGACAGGCGGGCCACCGCCAGCTTGCGGATATGCGAACGCGTGGACTTGGCGCGACGCAGGCGGGATTCGTTCTTGTTCATCGTCATAATTCCTCGAAAAAAGCGGATCGGCTTGAGCTGGTAGTCGTGACTCCCTGAGAGGCGTGCGGCCATGAATGGCCCACTCTCGCAGTCGGAGGCAGCGCACTAATTCACTTACGCCTTCTTGGCTTCCTTCATCGTGATCTTCTCGCCGGCATAGCGAACGCCCTTGCCCTTGTAGGGTTCCGGCGGACGGAAACCGCGAATCTTGGCCGCCACCTGGCCCACCGCCTGCTTGTCCGCGCCCTTGATCAGGACTTCGGTCTGCGTCGGGGTCTCGATGCTGATGCCTTCCGGCGCATCGAAAACCACCGGGTGGGAAAAGCCCAGGCTCAGGTTCAGCGACTTGCCCTGCATGGCGACGCGGTAGCCGACGCCGACCAGCTCAAGCTTGCGCTCGTACCCGACCGAAACGCCGGTGACCATGTTGGCCAGCAGCGAGCGAGCGGTGCCGCCGAACTTGTCGTCGGCGCCTTCGGCAAGACTGATGCTGGCAACGCCATTGTCCACGGCGACAGTCACGCCCGGCAGATGATGCACGGACAACGTGCCCTTCGGGCCCTTCACGGAGATGTTGTCGGTACCGACAGTCAGCTCGACGCCTTTCGGCAGGGAAATTGGTTGTTTGGCAACACGTGACATCGAAAGACTCCTTATGCCACTTGGCCGATGACTTCGCCGCCCAGACCCTTGGCACGGGCCTGCGCATCGGTCAACAGACCAGCGGAAGTCGAGATGATCGAGATACCCAGGCCACCGAGGACCTTCGGCAGCTCGTCCTTGCCGCGATACACACGCAGGCCGGAACGGCTGACACGGGAAATGCGTCTCGATGGCCGGCTGGCCCTCGAAATACTTGAGCTTGATCTCGAGCACCGGCTTGCCTTCCTCGGCGGAAGTCTTGGCGTCGAGGATATAGCCCTCGTTCTTGAGAAGGTTGGCGATCGCCAACTTCAGTTTCGACGACGGCATACGCACGGTCGGCTTGCCCATGGCCTGGGCATTGCGGACGCGCGTGAACAGATCGGCGATGGGATCAGTCATGCTCATGAAAACATCCTTCAGAGTGCACCGATATCCGATAAAACCGGAAATCAATCAGATTGTGAGCCGACAAGCGTCGGCCTGCCTTGCGCAGACCGCCGACTATATCAGCATTTTCAGGTTTTAGCGAACTCGATGCGGTAGTCGCATCAGCGGCGGCTCGCGGGAACCGCCTGGTGAATCGTTCGCGCGCTGTTTCCAGCTCGGGAACGACTCCGGTTTTTGTATTACCAGCTGGCCTTGCGCAGACCCGGCACGTCACCGCGCATGGTCGCTTCACGCAGCTTGTTGCGGCCCAGGCCGAACTTGGCGTAGACGGCGCGCGGACGACCAGTCAGTGCACAACGGGTACGCTGACGCACCGGGCTGGCATCGCGCGGCAGCTTCTGCAGCTTGGTCTGTGCTTCCATCTTCTCCTCGTAGGAGGCGGTGGGGCTCAGCACGATCGCCTTCAGCTCGGCACGCTTGGTAGCGAACTTCTTGACGAGTTTGGTCCGCTTGATATCGCGGTTCACCATTGATGTCTTGGCCATGGGTAACGCCTATCAGTTGCGGAACGGGAAGCTGAACGCTGCCAGCAAGGCTTTCGCCTCTTCGTCGGTCTTGGCGGTGGTGGTGATGGAGATATCCATGCCACGCAGCGCATCGACCTGGTCGAAATCGATCTCAGGGAAAATGATCTGTTCCTTGATGCCGAAGTTGTAGTTGCCACGGCCGTCGAACGCCTTCGCCGACACACCGCGGAAGTCGCGCACGCGCGGCAGCGAGATGTTGATCAGGCGATCCAGGAACTCCCACATCTGGGCGCGGCGCAAGGTGACCTTGCAGCCGATCGGCCAGCCGTCGCGGATCTTGAACGAGGCCACGGAAACGCGCGCCTTGGTCGTGATCGGCTTCTGGCCGGAGAGCTTGGCCATGTCGGCCACGGCGTTCTCGAGCACTTTCTTGTTGCCCGCGGCTTCGCCCACGCCCATGTTCAGCGTGATCTTGGTGATGCGGGGAACCTGCATCACGTTCTGGTAGCCGAACTGCTCGGTGAGCTTGGCAACTACCTGCTCTTTATAAAAATTTTCAAGGCGCGTCATGATCGTGTTCCTTACGCGTCCACGACCTCGCCAGTCGAACGGAACACGCGGACCTTGCGCCCATCTTCGAGCGTTTTGGTGCCGACGCGTTCACCCTTGTTCGTGGCGGGGTTGAACAGCTGCACATTGGAGAGATGGATCGAGGCTTCACGCTCGACGATGCCGCCAGCCTGGTTGGCCTGCGGATTCGGCTTGGTGTGACGCTTGACCAGATTCACGTTGGAGACGAACACGCGATCGTCTGCAACACGCAGCACATCGCCGCGCTGACCCTTGTTCTTGCCGGTGATCACGAGGACCTGATCACCCTTACGGATACGGTTCATTTTGTGACTCCGCTCAGAGCACTTCGGGCGCGAGCGAGACGATCTTCATGAACTTCTCGCTGCGCAGCTCGCGGGTAACCGGCCCGAAAATACGGGTGCCGATCGGCTCGAGCTTGTTGTTGAGGAGGACCGCTGCATTGCCGTCGAAACGGATCAGCGAACCATCGGGACGGCGCACACCCTTGGCGGTACGAACCACCACGGCATTGTACACCTCGCCCTTCTTTACCTTGCCGCGGGGAATCGCATCCTTCACGGTGACCTTGATCACGTCACCGATCGCGGCGTAACGGCGCTTGGAGCCGCCGAGCACCTTGATGCACATCAGTTCCTTCGCGCCGCTGTTGTCCGCTGCGGAAAGCGTGCTTTGCATCTGGATCATGGCTGCACCCTCCCTTAGACGTTGGCGCGCGTGATGATTTCAACCACGCGGTGATGTTTGGTCTTGGACAACGGACGGCATTCGGCGATACGCACGAGGTCACCCTCGTTCGCACCCAGGTCGTCCTGCGCATGCAGCTTGGTCGAACGGCGGATGATCTTGCCGAGCAGCCAATGCTGCACCTGACGCTCGATCAGGACGGTGACCGTCTTGTCCATCTTGTTGCTGGTGACGCGACCCTCGAGGGTGCGCGCCTGCTTCTGTTCTTGAATCTGATTGTCGCTCATGTCGGCCGTCCCTTACTTCTTGCCGCCGAGCACGAACTTCGTGCGGGCGATGTCACGCCGAACGCGGCGAAGCTGGTGCGGCTGAGTGAGCTGGCCGGAGCCCTTTTGCATGCGCAGATTGAACTGCTCCTTGCGCAGGTCCAGCAGATGCTGCTTCAGCTCTTCGGCCGACTGGTTGTTGATATCTTTGCTGGCCATCACATCACCGCCCGGGTCACAAACTGGGTCTGCACCGACAGCTTGGCGGCGGCCAGGCGGAACGCCTCGCGTGCCGTCGACTCGTCGACGCCCTCGATTTCATAAAGCATGCGGCCAGGCTGGATCGGGGCGACCCAGAACTCGACGCTGCCCTTGCCCGCGCCCATGCGGACTTCGATCGGCTTCTTGGTGATCGGCTTGTCCGGGAACACGCGGATCCACAACTTGCCGCCACGCTTGACGAAACGGGTGATGCAACGACGGGCCGCCTCGATCTGACGCGCGGTGAGCGCGCCGTGAGTCGTCGCCTTCAGGCCGTACTCGCCAAAGCTGACGAGGTTGGAGCACTGGGCCAGACCGTCGTTACGGCCCTTGAACTGCTTGCGGTATTTGGTTCGCTTGGGTTGCAACATGGCAACTCTCCTTACTTCGCAGACCGCTCGCGGCGGCCGTCACCGGCCTCGCGACGCGAATCGTTACGACGACCTTCGCCACCTTCGCGGCGCGGCTGCGAGCGGCTCGTCCTTCGACTCCTGGCTGGCTGCGCCAGATCGAAGATCTCGCCCTTGTAGACCCACACCTTGATGCCGATGATGCCGTAGGTGGTCTTCGCCTCGGCGAAGCCGTAGTCGATGTCGGCACGCAGCGTATGCAGCGGCACGCGACCTTCGCGGCTCCACTCGGAACGGGCGATCTCGGCACCGTTCAGACGACCGGAGACGTTGATCTTGATGCCCAGCGCGCCCAGGCGCATCGCGTTGCCGACCGAGCGCTTCATGGCGCGGCGGAACATGATGCGACGCTCAAGCTGCTGCGCGATCGACTCGGCCACCAGCTGCGCGTCGAGCTCGGGCTTGCGCACTTCACTGACGTTGATGTGCGTCGGAACGCCCATCATGTCGCTGACTTCCTTGCGCAGCTTCTCGATATCCTCGCCCTTCTTGCCGATCACCACGCCCGGACGGGCGGTGTGAATCGTCACGCGTGCGGTTTTGGCCGGACGCTCGATCTGGATTTTCGAGATGCCGGCGGCAGCCAGCTTCTTCTTCAGCATGTCGCGGACCTTGATGTCGGCCACGAGATACTTCGCGTAATCGCCCTTGTTGGCGAACCACTTCGAGTTCCAGTCCTTGGCAATGCCGAGGCGGATACCGGTGGGATGAACTTTATGACCCATCGTCTATGTCCCCGGTCAGTTACCAACAACCACAGTGATGTGGCTGGTGCGCTTGAGAATGCGCGAACCGCGGCCTTTGGCGCGGGCATACATGCGTTTCATCGCCGGACCTTCATCGACGAAGATGCTGGCCACTTTCAACTCGTCGACATCGGCGCCGAGATTGTTCTCGGCGTTGGCGACGGCCGACAGCAGCACCTTGCGGACAAGGTGAGCGGCCTTCTTGTTGGTGATAGGTGAGCACGTCGCTGGCCCGGCCCACGGGAAGCCCGCGGACCAGATCAGCCACCAGGCGTGCCTTTTGCGCCGAAATGCGGGCGCCGCGCAGGATCGCTTTGGCTTCAGTGCTCATCACTTGCCCTTCTTGTCGCCGACATGGCCCTTGAACGTACGGGTCACCGCGAACTCGCCGAGCTTGTGCCCGACCATGTTCTCGTTGATCAGTACGGGCACGTGCTGACGGCCGTTGTGGATGGCGATGGTCAAGCCGACCATTTCCGGCAGGATCATCGAGCGACGCGACCAGGTCTTGATCGGACGCTTGTTGTTGGCGGAAACCGCAGCTTCCACCTTCTTTACGAGGTGAAGGTCGACGAACGGACCTTTCTTCAGAGAGCGAGGCATGTCGGTTTCCTGTTACTTGGTACGACGACGCACGATGAACTGCTGCGTGCGCTTGTTGTTACGGGTCTTGTAACCCTTCGCCGGCGTGCCCCACGGGCTGACCGGATGACGACCGCCAGAAGTCTTGCCTTCACCACCACCGTGCGGATGGTCGACCGGGTTCATCACCACACCGCGAACGGTCGGGCGAATACCCATCCAGCGCTTCGCGCCAGCCTTGCCGAGCTTCTTCAGGCTGTGCTCGCCGTTGCCGACTTCACCGATGGTGGCGCGGCAATCGACCGAGACGCGACGCATTTCGCCGGAGCGAAGACGCAGCGTGGCGTAACCGGACTCGCGTGCCACCAGCTGCACCGAGGCGCCGGCGCTGCGGGCGATCTGCGCACCCTTGCCGGGACGCAGTTCGATGCAATGAATCGTGCTGCCCATCGGGATGTTGCGCAGCTGCAGGCAGTTGCCGGCCTTGATCGGCGCATCACGACCGGACACCAGACGATCGTCCACCTGCACGCCCTTCGGCGCGATGATGTAACGGCGCTCGCCATCGGCGTAGCACAGCAACGCGATGTGCGCGGTGCGGTTCGGATCGTATTCGATGCGCTCGACGCGGGCGGCAATGCCTTCCTTGTCGCGCTTGAAATCGATGATGCGGTAATGCTGCTTGTGACCGCCGCCGCGATGACGCACGGTGATGCGACCATGATGATTGCGACCGCCGGTACGGGACTGCGACTCGGTCAACGCCGCGTACGGCGCGCCCTTGTACAGGCCTTCCGTCTTGACGCTGACTGCGTCGCGACGACCCGGCGAGGTCGGCTTGTGGTTGATTAGTGCCATCTCACGAAACTCCTGGCTCAGGCCTTGGCGGACACGTCGATGGTCTGGCCATCGGCAAGACGCACATAGGCCTTGCGCTTGCCCTGGCGGCTGCCAGCGCGTAAACGGAAGGACTTGACCTTGCCCTTGGTGTTGACGAGGTTCACCTGTTCGACCTTCACGTCGAACAGCTTCTCCACGGCAGCGCGGACATCGGCCTTGGTTGCCGCGGGGGCGACCACGAATACGTACTGGTTGTGCTCGGCCAGACGCGCCGATTTCTCGGAAATGTGCGGCGCGCGCAGCGTATCGAGAATGCGTTCGTTGTTCATGCCAGCCACTCCTCGACCTTCTTCACGGCGTCAACCGTCATCACCACGTGGTCGGAACCGACCAGGCTGACCGGATTCAGACCCATCACGTCCAGCACATGGATGTACGGAATATTGCGCGCGGCCAGGAACACCGACTCGGAGGCATCTTCCGACACCAGCAATACGCGACCGGACACTTCCAGCTCGGCCAGCTTGGCAACCATCGCGGAGGTCTTCGGCGTCTCGATGCCAAAGCTCTCGACGATCTTCAGGCGATCCTGACGCACCAGCTCGGAAAAGATCGAGCGGATCGCGACGCGGTAAGCCTTGCGGTTGACCTTCTGCTCGTAGCTGCGCGGCTTGGCAGCGAAGGTGCGACCACCACCGACGAAGATCGGTGCACGGTAATCACCGTGACGGGCGCCGCCGCCCTTCTGCTTCTTGAATTTCTTGGTGGTACCGGACATCTCGCCGCGCGACAGCTGCGACTGGGTACCGGCACGACCGGCCGCCTGGTAGGCGATCACGACCTGGTGAACCAGGGCCTTCTTGTACTCACCGCCGAACACTTCGTCCGACACGCTGAGCGACTTGGCGCCAATAACATTGAGTTCCATGGCGTCTCTCCTCAGCTCTTCGTCGTCGGGCGGATGATGACGTCGCCACCGGTTGCACCCGGCACCGCACCCTTCACCGCAATCAGATGACGCTCGGCGTCGACCTTGACCACTTCCAGACCCTGCTGCGTACGGTTGACCGCACCCATGTGGCCGGACATCTTCTTGCCCGGGAACACGCGACCCGGGGTCTGGCGCTGGCCGATGGAACCCGGCGCGCGATGCGACAGCGAGTTACCGTGGGTGGCGTCACCCATCTTGAAGTTCCAGCGCTTGATCGTGCCCTGGAAGCCCTTGCCCTTCGACACGCCGGCGACATCGACGATCTGACCGACGGTGAACACGTCGTCCGCCTTGATCTCGGCGCCCACGTTCGTACTTGCCGAGATCCTCGGCAGATACGCGGAATTCCCACAAACCACGACCCGGCTCAACCTTGGCCTTCGCGTAGTGGCCCTTCAGCGGCTGCGTCAGCAGGTTCGCGCGCTTGCTGCCCGCCGAAACCTGGACGGCGCTGTAGCCATCGTTATCGTCCGTCTTCACCTGGGTCACGCGGTTCGGCGTCGCTTCAATCAGCGTCACCGGAATCGAGCGGCCATCTTCAGTGAAGAGTCGGCTCATGCCGCATTTGCGGCCAACCAATCCGATACTCATCTTCGTATCCTGTCTGTCGCTCAACCGAGCTTGATCTGAACATCGACGCCAGCGGCGAGATCAAGCTTCATGAGCGCGTCCACGGTTTTGTCGTTCGGGTCGACGATGTCGAGCACACGCTTGTGCGTACGGGTCTCGTACTGGTCGCGTGCATCCTTGTCGACGTGCGGCGACGTCAGAATGGTGTAACGCTCGATCTTGGTCGGGAGCGGAATCGGGCCGAGTACCGTGGCGCCCGTGCGCTTGGCCGTCTCGACGATCTCGCTGGCCGAGCGGTCGATCAGACGATGATCGTACGCCTTCAGCCGAATCCGAATCTTCTGGTTCGCCATAACCGTGTCCTGTTGTCGAAAGAACGTAATGTGAAACGAAACGGCTTCTCACCGCCTCGCACAACCCTTTGTCACCACACCGGAAACCGCCAGAAACACGCGACTCCAATTCGAAAAAGCCAAGCGAGCACTAAACGGCTCGCTTGGACAGAAATTGCGGCTCGCACAAGAAAACGTGACCAGCAGGGGGACCCCCTGTGATTACGTTGACTTGCGAGGGCCGATCCCGGCCTGCGAACTCGAAGCACTTCCTGCGCCTCATTTCGCGGTAGATCGAGCAGAATAGTCGCCTGCTCGACAAGTGAGCTGCCAAGTATACCTGCAAAAATCTGCTTAGTGAAGCGTCTCAGCAAAAAATCCCGCAAGTAATGCCTAGAAAGCTTTCACCCGCAGAAACCGGTTCCACCAGGGTCGCCATGGCAGCCTGGTGGAATCCGAAGGGTTCTTACTTGATGACCTTGGCCACGACGCCGGCGCCGACGGTGCGGCCGCCTTCGCGAATGGCGAAACGCAGGCCTTCGTCCATCGCGATCGGGTGGATCAGGCTCACCACCATCTTCACGTTGTCGCCCGGCATCACCATCTCCACGCCTTCCGGCAACTGGCAGGCGCCGGTCACGTCGGTCGTGCGGAAGTAGAACTGCGGACGGTAGCCCTTGAAGAACGGCGTATGACGGCCACCCTCGTCCTTCGACAGCACATACACCTCGGCCTCGAAGTCGGTGTGCGGGGTGATCGTGCCCGGCTTGGCCAGCACCTGGCCACGCTCCACGTCGTCACGCTTCAGGCCGCGCAGCAGCAGACCGGCGTTGTCGCCTGCCTGACCCTGGTCCAGCAGCTTGCGGAACATTTCCACGCCGGTGACCGTGGTCTTCTGCGTGTCGCGGATGCCGACCACTTCGATTTCGTCGCCGACCTTGATGATGCCGCGCTCGATACGACCGGTCACCACGGTGCCGCGGCCCGAGATCGAGAACACGTCTTCCACCGGCATCAGGAACGGCTTGTCGATCGCGCGCACCGGCTCCGGGATGTAGCTGTCCAGCGCGTCGACCAGCTTGATGATCGACGGCACGCCGATCTCGCTCTGATCGCCTTCCAGCGCCATTCAGCGCCGAACCGTGGATGATCGGCGTGTCGTCGCCCGGGAAGTCGTACTTGGACAGCAGCTCGCGCACTTCCATCTCGACCAGCTCGAGCAGCTCGGCGTCGTCGACCATGTCCGCCTTGTTCAGGTAGACCACGATGTACGGCACGCCGACCTGACGGCTCAGCAGGATGTGCTCGCGCGTCTGCGGCATCGGGCCGTCCGCGGCCGAGCACACCAGGATCGCGCCATCCATCTGCGCCGCACCGGTGATCATGTTCTTCACATAGTCAGCATGGCCCGGGCAATCGACGTGCGCGTAGTGGCGCTTCGGCGACTCGTATTCCACGTGCGAGGTCGAGATCGTGATGCCACGCGCCTTCTCTTCCGGCGCGCGATCGATCGCGCTGTAATCCTTGAACTCGCCACCAAAACGTTCGGCACCGACCTTCGTCAGCGCTGCCGTCAGCGTCGTCTTGCCGTGATCCACGTGACCAATCGTGCCGACGTTGACGTGCGGCTTGGTGCGTTCGAATTTACCCTTTGCCATGACTCAAACCTCTAGAAAAGAACAATATGTATGCGGAGAAGCGCGCCTTGTCAGGCCTTCTTCATGACCTGCTCGGCGACGTTGTTCGGCGCTTCGGCGTAATGGTCGAATTCCATCGTGAAGGTGGCACGACCCTGGGTCAGCGAACGGATGGTGGTCGCATAACCGAACATTTCGCCCAGCGGAACCTCGCATCGATGGTCTTGCCCGACGGCGTATCTTCCTGGCCCGTGAGCATGCCGCGACGCTTGCTGATATCGCCCATCACGTCGCCCACGTAGTCCTCGGGCGTCACGATCTCGACCTTCATGATCGGCTCGAGCAGTACCGGACTTGCCTTCGCGAAGCCCTGCTTGAACGCCATCGACGCGGCCAGCTTGAACGCCATTTCCGACGAATCGACGTCATGGTACGAACCGAAAACCAGCTTGACCTTCACGTTGACCACCGGGAAGCCGGCCAGCGGACCGCTGGTGATGGTCTCGCGCAGGCCCTTCTCGACCGACGGAATGAATTCCTTCGGGATCACGCCGCCGGTGATGTCGTTGATGAAGAGGAAATCATCCTTGATCATCGCGGCGATCTTCTCGTCGGCACGATCCTCGGCGCTGATCGGCGACATCTCGATCACGACATGACCGTACTGACCCTTACCGCCCGACTGCTTGGCGTGCTTGTAATCCGACTTCACGTCCGACGTGCGGATGGTTTCGCGGTAAGCAACCTGCGGCTTGCCGACGTTGGCCTCGACGTTGAACTCGCGGCGCATGCGTTCGACCAGGATATCCAGGTGCAACTCGCCCATGCCCGAAATGATCGTCTGACCCGATTCTTCGTCGGTGCGCACGCGGAACGACGGATCTTCCGCGGCCAGACGACCGAGGGCGACGCCCATCTTTTCCTGGTCCGACTTGGTCTTCGGCTCGACCGCCATCGAGATCACCGGCTCCGGGAACGTCATGCGCTCCAGAGTGATGATGTGATCCTGCGCGCACAGCGTGTCGCCGGTCGTCACGTCCTTCAGGCCAACCGCAGCAGCGATATCGCCCGCGCGGACTTCCTTCAGCTCATGACGCTCGTTCGCATGCATCTGCAGGATGCGGCCGACGCGCTCCTTCTTGCTCTTGACCGGGTTGTACACGGCGTCACCGGAGTTCAGCGTGCCCGAATAGACACGGAAGAACGTCAGCGAGCCCACGAACGGATCGGTCATGATCTTGAATGCAAGCGCAGAGAACGGCGCAGCATCATCGGCCGGACGCGTGGCTTCCTGCTCGTCCTCGTCGATACCGCCAACCGGCGGGCGATCGGCGGGCGACGGCAGCAGTTGCACCACCGCGTCGAGCATCGCCTGGACGCCCTTGTTCTTGAACGCCGTACCGCAGAACACCGGGATGATCTCGTTCGCGAGCGTGCGCTGGCGCAGGCCGGCGACGATCTCGGCCTCGTTGAGGTCGCCGCCTTCGAGGTACTTGTTCATCAGCTCTTCGGTGGCCTCGGCAGCAGACTCCACCATGAAGCTGTGCGCCTCGGCAGCCTTGTCGGCCAGATCCGCAGGAATGTCCCTGTACTCGAACTTCATGCCCTGGGACTCCATGTCCCAGATGATCGCCTTCATCTTGAGCAGATCGACCACGCCCTCGAAGTTGTCTTCGGCAGCCGATCGGCACCTGCATCGGCACCGGATGGGCGCCGAGACGTGCCTTCAGCTGGTCGACGACCTTGCTGAAGTTGGCACCGGTGCGGTCCATCTTGTTGACGAAGGCGAGACGCGGAACCTTGTACTTGTTGGCCTGGCGCCACACCGTCTCGGACTGCGGCTGCACGCCACCGACCGCGCACAGCACGAACACCGCACCGTCAAGCACGCGTAGCGAACGCTCGACTTCGATGGTGAAGTCCACGTGTCCCGGGGTATCGATGATGTTGAAGCGATGCTGGTCGAGCGAGCCATCCATGCCCTTCCAGAACGCCGTCGTCGCCGCCGACGTGATGGTGATCCCGCGCTCCTGCTCCTGCTCCATCCAGTCCATGGTGGCCGCGCCTTCATGCGTCTCACCCAGCTTGTGATTCACGCCGGTGTAGAACAGGATGCGCTCCGTGGTGGTGGTCTTGCCGGCATCGATGTGAGCCATGATGCCGAAGTTGCGGTAGCGATCGAGAGGAGTGGTGCGTGCCATGGGTATTTACCTTTACCGGGCTCCCGCCCCGATTTTCACGACCGTCCGGGCCATGCTTTATTTAAGAGTCCGCCAGTGAAGGCGGAAGGATCTTGCCACCAGAAAAAATGGCTTGAAACCAAAGATCCGGCACGAATGCCGGTCCTTAATTGTTGCCGTCAGAAAGGCGGCAAAACTATCGCCAATTACCAGCGGTAGTGCGAGAAGGCCTTGTTGGCTTCTGCCATGCGATGCGTTTCTTCACGCTTCTTGGCTGCGCCGCCGCGGCTTTCGGAAGCCTCCAGCAGTTCGGCAGCCAGCTTGCGCGGCATCGAGGTCTCGCCACGCTTGCGGGCAGCATCGATGACCCAACGCATGGCCAGCGCCATACGACGACCCGGACGCACTTCAACCGGCACCTGGTAGGTGGCGCCACCGACGCGACGCGACTTCACCTCGACCGCCGGAGCGATGTTGTTCAGCGCCTTCTCGACCAGAGCCACCGGCTCGGCATTCTTTTCGCCGATATGCTGCAATGCGCCGTAGACGATGCTCTCAGCCACGGACTTCTTGCCGCTCTTCATCACCATGTTGATGAAACGGGCAATCAGCTGGCTGCCGTGCTTGGGATCCGGAAGGACCAGACGGGCGGGATGTGAACCTTTACGCGACATGTTTGTTGTCCGTTATTTTTAGCGGACATCCAGCCCGCCTGAAAAGCAGCCATCCTGGCTGCGCGTTGTATTTTTTGCAGGCATCCATGCCTGCGGAGCAAAAGCGACCATCCATGGCCGCACTCGTCAAATACGGCAAATATTATTTCTTCGGGCGCTTGGCACCGTACTTCGAGCGCGACTGGCGGCGCTTGGTGACACCAGCGCAGTCGAGGCTGCCGCGCACCGTGTGGTAGCGCACGCCGGGCAGATCCTTGACGCGACCGCCGCGGATCAGCACCACCGAGTGCTCCTGCAGGTTGTGGCCTTCACCACCGATGTAGCTGATGACCTCGAAGCCATTGGTCAGGCGCACCTTGGCAACCTTGCGCAATGCCGAGTTCGGCTTTTTCGGGGTGGTCGTATAAACGCGCGTGCAGACGCCACGACGCTGCGGACTGCTCTGCAGAGCCGGCGACCCACTCTTGTAGGTCTTGGGGCTGCGGGATTTGCGCACCAATTGGTTGACTGTCGTCATGCGAAGCTGTTCCTGAAAACATAAAGGCAGCCCGATCAAGCTCGGTCTGCCAAGAAGCGGGAATTTAACATGAGCAGCTTGCCATAGGCAAGCTAGTGCTCAGCCGTCCTGGACCCGAACACGAGGTGCGTCCTTGCACCTCATTTCGTATGTCAGCGAGTAGAGCCCTGAACGGGCTTACTCAACACCGTTATCACTACCGACCGGAGCCTCGGCGAACGAGACTGCGGACGCAGAACCGGAGAGAGTCTCCAGCTCCGTGGCGGTCAAACCGCCTTGGCGACGACGCGATGCGTGGTACGCCAGACCCGTGCCTGCCGGAATAAGACGGCCGACAATAACATTTTCCTTCAGACCCCGCAAGGTGTCGCGAGTGCCACGAACCGCCGCTTCGGTCAAGCACGCGGGTGGTTTCCTGGAACGAAGCCGCCGAAATGAACGACTCGGTCGCCAGCGACGCCTTGGTGATGCCCAGCAGGATCGACTGGTATTCGGCCGGACGCTCGCCCTTGGCCACCGCCCGCTCGTTTTCGCCGTTGATCCGCACGCGCTCGATCTGCTCGCCGCGCAGGTAATGGCTGTCACCCGGCTCGACGATCTCGACCTTGCGCAACATCTGGCGAATGATCGCCTCGATGTGCTTGTCGTTGATCTTCACGCCCTGCAGGCGATACACGTCCTGGATCTCCTTGACCAGGTACGAGGCCAGCGGCTCCACGCCCAGCAGGCGCAGGATGTCATGCGGACTCGGCTCGCCGTCGACGACGGTTTCGCCCTTCTCCACGTGCTCGCCCTCGAACACGATGACCTGACGCCACTTCGGGATCAGCTCCTCGTGCTCGTTGCCGTCGACGTCCTTGATGATCAGGCGCTGCTTGCCCTTGGTGTCCTTGCCGAAACTGATGATGCCGGAGCGCTCGGCCAGAATCGCCGGTTCCTTCGGCTTGCGCGCCTCGAACAGATCGGCCACGCGCGGCAGACCACCAGTGATGTCGCGGGTCTTCGACGATTTCCTGCGGGATACGTGCCACGACGTCGCCCACGCCCACTTCGGCGCCATTCTGGATCGACACGATCGCGCCGGCCGGCAGGAAGTACTGCGCGGCGATATCGGTGCCCGGCAGTTTCAGCTCGCGGCCCTTGGCATCTTCCAGACGCACGATCGGGCGCAGGTCCTTCGCCTGCGCACCGCGGCGCTTCGGGTCGGTGACCACCGCCGACTCCAGGCCGGTCAGCTCATCGGTCTGGCTCTGCACGGTGACGCCATCAAGGAAATCGATGAAGCGCACCACACCGGCCACTTCGGTGACGATCGGGTGGGTATGCGGATCCCAGTTCGCTACAGTCTGGCCAGGTTTGACCGCCGCACCGTCCTTGACCGCAATGGTGGCGCCATACGGCACCTTGTAGCGCTCGCGCTCGCGGCCACTGGAATCGATCACGCTCAGTTCACCCGAACGCGACACTGCCACCAGATGACCCGACTTGTGCTGCACCGACTTCAGGTTGTTGTACTTCAGCGAACCGGTGGTCTTCACCGTCACGTTGTCCACCGCCGCCGCACGCGATGCCGCACCACCGATGTGGAACGTACGCATGGTCAGCTGGGTGCCCGGCTCACCGATCGACTGCGCGGCAACCACGCCCACGGCCTCGCCCATGTTGACCAGATGGCCACGGGCCAGGTCGCGGCCGTAGCACAGCTTGCACACGCCATGTTCGGCTTCGCAGGTGATCGGCGACCGCACCTTGATGATCTGCACGCCGGCCTTGTCGAGCTTTTCGACCAACGCCTCGTTGAGCAGGGTATCGCGAGTGACGATCGGCTGATCGTCATCGCCAGGGGCGTAGACATCCTCGACCACCACACGACCCAGCACGCGATCGCGCAACGGCTCGACCACGTCGCCGCCCTCGACGATCGGCTGCATGAGCACGCCGTTCTCGGTGCCGCAATTGTCCATGGTGATGACCACGTCCTGCGCCACGTCGACCAGGCGACGGGTGAGGTAACCGGAGTTCGCCGTCTTCAACGCGGTATCGGCCAGGCCCTTGCGAGCACCATGGGTCGAGTTGAAGTACTGCAGCACGTTCAGGCCTTCGCGGAAGTTGGCCTTGATCGGGGTCTCGATGATCGAGCCGTCCGGACGGGCCATCAGGCCACGCATGCCGGCCAGCTGACGAATCTGCGCCACGGAACCACGCGCGCCGGAGTCGGCCATGATGTACAGCGAGTTCATCGACTTCTGGTCGACCATCTTGCCGTCGGCATCCTTCACCTTCTCGGTGCCGATGCCGTCGATCATCGCCTTGGCCACCAGTTCGCTGGTGCGCGACCAGATATCGACCACCTTGTTGTAGCGCTCGCCGGCCGTAACCAGGCCCGACTGGTACTGCTGCTGGATCTCGACGACTTCCTTCTCGGCCTCTTCCAGGATCGGCTTCTTCTCGGCCGGAATCAGCATGTCATCGATGCCGATCGAGATACCCGAACGAGTCGCGTAACGATAGCCGGCATACATCAGCTGATCGGCGAACACGACCGTGTCCTTCAGGCCCAGCAGGCGATAACTGGAGTTGATCAGGCGCGAGATGTTCTTCTTGGTCAGCTCGGTGTTGGCCAGCTCGAACGGCAGGCCCTCAGGCAGGATCTCGGCCAGCAAGGCACGACCGACCGTCGTATCGACGATCTTCGACTCGTGCGTGCGGGTGCCGTCCTCGGCGATGTGCACCAACTTCAGGCGCACCTTGACCTTGGCGTGCAACTCCACCGCGCGGTTGTCGTACGCACGACGGGCCTCGCCAATGCCGGAGAACACCATGCCGGTGCCCTTGGCGTTGATCAACTCGCGGGTCAGGTAATACAGGCCCAGCACCACGTCCTGGGTCGGCACGATGATCGGCTCGCCGTTGGCTGGCGACAGGATGTTGTTGGTCGACATCATCAACGTGCGCGCTTCCAGCTGCGCCTCGATCGACAGCGGCACGTGGACGGCCATCTGGTCGCCGTCGAAGTCGGCGTTGAACGCGGTACACACCAACGGATGCAACTGGATCGCCTTGCCTTCGATCAGCTTCGGCTCGAACGCCTGGATGCCGAGGCGATGCAGGGTCGGGGCGCGGTTGAGCATGACCGGATGTTCGCGGATCACTTCTTCGAGGATGTCCCAGACCTGGGCCTCCTCACGCTCCACCAGCTTTTTCGCCGCCTTGATGGTGGTGGCTTCGCCGCGCGCCTGCAGCTTGGCAAAGATGAACGGCTTGAACAGCTCAAGCGCCATCTTCTTGGGCAGACCGCACTGGTGCAGACGCAGGGTCGGGCCGACCACGATCACCGAACGACCGGAGTAATCCACGCGCTTGCCAAGCAGGTTCTGGCGGAAGCGACCCTGCTTGCCCTTGATCATGTCGGCCAGCGACTTCAGCGCGCGCTTGTTGGTGCCGGTGATGGCACGACCGCGGCGGCCGTTGTCGAGCAGCGCGTCGACCGATTCCTGCAGCATGCGCTTCTCGTTGCGCACGATGATGTCCGGCGCATTGAGTTCGAGCAGCCGCTTCAGGCGGTTGTTGCGGTTGATCACGCGACGGTACAGATCGTTCAGGTCGGAGGTCGCGAAGCGGCCACCATCCAGCGGCACCAGCGGACGCAAGTCCGGCGGCAGCACGGGCAATACGGTCAGCACCATCCACTCCGGCTTGTTGCCGGATTCCAGGAACGCCTCGATCAGCTTCACGCGCTTGGTCAGCCGCTTCAGCTTGGTCTCGGAGTTGGTAGAGGTGATCTCTTCCTTCAGGCGGATGACTTCGCCCGGCAGGTCGAGCGACTTCAGCAGATGGAATACCGCCTCGGCACCCATGCGCGCGTCGAACTCGTCACCGTGCTCTTCGGTCGCTTCCAGGTACTGGTCTTCGCTGAGCAGCTGGCCGCGCTCGAGCGCGGTCATGCCCGGGTCGATCACCACGAACGCCTCGAAGTACAGGATGCGCTCGATGTCACGCAGCGTCATGTCCAGCATCAGGCCGATGCGCGAGGGCAGTGACTTGAGGAACCAGATGTGCGCGGTCGGGCTGGCCAGCTCGATGTGGCCCATGCGCTCGCGGCGCACCTTGGCCAGCGTCACTTCCGTGCCGCACTTCTCGCACACCACGCCGCGGTGCTTCATGCGCTTGTACTTGCCGCACAGGCACTCGTAGTCCTTCACCGGTCCGAAGATGGCGGCGCAGAACAGGCCGTCACGCTCCGGCTTGAAGGTGCGGTAGTTGATGGTTTCCGGCTTCTTCACTTCGCCGTACGACCACGAGCGGATCAGCTCCGGCGAGGCCAGCGCGATCTTGATCGCGTCGAAATCCGGCGTCGCGCGCTGCTGGTTGAACAGATTGAGCAAGTCTTTCATTCGAAATCTCCGGTGACTGCGCGGATCACTTGATCTCTTCCAGATCGATGTCGATGGCGAGCGAGCGGATTTCCTTCACCAGCACGTTGAAGGACTCCGGCATGCCCGCGGACATTTCGTGGTTGCCGTCGACAATGTTCTTGTACATCTGGTTGCGGCCCTGCACGTCGTCGGACTTCACCGTCAACATTTCCTGCAGGGTGTAGGCCGCGCCGTAGGCTTCCAGCGCCCATACTTCCATCTCGCCGAAGCGCTGGCCGCCGAACTGCGCCTTGCCGCCCAGCGGCTGCTGGGTGACCAGCGAGTACGGGCCGGTGGAGCGCGCGTGCATCTTGTCGTCGACCAGGTGGTTGAGCTTCAGGTAATGCATGTAGCCCACCGTGACCGGGCGATCGAACGCCTCGCCGGTGCGGCCGTCGTACAGCGTGGTTTGACCGGATTCCGGCAGATCGGCCAGCCTCAGCATCGCCTTGATCTCGGTCTCTTCCGCACCGTCGAACACCGGCGTCGCCATCGGCACGCCTTCCTGCAGATTGGTGGCGAGCGCAAAGATCTCCTTGTCGGTAAGCGACTTGAGATCAACGTACTGCACGGCACCGGCCACGTGGGTGTTGTAGATCTGGTCGAGGAACTCGCGGATCTTGCCGACCTTCTCCTGCGCCTCGAGCATCTTCTGGATCTTCTTGCCCAGGCCCTTGGCGGCCCAGCCCAGATGGACTTCCAGAATCTGCCCGATGTTCATGCGCGAAGGCACGCCCAGCGGATTCAGCACGATGTCGACCGGCACGCCGTCGGCGGAGTACGGCATGTCCTCGACCGGCACCACGTTGGACACCACGCCCTTGTTGCCGTGACGGCCAGCCATCTTGTCGCCCGGCTGGATGCGACGCTTCACGGCCAGGAACACCTTGACCATCTTCAGCACGCCCGGAGCCAGATCGTCGCCCTGGGTGATCTTGCCCTGCTTCTCCTTGAAGCGCTTGTCGAACTCCTCCTTGTGCCGCTTGACCTGGTCGGCCGCGCGCTCGAGGAACTCGGTGACTTCCTCGTCCTTGACGTTGATCTTGAACCAGTCGTCCTTCTTCAGGCCGTCCAGGTAGGCGTCGGTGATCTCGGCGCCGCGTTTCAGGCCGCCCGGACCGCTCATCGCGGACTTGCCGACCAGTTGGGTACGCATGCGGCTGTAGATCGCGCCTTCGAGGATGCGGAACTGATCGTCCAGATCCTTGCGGATCCGCTTCACCTCGGTTTCCTCGATCTGCTTGGCGCGCTTGTCCTTCTCGATGCCGTCGCGGGTGAACACCTGCACGTCGATGACGGTGCCGTCCATGCCCGGCGGCACGCGCAAGGACGAGTCCTTCACGTCGGACGCCTTCTCGCCGAAGATCGCGCGCAGCAGCTTCTCTTCCGGGGTCAGCTGGCTTTCGCCCTTGGGCGTGACCTTGCCGACCATGATGTCGCCGGCCTTCACCTCCGCACCGATGTAGACGATGCCCGACTCGTCCAGACGCGCCAGCGCCTGCTCGCCCACGTTCGGGATGTCGGCGGTGATTTCCTCGGCACCCAGCTTGGTGTCGCGCGCGATGCAGGACAGCTCCTCGATGTGGATCGAGGTGTAGCGGTCTTCCTGCACGACGCGCTCGGACAGCAGGATCGAGTCTTCGAAGTTGTAGCCGTTCCACGGCATGAAGGCGATCAGCATGTTCTGGCCGAGCGCGAGCTCGCCCAGATCGGTCGACGAACCGTCGGCCAGCGTGTCGCCCTTCGCCACCACGTCACCGACGTTCACCAGCGGACGCTGGTTGAGGTTGGTGTTCTGGTTGGAACGGGTGTACTTGGTCAGCGTGTAGATGTCGACGCCGGCGTCGTTGTCGCCGACTTCTTCCTCGGTGACGCGCACCACGATACGGGCTGCGTCGACCTGGTCGATCACGCCGCCGCGCTTGGCGGTGACGATGACGCCGGAGTCGCGTGCCACCGCGCGCTCGATGCCGGTACCCACCAGCGGGGTCTGCGAACGCAGGGTCGGCACCGCCTGGCGCTGCATGTTCGCGCCCATCAGCGCGCGGTTCGCGTCATCGTGCTCCAGGAACGGCACCAGCGCCGCCGCGACCGACACGGTCTGCATCGGCGAGACGTCCATGTAGTCGACTTCGGCCGCCGGGCGCAGCTCGGATTCGCCGCGGAAACGGCAGGACACGAAGTCCTCGAGGAACACGCCGTGCTTGTCGAGCGGCGAGTTCGCCTGGGCGATCACGTGGTCGCCTTCCTCGATCGCGGACAGGTAATCGACCTTGTCGGTGACCTTGCTGTTGGCGACCTTGCGGTACGGCGTCTCGAGGAAGCCATACGAGTTGGTGCGCGCATACACGGCCAGCGAGTTGATCAGGCCGATGTTCGGGCCTTCCGGCGTTTCGATGGTGCAGACGCGACCGTAATGCGTCGGATGCACGTCGCGCACCTCGAAGCCGGCGCGTTCGCGGGTCAGGCCGCCCGGCCCGAGCGCGGAAACGCGGCGCTTGTGCGTCACTTCCGACAGCGGGTTGTTCTGATCCATGAACTGGGACAGCTGCGAGGAGCCGAAGAACTCCTTCACCGCGGCCGCGACCGGCTTGGCGTTGATCAGGTCCTGCGGGGTCAGGCCATCGGCCTCGGCCAGCGACAGGCGCTCGCGCACCGCGCGCTCGACGCGCACCAGGCCGATGCGGAAGGTGTTCTCGGCCATCTCGCCGACCGAACGCACGCGACGGTTGCCCAGGTGATCGATGTCGTCGACGGTGCCGTGGCCGTTCTTGATGTCGATCAGCACTTTCAGCACGTCGAGGATGTCGGAGCTTTCGCCCAGTTCCTTGACCATCGCCTGCGACGCATCTTCCTTGCGCTCGCTGAAGTACTTGTGGTCGTACAGCACGCCCGGGCCGAGGATTTCCTTGCGACCCACGCGGCGGTTGAACTTCATCCGGCCCACGCCCGACAGGTCGTAGCGATCGAAGGTGAAGAACAGGTTGAAGAACAGGTTCTGCGCGGCATCCTTGGTCGGCGGCTCGCCCGGACGCATCATGCGATAGATCTCCACCAGCGCCTCCAGCGGCGTCTTGGTGTTGTCGATGCGCAGGGTGTGCGAGATGTAGGCGCCACGATCGAGATCGTTGACGTACAGCGTCGGCACGATCTCGATGCCGGCCTTGCGGAACGCTTCCAGGTGCTCGGCGGTGATCTCGTCATTCGCCGACGCGAGCAGCTCGCCGGTCTGGCTGTCGACGATGTCGGTGGCCAGAATGCGGCCGATCGGATAATCGTCCGGCACTTCCAGCGCGGTGATGTCTTCAGCCGCCAGCTGGCGCACGTGGCGCGCAGTGATGCGCTTGCCGGCCTCCACCAGCACCTTGCCGCCAATCGCCAGGTCGAAACTCAGGGTCTCACCGCGCAGGCGCTCGGCGACCAGCTCCAGCGTGGTACCACCCTTCTTGCCGAGATGGAACACGTTGTGCTCGAAGAAGATCGCCAGCATCTCCTCGTTGCTGTAGCCGAGTGCGCGCAGCAACACCGTCACCGGCAGCTTGCGGCGACGGTCGATGCGGGTGAACAACGCGTCCTTCGGGTCGAACTCGAAGTCCAGCCAGGAACCGCGGTAAGGGATCACGCGGGCGGAGAACAGCAGCTTGCCCGAGCTGTGCGTCTTGCCGCGGTCGTGGTCGAAGAACACGCCCGGCGAACGATGCAGCTGCGAGACGATCACGCGCTCGGTGCCGTTGATGATGAAGGTGCCGGTGTCGGTCATGAGCGGAATTTCGCCCATGTAGACTTCCTGCTCCTTGATGTACTTGACCACCTTCTTCGAGGCCGGGCTGTCCTTGTCATAAATGACCAGACGCACGGTGGTACGCAGCGGCGCGCCATAGCTCATGCCGCGGTTGCGGCACTCGCGCTCGTCGAACGCCGGTTCGCCGAGGCGGTAGTCGACGTACTCCAGCGCGGCATTGCCCGAATAGCTGGAGATCGGGAACACCGACTTCAACGCGGCATGCAAACCCTTCTCGCCGCGCTGCTTGGGCGCGACATGTTCCTGCAGGAACTCCCGATAGGAATCAGTCTGGATGGTCAGCAGGTTTGGCACGCCCAGTACGGGCGGACGCTTGCCAAAATCCTTGCGGATGCGTTTCTTCTCGGTAAACGAGTAGGCCATGATCGGTAGCGCCTCGGTTCGCAGTGACGCCGGTGGTGCACACACCGGCTGAATGAAAAATCAGATGTTCGACAAATCCGGGGATTTGGGAATCGAGAATCGGGAATCATCCGTGCGCGTACAGGCGCGGCCATGGCGATTCCCGATTCTCCATTCCCCTTTCCCGTCTAAGCAGGCAAAGCCCGGGGGCTTGCGCCCCCAGGCTTGCTTGACGTCAAGTCGAAGCGTCGGCGTGCAAACGCCGATTACTTCAGTTCGACAGTGGCGCCGGCAGCTTCGAGGTCCTTCTTGAACTTCTCGGCATCTTCCTTCGACACGCCTTCCTTCAGGACGCCACCGGCCTCGGTGAGGTCCTTGGCTTCCTTCAGGCCCAGGCCGGTGATCGCGCGGACAGCCTTGATCACGTCGACCTTCTTGGCGCCGGCGGTCTTCAGGACGACGTCGAATTCGGTCTGCGCTTCGGCAACCGGAGCAGCAGCGGCCGGGCCGGCCACGGCAACCGGGGCAGCGGCGGTCACGCCAAACTTCTCTTCGATGGCCTTCACCAGCTCCATCACCTCCATCAGCGACTTGGCGGCGACGGCTTCAACGATCTGTTCGTTGGTCAGGGACATTGCATTTACCTCTGGAAATAGATTCGGTTTGATAGACGATGAACTTAGGCGGGTTCGACTTCAGCCAGGGCTTCGGCGGCGACTTCGCCACCACCCTGCTGATCGGCCACAGCCTTGACGACGCGTGCAAACATCGTGGCCGGTTCGGCCAGTACGCGGGCCAGCATGGCCAGCGCCTGTTCGCGGGTCGGCAACGCGGCCAGCACGTCAACGTGCGACGCCGGCAGCAGCTTGCCTTCGAACGAGACGATCTTTGCCTGCAGCTTGTCGTTGCCCTTGGCGAATTCCTTGATCAGACGCCCGGCAGCGCCGGGTTCTTCCGTCGAGAATGCGTACAGCAGCGGACCGACCAGGGCGTCCTTGACGACCTCGAATTCGGTACCGGCCACGGCGCGCGACGCCAGCGTGTTCTTGACAACCCTCAAGTACACACCGGATTCGCGGGCCTTCTTGCGCATCGCGGTCATCTGTTCGACCGTGGTGCCCGCATACTCGGCAGCGACCAGGGAGTGGGCCTTCGCGGCAACCTCTGCCAGTTCGGCGACTACTACTTGCTTCTGAGACAGATTGAGAGCCATTGCACTCCTCCAAATGAACTCCGCTTACGGCTCCTGCCGCTTGCGGTCCTGGGCGACGCCATCCGTGACGTCGGGGACACGTGGTGCCCCGGGTGTTGGCCTTTCCAGAACAAATCGATCAATTCCAGAAGGGCAGCACCATCTGCGCGGGCCGGGTTTGCGAGAAACCCGATTAAGCGATCCCGTTGGCGACGCGGCGATTCCCTGCCAGTACCGAGCTCCCTGCCCGTCGTCGTCGCGCGTTGATCGCGCCTGCGGTCTTTGACAGCGATCCCGGCATTCTTGCGAACGTCGGAACTGCCCTCAAAAACTGCCCGCACCGGCACCAGGCCAGCGCGGGACTTGAGCCTTACTTGGCGGACAGGATCAGCGACGAGGTATCGACGGCAACGCCGACGCCCATCGTGCTGGACAATGCCACCTTTTGCAGAAACTGACCCTTCGCCGTGGCCGGCTTGGCCTTCATCAGGTCGGCAATCAGCGTGTTGAGGTTATCCGCCAACTGGGCGGCCTCGAAGCTGGCCTTGCCGATGGTGGCGTGGACGATGCCCGCCTTGTCGTTGCGGAACTTCACCTGGCCGGCCTTGGCGTTCTTGACTGCGGTGGCGACATCGGCAGTGACCGAGCCGTCCTTCGGATTCGGCATCAGACCGCGCGGGCCGAGCAGCTGGCCGAGCTTGCCGACCACGCGCATCGCGTCCGGCGTGGCGATCACGCGACCGAAGTCGAGATCACCGGCCTGCATGCGCTCGGCCAGATCGTCCATGCCGACGGCGTCGGCACCGGCGGCCTTGGCGGCCTCGGCCTTCTCACCCGGCGGGCAGAACACGGCGACCTTGACGGTCTTGCCGGTGCCATGCGGCAACAGCGAGGAACCACGCACGCCCTGGTCCGACTTCTTGGCGTCGATGCCCAGACGCACAGCCACGTCCACCGACTCGGCAAACTTGGCCTTGGCGTTGTCCTTGACGATCTTGAGGGCTTCTTCCAGGCCATAGAACTTGCCCGGCTGCACCGCGGCCTGGGCCGACTTCATACGCTTCGTGAGCTTTGCCATGTCTTAACCCTCCACCACAAGGCCCATGCTGCGGGCGCTACCGGCAATGGTGCGCACCGCGGCGTCGAGATCGGCAGCCGTCAGATCCGGCTCCTTCTGCTTGGCAATGTCTTCCAGCTGCTTGCGGGTGATCTTGCCGACCTTGTCGGTGTTCGGCTTCTGCGAACCCTTGGCGACGCCGGTAGCCTTCTTCAGAAGGATCGTGGCGGGCGGGGTCTTGGTGATGAAGGTGAAACTGCGGTCGGAGTAGGCGGTGATGATGCACGGGATCGGCAGACCCGGCTCCAGCTTCTGCGTGGCGGCATTGAACGCCTTGCAGAACTCCATGATGTTCAGGCCGCGCTGACCGAGGGCAGGACCCACCGGCGGCGACGGATTGGCCTGACCGGCCTTGACCTGCAGTTTGATGTAACCGACAACTTTCTTTGCCATGGGATTTTCCTCGCGAGTCCGGGCGCCTTGCGGCTCCTCGCTGTTCACCGTTCCGTGGATGGAAGGAAGATCCGCCTCGTGCGGATCCGAAACGCGGACACGCCGGATCAAAAAAGACCCAGCGTGAACCGCGCAGTATAGAGATTTAGTGGATCGTCAGCAAGCCCCGTGCCAAGGTCGCCGGATCAGATGGCCGGACTTCCGGCCGGGTCGGTTCGCTCAGGCCTTCTCGACCTGGCCGAACTCCAGTTCGACCGGCGTCGAACGACCAAAGATCAGCACCGCCACGCGCAGGCGGCTCTTCTCGTAATTGACTTCTTCGACCACGCCGTTGAAGTCGTTGAACGGACCTTCGGTGACACGCACCATCTCGCCAGGCTCGAACAGCACCTTGGGCTTGGGCTTCTCGACGCCTTCACGCACGCGGCTGAGAATGGCTTCGGCCTCGCTGTCCTTGATCGGCAGCGGACGGTCGGCAGTGCCGCCGATGAAACCCATGACCTTCGGGGTTTCCTTGATCAGATGCCAGCATTCGTCGTCGATCCGGGGTGACTTGCCCTCGGTATTCGTCTCGATCTGCACCAGCACATAGCCGGGAAAGAACTTGCGGTCGCTGCGACGCTTCTGCCCGCCGCGCATCTCGATCACTTCCTCGGTCGGCACCAGCACTTCGCCGAATTTCTCTTCCATCTCGGCGCGCTTGATGCGCTCTTCGAGGGAACGCTTGACCTGGTTCTCGAAGCCCGAATAGGCGTGCACCACATACCAACGCTTGCTCATGCTCACCTCAGCTACTCAGCTTCAGCAGCCAGTCGAGAATGACCGACTTCAGGATCAGGTCGATCAGACCCAACAGCAGCGACAGCGCAATCACCACCAGGATGATGATGCCGGTCGTCTTGATCGTCTCGTCACGGGTCGGCCATACCACCTTGCGCATTTCGAACTGCGCTTCGGCGAGGAAATTGCGCACCCGTCGACCCAACGCGGTGAACGCGGCGATCGCCATGGCGAGCACCATCGCGGCCAACACGCCCAGCAGGCGCACCGACGAAGAAATGCTGCCGTCCCGTCCAAACCAGGAGTAGGCGAAAATACCGCCGGCCAGCACCAGCACCGCCAGTACCAGCTTGCCGATGTCGGCGGCGTTCGTGCCCTTGGGCTGTTCTGCCTTGGTATTCATGCACTAGTGACCAGGTGTCAGCAGCATGTCGAACCTTGCGGTCGACCTTGCCATCGTCACCCGTCTCGATCCTCGGGGAAGTGGCACGCCAGGAGGGACTTGAACCCCCAACCTGCGGTTTTGGAGACCGCTGCTCTGCCAATTGAGCTACTGGCGTACATGGCTTGAACTTGAAACACGACAGCGAGCGGATTCAAGCCGCTCGCCTTCGTGGACTCTATTTTAAGCCATCGTCCTGATGGCGGGAATCAACACCGGCATCCGTGCCGGATTCTCGTAGTTTACTTTAGCCATCCTCCCTGATGGCGAGATCAACCCGGCATCCTGCCGGACTTTTTACATTTGTTTCAGCCATCCTCCCTGATGGCAAAGATCAGACCGGCATCCTGCCGGACTTCTCACAATAGCTTTTTTACTTGATGACCTTGGCCACGACGCCGGCGCCGACGGTGCGGCCGCCTTCGCGAATGGCGAAACGCAGGCCTTCGTCCATCGCGATCGGGTGGATCAGGCTCACCACCATCTTCACGTTGTCGCCCGGCATCACCATCTCCACGCCTTCCGGCAACTGGCAGGCGCCGGTCACGTCGGTCGTGCGGAAGTAGAACTGCGGACGGTAGCCCTTGAAGAACGGCGTATGACGGCCACCCTCGTCCTTCGACAGCACATACACCTCGGCCTCGAAGTCGGTATGCGGGGTGATCGTGCCCGGCTTGGCCAGCACCTGGCCACGCTCCACGTCGTCACGCTTCAGGCCGCGCAGCAGCAGACCGGCGTTGTCGCCTGCCTGACCCTGGTCCAGCAGCTTGCGGAACATTTCCACGCCGGTGACCGTGGTCTTCTGCGTGTCGCGGATGCCGACCACTTCGATTTCGTCGCCGACCTTGATGATGCCGCGCTCGATACGACCGGTCACCACGGTGCCGCGGCCCGAGATCGAGAACACGTCTTCCACCGGCATCAGGAACGGCTTGTCGATCGTGCGCACCGGCTCCGGGATGTAGCTGTCCAGCGCGTCGACCAGCTTGATGATCGACGGCACGCCGATCTCGCTCTGATCACCTTCCAGCGCCTTCAGCGCCGAACCGTGGATGATCGGCGTGTCGTCGCCCGGGAACTCGTACTTCGACAGCAGCTCGCGCACTTCCATCTCGACCAGCTCGAGCAACTCGGCGTCGTCAACCATGTCCGCCTTGTTCAGGAACACCACGATGTACGGCACGCCCACCTGGCGCGACAGCAGGATGTGCTCGCGCGTCTGCGGCATCGGGCCGTCCGCGGCCGAGCACACCAGGATCGCGCCATCCATCTGCGCCGCACCCGTGATCATGTTCTTCACATAGTCGGCATGGCCCGGGCAGTCGACGTGCGCGTAGTGGCGGTTCGGCGACTCGTATTCCACGTGCGAGGTCGAGATCGTGATGCCACGCGCCTTCTCTTCCGGCGCGCGATCGATCGCACTGTAATCCTTGAACTCGCCACCAAAACGCTCGGCACCGACCTTCGTCAGCGCCGCCGTCAGCGTCGTCTTGCCGTGATCCACGTGACCAATCGTGCCGACGTTGACGTGCGGCTTGGTGCGTTCGAATTTACCCTTTGCCATGCGCGCTAAACTCCGATGGAGTCAATGAATTGAAAGGAACCTGCCCGTTTCGGGGCTGGCCATGACGGCCGAATGAGTGGTGCTCATGACAGGAATCGAACCTGTGACCTCTTCCTTACCAAGGAAGTGCTCTACCGACTGAGCTACATGAGCGTGGTGTACTTCAGCCGTCCTCCATGACGGCAAAGATCAGACCGACATCCTGTCGGACTCTTCATAAAAGCATCGACTCACGCAACATACGCGCTGATCGACGTATTTGGCAGAGGCAGCGCAATGGAGCGGAAGGCGGGAATCGAACCCGCGTAATCAGTTTGGAAAACTGATGTTCTACCATTGAACTACTCCCGCCCTGCGCGGAGCCTTTGCCAACTGCGCCGCTTTCACTGCGCCGCTTTCGCGTCGCGTGGAACGCTTGCAACTGGTGGAGGGAGGTGGATTCGAACCACCGAAGGCGTAAGCCAGCAGATTTACAGTCTGCCCCCGTTGGCCGCTTGGGTATCCCTCCAACAAAGAACGCGTATTGTGTGGACCGGACCTCGGACTGTCAACACCTTGCGGCACCAATTCTGCATGCGGAAGCGATTTTCCGCCACCTCGATCAGCCCAGTGACGCCGCACGCAAGTCGACCAGTTGCTCCATGCCCTTGGACAGTTCCAGCAACTGTTTCGCCTGCGCTTGCAGGCGGCGCTCGTTGTCGTCGCGTGGCTCCCAGCGCGGTACCGGAGTAGGTTTGCCGTCCGGGCTGTCCAGCGCCACGAACACCATCACGCAACTGGTCGCCAGCCGTTGTTCGTCCTTGCGCAGGTCGCGCGCAAGCACGTCGACCGCCAGGTGCATGCTGCTGGTGCCGGTGTGGATCAAGCGCGCCCGCACGGTGACCAGATCGCCGATCAGGATCGGCGCCACGAACTGGATCCCGCTGACCGAGGCGGTGACGCAATAGGCGCCGCTCCACCCCACCGCGCAGGCGTAGCCGGCCTGATCGATCCATTTCATCGCCATGCCGCCGTGCACCTTGCCGCCGAAATTGACGTCGGTGGGCTGGGCGAGAAAGCGGAACGTCACTTCGTGCTGTTGTCCGGACATGGGGCTGGCACCTCGTCGGCGAAGTCCTGAATGCCTGATTATGCCCTGCCCTAGCGCACCGGCTCCGGCATTGCCAGCGGATCGTTGCCGTAGATCGCCACGTGCGGCACGCCATCGGCACCGATCCAGCCGCGATACATGCCTTCGGTGTTGAACGGCATCGACACGCTGCCGTCCGCGCCCAGGATGATCGCGCCGCCGTCGCCGCCCATTTGCGGGATCTCGTCGTTGATCACCGCCTGCCCGGCCACCGATGCCGACTCGTTCAACGCTGCCATGCGCAGGCAGATCTCGCGCGCGGCGGAAACCCGGATGTAGAACTCGCCCCAGCCGGTGCCCGACACCGCGCAGGCGGCGTTCGCGTAGGTGCCGGCGCCGACGATCGGCGAATCGCCCACGCGGCCATAGCGCTTGTCGGTCATGCCGCCGGTCGAGGTCGCCGCGGCGAGGCGACCCTCGCTGTCGCGCGCCACCGCCCCGACCGTGCCGAAGTGCTTCAGCGCCGCCAGTCGCGCCGTCAGCTTCTTGCCCGCGGCGTCTTGCTGCAGCGCCTTCTGCAGATCCTGCCAGCGTTTCTCGGTACGAAAATACGCAGGATCGACCAGCTTGATGCCCTGCTCGGCGGCGAACTGCTCCGCGCCGCTGCCGACCATCATCACGTGCGGCGAATGCTCCATCACGGCGCGTGCCAAGAGCACCGGATTGCGCACCCGGTGCACGCCCGCCACGGCACCAGCGGCCAGCGTCGAGCCGTCCATGATCGACGCGTCCAGCTCGTTCCTGCCGTCATGCGTGAACACCGCGCCACGCCCCGCATTGAACAGCGGGTCGTCTTCCAGCACGGTGATCGCGGCGGTCACCGCCTCCAGTGCCGGCTTGCCCGCCTTCAATCGTGCATGGCCATTGCGCAGCGCCAGCTCCAGCGCGACGCGCGCCTGCGCCTCGATCTGCGGGGTCATCTGCGCACGCTCCACCCCGGCGCCGCCATGGATCACCAGCAGCGGCGGCACCTCGCCATGCAGGTCCAGCTTGCCGCCGCGCACATCGGCGATCACCTCGAACACCGGCCGCTGCACGCTGAGGTCACGCATGTCGATCCGGCTTTGCGTGCCGATGCCGGTCACCCGCACGCCGCGGTAGTCCAGCGGCTTGCCCGCTTCGACCCGCTCAGGTTGGCCTTGCGGGCGCACCAGCCAGGCAAAGCCGTTGTTTAGCGTGAACACCCGGCCGCTGCCGTTGCCATCGACGGCCAGCACCGTCCCTTCATCCACACCCAGGCCAATCACGTCCGGATGACCTTGGTGCCGCAGCCGGGCGACGAAGGCGATCAGCCGGCCCTGCCGTTCGCGTGCATTGAAGTGGGTGTCGGTGATCACCTGCCGCAGGTACGGCATGTGCAGGAAGTCGTCGACCAGGGTGACGCCCTTGCCCAGCGGATCGCGCAGGGCCTCTTCCGAAACCATGCTGCCGCCATCCAGCGCGCCATAGGCATGGCCGCCGAGGATCGCCAGGCCGGCGCTGCTGCCGCCGATCGGCTTGCCCTCGGCCACGTGCCGGTCCAGCAGCGCGTTCAGCGGCGTGCCTTTCCAGAACCTCACGTAGTTGGCTTGATCGCCGCCGGCGATGAAGATGCCATCGGCATGCCGCAGGATCTCCAGCACCTGCGGATCGCTGGCCGCAACGCGGCTGTGGAACACCAGCGTCTGCACCGAAGCGACACCGCCGACGTCGTCGTACAGTTCCTTCTGCAAGTCGTCGTCACCCGACGCACGCAGGATCACGAAATGGCCGTGGCCGCCCTTCGCCGCCAGCCAGGCGAACGCCTGGTGCGGCCATTCGCCGCCGCCCATCAACATCAGCGCAGGTTCGGTGCTGCCGGGGCGAGCCGCCTGCAGATCGCCGATCCGGTAGTACTCGTAGCCCTGGCGCACGGCGGCAGGGTCGGGCTCCCCGGCCCGCGCGTTCGCGCCGACAAGGGCCAGACACAACAGCAACAGGCAGGACAGTAGAGGGCGCAGCAGCCCGGATCCGTGCTTGGACAAAACCATCGGTCGATACCCCGGATGAAGGCGGCGCGGATGCGCGAAAGTTAGGCACACTCCCTTCGGGACGAACGGGCAAGGCATATCCCCCATGCCTTGCGCAGGCTGTATTTCCGGTGCAGACAAGAGCTATGGTCGGCGTCGTGGACGACTCCCTCAACAACTGGTTTGCCCGCGAAATCCTCGTGCATGAAGGGGCCTTGATGCGCTATCTCTTGCGCAGCTGGTTCCGTCGCGAAGAGATCCACGACCTGCGCCAGGAAATCTACGTGCGTGTCTACGAGGCCGCCGCCAGAGCCCGTCCCGCGCAACCGAAGTCGTTCATGTTCACCACCGCGCGCCATTTGATGACCGACAGGTTGCGTCGCGGGCGGGTCGTCTCGATCGAGGCCGTGGGTGATATGGACGCGTTGAACGTCTTGGTAGACGAGATTTCGCCGGAACGCCGACTGAGCGCACGGCAGGAATTGCGCCGCCTGACCGACGCCTTCGACCGCCTGCCCGATCGTTGCCGCGAGGTGGTCTGGCTGCGCCGGGTCGAAGAGCTGTCGCAGAAGGAGGTCGCGGCGCGCATGGGCATCAGCGAGAAAACAGTGGAAAAGCAGATCGCCAAGGGCTCACGACTGATCGCCGACTACTTCTACGGCGGCGAATCGGCAGCTCGCCTGGGTCGCGGCAACGCGACGGACGCCGAACACGAGAGCGGACATGGCCAGCAGCAGGGAGGTTGAACACACTGCCGCCACCTGGCTCGCCCGGCGTGACGCCGGCGGCTGGAGCGAGCGCGACCAGCAGCAGCTGGACGCATGGCTGGACGCGGCCGTGACCCATCGGGTCGCGTTCATCCGGCTCGACGCCGCATGGCAGCAGAGCGACCGGCTGCAGGCGCTCGGTGCCGGCATGTCGACGGATACGGTACCCGCGCGCGGCAGCTGGTCGCATCCCTCGTTCGCCGGGCAGGACGCGCCCGCCAGCCGGCAGCCGCGGCGAACCGATCGACGCTCCGGGTACCCGCCGCTGTTGCGCGGCTTCGCCGTCGCGGCGATGTTGGCCCTGCTGGTCTCGCTGGCACTCGGCTGGCGCCACTACACGGCCGTCGAGCAGGCCGCCTACCACACGGCCATCGGCGACCTGCGGGAAGTGCCGCTGACCGACGGTTCCACCGCCACACTGAGCAGCGACAGCCGCGTCGTGGTGACCATGTCGCACGGCGAACGCCGCATCGACCTGCAGCAGGGCGAGGCGTTTTTCACCGTGACCAAGGATCCCGAGCGGCCGTTCGTGGTCAGCGCCGGCGGTCGCCGGGTGATCGCCGTCGGCACCCGCTTCGCCGTGCGTCGCGACGCCGGCGACCTGCGCGTGGTGGTGACCCAGGGCCTGGTCCGGCTGGAATCGGACAACCGCCCGGATGGCCGGCGCCAGCCCACCACCCTGCTGCCAGCCGGCAGCGTGGCCACGGCCAGCGACGCCGGCGTGGTGGTGAGTTCCGGTTCGGTGCAGCAGGCCGAGGAATTCCTCAGCTGGCGCAGCGGCTTCGTCAGCTTCCACGACACTCCGCTCGCCGTCGCCGCCACCGAGTTCAACCGCTACAACACCCGCAAGATCGTGATCGGCGACGCCAGCGTGGGTGCCATGCGGGTTGGCGGCAACTTCCGCTGGTCCAACACCGATGCTTTCGTGCGGCTGCTGGCACAGGGCTTTCCCATCAAGGTCCGCCAGCAGGGCGACGAGATCGTGCTGACCCGGCGTTGATCCGGCCGCGGGGGCGGGTGGGATTTGCGCCACTCGTTCGTCCCGGCAGTGACATGGCGCACATCGCGTGCGCCCACCTGGGGAGAGGTGACCATGGTCCGTTCGCTACGCGGCATGCTGTTCGTCCTGGCTTGTTCGGTGTCCGGCATGGCCTCGGCGCAAGCCGGCGCCGTCCGGCAGATCGACATCCCGGCCGGTGACCTGGTCACCGCGCTGGACACTCTGGCCCGGCAATCCGGCGCGCAATTCATCTACCAGGCGGATCAGCTCAGAGGCCTGCGCACATCCGGCGTCCACGGCTCGCTGTCGGCGGACGACGCACTGGGCCGTCTGTTGTCCGGCAGCGGCTTCACCGTCCACCGCGACGACTCCGGTGCCGTGGTCATCGTCAAGGATGCGGCGCCGCGCACCCAGCCGGCGCCAGCGGCGACGCCCGCGAGCAGCCGCAGCGCGGCGGCGGCCGATCCGCAGGAAGCGACCAAACTGGAGGAAATCCAGGTGACCGGCTCACGCATCCCGCGCGCGCAGATCGAGGGCCCGGCGCCGGTCACCGTGATCACCGCCAACGACATCAAGGCCAGCGGTTTCGCCAGCGTGCCGGACGTGATGCGTTCGATCACCCAGAACAGCGGCGAGACGCAGAGCCAGCAGTCGGGAAGCGGCGCCGATTTTTCGCCGGGTGCCGAAGAAGTCGACCTGCGCGGGCTCGGCCCCAACCACACCCTGGTGCTGGTCAACGGCCGGCGCATCGCCGACTTCCCGATGCCGTTCAAGGGCCGCAGCAACTTCACCGACGTCTCCAACATCCCGATCGGCATGATCGACCGCATCGAGGTGCTCACCGGCAGCGCCTCGGCGGTGTACGGCTCGGACGCGATTTCCGGCGTGGTCAACTTCATCCTGAAGGACCATGCCGACGGCACCACCATCGACCTGCGCTACGGCGACACCACGCGCGGCGGCGGCGCGTCGACCAAGCTGAACTTTTCCACTGGCTTTTCGCACGACGACTTCAACCTGGTGTTCGGCGCCGAGCTGATCGCGCAGCAGCCGCTGTGGGCATACGACCGCCGCATCCAGGACTCCACCGCCGACGCGCCCACCGCGCGCTCGCAGGTGCCGCGGCGCACCTTCCTCAACGGTGACTACAACGACGATTACATCGATCCGGGCCAGGCCACCTGCGATGCGCTGTCGTATCTCAACGGCGGCACCACGGTGTACGCCAACCGGCCGCGCTATGGCAATTTCTGCGGCAGCGCGGAGTCGATCGGCTACGGCACCATCCTCAGCCAGCGCCGCGGCATCAACACCTATACCTCGGCCAACCTGAAGATCAACGACCACCTGTCCTGGTTCGGCGACATGCAACTGGGCTACAGCAAGGTGAAGCTGTTCCGCGACGTCGAGCAGTGGAACTACCAGGCGCCCGACGGCAACGAGGACGGCTATTTCTACAACGCGCGCAGCGGTGGCATCGAGAACTGGTACCGCCAGTTCACCCCGGAAGAGATGGGCGGCCTCGGCCGCGGCATGATCGAGAACACGCAGAAAACCCTCAGTCTGACCACCGGCTTCAAGGGCACGTTCGGCACCGCCTGGGATTACGAGGCCTCGCTCAGCCATTCGCAGTACAAGGCGCTGATCAGCTGGCCGCAGACCGTCGCGTCCAGGGCCAACGATCTCTACCTCGGTCCGCAGCTCGGCGTCGATGACGACAGCGGCCTGCCGATCTTCGACGCCGATCCAGCCCGCCTGTACACGCCGCTGACCCGCGCCGAATACGACTCGATCACCGCGCGCACGAACTACCACCCCGAATCGCGCAGCGACACGCTGGCGTTCACCCTGACCAACACCGAGCTGTTCAGCCTGCCGGCGGGACCCGCCGGCTTCGCCGGCGTGATCGAGTACGGCAACCAGTCCTACGACCTCAACCCCGATCCGCTGGCCACCCAGTACTACTACTACAGCTGGAAGGATTCCGACGGCCACGGCAGCCGCAACCGCTGGGCCGCCGCCGGCGAATTGCGCCTGCCGCTGCTGGACACGCTGAACCTCAGCCTCGCCAGCCGCTACGACCAGTACCGCTTCTCCGGCAACAAGACCGGCAAGCTGACCTACAGCACCGGGCCTGGAATGGCGTCCGCTCGACACCCTGCTGCTGCGCGGCTCCTACGGCACCGCCTTTCGCGCCCCCGACCTGCACTACGTCTACGCCGGCATCGGCAATGACGAAACCTCGGGCAACGACTACTACCGCTGCCGCACCGAGGAACCGGGCGTCGACATCACCGACTGCGATTATTCGGGCGAAGGCCTGATCCGCACGCGCGTGGGCAACCGCGACCTCGATTCCGAAACCAGCACCTCATGGACCGGCGGCTTCGTGTGGTCGCCGACGCCAAACCTGGATTTCTCGGTCGACTACTTCAACATCCGCATGCGCAACCAGGTGCAGGACCTCAGCACCGACCGCATCCTGCAACTGGAGGCCAGCTGCCGCATCGGCACCGACATCAACGGCAATGCGGTGGATCCGAATTCGCCCAGTTGTGTCGACGCGGTCGCGCGGGTGAACCGCTATCCCGCCAACAGCGCGGTCGATCCGGGTGGCCTGTACGGCATCTTCGTCAACCCGATCAACGTCGCCAACGAGCGCACCAGCGGCGTCGACGTCAGCGCCCACTACAAGCTGGAAACCGCGATCGGCACGTTCCGCCTCAACGGCAATCACACCTGGACGCGCAACCACCTGTTCCAGCAGTATCCCGGCGATCCCACCCTGGACGAACTGGCGGTCAACAGCGGCTTCGACATCCCGCGCGAGAAGACCAGCGCCAGCATGTCGTGGGAGCGCAACGCCTGGTCGGCGACGCTGTACGGCTCACGTCTGGGTCGCCTGCCGAACTCCGATTCGTACGACCAGATCGTCGACACCGAAGCCGGCGAAGCCGCGTGGGTGCATGCCACCTACCGCTACAACGCGTCGCTCCAGTACAAGTTCAGCGACTACGCGCAGCTGTCGCTGGCGGTCGACAACCTGTTCGACAAGATGCCGCCGCGCGACCCCAGCTACACGGCGTACCCGTACTACGACATCTCGTGGTTCGACGCGGCCGGGCGCAGCTACTACCTGCAGTTCACCTGGAAGTTCGGCGGCAGCGCGCTCTGAACACGCACAAAAAAACAGCGCACCCGGGGTGCGCTGTTTTTCCTGCCGGACGGAGCCGACTCAGACGTTGAACAGGAAGTGCAGCACGTCGCCGTCCTTGACGACGTATTCCTTGCCTTCCTTGCGCAACCGGCCAGCCGCGGCAGCGCCGGCTTCGCCCTTGTACTGGATGAAGTCGTCGTAACCGATCGTCTCGGCGCGGATGAAGCCTTTCTCGAAGTCGCTGTGGATCACCCCGGCCGCCTGCGGCGCGGTGGAGCCGCGCTTCACCTGCCACGCGCGCACTTCCTTCACGCCGGCGGTGAAATAGGTCTGCAGCTCGAGCAGCTTGTAACCGGCGCGGATCACCCGGTTCAGGCCCGGCTCGTCCAGCCCCATGTCTTTCAGGAACTCGTCGCGATCGGCGTCTTCCAGCTGCGCCATTTCCTCTTCGATCGAGGCACACACCGGCACCACCTCGGCGCCTTCGGTGGCGGCTCGCGCACGCACCACGTCCAGCAGCGGGTTGTTCTCGAAGCCGTCGTCGGCGACGTTGGCGATGTACATCAGCGGCTTCAGGGTGAGCAGGAACAGATCGCGCACCAGCGCCTTCTCTTCCTCGTCCAGGCCCAGACTACGCGCCGACCTGCCTTCGTTGAGACCGGCGGACAGCTTCTGCAGTACCGGCTTCCTCGCCAGCGCTTCCTTGTCATTCGCCTTGGCCGCGCGCTCGGCGCGGTTCAGCGCCTTGTCCACCGACTCCAGGTCGGCCAGCGCCAGCTCGGTGTCGATCGTCTCGATGTCGGAAATCGGGTCGACCTTGCCGGCGACGTGGATCACGTCACCCTCGAAGCAGCGCACCACGTGGGCGATCGCGTCGACCTCGCGGATATGCGCCAGGAACTTGTTGCCCAGGCCCTCGCCCTTCGACGCACCGGCGACCAGGCCGGCGATGTCGACGAACTCCACCGCGGTGGGAATCACCTTCTGCGGATTGACGATGGCCGCCAGCGCGTTCAGCCGCGGATCCGGCACCGGCACCACGCCGACATTCGGTTCGATCGTGCAGAACGGGAAGTTCGCCGCCGCGATACCGGCCTTGGTCAGCGCGTTGAACAGGGTGGACTTGCCGACATTGGGCAGACCGACGATGCCGCATTTGATGCCCATGGTGGAACTCCGGGGAAACGGGGAATAGGAACGGGGAACGGGGAAAATGAAGTCTGGAGAGAGGTGAGCGCTGCAAGCATGGAGCGAGCGTCTATGTTCCCCGTTCCCCGTTCCCTGTTCCCGCGGTATGTAGCTGCTGCATCGCCTTGTCGAACTGGCCGTCCACCGCCAGCGGCAGCACGTCCAGCGCGCGACCGATGCCATCGAGAATCGCGTCCTCGTCCTGCGCCGATGGCCGGCCCAGCACCCACGGCGTGACCTGGTCACGGTGACCGGGATGGCCGATGCCCACGCGCAGGCGATGGAACTTGCCGTGGCCCAGGTGGCCCATGATGTCGCGCAATCCGTTCTGGCCGCCGTGGCCGCCATCGAACTTCATGCGCGCGGTGCCGGGCGGCAGGTCCAGGTCGTCATGCGCGACCAGGCACTGTTCG
This sequence comes from uncultured Gammaproteobacteria bacterium, assembly GCA_963739815.1. GTDB lineage: Bacteria > Pseudomonadota > Gammaproteobacteria > Xanthomonadales > Rhodanobacteraceae > Rhodanobacter. The sequence goes on from CAVUBI010000001.1 coordinate 1,761,092, forward strand.
GCTTCGATCTTGTAATAGCGCAGCGCCGAAACCACGGCGATGCCGCTCTTGTTCATGAAGGTGGCCGGCTTCAGCAGCCACACCGGTTCGCCACCGAGACGCACACGGCAGCTTTCGCCGTGCAGTTTGCCGTCGAAGGCGAAGCGTTCACCCTGCCCGCCGGCGAGGGCGTCAACTAGCCAGAACCCGGCGTTGTGCCGGGTTCGGAGGTATTCGGCACCGGGATTTCCCAGCCCGACGATGAGTTTCAATCCAGCCATTGCGCAGCCAGCCATGCATGGCCCCGCGCCGGTCAGGCGCGGGGCCGCACGACTTACTTCTTGTCGGCAGCCGGCTTGGCGGCGGGCTTCGCACCCGGCTTGGCAGCCGCGGCCTTGGTCGCTTCGGCTTCGGCTTCGGCAGCGTCTTCCGCGACATCCGCGGCGCTTTCCTTGACCATGTTCACGGTGACCACGGCGGCGTCGTGGGCCTCACCCAGCAGCAACGCCGGCAGTTCCACGTTCGCCGGCAGCTTCAGCTGCGACAGGTGGATGATGTCGCCGGCCTGCAGTGCGCCCAGGTCCAGATCGATGAACGCCGGCAGATCCTTCGGCAGGCAGCTGACTTCCACTTCGGTCAGGTTGTGCGAGATCACCACGCCGGACATCTTGCTGGCCGGCGACAGTTCCTTGTTCAGGAAATGCAGCGGCACGTTGGCGCGCAGCTTGGCGTTCTCGTCGATGCGCTGGAAATCCATGTGCATCATCAGCTGCTTGAACGGATGCTTCTGCCAGTCGCGCACCAGCACCTTCTGCACCTTGCCGTCGACGTTCAGGTCGAGCACCGAGGAGAAGAACCACTCGTTCTTGGCGGCGAGCAGGATGGTGTTGTGCTCGATCTGGATGCTTTCCGGCGGCTGGCCGGCACCGTAGACAACGGCGGGCACGAAGCTCGCATGACGCAGGCGGCGGCTCGCACCTTTCCCCTCGTCCTTGCGGCTCTGCGCCTTGATTTCTTGATTCTTGGTCATTTCAGTACTACCCAGGTTTTTGAAGAACCGCTTCGCAGCGGTTTCGTGACTTTTCCGCGACCAGAAAAGCCGGTTGTGCCGGGCGGCAGCGCCGCCTCGGCGAAAATCAATCCACGTACAGCGAACTCACCGACTCGCCAAAGGCGATGCGGCGAATGGTTTCCGCCAGCAGCTCGGCAACCGAGAGCTGGCGGATCTTGGCGCAGGCCTGCACTTCCGGGCGCAGCGGCAAGGTATTGGTGACTACCAGCCGGTCGAGCTGCGAGCCCTCGATGTTGCTGATCGCCGCACCCGACAGCACCGGATGCACGCAGTAGGCGACCACCTTGCGGGCGCCGCGCTCCTTGAGAGCAGCCGCTGCCGCGCACAGCGTGCCGGCGGTGTCGACGATGTCGTCGACCATCACGCAGGTCTTGCCGTCCACGTCGCCGATGATGTTCATCACGGTGGACACGTTGGCGCGCGGCCGGCGCTTGTCGATGATCGCCAGCTCCGCATCGTCCAGTCGCTTGGCAATGGCACGCGCGCGCACCACACCACCGACGTCCGGACTGACCACGATCAGGTCTTCCATGCTGTAGTGGCGCCAGATGTCGGCCAGCAGCACCGGCGAGGCGTACACGTTGTCGACCGGCATGTCGAAGAAACCCTGGATCTGGTCGGCATGCAGGTCCACCGTCAGCACCCGATCGACGCCGGCGGCGCCAATCATCGTGGCAGCCAGCTTGGCGGTGATCGGCACCCGCGCCGAACGCGGCCGGCGATCCTGCCGGGCATAACCGAAGTACGGGATCACCGCGGTGACACTGGCCGCCGAGGCGCGCTTCAGCGCGTCGGTCAGCGCCAGCAGCTCGAACAGGTTGACCGCGCTCGGCGCGCCGGTCGGCTGGATCACGAACACTTCCTGCTTGCGGACGTTCTCCTCGATCTCGATCTGCACTTCACCGTCACTGAACGTGCCGACCAGCGCCTTGCCCAGCGGCACGCCGAGGCGATGGGCGACTTCCTCGGACAGCGCACGGTTGGCGTTACCGGTAAACAGCATCATCGGAGTGGACGTGTCCACGGTGTTACCTCGAAACTTTGGCCATCATGAAATGGCTGGGGCGGCAGGATTCGAACCTGCGTATGCGGGAATCAAAATCCCGTGCCTTAACCAGCTTGGCGACGCCCCAGTGATACTTGTGTTCGTTCGTGCCGTCTTTGGTCGCGCCTGACCCTCTCCGTCGACAGCCACCACGGCCATCAACCTGCCTCAACCACCCGATCCGTACCCCGCTGGCGTCGCAGGGCAACGTGCAGGGCCGACACGTCGACACCCGTGGCGACATGCGCCGTGAATGCCGCCGGACAGCGCGCGGCAACCGCCGCCGCCCGTTCGAAAGATCGCACTTCCAGAAATACGCAACCGCCGCTGCCGGAAAGTCGCGCCTGGCCGAAACCGCCCAGCCAGTCCAGCGCGGCGGCCACCCGCGGATGTCGCGCGCGGACCACCGGTGCAAAGGCGTTTTCCGCCGTTTCGCCGGAAGCAAAGGACGAAATTGTCGCCCGCGGTGCATTTCGTGTCAATTCAGGCGCTTGAAAAAGCGCCGCGGTGGGCACCGGCTCATGCGGATCCAGCACCACATAGTGGCGTGTCGGCAGGGCCAGCGGGGTGAGCTTCTCGCCGATGCCTTCGGCCCAGGCCGAACGGCCACGCACGAAGACCGGCACGTCCGCACCCAGCCGGCAGCCGATGTCGGCCAGCGCATCCTCGTCCAGGCCCAGTCGCCACAGCCAGTTCAGTGCCACCAGCACGGTGGCCGCGTCGGAACTGCCGCCGCCCAGCCCGCCGCCCATCGGGATGCGTTTCTCCACCGCGATATCCACGCCATAGGCCGAGCCCGTGCGCTCCTGCAGCAACCGTGCGGCGCGCAGCACCAGGTCGGACTGCGCCGGCACGCCGGGCACGTCGTTCAGGCGATTGATGGCGCCATCATCACGACGACGCAGGCGGATCTCGTCGCCCCAATCGAGCAGCCGGAACACCGTCTGCAACTCGTGGTAACCATCCGGCCGGCGGCCGGTGATGCGCAGGAACAGGTTCAACTTGGCCGGCGCCGGCCATGCCGTCCATTCCTCCGGCCCGGGCGGCGGCAGCGACCGGCTCATGAACACGCGCGAGGAGTCGGGAAAACCGTTCTCGCGGTCACGCTGGCGCGCAAACGCGAAGGCCGGATCATCCTTGTCGACCACCGCAAAACCGTGCTTTGCGTAGAACGGCGCATTCCACGGCACGTCGGCCAGGGTGCCCAGATCCATCCGTCGATAGCCGGCTGCGCGCGCCCAGGTGCAGGCATGTTCCAGCAAAGCCGCGCCAATGCCGCGTTGACCGAATTGCGGCAACACGTCGATCTCGGCGATGCCGATCGCGCCCTCCGGCAGGTCCGTATCCAGCCAGACGAAACCGACCGGTTCGGCGGCCTCATCCAGCGCCACCCAGACCAGTCCGCGGGCGATCGCCTGCAGCAACAACTCCGGCGGCACCGGCATCGCCACATAGCTGGCCCACGCCGGGTGACCGCGAAACAGCTGCACGGCCTTGCGCTCGATCGCGCACAGGGCGTCGATCTGGCCAGGCTCGGCACGTTCGATCGGAAAGGGCATTCGAGGTTCCGGGATTCACGCGACGGCGATGCAGCCGTCAGGGGGCGCAAAGCCTAACCCACTCCGGCGCACTTACTGAAACTGCCAGGACTCGATCGACAGCTTCACCTTGTACGGCGGCTTGCTTGCGAACACTTTCGTCGGCAGCGGCGGCTGATGCGTGCCGTCCCATTCGCGGTAGTCGACCGCCCAGCCGTCCTGCTGCAGCAGCGAGGGCAACCGGTCTTCGCCGAAGCTCAGTTCGGCCGGGCCGCTGTCGGCGCGCAGGCCGAGCACCCAGGCGCGCAGGTCGCGCAACGGCACCTCCCAGCCCAGCGCCTTGTGCATCAGCGCCTCGGCATCCGGCCCGCGTACCGGGCCGGTGTCCAGGCCTTCCAGCAGCGCGCCATCCGGGTTGCCGCTGAGGCGGAAATTCATGCCGCTGATCGCCGGGCCGCGCAGCACGAACTCGTAGTTCTCGCCGTTCTGGGTCCAGCTGAAGCTGCCGCTGCCGCCGTCCCTGCCGTTGGAAACGCCGAGCCGCCCCTGCAGCACCCAGCGATCGGCCCCGGCCAGCGCTTTCTCGCGCGCCAGTTGCGCCCCCAGCAGGCCGGCGTCGCCTTGCATGCGTACCGCCTCGCGCGGCACGCAGGCGGCCAGCAGCAGCGGCAAGGCCAGCGCAAGAAGTCGCAGGTTCCACCTCATGGATGCAGGCGCTTCAGGGTTTCCCGCAGCGTGCTGTTTTGCGGATCGAGCTTGCGCACTTCGTCGAACAGACGCTGCGCATCCTGCTTGTGACCCTGCTGCCACAGCACTTCGCCCAGGTGCACCCCGACGTCGGCGTCCTTGCGCGCCGACCAGGCATCGCGCAAGACCTGCACGGCCTGGGTCAGGTTGCCCATGCGGTATTGCAGCCAGCCCCAGGAATCGGCGATCGCCGGATCATCCGGCTTGGCCGCGCGGGCCACGCGGATCAGCCGCTCGGCCTCGGGCAGGTCGCGATTGGCGTCGGCCAGGGTGTAGCCCAACGCATTGCTGGCATCGACATCGCCGGGCTTGATCTGCAGCAGGCGCTGGAAGTCCTCCACCGCCTGGTCAATCTGCCCGGCTTCGGCGTAGGTCAGGCCGCGACCGTACAGCAGGCCCGGATCGTCCGGCACCACCTGCAACGCACGACTGAACGCGGCCTCGGCTTTCGCGTAGTTCTGCTCGCGCAGGTACAGCTCGGCGTCGGCCTGCCAGGCCTGGCGCAGTTGCGCGGGCTGGTCGAGATAGGCCATCTGCAGCTGCTCCAGCAACTGGTGCGCATCGGCGCGCTGGCCCTGCGCATGCAGGATCATCGCGCTGCGCAGGTCGGCGTCGAAGGCATGTTCATCGGCATCGCCCACCTGGTCATACCAGGCCAGCGCCTCGGCATTGCGATGCTGCATCTCGGCCAGCTGGCCAAGCAGGTAGGCGCTGCTTGCGCGCACATCCGGCGCGGCTCGCTCCATTTCGCCGGTACAGCGCTGCCAGCGCCTTGCCGTCCTGTTCACGCGCGGCCAGGCCGGCGCGCATCGCGTAGGTATCCGCATTCTGCGAGCCCTGCACCAGCAGCCGGGCGGCGCCGGCGTAGTCGCCGGCCTGGCTCAGCATGCCGGCATAGGCCAGGCGCAACTGGGTATTCTTCGGCTCCTTCGCCAGCGCCTTCTGCAACAACACGCGCGCACCGGCCTTGTCGCCCTCGCGGAACTTCATCTGCGCCGCCCAGGCATAGGTTTCGGCGCTCTTGAAGCGCTGTACCGCGGCCCCGGCAATCTCCATGGCATAGGCATGCCGGCCGAGGCGTTCGCCCAGCTCGCTCATCGCCAACCAGGCCTGTGCGTCGCCGGGCAGACGCTGCGGCGTCGCCAGCGCCTCCAGCAATCGACCGGCCTGGGCCTGGTCGCGCGCCGTCGCCAGCACGCGCCCGAACTCGCGCCAGGCATCCTCGTCGCCGGTACCGATCAGCCGTTCCAGCTGACGCTGCGCTTCGCCGGCATCGCCGCGATCCAGCGCCAGTTGGGCCCGCCCCTGGGCTATCGCCGCAGGCTTGGCACCGAGCACCTGCCAGCGATCCAGCGCGCGCTGGGCAGCCGCCTCGTCATGCACGGCGATGGCCAGCGCCGCCGCCCGCTCGGCCACTTTCGGATCGTTGCTCAGCGCCATCGCGTTGCCGTAATGGCCGGAAGCCGTCTTCAGGTCGGTGCGGGTCAGCGCCATCTCGCCAGCCAGCAACTGCGCCAGCACGTCATGCTCGGCATCCGGCGTGGCCACCACCAGCCGCGCCAACGGCTGGGGCGTGCCGGGGGACTTCGGCGCCCCGCGCGGTGCCACACCGGCACAGGCGCCAAGCGCCAGCGCCATCGCCGTTACTGCCGTAAAATGCCGCAGTTGCTTGAACTTGCCCGTCCCGCTCCGCACACTACTCTCCATCTACATGCCCGCCATGGTCGCCGCGGTCACCGTTCGGCGACCGTGTTGCAAGCTTAGCCTACGCTGCCGTAACCCCGCCGCCGCCGAGATATTCCCGCCACCATGCCGCTGATCGCCCTCGGCCTCAATCACCTCACCGCGCCGGTCAGCCTGCGCGAACAGGTGGCGTTCGACGCGGACGCCGCGGGCGAAGCCCTGCACGAGCTGACCCACGAACCCGGCGTGGAAGAGGCGATGATCCTGTCCACCTGCAACCGCACCGAGCTGTATGTCGGCGTGGCGGCGGGCGCGGAGAACATCCCGCAGGCGTGGTTGAGTCGTCATCATCATCTGACTCCCGGCAAACTGGATGAGTTCCTGTATCGGCACGATGAAGACGACGCGGTACGCCACATGTTCCGCGTCGCCACCGGGCTGGACTCGATGGTGCTGGGCGAGCCGCAGATCCTCGGCCAGGTGAAGGACGCCTACCAGCTGGCACGCGGGGCGCAGGCACTGAAGGCGCCGATGGACCGGCTGCTGCAGCACACCTTCGCGGTGGCCAAGCGCGTGCGCACCGACACCCGCATCGGCGCGCACACGGTGTCGGTCGCGTTCACCGCGGTGCGCCTGGCCGAGCAGGTGTTTGCCGACCTCAAGCAGGCCTGCGTGCTGCTGATCGGCGCCGGCGACACCATCGAACTGGCCGCGCGCCACCTCGCCGAAAAGCAGGCGCGCCGGATCATCGTCGCCAACCGCACGCTGGAAACCGCGCAGGAGCTGGCCGGCCGCTACGGCGGTTACGCGATCGCGCTGGCCGACCTGCCGCAACATCTGGCCGAAGCCGACATCGTGATTTCCTCCACCGCCGCGCGCCAGCCGATCGTGACCCGCGCCATGGTCGAGCATGCGATGGCGGCGCGCAAACGCCGGCCGATGTTCATGGTCGACATCGCGGTGCCGCGCGACATCGAGGCCAGCGTGGGCGAACTGCCCGACGTCTACCTGTACGGCATCGACGACCTGCGCCAGGTGATCGACGACAACCGCCGCTCGCGCGCCGCCGCCGCGCAAGGAGGCCGAGGCGATCATCGACCTGCAGGTCGAGCGTTACATGGCCTGGCGCCGTGCGCTGACCCTGAAAAACCCGGCCGTCGACATGCGCCAGCATGCCGAGGTCTACCGCGACGAAGTGCTCGGCAAGGCCCGCGCGATGCTGGCCCACGGCAAGTCGCCCGACGAGGCGCTGGCCTTCCTCGCCAACACGCTGACCAACAAGCTGCTGCACCATCCCAGCGCGCGCCTGCGCGAAGCCGCCTTGAGCGGCGACCTGGACCTGCTGCACGCGGCCGGGCGGCTGTACGGGCTGGACGACGAACAGGCCGGAACGCGGGACGAGTAGCGAGGGCGGCTTGCTGCCGCCGCCGTGCCCTCCGCAACGATGAAGCCGTATCCGCTTCGTCACCCGTCCCTCTTCACATCGCCCGCAGCCCATGACCCCATCGATCCGCCGCAAGCTCGAAGCACTGGCCGAGCGCCACGAGGAAATCGGCCTGCTGCTGTCGCAGCCCGACGTGCTCGCCGACAACACGCGCTTCCGCACGCTCTCGCAGGAATACGCCCAGCTCGAACCGGTCGCCGCCTCGCTGCACGAGCACGACCAGGCCGAGCGCGAGCTGGCCGAAACCCGCGCGATGCTGGGCGACCCCGAGCTGCGCGAGATGGCCGTCGACGACGTGCGCCGGCTGGAGCAGCGCCTGCTCGACCTGGACGGCGAACTGCAGCTGCTGCTGCTGCCGAAAGACCCCCGCGACGAAGCCAACCTCTATCTCGAAGTGCGCGCCGGCACCGGCGGCGACGAGGCGGCGATCTTCGCCGGCGACCTGTTCCGCATGTACCTGCGCTATGCCGAAAACCGCCGCTGGCACGTCGAAGTGCTCAGCGAACATGCCGGCGAACACGGCGGCTACAAGGAGATCGTGGCCCGCGTCGAGGGCAAGGGCGCGTACTCGCAACTGAAGTTCGAATCCGGCACGCATCGCGTGCAGCGCGTGCCGGAAACCGAATCGCAGGGGCGCATCCACACCTCGGCCGCCACCGTGGCGATCCTGCCCGAGCTGGACGAGATCGACGAGATCGAGATCAACCCGGCCGACCTGAAGGTCGACACCTTCCGCGCCTCCGGCGCCGGCGGCCAGCACGTCAACAAGACCGACTCGGCGATCCGCATCACCCACCTGCCCAGCGGCACCGTGGTGGAGTGCCAGGACGAACGCAGCCAGCACAAGAACCGCGCCCGCGCGATGAGCCTGCTGCGCGCGCGCCTGCTCGACGAGGCGCAGAGCAAGCAGAACGCGGTGCAGGCCGAAGCGCGCCGGCTGCAGGTCGGCTCCGGCGACCGCAGCCAGCGCATCCGCACCTACAACTACCCGCAGGGCCGGATCACCGACCACCGCATCAACCTCACCCTGTACCGCCTGCCGGAGATCCTGCAGGGCGACATGCGCGAACTGATCGACACGCTGACCCGCGAGCACCAGGCCGACCTGCTGCAGGCGCTCGGCGCCGTCTGACAACACCGTCACGGCAGGCTGGATACCCTGCAGCCACCCCTCTCCGTGTCGTCATTCCGGCGCAGGCCGGAATCGCTCTTGCGATGTGCGAAAGTCGAAATGCGATGACCAGCTTCGCTGTTGAAAAACTCCTCCGGCCTGCGCCGGAATGACGAGGTTGAGAAGTTTCGAGGCTGGATACTCATGGGCAAGCGCTACCGCAAAGCACTGAAGGAACTGCAGCTCGACCTGGTGCAGCTGCAGCACGGCCTGCGCAGCAGCGGCAAGCGCTTGCTGGTGATCTTCGAGGGCCGCGACACCGCCGGCAAGGGCGGCACCATCAAGGCGATCACCGAAAGCCTGGACACCCGCGGCTACCGCATCGCGGCGCTGGGCAAACCCAGCGAGGAAGAAACCACGCAGTGGTATTTCCAGCGCTACGTAGCGCATCTGCCTTCTGCCGGAGAGTTCGTGCTGTTCGACCGCAGCTGGTACAACCGCGCCGTGGTCGAACCGGCGATGGGCTTCTGCAGCCCCGCGCAATACAAGGCGTTCCTCGACGCCGTGCCGGCATTCGAGAAGCTGCTCGCCGACGACGGCATCATCCTGCTCAAGTACTGGCTGGCGGTGGATCAGGCGGAGCAGGAAAAGCGCTTCGCCGAGCGTGCCGACGATCCGCTGAAGCGCTGGAAACTTTCGCCGGTCGATCTGGTGGCGCGGCAGAAATACGCCGAGATCGGCAAGCTGCGCGACGTGATGATCGAGCGCACGCAGACCGAGCATGCGCCGTGGTTCGTGGCCGACTTCAACGACCAGAAACGCGGCCGGATCAACCTGATCCGCCACCTGCTGCAGCAGGTGGCGCTGCCCGACGCGGCGGTTGCCGCGGTGAAACTGCCGAAGCTGAAGGGAAAACCGCAAACCGAGCAGATCAGCGGGCAGGCGCTGCGGGTGCCCGAGACGTTCGGATGATCAACCGGTGTGGAAGCCCTGCAGTTCCTGCTCCGGCAGGTCCGTGCGCTCGATGGCATCGACCCGCGCCGCCGGCGGGCCCCGCCATAGCCAGCGCTCCAGCGCGTCGAGTGCGTCGGCCGAGCCGCTGGCCAGCACCTCGACGCTGCCGTCCGGGCGATTGTCCGCACGTCCGCTGAGCCCGAGCGCCAGCGCCTGCCCGCGGGTGCTGGCGCGATAGAACACACCCTGCACCCTGCCGCTGACGAGGAACCGCGCCGTTGGCATTACCGCGCACCCATCACGGCTGGCCGATCAGCCCGGCCAGTGACGCCTCGGTCACCGCCCCCACGATATGCTTGGCCACCTTGCCATCGGGACTGATCAGGTAGGTGGTGGGCAGGCCGCGCGGCTCGTCGAAATCCTTCAGCGGATGATCCATGGTGACCTGCGCGATCGGGTAGACCACCGGGTGCTTGACCAGGAACGCCTTGATGTCGGCCGGCTCGCTGTCCTCATAGGCCAGTCCGATCGCCTCCACGTTCTTGTGCGCGGCGACGAAGCGCGAGATGTCCGGCATTTCCTTGATGCACGGCACGCACCAGGTCGCCCAGTAGTTGACGATCACCCACTTGCCGCGATGCGCAGCGAGGTCGAAGGTCTGGCCATCCAGCGTGGCGACTTTCAGCGTGGGCTGCACCGGCATCGCAGCGTGCGCCGGGGTGGCAAACGCCAGTGCCACGGCCAGCGCGGCAACCGGAGCGGTGAGAGATGAAAACAGGGTCATGCGGGGAGTTCCTCGGTATCGGCCGCGGGGGACGCGGTCACGGGGTAGATCTGGTCGAGCCGTACGCCCAGCTTCGCTTCCAGCACGGCGGCCAGGTCGGCCAGCATGGACAGCAATTCCGGCGGCAGTTCGATGCCCAGCGCGGCGGCTTCCTGCACCGGCTGCAGCGGCAAGGGGTAATCGATGTGGCGGTACACGCGCAGCAGGTCGGTGCAATCGAGACTGCGACTGAGCAGCCAGCCGCCGGCCTCGCCGCGCTGGATCAGGTCGGCCTCGCGCAAGTCCTCGAAATAGGCGGCGATCAATGCGCTGCGCAGATACGGCGCCTTCGCGCGCACGTCGGCCGGTTCCACGCAGCAGCCCGCGCGTTGCGCCTCGACGAAGTGCCGCAGCACCACCAGCAGGCCAAGGAACTCGGCGCCCTCGGGCAGCGTGGCCATCGGCGGGTGGTATTCGAACGCGGACGCCGAGGCGGCGATCGACGCGGCCAGGATCACGATCACCCACGACAGATAGATCCACAGCAGGAAGATCGGGATCGCCGCCAGCACGCCGTAGATCTGCTGGTAGGTCTGCGCATGCTGCACGAACAAGGTGAAGCCCCAGCGCGCGATCTCGAACAGCACCGCGCCGAGCAGCGCGCCGATCGCCGCGTCGCGGCGCGACACCTTGCAGTTGGGGATCACCGAATACATCAGCCACAGCGTGAAAAACGTCACCAAGAACGGCAGCGTGCTCAACAGTCCCCGCGCGATGCCGCCGAACTGGTTGGCCGCACCGTGCAGCAGCGGCGCCGCCGTCACGTAGGAAGTCACCGCGATGCCGCCCACCACCAGGATCGGCCCCAGCGTCAACGCCGCCCAGTACAGCAGCAGGCGCGAGCCCCAGCTGCGCGGCTGGTGCACGCGCCAGATCCGGTTCAGCCGATCCTCGATGCTGATCATCATCGCCAGCGCACTGAACAACATCACCAGGATGCTGATGCCGGTGAGCTTGCTGGCATTGGCGGCGAACCCCAGCATGGTGTTCTGCACCGCCTCGCCCGCCGCCGGCACGAAGTTGTTGAACACGAAACTGACCAGCGTGTCGCGCGCCGGCTGGAACACCGGAAACACCGAGAACATCGCGAACACCGCCACCGTCAGCGGCACCAGCGACACCAGCGTGGTGTACGACAAGGCACCGGCCGTCTCGAAGCACTTGTCGTCGACAAAGCGCTGCCAGATGAAGCGGCTGAAGCTCATCGTGCGATCGCGATTGAAACGTCGGACCATCGGTATCCCTTCGTCCGCGGCGCCGTGGCGGCGCCAACATCGTTGGTATCGGCCGGTACACTAGCGTATTGCCAATGAATGCCTCAAACACATGAGCCGCGCCGCATGAATCACGAGATCCTGGTCCTGTACTACAGCCGCAGCGGCCACACCGCCCAGCTGGCGCGCCTGATCGCGCGCGGCATCGAGGAAGTGCCCGGCATGCGCGCACGCCTGCGCCAGGTGCCGCCGGTGGCGCCGGTGACCGAACTGGCGCAGCCGCCGGAACCCGAGGACGGCGCACCGTATGTGCAGAAGCAGGACCTGCTCGACTGCGTCGGACTGGCCATGGGCAGCCCGACCCGCTTCGGCAACATGGCCGCGCCGCTGAAACACTTCCTCGACACCACCGGCGCCGAATGGGCCAGCGGCACCCTGGCCGGCAAACCGGCCGCCCTGTTCACCTCCACCAGCACGATGCATGGCGGCCAGGAGACCACCCTGCTGACGATGGCGTTGCCGCTGCTGCACCACGGCATGCTGATCGTCGGCCTGCCCTATACCGAGCCCGCGCTCAGCTCCACGCAGACCGGCGGCACCCCGTACGGCGCCAGCCACGTCACCGGCACCAAGGGCGACCACCCGATCAGCGAGCACGAACGCGAACTGACCCGCGCGCTGGGCCGTCGCCTGGCCGACGTGGCCCGCCGCCTGGCGGCTACGCCATGACCGCCGCCACGCGCGCCCCCATCCTGCCCGTCTATCGCGTCGGCCTGGTCGCCTGGGCCTTGCTCGTCGTGCTGCAACTCGCCTGGCATGCCTGGCTGTTCCCGCCGCAGAGCCTGCCGCTGACCCTGGTACTCGCGATCACCGCCGTCCCGCTGCTGCTGCCCCTGCTCGCCCTGCGCGACGTGCGCCGCGCCCTGCTCTGGGTCGGCATCCTCAGCCTGTTCTACTTCTGCCACGGCGTGTCCGAGGCCTGGAGTTCGGCGGGCGAGCGCTGGCTGGCGATCGCGGAGATCGTGCTGACCGTGTTGCTGATCGCGGCGCTGGGCGCCGGGGTGAAGCGCAAACCGCGCGGTGGAGATACCGTCTGACGCTTGGAAAATGAACCTGACACCTTTTTTCGCCCGGCCATGCGTGTGCAGCAGGCCGAAGAGCGTTTCGGCCCCTAGCGAGTCAGGCAGCCATCAGCCCGGTGCGCGCCCTTCGTGGCCGCTGCGCCACGCCATGTGGAGCGTGTTCGGTTCACGCGGGTCGGCCCGCCGCTGCCGGGTGACGCCGACTTCATCGCTGGGCAGGGATCATTCGGCGAGAGGGTGACGGCGTAGCCTGTACGAACCCCCGTCCCCATTTCCCCGATGGAGAATCCCATGCATATCGACCTGAGCAAACGCCACGCCATCGTCACTGGTTCCACCGCCGGCATCGGCCTGGCGATTGCGCGTGGTCTGGCCGCGGCAGGCGCGCAAGTGGTCATCACCGGGCGCACGCAGGCACGCGTGGATGAAGCGATCGCCGGCATCGCCGGGCAAGTCGTTGGCGCGCGCCTGAGCGGTGTCGCCGGCGACCTTGGCACGCGCGAAGGCGCGGAAAAGCTGGTCGCCGCGGTGCCGCAGACCGATATTCTGGTCAACAACCTCGGCATCTTCGAGCCGAAGGCGTTCTTCGACATTCCCGACGAGGACTGGCTGCATTTCTTCGAGGTCAACGTGATGAGCGGCGTGCGGCTGGCACGGCATTACGCGCAGGGTATGGCGCAGCGCGGCTGGGGGCGCGTGCAGTTCGTTTCCAGCGAGTCGGCGGTGCAGATCCCCGCCGAGATGGTGCACTACGGCGTGACCAAGACTGCCCAGCTGGCCGTGTCGCGCGGCCTGGCAGAAACGCTGGCCGGCACCGGCGTCACCGTCAATGCGATCCTGCCGGGGCCGACACGATCGGAAGGCGTCGGCGACTTTTTCGGCAAGATCGCGGCGGAGCAGGGTGCGCCGCTGGAGCAGGTCGAGCGCGACTTCATCGCCACGCATCGACCGTCGTCGCTGATCAAGCGGCTGGCCACGGTCGACGAAGTGGCCAGTCTTGCGGTCTATCTTGCTTCGGAGCAGGCCTCGGCGACCACCGGCGCAGCGATGCGCGTGGATGGCGGGGTGTTGCGTTCGGTGGTCTGACTTTTCGCGAAGAGCCTTGCCCCTCACGAACTCCCTTGCGCGCAGGCGAGGTGGTGTCCGGGTCAGGCCGCGCCGGGATTCGAACCGGCGCGTTCCTGCAGCGTGCGCAGGACGGCGATTGCCTCTGCTCGCCCTGCGCGACGTGCGCCGCGCCCTGATCTGGGTCGGCATCCTCAGCCTGTTCTACTTCTGCCACGGCGAGTCCGAGGCCTGGAGTTCAGCGGGCGAGCGCTGGCTGGCGATCGCGGAAATCGTGCTGACCGTGTTGCTGATCGCGGCGCTGGGCGCCGGGGTGAAGCGGCGGCCGCCAGCGTCGCTGCCCATTCACGATTGACCGGCGGCGTCACCGCAACCCGCTATCTCGATTCAAAATGCCCACTTGCCCCCTATCGTCATTCCGGCGAAGGCCGGAATCGCACTTCCGCCATGCAGCGAAGCATCGTATCGGCAATGGATTCTGGTCCGCGGCCCACGTGTAATGGGGCTCTTCGCCGTTCAAGTGCGATTCCGGCCTTCGCCGGAATGACGATGGGAAAGGTTTCGAAACCTTGGAACCGCAAGCCCTAAAAAAATTCCGGACAGCAGTGCGCTTTCGCGGGAACGACGGCGCCAAGTAGGTGCCATTCGAACCTGACCCCATGTGGTGGTTAAAAGGCAGATGAGGGCGACAAGGATGGTTTTGCGTGGAGCTTCCATGATTAATCCTAACGCCCAGGTTCAGCCACGTTTCTGCCGCAGCGAAGCGGAGGCAAAAACGTCGACTGGAACCTGTTGTTAGCCGTCATTTAGCTTCGCCCTCAATTCTTCTATCGAGAGAGGAGGCTCTCGACGATGGAGCATCGCATGACAGTTCGGACAGACTGGCACTAAATCCTTAATCGGGTTGACTTGATACTGACTGCCAACGGAGGAGATAGGAACCAAGTGATGAACATGAATGTAGCCGCGCCCAACTTCACCGTATCGTTCTTCGAAGTTCGCTCGACACACTTGGCAGACTGGTTTGTAGTGATTGATGCACGCGGTACGAGCCGCGCTACTGCGTTCGTAGGCGTTGACGATGACTGATCGCGCAAGCCCTTCGGGGTAACTTCCGTTACCGGCTAGTTCGTCCGGAAAGAGCAACGTGGAGTCTAACTCTGATGCGGTGTCGGCCGTATCATTGTCTAGAACCTCCGGTGGAGCGTCCGGTTCTTGAGCAGACGGCGGCGGGCTGAAAGGCGAAAAGTAACTTTCAATTTCGGACGCGGGGCATTCTTTCGCGAGTTCGTAACGTGCGAGGTGACTAAGGGGCACCTCTGCTTTTTGAATGTCATGCGAAGAACTTGGCTTCAGTCGATATGCCAGCCCTGGATCAACGCCATCCTCCCAAACAAAAACGCAAGAGACTGGACCGTAGTCATTCCACTTCTTGCCGACGCGACCCGCCCTTCGAAGTAGATTCTTCGCGCCATCGGGACCATCGGTTGCGTTATAGATCGATGCATGCTGTGCCTTTCGCCAGGGGCGGTTGGTGTGAACCGCACGAAAATTGATCGCCACTGATAGTCCCCTGATGACGGCTACCGCCTAGGTTAAGCCGCGACGCGAAGCGGCGCCGGCTTGGACGAATTGTTGGCCCCGTTCTTGCCAATGAGACAAGAACAGGCCACCACACTCCACGACGGTAGCGCAGTCGCTGAGGACCTGAGGATGCAGGTGAACCGGACGATACGCGCCTTCGAATTGAAATGAGTGCATGAAGACGGTGCAAGCGCTGCCTATTGCTTCGAGCTCTTGGGTAGCAGATTCGTACCGATCAAATTCACCCGCGAAAAGCAATTGCTGCCGTTCGGACTCCAGCTCACGGTAGCGAACCTCCTCACCCTCCGTGACTGTAAAGGGAGGAATGTAAAGCGGGATCTGATGGGCTAGCGAGTCTCGGTAGCCTTTGAGGTAGTTAGTGTGCCAGTTATCCATCGCCTCCACCTGCCGCAGAAGAGGCTCAGGAAGAAATCCGCGGATTCTCTGTTTGAAGAGGGAGGCACCGTGTGGGCCGCCAATCTGGTCCAATAAGTCGTGACGGAGAGCAAACGCCCATGCCCAGTTATCGAATATGCCCGCTACATTTATGCAAAGGGCCTGAAGCGTCAGTTGAACATCACTGAGCTCGCCATCATTCAGTTTTTGCGTCCGCTGAGGCGGGAACAGTTGAAAGAGTCTTTCGATGCAACGACGGATAACGCTAAGGCGACGGCCTGCACCGTGCAGAAGATGCTCCTTAACACCCCCTTCGAAGCGCTCCGCGAGGTGCGCATGGCGCACAAGAAGGTTGCTTACGTCGCTCAACGTGCGAGGCAACGTCTGGGCCATCTCGTCGATTGATTCGGGTGAATAGGGCATTCGGAAACGGGCCTAACGCTAGAGTTAAGCGGGGGCGCAGCCGTCCGCCTTGAACGAATTGTTAGAGCTCAGCCACGCTTGAGGATGGATTCGGGTGAGTTGCTACGGTTAGCCAAGATGCACTGGTGAAAAAGCGTTAACCAGTATTCTCGTGTTTTCTTCTTGCCGTCGTCGGCACTTTCCCAATTGGAAATTTGAATCATCAGGTCATACGCGACGCGTGCAGCGGATCTGGCTGCACGGTTATGGGGCCGCTGACGGATATTTGGTCTGCCACGACGATCTCCTACTGTTGGTTGGTGAGCTCTAACGCTATGTAGATTTCAAAATGAAGTGTAATCCTGCAGCCTATCCCGTGCTCGTCGCCGTACACGACAGGGCTCAGGCCTACACAGATCAACAAGTTGCTGCGCTTGGTGCAGCTTAATCCCACCGTCTAATCCTGCCGTGTTTCCACGCGCATGACCACGGCGCAAACGCCGTATACGAGACACTCCCCGCCCATCACCCAAACACCACCATGCTCTGCCGGCTCAACGCCACCGGCTCCCCGCGCGGCCCCCACAGCATCACGCTCTGGTTGGTGTAGCCGTCGCGGGCGGCGATCAGTTGCGCGTCGACGCGCCAGTCGTCCAGGCCGAGGTCGTCGTAGCGGTCGCGCAGCAGTTCGAGCATCCAGGTGAGCGAGCTGCCGGGGGTGGGCGTGGCGAACATCGACAGGGCGATCGGCGGGATGAAGTCGGCGAAGGCGAGTACGTGGGTTTCGTCGACGGGGCCGTCGTCGCGCAGGGAAAGCTGCAGCACGCTTTCGCGCTGGTGGCCGCCGCTGAATGGCAGGTCGCCGCGCAGCCAGCGTGCGCGGAAGTGCTGGGTGAAGGCGGGCATGCGGCCTTCGACGTAGCGCAGCTCCCGCGCCGCCGCACTCGTCTCGGGCGGCTGCACGGGCTGGAAGTCGAGTGCCGATGGGCGCGCGTTGCCGAACACGCCGACAAGCTGGCACAGGGTCTGATCGCCGTCGCACAGGCTGGCCTCGACCTGGATCGCGCTGCGGCCTTCGCGCAGCAGCCGCGCGCGGATGGCCACGCTGCCGGCCGGCACCGGCGCGATGAAAGTCACCTGCAGGGTGCGCAGCGGCATGTCCGCCGGCACCAGCTCGCGCATGGCGCGCAGGGCGAGTGCCGCCTGCAGTCCGCCGAAGGCGCTGCGCCCCTGCAGCCAGTCCTCGCTCACCGTGGCCTGCCAGCCGTCGCCATGACGCGTGACCGTCTGCATCGCTTCGGAAAATCGCATGGGTGGCGCCTGCGCTGGGGAGTGGCTTTCGATGATGCCAGCGCAACGCGCCGAATGCCCGCATGCCTATACTCGACACCTCGACTCTGGATGGAGTGCGCCATGGCCTTCCTGCAGGATTCACCGCAACTGCCGCACCCGTATCGCGGCGACCGTGCGCTGCTGGCCTTGCTCGACCGGGCGCTGCCGGCCGAGCGCCGCGCGGCGCTGGACGCCGACCTCGACGCGCTCGGCGACTACGCGCAGATGGCGTGGCAGCGCGCATGCACCACGACGCGGCGCAAGCCGGTGCTGACGCAGTGGGACGCGTGGGGTCGGCGGGTGGACCGCATCGAGTTGACGCCGGCGTGGCAGGAAGGCGCGGCGATGACGACGCGGCATGCGGTGCTGGCCGCCGGTCACGGCGAGAGCGCGTACGGGCGGCTGGAGGAATTCGCCCGCGTCTACCTGTACCACCTCGCCAGCGAGTTCTACACCTGCCCGCTGGCGATGACCGACGGCGCCGCCACCGCGACTCAAGGCCTCCGGCAACCGCGAACTGATCGAACGCGTGCTGCCGCATTTCCTCAGCCGCGATCCGGCGACGTTCTGGCTCAGCGGCCAGTGGATGACCGAGACCGCCGGCGGCTCCGATGTCGGCCACACCGAAACCGTCGCGCGGCAGGATGCCGCCGGGCAATGGCGCCTGTACGGGCGCAAGTGGTTCAGCTCGGCGGTGGTCGGCGAGGCAGCACTGGCGCTGGCGCGACCCGAAGGCGCGGCTGCCGCGGGCACCGCCGCGCTGGCGCTGTTCTACGTGGAGACGATGGACGGTGCGCGACGCAAGTCGGAACTGGTGATCGACCGCTTGAAGGACAAGCTCGGCACGCAGGAATTGCCCACCGCGGAAATCCATCTCGACGGCCTGCCCGCCTGGCCGCTGGGCGAGCTTGCCCACGGCGTGCGCCAGGTGGCGCCGATGCTCAACGTCACGCGCACGTGGAACGCGATCTGCGCGGTCGCCAGCATGGCCCGCGCGATCGCCCTGGCGCGCGACTTCGCGGAGCGCCGGCGCGCGTTTGGCCGTCCATTGATCGAGCAACCGCTGCACGCACAGACGCTGGCCGACATGCAGGCCGAGTTCGAGGGCGCGTTCGCGCTGGCGTTCGAGATCGCGCAACTGCTGGGCCGGGTCGAGCACGGCGCGGCGCAGCCGCACGAGGCCGCGCTGCTGCGCCTGCTCACGCCGCTGGCCAAGCTGTGGACCGGCAAGCTGGCGGTGCAGATGTGCTCGGAGGCGCTGGAATGCTTCGGCGGCGCCGGCTACATCGAGGACACCGGCCTGCCGCAGCTGCTGCGCGACGCGCAGGTGTACGCGATCTGGGAAGGCACCACCAACGTGCTGTCGCTGGACAGCCTGCGCGCGCTGGCCGGCGACAGCCTCGGCGCGTTGCGCACCGCTTGCGCGAGCTGGCTGGACGGCAACGACGACATGCACGCGGCCAGCGCGATCCGGCAGACGCTGGACGCCGCGGCGCGCTGGCTCGACCAGCATGCGGCGGCGCGCGACACGCTGGAAGCCGGCGCGCGCGGCCTCGCCTTCACCCTGGCGCGCTGCGCCGCGGCGGCGCTGCTGGCACGCCAGGCCACCTGGTCGGATCGCCACGGCGACCGCCGCCCGGCCGCGGCGCGGCACCGCTTCGTCGCGCTGGGTCTCGACCGGCTGGTCGCACCGGACGCCGACAACACCGCCCTGCTGCTGGGGTAAACGGCTCTTGGCGTAGGAGCCCGCTTGCGCGGCGATGCTTTTCCGATGCGTGACAAAAGCATCGCCCGCAAGCGGGCTCCTACGGGCACGCATGTGTCTGCACGGGCTAAAATGCCGGAACTCCCTCCATGGCCCACCGACATGCAGCACCTGACCATCGTCACCACCGGCGGCACCATCGACAAGATCTACTTCGACGACAAGTCGGACTACAAGATCGGCGCGCCGCAGATCGGCGACATCCTCGGCCAGCTCGGCGTGGCGTTCCAGTTCGACGTGATTCCGATCCTGCGCAAGGACAGCCTGCACATGGGCGCCGAGGATCGCGCACTGGTGCGCTCCACCATCGAGGCGCAGCCGCACCGGCACGTGCTGGTTACCCACGGCACCGACACCATGGTCGAAACCGCGCGCGAGCTGGCGCAGATCAAGGGCAAGGTGATCGTGCTGACCGGCGCGCTGAACCCGGCGCGTTTCCAGGGCTCCGATGCCGTGTTCAACATCGGCTGCGCGGTGGCCGCGGTGCAGACCCTGCCCGACGGCGTCTACATCACCATGAACGGCCGCGTGTGGGATCCGGCCAAGGTGCGCAAGAACCGTGACGCCAACCGTTTCGAGGAAGTCGCCGGCTGAATCGCGCGCATGAAAAACGGGCCCGGTCGTTGAGACCGGGCCCGTTCTGTTGCTACAGCTCCCTGGGAAAAACAGCGGGTCGTCCGTGGCCCGCTCGGAGGCTTACCAGGTGGCCTTCAGCGACACGCCGGAGAACGCCGTGTAGCCGCGCACCTTGATGTAGTACGTGCCCGAGGCCGCGCTGAACGAGCAGGTCTCGGCGTTGCCGGTCTTGTACGGACGGCAGTCGTAGCTGCTGGTGGTCGGGGCGGAGCTCTTCTTCACGTACAGATCCGCATCGCCCGTACCGCCGGACATCGCGATGGCCAGGTTGCTGCCCGACGGCACCGTCACCGTATAGCTCAGCTCCTGGTTCGCCGAACCGGCCAGGCCGGTCACCGGCACGCCATTCTGCAGGCCGCCGCTACCACCGCCGCCGGTGCTGTAGGACGCCTTGACCGTGACGCCGGAGTACGCCGCATAGGCGTGCACCTTGAGGTAGTACTTGCCGGCGACCGGCGCGGCCACGGTGCAGCTTTCCGCGTTGCCGGTCTTGTACGGGCGGCAGTCGTAGCTGCTGGTGGTCGGGGCCGTGCCGACCTTGGTGTACAGGTCGGCATCGCCGGTACCGCCGGAGATCGACATCACCAGGTTGCTGGCGCCGGCCGGGACGGTGATGAAGTAGTCGTTGTCGCCGCCGGTGGCAGCCGACACGCCGGTGACACTGACGTTGTTCTGCAACTCGGTCGTGCCGCCACCGCCACCACCGCCACCCGGGCAGGTCACGCCGACGGCATTGAACGCTGCGATCACGTCATTCGCGTTGTAGCCCAGATCGGTCGCTGCCGATTCCACGCCGCAGGCGCCGGAGTTGAAGGTCGAGGTGGCCGTCCAGTACGACTTGTTCGCCAGCGCGTAGACCTGGAACGCCTTCTTCACGTCCCAGCCCGACGTCTTGGCCAGCAGGCAGAACGACTTGTTGTAGACGCCGCTGGAATAATGCACGTCGAGACTGGAGGTGTAGTTCGCCGCGTTGTCGATCGAGCCGCCATCCTGCGGCGGGTTGCACATGTAGCGCAGCGCGTCACCGATGCCGGCGCTGGTCTTGACGATATCGCGCCCGACCAGGAAATCCGCCGCACCGCGATCGTAGAACTCGGCGGCCTCACCGGCGATGTCCGAATACGCCTCGTTCATGCCGCCGGACTGGCCGCTGTATTCCAGGCCCGAATTCTGTTCGGTGTAGCCGTGGCTGATCTCGTGGCTGGTCACGTCCAGCGACACCAGCGGATAGAACGTGCTGGCACCGTCGCCGAAGTACATCGCGCTGCCGTCCCAGAACGCGTTCTCGTAGTTCGACTTGTAGTGCACCTTCATCACCAGCTGGATGCTCAGCGGCGGTGCGCCGGTGTAGGCGGTGTACATGTCGTGCACCACGCCACCGAAATGGTGCGCGTCGTTGACCGGCGAATATGCGCCGTTGATCGCGTCGGTATTGCTGTTCGGACAGGTGAAGCTGACCACCGAACCACCGCTGGTGCCATGGTTGAGGTTGTAGGTCTTGACGTTGGTGTTGACCAGCGTGCAGGTGCTGCCGGACTGGGTCACGTCGAGCGCGGCATAGTCGGTGCCGTAGATGTACTGGCCGGTCTTCTGGTTGCCGCCCGGGCCGGTGGCCGATGCATCGGTCAAGCCATCCCAGCTCTTGATCACGACGCCGGTGTTGGCGTCGATGATCGCGGTCGGACGCGACGGGTTGGCGCCGCCGACGAAGTAGGACACGCGATAGACCAGGCGCGCCGGGCCGTTGTCCTGCGGATACACGAACAGGTCGGTCTTCTGGTTGCTGATCGCGGCACCACCGACCAGCGCGGTCTGCGCGTGCGAGCGCAGCGCGCCGAGGGCGCTGGCGGCGGACAGCTTCGGGGCGACCGACGTCAGGCCGACATCGGCATCCTGCATCAGCTCGCCGCTGGCACGCAGCGCGTTGCCCTGCGCATCCTGCACCACGGCGATACTGCGACCGTACACGGGCACGCCACGGAACATCTGCTGCTGGCGCACGACCTTGTGGCCACCGGCGACGGCCACCGAGCTGCGTGCCGTCAACGACATGTCTGGACCAAGGTTGAGGTGCGCAGCCAGCGAACTGGCCGGCACCGCACCGAGGTTCTGTGCGTGCAAGGTCTGCGTGTTCGCAGCAGTGGCTGCGGACGCCGTAGCCATGCCAATCGCGGCCACCAGCAGTTTCAATCGGTAATGATTGGGCATTTGAAAAGACTCCTAGACAATTTTCAGGGCGAACGAGCCCGATGCGGCCTCGTGGACCCCATGCAAGAATTGCCGTGCGCGGCACGGCCCCTTTTTCGTGTGCTGTCTAGCGATCCCAAACTACGTCCGTATCGCCTGCCCTTCCCCCTGACATTCCATTGTGCGGGCAGTGCGTGGACGCGTAACTGCAAGACGGTCAGCAGGCCGCCAAAGGATCATCCGTCAACCTCCCCGGCAACGAATCCGTGTACGGTATTCCTCGTGCCAGGGCGCAACAATCCGATTTTTTCCTACGTCGGGTGATCGCCGTCACACCCCGGCGCGTCGGGGCAAACGCAAACGTGAAGTGTGCGTGAGGGCACGACGGGCACAGGCGAAGTCCCTGGCGCCGACATGCGCACTTCTCACTTACACATGCATCATCGTCACGATGACGCGTCGACGACGGGCACGAGAGGCATGCGACTCTTCAGCGGTATCGGCTGACGGTGCAACGGCCGGACACGCCGCTGGCGAGGCTCATGCCGGCGCGTTGATCACCGCCAGGAAATCGCGGCCATAGCGCTTGAGCTTGGCTTCGCCGACGCCGCTGATGGTGGCCAGTTCGTCTTCGTTGGCCGGCATCGCGCGCAGCATCGCCAGCAAGGTGGCGTCGTGGAACACCACGTACGGCGGCACGCCTTGCTGCCTGGCCAGCTGCGTGCGCAGCGCGCGCAGCGCATCCCAGGTGGACTGTTCGTAAGCCTCGATGCCGAGACTGCCGCCGCCGGTGACCTGTTTGCTGTCGCGACGGCGTCGACTCGCCCGTTCGGGGCGTGCGTCCTCGCGCAGCTTCACCTGCTTGCCGCCGCTGAGCACGGCGCGGCTGGCCGCGGTGAGGCGCAAGGTGCCGTAGCCTTCGGCGTCGGCTTCGAGCAGGCCGGCGGCGAGCAACTGGCGGAACACCGAGCGCCACTGTTTCTCGTCCATCTCGGCGCCGATGCCGAACGTGCTGAGCCGGTGATGGTCGAGACTGAGCACACGCTCGGTTTCTTCGCCGCGCAGCACGTCGATCACATGGCCGGAGCCGAAGCGCTGGCCGGTGCGGTACACCGCCGACAACGCCTTCTGCGCGGGCACGGTGGCGTCCCAGGTCTTCGGCGGCGCGATGCAGTTGTCGCAATGGCCGCAGGGGCCGGGATAGCTTTCGCCGAACGCGCCCAGCAGCAGTTGCCGCCGGCAGCCGGTGGCTTCGGCGTAGGCCAGCAGCGATTCCAGCTTCTGCCGCTCGACGCGCTTGCGCTCGTCGGCCGATTCGGACTGCGCGATCATCTGGCTCATCGTCACCACGTCGGACAGGCCGTAGATCATCCACGCCTCGGCCGGCAGCCCGTCGCGACCGGCGCGGCCGGTTTCCTGGTAATAGCCTTCGATGCTGCGCGGCAGATCCAGATGCGCCACGAAGCGCACGTCCGGCTTGTCGATGCCCATGCCGAACGCGACCGTGGCGACCATCACCACGCCGTCCTCGCGCAGGAAGCGCTGCTGGTTCTTC
The DNA here is from genome assembly GCA_963739815.1 of uncultured Gammaproteobacteria bacterium. GTDB lineage: Bacteria > Pseudomonadota > Gammaproteobacteria > Xanthomonadales > Rhodanobacteraceae > Rhodanobacter. Next base: position 1,784,706 of record CAVUBI010000001.1, read on the forward strand.
GCGCGGGTCGCCGCATCGAGGCCGGCGTGATACGGCAAGCGCCTCGATGCCGGCCTCGGCCAGCCATGCGGCGGTGTCGTCCACCTTGCGCCGGCTGAGGCAATAGACGATGCCGGATTCGTCCTGGTGGCCCTGCAGGAAATCGCCGAGCTGGCGCTTGGCGTTGTGGCGCAGGCCGACCCGGTAGCCGATGTTCGGCCGGTCGAAACTGGACACGAACTGCCGCGCATTCTGCAGCGACAGCCGCTCGACGATCTCCTCGCGCGTGCGCGCATCGGCGGTGGCGGTGAGCGCGATGCGCGGCACCTCGGGAAAGCGCTGCTGCAGGATCGCCAGCTCGCGGTATTCGGGGCGGAAATCGTGGCCCCACTGCGACACGCAATGCGCCTCGTCGATCGCGAACAGCGCCACCTCGGTGCGTTCCAGCTGGGCCAGGAAACGCGGCGTGAGCAGCCGCTCCGGCGCCACGTAGAGCAGGTTCAGCTCGCCGGCCAGCAGCTGGCGCTCGACCTCGCGCTGCTCCTCGCGCGCCGAGGCTGGAGTTGAGATAGGCGGCGGCCACGCCGGCCTCGCGCAGCGCATCGACCTGGTCCTGCATCAGCGCGATCAGCGGCGACACCACGATGCCGGTGCCCTGGCGCAGCAGCGCGGGAATCTGGTAGCACAGCGACTTGCCGCCGCCGGTCGGCATCAGCACCAGCGCATCGCCGCCGTCGCCGAGATGCTCGACGACGGCCTGTTGCTGGCCGCGGAAACTGGAATAACCGAAAACGCTTTGAAGCAGGTCGAGGGCAGAGGCATTCATCGGCGACATGCTAGCAAACCGGTCTTGCCCGGCCGACGGAAAAACCGGCGGCGACTCGTCGGCAACCCGCCCATCAAGCGTCCGGCAAGCCCCACAGCGCGTGATCGAGATCGCCGTCCAGGCCGAAGCGCGACAGCGGCACGCGGCCATTCTTCACTTCCACGCCTTCGGCGCGCAGCCGGCGCGACTGCTCGCGGAAACCGCGACTGCCCGGCGGCATCGCGATATGTCCGCTGGAACGCAACACGCGATACCACGGCAACTCCATGCCGTCGGGCACCTCGCCGAGCAGCCGGCCGACCAGCCGCGCCCGCCCCGGCAGGCCGGCGCGGGCGGCGATCGCACCGTAACTGGCGACCCGACCGCGCGGAATCGCGGCGATCGCGGCGTAGATGCGGTCAGCGGCTTCGTTCATGGTTCACGCGACGCTTGCGGGGAGACGTGGCAGAGTAGCAGCGACCCCGCCAGCGGAAAACGCAGCATGCGCCACTTCGAAGCCGTGCGCTCCCACATCGGCAGCCTGCACGAGCTGCGCCAGAACGATCCGTACCTGATCAGTTTCGACATGGAGCTGGCGCGGGATCGCTACCAGGGCATCTACCTGGCCGAACTGGAGGACGAGGCGGGTCGGCGCTACCTGCGCATTTCCACCCCGATCGGCCCGCTCGCCGGCACCGATCCGAACCGCTGCCTGCGCTTCAACTGGCAGCAGCGCACCGGCTTTCTGGCGGTCGCCGACCTGGACGGCTCGCCCTATCTGCACCTGTGCGAAAACCGCCCCTACGAATTCCTCGACCAGCTCGAACTGGAGCGCGTGGTGCGCGAACTGGGCGTGCTGGGCGACCAGCTGGAGCAGATCATGGCCACCGGCGGCGACGCGCTGTAGGAACGCGCGTGCGTTCCTGCGCGTGCGTCATGCGGCGGGTTCAGAGCACCAGGCGGAACAGCAGCACCAGGCCGTAGGCCAGCAGCGCGGTGATCGGCAGGGTCAGGATCCACGCCCACACCATGCGCTCGACCACCGACCAGCGGATCGAACTGAAACGCTTGGCCGCGCCCACGCCCATGATCGAGGCGGACACGTTGTGGGTGGTCGACACCGGAATGCCGAACGCCGAGGCGGCGAGGATCACCGCCGCCGAGCTGGTCTCGGCGGCGAAGCCGTTGATCGGATGCAGCTTGACCATCTTGTGGCCGAGCGTCTTGATGATGCGCCAGCCGCCGCCGGCAGTACCGGCGGCCATGGTCAGCGCGGAGACCACCTTCACCCACACCGGGATCTCGAAGCCGCCGGCGGGATTGCCGTCGATGCGCAGGAAGCCCAGCCATTCCGGCAGATGGTCGAACTGGTGCGTGGCGGTGGCGCCGGCCAGCGCCAGCGCGATGATGCCCATGCTCTTCTGCGCGTCGTTCATGCCGTGCGCCACGCCCATCGCGCTGGCCGAGAGGATCTGCGCCTTGCCGAAGAACGAGTTGACGAACGGCGTGCGTCCGAACCGGCGCGACCAGCCTTGCCGGTTCGCAAACCAGGCCAGCAGCGCGTACAGCGCGCCCATCAGCAAGAAGCTGATGATGAAGCCCGCCGCCTGGCGACAGCACCATCGGGATGATCACCTTGGGAATCACGCCGTGGCCCTTCAGCCAGCCGCCTTCGACCCAGATCACCGAAGCGAAATTGTTGTCCGGAAGCGGCCAGCGCCGCGCCCACCAGCGAACCGACCAGCGCATGGCTGGAACTGGACGGCAGGCCCAGCCACCAGGTGATCAGGTTCCACACGATCGCCGCCAGCAGCGCGCAGATCAGCAACTGCGAGCTCATGTCGATCACGCCGGCATTGATCAGCCCCGAGGCGATCGTGGCGGCCACCGCGGTGCCCATGAACGCGCCGACCAGGTTGGTGCCCGCCGCCAGCAACACCGCCTGGCCGGGCGAAAGCACCTTGGTCGCCACCACGGTGGCGATCGAGTTGGCGGTGTCGTGGAAACCGTTGATGTAGGTGAAGACGAGCGCGATCACCACGACCGCGATGACGATGCTCATGCGCGGCACCCCGGCCATGGACGGGCGCGACGCTCGGTGCCGGCGCGCGGCCGGGCAGTGCGGAATGCGCAGGGTCACGGGCGTGGCCTCAGGAGTTCTTCAGGACGATCGAATAGACGATGTTGCCGACGTCGCGGCACTTGTCGATGGCCTTCTCGATCAGCTCGAACAGATCCTTCGCCAGCATCGCGCGCATCGCGTCGCCGCCTTCCACGTACAGCGTGCGGTACGGCGCCAGCAGCATGCGGTCGCCTTCCGATTCCAGCGCCTGCAGGCGGTCCTGCAGCTTCTTCACCGGGTCGATGCGCAGGCCGCGGCGCAGCTCGCCGATCATCTCGGCCACCACTTCGCTGGAACGCTGCAGCACCAGCGCGCGCTGGGCGAAATCCACGCCGGCCAGGCGATCGGCCACGATCTCGTAGCGCTCGGCGAATTTCTCGATGGTCTTGGGAATCTTGTACAGCGCCGAGTTCAGCGCCTCGATGTCCTCGCGGTCGAGCGCGGTGACGAAGGTGTTCACCAGCTCCTCGCTGATCTGCGCGGCCAGTGCCTTCTCGCGCGCGCGGGTGGCGGTGAACGCCGCCATCACCGGGCCCTTGTCGGGCTGGGTCAGCAACTCGTGCAGGGCCTTGGCGCTTTCGCAGGCGGTGGCGGCGCTCTGTTCGAGCAGTCCGTAGAACTTGTCGCCTTTGCCGAAAATCGTCTGCAATGAAAACATGCTGGCCATGCCTGAGGGAGCGGGATGACGGGAATGTTACAGGACTGTCGTGCTGCTCTGCATCAATGCCGCGCACCGTGGGTGAACTGGAGGCCGCGCTGCCCTTACACTGTGGCTCATGCACCCTCCTCCATCCTTGCCGCGATGCTGACCGAAATCGCGCTCGTCCTCGTGCTGGCCCTGTGCAACGGCTTCTTCGCCTGTCGGAGATGGCGCTGGTGGCCTCGCGCAAGAGCCGCCTCAAGCAGATGGCGCGCAACAGCCGCAACGCCGCCGCTGGCACTGCGCCACGCCGAAGCCCCGGAGCATTTCCTGTCCACCGTGCAGGTCGGCATCACGCTGGTGATGCTGGTCACCGGTGCGGTCGCCGGCGACGCGCTGGGCGGCCACATCGCCGCGACTGCTGCAGGGCGAGCACCTGGCCTGGCTGCTGCCATATGCGCGCGTCCTCGGCATCGTGCTCGGCTTCGTGCTGATCTCGTTCATCCAGATCGTGATCGGCGAACTGGTGCCCAAGCGGCTGGCGCTGGCGGCGCCGGAAAAGGCCGCCAGCTACGTGGCGATCCCGATGCTGGTGCTGTCGCGACTGACCGCGCCGTTCGTGTGGCTGCTGAACGCGTCCAGCAACCTGCTGCTGCGCCTGCTGCGGGTCAACCAGCAGCGGCCGCGGCGTGGTCACCGAGGAGGAGATCCGCCTGCTGGTGGCCGAGAGCGCCGAACAGGGCGTGCTCGACGCGGACGAGCACAACATGGTCAATCGCGTGCTGCGCCTGGGCGACCGCACGGTGGACAGCGTGATGACCCCGCGCATGCGCATCGCCTGGCTCGACATCGCCGGCGACCCGCGAGGAAAACATCGAAGTGCTGCGCGATACGCCGTATTCGCGTTACCCGGTGTATCGCGGCGACGAGAGCGACGTGGTCGGCGTGGTCGAGGTCAAGCGCCTGCTGCACAGCTTCGCCGAAGGCAAGCCGGAACTGTTCGACCACCTGGCCAAGCCGCTGTTCGTGCCGGCCACCGCGCGCGCGCTGGATCTGCTGGAGGAATTCCGCGACGCCGAAACGCCGCTGGCGCTGGTGGTGGACGAATACGGCGACATCGAGGGCGTGGTCACCGTCAACGACCTGCTCGCGGCCGTCGTCGGCGCCAGCCAGATCGGCCATGGCGGCAGCAACGAGGGCAGCCCGATCATGCAGCGCGCCGACGGCAGCTGGCTGATCGACGGCAGCCTGTCCACCGACGACCTGCGCGAACTGCTGCAGGTCGGCGAGCTGCCCGGCGAGGACGAACACGAATTCCGCACCGCCGCCGGCATGGTGATGACCGCGCTCGGCCCACGTGCCGCAAACCGGCGAAGTCTTCGCCTGGCATGGCATCCGCTTCGAGGTGGTCGACCTCGACGGCGCGCGCATCGACAAGCTGCTGGTGACGCCGGCACCATCGACTGCAACCGCGCGGACGACGAGCAGTAGGAGCGGCCCCTGTGCGAAGCCTCGCAGGGCGTCCAGCCGACTACCTGCCCTTCGCCAACTCCGCCATCCGCTGCGCGTCGGCCAGGATGCCGTGCAGTACGCGCAACTCGCGCGCATCCGGCTGCGCGCGCTGGAACAGCTTGCGCAGGCGCAGCATGATCGTGGTCGGTTCGCGCCCCTTGTGGAAGTCGATGTCGTCCAGCGTCTGCGCCCAGGTGGCGGTAGAACTGCTCCATCTGCGCCGCGTCGGCCGGTGGCTCGTCGTGTTCCGGCGGCGGTGCAGGCAGCTCGTCGCCGAGCATCGCCAGGCGCACTTCATAGGCCATCACCTGCACCGCCTGCGACAGGTTGAGCGAGCTGAAATCGTCCACGCTGGGAATCCGCACCATGGCATGGCAGCGCGCCAGCTCCTCGTTTTCCAGCCCGGTGCGCTCGTTGCCGAACACCAGCGCCACCTGCTCGCCGCGAGCGGCTGCGGCCAGCACCTGCTGGGCCGCCTCGCGCGGCGAAAGTTCCGGCAGGTTCACGCCGCGCCGGCGCGCCGACAGGCCCAGCGCCAGGCTGCTGCCGGCCAGGCCATCGACCAGTTCGCGGTGGATGCCGGCACCGGCCAGCACGTCATCCGCGCCAGCCGCCAGCGCATTCGCCTCCGGATCGGGAAAGCGATGACGGCATGACCAGCTCCAGCCGCGTGAAGCCCATCGTGCGGATCGCCCGCGCCGCGCTGCCGATATTGCCCGGGTGCGAGGTGCGCACCAGCACGTAGCGGATATGGGCGGCGAGGTGCGTGGAGATCGGTCATGCGAGCGAGAGACGTTGTTGGCGGCTGGAGCGGACAAGGATAGTGGACACGGGCGCGGCTCGAGGCCCGCCTCTGCTAGAATCGCCGGCCGCAACCCCGCTCTCTTCCAAAGTCGAAACCATGGCCAGACCACACGTCACGATCGCGGCGCGCGCCGCGCGTTCTGCAGGCAATGTGATCCTGCGCTACATGAACCGCATCGACGGCCTCAACATCGTCGAGAAGCAGCAGCTGGATTTCGTCTCCGAAGTCGACAAGCTGGCCGAGGCGGAAATCATCAAGGAACTGCGCCGCGCCTATCCCGACCACGCCATCCTCGCCGAGGAAAGCGGCGCGACCGGCAAGGGCCCGCTGACCTGGGTGATCGACCCGCTGGACGGCACCCACAACTACCTGCGCGGCATCCCGCATTTCTGCGTGTCGATCGCGCTGCTGGACAAGGGCGTGCCGATCCACGCCGTGGTGTTCGATCCGCTGCGCGACGAGCTGTACACCGCCAGCAAGGGCGACGGCGCCTACCTCAACGACCGCCGCATGCGCGTTTCCAAGCGCGAGAACCTCGGCGGCGCGATGATCGCCACCGGCTTCCCGTTCCGCCAGCGCGAGCACCTCGACCGCGCAACTCGACATGACCCGCGCCATCCTCGGCCAGGCCGAGGACATCCGCCGCTCCGGCTCCGCCGCGCTCGACCTGGCCTACGTCGCCGCCGGCCGCTACGACGGCTACTTCGAGATCGGCCTGAAGCCGTGGGACATGGCCGCCGGCGTACTGCTGGTGCACGAAGCCGGCGGGCGCTACTGCGACTTCGCCGGCCGCGACGGCATCCCCGCCAGCGGCAACATCATCGCCGGCAACCTCAACGTGGCCAAGGCGATGGTCGACGCGATCGGCCAGCAGGCCACGCCGGGATTGCTCAAGGCTTGAGTGGTCGGCCGGAGCGGAACGAACAAAGGCGCCTTGGGGCGCCTTTGTTTTTTGCGTCATCCGTCGACCGCGCCGGCACCCGATACGGGAACCCGCGACGAACGGGTCCATCTACTGGGATGATGGCTGGGCGCGAAGCTACCCACGCAACCGACTCCGCGCTGCCGCACCAGGCCAACCCGGTTGCCAACCGTCCCTACAGGTCTGCGCACGTGCATCCCGAACCACGCCATCCCGAGTCGCCGCGGCATGCCGACGACCGGCGCCGAACGCACGGCCATGCCCGGAGCGCACGATGAACCGCGTCGCGCAACGACTCGGCGTCGCGCTGGCACGCTACCTCAATCATCCGGCACGCGGACCGTACCCGCATTTGCCAGCCGACCTGGCTACCCTGCGGCGCATCCTGCGCCCGGCTGACGTGATCCTGGTCGAAGGCCGCGCACGCATCAGCACCGCCATCAAGTATCTGACGCAATCCACCTGGTCGCACGTGGCGCTCTACGTGGGCGAGTACGCCGGGCAAACTCTCGGGGGCAAGACTGACCTGCTGGTCGAGGCCGACACCGAACTCGGCGTGCACCTGCTCGACCTGCAGCAACTTGGCGGCTACCACCTGCGGATCTGCCGGCCGGCGGGGTTGAGCGAGGCCGATGCGCACCGCGTGGTGGATTATGTGATGGCGCGGCTGGGCCAGCGCTACGACCTGAAAAACGTCTTCGACCTGGCACGCTACCTGCTGCCGACACCGCCGGTGCCCGGCCCCTGGCGGCGCCGCCTGCTGGCGCTGGGCAGCGGCGATCCCACCCGCGCGATCTGCTCGACACTGGTGGCCGAAGCTTTCCAGTCGGTGCCCTTCCCGATCCTCCCGGTGGTTCGTCTCGAGTCCGCCGCCACGCCTGAATGCGATGACTGCATGCGCGAGATCTTCCACATCCGCGACCATAGCCTGTACACCCCGCGCGACTTCGACGTCTCGCCGTATTTCGAAGTGATCAAGCCGACGCTGGCCAAGGGCTTCGACTACCACCAGCTGACCTGGGAGGCCGACCCGCCGCGGCTGCAGCCCGGACGCAACACGTAGGTTGGGCCGAGCACAGCGATGCCCGACGGCAGGCCTCACGAACGTTGGGGTTCGCGTTGCTCACCCCAACCTACGCCCTCACCCGATTCGGTGCGCCGCGTCCGCCTCGCGCAGAAAGTCGCGCAGGAACGGCACGGTGATTCGCCGCTGTGCCGCCAGCGAGGCGTGGTCCAGCTTGTCGAGCAAGTCGAGCAGCGCGCCGAGGTCGCGCGCGTAGCGGGCGAACAGCCAGTCCAGCACACTGTCGTCCAGCTCGATGCCGCGCAGTGCGGCCTGCTCTTTCAGCACCTCGCGGCGCTCGGCATCGTCCAGTGGCTTCAGCGCGAACTGGGTGCAGGCACCGAGTCGCGAGCGCAGGTCGGGCAGCCCGAGCCCAGTTGGGTCGGTGGTGGCATCGGCGGCGAACAGCAGCGCGGTGCCTTCGGCCCTGGCCGGTTGTAGAGATCGAACAGCGCATGCTCGGCCTCGCGGTTGCCGGCGATCGCCTGCAGATCGTCCAGCGCCAGCAGCCGCTGCCGGCAACGCCGCGCATCGCGGCGGCAGGATCGGCGAGAGTGGCCAGCGGCAGGTATTGCACGCGTGCGACCGGCGGCACTGGCCGCGTGGCAGGCCGCCATCAGCAGGTGGCTCTGCCGCTGCCGGCAGCGCCGTGCCAGGTACACCCACGGCGCTGCGGGCTGCAGCGCCAGCGCCTGCACCGCGGCCAGCGCGGCGGCGTTGGCGCCGGCGTGAAAATGTTCGAAGCGCTGGCGACGCGGCCAGCGCAGCGCGAGCGGCAACTGCGGGATCATGGCGCGGTCGGGTCATCCGGCGGCGGCGTGGTGACGATGTCCGCCTCCACCTCGCCATTCGCCTGGACGGCGAGCTCCGCTTCGGCGATCACCGGATCGTCCGGCCCCTCCTCGTTGTACAGCTCGCTCAGGCGGTAGCGCTCGATCAGGTAGCGCAGCAGCACCATGATCACCGACGCCGCCGGCAACGCCAGCAGCACGCCGAGGAAGCCGAACAGATAGCCGCCGGCCAGCACCGCGAACATCACCGCCACCGGATGCAGGCCGATCTTGTCGCCGACCAGCTTGGGCACCAGCACATAGCCTTCCAGCAGCTGGCCGACGGCGAACACGCCGCACACCAGCAGCACGTGGGTCCAGTCGCCGTACTGCACCAGCGCGGCGATGATCGCGGCGACGAAGCCGATGATGAAACCCAGGTACGGCACGAAGCTGAGCAGGCCGGCGACCATGCCGATCAGCAGCCCCACCGACAGCCCCACCATGCCCAGGCCGGCGCCGTAAAAGACGCCCAGCGCCAGCATCACCAGCAACTGGCCGCGCACGAACGCGCCCAGGATCTTGTCCGATTCGCTGGCCAGATGGGCAACGGTCGGCTGGATCGAGCGCGGCAGCATGCCGTCGATCTTCGCCACCAGCCGGTCCCAGTCGCGCAGCAGGTAGAACGCGACCACCGGGATCAGCACCAGGTTGGTCAGCCACATCGCGATGCCGAGCCCCGAGCGCGACACCTTGCCCAGCACCGCCGTGGCGACGCCGCCGATCGAGCCGATGTGCTCCTTGATCGCGGTCAACAGGCGGTCGCTGTCGAACGTGTGCGGGTCCAGGTGCAGGCGCGCCTGCAGCCACGGCCACACGGTGTTTTGCGCCCAGTCGCCGTAGCGCGGCAGGTTGCCGATCAGGTTCTCCACCTGGCGTGCAATCAGCGGGATCAGCAACACCAGCACGCCGATCACCGCGAGCATGCATCACCACGAACACGATGGTGGCCGACCACATCCGGTTCAGCCCCAGCCGCTCCAGCCGGTCAGCCAGCGGATCGCCCAGATAGGCGAGCATGGCGGCGACCGCGAACGGCATCAGCACCGGCGCCAGCAGCCAGATCAGGTAGACGATGACCGCGGTGATGGCGAGCAGTTGCCAGCGGCGCGGGATGTCCTTGTCGTTATTCACTAGGTGCCCCAGCAAGGAACGGATTTCTGTTGAACGACCCGCCGCGGAGCGTACGGGATTTCGCGCGGCGGGGGCATGGCGTCCGGATCAGTGCAGCCAGCGCAGGTTGGCATCTGCGCCCGGGTGCGGTTCGCCTTGCAGCAGCAGGCGGCCGCCGGCGGCGAGGTTGGCGGCCAGCCCGGTCATCGGCACCGAAGCCTTGACGTACAGCAGCACGCCATCGTTCTCCGCGCCCAGGGTCAGCACCCGCTTCACCGCCGGATCGTCCTGCAGCGTAGCCATCAGGTTGGCGTAGTCCATGCGCCGAGTTCAGGCCGCTGATCCACAGCTTGCCTTCGCTGGCGGCCGGCGCCGATGACGTTGAGCTGCTTGCCGACGCGGTCGACCAGGCTGTTGCCGGCATCGCCGAGCAAGCCGTCTGCGCTCGCGCCCTGGCCGCTCCAGTGTTGCGTCTGGCCGCCGGAAACCAGCGTCCAGTCGGCGCTGCCGTCCTGCAACTTGCCGAGCAGGACCAGGCCGGTGCGGTAATGCTGGTTGATCGCCGCCAGCGCTGCCGGGTCGGCCGCGGCGACCTGCTCAGATCCGGCGCGTTGGCCGGTGTCGGGATAGACCACGTTGGTGCCGCGCGCGGCCGCCGCCGCGGCCAGGCTGGCCAGCGCGGCCTGATCGAGCAGGTGTGCCGTCGTTGCCCTGCACCAGCAGCAGCACCGGCGGCTTGATCCCCACGCTGGCCACGCCCAGCTTCGACACCAGGCGGCGCACCGAACCCGGCTCGAAATCCACGTTCAGGATCATGCCCGGTCGCGGCGCGCTGGTACTGGAATTTCTGCACCATCGAGCCGGCCTTGCCCAGCGCATCGCCGTAGCCGGCGTTGCTGCGCAGATCCTGGCCGCCGGCGATCCGCGTCAGCACCTGGCCCAGCGCGGTGGCGAACGCCTGGTCGCGCTGCGCATCGCTGGTGTCGGCGACCGGCACCACCACCGAATACGGCGAGCCCGATGCCTGCGCATGCAAGCGCGGCGACGCGGCAAAACCCAGCAACAGGGTGACGATCAGCAGACGGGACAGGCGCATGGGAGATGGGCATCTTCTGGGGAAAGCTCCGGGAAGTCTGCCCAATCGCGCCCCCAGCGTCCATCGCCAGCCGTCACCGAGCCGCGAGCCGGCGGCCGGCAACGCGCGCCACAAGCTGGTAAACTTGCGCGTTTCACCCACGCCGGTTTTCGCCATGTCTGACGCCCTCACCTACCGCGCCGCCGGCGTCGATATCGATGCCGGCAATGCGCTGGTCGAACGCATCAAGCCGCTGGTCAAGCGCACCGCGCGCGCCCGAGGTGATGGGCGGCCTGGGCGGCTTCGGCGGCCTGTTCGACCTGTCAGCGGCCGCTACAAGGAGCCGGTGCTGGTGTCCGGCACCGACGGCGTGGGCACCAAGCTGAAGCTGGCGCAGATCCTGAACCGGCACGACACCATCGGCATCGACCTGGTCGGCATGTGCGTCAACGACGTGCTGGTGCAGGGCGCCGAGCCGCTGTTCTTCCTCGACTACTTCGCCACCGGCAAGCTGGATGTGGACACCGCGGTGGCGGTGGTCGGCGGCATCGCGAAAGGCTGCGAGCTGGCCGGCTGCGCGCTGATCGGCGGCGAAACCGCCGAGATGCCGGACATGTACCCACCGGGCGAATACGACCTGGCCGGTTTCACCGTCGGCGCGGTGGAGAAATCGCAGATGCTGACCGGCGCAGCGATCGTCGCCGGCGACGTGGTGCTGGGCGTGGCTTCGAGCGGCCCGCACTCGAACGGTTATTCGCTGGTGCGCAAGATCCTCGAGCGCGCCGGCTGCACGCCCGACAACGGTGGGCTCGAACTCGACCTCGGCGGCGTCAAGCTGGCCGATGCGCTGATGGCGCCGACCACGATCTACGTGAAGCCGATGCTGGAGCTGCTCGAGAGGCGGCTCGGTCCACGGCATGGCCCACATCACCGGCGGCGGCCTCAAGGAAAACATCATCCGCGTCGTGCCCGACGGCCTCGGCATCGCACTGGACGCGTCGGCCATCGTGCTGCCGCCGGTGTTCGACTGGCTGATGCGCGAAGGCAACGTGGCGCGCGAGGAAATGTGGCGCACCTTCAACTGCGGCATCGGCTTTACCGTGATCCTGCCGCGCGACGCGGTAGCTGCGGCGTCCGCACTGCTGGCCCGGCATGGCCTGGCCAGTTCGGTGATCGGCGAGATCGTGCCCGCGCAGGGCGACGAACGCGTGCATATCGGCTGATTCGCGTCGTGACCACCCCACACGTCCGGGTTGCCGTACTGGCCTCCGGGCGCGGCAGCAATCTCGCCGCGCTGCTGGATGCGCGCGCGCGTGGCGAACTGCCGGTCGAGTTCGTGCTGGTCGGCAGCGACAAGGCCAGTGCCGCGGCGCTGCGCCTGGCCGAAGCGGCCGGCATTCCCACCCTGGCGCTGGATCCACGCAGCTATCCCGACCGGCGCGCCTTCGATCTGGACCTGTTCGCGCGCATCGCCGCCAGCGGCGCCGAGCTGCTGGTGCTGGCCGGCTTCATGCGCATCCTCGACGGCGAGGCCTTGCGCCCGTGGGTGGGCCGCATCATCAACATCCATCCATCGCTGCTGCCGAAATATCGCGGCCTGCACACCCACCGCCGCGCACTGGAAGCGGGCGACGCCGAGCATGGCGCCAGCGTGCACTTCGTCACCGCCGAACTGGATGGCGGCCCGGTGATCGCGCAGGCGCGCCTGCCGATCGAAGCCGGCGACGACGAGGCATGCCTCGCGCAACGCCTGCTGCCGCTGGAACACCAGCTGCTGCCGGCCGTACTGGGCCTGCTCGCCAGCGGACGCCTGCAGTGGGACGGCCAGTCGCCACGCTTCGACGGCCAGCCGTTGCGCACACCGCTGCTGCTGGGCGAGGGCGGTCTGCGGCCTTAAATCCTGTTCAGTCCGGCATCGGCAGACTCGGTGCATGACTATCCGATCGCTGCTCGCACCCCTGCTCTGTCTCGGCCTGCTGCTCGGCAGCCCGATCGCCCGCGCCGCCGCCCCCGGTGCCTTCACCGCCACCTATAACGTGCTGCAAGGCGGGCAGCCTATGGGCGTCGCCACGGTGCGCCTGCAGCCGCGGCAACGATGGCACTGGATCTACAGCAAAGACGTCAACGGTACCGGCGGACTGGCCGCCTTGCTCGGCGCCAACGTCAGGGAAAGCTCGCGCTTCCGCTGGAAGGGTGATGTGCCCGAAGCGATCAGCTACGACTACCAGTTGCAGGCGGCGATCAAGACAGAAGCAGCGCCACATGACCGTCGACTGGGCAAGGAACCGGGTGAGCGTCGACGAGGGCAAGGGTCGCGCAAAGCTACCCGGCCACTCCCGGCATGGTCGAACGCAACACCCTGGCGCTGGCGCTGGGACTGGCGTTGCGTGACGGCCAGCAGAAGGTCACTCTGCCGGTGGCGGTGCGCCAGGAAGTGCAGACCCAGCACTTCACGGTGAGCGGCACGGAAACCATCAAGGTGCCGGCCGGCAGCTTCCAGGCCGAACGGATCGACCGCACCGATGCCGACCGCGGCTTCAGCGCGTGGTACGCGCCGGATCGATATCCGCTGCCGGTGAAACTGTCGCAGCACGATGGCGGCGACATGGTGATGGAACTGGTGAGCTACCAGGCCGACTGAGCACGCGCAAACGCAAGAAGCCCGGCATGGCCGGGCTTCTTCGACGAGCTGCGCTTGCGCTCAATTCGGCAGGCGGCGGATCTTCGCGCCGAGCACGCCGAGCTTTTCCTCGATGTTCTCGTAGCCGCGGTCGATGTGATAGACGCGATCGACGATGGTGTCGCCCTTGGCCACCAGGCCCGCCAGCACCAGACAGGCCGAGGCGCGCAGGTCGGTGGCCATGATCGGCGCACCGCTCATTTGCGCGACGCCCTGCACCACCGCCGTGTTCCCTTCGAGACGGATATCCGCGCCGAGTCGCTGCAATTCGTGTGCATGCATGAAACGGTTCTCGAACACGGTTTCGGTGACCACGCCGGTGCCCTCGGCCACGCAGTTGAGCGCGGTGAACTGCGCCTGCATGTCGGTCGGGAACGCCGGGTACGGCGCGGTGCTGATGTTGACCGCCTTCGGCCGGCGCCCGCCCATGTCCAGCTCGATCCAGTCGTCGCCGGTGGAGATATGCGCACCGGCTTCCTCCAGCTTGGCCAGCACCGCGTCCAGCGTGTCGGCGCGCGCGTGGCGCGCGCGCACCTTGCCGCCGGTCATCGCCGCGCCGACCAGAAAGGTGCCGGTTTCGATGCGGTCGGGCAGCACGCTCGTATTCGGCGCCGTGCAAGCGCTCGACGCCATGGATCACCATGGTGGAGGTGCCGGCGCCCTCGATCTGCGCGCCCATCGCGATCAGGCAATGCGCCAGATCGACCACCTCGGGCTCCTGCGCCGCGTTCTCGATCACCGTGGTGCCCTGCGCCAGGGTGGCCGCCATCATGATGTTCTCGGTACCGGTGACGGTGACCATGTCCATCACGATGCGCGCGCCCTTCAGCCGCGAGGCCTTTGCCTTGATGTAGCCGTTCTCGACGGTGATCTCGGCACCCAGCGCCTGCAGGCCGCGGATGTGCTGGTCGACCGGACGCGAACCGATGGCGCAGCCGCCGGGCAGCGACACCTCGGCCTGGCCGAAGCGCGCCACCAGCGGGCCGAGCACCAGGATCGAGGCGCGCATCGTGCGCACCAGGTCGTACGGCGCCACGCAGGTACTGGTGGTGCGTGGATCGACGTGCATCTTCATGCGGTCGTCCAGCACCAGCTGCACACCCATCTGGCCGAGCAGTTCGATGAACGTGGTGACGTCGTGCAGATGCGGCACGTTGCCGATGCTGACCGGCTCGTCGGCCAGCAGGCAGGCGGCAAGGATCGGCAATACGGCGTTTTTTGCGCCGGAAATACCGACCTCGCCATGAAGCGGCGTGCCGCCACTGATCAGGATCTTGGCCATCGAATGTCCTTCAAACGAAATTTTCCGGGGGAAGTGCGGCAGCACCCATCAACGGCGCGCCACGGCTTCCTCGGGAGTCAGGGTTTTCAGCGCCAGCGCATGGATCGCGCCACCCATCAGGCCACCCAGCGTGGCGTAGACCAGCCGGTGCCGCGCCAGCGGCAGCTTGCCGGCGAACTGGCTGGCGATCACGGTGGCCTCGAAATGCACGCCGTCAGCCCCGCTGACCTCCACTTGGGCACCGGGCAAGCCGTTCTCGATCATCGCCTGGATGCTGGCTGGGTCCATCGGGGGAGTGTTCCATGCAGAAGTCTTGGCCAGCCGGAAGGAGTGTCCCGTGACAACGGGAATCCATTGCGCTGGTTTATGACGTTAAAATACGAATATGCCATGGTAATGGAAATCCGCTGGCGCAGGAACGACAGCGGTCCCGCATGGGCAGTTCCAGCCATGCCCGCCACGTCGAAAAACGAGCACCCGCCCGCCCTCATCGAGCCTCCATGAACGCACGCATCGCCCCACCTGCCACACCGGCCGACCTGGACCCGGACGCCATCACGCGTTACGCGCGCACGGTGATCGCCACCGAAGCGGCGGCCGTCGGCGCGCTGGAGTCGCGGATCGGGCCGGACTTCGTGCGGGCCTGCCAGCTGATCCTGGGCTGCAAGGGCCGCGTGGTGGTCAGCGGCATGGGCAAGTCCGGCCATATCGGACGCAAGATCGCCGCCACCCTGGCTTCCACCGGCACGCCGGCATTCTTCGTGCACCCGGGCGAGGCCAGCCACGGCGACCTCGGCATGATCCTGCCGCAGGATGTGGTGCTGGCGCTGTCCTATTCCGGTGAAACCGACGAGCTGCTGCTCATCCTGCCGGTGATCAAGCGCCAGGGCATCCCGCTGATCGCGATCACCGGCCGCCCCGGTTCCTCGCTGGCGACCCAGGCCGACGTGCACCTGGACGGCAGCATTTCCAGCGAAGCCTGTCCGCTCGGCCTGGCGCCGACCACCAGCACCACCGTGGCGCTGGTGCTGGGCGACGCGCTGGCAATCGCGCTGCTGGAAGCGCGCGGTTTCACCTCGGACGACTTCGCCCGCTCGCATCCGGCCGGCGCCCTGGGCCGGCGCCTGCTGCTGCACATCGGCGACGTGATGCACAGCGGCGACGACGTCCCGCGCGTATCGCCCGACGCCAGCCTCACCGCCGCGCTGGTCGAGATGACCCGCAAGCACCTGGGCATGACCGCCGTGGTCGACGCCGAACAGCGCCTGCTCGGCGTTTTCACCGACGGCGACTTGCGCCGCGCGCTGGACGATGAAGGCGTGGACCTGCGCGGCGCCACCGTGGCCGAATTGATGACACGCGGACCGAAGACGATCAGCCCCGACAAGCTGGCGGCGGAAGCGGCGCAGTTGATGGAGAAGTATCAGATCCATGCCCTGCTGGTGGTCGACGGCGAGCAACGCGTGGTCGGCGCGCTGAACATTCATGATCTGCTCCGTGCGCGTGTGGTCTGATCGCCGAGATCGACCCACCCAAGCCACCTCGCCAGGCTCGACTGCCGACATCCTCGCCCGTGCCGCGAAAATCCGCCTGGCCGTGTTCGACGTGGACGGTACGCTGACCGACGGGCGCCTGTGGTACGCCGAGGACGGTCATGAGACCAAGGTGTTCCACGTGCACGACGGGCTCGGCCTGAAGCGGTTGCAGGCGAACGGCGTGCAGGTGGCGATCATCACCGCGCGGATCAGCCACCCCGTCGCGCTGCGTGCCGAAGAACTGGACATCGCCCACGTCTACCAGGGCCAGGCCGACAAGCGCGCCTGCCTGCGGCAGTTGCTCGATGCCCTGCACCTGACACCCGAGCAGGCCGCCTTCATCGGCGACGACCTGCCCGACCTGCCACCGATGCATATTGCCGGGCTGGCGGTGGCGGTGGCGAACGCGCACCCGTGGGTGGCCGAAGCCGCGCACTGGCAAACCGCCAGGAGCGGCGGCATGGGCGCCGCGCGCGAAGTGTGCGATCTGATCCTGTACGCCCAGGGCAAGAGCGACGCCGAGCGGGAGCGCTGGCAGTGAGCCTGCGCAGCTACCTGCGCGACCGGCGCGTGCCGGCCGCGACCCTTGTCATTGCTCTTGCCGCGGGGCTCGCGCAACTGCTGCTGTGGTGGTTCGGGCCGGCGCCGAAAAGCAGCAGACTTCGTCGGCCCGCCGCGCTCCGGCTACACCCTGACCGACGCCCGCCTGATCGAATTCAACGCCGCGGGGCAACCCAGCTTCCGCCTGCAGTCACCGCATCTCGAACGCCGCGAGGGGGATGAGTCGCTCTACCTCAATTCGCCCACCTTCCAACTGCCCGCAAACCAGACCGGGGTGCCGGACTGGCAAGGCAGGTCGCTCTACGGCTGGGTCAACAAGGATGGTACCCAGCTCAAGCTGCAGGGGCCGGTCGAGATGCACCGGCCCGCCTTCGGCGACGCCCCGGCGACCCGCATGCAGACTGCCGACATCACTGCGTGGCCGAAGCAGAACCGCGTGGAGACCGCGGCCCCGGCGCAGATGCTGCAAGGCGGCACTAGAATCAGCGGTATCGGCATGCGTGCCGACCTCAACGACAAACACCTGGAGTTGCTCGATGACGTTCATGCCACCTTCCCGCCGCGCAAGCGCTAGGTTCGCGCTCGTCGTCGCCGCCCTGGGCCTGCTTGCGGCCCAGCCTGCGCTGGCGAAGAAAAGCGACCGCCAACAGGAAATGCACATCGCCGCGAAGAACTTCGACGGCTTCCAGAAGCCGAACAGCGTCAGCACCCTCAGCGGCAACGTGGTGATCACGCAGGGCACGCTGAAGGCCAGCGGCGCCCAGGCCAAGGTGTATTTCGATGCCGACACCCAGATCAGCCGGGTCGTCATCACCGGCAACCCGGCCCACCTCGAGCAGCTGGACGACAGCGGCAACCTGGTGCTGGGCGACGCCGCCACGCTCGACTACGACAACCTCAAGGGCATCGCAGTGCTCAGCGGCAACGCCTCGGTCACCCAGAAGGGCCGTGGCGAAGCACACGGCGACAAGCTCACCTACAACACCGAGACCAGCCAGATGACCGGCGAGAGTTCGGGCGATGGACTGGTCCACATGACCTTCAAGCCAAAAACGGCCGCCAGCCCCGGCATCGACCGCCCCGACTCCGCAGGGACAGCCGTAACCGATGCTCTCCGCCGAAGGTCTGCAAAAGAGTTTCAAGTCCCGCCAGGTCGTGCGCGATTTCGGCTTCTCGATCCGCGAGGGCGAAGTGGTCGGCCTGCTCGGCCCCAACGGCGCCGGCAAGACCACCTGTTTCTACATGGTGGTGGGTCTGATCGAGGCCGATGGCGGCACGATCAAGCTGGACAAGCTGGACATCACCGGCCTGCCGATGCACGCACGCGCCAAGCTCGGCATCGGCTACCTGCCGCAGGAAGCCTCGGTGTTCCGTCGGCTCAGCGTGGCCGACAACATCATGGCCGTGCTGGAACTGCGCGACGGCCTCGCCTCGCAACAGCGCGACACCGAGCTGGAAAACCTGCTGGACGAACTGAAGATCGCCCATATCGCCGAACAGAAGGGCATCAGTCTGTCCGGCGGCGAGCGTCGTCGCGTCGAGATCGCCCGCGCGCTGGCCGCCAACCCGCGCTACATGCTGCTGGACGAACCGTTCGCCGGGGTCGATCCGATTTCCGTCGGCGAGATCCAGCGCATCGTGCGGCACCTGAAGGAGCGCGGCATCGGCGTGCTGATCACCGACCACAACGTGCGCGAAACCCTCGGCATCTGCGACCGCGCCTACATCCTGAACGAGGGCGAGGTGCTGTCGCGCGGAACCCCGGCGCACATCCTCGCCGACGAGAAGGTGCGCGAGGTTTATCTGGGCCGTGAATTCCGCCTCTGAGCTACCTGTCATGGCAGCCGCTGGCTATGGCCGCTTCCGCAGGCACGCGTTACGATGGTCGCGATTCCACTCGACCAGGCTGGCATGAAACCCGCTCTGCAGTTTCGCCTCCACCAGCAGCTGACCCTGACGCCGCAATTGCAGCAGGCGATCCGTCTGTTGCAGCTGTCGCAGCTGGAGCTGGAAGCGGAACTGCGCCAGATCGCCGAAAGCAATCCGCTGCTGGAATTTGCCGAGGAAGTCGAGGACGACGAGGCGACCGACGGCGTCGAGGCGGAAAGCGAATACCCCAGCGTCGAGGCCGTCGCTGCCAGTGGCAACGACAACGACGACGCCAGCGAATGGTCCGACGGCGGCGGCGTGGCCGAGACGCCGATCGACTTCTCCAGCAGCAGCGTCGGCAGTGCTGGCGGCTCGCGTGGCGACGACGACTTCGAACCGCAGAACGCCGCTCCGGAAACCCTGCAGCAACACCTGCTGTGGCAGCTCAACCTGACCTCGTTCAACGCGCGCCAGCACCTGATTGCCACCGTACTGATCGACGCCCTGAATCCAGCCGGCTACCTGGCCGAGGGGCTGGAAGCGATACTCGCCGCACTGCCCGCCGGCCTCGATTGCAGCATCGAGGAAATCGAGGAAGTGCGCCGCCAGTTGCAGGGCTTCGACCCCGCCGGCGTAGCCAGTCTCGACCTGCGCGACTGCCTGCGCGTGCAGCTGGAACAATTCGATCCGGACACGCCGCAACGCGAGCTGGCGCTGCGCATCGTCGACAGCGAACTCGACCTGCTCGCACGCAACGACATCGCCCGTCTGGCCCGGCGCCTGCGCGCCAGCGAGGATGACGTGGCCGCCGCCGCGTTACTGATCCGCAGCCTCGACCCACGCCCCGGCGCAGCACTCGACGCCACCCCGGTGGAATACATCGCACCGGATGTCTACGCGCTGCGCGACGGCAACCGCTGGCGGGTCAGCCTGAATCCGGACGCGCAACCGCGACTGGGCCTGAACCAGCACTACTGCGGACTGATCGCCAAGGCCCGCGGCGAGGACGCCAGCTGGATGCGCGGCCAGCTGCAGGAGGCGCGCTGGCTGATCAAGAGTCTGGAATCGCGCGCCGAGACCCTGCTCAAGGTCGCCGACGCGATCGTGCGCCGGCAGAGCGCCTTCCTCGACTACGGCCCCGAAGCGATGCACCCGCTGGTACTGCGCGAAGTGGCCGAGGAAGTGGGCATGCACGAATCGACGATTTCGCGCGTCACCACGCGCAAATACATGCATACCCCGCGCGGCACGTTCGAATTGAAGTACTTCTTTTCCAGCGGCGTCTCCACCGAAGATGGCGGCAGCGCCTCGGCCACCGCGATCCAGGCCATGCTGCGCAAGCTGATCGACGCCGAAGACAGCCGCAAACCCCTCTCCGACCTCGCGCTTGCCGAGGAATTGCAGCGCAAGGGTATTCAGGTTGCCCGCCGCACCGTCGCCAAATACCGGGAGGGGCTGCGCATACCCACGTCCAGCGAACGCCAGCGCGCGGGCTGACTGGCGGAGATCATTCCCAAGGGAACTTGGTTAACGAAAAATCGCTCCCATACCTGCTAAAGAATGATTGACGATGCGCCGTCGCCGTCCCGGCCGCGGCACATCCACCCGCCGCGAAAAGCGGCACTGCACCACCAGAGGAGGCGCCCCATGCAATTCCAACTCAGCGGCCAGCAGATTGAAGTCACCCCGGCCCTGCGCGACCACGCCACCGCCAAGCTCGACCGCCTCACACGCCTCGACGACAAATTGAAGAGCCTCACGATCGTGTTGTCACTCGACAAGCTCCAGCAACGCGCCGACGGCACCTTGAACGTGGTCGGCGCCACCTTGCATGCCGAGGCCACCGAAGCCGACATGTATGCCTCGATCGACGTACTGTTCGACAAGCTGGTTGCCCAGTTGCGCAAGTACCGCGAAAAGGTCGCCGACAAGCACCAGCGCGAGGCGCGCGACGAGCGCCAGTACGGCTGAACCGTCGACTCCGCTGCCATCCGACACGGCCCGCCATGCGCGGGCCGTTCCTTTTCCTGAACACGTCTGTCCGCCCAAGCTGGCACAATGGCCATGCCGTCGCAAAAGCCCGCCGGGGCTCGGCATGCGACGCAAAGGAACCCAGGTTTGGACCGGATCAGCGCGCGACAACTCTACGATGGCGTCCACGAACGCATGGCCTTGCGCTGGGTGTCCGGCATGCGCGGGGAATCGCGCGCGCTCGAGCCGGGTGCTGCGCAGGCGCGCCGCCCCTCGCTGATCGGCTACCTCAACATCATCTATCCGAACAAGATCCAGATCATCGGCTCGGAGGAACTGAACTACCTCGACGGGCTGGATTCGCGCCAACGCTGGGAAGTGATGCACAAGATCGCCGCCTACCAGCCGGTGGCGCTGATCGTGACCAAGGACCAGCCCGTGCCCGCCGACCTGCGCGAGGTCGCCGAGGAAACCAGCACGCCATTGTGGATCAGCCCGAAACGCGGCCACGAATTGCTGACCTACCTGCAATACCACCTGGCGCGCATGCTGGCAGCGAAGATCACCCTGCACGGCGTGTTTCTCGAGGTGTTCTCGATCGGCGTGCTGATCACCGGCGAAGCCGGCTCCGGCAAGAGCGAGCTGGCGCTGGAACTGATCAGCCGCGGCCATCGCCTGGTTGCCGACGATGCCACCGAGTTCACCCTGATCGCGCCGGACGTGATCGACGGTGCCTGCCCCGAGCTGCTGCAGGACCTGCTGGAAGTGCGCGGACTGGGCGTGCTCAACGTGCGCGAGATGTTCGGCCACATGTCGGTAAAGACGTCCAAATACCTGCGCCTGGTGATCCACCTGAAACCGCTGCGCGACGGCGAGGAAGTCGACGCGCTGACCCGCCTCACCGGCGACATCGGCCACCGCGAGATCTTCGACGTGGCGGTGCCGATGATCACCATCCCGGTGGCCTCGGGGCGCAACCTGTCCGTGCTGGTCGAGGCCGCCGTGCGCAGCCACGCGCTGAAGAGCAAGGGCATCGACCCGGCACAGACTTTCATCGACCGCCAGGCGCACCAGCTGCGCCGGCTGCCACCATGGTGAACGCATGAGCAACGACACACCCGTCCTGACCCCGCGATTCGACCCGCGCGAGATCCACCTGGTCGTCCTGACCGGCATGTCCGGCGGCGGCAAGACGGTGGCCCTGCGTGCGCTGGAGGACCTGGAGTTCTACTGCGTCGACAACCTGCCCTCCGCGCTGCTGCCCGAGCTGGTCGACGCCGTGGTCGAGGGCAATGCCAAGCGCCGCCTGATCGCGGTAGGCGTGGACGTGCGCAACCGCGGCGCCGATTTCGCGCACATGCCGACCGTGCTGTCGCAACTGGCCGCCGCCGGCGTGCAGGTGCACCTGATGTTCGTGGACTGCAGCGACGAGGTGCTGATCAAGCGCTACTCGGAAACCCGCCGCCGCCACCCGCTGGCCACCCGCGGCATGTCGCTGGCCGACGCGATCGTGGAGGAGCGCCGTTTGCTGCGCCCACTGATGGCGATCGCCGAAAAGGTGATCGACTCCAGCGAGCTCAACGTGCACCAGCTGCGCCGGCTGGTCGCCACCGGCTACGCGCAGGCCACCGAAGGACTGACGCTGATGTTCCAGTCGTTCGCCTTCAAGCGCGGGCTGCCGCTGGATGCGGACTTCGTGTTCGACGCGCGCTGCCTGCCCAACCCGCACTGGCAGCGCGCACCTGCGCCCGCTGTCGGGCAAGGACGCGCCGGTGCGCGAATTCCTCGACACCGACCCCCTGGTCGGCGAGTACTTCGCCGATACCGCACGCTGGCTGGATACCTGGCTGCCGCGCTTCGAACAGGACGACCGCAGCTACGTGACGATTTCGATCGGCTGCACCGGCGGACGACACCGCTCGGTCTACCTGGTGGAGAAACTGGCCGCGCACTACCGCGACCGCCGCGAAGGCGTGCTCACCTTCCATCGCGAGCTCGACTGATGACCCTGCTCCCGCGCCATACATCCGGCACCGGCGGTCGCGCATGAGCGTCGGCGTGCTGCTGATGACCCACGAGGCGGTCGGCCAGGCGCTGATCTCCGCCGCGCACCACGTGATGCCGAAGTTGCCGTTGCGGGTGGCTGCGGTGGAAGTGCCGCCCAGCGCCGATCCCGACGTGATGCGCACGCTCACCGCGCACCACGCGCGCGAACTCGACCATGGCGAGGGCGTGCTGATCCTGGCCGATCTGTATGGCGCCACGCCATGCAACATCGGCTTGTCGCTCGGTGCGCTCGGCGTGCATCT
Organism: uncultured Gammaproteobacteria bacterium; assembly: GCA_963739815.1. Lineage (GTDB taxonomy): Bacteria > Pseudomonadota > Gammaproteobacteria > Xanthomonadales > Rhodanobacteraceae > Rhodanobacter. The sequence continues at coordinate 1,807,779 of CAVUBI010000001.1, forward strand.
GCGCTGCGTCTCCGGCCTCAACCTGCCGATGCTGCTGCGCGTGCTCAACTATGCGGAAAAACCGCTGGACGAACTGGCCGAGATCGCGGCCAGCGGTGGCCGCGGGGGAATCTTCATCGACCATGCCTGAACTCCATCATGCTTGAACAGGAAATCGTCATCACCAATCGGCTGGGCCTGCACGCCCGCGCCTCGGCCAAGCTGGTGCAACTGGTGCAGGGCTTCAACTCCACCGTGTGGCTGGTCAGCAAGGGCCGCGAGGTCAACGCGCAGAGCATCATGGGCGTGATGATGCTGGCGGCAGGCCTGGGCACTCCGATGACTCATCCGCGCCGACGGCCCCGACGAGGAAGCCGCGCTGGCCGCGGTGGCCGAACTGTTCGAGCGCAAGTTCGACGAGGGAGCGTGAGGATGAAAGCGGGAAACGGGAAACGGGGAGCGGGGACCATGCGGGACCGCGCAAGCGCGTCGCCCGGGGCTTCCTCGCGCCTCGCCCGGCTCCCTTTCCACGCTGTTCGTATCCCTTCCCCGTTCCCCGTTCCCTGCTCCGCCGGGAGCCACGCATGAGGCACATCCTCACCGGCACCATCGCCGCGCACGGCATGGCGCTTGGCCGGGCGCGGCTGGTGCAGCCCAGCCGCTACACGGTCGACACCCGCCCGCTGGCCGACGAGGAGGTCGAAGGCGAACTGGCGAAGCTGCACCAGGCGCTGGACACCGCGCGGCAGGAACTGCGCGAATTGCGCGGCAAGCTGCACGGCGCGCTGGCGCGCGAGGTCAACGAATTCATCGACGCGCACAGCCTGCTGCTGGACGACGCCGAACTGCTGCGCGGGCTGGACGACCTGGTGCGGATCGGCCACTACCGTCCCGGCGCGGCGCTGAAGAAGCAGCGCGATCGCCTGTCCGCCGTGTTCGAGGCGATGGACGACCCCTACCTGCGCAGCCGCAAGGAAGACGTCGAGCAGGTGATCAACCGGGTGATCTCCGCGCTGCAGCGGCAGACCAGCCCGGAAGAACGCAAGCTGGCCGCGCGCGTGGGCGAGATCCTGATCGCCGACTCGATCGCGCCGGCCGACATGGCGCAACTGGCCGGCAACGGCTTGCTCGGCGTCGTCGCCAGTTCCGGCAGCGCGTATTCGCACAGCGCCATCCTGGCGCGCAGCCTCGGCCTGCCGATGCTGGTGGGCACCCGCGATGCGCTGTCCAACATCCATGACGACGACCTGATCCTGCTCGATGCCGACCGCGGCGAAGCGATCGTGCACCCGGCCGCGCAGGATCTGTCGCGCTACCGCGCCTGGCAGCGCGAAGCGGCGATCGAAGGACGCCGTCTGGCCAAGCTGGCGAACGCGCCCACCCGCACCCGCGACGGCGTCGAGATCGCCCTGCTGGCGAACGCCGAAACCGCCGGCCGACGTGGCCATGGCGCGCGCCCGCGGCGCCGACGGCGTGGGCCTGTACCGCACCGAATTCCTGTTCCTCAAGCACAAAGGCCTGCCATCGGAAGACGAGCAGTTCATCGCCTATCGCGACCTGGTGATGGGCATGGGCGGCCTGCCGGTGACGATTCGCACGCTCGACCTCGGTGCCGACAAGGCCGACGCCGCCGGGCTCACCCTGCGCGGCGAGGACAACCCCGCGCTCGGCGTGCGCGGCGTGCGCCTGTCGCTGCGTTACCCGGCGGTGTTCACCACCCAGATCCGCGCGATCCTGCGCGCCGCCTGCTACGGCCCGGTGCGCGTGCTGGTGCCGATGGTGACCCAGCCGGACGAGACTGATCGCGGTGCGCACGCTGTTCAAGCTGGCGCGGCAGGACCTCAAGCGCGAGAACATCGACCTGCCGGAGAAACTGCCGCTGGGCGCGATGATCGAGGTGCCGGCGGCGGCGATCAACGTGCGCGCGCTGCTGGAGCACGCCGACTTCCTCGCGATCGGCACCAACGACCTGGCCCAGTACGTACTGGCCGCCGACCGCGGCAACGATGCGCTGGAGAACATCTACAACCCGCTGCAACCGGCGCTGCTGCGGCTGATCTCGCACGTGACTCAGCGCCGGACGCCGCGCGAAGAAACCGGTCAGCTTGTGCGGCGAGATCGCCGGCGACGTGAACTTCACCGCCCTGCTGCTGCTGCTCGGCCTCAACGAATTCAGCATGCATCCGGCGCAGATCCTGCAAGTGCGCGACCGCCTCGCCACGCTCGACCACGCCAACCTGCGCCGCCACGCCGCGCAGCTGCTGCGCGCGCATACCCACGAGCAGGCCGAGGCGATGCTGGACGAGATCCTGGACTCAGCCGTCCCGAACTGAGGCCCTTGCTTTCGACGGCGACTCTTCCCCCCGTTCGTCACGAATCGTTTCGCTGCCCTTTACATTTCCGGGCGCACAGTCACCGGCTCAGGGGAAACCAGCTGCGTGCGCGTTCCATTCCGCCCGGAATCCGACGCGACAACTCCGCATCTCATCGAACCGGTTCACGGCCATGGGGAGTGTCATCATGAAAAAGTCATTCGTCGCCGTACTTCTTGGAGGATTGCTGGGGGCATGCCTGATGCCCTCACTGGCCACCGCGCAGAGTGTCTTCGAAGGCACCTGGAAGATCGACCTGAAGAAGGTCCAGATGCCGAAGAAGCCCGACGCCCTGCTGCTGCAGGACGGCATGTACCACTGCAAGACCTGCGTTCCACCGGTCAACGTGAAAGCCGACGGCACGGACCAGCCGGTCAGTGGCCATCCGTACTACGACACCATGGCGGTCACCATCGTCGACGACCACGCGATCCGCGAGGTCGACAAGAAGGCCGGCAAGGTCATCTCGGACTCGACCATGACCGTGGCCGCCGACGGCAAGACGGCGAACTTCGAATTCACCGACAGCAGCAACAACAACACCGAACCGGTCACCGGCAACGGCACCATGATGCGCGTGGCGAAGGGCCCGGCCGGCGCGCACGCGGTCTCCGGCTCGTGGCGCACGCAAAGTTACGGGAGCGTCTCGGACAATGCGCTCACCCGCAGCTACAAGATCGAAGGCGACATGTTCAGCATGAACGCGCCAACCGGCGAGTCGTATACGGCGAAAATGGACGGCAGCGAAGCCCTGTACAAGGGCGACCCCGGCGCGACCAGCGTCTCGGTGAAGAAATTGAGTTCGCACGTCATGCAGGAAACCGACAAGCGCGACGGCAAGATCATCAGCGTGGCGAAAATGACCGTCGCTCCCGATGGCAAGAGCATGGCCATCGCGGTCGACGACAAATTGCACGGCACCCACATGTCGTTCGTGGCGATGAAACAGTAAGTAGCAAGCGCAGGCCACGGACGGCCTGCCGCCGACTCAGCGACCTTTGTCGAGGTCGATCCCCTCGAGGAATGCGTCCAGCAACGCACCGCGGTACTTCCTGCCGGTGCAGCAGCAACGAGAGCTTGCGACCCAGGTCGAGGAACGGTGTCTTCAGCGCCTTCAGTCGCCCCGTTGCCAGCGCATCGGTAACCGCCACCGCCGGCAGGCAGGCGATGCCCAGCCCGGCCACCACGGCCTGCTTGATCGCCTCGATCTGATCGAGTTCGAGCACGGTTTCCCCGGGCGGAAGCTGCGCCAGCACGCGTTCGCTGGTGGCACGGGTGGCTGAACCGGGCTCGCGCAGGACCCAGCGGGCGCCAGCGAAATCCGCGGGCTTCAGGCTGCGCTTGCGTGCCAGCGGATGCTCCGGCGGCGCGCACACCATCAGCAGGTCGTCGCGCCATGGCCGCACTTCCAGCAGCGGGTGCGCCACCGGGCCTTCGACGCAGCCGATATCCAGGCTGTGCTCGAGCATTGCCGCAGCGATTGTCTCGGTATTCGCCACGCGCAGGCGGATCGCCACCTGCGGATGCGCACGCACGAAACCGCCGAGCAGCTCGCCGACCAGGTAATTGCCTACCGTATTGCTGGCGCCGATGCGCAGCTCGCCGCCGAGTTCGGCGCCCTCTTCGCGCCCGCGCCGGCCGAACTCGGCATGCCGTTCCAGCAGTTCCTGCGCCAGCGGCAACAGTTCGCGGCCACGCGCATTCAGGCGCAAGCGACCGCGCTCGCGGTCGAACACCGGCGCGTCAAGCTGCCGCTCCATCTCCGCCAACGCCATGCTGGCTGCCGGCTGGGTCAGATGCAGCCGCTCGGCGGCGGCTCGCACGCTGCCGTGCAGCGCGATCTGCACGAACACATCGAGCTGGCGCGGACTGATGTTGATCATCAGGCTACCTTATACATCCGATCATACATTCCAAGTTTTACTGATTGGCGTGTGAGCAGACAATGAAGGCTTTGCCGGAGCCCATGCATGACCGCGTCGCCCATCGCCGCCCTTGTCCACCCCACGCTGCGCATGCGCGCACCCGGCCTGTTGCTGGCGGTGGCATCGGCCTGCTGGCGCTGCTGCTGGGTCGCTGGGCGCCGCTGATCGGCGGACCGGTAATCGGCATCGTGCTCGGCATCCTCGTGCGCAACCTGCTGTCGCCCGGCGAGCGCTACAACCCCGGTATCGCGTTCGCCGGCAAGAAGGTGCTGCAGTGGTCGATCATCGCGCTGGGTTTCGGGCTCAGCCTCGACCAGGTGGCCAAGACCGGCCTCGAATCGCTGTCGGTGACCCTGGTGACGATGAGCGTGGCCTTCCTCGCCGCCTGGGTGCTCGGTCGCTGGCTCGGCGTGCACGACAAACTGATGGTGCTGATCGGCGTGGGCACCGCGATCTGCGGCGGCTCGGCAATCGCCGCGGCAACGCCGATCATCCGTGCAGATGATCACGACACCGCGTTCGCGATCTCCACCATCTTCCTGTTCAACGTGATCGCCGTGCTGCTGTTCCCGCTGCTCGGCCACCTGATGAACCTGTCCGACCTGGGCTTCGGCCTGTGGGCCGGCACCGCGATCAACGACACCTCGTCGGTGGTCGCCGCCGGCTACAGCTACAGCCACGCCGCCGGCGACTACGCCACCATCGTCAAGCTGACCCGCGCCACCCTGATCATCCCGGTCTGCCTGGTGCTCGCCTTCGTGGTCGCCGCCCGCGAGAAACGCAAGCAGGCAGAAGCCGGCAGCGTCGGCCACTTCAGCCTCGCCAGCATCTTCCCGTGGTTCATCCTGTGGTTCCTGGTCGCCTCGGCGATCCGCACCGCCGGCCTGATCCCTCTGGCCGTCCAGCCGTCCATCCATCTGCTGGCGGAGTTCCTGATCATCGTGGCGCTCACCGCGATCGGCCTGTCCGCCAATCTGCGCAAGATGGCCGCCAGCGGCGCACGGCCGATCCTGCTGGGGCTGGGCGTGTGGGTCGCGGTGGCGGTGAGCAGCCTGCTGGTGCAGTGGATGATCGGGCAGCTGTGAGTAATGGAGAAGGAAACCTTCACTTGCAATGACTATAAGAATCCACTTGCATCACCAAGCTGGTGATATCGGTAGCTGTTATTGCCGAGGTCAACTCACCAGTCACGGCAAGGCATTCGCCTTGAAATAACCGGCTCCCCTCTTTTACAAACTCAAGCTGGATATGGTCTTCGCCGATAACGGCCGGAAAAGCACCGCTTTCCGGTACCGATATCGGCTTGTCGAGCACCAACAAGTAGGCTGTAAATTCCATTTCGGAGTCATCCAGTACCACTTGTTTGATTTGCACATGGCCGATCAATCGGGATGTACATGGCTTATAGCAAACGATGCTGGAGTCAGGTGGCCATGCCCAACTTGCAGTGCTGAAAATCAGTGCGGCGCCCGCAGCCCATGTTGAAAGCAACTTACTCATTTCCTGGCCTGAGGATGTGTGCGAAGTAGTTTGCATGTTCGATAGCCAACTTCTGCACAGCGTGAGCCTGAAAACCTCAGGCCCTGCCCTGCTCCACCAGCGTCAACGCCACCTTGTCGCGCAGGTACACCGGCAACGCCAGCTCCGGTGCCTGCACATGGCCCGCCTTGAACTCGCGCAGCGCCAGTTCGGCGACATGCGCGGCCTGCGGATAGCGCAGGCCATCGGCCGAATGCAGCGTGCCGGTGAGGCGCTGGCTCAGCACGGTGGCATAGGTGGCCCAGCCGCTGCCGACGACTTGCCAGACGCCGGCTTTCGGCAACACCAGCGTCTCGGCGGTGCAGATGCGCTCCTCGTCCAGCGCGATCAGGCCGCCGTTGTCGTCGCGGCGGTAACAGGCAGCGTAGATCTCGCCCATGCGCGCGTCGATCACGGCGAGGATAGCGGTGCCTTCTTCCTCCGGTGCCTCCAGCGCCAGCGCAGCCAGCGAGGAGATGGTGATCACCGGCAGGTCCAGCGCCAGCGCCATGCCCTGCGCCAGCGAGACGGCCAGACGCACACCGGTGAACGCGCCGGGGCCGCGGCCTACCGCGATCGCATCCAGCGCGTGGCGGCCGATGCCGGCCTCGGCCAGCAGCTCGTCGGCCATCGGCAGCACCAGTTCGGTGTGCCGGCGCGGCGCGATCTCGCTGCGGGCGATCAGCTCGTCGCCGTGGATCAGGGCGACGGAGCAGGCTTCGGTGGCGGTTTCGATCGCGAGCAGGTTCATGATTTGTCCATGATAGCGGCTGGCGGCTCGGTCGGTTCGGACGAGGTCGGTACGTATGCGTACCAGTCGATGCGGCGGGTCAGATACATCATCAAGCCCACCATCGCCAGCAGCACCAGCGCGCCGATCAGCAGCGCGTACTGCTCGGCCGCGATCAGCCCGTACAGCATCGCGTAGATCAGTCCCAGCACGCCACCCAGCAGCAGTCCGGCGCGCCGCGCACGCAGCACTGCCATCGCGTAGCCGCCCACCAGCACGGCCACCGCGACGGCCGCCAAGGCATACGCCGGGCCGAAACCGATCTGCTCGGACAGCGCCAGCAGCACCACGTAGAACGTGGCCAGCGCCGCGCCCACCAGCAGGTACTGCACCGGATGCACGCGCAGCCGCTTGAGTACTTCGAACAGGAAGAACGCCACGAAGGTCATCGCGATGAACAGCAGCCCGTATTTCCCCGCGCGCACGTTGCGCTGGTACACGTCGACCGGCTGGTACAGCTGCACGCCGAAGGTCGACGCCTGCAATGCACTCTTCACGTCGGCGTCGGCGTCGCTCCAGTGCTGGCCGTAACTGCGGTTGAGATCGAGCAGGTGCCAGTGCGCGCTGAAGCCGGCGGCATCGATCTTGTGCTCCAGCGGCAGCGCGGCACCGATGAAGCTGGGATCGCTCCAGGGCGCGTGCATCGTCACGTCGGTACTGCGTGCCAGCGGCAGCAGCTGCAGCGCCTCGGTGCCGGCCAGTTTCAGGCCGATCTGCACGTCGATCGGCTGGTCGCCCAGCACACCCAGGTCGATCGGCACCACCACGTTCGGCCAGTTGCCGAGCCGATCGGCCGACGATTCGAAGCGTGCCGGCTGGCCATTGATGCGCAGCTCGGTGATTTCCTGCAGACCGCGCAGATCACCGACCGGCAACCGCAGTTCGGCCTTGCCGCCCTGCCACGACGCATCGCTGGCACGGCGATACTGGGCGATGTCCTGCGCCCGGAATTGCGCGCCGAGTTTCACCGTGGCGACAAACACCGGCGCGGCATAGATGCCGTAACTGCGCGTGGTCACCGCCATCGCCACGTCCAGCTTCAGCGCGTCGGCCAGCATGCTCTCGCTGCCGGCGCGCCACTGCGATGGCTGGTTCTCCGCCGCTGCTACCTGTTGCAACGTGGGCACCACCAGCACCGGCCCGCCCAGCACCTGCTTGCCGCCCCAGCCCTGCGCGATCTGCGCGATCGCGCCCTCGCGCAACTGCTGGCGCTCGCTGACCAGGCCGCGCACCTGCAGCAACGGTATCGTCATCAACAACGCCAGCACACCGACGCCCAGTACCTTGGCGGTGACTGTCTGTGTCCACTTGCCCATATCCCCAGCACTCCCTTGACCCGGAGTGCCGATCACAACAGTGCCGGGGGCGCAGCAGCGGGCAGACGCGGGCGAAACGCGGGCCGCCGGGCGACCATTGCCTGTCCGCACGCCGCGCCTGTCGCCGCGCCGAGCGTGCGATGGCAGGCGTGCTTGCCAGGCCCGGGTTTATTGTCCGATGCCGGGCCGGTTCCAGCGCTGGTCGTCCCGGGCCAGCCAGGCGAGGAAATCGGCGCGCATCGCCGTGCCCAGTTCGTGCCCGGTCGGATAGAGCTTCGTCGGGTGGTCGACGCCGAGGCGGTCGAGCCAGTCGCTGGCCCGCTGCGCCCAGCTCACCGGGAGTTTGTCGTCGTACGTGCCATGCGCGATGTAGCCGCGCAGCGCGGCCAGGCGTTGCGCGTCGGCGAGCTGCGGTTCGAGTTCCGGCAGGATCCGTCCGGCCAGCACGGCGAACGCGGCGACGCGTTCGGGCGCGGTCAACGCCACGCTGGCGCTGAGGATGCCGCCCTGGCTGAAGCCGGCGACGACGGTATGCGCCGCGTCGATGCCGTGCGCCTGCTGCAATTGTCCGATGAAGTCGATCAGGGTGCGGCGGCTGGCGTCGGCCTCGGCTTCCACGATCTGCGGACCGTTGCCGGTGAAGGCGACGCGGAACCAGCCGAACGCTTCCGGCCCCAGCGTGATCGGACCGCGCGGCAACACCACCAGCGTGTCGCTGCCGGCCTCGGCGCCGAGTGCCGCGAGGTTGCTCTCGTTGCCGCCCACGCCATGCAGCAACACCAGCAGCGACGCCGGCTTCGCCGGTGGCGGCTGCAGCGTGCGGAACGCCAGCGCGAAGGCGGGATCGACCGACAGCGGTGACAAGGTCTTCATGCGGCATCCTCCAGCGCGGTATTGGCCGCATCCGGCAGGCCAAACGCGAACGAATCCATCGACAGCACGCCGTAGGTCATGCCGCCTTCGACCAGGCGCGCCGCGTCCGTGCCAAAGCTTGCGCCCGCGGCCACCAGCAGCGGCAGGTAGTGTTCCTCGGTCGGATGCGCGCGCTCGGCATGCGGCGCGCGGCGACGGTAGTCGACCAGCGCCGCGACATCGCGCGCGGCCACCGCATCGCGAACCCAGTCGGCGAATTCCTGCGCGTACTCCGGGTCACGGATGTGCTGGCGGAATTCGTACAGGTTGTGGGTGAGGCTGCCGGAACCGACCACCAGCACGCCGCGCTCGCGCAGCGGCGCCAGCGCCTGGCCCAGTCGCAACGCGCCGGCCGCATCGATGTCCTGCGGCAGCGACACCTGGAACACCGGCATGTCGGCCTGCGGAAACAGGTAGCGCAGCGGCACCCACGCGCCGTGGTCGAGGCCGCGGCGTTCGTCGAGCGTCACCTCGAAGCCGGCCTGCGCGAGCAGACGCGCGGCGTCCTGCGCCAGCGTCGGCGCACCCGGCGCGGGGTATTGCAACTGGTACAGCGGCGCGGGGAAGCCGCCGAAGTCGTGGATCGTTTCCGGCGCGGCACTGGTGCCGACGCGCACGCCCCGGGTCTGCCAGTGCGGCGACACCACCAGCACGGCGGTGATGCCACGCAGCGCCTGGCCGATGGCGCGCAGGTTCGGGCCGAGCTGGCCCGGCTCCAGTGCGAACATCGGCGAACCGTGGGAGATGAAGAGCGAGGGGGCGGTGGTCATGGCGATTCCTGATGAGGCAGCGGGCGCCGATGCGCCCGCTGCGGTGGGATGGCAGTGGCGTGTATGTCAGGCGTTGCGGCGCTTGTTCCACGCATGGTCGAAGCTGAGCATGCCGGCACCGTGGGCGGCGAGCATCAGGAAGCCGCCGGCCATCGCCACGTTCTTCCAGAAGTTGATCGCCTGCGCGGCATCGCCGAAGTTGGCGTGGAACAGCGCGGCACTGGCGAGCGAGAACGCGGCGAGCGCCAGCGCGATCCAGCGGGTGAATGCACCGGTGAGGATGGCCAGGCCGCCGCCGAGTTCGAGCGCGATCACCAGCGGCAGCAGTGCGCCAGGTACGCCCATCGCTTCCATGTACTGCTGGGTGGCGGCGTAGCCGGCGATCTTGCCCCAGCCGGAAATGATGAAGATGAGCGAGAGGCCGATGCGGCCGAGCAATGCGAGTGGAGCGTTCATGAGGATTCCTTGGGAGATGGGAGTGGGCGACGCGGTCGGATCAGGCTTTGCTGATCCAGGTCGGCGCGATAGAAGTGCCCAGGCCGGCGCCGTAGCCGAGATAGATGTTCAGTGCGGCCAGCGGTTCGAGGTAGCGCGCGTTCTTCAGCGGGCCGGCATCGACCGGCGTGAAACCGAGGCTTTCGATCAGCGCCTTCGCGGTCTGCTTCGCCCGCTCGCTGTCGCCGGCAAAGAACGCCGGGGCGACCTGGCCATCGGCAAACTGCGGGCCGTCGGCCAGCACCTGCGCGAACAAGGTGTTGAACGCCTTGACCACCTCGGCTTCGGGCAGCGCCTTGGCGATCTCTTCGGCGGCCGAGGTGTCGTAACCGAGGGTCAGGCCCATGAAATCGGCGGTCAGCGGATTGGTGATGTCGATGACGACCTTGCCCGCCAGCGAACCCAGCGAACGCAGCGCCGGCACCGCATCGGCGTAACCGGTCGCAACGATGACCACGTCCGAACCGGCCAGCGCGTCGGCGGGGGCCGCAGCCACGGCGCCAGGGTTCGCGGCGGCGAGGGCCTGGGCCTTGGCCGGATCGCGCGCGGTGATGCGCACGGCATGGCCGGCGCGGGTGAGTTGCTTGGCAAGCGCCGAACCCATGTTGCCGGTGCCGATCAGGGTGATGTTCATGAGAGATCTCCGTATGTTGCCCGGGACATCCGGGGCATGGGAGTACTCTATTGATCAATGAAATGCAGATAAACTCGCTTTGAATTGACTAACTGTCTCGATAAACGAGGCAATAGGACGACACATGGACAAATTCCAGGAAATGGCCAGCTTCGTCGCCGTGGTCGAAGCCGGCAGCTTCGTTGGCGCCGCGGACGCCACAGGCCTGTCCAAGGCGGCGGTGTCGCGGCATGTCGCCGAGCTCGAACAGCGCCTCGGCGCGCGCCTGCTGCACCGGACCACACGCCGGCTGTCGCTGACCGACGACGGCCAACTGTTCTTCGCCCGGGCCAAGGAGATGCTGGCCGCGATCGACGAGGCGGAATCGGAAATCAGCTCGCGCAGCGGCGAGCCCAGCGGACTGCTGCGGATCAACGCGCCGCTCACCTTCGGCGTCATGCACCTGGCGCCGCTGTGGGGACGCTTCGCGCAGCTGTACCCGAAAGTGTCGCTGGACATCGAACTGAGCGATCGCGTCGTCGACCTGGTCGAGGAGGGTTACGACCTGGCGGTGCGCATCACCAACCTGCCCAACTCGCAACTGGTCAGCCGGCAACTCGCGTCGACCCGCATGGTGGCGTGCGCGTCGCCGCCGTACCTGGCGCTGCACGGCACGCCGGAGCACCCGCGCGAACTGGCGCAGCACGAAGTCATTTCCTACAGCTACTGGGCGGCCAGGAACGAGTGGACGTTCACCGCACCCGACGACAGTCCGGTCGTCGTGCGGACCCACGCGCGCATCCACGCCAACAACGGCGACACCTGCCGCGCGGCCGCGCTGGACCACCAGGGCATCATCCTGCAACCGGATTTCATCGTCGCCGACGATCTGCGCCGCGGCGACCTGGTCGAACTGCTGCCGACCTACCGGGCGATGACACTCGGCATCCACGCGGTGTATCCCTCACGCAAACACCTGCCGATCAAGACGCGGCGGCTGGTGGACTTCCTCGTCGAGGCGTTTGCGGTGCCCGTCTGGAACACGTCGCGCTGAGCAGCGGTGGCCGCACGGCGGCGTGAAGTCGGATATCGCCGGTCGTCTGAATGTCAGGTTTCCGGCGGCAGAAGCGGGCCGTCAACGCTGGAGTTACGCAGCGGCGTAACCGCCCACCTGGAACGACGAATGGCTAAGGCAGCTATGGCCCTTGGTAGGTCAAACGGGAAGTATCAGCGAGATATTTCCCAATGTCGGCAAAAAGTGCATCCCGTGCTGTTTTGTCGGCCTGCGATGCGCTTAGAAATGCAGCCACTATGAGGGTGTGACCATTGGGCCAAGTCATGATCCCGATGTCATTGAAAGCCGCCGTCTCTCCATCCAATGAATAGGAAGTCCCACACTTATCGGCAAAGCGAACGCCAGCAGGTAAGCCAGCGCGCAGGCGGTTTGGCACGGTCTGACCATACATAAGGCCGAGAAGCTGCTTCGTTGAGGTCTACGCGCATATCTTTGATGCCATGCACACGCAAAAAATTGGTCACCACGTGCGGCCCACCCACCAACCTGATCAAAGCGTCGACTGCGGTGTTGTCGCTTTCGCTCACAGCGGCAACCAACAATTGCTCGACCGTGAAGTGCATTTGCTTGCCCTCAAAATGGGCGCCGATTGACGGCACAGCCGCACCATTCACAACATCCCGGCGGTCGATCGTTACCTCCTGGTTCAAGGTAAAACGTCCGGCATCGATTTGCGCAAGCACGGCCGCGGCGACCGGCGCCTTGAACACGCTCATCATGGGATAAGCGCGATCGGCGTTGATCCGGGCTCGCACTTGCGTAGTTAAATCCACGACCGTAATGCCCAGCACGCCGGGCCGAGCCCTGTCGGCGAGTTGCACCAAGGCTTGCTGCAGACTTGCATCTGGAGATTCGGTGGCCATCACCGGTGTTGCAAGCAACAGCGACATGCACTGACTTAACCAACAGCCGATGAACGAGCGAATGGACTTACTCATGGGTCCCTCCAACGTTAGTTCCGAGGCATTCACCTACTCATCGCCACCCATGCAGTGAAGTAAGCAAGAGACGTGTAAGGGAATGCCCTTCCCTTTTGTAGGTGAATTCTCATTCACTCGGATAGACTATCGTCTTTGACCCACTGCCGAAGAGCACAATCATGGCCATTAATCTCGAAACGCTGTCTCCTGCCGAACTCAAGGCACTCATCGCAAATGCCCAATCGCAGATGCAGGCTGCTCACGCCAATCACGTCAACGAGGTACGGGAAAAAATCGAGCGTTTGCTGAAAAGCAGCAGCCTCACCCTGGCCGACGTGTATCCGACACGTAGTGGCAAAGGCGCCAAGGGGCCGAAGTCGGTAGTAGCCCCCAAGTATCGCAACCCTGCGAACGCTACCCAGACATGGTCGGGTCGTGGCAAGCGACCGTTGTGGTTCGTGCAGGCCTTGAAGAAGCGCGGTACCACCGCCGAGAGTCTCCTGATCGATGGCGCACCCAAGGCAATTCCGGCGAAGGCCGTCAAGAAGGGCGCAGCCAAGAAAGTTGCAAAGGCGGCTGCCAAGAAAACCGCCTGAGGCCCAGGCGAGCCACGTTCCGGGCGCAAATGAAAACCTGCGCCCGGAATGCGGGCATCTTCCAGAGCCCCCGAAAAGCGGCTGATTGAGACCCGGTTGTCGGCAGGGCAGCGTCGAAGCGGGCTCCTGCAGCATATGTCTACGCGCGGCCAACAACGGCCGGTTGCCTGCTGCAAATGCACGCCGCAAAACCGCCGTTCAAAAATCGAATTGGACCACCGCAAACGTCGCATATTACGGTTGAATCCATCCCTTTTTCGCACCCTTAAGATCACGCGGAGTCCACGCGTTATTCAGTCGTGGATCATTCCGTTCGTCCGCAGCCAGGTCTCTGCCAGCGCAGGCCAGTCGGTGATCGACATCTTCGTCGGCCGCAACCCGAATGCGTGGCCGCCGTGTGCGTACAGATGCATCTCCGCCGGTACATGCGCCTTGGCCAGTGCGGTGTAGTAGACCAGCGACTGGTGCACGCCATCCGTGTAGTCGTCTTCCGCTTGCACCAAAAACGTGGGAGGGACGTCGCGGGTGACCGGCAGATTAGGATTGAATTTGTCATCATCGGTCGCGAGATGGCCAGGATAGATCAGCATGGCGAAATCCGGGCGGGCACTTTCCTTGTCCGCCGCGTCCATCGGTGCATATAGTTGCCGATCGAAGTTCGTACTGATCTCCGCGACCAGGAAGCCGCCCGCCGAAAACCCCAGCACACCAATCTTGTGCGGGTCGACATGCCACTGCGCCGCATGAAAGCGCACCAGACGCATCGTTCTTTGCACATCCTGCAGAGACGGCATCGACAACGAAAGATTGTGCGGGCGGCAATCGCACTGCAACACATACGGCAGACTCGGCACGCGATACTTCAACAGCACGCAAGTGATGCCCCGGGAAGTCAGCCAATCGCACGCATCGGTGCCTTCAAGATCCATGGCCAGAAACTCGAAGCCACCACCCGGCAATACCACGACTGCGGCACCCACGTTCGTTCCCTTGGGCGCATAGACGGTCATCGTGGGCTGCGAGACGTTACTAACGCTAACCACGGGTTTGCCGCCGATCAGCTTTGTGCTTGTCCTGGTGTATTCAGGCCCTGACATAGGCTTGGCATCTGGCGGCGTTCCTGGCCACAGCGGAATTTGCGCATACCCAGCATTGGGTTGCCAAACTTTCGCGCTTGAGTGGACGCTTCCGCTGATAGCCAGCAGGCACAGGGCGATAATCCAGGTTTTCATGACGCCACTCCAATTTTGCGCTCGGCCAAAGTGGTGCGATCAGGGCTAGAACCCGGCGCGGCTGCGCCTCAATTCGGCACGCCGTTGCGGGCGCGCTGCTGCCGCTTTCGTGGATGTTTTCGGGCAAGTTGGCTGCAGATGCCTTAGTCGTTGCGCGCAGAAGTGGGTATACATCTGAACCCACATCTGGGCCTTCTGGCTCTCCATACTGAAGCCACGTCCTGTGCCCATCCGCAACACTCCTGCTGCCTAAGCAGTCTTCAGTGTGTTGCATCGATCAGTTGAATCCACACAGCTGCAATCAAAGCGGGTCAGCGCGAGATGGCCTGGTTGGCTCCGGCACTGCTGCGGACAATGGCAGGGCGGCAACCGGCCCCAAGATGGCGCACCGCTGACGGCAAACTTCGCATCCGTGACGCGGTCACTACTGGACCGGCCATCCAGCCACAGGGGAATGCCATGCGCGCGATCGCGAAGTTCCTGCTCCGCAACCGCGGCTTCCTCACCTTCATGCTGTGCATGGTCGTATTCCGCAGCGCGGTGGCCGACTGGAACGTGGTGCCAACCGGCTCGATGCAGCCCACCATCCGCATCGGCGACCGCATCCTGGTCGACAAGCTGGCCTACGACGTGCGCCTGCCGCTGACCCACGTTTCACTGCTGCACCTGGCCGACCCGCAGCGCGGCGACATCGTGGTGCTGGATTCGCATGCCGCGCGCGAGCACCTGGTAAAGCGGGTAATCGGCCTGCCCGGCGACCAAGTGGCGATGCGCGGCAACGTGCTCTTCATCAACGGCCATGCGGCGCGTTACGACACCGGCAGCTATAGCGGCATCCGCGACGACCTGCGCGATCCGGCGCACTACGAAATCGAACGTTATGGCGTAATGAACCACGCGATCCGCCTGTCCGACTACCGCCCCGGCACGGCCAGCAGCTTCGGCCCGGTGCAGGTACCCGCCGGCCGGTACCTGCTGCTCGGCGACGACCGCGACAACAGCATGGACTCGCGCTACTTCGGCTTCTTCCCGCGCGACGAGATCGTCGGACGCGCCCGCCACGTGGTCGCCTCGCTCGACCCGGAACATCACTACCTGCCGCGCACGGATCGCTTCGGCGCGCCGCTCGACTAATGCGGTCGCCATCCATCAGGGAATCTCGAACAACCATGTTTCAAGCCGGTCATCCCCGCACAAGGCATGGACCCGGCGAATCCAAAGTCAGTGAAGTGCAACGACGATCCCCGCTGGCAACGCGCCGCCAGCAACCAGGTCACTTTGCGCCTGTTGACCGCTGTCGAGAGCAGATCTCGAGCAACTGACCAAAGGTGGCCTTAAAGTACCCCCACCAACGTCCCCTGATGGAACACGATCACCCACTCGTCGCCATTGCGCCGCCAGATCGTACTGCGGCGGCTGACCCGTTCGCCCTGCTCCAGGGTGTACGTGAGCAGGTAGGTGTCCGGCCCGAGTTCGCGGCAGTGGAAGTCGCGGGTTTTCCAGGTGTGTTCGGCGGGATCGGGGGCGCGATGTTCCAGCACGTCGAGCACGTGGGCGCGGCTATAGCGCCGGCCGGAGGCACCGATTTCCCAGAACTCGGCGGCGGCCGTGCGTTCGAAGTCGGCGCGGGTGCTGCCGAATTCGGGACGGTGGAAGATCGGTTCGCGCCGGCGCAGGGCTTCCAGCACGGGTAGCAGTTCGGGTGCCGTGACCAGCTCGGGTTCGGCGGGGTTGGGCGTCCGCTCTCGACCACTGTTCGATGTTCGGCTCACGGGATCGCTCCGCGGCGACGAAGGTGTCGCTACTCTGGCGGTTGCCACAGTTCGATGCGAGTGCCTTCCGGGTCGGTGATCCAGCCGAAGCGGCCGAACTCGCTCTGGTCGACGCGCTCATCCACCGCGACGCCGGCGCTGCGCAGTTGCGCCAGCAGCGCGTCGAGGTCGTCGACGCGGAAGTTGATCATGTACGGCTGCGCGCCTGGCCCGAAGTAACCGGTGTCGGCGGCGAACGGTGACCACAGCGTGTAGCCGGGGCGCTGTTCGTTTTCGACGAAACGCGCACCGCCCCATTCCTCGGCATCGAGGCCGAGATGTTTCGCGTACCACGCAGAAAGTGCAGCAGGATCGCGCGATTTGAAGAAGATGCCGCCGAGTCCGATCACCTTGGCCATGTGCCGTCTCCTCTAGTTCGCGGTGGCTTCCGCGGTTTCCGCATCATCGAAGAAAGCCTGCACGTCCGCCAGCTCACGCGTGCGCGGCATCGGCGGCACGCTGGCGAGGAACAGTTTGCCGTAGCCCTTGCTGGTGAGGCGCGGGTCGCACAGCACCAGCACGCCGCGATCGTGCACGCTCGCGGATCAGGCGGCCGGCGCCCTGCTTCAGCGCGATCACCGCGCTGGGCACCTGCCAGCCCATGAACGGATTGATGCCGGATTGTTCCAGCGCGGCAAGGCGCGCCGTCAGCACCGGATCGTCGGGCGCGGCGAACGGCAGCTTGTCGATCACCACCACGCTGAGCGCCTCGCCCACCACGTCGACGCCTTCCCAGAAACTCGCCGCGCCGAGCAGCACGCCGTGGCCGC
The DNA here is from genome assembly GCA_963739815.1 of uncultured Gammaproteobacteria bacterium. GTDB lineage: Bacteria > Pseudomonadota > Gammaproteobacteria > Xanthomonadales > Rhodanobacteraceae > Rhodanobacter. The sequence goes on from CAVUBI010000001.1 coordinate 1,824,873, forward strand.
TGGCGCGGAATTCCTCCAGCAGCCGCGGACGCGGCGCGGTGCCCTGCACGAACAGCGGCCACGGCACCTTGTCCTGCAGCAGTTCGGCGGCACGGCGCAATGCGCGGTGCGAGGTGAACAGCAGGAAGGCGCGGCCGCTGGACGCGTGCAGCACCGGCAGCAGCGCCTCGATCACCTTGTCGGTGTAGTCGCGTGCGTTCGGATCGGGCAGGCCGGCGGGCAGATAGCACAGCGCCTGGTGCGCGTAGTCGAACGGGCTTTCCAGGCTCAGCGTCTGCGGCTCGTCGAGGCCGAGCTGACGCGCGAAGTGGTCGAAGTTGCCGGCCACCGACAGCGTCGCCGAAGTGTGGATCCATGCCGCCTGGGTACGCTCGCGCAGGCCGCGCATCGGCGCGGCGAGATCCAGCGGCGTGGCGTACAGCGCGAAGCCGCGCGGAAAGGTTTCGTACCAGCGCACGTCGCGATCGCCGTGCGATTCGACGATGCGATCCAGCCGCTCGGCGAACAGTTCGGCGCGTTCGTGCAGGTTGGCGAAGCCGCGCGAGCGCTCGGCTTGCGAGGCGAGCAATTCGGCCAGCGTGGCCAGCAACTCGCGCAGATCGTGCAGCGACGCGCGCACGTCGGCGCGATCCTCCAGCAGCTGGAACGCGCCGCGCGACGGCAGCGACTCCATCGCCAGCCGCAGCTTTCTCAGCGCCTCCTGCAACGCTTCCACCGGCTCCAGCAGCAGGCCGATCGCGCCGGTGACGCCATTGCATTCGGTCAGCGCATCCTTGGCCATGTCGGTCAGCTGGCGCGCGCTGATGCTCTGCGAGAAGAACTGGCCGGCCAGCTCGGGAATCTGGTGCGCCTCGTCGAGGATGAACGCCGCCGCGCCGGGCAGGATTTCGCCGAAGCCTTCCTGCTTCAGCGCCAGATCGGCGAACAGCAGGTGATGGTTGACCACCACCACGTCCGCCTCCATCGCCTCGCGGCGCGCCTTGAACACGTGGCAGTCGTCGTAGAACGGGCACTCCACGCCGAGGCAGTTTTCCGGCGTGGAGGTGACCCGCGGCCACAGCGGCGATTCCTCCGGCACCTCGGCCAGCTCCATGCGGTCGCCGCGGCGGGTGCGCGCCGACCATGCGCGGATCGTCGCCAGTTGCGCCGCCTGCGTGCGTTCGAAGGTGGCGCCTTCGCGCACGGTCTGGTCGAGCCGGTACAGGCACAGGTAGTTCGCGCGGCCTTTCAGCAACGCGGTTTTCAGCCGCGCGCCGAGCACCGAACGCACCTTCGGCAGGTCGCGGAAGTACAGCTGGTCCTGCAGCGCCTTGGTGCCGGTGGAGATGATCACCCGCTCGCCCGACAGCAGCGCCGGCACCAGGTAGGCGTAAGTCTTGCCGGTGCCGGTGCCGGCCTCGGCGATCAGCGTGTCGCGCCCGGCGATCGCCTGCTGCACCTTGCGCGCCATCGCCTGCTGGGCAAGCCGCGGCGCGAAGTTCGGCAACTCGCGCGCGAACGGGCCATCGGCACCGAGCAGGGCGCCGAGATCGTCGCTCCCGCTGTCATCAAGATCGGTCATCGACCAAGTATGGCGGAGCGCGGGCACGCGGCAAACCGCCAGCGGGAACTCCGGCGGTGTCCGGCGCATCCACTGGGCAGCACTCGAACGGCAGCGAAGGAGATTCGATGTGAGATTGTTTGCCCCCGAACAAGCACCCGCACTGGACCTGGTCGACATCCACGGCCAGCCGATCGAGATCAGCAGCAACGGCCGTCTCACCCTGCTCTCGTTTTTCCGCGATGCCGCCTGCCCGTTCTGCAACTTCCGCATCTACGAACTGACCAACGAGCATGCCGCGCTGAGTGCGCGCGGGCTGGATATCGTCGCGGTGTTCAGCGCCTCGCAGGCCGACGTGCTGCGTTTCGCCGGACACCGCCCGCGACCGTTCCCGCTGGCCGCCGATCCGACCTCCCGCGCCCACGAGATCTACGGCATCGAGCGTTCGCTGTGGCGCAAGTTGAAGGCGATCGTGACGCGCGTGCCGACCCTGCTCAGGGGCATGCGGCTGGTCGGCCTGGCCGGGCTCAGCACCAGCAACCTGATGCCCGCCGATTTCCTGATCGACGAACGCGGCCGTATCGTGGAGGCGTACTACGGCACCGACGCCGGCGATCGCATCCCGATGGAACGGATCTGGCAGATCCTGGCCGCGCCGCGGCTGCGTCGGGCCGCCTGACTGGCGGGCGTGCCGGCAATGGTTCACCATGCCGGCACCATCACCAGGGAATCGCACCATGACGACCGAACTGTGCATGCTGGCGTGGAGTGTCGTGCTGGGGCTGGTGCAGATCGCACTGGCCGCCACCTGCTCGGTCGGCCAGCGCGGACTGGGCTGGGCAGCGAGCGCACGCGACGACGCCAAGCCGCCACTCGCCGGCATCGGCGGACGACTGGATCGCGCCCGCGCGAATTTCCTGGAAACCTTTCCGCTGTTTGCCGCCGCCGTGCTGGCCGCGCATCTGCTGCAACAGCATGACGGCATGACCGTGCTCGGCACCCAGCTGTACTTCTGGGCCCGGCTGGCCTACGTGCCGGTGTACGCGGCCGGCATTCCGTACCTGCGCACCCTGGTCTGGGCGGTGAGCGTCGTCGGCATCGTGCTGGTCGTGCTGGCACCGCTCTGAAGCCGCCCATGCTGCATGCATTGCACGCCATGCGCAGAACGTGCGGATCGTCCTGGCACCGTCAGGCACTGCTGGCCAGCGACGTGGCCGGCTGCTACCACTGCCTCAGCGAGTTTCCGCCGTCGACGGTGTCGACCTGGTGCGATGGCGGACGCCCCGGGCAGACCGCGATCTGCCCGCATTGCGGCGTCGATGCCGTAGTGGGCTTCCATGGCCGCGTCGACGCCGCGTGGATGGCACGGATGCATCAGCGCGAGTTCGACTAGAACCCGGCCAGCCAAGGCTCATCGGCACCGTTGCCGGACAACGCGGGCTCAGTAGCGCGGAATTCCCGGCTTGTGGCACTTCCCCACCCACTTGCGCGCGGTTTCGGCGCCGGCCGCGTCACGGGCCTGCAGCCGCATCTCGACGACGGTCTGCCAGTTGCGCGCGCACAGCGGGCCGAGCTTGGGACCGAGCGACCACGATTTGTGCGCGAAGCGTTCGGCATTCGAGTAGTCGTGCAGGCGGACCGCCACTTCGGCGCGCTCCTGCAGCAGGTCGGGTGCATCCGGGTTGAGCATCAAGGCCTGGTCGAGCTTGACTGCCGCATCGGCGTACTGGCCGGTCTGCTCATCCTGCTTGGCGGCATCCTGCAACAGCGTGACGCCCGGATCGCGCAGCGGATTGACGGCGATGATGGATTGCTCGCGATCGCCGGCGGCGCGGATCGCGGCGACCCGGTCGTAGCTCGGCGCAGGCGAGGCCTCCGGCGGCGACGGCGTGGTGGCGAACATACCGCAACCGGCCAGGAGGCTCGTCGCCAGACACAGGAAGGAATATTTGCCCAGATACTGCATGATCAGTTTCCGATCGGTGTGACGGGGGCGGCAGGTGCGGTCGCTGCGCCAGTGTCGGGTGGAGGCGGATTGCCGCTGCCGCCGAACAGGCTTTGGATGCCCTGCCAGAAGCAGCCTTCGGTGTCGGCCGACACGCTGCCGACGATCACCGGCACCTGTTGTGCGCCTTCGCACTGCGGCTCGGTACGCTTGCCGGTGGCGGGGTTGAGCCAGGCCATCTCCAGCCCCTCGCCGGGTGCGGCGGACAACGGCCGGGTGGGCAGGTTGGCGAACAGGTTGCGCCATGCACGCATGCCGCCGCTGGCACCGAACAGGGTGGTCGGCTTGTTGTCGTCGCGTCCCATCCAGAACACCGCCAGGTGTTCGCCGGTGAAGCCGGCAAACCAGCTGTCGCGCATGTCGTCGCTGGTGCCGGTCTTGCCGGCGGCGTGCAACGAGGCCAGCGCGGAATTGCCGATGGCGCTGGCGGTGCCGTATTCGGCCACCTGCTGCATCGCCCAGGTGGTCAGGCGCACCGCTTCCTGGTATTCGCCGCGGCCACCCTGCACCTGGTAGCGCTTGATCGTGCGGCCGTTGCCGTCGAGCACGCCGCGCACTGCCACCAGCGGCAGCGCATGGCCGTCGGCGGCGAGGTATTGGTACAGCTGGGTCAACTGCAACGGCGCCAGGTCGAGCGAACCGATCAGCAGTGACGGGCTGGGATTGATGTCACCGATGCCGAACGATTTCAGGAATGCCTGGATCCGCGGCAGGCCCACTTCCATGCCCAGGTGGATCGTCGCCAGGTTCCACGAATGCGCCAGCGCGTCGACCATGATCAGCGGATCGTGGCTGCGGTGGTCGTCGTTCTGCGGTGTCCAGTAGCTGCCATCCGGCTGGCGCATGCTGACCGGGCCGTCGTCCACCAGGCTGGCCAGGTTCCAGCGCTCGGGCTGGGTCAGCGCCACCAGGTAGACGAAGGGCTTGATCGTCGAACCGATCGGCCGGCGCGCATCCAGCGCACGATTGAAGCCCGGGTCGCCCGGCGTCCGGCTGCCGACCACGGCCAGCACGCTGCCGGCTGTGCGCATCGGTCACCACCGCCGCGGCCTGCACGCCATTGCCGCGCTTGCCGAGGCCTTCCAGCGTGCTGGTGATCGCCTGCTCGGTGTACAGCTGCGCCGCCGGATCGAGCGTGGTGAAGATCGACAGGTTGCCGTCGCGCAGCGCCTGCTCGTCGAAGTCGGCGGTGATCTGCTTGCGCACCAGTTCCATGAACGCGGGGAAGCGGTTGTGCGGCAACTGGCCGTTCTTGACGATGTCCAGCGGCGCCGCCTGCGCGGCATTGAGCTGGGCGGCGCTGAGCAGGTTGGTCTCGAAGAATTCCTGCAGCACCAGGTTGCGCCGGGCCAGTGCGCGCTGCGGCGAGCGGCGCGGGTCGTAATAGCTCGGCCCCTTCACCATGCCGACCAGCAGCGCGATCTCCTGCGGCCGCAGGTCCTCCAGCCGGCGCCCGAAATAGAACTCCGCCGCCGCCGCGAAGCCGTGCACCGCCTGGCCGCCCTGCTGGCCGAGGAAGACGTCGTTGACGTAGGCCTCGAGGATGCGGCCCTTGCTGTAATGCGCTTCCAGCAGCAGCGACATCAGCGCCTCGTTGATCTTGCGCGTGAGGTTCTGGTCGCGGCTGAGGAACAGGTTGCGCACCAGCTGCTGGGTCAGCGTGGAGCCGCCCTGCACGGTATGCCCGGCGCGCAGGTTGGCGAACGCGGCACGCGCGATCGCGCTGAAGTCGATGCCGATGTGATGATTGAAGTCGCGATCCTCGACTGCCTGCAGCCCGCTGACCAGCAGCGGCGGCACGTCGGCCAGGTGCACGAAGCGGCGCTCCTCCTGGCTGGCGCCGTACAGCGTGGCGATGCGCGCCGGGTCGAGGTGGGCCAGCTCGATCTTCTTGCCGCTGGCCGCGTCCTGCACCGATTGCACCTCGCCCTTGCCGAGGGTGACGCGGATGCGCTTGGGCAGCTCGCCGCCATCCGGGCCGGCATAGCCGCGCGAGGAAATCGTGTAGCGCGAGCCCTGCTTCGTCCAGCTGCCGGCAACCTCGCCGTCGTCGTCACGGCTGTAGCCGGCAAAGGTCAGCTCCAGTTCCAGCGCGGCCGGCTTCATCGGTTGACCCGCGGCCAGCGGCAGCGGCCGCGCGTAGACCTTCGTCGGCACGGCGAAGACCAGGTCGTTGAAGCGGTCCTGCACGCGCTTGTTCAACACCAGCGTGTACGGCAGCACGAAGCCGACCAGCAGACCCATGCCGATCCAGAACGGGATGCGCAGCCAAGGCCAGCAGCGGCGCGCGAGCGAACGGGTGCGGGTCAGGAAGGCCAACGTGGGGAAATCCGGCAATCGAGTGGTTCGATGATAGGGCCTGCACCCCGGCGGGCATATGAATGCGGCGGCCGGTTCCGGGGCGAAACGCGGGCAATGTGGCCAGGGTGTGCCCTATGCGGGCGGTTGCCACATCGCGGGATCGGGGTGGAACGGTCGGGGGTGGATGCCGAGCAGGTGCTGCAGTTCGTCGTTGTCGGCGATCAGGTCGCTGTCGAGCCGGCTCAGCGGGCCGCGCAACGGCGGCAGCGCACGCTGGCCCAGCCGCAGCAGCCAGGCCGGCAACGGCAAAGGCACGGTAGCTACGCGGCAGGCTGCGCCGCACGCGCGCAAACATCTCGCCGGAACGCAGCCGTTCGCCGCCGCCGATCGGCAGGATCCTCCCGGCCGCGGCCGGACATTCCAGCGCAGCCAGCACCGCCTGCGCGATGTCGTCTGCATGTACCGGCTGGCGCAGGCCACGGCCGGACGGCAGCGGAAACAGCCGCAGCCGCATCGCGCGCCGGGCGATCGGAGTGAGGCTCTTGTCCAGGCCGGCGCCGTAGACCAGGGTCGGTCGCAGCACGGTCCAGGCACTGCCGTGGCGTGCGCAGGCCGCCGCCAGCGCGGTCTCGCCATCGCGCAACTGGCGCGAGATCGCGCGCTCGGCCGGCACGCCGGAATCGCGCTTGGTCTCGGCGCTCATCGAACTGGTGGCGATCACCCGCGGTGCATCGGCCAGGGCGGCCTGCGCCAGCCAGTCGGCCAGCCCCTGCAACGGCCCGAAACTGATGATCGCCGACAGCGGCGGCAACGCAGGCACGCGGTCGGGCAACGTGCCCTGCAGCCACGCCACGCCAGCCTGCGGCGGGCGCGCTTGCCGGCTCAATGCCAGCACCGATTCGCCACTGGCCAGCAGCCGCGGCAACAGGAAGTGGCCGATCTGGCTGCTGCCGCCGCACACCAGTACCGTCATGCCGCGCTACCCGCCGCTCTGCAGGCGGGCGCTCAGATCGAGCACGCGCGGACTGGCTGGGCGCCAGCTTGCGTGCGCGATCCAGCGACTGGCTGGCGCCGATGCGGTCGCCGCGCGCCAGTTGCTGCTCGGCCTGGTCGAGCCACGCGCCGGCCAGCCGGTTGCCCAGCGCGCCCTGCGTGGCGTCGCCGGGCGCCAGTTCGGCCAGATTGGCCAGCATGTCGCTGGCCTGGCCCAGGTTGCCGGCGGCAAGCGCCTGGTTGAACTGCTGCTCGACCTGCCCCGGCAAGGCGCGCAGTCCGCGCAGCGCGGGCTCGTTGTTGCCGTCGATGGCCAGCGCGCTGCGGTACAGGTCGTAGGCGCTGTCACCGGGCGGCATCATGATGTTGCCGCTCTGCGTGGCGACCTGCGCACGCTGCACCAGTCGCGCGATCGCCGCGCTCTGCTGCGGCGACAGGCTGGCCGGCTGCGCCGGCACCGGCGTATCGTCCTCGGCGGCCACCGGCGCAGGCGTCGAGGCATGGTCCAGACGCGCGCGCGTGGCGGCGAGGTCGGCCGATTTCGGCGCCAGTTCCGCGGCCTGGTCGAGCAGCTTCGCTGCCTGCATGCTGTCGCCAGCGTCGATCGCCGCACTGGCCTGCACGGTCAACGCCTGCGCCACCTTGCCGAGGCCGGCACGCGCCTGCGCATTGTCCGGGTCGAGCTTCAACGCGGCCTGGAAATACGCCAGCGCGCTGTCGCTGCCGGCGCCGCCGATGCGCCCGGCGCGCAAGGCATCCTGGCCTTGCTTCAGCGCCGCATCCAGCGCGCTGTTGTCCTGCTTGCGGGTCTGCGCCTGCATCGCGCGCAGTGCCGGCAAGGCGCCGTTGTTCGGCTGCAGCGCGGCCAACTGCTCGATGCTGGCCGCCGCAGCCGCACCGTCCTTCGCATCCAGCGCCTTGCGCGCCTGCACCGCCAGCGCATAACCGACCTGGTCGAGTCCATGCATGGCTACCGCAGTTGTCCGGGTCGGCCCGCAGCACGCGCTGGTACAGCGCACCGGCACCGTCGGGGCCCTCCAGCTTGCCGGCGGCCAGCGCCTGCTGCGCCTGATCGACCAGATCGACGGTCTGCACCTGCGCGGCACGAGCGCGGCTGATCGACATGATCCAGCCGGTCGATGTCGCTGCCGCCACCCAGCAGCTCGCGAGCGACCGCAGCCTGCTGCGTGGCCAGGGTCAGGTCGCCCGATTGCAGCGCGGCATCGGCCTGCGCCAGTTCCGCCTGGCCGACCTTGCGCAGCCCTTCGCGGGCGCGGTCGTTGTCCGGCTCCAGCGCCGCCGCCGCCTGGAACAGCTCGCGCGCACTGGTGCCGTCCTGGCCGTCCAGACGGCCATCCTGCAATGCCTGCTGCGCTTGCGTCAGCACGGTATTGAAGTCGGTGCGCGGCACCATGCCGCGCAGTCGGTTCTGGTTGAGCCAGATCGCGCCGATCAACAGCGCTGCCACCAGCACCAGCAGCGGCAGCAGCCAGCCGCGGCCTGCGGCTGGGCTTGGCCGGCACGCGCGCCCGGCCACGCGGATGGCGCGGCTCGACCGACACTTTCGGCAAACCGTCACCGGCCGGCGCACGCGGCTTGTCCAGGTGATCGAGATCACCCAGGGTGGGCTCGGTGCGAACCGGTGGATGTACGTCGTGCTGGTCGCGGTGTCCGCTCATGATTCGGCGCTGTTGAGGCTACCGATGCAGCTTAACATCGGGCCGCCAGCCACCTGCCCCCACGGCCGCCGGCATTGCGCGGTCATTCAGCCGACGCCGACCCGGCGCACGTCGATCACGTTCGGCAGCGCCAGCAGTTTGCCGAGCAGGGTCGACAGCTGCTCGAAGTCGCGCACGCGCAGGGTGAAGCGCATTTCCACCTCGCCAGTGTGCACGAACAGCCGGCTGGACGAGGCGATGATATGGGTGCCGGCGTTGCTGACGACGCTGGTGACGTCCTTCTGCAGACCCTTGCGATCGTAGCCGCGCAGTTCGATGTCGACCTCATAGGCTTGCGCCGCGGCGCTGCCCCAGCTCACCTCGATCACCCGGTCCGGATCGCGCCTGCGCCAGCCGCGCCAGGCTGCTGCAGTCGGCGCGATGCACCGAGACGCCGCGGCCCTTGGTGACGAAACCGCGCACCGGATCGCCGGGCAGTGGCTGGCAGCAACGCGCCAGGGTGGTAAGCAGGTTGCCGATGCCTTCGATGCTGAGTGCACTGTGATCGAGCGTGGCGTGTCGCGAAGCCACAGGCGCGCTGGATTGGGTGACCTCGGGTTCCGGCGGCTGCGCCGCCTCCTGCAGCACGCGGGCGACCTGGCCGGGGGTGATCTCGCCCAGCGCCAGTGCGATCAGCAGCTCGTCCTGGTTCTTCACGTGGAAGTGCGCCGGCAGCTTGCCCACGTCCGCGTTCGACAGTCGCCAGGCGCTTCAGCTCGCGCTCGAACATGCTGCGGCCGGCCGCGAGGTTGGCGTCGTGGGCGATCCGGCGGAACCACGCACGCAGCTTGTCCTTGCGCCCGCGCCGTGTTGAGATAGCCGTGATGCGGCGACAGCCAGTCGCGGCTGGGATCGGCCACCTTGCCGGTGAGGATTTCCACCCGATCGCCGCTCTGCGGCTGGAACGTCAGCGGCACGATGCGCCCGTTGACCTTGGCGCCGCGACAGCGATGGCCCACCTCGGTATGCACCAGGTAGGCGAAGTCCAGCACGGTGGCGCCGCGCGCCAGGTCGAACACTTCGCCCTTCGGCGTCAGCAGGTAGACGCGGTCTTCCAGCAGCTCGGTCTGCAGCTCGGCGGCCAGCGCACGGTCGTCCTCGCCGCGCGTTGTCCAGCAGCTTGCGCATCCAGGCGATCTTCGCCTCGAACTCGGCGTCGCTGCTGCCGCCTTCCTTGTAGCGCCAGTGCGCGGCCACGCCCAGCTCGTTGGCGCGGTGCATCGCGTGGGTGCGGATCTGCACTTCCAGGGTCTTGCCGGATGGCCCCAGCACCGCAGTGTGCAGCGACTGGTAACCGTTCGCCTTGGGCCGCGCGATGTAATCGTCGAACTCGCCCGGCAGGTGCGGCCAGCAGCGAGTGCACCACGCCCAGCGCGGCGTAGCAGTCGGTGATGTTGTCGACCAGCACGCGCACCGCGCGGATGTCGTACAGGTCGGAGAAGTCCAGCGACTTGCGCTGCATCTTCTTCCAGATCGAATAGATGTGTTTCGGTCGCCCGGCCAGCTCGGCATGGATACCGGCCGCGTCCAGCGCGCGCTGCAGTTCGTCCAGCGAGTCGCGGATGAACGCCTCGCGATCGGTGCGGCGCTCGTCGAGCAGGTTCGCGATGCGGCGGTAGATTTCCGGCTGCAGGTAACGGAATGCCAGATCTTCCAGTTCCCACTTCAGCTGCCAGATGCCGAGCCGGTTCGCCAGCGGCGCGTGGATGTCGCGGGTCAGCCGCGCCAGCGCCTGGCGCTGGTCCTCCGGCGCGGTGGCCACCGCGCGCATCCGCGCCAGCTGGCGCGCCAGCAGCACGAACACCACGCGCAGGTCGCGCACGATCGCCAGCAGCAAGCGACGCAAACCTTCGGCTGCGCCCTGCGGCGGCCGTTGCGCATGCAGCGCCCACACTTGTTCGGCCGCCTGCTGGCCATCGACCAGCCGCTGCAGGTCCGCCGGCAGCTTCGCGCGGCGTTCCGCCCACAACGCGGGGTCGACCCGCGCCAGTTCGAACCATACCGCCGCTGCCTGGGTTTGCGCATCGCAACCGAGCATGCCGAGCAGGTCCAGCACGTCGGTGCACCCGGCCTGGTCCACCGCACGGGTGGCGCAGGCATCCAGCACGTCGGCCAGTACCGGCGGCAACGTGCCGGCGCGGTCGCGCCATGACTGCAAGCTGGTGGTGGCAATGAAAACGGTTTGAACCATGAAACGATCTTCCTCATCGGCCGGCGCTACGGCAGGCATTGCATCCGTCGTCACTGGCTGGCATGTTCCGCCAACGCTTGGCGCACGACCAGCTTACCGCGCAGGATCAGCGTTCACCCGCGGCACGCCGCCCTACGGATTCGCATCGGTGGCGGCCACGGCCACCGATGCGTCTGGCCGGGGAGCGGTTTATCGCGCAGAATCGTCCCGCCCGTTTCCCTGCCCGGAGAATGCGCCCATGTCGACCCGTCCGCGTCACCTGATCCGGTCGCTGCTGCTCGCGCTGCCGCTGTGTTGCCTGTCCGTGCACGCGCAGCAGGCCGACGACCTGCAGCAGCGCATGAGCAGTGCCGAATTCAAGGCGGCCGGGCTGGACAAGCTGTCGCCGCAGGAACTGCAGAACCTCGACGACTGGCTGCGCAAGCACGACAAGGCCGTCACCAAGATGGTCGACGCCAGCGGCAAACCGGTGTTCTACACCGAGACGCAAAAGCGCAGCAAGATCAACGCGCATATCGTCGGTCACTTCGACGGCTGGCATGGCCACAGCCAATTCACGCTGGACAACGGCCAGATGTGGGAGCAGGTCGGCACGGACACGCCTTCCTGCATGAGCTCGGACAACCCTGCGGTCAAGGTCAAGCCGTCGATGCTCGGCAACTGGCTGATGTACGTGGACGGCTGCAACGACTCTGCCCACGTCAAACGCGTGCGTTGACCGGGAGATTCAGCCCAGCGCCGCCAATGCCTTCGCCAACCGCTTTGCCGAAACCGGTTCGGCGGTCTTCAATTCCTGCGCGAACAGCGATACGCGCCACTCCTCGATCAGCCAGCGCAGCTCGGCCAGCGCCGGCCGCATCGGCACCGGCGGCGCGGTACTGCAGATACGCGCGCCAGTACGGCATCACTTGCAGCATGCGCTGCTGGTCCTTCGCCGGGTCCTGGCGCAACCGCTCGCCGCGCAGGCGCATTGCCTTCAGATAACGCGGGTAGTGCGCCAGCCGCGCCGGCGGCAATTCGCGCAGGAAGCCCGGCGTGAGCAGCGCATCGAACTGTTCGCGCAAGTCGTCGTAGCTGGCGCGGGCGAAGCCCAGCAGCGGCGGCTGCAGCCACGGTTTCAACTCGGCCTGCGCCTCGATCATCGGTTCGGCCAGTTTCAGCCGTTCGACACCGGCGCCGAACAGCTCGCGCGAAAACTGCGTGCGCAGCTTCTCGAACGCGCCGGCCGTGCGCACGTCCAGCTCATGCTGTTCGAGCAGGTCGCCGAAGCCGCCTTCGAGCAGATCCTCGCGCAGCCCGTCCACGCTGCCAAGCGGCGCGTACTTCAAGGCCAGTGCATTGCCGATCGGCAGGCGTCGGCGCGCCTGCTTCGCCTCGCTGGCCAGCGCATTGCGCAGCAGCCGCACCACGCCTTGCCGATGCGCCGCGCGCGCTTCGTCGCTGCGCTCGAACACGCGCAACGCCACCGTCTCGCCCAGATCGACCAGCGCCGGGAACGCGGTGAGGCCGCCGTCCGAACGCACCTGCGCCGGGATCTCCTCGAAATCCCAGCTGGCCACGTCTTCGCGGGTCAGCTCGATGTCGGTCTTGCGCGAGAACGCCTCGCGCGCCTGACCTTCCCATTGCCCGCGCAACGCGGCCAGGTCGCGGCCGCTGGCCAGCGTCTTGCCGCGCTCGTCGTGCAAGCGGTAGCGCATCAGGAAGTGCGGCGGCAGTTCGACGGCAGAAAATTCCGCCGCTGCAATGTCGACGCCGGTGGCGCGCTTCAGGAACGTCGCCAACGCCTTCGCCAGCGGCTCGTCGCGCGGCGACTCGGCTTCGACAAACGCCCGTGCGAAATCCGGCGCCGGCACGAAGTTGCGGCGCAGCGCCTTGGGCAGGCCGCGGATCAGTTCGGCCACCTTGTCGGCGAGCAGGCCGGGCACCAGCCATTCGCAGCGCGCGGGCGGCAACGCGTTCAACATCGCCAGCGGCAGGTGCAGGGTGACGCCGTCGGCTTCGTCGCCGGGGACGAAACGGTATTCGAGTTTGTAGCGTTGTGGCCGCTCCTGCGCATCCGGCAATTGCTCCGTGCATTGCTCTACCTCCGGCATCCCTGCCGTCGCCTGCGCGCGCGGCACTCGGCCATCCATGGCCAGCGGCGGAATATCAAGTGTCGCGGGAAACGCCTTCGCATCCAGCCCCGCGCCACCGACCATCACGTCATCCAGCGACCAGCGCAACGCGGCCTGCTCGGTGGGGCGCGCCTTGCGGTACCACGCGTCCAGCGCGCGGCTGCTGGCGATGTCCTCGGGCAGCTTGTCTTCGAAGAAGGCGACCAGATCATCCTCATGGCGGATCAGGCCTTCGCGGCGCTGCTTTGCCTCGATGCCCAGCGCCTCCTCCAGCACGCGCTGGTTAGCGCGCACGAAGTCGACACGGCTGTCGATATCTCCACGCACCAGCGCCTCGCGCAGAAAGATCGCGTGAGCCAGGCCGGATCCTGCTGCTGGAACGTGACCGGCCGCTTCTCCACCAGCACCAGGCCGAACAGGCTGACCTGCTCGTACGCCACCACGCAGCCGCGCTTCTTCGACCAGTGCGCATCGCGACAATGCATGCGCAGCAGATGCGCCGCCTGCTGCTCGATCCACAGCGGCTCCACCCGCGCGTTCGCCATGCCCCACACGCGCCCGCCCACGTCGAGGATCTGCGCGGAGAAGATCCAGTTCGGCGGCGCCTTGGCCAGCGCCGAGCCCGGAAACACGTGGAACTTGCGCTCGCGCGTGCTCTGATAAATGCCTTTCTCGTCCTTGCGGCCGACCTGGGTGGGCAGGCCGGCCAACAGGGAGCGATGGATGTTTTCGTAGGCAGGATCGGGAACGGGCAATCCCGCAGGCGGACTTCCTGACGGTCGCGGGGAAAGGGGAACTTGGAGTTGCGCGCTGCCGGATGCGCTCCGCTTTCCAATCAGACCGCTGCCTTTGCCAGAGGCAGGAATCGCAGGTTGCCGGACAACCGATGTTGCCCGCTCCCCGTTCCCCGTTCCCCAGATTTCATGCACCACCAGCATCAGCTGCCGATGCAGCTCCCGCCATTCGCGCATGCGCATGAAGCTGAGGAAATGCCGCGAACACCAGTCGCGCAGCTTCGACTGGGTCAGCTCCTCGTGCGCACCGTGGTAGGCGCGCCACAGGTTCAGCACGCCGACGAAGTCGGATTTCGGATCGGCGAACACGGCGTGCGCGGCATCGGCCTGCTGACGCGCATCGGCCGGGCGCTCGCGCGGGTCCTGGATGCTGAGGAAAGCGACGATGACGAGCAGCTCGCGCAACGCATGCAGTTTCTCGCCCTCGACCAGCATGCGCGCCAGCTGCACGTCGATCGGCAGCCGCGCCAGCGTGCGGCCGATCGCGGTGAGCTTGCGCGCGTCGTCGATCGCGGAAATCTCGGTGAGCCGGCGGAAACCGTCGGCGACCACGCGCGGGTCGGGCGCCTCCAGGAACGGGAACTCGTCCACCTCGCCCAGCTGCAGCGCCAGCATGCGCAGGATCACGTTGGCCAGCGACGAGCGCAGCAGCTCCGGATCGGTGAACGCGACGCGGCCGGCGAAATCCGCCTCGTCGTACAGCCGGTAGCAGATGCCCGGTCCGACGCGGCCACAGCGGCCCTTGCGCTGGTCGGCCGCGGCCTGCGAGACCGGCTCCACATGCAGCCGTTCGAGCTGGCTGCGCTGGCTGTAGCGCTTCACCCGCGCGGTGCCGGTATCGATCACATAGCGGATGCGCGGCACGGTGAGCGAGGTCTCGGCGACGTTGGTGGCCAGCACCACGCGGCGCTTCACGCCGGGCTTGAACACGCGATCCTGGTCGCCGGCGGACAGCCGCGCGTACAGCGGCATGATCTCGGTCTCGCGGTACTGCCGGCGCGACAGCAGCTGGTGCGCGTCGCGGATCTCGCGCTCGCCGGGCAGGAACACCAGCACGTCGCCGCGCGGATCCTCGTGGCTGATTTCATCCAGCACCGCGGCGATGTGTTCGGCGCTGCCCTGCTGCATGTCCTTGCTGCGACCCTGCCGTGCGGCGATCTCGTCCAGCGAGCGCCAGCGCAGCTCGACCGGATACGCGCGCCCTTCCACCTCGACCACCGGCGCGCCGCCGAAGTGCTCGGCGAAGCGCGCGGTGTCGATCGTCGCCGAGGTGACGATGATCTTCAGCTCCGGCCGCTTCAACGCCAGCCGCTTCAGGTAGCCGAGCAGGAAGTCGATGTTGAGGCTGCGCTCGTGCGCCTCGTCGATGATGATGGTGTCGTACGCGCTCAGCCACGGATCGCCCTGCGTCTCGGCGAGCAGGATGCCGTCGGTCATGAACTTGATCAGGCTGCGCTCGGACACCTGGTCGTTGAAGCGCACCTGGAAGCCGACGATCTCGCCCAGCGGCGTGCCCAGTTCCTCCGCCACGCGGCGCGCCACCGAGCGCGCGGCCAGCCGGCGCGGCTGGGTGCAGCCGATCATGCCGGCCTCGCCGCGGCCGGCGGCCAGGCACAGTTTCGGCAGCTGGGTGGTCTTGCCCGAGCCGGTCTCGCCGGCGATCACCACCACCTGGTGCTCGCGGATCAGCTTGACGATGTCCTCGCCGCGCGCGCTGATCGGCAGCGATTCGTCCAGCCGGATCTCCGGCTTGGCCGCGACACGCGCGCGGCGTTTGGACGCGGAGCGCTCGATATCCGCACGCAATGCCGCAAGCTTGTTCTCGTCGGGTCGGCGCGACAGCGTGCGCCAGCGTCCCAGCAGGCGGCCGAAGTCGCGGCTGGACACCGCATCCAGTTGCCGGCGCAGGTTGCGCAGGCCGGGGTCGGCGGCGGAATCGGCAGTGGGCGGCTGGGCGTCATTCATCGGACCGCACATGATAACTGCTGCGACACGCCGGCCCGATAGCCGCCAGCTATCGGCGACATGCGAAGGATTCATTTCAACCGCGGCCATCGAGCCGCTACTGTTGATCCATCGACTCACCACTGAAGGAGCAGCACATGGCCATTTCCATCGGCATCGGCAAGAAGGATCGCGAAACGGTCGCCAGGCACCTGTCCAAGTTGCTGGCCGACACCTACTCGCTGTACCTGAAGACCCACAGCTTCCACTGGAACGTCACCGGCCCGCAGTTCAACAGCCTGCACCTGATGTTCGAAACCCAGTACAACGAACTGTGGCTGGCCGCCGACGAGGTGGCGGAGCGCATCCGCACGCTGGATGTGTTCGCTCCCGGTTCCTACAGCCAGTTCGCCAAGCTCAGCTCGATCAAGGAAGAATCCGGCGTGCCGGAATGGAAGGAGATGGTGAACCAGCTGGTCGAAGGTCACGAAGTGGCCGCGGCCACGGCGCGCGACACGCTCAAGGCCGCCAATGCCGCCGGCGACGACGGCACCGCCGACATGGCCACCGGCCGCCTGAAGGCGCATGAGAAGACCGCCTGGATGCTGCGCTCGCTGCTGCGCTGATCGCCGCTGCCCGCACCATCAAGGAAGAAACCCGGCTCGCGCCGGGTTTCTTCGTTACAGCTGCCGCGTCACGCAACACTTCTCCGCGTCCACCGGCCTGGCCACGCTCGCGGCGGACGTCGGTGCAGACGGCTGCATGGATCGGGGCGGCAACACATAACGCTGGTTGAAGTACGCCCAACTCGGCCACAACGCGTGGGCCAGCGCCAGCTTGCCCAGGGACGGTTCCACCGGAACCTGGGTGAGCTTCTCGCCATTCTTCTCGTAGTGGAACTGCTCGGCTGGCTGGCCCGGCTGCAGCACCAGCAACTGGTCGTGTTTCAGATAACCGTAATTGTCGCCGTACTGCATGATGGCGCGGTCGGGGTAATGCACGGTGAGGTCGGCACCCAGCATGGGATGCACGCTGCTGATGCCGATCAGCGACAGCAGGGTCGGGGCCAGATCGATCTGGCTGACGATGTGCTCGTCGCGTTGTGCCGGCACGCCTGCGCCCAGGATCAGGGCCGGGATCTGGAAGTGCTTCACCGGCACCAGATCGGCGCCGAACACGCGCGAATCATGATCGGCCACGATCAGGAACACGGTGTGATCCCAGTACGGCGACCGTTTCGCGCGGGCAAAAAACTGCCCGAGCGCCCAGTCCGCATAACGCACCGTGTTCTCCACGCTGGCCGCCGGTTCGCTGGGCTGGATGCGGCCGGCCGGGTATTCCCACGGGGTGTGGTTGGAGACGCTGAAGGCCAACGTGAACTGGCGCCGGTCGCCATCCTGCATCAACCGCTGGTGCAGCTCGTTGAACATGTCCTCGTCCGAAGCTCCCCACGAACCCACGAAACCGGGTGTCACCGCGAACTTCGGCCGGTCGATCACCTCGCGAAACCGTTGCCCAGGAAGAACGAGCTCATGTTGTCGAAATGCGCCTCGCCGCCGTAGATGAAGCGCGAGTGGTAACCGAACTCGCCAAGCAGGCCGGCCAGGGTGAAGAAGCCGTGCTGGCTGCGCGGCAACTTCAGCACCGCCTCGGCCGGGGTCGGCAGAAAGCCGGTATTGATCGCTTCCAGTCCGCGCACCGAGCGCGTGCCGGTGGCATAGGTCCGCGCCAGCAGCCAGCCCTCGTTCGCCAGCGCATCGAACTGCGGCGAAAGCTTGTCCCCGCCCAGCGTGCCGATGTACTGCGCGCCCAGGCTCTCCTCCAGGATGATCACCAGATTCAGCGGCTTCGCCGGTTTCGCCGAGGCCTGCTGGAGGTGCACGCTGGGGTGCTGCGGATCCAGCATCGGTCCTTCCAGGCCGGCCGCGGTGCGCACGATCCACTGCATTTCCGCTTCCGGCATGCCGCCGTAGATCTGCGCCGCCGAACGCTCGTTGCGCATCCCGCGAATCGCGTTGACCACGTTGTAGAGCGAGTTCAGCGGCAAACTGTTGATCATCGCGTCGTTGCTGAACGCCACCATCGAGGCATTCAGCGGACGATGATCGAGCGTGCCGCGCGCGGCCAGAAACAACAGCCACGAACGCCAGCACGGTCACCACGCGGGCGCAACCACAACTTCAGGCTTGCGCCATCGGATCGCGCCCGCAGCCAGCGAAAACCCAGCCAGCCCAGCAGCAGCAGCACCAGCATCCCGACCAGCAGCACGCCCTTGTAGCCGTGCCACAACATCGCCGATACCTCACGCGGGCTGTTGAGGTACTCCACGTACAGGCGGTTTGGGCGGGTGTCGTATTCCAGGATGAACTGCGGCGTGGACACTTCCAGCAACACGAACAGCAGCCACCACGTCCGATACCACCAGGCCGTGAGGCGGGTGGGCCCGTGTCGATGCCCCAGCCACGGCGACAGCAGCGCCGGGAATGCGCAGATCATCGCCAACAGACTGAGATCGACGCGAAGGCCGCCGACAAGCACCGGCCACAGACCGCCCGCCGGTTCCACCCGTGGCCACAGCCACAGCGCAAGGCCAAGCCGGCACAGGCACAGGAACGCAAGCGCCAGCAGAAAGAAACGCCAGGTAAGTCGTCGCACGTGATCCCCAAAACATGCAGTGCCCTGCACCACGGACGACGACCACTGCGAACGCCGCCGGAACGATGCGGCTTGTACCCGGACTGTAGCTCAAAAGGTCGTGGTGGACGGGCGGAGAAGCGCATTGCTGCACGTCGCAGAGCAACCATCGACTGCCAGGCGCACCGGCGCGGTTGACCTGGGGACGTCAGGGACCGTCGCGCGCCGATCACATGCATCCGCGGCTTCCGACCAACCCGCGCCCGGCAACCCGACGGCCGGATTCCCGCCCGGATGCGGGATTCATTGGCCGTTGCCCTCAAACTCGCTAAGCTTCTGCGGCTCTACCGCCGGTTGGGCGAAGCCTCCCTGGGGATCTTTTTGAGCGCCACCGCAGCAAACCACGACAGCCGGTATCCGCTATTCACCGCGATCGTGCTCGCGCTGATCGTCGCGGCGATGAATATCGGGCTGTGGTGGTATGGCAACCTGCCGCGCGGCCCTGAAGACTGGCACGGCAAGATCGGCGGCTTCGCGCTGTCGGTGTTCCAGCGCTACCAGAGCCCGTTCAAGCAGGATTTCCCCAGCGACGGCGAAATCGCCGCCGACCTCAAGCTGCTGCACCGGTACACGGACCACATCCGCACCTACACGATGCAGCAGAATCCGCAGCTGTACCGGCTGGCGCAGAAGGAAGGCCTGAAGGTGATGGCCGGCGCCGAGATCGACAAGCGCCTGGACAACAACGAGCGCGAGATCGAGCTGCTGATCGCCAAGGCGCGTGCCTATCCGGACACGATCACCCGCGTCATCGTGGGCAACGAGGTGCTGTTCCGCAACGACCTCACGCCCGAACAGATGATGGCTTACCTGGATCGCGTGCGCGCCGCCGTGCGCCAGCCGGTGTCGATCGCCGAGCCGGACTACATCTGGCTGAAGTATCCCGAGCTGGCCCAGCACGTGGACTACATCACCATCCACCTGTTCCCGTTCTGGAACGGCATAGCGCGCCATGACGCAGTGGCGCGCCGCCTACGGCGCGTACCAGTCGATCAAGCAGCACTATCCGGACAAGCCCGTGGTGGTCGGCGAGATCGGCTGGCCCTCGAACGGCGACCGCCACGAGTACGCGGACCCGTCGGTGTCCAACGAGGCGATCTTCATCCGCGACTGGATGAACAAGGCTAAGCTCGAGCACATCGACTACTACCTGCTGGAAGCGTTCGACCAGCCGTGGAAGGAGAACCTCGGCGAAGGCCGCACCGGCGCGTACTGGGGCATGTTCAATGCCGACCGCCAGCTGAAGTTCCCGCTGACCGGGCCGGTGGTCGAGGACACCGGCCTGGCCGTGGAAGGCGACTGGCCGCGAGCCTGCTGGCGCTGTTGCCGATGATCTTCTTCGCGCGCCGCTTCAGCCGCTTCAAGCTGATGGGGCGGCTGTTCTTCTGCGCCCTGATCCAGCTGGCCTGCGGCCTGATCGTGTGGTCGGCCACGCTGCCGTTCAACTTCTACCTGAGCTGGATCGACTGGACCATGCTCACGCTGCTGTTCCCGGCGCAGATCGCGATCCTGGCGATCCTGCTGATCAACGGCTTCGAGTTCACCGAGGTGTTGTGGCGGCGCGAAGTGGATGCGCCACGCCGGCATGCTGAAGCCCGATCCGCCCGAGAAGCAGCCGTTCGTGTCGATCCACCTGGCCTGCTACAACGAGCCGCCGGAAATGGTGATCGTCACGCTCGATTCGCTGGCCGCGCTGGACTACGCAGAACTACGAAGTGCTGGTGATCGACAACAACACCAAGAACCCGGATAGTCTGGAAACCGGTGCAGGAATACTGCGAGAAGCTGGGCAAGCGCTTCCGCTTCTTCCACCTGGAACCGTGGCCCGGCTACAAGGCCGGCGCGCTGAACTTCGGCCTGAAGGAAACCGATCCGGCCGCCGACGTGGTGGCGGTGATCGACGCCGACTACGAAGTGCGCGCCGACTGGCTGGCCGCCCTCACCGGCTACTTCCACGACCCGAAGGTCGCCGTGGTGCAGTGCCCGCAGGCGCACCGCGAGTTCGAGCACAACGCCTTCCGCCGGATGACCGCGTGGGAATACGACGGCTTCTTCCGCATCGGCATGCACCACCGCAACGAGCGCAACGCGATCATCCAGCACGGCACCATGACGATGGTCCGGCGCAGCGCGCTGGAAGGCACCGGCGGCTGGTCGGAGTGGACGATCTGCGAGGACGCCGAGCTGGGCCTGCGCCTGATGCACGCCGGCTACGAGCTGGTCTACGTCGACGAGCTGATGGGCAAGGGCCTGACCCCGGCCGACTTCAAGGCGTACAAGAGCCAGCGCTACCGCTGGGCGTTCGGCGCGATGCAGATCCTCAAGGGTCGCTGGAACTGGATGACGCAGAAGGGCCCGCTCTCGGCCGGCCAGCGCTTCCACTTCCTCACCGGCTGGTTCAGCTGGTTCGCCGACGCGCTGCACCTGATCTTCACCCTGATGGCGCTGTTCTGGACCGCCGGCATGGTGGCGTATCCGCAGTACTTCAGCCTGCCGATGCAGTTGTTCCTGATCCCGGTGATCGGCTTCTTCTTCGCCAAGGCGATCTTCGGCATCGTGCTGTACCGCGCCCGCGTGCCGTGCAGCTGGTACGACACGCTGATGGCCTCGCTGGCCAGCATGGGCCTGTCGCACGCGATCGCCCGCGGCATCCTGCACGGGCTGACCCGCGAGAAGACCTCGTTCGTGGTGACCGCCAAGAGCCGGCGCCTGGGCGAGTCGGCTTCGCCGCGTTCGCGCCGGTGCGCGAGGAGCTGCTGATGGCGCTGGCGCTGATGTTGTGCATCGTCGGCATGGCGCTGGGCTTACGGCACGCGCTACATCGAAGGCACCTTGTGGATGTTCATCCTGGCGGCGCAGTCGATCCCGTACGTCTCGGCGGTGATCGGCGCGTGGATCGCGCACAAGGCCGGCGACAAGGCCGGTTGATGCCGCCTGCCGAGGCGGCCAAGGCCGCGTCGGCACATCGAGTACGTGCTCTGGCTCCGGCGTCATGGCCGCGGCCGGGATTCATACGAAGCCCACATGAAGTTGGGTAAGCTGCATCCTCCCCCAGGCACCCGCCCCCGAGGACGGAATCCCACGCATGCGCCGACTCCGCCGACGCCTGAGCATCCTGCTGCTGCCGCTATTGCTGCTGGCACCGCAGGCCCATGCCGGCGTGCAACTGGCGGTGGACGGGGTGGAGGATCCGCTGAAAAGCGCCGTGGTCGCCGGCGTCGAACTGTCGCAATACGCGAATCGCGAGGTCAGCGACGCGCAGATCCGGCGTCTGCTACGAGCGCGCGCCCGACCAGGCCAGGAAGGCGCTGGAACCGTACGGCTACTACGACGCCGCCGTCACCGGCGCCCTGCAGCAAGTCGGCACGAACTGGCGGGTAACCCTGCACGTGAAACCGGGCGAGCCGGTCCGGATCACCGCGGTCGAACTGCAGCTGGACCGGGATGCCGCCGCGGTTGCCGTCGATCCGCCGCAGCAAGCGCGCGATCGAACGACTCAAGGGCCAACCGCTGGATCACGGCGTCTACGACGCGGCACGCGATGCACTGAGCGCGCAGCTCACCGCCAACGGTTTCCTCGACGCCCGCCTGGTCACCCACCGGGTCGAAGTGACCCGCGCCAACCACAGCGCCACGATCAAGCTGGCGTGGGAGGCCGGGCCGCGCTACCGCTACGGCCAGGTGCACTTCGAGGGTTCGCAGTTCGACGACGGCTTCCTCGATCGCTACGTGCCGTTCAAGTCCGGCGACTACTTTTCGCAGAGCCAGTTGCTGGAGCTGCAGCAGGCGCTGAACGGTGCGGACTATTTCGCGGTGGTCAACGTGATGCCGGACGTGGACGAGGCGAAGAACGGCGTGGTCGACGTCAACGTGCAGCTGGCGCCGGCCAAACGCACGATCTACACCGGCGGCCCGTTCATCGGCACCGACACCGGCTTCGGCGTGCGCGGCGGCATGGAGCGGCGCTGGGTCAACCGGCGCGGGCACAAGTGGAAGAACGAACTGGTGGTGGCGCAGAAGCTGAAGACGCTGTCCACGCTGTACTCGATCCCGCTGCCCGGCGACAACCAGCGCAGCTACAACTTCGGCGCGAACTTCCGCGACGCCAACACCGCCACCTCGCAATCGCGCACGCTGGAACTGGTCGGCAACGAGACCCGCCAGTGGCACGGCTGGACCCGCACGCTGGGCGTGCATGCGCTGTCCGGCACGTTCACCGTGGGCAAGCGCGGCGGCGAACCGGACAACACGCCCGGCATCGAGCACGGCCGCAGCACGCTGGTATTCGGCGAGGCCGCGCTGACGCGCAAGCAGGCCGACAACCCCGACTTCGTGCGCCGCGGCTGGTCGCTCAGCGTCGCCGCGCGCAGCACCGCCGGCAGCCTGCTGTCCGATGCCAGCTTCAGCGCAGCTGACCGCCGACGCGAAGTGGATCCGCGCGTTCGGCACGCGCAGGCCGCAACCGGCTGATCCTGCGCGGCAGCGCCGGCATCACCTGGACCGACGACTTCGCCGCGCTGCCGCCGCAACTGCGTTTCTTCGCCGGCGGCGACCGCTCGGTGCGCGGCTACGGCTACCAGTCGATCGGCCCGCGCAACAGCGCCGACCGCGTCATCGGCGGCCACCACCTGCTGGTCGCCAGCACCGAGGTCGAGCATTACTTCACGCGCAACTGGGGCATGGCCGCCTTCGTCGACACCGGCAACGCGTTCAGCGGCACCGACTACCGGCCGAAGATCGGCGCCGGCCTCGGCCTGCGCTGGCGCTCGCCGGTGGGCATGATCCGCGTCGACCTGGGCACGCCGGTCCACGACGATCGCGCGCACGGCATCCAGTTGCATCTGGTGATCGGGCCGGATTTGTGACAACAGGATTCGAGAAAGGCTCAACGGGCACGGTTTGAAGGCAAGCGGAGCAAGCTGACAGCATGAAGTGGTTCAAGCGCATCGCCATCGCATTCGCCGCACTGCTGCTGGTCGTGGCGGCGACGCTGTGGTGGCTGCTCGGCACCGGCTCCGGCCTGCGCTTCGCACTCGCCCGGGCACAGTCCGCCACCGATGGCGCGCTGCACGGTGCAGCAGGCGCGCGGCCGCCTGCTCGGCCCGCTCGACTTGGCCGGTATCCGTTACGACGACGGCAAGGGCACCGTGGCGACCGTGGCGAAGGCGCATCTGGACCTGCGCTTCTGGCCGCTGCTGGCCAGACGCCTGCATGTGCTCGCGCTGGACGTCGATGGCGTCGACGTGACCCTGCCCAAATCCGCACCGAACGACACCTCCCGCTCCGCCAGCTTCTCGTTGCAGCCACCGATCGAACTGATCCTCGACCGCGCGCACGTCGGCACGCTGAAGGTGACGCAGGACGGCCAGCCGCTGTTCGCCTCCGACCGGCTCGACCTGGCCGGCAGTTGGACCGATCGCGGCATCGAACTGCGCCAGCTCGTTCTGCAGGCGCCCGACGGCCACGCCAATCTGGATGGCACGTTGGCGATCGGCACGCGTTACCAGGGCAACGGCAAGGCCGGCTTCGCCTGGAAAGTCGGCGACACCGACTACGCCGGCAGCCTCGATGCGCACAGCGACGGCAAGCAGGCGCAGCTCGACCTCAAGCTCACCGCCCCGGCGGTGGTGCAACTGCATCTGGAGCTGATCCAGAGCGGCGACTACGCCTGGACCGGCCGGCTCGACGCGCCGCGCTTCGACCCGAAACCGCTGCTCGGCGACAGTTCGCTGAAGGCGCTGGCGATCGCCGTGCAAGGGCACGGCGACCGTTACAGCGGCACGCTCGACGGCCGGCTCGAGCTCAACGACTACCAGCTGCTGCTGCAGCCGTTGCGCGCGCAGTTCAGTCACGACTTCAACACGCTGACCCTGCAGCAGCTCAAGCTCGGCTCGCCGCAGATCAAGGGCAGCCTGGAAGCCAGCGGTACCGTGCAACTGGCCGCCAAGCCGATCAGCGCCGCACTGGATATCCGCTGGAACGACCTGCTGCTGCCGGCGGACCTGGCCGGCCAGACGCTGGCCAGCCACGGCGCGCTCAAGGCCAGCGGCAGCGCCGATGCCTACCACGCCGAAGGCGACGTCGACATCGGCCCGCCCGGCAAACCCGCGAAGCTGGCGCTGAACCTGGACGGCACGGCACAGCTCGTCACCCTGCACACGCTGGCAATTGAAACAGGCGCAGCGGCGGCCTGCAGGCGCACGGCACGCTGACCCTGCAGCCGAACCTGGCGTGGCAGGCCGAGGCCAGCGCCGACAAGCTCGATCCCGGCCAGCTGTTTGCCGGCTGGAACGGCGCACTGGATTTCGACATCGCCAGCCGCGGCAACCTGCCGAAGAACGGCCCCGAGGCCACGCTGGACATCCGCCAACTGGCCGGCAAGCTGCGCGAACGCGCGCTCGCCGGCAGCGGCAAGTTGCACCTGTCAGCCGGACGAAGTCGTGGACGGCCAGCTGCGAGCTGGCCTCGGGTGGCAGCACCATCGAGCTGACGGCCCGTCCCGGCGCCAGCAACGATGCCGACCTGCAGTTGGCCATCGCCTCGCTCGGCGATTGGTTGCCGAATGCGAGCGGACGTCTGGACGGCCATTTCAGTCTCCGCGGCAAGCTGCCGAAGCTGAGCATCAACGGCCAGTTGCATGGCCAGTCGCTGGCCTGGCGGCAACAGCGGATCGACACGCTGCGCCTGATCGTCGGCCTCCCCGATACCAGCCGCCTGGCGGGGAAACTGGAGCTGCAGACCGGCAACGCCTCCCTGCAAGGCCTGCTGTTCCGCCAGTTGCACCTGCTCGCCGAAGGCAGCGAAGGCAACCATCGCCTCAGCGTGGACGCCCGCGGCAGCCAGCTCTCCGGCTCGCTCGCCCTGCACGGAGCGCTGAAAGGATCGGCATGGAACGGCACGCTCTCCACGCTCGACCTGGAACCGCAAGGCATGCCCGGCTGGCGCCTGCTGCAACCCTCGCAGCTCGGCTACAACGACGGCGCGATGAGCCTGTCCGAACTGTGCCTGAGCGCCGGCGATCCCCAGCTGTGCGTGACCGCGAGGCGGGACAAACCCGGCAACCTCGACGCCAGCTACCGGCTGCAGGCGTTGCCGCTGGCGCTGCTGCTGAACGCCAGCGGCAACGCCGACCTGCCGATGCGCGCCGACGGCATCATCGAAGGCAGCGGCAAGATTCGCCGCAGCGCCGCCGGCGCGCTCAGCGGCAACGCCGCGATCAGCTCCGCGCGAGGCACGATCAGCTATACCGATCGCGCCGACGAGCCCCTGCTGCGCTATGACCAGCTGCGCCTGACCGCCGACCTCGCGCCCGCCAGCCAGCGCATCGAGGTACACGGCGGTCTCGACGACGGCGGCCGTCTGGACGGCCAGGTCACGATCAGCGGCGCCCGGCAAGCGCTTGGCGGACAGCTCGATCTGCGCCTGAACAACCTCGCCTTCGTCGAGCTGTTCACCAGCGAACTGGCCAACGTCAAGGGTGGCGTCGACGGCAACTTCCGTTTCGCCGGCACGCTCGACCAACCGGCGGTCACCGGCCAGGCCCAGATGCGCGGCTTCGCCGCCGAAGTCCCCTCGGCCGGGCTCAAGCTCAGCGAGGGCCAGCTCACGGTGAGCACCATCGACGCGCGGCAGTTCCTGATCCGTGGCCAGGTGAAGTCGGGCGCCGGCACGCTCGCCATCGCCGGCAACGCCGGCCTCGGCGCCGACGCGCAAACCTTGCTGACGCTCAAGGGCAGCCAGTTCACCGCTACCGACATTCCCGCCGCCAAGGTGGTGGTCTCGCCCGACCTGACCGTGAAGCAGGACGCCAAAGGCATCGACATCGGCGGTGCGCTCAGCGTCGACAGCGCCGAGGTAAACGCCGACAAGCTGCCCGGCGCCGGGGCCACCCAGGCCTCGCCCGACGTGGTGGTGATCGACGAAAAACAGCAACAGCAGGCCGCCAGCAAGTTGCCGGTCAGCGCCCTGGTCAAGGTGGATCTCGGCCGCAAGACGCATGTCGTCGGCATGGGTCTGGACGGCCGCGTCAGCGGCACGCTCACCGTGGTCGAGCGCCCCGGCCGCGCCACCACCGGCCAGGGCCAGCTCGCGGTCGATGGCACCTACAGGGCTTATGGTCAGAACCTGCAGATCCAGCGCGGCCAGCTGCTGTTCGCCAGCACGCCGATCGACAACCCGGGGCTGAACCTCCGCGCGGTGCGCAAGCTCAATCCCAACGCCACCATCGACGAAGGCCAGGAAGTCGGCCTGCTGGTGTCCGGCACCGCGCAGCGGCCGATCCTCACCGTGTTCTCCAACCCGGTGATGGAGCAGTCCGACGCGCTGTCCTACCTGGTCACCGGGAAGCCGCTGTCGCAGGTGAAGGGCGGCGAAGGCGACATGGTGGGCGCCGCCGCGCAGGCGCTCGGTTCGGCCGCCGGCGACCTGCTGGCCAAGAGCATCGGCGCGCGGATGGGCGTGGACGACATCGGCGTCTCCAGCAACGAGGCGCTCGGCGGCAGCTCGGCGTTCACCGTGGGCAAGTACCTGTCGCCGCGGCTGTACCTCAGCTACGGCGTGGGCCTGTTCGAACCCGGCGAAGTGATCACCCTGCGCTACCGCCTCAGCAAGCGCTGGAACTTCGAGGCGCAGCAGGCCACCGAGTTCAGCCGCGCCAGCTTCAACTACCGCATCGAGAAGTGATCAACCGACGGCTCCGAGATACAGCGACGGGGTCGCGCCGAAGCCGGCCTTGACGTGGCGCGCGGTGTCGTCCGCCAGCACTTCCGAAGCGCCCGCCTCGATGCCGGCCAGCACCGCCTGTGCAATGTCCTCCGGCTTTGCCTTCGGTGCATCGACGTCTTTCACCATGTCGGTATCGATGAAGCCGGCATGCACCGCGACCACCTGCGTGCCCTGCCCGCGCAACTCGTTGCGCAAACCATTGGTGAGCGCCCAGGCCGCCGCTTTCGAAACGGAATACGCCGAAGTGCCCGGCAGGCTCGCCCAGCTCAGCGCGGACAGCATGTTGACCAGCGCGCCGCCGCCGTTGCGGCCAAGCACCGGCGCAAACGCATGGCTCAGCGCCGCCACGCCGTAGAGATTGGTTTCCATGACCCCGCGCAGCGCCTCCACGCCATCGGCGCCCAGCAGACTGGCACCGCCGATGACGCCGGCATTGTTGATCAGCAGATCGACGTCGCCGCATTGCGCCACGGCGGCGGCAACATCGTCGGGATTGTTGACGTCGAGCCGCACCGGCACGAGGCCGTCCAGCGCCGGCACGGTCGACGGATCACGCGCACCGGCGTAGACCTTGCGCGCACCGGCGACCAGCAGGGCCTTCGCATAGGCCAACCCGAGGCCGCGATTGGCACCGGTGACGAAAGCGGTACTGTTCTGGATTTTCATGGATCGGAACCTCCGGGAAGGGAGTACGACTGTGGGAACGGCGGCCGGAATGGCCTATCCGGATCTTGCGGACGAAGCCGGGCGTTGCATGTATTCAGCGCGCTGCTTGCGCGGAAGGCGGGGTGCCCAGCTTCACCACGACCGTGCTCGACAGCCCGGGACGCAGCCGCGCCAGGGCGGCCTGGCCCGGATCGAAACGGATGCGGACCGGTACCCGCTGCACGATCTTGGTGAAGTTGCCGGTGCCCGGCTCGAACGGCAGCAGCGAGAACTGCGAGCCGGAACCCGGCGCGAAACTCTCGACGTGGCCGTGCAGGGTCTGGCCGGGCAGTGCGTCGACTTCCACGCCAGCGTCCTGGCCGACCACCATGCGCGCGGTCTGGGTTTCCTTGAAATTCGCGATCACGTACAGCGCGTCCAGCGGCACCACGGTGAGCAGGCGCGAACCGGGCTGCACGTAGTCGCCGGGTTCGACCTGGCGATCGCCGACCACGCCGTCGATCGGCGCGCGCACCAGGGTGTTGGTCTGGTCCTGCCGCGCCAGGTCGAGCGCGGCCTTCGCGCTGGCCACCGTCGCTTCCGCCTGCGCCAGGTTGGCCTGCAGGGTCAGCCGCTTGGCCTGCGTCACCGCGGCCTGGTTGCGGCTCACCGCGAACTCGGCGCGGCTGTGTTCGGCATTCGCCTGCGCGGTGACGGCCGCGGTGCGGTACTGCTCGGCGTCGCGGCGCGCCACGGCACCGCTGACGATCAACGCATCGAAACGCTGGCGGTCGGCTTCGGCCAGCGCCTGCTGCGCGTCGGCCGAGCGGATCGAGGTCTGCGCCGCGCGTACGTTGGAGGCCGGCCAGTTGCTCTTCCGCGTCCAGCGCCACCAGCGCGGCGTCTGCGGCGGCGACGCTGGACCGCGCGTTCTGCAGTTCGGCCGCGGCCGAGGCGACGCGCGCGTCGAATTCCTCCGCGTCGATGCGTACCAGCGGATCGCCGCGGTGCACGCGCTGGTCGTGCTGCACCAGCACCGCGGCCACCAGCCCGCGTACCTTCGGCGCGACCACCGAGCTGTCGGCCTGCAGGTAGGCGTTGTCGGTGGAGACGCTGCGCTTGGGTGCGGCGATCCACAGCGCACCGGAAACCGCGATCACCAGCGCCACGGCCGCAACCAGCACCGGCTTGCGCGACCACGGCGTACGCGGCGGCGCCGGCACGGCGGCCTCGGGCACGCCCGGTGTACCGTCGGCGCTCATCGTGGCGATGCCTTCAAGGCGAAGCGCTGCTTGAGCTGTGCGCGCGACGCGGCAAGGATCGCATCCGAGCGTTTCGCATCGGGCTCGATGCGCGCCAGCGACAGCGCGCCGATCAGCTCGGCGATCATCGAACGCGCCCCCGCTTCGGGCTCGGCATGGCCCAGCGCGGCCAGCTTCCCGGCCAGTCTCGCGGTGGACTGCTGCACGCCGAGCGCAAACTGCTCGCGCGCCGGCTCGGCCAGCCGCGGCACGTCCGAGGACAGCGCCGCCATCGGGCAACCGAAGCCGCGCGCATCGCGGTGTTTCTTCGACAGGTAGAAGTCGACATAGGCCGCCAGGCCTGCCGTCGGATCGCGACCTGCGGTTTCGTGCTCCAGGCGCTCGCGCGCCTGCTCGAACATCTGGCCGATCGCCGCGGCGACCAGTTCGTCCTTGGATTTGAAGTGGGCGTAGAAGCCGCCATGGGTCAGCCCCGCCTCGGCCATCACGGCGGCCACGGCAACGCGATCCGGGCCGTCGCGCGGATTGCCCGCGCCGCGGCCTGCAGCACCTTCGCGCGGGTCTTCTGCTTGTGTTCGGTGTCGTAGCGCATGACGGTCTCGCTTTTTAATATGATGATTATCATACTATGATCTTCCACCGATGCAAGTGCTGCCCGTGAACGCCCTCGCCGCCACTCCCCAAACCACCGCCCATCGCCCCTGCCGACCTGCCGCTGCCGCGCAAGTTCCTGATCTTCGGGGTCATGGCGTTCGGCCAGTTCATGGCGCTGATCGACATCCAGATCGTCGCCGCCTCGCTGAACGAGTCCAGGCCGGGCTGTCGGCCGGGCCGGACGAGATCAGCTGGGTGCAGACCGGCTACCTGATGGCCGAACTGGTGATGATCCCGTTCTCTGCCTTCCTCGCGCAGGCGCTGTCGACGCGCTGGCTGTTCGCGCTGTCGGCCGGCACTGTTCACCCTCGCCAGCGCGCTGTGCGGCATGGCCTGGGACATCGAGTCGATGATCGTGTTCCGCGTGATCCAGGGCTTCGTCGGCGGCGCGATGGTGCCGACCGTGTTCGCCACCGGCTTCGCGCTGTTCACCGGGCCGCAGCGCGCGCTGATCCCGGCGATCCTCGGCATGGTCTCGGTGCTGGCGCCGACGCTGGGGCCGACCGTCGGCGGCTGGCTCACCGAGGCGGTCGGCTGGCGCTCGATCTTCTACGTCAACATCGTGCCGGGCATTGCCGTCACCGTGCTGTCGATGCTGCTGGTGCAAGGTCGACCGGCCGAACCTGGCGATGCTGAAGAAGATCGACTACGTGCATCTGATCGCGATGGCGGTGTTCCTCGGCGGGCTCGAATACGTGCTGGAGGAAGGCCCGCGCCACGACTGGTTCGGCGACCCGACGATCGCCACCGCGGCGTGGCTGTCGCTGGTCGGCTTCGCGCTGTTCCTCGAGCGCTCGTTCCGCTCGGCCGGGCCGATCGTGCAAGCTGACGCCGTTCCGCCAGCCCACCTTCGTGCTTCGCCTGCGTGTTCAACCTGGTGATCGGCTTCGGCCTGTACGCGGCGACCTACCTGATGCCGGTGTTCCTGGGCCGCGTGCGCGGCTACAACAGCCTGCAGATCGGCACGACGGTGTTCGTCACCGGCATCGCGCAGATCCTCAGCACGGTGGTCGCGGCGCGCCTGTCGCAGCGCGTCGACGCGCGCTGGATGATCACCGTCGGCCTGCTGCTGTTTGCCGCCAGCCTGTGGATGTTCTCCGCATGACGCCGGAATGGGGTTTTGCCGCGCTGTTCTGGCCGCAGGTGCTGCGCGGCTTCGCGATCATGCTGTGCATCGTGCCGAGCGTGAACATGGCGCTTGAACGGCTTCGCGGCCGCCGAGCTGCGCTACGCCTCGGGCCTGTTCAACCTGATGCGCAACCTCGGCGGCGCGATCGGCATCGCGGTGGTCAACACCTGGCTGCAGGATCAGACCCGCATCCACGTCGCGCGTTTCGGCGAGGGCCTCGGCGAGGCGAGCCGCAGTGCACCCGAGGTGGTGGCGCAGTTGGCCGGGCGGATCGGCCAGTACACCACCGACTCCGCCCATGCCCTGCTGATGGCGCAGGGTGAGCTGAGGCAGCTGGTGGCGCGCGCGGCGACCACCTGGCCTTCGACGACGTGTTCCGGCTGATGGCGTGGATGTTCGTCGCCGCGCTGCTGCTGGTGCCTTTCTGCCGCACCCCGGCGCATGCGCCCGCCGCGCCGCTCGACGCACATTGATCCGCCAGGTAGCCCATTGGTCATGCCCACGGCACCGCCGCAGCGGACTATCGTGGACATCCTTCAACGCGATGGGAACGATCATGCTACGCATGCGATGGATTCTGATGACGGCAATCCTGTGCAGCCCCGCGGCATGGGCGGCGACACCGGCAAGCCAGCCCCCCGGTATCGACCTGGCCGGGATCGACCACGGCGTGAAACCGGGCGACGACTTCTTCCGCTACGCCAACGGCCAGTGGCTGAAGACGGCGCAGATTCCGGCCGACCGCTCCAGCACCGGCACCTTCCTCAAGGTGTTCGAGCAGGCCGAGAAGAACACCGCCGAGCTGATCCGCAATGCCGGCGCCGGTCATCCCGCCGCCGGCAGCAACGCGCGCAAGATCGCCGACTACTACGCCGCGTGGATGGACACCGCCACGATCGAGCAGCATGGCCTCGGCGCCGCTCAAGCCGGAGCTGGCGCAGATCGACGCGATCGCATCGCGCACCGACCTGGCCCGCGTGCTGGGCAGCCGCCTGCGCGCCGACGTCGATCCGATCAACGCCACCAACTACCACACCGAAAACCTGTTCGGCCTGTTCGTGACGCAGGGCCTGGAAGATCCCTCGCGCAACATCGCCTACCTGCTGCAGGGCGGCCTGGGCATGCCCAGCCGCGACTACTACCTGTCCGACGACGCGCACATGGTCGCGACGCGCGCCAAGTACCAGACCTACATCGGCGCGCTGCTGCAAGCAGGCCGGCATCGCCGACGCCGAAGCCAAGGCCAAGGCCATCCTCGACCTGGAAACGAAGATCGCCAAGGCGCAGGCGAGCCTGCTCGACAGCCAGGACATGCACAAGGCCAACAACCTCGTGGCGCATGGCCGACTTCGCGCAGAAGGCGCCCGGCCTCGACTGGGCCGCGCTACTTCAAGGCCGCCGGCCTGGACGGCCAGCAGCAGATCGACGCCTGGCAGCCGACGGCGATCACCGGCCTGTCCGCGCTGACCGCCAGCGAGCCGCTGCAGGCATGGAAGGACCTGCTGGTCTTCCACACCATCAACCAGAGCGCCGGCCTGCTGCCGAAGGCCTACGCCGACCTCAGCTTCGACTTCTACGGCCGCACCCTGCAGGGCACGCCGCAAGCAGCAGCCGACGCTGGAAGCGCGCGGTCGGCGCCACCAGCAACGACCTCGGCGACGCGGTCGGCCAGCTCTACGTGAAGCACTACTTCCCGGCTTCGTCCAAGGCGGAAGTCGAGCAGATGGTGAAGAACCTGCTCGCCGCGTTCGACGACCGCATCGACACGCTGAGCTGGATGACCCCGGCCACGCGCGCAAAGGCCAAGGCCAAGCTCGCCACCGTGCGCGTCGGCGTCGGCTACCCGGACACCTGGCGCGACTACGCCGCGCTGGAGATCCGCGCCGACGACGCGCTCGGCAACCACCTGCGCGCCGAGCAAGTTCGAGTACGAGCACCAGCGCGCCAAGCTCGGCCAGCCGGTCGACACGAGCGAATGGTGGATGACCCCGCAGACCGTCAACGCGGTGAACCTGCCGCTGCAGAACGCGCTGAACTTCCCCGCCGCGATCCTGCAGCCGCCGTTCTTCGACCCGAACGCCGATGCCGCCGCCAACTACGGCGCGATCGGCGCGGTGATCGGCCACGAGATCAGCCACAGCTTCGACAACATGGGCGCCGAGTTCGACGCCGAAGGCCGGCTGCGCCAACTGGTGGACGCCGGAGGACCTGGCCCACTTCAAGGCCGCCGGCCAGCAGCTGGCGAAGCAGTTCGACCAGTACGAGGCGCTGCCCGGCCTGCACGTCAACGGCGAGCAGACCCTGGGCGAAAACATCGCCGACGTCTCCGGCCTGCACCATCGCCTACCTCGCCTACCACAAGTCGCTCGGCGGCAAGCCGGCGCCGGTGATCGACGGCCTCACCGGCGACCAGCGCTTCTTCCTCGCCTTCGCCCAGGCCTGGCGCTCGCAAGATCCGCGACGCCGCCCAGCGCCAGCGCCTCGCCACCGACGTGCACGCGCCCGGCGACTTCCGCGCCGAAACCGTGCGCAACCTCGACCCTGGTACCCCGCGTTCGAGGTGAAGCCGGGCGAGAAGCTGTACCTGGCACCGAAGGATCGGGTGAAGATCTGGTAGGCGTCTTTCGCTGCGTAAGACGAAGGGCCGCATGCGAATGCGGCCCTTTTGCGTGGAGCTCGGACGAATGTGGCCAGAGACCGGCCGCAACTCGACCGGCACCTACTTCTTCCTCACTGCCCGTCGAGCAAGCGCTGCGGCATTGGCCGCCACGGCGGCCCGGATGAGTTGCCTGAAGGCAGCTGCAGGGATCTTCTCCCCTTCGCGCAGGTCGATCGCACGCCGCGCGTTCCCTTCCAGGCTGGCATTGAAGAGGTTCTTCGGATCCTCGAGGGAGGCGCCACGGGCGAACGTGAGCTTCACCTTGTCCTTGTACGACTCGCCGGTGCAGACGATGCCGTCGTGCGACCAGACCGGCGTTCCGCCCGACGTCGGCTTGGCCCATTTCCATTCCTCCCGGATCGCGGGATCGGCGTCGTGGATGAGCTGACGGACATGCGCGAGCATCTCGCCCCGCCAATCCCCCAGCTCCTCGATCCGCCGGGTGATGTTCGCGGTCGCGGTCTCGTCATCCGGATTTGTGGGCTTCATGTATTTCTCCCTCTCTGTTTCGCCGGCCGGGTTCGTACAAGTGGGGAAAAGCATAACCCGCGCTACCGTTACGCCCAAGATTGCGGGGTTCGCGCACCTCAGGCCCGACGCCGGCGCGTGGATAACCCAGGTCCGCACTGCGCGTCGAAGCCGATCGAAGCGCAGTTCTCACTCGGAGTCAGCGCCTGCCAACCAAGCCGAAATGAAACGGACAACAATCCTGCAGATCGACGGATGCGATGACGCGGAATCCGGCATCGGCCATCCATTGCCGGCATTGCCCGGGCGTCGGGCGCATCTCGAGCGGCGGGCCGCGCGGGGTCGGGATGTCACTGCGCCAGTGCATCACCGAAAGCACCCCACCGTCCTGCAAGGTCCGGCGCGCTTCCCGCAACAATTCCCCTGGCTGCGCCAGGTGCAGCAGGTTGAAAATCATGGCGTGTGCCTGCGAACCGGCATCCACGCCGGTACCGTCCGCAACGAAATCCCGCAGCTCGGCGCGGATGTTGTGCAGCCCGAGGCTCGCAGCCTTATCGCGCACGACCGCGATCATCCCCGGCTCGATATCCAGCGCAGTAATCAACCCGCTCATGCGCCGTGCGGCAGGTACCGTGAAAGAGCCGTACCCGCAGCCAAACTCGACGACATCGCCCTGTACCCCCGTCGCACCCAGCAGCTTCCCGACGACTGCCTCGCAGTCGAAGAAGCTGGCCCAACGAGCTTCGTCGGGCATGCCGCTCTCTCGTATCTTCATATCGCTTCCACTTGCTTGCAGCAACGGCGTCGCGACGAGCAGGCTCCGCAGGTGATTCAGTCGCGCCGGGTGCCTTCGATGCCCAGTCCGTCGATACTGGCGATGCCGGCCGAATCGAAGCCGGCCAGCGCGCTGAAGCGGCGGCCACGCTCGGCATAGTCCTTGAACTGGTCGAAACTCGGCGCGCCGGGCGACAGCAGGATCACGCCGTCGCTCGGGCGTGCGGGCCCTGGCTACGCTCGACTGCGCTGGCGAGATCGCTCGACCAGCAGCGATCGGACAGGCCACCCCGGCCGCGCGCAGCGCGCTGTCGATGCGCGCGCCGTTGCCGCCCATGCAGACGATCGCGTTTGCCGGTGCGCTCGCGCATCGCCTCGACGAACGGCGTCCAGTCCAGCCCGCGATCGTGGCCGCCGACCAGCACGGTCACCGCGCGGCCGTGCAGGCTCTCCAGCGCGGCCAGCGTGGCCAGCGGCGTGGTGCTGATCGAATCGTTGACCCAGTGCCAGCCGTCGCGCTCGCCCAGCGGCTGCAGGCGATGCGGCAGCGGGCGGAAGCGCGCCAGTGCCGGCGCGGCGGCCAGCGCATCCATGCCGACGGCTTCCAGCGCAGCCAGCGCGGCGCAGGCGTTGAGTGCGTTGTGCAGGCCCGGCGCGCGGCAGCTGCGCGATCGGGAATACCTGCCTGCGTGCCGCGCCAGATGCAACCGTCGGCGACGTGCCAGCCGTCCGGCGTGCCGAACAGCAGGCGATGCGCATGCACTGGCGGTGCGTTCCAGCAGACCCGGCTGCGGCGCATTGACCAGCAGCGTGCGCGACGGCGTCGGCCAGCTTCAGCTTGTCGGCCACGTAGCGCTCGCGCGTGCCGTGCCAGTCGAGGTGTTCCTCGTACAGACTGGTGACCACGCCGAGTTCCAGCGGGCCGGCTTCGCCGGTCTGGAAGCTGGACAGTTCGATCACCCACAGATCCGCGCGCTGATCGAGCAGTTCCAGCAGCGGCAGGCCGATGTTGCCGGCCAGCGCGGTGCGCACGCCCAGAGCTCCGCGCCAGGTGCGCGATCAGCGCGCTGGTGGTGCTCTTGCCCTTGGTGCCGGTGACCGCGATCACGCGCGCGTCGGGGATGCTCGCCGAACCACAGCGCGGTGCCGGAGGTGAACTGCGTGCCCTGTGCCTGCGCCGCCAGCAGCGCGGGCTTGTACGCGGAGATGCCGGGCGATTTGACCACGACGTCGAACCGGCCCAGCGCCGCCGCATCCGGTTCGCCGGCGACGACCTCGAGCGCGGCATCGAACGCGCGCGCCGCATCGACTTCGGCCGCACTGCAGAACAGCGTGAACTGCTGTCGCCGCAGCGCTGACGCAGCGCACGGATCGCCGCACGGCCTTCGCGGCCGAAGCCCCAGATCGCGACGCGCCGATCGGCGAGATCAGCGATGCGCATCAGCCGATCGCCGCCAGCGCCGCCTGCAGCCGCGCCGGCACGCGGTGCTCGGGCGACGGCTGCAGCCACGGCTCCAGCGCCAGCTGCGAGACGTCGAGCTGCGGCAGGATCTCGCTGCGGAAGCGCGCGACCAGCGCGTCTTCCTGCCACTCCGGCGCTCGCTCAGCGCATGCATCGCCGCGCGCGCCTCGGCGCCCTCGCCGACGCATTCGAACGGCTTGTGATCGTGGTATTCCAGCAGCGCGTCGAAGCCGGCGGCCTGGTTTTCGTCGTCGAGCAGGTTGCGGCCGAAGATCGACAGCAGGCGCGGCTTGGGCAGGAACGGCGCCAGCGCGAGGAACACGAAATGGCACTTCGGGCACTGCCCGCACCAGCGATCGGCCGGCTTCGGGCCGAGCAGCTTGAAGTTGCGGTTGCAGCTGGAGAACACGTCGAAGTACGGCGTCAGCTTCGCGAACGCGCGGGTGATCGCCAGCTCCGAATACGGCCGCAGCAGCGAGCAATAATCGAGATCGCTGGCGACGTGCGTGTGCAGCCAGTTGCCCAGCAACTGCTCGAACGCGTAGCCCTTGCTCCACTGGTGGTTCACCTGCTGGCCGTCGTACTCCAGCGTGGCCGCCGACGCGGAGCGCTCGTTGGCGAACGCGATCGAGTCGTAGCCGTACAGGATCGCGGCCACGGCGAGGATCGCCGAGTTCATCGCGGTCACCGGGATGTGTCCGTTCCACGCGCCGAGCCGGTTCAACTCGAACAGCACCGGCGCCAGTTCGCGCTGGATGTTCAGCGTCGGCAGGCCGGTGCGCTCGGCGCAGGCGGCGATCAGCGGCGAATTGCCGACCCAGACCGCGGTCGCCTCGCCGCCGATCGACTTGAGCGCCTCGACCGCGACCAGCGAATCCTTGCCGCCGCCGATCGGCACCAGGGTGCGTTTGGGCAGGTTCAATGCGCGCCGTGCCGCCGCGCGCGACGCTCGCCTGCCTACGCGGGAACGCGATGCGTCCGCGCAGATCCAGCCTGTTGTGATAGGCGAACTCGGCCAGCCCATGCAGGTACAGCGCATCGAGCAACTCGGCCGTGGCGTCGTCGAGCGGGCCGCCGGCCACCTCGATCTGCGGCGGCACGCCGGCCTTGTAATAGCTGACGCCGGCGATCAGATGCAGCAGATCCAGCGCCGCAGTCGAACGCCGCCGCGCGCTCGGCCGGCAGCGACCGGCGCATCGGGAAACGGATCCGCTCGACCAGTTCCGCGCCGTCGTCGAACGCATACGCCAGTTCGGCCACGCCGTCGGCATAGCTCGCAGCGCACGAAGCGGAACACCTGGGTCAACCGCGGTTGCATGACGTGTACTCACCACATGCTTGCTCCAGCGCCGATGGCGCCTATTCGATCACGATCTCGTCGGCTTCGTCGCGCAGGTTGTAGTGCGAGGCCATCACCGTGCCGTAGGCGCCGGTCTGCGCGATCAGCATCACGTCGCCTTCGCGCGCTTCGGGCAGGCGGCGGTCGGTGCCGAGCACGTCGCCGCTTTCGCAGATCGGGCCGACCACCTGGTACAGCGCCGTCGCCGGCTCGTCGAGCCGCGTGAGGTTGACGATCTCGTGCCAGGCCTCGTACAGCGCGGGGCGGATCAGGCTGTTCATGCCGGCGTCGATGCCGAGGTAGCGGAAGCCGCCCTTGCGCTTCAGCTGGGTCACGCGCGCCAGCAGCACGCCGGCATCGGCGACCAGATAGCGGCCCGGCTCCATCCACAACTGGTATTGCGGATAGGCCGCCTTGACCTCGCTCAGCGCGCTGGTCGAGCGCGGCGAGATCCAGCGGCGCCTCGTCCGGATGCGCCGGCACGCCGAGGCCGCCGCCGATGTTGAGGAACACGACGCTGCCGATGCGCTCGGCCAGGCTGGCCAGCTGCGCGTACACCTCGCCCCAGTGCGCCGCGTCGAGCATGCCCGAGCCCAGATGCGCGTGCAGGCCGCGCACGCTGCACGCCATGCGTCGTCGGCCAGTGCAGGAACGTCGGCGAGCTGATCCAGCGGCAAGCCGAACTTGCTGCCGCTGCCGCCGGTGCGCACTTTGTCGTGATGGCCGAGGCCGCGGCCCAGATCGACGCGCAGCACGATCTCGCGGCCGCGAAACAGCTCGCCCCAATGCTGCAGCGGATGCAGCGCATCGAGCGTGACGGTGGCGCGCGGTGGCCAGCGCCAGCGCGTAATCCTCGCGCGGCGCGAAGTTCGGCGTGAACAGCAGCGGCGCCACTTCCGGCACGATCGCGCCGACCGCCTCGAGTTCGCCGGGCGAGACGCATTCGAACGCAAAGCCTTCCTCGTCGAGCGCGCGCAGGATCGCCGGATGGGTGTTCGCCTTCACCGCGTAGTGCCAGCGATCGACCGCCGCCAGCGACTTCAGCGCGCGCGCCTGCTGGCGCACCGTGGGCAGGTGGTAGACGTAGCGCGGCGTGGTCTCGGCCGCCAGTTCCAGCAGGCGCGATCGCTGCGCCTCGCGCCACCATGCCGGCGCCGCGGCGAACGATTTCGCCGCCGCCGTACAGCATCTGCCAGCTCGGGCCGAACACGGCGCTGTCGTCGGTGCGCAGCGCACCGGCGCGGATCAGCAGCTCGTGCAGATGCGGCAGCAGCGCATCGACCACTTCCTCGTCGACCACGAAGGTGAGATTCAGGTTGTTCGACGACTGCGAAATCAGGTGCACGCGCAGCTGGCCGAACTCGGCCAGCACGCCGGACAAGGTGTGCAGCAGCGAGCGCATGCCGCGCCCGACCAGGGTGATCGCCGCGCACGGCGCGATCACCTTGACCCGGCACACCTTGGCCAGGTCGGTGGCCAGCGCGGCGATCACGTCGGAGTCGAGCAGGTTCTCGGTCGGATCGAGCGACACGGTGACGTTGGTCTCGGCCGAGCCGATCAGGTCGACCGACAGGCCGTGGCGCTTGAAATGCGCGAACACGTCGGCGAGGAAACCGACCTGCTGCCACATGCCGACCGATTCCATCGAGACCAGGGTGATGCCCTTGCGCGCGCTGATCGCCTTGACGCTCGGCGCGTGCGCGCGCACCTCGGGCCCGATCACCGTGCCTTCGAGTTCGGGACGGTTGGTGTCCTTGATCAGCAGCGGCACGCGCGGCTCGCGCAGCGGCGACAGGCAGCGCGGATGCAGCACCTTCGCGCCGGTCGTGGCGATTTCCTGCGCCTCCTCGTAATCGAGCCGCTGCAGCAGGCGCGCGCCCGGCACCTGGCGCGGATTGGCGCTGAACATGCCGGCCACGTCGGTCCAGATTTCCACCCGCTGCCGCTTTCAGCAGCGCACCGAAGTACGCCGCCGACGTATCCGAACCGCCGCGGCCGAGCAGCACGGTGCGGCCTTGCGCGTCGCGCGCGATGAAACCCTGGGTGATGAACACGTCGCCCAGCGCGGCGAGCCGCGCGTTCAGGGCCGGATCGGGCTTCGCCTCGACCATCGCCGACAGCAGCCGGGTGCGCTCGTTCTGGTTCGGCAGCGCCACCGCGGTCAGGCAGTCGCGCGCATCCAGCCATTGCGTGGGCAGGCCGCTGTGGCTGAGGAACGCCGCGCCCAGCGCGCTGGACATCAGCTCGCCATGCGCCTGCACCTGCGCCTGCCAGGCCAGTTCGCCCAGCGCCGCGGCACCGTCGTCGGCCAGCCGGATCAGCTCGCCAAGCCGCTCGCCGAGCGCGTCCGGCAACGCCAGCTGCATGTGTTCGAGCAAATCGTAATGGCGCTGCACGATGACGCTTGGCGGCCGTCGTTGCGCTGCCCGCGATCGCCCTGCCCGCACAGCTGTCTGAGCGCATCGGTGATGCCGGACAGCGCGGAAACCACGATCAGCACGCGGGCGCCTTCGGCACGGCGGCTGGCGACCAGCTCGCGGATGTTCTGCCAGCGCGGCAGCGTGGCGACGCTGGTGCCGCCGAACTTCATCACGATCCAGGGAGCGTCAGGGGGCAGCGGCGCGGAAGTTGGCGGGGTCACGGGAATTCGCTATCGAGTGATGGGATATTCGGCCAGTGTTGCGCTGCGGCATTGGAATTGCAAATGATTTCCGCGGATCACACGTTTGGACGTTTAGACTGCCAAAAAAATATCTTGCAAATCCCCACGCCCTCACCTCGATCCTCTTGAGCGCAAGGGACTCTCTTCGGCCGCCGGGGGAGAGGACGCGGCCGCTTGCGCTGCGCGCAGTTCGTCATTGGACAAAGACGGGGATCTTGCCGATGCGCGCCTGCCATTCGCGCGGACCGGTCTGGTGCACCGAGGTGCCCCCGGAATCGACCGCCACGGTCACCGGCATGTCCTCCACGGTGAACTCGTAGATCGCCTCCATGCCGAGGTCGGCGAAGCCGACCACGCGCGAGGCCTTGATCGCCTTGGAGACCAGGTACGCGGCGCCGCCGACGGCCATCAGGTAGACCGACCGGTGCTTCCTGATCGCCTCGATCGCCGCCGGTCCGCGTTCGGCTTTGCCGACCATGCCGAGCAGGCCGGTTTCGCGAGCACCTGTTCGGTGAACTTGTCCATGCGCGTCGCGGTGGTGGGGCCGGCGGGGCCGACCACTTCGTCGCGCACCGGATCGACCGGGCCGACGTAGTAGATGAAGCGGCCGTTGAAATCGACCGGCAGCGGTTCGCCCTTGTTGAGCATCTCGACCATGCGCTTGTGCGCGGCGTCGCGGCCGGTGAGCAGCTTGCCGTTGAGCAGCAGGGTCTCGCCCGGCTTCCAGCTGGCGACGTCGTCCGCGCGTCACCGTGTCGAGGTTCACCCGGCGGCCCTTGGACGCGTCGTAGGTGAGCTTCGGCCAGTCTTCCAGCGACGGCGGATCGAGCATCACCGGACCGCTGCCGTCCAGCACGAAGTGCGCGTGGCGGGTGGCGGCGCAGTTCGGGAATCATCGCCACCGGCAGGTTCGCCGCGTGGGTCGGGAAATCCTTCACCTTGACGTCGAGCACGGTGGTGAGGCCGCCCAGGCCCTGCGCGCCGATGCCCAGCGCGTTGACCTTCTCGAACAGCTCGATGCGCAGTTCCTCGGCGCGATTGGCCGGGCCGCGCGCGATCAGCTCCTGGATGTCGATCGACTCCATCAGCGCCTCCTTCGCCATCAGCATCGCCTTCTCGGCGGTGCCGCCGATGCCGATGCCGAGCATGCCCGGCGGGCACCAGCCGGCGCCCATGGTGGGCACGGTCTTGAGCACCCAGTCGACGATCGAGTCGGACGGGTTGAGCATGGCGAATTTCGATTTCGCCTCGGAGCCGCCGCCCTTGGCCGCCACGATCACCTCGACGGTGTCGCCGGGCACGATCGACATGTTGACCACCGACGGCGTGTTGTCCTTGGTGTTGATGCGCTTGCCGGCCGGGTCGGCCAGCACGCTGGCGCGCAGCTTGTTGTCCGGGTCCAGTTGTAGGCGCGGCGCACGCCTTCGTTGGCCATGTCCTCCAGCGACATGGTGGCGTCGTCCCAGCGCACGTTCATGCCGACTTTCAGGAACACGGTGACGATGCCGGTGTCCTGGCACAGCGGCCGATGGCCTTCGGCGGCCATGCGCGAGTTGATCAGGATCTGCGCCATGGCGTCTTTCGCGGCGGGCGATTCCTCGCGCTCGTACGCGGCGGCCAGGCTCTTGATGTAGTCGACCGGGTGGTAATAGCTGATGTACTGCAGCGCGTCGGCGACGGACTGGATCAGGTCGTCTTGCTTGATGGCGGTCATGGGCTGGCTTCGCTTCGTGGAAAATGCCGCGTCGCGAACAGGTCCTGGCGACGCACAACCCTCTTATTGTGCCGCAATTGGCCGGCAACCCGAAAACCCCCGATACCACGCGGACATCGCCCGCCCGAATCGGCGCCACGCCACCGGTCGCCCGGTGGCCGCACGGCGTCCGCAAAATATTTCGTCGTCCGGACACTTCCCGTATCCGACGCACCGGTCTAGTCTCGACAGACCAGCGCGGATTGTCTTCAGGGGCCGCGGCTGGATGTTGGGGATCGACTCGATACATGGCCTACGGCCTGCCACGAGACGTGACGTCAAGCATTGATGCCAGCGCCCGCCAGCGGCGACCGCCTCTACCCTTGGAGATAAAGACATGCTCAAGAAATTGCATCGCACGTCGCTCGCGACCTCGGTGGCCCTGCTGCTTTGCGGCTTCAGCACGATCAGCGTCGCTGCCGGCGGTGCGCCCCCCGCCGATCTCGGCGCAAGCAACCCCGGTCAGACGGTAGACGTCACGCTGGTGCTCGGACTGCACAACCAGGACGCACTGGAAAAGTACATCTACAGCACGGTCACCCGCGGCAACCCCGCCTTCCACCGCTTTCTCACCACGGCCGAGTTTGCTGACCGCTATGGCGCCACCGCCGGGGAGATCGCCCAAGTCCAGGCCTTCCTGAAGCAGCAGGGACTCACCCAGGTCGAGCTGTTGCCAAACCATCTGGCGATCAAGGCCAGGGGCACGATCGGGCAATTCAACGCGGCCTTCCATACCTCCATCCACGATTACCGCAACAGCGATGGATCGACCTTCCACCAGCCGAACGCGACGCCCACCGTTCCCGCCGCGCTGGCCGGCACCCTGGTGGTGGCTTCGGGACTGAGCAGCGAGGCGCGCTATCACTCGCACCACGTCAAGGCGATTTTCCCGCCGCAGCCAGGCCCCAGCGCCAGCGCCCTGGCCAGGGCTGCGGCACCCGCCGCGACGTGCACTGGCAACCCCACTGCCACCTGCACGGTCGGCGAGTTCACCGTGGGCGACGTGGCCAACCGCTACAACATCAACCCGCTGTACAAGGCCGGCGTGAACGGCAAGGGTTCGACCGTCGGCATCGCGACCCTGGCCAACTTCATTCCCGCCGATGCGTACGCCTACTGGAGCGTGATCGGCTTGCCCGTGAAACCCAACCGGATTACCCAGGTGCACGTGGACGGCGGTGGGCCGCTCAGTGGCCCGGCCGGCTCCGGCGAGACGTCGCTCGACGTCGAGCAGTCCGGCGGCATAGCGCCGTGGGCGGACATCATCGTGTACGACGCGCCGAATACCGACGCCGGCTTCTTCGACGTGTTCAACCGGGCGGTGTCCGACAACAAGGTCGACAGCCTGTCGGTCAGCTGGGGCTCGCCGGAGATCTTCTACTTCCCGCAGCTCAACGGCGGCGTCGACTTCACCGCCGAACTGCGCGCGTTCCACCAGGTGTTCCTGGAGGCGGCGGTGCAAGGCATCTCGATGTTCGCGACCTCGGGTGATTCCGGCGCCTACGACACGGTGCGCTCGCTCGGCGGCTCGCTCACCGATCCCGTGCCGCCACCGCTCACCGCCGACGCCCCCGGCTCCGATCCCTTCATCACCACTGCCGGCGGCACCACCGTGCCGTTCTCCTACAGCTTCAGCGGTGGCCCGACGGCGACGCTCACCAAGGAAAGCGTCTGGGGCTGGGATTACATCGCCAGCTACTTCCAGACCAATTTCGGCGTGGACATCACCGACCAGGTGTTTTCGGTCGGCGGTGGCGGCGGCGTGAGCGTGTTCTGGCAGCTGCCGCTCTATCAGCACTTCACCTCGGGCATTCGCCGCAGCGAGAAGAACCAGACCCTGCTGTTCCCGCCGCTCGGCATCAACTACACGCTGCCGGCGAACTACCGCGGCCGCAACGAGCCCGACGTTTCGCTGAACGCCGATCCGGAAACCGGCTACAGCCTGGTCTCGTCGCTGGATGGCCCGGGCCTGCAGACGTTCTTCGGCGGCACCAGTTTCGTCGCGCCCCAACTCAACGGCATCAGCGCCCTGCTGAAGCAGTCGAGCCACGGCCGCGTCGGCTTCTGGAATCCACAGGTCTACGCCCTGCAGAATATCTTCGGCTATGGCCCGTTCTCGGCCTTCAACGACATCCGCTCGGGTGACAACTGGTTCTACGCCGGCAAACCCGGCTACGAGCCGGGCGCCGGCATCGGCACGCTCAACGTAACCAACCTCGCCGTGTTCCTGCGCGTGTTCTGAGCGCTCTTGCAAACGCGCTGCCAAGGAAAGCCGACGCCGCGGGGCGCCGGCTTTCCGTATTCATGGCCGTGCGCCGATCGACCGACACGCGCCGCACGCGCCGGCCGGACACTTGCCGGTGACTGCCCGCCGGTGCGATCGTCCGGCGATTGCCCGATCGGACTCCGCCATGCCACGCAGCTGCCGCTTCCTCCAGCTCGACGTGTTCTCCGGCAAGCCGCTGCTGGGCAACCCGCTCGCCGTGGTGGTCGACGGCGACAGCCTCGACGATGCCGCGATGCAGGCATTCGCGCGCTGGACCAACCTCTCCGAAACCACCTTCCTGCTGTCACCGACCAACGCCGCGATCATGGCCTTCCTCGCCGACATCGGCGATCCCGCGGGTTATGGCCTGCGCTACCGCGCCAGCCAGGGCCGCGAGGTGGGCCGCGACGGCTGCGTGGAAGTGGTGCGCGACGCGATGGACGGCAGCATCAGCATCGGCGGCGCCTGTGCGATCGGCATCCGTGGCGAACTGCAGCTGGACTGAGTACTTGCCCGTCCACGCAACGCCCGCCAAGCTACGGCTCCTTCCGCCAGCGACCTCGCCTGCATGAAAGACACCTCTCCCGGCTATGTGCGCAGCCTG
Organism: uncultured Gammaproteobacteria bacterium; assembly: GCA_963739815.1. GTDB lineage: Bacteria > Pseudomonadota > Gammaproteobacteria > Xanthomonadales > Rhodanobacteraceae > Rhodanobacter. The sequence continues at coordinate 1,869,568 of CAVUBI010000001.1, forward strand.
CGCCCGTGGGACGCCGCCCTGATCGTGGTCGGCGGCGTCATCGGTGGCGGTATCTTCCTCAACCCCGGCATCGTGGCGCAACGCACCGAGTCGGGGTTGGCGCTGTTGCTGCTGTGGGTGGCGGCCGGCGTGCTCACCCTGATCGGCGCGTTGTGCTACGCCGAGCTCGGCGCGCGCCGACCGCACGCGGGCGGCAGCTACGTCTACCTGCGCGAGGCATTCGGGCCGCTGGCCGGCTTCCTGTTCGGCTGGACCATGCTGCTGGTGATCTACTCCGGCTCCAGCGCGGCGGTGGCGACGATCTTCGCCAGCTACGCCGCGTCGCTGTTCGGGCTGCCGCCGGGCTGGGCGCTGCCGCTGACGGTCGGCGCGCTGGTCTTCGTCGGCGGCATCAACCTGTTCGGCATCCGTCTCGGCGCGCAGATCCAGAACCTGTTCACCCTGCTCAAGCTGCTGGCCGTGGCGGCGCTGGTGGTTTGCGGGCTGTTTCTCGCCGGCGCCGGGCACGGCCAGGTGCTGGCGGCCGATCCGGCGCGCCACGGCGTCGGCTTCATCAGCGCGGCGTTGCCGGTGTTGTTCGCCTACTCCGGTTTCACCTACCTCAACAATCTCGCCGGCGAAGTGCGTGACCCGCAACGCACGTTGCCGCGTGCACTGACCCTGGGCATGTTGCTGGTGATCGCCGCTTACGTGCTGATCAACGTGGCCTACCTCGCGGTGCTCGGCCATGCCGGGCTGGCCGCCAGCAATGCGCCGGCGGCGGACGTGATGCAGCGGGTCACCGGCCCGATCGGCGCCAAAGTGATCGCGCTGGGCGTGGCCATCTCCACCCTCGGCTTCTGCAACATCACCCTGGTCGCCGGCGCGCGGGTGCTGCAGGTGATGGCCGAAGACGGCCTGTTCTTCCGCGCGGTGGCACGGCTGCACCCGCGCTGGCGCACGCCGAACACCGCGCTGCTGCTGCTGTCCGGCTGGGCGATCGTGCTGGCGCTGTCGGGCAGCTACGGCCAGTTGCTGGACTACGCCACCTTCGGCGACTGGCTGGCCTGCGCGGTGGGTGTGGGCGCCCTGTTCTGGTATCGCCGCCATGACGGCGAGTCCGGCGGCTTCCGCGTGCCCGGCTACCCGTGGCTGCCGCTGCTGTTCATCGCCGCGGTGACGGCGGTGGTGCTGCTGTCGCTGCGCGACAACCCGCGCAACACCGGCATCGGCCTGCTGATCATGGCCGCCGGCGTGCCTGTCTACGCGGTCTGGCGCCGCCTGTTCAGCCGCACGCAGCCCTAAGCGGGCGGCGGCAATGCCACAATGTGCGGATCGACTTCAAGGAGATGATGGATGGCGCCCGTGCAAGCCCAGGTTCTGCCGACCAGCCAGGAAAGCGGCATCGTGGCCGAGAAGGCCCGCGATGGCATCGACCTGCAGATCAACGGCGAGCACTACCGGCACACGGGTGACCCGCAGATGCCGCTGCTGTGGTATCTGCGCGACGTGCTGCGGCTGACCGGCACCAAGTACGGCGGCGAGAACGGCGAGAACGGCGCGGATCTGGTGCTGCTGGACGGCAAGAGCGGTCTCCGCGATCACTCAGCCGCTGGCGAAACTGGCGGGCAAACCGGTGATCACCGTGGAAGGCCTGGCCGCCAACGACGGCAGCCTGCACCCGCTGCAGCAGGCCTTCATCGACGAGGACGCGATCGGCTGCGGCTACTGCACGCCGGGCTGGCTGATCGCCGGGGTCGACCTGCTCCGGCGCAAGCCCCATCCCAACGATGGCGACATCGACCAGTTGCCGAACCTGTGCCGTTGTGGATGCCAGACCCGCGTGCGGCGCGCTATCAAGCGTGCCGCCGCCGGGAAGGCGGGCCAGGCATGAGCGACCACGGCATCCGTCTCTCGCGTCGCCGCTTCCTGCAGATACTGGCCGGCGGCACCGGCGCGCTGGTCGTGGGCATTCGCGTCGCCGACGCCGCCGATGCACCGCTGCCGCTGGACAGGCTCGGCGACAACCTTTACGACCTCGGTGCCTACGTGCGTATCGACGCCGACGGCAACGTGCTGATCGGCGCACGCGATCCCGACACCGGCACCGGCGTCGCCACGGCGTTGCCGCGGATCATCGCCGAAGAACTCGACGCCGACTGGCACCGGGTCAGTGTGGTGCCGCTCGGCCTGGGCGTGGGCAACGACAACGGCAAGCCGCGCTGGACTTACGGTCGGCAGATCGGCGGCATCGGCGGCTCGATCCCCGCCGCCTGGAACGAGCTGCGCCAGGTCGGCGCGGTGGCGCGCTGGCTGCTGTTGCAGGCAGCGGCGCGCCGGCTCGGCGTGCCGGCCAGCCGCCTGCGCTGCGACGCCGGCATGGTGATTGCGCCCGACGGCCGCCGCGTCGGCTACGGCAGCCTTGCCGCGGACGCCAGCAAGATCGCCCTTCCGCCCAGCGTGCCGCCGCTGAAGAACGCCGCGGACTATCGCCTGATCGGCCAGCCGGCCGGCGACGTCGATGCACTCGCGATCGTCACCGGGCAGGCCCGCTACGCGATCGACCACCACTACGGCGACGCCGTGGTCGCCGTCGTGGTGCACTGCCCGTGGCCGGACGGCACGCTGGCGCACATCGACACCGCCGACACGCTCGCCGTGCCGGGTGTGCTGAAAGTGGTGCAGCTGAAACCCGAGCCCGGCCAGCCGCTGGGCAGCACGGTGATCGCGCCCGGCCGTGGCGGTGCTGGCCGAGAACACCTGGGCCGCGCTGCAGGGCCGCGCCAAGCTGAAACTCGAATGGAAGCCGGGCACCGGCAATGGCGAGGCCAGCGCCGCGCTGGAGCAGCAGGCCACCGCCCTGCTTGCTGGCGACACGCCTCCCACCAACCGCGTGCGCGACGATGGCGACGTCAACGCCGCCGGCAGGAAAGCCGCGCGCCGCCTGGATGCCACCTATGTGCAGCCGTGGCTGGCCCACGCCACCGCCGAGCCGATGAACTGCCTGGTGCGGCTGGACAAGAACCGCGCCAGCCTCGTCGTGCCGACCCAGGCGCCGCAGAAAGCCTGGGCCGTGGTGCAGCGGCTGACCGGCCTGGCGCCCGACCAGATCGACATCCGCGTGCCGCGCGTCGGCGGCGGCTACGGCCGCCGGCTCGACCACGACTACGTCGCCGAAGCGGTGATGCTGGCCAAGGCCATCAACAAGCCGGTGCGCCTGCTGTGGACCCGCGATCAGGATTTCGGCAACGACTGCTACCGCGCCGGCAGCGTGCACCGGATCAGCGCGATCATCGACCGCAAGCGCCAGTTGCTGGCGTGGCACCAGCGCATGGCCAGCGCCTCCGCACTGGTCCGCCGCGGCGTGCCGGACGATCGCCTGTGGACGTCCGAACTGCAGGCCGACCAGTTGCCCGCCGCGCTGGTGCCGAACTATCGCAGCGACTGGTACGCGCTGGAATCGGCGACGCCGCGCGGCCCGACGCGCGGCATGCCGCACCTCAGCAACGCGTTCGCGGTGGAAAGCTTCATCGACGAGATCGCGCACCAGATGCGCGAGGACCCGCTGAAGACCCGCCTGCGCATGCTCGGCGAGCCGCGCCAACTGCCCCTGAGCCGCGGCAACATGCTGGACACCGCCCGCCTGGCCAACGTGCTCCGGCTGGTCGCCGACCGCATCGAGTGGAAGAACTGGCTGCGCACCGTCAACGGCCTCGGCATCGCCTGTTGGCACGTCGACGGCGCCTACGTGGCGCATGCGATCGAGGCAGCGATACAAGGCGAGAAACTGGTCATCGAGCGCGTCGTCTGCGCCGTCGATGTCGGTCGCGTGATCAACCCGCTGGGCCTGCAGGGCCAGGTGGCCGGCGCCACGCTGGACGCGCTGTCCACTGCGCTGAATGCGGCGATCACGATCAAGGACGGCCAGGTACAGCAGCGCAGCTACAAGGACTACCCGCTGGCCAGCATGGCGCAGCTGCCGAACGACGTCGAAGTGATCACCGTCGCCGACGACCGCGCGCCGGCCGGCGCCAGCTTCCTCGCCATGCCCACCGCCGCGCCCGCGCTGGCCAACGCGGTATTCCGCGCCAGCGCCGTGCGCGTGCGCCGGCTGCCGCTGATGAAGGAACTGCTGCGGTTGCTGTGAGCGCCGGATCCGACCGGCCTTCATGCAGCCGCGTGGCTTGTACACGCGCTCCGTCGACGGCGTGTGCTTGCCGAACAATTTCCCGGACATCTCAACGTGTGCCGACCGGCCTCGGCCACGGTCGTCTTGCCTTGAATGATGTCCAGCACCAGCGACGACTTGCGCCTCGCCGTCCGGCGCTTGATCACTTCGTCCATAACGTTGCTGGTCCGTGTACCCTCGGGACGAGGTAACACCTGAGCAGGAAATCACTGGGTCATTACAGTTAAGCCGCGCCGCGAAGCGGCGGAGAGTTCCTACGTAAAAGTGGACACCGACGGATCAGACGCCTTGGGCTTCGAACTCTACCGGAGAACGGTAACCCAGGGCGGAGTGCAAGCGGTGCTTGTTGTAAAAATCGATGTAGCTGCGCAGGGCCGAGCGCAGGGTTCGTTCGCTGGTGAAGGGCTGGCGGTGATACATGTCCGACTTCATCGACTTGTTCCACGACTCCATGTGCGCGTTGTCGGTCATGCGACGTGGCCGATTGACGCTCTGCATCAGCGCCGCGCTGGCCAGGGCCTGCTTGAACCGTGAGGACAGAAACTCCACGCCGCGATCGCTGTGCACCACCGTGCCCGGCGGCGGTTTTCGGTGGCGCACGGCCGCACGCAGCGCGCGACAGGTCAGCTGTGCCGACTTTTCCGCGCCCAGCGCCCAGCCGAGCAGGCGACGTGAGTACCGATCCATCACCGTGGCCAGATAGCGCCATGCGCCGGAAACCTTCAGATACGTCACGTCCGTCACCCACACCTGATCGATGCGATCCACGGTCATCGCATGGACTTGGTTGTCGACGCTGGCAAAGAAGCGGTCAAGCCCCGGTGTGCGCCGATACAGGGTGGCTGAGCAGGCCTGCAGCGCATGCTCACGCATCAACCGCTCGATCCGGCGGCGACCGACGTTCTCGCCTTGCTGGCGCAGCTCGGCGTGCACGCGCGGGCTGCCATAGGTTTCCCGGCTGTCGCGGTGCACCCGGCGGACCCGATCCATCAGGCGTGCATCCTCCTGCGCGCGTTCGCTGGCCGGGCGATCACGCCAGGCGTAGTAGCCGCTGGCGCTGACGCCGAACAGGCGGCAAAGCACTCTCACCGGGACGGTTTCCTGTTGCCGCTCGATGAAGGCAAAGCGTTCGCTTTTCGAGCGGAAGTGAACGCGATCGCTTTTTTTAAAACGTCATGCTCGATCTTCAGTTGATCGTAGGCCTTCTTGACCCGACGCAACTCTTTCAGTTCGGCGGACACCGCCGGATCGACCGTCACACCCTTCGTCATGATCTCGCCCTCGCGCGCCTGTTTGCGCCAACGAGACAACATGAAGGGGTGGATGTAAAGCGACGCAGCGACATCCTGCACGAGCACGCCGGGAAGCGAACTCAAGCGCACGGCTATGGCTTTGAATTCGTCGCTGTAGCGAGTGGTGGTTCGGGGGCCTGGCTTGGGCATGGAACACTCCTGAAATGTTAGTTCAGGGTGTCCACTAAAGCGGAGGAACTATCCGTTCGGCTTGAATGAATTGTTAGGCCGCGGCCGAGCGGACCATTGACCTGCCCCTGACACCTGTAATCGAACCTTCGCCGAGACACTACAACAACTTTTCTGGTCCGGTCGTGATGCTCGGCTGAAACAACAGAACCACACTTCAATCCTGCTTGGAACGCGGCAGCATGCATGCAGGATTGCGCTTGTAGCGAACGTAGCCGATCAGCGTGAACAACGCTGCCGATATCCCGCCCCAGAACAGTCCGTATTGAAAGGCTGAGGGAACGGTGCCGCCCTTCAGGAACTGCACCACGCAGAGCAGGATGCCTGCGAACACAAATGCCAGCACAAATCTCTTGATCCAGAACGCTATTCCCATACCCCCTCCAAAAGCTGAACTAGCGGCCTAACGCTTGAGTTAAGCGGCGGCGTAGCCGGAGAGTTCCTACGTAAAAGTGGACACCGACGGATCAGACGCCTTGGGCTTCGAACTCTACCGGAGAACGGTAACCCAGGGCGGAGTGCAAGCGGTGCTTGTTGTAAAAATCGATGTAGCTGCGCAGGGCCGAGCGCAGGGTTCGTTCGCTGGTGAAGGGCTGGCGGTGATACATGTCCGACTTCATCGACTTGTTCCACGACTCCATGTGCGCGTTGTCGGTCATGCGACGTGGCCGATTGACGCTCTGCATCAGCGCCGCGCTGGCCAGGGCCTGCTTGAACCGTGAGGACAGAAACTCCACGCCGCGATCGCTGTGCACCACCGTGCCCGGCGGCGGTTTTCGGTGGCGCACGGCCGCACGCAGCGCGCGACAGGTCAGCTGTGCCGACTTTTCCGCGCCCAGCGCCCAGCCGAGCAGGCGACGTGAGTACCGATCCATCACCGTGGCCAGATAGCGCCATGCGCCGGAAACCTTCAGATACGTCACGTCCGTCACCCACACCTGATCGATGCGATCCACGGTCATCGCATGGACTTGGTTGTCGACGCTGGCAAAGAAGCGGTCAAGCCCCGGTGTGCGCCGATACAGGGTGGCTGAGCAGGCCTGCAGCGCATGCTCACGCATCAACCGCTCGATCCGGCGGCGACCGACGTTCTCGCCTTGCTGGCGCAGCTCGGCGTGCACGCGCGGGCTGCCATAGGTTTCCCGGCTGTTGCGGTGCACCCGGCGGACCCGATCCATCAGGCGTGCATCCTCCTGCGCGCGTTCGCTGGCCGGGCGATCACGCCAGGCGTAGTAGCCGCTGGCGCTGACGCCGAACAGGCGGCAAAGCACTCTCACCGGGACGGTTTCCTGTTGCCGCTCGATGAAGGCAAAGCGTTCGCTTTTCGAGCGGAAGTGAACGCGATCGCTTTTTTTAAAACGTCATGCTCGATCTTCAGTTGATCGTAGGCCTTCTTGACCCGACGCAACTCTTTCAGTTCGGCGGACACCGCCGGATCGACCGTCACACCCTTCGTCATGATCTCGCCCTCGCGCGCCTGTTTGCGCCAACGAGACAACATGAAGGGGTGGATGTAAAGCGACGCAGCGACATCCTGCACGAGCACGCCGGGAAGCGAACTCAAGCGCACGGCTGTGGCTTTGAATTCGTCGCTGTAGCGAGTGGTGGTTCGGGGGCCTGGCTTGGGCATGGAACACTCCTGAAATGTTAGTTCAGGGTGTCCACTAAAGCGGAGGAACTATCCCGTCCGCCTTGAACGATTTGTTAGGTTGCGACCTGGAGGGACCAGAGCACAACTGTTTCTCCGTCGTGGTCGACGAGTGAGTCACCCTTTGAGAAGCCTAGCCGCGAAACAACCTTGGCTGACGCCACGTTGCCAGGAAGGATATGTGCAACGACCTGGTGCACGAGACCGCTCGAAGCTGCTATTTGCAGCAGCTGCCTAACAGCCATGGTTGCAATGCCTCGCCCCCTCTGACTCTCAGCTACTTCGTAACCGATCTCGACGCTGCCGTGCGCAGGAGCAGCCCTGAATCTACAAGTGCCAAGGATGGCGTTGCGCGAAACAATCAGGAAGGGAGCGCACCAATGGGCAGATGTGCCAATGTCTAACTGAGTAAGTGCGTGAGCTGCGACACGGGCAGGTGGTAGCGCGCCATCAAGTATCTCAATGTCGCCTAGGTCAACGGGCTCTGAGGCCGCTAGACGGCGAAGATTGGGCAAATCAATTGATATGAGTTCGAGCATTTCTGGCTCTGCGACTTGCGGCATAGTCTCCTCGCAACCTAACGCTGGAGTTAAGCGGCGGCGGAGCCGTCCGCCTTGAACGAGTTGTTAGCGCACAACGCGCTGTCCGCAGCCTCGACGGATGCAAAACCAATGTGATTGTAACCGGCCGCTTTAAGGCGCTCCCTGATCTCTTTGACAGCTACAAACTCGCTGTTGGGGCAGACAGTGATATTGACTTGAGTAGTATTCGGAGGACCTAGGCGAGCCATGGCACCAATAAGGTCTGTTGTGAGGCCACCGACCATGAACCTACCGTTCGGAAGGACGAGCAACGCTTGATACGTGATCGGCGTGGATGCAGCCGAGCAAGCAGCCATTGAGAGAACGAGGATTGAGGTGAAGAAGTGCTTCATTTGGGCGCTAACGCTTGAGTTAAGCGGCGGCGAAGCCGTCCGCCTTGAACGAACTGTTAGGCATCACTCTGGCGACTGTCCTTGCCACGAGGGATGCCTGCGAAACCACGAACGATCCAGCCGATAGCCCAGACCAGTACCCAGAAGACGGCTAGGCCGACTGCTAAGCCACCTAGTGATCGCAGCCAGTTATCGCGGTAGCGTTTTGAAATCACTCCATCAGCCCATTGAGCATCCGAGCTCGAGAGTGCAAAACGCGTTTCGAGCTCTCGCTCATAGGCATCAATCTCGCTGCTGTAAGAGGCAGCACCCCAGATCATCCCGGTTTGATCAATCTTGTAGGGAACAAGTTGCCTAGAATCTTCACCGAAGGGCATGGTTAGAAGGCAGAGATCAACGCTGACAGTGCGGCCTTTTGGGGTTTTGGTGGTGAAGAAGTGTCGCCCGGCATCCACGGGGCAGCGCTCATCAGTCTTGGCGGGCAGAGAATTCGGGCGGGTAACACGGTAGTCGATGGACAAGTACGGGTCGTTCGTGGCGGCAACTAGAAGAACTACTATTGTGGCAAGCGCAGCAAGGATCAATGCAATACGCCGAGCGCCCTCAAACACATTGATCCGCATGATTACCCCGATATCTGATGTGATGCCTAACGCTAGAGTTAAGCGGCGGCGAAGCCGTCCGCCTTGAACGAACTGTTAGGCCGCGGCTGCAAGAAAAATGGACGCCCTGCTTGCGACTACTAAGACGTCCCCGAACTCCCCAGCGATACGGTACTCCCCCGGTTGGATGAGCGACAAATGATCAATGCAGCCGTAGTCAACGCTGCCTTCTGCGTCCGTAGTTCTAATGACCGTGTCCTGCCGAAGTAAACCGCGGATGGAAGCGACGCCGGAGAATTGGATGATGCCAGGCCGGTAGCAGGCCCAATCTCCAACGGCGGGTGGCGACGCGTCCGGATGGGTTTGTAGAAGACTGGCAAGGACATAGAAAGTCAGCGACTCGGCACCCTGATGCCACGCAAGAACAAAGGTGTCCCCAAGAAGGATATTGGCAAATGCGTCAATGGTCATGAGCGGCCTAACGCTAAGTAGATTTCAAAATGCAGTCTAATCCGGCAGCCTATCTCGCTTGACTAGTCCGCGCATTGGATTGTCAACCTTATAAAATCAACAACTTGCCATTTTTATGGCAGCCTAATCCCGCCGCCTAATCCCGCCCTGTTTGCATGACCGGGAAAGGACTGGGGCAGTCTTTCACGGGAAGAAGTGCGGGGCAAGCGGCGAGGAGGCCACTGTCGAGGTTTGAACCAGACGGGAGCGCATGCGTCGCGCGCCATGGCGTTTTTTAATCGCAAAACGCAACAGGGGTGCTCGGATCGGCCTCAATGGAACTGATCGCTCGCCGGCACCCACGAGGTCGACGATGACGGTGCGGGGACGGCGGGTTTCACCGGCAGCACGAGGCTTTCGCAGCCGGGCGGGGGCGGGCCACCGGCGACGCGGGCGGCGGCGCACTCGGCGCCGTTGTCCAGCTTGATCATCGGCACCGGCGCCATGCTGCTGGCGGGCGACGCCGGCGCAATCAGCGGATTGGCGGGGGCGAGGTGCAGGCGTTCGTAGACTTTTTCGTCGACCGGGGCCGGTGGTGGGTCGGCATTGCCGCAACCGAACAGCGACATCGGCAACAGCGGCATCACCACGCACTCGACCCGCACGCCGCGCGGCAGGTGGAAGGTGTGGCTTACCGTGGTTTTCTCCACGGCGCGACGCAGCGCGGTGTCGATCGAACTCTCGCCCTCGGGTGCCCAGTCGCGTTCGAAGCGCGTCGGGGTGTAGCCGATGTTCGGAGCGTTGTGGCGCATGATTTCGGTATTGCCACGCGGCTTCAGCTGCACGTAGCTGTCCAGCGTGCCCTGTTTCTCGCCCTGCTCCGCGCCCGGCTGGTTGCCGCCGGGCTGACCTTCGCCCGGTGTCTTGCCGCTGCGGCCGTTGGCGGTGCCTTGTTGCGGTGTCGGCGGCGCCGCCGTCACGCCAGTGCTGCTGGCTTGTGGCGCAGCCACACTGGCATGGGTGGCGCCCGGCGTGGCGAGATCGCTGCCTTGCGGGCTGGCATCGGGGGCACGGCTGACGTCGCGCCCGCTGTCGGCATCGCCGGGGTTGGGCGTGACTTGCGGAGTCGCGGGCTTTTCGCTGGCGGCGGGGGACGGAGCTTCGGCGGGCGGGCTGGTCGCCGGTGGTGCCGGCGTCACGGCGGACGCGAGCGCTGGTGGTGCGCTCAGCTGGGCGCGCTCGATGGACGGCTGGACGGCTGTATTCATCGCCGCATCGGCAACCTGGATTTTCTCGGTCGCCGCCTGCGGCTCGATGCGCGCAGGTGCCGTCGGCACCAGCGGCACCGCTTCGAGTTCGGCTTCGGCGACTTCGATCGTTGGCGCCTGGATCTGCGGTTTCTCGGTCGGCACGGTCGGTGCCGGCACGCTCATCTGCGTCTGCAGGTTCACGCTGGGCGCGGGCTGTGCCGGCAGCGGAATGGGCTGAAGCTCGGGCACCGGCGGAGCGGCGGGCATCTCGGCGCGGGCCGGCGTGACGCTGGCCGGGGCGCTGGATCTGGGCAGCTCGGTATTCAGCGCGATGCTGGATACGGTGATCGGCGGGGCCGCCTGCGCTGGCAGTTCGGGCAAGGCCAGCGACGGCGGTGGCGGCATCGGACGATTGCCCTCCTGTTGCGGCCGGCGCACCGCCTCGGGCTGGAATTTCGGCGGCACCGGGGGCTGCACGACGGGCATGGACAAGGTCACCGTCGGCGGTTCACCGGCCAGCGGAATCGGTTGCAGCTCGGGCGTGGGCGCGGGTTGCGGCAGGCTTATCGGCGGTGGCGGCGCAGCCGCCGGCTTCGGTGCCGGCGCGTGCGCCTTGGCGGCCTTCGCCAGCACCGGCATCGCTGCCGCGGCCTGCGGCTTTTCCACCACCAGCGGCTGCACGTTCGCGCTGCGTTCGCTGCTCGGCGCGGGCCGGCTGCTGCGTCCCTGGTGGCGCGGGCCACGCTCTTTCGGCGGGGTGCCGCGCACCGGCGGTGGTGGCGGCGGTTCGGGTGGTTCGACCAGACGCACCTGCAGGAACTGCTGCGACGACTCCGGTGGAGGCACGACCTGGACTGCCGGGCCGAGCACGAAGCCGAACAGGAACATCAGATGCAGCAACAGCGCACCCAGCATGGCAAGCAGGCGCAGGCCGCGTTCGGGCGGGCGCGGACGGGTTCGCTGGTGGTAGACCCTTGCCCGCGTCGCCGCCGCCAGCGGCGAATTCAACCTCACCCGCGCTGGATTGACGGGGCGACCAGCGGCAGGTTGGTCCGGGGGCGGCAAAGGCATGCCGGCAGTGTAGCCGGCACCGCCGGCATTCCGCATGCCGCTCAGTGTTGCTGTCTGGCACCGGCAGCGCGTTCGCGAAGTTCGGCATCGACCGAGCGATTCGGCGTATCGACCGGGCAACCCCATTCCAGCGGTTTGCCGGCGCGATACATCGCGATGCAGGCCTCCTCGCTGGGCTTCGGCGGCGCATGTGCCTCGCCAGCCAGCGGCCTGGTCGGCGCCATGCTGAGGCGCTCGTCACCGTCCTTGGCCGAAGGCGGCGCCGGCGGTTCGCCACCGCAGCCACCGGCCAGCATGGCCAGCGAAACCGCGCAATGGATGCGCACGCCACGCGGCAGGCGGATGGTTTTCTTCACGGTGGTCTTGTCCACCAGCTTCTGCAACGCGCTGTCGATGGCGTTGCCCTTGCCCCAGTCCTGGTCGAACCGCGTGGCCTGGTAGGTGACCGGGCTGCGGTGCTGCATGATCCGCGAATCCCCTTGCGGCAGGTGCTGCACATAGTCGGGCACGGGCGCGCTGGCGGCCGCCGCCGGCAACAGCGGCTGGCCGTGTTCGTCGTACAGGCGTGGCGTGGCTGCCGGCGTGGGCACCTGCAAGGTCATCGCGTTTTTCGCCAGTGGCTCGCGCGGACGGGGTGGCGTGCTTGCCTTTGGCAGCTTCGGCGGCGGTGGCATGGCCGGCGGTGGAGGCAACGCACCGGGCGCGGCAGGCGTGATGAAACGCACGTGCAGCACCTCCTCCGGTGACGGCGGCTGCGCCACGATGCGTGGTGGCTGCATCTGTTGCCAGACCACCAGCGCAAACAGGCCGTGCAGCAGGATCGCCACGGTGCATGCCAGCCATTGCTGTCGCCGCTCCCGCGGTGGGCCGCGTCGGCGTGGCGGCAGCGGCGGCGTATCCAGCAGGATCAGTCCGCGAGCCGGCGGCGGCGTGTGATCCGGCGGCGATAGGCCGTGGCGGGCGGGCTGCGGATGGACGATGACGATGCCTCGCGGGTGGATGGGCAGCCAGTTTGGCCGGTCCTGATTGAACCGCGGCTCGACGACGACTGCACGCGGGATAGACCGCCCCGCCGACGTGGCGGTTCCCCGCACTGCAACTTGACCGCACTGGCGGTTCGCTCAAGTCTAGGCGGACGGCGCCACGCGCCGTCTCTCCGCCATGACCGCCCTTGTCCTGCATGCAGAGGACGACCATGACGGCCCGCCATCGTCAGCCGCCATTGCGCGGCCTCGTGCGGCGCCGTTCATGCCACGAGGCCTCGCCCCGCATGGGAGGGTCGCATCGTGACGTATTCCACGGAAAGCATCCGCAACATCGCGCTCGCCGGGCACGCCGGCGCGGGCAAGACCAGCTTGTTCGAAGCGCTGCTGCTGGCCGGCGGCGTGATCCAGGCGGCCGGATCGGTCGAGCGCGGCAACACCGTATCGGACACCGACAGTCAGGAGAAGGCGCGCGTGCATTCGATCGACAGCTGCATCGCGCATATCGACCACGCCGACTGCCACCTCAACCTGATCGACACCGCCGGCTACGCCGACTTCCGCGGCGGCACCCTGGCCGCGCTGTCGGCGGTGGAAAGCGTGGCGATCGTGGTCAATGCGGTCAACGGCATCGAGTACGGCACCCGCCGCATGATGATGCACGCGCAGAAGCGCGGCCTGGCGCGCATCCTGGTGATCAACAAGATCGACTACGACGGCGCGAAACTGGCCGCCTTGGTGGACGCGCTGCGCGAGGAATTCGGCAACGAATGCCTGCCGGTGAACCTGCCCGCCAACCGCGGCAACCGGGTATTGGACTGCTTCTTCCACAAGCGACGGCGCCACCGATTTCTCCTCGTTGGCCGAAGCGCACCAGCGCATCCTGGACCAGGTGGTCGAGGTCGACGAAGGCGTGATGGATCGCTATCTCGACGCGGGCGAAAGCGCGCTGGCGCCGCAGCAACTGCACGATGCGTTCGAGCAATGCCTGCGCGAAGGGCATCTGGTGCCGATCTGTTTCGTCAGCGCGCGCACCGGCGCCGGCGTGGCCGAACTGCTCGACGTCGCCGCGCGGCTGCTGCCGAATCCGGCCGAGGGCAACCCGCCGCCATTTGCCCGTGGCGACGGCACGCCGCTGGCGATCAGCGCCGATCCGGCGGCCCACGTGATCGCGGACGTGTTCAAGATCGTCAACGATCCGTTCGTGGGCAAGCTGGGCGTGTTCCGCGTGTGGCAGGGCACGATACGCCGCGACAGCCAGTTGCTGGTCGACGACGGGCGCAAACCGTTCAAGGTCGGCCATCTGTTCCGCGTGCAGGGCAAGACCCACGTGGAGGCCGAGGCGGCGATCCCCGGCGACATCGCGGCGGTGGCGAAGGTGGAGGAAATGCACTTCGACGCGGTGCTGCATGATTCGCACGACGAAGACCTGATCACGCTGGCGCCACTGGCGTTTCCCTCGCCGATGTTCGGCCTGGCGCTGGAATCGCGGCACAAGGGCCAGGAACAGAAGCTCTCCAACGCGCTCGCGCGACTGGCCGAGGAAGATCCGTGCTTCCGCGTCGAGCACCACAAGGAGCTCAATGAAACGGTGGTGCGCGGCTTGTCCGACCTGCACCTGAAGGTGATGCTGGAACGCATGCGCGAACGCTACGGCGTCGAGGTGGATACGCACACGCCGCGCATCGCCTATCGCGAAACCATCGCCGGCCACGCCGAAGGCCACCACAGGCACAAGAAGCAGACCGGCGGCGCCGGCCAGTTCGGCGAGGTGTTCCTGCGCATCGAGCCGCTCGCGCGCGGCGCCGGTTTCGAGTTCGTCGATGCGGTGAAGGGCGGCGTGATCCCCGGCCAGTTCCTGCCCGCGATCGAGAAAGGCGTGCGCCAGGCGATGGAGCACGGCGCGGTCGCGGGCTATCCGCTGCAGGATCTGCGCGTGACCGTTTACGACGGCAAGTACCACCCGGTCGACTCGAAGGAAGTCGCCTTCATCAGCGCCGGCAAGAAGGCCTTTCTCGACGCCGTGGGCAAGGCGCAACCGATCGTGCTGGAGCCGATCGTCAACGTCGAGGTGGCGATCCCCGAACACAACGTGGGCGACGTCACCGGCGGTCTCGCCGGCAAGCGCGCGCGCATCATGGGCACCGATACGCAGCGCGGCGGCGAGCTGGTGATCAAGGCACAGGCACCGCTGGCCGAACTGACCGACTACCCCACCGAACTGAAGTCGATGACGGGCGGACGTGGCCGCTACAGCCTCGACCTCAGCCACTACGAAGCGGTGCCGCCGACCGTGCAGAAGCAGCTTCGCGACGCGTGGAAGCCCCATGTGGAGGAGGACTGAGCGACGCGCACTTCACGTTCGGCGCGTCGCTATGCTGGCCGTACCGGCGACCCGGAGTTTCACGATGAAGTCAGCCTGCAACCTGCTGCTGCGCGGCGTGCTCGGCTGCGCCATGTTGTGGCTCGGCGCCTGCGCGACACGTGCCGGTGCCGGCGGCGCCCCGCGCATGCCCGAAAGCAGCATCACCCTCGAGCGCAGTACCTGCTTCGGCAACTGCCCCGCTTACCGCGTGACCGTGAGCGCCGACGGCAAGGTGAGCTTCAGCGGCCACGCCCACGTGCAGACCGTGCGGGCCACCGGCCAGGCCACGCCGGCGCAATTGGCCGCGATCCACGACGCGCTGGTTCGCGCGGATTTCGATGCGATGCGCGCCAGCTACGTCAGCCGCGACGACGGCTGCGCCATGATCATGAGCGACCAGCCCGGCATCAAGATCAGCGTGAACCAGGTCGATGTGAATGACGCCCGTAGCACCCGCAGCGTGGACTTCTATCTCGGCTGCACCGGCCCGCTCGCCGAAGCGGTGCGCCCGCGCATCGAGCAACTGGCGAACAGCATCGACGAGCAACTGGACACGCGGCGCTGGATCGGTACGCCGAAGGCGCCGGGCGCGGTGGAGCACGCCGACCGTTGAACGCGTCGCGGCCCCATGTCCATCGCCGGCAGTAATTACAACCGGCTGCTGCGTTTCAGCGCCAAATAGCGTTCGATCAACGCACCGGACAATTCGCTGCAGCTGACGTCGAGCGTGTTCACGCCTTCGCGGCGCAGTGCTTCGTGCACGCGCTCGCGTTCGGCCAGGTAGTGCATCGCGGCGGCGCTGCGGATGCCGGTTTCCAGTGCATCGCCCGGTTCGACCGCGGCGCGATCCAGCGCCAGCTCGCGCAGGCTGACCAGCATCACCAGATGGCGCTTGGACAACATGGCCACCGCCATGCGCAGTTCCACGTCGTCCTCGTCACGCACGTTGGTGATCAGCACCACCAGCGCGCGTCGTTGCTGGTACGCCTGCAGCGCGCTGGCAGCGGCGAGGTAGTCGGTGGCCAGCGGCATCGCCTGCAGGTCGTAGCCGGCACCCAGCAGCATATCCATGCCGCCGCTGCCCTGCTGCGGCGGCAGCCAGCGCTGCTGCTGGCCGGTGCAGGCCAGCAGGCCGACCGCGTCGCCCTGGCGCAGCGCGATGCCGGCCAGCGCCAGCGAGGCGTTCAGCACGTGGTCGAAATGCGCCAGCTGGTCGTCCTGCGCCAGCATGCGGCGGCCGCAGTCGAGCATCAGCACCACCTGCTGGTTGCGCTCGTCGCGGTACTCGCGCGAGATCAGCCGGCTGCTGCGCGCGGTGGCCTTCCAGTCGATCTTGCGCAGGCTGTCGCCGACGCGGTAATCGCGCAGTTCCTGAAACTCGGTACCTTCGCCGCGACGCCGCTGCAGCCGTGCACCGACGCTGCGCGAAGCCAGCTCGACGCTGAGCCCGGCCAGTTCCGCCAGCGAGGCGAAGTTCGGGTACACCCGCACCGTCGATGCCGCGCCGAGCACGCGTCGCGCAGACCAGCAGTGCCACGGCGAACGCAGTTGCACGTGGCAACCGTCGAACGTGAACTGCCCACGCGCGTCGGGAGTGACCGCGTAGTCGAGCAGCACGTCGCTGCCCGGCGGCAGCGTCAGCGCGCGCGGCATGCCGCGCACCGCCCAGCCACCGGGATGCAGGTCGTGCAGGTGCAGCTTCTGCGCGCGCCGCGTCGTGCCGCGCAGGCGCAGGCCGACCCGCGCCTCAGGGCCCAGCGGCATGACCGGCGCCACCTCGCGCTGCACGGCCGGCGACGGCATCCGCCGCAGGCGCACGCCATCAAGCAATGCCAGCACCGCGACTGCGCCGCCGCCGGCCAGCCATGCCGCCAGCGGCAACTCGCCGAGACTGGCCAGCACGCCGAGCACGGTCCAGCCAAGCAGCAACCACAGCAATGCCGGCGCGGGTCGCATCATTGGCGCGGCGCCGGCACCTTGTGCAGCAGCGCGGTGAGCACGTCGTCGGGACGCTGGCGTTCGATCAGCGCTTCCGGCGCCAGCAGCAGGCGATGACGCAGCGCCGGCAGGGCCACGGCGCGCACGTCGTCGGGGGTGACGAAATCGCGGCCGTCGACGGCGGCCTGCGCACGCGCCAGTCGCGCCAGTGCCAGCCCGCCGCGCGGGCCGGCGCCACCGATCACGCCCGGCCACTCGCGCGTGCTGCGCACGATGCGCACGGCGTAGTCGGTCACCGCCGCGTCCATGCGGATCGCGGCGACGCCCTGCTGCACCGCCAGCAGCTGGGCCTGACTGAGCACCGGATGCACCTTCGATACGTCGAGATCGGCGGCGACCTTGCCGTTGACCACGCTGGCGACCATGCGCCGCTCGTCCTCCAGCCCCGGATAGCCGATCACCACCTTGATCAGGAAGCGATCGAGCTGCGCCTCGGGCAGCGGATAGGTGCCCTCCTGTTCGATCGGATTCTGCGTGGCCACCACCATGAACGGTGCCGGCAACGCGAAGCGCCGACCTTCGATGGTCACCTGTCCTTCCTGCATCGATTCGAGCAGCGCCGCCTGGGTTTTCGCCGGCGCGCGGTTGATCTCGTCGGCCAGCAGCAGGTTGGTGAACACCGGGCCGCGGCGGATCTTGAAGGTCTCGGTTTTCGGATCGTAGATCGCATGACCGGTGACGTCGGCCGGCATCAGGTCGGGGGTAAATTGCACGCGCCCGAAGGTGCAGCCGACCGAAGCGGCCAGCGCGCGCACCAGCAGGGTCTTGCCCAGTCCGGGCACACCTTCGATCAGCACGTGACCCGATGCCAGCAGCGCCAGCAACACCTGGTCGAACACCTCGACCTGGCCGATGAAGGCTTGCGCGACCTGGGCGCGCAACGCGCGGGCGTGCTCGCCGAGTTCGGCGATCGAAAGCGGTGCTGGCGGCGTGGGCGCAGCGATGAGGGTTTCGGTGGTCATGGGCGGCTCCTGAGTCGGGCCAGGGTGATGATGGAGGCGCAGAACGCCGCTGCGTTCGCGGGTGACTGGAAGGCTTGGGCGATCTGCGCGGCGCTCAGCTCGCTGCGCTCGGCCAGGCGCGCGTACAAGGCGTCGCCATGCAGCATCGCGCAAGCCGGATCGCGTCGGCGCAGGCGTGCCAGCACGGCGTCGCTGGCCAATCCGTGCAGGCTGCGGCCGCCGTCGCGGCGATACAGGAATTCGCCGGCAGCCTGCACGTGCTCGAGCAAGGCCCGCCGGTTGAGTGCCGGCGCCGGCAGCAGCGGGCCCAGTCGCGCGCTGCGCATTGCCATCCATGCGGCCAGCAGTGCGGCCAGCGCCAGCCATGCCGGCCAGCCCCTGATCGCGAGGAATTTCAGGAACGAAGGACCGTCCAGCGCGTACACCAGATAGACCTGCCCATGCCCGCGGTTCGGTTCCAGCAGACGCCAGGCGAACTGCTGCGCCGGCGCTTTTTTCAACTGGTTGCGCGAGAGCGCGCTGAAGCTGGACAGCAGGCTGACCGTGCCCTTGCCGACCCGGGTGCGTGCAAACAGATAACCATCCGCGGCGTCGCCGATCATCACGTCGACCGCCGCCTGCGCCGCCGGCTTGAGCCGGAAGCGCAGGCCGCAGAGCCCGACCTCGTCCTTGTCGACGGCATGGACGCGAATCTCGCTGCAGGCGTATTCCGCGAGCTGCGCATCGAGTACGTCCAGCGCCTCGAACAACGGCGTGTGCCTGCTCGACGCCACCCCCGGCGACACCAGCAGGTGGCCGCCGCGGCGCACCCATGCGCCGATCCGCTTGGCCTCGTCGACATCGACCCGGCTCGCGTCATCGCCCAGCAGCAGCGTGTCGCCGGGCTGCAGCGGCAGCTTGCGCGGATCCAGCGTGGTCAATGACGTCACCGGCAGGTCCAGCCGTTCCAGCGTCTGCTCGAGTGCGAAGAAGCGGTTGTAGCGCGCCTCGCCGCGGGCGGGCAGCGGCTCGGTGACATCCTTGCGCTCGAACGTGGCCAGGAAAGCGGCGAGCAGGAGCAGCAGCGCGACCAGCGCCAGCAGGCTCAGCTGGAGTGTCCTGCGGTTCATGCCGCGCTCCCCGCCTGCGCCGGCCAGCCGCTCAGCAACTGCTCGATCGCGGCATCATCCGGGTAGCGTCCGGCATAGGCGGCGAACTGCCAGGTGCGCACGATCACGATGACCCGTTGCGCGCGTGCCGGATCGTCGATCGCGGCGGCCTGGCGCAACCAGTCGGCCTCGGTGGCATCGACCGCCAGCGGCAGTTGCAGCAGGCGTGCGGTCTGCTCCACGCAGCCGCGATACAGCAGCGCCAGCGCCTCGCGCCGACGCTGCGCCTGCCACAACGCGCGGGTCGCGGCGGCCACGTCCGCGGGCAAGGGTGCATCGGCTTCGCTCGGCAGTTGTCGTTCCGCCGACAGTGCCGCCACCGGCTCCTCCGCATCCGCCAACCAGCGCCCGCGCCAGCGCCACGCGAACCACGCCAGGCCCACCACGGCGGTGGCCAGCAGCAGCCACAGCAGCCCCTTGAACGCCGCCCCCAGCAGTCGCCCCAGCAGCGGGAACGGCATTTGTTGCGGTTGCTTGGCGGGCGCGGGCTGGTACTTGAGCACCCAGCGGCGCAGCTTTTTCTCGCCGCCGAAACGCGGGTCGAGATAGGTCTCCGCGGCGGCCGCGGCGAAGCGTCGGTCGTCGCTTTCGGGCGCCGGGACGAACACCCGGTCCAACGTGGTCGTGATCGGTTTCGGCGGTGCTTCCGCCGTTGCCGATGCATGTCCGGGCAGCGACCAGATGCCGGCACCGACCACCAGCAACACACCGAGAACCTTGCCCAGCGCCTGCAGGCGCGCGCGCAGGCGGCGGAACGCCAGGTCGATGTCCCATGCTTCCAGTTGCGTGCGTCGGTTGAGATACAACGCGAAACCGCAGGCCACGTACAACGGCTCGATCGCACTCATCGCCAGATAGGCCACGCCCCCCGCCAGCAGCATCCACAGGGTCGAGGCGTCATGCATGCCATGGCGGAAGAGACCGGATATCGATTCCGGCTGCCACTCGTGCGGAATCAGCAGCAGCACGAACAGCCAGAAGCTGAAGAACAACACCAGCTCGAACTGCAGGCAGCCGTAGGTGAGCAGGCTGGTCTCACCCACGATGCGCCGGCGCAACACCTTCCAGCGAGCCCAGCGCTGCTTGCGCGGCGCGCCTTCGAGCAGATCCAGCGGCAGGCGCAGCGCACGACTGCTGTCGATGCGCAGCCAGGTCAACCCGGCCAGCGTGCTGCGCCAGCCCCACTGGCGCTGGCCGCGCAGGGTTTCGCGCCAGCCCGGTGCACGGTCGAACACCGCGCGCGACAGCACGTACAGCGGCAAGCGGTCGAACAGCGGCTTCAGCCACCACATCAGCACCAGGCCCAGCCACGGCAGCTCCAGCACCACGCCCAGCGCGTTGCACAGCACGAAGATCGGCAAGGTGAACGCGAACCACGCCGACCACACCGCGCGCGCATTCGCACGCAGCATCGCGGCGCCCAGGTCCAGTGCTTCGCGCGGTGCGCGCGGGCGCAGCACCACGCTGATCCGTTCAAGCTCCATGCTTGCCCGCCCTGCCGCCACGCCACAGCCAGCCCAGCACCAGCACCCACAGCAGTGCGCCGCTGCCGAATTTCACCGCATCCGGCAGGCTCGCGATGGACGACCAGTACGCCTCGATGAAGGCCGCCATCAACAGCATCGCGAATGCACCCAGCGCCAGTTGCGCGCCGATCCAGCCCGCCGCCACCAGCGCCGGGCCGCGGCGTTGCCGCCCCGGCATCAGCAGGGTCAGGCCGAGTTTCAGGCCGGCGCCGCCGGCAATCACCAGCGCGCTCAGCTCGAACGCCGAATGCCCCACCACGAAGCGCCAGAACGGGCCGCCGTAACCGATCGCGGTGAGGTGCCCGGCGATGCCGCCGATCAGCACGCCGTTGGCGCCCAGCACGTAGATCGCGCCGACGCCGAAGAACAGGCCGGAGGCGAACGTGCGGAACGCGATGCTGACGTTGTTCATCACGTAGTAGCCGAACATCTGCAGGTCGGTGCCGCTGCTGCGGCCGATGTGCGCATTGGTCGGGTCGTACATTTTCTCGAACTGCGCCAGTTGCGCGCTGGTGAATACCGTGTGCGCCAGTTCCGGGCGCCACTGCATCAGCAGCAGAACGAGCAGTGCCGGCAGATAGAACAGCAGCGTTGCCGCCAGCATGCAGCGCCACTGCGCGCGTACCAGCCGCGGGAACCCCGCCACCAGGAACGTCGCCACCCGATGCCAGCGCGGGGCCGGCGGCCGGTACAACACTCGATGGCCCTGCTGCACGATGCGCTGCAGCCGTTCGGTGATTTCATGGCTGTAGCCGCGCCCGCGCGCCAATGCCAGGTGATGGCACAGGCGTCGGTACGACGGGGGAAAATCCAGCGCCTGTTCCTGGCGCAGGGTGCGTTTGGGCTGGCGCTCCAGCGCATTCAGCCACGACTGCAGGCTGTCCCATTCGCGACTGTGCAGGGCGACGAAGCGTTCCTGCTTCATGGCCGCCCCAGCAGCCAGTTTGCATGCGCGACCAGTTGCGCGATCGCCGCGGTGTCGCGTCGCCCGGTCAGCGGCGTCAGCAGGTTGGCCAGTTCCTCCTGGCGTTGCATGGTGAGCTGGCCGGAACGTTCGGCAAACTCCACCAGCGCAGCCTGCTCATCGGCAGCCAGCACCACCGGCAGCGGCAACGCGGCCGCCGTGGGCACCTGCTGGCCGGCCGGCAGTTCGTTCGCGTGGATCACCATGGTGCCAGCCACGATGTCGCCGAGCCGGCGCGCGTGCGGATCGATCAGCGTGCTGGCCAGGCCCACGCCGTACACGCCGGGCAACGCATCCACCACGCGCAACAGGTTGCGCACCACCGACGGCAGCCAGGTCACCGGGGTGCCGTCCGCGTTGACGACGCGCAGACCCAGCGCACGCTTGCCCAGGGTCTGCCCGTCCATCCACACCTCGCACACCACCGAGTACGCCCACAGCAGCGCGAACATCAACAGCAGCGCCAGTCCGTTGCCGCCCTCGCCGAACAGCGACAGCGGAATCATCGCCACGAACAGCACCGCCAGGCGCAGCAACAGGTCGACCGTCCACGCCTGCGCCCGCGGCAGGGCGCCCGCCGCGCGCAGGCGCAGGGAAATGCCTTCGGGCGTCTCGATCTCGCAGACGGTATCGAGCATCAAGCGTTGACGACGATGGTGTCGGCGATCTGGTCGTGCAGGCAGCGGCGATCCCGGCCAAAGATCATCAGCGAATCGACCAGCGACACCAGCCCGCCGACATACGGGATCATCCCCAGCAGGGTCATCGGCAACATCCGGATGAAGAGGTAGCGACGCAGCCCCATGCGGCTGCCGTCGGTGCGCACGATGGAGATGTCCAGCATGCGCTTGCCGATGGTCTGGCCATGCCGGTGCAGCATCACGCAATTGATCACGAAGATCGTCACCAGCAGGACGAACCCCAGCAGCAGCACGCCGATCATCGGCGACGCGGGCTTCAGCCCCTGCCTGACACCGTCCGCCATCACGGCGCCCCAGATCACCGGCAATACCCAGACGAGGTTGATCAGGCCGTCCAGCAGCACCGCGCCCAGGCGTTTGCCGCGCGTGGCCTTGCGGTTTTCCAGGTCGTACGCGTCCCACGCGCGCGCATCGTCGAGCTCTGCCGCCGGCGCGGCATACGGATTCGATTCCATGAATTTCCCCTGTGGCTGTTCCCGTTGCCCTCCCCCATGTCGGGCAACTCCGGCGAGTATAGAAGCGGATTTTGGCCGTTGCCTACCGCTTGGGCTTCAACAGCGTGCCGGTGCATTTCGGCGAACCGCACAGGCAGACCCACAGCTTCTTCAGGCGCGCGGTGTGCGGCACATCGAGCACGATGCCGTAGTCGTAGGTGAGTTCCTCACCCGGCTTGATGTTGCGGATCGCCTCGATCAGCACGCGGTCGCGGCGCGGGTCGCCGCTGGCACTTTCCTCGACCACGGCGCGACAGTTCGGCGCGCAGCTGTGGTTGATCCAGCGCGCGCTGTTGCCGTGCCGGTTCGCGTCGATGATGTAGTCGTCATTGAGCGTGAACAGGAAGGTGTGCCCCGTCTCGCCGCCGTCGCCGTACAGATCGTCGGCCTGCGCGTGGCTCATCAACGTGCCCTTGTACTCGATGATCTCCTCACCCTTCCGGATCGGCGCGGTGGCGAATACGCCATTGCCGTGGATCGGCGAGCGGCGTGCAACAAAACGTCGTGACATGCGATTGAGACTCTGTGCGAAAGTAAGGAATGATGCCCGTTTGCCCGGCCGCGCGAAACCTCGTGCCGATCGCGGCAGGTGACACCAATGGCACAGGACCGCGACGGTCTGCAGCGCGATAGTGAAGCCTGCTGCACGGTGACGTCCGGCGTCCCGCAACCTCCATGGAAACCCGGTCGTGGCCTACAACGGCAACGGAGACGGCGGCCAATATGTGGTGATCGTGCCCAGCGCGAAGCTGATCGCCGTGCGGCAAATCGACGCCAGCGACGACACCGAAACCGCGGACGAGGACTACGCCGACTTCGAATCGCAGGTGCTGGAGCTGGCCGAGGCGACCGGCGCATTCGGCAAGGACCGTTCGCCGCACTGAGACACCCCGTTCGCACCGCGCCCTTCGATCGGCCCGGCGCGAACGGCAAGTCGCCGAGTCCAGACACGCCCGCCACTACCAATCCCGACCCCAATCGCGGTTAGAATCAGTATTCAAACGATCGTTTGGAGAAACCGCGATGCGTCTGTTGCGCTGGATCATCCCCGCCCTGCTGCTGGGCCTGGCCGCCTGCGGCCCGGCGAAGAAGAGCGTGTACCCACCCAACGTGAGCATCCAGCAACTGGTAGTGCTGCCAAACGGGCAATGGCAGCTGACCGTGCGCATCCAGAACAACAGCTACGGCGGGATGGACTTCAAATCGTTGGACGGCCAGTTGCAGGTCGCCGCACTGGTGCCGATCCGGCTGCACGCCACGTTCGATCTGGACATCCCCGAACTCGCCGGCGACGTAGTGCGGCTCGACGTGCTGCCCACCGCCGCGATGAGCCAGGCGCTGCAGGCCATCGCGGACAAGGGCAGCGCCGGCGCACTGGCGTATCGCGTCAGCGGCAGCGCCAGCGCCAGGCCCGAGCAGGAAGACAAGGCGCGCGCGTTCGACTTCAACGGCAACGACTGGATTTCGCCCGTGCCGGGCATCCCCAACACGTATCGCTGACCCACATTTTACCGAAGGAACCAGCATGACTGCTTACAAGGCCCCCCTCGACGACCTGCGCTTCGCCCTGTTCGATGTGCTCGGCGCCGAATCGACCCTGACCGCATTGCAAGGTGGTGAGGCCCACAGCCGCGACCTGCTCGACGCCGTACTGGAAGAAGCCGGCCGCCTCAGCGAGCAGTTGCTGGCGCCGACCAACGGCCCCGCCGACGCGGAAGGCTGCCACTTCGACAAGGCTACCCAGACGGTGACCACGCCGAAGAGTTTCAAGGAAGCGTTCAAGCAGTTCGCCGAAGGCGGCTGGACCGGCCTGACCAACCCCGAGGCCTACGGCGGCCAGGCCCTGCCCGGCGTGCTCGGCACCGCCACCACCGAGATCTTCCAGTCCGGCAACCTCGCCTGGAGCCTGTACCCGCTGCTGTCCGAGGGCGCCACCCACGCGATGGAAATGCACGGCGAAGAGTGGCAGCGCGAGCGCTTCATGAAGCCGATCATCGCCGGCCGCTGGACCGGCACCATGTGCCTCACCGAACCGCAGGCCGGCTCCGACCTGGGCCTGCTGAAGACCCGCGCCGAACCGGCCGCAGCGGATGTGGACGGCCATCCGGTCTACAAGCTCAGCGGCACCAAGATCTTCATCAGCGCCGGCGAGCACGACCTCACCGAGAACATCGTGCACCTGGTGCTGGCGCGCCTGCCCGACGCGCCGGAAGGCAGCCGTGGCATCTCGATGTTCATCGTGCCGAAATTCAAGCTCAAGGCGGACGGTACGCCGGGCGAGCGCAACAGCGTGGCCGCCGGCGCGATCGAGCACAAGATGGGCATCCACGCCTGCTCCACCTGCGTGATGAACTTCGACGGCGCCGAGGGCTACCTGATCGGCAAGCCGCACAAGGGCCTGATGGCCATGTTCACCATGATGAATGCGGCGCGCCTGTCGGTCGGCGTGCAAGGCCTGGCGCTGGCCGAGCGCGCGCTGCAGAACAGCCTCAACTACGCGCGCGAGCGGCTGCAGTCGCGCGCGCTGTCCGGCGCGAAATTCCCGAACAAGCCGGCCGACAACCTGCTGGTGCAGCCGGACGTGCGACGCATGCTGCTGACCCAGCGCGCGTTCGTCGAAGGCTCGCGCGCACTGGTGCTGTACACCGCGCTGCAGACCGACATCGAGCATCGCGCGACGGACGCAGCCGCTCGGCAGGAGGCCGGCGAGCTGGTCGCGTTCCTGATCCCGATCGCCAAGGGCATGACCACCGAACTGGCGCAGGAGTGCACCAAGGAAGCGCTGCAGATCTATGGCGGCCACGGCTACATCGCCGAGAACGGCATGGAGCAGTTCGTGCGCGATGCCCGCATCATCACCTTGTACGAAGGCACCACCGGGATCCAGGCCGCCGACCTGCTGGGCCGCAAGATTCTCCAGCTGCAGGGCGTGGGCGCAAAGCATTTCCTGCAGGAGATCAGCGCGTTCTGCCAGCAGCACAGTGCCGATGCCGCCTTGCGCCACCTGATCGGCCCGCTGGCCATCGCCACGAAGGAATGGAGCGACCTCACCGTGAGCCTGGCCCAGCGCGCGCAGGCCAACCCGGAAGAACTCGGCGCCGCCGCGACCGACTATCTGTACTACTCCGGTTACGTCACCCTCGCCTACCTGTGGGCGCGCAGCGTAGCCGCCGTCGAAGCCGGCAATCAATCGGCTGCGTTCAAGCAGGCCAAGCGCGACACCGCGGCGTTCTACTTCGCCCGCATCCTGCCGCGCACGCTGATGCACAAGGCGGCGATCGAAGCTGGCGTGGACAGTTTGCCGGTAATCGATTGAGTCGCCAGACCGCTGACAGAAAACGCCCGGGTTTGCCCGGGCGTTTTTTTGTCAGCCAGATCCCGTAGGTTGGGATGAGTGCAGCGAATCCCAACGTGCCGGCAACGTGATGTTGGGATTCGCTGCGCTCATCCCAACCTACGGGCTACCGCATCCAGCAGCAAAAGGCCCGGGCAAGTCCGGGCCTTTTGCTGTCGTGCACATCGTGACCCGCTCGCGCTGGGCGCGGCGGTCGCAGGCGGAGTCAAAGCGTCCCGTACCCTCCAACACCATGTGTCCAACCGGGTCAGATTTTGCTCAAGAACGACAGCCTCTTCACGCAGGCATGGCGTTCGCGACCGCGCCGCTGCAGACGCTCAGGTACTGCCGGATCCACTCCTCATGGGCATCCGCGGCCTGCAGCAGTTCGCGCGCCAGCCGGCTCTGGACATCGGCCAGGCTTGGCGGCGGCGGGGCCGGCACAGCCCGCGCCACGCGCGCGACCGGCGGCTCGGCCTGGGCGGGTTCGTTGTCGAGCAGGTAGCTGATGTCGTAGGCAAGTTCGCTCATGCCCTGAGTCAAGCAACAGGCTTGCCAACTTCCACGGAGCGAGCCGGCTCGCCGTTGGCGTACTCTGGGCGGCACTGCAACCGGGGGAACCACCATGACGTCGACTCGATTCACGGCAGGACTGAAGCCTGCGTTGTTTGCCCTGCTGCTCACCATGAGCGGCGCATTGCAGGCCACGGACGCGACGCAGGCGAAATACCCGGACTATCCCAGCGAAACGCCGGCGAAGTTCGTGCCGGCCACGGCCAGCTTCGATTACGAGCGGCGCGAGGTGATGGTCCCGATGCGCGACGGGGTCAGGCTGCATACGGTCATCCTGATCCCGAAAGGCGCCCGCCACGCCGGCATCCTGTTCACCCGCACGCCGTACGACGCGAACGCGCTGACCCGCCTCAGCATGAGCGGCCGCCTCGGCCCGACCTTGCAGGGCTACGACAACGTCGCCGACATCATCGTCGAGGATGGCTACATCCGCGTGGTGCAGGACGTGCGCGGCAAGTACGGCTCCGAAGGCGACTACGTGATGAACCGGCCGCTGCACGGCCCGCAGAACCCCACGCCGGTGGACGACGCCACCGACACCTGGGACAGCATCGACTGGCTGGTGAAGAACATCCCCGAGTCGAACGGCAAGGTCGGCACGCTGGGCATTTCCTATGACGGCTTCGAGCCGCTGATGGCGCTGTTCCATCCGCACCCGGCGCTGAAGGTATCGGTGCCGATGAACCCGATGGTCGACGGCTGGATGGGCGACGACTGGTTCCACCACGGTGCCTTCCGCCAGCAAAACCTGGCCTACATCTACGAGCAGACCGCCAGCCGCGACAACTCGATCAAGTGGTGGACGAACTACCACGACGAGTACGACCTGTTCATGCACTACGGCTCTGCCGGCGCGCTGGCCGATGCCTATGGCATGCGCCAACTCGGTTTCTGGAACAAGCTGCTGGCGCACCCGGCCTACGACAGCTTCTGGAGCGACCAGGCGGTCGACAAGCTGCTCGCCAGGGAACCGCTGAAGGTGCCGGTGATGCTGGTGCACAGCCTGTGGGACCAGGAGGACAGCTACGGCGCACTCGCCGTGTACCGCGCGATCAAGCCGAAGGACAGCAGCGGCAACATGGTCAAGCTGGTGATGGGGCCGTGGAACCACGGCCAGGAAATCAAGGAGGGCAGCTCGCTGGGCGCCTTGCGCTTCGGCAGCGACACCGCGAAATACTTCCGCGAGAAAATCCTGCGCCCGTACCTGGCGCAATACCTAAAGGACGGCGCGCCGAAGGCCGATGTCGCGCCAGTCACGGCCTACCAGACCGGCAGCAACCGGTGGCAGCGGCTGGATCGCTGGCCGCTCGCCTGCAACGAAGGCTGCGCCACGAAGAGTCGCGCGCTATACCTGCAGGCCGGGCACAAGCTCGGCTTCAACGCGCCCGCCGCCAGCGACGAATACGACGAATACGTCTCCGATCCGGCGCGTCCGGTGCCGTTCCGCGCACGTCCGATCCAGCCGATCGGCTACGACACCTTCACCTGGCCGCAGTGGCTGGTCGATGACCAGCGCGAGGCGTCCGGCCGCACCGACGTGCTCAGCTACGTCAGCGACGTGCTCACCGCGCCGCTCACCATCAGCGGCGCGCCCGAGGTGAACCTGGTCGCCTCCACCAGCGGCAGCGACAGCGACTGGGTGGTCAAGCTGATCGACGTCTATCCCGACCAGGTCGCCTATGAACCCGAGATGGGCGGCTACCAGCTCGCCGTGGCGATGGACATCTTCCGCGGCCGCTACCGCGAAGGCTTCACCGAAGCCAAACCACTCGCCGCCAACCAGCCGTTGTCCTACCGCTTCGCCCTGCCCCCGGCCAACCACGTCTTCCTGCCCGGCCACCGCATCATGGTGCAGGTGCAATCGAGCTGGTTTCCGCTATACGACCGCAACCCGCAGACTTTCGTGCCGAACATCTTCCTGGCCAAGCCGGCGGATTACGTGAAGGCGACCCAGCGCGTGTATCACGCTCCGGGCGAGGCCAGCCATATCGCGCTGCCGGTGGTGGCGAACTGAGTGGCACCGCCAAGGCTGAGTCATCGCGCGCAGACGCCGCTCGCGCCGCGGCAACTGCCGTCCGCGACTGGCGTCTGCGCGCATCCCCATGGGCACGGATGCGCTGACGCAACCTCCCGCCCATCCGTGTCAACGCAAGGATGGCCTGGCGTCGAGCTTCGCCTGAATCACCACGGCGGTTTCCGTACCACCGCCACAATACACACGTTGAACCGTGGCGGTGGTGGCGGAAATGGCGATGGGGGCGGCAACGGATTCGACATCTTCGAGGCCATGATCCGCGGCGGCGGTTTCGGCACCACCGCGGGAATGGCTTTGACCTCGATACTCTGGAGATCGTCGAGGTTGAAGCAGAAGGTCTCGATCTTCTGCGTGCGTTTGACGACGCGCTGCTTGCTGGGTTGGGCCTTGGTCGCCCTGGTCGCTGCGGTACGGTTGCGCTTGTTCTCCATGTCATCCTCCGGGTGGGTGCCCCTTGCTTTCGCGCGGGACGGGTGGTTCCGCGCCTGCACTCTTGCTGGCCGTCCCCGGTGGAGACAGCAGACCCAGACGACGGAAGGTGAGGTTGGTTGCGATCACGGTGTCGGCGATGCCGGCGGCACGGGCAGTCGCCAGCCGTTGGCGCGCCGGCTCGATGTCGCCCAACAGCGCCAGCGTCTCCGCGTTCACCAAGGCCACTTCGCCGGGCTGGCCGGGCAGCGATTCGGCGCGCTTGACCAACATGCGGGCGCTGGCCGTGTCGCCCAGCACGACCCGATACAAGCCCAGCAAGGAGACCGCACGGGCATTGTCCGGCTGGACCTTCAGGTAAGCCTCGGCGCGTACCGCGGCTTGCTCATACGCCTTGTGCACATCCGCGGCGCTGGCCCGCGGATCCGCCCGCAAGGCACCGCCAAGATTTCCCCAGATCTCGAAATCCTGCGGGTCCAGCGCGATCGCCTGGCGCTGCAGATCGACCGCCGCGGCGTAGTCGCCCGCCTGGTACTTGAGCAAACCAAGATTGCTCAGGGTGCTCGGTGTCGGCTCGATCGCGATCGAATGCAACATTGCCTGCTCGGCATCGGCATTGTTGCCCGCTTCCACGTACAGCCCACCCAGCGTGTCCCACAGATAGGCGTTGCCCGGCCGTAGTTTCACCGCTTCGCGCAAGGAGATCACCGCCTGCGGCACGTTGCCATCGAGATATTGCTGATAGCCGAGTTGACCCAGCACGATAGGGTCGCTCGGGCTCAGTTGCAGCGCCTGCTGAAACTCCTGCACGGACAGATCGTGCTGGCCTCGGCCCGCGTAGACCACGGCAGCACCGATATGCGCCCTAACCCGCATGTCCGGTGCCCGCATGCTTTTGCGAAAGTACTGCAACGCCCGCTCGGAATCGCCGGCTATGCGGTACAGATCGCCCATCGCCAGATCCACCTCGGGCAGGCTCGGATCCATTTGCGCGGCGCGCTGGCAGGCGAGCTTGGCGTTGTCGAAGGCCGCGGCGCTGTGCTTGCTTTCCAGCCGCCAGATTTCGGCGCGGCAGACGCCCGCTTGCGCCTTGGCGAACCCGCTGTCCTGCTTCAGCGCCTGGCCGAAACGCTCTATCGCCTTGTCGGCCGTGTCGGCCGAGGGGGTCTGGTGCAGCAGATTCATGCCCTGCAGGTAGATGTCGAATGCGGCCTCGTTGTGCGTGGGCGTCAGGCGCTTCGTCAAGGCGTCGCTCTCGCCGGGAATCGACCCCAGCAGCGCACGCACCACCTCGCCGGCAATCTCGCTCTGGGTGGCGAAAATGCCGGAGAGCTCGCGATCGTAGGTATGGCTCCACAGCGTGAACCCGGTGGCGGTATCGGACAGGTGGGCGGTGATGCGGATACGCGGACCTTCGCGGCGAACGCTGGCATCCAGGATCGTGGCCACCCCGAGTCTGGCGCCCAGGGTCTTGGCGTCGGCAGCAGCGCTTTTCGTGTCCGCCGAACCCGGTGCGGCGACCTTCAGGCCTTTCACGCCAGCCAGGGCATCGCGCATCTCCTCGGCCAGGCCCTCGGCGAAGTACTCGTCGCCGGGATGGCCGCTGAGGCTGGTGAATGGCATCACGGCGATCGACGCGGTGGTGCGCGGTGCCGGCGTAATCCGCTGGAGCACGGCCCAGGTCACCAGCGCGCAAGACAACAGCGCCGCCAGCGCCCACCAGCGACGGCGCCGCCAGCGACGATCGATAGCCTGCCCATGCGTCGGTATCGACTCGGGGACGCTCCACGACGATTCCGGATCGGCGCGCGCCTCCCGTGGCGATGGAACCTGCTCACGCTGGATCGCCGGTAGTTCCGGCAGCGCGACCTGCAATCCGGCCGCTGGAAGCTCGTCGACGCCGGCCCGGTCCGGCGCCGGCGCCAGCGCCGGCGGCGGCGAGGTCCCGGTATCCGCCTCGTCGTGCAGTTGCCCGATGAAGCTGTAGCCCAGGGCGTGCCGGGTCTGGATATAGCGCGGCTGTTGCGGATCGTCGCCCAGCGCATGGCGCAACTGCGCGATCACCCGGGTCAACACGCCCGGCGTGACGTGGCGATGGCCCCAGACCAGGTCAAGCAGATCGTCGCGGCCAATCAGTTCGCCGGGGTGCTGCAGCAAGGCGAGCAGTACGGCGAAGGCCTTGGGTTCCACCGGCTGCGGCACGCCCGCGCGCAACAGGGTATGCGCGGCCGGATCGACCACGATATCGTCAAAGTGAAAAGGCGTAGCACCCCTGCTGCGCGCGCCCGATTCCGTCAGCTCCATCGGGAAGCCCTCAGGCGATCACATAAACCTCAGCGTTCGCTCTTGCAAGCCTTGCAAGTCCATCATGACTCAAAACCGCCGGGTGGTGGAATCTGTGGCTGCGCCGATGCCGTGGCGCTACCCACCGGAGGATCCGCCATGAATGCCCAGATTGCCACCCTGCAACCCCTGTCCGCCGCCTTGCAGTCGCCTGCATGGGCGAACCTGAACCACCCGGCCCGGCGTCATTTCGTCGGCGGGTTTCTGCTCGAAGCCGAAGCGCTGGCCCATTTCAACCAGTTGCTGTCGCGGCTGCACCACTTCCCGCTCGACTGCGACCAGCTGGCCACGGCGTCGCGTGAGCTGACGGGTCGATCGGCCGACAACCGGCGTCCGGCGGCGGGCATCGACCAACGCCTGCAACTGGTCAGCGCGGTCGACCAGATGATCACCGACGCGACCTGGCAGCCGGCCAGCGGAGCCGTCGAGCCGGCTCGTGTGGTGAGGGACTACGTGCACGGTGATCACGCCCTGATTCCGGACAGCGTGCCGCTGGTCGGGCAACTCGACGACGCCATCCTGATCGATGCCGCCTGGCCGCATCTGGCCGACGAGGTCGATTGCTACCTCGACTACTGCCGCGTGCGCGCGATCGAAGCCGAGCTGCGCGGCTGCGCGATCGGCGAGTTCACGTTCACCCGCGAGGACTGGCGGCAGGCTCGCCGCGCCGAAGCCGGCCTGATCGCCCATTGCCGCCGGGTGGGCGAAGAAAGCTACCTGCCTTCGTCGGCGCCGGCATACTTCCATGTGCACTGATGCGACTTCCCTCGGTCGCCCGACCCTCCCTTGCCTTGCAGGGGAGGGAGTATGGCGAAGGTCAGTTCGCGCGTTGTTCCTTCGCGATCGCCACCGCCTGGTTCACCGCGTCGATGACGATTTCCGGGCGGTCGTACTGCACGTAATGACCGGTCCGCGGCACGATCATGTTCACCCCGTGAGTGGACAGAAGGGTGCGTTGGTCGCGCTGCTCCTGCGTCTCGTCCTTCGACTTCGGGTAGGACGCATGGGTCAGCACGATGATCGGCACCGCGCAGCGCGGCCCGGGCACTTGTTCCAGATCCCCAGGGCATCTCGTCCAGCCGTCCGGACGGTGCATGGAGCGTAGCGGCGCACCCTGCCCGCATTGTCATCCCGTCGGCAAAACGGCACGCTGGTGCCTTCATCGATGGCCGGAAACGAAATGACGGAGCGGCGCGGCGCGATCGGCAAGGCGGTGCTCGTCGCGCTGGCGGCACTGACCGCGTTCGTCTCGGGTGTCTGGGGCGCGATGGCGTTGTGGTACCAGTTGCCGGGCGGCACGTCTGGCCGCAGCGCCGGCAGCGTGCTGTGGATGCTCGCCGTGATCGCGCTCGCCGCCATCGCGATCGGCCGGCGCAGCTGGCTGCCGCTGGCGGCCTACGCGGCAATGTATGCCTTGCTGGTGTGGTGGTGGTCCAGCATCGCGCCATCCAACGCGCGGATCTGGGCCGACGATGTCTCCCGCCTGCTGGTCGGCACGGTACAGGGCAGCCAGGTCACCCTCGACAACGTGCGCGACTTCGACTGGCGCAGCGACGACGACTACGACGCGCACTGGGAAACCCGCCATTACGACCTGGACCGGCTGGCTTCGGCCGACGCCGTGCTGTCGTACTGGGGCAGCGACGCGATTGCCCACGCGATGATCTCGTTCGGTTTCGACGACGGTCGCCACGTGGTGTTTTCGGTGGAGATACGCCGCGAGCGCGGCGAGCGGTACTCGCCGATCGGCGGCTTCTTCAAGCAGTTCGAGACCACCCTGGTCGCCGCCGACGAGCACGACATCATCCGCGTGCGCACCAACGTGCGCGGCGAGGACGGTTACCTCTATCCGCTGCGCATGGACCGGCCTGCCATGCGCGCACTGTTCCTGTCCTACGTGCAGGCCGCGAACGAGCTGGCCGCCAGGCCGGCGTTCTACAACACCATCACCTCGAACTGCACCACGATCGTCTATCGCATGGCACGCCAGATCCAGCCGGGCCTGCCGTGGGATATCCGCCTGCTGCTGACCGGCTACCTGCCCGGCTACCTGCACGATGTGGGCGTGGTGGACACGAGCCTGTCGCTCGACGAACTGCGCGAGCGCAGCCGGATCACCGGACGCGCCCGAAGCACCTCGGCGGACGATGATTTCTCCCGCGCGATCCGCAATGGCACTGCCGGGAATCTCGAATGATCTCGTGACGCGTCAAGCGAGCTCGTTCGAGGCGCCCGAGGCCAGGTCATCCGGCCAGTTCGAAGCGTGTCACGCGCTTGACCGGATCGGCTTCGACCAGAGTCACCCGCACGTCGGCGCCGAGCGTCAGGCTGGACGTACCCGACACATTCGCCTCGACCGCCGGCTCGCGCACGATGACGGTGCCCTTGCCGGGATCGTCGTGGGCGACGTCGACGATCGCGCCTGCGAATACTTCGCCCACGCGCGGCGCCAGCACGGCCGCTTCGGCCAGGTTGAGCACGGCGCTTTCGTACTGGCCGGCGCGATGGCCGGACGCCTGCATGATGGCCGGCAAGCCCGGCAACGCCGCCAACGCCCAGTCCGGCACCGCCTGTTTCGCGC
Source organism: uncultured Gammaproteobacteria bacterium (assembly GCA_963739815.1). GTDB lineage: Bacteria > Pseudomonadota > Gammaproteobacteria > Xanthomonadales > Rhodanobacteraceae > Rhodanobacter. The sequence goes on from CAVUBI010000001.1 coordinate 1,903,608, forward strand.
TCAGCGCCACGCAGACCTCGCCGGTATAGCGATCGACCAGCCGGCGCAGCGGCGCGGTGGCGTGCGTGTACTGCGCGGCCAGCGCCGAGTGCCCCGACTGCGCTGGCAGTGTTCCGTCGAACGCCGCATAACCGGCGCCGCGCAACACCGAGGTGCAGGCGGTCAGCATCGCCACATGCAAGTCGTTGGAGGGATCCAGCGAACGGATGAAACCGGGATAGTCCAGCCCATCCGGCCACGCGATGCCGAGCGCATGCGCGGTGACGTGCAGGCGCTGGATCGCGTGCGGATCGGGTGGCGGCAAGGTGCGCAGCAGGCCGACCTTCGCCTGCACCATCAGGTGCGCCGCGGCCATCCCGGTCAGCAGCGAGACCTGCTCGTTCCAGTCCTCGATCGGCATGCGCGCGCGGAACGCCAGCACCCAGCGGTCACCGACCACGCTGACTTCCTGCTCGGGCAAGGGCAGGCTGACGCCGCCGCGGGCGAACTCGCGACGCTGGCGCAGTTCACCGATCTCGCGCAGCACCGCCCACATCGGCTCGGCCACGCCGGCGTCGATACGTCGCTGCACGCCGGCATAGTCCAGCCGGGCACGGCTCCTGACCAGCGCACGCCGCACGTCGACCGTGATGCCTTCGCCGGTCTGGTCCAGCTCGATCGTCCACAGCAGCGCCGGGCGCAACTGGTCCGGCAGCAGCGAGGCGGCGCCTTCGGACAACACTTTCGGATGCAGCGGGAATTTTCGTATCCGCGCCGTACAGCGTCTCGCCACGCCGGTTCGCCTCCAGGTCCACCGGGTCGCCGGCCGTCACGAAGGCGGCGACGTCGGCGATCGCGTAATGCACCCGATAGCCGCCATCGATGCGCTCGACATGCAATGCCTGGTCCAGGTCCAGCGCACCGGACGGGTCGATGGTCACCAGTTCGATGTCGCTGCGATCCAGCGACGGCAGGCGGGGATTCGCCGCGGCCTTCGCGGCAGCGGCTTCCACCTCCGGCGGGAACGCCGGCGGCAGTTTCAGCGACTCCTGGATACCGCGCATGCCCTGCGCGAGCACGGCGTTGTCGGCGGGCTGGATGTGCAGGCGGCGCGTGGTCGACATGGCGGCTCCGGGTGGGTGCGGGCGATCCGGCGACGGCACACGTCCAGGCACTTGTCGCACCCGCAAAATATACACGCGCCGGGCGGTACTACCGCGAGCTGCGCGCAAGGTGTAGAAACGGCGGAGTCACCCTGCCGCCGACCGCCGCCCATGACTGACACGCCCCTGCTGATTCGCCTGGCCGAAGACGATGACGATTTCGTGCTCGCGCTGGTGCCGCGTTTCATGAACTTCACCCTGCCACCGTGGCGCCGCCGGCACGAATGCATCGATGGCATCCGCCGGGACTTGCTGCGGCACCTGGAAGACCAGCCGGCGAACAGCTATCTGTTCGTCGCCGAGGACGCCGACGGCGAGCGGGTCGGCTTCGTCCATTTGCAGCGCACCGAGGATTTCTTCAGCGGGCGCAGCAACTGCCACATTTCCGACCTGGCCGTGGCGCCGCAACACGAAGAGCCGCGGCGTCGGCCGCGCCCTGCTGGCGCACGCCGAAGCATGGGCCCGCGAACATCAATGCCAGATGGTGACGCTGGCGGTGTTCCCCGGCAACGAGCGCGCCCGCGCGCTGTACGAAGCCAATGGCTATGCGACGGACCTGCTCCGGCTGGCCAAGCCGGTGCGCTGAAGCCGGCCACGAGAAAGCCGCCCGAAGGCGGCTTTCTCGTGGTCACCTGATGCCCGGAGCGATCAGTTCGTGCTGGTGGCGGCGCCGGCCGCTTCGGCCTGTTCACGCACGTCCAGGCGCTGGGCCAGGCGGTCGATATTGGCCAGCGACAGCAGGTGCGCGTAGATCCAGCCGAACACGCCCTCACGCAGGAACTCCTGGGTGGTCTTCTCGTCCAGCTTGCGCAGCTTTTCCTCGTTGACCACGAACAGGCCATTGAGGTTGATCGATTTGCCTTGCTGGCCGTCCTTGCCCTCTTTCTGCAACTGGACGTTGCGCGGCTCCAGCAGGTCGTGCTTCTGCAACTGCTCCATGAACCACTTGGTGCGCGCGACGTTCTGCTGGAAATCGCCCAGGAAGCCCACGGCGCGGGTCAGCATCTCGCTGTCGGTGCCGTCTTCCTTGAACAGGCGCTCGCCTTCGCTGGCGTTGAAACCTTCGTACTGCTCGTCGAGGAACACGGTGAAGTCGTCGCCTTCCTTCGCTTCCGGCTTCTCGGCCAGCACGAACGGATAGCGGCGCACGAAGGCCGGGATATAGGTATCCGGCGCCCACTGGCCATTCGCGTCGACGAACAGGTTTTCATTCTGGCGCAGGCCAAGCAAGGCCACCGGGCCGGCATCGGCGAGGCTGCTGCCGGCAAACACGATCAGCAGATCGCGGGCGGCGACGCCGAACTCCACGCCGGTCAGCGGTACCGAATGCGCGTTCATCGCGAACTTCACGTTCGGCACGGCCTTCATGCGCAGATCTTTGTGCTCGGTACGGTTGAGCGGCACCGGGCGCTCGTAAAAAAGAACTTCAGCCACGTCGATCACCTCTGCCCCCGCCGTGCCGGGTCACCACCTAGCGCCCCTACCAAACCCGGCGTCAGGTCTGTGTTGACTGCCGATCATATCAGCGCTTTCCCGCCACGGCGACTGCCCTGACAGCGGCGGTACTGCCTGATTTGCATGCGAATTGCAACGAAATTGGTCTATGCTGGCCCGGACGAGCACCACATGCATCGCCTGAACACTCTTTCGAAGCCCTGGCTGAAGGACGGTTTACATGCTGATGGAAGTGCCAAGTCGGGCCGACCTCAATGCGACCCGCGTATTGTCACTGGACGCCGCCGGCCGCATCCTCGACTGGATCAGCTGGCAGGAGGCGGTGTGCCTCTACGTTCGTGACGCCGTCGCCTGGACCCTCGGCGACCCCTGCCTCACCGTGCACGGTGGCCACAACCGCCTGCTCGGCGCGCAGAGCCTCATGCATCTGCACCCGATCATCGCCAGTACCGGCCACTGCCGCGAACACGCGATCGATCCGGCACCGGCACTCACCAACACCGCTCTGTTCGCCCGCGACCGCCACATCTGCCTGTATTGCGGCGAGCATTTCACCCGCGCCGAACTGACCCGCGACCACGTGCTGCCGATTTCCAAACACGGCAAGGACGACTGGGAAAACGTGGTCAGCGCCTGCCTCGCCTGCAACCTGAAGAAGAGCAACCGCACCCCGCAGCAGGCCAACATGCCGTTGCTGGCGGTGCCGTATCGGCCGAGCTGGGTCGAGCACCTGATCCTGTCCAACCGCAACATCCTGGCCGACCAGATGGAGTTCCTGGTCAGCCGGCTGCCGCGCGATCGGCGCTCGATGAGCGTGCCCGTAGCCGCCTGAACCCGTGCGCCCAAACCCCATCGCCGCAGCGCGGGCGGCGGATCGCCATGCGCTGTTCAGACGCCTGCCCTTGCCCCGCCCCGCCGCTGGGCCAACAATACGCGAATGAACGACCTTTCCCACTACCCTCACCTGGCGCCCATCGAGACCCCGGCCGACCTTCGACGCGTGCCCGATGAGCACTTGCCTGCAGTCGCCGACGAGTTGCGCCAGTACCTGATCGAGGCCGTGGCCAGCTCCGGCGGCCATTTCGGCGCGGGTCTGGGCGTGGTGGAACTCACCGTGGCCCTGCACCACGAGTTCGATACGCCGCACGACCGCCTGGTGTGGGACGTCGGCCACCAGTGCTATCCGCACAAGATCCTCACCGGTCGGCGCGAGCGCATCACCACGATCAAGAAGAAGGATGGTCTGGCGCCGTTCCCGCGCCGCGAGGAAAGCGAGTACGACACCTTCGGCGTCGGCCATTCGTCCACGTCGATCTCGGCCGCGCTGGGCATGGCGCATCGCCGCGCAGCGCAAGGGCGACCACCGCAAGGTCGTGGCGGTGATCGGCGACGGCGCGATGACTGCCGGCATGGCGTTCGAGGCGCTCAACCACGGCGGCGACGTCGAGCCGGACATGCTGGTGGTGTTCAACGACAACGGCATGTCGATCAGCGAGAACGTCGGCGCGCTGACCAAGATGATGGCCCGCGCCGATGGCCAGCCGCCGCCTCAACGAGCTGCGCGAACGGGCCAAGCGGGCGATCCCGAAGCAGTCGTTCTGTCGGCCGCTGGTTCAAGCGCTGGGAAGAACACGCCAAGGGCATGTTCGTGCCCTCGACCCTGTTCGAGGAACTGGGTTTCCACTACACCGGCCCGATCGACGGCCACAACATCCCGCAACTGCTGCAGGCGCTGCGCACGGTCAAGAACCTGCCCGGCCCGCAGCTGCTGCACGTGATCACCACCAAGGGCAAGGGCTACGCCCCGGCCGAGCAGGAGCAGATCGAATACCACGCGGTCGGTCCGTTCGATCCGCTCGCCGGCCTGATCAAGAAGGCCGAGCCGGCCAAGCCGACCTACACCGACATCTTCAGCGACTGGCTGTGCGATCAGGCCGCCGCCGACCAGCGCCTGCTCGGCGATCACCCCGGCGATGCGCGAAGGCTCCGGCCTGGTGCGCTTCTCCAGGGAGTACCCCGAGCGCTACTTCGACGTGGCGATCGCCGAGCAGCACGCGGTGACGCTGGCCGCCGGCATGGCCTGCGAAGGCGCCAAGCCGGTGGTGGCGATCTACTCCACCTTCCTGCAGCGCGCCTACGATCAGGCGATCCACGACGTGGCGCTGCAGAATCTCGACGTGACGTTCGCGATCGACCGCGCCGGCGTGGTCGGCCCGGACGGCGCCACCCACTCGGGCAGCTTCGACCTCACGTTCCTGCGCTGCCTGCCGAACATGGTCATCATGGCGCCGGCCGACGAGAACGAATGCCGCATGATGCTGAGCACCGGCTTCCAGCACCACGGCCCCGCCGCCATCCGCTACCCGCGCGGCACCGGCGCCGGCGTGGCGATCCACCACGACCTGGAGACCTTGCCGATCGGCAAGGCCGACCTGCGCCGGCGCGGCCACGGCCTGGCCCTGCTCAGCTTCGGCGCGATGCTGTCCGCCGCCGCCGCCGTCGCCGCCGAACTGGACGCCACCCTGGTCAACATGCGTTTCGTCAAGCCGCTGGACGAGGCGATGATCGTGGAGCTGGCCCACACTCACGACGCCTTCGTCACCCTGGAAGACAACGCCATCGCCGGCGGCGCCGGCTCCGCCGTGGCCGAGTGTCTGTCCGCGCACGGCATCACCGTGCCGATCCTGCATCTTGGCCTTCCGGACGTCTATCTGGAACACGGCAGCCGCGAGGAGGTGCTGACGCATGGCCGGCCTCGACCTGCCCGGCATCCGCAACGCCATCCTCGCCCGCTTCCCGCAGGTGGCCGCCGCCAGTCTGGCCAACGCCGGCTGACGCGCGAGCGCGGTCGCCCGACGCCCGCAGCGCCCGCCTCAGTCGATCAATACCGCCCGCCGCTGACCCGATCGCGCATCTCCAGGTCCTGTGCCGTGAACACCTCGGCATAGCCGGCCTCGGCGAGCAGCGCGCGCACTGCCGGCCCCTGGTTCCAGCCGTGCTCCAGCAACAACCAGCCGTCGGGATGGAGGTGGCTGCGGGAGTCGCGGACGATCCGGCGAATGTCGTCCAGCCCGTCGCTGCCGGACGCCAATGCGCTGGATGGTTCGTAACGCAAATCGCCTTGCGTCAGATGCGGGTCGGCGGATTCGATGTAGGGCGGGTTGGAAACGATCAGGTCGAAGTGTTGGCTGACCAGTGGCGCCAGCCAGTCGCCATGCACGAAGGTGACGTTGGCGATGGCGTGGCGCTGCGCGTTGCGCTGGGCGACGGCGAGCGCAGCAGCGCTGGCGTCGGTGGCGATTACCCGCGTACGTGGGCGTTCATGGGCGATGGCCAGCGCGACCGCACCGCTGCCGGTGCCGAGATCGGCCACGCGGCACGCCGCTGCAGCAGGCAGGCGCTGCAGCGCCAGCTCGACCAGCAGCTCGGTCTCCGGGCGCGGGATCAACGTGGCCGGAGTCACCTCCAGATCCAGCGACCAGAAGCCACGACGGCCGGTGATGTACGCCACCGGCTCGCCCGCGGCGCGGCGTTCCAGCAGCGCCGCGTAAGCCGTCTGGACGTCCATATCCAGCGCATCCCCGGCATGCGTGAACAGCCAGCTGCGCGGCTGCTGCAGCACGTGCAGCAGCAGCACCTCGGCGTCGACGCGTTCGCCAAGCCGCTCGGTGGCGGCGGCCAGCAGGCTGCGCAGCTCAGCCATGCGCCGACTCGTTCGAAGGTGGCAGCTGCGGCGGGGAGACGCCGGGCTTCGGCGCGCGCTTGCGCCAGTAACCGCCGTTCGTCCACGCATGGAAGGCCCACTGCAGCCAGCCGATCAACGCGTTCGCCAGCCACAGCGCCCACGCCAGCATGGCCAGCTTGTAGAACCACAGCGACACGCTGAGCACGCCGCCGCCAGGCAGCGTGTCGGCGGTCTGGTCGGCGAACCAGCGCAGATTCCACCCGCCGGAACCGTTGCCGGCCACATGCATATCGGGCAACCCCAGCAAGCCGCGCGGGACGGCGGCGACCAGCACCAACAGCGCCAGCACGGTGAGCGCGGCCAGGCCGAACTGCTGCAGGTTGAAGCGGGTCGATCCGACCTGCTCCGCCGGTGCGCTGCGTGCGCGCAGGCCGAGCAGGATCAGCCACGCCACCACCAGCGCATAGGCGCTCCAGGCGAACGCGGAGAAGCCCAGCCCGAGCAACAGCCAGTGTCGGAAGCGCAGCGGCGTCGGCGCGTAGCGTCCCAGCAACCATGCGGCAAACAGCAGCACGATCAGCTGCGACCAGTACAGCACGGCCGGGCCGGTGGTCGGCCCCCACGCCCACAGGACCCAGCGATCCTGCGGCAGCTTCAGGTCGAGCGCGATATTCGCCGCCGGCGCTTGCAGCGCGAACACCGGCGTGTACGTGCGTGCGGCAACGCCGTGCGGCTCGCGCAGGCGCAGCGTGTATGCGTGCGCACCAGGCAGCAGCGGCAGGCTGAGCTTGCCGTCGCGCACCGCCAGGTTGATCGACTCGCCATCGCGAGCCGCATCCAGCAGTTCGGCAGCCGGCAGGCAGGCCGATCACATGTTCGCCGCCGCGGGTGCTGCGCGCGCGCAGTTCCAGCGTGGTCTCGATCGCGCGTTCGCCGACCGTGCTGGCCACATCCACGCGATCGAACGCCAGGCTGTCGCCGGCGATGGCGGCGGGCTGGGTGAACGCCAGATGCAGGGTTTCGCCGGGCAGCGGTTGATAGCGCAGGCCGCTCTCGCTGGCACTGGTCGGCACGCCCGTCGCGTCCACATGCCACATCGGCAGGGCAAAAATCTCCCACGCCTCGGCGCGCTCGCCCAGCGCCGGCGCCGGCAACGCCAGCTTCGCGGCATGGTCGAGCCGGCTGGTCCAGGTCACCGCGTCGCTGTTCGCGTTGAACGTGATGTTGATGCGGCCATCCTTCACCAGCACATCGTCGCCGACCGGGTGTTCGCCGGGCAGCAGCGGCAAGCTGATGCTGAAGCCGCCATCGCGCGGCGCGATGCGCTCGACCACGTTCGTGACGGTCCAGTCGACGCCCAGCTCCAGCGTGCGGGTCAACCGCACATAAGGCGGGAAGCTCTGCACCGGCGGCAAGTCCTTGCCGTCGCTGCCGGCACGCACGCGATGCAATGCGATGCTGTCGCCGAGCGCGCGACCGCCGTCGACGCCGTCCAGCGACCAGCCTTGGCCATCGAACGTGACCTGCTGCGGACGCAGCACGAAACGCAGACTGGCGCTGTCTGCCGTCCCGAGGCGATAGCGCAGGCCGACCCGGTGCACGCCACGATCGAGCCGCAGCAGCAGCTGATCGCCCATCCGCACGAGCGGCGCATCGGCGCGGCCATCCACGCTGACGTCGAGCAGTTGCAGTGCATCGTCGGCTTGCGGCAAAGGCACGGCCACCGCGGCGCCGATGTGCGCCTCCAGCGCGACGGTCAGCGTATCGCCGCTCACCTGCAGTTGCGCCTGCGCCATTCCGGCGCAGGCAGGCGCGCACTTCGGCGCCTCGGTGAGGCGGCCGCGCAACTGGTTCAGCAGTTCCGGCGTCGGCAGGCTCTGTGCCTGTGCGCCTGCCGGCCACAGCAGCACCGCCAGCAAGGCCGCACTGGCCATGCTGGCGCCACCACGCCGGTCGCGCCAGCGGCCACGCAGCGGCAGCAGCAACACCGGCACCAGCTTCGCCAGCAAGATCGCCAGCAGGCCGACCATCAGTACCCGCAGCAGCCGCACCAGCCAAGCCGGCACCACCACCAGCCGGGTGCTCTGGGTCGTCGTCACCGGGCCGGACCAGCCAAGCTGGTAGTTGTTGCCCTGGTTCCAGTCCGGCATGCCGGCGCCGGCCTGGATCACGCTGCGGCTGTCCGCCGAATGACCCACTTGTACAGCCATGGTGCCCGACCCACGCGCCACCGGATAACCTGCAAGCGACCCGGCAGGGCTATCGCTGCGACTTCTAACTGAGGCCACGTCGACCGCGGGCAATGATGCGGCAGTCAAGTTCGATGACACCTCTTCGACTGCCGGTGCCGGCGCCGCCATCGAAGCAAGCTCCGTCTGCTGCCTCATCTCCTGTTGCGCATCGGCATAGGCCTTTTCCTTCGCCGCCTGCTCGACGAAGCCGACCTGGACCACCCGGCTCCGACTCCCGCCTTCCAGCTGCGGATGCAACGCGTATTGCAACTGCGTCGCTGCAAACGGCAACGTCCACAGCACCGCCAGCGCGAACCCGGCCAGCGCACCAAAGCGTGCCGTCGAGCGCAATCGCCCCTCGGGCAACGCACGCAACAGCAGGGCCAGTGCGAGCGCGATGGCCACCGTCCAGCGTGGCGCACCGCCCTCGTGCTGCGCCAGCGCCAGGAAACCCGCCGCCAGCAATGCCCACGGCCAGCCGAGCAGACGGCCGGCGAGCAGCGCGATCAAGGCGACCACGAACAGATCGAGCAGGGTCCACTGCGCCACCCATGAATCGGGCGAGCGATCCGCGCCGATCGCACCGAGCAGACGGTAGCCGTACGGCAGGTGCAAGGTGGCGTCGATCCCTTCCAGCGGCAGCTGCCAACCAGCGCTGGGAATCGCGCCGCCGTGCGTGGGCAGGCGCAGACCGGCGGCGAGATCGAGCTGCCGATCGCGCAATTCGACGCCGCTGCGACCTTGCTCGCCCTTGCTGATCAGCAGCGGAACGCCGCCCTGGCTGGCACGTTGCAGCTGCCAAGGTGCGGCCACCTCCAACCGCTGGTGCTGACGCAATTCGCCGGTCAACCGGTCGGCTACGCTGAGGCCGCCGCCACCGAAGTCCAGCCACAATTCGCGCTGCAGATGCAGCTGGTCGCCCTTGCCGCCTTCGTCGCCACGCGTAGCCTGCTCGATCGCCAGGCCCGCGTGATCATCCAGCACGAACGCCGGCAAATCGCTCCACTCGCCCGGCACGCCGGCCTGCGCCGCGTCGGTGGCGTGGCCTTCCACCCGCGTGCCGCGCAGCGAGGGATCGTCGTCGTAGCTCCACACTTCCTGTTGCGGCCACGGTGCCGGCGGCAACTTCAGCGCCACCCCGGCCAGCGGCGCGACGCTGCGTGCGCTGAGCGTGATGGTCCATTGCCCCGGTCGCAGCTGCACGCGCAACTGGCCGTCGTTTTCCAGCCGCGCCGGCAGGTCGCCGGACAACGCGGTGGCGACGAAACCGACGGGCAACACCGGGCCGAGTGTCTGCTCGCGCGCGCTGCCGGTGACGTTAAACTGCAACTGCGTCTGCAGCGTGGCCGGCAAGCCGTCGGCGAGCAGGCGGTAGACGCGCAACGACAAGGCATCGGCGGCGCGTTGGGCGGCGGCCGCCTCGCCCAGGGTGAGTTGATCGCCATTGCGCTCGACCCGGGTGACCGCCGCACCATCGACCGTCAGCGTGACCAGCCCGATGCTTGACGGCACGCGCAAGCGCGCGGGACGCGCCGCCCACGGCAGCGTTCCGCTTACCTGGTAATCGCCCGGCGTCAGCCACAGCATCGGCTGACCGGCGCGCTGCAGTACCGTGGCCGGCTGCCTGTTGGCACTGACCTGTTGCGGCCAGCTTTTTTCATCGCCCGGCAAGCTCACCCAGCTCGGCGCATCCACATGCACGTCCAGGCTGAAACGGCCGCCACCCGCGCCCGCATCGAGCAACAACCGACCGGGCCACGCGCATTGACGGCCGCCGGCGCCCGGCGACTGATTGGCCATGAACGGGCAATCGTGTTGCGGTACATCGTGCAGCACCCAACCCTGCCAGTCGCGCAACGGCGGCGGCACGTCCTGCGCGGGCAAGGGCACGGCGAACAACAGCCACATCAGCAGCCCGATGGCCAGCAACCCCGGTGATCGACGCAGCATGCATTTCTCCCTGTGTGCCCGTGGGCCGGGACAGTGTAAGTGGAACACGGCAGGCATACAGCAGCGCCTGCATCTGTGGCGACCGCGACACGTACCCCGCTGAAAATCGGTGGCCGCACCATCCATGCAACGCAGTCGGCGATGCAAAGGGGTCAAGGCCAAGTCGTGAATCATGCCGCAGCCTGTTCACGCCGATCGGTGCCACCGCGACGCCGTATAGTCGTGGGAACCCGCTCCCCACCATCACGGTGAACCGCATGTCACGCCTCAATCGCCAGCTGCGCCTCAAGAGCCGTCCCGAAGGCCTGGTCACACGCGACAACTTCGACCTGGTCGAAACCACCGTGCCTGAACTGCAAGACGGCGAGGTACTGGTACGCGTGCTGTACATCTCGATGGATCCCACCAACCGCGTGTGGATGCGCGACATCCCGCAATACCTCCCGCCGGTGGCCATCGGCGAAGTGATGCGCGCGCTCGGCCTCGGCCGCGTGGTGGCCTCGCGCTCACCGCACTACGCCGAAGGCGACCTGGTGCAGGGCATCACCGGCTGGCAGGACTATCTCGTGCTGCACGAAGACGCCAAGGGCTACGTACGCCTGCCCGCCGATCCCGGCATCCCGCTGCCCACCCTGCTTGGCGCGGCCGGCATGAGCGGCGTCACCGCCTACTACGGCCTCACCGAGATCGCCCCGGCACAGCCCGGCGAAACCCTGGTGGTCTCCGCCGCCGCCGGCTCGGTCGGTTCCATCGCCGGCCAGATCGGCAAGATCATGGGCGCCCGCGTGGTCGGCATCGCCGGCGGCGCCGACAAGTGCCGTTACCTCATCGATGAACTGGGCTTTGACGCCGGCGTTGACTACAAAGCCGCGGACTTCAAACAACAACTCAAGGCCGCCACGATAGTTCCTCCGCTTTAGTGGACACCCTGAACTAACATTTCAGGAGTGTTCCATGCCCAAGCCAGGCCCCCGAACCACCACTCGCTACAGCGACGAATTCAAAGCCACAGCCGTGCGCTTGAGTTCGCTTCCCGGCGTGCTCGTGCAGGATGTCGCTGCGTCGCTTTACATCCACCCCTTCATGTTGTCTCGTTGGCGCAAACAGGCGCGCGAGGGCGAGATCATGACGAAGGGTGTGACGGTCGATCCGGCGGTGTCCGCCGAACTGAAAGAGTTGCGTCGGGTCAAGAAGGCCTACGATCAACTGAAGATCGAGCATGACGTTTTAAAAAAAGCGATCGCGTTCACTTCCGCTCGAAAAGCGAACGCTTTGCCTTCATCGAGCGGCAACAGGAAACCGTCCCGGTGAGAGTGCTTTGCCGCCTGTTCGGCGTCAGCGCCAGCGGCTACTACGCCTGGCGTGATCGCCCGGCCAGCGAACGCGCGCAGGAGGATGCACGCCTGATGGATCGGGTCCGCCGGGTGCACCGCAACAGCCGGGAAACCTATGGCAGCCCGCGCGTGCACGCCGAGCTGCGCCAGCAAGGCGAGAACGTCGGTCGCCGCCGGATCGAGCGGTTGATGCGTGAGCATGCGCTGCAGGCCTGCTCAGCCACCCTGTATCGGCGCACACCGGGGCTTGACCGCTTCTTTGCCAGCGTCGACAACCAAGTCCATGCGATGACCGTGGATCGCATCGATCAGGTGTGGGTGACGGACGTGACGTATCTGAAGGTTTCCGGCGCATGGCGCTATCTGGCCACGGTGATGGATCGGTACTCACGTCGCCTGCTCGGCTGGGCGCTGGGCGCGGAAAAGTCGGCACAGCTGACCTGTCGCGCGCTGCGTGCGGCCGTGCGCCACCGAAAACCGCCGCCGGGCACGGTGGTGCACAGCGATCGCGGCGTGGAGTTTCTGTCCTCACGGTTCAAGCAGGCCCTGGCCAGCGCGGCGCTGATGCAGAGCGTCAATCGGCCACGTCGCATGACCGACAACGCGCACATGGAGTCGTGGAACAAGTCGATGAAGTCGGACATGTATCACCGCCAGCCCTTCACCAGCGAACGAACCCTGCGCTCGGCCCTGCGCAGCTACATCGATTTTTACAACAAGCACCGCTTGCACTCCGCCCTGGGTTACCGTTCTCCGGTAGAGTTCGAAGCCCAAGGCGTCTGATCCGTCGGTGTCCACTTTTACGTAGGAACTCTCCACGCCCGACGGCGTCCACGTCAACTTCGAGAATGTCGGCGGCGAAGTTATGCGCGCGGTGCTGTCACGCATGGTGATCGGCGGGCGCGTGGCGCTGTGCGGATTGATCTCCGGCTACAACAGCGCCGAGCGGCCCAGCGATGACTTCGGCGTGTTCGTGATGAAGCGGCTGAGCATGCGCGGGTTTCTGGTGCTCGATTACACCAAGACGCGCGAGGCGGTGCAGGCGATTGGTGGGTGGATTCGCGAGGGAAAGTTGAAGGCGGAGGAGACGATTGCCGATGGGTTGGAGAATGCACCGGAGGTGTTGAACCGGTTGTTTGATGGGAGCCATCGGGGGAAGCTGGTGTTGCGGGTAAACTCGCCGGCGTAAGTTGCGATTTTTTTTTGTAATGTCCGCTTCCGACCCAAAGCGGACATTGCAGTTGAAGGACACAGGATGATCAGGGAGTTGATGCATGCATTTCGGGCGATACCTGGTGCTGATCGCGCTTGTCCTTGGAGCACTTCCACAACTGACGTCTGCTTCTGAGGCGGTGGCAACGATATGCCAGATAAAGCAGTCGCCTCAGATCTTCATTGGGAAGGACGTGATTATCAGCGGCAAAGTACTAGCTGACGGGATGCACTCGACGCTCATTCTCTCGGGTAACTGTGAAAAGAACGGATTATTGGTGAGACCCTCGACTGGGTCAGCTTCGTCTAGCGCGCATGTGCTGCAAGACGCGGTCATGCTCATAGGTATGCCCGGTACCGTCGACAAGGAAATTCAGGCTACCTTGGCAGGTAGAGTCAAACGCTTGGACGACGGCCGTCTAATCATCGACATTGATGCCGTGCACGCCATGACAATTAACTATCGGCCTTCCGATCGCTAGAGCGCCACAGCGTATGTTGAGCCGAATGTCCGCTTCTGGCGCCGAAAGCGACCGTTCCAAGATATCGTTCTGGCTTATCCGCGAATAGCGTTGAAGCAAAAGCTTTCGTGCGCCTTCGGCGCCCGAGTTACTTTCTCTTTGTGTGGCCAAAGAGAAAGATAACCAAAGAGAAAGGCCACCCCGCTTGGCGCTTGCCGGGCTTCGGGCAACTGCTCCTGCGTTGCCTCAACTCGGGCATCCATGCCCTCGCCCGCCCGGCAAGTTCGTGAGCCGGGGCCGGGCTTTTCGAACGGCATCCTGCCCGTGCGAAAAGGAATCGACATCCCTGTCGATTCCCGCTGCGCGGCCTGTCGTCCCCGTCTCACCGCCCCACAGGGGTCCCGGGTAGAGCAGCGGGCCTTCCTGGCACGCACTCGGTGATAAAGCTCGTGAGCAACATCAACATCAACATCAATAGCGAAGTGTTGCTTTGGCTCTGGCTGTTGGTTCTGGCTATTGCTGTCGATCTGGTCCTTCCAAAAAGTGCGGGCCACGATGGCCCGCCGCTCTACCCGGGGCCCCTGTGCGGCGGTGAGGGACGGACGACAGGCCCGCAGGGGGATCGGCAGGGATGCCGATCCTTTTTCGCCCGGACAGGAGTCCGGTCGAAAAACCCGGCCGGCGCTCACGGACTTGCCGGGCAGGCGAGGGCATGGATGCCCGAGTTGAGGCAACGCAGGAGCAGTTGCCCGATGCCCGGCAAGCGCCAAACGGGGTGGCCTTCTCTTTTGGTTACTTTTCTCTTGGCCACGCAAGAGAAAAGTGACTCGGTCGCCGAAGGCGATCGACCGCTCTTGCTTCAAAAAGCAGCGATCACAATCGTCACACTCAATCCGAAATCGCCAACACACACTCGTCCGCCCCATAACTCCGGCAACAGACAGGAAAGATCGACAGCCCACCGGGCGCGATGGCCGGCCCGAGCACTCCCTCCAGGAAACCGCTGAAGAAGCTGCAGCCCGAATGGCCGTCCTCCATGCACAGTGGACTGTCGTGGATGTGTAACTGGGTGCCCTGCTGATCCACCTCGACCAGTGCGCGCAACGCGGGCGTACCGATACGCTCGATCGCATCGCCCAGGGGCAGCCCGCCATCCAGCGCGTACTCCCGCGCAAATACCCAGCCGCCGGCACGCTGGCCGGCCAGGGCCAGCGAGGATCCGCGCGCACCTTCCAACACTGCGCCACACAGCGCAATGAGCTTCGGCATGATCTCCGGATAATCGTATTCCAGTGATTGCAGCGCCTTGTCGACCGCAGCCTCGTCCGCGCCCAAGGCCTCCACCTCGACAAACGGCGTGGCCTCCACCGGCGCGCTCGGTGGCGGTGCCGGCTTGCGCGGCGTAGGCAGGATGAACTCGAAATCCGGCTCCGGCGGCGCTGCCGGAACCACCTGCAGCACTTCCACCTTCGCGGGGCGGGCCAGTATCGGTGCCACCGCGAATGGCTCGGCAGCGAAGGTCTCCGTCGATGGCCGAGCCTCCGGCGCCGCGGCGACCACCGGGGTGAGCGCGACCGGTACGGATTCCGGCGCCGGTGGCGGCAGATACGTCGCCCGCTTCACCGACGCGGCGAAATGCGGCTTCGACTCGCCTTCCAGGAACGGCGAGATGCTGAAGCTGACCAGGCGCTCATAGGCTTCCAGCGCTGCCTCGAGCGTGCGCTGCTTGCGTGGTGGACCGCGCACCACCATCGTCAACAGGATGCCGTGCGGATCCTGCACCAGGCGCTGGCGCTGCAAGGTGAAACCGCTGGCGAGGATGAAACGGCCAATCTCGACGAGCAGGCCCTCCCGACTTTGCGAGAGGCCCTGGATTTCCAACTCGATCATCAAGCCCCCTGTAGGCGATGCCGATGGAACATGTGTGTGAAACGATGTCCCGGGCCGCGAGCAGCGCCCCGCGCCGCCAGACTACGTGAGGTGCGATTTTATCGCCAATCCACCGGCCGGACACGAATGAATACCGCTGCCAACCTGGTCCGCCGCTAGCCACGAATGTTCTGGCAGCCGTGGGGGCAAGCACGTATGGTCACCGGATTCCTGCTGCAGGTTTCCCATGGCCACGCCGAAACCGTTCATCCACGCCGGCTTTCTCAGTGAACTGGAGCAGTTCGTGGCGTCCGGTATCCGTCCGACGACGCTGCCGCCGGCGCTCGCGTGCATCCTGCCGACGAAGCACGACGCCCTGGCAACGCCGGCGGCGATGCACCTGAGCCAGCTGCTGCACGCACGCAAGGCGCTGCTGCAGGCAGCACATCGAACCGAGCTTGTCGCCGACGAGTTGCGGCGCTATCAGAAATTCGCCAGGCCGGGCCAGCCTTCGCCGCATATCGTGCAACTGCGGCAGCAGCAGGCTGCCGCACGGCAGGCATCGAGCCAGTCGCGGCAAGCACTGATCAAGGCTGCCGCGGCATTCGTGCGCGAGGCCGGCATCGAGTTGCCGCAGCGCCTGGCGCTGGAAGTGTTCATTACCGGGTGGATGGAGGCCAACGTACCGAAGGACGTGGTCGACCCCGGCAGGGGATAGGCGCAGCCGGCACGTTCCCGTGTCGGCTGCGCATGTCCTTGCTCAGCGCAGCAGGCTTGCCGGATCCTGCTTCGCCTTCAGCGCGCTGCACAGCTGGATGGCTTCACCGGTCTGCGCCAGGCCGCGGGCGATGCCGGCGGCATCGTCGGCGCGGTTCTTGAAGAACGCCTGCAGACGATCGCCTTCGGCGGTGCTGCAGCTGCCTGCGGCAGCCAGTGCCGGCAACCGGCCGCCGGAGAAGCTGCCGGTGCGCGCGAGAATCTGCTGGTAATGCGCGGTGAACCAGTTCCACATCGCATCGCGCTGGGCGGCGGTATCGCGCCCGCCCATCAGCAGCATGGCCATCTCGCCCACCTTGACCGGCTTGGTCAGCGCGAAGTTGCGCACCTGCTCGGCCAGCACCGGATCTTCCACCGTGGACAGGCCGCCGAGGACGCCGTTGCGCAAGGCCGGGTCGCTGAGCTTCGGCAGTTCGGCGATCAGGGCATCGACCGCGCTCTTGCCGTGTTCCTGCACCGCCACGCCCAGCGCGTCGCCGAGCAGGTCCGGATCGGCGGCGGCCAGATCCAGCCGGCCATCCGCCTTCGGCTTCAACGCCGCCTCACCCTGCTTGAGCAGGGCCGCGCGCACTTCCGGCAGTTTGAAGTCGAACGCCAGCGTGCTGGCCAGCGTGCTGCGCAACAACGAAGCGTCCTCCGGCTCGCCCGGCTTGCGCTGGTAGCCGAGCTGCTCCAGGCGCGGCAGGTAGGCGGCCTTGACCCACGCGGCGAGGCGGCTGCGCTGCGCATCGGTGGCGGCGATGCGGCTGTAGATGCCGTTGACCTGGCCCAGCGGCGCGGTGGCCACTTCGCGGATTTTCGAACTGGTCAGCGGCTGCAGCGCGACCAGCACGTCGCCGGCATCCAGATCGCCATGGCGGAAGCTGGCGTTCACGGCATCGGCATAGGCCAGCTGTTCGGCATCGCTGAGCTTGCCGACCTGCTTGACCAGACCGCCTAGCGTGGCCTTGTCCAGACTGAAGCGGTAGTAGCCGCTGGCGTTCGCGTTCGGCATCACCCAGGTCGGCTTGCTGGCGCCGGCCAGCACCATCGAGCCACTCGCCTGGTCGAGCATCTCGCAGGCGACCTTGCTGCCGTCGGTGGTGCCGTAGCGCACGCATACCGGCACGCCCCAGACGCGCTGCGCGTCGCCGCTGCTGCCGATCGGCAGGTAGCGGCTCTGGCTCAGCTGCAGCACGGTCTGGCCGTCCTTCTGCTCCAGCTTCGTCGCCACGTACGGCACGCCGGACTGGTTGAGGAAGCTCTTGAACGCCTGCTTGAACGCGTCGCCCTTGTCGGCGGCGGTGGCGATGGAATCGACCAGATCATCGGCGGTGGCGTTGCCGAACTTGTGATCCTGGATGTACGCGCGCATGCCCTTCTGGAAGGTCTTCTCGCCCACGTAGTTCTCGAACATGCCCAGCACCGCGGCACCCTTCTGGTAGGTGATGCCGTCGAACGCGGTCATGATGTCGCCGTTGCCGGTGATCGGCTGGCGGATGTTGCGCGCGCTGACCAGGCTGTCGTTGTTCATCGCGCCCTGGCCGCCGCGCACACGGTCGAGGTCGGCGCGGTATTCCGGGTGCACCTGCATGGTGACCTTCTGCTGCATCCAGGTGGCGAACGCCTCGTTGAGCCAGATGTCGTTCCACCACTCGGTGGTCACGGTGTCGCCGGTCCACTGGTGCGCCAGCTCATGCGCGTTGACGTTGAACGAGCCCTGCACGTTGCGCGCCGGCGAATCCTTGTCGATCAGCAGCAGCCAGTCGCGGAACGTGACCAGGCCCGCGTTCTCCATCGCGCCGGCGGAGAAATCCGGCGCGGCCAGCAGATCGAGTTTGTCGAACGGGTAACCGAAGCCGTAGTAGTCCTCCAGCGCGTGGATGATGCTCGGCGTCTCGCCCAGCACGTGCTTCATGCGCTGCCCCTCGCCCTTGGCGGCGATGCCGCGCAACTGCAGCGGCTTGGTGCGATACGCGGTCGGCGCGATGTCCGGGCCGGCGACGATGTCCCATGGGCCCACCGCGAACGCCACCAGGTAGGTCGGCAGCGGCACGGTCTGCGCGAACGTCACGGTCTTCCAGCCCTTGCCGGCGGGCACCTCTTTCACTTGCTGGGTGTTCGCCACCACGTTTTCGTGGTTCGGCACGGTGATGCTGATGTCGAACGGGGTCTTGAAGCCGGGTTCATCGAAACTCGGGAACGCGAAGCGTGCGCTGATCGGCTCCATCTGCGTCATCGCATACGGCTGGCCCTTGGCGGTGACCTTGTACAGACCTTGCAATTGCGCGTTGAGCGGCGCGGTGTATTCGAACTTCAGGGTCAGATCCTGCGGCTTCAGCGTGCCGCCAAAATCCACCCGCGATACGCCGGCCTTCGGATCCACGTTGACGTACTTGCCGGCGTGCACCTTGCCGGCCGCATCGGTGATCGTCACCTTCGACACCTTCAGCTCGGCGCCGTCCAGCCACAGGTGGTCGGAGGCCTGGGTCAGCTTGACCTTGATCGTGGTGGTGCCGGAGAAATCCTGCTGCGCCGGATCGATCTTGAACGCGATCTGGTACGCCTGCGGCACCGCCCAGCCCGGCAGTTGACCCTGTGGCGCCTTGTCGGTGGCGGCGGCGAACGCCGCGCCACAGCAAGTGGCAAGCGCGGTGAGCAGAAGCGGACGGACGATTCGGCGCATGAGGTTGTTCTCTGGACGGTGGGGAAACCTTCACGCTAGGGCCGCCATGACCATCGACCCAGTGCCAGAAGGCATGGGCCACTTGCGCGGCGCCGGAACCGACGCTGCGCGGAGCAAAATCCGGGGCACAAAAAAACCGGCGACAAGGTGAACCTTGCCGCCGGTGGGGAAACTCGCGCGCCTGCGGGGGAGAGGGAGGGGGACTCCGACGCGCGAGGTATTGCGGGGTTTGACGTGGCAGAGGATAGGGCCGTCGCTTGTATTGCTCCAATTGATTGTTACCATCCCACTCATAGCGCCTGCCTATTGCATCGCCGGAGTGCCCGATGAACCTGCGCGATCTCCAATACCTCGTGGCCCTGGCCGAACACCGGCACTTCGGCCGGGCGGCCAAGGCTTGTTTCGTCAGCCAACCGACCCTGTCCACCCAGATCAAGAAGCTGGAGGAGGAACTGGGCGTGCCGCTGGTCGAGCGCACGCCGCGCAAGGTGCTGCTGACCGAGGTCGGTCGCGACATCGCGATTCGCGCACGCGACGTGCTCAACGAGATCGAGCAGATCCGCGGCGTGGCCCGACGCACGCTCGACCCGGAATCCGGCACGGTGCGGCTGGGCATCTTCCCCACGCTGGGCCCCTACCTGCTGCCGCATGCGCTGCCGCTGGTGCGCAAGGCATTCCCGAAGCTGGAACTGCTGCTGGTCGAGGAAAAAACCGAGACGGTGCTGCGCCTGCTGCGCGAAGGCAAACTGGATGCCGGCATCCTCGCCCTGCCGCTGCATGAGGACAGCCTGCACAGCGAGTTCCTGTTCGAGGAACCGTTCCTGCTGGCGGTATCGGGCGAGCATGCGCTGGCACGTCAGCAAGGCCAGCTGAAACTGGCTGACCTGACCAACCACAACCTGCTGCTGCTCGAAGACGGCCACTGCCTGCGCGATCAGGCGCTGGAGGTCTGCCACCTGGCCGGCGCCAGCGAACACAGCGGCTTCCGCGCCACCAGCCTGGAGACGCTGCGGCAGATGGTGGCGGCGAACGTCGGCATCACCCTGCTCCCGGTCACCGCGGTGAAGCCGCCGGTGGCCGCGGTGGAGAACCTGCACCTGATCGAGTTCAAGGGCCATCCGCCGAGCCGGCGCATCGCCATGGTCTGGCGCAAGAGTTCGGCGATGAACGGTTTCCTGCAGCGCCTGGCGGACGTGTTCCGGCATCTGCCGGCGGATCTGTTCGACGCCCACACGGCGGCCACGCCGACGCTGGCGGCCGCACCGAAAGCCCCGCGCAAAGCCACCCGTCGATAGCCGCAGATTGTCCGATTCGGAAATCGACTCATCGTCGGCCGGCACGGTGGCCTCGTGAGCCTCTCGCGCCGATCGAACCCATCTTCGAGACTGCCGGCATCCGGGACGAGCCCGATGCGTACAATCCACCCGGTTCCCACTGGAAGTCACCTCAAGGTCACGATGCTGATCGAATACGCCGACGTCGAGCAACACATCTCGCCCGGGCGGTTGCCTGCACGTACGGCGGACTTCGCCTGAGCATGCGCAAACTTCTGATCGCGGCTGCCCTGCTGCTGGTGCTGCTGGGTGTGCTGACGCACCGGCAGCATCGTCCACTGCAGCCCGAACCCGGCGTGCTCGCCGCCGAGCCACCGGCGCAGATCGAACTCGATCACGGCGCGCAGCTGCAGCGCGGCGACGTCACGTTGACCACCCGCGCGCACTTCGACATCACCGCACGCGTGCTGTCACGCAAGGACTATTCCGGTGGCGCCGATGCCGGACTGATCCCGACCGACCTGGCGCTCGGCTGGGGCCGCATGTCCGACAGTGACGTGCTGGCGAAGATCGACATCAGCCAGTCCGGTCGCTTCTACTACTGGCACGTCAAGGAATTTCCGATCCCGCGCCGCGAGATCGAAACCTCCAGCGCGAACATGCACATGATTCCCGCCAGCGAGGATGTAAAGCGTCAGCTGGAACAGGTACGCCAGGGCGAGCTGGTGCACATCACGGGCTTCCTGGTCGACGCCAGCCGCGCCGACGGCTGGCGTTGGAACACCTCGCTGACCCGCGACGACACCGGCGCCGGTGCCTGCGAGCTGATCTACGTGGAGCGTGTCGGCACCGTCGCGCCCTGAGCGGCGAGTCAGTAGCGCAGCAAGCTGTGCAACGGCGTACCGCCCTGCCAGCGCTCGCGCCCCCGCAGCGCCGGCAATTCGATCACCACGCCGGCACCGAGCAGGCGGGCGCCCAACTCGCCGACCAGCTGCGCGGCCGCGGCCAGGGTGCCGCCGGTGGCCAGCACATCGTCGATCAGCAGCACGCGCTCGCCAGGCCTGAAGGCGTCGCTTTGCGCTTGCAGCCGGTCGCTGCCGTATTCCAGCCGGTATTCGACCGTCACCACCGGCGGCGGCAATTTGTTCGGCTTGCGCAATGGCACGAAGCCGGCGTGCAGCTTCTGCGCCAAGGCCGACCCGAAGATGAAACCGCGCGCCTCGATCCCGCACACCGCCTGCACGCCACTGCCTTGCCACGGCTCGGCCAGCGCGTCGATGCAACGGGCAAAGCCGCCGGCGTCGGCCAGCAACGGAGTCACATCGCGAAACATCACCCCGGGACTGGGGAAATCCATGACGGCGCGGATCAGGGCAGCCAGGTCTTGCATGAAATGTCCTCGGGCAATCGGCTCAGGAGGGAACCGGCAACGGATCGTCGGGCCGCTCATCGTCCGCCATCGCCAGCCGCGCCTCGACAAGCCGGGCCTCGACCTCGCCCACGATGCCGCTGGCGATCGCCAGGCTCGATTCGGGCACCATCACCGCGAGGTAATCCATCGCCGGCAATTGGCCGATCCCACCGGTGAGATACTCGCCGGCGATGAAGGCCGGGATGCCCCCGGCCTCCAGCGCATCCTTGACCAGATGGGCATCGAACAGGTTTTCGGCTCGATAGACGGTATGCATGGCCCGCAAGCTAACCCTCACGGGCGCGCCGGGCAAGGCTGGGCACGGATTCGGCCGATCTGCGCCCGGGAGGAGCGACGAGGTAAACTCGTACGTTTCCGCCACCGCCTGCGAGCTTTTACCCGATGTCGACCGAGAATCCCGCCGCTGCCTCCGCCACTACGCATCAGGCGGCTACACATCAGGATTTCATCCGGCAGATCGTGCGCAACGACCTGGCCTCGGGCAAGCACACCGCGATCCACACCCGCTTTCCGCCGGAGCCGAACGGTTACCTGCACATCGGTCACGCCAAGGCGATCTGCCTGAGCTTCGGCATAGCCTCCGAATTCAACGGCTGGTGCAACCTGCGGCTGGACGACACCAATCCGGGCAAGGAAGACCTCGAGTTCGTCGAGGGCATCAAGGATGACGTGCGCTGGCTCGGCTTCGAGTGGCACGAATTGCGCCACGCCTCGGATTACTTCGAGGTGTTCTACCGCTCCGCGATCAAGCTGATCGAGAGCGGCGTCGCCTACGTGGACGATCTGAGCGCCGAGGAAATGCGCGAGTACCGCGGCACCCTCACCAGCGCCGGCCGCAACTCGCCACATCGCGACCGCAGCGTGGCGGAAAACCTCGACCTGTTCCGCCGCATGCGCGCGGGTGAATTCGCCGACGGCACGAAGACGTTGCGCGCGAAGATCGACATGGCCGCCGGCAACATGAACCTGCGCGACCCGGCGATCTACCGCATCCGCAAGATCGCCCACCAGAACACCGGCGACGCCTGGCCGATCTACCCGATGTACGACTACGCGCACTGCCTGTCCGACGCGCTCGAAGGCATCACCCACTCGCTGTGCACGCTGGAGTTCGAGGACAACCGCGTGCTGTACGACTGGTTTGTCGATCGCGTCGACCTGCCGAACCACCCCGAACTGTGGCGGCCGCTGCTCGACGCCGGCCTGCCGACGGCACCGGCCAAGCCGCGCCAGATCGAGTTCTCGCGACTCAACCTCAGCTACTGCATCACCAGCAAGCGCAAGCTGGCGCAGCTGGTGAACGAGAACTTCGTGGACGGATGGGACGATCCGCGCATGAACACCTTGCGCGGCCTGCGCCGGCGCGGCTTTACCCCGGCCGGACTGCGCCTGCTGATCGACCGCGTGGGCGTGAGCAAGCAGAACAGCGTGATCGACTACGCGGTGCTGGAAGGCTGCATCCGCGAGGATCTCGACGCCACCGCAGCGCGCCGCATGGCCGTGCTCGATCCGCTGAAGCTGGTGCTGACCAATCTGCCGGAAGACCACGAGGAAACACTGACCTTCGCGAACCATCCCAAGGACGAGAGCTTCGGCACGCGCGAAGTGCCGTTCTCGCGCGAGGTGTGGATCGAGCGCGACGATTTCGCCGAAGTGCCGCCGAAGGGTTTCCACCGCCTGAAGCCGGACGGGCGAAGTGCGCCTGCGCGGCGTCGGCATCATCAAGTGCGAGGAGCTGATCAAGGACGCCGACGGCAACCTGACCGAGCTGCGCTGCACGCTCGATCTCGAAACCCGCCACGGCCTGCCCGGCGCGGACCGCAAGGTGAAGGGCACGATCCACTGGGTCAGCGCGAAGCACGCGGTGGCCACCGAAGTACGCCTGTACGACCGCCTGTTCAGCGTGGCCGCGCCGGACAGCGAAGAAGACGGCAAGAGCTGGCTCGATCACGTCAATCCCCAGGCCAAGCGTGTGGTGCAGGCGTGGCTGGAACCGGCAGCGGCCGGGGTCGCGCCGGAGCAGCGCTTCCAGTTCGAGCGGCTGGGCTACTTCGTGGCCGACCGCGTCGATCATCGCGCCGATGCACCTGTCTTCAACCGCACCGTGACCTTGCGCGACGTGTGGGCGAAGCCGGCCGGCCAGTAGGCGGAAAACACCATGCTGCCCCTGCAAATCCATCTGACCCTGCCGCCCTGGATCGGCGAGGTAGCCGACGAAAGCCGGTGTTACCTCACTGATGAAGAGCGCGTTGGACTGGCCATCGAGCTGTCGCGGCAGAACGTAGAACGCAGCCACGGCGGCCCGTTCGGCGCAGCGGTGTTCAATGACGCGGGGCGGCTGATCGCCGTGGGCGTGAACCGCGTGATACCGCAGACCTGCTCGGTGGCGCACGCGGAAATGATGGCGTACATGATCGCCCAGCAACGCCTCGCCGCGTTCCGGCTGAACGAACAAGGCGGCCGCTACATCCTGGCCACCAGCGCGCAGCCGTGCTGCCAGTGCTTCGGCGCCACCATCTGGGCCGGCATCGACGAACTGCTGATCGGCGCCCGTGCCGAAGACGTCGAGGAACTCACCGAGTTCGACGAAGGCCCACTGCCGGCCGACTGGATCGGCGAACTGCAGCGCCGCCACATCGAAGTCCGCCTCGACATTCTGCGCGAACAGGCACGCGACGTACTCGCCGCCTACGGCGCCAGCGGCACCCCGTATTGAACCGCTGGCGTGCCGCACTGCCGTTGATCCTGCTGGTCGTGGCCGGTGTAGTGCTGTTTGCCTCCGGCTCGCTGGACAAGTTGAGCCCGCAACAGCTGGTGATGCACCAGGCCGAACTGCAAACGCGGATCGCCGAGCACCCGTGGCTGAGCCGGCTGGCCTTCATCGGGCTGCTGACGCTGATTGTGGCTACCGGCATTCCCGGCAGCATCGTGGTGATCCTGGCCGGCGGTTTCGCGTTCGGCGTGGTCGACGCCACGCTGTGCTCGTCGGTCGGCCTGGTCCTTGGCTCGCTGGTCCTGTACCTGGCCAGCCGCTATGCCTTCGGTCCCGGCAGCCGGCAGCCGCCGGCACTGGTGGCTCGGCTGCACCACGGCTTTGAACGGCATCCGGTGAGCTATACCTTGTTCCTGCGTTTCGTGCCGGTGGTGCCGTTCGGCGCCGTGACCGTGGCACTGGCCTGGCTACGTTGCCCGCTGTGGCTATTCCTGGGCGCCAGCTGGCTCGGCGGCACCGTGTCGCTGATCTTCGAAACCTCGATCGGCGCAGGTCTCGGCGACGCCATGAGCCACAGCAACAGCTTCGGTCTCGGCCTGTTCATGCACCGCGACGTGCTGCTGCCGCTGGGCGCGATCGCCCTGCTCGCGCTGCTGCCGTTGGTGATCGAACGCCTGACCCGAAACCATCGGCGACCACCTCCGCCGCGAGACTGAATCGGCTGTCAAACCGCCCATTTCGCGCTAGTGTTGGCGCCGGGGCGATGGTCATCACATGCCCGATACTGGTCGGATGCCAGTGTGTTTTCGCACGGGCGTTGCGGAGGGCGCGCGCAGATGGACACGACAACCGGCTCCTGGCCCACGCGTCTGTGGCAGCGCACCACACTGATGCAACGGCTGGCCTTCGTGGCGCTGGTGCCCACCCTGGTCACGGCCGCGCTGCTGGTCACCCTGCTGACCCAGCGCCAGCTGGCCATCCTGCGCCAGATGGCGCACGACAACGCCGACGCCATCGCCACGCAGGCAGCCTCGCTGTGCCTGCCGCCGCTGCGCACGACGCAGCTGCGCGAACTGGAACGCATCGCCGATTCGATCGGGACACTGCCGCATGTGACCCAGGTGCAGATCCGCACTGCCGCCGGGCAGATCCTGGCCAGCTACCAGGCACCCGACCCCGGCCATGGCCCGCGCGAAACCTTGACCGTGGTGCGCGACGTGATCGACCTCGACCAGCCCGGTCACCCCGTGCTGGGAGCGGTGCAGGTGGATGTAAGCCTGCGCCAGGCCATCGCTGCCCAGCATGCCAGCCTGCGGCATGCGCTCATCGCGCTGCTGCTGAGTCTGTTCGTCGCCGGCGTGATTGGTTGGCAGGCCGCACGCTGGATCAGTGCGCCGCTGCGCCACTTGGCCGGCGCCGTGCGGCAACTCGGCAAGGGCGATCGCCTTGTCGCGGTGGCGTTGACCGATCGCACCGAAATCGGTGAGCTGCAGCAGGGCTTCAACCATGCCGCGGCGACGCTGTACGACGCACAGCGCGGCATGGAGCAGCAGATCGATCAGGCCACCCAGGAACTGGCACGCAAGAACGCCGCGCTGGAAGCCGTCAGCGTGGCCCGGGCACGTTTCCTGGCAGCTGCCTCGCACGACCTGCGCCAGCCGCTGTATGCGCTGACCCTGTTCTCCTCATCCCTGGCAGTGGGCGAACACGACCCGCAACGGCTGGATCGGATCGCCCATATCCAGGAATGCGTGCAGTCGCTCGACCACCTGTTCAGCGAACTGCTCGATCTGTCTCGCCTGGAGACCGGCGCGGTGCAGGTCGAGATCAGCGATTTTCCACTCGACCGGGTATTTGTCGAAGTCAGCCGCAACTTCGACATGGTGGCCGAACAACGCGGCCTGAAACTGGTCGTGCACCCGACCCGGCTATGGGTACGCGGCGATCGCACCGTGCTGACCCGCATACTCAACAATCTGCTCAGCAATGCTCTGCGTTTCACCCATCGCGGCGGTGCACTGCTCGGTGCACGTCGCGCCAGCGACAACCAGCTGCGCATCGAAGTGTGGGACACCGGCAGCGGCATCGCCCCGCAGAACCTGCCCAACGTCTTCGACGAGTTCTACCGCATCGACGACTACCCCGATGCCGAACCGGACCCCGTTTCACGCTCCGGGTTGGGCCTGGGCCTGGTCACCGCACAGCGGCTGGCCGAACTGCTGGACACCCGGATCCAGGTGAAATCCCGACTTGGCCGTGGCAGCGTATTCCACTTCCTGCTTCCAGCCGCTGCCGCGCAACCTGAGGTGCCCGACGACGACACACCCGCCGACTTGGCCGGCACGCGCGTGCTGGTCCTGGATAACGACCCGGCAACCCTCTCCGGCATCCGCTTCCTGCTGCGCCATTGGGGCTGCGAAGTGGAAGTCGCCGAAGACCGGCGGCAGGCGCTGGAAGCGGTCGAGAACTGGCCCGGGCCACCCGACATCGTGATCTCCGATCTGAACTTGCGCATGGGCGAACGCGGGCTGGACGTCCTCGCCGCGCTCGACCTGCACTACCAATGCGACGGCGGCGCACCCTTCGCACGCCTGCTGGTTACCGGCGAAACGCGCATCGACCGCCTGCGCGACATCATCGTCGCGAAAATCCCGTTGCTGTACAAACCGATTTCGCCGCAACAACTGCGTAACGCGATGATGTCGGCACTGACCGCCGCCCGCGACAGCGGCTGAAGCCCCACGCCATCCACGGACAAAAAAAGGCGCCCATCTGGGCGCCCCGAAACTGGTGGGTCGTCCGGGATTCGAACCCGGGACCAATGGATTAAAAGTCCAGTGCTCTACCAACTGAGCTAACGACCCATCATTGCAAAACTGAAGCAGACAATTTTACGGGCTGGGCGACAACCGCACAAGCAACGCCCCGACTTGACTCAGACGTAGCGCGTGGGATCCGCCAGACCCGCCTCGCGAAAACCCTGCGCACGCAGGCGACAGGCGTCGCAGTGACCACAGGCGCGGCCGTCGTCATCGGCCTTGTAGCAGCTGACCGTGGCCGAGAAATCGACGCCCAGACGCAGGCCCTCGCGGGCGATATCGGCCTTGCTCATGCGCATCAGCGGTGCGTGGATGCGGATCCCGGCGCCCTCGACGCCCGCCTTGGTGGCCACGTTGGCCAGTGACTCGAACGCCTCGATGAAGGCCGGCCGGCAATCCGGATAACCGGAGTAGTCCACGGCGTTGACCCCGCACCAGATATCGCTGGAACCCAGCACTTCGGCCCAGCCCAGCGCGATCGACAGCATGATGGTGTTGCGCGCCGGTACGTAAGTCACCGGGATGTCGCTGCCATCGACGGTATCCAGCGGGACATCGATATCGGCGGTCAGGGCGGAGCCGCCGATGCTGCGCAGGTCGACGCCGACCGTCTTGTGCTCGACCGCGCCCAGCAGCCGGGCGACCCGGTCAGACGCCGCCAGTTCCGAGTTGTGGCGCTGGCCGTAGGCCACGCTCAGCGCGTGTACCTGGTAGCCCTGCTCGCGGGCGAGCGCAATGGTGACGGCCGAATCCATGCCGCCGGAAACCAGCACGACGGCCTTGCGCAATGTGTTCTGAGACATGATCTTCCCACCTGGTGTGGCCGGTCACCGGCCGCGAACGCTACCGGCGGCACGGGCCGGCGCTTGAAACGGGAATGCACAGCGGTCGCGGGAGCGCGCGGTTCACTCAATGCCCGGCCGCGTCGTTCCACAACAGCTTGTGCAGCTGCATCTGGAAGCGCACCGGCAGCTTGTCGGCGATGATCCATTCAGCCAGCTCACGTGGCTCCACCGCTCCATGCACCGGCGAAAACAGCACCATGCAGCGATCCACCAGCATGTGTTCGGTCAGCATCGTGCGCGCCCACTCGTAGTCGGCGCGGCTGGCGATGACGATCTTGATCTGGTCGTGCGGAAGCAAGTGGTCGAGATTCGACCATAGGTTGCGCCGGCTCTCACCGGAATCCGGCGCCTTCAGGTCCATCACCTTGCGCACGCGCGGGTCGACCGCGGAGACATCCAATGCGCCGGAGGTTTCCAGCGACACCTCATAGCCGGCATCGCACAGTTTGCGCAACAGGATCAGGCAACGCTTCTGCGCCAGCGGCTCGCCTCCGGTCACGCATACGTGCCGCGCACCGTAAGTGGCGACTTCGGCAAGAATTTCGTCGATCCCGTGCCAGTCACCGCCATGGAACGAGTATTCGGTGTCGCACCAGACGCAGCGCAGCGGGCAGCCGGTGAGGCGCACAAACACGGTGCGCCAGCCGATCGCGTCAGCTTCGCCCTGGATCGAGTGGAAAATCTCGGTGATGCGCAGCCGCTCGGTGGCAGACGTGGTGGACGCCACAGGTGCGTCGTTGCCGCTCATCACCAGGCCACTCAGTTGCTCGACTGCAGGCGCTGCAGGCGTTCCTGGGCCAGGCTGGCCGCCTTGGAGCCGGGATATTTCGCAGTAACCTGCATCAGCGTGGCCTTGGCCGCCGCGGCCTGCTTGAGTTCAAGCTGGCTATAGCCGACCTTGAGCAAGGCATCCGGCGCCTTGTCGCTCTGCGGAAACTGGTTGAGCAATTGCTGGAACGCTTCCAGCGCTACCGGATAGTTGGTGGTGGCGTAATACGACTCGCCAAGCCAGTACCACGCGTTCGGTGCCAGTGCGTGGCCAGGATACTGCTGGATGAAAGTGCGGAATTCGCGCGATGCCTCGACATAGTTGCCTGCGCGGATCGCCTTGAAGGCCACATCGTAAGCCGCCTGGGCGGCGGCCGGATCACCGGCTGAGGCGGCCACGCTGGCGGCCGCAGCCGGCTGACTCGCCGTGGCGGTGCCAACTGCCGCGGCAGTTGCCGCGGTCGGCGGGACTGCCCGCCTGCGCCTGCGGATTACCGCCCGCGGCGCCACCATTCTCCAGGCGTCCCAGACGGCCATCGAGATCGGTGTACTGGGCCTTGTTCTTGTCCTCGAGTACTTGCAGCTGATGCTGAAGCTCCTCGATCTGACCCTGCAGTTGCTGCACCTGGGTCTGCAACTGCTGCATCTGATTGACCATGCCGGTACCGGCCTGGTCCTTGTTCTGTGTCTGCTGTTCCAGTCGTCCGACGCGGTCGGCGAGACTCAGACGCGAGTCCTGCGCGAAGGCCGGGAACGCGAACAGCATGGCGGACGCGATCGCGCCCGCCATGCTGGTCCTGGCTGCAAAGCTGTTAGCCAGTCGCTTCATGCTTACTGCGCCGTGTAGACGATCTCGACGCGACGGTTCTTGCTCCAGCAATCTTCGTTGTGCTCACGGCACACCGGCTTTTCCTTGCCATAGCTGATCACTTCGAGCTGGCTGGCCGAACCACCGTTGGCCTGCAGCGCGTCGGAGACGGCATTGCCACGACGCTCGCCGAGGCCGAGGTTGTACTCGCGGGTGCCGCGCTCGTCGGTGTTGCCTTCGAGACGGATGTGCGAGGTCGGGCGATCCTGCAGGTACTTGGCGTGGCAACCCATGATCTGCTGGAATTCCGGCTTGATCTCGGTCTTGTCGAAGTCGAAGTACACGACGCGCTGACGCAGGCAGGCATCGGTATCGAGGTCGGCAGGGGTGTACTTGCCGTCAGACACGGGGGCCTGGGTCGGAGCGGTCTGCTCCGGAACAGGCTGCGGCTTGACTTCAGCCTTCTTGGAGCAAGCGGCCGCGCCTACGCAGAGCAGGGCAACCAGGGCGACGCGAACGGTCTTATTCATGGTGATGTTCCTTACGAGTTGAGTTCCGACAAAACGATGACGATGGACATAACGGGACAGCTGACGCCGGTTGACCGGCTGTTATTTTGACACTTGAAAGATCGACAGTGCGTGACGCTGCGCGGTCGCTCTGACAGGCTTTGGCGCGATGAAGCGTCACAGCCGGAAACCGAAACGCGCCACAAGAGGCGCTGTCCGGGCCCTATCCCTGGGCATCATGCCGCCGCACCTGCGCGCGGCGACATGAAAATTTCAACGTTGCCGATACGGCCCCCAGGCGGGCTCGCGCACGTCGCCATCAGAAAGAACGAGGCGCTGGCGAACCATACCGTCGGCCGACACGGCATACAGTACGCCGCGACGTCCTTCGGTAGCGGCGTACAGCAACATGCTGGCATTCGGTGCAAAACTCGGAGACTCGTCGATCGGACCCGGCGAGAGGGGTCGCACCTGGTCACCCAGGCTACGATCCATGATGACGATACGATACACGTTCCCGTTGCCCTGCACCATCGCGATTTGCTTGCCGTCGTAGCTCACCGAGGCATTCGCGTTGTTCTGGCCCTGGAAGCTGATCCTCTGCGCGGCGCCGCCACCCGCCGACACCTGATAGATCTGCGGCCGACCGGAGCGATCGGAGGTGAAATAGATGCTCTGCCCATCCGGCGACCATACTGGCTCGGTGTCGATCGACAGACTGCTGGTCAGCCGGGTTTCATGGCGGCTGGCCACGTCGAGCACGAACAATTCGAGGTTGCCGACGTAGGACAGCGCCACCGCCAGCTTGCTGCCGTCCGGCGACCATGCAGGCGCGCCGTTGATGCCGCGCGGGTGGGAGGCTATCAGTTGGCGCGAGCCAGTGGTGATGTCCTGAACATAGATGGCCGAGTTGCCGCTCTCGAACGAGACATAGGCGATCTTGCGGCCATCCGGCGACCACGAAGGCGACAGCAGTGATTCCTTTGAACGCGCCACGACCTGCGGGTTGTAGCCGTCCGAATCGGCCACGATCAGCGAATAGGTGGTGTTGTTGCCCAGGCCGACCGCTGTGATGTAGGCGATGCGGGTCCAGAACGCGCCGCGCACGCCGGTGACCTTTTCGTAGACGACGTCCGCGATCTGATGCGCCACGCTGCGCAGGTCGCCAGCCGGCGCAGGCGGCATCTGCTGGTGCAACAGGCTCTGCTGCTTGTTGACGTCCCACAGTTCGTACTCGACCTGCACCATGCCATTGCCGGCATCCCTGATGTTGCCGACCACGATGTAGTCCTGCTTCAGCAGGCGCCAGGTCGCAAACTTGATGTCCGCACCCCTGGCCGGAAACTCCACGATGTCGCTCTTGGCCATCGAGCGGAACTTGCCGGAGCGATTGAAATCGTTGCGCATCACGTCGGCGATGTCGGTCGACAACGGCGCCCCGCCAGCCTGCGCAAACGGCACCACCACGATCGGGGTGGCGGTCTTGACGCCACCGACGATATCGACATTCAGCGACTGGGCCGCAGCCGGGCCGGCGAACAACGCCACCGCGGCCAGCAGGATGACGGCGAAGCTGGAGCTGAATTTTCGCATGGGCTTGATCATTGCGGCCTGAAGGTGAAGGTAAGGTTTCGCTGGAACACGCTTTCAAAGCCCTTGTAGGGCAAGGTCTTGGTACGCAGCACCGCATTTTCGACCGAACGCCGGCCAGCCTCATCGTACGGGCAACTGGAATCGACGGTGGCACTCATCACGTCACCGCCGGGCGATTGCACGATATGAACCTGACACGGAACAGTGGGTATGTTATCCGGCCTTAACCAGTTCGGCGTGACCGCATTCTGAATGGCTGCTGCGTATTCGTCGGCGAGATTGCTGTTCAAGCTGTTGTTGCCGGTTTGCCGCTGCGCTGCCGCCGGCAGGTCGGGCTGGCCATTGTCCTGGGCGTTTTTCAGGTCTTCCATCTGCTGCTGAGCCTGCCTGGCGCGGCTGTCGAGCTTGCGGGTCTGCTGTGCCGCCGCGTCCATCTTCGCCAGCAGATCGTCAATCTGCTTCTGCTTCTCCTGTTTCTGCTTGACCGCCTGCGCATCCAGCTCGGCCTGCCGCTGGCGCTGCTTCTCTTCCTGCAACTGCTTGGCCTCCTCGGCCTTGAGCGCAGCATCCTCCACCACTCGTTCCTGATCCTTGACATCAGGCTGCTTGGGTGGCGGCGGCAGGGTTTTCACTTCCGGCGCTTCGATCTTCGGCGGGGTCGGCGGCGGCACGGCAGGTGGTGGCGGGGTGGAGTCGGGCACCGGCTTGACCTTCACCGCCTTCGGCGGCGGGCTGCCGGTGGGGCCGATCAGGGTCGCCTCGATGACCTGGCCCTGCAGTTCGAGCGGCTTCGAGCAGGTGATCGGGTTCATCCACGCCGGCAGATGCAACGCGTTGAACACGTTCTCGTAGCTCGAACACGGCAATACCGCGAGGAACAGAAACCCCACGATGCCGATATGCAGGATGGCGGAAAGTACGACCGCCTTCGGCGTCGCCTTACTTTCGTCCATCGGACGTGCTCTTGCCTTGTTCTGGCTGGCCCATCAAACCCACCTTGGCCACGCCGGCTTGCTGCAGGTCGGCCAGCACCTTGAAGACGCCGCCATAGCTGCCGCGCTCGTCGCCACCGACCAGCACGCTGACTTCGGGGTTCTGGCGCACGAACGCGCCCACCTTGAGCTTGAGCGCATCCTCGTCGACCAGTTCCTTCTTGGCCCCGCTCAGGGTCAGGTAGAGCTGGCCATCCTGCAGCACCGAGACCAGTACCGGGTCCTTCTTCTGCTGCAGCGACTTGGCGTTGGCCTGCGGCAACTGCACGTCGACGCTGGAATTCATCATCGGCGTGGTGACCATGAAGATGATCAGCAGCACCAGCATCACGTCGATGTACGGCACCACGTTGATTTCGGATTTGAGCTTGTAGCGCCGCTGGCGCCCGGAGGTTCGCATGGCTGCTCTCCGCTCAGGCGACGTCGTCGGTCTGGATCTGCCGCTGCAGCACGGAGGAGAACTCTTCCTGGAACACGTCGTAGCGCGAGGCGATGCGCTCGACCTTGGTGGCGTAGCGGTTGTACGCCCATTGCGCCGGAATCGCCGCGAACAGACCCATCGCGGTGGCGATCAGCGCCTCGGAGATGTGCGGCGCGACCACCGCGATGGTCACGTCCTTCATCTCGCCCAGGCCCTGGAACGCGCCCATGATGCCCCACACGGTACCGAACAGGCCCACGTACGGACTGATCGAACCGACATTGGCGAGGAATTCCAGGTTGCGCTCGAGCAGGCCGATCTCGCGCGTTCCGGCCACCTGCATGGCGCGCTCGGAGCCTTCGATCACGCTGCGCGTGTCGTGCGTCTTGCGCTGGCGTTGGCGGGCGAATTCGCGGAAGCCCGACTCGAAGATGTTCTCGATGCCGCCATTGTTGCCACCACCGTTGCTGACCTCGCGGAACAGCTGTGCGAGGTCGCCGCCGGACCAGAAGCGCTCCTCGAACGCCTCGGCATCTTCCAGCGCTGCCTTGGTCTGCGAGTACTTGCGGATGATGATCACCCACGACAGGAACGAGAACACCAGCAGGATCAGCAGCACCAGCTGCACCGGCACGCTCGAATCCGAGATCAGCGTGAAAATGTTCAGTCCACCGTTCATTGCTTGCAGGTTCTCCGCCAGTCGGCTTGGGTTGTCTAGGATGCGAGTTGCGGGATCAGGTCAACCGGAATCGGGGCCGGCCGCATGCGCTGGAGATCGACGCAGGCCACCCGAACGCTTGCGCGGATCAGGCAGCTGCCTTCGTTCTTGGTGATCGTCTGGGTGAACAGGATACTGGCTGCGCGTCGTTCTTTGACTTCGACCGTTACCGACAGTTCATCATCCAGCAGGGCAGGCCTGAGGAAGTCGATGTGCATGTCGCGCACCATGAAAGCCAACCCGGTGGCCTGCTTGAAGGCCATCTGGTCGACGCCGAGCGCGCGCATCCACTCGCTGCGGGCGCGCTCCATGAAACGCAGGTAGCCCGCGTGATACACCACCCCGCCGGCGTCGGTGTCTTCCCAGTAGACCCGCACTTTCCAGCTGAAGGGTGGGTTGGGAGCGGATTCAGGCATCGTCGGTTCCGGCATCGAACAGGTCGGCGGGCGGCGCCTGCCGCGGCGGCGGGGTCAAGCCCAGGTGGCGCCAGCCCTTGGCGCTGACCATGCGGCCGCGGGCGGTGCGTACCAGATAACCCTGCTGGATCAGGTACGGTTCGACCACGTCTTCCAGCGTGCCGCGGTCCTCGCTCAACGCGGCGGCCAGCGACTCCACCCCGACCGGGCCGCCGTCGAAGTTCTCGATGATCAGGCCGAGCAGGCGTCGGTCCAACTCGTCGAAGCCTTCCGGGTCGATTTTCAGCATGTCCAGCGCGGCCTGCGCCGCGGCCAGGGTGATCTCGCCGCCGGCGCGCACTTCGGCGTAGTCGCGCACCCGGCGCAGCAGGCGGTTGGCGATGCGCGGCGTGCCGCGCGAGCGGCGGGCGATTTCCCGTGCGCCTTCCGGCGCGCAGACGATGCCGAGGATCCTCGCCGCACGGCGCACGATCGCGGTGAGCTCGTCGGTGCTGTAGAACTCCAGCCGCTGCACGATGCCGAAGCGGTCGCGCAGCGGCGCGGTGAGCATGCCGGCGCGAGTGGTGGCGCCGATCAGGGTGAACGGCGGCAGGTCCAGCTTGATCGAGCGTGCTGCGGGGCCCTCGCCGATCATGATGTCGATCTGGAAATCTTCCATCGCCGGGTAGAGCACTTCCTCGACCACCGGCGACAGGCGATGGATCTCGTCGACGAACAACACGTCGTTCGCCTCCAGGTTGGTCAGCAGCGCGGCCAGATCGCCGGCGCGCTCCAGCACCGGACCGGACGTGGAGCGCAGGTTGACCCCCAACTCGTTCGCGATGACATGGCTGAGCGTGGTCTTGCCCAGGCCCGGCGGGCCGAAGATCAGCACGTGGTCCAGCGCGCCGCCCCGCTTCCTGGCCGCCTCGATGTAGATCGACAGCTGCTCGCGCACCGCCTGCTGGCCGAGATACTCGGCCAGTCGCTTCGGCCGGATGGTGGCTTCCAGCGCCTCGTCGTCGAGTTGCGCGGCGGCGGTGATGATGCGGGCTTCGGTCATGCCGGCATTATGGCAGGCCGCGCGACGCATGTAGGAGTGCACCCTGTGCGCGAGGCTTTCCGTTACGTGACGAAGAGCCATCGCGCACAGGGTGCGCTCCTACAGGATCAGATCTCCACCTGCGCCCCCAGCTCGATCAGCCGGTTGCCGGGAATCTGGAAGAACGCGGTGGCCGGCATCGCGTTGCGCGACAGGAATGCGAACAGCTTGTCGCGCCACAGCGCCATGCCGGGCCGGCGCACGTCGGCCACGATGGTTTCGCGCGACAGGAAGAACGTGGTATCCATCATGTCGAAGCTGAGGCCCTCGCGGGTGCACTGCGACATCGCCAGCGGGATGTTCGGATCCTCGGCGAAACCGAAACGCAGTTCCAGCCCGAAGAAGTCGCCACCCAGCGGCGTGATCTCGATGCGTTCGTCGGGCTCCGCCACCGGGGTTTCCAGTGTCTCCACCGTCAGCAACACGTTGCGCTCGTGCAGTACCTTGTTGTGCTTGAGGTTGTGCAGCAGCGCATGCGGCACGGCGTGCTGGTTTGCAGTGAGGAAGATCGCCGTGCCCGGCACGCGCAGCGGCGGATGTTCGGCGATGTTCTTGATGAACGGGGCCAGCGCCAAGCCGCCCTGCTTGATCTCGCGCACCACCAGTTCGCGACCGCGGCGCCAGGTCGTCATCACGCTGAACAACACCACGCCCAGCACCAGCGGGAACCAGCCGCCATGCGCGACCTTGAGCAGGTTGGCGCCGAAGAACGACAGGTCGATGATCAGGAACAGCACGCCGACTAGCACCACCGTGAACCAGCTCCAATGCCAGCGCTTGCGTGCCACCACCAGCGCCAGCAAGGTGGTCATGGTCATCGTGCCGGTCACCGCGATGCCGTAGGCGGCGCCCAGGTTGTCGGAGCTGCGGAAGCCGAGCACCGCCAGGATCACCAGCACCATCAGCATGCGGTTGACCCACGGTACGAAAATCTGCCCGGACATCTCACGCGAGGTGTGCACCACCGCCAGTCGCGGCGAATAACCCAGCGACATCGCTTCGCGGGTCATCGAGAACGCACCGGAAATCACCGCCTGCGACGCGATTACCGCCGCCGCCGCCGCCAGCACGATCATCGGATACAGCAGCGCCGGAGGCACCATCAGGTAGAACGGGCTTTCGATCGCCAGCGGGTTGCCCAGCAGCAGCGCGCCCTGGCCGAAATAATTGAGCAGCAAGGCCGGCAGCACGAAACCGAACCAGGCCAGACGAATGGGTTTCTTGCCGAAATGACCCATGTCCGCGTACAGCGCCTCGGCGCCGGTCAGCGCCAGCACCACGCCGCCGAGCGCGATGAACGAGGTATCGCCGTGGCTGAGGAAGAAGCGCGCCGCGTACATCGGGTTGACCGCGTGCAGCACCTGCGGGTTGTCGATGATCTGGCGCGCACCCAGCACGGCGAGCACCACGAACCACAAGGTCATCACCGGCGCGAATGCCTTGCCGACCTTGTGCGTGCCGTGCCGCTGCACGGCAAACATGCCGAGCAGGATCACCAGCGCGATCCACACCACATACTTTTCGAGTCCGGGCGCTGCGACCTGCAGGCCTTCGACCGCGCCGAGCACCGAGATCGCCGGCGTGATCACGCCGTCTCCGTAAAACAGCGCCGCCCCGAAGATGCCGAAACCGGCAAGCACCCAGCGCGACCGCGCCGAACCGCTCATCGAACGCTGCGCCAGCGCCATCAGCGCCATGATGCCGCCTTCGCCCTTGTTGTCCGCGCGCATCACGAAGGTGACGTATTTCAGCGACACCACCATGATCAGCGACCAGAACACCAGTGACAGCACGCCCAGCACCGCCGCGGGTGTCGGCGTCATGCCGTGCGTGCCCAGGGTTTCCTTCATGGTGTACAGCGGGCTGGTGCCGATGTCGCCGAACACCACGCCGATGGCGCCAAGCGCCAGCGTACGCAAGCGACGCCGGTGCTCGGACGGGATCTCGACGATCTGCTGATCCACGATCAACCTCCGAGCGCCGCGCGCAACGCCTTGCGGATGATTGCCTCGGCGCTGTCGCCTTCGACGGCCACCTTTTGCACCAGCCGGCTCACCTCGACCGGTTTGTAACCCAGCTGCTGCAACGCCACGGTGGCCTCACCCGCGGCATCCAGCGGCGTACCTGCCACGCGCGGCGCAGCACCCGGCATGCCGGGCAAACCATCCAGGCGGTCACGCAGTTCCACCACGATGCGCTCGGCGGTCTTCTTGCCTATGCCGGGGATCTTGGTCAGCGCAACCACGTCGCCGGCTTGCACCAACCGCGCGAAATGATCGGTAGAGACGCCCGACAACACCGCCAGCGCGATCTTCGCGCCGATCCCGCTGACCTTCAGCAGGTTGCGGAACAGCACGCGCTCGCCCTCGTGCAGGAAGCCGTACAGCGTGATGCTGTCTTCCTTCACCGCGTGATGGATGAGCAGGACCACTTCCTTGCCGAGGCCCGGCAAGTCGTAGATGGTCGACATCGGCGCCTCGACCTCATAGCCGACGCCACCGACCTCGACCAGCAAGGACGGGGGCTGCTTGCTTATCAGGATGCCGCGCAGACGTCCGATCACCGGCGTCGCCTCCAGGCCATATCCGTCGACGACGCCTTCATCGGCGTCGCCTCCAGGCCGTACGCGGAATGCCGACGCGGGCCAGGCTGGCACGCGTATGCGCATGGGTCACCGCGATCGCCAGCGCGTCGGCGGCATCGGCCTGCAGCGGGCCCTTGAGGCCGAGCAGTACGCCGATCATGTGCTGCACCTGGGTCTTGTCGCCGCGCCCGCTGCCGACCACGGCCTGCTTCACTTCGGTTGCTGCGTATTCGTGCACCACGATCCCCTGGCTGACCACCGCGCAAATGGCGGCGCCGCGCGCCTGTCCAAGCTTCAATGCCGAATCCGGATTGCGCGCCATGAACACGCGCTCGATCCCGCACTCGACGGGCTGATGCGTGGCGATGATGTCACACAGTTCGTCAAAGATGCGTTTCAGGCGCAGCGGGAACGTGGCCTCCCCGGCCACCGCCAGCGCCCCGTGAAAGACGTGGGTGAGCCTGCCCACCTCGTCCACGTCGATGATGCCCACGCCGGTGCGCTGGCTGCCGGGATCGATGCCGATAATGCGGGTCATCACGATGCGATGCGAAGGCGCGTGGCCTCCGACTTATTCGGCAGTCCCGGAGGGCAGCAAGGCGTTGTGCGACACCTCGCTCACGTCGTCCAGCGCGTCGAGCTTCTCGAGCAGGTCGAGCAGTTGCTCCAGGGCCTCCTCCGGCACCTCAATGCGGTTGTTCGGGCGCATCACCACACCGGCGTGCTGGGCGCTAAGACCGGCTGCGATGAGGGCCTGCTGCACCGCCTCGAAGTTCTCCGGAGTGCACAGCACGATGCTCTCGCCGTGCTCGTTGAGCACGTCGTCGGCACCGGCTTCCAGCGCCGCTTCCAGCACCTTTTCCTCGGCCGCCGCGTCGCCGCCGGTGGCGAACACCAGCTCGCCGCAACGGGTGAACTGGAACGCCACCGAGCCCGAGGTGCCGAGATTGCCGCCGTGCTTGGCCAGCACGTAGCGCACATCGGCCACGGTGCGGGTGGGGTTGTCGGTGAAACTGTCGATGATCAGCGCGATGCCGGCCGGGCCGTAGCCTTCGTAACGCAGCTCCTGCATGTCGGCGCCGCCATCGACACCGGATCCGCGCTTGACCGCGCGATCAATGGTGTCGCGAGTCATGTTCGCCGACAACGCCTTGTCGATCGCTGCGCGCAGGCGCGGGTTGCCGCCAGGGTCAGCCACCCCGGCGCGCGTAGCGACGGTGATTTCGCGGATCAGCTTGGTGAACACCTTGGCGCGCTTGGCGTCCTCGGCATTCTTGCGACCTTCGATGGACGGGCCTCTACCCATGACGATTCCTGCGCGGCGCGATTGGACAAGCGGCCAATTTTACCTGAATTCGACCGGCGTGCCGGCCGCAGCGCCCCGCCGCGCCGCGACACGACGCCTCAGCCGGCGGCAGGCGGAAACCGGCCATGACGCAGGAATTCCGCCACCAGCTGCGCCACTTCCTGCGAAAACAGCAAGCCGATATGGTTGGCCTCGACCACGCGATGCGCGGTCAGCCCGGCCAGGCGGGTTTCCTCCACCGCCACCGTGCCGTCGTGCTCGCCGGCAAAATGGCCAAGCATGGCGCCCAGGCCGAGCGGTATGCGCCCGGCGACCACGCCGACTTCGCGCGGCCCGTCCCAGCGCTCGAAACCCTGCTCCAGCAACTCGCGGTTGTGCCCCAGCAGCACTTCGCCGCCCTTCCCCCACGCGGCAAACCCGCGTGCGGCGGCGCTGCCCCGCAGCGGCGAACCCAGGCAGACGATGCGCCCTGGCGGCAACCCGTCCGCGAGGCAGGCGCGCAGGGCCAGCAGGCCCCCGAGACTGTGCCCGACCAGATGCACCACATCGGCTTCCGCAACCAGCTCGCCCATGCGCGCGTGCAGCCGGTCAAGAATGCGTTGCTGGGTGGCGGCCACGCTGAGGTAGTCGAACCGGTGCACCCGAAAGCCCGCCTCGATCAGCCGACGGTGCAACATGGAAAGCGCGAAACCGCGCATCCACAGGCCATGCAGCAGGATCACGTGGTCAGACATGGCGCGAATGGCACCCGACGTGGCGTGGAGAAAACGACAACGCGGCGGCCGGCATGCACATGGCCTGACAGGCGCGCGGACTCAGGCGCCCGCTGCCTCGTCGCCCGACACCTGGACATGCAGTTCCTTCAACTGCGCCGCGGCGATCGGCGACGGTGCGTCGGTCATCAGGTCCTGCGCGCTGGTGGTCTTGGGGAACGCGATCACGTCACGGATCGATTCGGTGCCGGCCATCAGCGCGGCGATGCGGTCGATGCCGAACGCCAGGCCGCCGTGCGGCGGCGCACCGAACTTCAGCGCCTTCAGCAGGAAACCGAA
Organism: uncultured Gammaproteobacteria bacterium; assembly: GCA_963739815.1. Classification (GTDB taxonomy): domain Bacteria; phylum Pseudomonadota; class Gammaproteobacteria; order Xanthomonadales; family Rhodanobacteraceae; genus Rhodanobacter. The sequence goes on from CAVUBI010000001.1 coordinate 1,943,720, forward strand.
CTTCGCCTCGGCCTCTTCCGCACCGATGCCGAGCAGTTCGAATACTGCGCTCTGCATCTCCGGCCGATGGATACGGATCGAGCCACCGCCAATCTCGTTGCCGTTGAGCACCATGTCGTAGCCGCGGCTCACCGCAGTGGCGGCATGCCTGCGCAGGTCGGCGATGTCGTCGATCTTCGGCGCGGTGAACGGATGATGCAGGGCCACGTAGCGCTGCGCCTCGTCGTCGTATTCGAACATCGGGAAGTCGGTGACCCACAGCGGCTTCCAGCACTCCTCGACCAGGCCGCGATCCTTGCCGAGCTTGAGCCGCAACGCGCCCATGAAGTCAGTGACGGTCTTCCACGCACCGGCGCCGAAGAACACGATGTCGCCGCTCTGCGCCGCGGTGGCCTGGAGCACGCCATCCAGCGCCGCGTCGTCGAGGAACTTCGCCACCGGCGAGCTGATTCCCTCGCGGCCCTTTCGCCAGGTCCTCGACCTTGAGCCAGGCCAGGCCCTTGGCGCCATAACGCGAGGCGTATTCGGCCAGCACATCGATGTCCTTGCGCGACAACGTGCTGCCGCCCGGCACGCGCAGCGCGGCAACACGGCCGCCGGCGTCGTTCGCCGGTTCGGCGAATACCTTGAACTCGATGTGCTTCACCGCGTCGGCGACGTCGACCAGCTCCAGCGCGATGCGCAAGTCGGGCTTGTCCGAACCGAAGCGACGCATCGCCTCCATCCAGGTCATGCGCGGGAACGTGGCGTCGAGTTCGACGCCCTGCACTTCCTTGAATACGTGGCGGATCAGCTCCTCCACGAAGTCCTGCACGTCCTTTTCCTCGACGAAGGCGAACTCCAGGTCGAGCTGGGTGAACTCCGGCTGGCGGTCGGCGCGCAGATCCTCGTCGCGGAAGCAGCGCGCGATCTGGTAGTAGCGGTCGAAGCCGGCCACCATCAGGATCTGCTTGAACAGCTGCGGCGACTGCGGCAAAGCGTAGAACTGGCCCGGATGCACGCGGCTGGGCACCAGGTAGTCGCGTGCGCCTTCGGGCGTGGCCTTGGTCAGGATTGGCGTCTCCACATCCTGGAAGCCGCGCTCGTCCAGGTAACGGCGCAGCGCCTGCACCAGGCGGATGCGCTTGCGCATCATCGCTTGCATCTCGGGGCGGCGCAGGTCGAGGTAGCGGTAGGTCATCCGCATGTCCTCGTTCGGATTCTCGTGCAGCGCGAACGGCAGGTCCTTCGCGGCGTTGAGGACTTCCACCGTGTCGGCCACCAGCTCGATCGTGCCGGTCTTCAGCTTGTCGTTGACCGACAGACGCGGGCGGATCGTGCCGGTGACGCGCAGGCAGTACTCGTTGCCGATCTCGTTGGCGACGGCGAACGCCGCGGCGTTCTCCCGCTCGATCACCACTTGGGCCAGGCCTTCGTGGTCACGCAGGTCGACGAAGGCGACGTGGGCCTGCAGGCGGATCTTGTTGACCCAGCCGCACAAGACGACAGTCTGGCCGATCAGCGACTCATCGATGAGGCCGCAGTAATGCGTGCGCATGCGCTTGAAACTCCGGGCGGGCCGCAGGGCGGCCGAAACAGATGGAAAAGACCCGGAATGTTACCACCGCAAACCTGGTCGACGTGAGCTCGGCAGCCGTGACAACCCATCCGGTCAGCGCCTTGGCGAGCGCTGACCTTTACCAGCGGCGATCGACCACGAAGCGGGCGCGGCAACCGTTATCGACCCAGACGCCGGCTCGATTCCAACCCCAGCTGGAGCCCTCGACGCAGCGTGAATCGGAGATCCGCTTGCTCAGGCGAACCCGCCCATGGCGTCCAACGTCGACCTGACAAAAGTTGTACTTCTGCCGGCTGCTGCCGCACTCCAGGGTGATCGAACGGTCCCAGCCGGGATTCGGGCGCCCATCGCCATACTGGCTGCCATGGCCGGGACGGGCCTGCACAAACAGGCCGCGGCAACCGCGATCCACCCACAAGCCCTGCCGGTCCATGCCCCAGCCCTGCCCGCGAATGCAGGCACCCTTCGATTCCTGCCGGGCCAGTTCCGCATCGCGCCACGGCACGGCACAGCGGTTGAACTTGCCTTGGATGCTCTCGCAACGGATCGTCGAACGATCGGACTGGGCCTGGGCCGTCGGCGCCACTGCCAGCGACAGGACGCCGAGCAGGATCGTCAACATGACGAGCTGGATCTTGTGTGTCGAATGCACGCGCCTCTCCCCCGGACAAGTTGCCGCCACGCTACCGCAGACTGGCCAAACCCTACTTGAATTCCCGGCCGCAAGCATCCTTTCCGACTCTCGGCAAACCGCCCTTCAGTCGCTGCTGGCGGCCTTGGCACCAGTCGCTGCAGGCGCCGACGAGGCTGCCGCGGGCTTTGCGGCGTCGCTGCCGTGGCTACCGTGGCTACCGTGACTGCCGTGGCTGCCTTCGGCAAGATTGCGCTTCTTGTCGCCATCCTTCTTGAAGTCGGTTTCGTACCAGCCGCTGCCGGCCAGCCGGAACGATGGCGCGCTGACCATCCGCCGCAAGTGCGGCGCATCGCAGGCGGGGCAGATCGAGGGATCCGTATCGGACAGCTTTTGCAGGTGGTCGAAGCGGTGACCGCAACTGCTGCATTCAAATTCGTAGATGGGCATGAAGACTCCAGGCGTACCGGCCATCTCGGGGTCGGCAACAGACTATTATCGACCCGCGCGACCGGATTTCAACGTCCCGGGTGGCGCATGGCGAGAATTCCGTTGCAACGGCAGCCTGCGGACAAGCGTCGAGCATGACCACTCGCGTCAAGCGCATCTCACCGTGAACAGGCAGATGTAGCCACGTAATTGGGACTTCTAGACGTCCATACGTCTATTGACCAAGCAAAGAGGCATGACCAGTACCAGGCAGCCGCGCCGCGGCAAACAAGGAACCGCTGAGTTTCCATGCACAAACGTTCCAACCCGGCTTACCTGGCATGGCCTCCTGCAGCCCCGGCCTGGTGCCGCAATCCACCGACAACACCGCGCTGACCACTGCGGGCACCTCACGCAAACCCAGGATCTCAGCCCGACCATCGAAAGGCTTCCCTGACAGCTTATGCCGCCAACGCTGACAGCCACAGGCCCTACGCCTGGGGATAATCGCCCCGTTCAAGTCACCCGACGCACGGCAATGCTTCGTCACTTGACACGTCAACCCGACATGTACAGCATCCCCCTGTGCCCGCGCAGCCTCATCTCACCGCGCGCGCGGCGCCCGCCATCCGGCGGCAGCAGGGGATCACGGATACGACCTGTCACGACGCAAGTGCGCCGACATCCAGCGCTGGGTCGGTGCTGACAGGGAGCGGTACCACGCCATCAACCTGAGGGGAATTTCATGAAACCTGCAAACCGTGCAAGCGTGCTGGGTACCGCACTGGCTCTGGCATTGACCGTGGGCGGTGCCGCGATCGCCCGCGAAGCACCGACGATGACCGTCGCCGTGATCGATTTCACCAACCAGACCAGCTCCGCCAACTGGTGGAACGGCGATGTCGGCAACCAGCTCGCCGACGTGCTCAGCAACGAGCTCAGTGCCACCGGCAGCTTCAAGGTGATCGAGCGGCAGAAGATCGACGCGGTGCTGGCCGAGCAGGATCTTGCCGCCTCCTCGCGCATGCGTCCGGGCAGCACGCCGCACACCGGCAACATCACCGGCGCCCAGTATCTGATCACCGGCAGCGTTGCCGCCTACACCGAAGACACCTCCAATACCGACGGCGGACTGAACATCGCCGGATTCCGCGTGGGTGGCGGCAAGTCCGAGGCGTATATCGCCATCGACCTGCGGGTGATCGATGCGGAAACCTCCGAGGTGGTGTACTCGCGCACCGTCGAGGGGCGCAGCTCGAGCGGCGGGGTGAACCTGCGCGGCTACGTCAGCGGCGTGGGCGGCGATTTCGCCCATTCGAAGAAAACCCCGGCCAGCAAGGCGGTGCGCGCAGCCCTGATCGAGGCGACCGATTACCTCGACTGCACGATGGTCAAGCGCGATGGTTGCGAAGCCCGCTACCAGCAGAAGGAACAGCGCCGTCGCGACAGCAGCAAGAAGGTGCTCGACCTCGACTGAAGAACGGATCGAGCCCGCTGGAGGAATCGAGCGGGTATCAGGCGTCGACCGACAGGGCCATCCGGCAAGGATGGCCCTGTTTCGTTCGGGGCCCCGCAGCCTGCTCGCGCGGCTTCAGGACTTGCGAAAGACCAGCTGTCCGCCCTCGGCGGCGACCGTCACCGTATCGCCTGACTGGAAACGACCTTCGAGGATCTGCCTCGCCAGCGGATTCTCCAGCTGTTGCTGGATCGCCCGCTTCAGTGGCCGCGCGCCGTACACCGGATCGAAACCGACGTTGCCGAGCAAGGTCAGCGCATCGTCGCCGACGTCCAGCTTCAGCTGGCGCTCGGCCAGACGCTTGTCCAGATAGGCCAGCTGGATCCGCGCAATCGCACGGATCTGCGCCTTGTCGAGCGGGCGGAACACCACGATCTCATCGAGCCGGTTGATGAACTCGGGCCGGAAGTGCGCCTGCACCACGCCCATCACCGACGCCTTCATCTGGATGTACTGCTCCTCCGCATCGCCGCCATTCTCCGCGGCATCCTGGATCATCTGCGAGCCGAGGTTCGAGGTCATCACGATGACGGTGTTGCGGAAGTCCACGGTGCGGCCCTGGCCATCGGTGAGGCGACCGTCATCAAGCACCTGCAGCAGGATGTTGAACACGTCCGGGTGCGCCTTCTCGACTTCGTCGAGCAGGATCACGCTGTACGGCCGACGCCGCACCGCCTCGGTGAGATAACCGCCTTCCTCGTAACCGACATAGCCCGGCGGCGCGCCGACCAGCCGGCTCACCGAATGCTTCTCCATGAACTCGCTCATGTCGATGCGCACCATCGCGTCGGTGGTGTCGAACATGAACTCGGCCAGCGCCTTGCACAGCTCGGTCTTGCCCACGCCGGTCGGGCCGAGAAACAGGAACGAGCCATTCGGCCGGTTCGGATCGGACAGGCCGGCACGCGAGCGGCGGATCGCATCGGACACCGCGTGCACCGCCTCGTCCTGGCCGACCACGCGCTGGTGCAGCGAGTCCTCCATCTTCAGCAGTTTGTCGCGTTCGCCTTCCAGCATTTTGCTGACCGGGATGCCGGTCCAGCGCGCGACCACCTCGGCGATCTCCTCCGCCGTGACCTTGGTCTGCACCAGCTTGAAATCCTGCGTCTCGGCCGCCTGCGCCGCGGCGAGCTGCTTCTCCAGCTCCGGCAGCTTGCCGTACTGGATCTCGCTCATCTTGGCGTAGTCCTGTCGGCGCTGAGCGGCTTCCAACTCCTGGTGCGCCTGCTCGATCTGTTCCTTCACCCTCGTCGTGCCCTGCAGCGCGGCCTTCTCGGATTTCCATATCTCGTTCAAGTCGGAGAACTCGCGCTCCAGCTTGCCGATGTCGGTTTCCAGGTCGGCCAGACGCTGCTTCGACTCGCTGTCTTTTTCCTTCTTCAGCATCTCGCGCTGGATCTTCAGCTGGATCAGCCGGCGCTCCAGCCGATCGAGTTCCTCCGGCTTGGAGTCGATCTCCATGCGGATGCGCGAGGCGGCCTCGTCCATCAGGTCGATCGCCTTGTCCGGCAAGTTGGCGGTCGGCGATGTAGCGGTGCGACAGCGTGGCCGCGGCGACGATCGCCGGGTCGGTGATCTCCACGCCGTGGTGCACGGCGTAGCGTTCCTTCAACCCGCGCAGGATCGCGATGGTGTCCTCGACACTCGGCTCGCCCACGAACACCTTCTGGAAGCGCCGCTCCAGCGCGGCATCCTTTTCGACGTACTTGCGGTATTCGTCCAGCGTGGTGGCGCCGATGCAGTGCAGCTCGCCGCGCGCCAGCGCCGGCTTGAGCATGTTGCCGGCGTCCATCGCACCGTCGGCCTTGCCCGCGCCGACCATGGTGTGCAGCTCGTCGATGAACAGGATCACCCGGCCTTCCTGCTTGGACAGGTCGCTCAGCACCGCCTTCAGGCGCTCCTCGAACTCGCCGCGGAATTTCGCGCCGGCGATCAGCGCGCCCATGTCCAGCGCCAGCACACGACGGTCGCGCAAACCTTCGGGCACTTCGCCCTTGATGATGCGCTGGGCCAGCCCCTCGACGATCGCGGTCTTGCCCACGCCGGGCTCGCCGATCAGCACCGGATTGTTCTTGGTGCGCCGCTGCAGCACCTGGATGGTGCGGCGGATCTCCTCGTCGCGCCCGATCACCGGATCGAGCTTGTTGCGTTCGGCACGCTCGGTGAGGTCGATGCAGTATTTCTCCAGTGCCTGGCGCTGTTCCTCGGCGTTCTCGCTCTGCACTTTCTCACCGCCGCGCAGCTTTTCGATCGCGGCTTCCAGATTGGCCTTGTTCGCTCCGGCGGCCTTCAATGCCACACCCAGCTCGCCCTTGTCGTCCAGCGCCGCCAGCACGAACAGCTCGCTGGCGATGAACTGGTCGCCACGCTGCTGCGCCAGCTTGTCGGTGAGGTTGAGCAGGCGGTTGAGATCGTTGCCCAGGTTGATGTTGCCTTCCTGCCCGCTGACCCGCGGCAGCCGTTCCAGCATGTCGTTGACGCGCTGGGTCAGCAGCGGCACGTTGACCTGGGCCTGGGTCAGCAGCGGTGCGGTCGAGCCGCCCTGCTGGTTCAGCAGCGCGGCCATCACGTGGGCCGGTTCCAGCATGTTGTTGTCGCGGCCCACGGCCAGCGATTGCGCGTCGGCCAGCGCCTGCTGGAACCGCGAGGTGAGTTTGTCCATCCGCATGTCGACGATCTCCGAAGCTGGCCTGGCGGTGCGTCCGCCACCGACGCAAACAATGCGGACGGTGACGCGCGATTCAAGCGGGCGAATTCACGGCGAACGCACGGCCGGCATGGCCGGCTCTTCACATTCGCCTTGCTACTGTGGACTCGATGTCTACTCCATGTCCCGCCTCGCGCCCGTCATGCCCCGTTCTGCCGGCTCCTCCGCTTCCTGCTGCCGACACCCGCTGGGCGCTGCTTCTCGATGTCGACGGCACCTTGCTCGACTTCGTCGACGAGCCGCGCTCGGTGCGCGTCAGTTCCGCCTTGCTGGCCTTGTTGCATGCGCTGCACACGGCTACCGGCGGTGCCCTGGCACTGGTCAGCGGGCGCGAGCTGGATGATCTCGACCGGATATTCGAGCAACCACCTTGGGCAGCCATCGGTCTGCATGGACTGGAATTGCGCGATGCCAGCGGAGGATTCCGCCGCCTTGACGTGCCGCGGGCGCAGCAGGACCGCATGCATCGCGAGGTCTCGGCACTCGCCACACGCTTTGAAGGCGTACAACTGGAGAACAAGCGTCTGGCGGTCGCGCTGCATTGCCGGCGCTGGCCGGATCAGCTGGCCCGCCTGCACGATGCCGCCGCCACGCTGGCCGAGCGATTGCCCGGCTACGAGTTGCAGGCCGGCAATCAGGTGCTGGAGTTCAAGCCGGCTGGCATGGACAAGGGCCGCGCCGTGCTGGAGCTGCTGCAGCACGAGTCGTTCGCCGATCGCATCCCGGTCTACCTCGGCGACGACCTGACCGACGAGCACGCGTTCGACGCGATCAATCGCCGCCACGGCATCAGCATCCGCATTGGCGAACGCCAGCCCAGCGCGGCCCATTTCACCCTGCCCGATCCCGCCGCCACGGCGATCTGGCTGACTCGCGTCCTGGACGCACTGACGCTAGGAGTCCCTGCCCATGCCCGACTTCCCGAAGGAGGCCCGGCACGCCAGCCTTGAGCTTGGCGTGATCGGCAACGGCAGCGTTGCCGCCTTGATCGACCCGCATGCGCGCATCGTCTGGTGCTGCCTGCCGCGTTTCGATGCCGACGCCAGTTTCTGCAGCCTGCTTTCGCCCACCACCGACGGCGGCGACTGGGCGATCGAGCTGGAAGACTTCGATCACGTCGAGCAGTACTACCTGGCCAACACCGCCGTGCTGGTGACGCGCCTGTTCGATCACCACGGTGGCGCCATCGAGATCACCGACTTCGCGCCGCGACATCGCTTGAACGGCCGCTTCTACCATCCGGAAATGCTGGTGCGACGCGTCAGCCCATCGCGGTTCGCCGCGCATCCGCGTGCGCATGCGGCCCTTGTGCGACTACGGCGCACGATCGCCGCAGACCACCGCCGGCAGCAATCACATCCGCTACCTGCTCAGCGACGTGGTGCAGCGCCTGACCACCGACATCGCACCGCCGCTGATCCAGCGCCAGCTGCCGTTCGGACTCGATCGGCCAGCCCATTTCGTGTTCGGTCCGGATGAAACCCTGGGCGAGAAAGTGGCCGACTTCATCCATCTGACGCTGGAACGGACGCTGGATTACTGGCGCGAATGGTCCCGCTACCTGTCGGTTCCCTACGAATGGCAGGACGCCGTGATCCGCGCCGCGATCACCTTGAAGCTTTGCCAGTACGAGGCCACCGGTGCCATCGTGGCCGCACTGACCACCTCCATTCCCGAATCGGCCGGCAGCGCCCGCAACTGGGATTACCGCTACTGCTGGTTGCGCGACGCCGCCTTTACCGTCCGCGCGCTCAATCGCCTCGGCGCAACGCGGTCGATGGAGGAGTACATCCGCTACACCTTCAACCTGGTCGCCGACCGGGGGGATGCGGAAATCGGCCCGGTGTTCGGCATCACCTTCGAGCGACGAGCTGCCCGAACGCCAGGTGGATAGCCTGTCCGGCTATCGCGGCATGGGACCGGTCAGGGTCGGCAACGACGCGTGGCGACAACGGCAGAACGATGTCTACGGCTCGGTGGTGCTCGCCTCGACCCAGCTGTTCTTTGACCGTCGGCTCGAGCACCGCGGCGACGAAGTGAGCTTCCGCCGGCTCGAACGCATGGGCGAGACGGCACTGCGCATGGCCGAACAAACCGATGCCGGCCTGTGGGAATACCGCGGGCGCGTCGCCGTTCACACCTATTCGGCCGCCATGTGCTGGGCTGCCTGCGACCGGCTGGCGCATATCGCCACCGAGCTTGGCCTGGACGAGCGCGCACGCTACTGGCACGACGAGGCTGTGCGACTGCATGCGCGCATCGAGGCCCGCGCGTGGAACGGACAGCTCGGACACTTCGTCGACGCTTACGATGGCGAGCACCTGGATGCCAGCTTGCTGTTGCTGGCCGACATCGGCTTCGTCGAAGCCAGCGACCCGCGCTTCGTCGCCACGGTCGATGCGATCGGCGTGGCGCTGGGCCGTGGCGACTACCTGTTCCGCTACATCGCCCCGGACGACTTCGGCGCGCCGGAAACCAGCTTCAACATCTGCACGTTCTGGTACATCGAGGCACTTGCCGCCACCGGGCGCAAGGAGCGGGCGCGGGCGATGTTCGAGCACATGCTGAAACAGCGGAACGCGCTGGGCCTGCTGTCGGAGGACATCGCCCCGGCAACCGGCGAGCACTGGGGCAATTACCCGCAGACGTATTCGCTGGTCGGCCTGATCCATGCGGCCATGCGGCTCTCGCGGCGCTGGGAGGAGGCACTGTGACGATGGCTCCCGAGGCGGCCGGCCGCCTGGTGGTGGTTTCCAACCGGGTTGCGTTGCCGCGCCAGGGTGAGCCGGGGGACTGGCATCGGCGCTGCAGGCTGCGCTGCACGAACACGGCGGCTTGTGGTTCGGCTGGAGCGGCAAGGTCGCCGCGGAAACCGCCGCCGAGGTGCACCGGCAGCGCCAGGGAAAGGTCGACTACATCACCATCGATCTTTCCCGCGTCGACCACGACGACTTCTACACCGGCTTCGCCAATGGCGCGCTGTGGCCGTTGCTGCATTACCGACCCGATGTGGTGGACTACCGGCGCGGCCACCTTGCCGGCTACCTGCGCGTCAACGAGGCCTTCGCGGAGAAACTGCAGCCGCTCATCGCGCCGGATGACGTCATCTGGGTGCACGACTATCACCTCATCCCGCTGGCCTCCATGCTGCGCCGCCGCGGGGTGAAAAACCGCATCGGGTTCTTCCTGCATACGCCGCTGCCCGCCGCCGGCCTGTTGATCGCCTTGCCGAATCACCGCGAATTGCTCGAAACGCTGGCCAGCTATGACCTGATCGGCGTGCACACCAGCCGCGACCTGCGCGCGCTGGAGGACTATTTCCTGCACGAGGCCGGCGCGGTGATGCGTCTGGGCGGCCGCATGCGCATGGCGAACGGCCGCCAGTTCCGCGCCGACGCGTTTCCGATCAGCATCGACACCCAGGGCATTGCCGACGCCGCGGCCAAAGCCGACTCGATTCAAGAAATAGTGCAGCTTCGACACAGCCTCGAAGGGCGGGCGCTGATCATCGGCGTGGATCGGCTGGACTATTCCAAGGGCCTGCCGCAACGGTTCCAGGGTTACGCGCGGCTGCTGGAACGCAACCCCGAACTGCATCAACGAGTCACCTTCCTGCAGATCGCGCCACCCTCGCGCGGTGCGGTGCTGGAGTATCGCGCGATCCGCCGCGAACTCGAGCGCAGCGCCGGACACATCAACGGCAAGTACGCCACACCTGACTGGGCGCCTATCCGTTACATCAACAAGTCGTTTCCGCACCGGCTCCTGACCGGCTATTACCGCAGCGCCCGAGTCGGCCTGGTGACGCCGCTGCGCGACGGCATGAACCTGGTGGCCAAGGAATACGTGGCCTGCCAGGACCCGGCCGACCCGGGCGTACTGGTGCTCTCGCGCTTTGCCGGCGCCTCGCAGGAACTCACCCAGGCCTTGCTGGTGAACCCCGCCGACACCGAGGAGGTCGCCGACGCACTGGAGCGCGCACTGAAAATGCCGCTGGCCGAGCGTCGCGACCGCTGGACGGCCATGATGGACGTGCTGCGCCGGAACGACATCACCACCTGGCGCAACACGTTCATGGAGGCGCTGCGCCGGTAAGCGGCGCTAAGCGTGATCCAGCCAGATCAGGCTGGCGAAACGGCCGCTGCGGGCGCCGTCGCGGCGGTACGAATAGAAGCGCTCGTCGGCGAGGGTATCGAAGCCACCGCCGTGGATGCGCTCCAGCCCGGCCCGTTCCAGCCGGCGACGCGCCAGCCCCGCGAGATCACACAGCCAGTGTCCCGGGCGGACGGGCGCGAAACATGCGTCCGCCGGCGCATCGAGATCGACGAACGCAGCGCGCACCTCTTCGCCCACCTCGTATGAAGCCGCGCCGATGCATGGCCCCAGCCATGCCAGCAGGCGCGACGGCGGGGTCGCCAGTTGGGTCAGGGTGGATTCCAGCACGCCGCCGGCGAGGCCGCGCCAGCCGGCGTGCGCTGCGCCGATCTCGCTGCCATCGTCGGCGCAGAACAGCACCGGCAGGCAATCGGCGGTAAGTATCGACAGCACGGTGCGCGGGATGCGCGACACCGCCGCGTCGGCCTGCGGTTCATCCGCACTCGGCAGTGGCCCCAGTTCGGCCACGCCGGTTCCGTGCACCTGGTGCAGCCAGCGCGGCGCCGCCGGCAGGCGCAACGCCTGCTGCAACGCGCTGCGGTTGGCTTCGACGACGTCGACGGCATCGCCGCTGCGCAGACCCAGGTTGAAGCGATCGAACGGGGCCGTCGAAATACCCGGACCCCGCCGCGTGCTGACCGCCGCATGCACCTGCGGCGGGGCCGGCCAGTCGGGAAAGATCCAGGTTTCGGTCATGGGATTCGGCAGCGGGATTGACGTGCGCAGAGCATCGCATACTCGCCAGCCCTCGTTCCCGCCCACCGCGATCCGATCAATAGTGATCGGAGCCGTGCTCGGCCAGGTCGGCGCGCAGTGCTTCGATCAAGGCCCGCAGGTCGGCGGGTCGCCCGGCACTGAACGACACCGCCTCGCCGGTAGCGGGATGGATGAACGACAGCTTCTCGGCATGCAGGGCCTGCCGGCGGAAACCACGCAAGGTGGACGTCAGTTCGGCGGTGGCGCCCTTGGGCAGCTTCAGGCCGCCGCCATACAAGCGGATCGCCGACCAGCGGATGGCCGATATGCGTCAGGTGCACGCGGATCTGGTGGGTGCGGCCGGTTTCCAGCTGGCACTGCAGCAGGCTGTGTGCCCGGAAACGCTCGCGCAGGCGGTAATGGGTCACCGCACGCTTGCCGTCTTCTTCGTCGCGCACCGCCTGGCGCAGGCGATCGCCCATGCTGCGGCCGATCGGCTCGTCCACCGTGCCGCCGGACACCATCGTGCCCAGCACCACCGCCTCGTACTGGCGCTCCACCTCGTGCCGCGACAGCAGGTCGACCAGCGCGGTGTACGTCGGCAAGGTCTTCGCCACCACCATCAGGCCGGAGGTGTCCTTGTCCAGCCGGTGCACGATGCCGGCGCGCGGCAGTTCGGCCAGCTGCGGATCGAGGTGCAGCAAGGCGTTCAGCAAGGTGCCGGCGGGGTTGCCGGCGCCGGGATGGACCACCAGCCCGGGCGGCTTGTCCAGCACCAGCAGATGCTCGTCCTGGTGCACGATGGTCAGCGCGATGTCCTCCGGTTCGCTGCTCACCTCGTTTTCCAGTTCGACCTGCAGGCGTACCTGCTCGCCGCCGCGCAGCAGCTGCCGCGGCGGCGCCTGCGCGCCGTCCAGGGTCACGGCGCCGGATTTGATCCAGCCACTGAGCCGGGAGCGCGAATAATCCGGGAACATCTCGGCCAAAGCCTGGTCGAACCTGCGTCCCGCCGCAGCCAGTGGCACCTCGGCCTCATGCCGTATCGTGGTCATGCCGGCCACCGCGGGGTATGCCCGGTTTCGGCTATCATGCCTTTTCGTTCAAACATCTGAATTCTTTCCTTATGCGCCCAATGATCGACTCGCCCAAGCTGCCGATGTCCAAATCGCCTGTCCTGCAAATGCTTGTGGTGCTCGCGCTCGTCGTGTCGATGAGCGCATGTTCGATGTTCAAGTCGAAGGGCGACACCATCGACACGATGCCGGTCGCCGCGCTGTACGACAACGCGTACTCCTCGCTGCAGAATGCCGATTATTCCGCTGCCACCAAGGCGTACCAGCGACTGATCGCGCGCTTCCCGTCCGGCGAGTACAACGAGCAGGCCCAGCTGGATCTGGCCTATTCGCAGTACAAGGACAACCAGCCCGATGATGCACTATCGACGGTGAACCGCTTCATCAAGACCTATCCGTCCCAGAAACACGTCGATTATGCCTATTACCTGCGCGGCCTGATCAATTTTGATCGTACCGGCACCGTGCTGGAGCGCTTCATTCCGCGCGCCGGCTCGAGTGCGCGTCGCGACCAGGGTTACAACCTGCAGGCGTTCGACGACTTCTCCGAGCTGTCGCGGCGCTTCCCGGACAGCGCCTATACCGCCGACGCGCGCCAGCGCATGATCTACCTGCGCAACGTGCTGGCCCAGTACGAGATCAACGTGGCCGAGTTCTACCTGCGCAACAAGGCCTACGTCGCCGCCGCCGACCGCTCGCAGTACGTGATCGAGCATTACCAGCAGGCACCGCAGGCCGGCGACGCGCTGGCCATCCTCACCCGCAGCTACCTGGCGCTCGACCAGAAGGCCCAGGCCGACCAGGCCCGCCAGGTGCTGGCGCTGAATTATCCGGAGCACCCGTACCTGACCGACGCCAAGTGGCCGCATCCGCCGTCCACGCTGCGCAAGATGGTGCCGTTCTCGGGCCATCACTGAGTCGAGGACCATGCATGCGCAAGGCCGGCGAGCGATCGCCGGCTTTTTTGTGGCGGCTCAACGCCAACCGGAAGTGATCGGGTAACGCCGCTCGCGGCCGAACGCCCGGGTCGTCACGCGCGGACCCGGCGCCGACTGCCGTCGCTTGAACTCGTTCAGCAGGACCAGCCGCACCACCCGACGCACCGTATCGGCGTGGAAGCCCTGCGCCACGATCTCCGCCTGCGACTGCTCACGCTCGATGAAGCGTTCGAGGATCGCGTCGAGTTCATCGTACGACGGCAACGAATCCTGATCGGTCTGGTTGTCACGCAGCTCGGCGGAGGGCGGGCGTTCGATCACGGCAGCGGGGATCATGTCGCCCTCGCCGACCTTCGCGGCCTGCGCATTGCGCCAGCGCGACAGTCGGTACACCACGGTCTTGTAGACGTCCTTCAGCGGCGCATACGCCCCGCACATGTCGCCGTACAAGGTGGCGTAGCCGACCGCCACCTCGCTCTTGTTGCCGGTCGCCAGCAGCAGCCGACCGTGCTTGTTGGACAGCGCCATCAGCATCGCACCGCGAATGCGCGACTGCAGGTTTTCCTCGGTGGTGTCGGCGCCCTTGCCGGCGAACGCCGGGGTCAACGCCTCGATGAATGACTGGTAGGTCGGCTCGATGTCGATCACGTGGTAGTCCACGCCAAGCCGCTCGGCCTGCGCGCGCGCGCCGTCCAGCGACAGCTGCGAGGTGTAGCGCGTGGGCATCATCACCGCGGTGACCCGCGCGGCGCCCAGCGCGTCGACCGCCAGCGCCAGGGTCAGCGCGGAGTCGATGCCGCCGGACAGGCCCAGCAGCACGCCGCCGAAACCGTTCTTGTCGATGTAATCACGGGTGCCACGCATCAGCGCGGCGTATAGCGTCGCCTCGAACGAGCGATCGGCGGCGACCGGCCAGTCCTGCGCGGACAGGCGGCGCGTGGCCGGATCGAATTCGGCGCACAGCAGCGCATCCACGAAGCTGGGTGCGCGGGCGGCGATCGAGCCGTCGCCATTCACCAGCATCGAGCCGCCGTCATAGACCACTTCGTCCTGGCCACCGACCAGGTTGAGGTAGGCGATCGCGCAGCCCGTTTCACGTGCCCGTGTCGCCAGCACGCTTTCGCGTTCACCCTGTTTGGCGTCGTCCCAGGGTGAGGCGTTGATCACCACCAGCAGTTCCGCACCGGCGGCCGCCGCTTGCGCGGCCGGCTCCGGCTGCCACACGTCCTCGCAGATCAGCAGCCCGACGGTAACGCCATCGATGACCGTGGTGACCGATGCATGGCCAGGACGGAAATAGCGCTTGTCGTCGAACACCCCATAGTTCGGCAGTGCCTGCTTGTGCGCGGTGCATTCCACCGTGCCATCGCGCAGCAAGCTGGCCGCGTTGAATACCTCGCCCTCGCTGTGCGGGTGGCCGACCAGCGCGGCGACGTCGCGGGTGGACGCGGCCAGCGTGGCCAATTCGCTGGCGCAGGCCGCCAGGAAGCTGGGGCGCAGCAACAGGTCTTCCGGCGGATAGCCGCTCAGGGTCAGTTCGGGGAATGCCACCAGCGCCGCGCCAGCGGCGCGGGCGCGGGCGATCAGCTCGCCGACCTTCGCGGCGTTCGCCGCCACCGCACCGACCGTGAAATCGTGTTGGGCCAGTGCCAGACGCAGCCTTGCCATGAAACGCACTCCCGAAAAGACGAAGGCCGCGACACGGGTCGCGGCCTTCGCATTTTAGAGCAGTACGCGGCTGACTTACTTCTTCATCAGCTTCGCGAGTGCCTTGCCCAGATCCGCCGGCGACTTCACCGTGGTGACGCCGGCCTTCTCCAGCGCGGCGAACTTCGCCGCGGCGGTGCCCTTGCCGCCGGAGATGATCGCGCCGGCGTGGCCCATGCGCTTGCCGGCCGGAGCCGAGGCGCCGGCGATGAACGACACCACCGGCTTGGTCACGTACTCGCCGATGAACTCGGCGGCGTCTTCCTCGGCACTGCCGCCGATCTCGCCGACCATGATGATGCCCTCGGTCTGCGGGTCGTCCTGGAACAGCTTCAGGCAGTCGATGAAGCTGAGGCCGTTGATCGGGTCGCCGCCGATGCCGATCACCGTGCTCTGGCCGAGGCCTTCGTTGGTGGTCTGGAACACCGCTTCATAGGTCAGCGTGCCGGAGCGCGAGACCACGCCGACCTTGCCCTTGCTGTGGATGTGGCCGGGCATGATGCCGATCTTGCATTCGCCGGGGGTGATGATGCCGGGGCAGTTCGGCCCGATCAGCACGATTTCCGGATGCTGCTGCAGCACGTTCTTGACGCGCAGCATGTCCAGCACCGGGATGCCTTCGGTGATCGCCACGATCACCTTGATGCCGGCGTCGATCGCTTCGAGGATCGAGTCGGCCGCGAACGGCGGCGGCACGAAGATCACCGACGCATCGGCGCCGGTTTCGAGCACGGCCTCATCGACCGAGTTGAAGACCGGCAGGCCGATGTGCTCGGAACCGCCCTTGCCCGGGGTCACGCCGCCGACGATCTGGGTGCCGTAGTCGAGGCACTGTTGTGCATGGAAGGTGCCCTGCTGGCCGGTGAAGCCCTGCACGATCACCTTGGTGTTCTTGTTGACCAAAACGCTCATTCGATTACTCCTCAGGCCTTCGCGGCAGCCACGGCTTTCTGGGCCGCGTCGTTGAGATCATCCGCCGGCGTGATCGCCAGGCCGGAATTGGCCAGCAGTTCGCGGCCCTGATCGACATTGGTGCCCTGCAGGCGCACCACCACGGGAATCTTCAGGCCCACTTCCTTGACCGCGGCGATGATGCCCTCGGCGATCAGGTCGCAGCGCACGATGCCGCCGAAGATGTTGACCAGGATGCAGCGCACCTTGTCCGAGGACAGGATCAGCTTGAACGCCTCGGTCACGCGCTCCTTGGTGGCGCCGCCGCCGACGTCGAGGAAGTTGGCCGGCTCGCCGCCCGCCAGCTTGATCACGTCCATCGTGGCCATCGCCAGGCCGGCGCCGTTGACCATGCAGCCGATCGTTGCCGTCCATCGTCACGTAGTTGAGGTTGTACTTCACCGCCGCGGCTTCGGCCGCGTCTTCCTGGGTCAGGTCGCGCATCGCGGCCAGGT
This sequence comes from uncultured Gammaproteobacteria bacterium, assembly GCA_963739815.1. Lineage (GTDB taxonomy): Bacteria > Pseudomonadota > Gammaproteobacteria > Xanthomonadales > Rhodanobacteraceae > Rhodanobacter. Next base: position 1,960,536 of record CAVUBI010000001.1, read on the forward strand.
TCGGGTGACGGTACTCGGCGTTGTCGTCGGAGTTGACCTTGCCGTCGAGCGCGGCGAGGTTGCCGTCTTCCAGCACGGCCAGCGGGTTCAGCTCGACCAGCGCCAGGTCCTGCTCGTTGAACAGCTTGTACAGGCCCAGCATGATCTTGGTCAGCTGGTTGACCTGCTTGCCGTTGAGGTCCATCGCGAAGCCGAGCTGGCGGCACTGGTACGGCTGCAGGCCTTCGACGAAGTCGATCACGATGGTGTGGATGTCTTCCGGCGTCTCTTTCGCCACCTGCTCGATGTCCACGCCGCCGTGCTTGGAGGCGATGAACGAGACCGCCTTGGAATCGCGGTCGACCAGGATCGACAGGTACAGCTCGCGGGCGATGTCGGTGGCGTCGGTCACCAGCACCAGGTTCACCGGCAGCGCGCGGCCGGCCGACTGGTAGGTTTCCATGTTGGTGCCGAGCATGCCCTTGGCGGCGGCGCGCACGTCGTCGAAGCTGCGGCAGAACTTGACGCCGCCGGACTTGCCGCGGCCGCCGGCATGGATCTGCGCCTTGACCATCCATTGCGTGCCACCGAGTGCCTTGGCGGCGTCGACGGCAGCGTCGGGGGAATTGGCGACCTTGCCCGGCGGCACGGCGATGCCGTACTGCGCGAACAGTTCTTTGGCCTGGTATTCGTGGAAATTCATTCGATACCTCGAGCGAACGGAGAAACGATGGCGGCCGCACGCAGGTACACAGCGTGGGTCAGGAAGGTCGGACGGCGGGTTGGCGCGCTGCCGGGAGGCAAGCGCACCTGCCAGGAAAAACTGGCAGGACCGCGCGACACGGCCGCCCATTTTCGCGGAAGCGGGCGACGTTTGAAAGGGCAACCTGCCCCGGAAGGCCCGTACAGGCCGGTTTCATGCGCTTTCCGACAGCGGCACAGCATCGATCAGGCCGTCTATACTCGACCGGAACCGCCAAAGAGTGCCCTGTCACGTGTCCAGCACACCACCTCTAGTCACCTCGCCCGGCGGTACGGCGACGGTCCGCCACGAGCTGTCGTTCCTCAATGCGTTCCGCTTGGTGCAGGCGCTGGTCTATGCAGGCCTGGCGTTCAGCCCGCCTGGGCTGGGCTGGCCCCAGCTGTCCATTCCCGACTTCGCCCGCAGCGTGGCTACGCTGTACCTGATCTTTGCGCTGGTCATGCTGCTGTTCAACCGGCGCAGCATGCCGTATGCGCGCACCGTGGTGGCGGCGACCCTGGCGGTGGACATCGTCGTCGCCGTGCTGGCGATCGCCGCGATGCACGACGCACGCATCGGCATCGCGATGATGCTGGCGGTGAACCTCAGCGCCGGCGCGCTGATCCTGCCACTGCGGCTGTCCAGCTTCTTCGCCGCGCTGGCCACGCTGGGCATGCTCGGGCACACCTTGTTCGGCAGCTCGATCGATAAACCCGGCGACCGCGGCCTGCTCGAAGCGGCACTGTTCGGCCTCGCCTACTTCGCCACTACCACGCTGTGCCATGTGCTGGGCCGGCAGCTGCGCGCCACCGAGGCGCTGGCCGAGCAGCGCAGCACCGACCTGGCCAACCTGGCCCAGGTCAACGAGCTGATCATCCGGCGCATGAAGACCGGCGTGCTGCTGGTCGACGACGCCAACCGCATCCACCAGATCAACGAATCGGCGTGGATGCTGATGGGCAATCCCGGCGCCGGACCAGCGCGACCTCGGCCAGCTGGCGCCGGAGCTGTCGCGCCGGCTGTACCACTGGATGACCTCGGGCAAGCTGGACGAAACCGCCACCCAGCTCGCCGACGGCGTGCCCGAAGTGGTGCCGCGCTTCACCCGGCTGGCGCCGAACGACGATTCGCACGTGCTGATCTTCCTCGACGACACCTCGCTGCTGTCGCGCCGCGCCGAGGAACTTACGCTGACCTCGCTGGGCCGGCTGTCGGCCTCGATCGCGCACGAGATCCGCAACCCGCTGGCGGCGATCCGCTACTCGGCGCAATTGCTCGCCGAATCGAACAGCATGGATGTCACCGACCAGCGCATGGTCGAGATCATCAACAACCACTGCATCCGGCTCAACGAGATCATCGAGAACATCCTGCAGCTGTCGCGGCGCGAACGCTCGCGGCCGGAGACGCTGGACCTGGGCCGCTGGGCGCAGGCCTTCGTCGAGGAATACAGCCAGGGCAACGACCTCGGCGCCGATTCGCTGCGGGCGATCGCCAGCAGCGGTACGCCGGTGGCGGCGGTGGCCGATCCGCAGCAGCTGCAGCAGGTGGTGTGGAACCTGGTGCAGAACGCGCTGCGCTACGGTCGCCTGCCCGGCGAACCGGCGCGGGTGATGGTGGTGACCCGGCAGGGCGAGCATGGCGTGCCGATCCTGGAAGTGATCGATCGCGGCCCCGGCATCGCGCCGAAGGTGGCCGCGCAGATTTTCGAGCCGTTCTACACCACCCACGAATACGGCACCGGCCTGGGACTGTACCTGGCCCGGCAGATGAGCGACGCCAACCAGGCCGCGCTGGAATACGTGCGCGTCGCCGGCGGCGGCAGCTGCTTCCGCCTGGTGCTGACGCCACCGGCGCGCAGCCCGGCCGACCCCGATCCTGCCGACACCGTCCAGTCCGCCACGCGTTGACCTTTTGGCCTGCGCTAGTAACCTTCTGTTGGACTACCAGGGAAACCCATACTCCTCATGACAGCACAGACCGTTCTGGTCATTGACGACGAACGCGACATTCGCGAACTGCTCACCATCACGCTGGGCCGGATGGATCTGCAGGTCGACGCCGTGGGAACCGTCGCCGAGGCACGCCGCGCACTGGCCGAACGCAGTTACGACCTGTGCTTCACCGACATGCGCCTGCCCGATGGCAACGGGCAGGAGATGATCGAGCTGATCGCCGCCAATCATCCGGACATGCCGGTGGCGATGATCACCGCCTACGGCAACGTCGACGCCGCGGTGAACGCGCTGAAGGCCGGCGCGTTCGACTTCGTCTCCAAGCCGGTCGACATCCAGATGCTGCGCGGACTGGTGCGCACCGCGCTGCGCCTGGCCGAAGAGAAACGCAATGGCGGCGCGGCCGCGAAGACCGGCGACGCCGGCGACCGCCTGATCGGCGACTCCGCCGCGATGCAGCAGGTGCGCTCCACCATCGGCAAGCTGGCGCGCAACCAGGCGCCGGTCTACATCGCCGGCGAATCCGGCGTGGGCAAGGAGCTGGTGGCGCGGCTGATCCACGAACAAGGCCCGCGCGCCAGCGGGCCGTTCGTGCCGGTCAATTGCGGCGCGATTCCGTCCGAACTGATGGAAAGCGAATTCTTCGGCCATCGCAAGGGCAGCTTCACCGGCGCCAGCGCCGACAAGGAAGGCCTGTTCCAGGCCGCCCAGGGCGGCACCCTGTTCCTCGACGAGGTGGCCGAGCTGCCGCTGCACATGCAGGTGAAGCTGTTGCGCGCGATCCAGGAAAAGGCGGTGCGCCCGATCGGCGGCCGCGACGAGATCCCGGTCGACGTGCGCATTCTTTCGGCCACCCACAAGAACCTCGGCCAGCTGGTCGAGCAAGGCCAGTTCCGCCAGGACCTGTTCTACCGCATCAACGTGATCGAACTGCGCGTGCCGCCGTTGCGCGAGCGCCGCGGCGACGTGCCGCAGCTGTCCGCCTTCATCCTCAAGGCGTTGGCCGGCAAGAGCGGCGAAAGCGTCGGCCAGCTGTCACCGTCCGCCCGCGACGCGCTGGACGCATATGACTTCCCCGGCAACGTGCGCGAGCTGGAAAACGTCCTCGAACGCGCGATGGCGATGTGCGACGGCAGCACGATCGAAGCCGCCGACCTGATGCTGCCGCAGCGCAGTGCGCGCCCCGGCCAGGAGGCGGCGGCACCGGGCCAGCAGCCGCAACCACCGGCTGCCGCCAGCGCCGACGGCGGCCTCGACGACTACATCAGCAACCTCGAGCGCACCGCCATCGTCAAGGCGTTGGAGGAATCGCGCTACAACAAGACCGCGGCGGCCCGAAAGCTCGGCATCACCTTCCGCGCACTGCGCTACAAGCTGAAGAAGCTCGGCATCGACTGAGGCACGGCAGCCGACACGGCTCACACCGAGCGCGTCGCCTCCACCGGCGGCACCGCTGCGGCTCGCCGCGCCGGGCCGAATACGGCCAACTGGCCAAGCAGCCACAGCAACAGCGCGCCGACGCCGAGCAGCCACAGCGGCATCCGCGGCAGCTCGTAGTGCGTCATCAACGACAGGTTCGCGGCGACGCCGAGCACCACGCCCAGCACCACGCCGATGCCGACGATCAATGCGTTCTCGGCCTGGAAATAGCGCAGGATGTCGCCGCGCGTCGCGCCCAGCGCCCGCCGCACGCCGATCGACCGACGCCGCTGGCCGACCCAGAAGCTGCTCAGTCCCACGATGCCGCCGGCCGTCGCCAGCAGCAGCAACACGCACACCGCGCCCATCATGATCGCCACACCGCGATCGGTGGCGTAAGCCTTTGTGCGTGCCTGCGCCAGCGTGACCACACCGTCTTCCGGGCTGATCAGGCGCATGCGGTTCTGCGCCACCAGCGCGGCCGGCGCTGCGTGCAACACCGCCGCGAGTTGGCCCGGTTGCGCGCGCACCAGATAGACCGTACCGCCGGCGTAGCTCGCCCCGTCGTCGGAACTAGCGTAACGCGCCGGCACCAGGACGGTGTCCTCGTCGATCGAGCGCGTGCTGCTGCCCGCGTAGCTGCCTTCCAGCCGATCGACCACGCCGATGATCGTGCTCGGGCCGTCGTCACTCAGATAGACGCGCTGGCCCACGGCCGCGCCGTCGAGGAAAAGTTTGTCGGGCCAGGTCGCGAGTGATGATGATCACCGCCGGCACCAACTTGTCGTACGGGACCGAGGCTGCCGATCTCGTCGGCGCGGAAGTTGCGGCCGGCCACCAGCGTGATGCCGAACGTGTCGAGTCGCGTGCTCGTCGGCAAAATAGGAAAGCGCCAGCTGCGGCTTCGTCGTCTGCTCGACCCGATGCTTGATGCGCACCAGCCCGCCGCCGCCTTCTTGCAGCGGATAGGCCTGGCTGGCAAACGCGTTGCGCACGCCTGGCAAGTTGCGCAAGGTCGTCAGGTCGGCGCGCATCTGCGCATCGATATGCGGCACGTCCGGCTGGCCGATCCATTCGTTCTTGATCACGAACAGGTGTGCCTCGTCCGTACCGGTCGGGCGCGACAGATGCACCACCCGCGTCTTGACGATGAACAGCGCGTTGCTGACCACCGCCAGGGTCAGCGCGATCTGCAGCACGATCAGCAGCGTGGCCATCTTGTGCCGGCGCAGCGCGGCGAGGATCGGGCGTATCTGCATGCGTCGTGTTCATCCGTTCGACTTCAGCTGCCACGCCGGCTGCACCTGGGCGGCGCGCCAGGTGGGATACAGCGCGGCGATCAAGCTGGCCGCCACCGCGACCAGCACGGTCAGCAGCAACAGCGATGCATCCAGCGTCGCCAGCCGGGCGATTTCCGGCGCGAACACGTGACCGATGCCGGCCATGCCCAGCGCCGTCAGCAGCAGGCCCAACACGCCACCGGCCAATCCAATCGCCGCCGCCTCGGTCAGGAACTGGCGATAGATCGCGCCGCGCGACGCGCCCAGCGCGCGGCGCACGCCGATCTCCGGCGCGCGGCGCATGAAGCGGGCCAGCATCAGGCCGACCACATTGACCAGACAGATCAGCAGAAAACTCGCCGAGACGATCATCGACAGCGCCGACGCCTTCGGCACCACTTTCATCATCTGCAGCCACTGCCCGACATCGGACAGGCGCACGTTCGGCGGCCAGGCAAAGCGGCCGACGCGCTGCTGTTCGGCCGCGTAGTTGTGCAGCCAGTCGCGGTAGCGCTCCACGTCGGCGCGCTGAGGCAGCTCCACCCACGCGGCGATCCACGCGCATTCGCTGTGCAGGATGCTGTCCCAGTTCGGCAGATCGGGGTTGGCGGAGTTCGTGCTGCAATAGAAATTGCCGCTGGCGGCTTTCTGCAGGTCGATGGCACGGCTGAACGGGAGATAGAGCTGGCGGGGATGGCTGAAGGGATACCACGCACTGCTCACATCGAAGAAGCGCGGGCTGGGATTCCAGTCGTCCAGCACGCCCACGATGCGGTAGGCGTGCGTGTCCAGGTTGATCTCGCGGCCTACGCTGTTGGTATCGCCGAACAGTTTCTGGTTGAGCGCGCTGCTGATCACCACTACCGCAGCGCGTTGATCGTCGTCGCTGGCCGACCAGCCGCCGCCGTAACGGAACCGCGCATCGAACATCGCGAAGAAGTCGTGGCTGACCGCATCGCCCTCCTGCGAAGACGGCAGGTGTTGCGCGTCACCCGGCAATACCGTCCACTTGCTGCCGTAGATCAGCACCTGCCGCCGCGCCTGGCGCGCATGCAGCAATGCCGTGGCGTCGGTGTAGCTGAGCAGGTTCGGCGGCTCGCCCTTCCAGTTCTGCGCCGGCCCGAAGTTGTCGATCTGCGGCACGAACAGCTGGTTCGACTTCCACGGGATCGGGTCGGCCGCGGCAGCGCGGAACACCGCGAAGCTGACCATGCAGGTAGCGACGCCGCAGCCCATCAGCACAACCACCAGCGCGGTCAGCGCCTTGCTGCGGCGGAAGCTGCGCAGGGCCAGATCAAGGTAGTACGCGAACATCCCTGTCCTCCTAGTCGTCGTATCCGCGCGGCTCACGCATCGGCCGCGTTGCCGGCCGCATCCAGCGCCTTGCGCAAGGCACGCAGCAACACCTGGGTGGTAACCGGCTTGTCGATCACGTAGAGATGCTCCAGTTGCGGAAGCTCCTGCAGATCCGGTGTCGCGCCGGGGCGCGCCAGCAGGATCACCGCGCCGCTGTAGCCCTGCTCGATCAGCGCGGCCAGCGTGCGCACGCCGGTGAACAGGTTCATGTCCGCATCCAGCACCACCAGGTCGGGCAGGCCGCCGGCCTCGATCCACTGCAGCGCGGCGGTACCGCTCTGGCTGGCATGCGCCTGGTAACCGTAGGCGTCCAGCGTGTCGGCCAGCAGGGACAACTGGCCGGCCTCTTCCACCACCACCAGCACGCGCTCGGCGGCGCCTTCCAGGCTGTCACGATCGTCCAGCTGGTCGCCGTCCGCCACCGGTTCCTCCAGCGGGAAATACAGGTCGAAGCGGGTGCCGCGGCCCGGCTCGCTGTCCACCCGCATCACGCCGCCATGGCTGTCGACGATCCGCTTGCATGACAACAGGCCGAGCCCGGTGCCGCCTTCCTTGGTGGTGAAGAACGGCTCGAATATCTGATCGAGCACCGCCTGATCCATGCCGGCGCCATCGTCGATCACGCTGATGCACAGGTAACGGCCCGGCCGCGGCTGCTGCTCCGGCAGGAAGAATTCCGCCGGCAAGGACGTCTGCACCGCCTCGACGCGCAGGTGGCCGCCATCCGGCATGGCCTGGATCGCGTTCAGGCACAGGTTGAGCAGGCATTGCTGCAGTTCGGTGTGGTTGCCCTCGAATGACAGCTCGGGGTCGTCGATGACCAGTTCCATCGAGACCGCGCGCGGCACGCTGCCCTGCATCAGCAGACCGAACGCACTGAACAGCGCGCCCAGTCGCACCTGCTCCGCGCGGCGCGCCCCGCGCGCGAACGACAGCATCGAGTGCACCATGTCCAGGCCGCGCTTGCCGCAGTCGCGCACCAGCTTGCCCAGCCGTGCCAGGCGCGGGTCGTCCTGGTAATCCTGCAGGCTGTCGCCGGCCAGCAGCAGCGGCTGCAACAGGTTGCGCAAGTCATGGCTGAGGCCGCCGGCGAGCATCGCCAGGCTCTCGAAACGTTGCGCGCGGACCAGTGCCGCTTCGGAGCGGCGGCTGGCCCGGCGCGCTTCGGCCTCGCTCAGTGCGCGGCGCACCGCGCTGGCCAGCCGGGCCGGGTTCTGCTTCAGGATGTAGTCGGTGGCGCCGTTGCGCAGTGCCTCGATCGCCGCCTCTTCGCCCAGCGTCGCGGAGACGAAGATGAAAGGCAGATCCTCGTCGCGCTGACGCAGGAGGTCGAGCGCATGCTGGCCGGAAAAGCCGGGCATGCTGAGATCCGACAGAACGATATGCGGATTGAACTCGTCCAGTGCAGCGAGAAAGCGCGCCTCGTCGTCGACCAGGCACACTTCATAGGCGATCCCGTCAGCGTCGAGTTCGGCCAGCACCAGCTCGGCGTCGAGCTGGCTATCCTCGACCTGCAGCACACGAATGGTGGGCATTGCCTGAAGCTGCCGGTTTGGCATGTCGTTCCCCGCGATAACCTTGCGACCTTCCTTGCATCCTCATATCGAACGCAAGCCGTGCCCCCTTGCCCCTTCGCTCACTCCTTTTCCGGCGCCTGGTTCAGCACGGCCCAGAATTGTCCCAGTGTACGCACCGCGTCAAAGAATTGGTCCACGTCGACCGGCTTGATCACATAGGCATTGGCGCCGAGATCCCAGCTGCGCGCCAGATCGCTTTCCTCGCGCGAGGAGGACAGGATCACCACCGGGATCCGCCGCAGCTTCTCGTCGCCGCGCATCGCCGTCAGCACGTCCAGCCCGTTCATGCGCGGCATCTTGATGTCCAGCAGCACCACCGTGGGATCACCCGGCTCGCGCGCTGCCCAGGCGCCGCGGCAATGGAGGTAGTCCATGCATTCCACGCCGTCCTCCACGTGCACCACCGGATTGGCCAGATGCGCCTCGCCAAGCGCGTCCATCGCCATCTCGGCGTCGGCCGGGCTGTCCTCGACCAGCAGGATGGTGCGCAGGTCTCTACTGTTCATGTTTTGCTCTCGACTCGGGACTGTGCGCCAGCCGCATCGGTGGCCGGCAACGAGAAATGAAAATGGGCTCCCCGCCCCAGTTCGGCTTCGGCCCAGACACGACCGCCGTGGCGCGTCACGATCCGTCGCACATTGGCCAGGCCGATCCCGTTGCCCGGGAATTCCGAGGCGCGATGCAGGCGCTGGAATACGCCGAACAATTTGTCCGCATATTGCATGTCGAAACCGGCGCCATTGTCGACCACGGTGAACTCGTAGTCGCCCTTGCGCCCCTGCTTCACGCTTACGTCGATGCGTGCCACCTCGCAGTGGCCGGTGTACTTGACCGCGTTGCCGAGCAGGTTCTGCCATACCGTGCGCAACATGTTTTCATCGCCGATCACCATCGGCAACGGCGCGATGTTCCACACGATGCGCCGGTCCTCCAGGCCCGCTTCAGCCAGCGCGCGCGCCTCGTCGACCAGCGACTGCATGTCCACCGCCTGCAAACGCAACGCGCCACGGCCCAGCCGCGAAAACACCAGCAGGTCGTCGATCAGCAGGGCCATCCGCTGTGCCGAGCCGCTGATGACCTCAATGTAGTGAGCCGCTTTCTCGTCGAGCTGATCGCCCAGGTCCTGCTCCAGCTTGCGCGCGAACCCGGCGATATGGCGCAACGGCGCGCGCAAGTCGTGCGATACCGAATAGCTGAACGCCTCCAGCTCGCGGTTGACGTCGGAGACCTGCGTCACCTTGCCTTCGAGCTGTCGATTGAGTTCATTGACCTTCTGCTCGGACAGTGCGCGGGCAGTAACGTCGCTCACCGTCAACAACAATGCCGGCGCATCGGTGTCGCGCTGCTGCAGCCGCCGCGCATTGAGCACCACGTGCCGCTCCACGCCATCGACGGTGCGCTGGATCATGTCGTGATCCCACAGCTCGCGATCGCGCAGCAGCACGTCGTTGAGGCGCTGCTGCAACACGCTGTCGCTCCACGCGCCGCCACCGATCTCGGCCAGCGGCTGCGAGTTGCGTTGCGGATCCATCCCGTACAGCTCGCGGAAGGCGTTGTTCACCAGCAGGCTGTTCAGGTTTTCGTCGAACAGCGCAATCGGCTCGCGCACTGCCTGGAAGATCAGCTGCGAACGCTGCACCGCGCGACCCTCGCGGTTCTCGGCCAGCTGGCGCTGGCTGATCTGCCGTTCGGACATGATCACGATGATCGTCAGCAACAGCATCTGCGCCAATGCCGTGATGCTGAGCACGAGGCGGCCGTTGCTCGCCTGCTCGCCTGCGGCTTTCTGACGATCCACCAGCAGACGGTCCTCGGTATGCGCGATATCGGCGATCTCGCCGGCAACGATGAACAGGTCGCCGGCATCACGCAGCGACTGCCGCGCCCCCGCCGTGTCGCCTTGCTGCAGCCTCGACAGCGCCTGGTCCATCAGTGCGACGCGCGCGCTCAGGCTGCCCTCCAGCGCACCGACCTGGATCTGCTGATCCATGCTGTCCTGGGTCATCGCCCGCAGCTGACGTATCAACCCGGGTATCTGCTCGCTGGCATTCAGCGCCCGCTTGCGTGTCAGTTCATTGCCGTCCCCGGCCAGCAGGCGATAGATCGCGCCTTCGCTGTCACGCGCCACATAGGCGAGCTGGTACGTCAATGCCTTTACGGCATTGGAATGGCTCACCCAGGCAATGGCATGTTGCGTATCGCGCGTACTCGACAGCGTGACGACATACGGCAACGCCACGATGACCAGGACGGCCAGCAACAGACCCACGGTGCGCCAGCGCGGGACTCCCATGTTCATGTCACTGATGGCATCGGCTGGACCATGGCGAAGAGCACCGAGTCATTCTGGGCATGTTTCCCCGACACGTCCAGTTGCGGACGCTTTCGTTCATTCGGCGTAGCGGCTCATCGCCGCTGGCCGCGCGGCGGCGGTACGAGCCCACGTGCGATCCGGTTCGGCCTGCATGGTGAAATGCAGCTCGCCACCGGCAACGATCTCGCCGTGGCGCAGGTAGGCGCGATCCAGCGGCCTGCCATTCAAGGTCACCGCGCCGACATACGGATGCGCGTCATCCAGTGGCGCCGCGCTGACCGTGAACGTGCGGCCTTGACCGAGGTGAATCGCGGCGCGCGACACGAATGGCCGGCCGATCGCGTACTCGTCGCTGCCCGGCGTCACCGGATAGAAGCCCAGCGCGGTGAACACGTACCAGGCCGACATCTGGCCGAGGTCGTCGTTGCCGCTCAGGCCGTCGGGGCGCGGTGCGTACTGGCTGTCCATGATCTGTTTCAGCCTCGCTTGCGTCTTCCACGGCGCGCCGGCGTAGTCGTAGAGATAGGCGATGTGATGGCTGGGCTCGTTGCCGTGCGCGTACCAGCCGATCAGCCCGGTGATGTCCTCGACGTGCTTGAAATGCGACGGGTCGACCTTCGCCTCGAACAAGGCATCGAGTTTCGCGACAAACTTCGCGTCGCCGCCCATCGCCTTGATCAACCCGGCCACGTCCTGCGGCACATACCATGAGTACTGCCATGCGTTGCCCTCGGTGTAGTCACTGCCGTAGCCGGCGGCCTCCGGATCGAACGGCTCGCGGAACTTGCCATCGCTCAGCCGGGCACGCATGAAACCGGTCTGCGGATCCCAGGCGTTGCGCCAGTTGCCGGCGCGCTGCGCAAACGTGGCGGCGACATCGGCCTTGCCCATCGCCTTTGCCATCTGCGCCAGCGACCAGTCGTCATAGGCGTATTCCAGCGTTTTGGAAGCGCCCTCGGGCTCCTTGTCGATCGGTACGTAGCCAAGCTTCATGTAGTCGGCCAGGTCGCCGTACGGCGCATAGGTCGCGCTGGCCACCATCGCCGCAAGCGCCTTGTCCGCATCGAACCCGCGCACGCCCTTGATGTACGCGTCGGCGATCACCGGCACCGCGTGGTAACCGATCATGCACCACGTTTCCAGCCCCTGGTACGCCCACACCGGCAGGATGCCGAACGGGCTGGCCTCGCGCGCCGCGATCAGCGAGCGGATGAAATCGGTGCTGCGCGCGGGATTCAGCAACACCATCAACGGCTGCTGCGCGCGGTAGACGTCCCACAGCGACCAGGTCGAATGGAACTCGAAGCCGTCCGCTTTATGCACCGCATGATCCGGCCCGCGGTACTCGCCGTTGACGTCCATGCTCAGCGTGGGCGACAGCATCGCGTGGTACAGCGCGGTGTAGAACTGCGTCGTCGCCGCCTTCGGCGCGTCCACGTCGATCACCGCCAGCGCCTGGTCCCAGGCGGCTTTCGCCTCGGCGCGGCGCGCATCGAAATCCCAGCCGGCGCCATCCTTGTCCAGGTTGGCGATCGCATTCGCCTCGCTCACCGGCGAGATCGCCACCTTCACTTCCAGCGGCTGCTTCAGCTGGCCGAAGTCGAACACGCCGACCAGCGCGCGGCCGTCCTGCGCATCACGGTCTTCGGCCTGGTTGCCCGGCCCCTTGAAGCCCTTGTAGGTGATGTCAGCCTCGCGGTTGAGCAGCTCGCGCGAGGTCATCGGCTGCGAGAAGCGCATGGCGAAACACAGCTCGCGCCCCGGCGCCCAGCCGCGGGTGGTGCGGCAGCCGGTGACGGTGCCATCGCCATGCACGCGCAAGCTCGACCACAGCACCTTGCCGGCGTAGTCGTAGATGCTCGGGCGCAGGTCCAGCAGCACGTGCGCCGGCTTGCCGACCGGGAACGTGTAGCGGTGCCAGCCGACCCGGCGCCCGGCAGTGAGTTCGGCGCGCACGCCGTAATCGCTCAGCGTCACCGCGTAATAGCCGGCCTGCACCACTTCACTGTCGTGCGAGAAGCGCGAGCGGTAGCCGCTGCCTGGCTTGGCCGGATCGCCCGGCTCCAGCCGCACCGCGCCGGCGATCGGCATCACCAGCACGTCGCCCAGGTCCGAATGGCCGGAGCCGGAAAAGTGCGTATGCGAGAAACCCAGGATGCTGCTGTCGCCGTACTGGTAGCCGGCGGCCCACTTGTAGGCGTGCTTGAAATCCGGCATCGCCGTGTCCGGCGACAGCTGGATCATCCCGAACGGCACCGTGGCGCCGGGAAAGGTATGACCATCGCCACCCGTGCCGATGCGCGGATCGACTGCCGCGGCATGGCCGTCGGCACGCGCGCTGGCAGGTGTCATCGCCGCGATGCCGACCGCGGCACCGAGCAGACAGGGGAGTACGCCACGCCGCCGGATAGTCATCGTCAATCTCGCTGGTTGGAACGATCCAAAGCGGCACGCTAACACTCGCTGCCGGCCAGGGCATGCTGCGGCGCGACGTGCGCAACGGCGGCGATAAGTTACATTTGGATCGTTCTAATCCGGTAAAACTGCATGCCGAGTCAAATCCCGATCGGGCGCAAGGTGACCTTGAACGACATCGCCGCGGGCTGCGACGTGTCGCGCGCCACGGTCTCGCTGGTGCTGCGCGGCAGTCCGCTGGTGAACAAGCTCACCCGCGCCCGGGTCGAGGAGGAACTGCGCCGGCAGGGTTACGTCTACAACCGCGCCGCGGCGAACCTGCGCCGGCGCATCTCGACCAGCATCGCACTGGTGCTGAATGACCTGGCCAATCCGTTTTTCGCCGAATTCGCCGCCGGCGTGGACGAGACACTCGCGGCCGCCGGCTTCGTCACCCTGCTCGGCTGCACCGGCGAGTCGCCCGCACGCGAGCAGGCCGTGCTCGGATCGCTACTGGAACATGGCCCGGCCGGAATCATCCTGTCGCCGGCCGAACACAGCAAGGCGCACGACGTGCTGAGCGTGGTCGGCCGGCGTGTGCCGCTGCTGCTGTTCAACCGCGAACTGGGCGGCGCCCTGCCCGAATTCGCGCACTGGGACCAGCTGATGCTGGACAACCAGCACGGCGCCCGTCTGGCCACCGAACACCTGATCGCCCGCGGCCATCGGCGCATCGCGTTCTTCGGCGGCCATCACGATTCCAGCTCGTGCCGGCAACGCCACGCCGGTTACGTCGAGGCGATGCACACGGCCGGGCTGCGCACCGAACCGTACTGGCGCGTCGAATGCGCGCCGACCCGGCTGGATGCCGCCCATCACACCCCGGCCCTGTTCGCCGGCGCACTCACCCCGACCGCGGCGGTCTGCTACAACGACGCGGTCGCGCTGGGCCTGATGCTCGGGCTCAACCAGCGCGGGCTGCGCCCCGGCCACGACTTCGCATTGACCGGCTTCGACGACATCGCCGAGGCGGCACTCGGCATGTCGCCGCTGACCACGCTGTCGGTCGCGCCGCGCGAGCGCGGCCAGCAGGCGGCACAACTGGTGCTGCAACGCTTGCAACACCCGCTGGCCGCCAGCCGCCGGACCGTGGCACCGGTACAACTGATCGTCCGCGAAAGCAGCTGCACGCCCGTCACCTGACCACTCGTCCCAGGGGAACCCCAATGGCCTTCGCCCAAGCTCCATCACCGACGCCCGGCTCGTCCGCACATGGCGAGCGCTATACCGACTACCCGATGGCGATGGGCGTGCTCACCACCATCTTCTTCATGTGGGGCTTCCTGACCTGCCTCAACGACATCCTGATCCCGCACCTGAAGTCGATCTTCCAACTCAACTACGCCCAGGCGATCCTGGTGCAGTTCACCTTCTTCGGCGCGTACTTCCTGATGGCGCTGCCGGCCGGCCGGCTGATCGCCGCGCTCGGCTACAAGAAGGGCATCGTGGCCGGGCTGGCGATCGCCGGCGTCGGCGCACTCGGCTTCTGGCCGGCGGCCAGCCTGCATCTGTACCCGGCGTTCCTCGGCGCGCTGTTCGTGCTGGCCACCGGCATCACCGTGCTGCAGGTGGCGGCCAACCCGTACGTGGCGCTGCTGGGTCCGGAAAAGACCAGTTCCAGCCGGCTGACCCTGGCGCAGGCGCTGAATTCGCTGGGCACCACGCTGGCGCCGCTGTTCGGCGGCCTGCTGATCCTGTCCAACGTGGTGAAGGAGCCGGCCGAGCTGGCCATGCTGGCGCCGGCGCAGCGCCTGCTCTACGACACCCAGCAGGCGCAGGCGGTGCAGTTCCCGTACATCGGGCTGGCCGTGGTGCTGTTCCTGCTGGCGGTCTTCGTGTGGCTGTTCCGCCTGCCGGCGCTGACCGAGGCCACCGACAAGGGCGACCACGCGCGCCACGGCTTCGTCGAGGTGCTGCGCCATCCGCACGTGCTGTTCGGCGTGCTCGGCATCTTCTTCTACGTCGGTGCCGAGGTGTCGATCGGCAGCTTCATGGTCAACTACCTGTCGATGCCGGAGATCGGCCACATCAGCGAGCAGCAGGCCGCGCACTACGTGTCGTGGTACTGGGGCGGCGCGATGGTCGGCCGCTTCGTCGGTTCGGCGCTGATGGCGAAGTTCTCGCCGCGCAAGCTGCTGGCCCTGTTCGCCGCGATCAACGCGCTGCTGGTGCTGACCACCATGCTGAGCAGCGGCGACGTGGCGATGTACAGCATCATCGCGATCGGCCTGTTCAACTCGATCATGTTCCCGACCATCTTCGCGCTCGGCATCGAGCGGCTCGGGCCGATGACCAGCAAGGCGTCCAGCCTGCTGATCATGGCGATCGTGGGCGGCGCGATCGTGCCCTTCGTGCAGGGCGTGTTCGCCGACCACATCGGCCTGCAGCACGCGTTCTTCCTGCCGCTGCTGTGCTACCTGTACATCGTGTTCTACGGCCTGCGCGGCTCGCGCATCCGCAGCCTCCCGGCACCGGACGCCAGCGGGAACCCCTGAGATGGCCGTGCGACCCATCCTGTGCTTCGGCGAGGCGCTGATCGACCTGCATGCCGACGGCCTCGACGCGCGCGGCTTCGCTGCGCGCTTCATGCCGTTCGCCGGCGGCGCGCCGGCCAACGTGGCGGTCGCCGCCGCGCGGCTCGGCGGACACGCGCGCTTCGCCGGCATGCTCTCGCACGATCGCTTCGGCGACTTCCTGCTCGACAGCCTGCAGCAGGCCGGCGTCGGTACCGACGACATCGTGCGCACCGACGCGGCGACCAGCGCGCTGGCCTTCGTCACCCTGGACGCGCACGGCGAACGCAGCTTCAGTTTCTACCGCGACAACACCGCCGACCTGCTGTTCCGGCCGACCGACTTCCGCGCCGACACCTTCCGCGACGTCGCCGTATTCCACGTCTGCTCGAACAGCATGACCGACCCGGCACTCGCCGCAACCACCCGCGAAGGCATGCAGCGCGCGCACGGGCGTCGGTGCGCTGGTCAGCTTCGACCTGAACCTGCGCCCCGCGCTGTGGCCGGCCGATGTCGATCCGCACCCGCTGCTGTGGCCGGCATTGCACCTGGCCGACGTGGTGAAGCTGAGCGCCGAGGAATTCGCCTGGCTGGCGCCGGACGGCGAACAGGCCGCGCTGGACCGCCTGTGGCGGGGCCGCACCCGGCTGGTGGTGGTGACCGACGGCGCCAGGCCGCTGCGCTGGTTCCACCCGGACGCCGAAGGCGAGCTGCCCGGCTACACGGTCGACGTGGTCGACACCACCGCCGCCGGCGACGCCTTCATGGGCGGCCTGCTGTGCTGCCTGGCCGAACTCGACGCCGGCGCCGAACGGCTCGAACGACTGGTCACCGAATTGCCGCGCCTGCACGCGATGCTGCGCTTTGCCGCCGCCTGCGGCGCGCTCACCGTCACCCGCCAGGGCTCGTTCGCCGCGATGCCGCGCGGCGACGAGGTACTGGCCTTCATGGAACAGCAGGCATGAGCGGCGCCCCCGACTTCCGCTCCGCCGCTTTCCTGCGCGAGCACATCGCGCAGACGATGGCGTTCTACCACCCGCGCGCGATCGACCCGGCAGGCGGCTTCTTCCACTACTTCAAGGACGACGGCAGCATCTACGACCGCAGCCACCGGCACCTGGTCAGCAGCACGCGCTTCGTCTTCAACTACGCGATGGCGGCGATCGAATTCGGCGACGACGCGGCACTGCAGCGCGAGTACCTCGACGCCGCACGCCACGGCCTGCGCTACCTGCGCGAGGTGCATCGCGATCCGCATACCGGCGGCTACGCCTGGACGATCCGCGACGGCCAGCCGGAAGACCGCACCAACCATGCCTACGGCGTCGCCTTCGTGCTGCTCGCCTATGCCACCGCACGCAAGGCCGGCATCGCCGAGGCGGCCGCGTGGATGGACGAAACCTGGCACCTGCTGGAACAGCATTTCTGGGACGCCGACGCCGGGCTGTACCGCGACGAGGCCGACGCGAACTGGCACTTCAGCGACTACCGCGGCCAGAACGCGAACATGCACCTGTGCGAGGCGATGCTGGCGGCGTACCAGGCCAGCGACGAGCCGCGCTATCTGGAACGCGCGCACACCCTCGCCGACCACATGACCCGTCGCCAGGCAGCCAAGGCCGGCGGGCTGGTGTGGGAACACTACGACGCCCACTGGGCCATCGACTGGGACTACCACCGCGACGACCCGAAGCACCTGTTCCGCCCCTGGGGCTTCCAGCCCGGCCACCAGACCGAATGGGCCAAGCTGCTGCTGATCATGGAGCCGCTGCTGCGCGCACGCGGCTACGACGAAGACTGGCTGCTGCCCACCGCGCAGCAGCTGTTCGACACCGCGCTGGCGCGTGCCTGGGACAACGAACACGGCGGCATCTGCTACGGCTTCGCGCCCGACGGCGGCGTCTGCGACGACGACAAATACTTCTGGGTGCAGGCCGAATCGCTGGCCGCCGCCGCGCTGCTGCACGCGCGCACCGGCGCAGCCGCCTATGACGACTGGTACGGGAAACTGTGGGCGTACGCATGGCAGCATTTCGTCGATCACCGCCACGGCGCCTGGTATCGCATCCTCACCCGCGACAACCGCAAGTACGACGACGAGAAAAGCCCGGCCGGCAAGACCGACTATCACACCATGGGCGCCTGCCACGAAGTGCTGGCACTGTTCCGCCGCGGCCAGTAGCCGTGACTTTCCACCTTCCGCAAGGCAACGCATGAAAATCTGCACGCTTTCCCTCGCCGCGCTGAGCCTGTTACTGGCGGCGCCCGCATTCGCCGCCGACACCGCCCCGACCCGCTTCGATCCGCAGCAAACCTTCGCGCCGTACAACTACCCGCAACCGGCCAACGCCTACCGCTCGGCCAGCGGCAAGCCCGGCCCGCTGTTACTGGCAGAACCGTGCCGACTACCAGATCAAGGCCACGCTCGATCCGGCCACCCGCCTGCTCAGCGGCAGCGAGGTGATCAGCTACACCAACCACAGCCCCGACGCGCTCGACGTGCTGTGGCTGCAGCTGGACCAGAACCGCTACCGCCGCGACGCCCGCGGCGCGTTCACCAGCAAGTTCCCCACCGAATTCACCAACGGCTACAAGATTGCCTCGGTCGAAGTGGACGACGCGCACGGCCGCAGGCAGCCGGTGAAGTGGCGGGTCTCCGACACGCGCATGCAGGTGCAGTTGCCCGACTGCGCTGAAAGGCAATGGCGGCAGCCTGCGCCTGCACGTCAGCTGGAGCTTCACCGTGCCTGGCGAATTCGGCGGCCGCATGGACGTCAACCCCAGCAAGAACGGCGAGATCTTCGAGATCGCCCAGTGGTATCCGCGCATGGCTGTCTACGACGACCTGCGCGGATGGGACACCGCGCCCTACCTCAACAGCGAGTTCTACCTCGAATACGGCGATTTCGACTACGCGATCACCGTGCCGTGGGACATGCTGGTGGCCGGCTCCGGCGAACTGGTCAATCCCGAAGACGTGCTGACGAAAACCGAACAGCAGCGGCTGGAACAGGCGCGGCACAGCGACAAGACCGTGATGATCCGCAGCGCCGAGGAAGTCACCCAGCCGTCCAGCCGTCCAAAACAGAGCGGCACGCTGACCTGGCACTTCCGCATGCAGAACACCCGCGACGTCGCGTTCGGCGCCTCGAAGGCGTTCGTGTGGGACGCCGCGCGGATCAACCTGCCTGAGGGCAAGACCGCGCTGGCGATGTCGGTGTACCCGGCCGAAAGCGGCGGCGATGCCGCCTGGGGCCGCGCCACCGAATACCTCAAGGCCTCGACCGAGTACTTCTCGAAGCAGTGGTACCCCTACCCGTGGCCGGTGGCGATCAACGAGGCCGGCACCGCCGGTGGCATGGAGTATCCCGGCATCACGTTCGACCACAAGCTGGCCAAGGGCAACAACCTGCACATGGTGATCGCGCACGAGATCGGGCACATCTGGTTCCCGATGATCGTGGGCAGCAACGAGCGCCGTGACGCGTGGATGGACGAAGGCTTCAACACCTTCATCGACGTCTACGAATCCGACGCCTTCAACCACGGCGAATACGCGCCCAAGCGCGACAGCGAGTACGCGCCCGGCGGCGGCAACCCGGCCGACGAGATCGCCAAGGTCATGCAGGATCCAGCGGCCCCGCCGCTGCTGCTCGGCGCCGACATGACGCCGGAGAAGTACCGTCACCCGATCAGCTACTTCAAGGGCGCGTTCGGCATGGTGCTGCTGCGCGAGCAGATCATCGGCCCGGAACGCTTCGATCCGGCGTTCCGCCGCTACATCGCCACCTGGGCGTACAAGCACCCGAGCCCGTCGGACTTCTTCCGCTTCATGGAAAGCGAAACCGGCGAAGACCTCGGCTGGTTCTGGCGCGGCTGGTACGAGCACAACTGGCAGCTCGACCTGGCCGTGCAGAAAGTCGCCTATACCGATGGCGACTACCGCAAGGGCGTGGACGTCACCGTGGCCAACCTCGACCAGCTGGCACTGCCGGCCACGCTGCGAACTGATCTACGACGACGGCAGCAAGCAGGACGTGCGCGTGCCGGTGGAAACCTGGCAACAACACCGCAGCTACGTGGTCCACGTCGACGGCACGCGCAAGCTGAAATCCGCCACCCTCGACCCCGCACATGCCTTGCCGGACGCCGATCGCGGCAACAACACGCGCGCGATGCCGTAGCACGTGCATTGCCGTCATTCCGGCGAAGGCCGGAGTGACGTGTCGACGAGCAGACCCGCTAATCGTGCGGGCACTCGCATCCGCCCTGCTTTTGCGACACCGTGCGGCGTGGGCCGGCTTTGCCGGCAACCGTCGCGACGAGGTCGCTGTCGATGGTCAGGCACTGGTCCGCGATCGCCGCCACGCTGGTCCGGTGCGACACCACGATGAGTATCGTCCGTGGCAGCCGGCGCTTCATGGCAGCCAGCACGCGGATCTCGGAAGCGGCGTCGAGCGCGCTGGTCGCTTCGTCCAGCACAGCCAGGAAAGGCTGGCGCAGGATCACCTGGGCCAGCAGCAATCGCTGCAGCTCGCCGCCGGAAAGTCGGCTCGATGCACTGTGCAGCGTGGTGTCCAGTCCATGCAGCGAACCGGCCAACCGCTTGTCGAGACCGACATCCAGCAGCACCGCTTGCAGCATCTCTTCGCTCGCTCCGGGCGCGGCCCAGTGCAGGCATTCGCGCACCGAATACTGCCAGGGCCGCACGCTCTGGCTGACATAGGCACCATGCCGCACGAGCTCGCGGTATTCGCCGAAACCGATGGAATGGCCGTCGACCCGCGCCGCGAAGATCTCCGGCATGCTCATGCCCGCCAGCACGTCGACCAGGCTGCTCTTGCCGATGCCGGAGTCGCCGGAAATCAGGGTCAGCTTGCCGGGCATCAGGCTCAGGTGGCGCACATCGAGGCCGGCCAGCGGCGCCGCCAGTTGCATGCGTTCGATGTGCAGCGTTGCCCGATCCGCCCTCGCCCGCCCCGCTACCGGCGGGCGCGCCGTGGCCAGATTCATGTAGCGCTGCCACAGTTCGAAGGCCGGTGCGGCCGAACGCAATTGCTGGAAGCTCTGCCGGGTCGACACCAGGTACGGCAGCAGGCGCCCCAGCAGCAGGCAGGCCGCGATGAGCGCCGCCTGGTCGACCCCGCGCCAGCGATAGGCCAGCACGAAGACCGCCGCGATCCCGACCGCCGCCAGCAGTTCGAGCAGCAGGCGCCCGTTGGCGACGAGTTCCAGCTGACGGCGGTAGCCGTGGCCAAGCTGCGCGGAAATGGCGCCGTAACTGTGCTTCTCGGCATCCTCCCGCTCGAACGAGCGCACGTGGCGCAGGCGCCGCGGGAAGTCCTCGCTGTGCCAGAACAGCCGTGTCATGTCGGCGACATACTGGCGACCGACCCGCGATTGCTCGCGACCGAAGGCGCGCGACGCGATCACGCCGAACACGGCGAACAGCGGCGTCGCCAGCATCAACGGCGGACACACCCAGAACGCCGCCGCCAGACTGACGACGGAAGTGACGCCGGCGACCAGCAGTTGCTGCAGGGCACTGAAACCCTGGGTGATGATCTCGACATTGTAGGTGAGCACGTTGGCGATCTCGGCCGAGGTCGAATCCGCCAGGGCATCCAGCCGCGCATCGAGCAGACGCGCATGCACCTGGCGCCGCCGGGTCATGCCGTATCGCGCGGTCAGCCGGGCACCCAGGCGCGCGGTCAGCCAGCGCAACACGGCAAAGGCGAACGTGGCGGCCGCGAAGATCGCCGCCTGCACTTCCACGCCGCCGTGCACGGCGAACACGCCGCCGGCGAACGTCAGCGCATGGCCCGGCTGCACCAGCGGCACCAGCAGCACCGCCGCGAGGCTGCCGGCCAGCGCGCTCGCCAGCGACAGCAGCACGTAGGCCACGGTTTCCACCACGTCGAGGCGCGTGAACGTGTGCACCAGCGAACGCAGCATGTCGAACGCGCGATCGCCTGCCGGCGGCATGTCGCCGATCGTGCTCATGCGTGTGCGCCGACGACAGCCAGCAGCTGCCGCAAGGCATCGACCGACGCCCGCGGATGCCGCCCGCGATGCAGTTCCCACGCACCCTGCGCCATCAGCTGCTGCTCGAAGCTCGGCCAGCCCGGCTGCCCGGACGCGTACGGCTGATCGGCACGCAATCGCGCGGCGATCTCGTCGGCGGGAATCGGCGCGAGCAACACCGCAGGGTCGTCGGCCATCTGGCTGGACACGAACACCGCGCCGACCAGCGCCAGCGGCTTCGACGCCAACCGGCCGTGACCCAGCCGCAAGTCGGCCTCGAATTTCTCGACACCGCTGCGGCGGCGGATGACCGGCGCACTCGCCACCCAGTGCCGGATCCGGTCGTCATCGACGAACCGCAGCGCATCGGCCTGCACGTGCAGGAAGTTGGCGACGCCGGTGGCAAGCATGCGCTCCGGTTGCACGAAGACGGCATCCTCGGCGAGGAAATCCAGCCCCTGCAGCAAGCTGTGCAAGGCCAGTGTCGACTTGCCCGCACCGCTGGCACCCAGCAGCAGGATGCCGCGCCCGCCGCGGCCGACGCAGGCGCCATGCAAAGGCACCAGACCCAGTCCACGCGTGGCCAGGGTGAACACGGCGAACTCGATGAGTTCATAGCGCAGGTGGTAGGGCCACAGCAGCATGTCTTCCGAGGCCACCACCAGCGCGCGCCGCTGCGCGGGATCCAGCACCACATAGTTCGAGGCGTCCATGACGCCGCAGAGCAAACCTGCGCCGGACTGCACCTGCACCGGCGGCGGCTCGGCGCGATGCGGCGGCGCCCGCCGCGGCACCAGCCGCAGCTCGATGCGAAACGCCGTCCCGGCGACCGGCAAACGGTGCGGCGGCAAGCCCGCGTAGGCGGCATCGACCAGGCCCAGCAACGCCTCGCTGCCGCTCTCGAAGCGGAAGCGGCCACCCAGGATCTGCCGGTCCACGCCGGACACGGGGCCGCACCGCTCCTCGAACGGATCGGCATGGATGCCATGGACGCCAGCGCAGGGAGTCAGTGTCATCGTCGTCGATCGAAAGTCCCGGTGGCTCGCCATCGCACGACCCGGTGCTGCACGCACCCGATCCGTTACCTCCTGAGTGCCGCCTCGGGGGGCGAAGGTTGTGCCGGCCGCATCCGCGTCGATTTTTTTGCCGCGCGAGGCAACCGAAGCAGCGCACCGGGGCACTTACGTGCAGCCAGCGCCGAAGCGGGAGCCGATGCGGCTCACGGCTGCCGCTGCTTTCCACGATGATCGAGGCCTCCACGAGATGCTCAAGATTCAGGTCGGCCACTCCTACTTCCTGGGCTACGACCCGAAGCAGTGGGAACGCGGCAAGCCTTATCCGCCGCTCGCCACGATCCAGGTTGCGGCGCTGCTCAGGCAGATGGGGCACGAGGTCGCCCTGTTCGACGCGATGCTGGCCGCAGGCGTGGAGGACTATCACGCGTCGCTGCAGGCCGCGCAGCCGGACCTGGTGGTGATCTACGAGGACAACTTCAACTACCTGACCAAGATGTGCCTGGGCCGCATGCGCGAGGCGGCCTGCCAGATGATCGCCGAAGCCTGCGCCAACGGCGCGCGCGTGATCGTCGCCGGCTCCGACGCCTCCGACCGTCCGGACGCCTTTCTGGCGGCGGGCGCGCACGCCGTGCTGATCGGCGAAGGCATCGCGGCCCTGATCGAACTGGTCGGGCGACTGCAGCGCGATCCTGGCGTCGACACGCAAAGCTGGGTCGCCGGCATCGCCGGCGTGGCCACGCTGACGAACGGACAAACGCAACTGACGCGCGTCGGCGTGATGCCGCCGGACCCGCGACTGATCGGCCACCCCGCCTGGGACCTGGTCGACATCGAACGCTATCGCACGATGTGGCTCGAACGGCACGGCCATTTCAGCCTCAACATGGCGGCGTCGCGCGGCTGCCCGTTCCGCTGCAACTGGTGCGCCAAGCCGATCTGGGGCAACCACTACAACCAGCGCAGCGCCCAGGACGTGGCTGCGGAAATGACCTACCTGAAACGGACGTTCAAGCCCGACCACATCTGGCTGGCGGACGACATCTTCGGCTTCCGCGCCGACTGGGTCACCGAGTTCGGCGAGCACCTGAGCGCCGCCGACGGATCGGTGCCGTTCACCATCCAGACCCGCGCCGACCTGATCAGCGAACGGATGGCCACCGCGCTGGAACATGCCGGCTGCGCCGAGGCCTGGCTCGGCGCGGAGAGCGGCAGCCAGCGCGTGCTGGACGCGATGAACAAAGGCACCAAGGTCGCCGACCTCGTCACCGCGCGCGCGCGGCTGGGCGAACACGGCATCCGCGTGGGCTTTTTCATCCAGCTCGGCTACCAGGGCGAGCAGCTGGCCGATCTGCTGGCGACCCGCGAGCTGATCACGCAGGCCGCGCCGGACGACATCGGCGTCAGCGTTTCGTACCCGCTGCCGGGCACGAAATTCTACGAACAGGTCAAGGCCCAGCTCGGCGCGAAGACGCATTGGCAGGACAGCGGCGACCTGGCCATGATGTTCCGCGGCGCCTACGACTCGGACTTCTACCGCCACGTGCGCGACCTGCTGCACGAACAGGTCACGCTGCAGACAGCGAAGCCGGAGCATGACCACGAGGTCCGCGCAGCGCTGGAAGCGCGATGGGCGGCGCTGATTGCCGACGAGCGCGCACACCGCAACGAAGACGCCACCGCGTCATCGCCCGCCACGACGTCCGGCCACGCCGAAGCGGCCCACCATGCTGCCGCCGCTCAACATCGTTAGGGCCGGCTTGCGCCGCACCACCGAAGCGCTGGCCGTGGAGCTGGCGCTGTCGCGACCGGGTGGGGCCACGCCGCAATGGAGTGACCTCGAATGGCGGCTGGCCTCGGCCGCCGCCGCCGCACATGGCGTGTCAGCGCTGCTCAGCCGATTCTCCACCTGGCAGCATCCGCCGTGGCGGGAGTTCCTCGCCAGTCAGCGCGAGCACGTCGAGCTTCGCCATCGACGCATCGCGGCCCTGCTGAAACGCATCGATGCCGGTGCCCGCGTCGTCGGGCTGGCCGTCGTTCCGCTGAAGGGTTCCGCGTTGCACGCGCTGGGACTCTACGCGCCGGGCGAGCGGCCGATGGCCGACATCGACCTGCTGGTGCGCGAAGGCGATGCCCGGACGGCGGTGACCCTGCTGCAGGAACTCGGCTACGTGGAGTCGTTCGCGCAGTGGAAGCACCGGGTCTTCAAGCCGACCGATGGCGCACCCGTTCCGGGACTGGGCGAGCACCGCGACACGCCCGTGAATATCGAACTGCACACGCGCATCCAGGAGCGGCTGCCGGTCTCCACCGTCGACATCACCGAGCGGATCTATCCGCGCGAGCCGCAACCGGGCTTGAACGACTACCCGTCGACCGGCGCCCTGATGAGCCACCTGCTGCTGCACGCGGCGGGCAACATGTGCGGCCGCAGCCTGCGCCTGCTGCACCTGCACGACATCTCGCTGCTGGCCACGCGCATGGTCGCGAGCGACTGGGACGTCCTGTGGGACGCTCGTGCGGCCGAGCCGCCCTGGTGGGCGCTGCCGCCGCTGCGGCTGGTGGCGCGCTACTACCGCCATGCGGTGCCCGAGGCCGTGCTCGCCCGGCTCGAGCACGACTGCCCGCGCCTGCTGCGCACGATCTCGCGCCGGCAGACGCTGACCCGGGTGTCGTGCTCGGAACTGTGGCTGCACGCCTTGCCCGGCATCGAATGGTCGCGCTCGGTGCGCGAAGTCGGGCGTTACGTCAGGAATCGCGTGCGGCCGTCGGAAGAAGCCCTCCATGAGCGGGCCGACATGGTGCGGACCCAGCTGTGGCTGCAGGACCAAAGCTGGGTCACCACGAACCATGTGCGGCGCATCCTGACCTGGCTCACCCGGCCGGTGCCGCGAATGGACATCATGTACGCGGTGCGCGCGGCGCTGGAAGGCCCGGCGCGCGCGCCGTAGAACCCGCCCGCCCATGTTGGGAGAGAGAGCGATGGACACGCCGCGCACCCGCAGCGACGACGACGCCCCACTGCTTTCGGGCATCCGGCTGCGCTGTCCCCGCTGCGGAACCGCCATCGACACACTGGATTGTCCCGCATGCAGGTTCTCCATCGTGATCGACGACGGCATCGTGCATGCCCTGCCCCCGGAATCGGCCGCCCACCTCGCCCGGTTCATCGCCGAGTACGAGCGGGTCCGGACGTCGGAAGGCCGCGGCAGCGCAAGCGCAGACTTCTACCTCGCCCTGCCCTACCGCGACACCACGGGAAGGGATTGCGGCCAATGGCAGATGCGGACGCGCAGCTACGACTACATCGCCCGGCATCTGCTGCAAGGCCGCCGGATCCTCGACCTCGGTGCGGGCAACGGCTGGATGAGTTTTCGCCTGGCACTCGCCGGCTATCAGCCTGCTGCGGTCGACCTGCTCACCAACGATCGCGACGGACTGGGAGCGGCCCGGCATTATCGGACGCGCCTGCCGAACCTCTTTCCACGCTTCCAGGCCGAGATCCGCCGCCTCCCGTTCGCAGATGGGCAGTTCGACGTCGCCGTGTTCAATGCCTCCTTCCACTATGCCGAGGATGGTGAAGCCAGCCTGCGCGAAGCGTTGCGCTGCGTGCGGAAGGGCGGCACCGTGATCATCAGCGATACGCCGTGGTACGCCCGCGACGAGAGCGGCCGGCAGATGCTGGCCGAGCGTCGCGAGGCCTTCCTGCGCCGTCATGGCACGGCGGCCGACGCCATCGCCAGCCTCGGCTATCTCACCGACGAACGCCTGCGCCACATGGCAGACGCGCTGTCGATCCATTGGGACGTACACCGCCCGTGGTACGGCCCGCGCTGGGCGATGCGTCCTCTCGTGGCGAAACTGCGTGGCCGCCGGGAGCCTTCAAAGTTTCGACTTTACGTCGCCCGCAAACCCGCGTGACTTGTGCGCGCGTGTGGACGAGTGCCGATACAGCGCCTCGAACAGGCGCGCGGTGGCATCGGCGTCTTCCAGCACGGCCCGACGCTGCGCGACCTCGGCCAATTGCAACCGCAGCGCCTCATCGGCAAGCACCTGCCGGATCGCTTCGGCGAGTGCGGCCCAGTCGCCGACGGGCACGGCGCGTGCCGCCGAAGGCGCCCATTCCACCAGATGCCCGACCGCCGTGCCGACCGTCGGCACGCCGGCCACCGCCGCCTCCAGCAACACCAGCGGCCCGGCTTCATGCAGCGACGACATCACCAGCAGGTCGGCCGCTTCCATCAACGGGCGCAGCTCGCGCTGCGTCTTGAATCCGGGAAAGTGGACGCAGTGTTCCAGTCCAAGCTCGCGGGCCAGCCGCTGCATCTCGCCCTGCAAGGTGTCCACGCCGACGATATCCATGCGGAACGCCAGCCCGGCGTCGCGAAGAACGGCCAGCGCGCGCAACAGGGTCGGCTGATCCTTCACCCGGTTGAGGCTGGCCACGTGGATCAGCCGCGCCGGCCCGGCGCCGCGTGCGCGCGGCGCGAGCGGCGGCCAGGCGTGCAGGTCGACGCCGAGCGGCACGCGTTGCGCCTCGAGGCCGAGCGCCTGCAGCGCATCGATGACCGGCGCGCTGGCCGCCGTGACGACATCGGCGCCGCGCAGCACGCACGCCTCGCGCAACCGCCCTTTCCATTTTCGTCGGCCGCCGTAGCCGATTGCGTGCAGCGCGACCAGCTCGCCGCCGGCGATATGCACCAGGCTCGGCAGCCGCAGCAGTCTGGCCGCGACCACGGCGACCAGGCCGCACGAGCCGGAGAAGATCGCGTGGACCCGATCGAACGGCGCGCGGCGATGCTCGGCGCGGATCGCCGCGATCGCGCGCAGGCGGGTCCAGCCGACGCCGATGTTGTGGACGCTTGCGCCAGCGAGTTCCCAACCGCCTTCCGCCGCTTCCTGGTGCAACGCGAAGACATGCACTTCATGCGTCCGCGCCAGGCGTTCGATCAGCGCCAGCAAGGCCGGGATCACGCGAAACTCGCCGCTGCGATCCACCCCGCCGGGCACCACCAGCGCGAGTTTCACGACGCCCTCCGGCGCCGGTCGTCGTGGACTTGCGCATAAGCGTCGGCCCAGCGCCGGCCTACCGCGCCGAACGACAGCGCCGCATCGAAATGCGCGCGCACCTGTGCCGGCGACGGCCGGTCGGCGGCGGCGGCAACCAGCGCGTCGGCCAGTTGCGTCGCGTCACCGCAAGCCCACAAGTGGCCGATGCCGCTGCCGCCGATCAGTGCGCGGAAGGAGGGAATATCCGTGACCACCGGCGTGACGCCGCAGGCCAGCGCTTCGAGTACGGCGTAACCGCAGCTCTCGGCGAGACTGCCCGAGACGAACAGATCCGCGGCACGCATCAGTACCTCGACGTGCGCGTGCGCCACGGAGCCCAGCAGGTGCACGCGCCCGGCAAGCTGCGGATCGCGCGCGATGCGCGCCTGCACCTCGCCGAGCAGCGGCGCGTTGCCGAAGGCGCACCACAACTGCAGGCCGGGCAGCCGCTGCGCGGCCAGGCTCACGCCGTCGAGCACGCTCAACGGGTCCTTGCCGGAATTCAGATGCCCCACCCACAGCACGCAGGGGTCGCCGCGAAGACCGGTCTGTGCGCGGGCATCGGCACGGCTGCCCACGCTGAAGCGGCTGCTGGATTCGGGAATCGCAAACTGCCGCGTGCGCGGCGCGAACAGTCCGGCCCGGGTGAACGGTCGCGCCAGTTCGGGGGCGGTGAAGGCGACGCCGGCCAGCGCCGCATACCAGCGCCGCCATTGCGACCGCCGCCACCAGCGCGGCGGTCGATCGGCGTGGTCCTGCAGGATGATCGGCAGCTTCGGCAGGCATTGCGATACGGCAAAGGCGTCCTCGGCGAAGCCCAGGCTGTGCCCGTGCAGGACATCGGCCTGGATGTCGCCGAGCAGGCTGGCGAAACGCCGGCCGCGGTTCGTCGCCACTTCCAGCCCGCGGATGTCGACGAAGTGGTAGTCGATGCCGTTGCGCGTGATCAGCTCCTCGCGCGCCGCCGCCTGGATCACCGACACCCGCGTACCGGCACTGGCCGCCGCCTCGGCGATGTCCACCAGCGAGTGCCATTGGTCGAGCACCCCGGCATGCGCGAGCCCCGCCGGCGCGGGCAGGAAATTGAGCTGCGCGACGTGCAAGGCCCGTACCCGGCTAGAGGCCGGAAACCTGCGGCATGCGCAGGCGCACCAGCCGGTTGGCCAGCTCCAGTTCCCACGGCCGGTTGTACCTGCCGTAGCGATAACGCCAGCCGGCCATCGCGCTCAGGCTGCGCTTGGCCCACGGCGGCGAGCGCAGGTCCTGCACGGTGGGGAAGCGGCAGCGCAGCACCGTGACGAAATCCTGGATGCGCTGGCGCAGCTTGTCGTCGAGCCAGGGCGCATCGGCATGGCAGGTGTAGTCGACCCAGCGTGGCTGCGCCCATTGCTCCGGTGTCGTCGGGAACACCACCGGCGCGCCATCCAGCCCGAACAGCGGCTTCGCCGGCCGCCTGGCGCGGTCCTGCTCGTGCCGGCTGTTTTCCGGCAGCGGCGTGTAGACGTAGATGACGATCTCGGACTGCGGATTGATCCGCTTCAGCGCGCGGATGAACTCGAAGGTGTGCTCGGTCTCCTCTTCGGTGTTCTCCGGCGGCGCGACCATGAAGGACAGCTCGGGGATCACGCCGTGGCGCCGGCACAACTCGACCACCGCCATCGTCTGATCCGGCCGCGTGCCCTTGCGGATCTCCTTGAGCATCTGGCCGTTGGGCGACTCCGCGCCGATGTACGCCATCCGCAGCCGGCTCTTGCGCACCAGCTTCCACGAACTCTCCGACAGGTTCAGCAGCGCGTCCGCGCGGGCGAAGCACCACCACGGCATCTCGAATTTGGCCATCACTTCGAGCAGCGGCACCATGTCCCGTTCGCGGTCGAAAAAATTGTTGTCGAAGTACTGCACCGAGTCCGCGCCGAGCTCGTTCTTGAGATAGCTCAGGTCGCGCTCCAGTTGCTCCGCCGCCGGCAGCACGGTGGTGCCGCCGAACATCGCGGCCACGCCGCAGAACGTGCAGCGGAAACGGCAACCGATCGAGGCCTGATGCGCGACGGTGCGGCGCCCGAGATAGGTGCGCGCCAGGTAACGCCGCGGGTCACCGAGCTTGTCGTAGGGCAGCACCAGACCCGTGTCGGCCAGGGTGAAACGGCGGTTCGGGTTGTGCACGATCGCGCCGGCGTTCTTCCACGACAGCCCGCCGATCGTCGCCAGCTTCGCGTCCGGCCTGGCTGCCCAGCGCAGCGATCAACTCCGGCAAGGTTTCCCCGCCCTGTCCGCGCACCGCGTAGTCGACGTAGGGCGCGGCCAGCGCCGCGTCCGGATTGAGCGTGGGGAAATAGCCGCCCCAGATGATCGGCACCGCCGGAAAGCGCTCGCGGATCGCGCTGGAGACGGCGATCGCCGGCGCCAGCTGCGGGCCGCCCATGACGCTGACGCCGACCGCGTCGAACGCGCTCTGTTCCATCGCGCGCAAGGTGTCGTTGACGAAGTCGCGGTCGACGTTGCCGTCGATGATCTGGCTGCCGCTGCCGGTCCGCTCCAGCGCCGCCGCCAGGTGCAGCAGGGACAGCGGGAAGCGCGCGCTGCGCCGCGAGGTGATGGTCGGGTTGATCAACAGGATGCGTGGCGCGTGGGTCATGGCAAGGGCCTGCAAAGCGAAGAAGTCATGGCTCGCGCCGCAACTGGAATACCAGCGCCACGGGAACCTCCAGCGCGGCACGGTCGAAACGCGCCTCGGCGGGGATGTCGGCCGGATCGAGCATCGGTTCCAGCACCTGCTCGATGCGCAGCCCGAGCGCGGCGCAGGCCGCGTGCCAATGGCTGTACAGGTGCTGCGTGTGCCGCACGGCGTAGTGGCGGTCGCCGGATTTGAAATCGCGCAGCCAGCCCAGCGCATGCCCGATCGGATGCACGTCGCTGCACAGCAGCGTGCCGCCGGGGCGGGTCACCCGGCACAGCTCGGCCAGCGCCTGCTGCAGGTTGTCGAGATGGCCGACGACCAGGCCGCAGACAGTCAGGTTCGCCCGCGCATCCGGCACCGGCAGCGCGGCCAGGCTGCCCTGTACCAGGTCGATGTCCCCGGCGGTTCGCAACGCGGCCAGCTCGGTGCCGGCGCGCGCGAGCATCTGCGGCGAAAGATCCACGCCGATCACGCGCGCGGCGCCACGTCGCAGCGCATGCAGCATGTAGCGCCCGCTGCCGCAACCGACATCGAGCACGGCCTCGCCACGCAACGTGTCCGGCATCAGTCCGAGCATGGCGCGCTCCTCGGCCTGCATCACCGGGTTGTGGGCGTGCGCCGGGTAACTGGCTGCCCACAGGGCATACGCCTCTGCCGGCATCAGCATCGATGGGCGCGACATCATGGCTATCCAGCCTCCATGACGAGGTCGCGCGCGCGGTGCGCGGCAACCAGCTCGAGTCCGGGTTCGAGCGCCACCAGCGCGGCGTCGGCCAGCGGCTTGGCCAGCAGTTTCGGTTTGCCGTCCAGCGTCACCGCCACGGTTTCCATGCCGGCGACTTCAAACCACTCGGCGAAATCCGGATCGGCGATTCGCGGAACGCCATGGCGCACCACCGCACGGATCTGGCTGCGCTCGATGCCCACCAGGCCGCAGCACGCGTCGCCCCCGCGGTCCTCGACGATCACCAGATCGGCCGGCACGCCAGGCGCCAGGCTGCCATGCGCGGGCAGCCGCAGGATGCGCGCGGCCTGGCTCGTGACCAGGCCCAGCAACTGGTCGGGGCTCAGCTCGCCGCGGGCGGCCACGCCGCTCATCTCGTCGAGCAGGTCGCGCGCGCCGCTGAGCCGCGAGTCGCTGCCCAAGGCAAGCCGCCCCGCCGCGCACAGGCGTCGCGGATCCAGCGACTTCCCGAGCAGGTTGCGGTTGCTGGACGGACACCAGACCACCGCCGCGCCACTGGCAATCACCCGGTCGATGTCCTGCTCGCGCAGGCCCACGCCGTGGATCAGCACGCTGTTCGCCGCCAGGCAACCCATGCGATCGAGCTGGGCCAGCTCCGCCTGCGCGGTCGCATCGGTGCCTTCGGCCAGATGGATCAGCCAGGGCCGGTCGGCGGGCGTGGCGGCAAAACTCTGCCGGATCGGCGGGCCGTAATCGGGCCAGCCCAGCGCATAGCTCCAGCCGTAGTCGCGCAGCAGGGTGACCGGAAAATTCGCCTCGTCGAGCGCGGGATGCCAGGGGTCGTGATGCACTACGCAGGTGGTGCCGGCGAGCAGGTTCTTCAGCGCCCCGTGGCGCAGCCGCAACGCCTTCGGCGCCTGCAGCGCGGCGATCACCGCCGGCTCCTCGAAGTGCGCCTGGAAGGCGGCGATCCAGGCGTAGCTGTTGGGAAACGGCGCGCGGGTTTTCAGCGGCGGCACGGTGTTGACGTGCAGATGCTCGTGCGCGTTGATCAGGCCGGGGAAGATCAGGTGGTCGTGCAGGTCGAGCCGATACGCCCGCGCCGCCAGCGACGAGCCGATCCGCCCGGCCCGGATCGGCAGCGGCACGCGCGAGCGGCCTCCGGGCGTGACCGAGATGGCCCGGCACAAGCTGACATCCATCGCGGCTTGCAGAATATCCATGGGCTCAGCGCCGCCGCATCACGATCAGGAAATGGTCGCCCATGTCGCGCAGCAGCGGCAGCGCACCCAGGCGATCGTCGAGCCGGCCCAGGCGCTCGCACCAACGGCGCCGACGTCGGTAGTAGTCCACCAGGTAGGGCGGCGGCATGAACAGGCTCAGCGCGCGATAGCTCTCCAGCGAAAAGTGCGCGGCGAAGGCGCGGTAGAACTCGCGCGGCAGGTAGTAGTAAGTCCAGATCGTGTGG
The DNA here is from genome assembly GCA_963739815.1 of uncultured Gammaproteobacteria bacterium. Taxonomy (GTDB): domain Bacteria; phylum Pseudomonadota; class Gammaproteobacteria; order Xanthomonadales; family Rhodanobacteraceae; genus Rhodanobacter. The sequence goes on from CAVUBI010000001.1 coordinate 1,993,041, forward strand.
CGGTTCATGCCCACCGCCGTCGCGCCGCGCGCGGCACGCACGCCGGCGCGCCTGAAGCGGCCGCGCAACGCGTAGTGCCCCAGCTCCCACGGGCAGATCCGGCCCATCACCGAAAACACCAGGCTGCCGCCGGGACGCAGCAGGCGCACGCATTCGGCGGCGACGGCGCCAAGATCCGGCGCGCAGTTCAGCGGGCCGAAGTTCGAATAGATGCCATCGAATTCGCCCTCGCCTTCAAGCTGGTCGAGCTGCTGGATGCCGACATGAGCGGCGGTGATGCGTGACTGCAGGGCCGCGTCCGCCGCACGTGCCCGCGTGCGCTCGACCATCAGCGGCGACCAGTCGGTGGCGACGACATGAAAGCCGCGCCGGGCAAACTCGAGCGCGTCGATGCCGGTGCCGCAGCCCAGGTCGAGCAGACGGGCGCCGGGCGGCACTTCGCTGTGTACGGTGTCCCACAGGGTCAGCCGCATGCGCTGGATCAGCTCGTTGTTGCCGCGCGGGCCCGTCGTAATCGGCGGCGACACTGTCGAACGCGCGCTGCGTTTCGAGCAGCTGCGCCTCGTCCAGCGGCGCCTGCCACGGACGCTGGCGGGCGCTCCCGGCGGGTACCGCCTGCTGCGCGGTTTCCAGCTTGTGCAGTTCACTCATGCCGAACGAACTCCGTTCCACCGTGATGCAACCTTCCCTTCAGGACGATGCCGTCGAATCCACCGCCCGCCGATTCCGGCAACTTCACGGGCTTGGTTCGTGAGTGCCCGCGGGCGCCGTTTTGGTTGAATGGCGCCGGCGAGCGGATGTATCGCCAGCTGCATGGCGAAGGCAGCGGTTCAGCCAGCGAAAAACCGGACTCTTCCTTCAGCAGGTCGCCGCCTGCCGGCCATCACGACGGTCGCGAATGCACCCAGGAAAATGCCCAGCAGCAGACCGATGCCCCAGGTCAGCTCGGGATTCGGAAACGCCTGCCTGTCGGGGACATAGACCGGCCACATCATCGACGTGCCATACGTGTAGGTCGGGCCGAGGCGCTCGATGAGATCGCATCCTCATCTGCCGCAAGTTGCGGATCTGGTCGTTCTTGTTGTTCAGCAGCAGGCTGGCGAGCATCGGATTCTGCACGTCATCGCTGCTTGCGCCGCCCTTGTTCCCCGGTTGGGCTGCCTGTTGATAGCGGGCGCGGTCGGCCTCCGCGGTCCGCAGATCGTCCTCGACCTGGGCGAGGCGCGCGCGCGCCGCCTTCAGCGGCGCTTCTTCCAGCTGCTGGTGGACCGTACGCAACCGGGCCACCGTCGCGGTGGCCAGCTCGGCGGCCTGCTCACGGGAATAGGCCCGCACGGTCAAGCGGATCAGCGGACCGGCGTAAGGCATCGGCTCCAGCTTCAGGCTCTTGCGGTACAGCTTGGCCACGGACGAGTTTGGGCGCATAGCCGGCGCTCTCCAGTATCTCGTTTTCGAACGACACCAGTTCCAGCCGCTCGATCACGCGCAGCAGGGGCTCGACCTTCGGATCCTGGCCCGACAGCACCTGCCCGACTTGCCCGATCTGGATCCACGCGGTCGCTTGCCACTGACGCTTCACCAGGTGCGCGAAGGCATAGGTGCAGACCAGGGTCAGGAGCAGCACCCCTGCAAACCACATCCACTCCGCGGGTGAAGATCCGCCAGAGGTCGATCAGGTAGATTTCGTCTTGTTCCATGGTTCTGTACTCATTGGGAAGAGGATGGAGACACGATGGGCGCGGCCATCGCGGACATGGACGCCGGCGCCCGCCGGTTCGGCAGCCATGCGGCGAAAACCTGCATGACCAGACACAGGCCGATGAAGCCGGCGTTCGTCCACGTGATAGGCCTGCGGCGCGAACGGCGACATCACGCAGACATAGGAAACGCGCAGGAAAATCAGCAGGGAAAACAGCGGCACCGTGGGGCGCAGGCGCTGCACGCTCCACAGCAGCATCGCGTACAGCACGACGATCGGAGGCCACCGCGCCGAACGGGCCGAGCGCCATCAGGAACGGGAAGAACTCCGTACCCACGTTGATGTTCGGCGCATCCAGCGGGATGGTCGTGCCGGCCGTCGCGACGGAGCCGCTCAGCGGGACGACCTGGTTGATGAGGAAGCTGGTGTTGGTGTAGTCCTTGGCCAGGATCGAGCTGAAGTTGTAGGGCCCGGCGCTGGCGTAGAGGAGCAGCCATTTGATGCCTTCCGGGGCCGCGCGGTACATCGCGCTGAACGGCAGCGTGACGTGATCCAGCGGCCCGGAGCGCAGCATGCCGAGTATCGAGAAGACGCTGATGCCGGCGAACCCCAGGAAGCCGACGGCTTTCCATGGCATGGGCCTGGCCTCGTCCCGGCGCAGCACGATGACCAGCGCAAACGAGAACACGGTGGCGAAGACCCGGTTGCGGTCGATCACCAGGATCGGAAACAGGAAGCCGACGGCGATGAGCGCGTTGCGCAGCCACCTGCTCCTGGCGCACAGCAGCCCGATCGGCGGAAGCACCCAGCACATGTCCGACACGTGCCGGATATGTTCGTGCCCGCCCTCCATCACGGCGTAGGACGACGGCTTGTTGAACAGCGGGATGGGAAACAGCGCGAGATCGAGCACGCAGAAAACCACGATCAGGCCCGGCGAAAGCCAGCGCGACAAATGCATCGCGGGTACCTGCATAACTGCGCGCGCGAAACCGCGTGGCTGGCGGAATCCTGACCCCCGCCTGCACGTCGAACAGCATGATCGCCGCCGCGATCACGACCAGCAGGAGCAGACCCTGCAGGTAATCGACGGGGAGATCGTAGGTGAGCAGGGTCAGCCCGCAGGCCAGCAGGATCGGCAGCGCGAGATAAGCCGACGGAAGGCACAGCAAGCGTTTCATGTCGCCTCCGCGCCATGGTGCGCGGATGGCGGCCCGAGCCTCGACAGCACCGTCAGCCACAGGTACGCCAGCAGGTGCAGTGGCCAGCGGCCACGGCTGCCGCTGCAGGAACGAGATCTTGGCGCCGATGTAATGCGACTGCGCCCTGCAGCAGGGTCCTGTACGGCTCGTCGAACAGGCACGCCCGGCGCAGCGCCACCTGCCGTGACTCGGCCAGGTTGCCGATCCGCGTCGCGAGTGTGCCGCGTCTTGCTCAGGTTCGCGCCATGGATGCGGTAGGCGCAGACACTGACGTCGATGAAGCCGAGCGCATCACCGCGCTGCCAGGCGCAGAAACAGATCCCAGTCTTCGATGCGCAGGCCTTCGCTCCAGCGGTCGACGGTGTCCAGTGCGCTCCTTCGCATCAGGGCGACCGGCCCGCCGATGGCCCACTGGCTGATGATGGCGCGACGGATGCCGTCATCGGATCGGTAAAGATTCTTGTTGGCGCCGTGAAGTACCGCGCATGCCGCTGTCATGCAGTCTTGTTGCCGTCCTGGTCGACGACAACCGAATCACCGATCACCGCGCCCTTGCCCGGATGCGCCATCAGGTAGCGCACCTGGGCATCGAGGCCGCCGGGCAGCAGATAGTCGTCGCTGGCGCCCGGGCGAAGGAACTCGCCGTTCGCACGCGCCGCCAGTTCGTTCATCGTCGCCGCGATGCCACGGTTCTCCCGGTGCACGTACTCGATCGGGATATCCATGCAATGCGTCGCCACCCAGTCGGCAATCCGTTCGGCGGTGCCGTCGGTCGAGCCGTCATCGATGATGATGAGCTCCTTGGCCGGATAGGGATCTTCCAGCACGCTGTCCAGGCAGCGCTGCACGAAACGCTCGTGGTTGAACGCGGGGATCAACACGGACACCAACGGCATCGCCGCCGTGTTCATCGGTACGTCGCCGCTCATCATCGCAGCCCTCCCAGGTAACGCCGGGCAACCAGCACGATTGAAGACGAGATACAGCAGGTAGTTGAGCGCGAAGGCGTACATCGCGCCGACCAGGCCGAAGTGCGCGGTAAACACGTAGACCAGCGCAAGGTAGCTGGCCGCGAACACGCATTCGGAAATCACGAACAGCCGCGTCATCGCCTTGGCCAGCATCAGGTAGGACAGGATGAAGGAGGCGATCTTGATGACGTCGCCGACCAGCTGCGGGCCATACAGCGCGTTGGCGGCGGCGAAGTCCGGCGTGAACAGCAGCCATGTCACCCATTCCCGCAGCACATACACCATGCCCGCCAGCACCACGACCGCCGGCAGCACGTAGCGATAGGCGTTGCGCAGCTCGGCCAGCAGCGCCTCGCGGCCGTGTGTCGAGGCCAGCTTGGGCAGGTAGTAGATGTTGATGGCCGCGGTGAGGAACAGCAGATAGGCGTCCGACACCTTGCTGACGGCCTGCCAGTAGCCGACCTGCTCCCAGCCGAACTGCAGCGCGAGATGATCGCGAACGGCGATGTTGACCAGCGGCGGCAGCAGGGCGGAGGTGAGCGTCATCACCGAGAACATCGCCAGCCGCAAGGTCATTTCGCGGTCGTAATGCAGCCGCAGCATGCTGCGCCGGAAGTACGAGCTGCGCCACCACGCCGGCAGGCCGACGACCAGCCACAGCACCTGGCTCAGCACCAGCGCCAGCAGCGCGCCATACAGATGCAGCCAGCGCGCCAGCCAGACCATCATCACGATGCCGATGACCGACCCGCCCACCTGGATGAAGGCAAGCCGGCGCACGTCCATGAAACCGTTGATCACCGCGAGGATGTAGTTGACCAGCGCGACGCCGAGCTGCGCGACGGCGAGCACGCGGATCAGGCTTGCATAGGCAGGGTCGTCCAGCAGCCACAGCGCGATCTGCCGACTGAACAGCAGCGCGACGCCGCCCATCAGGCAGGAGGCGCAGAACGCGTACCACAGCGCGGCGGACAGCAGGCGCGCCAGCCGTTGCGGATCGTCGCGGTATTCGGCGACATATTTCACGATGGCCGCGCTGATGCCGCCGCCGGCCAGTACCGCCAGCAACGACATCAGGCTCATGAACTGGCCGAGCTTGCCGACGCCCTCGGGGCCGGCGAACCACGCCACCAGCTTGATCGCCACCAGCCCGCGAGCAGCCGCGCGGCAGTCGCGATGCTCGTATAGAAGCCGGTGCGGACGATGTTCATGCGCGCGCGCCCGAACGACTGGCAGGCGTCGATCACCCGGGCCACGGCGTCATCGCACAACGTCGGCCCGATCGGCAGGCTCAGCACTTCCTCGTGCAATCGCTCGGTCAGCGGCAGGTGGACATCGCGCAACGATGGATACGCCGGTTGCCGGTGCGCCGGCACCGGGTAATGCACCAGGGTCTGGATACCTTGCGCGTGCAGGTGCTGCTGCAGCGCATCGCGCCGCGCGCAGCGGACCACGAACAGATGCCAGGCGTGCTGTTCCTCGCGAGCCACATCCGGCAACTGGATGTGCGGATGGCGGATGCCATCGCGATAGCGTCGCGCCACGCGACGGCGCCACGCCACGTCCGCATCGAGATACTTCAGCTTCACCCGCAGCATCGCCGCCTGCATTTCGTCGAGGCGCGAGTTCAGTCCCTGGAAAAGGTGGCGGTACTTCACGTCGGAACCGTAGTTGCGCAGCGCCGCGACCCGCTGCGCCAGCGCGTCGTCGTCGGTCACCACCGCGCCGCCGTCGCCCAGCGCGCCGAGATTCTTTGCCGGGAAGAAACTGAAGGCTGCCGCATCGCCGAACGCACCGGCCTTGCGGCCGTCACGCATCGCGCCATGCGCCTGCGCCGCGTCCTCGATCAACAGCAGCCCGTGCCGCCTGGCCAGCGTCAGCAGCGCCGGCATGTCCGCCAGCTGGCCATACAGATGCACCGCCATGATCGCGCGCGTGCGTGGCCCGATGGCGGCCTCCACGCTGGCCGGATCGAGGTTGAAACTGGCCGCGTCGGGCTCCACCGGCACCGGCACCAACCGGTTCTCGCTGATCGCCAGGAAACTGGCAATGAAGGTATTGCCGGGCACGATGACCTCGTCGCCCTCGGCGACGACGCCCAGTTCCTTGTAGCCGCGCAGGATCAGCGACAACGCATCCAGCCCGTTGCCCACGCCCACGGCATGGCGCACGCCGCAATAGCTGGCGAACTCCTGCTCGAAGGCCGCCAGTTCGTCGCCAAGCACATACCAGCCCGAATCGATGACCCGCGCTGCCGCGGCCTTCAGCTCATCGGCGTAGCGCGCATTGACCTCCCTGAGGCTGAGGAACGGGACGTCGACCCGGGCGGCTTCCTTCGGTGCGTTCTTCACGGCAGCCGCCACTCGTAGAAATCGTGCACGATGGCGCGCGCGCCGAAATATTCCTTCTGCGTCGACCAGCCCGGGGTTGAGCACCGCCCGGCCTGTTCGGTGGAAATGCCGAAGGAGAAATAATGCCGGTCCGCGTACGTGCTGCCGATGAGCTCGGCCAGCAGGTAACTGAGCGCATCGAGGTGCCGCCCCTCCTCCGATGCGGCCAGATACTGGGTATGCACCACCCGGCCGAAATCGTAGACGAGGGCGCCCGCCAGCAGGACATCATCCTTGCGCGCTTCGTGCAGCACGATCTGCCGCGGGAAACGCGCCTGCAGCAGGCGCAGTTCCTGCAGACTGTGGGTCGGCGTCACCTGGTGCTTGTGCAGCACCTGCGAAAGCAGGGCATGGAAAGGCGCCGGGTCGGCACCGACGTGCAAGCTGATGCCTGCCCGCCCCGCCTTCCTGACGGCACGCCTGCGCGGCTCCGTGAACCGAAACGGTTCCTGCAGCGCGATGACCGAGGACAGGTCGCGGCGCTATCAGGCGCGCACCCATGCCGATGCAAGGCATAAAGGTCCTCCTCGGCCGGATAGGCATGGAACACATGCGGCACCGCCTTGTAGACGATGCGCTCCACACCCAGCGCGCGATAGTGCGTCGGCCATCTGCTCGAACACGGCGAGCGTCGATTCGGCGCGCAAGGCATGGCCGCTGATCAGCCCGGCATAGGTGAGTCCGCCATGGCTGGTCACCAGTTCGCCGCGGATGCTCGCCGGAAAGACCGCCACGGCCTCGCCGTTGCGCTCGACGATCAGCGAGCAGTCGACGAAGCGATCGGCGTGGTAATCCATGTAGCCGCGCCGATGCAGCAGGTTGCCGTTCCTGGAACGCTCGACCAGCGCATCCCAGGCGCTCGGCGTCGGCGGGGGCGTAGGGCCTAACCGCGAGCATCGACGCCACCGTCGAAGTGCGACACGCCGGCTTCGGCCACACCGAATCCATCCACTCCCATGTCGTTGCCGTTGTAGAACATCAGCAGCTTGTCGCGCTGGCGGATCAGCGCGGGATAGCAGATGACCCGCGAGTCCCAGCCGCTGTCGGACAGGCTCAGGCCCAGCGCACTCATCGCGACGTTCCCACTGGATGCCATCGTCGCTGTACGCCACGCCGGGGAAATATTCGCCGCCGCGATTGCCCCGCGTGAAATACATGACGTACCTGCCGCCGAGCCGGTAGACGCGCGGCCGGCCGATCCGGTACTCGCTGCCGCGGGGCAGCAGGCAGACCTTGTCTTCGTGCGGCATGGCAGCGGAGGTCGTCCGTCTCGGCGTAGCGGATGTGGTAACGCGGAAACGGCTGGCCGCCGATGATTTCCCAGTCGTCGCCCACGGCATACCACAGGCGCCAGCGACCGTCTTCGTGGATGGCCGAATGCACCGCGCCGATGGTGCTGCGGCCGGGCGCGCGATCCAGGATCGGCGTTTCCTGCATGCGGCGAAAGTGATCGCCGCCATCGGTCGAAATCGCCAGGCCGGTAAAGGCCAGGAACTTGGCCTTGGCCACACGCTGGAAGCCGACATAGAACATGTGCAGTCCGCCCGGGCCGTCGACCACATCACCCAGGATCATGCCGTTGTCGTCGAAGCAGCCGCCCCGGCCGATGTCGAGCACCGGCTCGGCACTGACGCGCACGATCGTCGCCGGATCGTCCGCCCGCACATCGACATAGCCGATGCGGCTGACGCCATCGTCATCGCGAAAACCCGCGTAGACGCGGATGAGCGTCGTCGTCGATGCGGTACGGGGTCGGCGTCAGCGCCGAGTGGCGCATCCAGCCGCCCACGCCATGCCGCGCGGTTTCGAACACCAGTCCTTTCTTGGTCCACTCGAACATGCGCGCTTCAAAGCCTCACGTCGAGGCTGGATTTGCCGGGCACGGCACGGGCCGGCGAGCCGACATAGATGCGGCCCGGCTCGGTATCGCGCGTGACCAGCGCGCCGGCGCCAATCACATTGTCGGGCGCCACCTTCACGTGATCATTGAAGGTGGAGTTCACGCCGAGGAAGCTGTTCTCGCCGATCTCGCAGTAGCCCGAAATGACCGCATGCGAGGCAATGAACACATTGTCGTGCACGACCGTGCGATGCCCCACGTGGTTGCCGCTCCACAGAATGCAGTTGTTGCCGATGCGCACGAAGGGCTGGACCACGTTGCCTTCGAAGATGAAGCTGTTCTCGCCCACCTCGGCATTGCGCCAAACGAAAGCGCGCGTGCTGACATACGTGGCAAGCCGGTAGCCCCGACGTTTCACATCCTGGTAAAGGCGCGTGCGCAGGCGGTTGAGCTGGCTGGACGGAATCGCGACAAACACGTCCACGTCGGCCGGCGGATAGTGCGCCTCCAGTGTTTCGTAGGCCACCACGGGACGACCCGCCAGCACCGGCTGCACGAGGTAATCGCGTTCGACACTGAAGGCGATGACGTCGTAGTCGCTGTCGTGCTCGAAGTATTCGCAGGCGATCTGCGCGAACTCGCCGGCACCGACAAGGACTAGCGGCCTTGGCATGCTGTCATGTCCTCCAGCCGCACAGCGCCACTGACCTCGCGCAGGAAGTCGGCGTAGTCGGTGATGTAGTCATCCGGGTCGTACAGATGGTCGGCCAGCACCATCAGCACGCAGTCGTCGCTGAAATCGTAAAGCTCGCGCCACACCATGCGACCGAGCAGCAGGCCCTGCGAGGGGTCGTCGAGCACGACCTCCACCGCCCCGCTGCCGTCATCCAGCAGAAAGGTGACCGAGCCGCGTACCGCCACCGCCAGTTGATTGAGATGGCGGTGCGCGTGGCGGCCACGATGCACATCGTTCTTCGTGGCGAAGATGTAGTACACGCGCCGGATCGCGAAAGGCACGTTCCGATCCTGTTCCAACGCGATGAGCATGCCGCGGTTGTCGCCATGCTTCTGCAACTGGATGCGTTCGATTTCCATGGTTCAGGCCAGGCTGTAAATCATTGGATGACGACGTACATGGCTGAGTGCCGCCTGACCGGGCAAAGGTTGCGTCGGGCATCCGCAGCGGCGGAACGCCGGTAATCGTCTCGTCGGCGATCGGCTACGGCGTTGCCGAACGGACGCGATCGCCGCGCATTCGGGGACCAGCGCAACCTTTCGCGGCCGGACCGTCACTCACGCACATCTTGCAGCGATGGGCTGGTGGTGCCGGGGGCACCGAGGGTGCCATCGCTGACGGGCTCATGGTTCTTCGTTTACTGCCGCCCCCGACCAAGACAAGGAGATCTCATGTTGCCTTTCCTGAACCGACGCGCGACTTGCCGGCCCGGCAACACGTACCTGTGGCACGGCCTCGCGCTCCTGCTGCTGCTCGCCAGCAATACCGCCCAGGCGATTCCCGCGTTTGCCCGACAGACCGGCTACGTCTGCGCGGTTTGCCACTCCAGTGCCTACGGCGGCGGCGACAACGGGCCAGCGCTGACGCCAACCGGCATGCGCTTCAAGCTCAACGGCTACACCGATGAAAACATCAGCGGCACGCTACCGGTGTCCGCGCAGCTCATCGAAGCACACACCAATCCCGTCCGCGGCGACAGCAGGACCCGGCTGAGCGAAGCCGATCTCTACCTGGCCGGGCGACTGACCGATCACGTGGGGGGGTTCGTCAAAATCGAGACCGACAACATCGGGAACGGCAAATACAACACCAAGCTGAGCAACCTCGACCTGCGCTTTGTCGCCAAGACGCTCAAGCTCGGCGGCAAGGATCTGACGCTCGGCGTGAGCGTCAACAACAACCCCGGGTTCAACGATCCCCTCGCCGTCCTGCCGGCCGCATCGACCCTGGGCCCACCGGGAGTCACCGGCACCCTGCTGAATCTTTCCAGCCCCGCCGCGCCGGCCAATCGCGTCATCGGTGCCACGGTCTACGGTCTGTACGACTCGGACTGGTATGGCGAAATCGGCACCTACAACTCGTTGCAGGCGTCCGTGCAGGATCAGCTGGGCTATTCCGTCGGCGGCGATCCGGGCAAGCTCAGCGACACGGGATATTTGCGCTTTGCCTACATGAAGGAGTTCAAGACCCAGTTCTTCTCGGCGGGCGTGGTCGCGTTGAACACCCGGCGCCAGCGCCCCCGTCTCGGACCCGCAGACGACATCACGGACCTGGGTTACGACCTGACTTACCAGTACCTGGGCAACCGGCAGAACATCGTGCAGCTCAGCTACGTGAACATCTTCGAGAATCGCGATTACGGCAGCACGCCCCCCAGCCCTGCCGTGCCGGGCCTCCTCGCGCTGGCGCACGGCGACGCCCGCGATCAGATATCGACCGCCATCTACACCTTCAGGCAGAGCTACGGCATCGCACTGTCCCATATGGTGAGCACAGGATCACGCGACCCCGCCCGCTACGTCCCGTATGGCAGTCCCGACACCACCAGCAACCTGGTCAGCGTGTTCTGGGTGCCCTTCGGCAAGGAGTCCTTCACCTCCCTGGCCAATTTCAGGATCTATGCCACCTGGTTCCGCTTCAGCCGGTTCAATGGCGCCAGCACGAACATTTTCGGGGCGCCACCCGGGGCGCCGGTGACCAACGCGAAAGACCTGAGCGCCTTCACGATTTCAGTGAGCGCAGCGTTCTGACGGTGCGCAGGGGCGCCGGCGCGTGGCCGGATCCACTTCCCCGCGCGCCGGCGCGACGGGGCTCTTGGCCTCTCCATCTGGAGGCAAGCCGGTCGCCGGACCCGGCCCGGCGATCTCCATCGCGCCGGGCCCCATCCGCAGGCGGGCCATCCCTCCACGCGCAAATCGGTTATAAGGCATGCATGCCCTTCGTGGTGCGACGGTGCCACCTAGGGCAGCCATACCTGGTCAACCGAATGACGAAGCGATGTGGCTCAACCGCCTCCGGATTAGAACTTCTGGTTTCCTCCGCGGCTGTGCCCGTTCGCGGCGTGGCTCCCTTGCGTTGGAGTACCGGGTAATTTTCATGGCGGCGTGTTGCCCACCGTGGGCGAAAATCGTGTTGCACCGACACCTTGGCTGGCCCCTCCGTCCCGACTTGCGCATCCGCGGCGGCTACCGTATCCGCACCGGGCTTGGTTGGCTCGCCATGGCGATCGCGGCATGTCATCCCGCCCTGCTGCACGCCCAGTCGAAAAACATCAACGGCGCACTCGCGCTCAGTTCGCAACTGGTCGATCGCGGCGTGGCGATCACGCCTGCCACACCGGCCGTGCAGGGGGCCATTTCCTGGACCTCGCCGGCAGGCTGGTCACTGGGATTGTCCGGCGGCACCGAGGTGCGCGCGCCGGGACGCATCACCCAGGCCCTGGTCCAGGGATCACGTTACTGGCCGCTTTCCAGCGACTGGCAGCTGCAGGCCAACCTGCTTTACTACCGTTATTCCGGCTGGACCGGTTGGCCCGCCTACGATCACGGGGAAGCAGGATTCAACTGGATATACCGGGACATCCTGACGTTCGGCCTGTCGGCTATCCGCATCATCGGCGCCGGGGATCAGCGGGTGCATGCCGCCGCCGACCTCGATGTCCACTGGCCGTTGACGGAGCATGTTTCCCTTTCTGCAGGTGCGGGCGTTGCCCATACCCCACCCTCGCGCTACAGATACCCGGACTCCTGGGGCTACGATCACGAGAGTTCCTATCGCCAGGATCGCGGAAGTTTCTACCGCTACGGCCATGCAGGGCTGATGTGGGTCAGCGGGCCCTGGCGGGTGGAACTCGATCGCGTCATGACGGACCTGGGATCGCGGCGATCGACGCGGGACCTGAGCGCGCAGCCCTGGATGGCAACGATCTCCCGATCTTTTTGATGCACGGCAACTTTTGGGGGCTGAAACGGTACTTACGTACTGACTGACCGTGGTCCGACCGCCTGCTGCGAAGCCATGAACGACGCTGATACCGACGCTGACGCCACCGACCGCATGCTGCTCCAGCGCATGTCGGCGGGCGACCGCGCCGCGCTGGCGGTGCTTTACCGCAGTTACCACGGCAGGTTATGCCGCTTCCTGTCCCGCCTGACGCGGCGCGCCGATATCATCGAGGAAGTCATCAACGACTGCTTCTGGATCGCTTGGCAGAAAGCCGGCAGCTTCCACGGCGACTCGCGTGTTTCCACGTGGATCATGGGCATCGCCTATCGCTGCGGCTTGAAGGCACTGCGGCAGCATGGCGACGAGCCTGTCTCCGACGATGCGCTGCCGCAAGATCGCACACCCTCCCACAATCCGGACGAAGACCGCGAATTGCGCGACTGGCTGAGCAAGGGCCTCGATCACCTGTCGGTGGACCAGCGCGTCGTGATCGAGCTGGTCTACGGCGTCGGTCATTCCCTGGACGACGTTGCCGCCATCATGCAGTGCCCGGTGGGCACGGTGAAGGCGCGGCTGTTCCACGCGCGGGTAAAGCTGCGCAACGTGCTTCCTTCCCTGGCTGGAGACTCGCTTGTACGCGAGGAGAACGCGCCATGATGTTCCAGACAAACCCCGGCAAGGACTGCGCCCGTGCCTGGGAGGCCATGCCCTGGGTACTGCAAGGCAGCGCCCCGCAGGAACAGGCCGAATCGCTGATGAGCCACCTCGCGCTCTGCGAATCCTGTCGCGCCGAGTTTGCACGGCAAAGCCGGCTGCGGCTGGCCATGTCGCTGCCTTCCGACATCCCCCTCGACGCCAACGTCGGGCTGAAGCACTTGCTGAGCCGTCTCGATGCGCCGGCTCCGCAGGAGGAACCCATCCGCTCGCGACCGGCAAGCTGGTTGACCCGCGCACTGGCCGCCGCCGTGCTTGTCCAGGCCCTCGGCATCGGCGCGCTGGGCATGAAACTGTGGTCGGAAGGCAACAATCCCCTGTACCACACCCTTAGCGAGACGCCCGCAGCGGCTGCCTCGGGCCCGATCACACCTGGTGCGATGCACGTCGTGCCTGCCGCGAGCATGACACTGGCCGACTGGAATGCGTTGCTGCACAAACTCGGCTTGCAGGTGATCGGCGGCCCCAATGACGTCGGTGCCTATACGGTCGTGGCCAAGGACACCACATCGACGGAACAACATGTGCTGCAGCAGCTGCGCGCCGAGCGCGGCATCCGCCTGGCAGAGCCTGTCGCCACCACGCCATGAAGTACGGCGCCCTCATCCTCGTCGCCGCGATGGCCCTGAGTGCCTGCGCGCACACACGCGCCACGTTGCCCGTCGATGATCAGGCCGCTCCGAGCCACCCCTCGGTGACCAGCGTGTCATCCATGGACAGCCAGCGCGACATCGTGCTGGCCGTCGCCAACCCCCTTGCCCCACCGGCCACGCACGCCGGTTCCAGCTTGCTGGGCTATAACCCGACAGGAAGCTACGGCGCCGGCCAGCACGCGACGTCGACGATCGCCGCGCTGAAGAAAGCCTATGGATTGCGCCAAGTGGCCGGCTGGCCCATCAAGGCGCTCGACCTGTACTGCGTGGTGCTGACACCGCCTGCGGGCATGACTCGCGACAGCCTGCTCAAGGCACTCGTCGCGGACGCCCGGGTGCGGCTCGCCCAACCGCTGCAGGACTATTCCGTTTACGCGGATGCGCCGCCGCAAGCGGCGCACCGGTACAACGATCCTTATGCCGATCTTCAACGCGGCTTCGTCGAAACCGATGCCGCCGTGGTGCACAACCTCAGCCAGGGCGCCGGGGTTCACATCGCGATCATCGATACCGGTGCCGACCTGGCGCACCCGGACCTGGAGGGGCACGTTCACGCCATGCGCAACCTGGTCGATGCGGACAACGCCATGTTCGACCGCGACAGCCACGGTACCGAAGTCGCTGGCGTGATCGCCGCCATCGCCGACAACCACCAGGGCATCGTGGGGATGGCGCCCAAGGCCATCCTCGGCGTCTACAAGGCCTGCTGGTATCCGCTGGCGCCGCATGCCGGTGCACGCTGCAACACCTTCACCCTCGCCAAGGCGTTGGCGGCGGTCATCGACACCGATACACGCATCGTCAACCTGAGCCTGGGCGGCCCCGCCGATCCGTTGCTCGCCCAATTGCTTGCCCGACTGCTGGACCAGGGCCGCATCGTGATCACGGCCATGCCGCCGGACGGAAACGTCGGCGGATTCCCCGACAGTGCGCCGGGAGTCATCGTCGTGCGCACCAGCAATGCATCAAAAGCGCCGGCCGGCGTGTTGAGCGCCCCCGGCACCGACATCCTGACCACCCAGCCCGGTGGCGGCTATGACTTCACCTCCGGCTCGTCCATGGCGGCGGCGCATGTGAGCGGCATCACCGCCTTGTTGCTGTCCATGGCACCCAGACTGGATGCGCGTTCGGTGCACGACTTGCTGCTGCAAAGCAGCCAGGTTTCCAACGGCACGCTGCAGGTGAATGCCGCGTCGGCGGCAGCGCGTTTGCGCAGCGACGAGAAAATCGCCCCCTGACGCAAGAACAGCCCGCCAATCGGCGAGCTGCTCGGGGAAACGCAAAATCGTCGGGACGGTGGAATCTAGAACGGGATCTCGTCGTCAGCGAAGCCGCTATCGGCCGGTGCCGGTGACGACGGGCGCGACTGGTTGTAGTCGTCGTTGCCGCCACGCGGCGAACCGCCACCGTAGCTGCCGCCACCCTGACGCTGACCGCCGCTGCTCTGCGGACGTTCGCGCTGACCACCGCCGCCGCCCTCATTGCCGCCGAGCATCTGCATCTCGCTGGCGATGACGTCGGTGCTGTAGCGCTCGACGCCCTGCTTGTCGGTGTACTTGTCGGTGCGCAGCGAGCCTTCGATGTAGACCTGGCGGCCTTTCTTGAGATACTCGCCGGCGATCTCGGCCAGCCGGCCGAACAGCTTCACGCGGTGCCATTCGGTGCGCTCCTGCTTCTCGCCCGACTGCTTGTCGGTCCACGATTCGGAGGTAGCCAGATTGATCGTGGTGATGGCGGTGCCGCCGCCGGTGTGGCGCATTTCGGGGTCCGCGCCGAGGTTGCCGACCAGGATGACTTTGTTGACGCCACGTGCCATGGGAATGTCCTCGTTGAGCCGGCCGCAAGTATGCGATGGGTTGCGGCCGGAGTGGTGGATCAGGCTGGCTATCATAACCGCGGGAAGGGCCGAGTCCAGACGCGGAAAACCTGAACCGCGGGTCGGCGCCGTCCGCTGCCGGCGGTCGGCGCCGAACGGCGGGGCCGGGGCGTTCAGTTCACGATGAAGCGGTGGCCCACGCCCGGCTCTGTCTTCAGCCAGCGCGGGTGAGCCGGATCGTCGCCCAGTTTCTGCCGCAGCTTGCCGATGACGATACGCAGGTACTGGCTGTCGCCGACATGGGTCGGCCCCCACACCTCGCGCAGCAGCTGCTGCTGGGTGACCACGCGACCGGCGTGCTGCAGCAGCAGCGCCAGCACGGCGTATTCCTTGCGGGTCAGTGCCAGCGGCGCACCGTCCAGGCTCACTTCGCGCCGCGCCAGGTCGACGGCCAGATGGCCGTCGTCGTAACGCGGCGGATGTTCCGGCTCGCCCGGCCGATTGCGCAGCAGTGCGCGCAGACGCGCCATCAGTTCCTGGATGCCGAACGGCTTGGTCATGTAGTCGTTGGCGCCGTGGTCCAGCGCACTCACCTTCTCGCTCTCGGCGTTGCGCACCGACAGCATCAGCACCGGCAGCTGGCTCCACTGGCGCAGCTCGGCCAGCACGGCGTGACCCTCCATGTCGGGCAGGCCGAGGTCGAGGATCACCAGGTCCGGCGACTGCGTGGCCGCCAGCGCCAGGCCCTCCGCGCCGTTGGCAGCCAGCAGTACCTCGTAGCCTTCGGCGCGCAGGCCGATGTCGAGGAAGCGGCGGATCTGCGGTTCGTCGTCGATCACCAGCACGCGGGGCGAGGCATTCATGGCGCACGATCGGGGGGTGGAGGCAGCGGCAGGGTAATACGGATCGTGCTGCCGCCGCCGTCGCGCGGCAACGCTTCCACGCTGCCGCCGTGCGCGCCGATCATGCCGCGGCAGATCGCCAGGCCGAGGCCGGTGCCCTGGCTGGCGCGGTCGCCGCGCGACACCGAATAGAACATGTCGAAGATCAGCGCCCGCTCCGCCTCCGGGATGCCGGGGCCGCGATCGCTGACGTCGATCAGCAATCGGCCGCCCTCGCCGCGCACCACCAGTTGCACCGCTTCGTCGGCGGGCGAGAAGCGCGCGGCGTTCTCCAGGATATTGAACAAGGCCTGCTCGATCAGCGCCGGATGCACGAACAGCAACAGCGTGTCGGGCGGCAGCACGGTCTCCACCCGTAGTGTCGGAAACAGCTTGCGCAGGCGACCGACCGCCGCGGCGACGATCTCGGCGACATCGGTCCAGTCGCGGTTGAGCTTGAGCGTACCGTGGCCGAGCCGGGTCATGTCGAGCAGGTTCTGGATGTAGCGGTCCAGCCGCTGGCCCTCGCCCAGGATCGCCTCCAGCAGTTCGCGGCGCTCGCCCGGCGGCAGCTGTTCGCCGTAGCTGGCCAGCGTGTCGGCCGCGCCGATCATCGAGGCCAGCGGCGAGCGCAGGTCGTGCGACACGGACGACAGCAGCGCGTTGCGCAGGCGCTCGGTCTCGCCCTGCACGCGGGCGCCTTCCAGTTCGTCGGCCAGGCGCGCGCGTTCCAGTGCCTGGCCGATGTCCTGCACCATCGCCAGCGCCAGGCTGCGCTGGTCCTGGTCGGGCGCGCTGCTGCCCGCGGCAAAACGCAATGCGGCCACGCCAAGCCGGCTCTCCTCGCCGCCGAACGGCAGCATCCAGCACGGCGCGGCGTTGAGCGTATCGGTATGCCGCCCGGCCTGTGCCGCGTGCCGTTCGCTCCAGTCGGCGGCGGCCAGGTCCTGCGCCGACAAGGCGAATTCACGCGGCGCGCAGGCAGCTACCTGCAACCGGCCGCCGGCATCGCGGACGAGGATCGCCGCCTCGCCGCGCAGGGCCTGCGCCAAGGCGGTGGCGCCCGCTTTGCGGATGCCCTCGGCGTCGGTACTGGTGGCCAGCCGCTGGCCCAGCGCCAGCAGCGCGCGAGACTGCACCTGGGCGGCGCGCAGCGACTCCACCTGGCTGGCCAGCCGCGTCGCCAGGTGGCTGCACACCAGTGCCACGATCAGGAACAGGCTGACCGCCAGCACATCGTCGAGATTCGCGATGGCCAGCGTGTAGCGCGGTGGCGCGAAGAAGAAGTTGTCGCCGAGGAAACACAGGATGGCGGTATAGACGGCCACCGCCATGCGCGTGCGCACCGCCACCGCCAGCACCGCGGTGAGGAAGATCAGCGACAGATTGGCTACCGACAGGTAGCGGTCGGCGACAAACGACAGGCCCAACGCGACCAGCGTGGCGAGCGTGGCGTAGGCGTATTCGCCGCGCGAACCCCGCCCGCCGGGAAAACGCAGCCGTCGCCGCGACGCCGCCCGCTCGCTCGGCGTGGCGATGATGGTCAGCTCCAGGTGCGCGCCGCGGCGCAGCAGCTGCTGGGTCAGCGAGCGGCCGACCATGCGCGCCAGCAGGCGCTCGCGGGTACGTCCCAGCAGGATCTGGCCCACGCCCTCGCGGTCGGCATGCGCCAGCAGTTCGTCGGCGATGGTCGCGCCGCGCAGCACCACGGTGTCGCCGCCGAGCCGGCGCGCCAGCCGCAGCGCCGCCTCCAGTCGCTCGCGCCGGGCCGGCTCCAGCCGTGCGCCGGTGTCGACGAAGGCTACGCTCCACGGCGCGCCGCGGCGCTCGGCGATGCGCCGCGCCACGCGCACCAGGTATTCGCTCTGCGCATGGCCGTCGATCGCCGCCAGCACGCGGCGGCGCACCGGCATCGTGCCGCCGCGCGCCAGCATCGACTCGCGCAGGTCGTTGTCGACGTGGCCGGCCATGGTGTCCATCGCCAGCTCGCGCAGCGCGCCCAGGTTGGTCGGCGAGAAGAACGCATCCAGCGCCGCCGCCGCGGTCTCCGGCACGTAGACCTTGCCCTGCTTCAGCCGCGTGATCAGCTCGCGCGGCGGCAGGTCGACCAGCACGATGTCGCGGGCGCGGTCGAGGAACGCATCCGGCACCCGCTCGCGCACGTTGACCCCGGTGATCCGGCGCACCTGGTCGCTGAGGCTTTCCAGGTGCTGCACGTTCAGCGCGGTATAGACCTCGATGCCGGCGTCGAGCAGCTCGGCGATGTCCTGCCAGCGCCGCTCGTGCCGCCCGCCGGGCAGGTTGCCGTGCGCCAGTTCGTCCACCAGCAGCACGGCCGGATGCCGCTCCAGCGCGGCGTCCAGATCGAACTCCGTGAAATCGCGGCCCCGATGGTTCACCTTCCGGCGCGGCAGCACCTCCAGCCCTTCCAGCAGTGCCTCCGTCTCGGCGCGGCCGTGCGTCTCGACCAGGCCGACCACCACGTCCACGCCCTGCCGCTTCAGCTCGCGCGCGGCCGACAGCATCGCATAGGTCTTGCCGACGCCCGGCGCGGCGCCGAGGAACACCTTCAGCCGCCGGCTGTCGTCGTGCACCGTGCCGAGCAGGGCATCGGCGCGTGCTTCACGGGAGGGTTCGCTCATGCCAGGGTCGGTCCGTGGAATGGCGCTACGGTAGCGCGATCAGCTGCCGTGCGCCTGCGCCGCGTCCAGCGCCAGGTTGAGCTGCAGCACGTTCACCCGCGGCTCGCCGAGCAGGCCGAACTGGCGGCCGCGGGTGCATGCGTTCACCAGCGCCTGCACCCGCGCAGGACTCAGCCCGCGAGCCCTTGCCACCCGCGCCAGCTGGTACTGCGCCGCGGCCGGGCTGATCTCCGGGTCGAGTCCGCTGCCCGAGGCGGTGACCAGGTCCACCGGCACCGGCGCGCTGTTGCCCGGATCGACCGCGTGCAGTGCGGCGATGCGCTGCTTCACCGCCTCGGTCAACGCCGGGTTGGTCGGACCCAGGTTGGAGCCCGACGAGGCAGTGGCGTTGTACGGATTCGGCGCGGTGGCCGATGGCCGACCCCAGAAGTACTCCGGCTCGGTGAATGATTGCCCGATCAGGGCCGAGCCGACCGGCTTGCCGTCTTTTGCGACCAGGCTGCCATTGGCCTGGCCCGGAAAGAGCAGTTGCGCCAGCCCGATGACGGCCAGCGGATAGAGCACGCCGGTGATCGCGGTCATCAGCAACAGCAGGACGATGGCTTGGCGCAATTGCTTGCTCATGGGACGTCCTCAGAAACTTCCTTGCAGCATCACGAAGCCGCGCAAACCGCCGACATTGCGCGTGTCACTGGCATCGAGGAAGCTGGAAGTGCGGCGATAGAAGTTCGCGTTGGTGGCATAGGTGAGGCCCGCACTCAGCGACCAGTGCGCGGCGACCTGGTACTTCAGCGTGGCGCCGACATCGCTGTAGCCGGGATCGCGCGCACCGTTGGCCAGTGGGGTCGCCAACGTGGTGATGTAGTGGGTGTGGCCGGCATGCAGCGCCAGGCTCCATGCATCACTCAGCGGGAAGGCGACGTCCAGTTGCAGATAGCCCGTGCCCCTGGAATCACTGCGATAACCTTGCTCCGTATCCACGCCGAAGTAATCGGTAAGCGAGTGGTTGTACTTCAGCGTGAACTGCTTCCAGCTCAACGCGACGTTGGCCTCGACCGTATTGAGCGAACGCGATGCGGGCCCGGCTTGATCGAGATTGGCGCCAGGATAGACGTAGCCATAGATGCCGACTCGCCATGACCAGTCGCTGCTGATCGTCTGACCGTAGCTGGCATACAGATCCAGCTCCATCGCACCGCCCGGATAGCTGCGCTCACTGATACTCGAACCCCAGAAGCCGGCCGCGAAGCCATTCGGATTGGCGTAGTCGGCACCCCCCTGGATCGCCGGGCGACCCCAGGTCTGGGTGAGGCCGCGGAACATGTAATCGGAGATCAGCGCGACATTGCCGGTGATGTTGCTTGCCGGCATGCCGTTGGCGAGGCCAGGGGCGAGTGCCGCGGCGAGCGTGGCGATGACTAGGATGCGCATCAGGACAGCCCCAGCAGGACCAGCAACAGGTCGACCAGCTTGATGCCGACAAACGGCACCACGATGCCGCCCAGCCCGTAGACCAGCAGGTTGCGGCGCAGCAGCGCACCGGCGCCGAGCGCGCGGTACTTCACGCCCTTCAGCGCCAGCGGAATCAGGCAGACGATGATCAGCGCGTTGAAGATCACCGCCGACAGGATCGCGCTCTGCGGCGTGGCCAGATGCATCACGTTGAGCGTGTTCAGCGCCGGGTAGGTGGTGGCGAACGCGGCCGGGATGATCGCGAAATACTTGGCGATGTCGTTGGCGATCGAGAACGTGGTGAGCGAGCCGCGGGTGATCAGCATCTGCTTGCCGATCTCCACCACCTCGATCAGCTTGGTCGGGTTGGAGTCGAGGTCGACCATGTTGCCGGCCTCTTTCGCGGCCTGCGTACCGGTATTCATCGCCACCGCCACGTCGGCCTGCGCCAGCGCCGGCGCATCGTTGGTGCCGTCGCCGCACATCGCCACCAGCCGGTTCTCGGCCTGGATGCTGCGGATGAGTTTCAGCTTCGCTTCCGGCGTGGCCTCGGCGAGGAAGTCGTCGACGCCAGCCTCGGCCGCGATGGCCGCGGCGGTGAGCGGGTTGTCGCCGGTGATCATGATGGTCTTGATACCCATCTTGCGCATCTCGGCGAAGCGCTCCTTGATGCCGCCCTTGACGATGTCCTTCAGTTCGATCACGCCCAGCGCGGTCGCGCCCTCAGTGACGATCAGCGGGGTGGCACCGCGCCGCGCGATGTCCTCGGCCATGCGCTTGACCAGCGGCGGCAGGTGGCTGTTCTGCGCCTGCAGATGTTTCTCCACGGCATCCAGTGCGCCCTTGCGGATCTGCCGCGTACCGAAATCGACGCCACTCATGCGGGTCTGCGCGGTGAACGGCACGAACTGCGCGTGCATCGCCTCGAGCTGCTGCTCGCGCAGGCCGAAGTTCTCCTTCGCCAGCACCACGATGCTGCGACCCTCCGGTGTTTCGTCGGCCAGCGAGGCCAGCTGCGCGGCCTCGGCCATGATCTTTTCGTCGATACCCGGCGCCGGGTAGAACGCCACCGCCTGGCGATTGCCCAGGGTGATCGTGCCGGTCTTGTCCAGCAACAGCACGTCGACGTCGCCGGCCGCCTCGACCGCGCGACCGGAGGTGGCGATCACGTTGGCGCGGATCATCCGGTCCATGCCGGCGATGCCGATCGCCGACAGCAGCGCGCCAATGGTGGTGGGGATCAGGCACACCAGCAGCGCGACCAGCACGGTGAGCGTGATCGGATGACCCACACCGGCCGCCTTCACGCTGTAGATCGAGTACGGCAGCAAGGTGGTACAGGCGAGCAGGAAGATCAGAGTGAACTTCGCCAGCAGGATGGTCAGCGCGATCTCGTTCGGCGTCTTGCGCCGCCTGGAACCTTCCACCATCGCGATCATGCGATCGAGGAAGCTCTCGCCCGGATTGCTGGTGATGCGCACCACCAGCCAGTCCGACAACACGCGGGTGCCACCGGTGACCGCGCTGCGGTCGCCACCGGATTCGCGGATCACCGGTGCGGATTCGCCGGTGATCGCGCTCTCGTCCACGCTGGCCGCACCAACCACCACCTCGCCATCGCCGGGCATCTGTTCGCCCGCCTCGACCAGCACGTGGTGGCCGCTGCGCAGTTCGCTGGATGGTGTGAAGGTGATCGCCGCGTGGCGGTCGGCCGTGGCGAGCTTCTTCGCGATCACGTCCTTGCGCGAGCCGCGCAAGGCATTGGCCTGTGCCTTGCCGCGCCCTTCCGCCAGCGCCTCGGCGAAGTTCGCAAACAGCAGGGTGAACCACAGCCACAGGCTGACCCAGAAGATGAAACCCGTGGACGCCTCGCCATGGCCGGCGAGCGCCTGCGCCCACAGCAGCGTGGTCAGCACGCTGCACACGAACACCACGAACATCACCGGGTTGCGGAACTGCACCCGCGGCGACAGCTTGCGGAACGCATCGGCGACGGCCGCGAGCACCAGCTCCTGGTTGAAGCCACTTGCAGCTTGAGTATGTGCGGTCATGACTCAGTGTCCCGACATCAGGGATTCGGCGATCGGCCCCAGGGCCAGTGCCGGCAGGAAGGTCAGTGCGCCGACCACGATCACCACGCAAGCCAGCAGGGTGACGAACAACGGCGTGTGCGTGGGCAACGTGCCGGCGGATTCGGGCACGTGGCGTTTGGCGGCGAGCGAGCCGGCCATCGCCAGCATCGCGATGGCGAGCGGAAAGCGCGCCAGGAACATGCACAGGCCCAGCAGCACGTTCCAGAACGGCGTGTTGGCCGAAAGTCCGCCGAACGCGCTGCCGTTGTTGTTGGAGGCCGAGCTGACCGCGTACAGCATCTCGCTGAAACCGTGCGCGCCGGGATTGGCCACGCCCGCCGCGCCGGCCGGCAGCATCACCGCGATCGCGGTGCCGATCACCACCAGCGCGCACGGCAGCAGTACCGCAAGGCTGGCCATCTTCATCTCGTACGCCTCGATCTTCTTGCCGAGGTATTCCGGCGTGCGGCCCACCATCAGCCCGGCGATGAACACCGCGACGACGGCAAAGGCGAGCATGCCGTACAGGCCGGAGCCGACGCCGCCGAAGATCACCTCGCCCAGCTGCATCAGCCACATCGGCACCAGGCCGCCGAGCGGCGTCAGCGAATCGTGCATCGCGTTCACCGCGCCGCACGAGGCGGCCGTGGTGATCGCTGTGAACAGGCCCGACGAGACGATGCCGAAGCGCGTTTCCTTGCCTTCCATGTTGCCGCCGGCCTGCAGCGCCGAGGCCTGCGCATCCACCGCCAGCCCGTGCAGCGCCGGGTTGCCGGCCTGCTCCGCCGCGACCAGGCCGATCGTCAGCGGGATGAAGATCAGCAGCATCGTGGCGAGGATCGCCCAACCCTGCCGCCGATCACCAACCATCCGGCCAAACATCACGCACAGGCCACCGGGGATCAGGAAGATCGCCAGCATCTCGATGAAGTTGGAGAACGGCGTGGGGTTTTCGTATGGATGCGCCGAGTTCGCGTTGAAGAAGCCGCCACCGTTGGTGCCGAGCATCTTGATCGCGACCTGCGAGGCGGCCGGACCCATCGGCAGCGTCTGCGTGGCGACCGGCAGGTCCTTCGTCACGGCATGACCCGTGGCGTCCTTCACCGTCACGCTGTAGCTGCTGGTCTGCAGCACCGGCACGTCGACATACGGCTTGAAGTTCTGCACCACGCCCTGCGAGACCAGCAGCAGGGCCATCAACAGCGACAGCGGCAGCAGCACGTACAGCGTGCTGCGCGTCAGGTCGACCCAAAAGCTGCCAAGACCGCTCGTACTGCGCCGGCTGAAGCCGCGCACCACCGCCACCAGCACCGCGATGCCGGTCGCCGCCGACAGGAAGTTCTGTACCGCCAGCCCCAGCATCTGGGTCAGGTAGCTCATCGTCGATTCGCCGGCATAACTCTGCCAGTTGGTGTTGCTGGCGAAGCTGATCGCGGTGTTCATCGCCGAGTCCGGCGACACCGCGGCGAAGTGCTGCGGGTTCAACGGTAGCCATGGCTGTGTCCGCTGCAGCACATACACTGCCAGCACGCCGAGCACGTTGAACAGCAGCATGGCCAGCGCGTAGCGCTTCCAGCCCATGTCCTCGTCGGTGCGGATGCCGCACAGACGATAGATGCCGCGTTCCACGCGAGCGCCGAAGCGGGTGATGCGGTTCGGCGCCTCGGCGAATACCAGCGCCATGTAGCTGCCGACCGGCTTCACCAGCAGCAGCAACACAAGCAGGAACAGGCCGATCTGCAGGAAGTCGTTGGTGGTCATTCGAACCACTCCGGCTTGAGCAGGGCCACGCACAGGTAGCCCGTCAACACGACCGCGACCAACGCGGCGAGCACATAAAGGACATTCATGGCAGCGAACTCACGCGTGGGACGGCGGATGAGGAGAACGGACAGGCGCGGCTCATGGGCGCGGGCCGAGCCGGTCGCAGAGCAGCAGGAAGCCGAGCACGGCTGCACCGAGCACGAGCAGGAACAACAGGTAGACGAAATCCATCGAGGCCGCCTCACAGGATGAGGCAGGCACTGTAGGAAGCGCCGTATAAGAAAGGGGTAGCGATTCGGCCGATCCGCGTATGCAACGCGTAAATTCCGCCTATCAACCGCCAGGAATGATCAGCTCACCGATCCATCGACGGTACTTTCGGCCACCAGCGGCAGTCGCTCGACCGCGAAACCGGCTGCATCCCACGCATCCAGCCCGCCAAGCAGCGGACGGACACGCCGGTAACCCTGCCCGAGAAGGACTTTTGCGGCCGTGGCGGCGGTCACTTCGTTCGGGCAGTTGCAGTAGATCACCAGCTCGCGGTCGAGCGGGATGTCATGCACGGTGCGGTCGATGCCGCCGGCATCCGCCAGCAGCGCGCCGGGAATGATCCGCGTGTCGAGCAGGCGCGATGGCGCCGAGCGCACGTCGACCACCACCGGCGCGCGCTCATCGGCCATCGCATTGTTCAACTCGTCAACCGTGATGCGTGCCATCAGCAATGTGCGCAGCAAGCGGCGACGCTGCCACCATTTGCCGAAAATGTAGAGCATCAACAGGCCGAGCAGCAGCTCGAACGCCAGCGTGCCGGCACTGACCAGCGCCGCAAGCACGGCTTCGACCTGCGCGGAAAACACATAACCGAGCCCAACGGCCGTGCTGGCCCAGAGCAACGAGCCCAACCCATCGAACAGCACGAACGTGGACAACCGCAACCCCATCGCGCCGACCAGCGACGATCCCACGGTCGACAACCCCGGAACGAATTTCGCGATCAACAGGACCTGTCCGCGCCAGCGCGAAAACCGCAATTCGGATTGCCGCACACAGGAGTCCGGCGACAGCGAAATGCGGCACAGCGTGCGCATCACGCCCGCGCCGAAATGACGGCCGGCCCAGTACCACAACCCATCGCCGATCAGGCACGCGACCACCGTGGCGGGCACGACGCCGGCCAACGGCAACTGCCCACTTGCGGACAGCGCACCAGCCACCACCAACGTCGGCACCACCGGCAGCGGCGCGCCAAGCTGGGTCACCAACACGTTGAGGAAGACCAGCAGCAGCCCGTACTGGGCGATCAGCGCGATGATTTCCTGGGCCATCGGGGCGGTACTCGATGCATGATGCGGCCACGCCGCAGCGTCCCATCATCGGCGCGCCCGCCCTTCACTGCAAACGTGCAGGAGCGCACCCCGTGCGCTTCTACACGGGTTGTACCTGGACGGCGGCCACCCGGCCGATCCGACGCGCCCCGGCAATCACCAGCGGCAGCCACAGCAAGGTCAGCGCGGCGGCGCAGACGAACACCCCGTCCGGGCCGAGCCGGCCCAGCGCGATGCCGCCGAGCGCGCCGCCCACGAAGGCGCCGAGGAACTGGCTGGTCGAATACGCCCCCATCGCGGCACCGCGCAGGTGCTCCGGGGCCAGCCGCGAGACCAGGCTGGGCAGCGCCGCCTCCAGCAGGTTGAACGCGGAGAAGAACACCGCCGCGGCCACGCCGAACGCCACCAGGTGGCTGCCGGACAGCGCGAAGCCGAGCAGGGCCAGGCCGATCGCCACCACGCAGACCGTCACGATGCGCAGGCTCTGCGCGATTTCGCGCATGTGGTGCATGCTCGCGCCCATCACGAAGGCGGCGACCGTCATCACCGGCAGATACAGCTCCCAGTGCCGGTTTACCGGCAGCTGCAGCGTGTTTGCCAGCAGCAGCGGCAAGCCGACGAAGCTGGCGGTGAGCAACGCATGCAGGAAGAATACCGAGCCGTTCAGCACCAGCATGCGGCTGTCGCGCAACATCGCCAGCACCGGGCCGAACCCCGTCGCCGCCGGTGCGCGCGGGCGCTCCGGCGTGGGCACGATCAGCCACAGCAGCAGCAGCGAAACCAGCGCCAGGATCGACGTGGCGGCAAACAGGCCGGGCAGTCCGGCGATCGCCTCCAGCGGCGGCCCCAGGATCAGCGCCAGCAGGAACGCCAGGCCGATCGACACGCCGATGATGCCCATCACCTTGCCGCGGTTTTCCTCGGCGGTGAGATCCGCCGCCAGCGCGATGCCGGCGCCGGCTACCGCGCCCATGCCCTGCACCGCGCGGCCGATCACGATGCCGGTGAGCGTGTGCGACATCGCCGCAATCAGTCCGCCGATGGCAAACAGGATCAATCCCAGGGTGATCGCCGGCTTGCGCCCGATGCGGTCGGACAGCAGCCCCAGCGGAATCTGCAGCAGCACCTGGCCGATGCCGTAGATACCCAGCGCCAGACCGATCATGAAGCCGGTGGAGCCGGGCATCGTCTTCGCGTACAGCGAGAACACCGGCATGATCAGGAACAGCCCGAACAGCCGCAGGCTGATCACGCAAGCCAGCGTCAACGCGCTGCGCAGTTCCAGATTCGTGAGTCTGCTCACCGGGGGAAGGGTGTCGATAAAGGCATGGCCGGCATTATAGGGGCGCGCCCTGCGCAGCGGTTTGTGGCGACATGTCGCGGCGCAAGTTGTTGCAGGCCCTATAATCAAGCCGATCCACGTCCCCGAAGCCCCCATGACCACGATGCCCGCCGACGCCACCCGCCCCGCCGACTTCGCCCATGTGCGCGACCTCGCCGCCGCCGACATGCGGCGCGTCGATGCACTGATCCGCAAGCGGCTGTCCTCCGACGTGGTGCTGATCAACCAGATCGCCGACCACATCATCGCCAGTGGCGGCAAGCGGCTGCGGCCGATGCTGCACGTGCTGGCCGCCGGCGCCGCCGGCTACCGCGGCGAACGCCACACCAAGCTCGCCGCGATCATCGAATTCATCCACACCTCCACCCTGCTGCACGACGACGTGGTCGACGAATCCGACCTGCGCCGCGGCCGCAAGACCGCCAATGCGTTGTGGGGCAACGCCGCCAGCGTGCTGGTCGGCGATTTCCTGTACTCGCGCTCGTTCCAGCTGATGGTGGAACTGGACGACATGCGCATCATGCGCATCCTCGCCGACACCACCAACACGATCGCCGAAGGCGAAGTGCTGCAACTGCTCAACATCGGCAACGCCGACGTCAGCGAGGCGGCCTATCTCGCGGTGATCGAACGCAAGACCGCGGTGCTGTTCGCCGCCGCCACCGAGCTGGGCGGCATCCTCGGGGGCCTGCCCGAGGACCAGGTGGCCGCGCTGCGCCGCTACGGCATGGAACTGGGCTACGCGTTCCAGATCGCCGACGACCTGCTCGACTACACCAGCGACGCCGGCACACTGGGGAAGAACATCGGCGACGACCTCGCCGAGGGCAAGCCCACCCTGCCGCTGATCTACGCGCTGGAGAAGGCCAGCCCGGAACAGGCGCAGTCGCTGCGCCACGCGATCGAGCACGGCGGTCTCGATTCGCTCGACCGCATCATCGCCTCGATCCGCGACTCCGGCGCACTGGAACGCACCCGCGAGCGTGCCGTACTGCACGCCCGCGCCGCGCGCGAAGCCCTCGCCCCGCTGTCTTCCTCGGCCCACCGCGACGCGCTGGCCACGCTGGCCGACTACTCGGTGCAGCGCACGTTCTGATAGTTGCCGCGTTGCGGCCACGACGCTTCTTTTTGCTTGATCTGAAAGTATCAAGAGCTTCGAGGCGAAGAGCTTTCCCAGGTGAGCGGCCAGTACCGCCGTCAATCGTCTCCCGATTGGATCGACCACGGAAACCCATCGTTCAGCCTTGGATGCTGGCGGCCCCGCCACCGATCGGCCAGACTTCGTCGCATGTTCCGATTGCGCCCAACCCGCTGGCTGTGGTGCCTCGCGGCAAGCCTGCTGCCGCTGGCAACGACGCATGCTGCCGAAAACTCCTGGCGCTACGACACGGTGCACAGCCAGATCGTCTTCAGCATCAGCCACAACGGCTATTCGCGACCGTTCGGACGGCTGCATGTCGCACGCGGCTGGCTGCGTTTCGACCCGCACGACTGGAGCACCGCCGCCACCGAACTGGACATCGACCTGGCCAGCCTGGACATGGGCGACGCCGACTGGAATGCGGCGGTGTGCAAACCGGCCCTGCTCGACTGCGCGAACCAGCGCTACGCGCACTTCGTCAGCACCGGTGTCGAGCGCACCGACGACCAGCACGGGGTGTTGCACGGCCAGCTCACCCTGCGCGGCGTCACCCGCCCGCTGGATCTGGCGTTTACCTTCAACCGCGCCGCCAAGACCATCTACGAACTGCACAAGGTCGCCGGCTTCTCGGCTACCGCGAGCCTGGACCGCAACAGCTTCGGCATTACCGCCAATCCCAACTCGATCGGCGCCCAGGTCAGCGTATGGCTGGAGCTGGAAGCGATCAGCGACGAACACGCCGTTTCACCCCCGAAGGAGCAACCATGAGCCTGCGCAGCAACGAACGCCAATGGGGTTCGGTCGCCAAATTCTTCCATTGGGTCATCGCGCTGGCGATCCTCGGCAACGGTCTGTTCGGCCTGTTGATGGACCTGGCCCATTCACCGATGCAGAAGATCAACTGGCTGGCCCTGCACAAGTCGATCGGCCTGACCGTACTGGCGCTGGTGCTGCTGCGCATGGCGTGGCGCATGCTCGACCGCCGCCCGCCCGACGAGCCGATGCCGCGCTGGCAGCAGTTCGGCGCGCACGCGGTGCACGGCGTGCTGTACGTGCTGATCGTGGCGATCCCGCTCAGCGGCTGGTGGTTCAACTCGGTCACAGGCAAGCCGCTGCAGTGGTTCAAGCAGTTCAACCTGCCGGCGCTGGTAGAGAAGAACGACGCGCTGCGCGATCTTGCGCACGGCGTGCACGAATACCTGTTCTGGTTCCTGCTGCTGGTGCTGGTGGCGCACGTCGGCGGCGCGCTGAAACATCATGTGTTCGACAACGACAACGTGCTGCGCCGGATGCTGCCGTTCGGCCGTCTGCGCCAGCGCGCGACTTCCGAAGGAGATCAACCATGAAACGACTTGCCATCCTGTGCTGGCGCTCGCCCTGCCCGGCGCCGCTGCGGCCGCCGACTACACCGTGCAACCCGCGGCCAGCACGCTCGGCTTCAGCAACACCTTCCAGGGCGAATCGTTCGACGGCCAGTTCGGCCAGTGGACCGCCGCGATCAGTTACGACGCCGCGAATCTCGCCAGCTCGAAGTTCGACGTCGAGGTGAACCTGGCCAGCGTGAAGACCGGTGACAGCGATCGCGACAGCGCGTTGCCCGGTTCGGATTTCTTCGACGTGGCGAAATTTCCCAAGGCGCACTTCGTCACCACCGGTTTCCGCCAGAGCGGTGGCCAGGTGATCGCCGACGGCCAGCTCACCCTGCACGGCGTGACCAAGCCGGTGAGCCTCGAGGTGACGTTCAAGCCGCAGGGCAGCGGCGCCACGCTGGACGTGGCCGGTACGGTGAAGCGGCTGGACTTCGGCGTGGGTACCGGCGACTACGCCGACACCTCGGTGATCGGCGGCGACGTGAAGGTCACCGCGCACCTGCAGCTGGTCGCCGAAGTAAGCCGCCGCGATGGCGAGCGACACGCTGTGGCAACGCCTGCGCGGCCGGATCAGGCCGGCTCGATCCGGCCGACGACGGCCGGCGATCGCCTGATCCGACCGCGTGACGCACCGCCGCTCGGTCTTCGACGCGGGTCGCCGACAGCCTGCGCGCGCTGCTGGACGATCCGACCATCCCGGCCGCGGTGCGCAGCGAGCTGGCCGGCGACTTCGCGCGCATCGAGAGCATGCTGGACAAGCTCGAGCGCGGCGAATTGCACGTCGCCGTGTTCGGCCGCGTCTCCGCCGGCAAGTCGGCGCTGGGCAATGCCCTGCTCGGCCGCGAGGCGTTCACGGTGGGCGTCCTGCACGGCACCACCACCGACGCCGAACACGCGGTGCTGGACGAGGCGCAGCACGATGGCCTGGTGCTGATCGACACGCCCGGCATCAACGAGCTGGATGGCGAGGCGCGCGAACGGCTGGCGTTCGAAGTGGCCGAGGTCAGCGACCTGGTGGTGTTCGTCTGCGACGGCGACCTCACCCGCGAGGAACTCGACGCGCTGAAGACGCTCGCCGCCACCCAGCGCCCGCTGCTGCTGGCGCTGAACAAGGCCGACCGCTACGGCCGCGACGAACTGGACAGCCTGCTGCAGCACCTGCGCCTGCGCGTGGCCGGCCTGGTGCGCGCGGAAGACGTGCTGGCGGTGGCCGCGCGACCGGCCGCGCAGCGCGTGGTCGAAGTCGATGCGCGCGGCCACGAACAGTCGCACGAGCAAGCCGCGCGCCGCCCGACGTCGCCGCCCTGCGCGAACGCCTGCTGGCGATCGCCGCGCGCGAGGGCAAGACGCTGTCGGCGATCAACGCCGGCCTGTATGCCGGCCGGCTCACCGACCAGGTCAGCGCACGCATCGCGCAGACCCGCCAGGCGGTGGCGGCGAAACTGATCCGCCAGTACTGCCTCGCCAAGGGCGTGGCGGTGGCGCTGAACCCGATCCCGGTCGCCGACCTGCTCGCCGCCGCCGGGCTGGACGCGGCGATGGTGGTGCAGCTGTCGCGCGTCTACGGCCTGCCGCTGACCCGCGCCGAATCCGGCCGGCTGGTGGCGGTGATCTCGGCGCAGCTGGCCGCCTTGATGGGTGCGATCTGGGGCATGCAGCTGGTCGCCTCGGCACTGAAAGGCATGAGCGCCGGCCTGTCCGTCGTGGTCACCGCCGCGGCGCAAGGCGCGCTCGGCTGGTACGCCACCGTGCTGATCGGCCGCGCCGCCGAGCGCTACCTGATCGCCGGCAAGTCCTGGGGCGAAGCCGGCGCCAAGCGCGCCGTCGCCGACATCGTCGCCAGCCTCGACCGCGATTCGATCCTGCGCGAGGCACGCGAGGAAATCCTCAAGCGGCTGAAGTCCCGCCGCGCGTAACCGCGCATCGTCTTGTGGCCCGTAGGTTGGGGTGAGCACAGCGAACCCCAACGTCGACGCACCTCATGTTGGGCTTCGCTGCGCTCACCCCAACCTACCTGCTCTTGGTTACGTGACGAAGAGCATCGCGCATGGAGTGCGTCCTACAGCGGCGTGGCCAGGAATGCGCGCACCGCCGCGGCATCAAACGGCCAGTCCAGCTCACGCCCGTCCCAGGTATCGCGCAGCACCGGCACGCGCGTGCCGTAGCGCTGTTCCAGCTCGGCGGAATCGTCCACCCACACGCTGTCGAAATCCGGCGCGCGCGCCTCGGCCAGCACGGCCAGCGCCAGGTCGCACAGGTGGCAGTAATCGCGCTGGTACAGGATCAGGTCGGACATGCGTTTGCGAATGGACTGCCAAAGCCGTGGGTGCCGCGTAGAATAGCCGGTTTCTCCCGCATCCCCAGCAGTGCAGCCATGGCCGTCAGCGTATTCGACCTGTTCAAGATCGGCATCGGACCGTCGTCGTCGCACACGGTGGGGCCGATGCGCGCCGCCGCGCGCTTCGCCGAACACTGGCTGGAAGAGAAAGGCGTGCTCGACCGCGTCGCCCGCGTGCGCGCCGAGCTGTACGGCTCGCTGGCGATGACCGGCCGCGGCCACGGCACCGACAAGGCGGTGCTGCTCGGCTTCGAGGGCCAGCACCCGGACACGGTCGATCCCGACCAGATCCCCGCCACGCTCGAACGCATCCGCGGCACGCAGCGCATTCGCCTGCTGGGCAAGCACGAGATCGCCTTCGACGAAAAGGCGCGACCTGGTCTTCAACAAGCGCCAGAAGCTGCCGTTCCACACCAACGGCATGCGCTTCTCCGCCTACGACGCCGACGGCAACGAACTGGCCACGCGCGACTACTACTCGGTCGGCGGCGGCTTCGTGGTCAACACCGACGAGGCGGCCGAAGACCGCATCGTCGCCGACACCACCGCCCAGCCCTATCCGTTCAGCAGCGGCGACGAAATGCTGGCGCTGTGCAAGCAGCACGAGCCTGACCATCGCCCAGCTGATGATGGCGAACGAAAGCGTGTGGCGCCCGGAGGCGGAAACCCGCGCCGGCCTGCTGACCATCTGGAAGGCGATGGACGACTGCGTCAACCGCGGCCTGCGTTCGCCCGGCGTGCTGCCCGGCGGCCTGAAGGTGACCCGCCGCGCACCGGCGATGCTGGAAGAGCTGCGCAACCAGCCCGAAGCCGCGCTGCGCGATCCGCTGACCATCCTCGACTGGGTGAACCTCTACGCGCTGGCGGTGAACGAGGAAAACGCCGCCGGCGGTCGCGTGGTCACCGCGCCGACCAACGGCGCCGCCGGCATCGTGCCCGCGGTCGGCCACTACTACCTGCGCTTCTGCCCGAACGCGGACGACGACGGCATCATCGACTACCTGCTCACCGCCGCCGCGATCGGCATCCTGTACAAGGAAAACGCCTCGATCTCCGGCGCCGAAGTCGGCTGCCAGGGCGAAGTCGGCGTGGCCTGCTCGATGGCCGCCGGCGGCCTCACCGCCGCGCTCGGCGGCAACGTGATGCAGGTCGAGAACGCCGCCGAGATCGGCATGGAACACAACCTCGGCCTCACCTGCGACCCGATCGGCGGCCTCGTGCAGATCCCCTGCATCGAACGCAACGCGATGGGCTCGGTCAAGGCGATCAACGCCAGCCGCATGGCCCTGAAAAGCGACGGCAAGCACCGCGTCTCGCTCGACAAGGTCATCAAGACCATGCGCGACACCGGCCGCGACATGAAGGACAAGTACAAGGAAACCTCCCGCGGCGGCCTGGCGGTGAACGTCATCGAGTGCTGATCAGTCCTGCTGCGCTGCTTGAAGGGAGGCCGTGCGGGATCGCCGCACTTGCTACGAAGATCAAAAGCACCCCGCACCGGCCCTCCCCTGCTCGCAGGAGGAGCATGCATCCCGCCGGGATGACCTGCTTTCACGTCGACTCCGTAGGACGGGCACTGCGCGATCCTCAGTGGCTATTCGCTTTCGCACCGGCGCGGGGTTTGGCTGACAGCCGACCGCCTCGAAGGCGGTGCCGCCAAGGCAAGGATCACATCGCACACGACCTTCTGCTGCGCAGCCGGCAGCGTCCGGTAGATATCGAAGACCTTCTGGTCGTCGTAGATCGGCGCCTCTTCCTTGATCTGCCTGGCGCCACGCTTTCCGCGCGCGGCCCGATCGCCGAACCGCAGGAAATCCGGGCTTTCCTTCAGCCAGTCGGCCAACACGACCAGCTTGTCCTGCTCGGGAATCCCCTTGCCGTTCAACCAGCGCGAAGCCGTCTGGAACACCACCGAGGTGCCCGGAAAACGCAGGTTGAACTGCGTGACCAGCACTCCCGGGCGCGGCTCATGGCCCTGCGCGAGCATCGCGGCAGCCAGGCGTTTCGAGAATTCGGCGCGTTCATTGCTCATCCCTTGGCAACTTAGCGGCCGCCCGATCTATCAGTTCACGTATCGAGTTCACTATGATTAACGTTTGTAGTTAATTCATGGGGAACGGCCGCGTGACCAATTCACTGCTGGAACAGCTGCCGGAGATCGTCACGGGAAGGCCGCAAGCAGGCCGAGAAGATTCTGGAAAGCCTGGAAGGACGCCACCGGGTCAGCCTGCAGACACGCGAGTGGGTACTGCCGTCGAAGGACACGCGCGACAGCGACTGGATCACCGCGGCGAACCGGCAGGCGCACCTGGGCGACGAGGGCAGCGCCGACTGGACCAACCGGCTGATCTACGGCGACAACCTGCTGGCGATGGCCGCGCTGCTGGCCGGCGACGAACACACGCCGAGCCTGCGCGGCAAGGTCGACCTGATCTACATCGACCCGCCGTTCGATTCCAAGGCCGACTACCGCACCAAGGTTTCGCTACCTGGCGTCGAGCTGGAGCAGAAGCCGACGGTGATCGAGCAGTTCGCGTATTCCGATACGTGGTCGGATGGCACGGCGTCGTATCTGGCGATGATCACGCCGCGGCTGATCCTGATGCGGGAGCTATTGAGCGAAAGCGGCTCGATCTATGTGCACTGGATTGGCATGTCGGGCATTACGTAAAGACTGGTGATGGATGAAGTATTTGGCAGAGACAATTTCAGAAACGAGATTGTCTGGAACCAACAATGCACATAACGTGCGTCAAAGCGAATATCGCACGTATCGCAAGACTATTTTCTTCTACCAGAAGCATGTAATCGTACTTTTCATCGTACAAAACGAAGATCCGAGGACATATTTCAACATCAGGAAGACGGCGATATCGAATCCGCACAACCCGCGACATACCTGAAGCGTTGTGCAAGCACCGACGAAAGCGGAAGGCATTCGTGTGGCGTCAAGGATGTGCAACGCCGACCGACGCGAGCGGTACTCTGGGAAAAGATCTACTCTCGACGAAGTGTGACGCAGGCAGACATCGATGCGACAGATCTGTGTGGACGACCTTCCGCTGGCATGACAATCCGGTCGCCGACACGCAAGAGAACGCGTGGACTACGCCACGCAAAAGCCGAGAAGCTTGCTAGAACGCATCATTCACGCATCATGTCCAGAAGGTGGACTCGTAGCAGATTTCTACGGCGGCTCCGGCACCACCGCCGCCGTCGCCGAAAAGCTCGGCCGTCGCTGGATCGCCAGCGATCTCGGCAAGCCCGCCTGCATGATCATGCGCAAGCGGCTGATCGACCAGGGCGCAAGCCATTCCTGTACCAGGCGATCGGCGACTATCAGGTCGAGGCGGCGAAGAGTTCGCTGGGGCGCAGCTTCCGCGTCGGCGACCTGTCGGGGATCGTGCTGTCGCTGTACGGCGCGCTGCCGCTGCAGCCGGAGGACAACCCGCTGCGCAACCTCGGCGCGGTGGTGTTCGGCGGCAAGAAGACGCTGGTGCTGGTGGATTCGCCGAACAAGCTCACCGGCGACGCCACGCTGCGCAAGGCGATCGCCCAGCGCGACCACCTGCTCGGCGGCTGGGATCGGGTGGTGGTGCTGGGCTGGAATTTCGAGCCGTCGATCGGCCAGAGCATCACCGCGCTGAACGACCCGCGGCTGGAAGTTCTGGTGATCCCGCCCGACCTGCTCGACCGCCTGCGCAAGAAGGGCGGCATCGAGAAGCTGCGCGGCCAGGTGCGTTTCTCCAGTCTGCAGTACCTCACGATCAAGCCGGTCACGGCGCTCAGCGCAGCGGCGACGAAGAACAGCTGCACGGTCACGCTGGACAACTACGTGCTGCTCTCGCCCGAGGCGATCAACCTCGACGACGACAACCGCAAGAAGCTGCTCAAGGTGATCAACGCCGAACCGCTGGCGCTGATCGAGTACTGGGCGGTGGATCCCGGACTACGACGGCGAGGTGTTCCGCTCGGTATGGCAGGACTACCGCGGCAACACCGCCAACGACGACGACCCGCTGCGCGTGGTGACCGCCGCGAACTTCAACGTGCCGCACAAGGACGGCGAGCGGCGCGTCTGCGTGCGCGTGGTCGACGTGTTCGGCTTCGAGGCCGAGGTAGTGCAGGTGGTGGCGGAGCCGCGGTCATGAGCCGTCACCACCGATCCGCAACTGGCATTGGCCACCGCACTGACCCGTCGCACGGAACAGCTGTGCATCGGCCTGGAGCAGGGCATCGCCGACATCTACGAGCTGGTGACGCCGGTGACCGCCGAGCTGCTGCGCTGGTGGTTCGGCGAGGACGCGCTGCCAGTCGCGCACGTTCAATTTCCATCCGGGCCAGCGCCAGGCGATCCTCAACGTGATCGTGGCGCACGAGGTGCTGGCCAGCCCGAACCTGAAGGATCTGTACCAGCAGGTCTGCGCCGATGCGTTGCTGGAAGGCACGCGACTCGGCCGACGTGGCGCAGGACAAGCACGGCCATCCGAAGTACTGCCTGAAGATGGCTACCGGTACCGGCAAGACCTGGGTGCTGCAGGCGCTGCTGGTGTGGCAGCTGCTGAACAAGACCGCGGCGCTGGACGAGGGTCGCGACGACCCGCGTTTCACCCGCCGCTTCCTGATCGTGGCGCCGGGGCTGATCGTGTATGAGCGGCTGCTGGACGCGTTCCTCGGCAAGGAAACGCGAAGACAAGAGCCGTGACTTCGCCAGCTCCGACATCGCCAGCTACGCCGAGCTGTTCACCCGCCGACGCGGCGCGAACGCATCGCAGCAGTTCGTGCGCGGCAACGTCTGCCAGAAGCAGGAGATCGGCCTGAAGGCCACCGGCAACGGCATGATCGCGATCACCAACTGGCACCTGCTCAGTGAGGCCGAAGAGGAAGTCGAACAGGACGAAGCCGAGTGGATCGACTCACCCGGCATGGTCGCCGACGCGTCCCGCGTGGCCTACGACGTGCTGCCGCTGACGCCCGGCCGCGCCGCCGGCAACAGCCTGGACGTGCTGGACCGACGCTGGGCGCGCGGCAACGTGCTGCTCCTATCTCGCCGACCTGCCCGACCTGATGGTGTTCAACGACGAAGCGCACCACATCCACGAGTTGAAGAAGGAGGGCGAGACCACCGAGGTCGAATGGCAGAAGAGCCTGTCGATCATCGCCGCGGGCAAGGGCCGCCGCTTCGTGCAGATGGATTTCTCGGCCACGCCGTACAACGACGTCGGTGGCGGCAGGAACAGGCGCAAGGTGTATTTCCCGCACATCGTGGTGGATTTCGACCTGAAGGACGCGATGCGGCTGGGACTGGTGAAGTCGCTGGTGCTGGACAAGCGCAAGGAACTCGGCGCGTTGCCGCTGGAGTTCAAGGCCGAGCGCGATGCCGACGGCAATGTCAGCGCTTGTCCGAAGGCCAGCGCGTGATGCTGCGCGCCGGTCTGCAGAAGCTGCGCAAGCTGGAGGCGGATTTCGCCCGGCATCGACGCCGACGCGCCATCCGAAGATGCTGGTGGTGTGCGAGGACACCACGGTGTCGCCGCTGGTGGCGCAGTTCCTGCGCGACGAGGGCTTGCACGACGACGATGTGCTCACGCGTCGACTCCGGCAGGAAGGCCGAGCTCGGGCGAGAAGGAATGGGCGCCGCTGCGCCAGACGCCTGTTCAACGTGGACAAGCACGCACAGCCGCGGGTGATCGTCAGCGTGCTGATGCTGCGCGAGGGTTTCGATGTCAACAACATCTGCGTGATCGTGCCGCTGCGTTCGAGCCAGGCGCAGATCCTGCTGGAACAGACCATCGGCCGCGGCCTGCGTTTGATGTGGCGCGACCCGGAATACGCCGACATCAAGCGCGAGAACCGCGAGCGGATCAACCACGGCGAGGAGCCCGGTTCGCTGATCGACATCCTGTCGATCGTCGAGCACCCGGCGTTCCAGGGCTTCTACGACGAGCTGATGCGCGAAGGCCTGGTCGGCACGACTGGCGACGACGAGAGGCAGCAGCACCGGCGACGTGATCGCCGCCGAGCTGCGCGAGGGCTACGAGAAATACGACTTCGCGATCCCGTTCATCCTGCGCGAGGCGGACGAGAACGCTCGAACACCTGCCGATCGACATCGCCACGCTTGCCGCCGTTCAGCGCGATGAGCCGGGCGAAACTGGCCGAGCTGCTGGGCAAGGGCGACACCTTCACCTCGCAGGATCTGCAGAGCAGCACCCTGTTCGGCGACTACCGCGTCGACGGCGAGGCGATGAACGTCAGCGGCTACAACGAACTGCTGTCGCGGCTGACCCGACGGGTGAGCCAGGCGCTGAATCACCCGCTTGCCGAAGGGCAACAGGATTTCGCCGCACCTGGATCGCCCGTACCTGCAGATGAATACCGCGGCACTGGCCACCGCGCTGGACGAATACATCCGCGAGCGGTTGTTCGGTGAAGCGTTCGAACCGTTCGAGAACGAAGGGTGGCGGCTGTTGCTGCTGCAGCCGGTGATCGATCACATCGTGAAGATTTTCGGGCTGGCGCTGGTGCGCGCCGAGGAACACATCCGTCACCGGCAACACCGAGGTGCGCCATCGCCGGCTGTCGGAAGTGGCGAAGCTGATGGTGCGCGAGAGCGCCTCGCTGGAAGTCTCCAAGTGCATCTACACGCGCCTGCCCTACCCGACTCGCAGCGGCGGCCTGGAGCGCGCCTTCATCGAATGGGCGCAGAGCGACGCCGGCGTGGAGGCGTTCTGCAAGATCAGCGAGAACCGGCACGACTTCGTGCGGCTGCGCTACGTCAAGGACGACGGCACGCCGGCGCTGTACATCCCCGATTTCCTGGTGCGCACGGCGGACGCGATCTACCTGGTCGAGACCAAGGCGCAGGAGCAGGTCGGGCATCCGAACGTGCAGCGCAAACTGAAGGCGGCGACGACCTGGTGCGAGCGAATCAATGCGCTGGAGCCGGAGCAGCGTGGCGGCCGCCACTGGCATTACGCGCTGGTCGGCGAGTCGCTGTTTCACGACTGGCGGCAGAAAGGCGCA
Organism: uncultured Gammaproteobacteria bacterium; assembly: GCA_963739815.1. Taxonomy (GTDB): domain Bacteria; phylum Pseudomonadota; class Gammaproteobacteria; order Xanthomonadales; family Rhodanobacteraceae; genus Rhodanobacter. Next base: position 2,031,640 of record CAVUBI010000001.1, read on the forward strand.
CGGCTGGGCGAATTGCTGGCGTTTTCGCGCGCCCGTGCCGTGCCGACGGCGCAGTCGCAGGGTGGCCTGGCGCTCTGACAGAGCTTCCCCGGGGCGAGGAGAATGGTTGGGCGCCAAGGGCCAGCATGACTTCTGCGGGGTGACAGGTGGCGGCAAATTCTGCAACCATCACCGACTTTCGGCGCGCACGCGTCCCCATCGGAACGTCAATGTCCCAAGCCAGCCAGATCCGCCGTGATGTCGGCCCGTTCGCCCTGATGCTTACCGGTCTGGGCTCGATTATCGGTTCAGGCTGGTTGTTCGGAGCCTGGCGCGCGGCGCAGATCGCCGGCCCGGGGGCGATCTGGGCATGGGTGATCGGCGCGGTGATCATCATGGCGATCGCGCTGACCTACGCCGAGCTGGGGTCGATGTTCCCCGAGTCCGGCGGCATGGTGCGTTACGGCCATTACTCGCACGGTTCGCTGGTCGGTTTCATCGCGGCGTGGGCGAACTGGATCGCGATCGTCTCGGTGATCTCGGTCGAGGCGGAGGCATCGGCGCAGTACATGTCGTCGTGGAAGTGGCAGTGGGCGAAGGATCTGTATCACCAGATGCCCGGCGGCCACGGTGAGCTGAGCACCAATGGCCTGCTGATCGCCGCCGCGCTGGTGGTGGTGTATTTCCTGTTCAACTTCTGGAGCGTGAAGCTGTTCGCGCGCTCGAACACCGCGATCACCCTGTTCAAGCTGGTGATTCCCGCCGCCACGGCGGTGCTGCTGATCGCCAGCGGTTTCCACCCCGAGAATTTCAGCGTCGGCATCCACGGCGAGCTGCACAAGACGGACTTCCCCTCGATCCTCACCGCGGTGGCGATCGCCGGCATCGTGTTCAGCTTCAACGGTTTCCAGAGCCCGGTGAACCTGGCCGGCGAAGCGCGCAACCCGGGCCGCAGCATTCCGTTCGCCATCGTCTGCTCGATCGCGCTGGCCACCGTGGTCTACGTGCTGCTGCAGATCTCCTTCATCGGCGCGGTGCCGCGCGAGATGCTGGCCAACGTGGGCTGGCACGGCATCAACTTCAGCTCGCCGTTCGCCGACCTGGCGATCATCCTGGGCCTGCAGTGGCTGGCCACGCTGCTGTTCATCGATGCGGTGATCAGCCCCAGCGGCACCGGCATGACCTACACCGCCACCACCGCGCGCATGCTGTACGGCATGGAGCGCAACGGCACGCTGCCGAAGATCCTCGGCCGCGTGCACCCGAAGTGGGGCGTGCCGCGTCCGGCGATGTGGGTGAACCTGGGCGTGTCGTTCCTGTTCCTGTTCTTCTTCCGCGGCTGGGGCGCGCTGGCGGCGGTGATCTCGGTGGCCACGATCATTTCCTACCTGACCGGCCCGGTCAGCGTGATGACCCTGCGGCGTACGGCGCCGGAACTGCACCGTCCGTTCCGGCTGGCTGGCCTGCCGCTGCTGGCGGGCGTGGCCTTCATCATGTCCACCGAACTGCTGTACTGGGCCAAGTGGCCGCTGACCGGCGAGATCATCCTGCTGATGGTGGTCGCGCTGCCGGTGTATTTCTATTACCAGGCCAAGGCCGGCTGGCACGACTTCGGCCGGCAGATGAAGGGCGCCTGGTGGCTGGTGTGCTACCTGCCCACGCTGGCGCTGGTGTCGTGGGCCGGCAGCACGATGTTCGGCGGCAAGGGCTACCTGTCCTATGGCTGGGATCTGGCCGTGGTCGCGGTGATCGGCCTGGTGTTCTACCTGTGGGGCGTGGCCTCCGGCTGGCGCACGCCATCGGTGGAAGCGGCGCAACTGGAGGCGCGCGTCGATCCCGATGCGCCGCTGGTACCGCCGGACGAAGAGACCGCCGAGCGCATCACCGGGCACTGAGCCTGGCCATCCGTTCGACCGGAACGCGCGGCGACGAGCCGCGCGTTTTTGTTTTCAGCGAACGGTCGCCCGCTCGCGGCCGCCCAGCGACAGCAGCACCAGCACGACCGCCAGCACTCCGTAGGCGCCGGCGAACTGCCACACGACACCACGTGATGCCGCGTCGAGCAGCCACGGCAGATAGACGCCACCGGACAACTCCACCGAATGGATCACGCCGAACAGGCTGAGCGCCCCGCCGAGCAGCAGGATCAGCGCGGCACGCCGCGGGCGATGGTCGATCAGCGCCACCACGAAGCTGGCCCAGATCATCGAGGTGATGATGAAGCCGTTGCCCAGCACGGTGATCACCGCCAGTTCGGAAATGCCGTGCGTGCCGTCGTTGAACAACTGGACGAAGTGTTCGGGTGAGACGTAGGCCGGATCGCTCAGCTTGATCGTGAGCATGCGCGCGATCGCCGGAAAGAAACTGAACACCACCGCGGCCGCGTAGCGCACCGGCGTCGCCTCGAACGCCTGCACGGTGATGCCGATCGCCACGAACACCAGGATCGGCGCCAGCACCGGCAGCGGCACCAGCTCGACCAGGTTCGACAGATAACCGAACACGCCGCCCAGCCCGACCACGATGCCGGTGAGCAGGGTGTAGCCGCTGCGCGCGCCCATCGCCTTGTACGACGGCTGGCCGATGTACGGCGTGGTCTGCGCCACGCCGCCGCAGAAGCCGGCCGCCAGCGTGGCCAGCGCCTCGACCAGCAGGATGTCGCGGGTGGAGTAGTCGTCACCGGCCGCGCGCGCGCTCTCGGTGACGTTGATGCCGCCCACCACCATCAGCAGGCCGAACGGCAGGATCAGCGGCAGGTACGGCACGATGTGTGCCAGCCCGCCGACCCATTGCAGGGTCGGCCACGGCAGCGCGAAGCGCCATTGCCACGCCGCCGGCGCGTGATAGCCCGCACCCAGCCCGCCCAGCGGGCCGAGCCCGTAATACAGCAGCGCGCCGACCACGAACGCCACCAGCACGCCGGGCAGGCCGAACGGCATCCGCGCATGCGCCACCAGCGCATACAGCACCACGCCGAGCCCGGCAAAACCGACTACCGGCACCTTCAGGATTTCCACCAGCGGCAGGAAGCCCATCAGCACCAGCGCGATGCCGGCGATCGAGCCGAGCAGGCCGGCGCGCGGCACGTGCCGCTGCACCATCGCGCCGAAGAACGACAGCACGAACTTCAGCACGCCCATCACCACCAGCGAGGCCATGCCCAGCTGCCAGGTGGCGATACCGGCGGCGTGTGCGTCCATGCCGCCCTGTCTGAAGCCGAGGAAGGCCGGACCGAGCACCAGCAAGGCCATGCCGATGCTGGTCGGCGCATCCAGCCCCAGCGGCATGGCGGTGACCGTATTGCTGCCGCTGCGCCGGGCCAGCCGGCGCGCCATCACGGTATAAGCGAGGTTGCCCAGCAGCACGCCCAGCGCGGTGCCGGGGAACATGTGCAGGAACACGATGTCCGCCGGAAGGCCGAACAGGCCGATCAGCGCCGCGGCGAGGAAAGCCATGATGGACAGGTTGTCCACCAGCAGGCCGAGAAAGCCGTTGAGATCGCCGGGGGCGAACCAGCGATTGCCTGGAGTGTTCATGCGCGGGATCCGCCTGGACGATAGTGGCTCAGAATGACACGTCGGCCGGCTGGGTCACGCGCAACACCGACTGGTCGCCGGTGCGCTGCTTCCACGCCGCGCGGATTGCCTCGACCTTGGCGCGGTTCGCCGGCGTGTCCGGATAGTCGATCACCAGCAGTTTGGAACGCAGCCGCTCGGGAACCGACTGCCGCGCGTCCTGCCACTGGCCGTAGACGTCGAGCACGCTGAGACCGTCGGGGAAGCGTGGGGTGACCTCGCGATCGAGGAACTCCCGCCAGGCCTGCTCGCTGACGCCCTGCTGCGGCTGGTCGGCCGGGCCCAGGCCGAAGTAGAGACGCGTATCGACCCAGCCTTGCGTCTGCGCCGGGTGGGCCGGATCGCCGTGCAAGGCGACGTCGGCGGCGATCGGCTGTGCCGCGCAACCGGCAAGCAGCGCCGCCAGCAGCACGGAGGTCGCCAGTGTGCGCAGGTTCATCCGGCGATCTCCTTGCTCATCTGGACTTCCATACGTGATCAAGACACCCGCCGGAGTATCGGTGGCAACCTCGACGCGGTGCAACCGGAACCCGGTGTTCGCCCGCGGCATGGTCGAAAACGCAGCGCCTCATTCGTCGCCTTGCAAGCGCCCCATTCCGGACGGCGCATCACGACAGGACATCGCCATGCCGCCCAGAACCCTTTTTTCGCTCAACGCACTCGGCCTCGTCGCCCTGTTGTCGCTGGCTCACGCCGGCGCCGCTCGTGCCGCCGAGGTGAAATACCAGCTGGACCCGGACCACACCTACCCCAGCTTCGAGGCCGACCATCTGGGCGGGCTGTCGGTATGGCGCGGCAAGTTCAACCACAGCAGTGGCACGGTCACGCTGGACAAGGCCGCCGGCACAGGCAACGTCGAGGTCGTGGTGGACATGAAAAGCGCCGACTTCGGTCAGGAGCAGCTCAACGAGAAGGCGCAGGGCAAGGACCTGTTCGAGTCGGACAAGTACCCGACCGCGACCTACCAGGGCAAGCTCGCCAACTTCGTCAACGGCGCGCCGACCGAGGTGGTGGGCCATCTGACCCTGCACGGCGTGACCCGTCCGCTGACGCTGAAGATCGACAGCTTCAAGTGCATGCCGCACCCGCTGCTGAAGCGCGAGGTCTGTGGCGCGGACGCGCTGGCCACCTTCCAGCGCGACGCGTTCGGCATGGACGCCGGCAAGGCCTACGGTTTCGACATGACGGTGACGCTGCGCATCCAGGTCGAGGCGATCGCCGTACCTCCCGCTTGAACAGACACGCGTAGGTTGGGGTGAGCGCAGCGAACCCCAACGCTTGGCGTCACCACGATGTGTTGGGGTTCGCTGCGCTCACCCCAACCTACGGGAGTCGGGCGGCGCTCAACCCAGCGCCAGCACGTCGCCCAGCAACGCTTGCGCGGTCACCTCCGGTCCCGCGCCCGGCCCCTGGATCACCAGCGGCTGGGTGTGGTAACGGGTGGTGGTGAGCGCGAACTGGTTGTCGGTGCCGTACAACCGCGCGGCCGGGTGGGTGAGCGGCACTTCGACCAGGCCGACCCGGGCATGTCCGCGCTGGTTGAGCCGGGCCAGGAAGCGCAGCACGCAGCCGCGTGAGCTGGCGTCGGCCTGGCGTGCGGCCAGCGGCGCGTCGAGTTCCTCCAGCCGCGCCAGGAATGCTTCGGTGTCCAGCCCGCGCAGCGCCTCGGGCACCAGGCCGTCCACCTCCACCTCGTCGGTGCCCAGCGCGAAACCGGCGTTGCGGGCGATGATCAGCAGCTTGCGCGCCACGTCCTCGCCGGACAGGTCCGAGCGCGGATCGGGTTCGGTGTAGCCGAACTGGCGCGCCTCGCGCAGCAGCTCGGAGAACGGCCGGCTGCCGTCGTACTGATTGAACAGCCACGACAGCGAGCCGGAGAACACGCCTTCGAGCGTGAGCAGGCCGTCGCCGCAACTGCGCAGCCGGCGCAAGCGTGGACAGCACCGGCAGGCCGGCGCCGACGGTGGCCGAATCGCCATAGCGGCCGCCGCTCGCCAGCGCCGCCTGCAGCGCGCGCCAGCCGGACAGTTCGCCGCCGGCCAGCGCCTTGTTCGCGGTGACCACGTGGTAGCCGCGCGCCAGCCACTCGGCGTGACGCGACGCCAGCGCCGCGCTGGCGGTGGCGTCGATGATCACTTTCGACCGCCGCGCCGCTGGCGTCCAGCGCCGCCAGCAGGCCGGCGTTGTCGCGCGGCGCGCCTTCGCGATTCAGCTGTTCGCGCAGGTTGCGCTGGGCCAGGCTGACCGGATCGGTCTGCTGGCGGCGCGAGTTCGCCGCGCCGACCAGCCGCAGCGAACCCGCGGCGGCGGTGTTGAGCAGTTTCAGCAGTGCGCCGCCGACCACGCCGGTGCCGAGCAGCACGATCGCGATGGTGGACGTTTCGCTCCTGGCAGTCGCCGTGCGCTCGGCCAGCACCGCGCTCATGCGAGCACCCGGCGTTTGGACGTCTGCACGGCTGCCGCGCGGACCAGCGCCGCGTCGAGATCGCGCAGCAGGTCGTCGCCATCCTCGATGCCCACCGACAGGCGCAGCAGGCTGTCGGCGATGCCGGCGGTGCGACGCGCCTCCGGCGCCATCGACGCGTGCGTCATCGTGGCCGGGTGCGCGATCAGGCTTTCCACGCCGCCCAGCGATTCGGCCAGCGAGAAGTATTCGAGGCCGTCGACGAACGCCTCGATCTGCGCCACGTCGCCGTCCAGCTCGAAGCTCAGCATCGCGCCGAAACCCTGCTGCTGGCGCGCCGCCAGCGCGTGGCCGGCATGGCTGGCCAGGCCGGGGTAGTAGCACCTTGCGCACGGCCGCATGCGCGTCCAGCCGTTCGGCGATGCGCGCGGCGTTCTCCTGGTGCTGGCGCAGGCGCACGCTCAGCGTGCGCAGGCCGCGCAGGGTGAGATAGCTGTCGAACGGCGCGCCGGTGAGGCCATTGCAGTTGGCCCACCACTTCAGCTGCTCGAACACCGCCGCGTCGCGCGCCACCACCGCGCCGCCGACCACGTCGCTGTGGCCGTTGATGTACTTGGTGGTGGAGTGCACCACCACGTCGGCGCCGAGCAGCAAGGGCTGCTGCAGTGCCGGCGACAGGAACGTGTTGTCGACCACCAGCAGCGCGCCGACCGCGTGCGCGGCCTGCGCCACGTGGCGGATGTCGGTGATCCGCAGCAGCGGGTTCGACGGCGTCTCCACCCACACCAGCGCGGGCTTGCGCGCCAGGCCGGCGGCCAGCGCCACGCTGTCGGTGAGGTCGGCGAACTCGACCTGGAAGCGGCCCTTCTTCGCCCACGCATCGAGCAGCCGCCAGGTGCCGCCGTAGCAGTCGTGCGCCGCCAGCACGGTGGCCCCGGCCGGCACCAGTTCCAGCGCCAGCGCCACCGCCGACATGCCGCTCGATGTCACCACCGCGCCGGCGCCCTGCTCCAGCTCCGCCAGCGCATCGCCGAGCAGGTCGCGGGTCGGGTTGCCGCTGCGCGAGTAGTCGTACGCGCGCTTGCGGCCGAAGCCCGCGAAGCTGTAGTTGGTCGACAGGTGCAGCGCGCGGCACCACGGCGCCGTGCTGGGTGTCGCTCTCGATGCCGGCGCGCACGGCGCGGGTACAGGGGGCGGGCTCGGTCATCAGGGGATCTCCGGTTCTTGTTGTATGGGGACGGGGAATCAGGCCAGCGCTTCGCGCAGCAGCGGCGCGAGCTGTTCGGGTTCCTTCAGGAAGGCGTCGTGGCCGTACGGCGACTCGACCACTTCCAGCGTGGCCGGGCCATGCAGGCGGCGCTGCAGTTCGCACAGGTCGGCCAGCGGCACCAGCCGATCGGAGGGGAAGCCGATCAGGGTGGTGCGGCGTGGGCACCTGCTCGGGCTGCACGTCGTGCAGGTCGATCGACTCGGACAGCGCAAGGAAACGGTCCGCGTCGAAGCGCTCGACGAAGCGGCGGCCCTGGTGCGCCAGATAGTCCTCGACCGGGAAATGAAAGCGCTCCTCGCGCCACTCCGGGCCGCCGGCGAAGCGCCGGCCGAACTCGGCGCTGCCGCGATAGGTGGTGATCGCCAGCTGGCGTGCCAGCGCCAGTGCCTCGTCGGCCTGGCCGCTGGCCTGACCCAGCCGCACGATGCCGCGCTGCACGCTGCGCTGCGCGGTACTGAGCGGGTGCGGCCGATGGGCACCGGCCAGCAGCAACAGGCGCTCGACGCTGCGCGGATGGCGTGCGGCGAAAGCCAGCGCCACCATCGCGCCGTAGGAGGAACCGACGAAGGCATGCACCTGGGCGATGCCGCAGCTCGCGCAACAGCGCGGCGAGCGCGTCGGCCTGGTCCTCGCTGGAGACCGAACCGGCGCCGAGCTGGTCCGGGGTCAGCCAGTCGATCGCCAGCACGCGCCAGCGTTCGAGGTCGATCGCCGCGCCGCTGCCGACCAGCGCCTGCCACCAGCCCGGCGCGGCATCGCCGTCCAGCGCGGTGACGTCGCGGTCGGCCGAGATGCCGCCCTGCACGATCACGGTGGGCGCACCCGCCGCACCACACCACAGGTAGCTCACCTCGACCTCGCGCGGGCCGCTGCCGTACTTCGGACTGAGCTGCAGCCGGCGCGTGCCGCGCTGGGCGGTCAGCCGTGCGCGCGGTTCGGGAAAGGCGCTGAAGGCGACCTGGCTGGCTTCGGTACCGCGGGTTTCGGGCAGCAACGTCATGGAACTCTCTCCGGTCGGCATCGCCCTGCGAAGGACCGGAAAGGTCGCCAATCCCGGATTCGGCGGCAGACCGCCGCGAGCCGGATGACGCCCATCTTCCGGTGGATGCCGAAGCACCTCCGCAGGAGTTGGCACCGTGGCGGAAACGCTCCGCAGGTTGCCCCGGCTTCAATGGGCCTGTCCCTCAGCCGGTCTCGATGAGTGGAGCGGATAGTGAATGCTTCATGGCATCCTGTCAATAGACGTCTAAACGTCTAGGCGTATATATGGTTATTCGATCAAGTCATTTGTCATCATGGCATCACGCAAACATGCTCATGGCGCCGCAACGTCACCGGAGATCCGCATGAGCCTGCAACTGGGCGACACCGCCCCCGACTTCACCCTCGACTCCACCGAGGGCCCGATCCGCTTCCACGATTACGCCGGCAACCGCTGGGTGGTGTTCTTCTCGCACCCGAAGGACTTCACCCCGGTATGCACCACCGAGCTGGGCGCGTTCGCCAGCCGCAAGGCCGAATTCGATGCGCGCAACGCGCGGCTGCTTGGCCTGTCGGTGGATTCGGTGGCCGACCATCGGGCCTGGGCGAAGGACGTGGCGGACGTCGGCGGCACCGCGCTGAACTACCCGCTGCTGGCCGACCCGGAGCTGGAGGTGGCGAAGCTGTACGGCATGTACCACCCCAAGGCGGACGCCAAGGTCACCGTGCGCTCGGTGTTCGTCATCGATCCGAACAAGAAAGTCCGATTGGTACTGACCTATCCGCCCAGCGCCGGCCGCAATGTCGACGAGGTGCTGCGCGTGCTCGACTCGCTGCAGCTCACCGACGGCCGCAAGCTGACCACGCCGGTGGACTGGCAGCCGGGCGACGACGTGATCATCGCGCCCTCGGTCTCTGACGAAGATGCGAAGAAGCTCTACCCCGGCGGCTGGAAGGCGCTGAAGTCGTACCTGCGCCTGGTGCCGGCGCCACTGGCTTGAGTGGCTTGCCCCTCCCCCTGCGCGCAGAGAGAGGAGCAAAATCACTCCTTCCCTCAAGCCATCGTCCATGATGCCCATCCAGCCCGACCTCTCCGCCGCCATCGGCCACACTCCACTGCTGCGCCTGCGCCATGCGTCCGCGCTGACCGGCTGCGAGATCCTGGGCAAGGCCGAGTTCCTCAATCCCGGCGGATCGATCAAGGACCGTACTGCACTCGGCCTGCTGCTGGACGCCGAACAACGCGGACTGATCCGCCCCGGCGGCAGCATCGTCGAGGGCACCGCTGGCAACACCGGGATCGGTCTGGCCCTGCTCGGCGCCAGCCGCGGTTATCGCACGGTAATCTTCATGCCGGAGACGCAGAGCCGCGAGAAGATCGACGCGCTGCGCATCGCCGGCGCCGAAGTGCGACTGGTGCCGGCCGTCCCGTACAAGGACCCGAATCACTACGCGCACCAGGCCCGCGCATACGCGGAGACAGTGAATGCCGCCGATCCCGGCAGCGCGTGGTTCGCCAACCAGTTCGACAACACCGCCAACCGCGACTGGCATGAGGCCACCACCGGCGTGGAAATCTGGCAGGACGCCGGCGGCCACGTCGACGGCTTCGTCTGCGCGGCCGGCACCGGCGGCACCCTGGCCGGCGTGGGCCGCGCCCTGAAGGCGCGCAATCCCGGCGTGCGCATCGCACTGGCCGATCCGACCGGCTCGGCGTTGGCCAGCTACGTCAACACCGGGGAGCTCATCGCTACCGGCAATTCGATCAGCGAAGGCATCGGCTCCAGCCGGGTCACCGCAAATTTCGACGGTGCACCGATCGACCTGGCCTGGTCGATTCCCGATGACGAATCGGTGCCCCTGCTGCACCGCCTGCTACGCGAGGAAGGCTGGTGCACCGGCGGCTCCAGCGGCGTCAACCTGGCCGGCGCGATCCGCCTCGCGCGCGAACTCGGCCCCGGCCACACCATCGTCACCGTGCTCGCCGACGCGGGCACGCGCTACCAGGCGAAGCTGTTCAACCCGGCGTTCCTGCGCAGCAAAGACATCCCGGTGCCGGCCTGGCTGGCGCAGGCGTTTCCAACGCCGTAGGTTGGGGTGAGCGCAGCGAACCCCAACGAACCACCCGTGAAGGTACGCGTTGGGGTTCGCTGCGCTCACCCCAACCTACGCGTGCTGCTGCTGCACCCGGGCAAGTCGAACGCCTCGCACACAAGTGAATCCTGCCAACACGCAACCATCGCCGCTTCATCCGCGCCCTGCTAACGTATCCGGATGACTCCCCACCCCGACACGTCCGCGCTGCACATCCGGCTGCAGCGCGACGGCTTTGCCTTCGTCACTGCCGACATCATGGGCGGCCTGCTGGGCGCCGATACGCTGACCGACTGGCCCGCGTTCGCCGCCAGCTGGAACGATCTGGCGCCGGACAGCTACCTCGCTGCCAGCGGCCGCCACCGGCGACGCCGGCATGCCACGTTCTCCGCCGATGCCGACGGCGGCATCCGGCGCGAGGCGCACCAGCCGCATTACCAGAGCCTCAAGTACAACCCGTTGCAGGGCGATATCCAGCGCTGGTTCGAACCGGTGCTGCCGGCGATCGCCGATGGCGCCAGCCTGCGCCGCATCCTCGGCTTCTGCCACGACTGCTTCGGCGCGCTGGCTCCGGCCACCCGCCACTGGCATGTCGAGGTGCACCAGTTCCGCATCGAGGCGCGCGCCGACGAAGCCGGCGAACCCACCCCCGAAGGCGTGCATCGCGACGGCGTCGACTACGTGCTGGTGCTGCTGATCGATCGCGAGAACATCGAGCGCGGCACCACCACCATCCATGCCGCCGACCGCAGCGTGCTGGGCAGCTTCACGCTGACCCATGCGTTGGATGCTGCCCTGGTCGATGACCCGCGGGTGTTCCACGGCGTCACCGCGGTCACACCGCTCGATCCGTCGAAACCGGCGCACCGCGACGTGCTGGTGGTGACGTTCAAGGCCCCCGCGTAGCGCGGCGTGCCGATCCGGCACTTTCCACGACCAGCGCAACATTCGCCTTGCTCCGCATCGCGTAAGATGGCGAACTTGTCTTTCGCAGGCGCTGCCATGTCCCTCGATTCAACACATCGCGGGACCCTTGCGGCCGCGACGCCGCCGGACGCCCATGCCGACCGGCTGAAGTTCAACGGCGACAACAGCTTCCATCGCGAACTGCGCCGCCGTGTCGAGGCCGAGTTCAAGCGCAGCGGCACCCGCCAGCGCGACAGCGCGCAGATGTACCTGAAGACGGCCATCATCCTCAGCGTCTTTGCGCTCGCCTACGCCGCACTGGTGTTCCTCGCCGACACCTGGTGGCAAGGCCTGCTGCTCGGCCTCGTGCTGGGCATTGCGATGGCGGCGATCGGCTTCAACATCATGCATGACGGCGGCCACCAGGCGTATTCGGAGCGACGCTGGGTGAACCGGCTGATGGCGCTGGCGCTGGACCTGGTCGGCGGCAGCTCGTACATCTGGCAGTGGAAGCACGCGCGCTTCCACCACACCTGGGTCAACGTGACCGGGCACGACAGCGACATCGACCTCGGCGTGCTAGGCCGGCTGTCGCCGCAGCAGCCGCGGCGGCCGTGGCATCGCTGGCAGCACCTTTACCTGTGGCCGCTGTACGGCGTCACCGCGATCCGCTGGCACCTGTACGGCGACTTCCGCGACATGGTTACCGGCACCGTCGGCGAGCGCCCGTTCGACCGCCCGAAAGGCTGGGACCTGGCCGGGTTCGTCGGCGGCAAGCTGGTGTTCTTCACCCTCGCGTTCGGGTTGCCGCTGTTCTTCCACTCGCCCGGCACCGTGCTGCTGTTCTACGCGCTGGTCTCGGCGGTCGCCGGCGTGCTGCTGGCGCTGGTGTTCCAGATGGCGCACGTGGTCGAGGAAGCGGCGTTCCCGCTGCCGGACGCAAGCGGAAGCCGGATGGAGACGCCGTGGGCGATCCATCAGTTGCAGACCACGGTGGACTTTGCCCGCGGCAACCGTGTGCTGGGCTGGCTGATCGGCGGCTTGAACTTCCAGGTCGAGCACCACCTGTTCCCGCGCATCTCGCACGTGCACTACCCGCTGGTCGCCCGCGTGGTGGAGGACACCTGCCGCGAATTCGGCGTGACCTATCGCGAACACCGCACGTTCGGTGCGGGCATCGCCTCGCACTACCGCCTGCTGCGGCGGCTGGGCAGATCGGCGAGCGCCAGCATGCCCGCACTGACACCGGCCTGAGCAGGGCGCGAACCGGCGCCCGCGCTCCCGCATTGCGATCGGCCAGGGCGGCTGCGACACTCCGCCGCTGAGGCGTCGCCCGGCGCCATTCGAGGGAAAGCCGTCATGTCGATCGCCGCCAACGTCGTGATTGCCGTCATCGCGCTGCTGCACCTGTGGTTCCTGATCCTTGAAATGTTTCTGTGGACGAAACCTTCGGGCCTTCGCGCCTTCGGCACCACCGCGGAATTCGCCGCGCAGTCGAAGGCGCTCGCCGCGAACCAGGGCCTCTACAACGGCTTCCTCGCCGCCGGCCTGGTCTGGGGCCTCTGCCTCGACGGCGGCGCCGGCTTCCACGTGAAACTGTTCTTCCTCACCTGCGTGCTGGTCGCCGGCATCTTCGGCGGGCTGACCGCGAGCCGGAAAATCCTGTGGATACAGGCGTTGCCGGCGCTGCTCGCACTGGTACTCATCCATCTGACCTGAGTGCGCAGACACCCATGACGACGCCCTCCCGCGAAGCTGTCGGACAACGCTTCGATCCCGCGCTGATGCAACGCGCCCGCGAGAAAACCTGGGCCGCACTGCATGGCATCCGCGCGCGCATGCGTCCGGGCATCAGCGAAGACGAAGCGAAGGCCGCGGCGATGGACGTGTTCCGCGAGCTGGGCTACGAGCGGCTGTGGCATCCGGTGCTGATCCGCATCGGCGCGAATACCACCAGGACGTACCGGCAACGCTCCGATCCGAACGTGCGGCTGGGCGAGAACGACAGCTACTTCATCGACCTCGGCCTGGTGTTCGACGGCCACGAGGGCGACGTGGGCGACACCTTCGTGATCGGCCACGCGCCGCAGCGACAGGCCTGCGCGGACGCGGCACGCGCGCTGTTCGGCGAAGTGGCCGCGGCGTGGCGTTCGCAAGGGCTGAGCGGCCAGGCGCTGTATGCATTTGCCGGCGAACGCGCCCAGGCAATGGGCTGGCGCTTCAATCATGCGATCAAGGGGCACCGGGTCAGCGACTTCCCGCACGCGATCCACCAGGGCGGCGATCTCGGCGACCTGGAGGCCTCCCCCTCTAGCGGGCTGTGGATACTGGAAATCCAGATCGCGCACCCGACGGAACCGTTCGGCGCGTTCCACGAGGATCTGCTGACGCGCTGACTGGCGCGGGCGGCACGCACGCCTGCCGACAATCACCCGCGCCGGGCAGCAGGCACGCTATGCTGCCGCTTCATCCGGGCTTTGCCTGGATTTCAGGCTGCCCCGCATGCCGTCGTCTCTGAAGCCTGTGCCCACTCCCGCCGCGACCGCCGGCAAGGGCGGCCCATCGGCAAAGCTTCGCAAGCCGCCACCGGCCAGCACCATGATCGTCGGCATCGGCGCCTCGGCCGGCGGACTGGAAGCGTTCAAGGCGTTCTTCGCGCACATGCCGGTGGATGGCGAGCTGGCCTTCGTACTGGTGCAGCATCTGGCGCCCGATCACAACAGCCTGCTGGCCGAGCTGGTCGGCCGCAGTACCCGCATGCCGGTGCTCGAGGCAACCCATGGCATGCGCGTCGAAGCGCGGCATGTCTATGTGATTCCGCCGAATGCCACCTTGAGCATCGCCGACGGCGTGCTGCAGGTAGGCAAGCCGGCGCCACCGCGCGAGCATCGCTGGCCGATCAATACGTTCTTCACGTCGCTGGCCGAGGACCAGGGCGACCGCGCGGTATGCGTGGTGCTGGCCGGCACCGGCAACGACGGTGCGCAAGGCCTGCGCGCGGTGAAGGATCACGGCGGGCTGGCGTTGGCGCAATCCGGTTTCGACCACGAAGCGATGACCGGCATGCCGGCCAATGCGGTGGCCACCGGGCTGGTCGACGCCATCATGCCGGTGGCCGACATGCCGGCACGGTTGCTCGCCTACCAGAAGCAGATGCACGCCGCGCAACAGAAGAAAGGCTCCGATGGCGTGCGCGGCGACGTGGCGGCGCACCTGAAAACCATCTGCGAGCTGCTGCATGCCGAAGTCGGCCACGACTTCGGCCAGTACAAGGAAAAGACCCTGATGCGGCGGATCCAGCGGCGCATGCTGGTGGTGCAGGCCGAGACCGTCGCGGATTACATCGACCACCTGCGCCAGTACCCGAACGAGCACGAGCTGCTGTTCCGCGAGTTCCTGATCGGGGTCACCGAGTTCTTCCGCGATCCGGCCGCGTTCGAGGCACTGCGCACCATCGCGATCCCGTCGCTGCTGGCCGACCGGAGCAGCGACGACGTGCTGCGGGTCTGGGTGCCCGGCTGCGCCACCGGCGAGGAGGCCTATTCCATCGCGATCCTGCTGCGCGAGGCGATGGGTTTGCAACGCGGCCTGAAGGTGAAGATCTTCGCCACCGACATCGACGACCAGGCGATCGGCCGCGCCCGCGCCGGGCGTTACCGCGCACCGTTGAACGGCATGTCGCCCGAGCGCCTGGAGCGCTGGTTCAGCAAGGATCGCGACGATTGGTGCGTGGTCAAGCAGATCCGCGAGATGTGCGTCTTCTCGCCGCACAGCGTGATCAGGGATCCGCCGTTTTCGCGGATGGACCTGGTCTCCTGCCGCAATCTGCTGATCTACCTCGACAACGACCTGCAGGAGCGGCTGGTGCAGTCGTTCCACTACGCGTTGCGCCCCGGCGGCTTCCTGCTGCTGGGCCCGTCGGAACGACTGGCGCGCAACGCGCGCCTGTTCACCGAACTGGACAAGAAGCAGCGGCTGTACATGCGCCGCGACGATGCACACACGCGCCCAAGGGATTTCGTCAGCATGCAGCTCCGCCCTTTCAACAGCGCCGAATACGCCACACCGCGGCATGCCGAGGACCTGATCGACCAGCGTGCGCGCCAGGCGCTGGAGCCATGGTCGCCGGCCTACGTGGTGATCAACGCCAGTCACGACGTGCTGCGCTTCGGCGGCGACACCGGGCGTTACCTGGCGCCATCGACCGGCGCGGCCAGCCTCAACCTGTTCCAGTTGCTCGACAAACCCCTGCGCGGTGCCGTGCGCGCCGCCGCGCTGCAGGCCTTTGCCAGCGGCAAGCAGGTCACCCGCGATGGGCTGAACTTCCTGCTCAACGGACAGGAGCGGTCGTTGCGGCTGATCGCGGAGCCGCTGACTGAAGACAGTGGCAAGGTCGAGATGTGCGTGATCGCCTTCCATGAGCTCGAATTCGCGCCGCGCCCGACCGAAACGGCCACCGATGGCACACCCGGCAGCAAGCTCGCGCGCGTGCATACGCTGGAGAACGAGCTGCGGGAAACCCGCGTGCAGCTGCATGCCGCGATCGATCTGCACGAAACGGCCAGCGAGGAGCTGAAATCGGCGAACGAGGAATACCAGTCGGTCAACGAGGAATTGCAATCCGCCAACGAGGAACTGGAAACCTCCACCGAGGAAATGCAGTCGATCAACGAGGAGCTGCAGACCGTCAACGCCGAGCTCAACAGCAAGAACGAGGTGCTGAACCGGCTCAACAACGACATCCGCAACCTGCTCGACAGCACGCACATCGCGACCATCTTCCTCGACCGCGAGCTGCACATCCGCAGCTACACGCCGATGATGACCGAGCTGTTCCATCTGCGTGACGGCGACAAGGGCCGCCCGATCACCGAAATCTCGCCACGCATCAACTACCCGGAACTGGAAGGCGACGTGGCGCAGGTGCTGCATGACATGACGGTCACCGAGCGCATGCTGCGCGGGACCGGTGCCGCGCCGACCTTCCTGCTGCGCATGCGCCCCTATCTGACGTTCGACAATGTCGTCGACGGCGTGGTGCTGACCTTTGTCGACATCACCGAGAGCCAGCATCTGAACGTCGAGCATGCACGGCTGGCGGCGATCGTGAACTCCTCGCGCGATGCCATCTTCGGCATTTCGCTGGATGAGCGGATCACCAGCTGGAACGTCAGCGCCGAACGCATTTTCGGCTTGCCCGCCAGTGAGGTGGTCGGCCAGCCGTTGAGCGTGTTGCTGCCGCCCGAGCCGTCCGGCGAGGTACTGACGTTCTTCGCCAGCCACGAGCGCCCGCTGCGCCTGGCCGAGTTCGAGATGACCTGGGTGCGGCCGAACGGCGAATCGGTGCCATTGGCCATCAGCTACTCGCCGGTATGCGACCCGGAAGGCATCCTGTTCGCCGGCAAGCTCATCGCACGCGACATCACCGAACGGGTGCGCGCGGCCCGCCACAACGAGATGATGCTGGCCGAGCTCAACCACCGGGTGAAGAACACGCTGGCCTCGGTGCAGGCAATCGCCGATCAGACCGTGGCCAATGCGCCGGACCTGCCCGCCTTCAGGGAAAGTTTCCTGGCGAGATTGCTGGCGCTGTCGCAAACCCACAACCTGCTGGCCCGGGACGCCTGGGTCGGCGCGCCGCTGGGCGACATCATCCATAACGAACTGGCGCCGTACCGGAACGACAGCGATGCGCGCACGAATGACGCACGCGTAAGACTCCACGGCGAAGCTCTCACGCTGCCGCCGAAACACGCATTGGCGCTGTGCATGGCCTTGCACGAGCTGGCCACCAACGCCGGCAAATATGGCTCGCTGTCGGTGCCCGAGGGCCGGGTGACCGTCACCTGGGCGACACGCATGACCGGCCAGCATCCATGGCTGCACTTGCAGTGGACGGAAAGTGGTGGTCCTGCGGTCGAACCACCAACCCGCCGCGGCTTCGGCTCGCGCCTGATCGACGATGGCGTACCGTATGAACTGGGTGGCGAAGTGGCGCTCGAGTTCCCCCGCAACGGCGTCGTCTGCACCATCGATGTGCCCCTGAATGAGGATGTTTGCTGATGACCACCGACGAAAACATGCCATGCATCCTGCTCGCCGAAGATGAAATGCTGCTGGCGATGATGCTGGAAGATCACCTGAGCGCATCGGGCTACCGCGTGCTCAAGGCCGCCCGTCTGGCCAAATGCCTGCAGCTGGCCGAATCCGCAGCGATCGACCTGGCTATCCTCGATATCAACCTGGCCGGCGAAGTCAGCTTTCCCGTGGCCCTGGTGTTGCGCCGTCGCGGCATTCCGTTCGTGTTTTCCTCCGGCTACGACGACGGCGACCTGCCCGAAATCTGGCGCAAGCAGAAAACCCTGCAGAAGCCCTACGACACCCGCCAGCTGAGCGCGACACTGGCCGCCCTGCGCGCCGTCGCCTGACCAGCTGCCGCCGGAACGGACGCATCGCAGGCGGCAGACCATTGAAAAAGCCTGCACCAGACGGCATCTGAGCGGTCTGATCCCCGCGTTTACCTCAACGCCTGCCTGGAATCCGCACCGTGGCCCGTCAGAAACCTCTTTCGCTCTACCGCAACATCGGCATCATCGCGCACATCGACGCGGGCAAGACCACGACCACCGAGCGCGTGCTGTATTACACCGGCAAGCAAGCACCAGATCATCGACGTGCACGACACCAAGGACGGCAAGGGCTCAGCACCACCACCGACTACATGGAGCAGGAGCGCAAGCGCGGCATCACGATCCAGTCGCGCCGCGGTGTCCGCCGAGTGGAAGGGCCACCAGATCAACGTGATCGACACCCCGGGACACGTCGACTTCACCATCGAGGTGAACCGCTCGCTGCGCGTGCTCGACGGCGCCGTGGTGGTGTTCGACGGCGTCGCCGGCGTGGAGCCGCAGACCGAGACCAACTGGCGCCTGGCCGACCAGTACAACGTGCCGCGCATCTGCTACGTCAACAAGATGGATCGCATCGGCGCGAACTTCGCGCATTGCGTGAAAGGCATCCGCGAGCGCCTCGGCGCCAACGCGCTGCTGTGCCAGGTGCCGCTGGGCAGCAGCGACGAGTTCGTCGGCATGGCCGACCTGGTCGCCGGCGTGGGCTACATCTGGGACTCCGACGACAAGGACAGCGACTGGGAAACCGTGCCGCTCGAGCAGCTGAAGGACCGCTTCAAGTTCGCCTCCACCGCCGACAACGAATGGATCGCCGACCTGCCGAAGCTGCGCCAGGAACCTGCTGGAAACCGCGCTGGCGCATGGACGACGACGCGTTCGAGCGCCTGCTCGAACACCGGCGAGTTCGATCCGGCGGTGCTCAAGCAATGCATCCGCAAGGGCACCGTCACCGGCAAGCTGGTGCCGGTGCTCTGCGGCTCGTCGTACAAGAACAAGGGCGTGCAGCAGCTGCTCGACGCGGTGGTCGACTACCTGCCCTACCCGGGCGAGAACGGCGGCATCTCGATGGTCGACGAGGACGGCAACGTCATCGGCGAGCAGGAAGTCACCGACGACGCGCCGGCGCGCGCGCTGGCGTTCAAGGTGATCAACGACCAGTTCGGCACGCTGACCTTCTGCCGCATCTATTCCGGCGTGATCAAGAAGGGCGACACCCTGCTCAACGTCACCCGCGGCAGGAAGGAGCGCATCGGCCGCATCGTCGAGGTGCAGGCCGACGACACCAAGGAGATCGACGAAGTGCGCGCCGGCGACATCTGCGCGTTCGTCTCGATGAAGGAAACCGAGACCGGCGACTCGCTGTGCCGACCCGGCGCATCCGGCGCTGCTCGAGCGCATGCGCTTCCCCGACCCGGTGATCAGCGTGTCGGTGGAGCCGAAGACCCGCAACGACGTCGACAAGCTGTCCACCGCGCTCTACAAGATGGTCAAGGCCGACCCGTCGCTGCGGCTCGAAGTGGACCAGGAAACCGGCCAGACCGTGCTCAAGGGCATGGGCGAGCTGCACCTGGAAGTCACCATCGACCGCATGCGCACCGAGCTGGGCGTGGAAGCGAACATGGGCAAGCCCAAGGTCAGCTTCCGCGAGGCGTTCGGCAAGACCGTCGAGCACACCTACACGCACAAGAAGCAGACCGGCGGCTCCGGCCAGTTCGCCGAAGTGAAGATGATCTTCGAGCCGGGCGAACCGGGCACGGGCGTGGTGTTCTCCGACGAGGTCGTCGGCGGCCGCGTGCCGCGCGAGTACATCCCGGCGGTGGAGCACGCGATCAAGGCCGAATCGCAAGAGGGCCAGGTCGCCGGCTACGAGGTGGTCGACTTCAAGGCGCGCCTGATCGACGGCAAGTACCACGACGTCGACTCCTCCGCGCTGGCGTTCGAAATCGCCGGCCGCGCAGTGCTTCCGCGAGGCGCAGAAGCTGAGCAAGCCGAAGCTGCTGGAGCCGATCATGGCATCTGGAAGTGGTGATCGAAGCGGACTACCTCGGCGACGTCATCGGCGACATCAACCGCCGCCGCGGCACAGGTCACCGACCAGGGCCAGAAAGGCACGTCGGCCTTCGTGCAGGGCTTCGTGCCGCTGGCCGAGATGTTCGGCTACATCAACTTCCTGCGCTCGGCCACCAGCGGCCGCGGCACCTTCACGATGGAGTTCGACCACTACGCAGGAAGTGCCGGCCAGCATGGTCGAGAAGCTGATGGAGAAGGAGGCGAAGTAGCTTCGTCCTTCAAGCGACCAGCGGGCGACCAGGAAAGCAGAGAACCCGGGGAGCGATCTCCGGGCTTTTTGTTGGCGGGTGCGGCTTCCACGGACGGACACGGCCGCTGGCATAGACTGGCTCATCAGCCGCCGGAGCCTTCGCATGCGCAAGCTGGATTTCAGTTCCTGGTTACGGCCTGCTATCTGGACACTGCTCGGGCTGGATCCGCGAACGCCCTGAAATCGGCGACGTCATCCGCCGCCGCGCTGGCGCAGCAGCAATACGGCAAGCCGGTGGCCGAACTGGACGCCGACGCAAACGGGCCGCGATACGCGCGCGAAGTGGCGGTGACGCTGAAAACCAATCGCTTCGATGCGGCCAGCAACACGCTGCACCTGACCGCAGCCGGAAGCCGCGGCGTATCGCCAGCAGGTCGTCCGCTGGACGCCTATTTCCATGACCCGGTCAAGAACGGCGGACTCAAGCCCGACCTGATCACCGACCCGGCCGAGCTGCATCAGCTCACCGCGTTCATCACCTGGGCGGCGTGGGCCTCGGTGGCCAATCGTCCGGGCAGCGACTACTCGTATACCAACAACTTTCCGTACGATCCCGAGGTCGGCAATGTGGCGCCGCCGGGCGCGTTGCTGTGGAGCGCGCTGAGTCTGGTGGTGCTGCTCGGCGGCATCGGCGCGGTGCTGCTGGCGTTCGGCAAGTTCGATTATCTGGGCTGGGTCACCCGCGGCCATCACGTGCACCGCAGGTGATCCCGGGACAGGCCAGTCCGCGGCCAGCGCGCGCTGGTGAAGTTTTTCGTGGTGGTGGCGCTGCTGTTCCTGTTGCAGACCCTGGTCGGTGGCGCGGTCGCGCATTACCGTGCCGACCCGGGCAGCTTCTACGGCTTCCAGCTGGAAAAAATCTTCCCGAGCAACCTGCTGCGCATCTGGCATCTGCAGACGGCGATTTTCTGGATCGCCACCGCCTACGTCGCCGCCGCGTTGTTCCTCGGTCGCTCGCTGCGTGCCGATGAACCGCGCTGGCTGACGCCGGCGATCCACCTGCTGTTCGCCGCGTTCGCGCTGGTGATCGGCGCGAGCCTGCTCGGCGAATGGGCCGGCATGTCCGGCCTGCTCGGCGACTGGTGGTTCTGGTTGGGCAACCAGGGTTGGGAATATCTGGAGATCGGCCGCTTCTGGCAATACCTGCTGGTGGCATCGGCCTGCTCGGCTGGTTCGCCATGCTGTGGTGGCTGGCGCGGCCGCGCACGGTGGCCAACCCGGAAGCACGACCGTTGGCGCGGATGTTCCTGTACGCGGCGCTGGCGATACCGGTGTTCTACATCCCGGCGCTGTTCTTCGGCGCCAAGACCAACTTACACGGTGGTCGACACCTGGCGCTTCTGGATCATCCATCTGTGGGTGGAGGGCTTCTTCGAATTCTTCGCCACCACGGTGGTCGCGCTGACGTTCTTCCAGCTCGGCCTGACCCGGCGCAATACGGCGCTGCGGGTGATCTATCTGGATGCCATCCTGTACTTCGGCGGCGGCCTGATCGGCACCGGCCACCACTGGTACTTCACCGGGCAGAGCCAGATTCAACATGGCGATGTCGGCGATGTTTTCGGTGCTGGAAGTGGTGCCGCTGACCCTGCTGACGCTGGACGCCTGGGACTTCGTGCGCACCACCCGCGGCGACTGCGACGTCTGCGGCAAGTCGGTCGCGGTACCGCACAAGTGGACGTTCTACTTCCTGATGGCGGTGGGTTTCTGGAATTTCCTGGGCGCCGGCGTGTTCGGCTTCCTGATCAACCTGCCGATCATCAGCTACTACGAAGTCGGCACCATCCTCACGCCCAACCACGGCCACGCCGCGATGATGGGCGTGTTCGGCATGCTGGCGATCGCGCTGATGGTGTTCGTGCTGCGCCAGACCACCGACGACGCGCGTTGGCCGGGCATCGAGAAATACATCAAGGTCGGCTTCTGGGGCACCAACATCGGCCTGCTGATGATGGTGGCGCTGCAGCCTGTTCCCCGGTGGCGTGCTGCAGGTATGGGACGTGGTGCAGCACGGCTACTGGCATGCCCGCAGCCTGGCCTACACCGGCACCGACACCGCGCGCCTGATCGAATGGCTGCGCCTGCCGGGCGACCTGGTCTTCATCATCTTCGGTGCCGTGCCGCTGTCGATCGCGGCGATCAAGGCGTACATCGGCGTGCGGGCGACGCGGCACGGCAACGCGTAGCAGCGCGAACTACCGGGTTTTCTTTGCTGCATATCGGTATACGGATCGCGGCGGAAGGTGTGCTGCAGGGAAACCGGCCGGGGCGGCGTGCCCGTTCCGTTCGACCGCGATCCCTCATTCCTGTACCGAACAGTAATGGCACGGAATCCCCTTGCCCCGGCGAGCAGTAGCATATTGGCCGCCCGCAGGATCGAAGCGTCCTGCACCCGGGTGCCGGGGGCACTCACCATTCAACAGGGGATCCCATGAATTCTCACCACTTGCCGCGGGCATTGCTTGCGCGGCCTTTCCGTATCCGTCAGCGACCGCTGGCTGCCGCCTGCGCCACCGCTTTACTCGGCCTGATGCTGGCCGGCACGGCATCAGCCCAGCAGGCACAGGAGCAGGCGCCGCAGCCGACCGACGCCCAGGCAGTGCCCGTCGACAAGAAGGCCGACGCCGGCGCCAAGAAGAACAAGAAGTCCGAGAACACGGTGAGCAACCTCGACGCCATCGTCGTCACCGGCATCCGCGGCAGCATCGAGAATTCGCTGAAGGCCAAGCAGAACTCGGACAACATCATCGAGGCGATCTCGGCCGAGGACATCGGCAAGCTGCCGGACGCGAGCATCGCCGAAAGCCTGTCGCGCGTACCGGGCCTGGCCACCCAGCGCCTGAACGGCCGCGCCAACGTGATCTCGATCCGCGGCCTGGCGCCCGATTTCGCCGGCACCACGCTCAACGGGCGCGAGCAGGCCACCATCGGCGAAAACCGTGGCGTCGAATACGACCAGTACCCGTCCGAGCTGATCAGTGGCGCGGCGATCTACAAGACGCCCGACGCCAGCCTGATCGGCCAGGGCCTGTCCGGCACGGTCGACCTGCACACGATCAAGCCGCTGGACCTGCCCAACCGCGCCTTCGCCGTCAACCTGCGCGGCGAGCACACCAGCAACGGCAAGCTCAACCCGGGCAGCGGCGTCGGGCGACATGGGCCACCGCGCCAGCATCTCGTACATCGACCAGTTCTTCGACCACACGCTGGGCCTGGCCGTGGGCTTCGCCCACCTCGACTCGCCGATCCAGGAAAAGCAGTACCAGGCCTGGTGGTGGAGCGTGAACAACGGCAGCGCCGGCATCGACCAGAACTGGGGTGGCCCGCACACCCAGGGCCTGCCCGACAACGTGATCTCGCAGGAAGGCATGCAGCTGCGCGCGCAGTCGCTGAACCAGCGGCGCAGCGGCCTGATGACCGTGCTGGAATGGGCGCCGGGCGACAACTACCACTCCACGCTCGACCTGTACTACTCCGCCTTCGGCGAGAAGAAGTTCACCAACGGCGTGCAGTGGTCGAGCAGCCCCTACGACAACTACGACACCGCCGATCCTTCCGATCCCAGCAAGATCCCCAGCTACAGCAACGTGGGCATCACCCCCGCCCAGCCCTATCCGATCGTCACTTCGGGCACGATCAACGGGATCAAGCCGATCCTGCAGAACCAGTACACCAAGGAACACGACAAGCTGTTCTCCGCCGGCTGGAACAACCAGTACGACTTCGGCAACGACTGGATGGCCACCGCCGACCTGTCCTATTCCAGCGCGAAGAAGAAGCTGCACGACGCCTACCTGTTCACCGGCCTGGCCGGCGGCGCCTTCACCAGCGTCGACTTCCGCACCCCGCTCGGCAACGGCTACCCGTACTTCTCGCCGGGCGTGAACCTGGCCGACCCCGCCACGGTGGTGTTCACCGACCCGGACGGCTACGGCTACAACGGCCGCCAGGAATTCGACCACCAGAAGGACACGATCAAGGCGGTGCGCCTGGAAGTGAGCCACCCGCTGGGCTGGATCTTCAGCAGCATGAACCTGGGCGTGGACTACTCGGACCGCACCAAGACCAAGCAGGCCGACGTGAACTTCGCCTGGCTCAACGGCAACGGCTCCACGGCGGACACCTACGACAAGCACTTCAGCACGCCGGTGAATCCCGCCTTCCTGTGGGGGCCGACTTCGCTCGGCTACGGCGGCATTCCCGGTGCGCTCAGCTACAACGTGCTGGGCGCGCTGGCCAGCCAGTTCTACCTGACCGAGCGCAACGGCCAGGGTGACTGGAGCCGCAACTACACCGTGGAAGAGAAAGTGCCGGTGGCCTACGCCAAGTTCAACATCGAGACGACGCTGGGCAACGTGCCGCTGCGCGGCAACGTGGGCGTGCAGTTCGTGCGCACCGACCAATCCTCGCAGGCGCTGCAGACCAACGGCGACACCCTGGTCGGCAGCATCAGCGACGGCGCGAAGTACAACAACGTGCTGCCCAGCCTGAACCTGGCGGCCCAGCTGACCGACCGCCAGTACCTGCGCTTCGGCCTGGCCAAGACGATGGCGCGCGGGCGCATCGACGACGAGAAAGTCGCCACCTCCGCCAGCGTGTCATTGGTGCAGCAGGGCCCGGGCGCCGGCCAGGTGCTGTGGTCCGGCAGCGGCGGCAACCCGAAGCTGAAGCCGTACATCGCGGTCGGCACCGACCTGTCGTACGAGTTCTACTTCGGCCGTTCCAGCTACGTGGCGGCAGCGGTGTTCAACAAGAACCTGCTGAACTACATCTACAACCAGACCACGCTCGACTACGACTTCTCGCACTACACCAACGACGACCCCACGCTCACCCCGACCAGCACCATCGGCTCGTTCACGCGGCCGGCCAACGGCACCGGCGGCAAGATGCAGGGCCTGGAGCTGTCCGGCGCGCTGGAAGGTGGCTTGCTGGCGCAGGCGCTGGACGGCTTCGGCGTGCAGGCCAACTTCTCGCTGACCAACAGCAACATCCCGGTCAGCTCGATCTCCTCGATCCCCGGCGGCCCGGCCACCCTGCCCGGCCTGTCGCGCAAGGTCGCCAACCTCGCGCTGTATTACGAGAAGTACGGCTGGTCCGTGCGCGCAGCCGAACGCTATCGTTCGTCCTTCACCGGTGAAGCCGTGGCGCTGTTCGACCAGCTCGGCTACACCAGGGTGCTGGCCAACAAGCAGACCGACCTGCAACTCGGCTACGCCTTCTCCGAAGGTCGCTGGAACGGCCTGTCGCTGCTGCTGCAGGTCAGCAACCTCACCGACACGCCGGACACCACCGTGCAGGTTTCCGGCCTGCCCAATGGCGTCCAGGTGGCGCGTCCGCTGGAATACGACACCTGGGGTCGCACGCTGATGCTCGGACTGAACTACAAGCTGTAGGCAACCCGGCAGCCGCGGGAAAACCACGAAACCCGGGGAGCGATCCCCG
Source organism: uncultured Gammaproteobacteria bacterium (assembly GCA_963739815.1). Classification (GTDB taxonomy): domain Bacteria; phylum Pseudomonadota; class Gammaproteobacteria; order Xanthomonadales; family Rhodanobacteraceae; genus Rhodanobacter. The sequence goes on from CAVUBI010000001.1 coordinate 2,057,024, forward strand.
GGTTTTTCATGGGGCGTCCGTCACGCGGAAAGGTGCTCGTAGAGGATCACCGCGCCCACCCCGATCAGGATGATGCCGCCGATGATCTCCGCGCGCCGGCCGACCATGGCGCCCAGCACGCGGCCGAGCATGATGCCCAGCGTGACCATGGTGAACGTGCACAGGCCGATCACCAGCGCCACCACGGCGATCGACGTGTCGACGAAGGCCAGCCCCACGCCCACCGCCAGCGCGTCGATGCTGGTGGACAGGCCGGTGATGGCGAGGCCGACGAGGCCGTGCTTCTTCGCCTCGTCGACCGGCTCGTCCGGGTCCGGCGTCAATGCGTTCCAGATCATGTGCAGGCCCAGCACCAGCAGCAGACCGAACGCGATCCAGTGGTCCCAGGCCTCGATGTAGCGCGCGGCACCCTTGCCCAGCAGCCAGCCGACGACCGGCGTGATCGCCTCGATCACGCCGAAGATCAGGCCGACGCGCATGGCCTGACCGAGTCGGGGCTTGGCCATCGCCGCGCCCTTGCCGATCGCCGCGGCGAACGCGTCGGTGGACATGGCGAAGCCGAGCAGCAGGATGGAGATGGGATTCATGTTTGGCCAGGTCGGTCGGGCAAGGCGCAACGGCACGACGGCGCGCCCCACCGCAGTGGCGCCGTCAGCCGTTGGTCTCGCCAACCAGGATCGGTGTCTTCGCCACGGCAGGCTTGCCGAGCATGTTGACGAAGACGCCTCGTCGGGACGAGGCAGGCTACTCCCCAAGGGGGTCGCGCTGGCGGCATCACCGCCAGCGCGGCGGCAAGGTTACCACGACGGCGCCGCGGGCCATCGCGATAGGCAGGCGCGATGCCGTCGCGCATACTCAGGCATCACTCAGGACATGCACAGGGGACCTTGAATGAGAACACCACGCACACTCGCCCCCGCCGCGGCAGCCACGCTGGTCTTCTGCGCCGGCATCGGACATGGCCCACGCCGGCAGCACCGCCGAGGCACTGCCCGAAACCATGGCCATGCTGAAGCATGCCATCAGCATCCCCACCGTCGAGGGCCAGCACCAGGTGCCGGTGCTGGCCGCCTATCTGGCCGACAAGCTGAAGGCCGGCGGCTTTGCCGCCGGCGATGTCGAGATCATCCCGGTCGGCGAAACCGCCGCGCTGGTGGCGCGCTATCGCGGCACCGGCGAAGGCAAGCCGATCCTGCTGTCCGGGCACATGGACGTGGTGGCGGCGAAGCGCGAGGACTGGACCCGCGACCCGTTCACCCTGGTCGAGGAGAACGGCTACCTCTACGGCCGCGGCGTGCGCCGACATGAAAACCGCGGCGGTGGTGCTGGTCGAGACGCTGATCCGGTTCAAGCGCGAAGGCTTCAAGCCGCGCCACGACCTGATCCTGCTGCTGTCCGGCGACGAAGAGACCGCGATGGCCTCGACCCGCGAGCTGGCGAAGCGCTATCACGACGCCGAATTCCTGCTCAACGCCGACGCCGGCGGCGGCACCCTCGACCCCGATACCGGCAAGCCCGTGCTGTACCAGATCCAGGCCGCCGAGAAGACGTATGCGGACTTCCAGATCAGCCTGACCTCGGCCGGCGGGCACTCCAGCGAACCCAACAAGGACAATGCGATCTATCGGCTGGCGCGCATCATCGACCGCGTCGCCGCCTACCAGTTTCCGCCGCAGAGCAACGAGATCACGCTCGCCTCGCTGCGCGCACTCGGCGCCCACACGCCCGGCCCGCTGGGCGCGGCGATGACCCGCTTCGCCGCCCATCCCGACGATGCCGCCGCCGCGGCCACCATCTCCGCCGACCCCGCCTACGTCGGCCAGATCCGCACCACCTGCGTGGCGACCATGCTCAACGGCGGCCACGCGCTCAACGCGCTGCCGCAAAGCGCCAGCGTCAACATCAACTGCCGCATCTTTCCGGGCACGCCGGTCGACAGCGTGCGCGACACCCTGGTCAAGGTGATCAACGACAAGTCCGCCAGCGTCACCGTGCTGTCGCCACCGCCGGTGGCCAGCCCCGCCTCGCCGCTGCGCCAGGACGTGATCGCCGCCGTCACCGCCGCCGTGCACCCCCGCTTCCCGGGCGTGGAAGTGGTGCCCGGCATGTCCGCCGGCGCCTCCGACAGCATGTACTTCCGCAACGCCGGCGTCCCCAGCTACGGCATCGATGCCGCCTTCACCAAGCCCGACGACACGTTTGCCCATGGGCTCAACGAGAAGCTGCCGGCTTCGGAAGTCGAAGCCGGGCTGGAGTTCTGGCATCGGGTGTTGGTGCAGTTGGCGAAGTGATGTACCTGGCGGAGCGGGCGTAATGTCGGCTCCGCCCTCGGGCAAACATTGGAATAATTGAACCTGACCCCGTTTCGCCGTCGCGCATACTCAGGCATCACTCAGGACATGCACAGGGGACCTCGAATGAGAACACCACGAACACTCGCCGCCGCCGCGGCAGCCACGCTGGCCTTCTGCGCCGGCATCGGACTGGCACATGCCGGCAGCAGCGCCGAGGCACTGCCCGAAACCATGGCCATGCTGAAGCACGCCATCAGCATCCCCACCGTCGAGGGCCAGCACCAGGTGCCGGTGCTGGCCGCCTATCTGGCCGACCAGCTGAAGGCCGGCGGCTTTGCCGCCGGCGATGTCGAGATCATCCCGGTCGGCGACACCGCCGCGCTGGTGGCGCGCTACCGTGGCACCGGCGAAGGCAAGCCGATCCTGCTGTCCGGGCACATGGACGTGGTGGCGGCGAAGCGCGAGGACTGGACCCGCGACCCGTTCACCCTGGTCGAGGAAAACGGCTACCTCTACGGCCGTGGCGTGGCGGACATGAAAGCCGCGGCGGTGGTGCTGGTCCAGACGCTGATCCGGTTCAAGCGCGAAGGCTTCAAGCCGCGCCACGACCTGATCCTGCTGCTGTCCGGCGACGAAGAGACCACCATGGCCTCGACCCGCGAGCTGGCGAAGCGCTATCACGATGCCGAATTCCTGCTCAACGCCGACGCCGGCGGCGGCACCCTGAACCCCGACACCGGCAAGCCCGCGCTGTACCAGATCCAGGCCGCCGAGAAGACGTATGCGGACTTCCATATCAGCCTGACCTCGGCCGGCGGGCACTCCAGCGAACCGAACAAGGACAACGCGATCTACCGGCTGGCGCGCGTTATTGACCGCGTCGCCGGCTACCAGTTTCCGCCGCTCAGCAACGAGATCACGCTCGCCTCGCTGCGTGCGCTCGGCGCCAACACGCCCGGCCCGCTGGGCGCGGCGATGACCCGCTTCGCCGCCCACCCCGACGATGCCGCCGCCGCAGCCACCATCTCCGCTGACCCCGCCTACGTCGGCCAGCTCCGCACCACCTGCGTGGCGACCATGCTCAACGGCGGCCACGCGGTCAACGCGCTGCCGCAGAGCGCCAGTGTCAACATCAACTGTCGGATCTTTCCAGGCACGCCGGTCGACAGCGTGCGCGACACCCTGGTCAAGGTGATCGACGACAAGTCCGCCAGCGTGACCCGGGTGTCCACTCCGCCGGTGCCCAACGCGGCCTCCCCGCTGCGCCCGGACGTGATCGCGGCCGTCACCGACGCCGTGCACCAGCGCTTCCCGGGCGTGGACGTAGTGCCGAGCATGTCCGCCGGCGCCACCGACAGCAAGCACTTCCGCGCCGCCGGCGTCCCCAGCTACGGCATCGATGCCGCCTTCACCAAACCAGACGACACGTTTGCGCATGGGCTCAATGAAAAGCTGCCGGCGTCGGAAGTCGAAGCCGGGCTGGAGTTCTGGCATCGGGTGTTGGCGCAGTTGGCGAAGTGAGGTAACTGGCAGAGCCGGCGTAATGCCGGCTCCCGATCTCGGACAAATCTGGCCTACGACCATCGACATTGTCACGTCAACGACAAGGGCGTGCCGTACGAATTCACCAGCCCGCAGCAATTGCTGGAGGACTTCTTCAACGAAGTCGATCGCGTACTCCAGGAAACGAAGTCATGAAAAAGCTGGTCATCGGCATCGCATCCCAACAAGCCATCCGCGCCCGCGCACTGGCGATTGCGCGCGGCGATCATCAGCCGCGCCCCAACGAGCCGAAGATCTGGTTCACCTCCATGCGCTCGCTGGCCGAAGTGCTGTCCGACGACAATCGCGCGTTGCTGCGTGTCATAAGGGAGCAGAAGCCTGCGTCGCTGAGCCAGCTCGCAGAACTCACCGGGCGCGCGCCCAGCAATCTTTCACGGACGCTCAAGACGATGGAACGTTATGGACTGGTCGAGATGCGCCGCACGTTGCGTAACGTGCAGCCCGTCGCCACGGCGAGCGAATTTGTGATTCGGGCGGCGTGAGGTCGACGATTTAAATGAACTTGGCCCCTTTGTTTGGAGCGATCTCCGCGTTCTTACTTGCGAAGCTTTGGGGGCAGCGAAGGAGGGGCGTCGCACTGTCTGCCTTCGACCCATTTGAGTCGGTCGCAAACGTCTGCTTTGGGGCGTCTAATTATCCGATAATTTTCCGGGAGTAGCGCAAAAAAATGGTGGTCGTGCGAGCAGGCCCGATGCGATCGCAGCGTTTCTGTCGACGCGAGCCCTGGGGCGTAGCGCTCGCTGCTCTAGTGGGTCGACATCGCCAGCCACTCATCGATCCAATGGACTAAGGACTCCGCTGGCGTTGCGATTAAGGACGTGCGTATAGATTTGGGTCGTGGCGACATCCCTGTGCCCGAGCAGCTCTTGGACGGTCCGGATGTCATAGCCCATTTCGAGCAGGTGGGTTGCGAACGAATGCCGCAGGGTGTGCGCGCTCAGTGGTTTGACGATGCCCGCACGAAGACGCGCCGCCTTCAGTCCACGCGCCAGGATGGCGTCGTCGAAGTGATGACGACGCTCGACGCCATCGGTCGGATCGATCGACCGCTGCACGGACGGAAAAACGTACTGCCACCCAAAGTCACGCGCTGCCGATGGATACTTGCGTGCCAGTGCGTACGGCAGGGACGCTGCGCCAAACCCTGCAACCAGATCGGCAGCATGCAGCATCCGCGCGCGTTCGATTTCCCGCTGCAACGGCTCGACCAACGATTTGGGCAGTACGGTGTGGCGATCCTTGGCTCCATTGCCACCACGGATCGTGATCTCGTTGCGCGCGAAATCCACATCCTTGACGCGCAGGCGCAGGCATTCCATCAGGCGCATGCCCGTGCCATAGAGAAGGCTTGCCAGGAGCTGTGGCCTGCCTTCCATATGTGCCAGCAGGGATCGCGCCTCGTCTTGCGATAGCACCGTCGGCACGCGCTTTGACCGCTTGGCGCGCACGACACCCTCCATCCATGGCAACTGGGTCCCAAGGACCACCCGATACAAAAACAGCAAGGCCGACAGCGCCTGATTCTGGGTGCTGGCCGCGACCTTTCGCTGGACGGCAAGGAGTGACAGGAACGCCTCAACCTCCGCTGCGCCCATCTCGCGCGGGTGACGCTTGGCGTTGGCCAAGATGAACCGCCTTATCCAGCCGATGTAGATCTTCTCGGTGCGTAAGCTGTAGTGTTTAACCCGCATGTGCCGGCGAACTTCGTCGAACAAGCGGGGAGCAGGTGGAGTCGGAAGGGGTCCGGATATCCCTGCGGATTGTGGTGGATAAGACATAGCACCCCGGATAAAAAGGTTTGTGTGGCAGCGTATCGACGATGCCGACTCCGGGAATATCAGATAAGAGCTTGATCACGTGTAGGATTACGTTGGAAAAGGGCCGCACAGGAAAGCTGAACATCCAGTGCATATCGCCGAATCAAGGCACTACTGAAGCGTTAGGCCTCATGGAGAGATTACGTATGATTCGTGCCGTTCTCATAGCAGCGACGCTACTCCTCGCACTTCCCGTCGGCGCCCAATCCGCCAAGACGTTTGCGCAGGCAGCTGCAAACGCGGAGGCACAACTGAGCCGACATCCGGCCGCAACGTCGAGCTACGCCGATGCATGGGCAGAGTTCAACAATCAAAACAACCTCGATGAACGTGACGGCTGCTACTTCAAAGCCGAAGGCGAACTGATACAAATCCTCGAAGTCGACAAGTCAGGAAAGGTTGTCGGCTACTACACCGACAAGGACAATGGCCGCTCTCGTTGCTGGCGAGCAACTTACTTGGGCGTCGTGTTCCCCAAGCCGCCGTTTGCGCCGTACTGGCACAAATTGGTCATGCATTGAGGCCCAACAGCTCATTCAAGGCGGGCGCCTCCGGCGCCGCTTAACTCCAGCGTTAGGCGCTGTACAACCATTCACGAATCGCGCAGGTCTCCTATCATGCTTATATCGTTGCTCTGTCCTCTTTGCGGAGGCACACATGATGCGGACCATGTCGGGCAGTTCTATACCTTCGCCTGCGAGGCATACGGCGAGATTCAGCTATCGAGGCGATCAATCGTTGAGTTCGAGCGCCATCCAGACAGGCTTGAAGGCGCCAAGCACATGGCTCTACAGTGTAAGGAGAAGCGGCAAATATTTTCTGCATCTTTCCATGTGCCCGAGGGCCTTCGCTTGCAGCGCGTCGCAAGCCGCGCCTAACAGTGCGTTCAAGGCGGACGGGATAGTTCCTCCGCTTTAGTGGACACCCTGAACTAACATTTCAGGAGCGTCCCATGCCCAAGCCAGGACCACGAACCACCACTCGCTACAGCGACGAATTCAAGGCCACTGCCGTGCGCCTGAGCACGCTTCCCGGCGTGCTCGTGCAGGACGTTGCCGCATCGCTTTACATCCACCCCTTCATGCTGTCTCGTTGGCGCAAACAGGCACGCGAGGGCGAGATCATGACGAAGGGTGTGACGGTCGATCCAGGGGTGGCCGCCGAGCTGAAGGAGTTGCGGCGGGTCAAGAAAGCCTACGAGCAACTGAAGCTCGAGCATGCCGTTTTAAAAAAGCGATCGCGTTCACTTCCGCTCGAAAAGCGAACGCTTTGCCTTCATCGAGCAGCAGCAGGAAGCCGTCCCGGTGAGAGTGCTTTGCCGCCTTTTCGGCGTCAGCGCCAGCGGCTACTACGCCTGGCGCGATCGCCCGGTCAGCGAACGCGCGCAGGAGGATGCACGCCTGATCGACCGGGTTCGCCAGGTGCATCGCGACAGTCGGGAAACCTATGGCAGCCCGCGCGTGCATGCCAAGCTACGCCAGCAGGGCGAGACTGTGGGCCGCCGCCGGATCGAGCGGTTGATGCGTGACCATGCGGTGCAGGCCTGCTCGGCCACGCTGTATCGGCGCACGCCCGGGCTCGACCGATTCTTTGCCAGCGTCGACAACCAGGTTCATGCGATGACCGTGGATCGCATCGATCAGGTGTGGGTGACGGATGTGACGTATCTGAAAGTCTCTGGCGCTTGGCGCTATCTGGCCACGGTGATGGATCGGCATTCCCGCCGCCTGCTCGGCTGGGCCCTGGGGGCGGAGAAGTCGGCGGAGCTGACCCGTCGCGCGCTGCGTGCGGCGGTGCGCCAGCGCAAACCGCCACCGGGCACGGTGGTGCATAGCGATCGCGGCGTGGAGTTTCTGTCCTCGCGGTTCAAGCAGGCCTTGGCAAGCGCGGCGCTGGTACAGAGCGTCAACCGGCCCAGACGCATGACCGACAACGCGCACATGGAGTCGTGGAACAAGTCGATGAAGTCGGACATGTATCACCGCCAATCCTTCAGCAGCGAACGGACCCTTCGCTCGGCGGTGCGCAGCTACATCGATTTCTACAACAAGCACCGCTTGCATTCCGCCCTGGGCTACCGTTCTCCGGTAGAGTTCGAAACCCAAGGCGTCTGATCCGTCGGTGTCCACTTTTGCGTAGGAACTCTCCGGCTTCGCCGCCGCTTAACTCCAGCGTTAGACCTCACAACATGACTTTCCTGCGCGTGCTGGTCTTGTTTATTGTTCCTCTCCTCATCAGCGCTTGCGCTGGCCCGAGGCTGGCCGCAACGGTCCCAAAGCCGGCAGTTCCGCAAACGGCAGCTGAGTGCGGTGCGCGCGGTGGCAACTGGACAACGCTCGGTGTTTCATATCCTGGCAAGCCGAAAGTCTGCGACCTCAAAACCACTGACTCCGGCAAGGTCTGCTCAGACTCCAGCGAATGCCAAGGTTCGTGTGTTGCACCTGATAGCGTTGTGAGCGGCGTTAACGCAAGCGGCACCTGCTCGGCGTACGTGTCCAATTTCGGCAACGTCAAACTAGTTGAGCATGGAAAAGTTATGTTGCTCAACGTAGAGTGAGGTCTAACCAGTCATCCCAGCGGACGGCTCCGCCGCCGCTTAATTCCAGCGTTAGACCTTATGCGCACTGCGACCCTTATCATTCTCCTCGCCTTAGCCGCTCCCGTTTCTGGGGGGGATTTCGACTATAGCTCGTACAAGACGGTCAGCCTGGCGGACGCAACGACGGCCCTCGCAGTTGATCCTCGTGCAAACTATTGGCTCGACGCGGCGCACCCTAGGTACCATGCGCTGGCCACGTTCACCGGCAAAACTCGAAAGTTGGCACCTGGCGTTAAGGGCTTTATTGTCATGTGGGTGAAGGCGATGCAGCACCCCGCTGAGTACGTCGATTTTTTCAAGATGGAAGTCCAAATTCGTCAAGGCACAACCGACTACTGGATGCCAATACAAGATGTGCTTGTCAAACCGTTCGAGGATCAGGTTCGACCGGGGGATCAAGTAGACCTTTATCTCCTTCTCATGGGCGCCTACGAGCATGCCCCTGTTTTCGCCATTAGCGAGTTCAATACTGTAGGCGTCTAACTATTCGTTCAAGGCGGACGGCTTCGCCGCCGCTTAACTCAAGCGTTAGAAGGTTGTGGGAATGGCGCAGCAGATTGACCATATTCACGAGCGCGTTCTTGTTAGCAATCTGCTCTTTGGTGCTATCGGCGCCAGCTCGCGCAACATGGACGTGTTCTCAAGCTGGCTACTTGCGGGGTTTGCCGCGGTCGCCGCGGGCATCTTCGCCAACCTCGGCGAGGCAACACGTCACCTTACGCCCCATGTACTCCATACGTTCTTTGTTTGCTTCTTCGTCGCCGTCATTCTCGGCATCGTCGCAAAGCTCCTTGCCGTACTTGTGGCTGGTGCAAGTGCTGGCGCAGCAATCGGGCGCGCTGAAGGAGCCCGTGCTGCCGAGAGCGGTGTAGAACTCGACGTCCCATTTTTCTTCTCTGAGGTCAAGCGCGCAATAATTTGGCCGGCGCGCTGGTTCGTCAATCGCAGCTTCGTCAAGGCGGCCAAGGGGGACCTCAGCGCTTCGGCTAGGTCGTTTACGGTTGTGGTGCAAGTGCAGGCCTTGTGCATGTTTGCGCAGGCGTTGGTAGTTCTTTGGGTGGTTGGCGTGGTTGCATGCAGCGCAACCTTCTAACTACTCGTTCAAGGCGGACGGCTACGCCGCCGCTTAACTCAAGCGTTAGGCTTTATGAGCGACTCTCCAGTCTACCTTCACATCTCACCCGAGGGCACGTTGCCAGATGTCACCCACCTCTCGCCGTTTCGGGCCGTCGTCATCATCGACTCTGCCGTCACCAGTGAGTGGCAAGTCAAAGTAAGCGATTGGTTGGTACAGTCAGGCTGCTTGTACATGATGGCTTGGGGCCTAGACTGCACAACGTGGGATGATTCCGTGGATTTCGCCAACTTGCGTCAATTCAACTACGGCGATATCCCGAGTGATCAAGACGTGTTCACAACGTGGCACGCCAACGAACCTCTCAAAGAGGCGTTCTACTTCTGCAAGTACAATGCAATCCATCCAGTCGTCGACCTACAACGCACCGTCTTGCTTCACGTTGCAGCGCACAGCGATCCTTCTCGCATTGTCCAGTGCTTCGTCGCAGCCTAACAGTTCGTTCAAGGCGGACGGCTACGCCGCCGCTTAACTCCAGCGTTAGGCCATCAAGGAACAAACATGACTTCACCACTTCTTCGTCAAGTCGGTAAAACAGATGCCGGGGCCTTGGAAGATCTTCTTCTCGTCATGGCCAAGAACATGGAGCGTTCGCTAATCGAGGCGGGCGCAACTCCTGGGAAGGATTACTCAATTCGTGACCTCTACACCTGGTCAACGCCATTCGCGCTTGAGGTTTTTAAAAAGAGCGACACAATCACGTACGCCGTAGAGTTCTAAGTCACGGCCTAACATTTCGTTCAAGGCGGACGGCTGCGCCGCCGATTAACTCCAGCGTTAGTCGTCACAGGGAGCGTCATGAAAGGTTTCAAGCAGTTTCTTGCGGATCAGCAGGCGGCGAAACAGGCCCTACTAGAAGAGCTTTCCATCGCTCTAGAGCACCAAACCTACAAGGGCATTCCCGGTACACGTAGTTCATTGCGTGTTGATTCCCCGAACACGAATACAAAAACTCAACGCCATGCGCATGCCTACGCAAAGCCGAACGGCAATGGCAAGCAGCTTTATGCCGTAAACCTCGATGGTAGCGGGCACGATGGTTCCTCTGGCACTGTTATCCCGGCAACGCATGCTGAGTACCTGCGTGGGTTGGGGTTCAGCATCCCATCAAACCTCACGCTAGAGAGCATCGAGCCATCGGCTCTTAGTCCAGAGCTTTACAAGCTTTGCATTTTGCAGGATGACGTCTAACAGTTCGTTCAAGGCGGACGGCTACGCCGCCGCTTAACTCCAGCGTTAGCTCCCATGACATTGATCTGGATCGCTGTAGCCTTTTCTGGAGCCATATTTGGTTTCGCGGCAGCTCGTGCCGCGAAACCCACAGGCAAACACGCCCGAAACATGGCTTGGGCTTTAGCTCTGCTACTGGGATGTTTTCTTGTGGCCCCGCTCATCCGGCTGCCGCTGCAACACGTTCTTGATTCGCCGCGACGTCCCCCCGCTTTGAGTAGCGGGACGGTTTAGAGTCCGGGGTCACTTTAACTGCTTCGCGAAGGCGGCGGGTGTCAGCCCACCCAACGCCTTCTTCGGTCGCTCTTCGTTGTATTCCCGCCGCCAGCGTTCGATCTCGGCGCGTGCATGCAGCAGGCTGGGAAACCAGTGCTCGTTGAGGCATTCGTCGCGCAGGCGGCCGTTGAACGATTCGATGTAGGCGTTCTGGTTCGGCTTGCCTGGTTCGATCAGACGCAGCTGCACGCCACGCTCGTGCGCCCAGGTGACCATCGCCTTGCCGCAGAACTCCTTGCCGTTGTCGCTGCGAATCACCTGAGGCAGGCCACGGTCGAGTGCCAGGCGATCCATCACCCGCGTCACACCCATGCCGGAGATTGCCCGCTCGACCTCGATGACCACCGCCTCGTGGGTGGCGTCATCGACGACCGTCAGGCACTTGATGACGCGGCCTTCGGCCGTGCGATCGAATACGAAGTCCATCGACCAAACCTCGTTGGCTGCTTTCGGCCGGGCGAGCGGCTGTCGCTCGGCGACAGGCACTTTCTTTCGCTTGCGCCGCCGCACCTGCAGCTTCGCTTCCTGATACAGCCGCTCCACGCGCTTGTAGTTCACCAACAGCCCCGCCTGCCGCAGCTTCAGATGGATCATCCCCACGCCGTAGCGCTTGTATCGATGCGCCAGGGCCAGGATCCGTTGCCGGAGCTCTCCGTTGCGGTCCGGCCGTGTGCGCATAGCGATACGCGCTGGCGCTCATGCCGGCGATCGCCAGCGAACGCCGCTCGCTCAATCCCTGGTCGACCATCTGCCGCACCAGCTCGCGCCGAGCCGGTGCGCTCACCACTTTTTTCGCAGGGCATCCTTGATGACCTCGTTCTCAAGCACCTGCTCGGCCAGCAGCTTCTTCAGCCGACCATTCTCCGTCTCCAGCTCCTTCAGGCGCTTGGCGTCCGGCACGCTCATCCCGCCGAACTTGCTGCGCCACAGGTAATACGAGGCCTCGCTGAAGCCGTGCTTGCGGCACAGCTCCTTCACCGGCACGCCGGCTTCCGCCTCACGCAGGAAGCCGATGATCTGCTCTTCGGTAAACCGCTTCTTCATGTCCAATCTCCTTCGGATGGGGGATTGGACTCGAAACCGCTGTGCTACTCAAAACCGGGGGGACGTCGCCTTCTTGGCAGCGGCCTTTTTTGCAACTTTCTTGGCTGCGCCCTTCTTGACGGCCGTCGCCGGAGCCGCCTTGGGTGCGCCATCGATCAGGAGGCTCTCGGCGGTGGTACCGCGCTTCTTCAATGCCTGCACGAACCACAACGGCCGCTTGCCGCGGCCTGACCATGTTTGGGTAGCGTTCGCAGGGTTGCGGTACTTGGGGGCTACTACCGATTTCGACCCCTTGGCGCCTTTGCCGCTACGTGTCGGATACACGTCGGCCAGGGTGAGGCTGTTGCTTTTCAGCAAGCGATCGATTTTTTCACGTACCTCTTTGACATGATTGACGTGAGCAGCCTGCATCTGCGATTGGGCATTTGCGATGAGTGCCTTGAGTTCGGCAGGGGACAGCGTTTCAAGATTAATGGCCATGATTGTGCTCTTCGGCAGTGGGTAAAAAATGAGAGTCTATCCGAGTGAATAATAATTCACCTACAAAAGTAAGGGTTATTCCCTTACACATCCCCTGCATACTTCACCGCATAGGTGGCGATGAGTAGCTGAATGCCTCGGAACTAACGTCGAAGAGCCTCACCTGCAGTTCACCGACACGCTTGTTCTCGTGAACGGTGTGGGCGGTGACTGGCTGCATGCCGCCCTTGCGGGCTGGATGACAGCCGGGCAAGCTGCGAAGGGCCGAGGTCGACCCGGAGCGGACATGAGCTGGCGGCAAGATCTTGTTGCTTGGAGCGCACGACCATCCATTGGAAAGTCAGGTACCTATGAAGAGAATCGTTCTTGCCGTGCTCCTTGCAGCATTTTGCCTGCCCACGGCTGCCGCCGATGTTTGCGGCAGTCCAGGAGAGAAGCCCAATGTCAAAACGGTTGTCGTAAGACTCCCGAGCAAGCCGGCAGATCCTGCTTTCTACTACCGCATGGACCTGTATCACACGGTGTTTGTGAGTCAGGCGGAAATGAAAGCCTTCTTAGATAAGCTCGATCCGCCTTCCGCGTCGCTTCCATTGATCAAAGCTATTCGCGCGGACATGCCGTTAAGCGAAGATCGCGACCTGTTTCATTACAACTTTTCAGACTGGTGGCGCCTGAATGCCATTGAATCGATCCTGACGAATTTCCTCAGGCATGGGAAGGCGTCCTTGATGGAGATAGGTGGGGACAGTGTTGAAAGGATTACGATCGTTGATGAAAGAACCCCGACCATTACTTTGGCGCGTTTCTACGCGGGAAAGAAGGGCATAAACCAATTTCTGGTCACTCGTGGCTGCATCGCGGATTGACTCGCTCATTGGTTGAGATAGTGCGCTTTCTGGCGAGGAAAACATCGCGGCGTGTACTAGGCAAAGAATGTCCGCAATCGACCCAGGCTGTGTAAAAACTATTTGCGTTGCTTGCGACAGTCGCATTCTGAGCAGTCAGCAGATGTCCAGGCACGCAGATTTCGCCACAGACGGCAAAAATCGGTTGAATTTTGGGCTCGTTCGAGCCGATCTTGAGTTTTCACACAGCCTGGACCCAAAGCGGACGCCCGAATCGAATATGCCTCTGATGGGGGCCTAAACGCACGGCCTTCTCAAAGACGACGGGCCGAGCAAGGAGGCCACACGCTAGTCGTCAACGGGTTCGTAATCGTGCGGTAGCTGATACCAGCTGCCTCGTCGTTTGAACAGCATACGTTCAATCGTGATCGAGTCCGCCTCGCCCGGGGCAAACGAGGGATTGGTGCTCGGCGGCGCATCGGCAGCTCGCCTCAATCGCTGTACCTTCTCTGTCAGCTCATCGACACGTTCGGTGATGTCCGGCGCGAATGGACCGTCTTGGCGCTTGCGCAGCAATCGTTCGTGCAGCATCGCAATCTGACTGCCAGGGTGCGGTGGTGGGTGCAGCGAGATCAGGCCGCGTAGGCGGTCCGCTTCCGGCAGCTGCATCAGGGCATCGTGGTTGGCCCGCAAATCGGTTTTTAGATCCTGACCCCAGAGAAATTCCTGCTCCGGGCGTAGGAACAGCGGCGCACAGGCGCGATGCAAGCGATCCGACGACACGAACACCATGGAGAACGGAAGATAAAACATGTAACCCAGGTCGTTGAGGTTGGACGGCCGTTCAGTTGAGATCTTGCCTGAGGCCAGCGCGATCTCGAAAAACAATTGCAGCCGCAGAACGAAATACGCATACGGGGCGAACTGCTTCAGTTTCAGTCGACCCAGCTCAGACCATGCCGTCATCGCCTCGTTGCGCTCCTGCGCCGCCAGATCAAATTTGTCGAGCGCGAACCGCACCTGCGCTTCTGGCGGCAGATTTTGGATGACCTGTTCAGCGAACGCTTTCGCGTCCTCAAGCGTCTTGCAACGACTGAGGTCCAATCCATAGTTCGCGGCCTGGGCTGCCACCAGTTTCAGATCTAGTGTGCGCAGTTGTTCTCGCCACTGCCGGGCGTGCAAGCGCTCGACCTGCTCGAATTCCCCGCGTTGCCAGCGATCAAAAGCCTCCCGCTCCGGCGAGGGCTTGAAGACGACATGTCGCTCACCCGCTACAACAACGGGAATGCCGTGAGAAACGACGATTTGTCCGCGCATCGGCACGTCCTGCCCCATCAGGTTCCGTACCACAAGCGTGTGATGGAAGGTGTTCGGCCCGCCGTGCATCTGTGGCGACTTATAGGCGATCGAGCCAACGACATCTTCGGGTCGTCGGCCCCGGTTTTGCGGCTTTTCTAGGTCGCCGAGCGTCTCGACATAGAAAACTGGACAGATGACCGGGTAGAAGAAGTAATCGAACAGCACCGCCTCGTCGACGTTTAGCGCCTCAAGGAACGACTTGTCGAACAACACGATTGGACCCATTGGTCTGGTTTATCGCTAGCTGGGAACGTGGAACACGAGCACCGTCACGATCAGCTCACGATTCTTGTCGCCGTTGACATGCAACACGTATCGAAAGCCGCTTTCATGTGACCATTTCACCGGGCGCTTGAAGTTGGTATGCCCCTTCATCGTGGCGTCGATTCCGGCGAGTACGGTAGAGGTCTCCGTCCCCCGGTTAAACACCAGAATCACCGTCTTGCTGTCGCGCCAGGTGGCGTAGCCCAGCAGTTGGTCAATGGCCTCGCCAAAACCCTTAGGCCCCTTCCAGAACTTGCACTCGGCGATGAAGACGTTGCGCGCGTCCTCGCGCAACAGGATGTCGGTCTTACCGGACATGTTGAAGGTCTCGCCGGTCGCCTTGCCTTCGAACTGACCATTGAGTTGGACCAGAAAATGCTGTCGCAGCGCCTCCTCATCCATGCTCTTGAAGGCGCCGGGGCTTCGCTCCATGACGAGCGCCATGTCCTGCATGATCTTCAGTGCGTGCTCGTACTGCTCCATCGCCCACACCGGCTCGGGAACGAACTGCGCCGCGCTGACTGGCGGGAGGGTCGGCGCTGCCTTCTTACGAACTGTCGGCACCGTGTAGGTCGTCGGGGCTCCGTCGCGACGCTTGATCGGAATGCCGAGCGACGCAGCGCGATGCGATTGAGCCAGCAGCCGTGCCCGCCGTTTTTCAATGGCCTGTTCGGCGGCGCCGGGCAAGTTGGCGTTGTGCGCGTCTATCACTCCCTTTTGCCACCCTAGATATTGCTCGATGTCGGCTAGGGTCCGGTCTACCTGCGGTCGAACGTCCAACGGAGCATCCGCCGGCGCCTGATAACGCAGCACCAGTTCATTGCCCTCAATGACTGCGCGGGGCGGGTTCATCGTGAACTGACTTGGCCGTGTGTAGAACAAATCTGACTCACCCTCGAACGGAACGTGCACCTCAGTGAGCTCGCCTGGAACCATCGCTGGCCGACTCCGGTCGTCGATCCAGCGCATGGGGTCGTGGCGCACGTCAACCGGCCCGTCTTCCACCTTGGCGTACCACTGATCTCGCAGCAAGGCGATGGACTTGATGCCGTGCTTTTCCACGAAATATTGCTTTAGATCCTGGGGCGCAGCGTTGAGAAGCCGGTTTTCGTCCAACGCCTCCACTTCACGCTGCATGGTCTGCATCGTGTTACGAAGAATCTGATCCAGGTCATAGGTAACGAACAGCAAACCCTTGCTCTTGTCGACGCTGCCAAACATGGTCTTCGTTGAACTCCCGGAGCGGTTCGCTTGAGCCGGTGCTGCATCGGCAGGTGACAGCGATTATGGTGTGGACATTACCTCCTACAGCTTACGCCTCATCCGTTCTGGTCGGCACGCACGCGAGAATGGACAATGTTGGAGTAGCGAGTCCTACCAACGTCTTCTTTTGGCCGATGACTGCCCTTGCGGGCACGAGGACGGCCGGGCAAGCTGCGACGGCAAAGACCGACCCGAAGCGGACTTGGGTAGGGCTCGTGCGCGCAACGTCACTCCTGCATCTGTCGCCTTCTGCCTCAGATCTCTGGTTAAATGCCTTCCATGAAACACGCCGGCGGGGAATTTGAGGAGATTGCCAATTGCGGAGGGGCAGTCACCTTCAGAATTCGCACAAGCGACGATGGAGGACGGGCCTATCAAGTGGAGTTCAGCGGTAGCCGCCCTGTAGCCATGAGCCTGATTGGCATTTATGCGCTACCGCAGGGTATCCCGGTTGGCGCCATCCAGATGGGCGGCATAGGTCAGCCGTGGAACCCGCCGCCAGTCCCGAACTGCATACCGGTGATGATCGGCTCCGATAGCACTGGGCACTTCGGCCACAACTGCCCGGCGTGCAAAGGCTACTGGCGCAGTGATGCTTGGGCGAATGTGTGCCCCTATTGCGGCTTTCGGGCTGCTGTCCACGAATTCCTGTCCGAGGCACAGCATCGATACGTGATGCACTATTGCGAGGTGCTTGCGGACGCACTGGATGGCGAAGATGGCGAAGTGAAGATTGACATGGATGCGGTTGCGGATGCTGCAGATAGGGAAGGCGAAAAGCCAGCGTTCTATGTTTCCGAGCAGAGCCAACAGCGGAAGTTTGAATGCGCCGCGTGTGAGGGGTTCAATGACATTCTCGGACGCTTCAGCTACTGCGCGTCCTGCGGTACTCGGAACGATCTTACGGACTTCGAGGTCACGGCTGTTCCGGCGATCCGGGATCAGTTGAACAACGGAATCACGCACGAGAACTGTCTGCGCAATGCCATTTCTGCATTCGATTCGGTCGTGGCCCAGCTCGCCAAGGAGCTAGTGCGCTTTGTCCCTATGACGAAGCGGCGGATGAGTCGGCTTGAAGGTCAGCGGTTCCACAATGCCGATGAACTGCGTAAGGTGATGCACGACTGGTTCGATATCAGATTGGCAGACGGCATCAAGGACGCAGAATGGGCCTCCGTCGTACGCATGTTTCATCGACGGCATGTGTACGAGCACAACGGCGGCGAGGTTGATCAGAAGTATCTAGAAGACAGTGGAGATACTTCGGTCAAGTTAAAGCAGCACATCCACGAGACGCGCGAGGGAGTGCATGATCTATTGAGTAGCTTGGTGAAGATGGTACGTAACCTTCACAATGGATTCCACGAGCTACTGCCGCCACTGCCGGGGCCTATTGCTGCATTCGAGGCTAAGAAGGCACGGATGGCAAAGTACAGCAATCCTCGCTGAGCTCCCTTCAAAATTGCTTCCCACCGACGTCCGCTTCTGGCCGAACTGAGACATTCGCACACTCGCGAATGGCACTCAAAGCACGAACTCTGGCGATCAGCTCTTCCGCCACCGCGCAGCGAGGGCGTACCGAGTGCGGGCCAGGATGGCCCGCTGCTCTACCCGGGGCCCCTGTGCGGCGGTGAGGCGGGGTCGACAGGCCGCGCAGCGGGAGTCGACAGGAGGTCGACTCCTTTTCGCACGGGCAGGCGACGGCATGGATGCCGGAGTTGAGGCAACGCAGGAGCAGTTGCCCGATGCCCGTTCGAAAAGCCCGGCCCCGACTCACGGACTTGCCGGGCATGGCGAGGGCATGGATGCCCGAGTTGAGGCAACGCAGGAGCGGTTGCCCGATGCCCGGCAAGCGCCAAGCGGGGTGTCGTTTTCTCTTGGTTACTTCTCTTTTGGACAAGCAAAAGAGAAGTAACTCGGGCGCCGCAGGCGCACGAAAGCTCTCGCTTTCAGCAAAGCTCAACCCCCGATCCACGCTACAATTACCGGTTCGCGCTCCAGCCGACCCGCTCCCCATGCCCACCCATCTCCAAGAAACCCGCCGCCGCCGCACCTTCGCCATCGTCAGCCATCCTGACGCGGGCAAGACCACGCTGACCGAAAAGCTGCTGCTGTTCGGCGGCGCGATCCAGATGGCCGGCTCGGTGAAGAGTCGCAAGACGTCGCGCAGCGCCACCTCGGACTGGATGGCGCTGGAGAAGGAGCGCGGCATCTCGGTGACCTCGTCGGTGATGCAGTTCCCGTACGAGGGCAAGATCGTCAACCTGCTCGACACGCCGGGACACGCGGACTTCTCCGAGGACACCTACCGCGTGCTGACCGCGGTGGACTCGGCGCTGATGGTGATCGACTGCGCCAAGGGTGTGGAGGAACGCACGATCAAGCTGATGGAAGTGTGCCGGCTGCGCGACACGCCGATCATGACCTTCATCAACAAGCTCGACCGCGAGGGCCGCTCGCCGATCGAACTGCTGGACGAGGTGGAGTCGGTGCTGGGCATCGCCTGCGCGCCGCTGACCTGGCCGATCGGCATGGGCAAGCGGCTGAAGGGCGTGTACCACCTGGCGCTGGACGAGGTGCACATCTTCGAGCAGGGCAAGAATTTCACGCGGCAGGATTCGACCATCTTCAAGGGCCTCGACGCGCCCGGCCTGCTGGAGAAGATCGGCAACGAGGCGATGCGCGAACTGCGCGAGGAACTGGAACTGGTGCAGGGCGCCGCGCCGTCGTTCGATATCGACGAGTACCTGGCCGGCAAGCAGACGCCGGTGTTCTTCGGCTCGGCGGTGAACAACTTCGGCGTGCAGCTGCTGCTGGACTTCTTCGTCGAAGCACGCGCCGTCGCCGCGCCCGCGCGCCACGCACCACGCGCGAGATCCAGCCGGAAGAAGAGAAGCTCTCCGGCTTCGTGTTCAAGATCCAGGCGAACATGGACCCGGCGCACCGCGACCGCGTGGCGTTCATGCGCGTGTGCTCGGGCACCTACAACGCCGGCATGAAGATGATCCAGACGCGCACCGGCAAGGAAGTGCGCATCGCCAACGCGCTGACCTTCATGGCGTCGCGACCGCGAGATCGTCGAGACGGCGTATCCGGGCGACGTGATCGGCCTGCACAACCACGGCACCATCACCATCGGCGACACCTTCACCGAAGGCGAGTCGGTCAACTTCACCGGCATCCCGAACTTCGCCCCCGAACTGTTCCGCCGCGCGCGCCTGCGCGATCCGCTGAAGATGAAGGCGCTGCAGAAGGGCCTGGCGCAACTGACCGAGGAAGGCGCCACCCAGTTCTTCCGCCCGCTGATGTCGAACGACCTGATCCTGGGCGCGGTCGGCGTGCTGCAGTTCGAGGTGGTCGCCTACCGGTTGAAGGACGAGTACAACGTCGACGCCAGCTTCGAGCCGGTGACGGTGAGCACCGCGCGCTGGGTGCATTGCGACGACGAGAAGAAGATGGAGGAGTTCCGCGAGAAGAACGCGATGAACCTCGCCATCGACGGTGCCGGCGAACTGGTCTACATCGCGCCGACGCGGGTCAACCTGCAGCTGGCGCAGGAGCGCTGGCCGCAGGTGCGCTTCGCCAACACGCGCGAACACGCGGCGGTGGTGGGGCTGTAGCGGTAGCGCCGGGCCACTGCTAACGTGCGGGTCTTGCCAGGGGGACCACGCATGCACGACCAGACCATCGCTTTCACCACGCCGCCCGCGGCGCCACGCTGGAAGCGCTGGCTGCTGTTCTCGCCGCTGGCGCGGATCGTGATCTTCGCGCTGCTGTTCATGGCGCTGAGCTTTGCGTCGGGCGCGCTGCTGCACGCCCTGGGCTGGCTCAGCAAGGATGCCTCGGCCAGCCTCCACGGTCTGGCGCAGTTTCTGATGCGTGCGGTACCGGCGCTGCTCGCCTATCTGTTGCTGGTGCGGTTCGTCGAACGCCGCGCGATCGCCGAACTGGCTCCGCGCAAACTGTTGCCGGATGGCGCCATCGGTAGCGCCGCCGGCCTGCTGCTGTTCAGCGCGGTGGTCGGCGTGCTGTACGTGCTGGGCAGTTATCACGTCACCGGCACCAACCCGGATGCACCGTGGGTGCCGGCCTTGCTGATGGTCGGCCTGGGCGCCGGCATCGGTGAGGAAATCATCGCCCGCGGCGTGATCTTCCGCATCGTCGAGGAAGGCCTCGGCACGTGGGCGGCCTTGATCATTTCGGCGCTGTTCTTCGGCGCGGCGCACATCACCAACCCCGGTGCCACGCTGTGGAGTTCGGCGGCCATCGCGATCGAGGCCGGCCTGCTGTTCGGCATGATCTACCACGTGACCCGCTCGCTGCCGATCTGCATGGGCCTGCACGCCGCGTGGAACTTCGCCCAGGGCACGATCTACGGATGCCGGTCTCGGGCGTGAAGGCGGAAGGGTGGCTGGTGTCCACGCGCAGCGGCCCGGACTGGCTGAGCGGCGGCGTGTTCGGCGCCGAGGCGTCGGTGGTCGCGCTCGGCCTGTGCTCGCTGTGCACGCTCGGGCTGCTGGTGCTCGCAGTGCGGAGAGGCTCGATCGTGCCGTTCCGTCCCCGCGCCAGACGTGAGCAGGCGCCGGCCTCGCGCTGAAGCCGCGGCGCACCCAACTGGGGTTTGCTCGCCGCTGCGGCTACCCTGTGCCTGCGACTGCTGCCCGGCGGTCCGCTCATTCGGTAAAGGACCCCGCCATGGCCCCACTCGGCACGCCGCAGCTTGCTTCGTCGAAAAAGAATTCATGGCTGGCCAACCAGTCGATGCAGCGCAAGATGATGCTGGCGATCGGTCTGCTGCTCGGCTTGTTCCTGGCCGCCGACGTGATCACGCTGGGCTCGCTGCAGAAACAGGAGAACGCGCGGCACTGGACCAGCCACACCTACCACGCGCTGCTGCAGATCGACGCGGTGCAGCGGGCTGCGCAGAGCAGCCAGGTCGGCGCGCGCGGCTTCATGCTATTGCATGCGCCCAGTGACCTGGAGCTGTTCAACCGGTCCAGCGGCGAACTCGGCCAGCGCATCGCCGAACTGCGGCGGTTGCTGCTCGACAACGCCCTGCAGCAGACCCGGCTGGACAAGGTGGAATCGATGGCCGCCCGCTGGCACGACGAGGTGCTTGAGCGCGGCCTCAGTCCGCTCAGACGCCTGGACCTCACCGACCCGGACGCCAGCCAGCAGCGCCAGCGCATCCAGGCCGACTACATGCAACGCCGTACCGTGCGCATCGAGGATCTTTCCGCCGTGCTGGACCAGATGGCCAGCGAGGAAAACCGGCTGCTGGCCGAGCGCAACCGCCAGCTCGACCGGACCGTCAGCCGCACCAAGGCAATCAGCGCGCTGACCATCGGGCTGAGCATTCTGCTCGGCATCGCCGTCATCCGGCTTACTTCGCGGTTGGTGATCCGGCCCTTGCGCCGGCTCACCGACAAGATGACGCAGCTGTCCAACCACGACCATGACTTCGAGATACACCGACTGGATCGCCGCGACGAAGTGGGCGAGATCGCCCGCGCCCTGCAGGTCTTCAAGCAGATGTCGCTGGACACCGATGCGCGTGCGTGGATTCGCTCGCGGGTGTCGGATATCTCGCAGGTGCTGCTGCAGGCCACCACGCACAAGGACTTCGCCCAGTGGCTGACCAGCGAGGTGGTGCCGCTGTGCAACGCGGGGCTGGGGCTGTTCTATTCGTTCGACGACACGCGCCACCGCCTGGACCTGCTGGGCAGCTACGGTTTGCGCCTCAGCAACCGCTCCGCCGACCAGTACATGCCCGGCGAAGGTCTGGTCGGCCAATGTGCCGTGGAGCGCAAGGCGATCATCCTGGATCAGGTGCCGGCCGATTACCTGCGCATCGATTCGGGCAGCGGCGAGGCGGTGCCCAGCCACGTCGCGATCCTGCCGGTGATCTACCGCGAAACCCTGATCGGCGTGCTGGAACTGGCCGGCTTCGCCCCGTTCACCACCTTGCAGCGGCAACTGCTGGACGAGCTGCTGCCGATCGTGGCGCTGGCACTGGAGAACCTCAACCAGGCCGTGCATACCCAGGGCCTGCTGCAGCAGACGCAGGAACAGGCCGACGAGCTGCGCCTGTCCGAACTGGTGATGCGCCAGCAGAAGGAGGTGTTGCGCGAAAGAAACGAAACCCTGCAGGCGAAAACCACCGAGCTGGAAGAGCAATCGCAACGGCTGATCGCGTCGGAGGAAGAGCAGCGCGTGCAGGCCGAGGAGCTGCGATCTTCCAACGAAGAACTCCGCGACATGACCGAGAGCCTGAACCGGCAGAGGTACGTGCTGGAGGACCTGCAGCGGGAAACCGAAGACAAGGCCGCCGAGCTGGCGCGCGCCAGCCAGTACAAGTCGGAATTCCTGGCCAACATGTCGCACGAGCTGCGCACGCCGCTGAACAGCCTGCTGATCCTGTCACGCAGCCTCGCGGACAACGACACCGGCAACCTCGACGACGAGCAGATCGAATCCGCGCGCATCATCCACGACGCCGGCAACAGCCTGCTGCACCTGATCAACGACATCCTGGACCTGTCCAAGGTCGAGGCCGGCAAGATGGATCTGGTGATCGAGGAGGTTTCCATCGCCGAGCTCGGCAAGCGGCTGCGACGCAATTTCGCGCACGTCGCCAGCAACAAGCGGCTGGACTTCGACCTCTCGATCGATGCCGAACTGCCGGCGGTACTCGCCACCGACGGCGGCAAGGTCGAACAGATCGCCAACAACCTGCTCAGCAATGCGTTCAAGTTCACCGCCAACGGCTCGGTGAGCCTGCGCATCGGCCGCCCGCAGGCCGGCGTTCCCCTGCCTGCTGCCTTGTCCGGCCAACCGCTGCTGGCGATCACCGTGAGCGACACCGGCATCGGCATTCCGCCGGACAAGCTCGAACGCATCTTCAATGCCTTCGAGCAGGCCGACGCAAGCACCAGCCGCCAGTTCGGCGGTACCGGGCTCGGCCTGGCGCTCTCGCGCCGGATGGCGCAACTGCTCGGCGGCGACGTCGTGCTGCAGAGCGAAGCCGGGCGCGGCAGCCAGTTCACCCTGCTGCTGCCGGAAACACCGCCGGCTTCCGCACCGTGCCGCACCGATGCGGAAGCGACCGGCAGCGGGCAGAGCCGCCACGCTTTCCCGCCGGCGCTGCTGCCCCCCTCCATCGCGGACGACCGCAATTCGCTGCTGCCAGGCCAGACCACCATCCTGGTGATCGAGGACGACCCGGCGTTCGTGCGCATCCTGGTCGACATGATTCACCGCAAGGGCTATCGCGCGCTCGCCGCCATGGACGGCGAGTCCGGCCTGCAGCTGGCACGCGAGCATCACCCGTCCGGCATCCTGCTGGACGTATCGCTGCCGGTGATGGACGGCTGGACGGTGCTCGACCGGCTCAAGGCGGACGAAGCCACGCGTGCCATCCCGGTTCACTTCGTCTCGGTCAGCGACGCCGGCAGGCGCGGCATGGAACGGGGCGCGATCGGCTTCCTGACCAAGCCGGTCAGCCGCGAGTCGATCACCGAGGCACTGGATCGCCTGCTGCGCTTCGGCGAAGGCCGGCAACGCCGGCTGCTGGTGGTCGAAGATGACGCCGCCTCGCGCAAAGCCATCCGGGTCGCGCTGCGCGCCCATCGCGTGGAAGTCGACGAAGCCGACTCCGCCGAGGACGCGCTGCCGAAGATCGCCGCGACCCATTACGACTGCATCGTGCTGGACCTTGGGCTGCCGGGCATGTCCGGCCTGGAATTGATGGAGCACCTGGCAGCCAGGCCGGACGCGATGCCGCCGGTGGTGGTGTATTCGGGGCGCGAACTCGATCCGCAAGAGCAGCAGAAACTGCGCAGGTACGCCGATGCCATCGTGCTCAAGGGTGCGCGCTCCAGCGAACGTCTGCTGCAGGAGGTCGGCCCGTTCCTGCAGGACGTCGCCCAGCCGGCCGCAGCGTCCGGCGGCGCGAGCCTTCCGGTTCCGCTGGCCGGTCATCGGGTGCTGCTGGTGGACGACGACATGCGCAACCTGTTCGCGCTGTCCAAGGTGCTGCGCGGCTGGGGGCTGCAGGTCGGCATGGCCCAGGACGGCTACAAGGCGCTGAATGCACTGGAGACCGAACCGCGGCCCGAGCTGATCCTGATGGACATCATGATGCCGGGGATGGACGGCTACGCGACGATCCGCAGCATTCGCGACATGCCCGAGTTCACGGATCTGCCGATCATCGCGGTGACGGCCAAGGCGATGGCCGGCGACCGCGAGGTCTGCCTGCAGATGGGCGCCAACGACTACCTCTCCAAGCCGATCGACATCGACAAGCTGGCGACCATGCTGCGCGCCTGGCTCCCGGGCGGGCAGCCGTGACCGACGCACGCGCAGGAACGGGTACGCTGCACGGCGGACCGCATCGACATCGGTTACGGTTGTTCCCGAAAGAAAATGAAACGGAGGGTGGATATCTTGATGGCGCCGAAAATCCTGATCGTCGACGACACGCCGGCGAACCTGGTGGCGATGCGTCGCCTGCTCTCACGCAGCGGCGCGCAGCTGTTCGAGGCAGCCAGCGGCAACCAGGCGCTGGCGCTTTGCCTGGATCATGAATTCGCGCTGATCCTGCTCGACGTCAACATGCCGGACATGGACGGCTTCGAGGTGGCCGCCCTGCTCGGCTGAATCCGAACACCTGAGCGAGACCCCGATCATCTTCGTCACCGCTGCCTACGCCGACGACATGAACCGGCTCAAGGGCTACCACTCCGGCGCGGTGGATTACATCGCCAAGCCGATCAACGACGTGATCCTGCAATCCAAGGTCCGCGTGTTCCTGGAACTCCATGCGGCGCGCATGAAGCTGCGCGAGGCGATGGCCGAGCTGGCCGAGCGCAACGAGGAACTGACCCGCGAGATCGCCGAGCGCAAGCTGATCGAAACCATGGTGCGCCACCAGGCCAGCCATGATCCGCTGACCGGCCTGCCCAACCGCATCCTGTTCCGCGACCGGCTCAACGGCGCGATCCAGCGCGCCAACCGGCATCACAGCCGCTTCGCGCTGGCCTGCATCGACATCGATGGTTTCAAGAGCGTCAACGACAACCACGGCCACGCCGCCGGCGATGCGCTGCTGCAGGAGATCGCCACGCGCCTGCCGACGTATCTGCGCGGCAACGACACGGTGGCCCGCCTCGGCGGCGACGAATTCGCGCTGGTGCTGGAAGAGATCGACGAACCGCAGGCGGCGCTGCAACTGTGCGAGAAACTCTGCGCCGCGCTGGGCGAGCCCTACAGTCTGCGCGTCAACGGCGAACTGATCGAGGTGCGCGTCGGTGCGAGCATCGGCATCGCGCCCTATGCGCCGGGGGAACACGCCGACGCCGAGGAGCGACTGATGCACGCGGCGGACAACGCGATGTACCAGGCCAAGCGCAACGGCAAGAACTGCTGCGTGCTGGCCGACTGAACGCCGAGCGCTCAGGCGCGCTTGCGCGGCGACACCCACATCGTCACGCATGCGCGAAAGACCGTCTCACCGGCGGCATCCGTAACCTGCACCCGGACCGGCCAGTCCTGGCCGTCGCCGGCATCGGCCAGCGCAGCCGCCGGCGTGGCGACCCCGTGCATCGTGCCGACAGCCTTTTTCAGGTACTCGACGGTCATGCCCCTGGGAATCCAGCGCATGTCGGCCGGGATGGTCGCGTCGGTCATCACCCCGGCGCTGAGCTCGGCGAGGTTGCACAGCGCGATCGCATGCACGGTACCGATGTGGTTGTGCACGCGGCGGCGGTCGCGGATGCGCACCTCGCAGCGCCCCGGTTCCAGCACCATGAAACGCGGCGCGATGGTGGCGAAGTACGGCGCCTTCAGGCAGACCAGGCGCGAGAAGATCCAGTGACCCGCCGGCCAGCGCGTGATGCGGCGGTACAGCGACAACACCGAGGCACTCATCTTTCACCCTCCGGAAAAGAACCGGCCCGCAAGCGGGCCGGTCAGTCGGTTCGTTTTACGCGGCATCCGCCCGCGTCTTGAACGCGCGCAGCTCGTCGGTATCGAAGTCGTCCACCGAGATGAACTCGAACACGCCCTCGCGCACGCGCCTGAGCAGGTCGGCCTCGCTGGCGTCTGAGATCACGCCGGCCTGCTCGCCTCGGCGAGCTGGCCCAGGTAGTCGTGCGACTTGAACTGGCCGGACTTCAGCGCCTTGCCGAACTTGCGGTCGACCGGCTCGGCGGCGATCACGTCGGGCAGCAGCGCGTTCATGCGGCCGATCGTGTTGTTCGGCGTGGGCGTGCGTGTAGACCCAGTCGGTGAGGCGATCGCGCGCTTCGTTCGGCGCGGTGAGCAACGCGGCGACGCGACGGCCCAGACGATCGGACGGCGGCACTTCGCGGCGGCCGAGCGGGAACACCAGCGCGCGCAGCAGCCACGCCACCGGCCGCACCGGGAAGTTGCGGATCGCGCCGTCCAGCGCGTTCTGGATCAGCCACACGCACTGGTGGAACCCCAGGCCAGCAACGGGCGATCCGCTTCCGGCCGGCCGTTGTCCTCGTACTGCTTGAGCATGGCGCTGGCGATGTACAGATAGCTGAGCACGTCGCCCAGGCGCGCCGACAGTTTCTCCTTGAACTTCAGCTTGCCGCCGAGCACGCCCATGAACACGTCGGCGCACAGCGCCAGCGCAGCGGAATAGCGGTCGAGCTTGCGGTAGTAGCGGCGCGTATAGGCATCGCCGGCGCGTGTCGCCGATGCTGCGCGCCGGTCAGGCCCATCGCGAAGCTGCGCACCGCGTTGGAGATGCCGAAGCCGATGTGGCCGAACAGCAGGCGATCGAACACCTTCAGCTGCTCGCCGCGATCGGCGATCGACAGCGCCTGCATTTCCTTCAGCACGTACGGATGGCAGCGGATCGCGCCCTGGCCGAAGATCATCAGGCTGCGCGTCATGATGTTGGCGCCTTCCACCGTGATCGCGATCGGCACGCCTGGACCAGCCGCGGCCGGCATAGTTCTTCGGGCCGAGCTGCACCGCCTTGCCGCCGTGCACGTCCATGGTGTCGCCGGCGATCTGCCGCGCCCACTCGGTGGCGTGGTATTTCGCGATCGCCGACGGCACCGCCGGCTTCTCGCCGCGATCGACCGCGGCCGCGGTGGCGCGCGACAGCGCCGCGGTGGCGTAGGTGAGGCCGCCGATGCGCGCCAGCGCTTCCTCGACGCCCTCGAAACGCGCCGATCGCCAGGCCGAACTGCTTGCGCATGCGCGCATACGCGCCGGTCGCCAGCGCCGAGGCGCGCATGCCGCCGGTGGCGTTCGACGGCAGCGAGATCGCGCGGCCCACCGACAGGCACTTCGACCAGCATGCGCCAGCCGTGGCCGGCCATCTGCGGGCCGCCGATCAGCACCGACAGCGGCGCGAACACGTCCTTGCCGCGCACCGGTCCGTTCTGGAACGGGATGTTCAGCGGGAAATGGCGGCGGCCGATTTCCAGCCCCGGCGTCGAGCGCGGCAGCAAGCGCCAGCGTGATGCCGAGGTCTTCCTTGTCGCCGAGCAGGTGATCCGGATCGTACATGCGGAACGCCAGGCCGACCACCGTGGCGACCGGCGCCAGCGTGATGTAGCGCTTGTCGAAGGTGAGCCGCAGGCCCAGCGTTTCGACGCCGTCGACCACCTGCTTGCAGACGATGCCGTAGTCGGGGATCGAGGTGGCATCGGAGCCGGCGTACGGGCCGGTCAGCGCGAAGCACGGAATCTCCTCGCCCACCGCCAGGCGCGGCAGGTAGTGGTTCTTCTGCTCCTCGCGTGCCGTAATGCAGCAGCAGTTCGGCCGGCCCGAGCGAGTTCGGCACCGCCACCGTCGAGGCCACCGTGGCCGACATGCTGGCGAGCTTCTGCAGCACCGCCGAATGCGCCAGCGCGGAGAACTGCAGGCCGCCGTATTGCTTCGGGATGATCATGCCGAAGAAGTGGTTCTTCTTGATGAACTCCCACACGTCCGGCGGCAGGTCGGCCAGCTCGTGGGTGATCTGCCAGTCGTCGATCATGCCGCACAGCTCTTCCACCGGGCCGTCCATGAAGGCCTGTTCCTCCACGGACAGCTCGGGCTTCGGCTGCTTCAGCAGTTCGTGCCAGTCCGGCTTGCCGGAGAACAGCTCGCCCTCGAAACCGACCGTGCCGGCCTCCAGCGCGGTCTGCTCGGTCTCGGACAGTTTCGGCGTGACCTTGGCGAACAGCTTCAGCAGCGGCGCGCTGATCTGCTGGCGGCGGAAATCCACCAGCAGCAGCGGCACGCGCGATGGCCAGCTCGATGATCAGCAGGATCGCCATGGTCCACGGTGCGTGCGCCAGCAGCCCGACCACCAGCGTGGTGACGACCGTGGCGATCGCCCAGGTGCGCAGGCTGGTGCGGTGGTAGGCGCAGGCGCCGGTGGCAATCAGCGCCGCCAGCAGGGTCAGTAGCACGGGCATCTCAACACCTCATTGCGATGGGGCGACACCGGCAACGCGCCGGTCGACGGGTAACGGATCAAGACTCTGCACGAAGCGGGCGACTTCGCGCGTGAATGCATCATTGGCGTCGCCGGCCACCATGTGCGTGGCGTGCGGCAACTCGACATGCTGCGCGTGCGGCACCAGCTGCAGGAATTCATCGACGGTGGCGCGCGACACCACGTCGCTGCGCGCGCCCGACAGCAACAGCACGGGCACGTCGATCTTCGTCGCGGCGGCCTGCAGGCGTGGCTGGTAGCGTTCGCTTTCCTGCACCAGATCGCCGGCCAGCAGGGCCGGATCCCAGTGCCAGCGCAAGCGGCCGTCGGCACTCTTCGCGCAGCAGCGGGCGCAGCTGCTGCTCGCTCTTGCGCTCGCGCCGCTGCGGCAGATAGGCGGCGATCTGTTCGGCCGCCTCGGCGTAGTTCGGCGAAGCCATCCGGGTGCGCCTGCATGAAGGCGAGGATGCGTTCGACACCTGCGGTTTCCCAGCGCGGGGTGATATCCACCAGCACCAGCGCGCGGAACGGCGACGGTCTCATCTCGCCGGCCAGCACGATGCCGAGCAGGCCGCCCATCGACGCGCCGACCAGGATCGGCGGCTGCGGCTGCGCCGCGGCCAGACGCGACAAGTCATCGGCAAACTGGTCCATGTGGTAGCCACCGCTCGGTCACCCGGTCGCTTTCGCCGTGGCCACGCGCATCGAACGTGACGCAGCGGCAGCCCGCCTCAGCCAGCGCCGCCGCCGCGCCGTTCCACGCGCCGCGCGTCTGGCCGAAACCATGCGCGAACAGCAGCGCCGGGCGGCCGCCCGGACGGCGCGTCTCCACCGCCAGGCTCAGGTCGGCGACGGCGAAGCGGCGGCTTGTATCGATGGCGTGCGGATCATCAACCATACGGATGAGTATGGATTGCCACGGCGACAGCCGTCAACATCTCCGCGGCCGGAACCCGCTGGCAACATCGGGCTTCCGCCAGTTCAGGCCGATGGAATCGTCCACATTACAAACGCGCGAGGTGTGGCTACCATACGCGGCATGAATGTCAGCAACAAGCCAGAACGCACCCGCCTGTCGGCCGAGGATTGGGAACTTGCCGCCCTGCAGCTGATCGCCGAACACGGCGTCGGCGCCCTGGCCGTGGAGGCGCTGGCGCGCCA
The DNA here is from genome assembly GCA_963739815.1 of uncultured Gammaproteobacteria bacterium. Taxonomy (GTDB): domain Bacteria; phylum Pseudomonadota; class Gammaproteobacteria; order Xanthomonadales; family Rhodanobacteraceae; genus Rhodanobacter. Next base: position 2,086,820 of record CAVUBI010000001.1, read on the forward strand.
GCTCGGCGTGACCAAGGGCAGTTTCTACTGGCATTTCCGCACCCGCGAAGCGCTGCTGAATGCCGCGCTGGAGCGCTGGGAGCAGTACGGCGAACGCGAGATCATCGGCCAGATCGAGCAGATCGCCGACCCGCGCCAGCGCCTGCCCGAACTGTTCCGCCGCGTCGCGCACGAGTTGCAGCCGCATCGGGTGTATGCCGCCCTGCTGAAGGCGCTGGATCATCCGCAGGTGGTGCCGGTGATGGCGCGCGTGTCGCAGCGGCGGATGGAGTTCCTCACCACCGCCTATCGCGAGGCCGGCCTGGCCGCCGCCGCAGGCCTTGAACCGCGCGCGGCTGACCTATGCCGCCTACGTCGGCTTCCTGCAGCTGAATTTCACGCTGGGCCTGCCGCGCCTCAACCATGAGGAATTCGACGCCTACGTCGAGCACATGATCGCGACCCTGACCCCGGCCTGAGTCACCTCACCGTGCGTACCCCGAACGGCGCCATCTGGCGCCGTTTTTGTTGCATGCAGCCTTGCAATACCAGTGCATCGCAAACTACCGTTTCCGATCACTTTTTCCTTGTACCTTGAAGAGGACACGATGGCCAGCAAGCTGGAAGCGCTCGAACAGTGGGTCGACGAAGTGGCGGCGCTGACACGCCCCGCCCGGATCCACTGGTGCGACGGCTCGGATGCCGAATACCAGGCCCTGGTGCAGCAGATGCTGGCCGACGGCACCCTGATCGAACTGAACCAGCAGACCCATCCGGGCTGCTATCTGCACCGCTCCCACCCGTCCGACGTGGCGCGCGTGGAGCAGCTGACCCTGGTCTGCCATCCGAACGAGCAGGACGCCGGCCCGAACAACCACTGGATGGACCCGGCCGACGCGCACGCGAAGATCGACGCGCTGTTCGATGGCTGCATGGAAGGCCGCACGATGTACGTGATCCCGTACTGCATGGGCCCGATCGACTCGCCGCTGGCGCGCTGCGGCGTGGAGATCACCGACAGCCCGTACGTGGTCGCCAACATGAAGATCATGACCCGCATGGGCGCTGCCGCGCAGGCGCGGATCGAGCGCGAGGGCCACTTCGTCAAGGGTCTGCATTCGAAGGGCGAACTCGACCCCGAGCGCCGCTGGATCATGCATTTCCCGGCCGAGCTGTCGATCAAGTCCTACGGCTCCGGCTACGGCGGCAATGCGCTGCTGGGCAAGAAGTGCCACGCGCTGCGCATCGCCAGCAACCAGGCGCGCAGCGAAGGCTGGCTGGCCGAACACATGCTGATCGTCGGCATCGAGAACCCGCAGGGCGAGACGCACTACATCGCCGCGGCGTTCCCCTCCGCCTGCGGCAAGACCAACCTGGCCATGCTGATTCCGCCCGAAGGCTACCGTGCAGGCCGGCTGGAAGGTCTGGACGGTCGGCGACGACATCTGCTGGATGCGCCCCGGCGCCGATGGACGGCTGTACGCGATCAACCCGGAGGCCGGCTTCTTCGGCGTGGCGCCGGGCACCAGCGACAGCACCAACCCGAATGCGCTGAAGAGCATCTCGCACGACACCATCTTCACCAACGTCGCCGTCACCGCCGACAACCAGCCGTGGTGGGAAGGCCTGCCCGGCACGCCGGTCACCGACTGGCAGGGGCGCCCGTACGACCCGGCCAACGGCCCGGCCGCGCATCCCAATTCGCGCTTCACGGTCAGCGCGAAGCAGTGCCCGACCTGGTCGGAGCAGGCCGAGGCGCGCGCAGGGCGTGCCGATCAGCGCGATCGTGTTCGGCGGCCGCCGTCCCTCGCTGCTGCCGCTGGTGATGGAAGCGCGCGACTGGACCCACGGCGTACTGATGGGCGCCGCGATGGGCTCGGAAACCACCGCCGCCGCCACCGGCGCGGTCGGCGTGCTGCGCCGCGACTCGATGGCGATGAAGCCGTTCTGCGGCTACCACTACGGCGACTACTTCGCGCACTGGCTGGCGTTCGACCAACCCGGCGCGAAGCTGCCGAAGATCTTCCACGTCAACTGGTTCCGCAAGGGCGCCGACGGCAAGTTCCTGTGGCCGGGTTTCGGCGACAACCTGCGCGTGCTGGAATGGATGATCAACCGCACCGAAGGCCGCGTGAGCGGCGTCGAAACGCCGATCGGCATCCTGCCGGGCGAGGGCGAACTGAAGCTGGACGGCCTCACGCTCGAGCGCGCGCGGCTCGATGAACTGCTCGACGTGGACCAGGCCGGCTGGCAGGCCGAACTGGCTGCCATCGGCGAGTACCTGGAAACCTTCGCTCCGCGCCTGCCCGAGCCGCTGCGCCAGGAACAGCAGCGCGTGGCCAACGCGCTGGACAGCGCCGCCAGTCCGCCGGCCCGGGAAGCCACGGCGTCCTGAGGCATCCGATCGCGGGCAGGCCGCACGGCCTGTCCGCAAGGCTGCAAACCCTTTCGCACGGCGGTGCATCCAAGCTGGCAAGATGATCGCCGCCTGCCCCGCCCTCGGAAGCACCATGTCGCCTGCCCCAGCGGGAACCAACGACACTGATGACGTGCATGCCGCAGCCGCCGGCGACCGCCGCGCATTCCAGCGGCTGTACCAGTTGCACGTGGGGCGCGTACACGGCGCGGTGTACCGCCTCGCCGGCTACGACCACGCGCGCGCCGAAGATCTCACCCAGGACGCCTTCATCCGCGCCTGGCAAAAGCTGCCCGGCTTCCGTCACGAAAGCGCGTTCGGCACCTGGCTGTATCGGCTCGCGGTGAACGTGGCCCTGATGGACATCCGCGCCCGCGGTTCCGACCCGGTCAGCATGGTCGACGACGAGCACCTGCCGGACACCGGCGAAACACCGTTCTGCGCTGCCGAACGCGAAGAACTGGAACGCGCAATCAGCCGGTTGCCGCCGCGTGCCCGCGCCGTGCTGGTGCTGCATGACATCGAGGGCTGGAAGCACGAAGAGATCGGCACCGAACTGGCATGGCCGTCGGCACCTCGAAGGCGCAACTGCATCGCGCCCGCGGCCTGCTGCGCAAGATATTGGGAGAACGCTCATGAACGAATTCGAATGGCGCCGGCAGATGCGCGAGCTGCGCCAGCCGCAGACTCCGCGTGCGCGACCTGTGGGCCGCGATCGACGCGGCACTGGACGATGCCGGCACGGCAGCGCGCCCCTGCGCCACGCCGCACGCCGCCGGCACTGGCTGCTCGCCGGCGGTATGGCCGCCTCGCTGTTGCTGGCGGGCGGCATCGGTTGGCATCGGCTGCAGACGCCGGCGCTCACGCCGGTCGCCAACCAAATGAAGAGCCCGACAAGCTGGAAACCGTCCGACCCGCGCCTCGCCGGCGCCGCGGTCGAACTGGATGCCGCACGGATGGAACTGCAACTGGCGATCCGGCAGGCGCCGGACTCACCGGCACTGCAACGCTTGCTCGACCGCACCGAACTGCAACAGTCCCAACTGCGCCAACTGGCCCACCAGGCCGGCTGATACCACCAGGAACCCTCATGAAAACCGCCCGCTATCTCCCCCTGTTGTTGTGCTTCTGCATCGGCCAGGCCCTGGCCGACACGCCGATCCAGCTGCGCCACGACGCCACGCCGACGGCACGTATCAGCATCAGCAACATCGCCGGCACCGTGAACGTGATCGCCTGGGATCGCAACGAAGTCCAGGTCAGCGGCCGGCTCGGCGACGGTGCCAAGCCGCTGGCGATCACCGGCAGCAACGGCAACCTGGAGATCAAGGTCGAGCCGCAGGGCGGCTCCGGCTGGTTCAACTGGGGCGGCGACAGCAAGATGGCGCCAACCACGCTGGAACTGCATGTGCCCAAGGCAGCGTCGCTCGACGTCGACGTGATCAGCGCGCCACTGGTCATCGACGGCCTGGACGGCGGCAGCATCCAGGTCAACACGGTGAGCGGCAAGGCGCGCATCAACGCACGCACGCCCTCGCTGAAGGTGGACAGTGTCAGCGGCGGCATCGAGCAGGCCGGACAAGCCGACCGGGCAGAGCTGCAGACCGTCAGCGGCGACATCCTGGCACCCGCGCTGGGCGGCAATGCCGAGGTGCAGACCATCTCCGGCCGCATCCAGGTCACCGGCGGACCGTGGCAGAAGCTGACCCTCAGCACGGTCTCCGGCGACATGCAGGTGAATGGCGGACTGGCCGCCAACGGCAACGTCAGGATCGACAGCATGAGCGGCGACGTGCAATTGCAGCTACCCGCGAACACGTCCGCCAATCTGCATGCCAGCAGCTTCAGCGGTGACCTGCGCAGCGATTTCGGTACGCCGAAGCAACCCGAACACGGCCCCGGCAGCTCGCTGGATGCCCGCCTCGGTGACGGTGCCGGCAAGATCAACATCGAGACCTTCAGCGGCGATCTGCGCGTGCGCACGCAAAACTGAGTACCCCGGGCGTGAGTACCCCGGGCGTAACGAAAAACGCCGTCGCATGGCGACGGCGTTTTTCATGATCCCTCCGGAAGCGCAGTCCGGCCGATCAGAGGTCCTGGTGGTATTGCACGTACGGCGTGCGCGACTGATCGGGCTCCGGGCCCGCCGGTGTGTTGGCCGGTGTACCGGACGACCACAGGTTCTGCGCGCCTACACTCAACGAGCCGCGCCACGGCAGGCGCCAAGTCACGCCCAGATCGATGCTGTTCCAGCGCCGATCTGCACTCAGATCGCCTGGAATGGCGACTTGCGGCTGCATCGTGCGACCGGTCAGGACACCGCTCAGCGAGCCATGATCGACCCCGAAACTCAACGCCTTCTGATCCAGCGTGTCGATACCGAGAAGATTGCCCGGCAACAGGTGGATGCGGCCCACGCTGGCACCCAGGTCAATGCCGCTCTTGCTGCCCAGCGCCAGCCGACCACGCGCATTGAGCTGTGTGCTGCTGTCGAAACTGGACAGGCCATCCACGCCCGGCGCGGCGCCCGGCAATACGCGCGGCAACACATTGTTGTTCGGCGTGCTGCTGGTGCCCACGCTCACGCCGAGACTGTAACGGCCGGCATCGTAGGTGGCACCTACTTCACTGCCCAGCACGTGCACGTTCGAATTGACCCACGAGTGTTCGCTGACCTCGGCATGCGCCTGCAACCGCGGCCCCAGGCCATATTGCAGACCGGTGGTCATCACGCTCGCCGCATCGACGACATGCAGGGCCAACGGCGCGTTCTTGCGCAATGCGTCGGCACCGGTGCTCCGATCGGCCTTGAGCGCCAGCAATCGGCCGTCGGCGCCACGCCACAGCGGCACCATTACGCCCGGCTCGACCTCGGTCATCTGATCCGGCTGTTGCGCCAGAAGACGTTCCGCCATGGCGTTGTCATTGCCCACGGACTGCCCGGCCGCGGCAAGCGGCAACAGCAAAGTCAACAGGAGGGCAGACAGGCGGCGCATGGTCTTGTACCGAAGACACTCTCTAATAGAGGATACTTGGACGGAAGTATATCCCGCTTTACGTTTTGCTAACACCCTTGAAATGCGCGTCAGCTCACATCGACAACGCGACCTGCACGCCGTTTCGACAAGCCCGGCGGCGACGGGTTCCCGCGCGGCGCAACTGGCGACAAGGCTGACATACACGCTATAAAGATACGCCATGCCGATCCCGCCAGGTCGTCCCGGAAGCTGCCCCTGCCCCATGAGCGCCACACCGACGATCCGTTCATCCCAGCCACCGCAGGTGGCACGGGATCTTGCGGCCCTGCATGCGGCGGTCGAGCGCCTGTTCGAGGCCTCCGATGCCGCCGGCGTCATGGAAATCTGCGAGTTGATGCTGGACAACTTCGGCGTCCACGGCCGCCTGCGTTGGCGCCGCACGGATGAACAACCCGCCCACCTGGCGGGACAACTGGATCTCGCCGAGGACCCGCAAGGGCCACGCACCCTGGTACTCGAATGGGCCGACCTGCCGTTGCCCGAACTCGTGCGTGACCGGCTGGACTGGCTGGGCCGGCTGGCCGGAACCCGCCTGCGCCAGTTGGCCGAAACCAGCCGTCTGTACGAGGCGATTTCGCGTCTGGCACTGGCCGAGCGCTTGCAACGCGCGCTGTACGCGATCGCCGAGCAGGCCGGCGCCGAGCACGACATGCCGGAGATGATGCGCTCGCTGCACGCCATCGTCAGCAGCCTGATGTACGCGGAAAACTTCTACATCGTGCTGTACGACGCCGCCAACGATACCGTTCGTTTCCCGTACTACGTCGATATCAAGGACACCGATCCGCCACCGCCGAACCAGAGCATGCCACTGCATGACATGCTGCACAGCCTGACCTGGAACCTGCTGCAGGAGGGCCGCCCGCTGATGGGTTCGATCGAGGAACTGAAGCAGCAGTTCGGCGACCGTTTCGTCCTGGTAGGCCCCAGCTGCGAGCACTGGCTTGGCGCACCGCTGTTGCGCGCCGGCCGGGTCGTCGGCGGCATCGTGACGCAGAGCTATCGCCCCGACACCCATTATTCGCGGCACGACCTGGAACTGTTGAACTACGTGGCCCAGCACGTGCAGACCGCGCTGGAGCGACGCGAGGCGCACATCGAACTGGGCCGCCGGGTCACCGACCGTACCGCCGCCCTGCGCGAAGCCAACCGCGTGCTGCGCCAGCAGGTGCTGCAACGCCAGCGTGGCGAGCGCCTGCAGGCGGCGCTGTTCCGCATTGCCGAATTGGCCAATACCTCGGACAGCCTGGAAAAATTCTACGCGGCGATGCACCAGGTGATCAGCGGCCTGCTGTACGCGCGCAACTTCTACATCGCGTTGCTCGACGAGGAAAACGGACAGCTCACCTTTCCCTACTCGATCGATGACGTCGACAGCGTCCGCCCGCCGCGCGCGCACGGTCGCGGCGCCACCGAATACGTGCTGCGCCACGCCAAGCCGCTGCTGGCCACCCCGGCCGAGATCGACCGGCTCAGCGCGATGGGCGAGATCAGCCACTTCGGCGCACGCGCGGTGTGCTGGCTCGGCGTGCCGTTGATCTGGAACGGCAAGGCGATGGGCGTACTCGCGCTGCAAAGCTATTCGCCCGAACACACCTACAACGAACGCGACCAGGAACTGCTGACCTTCGTCAGCTACCACATCGCCAACGCCTTGCAGCGCAAGCAGGCGGCCTCGTCGCTGAAACACGCCTACTCCGGACTGGAGCGCCGCGTCACCGAGCGCACCCGCGCGCTGGCGCTGGCCAACCGCGATCTGCGCGAGCAGATCGCCGAGCGCGAGCGGGTCGAGCGCCGACTGAAGTACGAGACGCTGCACGACTCGCTGACCGGCCTGCCCAACCGCACCTTGCTGCTGCAGCGGCTGGAACAGGCGATGCAGCGCTACGTCGCGAATCCGAACGAGCAGTTCGCCGTGCTGTTCATCGACCTGGACCGCTTCAAGGTGATCAACGACTCGGTCGGCCACCTGGTCGGCGACGACCTGCTGTTCCAGGTCGGCGGCCGCATCCGCGCCTGCCTGAAAACCCGCGACGTGGTGGCGCGGCTGGGCGGCGATGAATTCGCCGTGCTGCTGGAAGGCATCGTCGACACCAACAAGCCGATGCTGATCGCCGAACGCATCATTACCGAATTGCAGACACCGTTCCGGCTCGGCACCAAGGAAATCTTCACTTCCGCCTCGATCGGCATCGCCTTGTCCAGCCCGCACTACTCCCAGCCGGAGGAACTGCTGCGCGATGCCGATGCGGCGATGTACAACGCGAAGGATGGCGGCCGCCATCGTGCGGCAATGTTCGACGACCGCCTGCGCCGCGAGGCGTTGTCGCTGCTGGACATGGAAAGCGATCTGCGCCACGCGCTCGGCCGCAACGAATTCGAGCCGTTCTACCAGCCGATCGTCGAGCTGGCCGACGGCCGCGTCACCGGTTACGAAGCGCTGCTGCGCTGGCACCATCCCGAACGCGGCCTGCTGGCGCCGAACGACTTCCTGCTGATCGCCGAGGAATGCGGCTGCGCCGAAGCGATCGACTGGCAGATCTTCGAGCAGGTGTGCGTCCAGGCGGTGCGGCTGATCGGTACCGAAGGCTTCATCAGCATCAACGTCTCCGGCCGCCACTTCCGTTCGGTCGACCTGGATCAGCGGCTGCTGGCGCTGTTCGAGCAGTACGCCGTGCCCACGCGCTGCATACGCATCGAGGTCACCGAGCACGCGCTGCTGGAGAACCCGAACCAGGTCAAGCAGATGTTGCAGAACCTGCGCAGCCATGGCGTCGGCATCGCACTGGACGACTTCGGTACCGGCTATTCCTCGCTCAGCTACCTGCACCAATACCCGTTCGAAACGCTGAAGATCGACCGTTCGTTCATCACCGAACTGCCGCCCGACGATGCCGAGACGCAAGGCTTGGCGCTGGTGCGCGCGATCCAGGTACTGGCCGATTCGCTGCGCATGAAGGTGATCGCCGAAGGCATCGAGGAAGAATCACAGCGCCAGGCACTGTTGCGGGTCGGCTGCCGCTACGGCCAGGGCTTCCTGTTCGCCGAGCCGCAACCCGCCAGCACCTGGGTTGGTGCGGACAAACCGCTGTTGCTGGCCTGACGCTGCGGCAACTTCACTTGCACGCTTGAGCTCTTCGTTGGCGTGACGAAAAGTGTTGCGCAAGGGTGCGTTTCCACCCGCGGATTCGGCGGTACGGAGTCACCTCAATGGGCCGTGTCCGGTGCCGCGGGTGCCGCCACGGCACTGAGCAGATGCTCCGCGTCGATGCGATCGAAGTGGTAATGCTGCGCGCAAAACTCGCAGATCACTTCGATCTCGTCGTTGCGCGCCGCAAGCGCCGCCTCGACTTCGTCGCGGCCGAGCGAACGCAGCATCGCGCTCACGCGCTCGCGGCTGCAACTGCAGCCGAAGACCAGTGCACGCGGCTCGAACAGACGCACCGACTCCTCGTGGTAGAGCCGGATAAGCAACTGCTCCGGCGCAATCGCCAGCAATTCCTGCACGCCCAGGGTGGCGGTCAGATGCAACACGCGATTCCACGCATCCTCGTCGACGACGGCGTCGTGTCCACCCTCGCCCGGCATCTTCTGCAGCATCAGGCCGACCGCATGTTCGCCGTCGGCCGCCAGCAGGATGCGCGCGGGCAACTGCTCGGACTGCACGAAATAATCTTCCAGCGAAGTGGCCAGGCCGGTGTGCCCCAGGTCGACCAGGCCCTGGTAACGCTGGCCGCGATCCACGTTGCCGATGGTGATCGCCATCACCGCATTGCTCAACGCATCCAGCGCCAGCGGCATGGGCAGCGGCTCGTTCCAGCGCGCCAATCCGCGCAGCTGACCCTGGTCGTTGCACTCGACGAACAGCAGGCGCAAGGCGTCGGTGCTTTTCAGCTCGACCGACAACGCGCCATCGAGCTTGATGTTGCCGGTCAGCAGCGCACTGGCGACCAGCGCCTCGCCCAGCAGCGCGCGCAGCGCAGGCGGGTAGTCGGCACGACCGGCCACTTCGCGCCAGGCCGGCCCCAGCCGTACCAGGGTGCCGCGCACGCCGGCGTTTTCCAGCAGGAAGCGATGCAGTACATCTTCGACAGGCAGTTTTTCCACGACGGGTGATCTCTTGCGGCCAAGCCGCACAGATGGGGGCGCGATGGGGCCGGAACAACGCCTCTATACTGCCGCCAACCCCTTTTGCGTGTCGCCATGCCTGCCCTGTTTCGCCGCCCGCCGCTGTCCCGCCTGTTGCGCTCGCTGGCGATCCTGCTGCTGGCATGGCTGGCCCTGAGCTGGCTGATGGTGCTGCTGCTGCGCTTCGTGCCGCCATGGACATCGGCGATGATGCTGGAACGCCAGCTGGGTGCGTGGGTCCATGGCGAGAAGGATTTCCAGTTGCGCCAGCACTGGGTGCCGTGGCAACAGGTGTCGACCTGGGTACCGCTGGCGATGGTCGCCGGCGAGGACCAGAAGTTTCCCTACCACCACGGCTTCGATCTCGATTCCATTCAGGACGCGCTCGATGCCGCCGACGACGGCAAGCGTCTGCGCGGCGCCAGCACGATCAGTCAGCAGACCGCGAAGAATCTGTTCCTGTGGAACGGCCGAAGCTTCGTGCGCAAGGGGCTGGAGGCGTATTTCACCGTATTGATCGAGCTGACCTGGCCGAAGCGACGCATCCTCGAGGTGTACATGAACATCGCCGAGCTGGGCAACGGCATCTATGGCGTGGGCGCGGCCAGCGAAGCGTACTTCCACACCACGCCAGCGCGGCTCGGACCGGCCCAGGCCGCACGCATGGCTGCCGTGCTGCCCAATCCGCGGCGCCTGCACGCGGACCGCCCCAGCGCCTACGTGCAGCGCCGCGCGAACTGGATCCAGCGACAGATGTATCAGCTCGGCGGCCCGGCCTACATCGATGGCCGCGCACCACCGCGTGCCGCACGCTGACTGACCACCGGACCCCGCGGAGCGGGTTCACAACGACACTACACGCCGGCGCGGCGGTGACGCTAGACTCGACTCCAGACGGCCCGTCCGGGCCGGTGGGAGACCCCAGCATGAGCCAGGTCAAACATCTGCTGCAAGGCAAGGGCAACGCGATCTACCGCATCGCACCGGACGCACCGGTACTTGACGCCATCAAGCACATGGCCGAACACCGGATCGGCGCGCTGCTGGTGATGCGCGACGAGCAACTGGTCGGTGTCATCTCCGAACGCGACTACGCGCGCAAGGTGATCCTGCAAGGTCGCTCCTCGTCGCAGACCGCCGTGTCCGACATCATGAGCGGCACGCCATTGACCGTCGGTCCGGATACCGACGTGTTCGACTGCATGCGCCTGTGCACCGACAGCCGCATCCGCCATCTGCCGGTGGTGCAGGACGGCAAGGTGGTCGGGGTGATCTCGATCGGCGATCTGGTCAAGGCGGTGATCGACGCGCAGGCCGAGGAGATCGAGCACCTGCAGCGCTACATCACCAGCTGAAGCGGAAGTGGCGCATGGCTTGCCCGCTCAGGGCGCGGGCGTGGCCTTGTCCACCGCCGCGTGCTCGTCCGGCGCCAGGTCCGGCGACCAACCCGCGCGCCGCGACACGATGACGGCCAGCGTGGCGATACCGGCGCCGGCCAAGGCCAATCCGCCGATGCCCCAGCCAAGCATGCGCAAACCGCTGACCGCGCTGGTCACTACCACGTCGCCGAAGCGCCACACCGCGGTCTCCACGAAGTTCTTGCCCTTGTAGCGCGTCTCGCGCGGCACCCGCGTATACAGCGCATCCACCGCCGGCTTAGTCATGCCGTAGGCAAAGCCGCGCGAGATCACCAGCATCACCGCCAGCAGCGGCAGGCTGTAGCCGAGCACGCTGAGGTCGCCGCCGCCGATCCATGCCACGCTACTCAGCAGCACCACGTTCACCAGCGCCGGCAGCACCAGCCCCCAGCCGGCACCGTGCCGGATCAGCAGCCAGCGAGTCAGGCTCAGCTGCATGGCCGCGCCGAACAGATTGGTCGCCAGGTCGAGATTGCTGTAGAACGCCGTGCGCGCCACCGCATCGGCGAAATGCGCCTTGGCGTAATCGGCCACCAGCGCATAGGCCAGCGTGCCGATGCCATCGCCGAACAGCATCAGCAAGGCCATGTAGCGCAGGAACGGGCGCGACCACAACTCCTTGATCCCGGCCCACAGCGAGCCGCCGATCGCCTTCTCGTCACCGCTGCCGGTACGTCGATCGTGATCCGTCGAAAGCCGCAGCAACAGCACCAGCGACAGTCCCAGCGCCGCAGCGGAGACGAGCAGCAGCGGTGCCACGCCAATCAGTTGCACCAGCAACCGGGTCACCGCCGGACCGACGATTGCGCCGGCCATGCCGCCCAGCGCAATCAACGAGAACACCCGCCGCGCCTCGCCGCTGGAGAAGATGTCGGCCATGAAGCTCCAGAACAGCGACACCACGAACAGGTTGAACACGCTGACCCAGACGAAGAACACCACACCCAGTTCGTGCGCACCGATGCGCTCCTGCGCCATGAAGGCAGGTACGAACGCGAGCAGGCACAGGATGAAGAAGCTGTAGCTCCAGCCCAGCAACTGGCGCCGTCGAAAGCGCGCCACCAGCATGCCGAACAACGGCGTGAGCAACAGCATCACCACGAACACCGCGAAATAGAACAGCGGCAGCGACTGCGAGCCGACCGCACCACTCAGCTGGTCCCTGACCGGCCGGATGATGTAGTACGAGGTCATCACGAAGAAGAACGCCAGCGCGGACAGCATCGGCGCGGTGGCTTGTTCCACAACGGCTTGGCGGGGCAAACTCACGGGCACATCCAGCGTGGGGCGCGGCAAGCCTAGCATGCGATCACGCCCATTCGGCCACGCGCGGGGGACGGCTTGAACCACTACGACTACGTCATCGTCGGCGCCGGCTCCGCCGGGTGCGTGCTGGCCAACCGGCTCAGCGCCGACCCGGCCAGACAGGTGTTGTTGCTGGAAGCCGGTCCTGCGGACTGGAACCCGCTGATCCACATGCCGGCCGGCATCGCCCGCCTGGCCAACAACCGCACGCTCAACTGGAACTACCGTACCGAACCGGAACCCGCGCTCAATCAGCGCCGCCTGTGGTGGCCACGCGGGCGCACCCTGGGCGGCTCCAGCGCGATCAACGCGATGTGTTACATCCGCGGCGTGGCGGCCGACTACGACCGCTGGGCCGAGGTCAGCGGCGATCCGCGCTGGTCATGGCGCGAAGTGCTGCCGTGGTTCCTGCGCAGCGAGGACAACACGCGCGGCGCCAGCACGCGGCACGGCATGGGCGGTCCGCTCGGCGTTGCCGACCTGCGACACCACAACGTGCTGTCGGATGCCTTGATCGACGCAGCCGAGAGCGCCGGTTTCCCGCGCAACGACGACTTCAACGACGAGCAGCAGGCCGGCTTCGGGCTGTACCAGGTGACTCAGCGCGACGGCGCGCGCTGCTCGTCCGCAACGGCGTTCCTGAAGCCGGTGCGCCAGCGCGCGAACCTGCACGTGCGCACGCATGCACTGGTCGAGCGCGTGCTGATCGAGCAGGGCCGCGCCGTCGGCGTGCAGCTGCGGCGCGGCCGGCACGACACCGAGCGGATCGAGGCGAGCGAGGTGATCCTCGCCGGGGGCGCGATCAATTCGCCGCAACTGCTGATGCTGTCCGGACTCGGACCCGCCGACCATCTGCGCGAACACGGCATCGCGGTGGTCGCCGACCTGCCCGACGTCGGTACCAACCTGCAGGATCACCTGGACATCTGCACGCTCGACGCCAACCCGGGCCGCGTCAGCTACGACCACCTCAACGAACTGACCGCTGGCTGGCGCTGGCTGCGTCATCGCGACGGACCGGCCAGCTCCAACATCGCCGAAGCCGGCGGCTTCGTGCGCAGCCGCCATGCCACCGACGCACGCTGCGACCTGCAATTCCACTTCGTACCCGCCCTGCTCGACGATCACGGCCACCATCGCCTGCCCGGCTACGGCTATACCCTGCACGCCTGCTACCTGCACCCGCGCAGCCGCGGCCGGCTGCGCCTGCATTCGGCCGACCCGGCGCAGCCGGTCGCGATCCACGCCAATTATCTCAGCGACACGGAAGGCCACGACTTGAAGATGATGATCGAAGCCGCGCGGCTGTCACGCGAAATCCTCGACCAGACCCCCTTCACGCCGTTCCGCGGCAAACCGGTGTTCCCCGAACGACGCATCGGCACGGATGCCGAATACACCGACTTCATCCGGCGCAAGGCGGAAACCATCTACCACCCCGTCGGCACCTGCCGCATGGGCAAGGACGACCGCGCGGTAGTCGACAGCGAACTGCGCGTGCGCGGCGTCGCAGGCCTGCGCGTGGTCGACGCCTCGGTGATGCCGAACCTGCCCAGCGGCAACACCAACGCGCCCACCATCATGATCGCCGAGCGCGCCAGCGCACTGATCCGCGGCGAAGCCGGAGCCTGAGCCAGGCTTTACCGGGCGGACTACAATCGGCAGTTCACTCAGCGCTGCCGGAACCACGGATGACCTCATTACCCTGCTTCAAGGCCTACGACATCCGCGGTCGTGTGCCCGATGAACTCGACGAGGCGCTGGCACGCAAGATCGGCCTGGCGATGGCGGGTCAGCTGGGGCCGGGCCCGGTGGTGCTGGGCCGCGACGTGCGTTTGAGCAGCCCGGCGTTGCAGGCGGCGCTGGCCGACGGCTTCCATGCGGCCGGCCGCGACGTGATCGACATCGGCATGGGCGGCACCGAGGAGGTGTATTTCCAGACCGACCACCTCGGCGCGGCCGGTGGCGTGATGGTCACCGCCAGCCACAACCCGATGGACTACAACGGCATGAAGCTGGTGCGCGAGGGCTCGCGGCCGATCAGCGGCGACAGCGGGCTGTTCGCGATCCGCGACTTCGCCGCCAACCACCATCAAGCGATTCCCGCCGGCGCCGCCACGCCGCGTACGATGACCGACAAGTCCGCGTACATCGAACACCTGCTCGGCTACGTCCAGCGCGACCGGCTGAAGCCGCTGAAGATCGTGGTCAATGCCGGCAACGGCGGCGCCGGCCTGGTCGTGGATCGACTGGCGCCCCACCTGCCCTTCGACTTCATCCGCATCCAGCACGAACCGGACGGCCATTTCCCCAACGGCATTCCCAACCCGCTGCTGCCCGAATGCCGCGCCGCCACCGCCGACGCGGTACGCACGCATGGCGCCGACTTCGGCGTGGCCTGGGACGGCGACTTCGACCGCTGCTTCTTCTTCGACGCCGACGGCCGCTTCATCGAGGGCTACTACCTGGTCGGCCTGCTGGCCGCCGCACTGCTGGCGCGGCACCCCGGCGGCAAGATCATCCACGACCCGCGACTGACCTGGAACACCATCGAGATGGTGCGCGAGGCCGGCGGCATTCCGGTGCAGAGCAAGACCGGCCACGCCTTCATCAAGGAACGCATGCGCGCGGAGAACGCGATCTACGGCGGCGAGATGAGCGCGCACCACTACTTCCGCGACTTCGCCTATTGCGACTCCGGAATGATCCCGTGGCTGCTGATCGCCGATCTGATTTCCGCCAGCGGACTGTCGCTGGCCGAAATGGTGGAAGACCGCATGCGCACGTTCCCGTGCAGCGGCGAAATCAACTTCAAGGTCGCCGACGCCCGCGCCGCCACCGAACGCGTACTGGCGCACTACGCCAGCCAGGCTCCGGCGCTCGATCACACCGACGGCATCAGCGCCGACTTCGGCGCGTGGCGCTTCAACCTGCGCAGCTCCAACACCGAACCGCTGCTGCGGCTCAACGTGGAATCGCGCGGTGATGCAGCGCTGATGCAGGAACGCACCGCCGAGATCGCCGCGCTGATTGCACAGGCATGATGCCCGCCCGGAACTGCCGGGCCGGCATCGTCGGGCGCTAGGCCAGCTTCACCTCACCGTCGTCCACCTGCACGGCCACCGTGCGCAGGTGTTCGCCGCGGCACGGGCCGGCAATGCACAGGCCGTCGCCCTGGTTGAAGGTGGCGCCGTGCACGGCGCAGATCAGGGTGTCGTTCTTGAGCAGGAATTTGCCGGGGGCGTAGTCGAGGCGGCGACCAGCGTGCGGACAGACGTTGAGGTAGCCGCGTACCTGGTCGCCACGTCGCAACAGAATCAGGCTTTCGTCGCCGTCGACCAGGGTAGCGTCAACGGCGGTGGCGCCTCCGTCGGGGATGTCATCGAGCCGGCACAGCGCCTGCTGTTGCGACAATTCGGCGGGAAGAAATGTATCCATCGGCACTTGCCTCGCGGGGCGGATGGCCCCATGGTTGCTCACGTAAGTCGTTGATTTTACCACACGGATTTTTAACACATGTACTTTGCCATGCCCTCCATGCGTCGTCCCCGTCATCCGCTGGCCCGTGCCCTGTCGCTGTTGCTGGGCGTGGCGATGCTTGGCGTGCTGCTGGTGTTCGGACTGGTAGTGGCCGGCGTGCTGTTGATCGGTGGCATCGTGCTGCTGGCCGTGCGCCAGTGGAAGCAGGGCCGCATGCCGGCGAAACCGGTGGCATCGGGCGCGAACGCGCAGCCGGCCGTGCTGGAAGGCGAGTTCGTGGTGGTCCGCCAAGGGCGCCCCGTCGCGCACTGATCGCGCTTTTCGGCAACCCGCTGCGGACAACCGGCATGGACGCGGGGATAATGCGTCGTCCCCACACGATCCACCCCCATGTCCGACACCCCTGTCTCCGTCGCGGTCGAAACGCCGCGCAGCCTGACTGATCCCCGTTTCCTGATACCGCTGGCACTGTTCGCGCTGTACGTGATCTGGGGTTCGACCTACCTGGGCATCCGTTTCGCGCTGGAAAGCTACCCGCCATTTCTGCTGGCCGGCATCCGCTTTCTGTGTGCCGGCGTGGTGCTGTACGGCTTCCTGCGCTTGCGCGGGATCGCCCCGCCGACGCCACTGCAGTGGCGCAACGCCGCGATCACCAGCGTGTTTTTGCTTGGCCTCGGCAACGGCCTGGTGTGTTTTGCCGAACAGCAGGTGAGCTCGGGCATCGCCGCCGTGGCGGTAGCCAGCATGCCGCTGTTCGCCGCGCTGTTCACCGGCATGTACGGCGAGTGGCCGAACCGGCGCGAAAGCGTCGGCCTGGTGGTCGGCTTTGCCGGCGTGATCGTGCTGAACCTGGGCAGCAGCCTGTCCGGCTCGCGGCTGGGCGCACTGGCGCTGCTGGCCGCCGCCGCGGCATGGGCCTTCGGCTCAGCATGGAGCCGACGCCGCGAAATGCCACCCGGGCCGATGAACACCGCGGCACAGATGGTGTGCGGCAGTTTCGCGCTGCTCACCTTCGCCCTGCTCAGCGGCGAGCAGTTGCCGGCGCATCCAAGCCTGCGTTCCACTCTGGCGATCGCCTATCTGGCGGTGTTCGGCTCGATCATCGCGTTCAGTGCCTATCTGTACGTGCTCAAGCGCGCGCGTCCGGCACTGGCCACCAGCTACGCCTACGTGAACCCGCCGGTGGCGGTGCTGTTCGGCGTGCTGCTGGCCGGCGAGCACGTGGGGCCCTATGAGCTCGCCGGCATGGCGATCATCCTGTTCGGCGTGGCGGTGATCACGCTGGCGAAGCGGAGTCGCTAGGCCAAAGGCCCACCCCTCCCCGACCTGCACCCGAGCCGGCAGCCCCGTTCGGTCCGATCCTCAATATCCTGTTCGTTCTGAGCCTGTCGAAGAGCGTTCGCCGGGTGCCAAGCCACTCCGACCTGCCGCCCATCCTTCGACAGGCTCAGAGCCTGCCCCGGGCTTGATCCGGGGACGAACGGCAGAGTGGGCGGAGAGCGAAGCCCGCCTAGACCATGGTCGGCTTGCCCGCGCCGCCGCCGCTGCGCGACGATGTCGCGATCACCGGCGGAGGCAGCATGAACAACGCAAGGCAGGACGGCTGGATGGCGCGTGCGGCGCTGCGCAGCGCGGCTTGGGCGGAACGCTGGTTCCCGGATGCCTGGGTGTTCGCGGCGCTGGGCGTGGCGGTGGTGGCGCTGGCGGCATTCGCGTTTGGCGCTACACCCACGGCCACGGTGAATGCGTTCGGCGACGGCTTCTGGAGCCTGATTCCGTTCACCATGCAAATGGCGTTCGTGGTGATCGGCGGCTACGTGCTGGCCACGGCGCCGGTGGTGGCGCGCTTCATCGATGTGCTGGCGCGGGCGCCGCGCACGGGCCGAGGCGCGATCGTGTATATCGCGCTGGTCAGCATGCTGGCGTCGCTGTTGAGCTGGGGCTTCTCGCTGGTTTTCGGCGGCTTGCTGGTGCGTGCGCTGGCGCGGCGTACCGACTTGCGCATGGATTACCGCGCGGCGGGTGCGGCCGCATACCTCGGGCTGGGCGCCATCTGGGCGATGGGCCTGTCGTCGTCGGCGGCGCAGTTGCAGGCGAATCCGGCCAGCATGCCGCCGGGGCTGCTGGCGATCACCGGCGTGCTGCCTTTCAGCGAGACCATCTTCCTGTGGCAGTCGATCGTGCTGACCGCGGTGCTGATCATGGTGTCGTTGCTGGTGTGCTGGTACACCGCCCCGTCGGATGCCAACGCGCGCACCTCGCAGGATTTCGACGTGGCGGAAGACTCGACGCCGGCACTGCCGATGCGCACGCGCCCCGGCGAATGGCTGGAGTACAGCCCGCTGCTGTCACTGGCGATCGGCATGCTGGGCTTGGGCTGGCTCGGCCACGAGTTCGCCAGCAAGCCGGCGGTGACCGCGATCGCCAACCTCAACACCTACAACTTCCTGTTCCTCACGCTCGGCATCCTGCTGCACTGGCGTCCGCGCAGCTTCCTCGACGCGGTGCACCGTGCGGTGCCGAGCACCTCCGGCGTGCTGATCCAGTTTCCGTTGTACGGCGGCATCGCCGCATTGCTGACCCACGCGCCCGGTGCCGATGGCGCCACCCTGGCGCACCGGCTGTCGCAACCTGTTCGTGCAGATCGCCGGCACCGGAGAGCTTCCCCGCGGTGATGGGCGCGTACTCGGCGGTGCTCGGCTTCTTCGTGCCGTCCGGCGGCGGCAAGTGGCTGGTCGAGGCGCCGTACGTGATGCAGGCGGCGAACGACCTGCACGTACATCTCGGCTGGGCGGTGCAGGTGTACAACGCCGCCGAGGCGCTGCCGAACCTGATCAACCCGTTCTGGATGCTGCCGCTGCTGGGCGTGCTGGGCCTGAAGGCGCGCGACGTGGTCGGCTATACCTTCATGCAGCTGGTGGTGCACGTGCCGCTGGTGCTGGGCATGCTGTGGCTGCTCGGACTGACGCTGACCTACGTGCCGCCGGTGATGCCGTGAAGTGAGATCTTCCGCCCGGCCATGCTCTCGATTTCGAATCGACGACGCGGCCACCACCTCGCGGGTGGGTGCCTTCAGCTGAACTTGATGCTGGCGATGGCGCCGTTGGTGTCGGTGCGCGGGCGCATCGAGACATCCCAGCCGTACAGTTCGCACAGCCGGCGCACGATGGCCAGGCCCAGGCCGGCACCGCTGCCACCGGCACCTTCGCCGCGCACGCCGCGCTGGAACAGCCGCTCGGCGTCTTCCGGCTTGATTCCGGGGCCGGTGTCGATCACCTCGATGCGACCACCGCCCACTTCGACCCGCACGCTGCCTTCCAGCGTGTACTTGATCGCGTTGCCGACCAGGTTGGTCAGTGCCACCGACAGCACCGAGGCCGGCGCGTTGACGTTGACCGATTCGCTGACGGCGAGTTCGATGCTCAGCGGCTTGCCGCGCATCTGCGGGCGCTGGCTTTCGATCACGTCGGCGGCGACCTTGCCCACCTCGGTGGTCTCGCCGCGGGTGGGGCCGCGCCGCTCGGCACGCGACAGCAGCAGCAGCGCCTCGATCAGTTCGGTGGCCTGACGTGAGGCGCGCTCGATCCGCTTCAGCCGCTCGCTCAGTTTCTCGGTGAGGTCGGGCGAACCCTGCAGCAGTTCGGTGGTGCTGGCGATCACCGCCAGCGGCGTACGCAATTCATGGCTGACGTCGGAATTGAACTCGCGGTCGCGTTCGACCATCGCGGTGAGCCGCGCCGAGTATTCGTCCAGCGCATGCGCCAGCTCGCCCACTTCGTCGTCGGCGAAATGCGGCGCCAGCGGCTCGGCCTTGCCGGCCTTGCGGAAATCGCGCAGGCGGTTGGCCAGCTCGCTGACCGGCTTGAGCACCTTGCGCGACAGCCACAGGCCCAGCGCGAGCGACAACAGGCCGAACAGGAACACCGCCCCGATCACGCTGATCAGCAACTGCTGCTTGCCGAGATCGTCGCGGGTAACGTCGTAGCGGATAAACCCGATCAGGCCATATTTTTTCCGCACGGCGAGCTTGTAATGACGCGTGTCGCCATCGGCAGCCGTTTCGTAGATATCGTGCACGCCGCTATCGAGTACCTGCCAGGACAGCGGCATGTTGTACAGCGTGCGATCACTGCGCATCCACGCTTCGATCAACTCCGATCCCGCTGGCTTGCTGGGATCCTTGTGCACCTGTTCGACCGCCTGATCCACGTCCTGCTGCAGGGACGCGGTGACCAGCTGGTCCTCCACCTTGACGCGGATGTTCAGCGCCGCCACGGCGAACAGCACGCTGAGGCCGAAGCCGAACAGCGTGAACGAGACCACCAATCGAAAACGAAGCTTACGCCTGGACTGCATCCGGCTCGACCATCCGATAGCCAATGCCGTGCCGCGTGTGGATCAGCGGCTTCTCGAAGGGTTTGTCGATCGCCGCGCGCAGACCGTGGATATGCACGCGCAACGAATCGCTGTCGGGCAGTTCCTCGCCCCACACCTTCTGTTCCAGATCCTGCCGGGTCACCACCGACGGGCTCGCTTCCATCAGCGCCTGCAACAGCTTCAAGCCGATCGGGTTCAACTGGATCGACTTGCCCTCGCGGTTCACCGTCAACGTATCGAGGTTGAAGGTGAGATCGGCCACTTTCAGCACGCGACTCTGCGGGCCCTTGCCACGACGCGCCAGCACTTCCAGCCGCGCGGCCAGTTCCTGCAGCGCGAACGGCTTGGTCATGTAGTCGTCGGCGCCGGACTCGAAACCGGTCAGCTTCTGTTCCAGCGCATCGCGCGCGGTCAGCATCAGGATCGGCGTCTGCTTGTGCGCCTCGTGGCGCAGTTTGCGGGCGACCTCCAGGCCGTCCATGCCGGGCAGCGTGAGGTCCAGCACGATCACGTCGAAATCGTGCACCACTGCCAGGTGCAGGCCGGTCACGCCGTCGCCCGCGAAATCGACCACGTTGCCGCGGTCTTCCAGATAATCGCCGATGTTGGTCGCGATATCGCTGTTGTCTTCGATCACCAGTACGCGCATGTGACACTCCTGCGCAGTCGGCACACGGGCCGACTGGAGTTGCAAGCTTAACAATCTTGGGTGAACGCGGCGCACTGGCCGCGGCACAAAACTGAACGGAACATCGTTCAGGCAAGAAAAAGCCCAGATGCACGACTCGCCGTCGCCCACCTGGGCCCAAGTTACTGCCCCGATACCATCATCTGCCGCCACCAGAACTGCGTGCCATGCAAGAAACAGTGCCTGCTTTATAGGGGCTGGCAGGTTACGGTGCGGTTAACCCGTTATCGCCTGGCCGTTTGCCTCACGATGTCGGCCGGTCGACGGCCGCTGATACGCGATGCGCCAGCACCGTCACACAAGGCCGGATCAGGCCCTGGCGGGTTTGCGGCGCAGCCGCGTCTCGGCGTGGGAATCGCGGGCGTGGGTCTGCAGCAGATCCATGATCGCGCCAGCCACGTCGACGCCGGTGGCCGCCTCGATGCCTTCCAGGCCGGGCGAGGCATTCACTTCCAGCAGCAGCGGCCCACGGTTGGAGCGCAGCAGGTCGACGCCGGCGATGCCCAGTCCCAGTGCGCCGGCCGCGCGTATCGCGATGCGCTTTTCCTCGGCACTCAAGGTGGCGGCCTGGGCGCTGCCGCCGCGGTGCAGGTTGGCGCGGAAGTCGCCGGGGCTGGAATCGCGCTGCATTGCCGCCACTACCTTCTTGCCGACCACGAAACAGCGCAGATCGCTGCCCTTGGCCTCGGCGACGAACTCCTGCACCAGAAAGTTTGCGTACAAGCCGCGGAACGCCTCGATCACGCTCTGCGACGCGCGCGCGCTTCTCGGCCAGCACCACGCCGGTGCCCTGGCTGCCTTCGTTGAGCTTGATCACGTGCGGCGGGTCGCCGAGCAGGGCCAGCACGTCGTCGGTGTCATCCGGATTGTCGCCGAACACGGTCACCGGCATGTCGATGCCCTGCGCCGCCAGGATCTGCAGGCAACGCAGCTTGTCGCGCGCGCGCAGTACCGCGTCGGACGGGTTCGGCGTGTACACGCCCATCATCTCCAGCTGGCGCAGCACGGCGGTGCCATAGAACGTGCTGGAGGTGCCGATGCGCGGGATCACCGCGTCGATGTCGCGCAGTTCCTTGCCCTTGTAGCGGATCGACGATGCGCCCGGCGCGACGCGCACATAGCAGCGCAGGGGATCGAAAACGCGCACCACGTGACCGCGCACGCGTGCAGCCTCGACCAGCCGCTTGGTGGAATAGAGCCGGGTATTGCGCGACAGGATCGCGATCTTCATGGGGAAGCCATCATCAAGGGTCCGTGGCCGCTGGCGGCGGTCGCGAGCGGGTATAGGAACATGCCGGATCCACCATGAAGCGCCCGCTCAGCGCGCTGCGGCCCAGCAACATCGGAAACAGCATATGCCGGCGATCGGTCAGATTGATGTCGACGCTGAACTGTTGCCCGGCCAGTTGTACTTCAGTGCGAATGAACCAGCGCTCGGTGCGCCGGCCGCCGGTGTCGGTCACCGCGCGACGGTCCAGTGCCGGCGCCTCGCAACACACATCGTTGCGGCTGGCGCCGCCCGACGTGCATGGTGAAACGCAGCCAGGTCGCGCCGTCGCGCTGGAACGCTTCGAGCGTGTCCACATGCAGCGAACTGCTGCGTGCGCCGGTATCCAGCTTGGCCTTGAGCATGCCGATGCCAAGTTGCGGCAACGCCAGCCGCTCGCGCCAGCCCAACGTCATCAGGCCCGCGGTAATCAGATCCGCCATGGGGTTCGGGAAGCAGCTCGGGGATCGATGGGAAGTGGAGCGGGTGAAGGGAATCGAACCCTCGTCAGTAGCTTGGGAAGCTACAGCTCTACCATTGAGCTACACCCGCATTGGCCGGCGGATGGTAACCCGGGATCCGCGTGATTGAAAAGCAACACCGGTCGCGCGGAGGGGTGCGGCAAAGACGCCCACCGGGCCAACGCGTGCTGAACGGCAGGCCACGCATAATCGGGCGGGCGGTCATCGCCTGCCCGACAATGCGCGTTGAGGCCAGGGTAGGAACGACCCCGTACCCACCGCGCACCCACTCCTCAGGAGAGCACCATGCCCAGGTCCGCCCCGTTGTCTGCCCCCTGGCGCCGGCGCTGGCGCGCATTGGCGGCCACGCTGCTGCTCGTCGCGGCAGGTGCGGTCCAGGCGCAATCCGATGCCGATGACAGCGCCGATCCGCCGAGCCGGGTGGCGCGGCTGTCCTACATCGCCGGCGACCTCGGCTTCCTGCCTGCCGGCGCGACCGACTGGAGCGACGCCAACATCAACCGTCCGCTGACCACCGGCGACAAACTGTCCACCGCCCGGGACGCCCGCGCCGAACTGGAGTTCGGCGGCGGCACGCTGCGCATCGACGGCCAGACCAACCTCGGCCTGCTCGACCTCAACGACGAACTGGCGCAGATCGAGCTGACCCAGGGCACGCTCAGCCTCACCGTGCGCCGCCTCGACGACGGCCAGAGCTACGAGATCGACACGCCGACGGTGGCGCTGGTCGTCGACCAGCCCGGGCACGTTCCGTGTCGACATCGACGACCGCGACGGCAGCACGCGGATCACCGCACTCGACGGCGGCGCCACCGTGTTCGGCGAAAACAGCGCGCAGCGCACGATCAACCCGGGCCGCAGCTACCGCTTCACCGATTCGACGACTGGCCGCGGTGACGATCACCGACGTCAGCGGCGGCGACGCGTTCGACCGCTGGGCAAGCGAACGCGACGATCGCTACGCGCAATCCGACCAGCAGCCAGTACGTGTCGGAAGACGTGGTTGGCTACCAGGATCTCGATCAGTACGGCGACTGGCAGGACACCAGCGAATATGGCCCGGTGTGGTTCCCGCAAAACATGGGCGCGAACTGGGCACCGTACCGCAACGGCCATTGGGCCTACATCGCGCCGTGGGGCTGGAGCTGGGTCGACGATGCGCCGTGGGGCTTCGCGCCCTACCACTACGGCCGCTGGGCGCACACGCACGGCGGCTGGGGCTGGATCCCCGGGCCGCGCGGCGTGCGCCCGGTCTACGCGCCGGCGCTGGTCGCCTTCGTCGGCGGCGGCGGCTGGTCGATCGGCATCGGCAGCGCGCCGGTGGGCTGGTTCCCGCTCGGTCCGGGCGAAATCTACAACCCGTGGTATCGCTGCGGCCACCGCTGCTACAGCAACGTCAACATCCGCAATATCCGCGGGCGCCACGGTCACGACCCGCGCCACGACATCGACGATCACTACAACCGCTATCGTCGCGGCCAGGGCGGGCGGGGCGATCGCTACGTCAACCGCAACGCGCCGCGCGGCTTCACCGCCATGCCGGGCCGCAGCTTCGCCAGCGGCGGTCACGTGCAGCGCGACCTGTTGCGCGTCGACCCGCGCAAGCTCACCGACGCGTCGATGCCGACGCGCCGCATCGACCAGTTGCGCCCGCTTGGCAACGGCCAAGGCAACCGGCCGTCGCGCAGCACGCACGCGCGCAACCTGCCCACCGGCGGTTTCGACCGCCAGGTCGTCGCACGCCGTGCGCCGCCGGTGGTGGCGCACGACGCCGCAGGCCCCGGGGCTGGCGGCAAGCTGGTCGGCGCGCCACGCACCGGCATGCCCAGGAACAACGTCCGCGTGCTGGAGGGGGCCGACAGGTTCCAGCGCGGAGCGCGTCCATCCATGAACGCGCGCAACGGCAACGATCGCGTCGTCGCCGACAACCCGCCCAGCCGCTCCACCACGCCGCGGCAACTGCCCGCAGGTTCCACGCATCACCACCGCCGTGCCGCAAGACAATCCCTCCGTGCCACGCGAGGACATGGGCGAAGTGCGCTCCGCCCGGTTCGCCCACCCGCGCGACCGCGAGCGGAGCGAGCAGCCGCGGCCGGGCGTGAGCTACATTTCCGGCAACCGTGAGAACGCGCCGTCATCGCGTGCATCCACGCTGCCGCAGGTGCCGCGTATCCAGCGCGCCACGCCGGCCGACCGGAACGGCCCGCCGGACGTCGAGCGCATCCGTGCCGAACGCGCATCGCGGTACCAGCCGACAAACCGCAGCATGCCGCGCGAGATCGCGCCCCCGCCGGCGCCTGCCCGTGAGGCCGCGATGGCGCCGCGTTTCCAGCCGCGCCCCGATGCGCCCGGACGTGACGCGACGGAACCGCGCTTCCAGCGACCGACGCCACGCAGCTACATCCGCGAAAACCCGCGCCCCGCACCTGCCCCCGTGCAGCGCGCGTCGACGCCGCAACCCCGTCCACAGGTGTATCAGCAGCCCCAGCGCTCCGCACCGCCGCCGCGCGCGCAGGAATCTCGCCCGCAGCGCAGCGAATCGCGACAGCCACGGAAGTCCATGGATCGCGTGCGTGAGGATGCGCAGCAACGCTGATCCTTCCGCGTGGATGACCACGTTCGCCGCGGATGCAGCGGCGGGCGTGGGCGGATAAAGCCTGGCGTCTGCGGCCCGCCCGCTACAATGGCCGCATGACCGACACCCCCGACGACCACACTCCCGACTACATGCGCCGCATCCGCAGCTTCGTGTTGCGCGAAGGCCGCATGACCCCGGCACAGCAGCGCGCATTCGACACGCTGTGGTCGCGCTTCGGCATCGATTACCGCGGCACGCCGCACGACTTCGCGGCGAACTTCGGTCGACACGCGCCCCTGGTGCTGGAGATCGGGTTCGGCAACGGCGAGGCGCTGGCCTGGGCCAGCGAGCACGACCAGGCGCGCGACTTCATCGGCGTGGAAGTGCACGGCCCCGGCGTGGGTCGGCTGATGAATGCACTGGCGGCGCGCGACGCCGGCAACGTGCGCCTGTACAAGCACGACGCGGTGGAAGTGCTGCGAACACGAGATCGCCCACGGGCGCGCTGGCCGAAGCGCGCATCTGGTTCCCCGACCCGTGGCACAAGAAACGCCACAACAAGCGCCGCCTGATCCAGCCCGAATTCGTCGCCCTGCTCGCCTCGCGCATGGCGCCCGACGGCCTGCTGCACCTGGCCACCGATTGGCAGCCCTACGCCGAGCACATGCTCGACGTGATGGAAGCCGCCCCCGCCTGGCGCAACCAGCTCGGCCCCGGCCAGTATGCCGAGAAACCCGCATGGCGCATCGAGACCCACTTCGAGCGGCGCGGGCTGAAGCTGGGACACGGAGTTTGGGATTTGTTGTATCGCAAGGTCTGAGCAGCGCGTGGAGCGCGCAGCACTCGCCCCGTCCGCCGATACCGGATTCCGGGAACGATCGGACGAGCGCAGGAATCCTCCTGTAGTCCTTGGTTCACCAGCAACCGCGCCACCCCGCTTATACTCACGCTCATCCACACAGGGACGAATCGACGCAGCGTGAAGCTTCCACTGCCCCGCCGTATCTACCGTAACCGGCTGCCCTGCAGGGGCGTCAGCTAGTGGCCCTCTCGCTCACCCCCGAAATGATCCTGGTACTCGGGCTGGTGGGCTTCACCATGCTGATGCTGGTGCTGGAATGGATCCGCGCCGACATGGTGGCGCTGCTGGTGGTGGTGGTGATCGGACTGACCGGGCTGATTCCGCCCGATCGCGTGTTCAACGGCTTCGCCGGCAACGCGGTGATCGCGATCATCGCGATCATGATCATGGGCGAGGGACTCGACCGCGCCGGCGTGCTCACCCTCACCGCGCAGTTCGTGATGCGCATGGCGCGCGGCATGGAGTCGCGCCTCGGCGTGGTGATCAACCTGGTCGCCAGCCTGTTCAGTGCGGTGATTCCGAGCCAGGCACTGGCCGCGCTGATGATCCCGGTCAGCAGCCGGCTGGCCGCGCGCACCGGCGTGCCGTTGTCGCGGCTGCTGCTGCCGATGGCGTTCTGCATCCTCACCGCCACCAACACCACGCTGATCGCCAACTCGTCGCTGATCGTGCTGAACGACCTGATCGCCAGCGCCAACGTCAACCTGCCGCCGGGCGCGCACACGATTCCGAAATTCGGCCTGTTCAGCGTGACCCCGATCGGCCTGGCGCTGGCCCTGGTCGGCGTGGGGTATTTCTATTTCTTCGGCCGCAAGTTGCTGCCCGGCCACGAGGACGAACGGCTGAAGGTGACGCCGGGCCGCACCGAGAGCTACTTCGCCGAAACCTACGGCATCGGCGGCGAGACCGCCGAGCTCACCGTCACCGCGGAAAGCCCGCTGGTCGGCATGAGCATCGGCGAGGTCGAGCAGTTGTACGAGGCGCCGCTGATCCTGGCGATCAAGAGCGGCAACGACGCGCGCATGGCGCCACCGGCCGATCACGTGATCTGGGTCGGTTCGGTGCTGGGCGTGCTCGGCCCGCGCGAGCAGCTCACCCAGTTCGCCAACAACCAGCTGTGCCGGCTGTCGACCCGCATGCGCCAGCTCGAGCGAGCTGTTCAACCCGACCCGCGCCGGCATTTCCGAGGTGGTGATCCCGCCGGTCTCGCGCTTCATCAAGCACACCGTGGCCGAGCTGCGCCTGCGCAAGCGCTTCGGCATCTCGGTGCTGGCGGTGAACCGCGGCGACCAGGTGTTCCGCGACGACGTGCGCGCGGTCAGCCTGCGCGCCGGCGACACCGTGGTGCTGCACAGCAACTGGCGCGATCTGGCGCTGGCGGCGGAAGACAAGGACCTGGTCGTCGTCACCGATATCCCGAAGGAACAGCAGCGCCCCGGCAAGATCTGGCAGGCGGTGGGTTTCTTCGTGATGGCCCAGTGCCTGGCGCTGTTCACCAACCTCGACCTGTCGGTGGCGATGATGACCGGCGCGGTCGCCATGCTGCTGACCGGCGTGCTGAACATGGACGAGGCGTACAAGGCGATCAACTGGAAAACCGTCTTCGTCATCGCCTGCCTGATCCCGCTGGGCTGGTCGATGGATGCCACCGGCACCGCGGCGTGGATCGCCCAGCAGGTGCTGCACTATCTGGGCAACTCCGCGCCGTACGTGCTGCAACTGTGCCTGGCCATCCTCACCCTGCTGTTCTCGCAGGTGATGTCGAACGTGGGCGCCACCGTGATGATGGTGCCGATCGCGATCAGCGTGGCGGTCGCCACCGGCGGCAACCCGTCGGCTTATGCGCTGATCGTGGCGGTGTCCTCGTCCAACACCTTCCTGCTCAGCTCCGGCCACCCGGCATTGATGATGGTCACCGGCCCCGGCGGCTACAAGGGCAAGGATTTCCTGCGCGTCGGCGCGCCGCTGACCCTGGTGGTACTGGTGGTCACCCTGGTCGCGATCAACCTGATGTTCCATTGAGCGCAGTGCGCAAGCGACAGTGACCGGCATCGCTGGTATTTTCACGGTTCGTCCGCACACCGCGTGGCGCACAACCACCAGTGGATACGGGGCGAACACTTGAACGAACCCAGGATTGCCATCGTCGGGCTTGGCTATGTCGGGCTGCCGCTTGCGGTGGAATTCGGCAGGCAGCTGGACACCATCGGCTTCGACACCAACGCCCGGCGCATCGACGAACTCCGCCAGGGCCGCGACCACACGCGGGAAACCTCGGCCGAAGAACTCGCCGTGGCCGATCGACTCGGCTTCACCACGGACGTGCAGGACATCGCCGGCTGCAATGTCTACATCGTCACCGTACCCACCCCGGTCGACGAGGCCAACCGGCCCGACCTGAGCCCGCTGGAAAACGCCAGCGCCAGCATCGGCAAGGTGCTCAAGCGCGGCGACATCGTGATCTACGAATCCACCGTCTACCCCGGTACCACCGAGGAAATCTGCGTGCCGGTGCTGGAGCGCGTCTCGGGACTGCGCTTCAACCACGATTTCACCTGCGGCTACAGCCCGGAGCGGATCAACCCCGGCGACAAGCTGCATCGGCTGCCCACGATCACCAAGATCACCTCCGGCTCCACCCCTGAAACTGCCGACTTCGTCGATGCGCTGTACCGGCGCATCATCACCGCCGGCACGCACAAGGCGCTCCAGCATCAAGGTGGCCGAGGCGGCCAAGGTGATCGAGAACACCCAGCGCGACGTCAACATCGCGCTGGTCAACGAGCTGGCGATGATCTTCAACGCCATGGGCATCGACACCCAGGACGTGCTCGACGCCGCCGGCACCAAGTGGAATTTCCTGCCGTTCAAGCCGGGACTGGTCGGCGGCCACTGCATCGGCGTGGATCCGTACTACCTCACCCACAAGGCCACCGTGCTCGGCTACCACCCCGAGCTGATCCTCGCCGCGCGACGCATCAACAGTCGCATGGGGCTGTACGTGGCGCACCAGGTGATCCGCCTGATGGCAAACAAGCGCATCCACGTGGTCGGCTCGCGCATCCTGGTGCTGGGGCTGACGTTCAAGGAAAACTGCCCGGACCTGCGCAACACCCGCGTGGTCGACATCGTGCGCGAGCTGCGCGCCGCGCACGCCGACGTCGACGTATACGACCCTTGGGCCGATGCGGACGAAGCCGAACAACGGCTCGGCCTGCGCACCATCGATCGACCCGCGCCGACAGAGCTACGACGCGATCGTGCTGGCCGTGGCACACCAGGCCTTCCTCGACCTGGGCGACGCCGGCATCCGCGCGTTCGGCCGCGAGCATTGCGCCGTGTTCGACATCAAGAGCCTGCTGCCCGCCGCGAGTGTCGACGGGCGCCTGTAGCCGTCAGCTGCTCGACGGCGTGGGCGTGTGATACGTGGCCCCGCCTGCAACGCAGGAACGGCTACAGCGGCAACGGGCAGTGCAGGCTGGCGCAGATCACCCGCAGCAGGCTGGCCTCCTCCACGCTGACCTGTCCATCGGCATGGATCGCGCGGGCCAGGCTCTGGATCACCAGCTCCTTGGCGGCCGGCAGCAGGCCATCCAGGTCATCCAGCGCACGTTCGAATGGCAGTTGCCAGGCCGGCGGGGGCGCGCGACCAGCCGACCGCCTCGCCGGGAAAGGCGTATTGCATCGCCAGCAGCCAGGCACGCCTCGCCGCGGCTTCGTCGGTGGTTCCGTTCATGGCAACGACGCCGCACACCAGCATCAGGCTGCGGCGGCAGGCGGGCAACTTCTTCACGCCATCCGGCGGCGTGCGATGCGGTTGCCGCGACTCCAGCAACTGCACGCGAAGCAGCCGGACCAGACAGTATTCGTCGAGA
The DNA here is from genome assembly GCA_963739815.1 of uncultured Gammaproteobacteria bacterium. Classification (GTDB taxonomy): domain Bacteria; phylum Pseudomonadota; class Gammaproteobacteria; order Xanthomonadales; family Rhodanobacteraceae; genus Rhodanobacter. Next base: position 2,116,713 of record CAVUBI010000001.1, read on the forward strand.
TCGATCCGGCCGTCCACGCGTACCAGCGCATCGAGTGCAGCCAGCAGCGTCCGCTGCCGCCCCTCCGGCAATTGCTTCAGTGCAGGGAAGGCCAACGCGACCAGCGGCATGCGCAAGGCCGGCGCCAGCGTCGCCACTTCGGCGGCGCGGATCTGCACCGCCTGCTGCAGATCGTCGCCGAACGCGTCGGCGACGATTCGGCGCTGTGCCGACTGCAGCTCGGCCGCCGTCGATACGGCCAGCGCCAGCGCGACCACCAGCGCGGATTCCGGCTGCTGCACGGCTTCGTTCAACGTCGCCGGCAGGTCCTGCCGCAACGCCGCGGCACGCTGGAACCGAGGTGCCGGCGGCACACCTGCTGCCGATGCCGGCGCTGCCGCCCCGGCCAGCACGGCTGTCCATGGCAGCGGCACGTCGCCCGGAGTGCCCGCCACCCCCGGCGGCGTGGCGGCGCGACCGCTCGCGGGCGCCGCCGCGGCGGCCGATGGCAGCGACGAAGCCAGCCGCGCCAGCTCCTCCTCGCGAAAGCCCGGCTCCAACGCACGGATGCGTTGCAGCAGCGGCGGGTGCGTGGCAAACAGTGCGTTGAACGATCCGGCCTCACCGAACAGCATGTGCGCCACTTCCTGCTTGTTCGCCACCTGCAAGGCGGAGCCTTCGGTGTAGATCGCGATCTTCTTCAGTGCCCCGGCGATGCCGTCGGTCTGGCGGGTGAACTGCACCGCCGAGGCATCGGCCAGCGATTCGCGCGAGCGCGCCACCGCGGCCTGGATCAGCCGCGCGAAGAAATAGCCGATGTAGCCGACCACGATCAGCGCCAGCCCGATCAACGCCACCTGGCCAGCACCGCCACCGCGACGGTTGCCGCGCCCGCCACCGAACCAGATGACCCGGCGGCCCACGATCGCCAGCACGAGGATGCCGAACAGCAGGCCCATCAGCCGGATATTGAGCCGCATGTCGCCGTTCAGCACATGACTGAACTCGTGCGCGATCACGCCCTGCAGCTCGTCACGGCTGAGCTTGTCGAGACAACCGCGGGTCACGCATACCGCCGCGTCGGACACCGAGTAGCCGGCGGCGAAGGCGTTGATGCCGGGCTCGTCGGCCATGAGGTAGATGTCCGGCACCGGCACGCCCGCGGCAATCGCGACTTCCTCGATCACGTTGCGCAGTTGCCGCAGCCGGGGATCGCGGGTGTCCGGTGGAACCGGTATGGCGCCGACGCTTTCGGCCACTTTGCTGCCGCCGCCGGACAGGCTCATGATGCGGAACAACGAGCTGAGGCCGATCCCGGCCAGTACCGCGACACTGCTGCCGAACAACAGCGGCAGGTTCGAGGCCACCGGTTCACCGCCGATCGAGTGGTGGCCCAGGGTGAACCACACCACCGCGTCGATGGCCGCCACGATCGCCACCACCGCCAATGCGAACAGCACGACCAATCGCCGGCTGCTGCCACGCACACGCGCCTGTTGCGCAAAGAAATCCATGGAAGCTCCGGGCGGACGTCGCGGCCTGCGCCGCGACGCGGCGGCGATCAGCCGAAGGAAACCTTCGGCACTTCGCGCACGGCCGGATCCTCGATCTGCAGCGGCTCGGCCGCGACGAAGCCGAAGCTGTTCGCCACGAAGGATGCCGGAAAGACCTCGCGCTTGTTGTTGTAGGTCAGCACCGAGTCGTTATATGCCTGCCGCGCGAACGCGACCCGATTCTCGGTCGAGGTCAGCTCCTCGGACAGCTGCATCATGGTCTGGTTCGCCTTCAGGTCGGGATAGGCCTCCTGCAGCGCGAACAAGCGACCCAGTGTCTGGGTCAAAGCATTTTCACTACCGGCCAACTGCTGCATCGCAGCCGGATCGCCGGGATTGGCCTTGGCACCGGCCAGCCCGCTGACCGCTGCATTGCGCGCCTGCACCACGGCTTCGAGCGTGCCGCGTTCGTGCGCGAGGTAGCCCTTGGCGGTTTCTACCAGGTTCGGAATCAGGTCATGCCGGCGGGTCAGTTGCACGTCGATCTGCGCAAACGCGTTCTTGTAGCCGTTGCGTGATGTGACCAGTCCGTTGTAGATCGCCACGAAGTACAAGACAATCAGAACGACAACGATCAGAAAAATGATCAGACCCATCGCCAAGCTCTCCACCCTGAGGCGCATCCCCACGCCGGAACCACGTCAGAATACCATGCAGTTTCGAAAGATCTTCTTGTCGATCGCGGGCGCAATGGGGCTGGCCTGCACGCCAGTTTTTGCCACAGCGCCAGCCGTTTCCCCCGCCGCAGCGGCTTCCGTCAGCGTCCGCCAGGCAACGCAAAAGTTGCCGCCGGTACGCGTCAAGAAAGCGCTCGCCGACTACCAGCACTGGCTCGATCGCCTTGCCCAGCGCGACGCCGTTGCCGGCCTGGCCACGGCCGTCGTGATCGACGGCAAGGTGGTCTACGAAGGCACCGTCGGCTACGCCGATGCGTCCACCCGGCAACCGATCACTCCGGATACGGTGTTCCGGCTGGCCTCGCTGTCGAAGGCATTCGCCACTGCCATCACCGGCCTGCTGGTCGACGACGGCAAGCTCGACTGGGATACCAAACTGATCGACGTGCTGCCCTATTTCAAGCTCAAGGACATGCAGGCCGCCTCGCAGGCGACCGTCAGTGACATCCTCGGCCAGCGGATCGGATTGCCGCGCAACACCTACGACAACATGCTCGAGAGCGACACCTCCTATGAGGAGCTGGTCCGCAAGCTGGATGAAGTCAACATGATCTGCGGCGTCGGCCAGTGCTACGGCTACCAGAACGTCGCCTTCAGCATGATCGGCGACGTGGTGCTTTCACGCACCGGCGACTTCTTCTACCACCAGGTCGACAAGCGCATCTTCTACCCGTTGGGGATGACCACCGCCAGTTACGGTCGCGCCGCACTGGAGTCCAGCAAGAGCTGGGCGCGCCCGCACCGCGCCACCAGCCGCGGCTGGGTGCCGTTCGACCCGAATGAAATCTACTACCGGGTGGCGCCGGCCGCCGGCGTCAATGCAAGCCTGCGCGACATGGAGAAATGGCTGGTCGCGCAGATGGGCGATCGCCCGGACGTGCTGCCCCCCGCATTGCTGGACACGCTGCACGCGCCAGGCGTCGCCACGCCCAGCGAACTGCGCGCCACCGAATGGCGCCGGGGGCGGTTGACCGACGCGCACTACGCGTTGGGCTGGCGGGTCTACAAGTACGGCGGCGAAACCCTGATCTACCATGCCGGCGCCGTGGCCGGTTATCGCACCATGATTGGCTTCTTCCCGAAGTACAACGCTGGCATGGTCACCCTGTGGAACTCCACCGGACCGACACCCAGCGGCCTGATGCCGATGGTTTTCGATGAGCTGCTCGGTCTGCCGCACGTCGACTGGGCCGGCATCGAAAGCACCCCCAAACCGGCAAGAGCCACGCCCACGCCCAAGTCGAAATCGAAATCGAAGGCACACAAGCGCCCCGCGAAACGCCGCCACTGAACTGCGACTTCCGCCACGACAGAAACAAAGACGGCGCATGGAAACCATGCGCCGTCTTCGTTTCGAACCAGACCGGAACGACTAAAGCTTGAACTCGATGCGCTGCTGCTTGGTGCTGGAAACGGCCACCCCATCCTTCATCGCCGGGGTGAAATGGTAACGCTCCACGGCATCCATCGCGGCCCGGTCGAAGACGCGCCGCGGCTGTGACTCCACCACCTTGACGTCGCTGGTTCGCCCGTCGGGATCCACCGAGAACGACACCAGCACCCAGCCTTCCTGGCGTGCGCGCATCGCAGCCGAGGGATAGCGTGCCGGCGACGCCCTCACCAACACGGCCGCGCTGGTGGTGGCGCGCCGACGTCGCCGCTGGCCGGGGCGCTGGAGGAAGCGCCGCCATCTGCCGCGGGCTGCGTTGCCGCAGTTTGCTGCTGGCGCGTCTGCGGCGCGGCACGCGCCTGCTCCGCCTGCTGTGCGGCGGCCAGCGCCTTTTCCTCAGCCAGCTTGTCCGCCGCGAGTTTGTCGGCCGCCGCCTTCTGCGCCGCCAGCTGCTGTGCCTTCTCCTGATCGAGCGCAAGCTGTTGCTGCCGGTCAAGGGTCTTTCGCTGCGCATCCAGCTTCGAACGCAGGATGGTCAGGGTGAAGTTGGTCGGGTCGGCCTTTGCCAGCAGGTCGATCTGGCGCTGGGCATCATTGAATTCACGCGCGTTGATCGCCTGCTCGGCCGAGGTCGCCGCAAACGGGAACGTCTCGCGCAAGGCATCGGATGCCACCTTGTTGCCAGGCTCCTTCTCCAGCACACGCAGGTAGAACTCGAACGCGTTGTTGCCGGTCGGCGCCAGGTAGCGTCGCTCGTTCATGGCGGTGCGGGCTTCGGCCAGCAACTGATCGATGTCCATGGCCGCCACATTCGCCGGCGGTGGCGCTGCCCGCGTCGTGGCGGTCACCGGCGTGGACGGATGACCGCCCGCGTCGGCCATCACCAGCTCCTGATGCGGCTTGATGATCAGGAACCACGCAGCCACGGCCAGCAAGGCAATGATCGCAACGATGGCAATCAGAATGGGCCGGACGGCCCCACGCGCGCTTTGGCGCGTTTCGAGTATGTATCGGGTATCCATGGTCTCTCACCGAGTGTCGACAGATACCCGCGCTTTTTCCCCCTGTCGATCCAGGAGCGGCGAATCCCCGGATTCACCGCGGCGCGGATGTGCAGAAGGTAACTCCTATGACGCAGCACGGCAAATGGCGCGTGCATCGGTGTGCGGCGGGTGCAAAACCGGGCGTGCCGGTGAGCGGCGAAAACCTGCCGGGCGGACCTGCCGGCGGCCGGCGGTTTTTCCAACCCCGGAAACGAAGCGTCCCGGCCAGGCCGGGACGAATCTTCTCGAAGTGCTCTCCCCGCGCTGGGCACCGCGGGGAGAGAAGTCGATTGCTTGTCTTATTGTGTGGTACTGCGTGTCGCTTACTTCTTGGACTTGGCCTTCGCGGTCTTGGTGGCCTTCACCACCTTGGCCGGTGCAGCTTTCTTGGCGGCAGCCTTCTTCGGCGCAGCCTTCTTCGCGACCTTCTTCACGGCAGCTTTCTTGGCGGCCGCCGGTTTCTTGGCAGCAGCCTTCTTGGCGACCTTCTTCACGGCAGCCTTCTTGGCGGCCGGCTTCTTGGCAACCGGCTTCTTGGTCGAAGCCTTCTTGGCGGCGACCTTCTTCACGGCGGGTTTCTTGGCGGCGGCTTTCTTGGCAGCCGGTTTCTTTGCAGCGGATTTCTTGGCAGTGGCCATAGTTCGTCTCAGCTCCTCATCAGTTGGCAGTGGTTGCCCAGTAAAAGCGTGCAGGAACGCTTCGACCAACAAGTCGCTGTTGGTAGCGTGCCGAAGATTGTTCACTTGACGGTGGGTGCGCAAATCAGAAAGCCGCCGCAATACATGCAGCGGAATCGAGACGGTGATCTTGCGTACTGCATTGGCCTTTTCACCGTGCTCGACATAGGGCTTGATGAATTTCGTTGTCGCCATAAAAACGCATTCCCCGTGATCTGTTGCGAAAGCTATCCCTGAAGATTTCAGCTGTCAATTGATTTTAGTCATTAAATCAATCCGCTTCACCCCGCCCCGAACCTGCCGAAAACCGGTCGCAGCAAGGTTTCGGGGGCGGCCGATCGAATATTCAATTGGACGTCCAGACGTCCATACTTATTTCCATGGAAAATACTGCAATCCCGCGAAACCCTTGCCACACAACGTTTTCGCGATGAATGCGCAAAGAATGTTCACTCGACGCCCGGTCGGCGACCACGCAGAATCGGGTCGGAATACGAGCCATCGAACCCCTCTTTCCAGATGAACGGAACGCGACTGAAACCCGCAAACCGGCATCCCGGGACAAGCAAAATAATTTTTGCCGACGACCCGGATACCCCCGCCGGCGGAGTGTCGCGACATCGGGAGGCGCGCGTCTCGGCGGGAATTCCGCCGGGGGTTTCGAAGCGCGAACGCTTCGGCGATGACCCGCGCGCTTCGCAAAACAACCGTCGCGAATCCATCGAAAGCGATCGTGTCCGAGCAGCTTGCGAGTCATCGAATCGATCGACGACGCCACGCATGCCGACATTGAAAACGCTACCGGCCGCACTCGGCGGCCGGCAGGTCACGCACGATCGCTGGCGACCTCAGTGGTCGTCGTTCTCGGCCAGCTCTTCGTAGTCGTTCGCATCGAGCAATTCATCGAGTTCCGCGCGATCGCTCGGCTTGACCAGGAAAATCCAGCCTTCGCCGAAAGCATCCTCGTTGATGGTTTCGGGCTTGTCGTTGAGCAGCTCGTTGACGGCGACGACCTCGCCGGAAACCGGCGAATAGATGTCCGAGGCAGCCTTCACCGATTCCACCACCGCGGCGCCGGTGCCCGCCTTCACGGCCGAGCCGACTTCCGGCAGCTCGACGTATACCAGGTCGCCGAGCTGGGCCTGCGCATGGTCGGAGATGCCCACCCGGATCAGGCCGTCGTCTTCGACGCGGGCCCACTCGTGGGACTTGAGGAATTTCAGATCGCCAGGAATCTCGCTCATGATCAGGGTCCAGTCATTGATAGGGTCAGGTACAGGCGGAGATTCTAGCCACATCCGCCCCGGGAAAAACATGCCGCACGGGTTCTGTGGTGGAAGCCCTCAGATCCCTTCACAGGGTTTGCCGTCGCGCACGAACGGATACTTCACCAGCCGCACCGGCACGTCGCGGCCACGGATATCGACATGCACCTCGCCCGGATCGCCGGCGGGAATACGGGCGAACGCCACCGCCTTGTTGAGGGTGGGCGCGAAGCTGCCGGAGAGGATCTCGCCCTCGCCGTTCGCGGTCCGCACCTTCTGGCCGTGCCGCAGCACGCCCTTCTCGTCCAGCACCAGGCCGATCATCACGCGCGGCACGCCGGCGGCCTTCTGCTGCTCCAGCGCCGCGCGACCGATGAAGGCACGCCCTTCGTCCAGTGCGATGGTCCAGCCGAGGTTCGCCTCCCACGGCAGCACCGTCTCGTCCATGTCCTGTCCATAAAGATTCATGCCAGCCTCCAGCCGCAGCGTATCGCGCGCGCCGAGGCCGGCCGGGGCCACGCCGGCGGCGGCAAGCGCCTCCCACAGTGCGACCGCGTAGCTCGTTCGGCACGACGATCTCGAAACCGTCCTCGCCGGTGTAGCCGGTGCGCGCCACGAACAGCGGCATGCCCTGCGGACCTTGCGCGGCGCCGGCGGAAAACTTGCCGAGCTTGGCGATGCGCGGGCGATCCACCTCATGCAGCAGATCGAGCACCTTGGTGCGCGCATTCGGGCCCTGCACCGCGATCATCGCGAAATCCGAACGCTCCTTCACTTCCACCCCGAATGCCTTCGCCTGGCTGTTCGATCCACGCCAGATCCTTGGCGCGGGTGGCCGCATTCACCACCAGACGGAAATGCGCCTCATCGAAGAAATACACGATCAGGTCGTCGATCACCCCGCCGTTCTCGTTCAGCATGCACGAGTAAAGCGCCTTGCCGGTGACCTTGAGCTTGTCGACATTGTTGGCCAGCAGGTGACGCAGGAATTCGCGCGTACGCGGGCCATGCAGGTCGAGCACGGTCATGTGCGAAACATCGAACATGCCGGCGTCACGGCGCACGGCGTGATGCTCCTCGATCTGCGAGCCATAGTTGATCGGCATGTCCCAGCCGCCGAAGTCGACCATGCGTGCGCCGAGTGCACGATGCGTGGCATTGAGTACGGTCTTCTCGGTCATCGCGGCGTCGCCTTGCAGGGAAAGTCCTGCATTATCGCCGCAGCCTCCGGGCAATCCAAGCCGTGCCGCCACGCGGCAGCGCCACGGGGCTGGTCAGTGCATGCCCGGCAGCTGGGCAATGACCTGTTCAGCCAGCCGTTCGGCGCGTTCACCGCCACTCAGCAAATGGATATCCGGCGCTTCGGGGCGCTCGTACGGCGCGTCGATACCGGTGAAATTGCGGATCGTGCCGGCGCGCGCCTTGCGATAAAGGCCCTTCGGGTCACGCCGCTCGCATTCCTCCAGCGGAGCGTCCACGAACACTTCCAGGAACTCGCCCGCAGCGAACAATTCGCGTGCCGAGCGCCGCTCGCTGCGATAGGGCGAGATCGCGCTGACCAGCACGATCAGCCCCGCGTCCACCATCAGGTGCGCCACTTCGGCGAGGCGGCGGATGTTCTCGACACGATCCTGTGGCGTGAAGCCGAGGTCACGGTTGATGCCATGCCGCACGTTGTCGCCATCGAGCAGATAGGTGTGATGGCCGAGCGCGTGCAGCCGGCGTTCGACCAGGTTCGCGATGGTGGACTTGCCGGCACCGGACAAGCCCGTGAACCACAGGCACAGTGGCTGCTGCCCCTTGCTGGCGGCGCGCACGCCTTTGTCGATGTCGACATGCTGCCAATGCACGTTGGCCGAACGGCCCAGCGCAAAGTCCAGCATGCCGCATGCCACCGTGGCATGGCTCTGGCGGTCGATCAGGATGAAGCCGCCCAGCGTGCGATTGTCCGAGTACGACTCGAACGGGATCTCGTCGTCCAGGCCCAGCGTGCAATAGCCCACTTCATTAAGTACCAGTTGCCGCGCGGCCAGCCTGGCCTGGCTGTTGACGTCGACCTTGTGCTTGATCGACATCACCCTGGCGTTCACCGTGCGCGTACCGATTTTCAGCCAGTAGGTGCGATTGGGGAGCAAGGCGGCGTCACCTACCCACAGCAGGTGGCAGGTGAATTGGTCGGCCACCGGGGTCGGCCGGTGCGCGTCGGCGATCACATCACCGCGGCTCACATCGATCTCGCGATCCAGGCACAGCGTCACTGCCTGGCCGTCCATCGCCGCTTCCTGGTCGCCAGCGGTGCCGACGATGCGTGCAATGCGCGCACCGTGCCCGCCCGGCTGCACCAGCACCTCGTCGCCGCAGGCCACGCGCCCGCCGCAAATCGTGCCGGCGTAACCGCGGAAGCTGTGATCGGGGCGATTCACCCATTGCACCGGCATGCGGAAGTCGTCGGCGCGGAACGGAGTCACGTCGGCCGATTCCAGCAGGTCGAGCAGACTGGCGCCGGCATACCAGGGCATCCGCGACGAACGCGAACCCACGTTGTCGCCACCGAGCGCCACCACCGGCAGGCACTGCACGTCGGCGATGCCGAGTGTCCGCGCCAGTTCGCGGTACTGCGCGGCGATCGCCTCGAAGACGGACGGGTCGTAGTCGACCAGGTCCATCTTGTTCACCGCCAGCAGCACCTGCCGGATTCCCAGCAGGCTGCATATATAAGTGTGCCGGCGCGTCTGCGTCAGCACGCCCTTGCGTGCATCGACCAGCACCACCGCCAGTTCGGCATTGGAAGCGCCCGTAGCCATGTTGCGCGTGTACTGCTCGTGCCCGGGGCAGTCGGCCACGATGAAGCTGCGCCGCGCGGTATGGAAGTAGCGGTACGCCACGTCGATGGTGATGCCCTGCTGGCGTTCCGCGTCCAGGCCGTCGGTAAGCAGGGAGAAATCGAGCACGTCGCCGGCGCCGCCATGTTGGCGGCGGCTGTCGCGAGCGAGCGCGGCCAGCTGGTCGTCCGGCAACATGCCGGCGTCGTAAAGGAGACGGCCGAGCAGGCTGCTCTTGCCGTCGTCCACGCTGCCGCAGGTGATGAAACGGAGCAGGCCGGGAGCGTTCGACAGCGCCATCAGAAATAACCTTCCTGTTTCTTGCGCTCCATCGACGCAGTCGGATCCTGGTCGATCACCCGGCCCTGCCGTTCGGAACTGCGCGAGTCGGCCATCTCGTCGATGATCTTTCGCGAGCGTATCCGCCGAGGACTCCACCGCCCCGGTCAACGGATAGCAGCCCAGGGTACGGAAACGCACTTCGCGCATCTGCACCGTCTCGCCCTCGCGCAACACGAAACGCTCGTCGTCGACCATGATCAGCGCGCCGTCGCGTTCGACCACCGGGCGCGGTTTGGCGAAGTACAGTGGCACCACCTCGATGCCCTCGCGCTCGATGTAGCGCCACACATCCATCTCGGTCCAGTTCGACAGCGGGAACACGCGCACGCTCTCGCCCTTGTGCACGTGGGTGTTGAAGGTGTGCCAGAACTCGGGGCGCTGGTTGCGCGGATCCCAGCGATGCTGCGCGTTGCGGAACGAGAAAATGCGTTCCTTCGCGCGCGATTTCTCCTCGTCGCGCCGGGCGCCGCCGATCGCCGCATCGAAACCGTGCTGGTCCAGCGCCTGCTTCAGTGCCTGGGTCTTCATCACGTCGGTGTGCACGGTGGCGCCGTGGGTCAGCGGCGAGATGCCCTGGCGCACGCCGTCCTGGTTGATGTGCACGAGGATGTCCACGTCGCCCCTGGCCGCGAGGCGATCGCGGAACGCGATCATCTCGCGGAATTTCCAGGTGGTGTCCACATGCAGCAAGCGGCATTGGCGGACGCGCCGGCAGGAACGCCTTGCGCAGCAGGTGCAGCAGCACGGAGGAATCCTTGCCGATCGAATACAGCATCACCGGCCGCTGGAACCCCGCCAGCACCTCTCGAAAGATATGGATGCTTTCGGCCTCGAGGTCATCGAGGTGGGAGTGCAGAATTGTGGTCGTCATGCCAACAGAAATTCGAAAGATGAATGTCGCAGCGATATGACTGCGGCATCAACCAACACCGCTCGACCTTGCATGTTACATGATCCTCAGCCGACCACCGGATATGTCGGCTCGACATCCAGCGTGGCCGCGCACACCGAAGCCAGTTCCAGCAGGCGCAGATCCGAGCCGCGCGCCCCGACCAGTTGCAGCCCCACCGGCATGCCATTCGGCAGGTTGCCCATCGGCAGGCTCACCGCCGGACAGCCGGCCAGGCTGGCGAAGCTGGTGAGGTCGGCCTGCGAATCGGGCACCGGGCCATCCAGCGGGAACGCAGCCTTGCGGCGTGGTCGGCAGCACCAGCACATCGACCTGGGCGAACAGGCGGCGCATCTTCAGCGTGGCCGCATCGAGCACGCGGTCGGCCACCGCGTAATCGGCCGCACTCTTGCCCGCGGCATAGCCGAGCATGCGGCGGAAGCGCTCCGACACCGGGTGTTCGGTGTTTGCCAGATCCGCGGCGAAAGTACCCAGCATCTCCGCCTCCATCAGCAACAGGCCCGGCGCGGCGCGTTCGGGCGAAATCCCAGTCGGCGAAGTCGACCGTGCGCCGGTCGCCCAGCGCATGCGGCAGCTTCGCCATCGCCGCTTCGAACACCTCGATCACTTCCGGCTGCACGCCGACCGCGGCCAGATCCGGCAGCAGGCCTGCACGCAGGTTGCCCGGCTCCCAGTCCGGCAGCGCAAACGCCACCCGGCGCCGGCGCGAACGCGCATCGTCGGCGTCGTAACCGGCCAGCACCTGCAACAGCACGGTGAGGTCGTCCGCGCTGCGCGCCAGCAGGCCGACGGCATCCAGTCGACGCGCCGCCGGCACCAGGCCGCGGGCGGAGATCTCGCCATGCGTGGGCTTCAGCGCATACACGCCGCAGTAGCTGGCCGGGATGCGGATCGAGCCGAGGCTGTCCGAACCCACCGCCGCCACCGCCAGGCCCGCGGCCACCGCCGCCGCCGCACCGCCGGAGGAGCCGCCGGCGGTGTAACCGTGCCGGTGCGGATTGTGGGTGGCGCCGAAGTGCGGATTGTCGGTGGTCGCGCCCAGCGCGCCCTCGTCCATGTTGGTCTTGCCCAGCAGCATCGCCCCGGACGCCCGCAGCCGCGCCACCACGTGGGCATCCTCGGCCACCGGCTTGCCGCGACCCGGCAGACCGGCGCGGGTGGGCCAGCCGGCCATGTCGAAATTGTCCTTCAGCGCCAGCGGAATGCCGTCCAGCCGACCGATCACGCCATCGCGGCGGCGCCGATCGGCCATGTGCGCCTGCTCCTGCAGCAGGCCCGAGCGCTGATCGACATAGGCATTCAGATGCCGGATCGAGCCGCTCGATCGCCTGCTGATAGGCGTCGGCCAGCGCCTGCGGCTGCACCCGCCCCACCGCCAGCCAGTGCAGCAACTGGCACAGCGACGCGCGGCGCAGGTCGAGATCGGCGATCGGCGGCATCGAATTCATGAGCACTCCTCATATCTGTATGTACCGATTATCGCCGCGCGCAGTGAAGTGATTGCAAGCGGTGGCGCAGCACGCGTTGCCGCGCGAGGCGCGAACCCGGACAATGCGTCCTGACCATATCGCCACGCACGGCAACCGCCGCGCCGGCCACTACTGCTCGATGGAGCCCGCCATGAGCGAACGCGAAACCATGGAATACGACGTCGTCGTCGTCGGCGCCGGCCCGGCCGGGCTGTCGTTCGCGATCCGCCTGAAGCAGCTCAAGCCCGACGTAAGCGTGTGCGTGATCGAGAAAGCCTCGACCATCGGCGCGCAGATCCTCTCCGGCGCGGTGATCGAGCCGCAGCCGCTGGACGCCCTGCTGCCCGGCTGGCGCGACAACCCGCCACCGATCTGCGTGCCCGCCGGCGACGACGAATTCTGGCTGCTCGGCAAGGACGGCGGCCGCAAGCTGCCGGTGCCGCCGGGCATGCGCAACCACGGCAACTTCATCGTCTCGCTCGGCGCGATGTGCGCGTGGCTGGCGCCGCAGGCCGAGGCGCTGGGCGTGGACGTGTTTCCCGGCTTCGCCGCCGCCGACACCATCTACAACGAGGACGGTTCGGTCGCCGGCGTGCGCATCGGCGACATGGGCGTGGCGAAGGACGGCACGCACAAGCCCGGCTACACCGAAGGCATCGACATCAAGGCGAAAGTCACCGTGCTCGCCGAGGGCGCGCGCGGCAGCCTGACCAAGCAGCTGATCAAGCGCTTCAAGCTGGACGCCGACAGCGATCCGCAAGGCTACTCGATCGGCATCAAGGAACTGTGGCAGCTGCCGGCCGGCCGCGTGACGCCGGGCAAGATCGTGCACAGCTTCGGCTGGCCGGCCGACACGCATACCTACGGCGGCAGCTTCCTGTACCACCTGGACAAGGATCGCATCGCGCTCGGCTACATCAGCGGGCTCGACTACAGCGACCCGAAGTACCAGCCGTGGGAAGCGTTCCAGCAGTGGAAGAACCACCCGATGGTCAAGCCGCTGCTGGAAGGCGGCACGATCCTCTCCGCCGGCGCGCGCGCCATCGTCACCGGCGGCTACCAGTCGCTGCCGAAATGCGAGATGCCCGGCGCGCTGCTGATCGGCGACACCGCCGGCCTGCTCAACGTGCCGAAGGTCAAGGGCACCCACCAGGCGATCAAGAGCGGCATGCTCGCCGCCGAGCACCTCGCCGCGAACGGGCTCGATGCCGCCGGCTTCGACGCGAAGCTGCGCGGCTCCGAGGTGATGGCCGAGCTGAAGAAGGTGCGCAACATCAAGCCCGCGCTTCAAGAAGGGCCTGTGGTTCGGCCTGTTCAACGCGGCTTGGGAAACCGTCACCGCCGGGCTGTCGCCGTGGACGCTGAAGAACAAGGCCGACTGGTCCTCGCTGCACAAGCTGGGCGAGTACGAAGAGCCGAAGCGCGACTACGTGCAGCGCACCCTGCCGCCGCGCGACCGCCTGGCCGGCGTCTACTTCGCCGCCACCGAGCACGACGAGGACCAGCCGATCCACCTGCATGTGGCCGACACCGACATCTGCGCGACGAAGTGCGTCGAGGAATACGACAACCCCTGCACCCGCTTCTGCCCGGCCAGCGTCTACGAAATGGTGGACGACGCCAGCGCCCCACACGGCAAGCGCCTGCAGATCAACGCCGCCAACTGCGTGCACTGCAAGACCTGCGACATCAAGGATCCGTACGAGATCATCACCTGGGTCACGCCGGAAGGCGGCTCCGGGCCGAATTACCAGAATCTCTGAACGGCCGAGGGCAATCCGCTGATCGGCAACCTGCACTGGCGACTCAAACGCCTCGGCTACCTGTGGCAACGCACGCGCGGCAGCATTGCGCTGCGCGGCTGGCGCGGCACGCTGGCGCGCATGCGGCAGGAGTTCCAGTCGCGCCCCGAGCTGGACGAGACGCTGGCGCTGCTGCCGCTGGACGAACCGTTCGCGCCGTTCGCGCTGCCGGTCAGCGAGCAGCCGCTGGTGTCGGTGATCATTCCGGTTCACGGCAAGCTGCCTACACCCTCGCCTGCCTGCGCTCGCTGGTGCGGCACGGTGCGCAGGCGCCGTTCGAGGTGATCGTGGTGGACGACGCCTCGCCGGACGGCAGCGCCGCCACGCTGGCGCAGGTCGGCGGCCTGCGCCTGCTGCGCAATGCCGCCAACCTCGGCTTCATCGGCAGCTGCAACGCCGGCGCTGCCGCGGCCCGCGGCGAATTCCTGCTGTTCCTCAACAACGACACTCAGGTCACGCCAGGCTGGCTGGACGCGCTGCTGCGCTGCTTCGCCGAGCGCGCCGATTGCGGCATCGCCGGCAGCCGGCTGGTCTATCCGGACGGGCGGTTGCAGGAAGCGGGCGGCCTGGTGTTTGCCGATGGCAGTTGCTGGACCACCGGCCGCTTCGAACCGCGCGGCATGCCGCCGTTCCGCTGCCGCCGCGAGGTCGACTACGTCTCCGGCGCCGCGCTGCTGATCCGTCGCGAACTGTTCCAGCGCATCGGCGGTTTCGACACGCGCTACGCACCGGCCTACTACGAGGATGCCGACCTGGCGTTCGCCGTGCGCCGGCTCGGCCTGCGCGTGTACTACGAACCGGCCAGCACGGTGATCCACTGCGAAGGCATCAGCGCCGGCACCGACCTGAGCCGCGGCATGAAGCGTCACCAGCGGCCGAACCAGGCGAAGTTCGTCGACAAATGGACGGCCGAACTCGCCGCCCAGCCACCCGCCGGTACGCCGCTCGAGCGCGCGATCCGCTGGCGCCGGCGCGGCCGCGTGCTGGTGGTGGACGCGATGACGCCGGAGCCTGCGCGCGACTCCGGCTCGCTGCGCCTGTGCGCGATCCTGCGCCTGCTCGACGAGCAGGGCTGGAGCGCCGCCTTCCTGCCCGACGATGGCCGCGCCAGCCCGGCGGAGATCGACGCACTCGGCGCACTGGGCTGCGAAGTGTTGTGCAAGCCGTGGGTGGCGGACCTGCCGCGCTGGCTGCGCGAGCACGGCAGCGAACTGCATGCGGTGATCCTGTGCCGGCACACCGTCGCCGGCCAGTACGCCGAACTGGTGCGCCGGCACGCGCCGCAGGCGAAGCTGGTCTTCGACACGGTCGACCTGCACTTCCTGCGCGAACGGCGCGCCGCCGAACTCGGCGGCAGCACCATCATGGCCCGCCAGGCCGAAGCCGCACGCCGCAGCGAGCTGGCCCTGATCGAACAAGCCGACGTCAGCTTCGTGGTCAGCCCGCACGAGCGAGCCTTGCTGGCGCGGCTGTTGCCGCAGGCGCGGGTGGAATTGCTGTCCAACATCCACGAGGTGCACGGCTGCCGGCACCCGCACGCGGGGCGCGGCGACCTGGTCTTCATCGGCGGTTACAGCCACCCGCCAAACAGCGACGCGATGCGCTGGATCGTCGGCGAGATCCTGCCGAAGCTGCGCAAGGCAATCCCCGACATCCGCGTGCACGTGATTGGCGACATGCCGGACACGGCACGACAGGAATTGACTACGCCGGGCCTCGAGTTCCACGGCCGCGTGGCCGAGCTGGCGCCGTGGCTGGACCGCTGCCTCGCCTCGCTTGGCGCCGCTGCGTTTCGGCGCCGGCGTGAAGGGCAAGATCAACATGGCGATGAGCCACGGCGTGCCGGTAATCGCCACCACCATCGCGGTGGAAGGCATGCAACTCGCCGACGGCGTGAACGTGCTGGTGGCCGACGACGCAGCCGCCATCGTCGAGGCGGTGCTGCGGCTGCAGCGTGACGAAACGCTCTGGCGAGCAGCTCTCCGCGCACGGCCTCGACAACGTGCAGCAGCATTTCTCCGCCGCCGCCGCCGCCGCCGTCCTGCATCGCGTGCTGGATTGACCACGCGCACGCCAGCGCCGATGCTTCGGCATCGCCACCGATAGGCCGCCATGTCCGCTCGCGACTTCGCCAAACGCTGTCTGTTCACCGTGCTGCGCATCGGCTTCCGGCTGACCCCGATGCCGGGCACCACGCGCGACCGGCTGCGCCAGCGTTTCCTGGACCAGCACGCGGACCTGCTGCCGCAGGGGCCGCGCGGTCAATCGAATGAAGCGTCGCAGGCCGAGCGTCGACCACGCAGCCAGGCTGCCGGACGCGCGATCGGTTTCGTGTCCCGGCGTAGCGGCACGCTGCCGACGCCGTTGCCCGCCACCGTGGTGGCGTTCTACCTGCCGCAGTTCCACCCGATCCCGGAGAACGACGCGTGGTGGGGCGAGGGCTTCACCGAGTGGCACAACGTGACGCGCGCGCTGCCGCAGTTCGAAGGGCATGCACAGCCGCGCCTGCCCGGCGAGCTGGGCTTCTACGACCTGCGCCTGGCGGATGCGATGCGCCGGCAGATGCAGCTGGCGCGCGAGTACGGCATCGCCGCGTTCTGCAGCTACTTCTACTGGTTCGCCGGCAAGACCCTGCTGGAAACGCCGCTGCAGCAATGGCTGGCCGACCCCACGCTCGACCTGCCGCTGTGCCTGTGCTGGGCCAACGAGAACTGGTCACGACGCTGGGACGGCCGCGCCGACGACATCCTGATCGGCCAGCAGCACAGCCCCGCCGACGACCTCGCCTTCATCGAACATGTCGCGCAGTACCTCGCCGACCCGCGCTACCTGCGCGTCGACGGCAAGCCGCTGCTGCTGGTCTACCGCCCCGGCCTGCTGCCGGACCCGAAGGCAACCGCCGCGCGCTGGCGCGAGTGGTGCCGCGCGAACGGCATCGGCGAGATCCGGCTTGCCTACGTGCAGAGTTTCGATCGGGTCGACCCGCGCACGATCGGCTTCGACGCCGCGGTGGAATTCCCGCCGAACAACACCACGCCCGCGCCGATCACTGCGCGGCAGCGCCTGCTCAACCCGGACTACCGCGGCGACGTGCACGACTGGCGCGAGCTGGCGCGGCAGTCGATGGCGCAATCCGAGCCCGCCTACCCGCGCTACCCCGGCGTCAATCCGGGCTGGGACAACGAGCCGCGCCGCAGCGGCGGCGGCCGCGTGTTCGCGCATGCCTCGCCGCGCGGCTATCGCGACTGGCTGCGACACGCCATCGGTGTCGCGCGGCGGCGCTTTCCGGCGCAGCCGGTGGTCTTCGTCAACGCTTGGAACGAATGGGCCGAAGGCGCGGTGCTGGAACCGGATAGCCGGCTCGGCCATGCCTGGCTGGAGGCGACCCGCGCCGCACTGCTGCCGGCGCCGGCCGCCAATACGCGACCTTGCGCGGTGATCCATGTCTGGTATCCGGAGCTGCTGGACGAACTGGTGGCAGCACTGCGCACCAGTGGCATCGACTGGCGCGTCGTGATCACCACCGCCCACGAGCGTGAACAAGCCGTGCGTGAACGCGTGGCGCAGCTCGGCCTCGACGCCGGGATCGACGTGTTCGAGAACCGCGGCCGCGACATCCTGCCGTTCCTGCACGTGGCCAACCGCCTGCTCGACGAAGGCGTGACCACCGTGCTGAAACTGCACAGCAAGCGCTCCACCCATCGCCAGGACGGCGAAACCTGGCGCCGCGAACTGCTCGACAAGCTGCTCGCGCCCGAGCGCGCCGCGCGCATCGCGGCCGCCTTCCGCGACGACGCCACGCTCGGCCTCGTACACGCCGAAGGTCACCTGCAGCCGCTGGACTACTACTGGGGCGCCAACCAGGCCAACGTCGACTATCTCACCCGTCGTCTCGGCATCGCGGCGCCGCAAGTGGAACACGACAGCTTCATCGCCGGCAGCATGTTCTGGCTGCGCCCGGCGGCCCTGCGCCTGCTGCTGGACGCCCATCTGGAAGTGGCGGAGTTCGAGACCGAAGCGGGCCAGCTCGACGGCACCCTGGCTCACGCCATCGAGCGCGTGTTCAGCCTGAGCGCCAGCGCCGGCGGCTTCAGCACGCTCAACGCGGCCGGCCTGCTCGGCCTCGCCGAAGCGGTGCCCGGGACGTACCCGTACGCGCAGCGCAGCGGCTGATCACCATCGTTGCATCGCCGAACCGCTCATTTCGTACGATTGTTCGATGCCGGGTAGAATGGCGATTTCGCACCCCTGCTGGGGCGGCCAACGAGACAGGAATCGCAGATGAAAATTCTGGTCGGCTACAAGCGTGTCGTGGACTACAACGTACGCATCCAGGTCAAGCCCGACGGCAGCGGCGTGGTCACCGACGGCGTCAAGCTGTCGGCCAACCCGTTCGACGACATCGCGCTGGAAGAAGCGCTGCGCCTGCGCGAGAAAGGTGTCGCCGAGGAAGTGATCGTGGTCGGCATCGGCCCAGCCGACCTCACCGCGCACCTGCGCAACGGCCTGGCGATGGGCGCGAACCGCGCGATCCACGTGGTCACCGGCGACGCCGTGCAGCCGCTGACCGCCGCCCGCGTCTTCCTCAAGCTGATCGAGAAGGAGCAGCCGGGCCTGGTGATCCTGGGCAAGCAGGCGATCGACGACGACGCCAACCAGACCGGCCAGATGCTCGCCGCGCTGTGGGATCGCCCGCAGGCCACGTTCGCCAGCAAGGTCGAGATCGCCGACGGCAAGGCCACGGTTACCCGCGAGGTCGACGCCGGCCTGGAAGTGATCGAGGCCGAGCTGCCGGCGGTGATCACCACCGACCTGCGCCTCAACGAGCCGCGCTTCATCAAGCTGCCTGACATCATGAAGGCGAAGTCCAAGCCGATCGACACGATCGAGTTCGGCTCGCTGGGTGTCGAAGCGAACGATCATCTGAAGACCACGCACTACGCGGCGCCGGCCAAGCGCAGTAAGGGCGTGATGGTGAAGGATGCGGCCGAGCTGGTCGCTGCACTGAGGCAGAAAGGCCTGCTGTAACCCCTATCCCGTGTAGGAGCCCGCTCGCGGGCGATGTTCTTCTTCGATGTCTGCAGATTCCAGAGCAGAGCATCGCCCACAGAGTGGGCTCCTACACACAAAGAAGCTTCGGAGACACACATGAGCAAGATCCTGGTCATCGCCGAACACCTCGGCGGCAAACTCAACTCCTCCACCGCGCGCGCCGTGAGCGCCGCCATCGCGGTGAAGGGCGAAGCGATCGACGTGCTGGTGCTGGCCGACAGCGTCGACGCGATCGCCGCCGAGGCGGCGAAGATCGACGGCGTGAGCCGCGTGCTCACCGTCGCCCGCGCCGAGAACGCACACCCGCTGGCCGCCGTGCTGGCGCCGCAGATCGCCAAGGCCGCCGCCGGCTACAGCCACGTATTCGTGCCCTCCACCACGTTCGGCAAGGACGTCGCCCCGCGCGTCGCCGCCCTGCTCGGCGTGGCCCAGGTCAGCGACGTGATGAGCGTGGAAGGCAGCACACACGTTCAAGCGCCCGATCTACGCCGGCAACGCGATCATCACGGTCGAAGCCGACGCCGCCCACACCGTCGTCGCCACGATCCGCTCGGCCTCGTGGCCGGCCGCCGCCACCGGCGCCAACAACGCGCCGATCGAAGCGCTGGCTGTCGACGCGACCCTGCCCACGCATACCCGCTTCGTCGAACTGAAGCAGGGCAGCAGCGACCGCCCCGACCTGCAGAGCGCCAGCAAGGTCGTCTCCGGCGGCCGCGGCGTCGGCTCGAAGGAAAACTTCGACATCATCTTCAAGTTCGCCGACAGGATCGGCGCCGCCGTCGGCGCCTCGCGCGCCGCGGTCGACGCCGGCTACGTGCCCAGCGAAATGCAGGTCGGCCAGACCGGCAAGATCATCGCGCCCGAGCTGTACATGGCCATCGGCATCTCCGGCGCCATCCAGCACCTCACCGGCATCAAGGACGCCGGCACCATCGTGGCGATCAACAAGGATGGCGAGGCGCCGATCTTCGAGATTGCCGATTTCGGCCTGGTGGGGGATCTGTTCAAGATCATTCCGGAGCTGGAGCAGGCGCTGGGCTGTAACCGGCACAAAGGAGCGCAACCACTCGATATGGATAGAGATGCCGTGAAAAAGAACGTCCTAGTTACACAGCCTTTCATGCCACCTTTGGAGGAGTTTCTGCCGTATCTGTCGCAGATATGGGAATCGAGGTGGCTCACCAACGGTGGGCCGTTTCATCAACAGCTCGAAAAAGAACTCTCCGAGTATCTCGGAGTGGAACATTTGTCGCTGTTCTCCAACGGGACCATCGCACTTATCGTGGCGCTGCAATGCCTTCGGATCACGGGTGAAGTCATCACGACGCCTTATTCCTTCGTGGCAACCGCGCACTCATTGATGTGGAACAACATCAAGCCCGTTTTCGTCGACATCGACCCAACTTCGTTCAACATGGACCCGGCCCGGATCGAGGCCGCGATCACCGCGGAAACCACTGCAATCATGCCCGTACACTGTTACGGCAACCCTTGCGACGTGGAGGCCATCCAAAAAATCGCCGACGCCTATGGCCTTCGCGTCATCTACGACGCGGCTCACGCTTTCGGGGTTCAAAGCAACGAAAAATCGATTTTGCGATGCGGCGACCTGTCAGTACTCAGTTTCCACGCCACCAAGGTATTCAATACGTTCGAGGGCGGCGCGATCATTAGCCCCGACTTGAAAACCAAACTGCGTATCGATTCGCTCAAGAATTTTGGCTTTTCCGATGAGGTGACGGTCGTTGCTCCTGGCATCAACGGGAAAATGAACGAAGTACAGGCGGCATTTGGCTTGCTGCAACTGAAACATATCGAGGAAGCCATCGATGCCCGTCGACGCATTCACGATCAATACTGCGAACTGCTTGCCGACACTCCCGGCATAACACTGCCCAAGCCGGTACCGCAGGCCACACAAAATTATTCCTATTTCCCCATTCTGGTCGACGAGCGATACTCTCTCTCACGGGACGAACTACACCATAAGCTGATCAGTCACAACATCTTTTCCAGGCGCTATTTCTACCCGTTGATCTCGAACTTCCCGCTGTACCGCGGACTGGCTTCATCCGCCCCCGACAATCTCCGCGTCGCCACGAACATCGCATCACAGGTACTTTGCTTGCCCATCCATCCGGGACTAAGCGACGCCGACACCAAGCTCATCGTGAGGCTCATAGCCCGATGACGGCATGCGACGAGACCCCGAGTGACCGCAACGGTGTGAAGGCGGCCATCATGCAGCCTTACTTCCTGCCGTATTTAGGTTATTTCCAACTCATCAATTCGGTAGACGTGTTCGTCGTTTACGACAACATCAAGTACACGAAAAAGGGCTGGATTAACAGAAACCGAATGTTGACGGGTTGCACCGACACGGTGTTTTCCATTCCCCTCAAGAAGGACTCCGATTCATTGGATATCCGTGAGCGACAGCTGGCCGCCGACTTCAACCGGGCCAAGCTGCTGAACCAGTTCAAGGATGCCTATCGCAAGGCGCCGGAGCGTGAAGCGGTGCTTGCTCTCCTTCAGGATGTTCTGATGTCCAGGGAAGTCAATCTTTTCGGCTTCCTGCATGCATCCATCCTCAGGGTATGCCAATACCTCGGAATCACGACCAAGATCGTTATCTCGTCCACGCTTGATATCGACCACTCCCTGAAGGCACAGAGCAAGGTCATCGCGCTATGCCAGGCCGTCGGCGCCACGACTTACATCAACCCCATCGGAGGTGTCGAGCTGTATTCGACCGACACGTTCTCGAACAACGGCATTAGGTTGAATTTTCTTCGCTCGAAACCGTGGGAATACGGGCAGTTTGACAACTCATTCATACCCTGGCTTTCGATCGTCGACGTAATGATGTTCAACCCCATCAGTGATATTCGAGAGAAGTTGATGTGTGGGTATGAATTAATATAAGGTTTCGGTTTTGGCAAAAAAATACAGATAAAACCGAATTTCACGTAATCGAGCTCACACTGTCCAATACCGGAACAGGCATCGGACAGAGTCACGACAATGCGAAAGTCGCATCGGTCCAGCGCGATACCGCATCACTCTACCGAACCATCAGGTCAATGACGATGTTTACTTGGAAAAAACTTGGATTGGTTTTCGACCCGGCCATGGTCCAAGGCCGCCCCTGGTTGCAACAATTCGCCCAAGCGCCTTCGGTAATCATTTTCGAGAAGTTCGTCCGAGTCTACTTTTCCGCCCGCCCGCTTCCTGATGCACGGGGCCAGTACTGCAGCTACTCGGGTTACGTCGACCTCAACAGGAATAACCTGATGGAGGTTCTGGCGGTCGGCCAGGAACCCGTCCTAGCCTTGGGTGAGCTGGGCGATTTCGACGAATTCGGCACTTACCCAATATCGGTCGCCCGCGACGGCGCAGATTTTGTTGCCTACTACGCCGGCTGGACTCGGTGCGAGTCCGTGCCGTTTGATGTCGGCATCGGCATGGCGAGAAGCACAGACGGTGGAGTCAGCTTCCAGAAACTCGGCAAGGGGCCCATCCTTCCTTATTCGGTCGACGAGCCGTTCATATTGAGTGGCCCGAAAATACGGAAGTTCAACGACGCATGGCAGCTTTGGTACATCGCCGGCAAGAAATGGGTCATGGCGGACGGCAGGCCGGAACCGGTCTACCGCATCCGTATGGCGACTTCAGACGATGGCATGCGTTGGACGAAGCAGAACCGCGATCTCATCCCATGCGCGGTGGAGGCCGACGAAGCACAGTCCAGTCCGGACGTGTTCTTCCATAACGGCCGGTACCACATGTTTTTCTCCTACCGGCACAGCACCAACTACCGTGGCAAAGAGTACGGATACCGGATCGGCTATGCCGTCTCCGATGACATGTACCAATGGACCAGGGATGACTCCAAGGCGGGCATCGACATTTCCGATTCCGGCTGGGATTCGGAGATGATCAGTTACCCGCACGTTTTCGAGTTGGACGGTGAAATCTACATGTTTTATCTCGGGAACCAAGTGGGCAAGCACGGATTTGGCATGGCTAAACTTGAAGGAACTCTTTGAGGTGTCTCGGATGAAGTGGCGCAAATTAGGAAAAGTTTTCGACCCCACTGCCTGCAAGCTCCCCAACGGGTGCGTCGAGTTTGCACAGTCGCCGCAGGCTCTGGTCTTTGATCAGTTCACGCGGGTCTACTTCTCCAGTCGGCAACGCGACCCCAATTGCGAAGGCAAGTACCTCAGTCACATCTGCTTTGTCGACTTTGACAAGACGATGCAGCAGGTGCTGCGGGTCTCCGACAAGCCGGTCATCCCGCTCGGCAAGCTCGGTTGTTTTGACGAGCACGGCATTTTCCCGATGAACGTCCTTCGACACGACGGGCGCATCCACGGATACACGAGTGGCTGGACACGTCGAGTTTCCGTCTCGGTCGACACCGGCATTGGGCTGGCTTTCAGCCACGACGACGGTTTGACATTCGAGAAGATCGGCGATGGACCTGTCCTGAGTTCATCGCTGCACGAGCCGTTTCTCGTGGGCGATCCGTTCGTACGGGTTTACGACGGACTCTTCCACATGTGGTACATCTTCGGCACGAAGTGGGAAAGCTTTTCTGGCAGCCAGCCGCCTGACCGCGTCTACAAGATCGGGCATGCCACTTCCCATGACGGCATAGCGTGGGAAAAGGAGGAAGGTAGCAACCTGATTGCCGATCGCTTGGGCGACGAGAGCCAAGCGCTTCCCACCGTCATCAAGATCGGGACTCGCTACCACATGTTCTTCTGCTTCCGGGAGTCTTTTGATTTCCGCAAGACCAAGGGCAGGGGGTACCGCCTCGGCTACGCCTACTCCGATGATCTATCCACCTGGGTACGGGACGACGACAGTGCGGGCATTGACGTGTCCGACGACGGTTGGGATTCGGAGATGCTCTGCTATCCCCATGTCTTTGAACGTGATGGCCAGGTGTATTTGCTCTACAACGGTAATGAATTCGGTCGGCATGGGTTTGGCATAGCGGTACTGGAATGAGCTCGCCCAGCATCCGGTACGGCGAACAGACCGCTTCATGCGAGGACATTCGCGATCACCTGCTTGCATGCGACGGCCAGTTCATTCCTCCCCTATCCTCCTATGTAAGCATTCCCGACTATTCGATCAAGCTCGTTGAAAACGCCTCCACCTTCGAGGCATGGCACGAGCGGTCCCTTGTCGGTCTCGTAGCGGCGTACCTGAACAGTCCGGCGGGGGGCTTTGGATTCATATCCAACGTGAGCGTGTTGCGGGAATGCGCTGGAATGGGCATGGCTTCCAGCCTCCTTCGCACATGCATCAGGAAGGCGCAGGACCTGAAATTGCACGAACTCCGGCTAGAAGTCGCGTCGAACAATCATTCGGCGATCGATCTCTACCGCAAGCTGAAGTTTGCCGAATACGAACGCACAACCCACTTAATATCAATGCGACTGACACTGGCAGGACACACATCATGAGCAACAGTCGGGACTACAACCAGGAACTGAAGGACACCGCGGATCATCGGTATGCCTATGGCTTCGATTTCGATGTCATGCACCCCTACATGCTGCAATCGTTCGCGCCATTTTTCCGCGAAGGAAACGCGCTTGAACTGGGGAGCTTCAAGGGGGATTTCACGAGCGCCTTGCCGCCCATTTCGCCGACCTCACATGCGTCGAGGCATCCGATGAAGCCATGGAGGTGGCAAGACGTTCGCTGGGCGGCAGGGTGAAGCTTGTCAATTCGCTGTTCGAGGAAGCGGAGCTGCCAACCAAGTACGACAACATCATCCTCACTCACGTCCTCGAGCACATCGATGACCCTATCCGGGTGCTGGGAAGGATCAATCGCGAGTGGCTTTCCGATACTGGACGATTCTTCCTGGTCTGCCCGAACGCCAACGCGCCATCGCGCCAGATAGCGGTCAAGATGGGGTTGATCTCGCACAATGCTGCGGTGACGGACGCCGAATTGGAGCACGGGCACAGGTGCACCTACACTCTCGACACCCTGGAACGGGACGCTACCAAGGCGGGCCTGAAGGTAGTGTATCGGTCGGGCATCTTCTTCAAGGCCCTGGCCAACTTCCAGTGGGACAAACTGCTGCAGACCGACATCATATCGAGAGAGTACCTGGATGGTTGCTTCAAGCTTGGTCAACAGTACCCGGACCTGTGCTCCAGCATTTTTCTGCTGTGCGAAAAGGGCGATTGAGCCATGTCGCGCAGATCAGCGCACTACCAACAGCTACGCGCGAAAGCCGGTTGCCACAATGGATAGCACAACATGAAAATCTCCTTCGTGGTCGCGGTTTACCGGAATGCAGGCGCGATCTCCCGCACCTATAACAAAATCAAGGCCCTCTTCGCGCAGGACCTGCCCGAACATGAGTACGAGTTCGTCTTCGTCGACGATGGCTCCGACGACGGCTCGCTCCAGGAAATCCTGGAGCTGAAACTGCATGACGACAGGGTCAAGGCGATCACCTTCACGAGGAATTTCGGCCAGATGGCGGCCATGCTCGCGGGGCTGAAGCAGGCGTCCGGCGACGCTGTCGTGAACATTTCCGCCGACTTGCAGGATCCCGCCGAGTTGATCCCGCAGATGGTGGAAAAGTGGCAAGGGGGCGCCGAACTCGTGATCTGCTATCGCACGGATCGCTCCGATACATTCGCGGCCAAGTTGTTCTCGCGCTTTGCCTACGGCGCCCTGCGCCTTTCCATTCCGCAGATTCCACCTGGCGGATTTGATTTTGTCTTGATGGATCGCACGGCGCTGGACGAATTCAATTCAGTTGACGTCCGCAACAGATTTTTTCAGGGCGATTTGTTGTGGACCGGCTACCGCACGTCCTTCATCCCTTATGTGCGGCTCAAGCGGACCATCGGCAAGTCGCAGTACAACCTCGGAAAGAAACTCAAGAACTTTCTCGATGCCTTTCTTGATGCGTCGTACCTGCCCATCCGCTTCATCTCGCTGGCCGGTCTGGTCACGTCGACACTGGGCGTGCTGTACAGCCTGACAATCATATACAGCTGGATGAGAGGCGAAACCCCTTTCGCCGGTTGGGCGCCGTTGATGATCGTTACCCTGATCGTCGGCGGACTGATCATGGTCATGCTCGGCATTATCGGCGAGTACATCTGGCGCATCTACGACGAAGTCCGCAAGAAGCCAAATTATGTCATCAGGGACAAGTTCCTCTGATGACTGTACGCACACCAAACAACCGCCTGCTTGACCTCATCGGCGATCAATCGGGACCACCTGGGAAATTCAGGTTCGAAGCAATCCGATTTTTGTTGGTCGGTGGTGCCAACTTTGTTCTCACGTTTATCGTCTTCTTTCTGCTTTTTAAGATCCTGCACGTCAACTACCTGATCGCGCTAAGCGCTTCCTGGGCAGTGGGCATGCTGTTTTCCTACGCCCTCAATTTTACCTGGGTATTCAAGCCTGAAGAGCAACTGCAGTTCAAGGCTCGGCTGGCCAAGTATTTCGTGGCCAACTTCGGCTCCTTGCTCCTGAACCTGCTGACTCTACATTGGCTGGTCGGCATGACTGGCTACGATCCCTTCTGGGTGCAGTGTGCACTGATCCCCCTGATTGTTGTATTCAATTTCTCGACGGCGAAATTCTGGTCATTGCGAAAGTCGGATAAACGAGGACAACAACCGGATTAGCGTATTCATTTGAACTCTTCATCTCGTTACTCGAATGCATTGCGAATCCTGGCACCAATATGAACCTTGATAACCAATCATCTAAGCCTTCAAGACGCACAACAAGTCTTGGCTTGTTCTTTATATTCGCAGCTTCAATCATTGCCACCGTTTACAGATTCCTGCCTTGGACGTATTCTGCAATATATGGCGATGGACTCGATTATTATCTGTCGTTCCTGGACGGCCGATGCGCGACTCGCGCATCGGATATATTAGTTGCTGTCTGTCACGAACGATTTCGCCCAGTGGCATCCAGCATTGTGCTGGCCATGATGAATATTTTTGGTGCTAAGAATTTTGATTTCTTCGCTGTAAATATTCTTCTGCAAGGCCTCGCCGCCATACTCGTGTTTGCCATTTCCCAGCGACTGAGCCGGGAAATTTTCTGGTTTCAGCCAGCGTCACCTTGACGATGGCTGTTTCCCGATTTGCGATATTCGATGTAACGCAACTCATCGGTCCTGTAGAGAGTGTTCCACTGCTGCTAACTCTCGCGGCTGTCTATTCAGTCCTTCGCGCGGAACAACAACCCGAACACACTTGGCGATGGTGCTGGACAGCAATCGCGTTTGGCCTTTTCGCGACGTTTGCGCATGAACGTTTCATGGTCGTGGCCGTTTGGTTGGGCATATCCATTCTCCTGACCTCAAAGCTATCCTTGCTATCGAGAAAAAGAACGCTCACGTTGCTGGCTGCTTGCGCTGCGATACCTCTGTTCTACATTACATACAAGCAGCTGTTTCTGCAGACGTACTTTCTGATTGGCACAAGTGATACCCACCTTAAGCTAGACGTACCGGTGATAATCGAGCACGCTCGCGAGACACTTGCGTCTATTTTTGGCTTCAATCAGGGGCCGGACTACCTAGTGGGCCAGAGTGTCACGATAGGTTGGAACTATTCTTTCGTACTGGCAATACTGTTCACTTTCATCTTTGCGGCTCTAACCTTCTTGGGCGTGTTAGCTACTCAATCGGTAGAGCAGCAACACCCATCGCCCATCTGGCTACGATTGCGCTGGTTGGCCTTACTGCTCATTCTCGCGGCCTTCTTGGTTGCTCCAGCGCTGTTAACGATCCGTTTTGAGCAACGCTGGCTATATGCGTCGTTTGTATTGGTCCTGCTTGTTGCCTCATGGGCGGTTGGTGCTGGAACCGGCAAGCTGCGTGTGGGAGTCTCAATACTGGCCGTTCTTCTTTGCATGACGTCCGTGACGCTCGATACGCTACTCATGAAGCAATTCGGTCGGCTTTTCTTTGTTTCTTCGCCACGGTTTGCCGAACTAGTCAAGCGCGATGTTGTTGACAAGCATCCGTTAGAGACCAAAGACATTGCGTTTCTTGCTGATACGGGTCAGTGCAACTGGACGCTTTTGAAAGGGGGGTTCTTTCGCATTTATGGTGGAGCGTCGCGTAGGGTGTATTGCTTTGCCTCGCTGGATGCCGCTGCTGACGCCAAGTTACCGACTGGTACACACATTTACGCAGAATCCAGTAGGCATCAACTCGTTGATATGAGCAATGAACTGTCGCAGGTCGTGGCTCGGCGCGCCGAGGCGTTCACCACTTTTAGCTTTCTGAAAGCGTTTGCAAATGGCCACATCAATGATACGTCCAAGGTAGATACTCCCACCGGGCAGGGCGTGCTGGTAATGCCATGGAACACTTTGAGTGGCGCGAGAACGGCAATGACCGTCATCTCCGGTTTTTCGTACCGTTACGATGATGTACCAATTGCTGCGAATACCCAGCTCCGCTTTGCCGTTGGCATGGTCTATCCAAGCCCACAGCCGGCGCGCGCTATCGTGCGACTGAACCGCAGCGAGGGCGCACCCCTCGAGCTTACTCTCGCGACCTGACCCCACCGGAAGCTGGTACCGATCTCCGCTTCGAGGCCGTGTCCATCCCGCTTGAAGACTATGCGGGGCAACATGTGTCGATTTCCTTCGCCGTCGAATCCCCTGGTGGAAGTTCAGCTGGTCACTGGGTCGCCTTCGTCGACCCGCGCATCGTCTTGGTCGACGCAACAAAATGAAGGCAGTGCTGATCCCCATCTGCCGGCAGACATACTCGACCGGGTTGCCGGACTCGGCCAGACGCAAGCAGTAGGTGACATGTTTCGGTAAATCTCGACTTCTTCATCGCTCCCCCTCCGGCCCTCTCGGACCCGGGTGAAACGACCCTGCCTCTACTTTTTATCTCTGTCGAAAAAGCGGGCCGACGTCACCCCCTGACTCGGTTTTTGCACGCTCATCTGTGGTGTGATTCCCCGAGAGTACAAGTGTGAGGCACACGAGGATGTTGACATCACAGCCATCATGTGTGTCGGTGTCAGGGTACCGTTTCGAAATGCCTGTTCGTCAAATGCATGAATGCGATCAATGAATCCGCGATCCCATTCCCCCTCGGCATCAAAATTGTGACCAAAGCCCCGGTCGATGAACACGTCCACCACGTTGGCGAAACCAATGAACAGGGGGAAGTCGAAACGCTCCAGCAGCAGCGGGAGGATGTCCTGTGCACGAACCCCTTCGAACCCCTCGGACGAACAGTCCCAGTTTTCATAGAGTTCCTCGTGCCGAGCCAGCTGGCGATTGTACCGGTAAGCTGCCGGCAGCTCCTGCCAGAACCGGTGGACCTCGGCCAATGCCTCGGGCCAACGTTGGTGGCCATTGCGGCCGATCATGTCGTGGGTAATGAAGTAACCGTTCGGATCAAGGGCACGCTTTATCTCATCAAACAGGCCCTCCAAGTTCAAACATGGTGGAGGGACTGGTTGGCCATGACCCCTGTGTATCGCTTCGTGGCCCTCCACTTGTTGAAGTCTCCCTCCACGAAAAGCACGTGAGAACCCACCCCTTCCTGTTCGGCCATCTCGCGCCCCCGCTGAAGCATGTAGGGGTTCATGTCGAGGCATTCGATGGTGAAGTGCGACAGCCCCGCATTTTTCATGAGCTTGGCGACCCGCACCTCGGTATCGCAATTTCCCGCACCAATGCTTATGAAAGTTGATTTACCACCTCCGCAAGCCGCAGCACTTTCACAGAAATATTTCGCGAAAAACTCATCAGGATTGGAGAAACCGAACTCCTCCAACATCGGCCGAAGATAAGTATGCGACCAATAGTGGAAAATCTGCGGCAGGACATTGATGTCCACCACATCCTTGTAGATAAGCGTCTCCGAAGCCAGTCTGGCCCGGTAGAACTCATCATCCGTCGTGACAGGCAACCCCTCTTTGCCACGGGCCGCCATACTGAAAGGTGTTGATTGCCGCGGCAGGAGCAAATTCTTCAAGCGTCGTATTGCCCCATAAACACTGCTCATTTCCGCCATCTCCATGCTTCTTCAGAACTGGTCAGCCCCGACAGCCGATCCAGCCATAGATCACCATGCCGCTCGCTTGAAGATTACTTCATTGAGGATCGCCCCTCATCGAACACCACACCATGGCGCGCACGCAGGTCACGCAGCTCCCTGCGCAAAAGCCAGTGCGCCAGTCTCCAGGTGATACCTCGATGGGAGAGTGGCACATAGTCGCCGACAAAGACAAAGGTACGCTCCGGCAGATGGATCGGCCCGGGCAGGCCCAGATGCGCGTACACGCGTTCCAGCAGCGCCTGCGGCCGCTCGCGAAACTCTTCGCTGCGCAGCACCAGCACCTGCCCGTGATCGAAATGCCGGTACAGCGTATCGAGCTGGCGTGCATAGTCGCCGCGCAAGCGGTACGAGTAACGGCGCAGCGGCGAATGCGCCGAGAAGTCGTCGTGATGGCCGCGCAGGCGCCAACGCTCCAGCAGCAGCGCCGGCAACAGCGGCCAGCGTTCGTCGCCGCGTGCGCGCTCCATGTGGTACTGCGAAATCGCCCGTTCAACCGGGTGGCGCAATAGCAGCACCCAGCGCATTTGCGGGTTGTAGCGGGCAATGCGCTGCACGAACCGCTCGTGCAGGCAGTAAATCGGCGTCGCGTCGCCCGGCATGCGATCGCCGGCGTCAGTGTCAAACTGCGGCGCATAGCGGCGGTCGACCGCGGCAGCGTCCCACGCGTCGTCGAAGTCCGGCGCATCGAACACATGCGCCTCCTTGCCGGTCGGCAACAACACACGCGGATGCTGGGCCAAACAGTGCGCCATCGCGGTCGTGCCGCCCTTCTGCATGCCGCCAATCACGAACTGCACGCGAGGCACGCGGGTATCAGTCATGGCCGGCCACCTGCGCCACCATGCGTGCGGCCAGTTCGTCCACTGCCGCAACACCATAGCAATGCAGGCTCGCGCCTGCGTAACGATGCAACCCGCGCACCAGCTCGTCCACACTGGCGCGATCGTATTGCGCATTCACGTTGCGACTGCGCAAGGCAGCTGTCGTATCCGCCGGCACGCCAATGGCCTGCCGCAGGCATGCACCACCAGTGGCCACCACGTCCTCGTAACGCAGCAGGCGTTCCGGCGCCACCCAGTGCAGCAGGCGACTGAAGAACCAGTCCAGGATCAGGATCTGCCGGCGCAGGCAATCCGGCTGCGCTGCCAGCGCTTCGGCCAGGGCCGGATCCAGCCGCTCGCCGGCAGGCAGGCGGCCGCGCGTCACC
Source organism: uncultured Gammaproteobacteria bacterium (assembly GCA_963739815.1). Taxonomy (GTDB): domain Bacteria; phylum Pseudomonadota; class Gammaproteobacteria; order Xanthomonadales; family Rhodanobacteraceae; genus Rhodanobacter. Next base: position 2,148,005 of record CAVUBI010000001.1, read on the forward strand.
GGCAGATCCACGGAACGCCACGACGCCAGCACCGCCAGCGGATTGCGCACGATACCGACGACCGTGCAGCGCTGGCACAGTGCCGGCAGCAGTGCCGTAAACGCAGCGTTGTGCTTGATCACCAGCCGGAAGCCGGCCGACAGCGACTTGCCCACCGCGATATCGCCCTGCTCCACCAGCCATGGCCGCGCGTCGTTCCCGCTCGCGCGCTCGCCATAGGGGTTGTCCGGCACGCGGCCATCGCGATGCTTGCTGGGAACCCGCCCCTCCGACAACGCCCGCTGCCGCACTTGGCCGAAGTAGCGCACCACCTCGGCGGCAGCGGCGTCCGCTGAAGTCGGCAGCGCGGTCACCGGCATCGGTTCGAACAACGCCAGCGTATCGGCCGTCTCGCCCAGCAGGCGGCACGCCAGGGTGGTCCCGCCGCGCGGGATCCCGGTCAGCACGATGTCCGATGGATTCAGCGGCGCCATAGATCGTCCAGCTCATCGAGCAGGTCATGTACGCCGGCGCGCTCGCTGGCCAGGTCGAAACGCGCGGCGGTCGCGCGCCCAGCCGCGCACAGGCGTGTGCGCAACACCGCATCGGCATACAGCCGCAACGCGGCGCCGGCGATAGCCGACGCCTCCTGCGTCGGCACCAGCGCGTTGTCGCCGTCACGCAGATAATCGCGACTGCCTACGCAGTCGTACTGCACCAGCGCACGGCCCAGTGCCAGCGCCTCCAGTCCAGGCAGGTAGAAGCCCTCGAGCGCATCCGGCAAGGCAACCACCACCGCAGCCGCGGCCATGGCGCCCAGATAGTCCGCCCGCGGCACCCGGGTGACATGCAGGTCCGCCTGCACACCGGACCGCGCCAGCTCGAGGGCTATCGCCGTGCCCAACCGTGGCTGCTTGACGGCATCGATGAATACGCCGTCGCCCGATGTCCGCTCACCGAGCGCCGCCAGCATCGCGCTGCTCACCGCGGCCGGAATCACCCGGATCGGTCCGTTCACCTCACCCGTCGCGGCAATCGCATCGGCCACCGCCGTGCTCACACACACGCGGATCGCCCGGCGCGATAGAAAACCACGCAACGGCAGCGCCGGGTCCGCATGACGCACATGCTGCACCAGATTGACGATTGGCTGGTCGGGTGATGCCGACGCCGGCGGCAACGCAGCCCAGTCCATGCCGCCGAGCAGCAACGCATCGGCCGCCTGCGGCATCCACAACCCGGTCAGGCCCGGCGCGTCCAGAAACGGATTGCCAACGGCGCGATCGGAAGACGGCGACAGATATACCGCCGCCGACCAGTCCGGATGTGCCTGCACGTGATCGAGATAGTCGCGAACCTTGCCATGGCCACCGGTATAACCGTGGTAGTCGCGATGAAACAGCATGCGTCGCATGGAGGTCTAGCGCTGACCGACCGTCATGGGAATCGGAAACAGGCCGGTAAACTCCGCGCGACTGTCGTCCACCACATCGAATGACAGCCAGCCCTCCTGCCGCGACAGCACCGTGGTCAGCTCCAGCGTCGGCGCATCGACTACGCGCATGCGAAACCGATATACGCCCTTTTGCAGAGTGGCATCGAACGCCACCTCCAGTCGCGCCACGCCATCGGCGGCCGGCGTGGGCAGCGGAATGCGCCGCCCGGTCAGCTGCAATCCCTTGCCGTCCATCATGTCCAGGATCAGCATCGGTGCATCCAACGCTGCCGTCAGCTGCACATCCAGCGCCAGACGCACCGTTTCGCCATACCGCAACGAAGCGTGCCGGTCGCTGTCGTTGATGCGGGCAGCCACCACGCGGGCATCATTCGCGCCATAGCCGAAATCGATCCGCTCCAGACCGGACGCGGCATGTTCACGACTGGCCCTCAACGCATCGGTGTGGATGTGGTACAGATATTCGGTGATCACTTCCTCCGGCGCGGACTCCAGTACCACCTGACCCCGCTCCAGCAACATCGCGCGGCGACAGAACGACTTGACCGCATTGAGGTCGTGGCCGACGAACAGCAGCGTGGTGCCGCGTGCGAGGATCTCGTCGATCCGCGTCATCGCCTTGGCCTGGAAACGCGCATCGCCCACCGATAGCGCTTCGTCAACGATCAGGATGTCCGGGTCCACATGCACCTGCACGGCAAATGCCAGCCGCATCACCATGCCGGAACTGTAGGTTTTCACCGGCTGGTCGACGTACTCGCCGATGTCGGCGAACGCGACGATGTCATTCATGCGCTCGCCGATCTGCGCCCGCGACATGCCCAGCACTGCCGCATTGATGTATACGTTCTCGCGGCCGGTCATCTCCTTGTTGAAACCCGAACCCAGCTCCAGCAACGCGGCAATGCGGCCCTTGACGACGACGGTGCCCGTACTGGGTTGCAGCACGCCGGCAATGATCTGCAGCAAGGTGCTCTTGCCGCTGCCATTCAGGCCGATGATGCCCAGCGCATCGCCGCGATGCAGGCTGAAGCTCACATCGTGCAGAGCATGGTGATAGCGCAGATGCGCGTCCACCGTCGCCTGCAGACGCGCGGCCCACGCCGGCAACAGCCGACGCAGGACACCTTGCAGGCGCAGCAGCAGCGGCACCCACAAGCGAGCAGCCGGGGTACTCCACAAGCGATAGACCTTGGAGACGCCCTGGATACGAATCGCCACGTCGGAGGGGGAAGGAAGGGGTCGGGACATGAGCCTCATACGATCAGTGGTAGCGACGATGAACCGGCGCTCGGCCAGGACAGGGCAGCGCGCGCGGCATGGCGCCATCACGGTACGGCCGCCGACAGCGTCGGCAAGTATAGACAATCGTCCCGTCGTTTCGCGCCATGCCGCCTGAACGGGCACAAAAAAACGGGCGACCGAAGTCGCCCGTTTCTTTATCTACCATAAGCCTCCAGCAAAGCTGGAGTCGGTTAGGCCTGGATTACTGGCCGACGCCGCCCGGTACGAGCGAGGTGCTCATGTTGGTGAACGTGCCGGTGCTGTTGTTGCGCATCAGGCTCTGCACCACCAGACCGTTGAACTCACCGGTGACCACCAGACGCCACTTGCCGGCAGGGGTACCCAGTGCGCCGGTCAGCGCGCCACCGCCATTCTGCAGGGTGTCGGCGTTGATCTGCACCGAGCTGCCCGCACCCAACTGGAACGTTACCGGCGTGCTGGCCGCACCGGCGTCATCGGTACCGGTAACGGTGACCTTGCCGTTCAGGCCGCTGGTGTTGGACACGCGCAGCACACTCTGCTGCACCGTGTTGCCACCCGGGTTGAACACCGGCACCTTCACCACCGAGCCGTTGTACTTCAGCGACAGCGCGTCAGCCGCGGAATCGTTGCTCTTGACGCCGCTGACGTTCGCCACGAACGAGCTGCTGGTGCTGACGCTGGAGTCGCTGACCACGTCGGTACCCGACACGGTGAAGCACAACTCGGCCGAGCCGCCAGTGGCGCTGGCGCCAACGAGGTTGCCCTGGGTGTACTTGATCGTGGCGGTGTTCGCGGCGGCGCTGTAGGTCACCGTCGAGCCGGTGATCGGCGTGGCGCAGGTATTGTCGGTCGCGAGCGAGACACTGCCCTTGGTGCCGTCAAAGTTGCCCAGGCTGCTCATCGACACCACGGTGGTGAAGGCGTCGGCCGCGTTGTAGCTGTAGGTCACGCCTGCAGCCACGGCATGGGTCAGCGTGCCGGCATCGAAGGTGACTTTGTTGGACGTGCCGATCGCACCGGTCGACGCGAACGCGGTCTTGCTGTTCGCATAGGTAACGTTCGTACCCACATCGATGCGGCTGTTGGCTTCGCCACCGGCCATGCTGGAAGCCAGCACGTTCGCCGAGGTGACAATCGGCAGGGTCTGCGTGTTGAAGGTGCCGCCGCCGACCGGATCGAAGATGTCGAACTTGCCGCTCACCGACGAACCCACGACTGACAGGGTCGATGCGGTGATGTCGGTCATCCGGATACTGGCCAGCACGCCGACGGTGATCGAGGTGGCGACGGCCGGGGGAGCCAAGCTGACCACGACGAAGTCGTCGCCCGGGGTGCCACCGGCGGTGACACTCGACGTCCAGCCCGGAGCAGCCGCGCCCGGAGCAACGGTCGGTGCAGTCAGGAACTTCGCACCGTTCTGCAGCGTGAGACGGACGCTGATGCCGGTGGTACGGCCAATGATGTTGTCCGCCGACTCAACGGTGTAGTTGAGGTCCTGGTTCACACCGAAGGCCACGTTGTTGCCGGTCACGCTGACGTTGGCAATCTTGAGCGGCAGTGCGGGGGTTCCGGTGACGGTGTACGCCATGCTGGCCGCACTGAAGCCTACGGCAGCGGCCAGCGCGAGCGCCATGGAAGTTTTCTTGAGAATCGACATGTCGAACTAACTCCTTAAAATGATGTTCGAACGTAGCCCACACTGGCCGCAGCACCACTTCGGTACCAAAGTGTTCGTGTGTCACGGACGGCATCCCTATGGCGCAGATAGGTTCTGTCTAGAACGCTACCCCCCTGTTGACGCCGAGCTACCAGCCGTAATCTAGCCAAGCCCCACTATCACGTCAACAACCGGTTAACACTCTTGCCACGGCCTTATCAAAACTGTGACGCCGCCGATGCGCGCCGCACGCCTGCTAGGGAGAGGCCTCGTGGCCGCAACACGCTGGTGTATCCTAGGTCGCTGATCTCAAGGCTACCGCCCCGTGCAGCTATCCGACCTTGTCTCCCCGCTTGTCCACCATCGTGCCCTGCTCGGCGCACTGAGCCGCCGGGAACTGGCCAGCCGTTACCGCGACTCGTTTCTCGGCAACCTGTGGATGGTGATCACGCCGCTGCTGATGCTGGGGATGTACACGTTCGTGTTCGGCGTGATCTTCCGCTCCCGCTGGGAAGGCGTGGGCGACCACGGCATCGCCACGTTCGCGATCGTGCTGTTCTCCGGCCTGCTGCTGCACAGCTTGCTGGCAGAAACCCTGGGGCGCGCGCCGAAGCTGATCCTGGAGGAACCCAACTACGTCACCAAGGTGGTGTTCCCGCTGGAACTGCTGGCCTGGGTGAACATGTTGACCGCGCTGGTGCACTTCGCCATAGGCGTGGCGCTGCTGTTGCTGGTGATGGCGTTCGTGATGCCGCCGGTGCCGCTGGCGGTGCTGTGGCTGCCAGTGATCGTGGCGCCGTTCATGCTGTACCTGCTGGGACTGGGCTGGGCGCTGTCGGCGGTGGGCGTGTACCTGCGCGACCTGGGCCAGTTCATGGGCACGCTGGTGAGCCTGCTGCTGTTTCTGAGTCCGATCTTCTATCCACGCGAGAAGGCACCGGCCGGGCTGGGCACCATACTGGCCCTCAACCCATTGACGGTACCGGTGGAGCAGGTCCGCCGCGCGCTGTTTCAAGGCCTGCCGCCGCAACCGCTGGTACTGGCCGGCTATGCCGCGGGCGGCGTGGTGGCCTACGTGCTGGGCCTGATGATTTTCCACAAGTTGCGGCGCGGCTTCTCGGACGTGATGTGAGGCGGCGGCGATGACCCAGTTGCTGGGCGAGATGCTGGTGGCCGAGGGCACGGTGCGGGCCGCCGAAGTGGAGCGCGCGCTGGAGCTGCAGCGGCGCATCGGCGGCCGCATCGGCTCGCTGCTGATGCGCGTGGGCGCGGTGTCCGAGGACACCTTGCTGGAAGCGCTGGCGCGCCAGTTGCAACTGCCCCTGCTCGAACGCGACCTGCCGCCGCCGGATGACGCGCAGTTGCGCGCGCTGGCACGCATGCCGGGGCTCAGTGTGGACTGGCTGCTGGATCAGCAGGTGCTGCTGTGGGAGGACGCCGAGGGAAAATGGCACTGCGCCGCGCGCGATCCGCTAGCCCCGGGGTTGCACGAGGAACTGCGCTTCGTGTTGGGCGATGGTCGCTACGAGGTGCAGTTCTGCCTGGTTTCCAATCAGCTGCTGGAGCGTCTGCTCGATCAGCTGACCCGGCTGCAGCGTCCCGAGCATGATGAAGCGGGCGACGACGTGCAGCACCTGCGCGAGATGGCAGAGGAGGCGCCGATCGTCGAGCTGGTCAACAACGTGATGTCGCAGGCGGTGGAACAACGCGCCTCGGATATTCATTTCGAGCCGGAGGAGCACAAGCTGCTGGTGCGCTTCCGCATCGACGGCGTGCTGTATACCCGGCTGCAGTTGCCGCGCGAGCGGTTCAACGCGGTGGCCTCGCGGATCAAGTTGATCTGCGGCATGGACATTGCCGAGCGACGCCTGCCACAGGATGGCCGCATGAGTACGCGTGCCAGCGGCCAAGACATGGATATCCGCGTGTCGGCGCTGCCAGGCGTGCATGGCGAGTCGATCGTGCTGCGCCTGCTGCCGAAGGATCGCCAGGATCTGTCGCTAAACACGCTCGGCATGGCGGCCGACCATCTTGCACTGATGCGCGCGTGGGCTGCCGAGTCCAACGGCATCGTGCTGGTAACCGGGCCTACCGGCTCGGGCAAATCGACCACCCTGTACGCCACGCTGGCGGCCACCAACGATGGCCTGAAAAAGATCATCACGGTGGAGGACCCGGTGGAATTCCAGCTGCCGGGCGTCACCCAGATCCAGACCCACGCGGATATCGGGCTGGACTTCGCCAGCGCGCTGCGCTCGATCCTGCGTCAGGATCCGGATGTGATCATGATTGGCGAAATCCGCGACCTGGAAACCGCGCAGATCGCGATCCAGTCGTCGCTGACCGGCCACCTGGTGCTGTCCACCCTGCATACCAATGACGCGATCAGCGCGTTCACCCGGCTGATCGACATGGGGGTGGAGCCGTTCCTGGTTTCCACGCCGTTGCGTGCCGTGCAGGCACAACGGCTGGTGCGCAGGTTGTGCGAATCCTGTGCCCGGCCCTGCGCCACGCCAGCGCTGGCGGATGAGACACTGACGGCACTCGCCGCGCGCGTGCTCGGCGATACGCCCGCGCGCTGGCGTGAACCAACCGGCTGCGCTAAATGTCTCAACACCGGTTACCGGGGGCGCGTGGGCATTTACGAAATGGTGGGGGTCTCGACCGACATGCGGTACCTGATCAACAACGGCGCCAGCGTCGTGGAGATGACCGCCCAGGCGCGTCGCGAGGGCTTCCGTTCGCTGCGCGACGACGGCATGCTGAAAGCGTGGCAGGGGCTGACTTCGGTGGAGGAAGTCCTGCGCGTGACGAGTCTCTGAAGCCCTCATGCCACGTTTCGACTATGAAGCGGTGAACGCCGACGGCATGCTGCTGACCGGCACCATGCGCGCCGACAACGAGCGCGAGGCCATGCGGTTGCTGGAGCGGCGTGGGTTGACCGCGCTCAAGCTCGACAAGGAAGGCGCGCAACGGGCCCGCCGCGCCGGCAAGCTGCGCACGATGGACATCGTGCTGCCGTTTCACGAACTGGCGACCATGCTCGATTCCGGCGTGGCACTGGCCGAGGCCGTGGAGGTCCAAGCGCAGTCGTCACACCACCCGACGATGGTGGAGGCATTCGCGCAGATGGCCAGCGGGCTGCAGCGCGGACAGGCGTTCTCCGCCGCGCTGGAGGCGAGCAAGATCCCGCTGCCACCCTACGTACTGCAGCTGGCCAAGGCCGGCGAGATGACCGGCCAGCTTGGCCAGTCGATCGCCGGCGCGGTGGCGCAGATGGAATATGAGGAGCGCATGCGCTCGGACCTGCGCAACGCGCTGATCTATCCAATCATATTGATCGGTGCCGGCGTGGCGGCGGTGATCCTGATGTTCACGTTCGTGGTGCCGAAGTTCGCCTCGCTGCTGGAAAAGGCCGACAAGCTGCCATGGCTGGCCTGGGCCGTACTGGCGGGGGGCACCTGGGTCAACAGTAATCGGCTGTGGTTGTTGCCGCTGCTGCTGCTGGGTGTGGTGATGCTCGTCATGGCGCTGCAGCGCGAGTCCGTGCGCGACCGGCTCTATCAGGCGGTCAGCCGCTGGCCACTGGTGGGCAGCTGGCTGCTGGAATCGGAAACGGCACGTTGGGCCAAGATGCTCGGCACGTTGCTGGCCAGTCGCGTCAGCCTGTTGCGCGCACTTGAACTGGCCAGCAACGGCATGCGTCTGCAGCAGCGCCGCGTGCGCATGATGGAGGCGGCGCGCGCGGTGCGCAGCGGCGCTACCCTGGCGCAGGCCCTGGAAGATCACGAAGCGCTCAACGGCACCGGCTACAACCTGGTGCGCGTCGGCGAGCGTTCCGGCGAGTTGCCGGCGATGCTGCTGTCGCTGGCGCGGCTCTACGAAGAAGCCGGCCGGCAGCGGCTCAAGCGCATGCTGGCGCTGATCGAGCCGATTGCGATCCTGGTGATCGGCGTGGTGATCGGCGTGATAATCATGGGCGTGATGCTGGCCATCACCAGCGCCAACGACCTGGCGGTATAGCGGAGACACACATGAAGTTCGGAAAGCGACAGAGCGGCTTCACGCTGCTGGAAATGATCGTGGTACTGGTGATCATCGGCCTGATCATGGGACTGGTTGGCCCGCGTCTGTTCTCGCAGGCGGACAAGGCCAAGGTGCAGACAGCGCAAACCCAGGTGAAGATGCTGGGTGGTGCGCTCGAGACCCTGCGCCTGGATATCAGCCGTTTCCCCACGGCGCAGGAGGGGTTGGCGCTGCTGGGCAACCCGCCGAGTGATCCCGATACGGCGACACGCTGGCATGGTCCTTACCTCAGCGGCGACCTGCCGCAGGATCCATGGGGCCGTCCCTACCAGTATTCGCCGGAGTCGAGCGGCAAGCAGCCGTTCACGCTTTACTCGTACGGTGCCGATGGCAAGCCCGGCGGCACAGGTTTCGATGCCGATGTCGGCTACCTTCCCCAGCAGCACTGAGCGACGCCACCACGCCGCCGGCTTCACCCTGCTGGAAATGGTGGTGGTGCTGGCGATCATGGCGTTGGTGGCCGGGGTCGCCGCCGTGCGCGTGTTTGCCCTGGTCAACAGCTGGCGCGAACGTACCCAGCTGGAGTCGATCGAACAGCAATTCGCGCGCCTGCCCGTGCTGGCGCGCCAGCGCGGCCACGATATCGTGTTGCCGCCGCCCGCCGCAGCGAGCGTTGCCGCACCCGGCAACGGCGACTCGCCGGCCGTCGCACCGCCGCCTGCCGAACCACCGGCGCTGGAACTGCCGGACGGCTGGGTGGTGCACTTCGACCGGCCGCTGCGGGTGCGCGGATCGGGCTTGTGCGAGGGCGCACGGATCGAGCTGGAGCATGGTGACCGCCGCTACCGCCGCGTGATATCGCCGCCGTTCTGCCAACTTGCCGATGACGACACGAAGGCGTCGCCATGAATCGGCAGCAGCGGGGCTTCACGTTGCTGGAGGCGATCGTCGCGCTGGTGATTTTCAGCATGACCGCCATTGCGCTGTACAGCTGGCAGGACAGCAACCTGCAAACCATGCAGCGGGCCGAGGCGCACGCGCAGCACAATGCCCTGGTGCGCTCGGCGCTGGGCGTGCTGGCGCAGGTCAATCCCATGTTGACGCCCGCCGGCGAGCGCCCGATGGGGCAACTCACGATCCAATGGGTTTCGCAGCCCGTACAGCCGGTGAAGCCGGGGGTGGCGGCGCTGGGCACACCAGGCATCTTCGACCTGGGCCTGTATCTGCTCGATGTGCAGGTGCTGGACGGCGGCAAGGCGCTGACCTCGTTCCGGGTGCGCCAAGTGGGCTACAAGCAAGTGCGCAGCTCCGGCAAGGACCTGTGATGATCCGATCGCGCGAGCACGGGTTCACCCTGCTGGAAACACTGGTGATGCTGATCGTCTCGTCGCTGGCCGTGATGATGCTGTTCCAGGCGCTGGCCGGCTTCAACCACTCGCGCGAACGTATCGCCGCGCTCGAAGGCGTGCGCAACAACGACGCCGTGGTGCTGGACTGGATCCGCGACAGTTTCCGCGGGGTGGTGGCGATCGACGCTCCCGGCACCACACCGAAACCGGACGACCCGGCTGCCGGCCTGCATGGTACGGCGGAGGGCTTCACGGCGCTGACCCTGGCGCCGCTGCTTGGGCCGCCCGGTGCACCGGTGAAGGTCCAGTGGAGCATCGAACGTGGCGCCAACGGCAACCGGCTGGTTTATCGGGAGGCCGGGCAGGCGCCACTGATCCTGCCGCTGAGAGACGCCAGCGAACTGCACTTTGGCTATCTCGACCACGACGGCAAGACCGCGACCAGCTGGCCGCCCAAGCTGGGGTTGCAGACGCCGCTGCCTGTGGCGATCGAGCTGCAGTTTGGCAGCGGCGCGCAGGTGCGGGTGGTGGCGCAATCGATCGCCACACCGCTGCCCATGCAGCTATCGCCCTACACCAACGAGGACGACCAGTGAACCGACGCTGGCCTGCCCGGGCAGCGCATGCGGGCGCACAGGGGGGCTTCATCCTGCTGACCGTGATCGCCATTCTGGTGATACTGGTGCTGCTGGCCGCCGCCGCCGCGACGACGACCAGCCGCGTGCGCGCCGATCAAGGCCGCGACGACGCGCGCCTGGCCGGCGAGATCGACGGTTTTTCGACCCGTGCCACCGTGCTGTATCTGCTGGCGACGCAGCGGCTCACCTTCGGCGGACTCACGGTGGACGATCAAATGCGGCTGACGGCTGACGAGCAGGCAGCCAAAGACGATGGAGAAGACACCTACTCCAACTTGCCGATCGGCAACGAGCTTCTCCTGGACAACTCGCTCTACCGCGGCCTGGGCACCAGCCTCTTCGCCTTGCAGGCCGACAGCGGCCGGCTCAGCGTGAACTGGTCCAATCCCGCCCTGCTGGAACGCTGGCTGATCAACCTGAAGGTGCCGCTCGAGCAACAGGGGCCGTTGTTCGCCAAGCTGCTCGACTATCAGGACCCTGATGACGTTTACCGCCTCAACGGCGCCGAGGCCGAGCAATACCGCGCGGCGGATCGTGCGCCCCCACCGAATCGTGCGCTGGCCACGCCGCTGGAACTGCATCGGGTGCTGGGTTGGGACAAGGCGCTGGCCGGGCTGGATAACCAGCAACTGCTGGATACGGTGACGGTGGCTCGTTCGGCGCAGATCAACGTCAACACCGCACCGACCAGCGTATTGCAGCTGCTGCCCGGGGTCACCGCGGATATGGCGGCGCGGGTGGTGGCCATGCGCCAACTGCAGGCGTTCTACCAATACTGGGCGGTCTATGAGGTGCTGCCCACGGTTCCGCCCGACCTGGACTTGGTCAGCCTGCATCCGGGGGGATCTGGTACTATTGAGGTTTGGCCCGACGCTGGCACGGCAGGCAGTTTGCTGCATTGGACACTGACTCCTTTTGACGATGGCGGACATCCCTGGCGCATCGATTATGAACTCGGGCTTTCGGCGCGTCCGCGCGGGGAGCGAGCGCCTGTTCGCGAAGCTGCAACGCCGCTTCTCGCCCACCCGATTACTACGCACCCGCGATGAGCTGCTGCCCCTGCGAGAAGGCGGCCGCCATTCCGAATGGGTCATTTCGCGTGGGCTGAGCCTTTTCATCTCGGCGCCTTGCGCCGCTGTACCGCGCAAGCGCCGCGACGCATTCGTGGCAAACACCGTGCGCCGCGCCGTGCCGTTCGCTGATCCCGCCTGGCATGTTGCCTGGAGTGGTGATCTGGCAATGATATGGGCGTGGCCGCAAGAGGATTTGATGGCCCACCCCGACGAGGCCGGGGTCGATGAGCCAGTGCATCTATCGTCTGATATGCGGCCGACAAGCTACATCCGGCGTTTCATGCCGGAGTCGCTGTTGCGCGGGGAACCACGCGAGAGCGGCGTGGAGTTGCTGGAGTGCTCCGACGGCGTCGAGGCACGTGCCTGGCGCGGTGGTGCCCTGTATGCAAGCAGCTGGTGGCCACAGGCCCCGGACACATCGACCTGGGTGACGTTCTGCCGGGGCGCCGGGCTCGCGCCGCAACCGCTGCCGGTTGTCCTGCCACCCGCCTGGCGGGAGCAGCCCTGGACGGTAATACGTGGGGGATCGCTGCGCGACACGCTGGCACAATATCAGCGGCTCGCCGTTCCAGTCGCACTCACCTTGGTGCTGTTGACGGCGGCCTGGCAAGCCGGCGCGCTCCTGCACGTCCAACTGGCCCGCATGCAGCTGGACGCCGATATTGCCGCCAGCAGCCAGAAGGTGTCGGACATCCTGGCGGCGCGCAACCGCGCCGAGGACGACCTTGCCGCCACCCGGCGATTGCTGGCCTTGCGACCGCCGTCGCCGCAGCTGCGGCTGATGGCCACGGCGATCAAGGCTCTCGATCCACTGAAGGCAACCATCGTGCAGTGGACGATGCCCAATCCTGCCACGCTTGAGGTGGTGGTGGCGATGAACTCTCCCGATCCGCGTGCCCTTGTGCTGGCGTTCCAGCAGGCCGGTGCGTTTGACAACGTGAGTGTGGACATTGGCCGGGGTAGCACGGACCAGGTCATCGTACGCGCCCGGGTACGGCCAACAGTTGCGGGCGAACCCTCGCCGGCCACATCGGCAGATCGTGGAAACGCTCCATGAAGATGGCCTGGCTTGCCACTGCGCGCACCGAGTTGACCAACAATCCACGGCTTCGCGCGGGTCTGGTTGTCATCGGTGCACTGTTACTGATGTATCAGCTGGCCGGTCTGTCCGATCTGCGCGGGCGAATGAGCGCGGACTACGCGGCCAAGCAGGCGCAGCTGGCGCGGGTGCAGGGCATTTCAAAGGAGGATGGCTGGGATCGCCGCGCCAGCGAGATCCACACCATGCGTACGGCACTGGAGGCCGAGATTCCCGACACCGACAGCATGGGTCTGGCACAGGCCACCATGCAGGGTTGGTTGCGCGATACCGTGACCCGTTCCGGTGTCAAGTTGTCGGTCACCATGGGCGCACCGTTGCGGGCGGGCGAGACCTCGGCCTACTGGAAAATCCCGGCACAGATCAGCGGCCAGATACCGGTATCCGGAGCGCTGGAACTGATCCGTCAGATTGAAAGCCGCAAGGAGTTGATGAGCGTGGAAAGCATCCGCCTGACCACGGGGAATCAGCCGTCCGTATCGCTGGAGGTGGCCAGCTACTATCGGGTGCGTCAAGGGGAAACGGCGAATGCAACTCCCTGACTGGGCCGCGCGGCGACCCCTCCCCCTGATACTGGCCACATGCACACTGATCGGCTTGCTGCTGGGTTGGTTCGCCACTTCGCTTCCGCGCGAGACCGCGGTGCAGCGCGGTGAAGCCCCGTGGACGCCTCCCCGCACGAGGGATGTCCAGCGCTTCGATGACAAGGTTTTCCAATCACTGCGGCGCAGTGCCGCCTGGCCCGACTCGGGCAAGATCGGCACCGCCGACAAGACGCCCGGCGCGGCACCGGCATGGTCGCTGGTGGGCATCGTGTTGACTCCCCAGCCAGCGGCACTGGTGCTCAACGCAGCCAGCGCACAGGTCGAACGCATCACGGCCGGTTCATCGCTGCCTGACGGCGCGACCCTGGAAAAAATCGAACGCAACGCGATCAGTGTGTCCAACGCCGGCTGCGGTCGCCGGATCGAACTATTTCGTACACCACAAAATGCTGAAACTGGAGCCTGCACACCGGCTGCCAAGGCCGTCGCCAGCCCAGCCGATCCAGGAGAGCATGAATGAGTAAAATCCGCCCGCTCGCGATTGCCTTGATGGCAGCCGTACTGGCTGGTTGCCAGTCCACGCCAGCCAGGGTGCAGTTGCCGGCGCCACTGAACCTTCCAGCCAAGGGGCCACTGGGCCAGGGTGTGGCAATTCAGCCGAAGCAGACCGCACCCACTGTTACTGGCGTGGAAGTCACCCCAACCCCGCCACCTATCGGTAGCCCATCGGCGGGGTTGGGGACCAGACAGAACCTGCCGCCGTTGAGCGGGTCGCCGATCACCGTCACCCTGAACAATCTGCCGCTGCCGGCGTTCATCAACGCGGCTTACGGCGACATGCTGCACGTCAACTATGTAATGGATCCCAGTCTCGCCAAACAAGCCGATCTGGTCACCCTGCGGGTTACCGAGCCGCAGACGCCACAGACGTTCTACCGCCTGGTGGACGAGGTGCTGCGCCGTTACGGCATTGCCAGCACCTGGGATGGTCGGGTGCTGAACATCACGCTCGCCAAGGACGCGATCTCCAGCGAGCCGCCCATTCTCATCAGCGGACGTGCATTGCCCAATGTGCCGGAAAGCCACCGCCCCATGTTCCAACTGGTGGAGTTGCACGCGGTGGGTAATATCGACGTGGCGCAATGGTTGCGCACGTCCTACGGCAACGACCAGCTGAAGGTAAGCGAGGACATCAACCGCAACGCGGTGATGATCTCCGGACCACCGGATCTGGTGCAGCAAGCCGTGCAGGCAGTGGCAGTGCTGGACCGGCCGTATCTGCGTGGCAGTCACAGCCGCCGCATCTCGCCGGCATTCATCGCTGCGGATCAAATGGCACCGCGGCTGGTTGAAGCCCTCCGCGCTGAAGGCTTTGCCGCCAGCACCACAGTCGCGCCGGGATCCTCGATCATCGTGTTGCCGGTCGCCGCGGCCAATTCACTGCTGGTGTTCGCACCGGACGACAAGACCCTTGACCACGTCATCGAGTGGGCCAAGACCATAGACCAACCCAATCCCTCATCCAGCAAGGACAGCGTCTTCTACTACCCGGTGACCAACACCAAGGCCGCGGATATCGCCACGATACTGAATGGCAGCAACAACAACAGCAACTCGGCGCTGTCGATGGGCACGCCGGCGGCGTCAACCGCAGCTGGCAGCGCGGCATCGGTCGCGCCTGCAGTGGCCAACAACAACGTCTCTCAGCGCGGCGGCACGGTCATCGTCGACGAGCCGCGCAACGCGCTGGTATTCCGCGGCGACCCGGCCGAATGGCAGCGGCTGCTGCCGCTGATCAGGCAGATGGATCGCGCCGCACGACAGGTAATGATCGAGGTGACCATTGCCGAAGTCACTCTGGACGACAGCCAGCAGTTTGGCGTCAGCTGGCTGGCCAAGGACAGTCACGGCAAGTACAACGGCATCTGGCAGCTGGGCACGCTCGGCAGTACCGGTAACGGTACGGGCACCGGTACTGGCGGAACTGGTGGCAGCTCTTCCTCAGGCCTGTCGTACCTGGTAGACGTGGCAGGCATGAACCGGGCCCAGCTCACGGCCATTGCGCAAGATCAACGGGTGTCCATCCTCTCCACGCCACGGATCATGGTCAAAAGCGGGGAAGAAGCGAATATCGACGTTGGTACCGAGGTTCCGACGCTGACCGCGCAGACCACCTCCGCCCAGCAGACGGCCGGTAGCAGCAATCTGCTGCAGTCGATCCAGTACCGCAAGACCGGCATCATCCTCAACGTCAAACCCACCATCTACTCGGACAACCGCATCGACCTGGACATCAGCCAGGAGGTCAGCGAGGCGCAACCACTCGATGCATCCTCCGGGGTCAGCTCGCCGTCGATCCTGAACCGCTCGCTGAAAACCAGCCTGTCGCTGATGGATGGTGGCTCCGTGGTGCTCGGCGGTCTGGTATCAACCAAGGACACCAAGGGCAACAACGGCATCCCGTTCCTCAAGGATGTGCCCATCATCGGCAACCTGTTCAAATCTCAGTCGAAGCAGAAAAGCCGTACGGAGCTTCTGGTGATCATCGTGCCGTACATCATCGAATCCAACCAGCAGGCCAAGGATGTGACGCGGGCGGTGTTAGACAGCATGCCGTCCATCAAGCCCGCTGACCTTCGGCCAACCGATCTTCAACCCACGATGCCGAACCAGCAACCCGTGACGCCGCCAACTCCGGCTGGTGTGATGACGAGCCCGATCCGCTGACGGCAGGCCACCAAACGCAATAGCCTGACATCACTTGTGCTTGCAGCCTCCTGCGGGGGCATGCAAGAAGTCTTCGACGGCGCACCACGTAGTGGTGGCATCCTGCCGCAGCAGCACGGCACGGCTCAACCGACGTCACCCGCCGATGAACAGGCTGCGCGGATCGGTCGGCAGCACATCGAACAGCCAGCTCCGACCAACTCCGGCAGCCGTTGCCGCCTGTTGGTCCGACAGCTTGTCGCCTATCAACAGGCAATCGGACGCCTGTAACCTGAAGTCGGCGCAGGCGGCCAGAATCATCCCCGGCTGCGGTTTGCGGCAGGTGCAATCAAGCCGGTATTCATCCAACGCTGCCTGCGGGTGATGCGGGCAGTAATACGTCGCAAGCAGGCTCACACCGCGTGCGGCGAACTGTTGATGCACCCAGCTGGTGTACGCGAGAAACTGCGCTTCACTGTAGTAACCGCGGGCAATACCGGCCTGATTGGTCACCACCACCAAGGCATAGCCGGCGTCACGCGCAGCGGCGCACAGCTCGAAGATGCCTGGCACCCAGTCGGTTTGCTCCGGCGCATGCACGTAGCCGTGATTGACGTTGATCACGCCATCACGATCGAGGAACAACACCCTGCCCGCCTCGCCCGCAGGCGCAGGTTTCGGCCACCCCGCCGGGAAGAACGCGCCGGGCCTCGATACCGAGTTCAATCGGCCGCCCCCAGCAGTTGCTGTGCACGGGCGTAATCCTCTGGCACGCCGATATCGATGAAGTCTCGCGTATCCGTCAACGCGACCACGCCTCCCGCCGCCGCCAGCGGCAACAACACCGCGGTCTCGAACGAGTAATGATTGACTGCGGGTAGTGCCGCCAGGCCGGTTGCACTCAGGAAATAACTGCCAGCGTTGATCAGGCCCGGACCATGTCCGCCCTTTTCGCGGAAACCGGCGACGCAATTGCCAGCGATCTCGACAGCACCATAGCGGCCGACGTCAGGCACATGAGCAAGCGCGACACCCAACGACACCCCGGCATCAAGCACCAGCCGTTCAAGCGCATGCGGCTGGTAGCGCAGGAAAGTATCACCATTGGCCAGATGCACGCCCGTACCCTGCAGTTGCGTGGCCGCCAAGCGGATGGCCCCACCGGTACCCAACGGCTCTTGCTCGCGCGAATAGACTATATCCATGCCGACCCAGCGCGAGCCGATGGACTGCTCCACCTGCTCTGCCCTGTAGCCCGTGGCCAGAATCACCCGCCGCAAACCACCCGCAGCCATCTGATCGAGCAGATGGGCGAGGAACGGCCGGCCGGCCACCGGAGCCAACGGCTTGGGCAGATCCGCCACTACGCTGCGAAGGCGCGTGCCGAGACCACCGACGAGAACGATCGCCTCGTCAGCTGCGCGCATCACCGAACATCTCGCTCTCGATCAAGCCGCAGATCAGGTGGCCAAGGAATTCATGACCTTCCTGAATTTTCGGCGTTTCGCCGGACGGGATGCGGAAACAGATGTCGCACAACTCCGCCATCGCGCCACCGCCCTGGCCGGTGAAGCCGACCACGCCAATGCCGGCTGCACGCGCGGCCTGGATGGCCCGCACGATGTTCTTCGAATTGCCGGAGGTGGAAATGGCGAACAGCAGATCACCGCTGCGCCCCAGCGCCTCGACCTGGCGCGCAAAGACATAGTCGTAGCCGTAGTCGTTGCCGATCGCGGTGAGGATGCTGGTATCCGTGGTCAGCGCGATACGCCGCCAGGCCCGGCCGATCGAAATTGAAACGGCTGACCAGTTCGCCGGCCCAATGCTGGGCATCGGCGGCACTGCCGCCATTGCCGGCGAACAGCAGCTTGTTGCCGCGCCTTGAGCGCTTCCACCGACAGCTCACGGCACGCGCACAACCAGTTCGTGCAGCGCTGCGTCGCGTGGACATGGCGTTGAGCAATTTGATGGACTTGTCGAATTCGCCATCGATGTAGGCGATCAGCTGATCCGCCATGAAGTCGCTCCTTGTTGGGTGAAATGGAAATCCATGATGCTGCCGCCTTGCTGCGAGCAGGGCGCGGGTCAGGCCGATGCGTTGTTCGGGACTACACAGGAACATCATGAAACCGCCGCCACCCGCGCCGGATACCTTGGCGGCACGCGCGCCGTTGGCAAAAGCAATCTTTCTCGATCCGCTCGATCAGCGGATTGCTGATGCTGGTGGCGGTTTTCTTCTTGGCCACCCAGCCTGCCTGCAAAGTCGACTCCAGCCGACGCAGATCGCCCTTGAGGATGCACTCCTTCATCGACACGGCCTCCTTCTTCAGCTGGTGCATGGCATCGATGGAGACCTGGTTCTTCTCGCCAACGTTGCGCGACTGCTGATCGATGATGTCGGCCGAGGCCCGCGACACGCCGGTGAAATACAGCACCAGCGAGGCTTCCAGCTCAGCCCACACCCAGTCCTTGATGCGCAGCGGATTGACGATGACCCGATCGTCCGCGTAGAACTCCATG
The DNA here is from genome assembly GCA_963739815.1 of uncultured Gammaproteobacteria bacterium. Lineage (GTDB taxonomy): Bacteria > Pseudomonadota > Gammaproteobacteria > Xanthomonadales > Rhodanobacteraceae > Rhodanobacter. Next base: position 2,166,319 of record CAVUBI010000001.1, read on the forward strand.
AAGTTGAAGCCGCCGAATGTCGCCGCGTACTGGTCCTGCTTGCCGCCAGCCAGCCTCAGATCCTTGCGCTCGATGTCGTAGGCAAGTTGGGCAACCTCATACTCGCCCAGCGGCAACGAGAAATACTCGACAAACGCCTGCAGCAGCGCCACGACCATCGTCGAGGACGAGCCCAGCCCGGAACCAGGCGGCGCATCGGAAAACGTCTTCACCTTCAATGAGGGCTGCTCGCCATCAAGGAAATCGCGGCGACACGCTCGCGTATACGCCCTTGAGCAATTGCAGCGGACCGCCGCGTCGACAGCCTGGCCACAGGCATGGACTTCCTCGTGACCTACATCAAGCGCATGGAAGCAGGATTCGCCGTTGCCGCGCGGCAGCACGATGGCGTACGCATAACGGTCGATGGTGACGTTCATGACCCGGCCACCGTAAACGTCGCAGTACGGCGACACATCGGTGCCGCCACCAGCAAGCCCGAGTCGCAGCGGCGCACGCGCACGCACGATCACGATGCTCGCCCCATGGCATCGATCGGCAGCGATGGACCGAGATCCTGCGCAAACACGCGCCACTGCGCCTGCTCGGTGAAATTGGCGCGCACGAAAGCTTGCCCGGCGGCGGAGCGCTGCGGCGCCATGCCTCATCGTCGTCAAGCAGCCGGAGCACATGCGCGGCAAAGTCAGCGGGCAGCATCCGCCGCCGCGAGAAAATCATCGGTTTGCGCAAGCCCCTGGATGCCGGCGGATGTAGTCACACAGGGCACCCCGAAGCGCATGGCCTCGATCACCTTGCCCTTCACGCCTGCCGCCATAAGCGCAAGCGGCGCCACAACGACGCGCGCTCGGCCATAACGCGCAGCCAGTTCCTCGTCGGTGACGAAACCCGTGACCGTGACACCTTCGCCAGCCAGCGCCATGACTTCGGCAGACGGATTGGAGCCCACCAGGTCGAGATGAATCTGCGGATGCCGCTCACGGATATGCGGCAGCACTTCATGAACAAACCACGTCGCCGCATCCGCATTCGGCGGATGGGCGAAGCCGGCAACAAACATCAGGTCATGTCGTACTGCCAGATTCTGCTCCGGATCGTTCCGGGAAATCTTCATAGGCATAGGCCGGCATCGTGCGACTGTGCACCTGCGGTGCATGCTCGATCGAGCCAGGCGCGCACATGCTGCGTCTCGCTGCCGGAAGGGTAGTAGACGACATCTACCTGCGCCCAGACCTTGTGTTCCAGCTCCTTACCGTTGTCGCACTCCACGCGCAAGCATCTTGTCCGTCGGGTGCAACCGCAATTGATCCTCCATACGCAGGTAATGTACGTCGTGGCCGTAGTAAAGCAGCGGCGCACGCGTGTACCTGCGCACGGCCTCGATGAAGTCAACTGCAATATGCGGGCGGCTCAGCAACACCACATCCAGCTCTGCTCCATGCTGCTGCATCCACTGATTCGAAACCCTTGCGGTATTCGGCACCGTAGATGACTTCGACCCCCTGCTGTTGCAGCAACGGCACGTAAACCGGGTCGTTGTACAGGTTCTCCGGCCAGAACTTCACCGCATACCCGTGTCGCAGGAACACGTGTATGAACTGCCACATCGTGCGCGAACCGGCGTCGCGATCCGGCTGCGGGACGTAGTGGTCGACGATCAGGATCGTGCGCGCACCACGCGTGCGTCCACGCGCACGGAACACGTTTTCGCCATTCGGGAAATGCTCGCGCTCGAGCACCTCGCGCCAGCGCTCAAAGAAGCGTCTGCTGATTCTCGACCTGGTAAGACTTGATCCCGGCAGTTGACATCGGTGCCGTGCGAAACACCCTCGTGATGGATCACCACCGAGCTCGGCTGGTAGTACAGCTTCAGTCCGGCCTCGCGCACTTTGAACGCAAGATCGGAGTCCTCGCAGTACGCGGGCACATAGCGTTCGTCGAAGCGGCCCAGGCGATTCGAACAGCTCGGTCGGTATCAGCAGTGACGCGCCAGAACAGTAGTCCGCTTCGCGCACATAGTTATAAATGCTGCGCCCGGGATCATCCAGCCGCCCGTAGTTCCAGGCACTGGCATCCCGCCACACGATGCCGCCGGCTTCCTGCAGCCGGCCATCAGGATAGACCAGCTTGGACCCCACCATGCCGCAGTCGGGAAAACGTGCGAACACATCCAGCATGGCATCCAGCCAGCCGCCGTAACTTCGGTATCGTTGTTGAGGAAATACAGGTAGCGACCATGGGCCAATCCTGCTGCGCGATTGCACGAACGCAGGAAGCCAAGATTTTCGGAATTGACCTCAAAACGCAAACCAGGCACCTCGGCCAACGCAAAGATATCGGCGTCGCCCGAGGCGTCCTCAACCACCAGCACTTCGTAAGGTATCTGCGGCTGATGCGCTGCGATCGAGCGCAGACACGCCACCGTGATGGCAAGGTTGCCATAGGTCGGAATCAGGATAGTGACGTGCGGTTCGTTGTAAAACGGAAACTCCAGCCCTTGCAGGTCAATCCGCCGCGATGCGGACGCCGCAGGATCAGCGGGGACGGATGCAGCAGCAGGGACTATCGACAACCCGGCACCTGATGACACAGGCTTTGGTGTCGTCGTGGCACGCGCACGACGCGCCACGATCCGGGCACGGAGGGCGCCCCAATCGCCACGCGCAACCAACGCCAGCAGCCGTAGTGGCCGGGTGAGTTTCCACGAGCGCGAATGCAACATTTGCTCATGACGCTCACGCAGTGTCGTCAACTCACCAATCAACAGCTCCGCATACGCCTTCAACCGCAACTGCTCGTCCTGCAACGAAGCCACGAACGTGGTGCGATCGGCCAGCTCACGATCGAGTGATTTCGCCCATGCGACCGTGCTCTCGTGTTCCGACACCAATCCGGCAAACTGCTCACGCGCCTGTGCCAGTTCAGCGTCAAGCGATTTCGCCCAAGCGGCCGTGCTCTCGTGTTCCGACACCAATCCGGCAAACTGCTCACGCGCCTGTGCCAGTTCAGCGTCAAGCGATTTCGCCCAAGCGACCGTGCCCTCGTGTTCCGACACCAACCCGGCAAGCTGCTGGCGCGTTCGCGCCAGATCGTCGTCGACGGCCTGCGCCCACCGACTGCGCTCGTCCAGAGTCTGCTGCAATACCTGAATCTGGCCGTCAGCGCGTAGCGCTTCGGCAGACCTTGCTCCGGCAAGCGCATCGATGAGGCCCGCGGAACCACCTTGCTCGACATCCAATCCGGACCCAAGAGCAGCGATCACCGACCAAGCCCGATCGGAGCCGGATGCTTGCCGCAGGCTGGCGTATGCCTCTGCAGCCAACGTACTCAAAGGCTCATCCCCCACGGGCCCGGCAAAGGCATGATGACGAATACTCCTGTCAAGAAACATCTCGATGTCGTCTTGCGCCGATGCAACCGGTCGTGGCCAGGCCAGGCCGAGTTGTTCGGCGATGGTATCGACGCAACCACGCCAGTCGTCGAGCAGGGCATCGTAGGCAATCAGACAACGCGGGTAACCGCGTGTCGCCGCCTCGGCATCAATGATATGGCGCAACCATAGTAGGCGGGACACGGCTGGTGGTTCGCCGTTCCTCCTGTGCAGCGATGCCGCCACCTCTTCGGGATGACGAACCACCAACAGAAAAACTGGCCGAACTCCGGTAAGTCGCAGTGCTTCCAGCCATACCGGTGCACAGCGACTGAGCCGGGGATCCTTGATCGCCCATAGGGGTTCTCTGCTGAACTCGTCGCCGATCAACCGGACGATCGAGTCACGCGCAGTTATTGCGACATCGCTTTGCTGCCAGTCCTGCGGCATGGCGCGTACATCGTCCCAACGACGCCCAAGCCCACGCAGCAGATGCTCATCGATCTCGACGGCATCCAGGTTCTCCCAGAATCCCTTGGGGTTGTCCGCTCCCGCCGGCATTAGCCGCTTGCCGAGCTGGGTACCCAGTAGTGCGAGAACCCCTGCTGTCGCCGAGGTTCCGCTACGGTGCATGCCCAACACGAGCACAGCGGTCGACATGGCGGATGCGGTTGTCTGCAACTTCACGTCAGCGCGTATTCCAATTCATCACGTAAATCGCCCAGATCCTCGACACCCACCGACAGCCGGATCAGCCCATCACTGATGCCCAGCCGCTTGCGGTTGGCCGCCGGCACCGAGGCATGAGTCATGATCGCGGGGTGCTCGATCAGGCTCTCGACGCCGCCGAGCGACTCGGCCAGCGCGAACAGCTCGCAGCGCTCCAGCATGCGCCGTGCCTTCTTCAGGCCGCCCTTCACCTCGATCGTGACGATGCCGCCGAAGCCGTTCATCTGGCGCTTCGCCAGTGCGTGCTGCGGATGGCTCTTCAGGCCCGGATAAATCACCCGCTCGACCGCCGGATGCTTCTCCAGCCAAGCCGCCAGCTCCAGTGCGCTGGCGCAGTGCGCCTTCATGCGCAGGTGCAGGGTCTTCAGGCCGCGCATGGCGAGGAACGCGTCGAACGGACCGGCCACCGCGCCCACCGAGTTCTGCAGGAAACCCATCTGCCCGGCCAGTTCCTGGTTGCCGGCGACCACGATGCCGCCAACCATGTCGGAGTGGCCGTTGAGGTACTTGGTGGCCGAATGCAGCACCAGATCGGCACCGTATTCCAGCGGCCGCTGCACCATCGGCGAGCAGAACGTGTTGTCGACCACCAGGATCAGGCCGTGCTTCTTCGCAAACGCGGCCACCTTGGCCAGGTCGACCAGCTTCAGCATCGGGTTGGTCGGCGTCTCCGCCCAGATCATCCGCGTGTTCGGCTTCAGCGCTGCCTTCAACGCCGCCGTGTCGTTCAGGTCGACGAAGCTGAAGTCCAGCCCGGCCGAACGCCGGCGCACTTTCTCGAACAAGCGATAGGTGCCGCCGTACAGGTCGTCCATCGCGATCACGTGGCTGCCCGAATCGAGCAGGTCCAGCACGGTCGCCGCCGCGGCCAGACCCGAGGCGAAGGCGAAACCGGCGACGCCGCCTTCCAGATCGGCCACGCAACGCTCGTAGGCCATCCGGGTGGGATTCTGCGTGCGCGAGTACTCGTAACCCTTGTGCTTGCCGGGGCTCTCCTGCACATAGGTCGAGGTGGCGTAGATCGGCGTCATGATGGCGCCGGTGCTGGGATCGGGATGCTGGCCGGCATGGATCGCGCGGGTGCCCATTCCCTGTTCACTGCGTTGCTTGCCGTTTTTCATTGCCGTAAATCTCCCAACCCGCCGAACGGGTAATTTCATGAGGATCAAGCCCGTCATTGTAGAGGCTAAGCGGACCGATTCAGGACACAGGCATGAAGAGCGCGTTCAGAAGAAAGTGAGCAAACTGTCCCATTTTCAATGACTTCACCCGCCCCGTTGCACTCGCGGGCGCGGCCAGGATTTGGTGATCGGATCCAGAACCGGCATCATTTGCTGTCCGCCCGGCGTCCGACGCGCCATGAAGGGCGATTTCAGCTCAACCAGGGACGTATTGATGAACGAACCATCCACATCGGCAAAGACACTGCTGGTCACCGGCGGCGCCGGCTTCATCGGCGCCAACTTCGTGCTGCAGGCAGTGGCCGATGGTCTGCGCGTCGTCAACCTGGACAAGCTGACCTACGCCGGCAACCCGGACACGCTGGCCTCGTTGCAGGGCAACGAGCGACACGTGTTCGTGCACGGCGACATCGGCGACCGCGCGCTGGTGGCGGATCTGCTGGCCGAACACCGCCCCGACGCCATCGTCAATTTCGCCGCCGAGTCGCACGTCGACCGCTCGATCGACGGCCCGGCCGAGTTCGTGCAGACCAACGTGGTCGGCACGCTAGGCCTGCTGGAATGCGCCCGCGATTACTGGCGCAGCCTTGAAGGCACTGACCGCGAGGCGTTCCGCTTCCTGCACGTGTCGACCGACGAGGTTTACGGCTCGCTCGGCGCCGAGGGCAAGTTCACCGAGACCACGCCGTACGCGCCGAACTCGCCGTACTCCGCCTCGAAGGCCGCCTCCGATCATCTGGTGCGCGCGTTCCACCACACCTACGGCCTGCCGGTGCTGACCACCAACTGCTCGAACAATTACGGGCCGTACCAGTTTCCGGAAAAACTCATCCCGCTGGTGATCCAGAAGGCGCTGGCCGGCGAAGCGCTGCCGGTCTACGGCGATGGCAAGAACATCCGCGACTGGCTGTTCGTCGGCGACCACTGCAGCGCGATCCGCCGCGTGCTGGACGCCGGCCGGGTCGGCGAGACCTACAACGTCGGCGGCAATGCCGAGCGCGAGAACATCGCCGTGGTGAAGACGATCTGCGCCCTGCTCGACGCACGCCGGCCGCTGGCCGACGGTCGCGCGCGCGAGTCGCTGATCACCTACGTCAAGGACCGCCCCGGCCACGACCGCCGCTACGCGATCGACTCCAGCAAGCTGCAGACCGAGCTGGGCTGGCAGCCGTCGCAGACCTTCGAAACCGGCATCGCGCAGACGGTGGACTGGTATCTGGCCAACCAGCCGTGGGTGCAGCGCGTGCTCGACGGCAGCTATCGCATGGAGCGTCTCGGCTCATGAGCAATACGCAGAAGGGCATCATCCTCGCCGGCGGCTCCGGCACCCGGCTGCATCCGATCACCCGCGCGATCAGCAAGCAGCTGCTGCCGGTGTACGACAAGCCGATGATCTACTACCCGCTGGCCACGCTGATGCTGGCCGGCATCCGCGAGGTGCTGGTGATCAACACGCCGCACGAGCAGGACATGTTCCAGCGCCTGCTCGGCGACGGCTCGCAGTGGGGCATCGACATCCGCTACGCGGTGCAGCCCTCGCCGGACGGGCTGGCGCAGGCATTCATCATCGGCCGCGACTTCGTCGACGGCAAGCCGAGCTGCCTGGTGCTGGGCGACAACATCTTCTACGGCGTCGGGCTGACCGAACGACTCAAGCGCGCCGCCGCACGCGAGGCAGGCGCCACCGTGTTCGGCTACTGGGTGAAGGATCCGGAGCGCTACGGCGTGGCCGAGTTCGACGCGGCCGGCAAGGTGATCGGACTGGAGGAAAAGCCGGCCCAGCCGAAGTCGCACTACGCCGTCACCGGCCTGTACTTCTACGACGGCCGCGTGTGCGACTACGCCGCCGCGCTGAAGCCCTCGCCGCGCGGCGAGCTGGAGATCACCGACCTCAACCGCTGCTATCTCGACGACGACTCGCTGCATCTGGAGCAGCTCGGGCGCGGCTTCGCCTGGCTCGATACCGGCACGCACGAGTCGCTGATGGAAGCGGGCAACTACATCGAGACGATCGAGAACCGGCAGGGCCTGAAGGTGTGCTGCCCGGAAGAGATCGCCTATCTCAACGGCTGGATCAACGCCGAGCAGTTGCTGGCACTCGCCGCACCGCTGGCGAAGACCGGTTACGGCCAGTATCTGCAGCAACTGCCGACGCAGGGATTGGCACGATGAAGGTGATCGAAACCGCGCTGCCCGGCGCATTGATCCTCGAGCCGCAGGTGTTCGGCGACACCCGCGGCTATTTCTACGAGAGCTACAACGAGTCGAAGTTCCGCGAGGCCGGCATCGATCACCGCTTCGTGCAATGCAACGTCTCGCGCTCCGCGCGCGGCGTGCTGCGCGGCCTGCATTACCAGTGGCCGAACCCGCAGGGCAAGCTGGTCAGCGTGCTGGAAGGCGAGGTCTACGACGTGGCGGTGGACATCCGCCGCGGCTCGCCCACGTTCGGGCAGTCGACCGGCGTGATGCTGACGGCCGACAACCATCGCCACTTCTGGGTGCCGGAAGGTTTCGCGCACGGCTTCTGCGTGTTGTCCGAGTTCGCCACGTTCACTTATCAGTGCACCGCGCTGTACGACCCGAAGGCCGACGCCGGCATCCGCTGGAACGATGCTGCGCTGGGCATCGACTGGCCGCTGAGCGAACCGCTGCTGTCGGACAAGGACGGCAAGACGCCCCTGCTTGAGGACGTTCCACCGGAGCGGCTGCCGGTCTACGTGCCGTGAGGGTGCTGCTGCTCGGCGCCAACGGCCAGCTCGGCCGCACGTTTCTTGACCATGGTGGCCTGGCCGCCCGCGGCGAGCTGACCGTCGCCACCCGGGACGGTGCATTGACGCACGGCGGCCACGGCGAGATCGCCGACCTGTCGGTCCCCGAATCGCTGCCAGCCCTGCTCGATCGCGTGCAACCCGAGGTGATCGTCAATGCCGCCGCCTACACTGCAGTCGATCGCGCCGAACAGGAAGAAGCCCTGGCCACCCGCGTCAACGGCGAGGCGGTCGGCGTGCTCGGTCGCTGGGCGGCGGCACACGGCGCGCTGGTGATCCACTACTCCACCGACTACGTGTTCGACGGCCGTCAGTCGCAACCGTACGCGGTCGACGCACCCACCGGCCCGCTCGGCGCGTATGGACGCAGCAAGCTGGCCGGCGAACAGGCCTTGCGCGACAGCGGTGCCGATCACCTCATCTTCCGCACCGCCTGGGTCTACGCCGCGCACGGCCACAACTTCCTGCTCACCATGCTGCGCCTCGGCGCCGAGCGCGAGGAATTGCGCGTGGTCGCCGACCAGCACGGCGCGCCCACCGACACCGGGCTGATCGTGGACGGGACACTCGCCGCATTCGACCGCTGGCTGCAGTCCGACAGCGGGCAACGCCGCGCACTGGTCGGCACCCATCATCTGGTCGCCAGCGGTGCCACCAGCTGGCATGGCTTCGCCAGCGCGATCTTCGAACAGGCGGCCACGCTGGGCCTGATCGCCGCGGCCACCGCGTGTGACTCCGATCGGCAGCGCCGAATTCCCCACGCCGGCCGTGCGCCCGGCGTGGTCGCTGCTGGACAACCGCAGCTTTCGGCAGCATTTTGACTACGCCTTGCCCGACTGGCAGCAAGGCCTGCGCGAGGTCATGCAGCGGCTTTCCACCTCAGGATCCTGAGCCATGTTGATTCCCCTCATCCTCAGCGGCGGCAGCGGTACCCGGCTGTGGCCGGTGTCGCGCAAGAACCTGCCCAAGCAGTTCCTGGCGCTGGCCGGCAAGGGCACGCTGTTCCAGCAAACCATCGCGCGCACCCGGCAACTGCCTCAGGTCGCCGCGCCGATCGTGGTGGCCAGCGAAGACCACCGTTTCCTCGCCGCCGACCAGTTGCTGGAAGCGGGCATCGACGACGCCACCATCGTGCTGGAGCCGCTGGCGCGCAACACCGCGCCGGCGATCGCGCTGGGCGCGCTGCAGGCCCTGCGGAACGATCCCGACGCGGTATTGCTGGTGCTGCCGGCCGACCATCTGATCGGCGACACCGGCGCCTTCGTCGAAGCGGTGCAGCAGGCGTTGCCACTGGCCGCACGGGGCTGGCTGGTCACCTTCGGCATCCGTCCGGATCGCCCGGAAACCGGTTTCGGCTACATCCGCCGTGCCGACGCGATCGATGGCCACGGTTTCAGCGTCGGGCAGTTCGTCGAGAAACCCGACCTGGCCAAGGCCGAGTCGTACCTTGCCGACGGCGGCTACGACTGGAACTCCGGCATGTTCCTGTTCAAGGCCGCGCGCTACCTGGAAGAGCTGGCCGAGCACGCGCCGGCGATGCTGGCCGCCGTACGCGAGGCACACGCAAAAGCCACCGTCGACCTCGACTTCGTACGCATCGACCAGGACGCGTTTGCGCTGGTGCCGGACAAGTCGATCGACTACGCGGTGATGGAAAAGACCCAGCGCGCCGCGGTGATCCCGGTCAGCTGCGCATGGAGCGACATCGGCTCGTGGTCGGCGCTGTGGCTCACCGGCGACAAGGATGCCGACGGCAACCTGGGCGAAGGCGACACCATGGCGATAGACACGCACAACTCGCTGCTGCGTTCGCACGACCGCCATCTGCTCGCCACGGTCGGCGTCGACGACCTGATCGTGGTGACCACGCCGGATGCCACCCTGGTGGCGCACCGCGATGCGGCACAGGACGTGAAGAAGATCGTCGAGCGACTGAAGGCCGCCGGTCGCAGCGAGCATGCGCTGCACCGCGTGGTGTACCGGCCGTGGGGCAGTTACGACTCGCTGGAGGAAGGCGAGCGGTTCCAGGTCAAGCGCATCGTGGTCAAACCCGGCGCCAGCCTGAGCCTGCAGAAGCACCACCACCGCGCCGAGCACTGGATCGTGGTCTCCGGCACCGCCGAAGTCACCTGCGACGACAAGGTGTTCCTGCTCGGCGAGAACCAGAGCACTTACATCCCGCTGGGCAGCAAGCACCGCCTGCGCAACCCCGGCAAGGTGTCGCTGGAGCTGATCGAGGTGCAGTCCGGCAGCTATCTCGGCGAAGACGACATCGTGCGCTACGACGACGTCTACGGCCGCGCCTGAGTTACTCCTCGCGGCCGAGCCTGAGGATGTATCGCACCATCGCGTCTCTGCCGTGGCAGGCGAGCCCGCCACGACACTCGTACAAGGCGCTTGCAAACCCCAGCCCATGCGACGTGACGATCGCCGCATGGGCCGGGCGTTGCATCATGTGCTACAGGGCGTAGTCCGCCTTCAGCCAGACTTGCGGGCGCTGGCGGCGCGAATCGGCCTGCGGATCGCCGCCACGCAACGACCAGGCCAGTGCGCCGTCCAGGCTCAGGCGATCCTGCGCGAAACGCAGACCCAGGCCGCCACCGGCGATCCGTCGATGATTCTCCCCGACCATCCAGGGCCTGGCGTTGACGCGCGCGGCACCGGCATCGACGAAGGCGAAGGGAGACATCTGTCCGGCGTTGTAACGCAACTCCAGTTGCCCGAACCAACCCCGATCGCCGTTGCCTTCGCCCGACGGATACGCCCGCACGCCACTGCCGCCGCCCAGGCTGAACTTCTCCGACGAATCGAGATTGCTGCGGCTGTACTGGCCCGCGAAGCGCGCGAACAGGGAAAGGCTGGGCGACAGATACTGCAGGCGCGCGGCATCGAAGTTCAGCTTCTGGAAGCTGCCATGGCTGTGCGCCGTGAGGTCGTCGACGGCACGCTGGTCGGCGCCCCGCAATGCCACGCTGCCCGAGGTCCAGCTCACCACGCCGTAGCTGATACCGCCGCCACCCCAACCGTCACGCAGGTCGAATTGCAGGCTGACCGGGATGGCGCGAGCGGATTTCTCATTGACGGCATGCGTCAGGCGGTACCGGTCCTCCAGCGACTTGCGCTGGTATTGCACGGTCAGGATCAGATTGCGCGTACGCGTGCGCATCAGCGGATAGCTCAATCCCAGCGCCGTGACATCGGCCACGCCGGTGGCGCCGAGCGCGGCAAATTCCTTGCCGAGTTCGTAAGCGGTATGGGCATAGCTGATGTCGCCGCGCAGACCCGACTCGCCCAGCGGCCGCGCGTATCCGGCATGGCCCAGCCATAGATTTTCATTGGTGCGGATGCCACCGGCAACGATCTGGTCGCCCAGCACGAACGGGCTGTTCCACTTCCCCGTCACTCGCAGGCGATTGCTGCCGGAATAGCGGTTGCCGTGGTTGTCCACGCCCACCTGCCCTTCGAAACGCGGCCCCTGGCTGATACGCGCCTCGAAATCACCGGCCCCGACTTCCTCGCCGGGCCGGATCACGGGAGTCAGCACCACGTTCGGCTGGTCTCCGAGGATCAGCGCCACGCGTTCCAGCAGCGCGCCCTCGATGACTTCGCCCGGACGCAGCGCCGCCAGGAACGGCTGCGCGCGCGCCGCCAACCCGGGCTCGCCCACGGCGATGATCTTGCCGTAGCGCCCCTCGAGCACGTCCACCCGCAGCTCGCCGCCTGCCATGCGTTGCGGCGGCAGGTAGGCGCGTGCGAACGGATAGCCGCTCTCGCGATAGAAGCGGGTCACCCGGTTCGCCAGCTGCCGCAGGCCAGCCAGGTCGTAGCGCTTGCCGATGGCGTCCTCGGTCAACTTGCCGAGGATTTCCGGGCCGAACTTGGTGGCGCCGTGGAAGCTCACGCGCGTGAGTACCACCTGCGCACCTCCGGTCGTCATGTCCGCCGGCGTCTCGTTCTCCGCCAGCTCCAACTCGACCGACGGCTTGATCGGCTGCGGCGGAATAGTCATTTCCTGCAACAGCCGCCCGGCATCGGGCGGCACCTGCGCGAAGGCCGCCGGGCTAGCCACCAGGGCAGCGAGCAGGACTCCGCGCGGGATGGAGGCACGCGTGGCCCATGCGCTGGCGATGGAACGCCGCTCGGTGTTTCGTGGATTCATGCTCATCCTCAGTTTTGTCCTTCTTCGGTTTGCGTGTCGCCAGCCGCAGCCGCGAACGCGGGCAGACGGATACCACCGTCCACCGCGAATACGGTCAACGAGCCAAGCGGGTCGCGCGTGCCGGATTCATATCCATCATCGGAAGTGTTGCCGCCTTCGCCGGTACCTCGCGCGCTCCTCCCCGCAGCTGCCACAGCCGTCCCATCGGTCGCCGCAGCGACATCCAGCGCGGGACCATTCACATCGACGACATGCAACGTCCCGTTACCGGCAGCCCCCGTACCGTTGCCGCCTGCGGACGCCCCAGTCGCGGCGCCGCCACCCGCCGTCGAAAGCCCGCCCAGGCCGAAACCGGCACCGGACGAGCCACTCGTGCCTGCATTCGGGGCCAGGGTGTGTGCGGACTGCAGCCCGGCCAGCAACGCAGCACTGGGCACCTGCACCGCGAGCGCACCATCGCTGAACGAGATCGCGTAATTGGGGTTGTTCGCCTGCGTCAGCGAGCCCTGGGTGATCACCTTGCGCAGTCCGCCATCGACGGCAACAGCTTCCAGCGAGCCGCGCAGTGAATCGCCAGCCACCAGGCCCTGCCCCGCGGAAGTGGGCAGCACCGTATAAGTGAGCGGCGGGTCCTGCATGCCGTACGGCTTGGTCTTGGCATCGGCCAGCACGGTGACCGGGCGCGGCGTGATCGTCAGGGCGTCGTTGTCGGCGTTGAACGTGATCGCGTAGTTGCCGGCCTTGCTGCCGGACCCCAGCGCCACGTCGTAGACACCCACGTTGTTGCCCGCCCCGCGGGCCAGCGTGCCGGTGACTTCGGACAGCGAATCGCTGACCGCCTCCGTGGCCAGGCTGCCGCTGACGATGCGCACGCTGAGCGTGGGATCGGTCTCGCCGTAGATCTTGCTCACCGCATCGGCGGCCAGCGTGATCGCCCGCTGGGCGATGGTCATGTTGGCGCCGGTGTAGCTGATCGTGTAGTTGCCGTTCGCCAACGTGCCTTGGCCGATCAGGTGGGTACCGGCGTTCTCGTTGCCCTGCACCAGCGCTCCGTCCAGTGTGTCGCCGGCCAGCAGGCCGCGACCTGCGGACTGGGCTTCGGCCACGTAGGTCAGCGCGGCTACATCGCCGTAGGTCTTGCTCTGCGCGTTGGCCACGACATTCAGCGGACGCGGCGTGATCGTCAGGGCGTCGTTGTCGGCGTTGAACGTGATCGCGTAGTTGCCGGCCTTGCTGCCGGACCCCAACGCCACGTCGTAGGCACCCACGTTGTTGCCCGCCCCGCGGGCCAGCGTGCCGGTGACTTCGGACAGCGAATCGCTGACCGCCTCCGTGGCCAGGCTGCCGCTGACGATGCGCACGCTGAGCGTGGGATCGGTCTCGCCGTAGATCTTGCTCACCGCATCGGCGGCCAGCGTGATCGCCCGCTGGGCGATGGTCATGTTGGCGCCGGTGTAGCTGATCGTGTAATTGCCGTTGGCCAACGTGCCTTGGCCGATCAGGTGGGTACCGGCGTTCTCGTTGCCCTGCACCAGCGCTCCGTCGAGTGTGTCGCCGGCCAGCAGGCCGCGGCCCGCCGACTGCACTTCGGTTGCGTAGGTCAGCGCGGGGCCGGCATCGCCGTAGATCTTGCTTTGCGCGCTGGCCACGACATTCAGCGGACGCGGCGTGATCGTCAGTGCGCCGTTGTCGGCGTTGAACGTGATCGCGTAGTTGCCGGCCTTGCTGCCGGTACCGAGCGCCACGTCGTAATTGCCGACGTTGTTGCCCGCCTGACGGCTCAATGTGCCGCTGACTTCCGACAGCGTGTCGGTGACGCTTGCGCTCGCCAGGCTGCCGCTGACGATGCGCACGCTGAGCGTGGGATCGGCCTCGCCGTAGATCTTGCTCACCGCATCGGCGGCCAGCGTGATCGCCCGCTGGGCAATGGTCATGTTGGCGCCGGTGTAGCTGATCGTGTAGTTGCCGTTGGCCAGCGTGCCCTGGCCGATCAGATGGGTACCGACGTTCTCGTTGCCTTGCACCAGCGCCCCGGCCAGCGTGTCGCCGGCCACCAGGCCGCGACCCGCGGACTGGGCTTCGGCCAGATAGGTCAATGGAACGAGATCGCCATACGTCTTGTTCTGCGCGTAAGCCGTGACGTTCAGCGGACGCGGCGTGATGGCCAGATTGCTGCCGACGTAGGTGATCGAATAATTCGCGTTGGCGAGCGAGCCCTGTCCGATCGCATAGTTGCCCACATCGGTGCCCGCGGCACGCGCCAGCGCGCCACTGAACACGTCGCCCGGAACCAGTCCGACATTCCCGGACATGGGGTTCCACGTGTAGGTCAGGGTGGGATCGGCTTCGCCGTAGACCTTGGTGTTGCTGTCGGCCGAGATGGTCACCGGACGCGGCGTGATCGTCACGTTGCTGCCGGTGAATGTGTAGTCGTAACCCAGGCCGGCGTCGTAACCCGTCAGCGCCACCGCGTGCGTCCCGACATCCTTGCTGCTGCTGGCAGTCGCCCCCAAAGCGATATCGCCATTCACCAGTCCGGAGATCGCCAGGCCCATGTTGTATCCGTAGCCGTTGTAGACCTTGGTCTGGGCGAAGGAGCTAAACGCGACCGTGGGCACTTCGCGATAGATCGCATGTACGCCGGTGCCCAGGGCCGTGGAGTACTCGGCGTACGCTTCGTCGCTGCCATAGCGGAACCGGCCGCTGCCGCTCCCTACCAGGTTCGTCAGACCCGTGCTGCCACTCACCGAACCGGTGTAGATCGTGGCGCGCCCGCCCGCTCCTGCACTTACTGTCTTGCCCGCCGCCACAATGACGTTGCCGCCGGTGTCATTGCCCGCGTCCGCGGCGCGCCCGGCATTGAGCACGATCGCATTGTTGCCGGTGGCGCTACTGCTAACGCTCTGGTTCAAGGTGAGATTGCCGCTCTCGGTGGCGATGTCGACGTCACCGGTGGTGGTGACCCCGACAGTCGCGTTGACCGAACCGATGCCGAGCGCACCGGCGTTGGAGAATGTCACCGAGCCGGTGTTGGCTGCCAGCGTGCCCACCTGGTTGCTGGCAACGCCCAACCGATGCACGCCTGCCGCGCCCAGCAACTCCAGTGCGTCGGTGGTGATCACGCCGCTGACGGCCTGCGTCACCGCGCCCCTCGTATTCAGGGTCAGGGTGTTGCCCGCCGTGGTGGTCAGGCTGTTCTGGATGTCGATGCCAGCCGTACCGCCACGCACAATGGCGTTGTCCAGGAACGTGGTGGGTCCCAGCACCCTGACGCCAGCGGCGCCCGTGTCCGAGCCCACGGTGATCGACAGGAAGCCGTCCTTCAGCCTGGCCAGCTTGTCGGCGGTGAGGTCCAGCGTGTCGGTCGCCGCATTGACACCGCCGCCCAGTTCGACCTTTTGCGCATCGCTGCGCTGCTCCAGCGTGAGCCGGTTGGTGCCGCTGACGTCGCCGGCGAAATCCATCTTGTCGGCACGGATGGTGAGCTGGTTGTCCACCGCACGGACCTGGCCATTGAAGGTGACCCTGGATGCGTCCACCTGCTTCAAGCCGCCGGCGGCCTTGATGTCGTCGATGAAGAGCTGGGCGCCAAGAACTTGCCCGCCGGTCGCGTCCCAGGAGCCGGAGACGAAGACGAACTTGTAGGTACCCGGCTCGGTCAGATTGACCAGCGCCGTGGTCCAAGGCTGGGTCGCCGACGCATTCGCCCCGGTGGCATTGAGAATCGGCTGCACGGCACCGGTGTGCACGTTGAGCAGATAGCCGAACACGTCATAGGCATCGCCACCGCCCTTGGCCTGCCACTTGAACGAGACCATGCCGCCCACGGGCAGGGTCACCGTGCTGTTGCTGACCACGTAAGGTCCGCGCGTGATGCAATAGCCGACATCGCAGGTGCCCGAGGAATTCATCACCAGCGACTTGGTGCCGCTGCCGGGCGCCACATCGGCGGAGATGTTGGTGGTGAACGTGAAGCCGCCTTGCAGCGTGGTCGTATCGCAATCGGCGCCGGTGGCGACGTTGCAGCCCGGGACCACCCTTCCGGGATAGGTCAGATCCACCGGTGTGAGGTAGCCGCCGATGCTGTCCACGCCATTGAGGCGGATCCGCCCGTTGGTAATGCTCCAGCCCACCAGGCCATCCTCGAAACTGGGGTTGGTGAACTGGGTCAACGCACCGAATTCGACATCGCCGTTGTAGGTCTGCTCGAACTGCGTGCGCACGCTGTCGCCGTTGATGATGGTCAGTCCCGCCGTGACATCCAGCGAGCGCAGCGGATTGATCGAACCCACCTTGTGGCCGAAGGTGACCCGGCCGGACCCGGCATTGACAGCCAGCGGTGCGTTGGCGCCGGGCACCCTCAGGACGCTTCCATGCTGCAGGCTCGAGTCCTGTGCCGACCATAGCCCGGTGCTGGAATCCAGCAGCAGGCCGCGAGCTCCCGCCGCCGTGCCGGGCTGCCCCGCCTGCCAGTTCACGAACTGGTTGTCGGCACCGTTGTATCCCGTCTGGCCGTTCTGCGCAGAGGCATGGAACAACCGCCCCGACCCGCCGCCTTCAGCCGCCAGGGGTCCGGTGACCCAGCGCCATTGCCCGGAACCCGTCCGGTCCCCGCCGCCAAGCCACACCGATGCCCCATCGGCGATCTCGGAAATCACCGCGTTTTCAAGCGCCGAGGCAGCCGTCGCCAGGTCAGGGCTGGCGGACGCGCTCCACCAATCGATCGGCGAGGGAGCAAACAGGTAACCGGTTGTCGAATCCACCAGGCTGTCGAAGTCGACATCGCCGCCCATGGTGTCGATGGCCAGCCCCATCGCGTTGACCAGCCCTACCTCGCCGTAGAAATGCACCGCGCCACCCTTGGTGGACAGTGTCTGCGCCCCGGCCCCGTCAAACCGCGCTCCCACTCCGCGGAAGCGCAGGTCGCCGCCATTCGTGAGCAGATCGCCGCGAACGGCGACGTAGCCCAGTCCCTTGCCGTCGCCATTGGCGTTGAAGTTCATCGATAGCGCACCGCCGGTGCTGCTGATCGTTCCATCCAGGAAGATGCTGCGATGCGCGTCCAGGGTGAGCTTGCGTGCCGCGGCGCCGGCATAGTTGTAAAGCGCCTGCCAGTAAATGTTGCCTGCCTGCGTGCCGCCGGCCCCGGTCTGGATAGTCACGTCACCGACTTGCAAGGCAGCGTCGATCACGTCGATGCCCAGATGCGCGTCGTTCCCGCCCGACACGAACGGGCTGCTCGCCCCGATGCCTGTGTTTCCGGGATTGGAGTCGATGATGATGTTGTACGGATCGAGCAGCCACAGGCCGCCGTTACCCGCCGCCGCGCCCATGTCCGGTGCCCGTCCCACGTCCAGATCGTGGCCGCTGGTCTCGATGCGCCCGCCGTTGCCGCCGAGCGCGCCGCCACGTGCCAGCAAGCTGCCATAGGCCCGGGTCACGCCATCGGCACGATGGATGTCCGACCACGCCACGATGGTGCCGCCATCGCCGCGCGTCGTGGCGGAAGCGTCGAGCACGGCGCCCGCGCCGATCACCGTGGCACTGGCCTGCTTGATCGCCGGATCCTGGCCCTGCCAGCCGCCGCCCACGTAGATTTCGCCACCGCCGGTGGCACCGCGCGCATCCACGTGCGCGCCGTCATCGAGCAGCACCCGCTCGCCGGTGACCACGGCCTTGCCGCCCTTGCCGGCGGCCGACGACACGTCGATGAGTCCACCCACCGTCACCGTGCCCTGCTCGCCGAGCAGCACCACCGTGCCGTCGCGGCCCGCACCGAGCGACTGCGCTTCGATCACACCGGTATGGTTGATCACGGTGGCGGCCAGATCCTGCGCGGCCCGCGCGGTGAGCAGCACGGCGCCGCCGCTGGCCTTGATCGCACCGCCGTTGCTGATCAGGGCATCCAGCGCGCCTTGCTCCACTTCCAGCTTTACGGGACCACCCAGGTCCAGCATCACCTTGCGACCGGCACCCAGCAACACCTGGCCACCCGGCGCGTCCAGCGTGCCGTCGTTGACGATATGCGCTGCCACCAGAGCGATGCTGCCGCCATGGATCGCTTCAATGTGGCCCTGGTTGACGACGCTGCCCTGGCTGTCGCCTGTAAACGTGTAGTTGCCCGCCAGGAAATCCTCGGTGCTCAGCTCCAGCGTGGAAGCCACGATGGCCGCCGCATTCACCCGTGCCGTGGGCGTGAACAGCACCCCGTTGGGATTGACCAGGAACACCTGGCCATTGGCTTTCAGCGCCCCCTGGATCACCGAAACGTCGTTGCCGAGCACACGGTTCAGCGCGACCGCACTGGCCGATGGCTGGACGAACTGCACGGTGCTGTCGCGGCCAACCGAGAAGCTCTGCCAGTTCGCGACCAGATTGGCGCTGTTCTGCGTGATGGTAAGAGTGCGATCGGACTGGGCGATGGAGCCCGCTCCCGCCACGATCTGCCCCCCGGTAGGCAGGTCGGTGGCGTAGGTCCAGGGACTGAACGCAAGCAGGACTGCCAGAGCAAGCGGACGTAAGTTTTTGCTATCCGCAGAGCGCAAAATACCGCGTCCGTCGCCCCCGGCGTCAGGCCCGGTGCTGCGTGCCAGCTCGCTGACGGCCATGAAGCAACGCCGCGCACGGCTCCAGATCACGCGGTAGATCTTGTTCATGGCATCCCCTGTAGGTTTACTTGGAATTCGTATCGCGAATGCAAGCATTATCCGTACCAAATTACGATAGAACGGAATTGCAAGCAAGAACTTGCGAACTGCTTCACTTTTTGGCGTTTGAAATCGCCCACTTCGAGGGGTTTCGCGGGTGCAAGCCTCCTGTCCCGACAAAGAGCGCGGAGTCGTGGCCAAGGGCTTTACGGGGGATCGCCTCATGGTCGATCGCGTCACTTCCGGCCGCATTCGGCGCGGCGAGGACCGGTCCTGCCTGGGGAGTCGCCTCGCTCGAGCGCAGCCGGGCCGTCGTAGGCGCAGGAGTGTTTGATGTCGAAGGCAGCCGCCTTCCGGCCAGGCATCCCCTAGCGTGTCTGCAACCCACGGCCAACGCCCCACGCTGCACCGGTGGCGCAGCCAGGGCCATAACGTATTTGCACGCAGGTCCAACGCCGGCTCCGACTTCCCCACCAGCCATCCCATACGGGCCGGCGTCAGCGCCTGCCCATCATGGACGACGCCACGCCGGGGGCCATCGCCATGCCATCCACGACATGAAGAAGATCAGCAACAGCCCAAGGCTCCAGGGTCACCTGCGACGACAAGGCGCTCCCACTCGAGCAGCAGAACATCTACGTCCCGCAGGGCAGCAAGCACCGCCTGCACAACCCCGGCAAGGTGTCGCTGGAGCTGATCGAGGTGCAGTCCGGCAGCTATCCCGGCGAAGACGACATCGTGCGCTACGACGACGTCTACGGCCGCGCCTGAGGCGCGACCTTCGTCGCCTGCGGATTCAGGCGGCTATTCGACGGTCACCGACTTGGCGAGGTTGCGTGGCTGGTCGACGTCGGTGCCGCGCAGCACGGCGACGTGATAGGCAAGCAGTTGCAGCGGCACGGTGAATACGGCGGGAGCGATGAAGCTGCCACCGGATTCGACGCGCAGCATCGCGCCGTGGCTGCGCCATGTCGTCCATGCCGGCGGCACCGTCGGCGAACACGATCAGGCGGCCGCCGCGCGCGCGCACTTCCTGCAGGTTGGACTTGAGCTTGTCCAGCAGCGGGCCGTTCGGCGCCACCGCGACCACCGGCATGTTCTCGTCGACCAGGGCCAGCGGGCCGTGCTTGAGTTCGCCGGCCGGATACGCCTCGGCGTGGATATAGGAGATTTCCTTGAGCTTGAGCGCGCCTTCCAGCGCCACCGGATATTGCGCGCCACGGCCGAGAAACAGCGCGTGCTGGCGATTGATGAACTCGCCGGCCAGCTCGATGATCGCCGGCTCCAGCTGCAGCGCGTTTTCGATCGCGCGCGGCAAGTGCTGCAGTTCGGCGCACAGCGCCGCGTAGCGCTGCATCGTCCAGACCGTTGCGGCGGGCCAGTTCCAGCGCCAGCAGGGCCAGGCCGGCCAGCTGCGTGGTGAATGCCTTGGTCGAGGCCACGCCGATTTCCGGGCCGGCACGGGTCATCAGCTTCAGGTCCGACTCGCGCACCAGCGACGACTCGGGCGAATTGCAGATGACCAGGGTGCCGAGGTAGCCGCGGCGACGCGACTCGCGCAACGCGGCCAGCGTGTCGGCGGTTTCGCCGGACTGCGAGATCGCCACGAACAAGGTGTCGGCCGGCACCACCGTTTCGCGGTAGCGATATTCGCTGGCCACTTCCACACTGACCGGCAACTTCGCGTATTCCTCGATCCAGTATTTGGCGACCAGGCCGGCGTGGTAGCTGGTGCCGCAGGCGACGATGTGCAGCGCCGCGGGTGGCCTGCAGCAGCGCATCGCTGTCGATGCCGAAAATATTCGGCAGCACGCCATGCGGGCCGATGCGCGCCTCCAGCGTGTCGGCCACCGCGCGCGGCTGCTCGAAGATTTCCTTCTGCATGTAGTGGCGATACTCGCCCCGCTCGACCGCGTCGGTGGACAGTTCGCTTTCGTGCACGGCGCGCTCGACCGGCGTGCCGTCGAGACTGAACACCTGCACGCTGTCGCGGGTGATCTCGACCACGTCGTCCTCGTCGAGATGCAGCATCCGGTTGGTGACCTGGATCAGCGCCTGCGCGTCGGAGCCGAGGAAGTTCTCGCCGATGCCGAGGCCGACCAGCAACGGCGCGCCGCGACGGGCGCCGACCACGCGGTCGGGCTCGTCGCTGCTGACCACGGCGATCGCGTAGGCGCCTTCCAGCTCGCGCACGGTGGCCAGCACCGCCTCGCGCAGCTTCATGCCCTGGCCGATATGCCGATCGATCAGCGCGGCCATCACCTCGGTATCGGTCTCCGAAGTGAACACGTGGCCGCCGCGCCTGCAGTTCGGCGCGCAGGCTGGCATAGTTCTCGATGATGCCGTTGTGCACGATCGCCACGCGGCCGGCGATGTGCGGATGCGCGTTCGCCTCGTTCGGCACGCCGTGGGTCGCCCAGCGGGTATGCGCAATGCCGGTGCCGCCGGGCAGCGGGTCGGCCAGGTACAACGCCTCCATCTCGCGCACCTTGCCCTTGGCGCGCACGCGCTGGATCGCGCCACGGTCGAGCACGGCTACGCCGGACGAGTCATAACCCCGGTATTCGAGCGCCTTCAGGCCGGCAATCAGCAGCGGCGCGACATCACGCTGGGCAACGGCAGCAACAATTCCGCACATCGTGGCAGCTTCCTTTGATGGATGGCAGAGCCGCCGGGTCCGCCATGGGCAGGCGATTCTGGCAGGACTGCATTAACGCAACCTTTCGCGCGCCGGGCTTGCCTCGACACGCGTGGCACCGGATCGTTCAGTTCACCTTGCGACGCAGCTAGTTCAGCAGATCGATGCGGGTGATCAGGCCGAGGAACTCCTCGCCGTCGACCACGATCGCGACATGGCCGCGCTCGAACACCGGCAGCAGCGCCTCGATCGGCGAGCGCACGTCGAGCATCTGCAGGTTGGTCATCATCGCGGTCGATACCGGGTCGCGGAAGCGCGCTCTCGTCGGCGTGCACATGCATCAGCACGTCGGATTCGTCGACGATGCCGACCAGCTTGCGGCCGTCCATCACCGGCAGCTGCGACACGTCGTACAGCTTCATGCGGTTGTAGGCGGTGATCAGCAGCTCGTTCGGGACCGACCACCACGGTGTCGCGCTGGGCGAACGGGCGCAGCAGCAGGTCGCGCAGGTCGCCGTGCTGCTCGCGCTCGATGAAGCCGTTGTCGAGCATCCAGTAGTCGTTGTACAGCTTGGACAGGTACTTGTTGCCGGTGTCGCAGACCAGGGTCACCACGCGCTTCGGCACGGTCTGCTCGCGGCAGTATTTCAGCGCCGCCGCCACCAGGGTGCCGGTGGACGAGCCACCGAGCACGCCTTCCTTCGCCAGCAGCTCGCGCGCGGTGAGGAAGCTCTCCTTGTCGGAGATCGCGTAGGCCTTCTTCACCCGGGTGAAGTCGCTGATCGAGGGCAGGAAATCCTCGCCGATGCCTTCGACCATCCAGCTGGCGGACTTGGTCGAAAGCGTGCCCTCGTTGATGTACTGCGCCAGGATCGAGCCGACCGGATCGGCCAGCACCAGTTCGGTCTGCGGCGAGTGTTCGGCGAAGAACTTCGACAGGCCGCTCAGCGTGCCGGACGAGCCGCAGCCGACCACGATCGCATCGACCTTGCCGTCCATCTGCTCGAGGATTTCCGGCCCGGTGGTGGCGATGTGCGCGGCCGGGTTGTCGGGGTTGCCGAACTGGTTGATGAAGTAGGCGCCGGGCGTTTCGCGGGCGATCCGCTCGGCCATGTCCTGGTAGTACTCGGGATGGCCCTTGGCCACGTCCGAACGGGTCAGCACCACTTCGGCGCCCATCGCCTTGAGGTTGAAGATCTTCTCGCGGCTCATCTTGTCCGGCACCACCAGGATCAGCCGGTAGCCTTTCTGCTGCGCGACCAGGGCCAGCCCCAGGCCGGTGTTGCCGGCGGTGCCTTCGACCAGGATGTCGCCCGGGCGGATGCGGCCGTCCTTCTCGGCGCCCTCGATCATCGACAGGCCGATGCGGTCCTTGATCGAACCGCCGGGGTTGGCGCTTTCCAGCTTGAGGAACAGCTCGCACGGGCCCGGTGTCCAGGCGCTGCGCGCGCACCATCGGGGTACGTCCGATCAGTTCGAGGACACTCTGGTGGACCGTCATGGGGGCTCCGTCATTGGAAAGGCGCGCCTGCGGGCGACACCGCAGGCGGCAGGACGCCCATGATAACCGAGCTCGCCCGGGCCGAACGCCGGAAGCGCAGCGGCCCCGGCACCCATTCCGATACAGCGGGATGAGCCCGGGGCCGCGCTTCAGTGAAATCACAGAGTCAGTGGATGAGGTGCGCGCGATCCGTCCACATGCGCTCCAGTCGCGCCTTGGCCAGCAGTTTCTCCTTCTTCATGCTGGTCAGGGTGACATCGTCGATGGGGAGCACACCGATATCGGCGTCGTGCACCTTGCTGTCGAGTTCCCGGTGGTGCTGGTAGAGCCGGCGGAATTCCGCATCGGCCTTCATCAATGCCTCGACATCATCACGCTGCTGGTTTTCAAACATGATCCGACCTCCTCGCGAGTGGGTTGGCGGATGCCCGTGACTACGGAACGCCCGCCGACGGTTGAACTCATGCGCACATCCACGACCCACGCCGGAATTCCGGAGCGCAGGTGGAGCATGGAACGTGGAATGGGCGCATGGTTCAGGTCAGTGACCCATGAGGCGTGGGTGCCTCATGGGGCTTTGACCCTACTCCCCCGCCAGAGGGGGTGCAAGCCTTTCGAGGCAGGCTTCGCGAAACTGTGATCTTGTCGTAAAAAGCTGTTAAAACAGTGTTTTACATTTGTCGCAACCGAAACCCGCAGCCAGCCACGTGCCAGGCCGGCCGCAGGGCGCCCCGATGGCGCGCCTGCCGAGTCGCCGTCAGCGGTGCGTTTTCGACGGGTCTTCGGAGCCGGCTCGGCCGGCTGGCTGCTGTCTTCCATCTGCGAGCGCATCGCCTTGGCGGCCTGGGCCGCCAGCGCGGCCTGGCGGCGGGCAGCCTTGGCCACCTTGCTCTGCGCCGCGGCCAGCTTCTTCGCCTGATCGGCTTCGGCGCGCGCCTGATCGGCCGCCTGCGAATACTCCTCGCCCTGCTGCTGCAGCCGGCGGCTTCTTCCTGGGCCAGCTGGTACTGCAGGCGCTGGCGCTCCAGTTCGCGCCGGGCCATTTCCGCGTCGCGCCGGCTGTTGTCGAGCAGGATCTGGTCGTGTTCGCGGTCGAGCTGGGTCAGCTTGATCTGGGCGTCCTGCAGCTGCGCCGCCGTCTTGGCCAGGTCGACCCGGCGTTCGGCCAGGTACAGCGCGTGCGGCCGTTCGCGCGAGCTGGCCTGGGCCAGCCGGTTGATCGCATCGCGTGCGCGCGCCTGCTCGGCCTGGGCATACTGCCCATGCCCGGATCGTTGGCGAGCTGGTCGAGGCTGCTGCTCAGCCGGTTGATGTCGATATCGTCCTGCCTGGCATGCGCCGATCCGATCAGGGTCAACGCCAGCGCCATGGCGGCAAGCATCGTTGCAGTGGAGCGCTTCATGGCTGGCCTCCCTGATTGGGCTGCTGGGTGGTGTCGGGTACGGTCTGGAAGCCATTGTCCGGCGGCGGCTGGACAGCGACGACGACGCGGGTGGCGGCATCGTCCCCGACCGGCGGCTCCGCGGGAGCGGGCGCCGGGAGCGGGCTGCTGCTCCGCGCGGTCGGCCTCCTGCTGCTCGCCCTGCTGCGCGCAGGCGGTCGTTCTCGCTGCATCTTGCTCTGGATCTGCGCCCGCGCCGCACCCAGCCGCGCCTTGGCCTGCGCCAGTTCGGCGTCGGCCCGCGATTCTTCGGCCAGGCTCGCCGCGTCGGCATATTTGCGCTCGGCCATCGCGCCCTGCGCCTGCTGGAACTTGTCCTGCGCAAAGCCCAGGTCGACCGGCGCATAATCCGCCGCGCCGGCATCGCGCGCCATCTGCAGCTGCGTCTGCGCCATGTTCATCGAGTCATTCGGCGGCGGCACCGTAGGCGCAACCAGTCAACGCCAGGGTCAACGCCAGAACGGCCGTTGCCGAACGGATACGGCCGGCAGATCCGGCCGGCGGGGAAAAGATGTGCATCACAGTCCTCATGGTGTGTCGCGGCGTATTGTGGGCAGGCATAATCCATCATTGCAACGCGCATTGCGCAATCAGGGGTCATTCGTGGATATCGGCTACTTCCTCAAGCTTATGGTAGACAAGGGCGCGTCGGACATGTTCCTGACCACCGGCGCCCCGGTGAACATCAAGGTCGAGGGCAAGCTGTATCCGCTGGGCAACACCGGCCTGCCCAGCGGCATGGTCAAGAAGATCGCCTACTCGCTGATGGACGAGGGCCAGGTGCCGCAGTTCGAGCGCGACCTGGAGCTGAACATGGCGCTGGCGGTGAAGGAAGCCGGCCGTTTCCGCATCAACGTGTTCAAGCAGCGCGGCGAAGTGGGCATGGTGATCCGCGCGATCAAGAGCGAGATCCCCAGCATCGACCAGCTGCAGCTGCCCGGCATCTTCCGCGACCTGATCATGGAGCCGCGCGGCCTGATCCTGGTGGTCGGCGCCACCGGCTCGGGCAAGTCGACCACGCTGGCGGCGATGATCGACCAGCGCAACACCAACTCGTCCGGCCACATCCTCACCATCGAGGATCCGATCGAATACCTGCACCGGCACAAGAAGTCGATCGTCAACCAGCGCGAGGTGGGGCTGGACACGCACAGCTATCACGAGGCGCTGAAGAACGCGATGCGCGAGGCGCCGGACGTGATCATGATCGGCGAGATCCGCGACACCGACACGATGGAGGCGGCGATCGCGTTCTCCGAAACCGGCCACCTGTGCCTGGCCACGCTGCACTCGAACAACGCCGACCAGACGCTGGAGCGCATCCTCAACTTCTTCCCCGAATCGGCGCACAAGAACGTGCTGATGAACCTGGCGCTGAACCTGCGCGCGGTGATCAGCCAGCGCCTGGTGATGGGCAAGGACGGCCGCCGCATTCCGGCCGCCGAGGTGCTGCTGAACACGCCGCTGATCCGCGACATGATCCGCCGCGGCCAGATCCACGAGATCAAGGAAGCGATGGACCGCAGCCTGCAGGAAGGCATGCAGACCTTCGACCAGTCGCTGTACCGGCTGTACAAGGAAGGCCGCGTGGAGCTGGAGGAAGCGCTCAACAAGTCCGATTCGCGCGACGGCCTGGCGCTGAAGATCCGCCTCGCCGAAGGCGGCACCGACAACGCCCAGGAACTGGCCGGCAACGATCCGTACGGGATGGGCTTCTAAGGCGAAACCGCGCAAAGCGGCAGGCCGGGCAACGCAGAAGCACAGCGTCTTTCTGCACGCTTCCCACCGCCCCGGCCCCACACGCACCGACCCGGTTGCGCGCCCTACACGTTCCCCGTCCCCTGTTCCCCGTTCCCCGCGTCATACAGCGCCTTCCGCGGCGCCCCGCTGATCGCCGCCGCCAGCTTGGCCGCCTTCGCCGGCGGCAGCTCCTCGCGCAGGATCGCGAAAACGCGCTGCCCCTCGGCCAGCTTCGCGTCGACCTCCTCGCCACGACCGGCGACCAGCAGCACGCATTCCCCGCGCTGCTGGTTGGGATCGGCGGCGACCCGCGCCGCCAGCTCCGCCAGCGGCTCGCCCAGCACCGTCTCGAACACCTTGGTCAGCTCGCGCGCCAGCACCGCCTCGCGCCCGGCGCCGAACACGTCGCGCATGTCGACCAGACTCTCGGCAACACGATGCGACGACTCATAGAAGATGAGCGTGCGCGCATCGCCGGCCAGCTCCTGCAGACGGCTGCGCCGGGCCGCCGCCTTCGGCGGCAGGAAACCCTCGAACACGAAGCGGTCGCTGGGCAGGCCGGCCACCGACAGCGCGGCGATCGCCGCACACGCGCCCGGCACCGGAATGCAGCGGATGCCGGCGGCACGCGCCGCACGCACCAGCCGGAAACCGGGGTCGCTGATCAGCGGCGTGCCCGCATCGGAGATCAGCGCCACCGCATCGCCACCCTGCATCCGGCGCACGATCGCATCCACCGCGTCGCGCTCGTTGTGCTCGTGCAACGCGATCAGCGGCGTATCGATATGGTGATGCACCAGCAGCGGCCGGCTGTGCCGCGTGTCTTCCGCCGCGATCACCGCCGCCGCGCGCAGCGTCTCGATCGCGCGGGCGGACAAGTCGTCACGATGGCCGATCGGGGTGGCCACCACCCACAGGCAGCCTGACTGAACAGTTGACATCTGAGAACTCCTGCGCCGTGAGCCGGCAAGTCGATCGGCTATGATCGCGCATTGATGACCATGACGAACAAGGGACCTCCCATGCGCTTCATGCGCCTCTCGCGCGCCGCCGCGATCGGACTGCTGCTTTCCCTGGCGCTGGCCGCCTGCGTGCCGACGAACGTCCCGCGCTCGCCCGCCGAAACCGCTGCCGCGCAAAGCGCCGAAGCCCTGGCCGGGCAAGGCCAGTTCGACCAGGCCGCGCAGGCTTACCTGACCCTGGCCACCCAATCCCGCGGCCGCGCCGACAGCTACCGCCTGCTGGCCGCCGAAGCATGGCGCGAGGAAGGCCGGCTCGACCGCGCCGCACCGGTGCTGGACAGCATCAAGCGCGAGCGCCTGAGTGGCGACGAGCCGTTGCGCCTGGACCTGTTGCGCGCCGAGCTGGCGCTCGACCAGCACGATGCCGCCACCGCGCTGCGCCTCACCACGCAGCCCAACGTCGCGGTGCCCGCCGAGCTGCAGCTGCGCCTGCTGGAATGCGTGCCCGCGCCATGGCCGCCAGCGGCGATCCTGGGGCGGCGCGCGCACCCGCGTGCAGATGGACGCCCAGCTGAGCGGCTACGACCACGCACAGAACCGCCAGCAGATTCTCGCCCTGCTCGACCAGGTCGGCGTCGCCTCGCTCAAGCAGCGCGCCGCCGGCGATGCAGCGCGGCGACCGCATGCTGCCCTGGGTCAACGAAGCCCTCAGCCACCTCGGCGTCACCGTGGCGCAGCCGCCGCCGGACCTGCAGCAACCCGTCGGCACCCTGCTGCCCGGCGCCAACGCCAACGTGCGCGAAGGCTACAAGGTGCCCACGCAAGTCGCCTTGCTGCTGCCCAACGCCGACAACTTCGCCTCCGCCAGCGCGGCGATCCGCGAAGGCTTTTTCGCCGCCTATCTCGATGCCGGCCGCAACCACGCGCCGCGTCCGTCGGTACGCGTTTACGACAGCCTCGGCACCGGTGAAGGCGCCATCAAGGCCTACCAGCAGGCCGTCGGCGACGGCGCCAAACTGGTGATCGGCCCGCTGACCCGCGGCGAGGTCACCGCCGTATTCAGCCAGGGCACCTGCCGGTGCCCGTGCTGGCGCTGAACCACCCCGATGATCAAACAACTCCCGATCGGCGACGCCAGCGAATTCGGCCTGCTGCCGGAAACCGAAGGCGCCCAGGCCGCCGACCACCTGATCGAGCGCGGCCTGCGCAAGGTCTACGTGCTGGTGTCCACCGACGACTTCGCGCAGCGCGCGGCGGAGGCCTTCAAGGCCGAGCTGGCCTCCCGCGGCGGCGAGCTCGCCGGCAGCATCACCCTGCCGCCGGGCGCCACCAGCTACGCCGACATCATCGCCGGGATGCACTTCCCGACCGGCTCTACAGCTGCGCCGGCATCCGCCAGCAGCACGGCAGCGCCCGAACCGGCCGTCGCGAACGACAGCGGCATCTTCATCAGCATGCGCCCGGCCCAGGCACGCCTGCTGCTGCCGCAACTGCGCATCGCCCAGGTCACCCTGCCGGTGTTCGCCACCTCGCACGTCTACGAAGGCAGCGACGACGCCGCGGCCAACCGCGACCTGGACGGCGTGGAATTCTGCGACGCGCCGTGGCTGTTCGACGCCCAGCCCGGCCTGCCCAACCACGACGACATCGCCGCCCAGCTGCCCGCCGCCCGCGGCGGCGCCGCGCGCCTGTTCGCGTTCGGCATGGACGCATGGAACCTGGTGCCCTACCTCGACTGGCTGCGCGCACACCCGGGCAGCTACATGCCCGGCGCCAGCGGCCAGCTCACCGCCGACCAGTTCGGCCGCATCCGCCGCGTGCTGATCTGGGCGCAGTTCCAGAACGGCCTGGCGCGCCCGCTCGGCGGCAGCCTGCAGATGGACGACATGCCCACCAGCGCACCGCCCGCCGGCCATCCACGCCGGCAGCCAGCGCCAGCACCCGAGCGGCATCGTCAGCCCGACGCCGGCACTGATGCGCGCCGCCGGCGACGACTTCGAGCAGCGCGCCTGCGCCGAACTCGAACGCGCCGGCCTGAAACTGCTGGCACGCAACTACACCACCCGCCACGGCGAACTCGACCTGGTGATGCGCGACGGCGACACCATCGTGTTCGTCGAAGTGCGCTACCGCAAAAGCGCCAGCCACGGCGACGCCGCCGCCTCGGTCACCGCCAGCAAACAGGCCAAGCTGATCCTCGCCGCGCAACACTGGCTGGCCGCGCATCCGCAACACGCACGTCGCGCTTGTCGCTTCGACGTGGTGAGCTACGACGGGACCGGCCGAAGCTGTTCGCGCAGTGAATGGTTGCGCGGAGCGTTCGAGGCCGGCTGAGCGCATCGCGTCGCCGACATCCGTACAACACGCTGCATTCGCGACGCCTCGACACCGCGACGCTGCTCGCCGCACGATCATCCTGCCTGGACCAATCACTCGCGAGCCGAGTCGGCGTGGGACTACATCCTCGCAGCGCGCTTCAACGGCCACGCCGCATGCAAACGCCTACTGCTCTGCATAAGCGCCTGACTTATATAGATGTCTGCGCAATTTGCGACGCAATCGGCGCAACTGCCACTGGACGCGTGGAATGAAACTGCTCGCCCGCGCAGCCACGGTCTTGCGACAGCAGATAGGCGCCAGGCTCGCACATGGATCAAAGCGCAGCTTTGACGGATCGCGATGAACGGATCACAGACTGCAGAGACATTCCCACTGATGCGCACCTGAACAGGGGACTCGAATGAATCGAACGACTCACGTGAGTGGGAGCCTGTCTCCCACACCAACATCGCGACGATAACGAAGGCCACGACTACCACCAGCGGTCGAGCTCTGTCGCGCTCGGTACCGCGAGCCACTGAAAGTCGCACGACACGATCATTCGACACCGCCGGTAATCGCGCGTGCCTTCGGCATCGCCTGACCGATAGTCACGCATGCGCCGACAAATACGACCCTGGCACGGCTACCGAGATCCGACTCACTTATTCCGGCAACTGCACGAGGACGCCAGTCGCGTCGGCTCGCATGAATGACAAATCACGATACGCCATGGCTATCGCGGCAATTCAACTACTTGACGCGGATAAAACGTGGAAACCAAGTTCTGAATCACGCTTCAGGAAGCAGCCTGATCATCGCGAGCATCGCTTCTGGCGGGATGCGGCACGCCCGGCAGCCAAGAAATTTCGGTGGCAGCTGGAAACCAGTGAACCATTTCAGACGCATCCCACCGAAATACCGTTGACTGCAGCCTATATGTTCTATGCCGCACCCATGGACGAGACACTCAAGACCATGCTTGACACGCTGGGCGAGGGACTCGGGGCGAGACGCTGTCCTATCAGCTCCCCTTCGACGTCACGCTGTACACGCCGGTATCGGGCATCCGCACACCAGACCTCGACTCTGCTGCACAGCAACTGACCACGCATCTACGCCGTGCAAGGCGTATACGTCGTCCGCGACAGATCGGAAGATCCTGGTTCGGCCGGCCACCTCGATCAGCGGCTGCTGTCCGTGCGGACAGCGGTCCGGCTCCTGCACCGGCTTCGCCCAACCGGCAGGCATCAAATGAACACGGAAATCAGCGAGCCGCCACGATCTAGCAAGGCGAGTCGTTCTGCTGATGCCTGTCGAAAGCCATCCAGCCGGAAAGTCGACAAAGCCGTCGCCAGATCGGTCAATTTCGAACTGACCATCGCCGACATCGCCAGGCGCAGCGAGCGCCGCGCGTGGTGGGTGGCGTTTGCCGCCATCGCCATGGCGCTGATCCTCGCCGGCGGCTACTTCTACATGCTGCCGCTGAAGGAAAAGGTGCCGTATCTGGTCATGGCCGACGCCTATACCGGCACCAGCACCGTGGCCCGACTTACGGAAGATTTCGCCATCGCGCAGCATCACCACCAGCGAAGCAATCAACCGCAGCAACGTCGCCCACTTCGTGCTGGCGCGCGAGTCGTACGACATGGCCATGCTGAATCTGCGCGACTGGACCACCGTGCAGACCATGTCCTCACCCGGCGTCAAGGCGGCCTACACCGCACTGTACTCGCGCGAACAATCCCGACAGCCTCGACAAAGCTCTACGGCAAGAATCGGGCCATCCGCGTCAAGCTACTCAGCATCCGTGCTGATAGGCGGAGGTGCGGGCGAGACGCCCAAAGGCGCGACGGTGCGTTTCCAGCGCAGCCTCTACGACAAGCAGACCGGCGCGCACCCGGCCGCTGGACAACAAGATCGCGACGCTCGAGTTCACCTACAAGCCCAATCTGAAAATGGACGACCAGAATCGAATCGAGAATCCGCTGGGATTCCAGGTGACCAGCTATCGCGTGGACAACGATTACGCCTCTGCACCGCCGGCTGAAATTCACGGCACCGGCCTGCATCGATGCCAGCCGCGCGATCGCCGGTCGCCAGCCGCATGCCCGCCACCAAGTCCCGGCGCCGACTCGCCGGCGAGTCCGGTGCAAGCCGACCGGCGCCGCACGCCAACGTCACCGCACATCGGCAGCCGCGCAACCGCGCATAACGCCACGGAGTCGCTCGGCGATGAATCGCGAGTCACAGCTCTGGCTGGCATCGCATGCCTGGCTCCGCGCCATGGTCAGTACCGCGCTGCAGGCGCAAGTGGTACAGCAATACGAATACAAGCCGGACCAGCATTTATCAGGTGCGGACCGGCTGGGCATCACCACCCAGATCGAGCTGAGCCCGAACGAGAAAATCCTCGATTACAGCACCGGCTTCAGCGCCGGCTGGGAGCTGACCCGCCGCGACAACGTGTTCTATCTCAAGCCGAAGAACGTGGACGTGGACACCAACATGATGATCCGCACGGCGACGCATTCCTACATCTTCGAATTGAAGGTGGTGGCCACGGACTGGAAGACACTGGACCAGGCCAGGCAGGCCGGCGTGCAGTACAAGATCGAATTCACCTATCCCGCCGACACCGAGCTTCGTCGCACGAAGACAAGGCAGCTGCAGACGCCGCGCATTGAGCACCGCGCTGGTCAAGGACCGCAGCTACAACTTCAACTACGACTATGCGACCCGCAGCAAAGCGGGCCTGGCTGGTTCCGGCCAACGTCTACGACGACGGTCAGTTCACCTACATAAAAATGAGCGACCTGAAGGCATTTCCCACCGGCAATTTCCCGGCCGTCTACATGCGCGAGCGCGAGCACGGCGAGGACTTCGTGGTCAACACCACCGTCGAAAGCAACACCATCGTCGTCCATGGCACCTATCCCTACCTGGTCATTCGCCACGGCAACAACGTCGTCGGCCTGCGCAGGAACACCAACCAGTGAGCCCGAACTACCTCCCAACCACCCCGACGACGACCCTACGACGACGAGCGCGACGCACGGCCAGCGGACTCGGCCAGCGATGCGCTGGCCGGCAACCCGTACGCTGCGCCATATCAGCGCAGTGCGCGCAGCCGGATCTGGATGCCAACGCGCCCGCAGTTGAAGCCAGCGAACTGCGGCGCATGAACCGGCGCGCGCTGGTGTTCCTGGCGCGGCATCGTCGTGCTGCTTGCTGGTCGCTGGCGCTTCTGGATGTTCAGCAGCGCGGCACGCAAGGACGAAACCGCAAGCCGCGGGAAGAAAAGGTGACCGGTGCCGAGGCGCCCAGCCGATCGCTGGCGCTGCCACGTGCGCCGCCGATCCGACACCGCTGCCGCAGAGCCATCACGCTGCAGCCACCGCTGCCACCGCTCCGCCATCGCCAGCCACCGCCGACCACGGCCGGCACCGCCAGGCCCCGCGCGAGCCGACCTTGATCGAGCGCTGCTGGCAACGCCGCATCAGCGGTAGCGCAGCGCCACCCGGCAAGCAAGCTTGACCTATGTGCAGGCCATGCTCGCGACCTCCGGGCACCGCCGAACAGCTGCCGGCCAGGACTGCAGTCGCGAAGCCACCAGCGCCCAGCACCTCAACGAGCCGGACACGTTGATGGTGCGCGGGACCTACATCCGCTGCGTGCTGGAAACCCGCATCATCACCGACATCCCCGGCTTCACCTCGTGCCTGGTCACCGAGCCGGTCTATTCCTTCAACGGCCGACGCCTGCTGCTGCCAAGGGCTCGAAGGTCCTGGGCAGCTACGACACGATCCGCAGGCCATCGCGTAGCGGTGATCTGGGATCGCATCATCACGCCCACCGGCATCGACGTGAACATGGCCAGCCCGGGCATCGACAACCTCGGCGGCGCCGGCCATCCGGGCCACTCAACTCGCACTGGGGCAGCCGCATCGGCTCCGCGCTGCTGATCAGCCTGCTCAGCGACGCCTTCAAGTACGAGGCCGCGGAACATGGCCCGCGCACCACCACGATAAGCAACGGCTTCGTGACGCAGACCCCGTTCGAGAGCAATACCGCGCGAACCATGCAGAACCTGGCCAACCAGGCGGTGCGAGCGTCACGCCAACCGCCCGGCGACAGTAACGATCAACCAGGGCACCGTCGTCACCATCTATGTCGCCAAGGACGTGGACTTCACCGGCGTGCTGGCGCGCTACTGATGCCGCGGACGGACCGGCATGGATCACGGACAATCGCCGGTCGCTGCGGACGTCTCCAACGAGTTCCTGAACTACCAGTACGAGGTGCTGGGCATCCGCGAATTACATGGCGTCGCCGGATGTCACCGAAATCTGCATCAACCGACCCGGCGAAATGTATCTGGAGAGCCACGGAGGGCTGGCAGCGGGTGGAGGTCCCAGCGCTCACCTACGAGCGCGCGCGTCAGTTCTGCACCGCCGTAGTCAACGAAAGCAACACCGGCCAACGCATCACCGATACCGATCCGGTGGTGTCGCTGACCTTCCCCACCGGCCAGCGCGCGCAGTTCGTGATACCGCCGGCCTGCGATGCGGGCAAGGTATCGATCACCATCCGCCTGCCTTCCAAGCACACGCAAAACGCTGGCACCAATACGAGGAGGATGGATTCTTCGACCAGATCCTGGAGCAGCGGCCACGGCCTCAGCGATCAGGACCGCGAACTGCTGGAGTTGCGCGCACTCGCGCGCTATGCCGAGTTTTTCCGGAAGGCCGTGCTGTGCAAGAAGAACATCGTGGTCTCCGGCGCCACCGGCAGCGGCAAGACCACCTTCATGAAGTCGCTGGTCAACCATATTCCCGCCGACGAGCGGCTGGTCACCATCGAAGATGCCCGCGAGCTGTTCATCGAGCCAGCCCAATGCGGTGCATCTGCTGTATTCGAAAGGTGGCCAAAGCGCCAGCAACGTCACCGCCAAGAGCTGCATGGAAGCGTGCCTGCGCATGAAGCCCGACCGCATCATCCTGGCCGAGTTGCGCGGCGATGAATCCTTCTACTTCATCCGCAACTGCGCCTCGGGTCATCCCGGCTCCATCACCAGTTGCCATGCCGGCAGCACCGAGCAGACCTGGGACCAGCTCGCACTGATGGTGAAGGCCTCGGCCGAAGGCGCCGGGCTGGAGTTCGCGATCATCAAGCGCCTGTTGATGATGACCATCGACATCGTGGTGCACATCAAGGCGCATGCCGGCCGCCGCTACATCACCGGCATCGATTTCAATCCCGCCCGCAGTTTTCGCCGGAACAGCCGCCGATGACTGAGCACGGATCAGGGAGATCGCAACGTGTTCACCGGAATGGAAATGATGGCATGCCAGAACCTGGCGGTTCCGGCCGAGGTGATGCAGCACGTCGTGAACGTCGAATCCGCCCACAACCCCTACGCCATCGGCGTCGTCGGTGCGCAGTTGGTGCGCCAGCCACGAAACCTGCGCCGAGGCGCTGGCCACCGCGCAGATGCTCGAGGCCAAGCGGCTACAACTTTTCAGTGGGGCTGGCCCAGGTCAACCGCGCCAACCTCGGGCAAATACGGGCTCGATTCCTACGAGAAGGCGTTCGACGCCTGCCCGAACCTGGCGGCCGGAGCGCGCATCCTGGCCGAGTGCCACGCCAGCTGCGGAGGCGACTGGGGCAAATCCTTCAGTTGCTACTACTCGGGCAACTTCGCAACCGGGTATCCGCACGGCTACGTGCAGAAGGTCTATGCATCGATCAGCCGTGAGCGCGCATACCTTGCCTGCCGGCATCACGGCCACGCGGCCATCCCGCTGCGACCGAACACCCAGGTCACTCGCGCGCGCAACCGCCGCAGCCGTCACCGTCCACGCCCGGCGGCGCCAGCTATCTGATCGCGCTGCGCAGCGTGGCGACGGACACGACCGCGCAGCCACCGACCGGCGATCCAGCTGCGATCGCCAGACCGCATCGGCCAGCCACGTCCCGCGCCGATCGCCACAAGCCGGTCGAACGTCCGACGTGCGTCAACGATGCCAAGCCGCACCGCACCGACCTGGCGGCAATGTTCAAGCGCGAGCGCGCAGCCACCGGCGACCAGCCGACGCCGTCTTCGTTCCCAGGTCCGCGGCCCAACGACGCCACATGCGCCAACCGCGGCATCGCCAAGCCATGCACCGCGCCGTCAACCGTCGTCGACCGCGCCGACCTTCGCCAGGAGAATCCACGATGACGCTTTCGTATTCTGATAAGCGAGCCCGTATCCTACCAGCTCGACTCTTCACCCGACGCGCACCGGCACCCGTCGTGCTGCGGCCGCACGACTGTCCGAGCGTCACGGGGCCACTCCCGAGCTGCAGCAGGACGTGCCGTTCACTGCAACGCGCAGCCGCGCCTGAGCGGCCGTCGCAAACAGCCGCCTGCTGCCCAACCATCCATAAGGAAACTCCAGATGGCAACCGAACCCGCTCGCAAGCAACTGCATCCTGCACCTCACCGCGCACGCCTATGCCTGTTCTGTATATCGTCGTGCCTTCGTGTTGGCCCTGCCCGGCGTTGCCTTCGGGCAGGACGCTACCGAGACGATAGACACGACCTGCGGATTCGCCGCAACATCCAACAAGATCCTCAATGCCGTTGTCGATCATCGTAGTGACCATCGCGGTGGTCTTCTCCGGCTATCAGATCGCGTTCGCGCACAAGCGCATCGGTGACGTCGCCCCGGTGCTGATCGGCGCCATCCTGATCGGCGCGGCTGGCCAGATCGCCAAGATGTTCCTGGCGGAGCACCAGCGCTGCGGGCGCTTCTGCCTGCACGGCGAGCCTGCTGACCCATGCACTAACTTCTATGCATAGAAATCCGCTGTTTCGCGGCTGCACGCGTCCGGCCATGTTCATGGGGGTGCCCTACGTTCCGTTCTTCATCGGCGCGGGCGGCGTGCTTTTTGCTCGCGGTGTATTTCGTCTCAGTTTACTGCTGTTGATGCCGCCGGTGATTTTGGTCATGAGGCAGATGGCACGGCGCGACGAGATGATTTTCCGATTGCTGGGCCTGCGCCTTCAGCTCCGGACCAGGGTACGCAACGTGCGGCAACAACAACGGCATGTGGTTGTTCACACCGAACAGCTATCGCGAGCGACAGGCAAGGACAAAAGCAGTTATCCATCCAGGTGCTGCAGCAACACAGGGCACCGCCCGGATCCAGACGGTATGGCCACATCATGTTCAGTCCCGACGCAGCCATCGGCGAATTCATCCCGCTGTCCACCCATGTCTCGCCGACGGTGATCAAAACCACCGGCGGCGATTTCCTGTTGGCGTGGCGGCTGGGCGGCCTGCCGTTCGTGGGCCGGGAAGAGTGGGACCTCGAACACCGGCACAACACCTTCAACCGCATGCTGCAGACATTGCGCGCGCCTGATTTCGTCAACGTGGCGTTCTGGGTCCACGACGTGCGTCGCCGCCGTCAGGCCACGGACCACAGTCACTTCCAGCAGGCATTCAACCAGCACATGTCCGACGCCTACTTATGCCGCGCTTGTCTGCACAAAAGCTCATGCAGAACGAGCTCTGCCTCACCATGATCTATCGACCCATCGTCAGCGGTAAGCACTTTGCGAGAAATCCAGCGACGTCGCCCGGCTGCGAGCCGAGCAGGCCCAGGCCATCACCACCATGCTGGAGCTGGCCGGCAATGTGGAAGCCGTATTGAAGGAATACGCGCCGTGCCGGATGGGCATGTACGAAGCCGCCAACGGCGTGGTGTTCTCCGAGGCACTGGAGTTCTTTGGTTATCTGCTGAACCGTATCGAGGAACCCGTGCCTGTGCTGCAGGCACCCATTTACAGCTATCTGCCGGTGAGCAAGCAGCGCTTCTCGGCCAAGACCGGTGACTTTGCCATCACCACCCCGAAGGGCATCAACCACTTTGGTGCCATTTTGAACATCAAGGAATACACCGAAGCAACCTATCCGGGCATCTTGAATGGATTGAAATACCTGGATTTCGAATACGTCATCACCCACTCATTCAGCCCGATGGGACGCCAGGATGCGCTCAAGGCGCTCGACCGCACCAAGGGAGCGATGATTTCTTCCGGCGACAAATCCGTCAGCCAGATCATCGAACTGGATCAGGCCATGGACCAGCTCGCGTCGGGCAACTTCGTGCTTGGCGAGTACCACTTCCTCATGGCGATCTACGCGCCCAGCCAGGAAGTGCTGTCCCGGCACATCGCCAGCGCGCGGGCGGAACTGTCCAACGCCGGCTTCGTCTCGGTGAAGGAAGATCTGGCAGTC